>CAVRZS010000001.1:0-30178 GCA_963725745.1 uncultured Chloroflexia bacterium
GGTAGCCGCCCCACGATCCGCCCCGGACGTTGCTACTCGGCCGCAGCGCCGAGGGCGAGCTCCGGCGGCCACTCAACGAGCGAGGGGTAGTCCGGCCACCACATCGCCCGATCCACGGCGGGCTCGATCTCGTCGTCGCGGTACTGGCGGCCGAACCCCGTGTCTCGAAGGTGCCTGACCACGGCGATGGCGATCGACCGGGCGATGCGCCGGAGGTCGCTGATCGGTGGATAGATGGTGCCGGCAGCCATGCGCTTGGCCGACACGAGACCGGCAAGCTCCCGAGCCGCGACGAGGTGACTGAAGTCCTGGCAGGCTCGACCGACGGTTGGCGTGTAGACGATGGGCAGGAACTCCTCGAGATGACCTGCCAGCACGCGATACAACAGCGTCTCGTTCCGATCCTGCAACGCGGCGAGGCCGATGTAGCGCTCCAGGTCGTCGGTCTTGGGGCGGATGTGCTCGAGCTCGACCTGCGCCTCGATCGTCATGACCCGCGCCGGCAGCAGCCCGCGGAGGCCGAGCGCGTCGCGCTCCTGTTCGGTGAACGCTGCACCCTTGTTCAACCGGCTCTGACTGATCAGGTCCCGCCCACGCGGACGAGGCGCGAGCCGGCCGCGTGGGGCCTCGTGAGGGCGCATGGCGCCTGCGAATGCGTGTTCTGCGGTCGTCATGCCGCTCCCGAACTCGGGCACGATTTCATGCCCCATCCCGGTCCGCATTGGGTCGGACCTACCGATCAGGGTCGTCGTCCGTGGCAGCCATGCGTCGGGCCATCGGTCACGCATACGGCTGCGCGATGGCCCACGCCGTGAAAGGCGCCGTGCGACCCCTCCCGGGAAGGCCAAAGGGCACTGTGAGTCGCAGGTGGATGCGCCGAACGTTGACCCTGGCAGCGCGACGCTTCTGCCGTCGCTGCGCCGAAGGAGGCCACGATGGTTTCGAGGCGAGTCCTGATCATGGGCGCGGCAGGGCGCGACTTTCACAACTTCAACGTCGTCTACCGCACTGATCCGGGCGTGAAGGTGGTCGCCTTCACCGCGACCCAGATCCCTGGGATTGCCGACCGCCGGTATCCCCCGCAGCTGGCGGGCCCGCTGTACGGCGACGGGATCCCGATCCGCCTGGAGGCGGATCTCGAGACGATCGTTCGAGACGAGAGGGTCGACACCGTCGTCTTCGCCTACAGCGACGTCAGCCACGAGACCGTGATGCACGCGGCGTCGCGGGTCCTCGCGGCCGGGGCCGACTTCGAGCTCCTGGGTCCGCAGCGGACGATGCTCCGCAGCCATCGCCCGGTTCTGGCCGTCGGGGCCACGCGGACGGGCGCCGGCAAGAGCCAGACAACGCGATATCTCGCCGCCTTGCTGGCCGAGCGCGGCCTGACCCCCGTCGTCGTGCGCCACCCGATGCCATACGGCGATCTCGCTGCCCAGCGTGTCCAGCGCTATGCGACGTATCAGGACCTGGATCGGTACGAGACGACGATCGAGGAGCGCGAGGAGTACGAGCCACATCTCGACGCCGGACGCATCGTCTACGCCGGTGTCGACTACCAGGCCATCCTCGACCAGGCGGAGCTCGAGGCCGACGTGATCCTGTGGGACGGCGGCAACAACGACTTCCCGTTCTACCGTCCGGACCTGTTCGTCGTCGTCGCCGACCCGCTTCGACCGGGTGACGAGCGCCGGTACCACCCGGGCGAGACGAATCTGCGCATGGCGGACGTCGTCCTGATCAACAAGGTCGACTCGGCCGATCCCGACGCGATTGCGGCGGTTCGGCAGTCGATCGAGGACCTCAACCCGAAGGCTGTTGTGCTGACCGCCCGATCCGATCTCACCCTCATGGGTCCCACGATCGAGGGCAAGCGCGTCGTCGTCGTCGAGGACGGACCGACGCTCACCCACGGCGGGATGCTGTATGGCGCGGGCGTCGTTGCCGCTCGCCGGTTCGGCGCCGCCAGGCTGGTCGATCCCCGTCCGGTGGCCGTGGGCTCCATCCGTGACGTGCTCGATCGCTATCCGGCGCTCGAGCCGCTCGTCCCTGCGATGGGCTACGGAGCGGCCCAGATCAAGGAGCTCGAGGCGACCCTCGACGCCGTCGACGCCGACCTCGTGCTGTCCGCGACGCCGATCGACCTGACCCGCGTCCTGAGCGTCAACAAGCCGATCACGAGGGTCGGTTACGAGCTGGCCGAGGTCGACGGACCTCCGCTCCGTGAGATCATCGAGCCGATCGTCTCCATGGCCAGGATCCCGGCCGGCGCGGCCAGGTGACCGCCATGCCGACAATCCTTCTCCCGGCGCCACCTGAAGCGCGGCCCTTCCACTTCCTCACCCTCGACGAACTCGGATCCGGCGCCCTCAGCTCGTTGCTCGATCTGACCGGCCGGCTCAAGCGGGACCCGGAGGCGTTCCGAAACCGATTGGCCGGCCGTCGGATCGGGATGATCTTCGACAAGCCATCGACCCGGACCCGCGTCAGCTTCGAGTCGGCGGCGTGGATGCTCGGGATGCTGCCAATCGTCCTCAGGCCCGACGAGCTGCAGCTGGGGCGCGGCGAGACGATCGCCGACACCGCGAGGGCGCTGTCCCTGTACCTCGATGCCCTCACCGTTCGCACCTTCGCGCAGTCATCCGTCGAGGAGCTTGCCGAGGCCGCTTCGATCCCGGTCATCAACGCTCTGACCAACGAGCACCATCCCTGCCAGGCACTGGCCGACGTCATGACGATCCAGGAGGAGTTCGGGACGTTTGCCGGCATCCAGGTCGCCTTCATCGGCGACGGCGACAACGTGTGCCATTCGCTCATCGAGGCGGCCGGCCTGGCCGGCTTCGAGCTGCGTGTCGCGACGCCGCCCGGGTACGAGCCGTCGCCGGAGATCGTCGACCGAGCGCGGCGCCAGGGTGATCGGACCGGTGGCCGGATCCTCCTGACGAACGACCCACTTGAAGCCGCCTCGGGCGTCGAGGCCGTCTACGCCGACGTCTGGACGTCCATGGGCCGTGAGGCCGAGACTGGCGCCCGCCGAACGGCCTTCGCGGGCTTCACCGTGGACGGACGACTGATGTCGCTGGCTTCGAAGGCGGCGGTCTTCCTCCACTGCCTGCCAGCTCACCGCGGCGAGGAGGTCACCGACGAGGTGATCGACGGACCCGCCTCGCGGGTCTGGCAACAGGCCGCGAACCGGTTGCATACCGAGACCGCACTGCTGTACGCGATCCTGACCGGCGACCTCGCTGGCGACGGGCTGCCATGAGTCGCATCGTCGTCGCCCTGGGGGGCAACGCCCTGATCCATCGTGGCGAGGAGGGTTCGACCGCGGTCCAGCGCCACAACCTGTTGGGCGCCGCCAGAGCCCTCGCGGACCTCGAGTCCCTCGGCCACGAGCTCGTGCTGACGCACGGAAACGGACCCCAGGTCGGCTATCTCGCGATCCAGGCCGACGCCACCCGCGACGTCGTCCCGCCGCCTCCGCTCGACGTCCTCGTCGCCGAATCCCAGGGCCAGATCGGGTACCTGCTCGCCCAGGCCCTGACGAACGAGCTCGCAAGAAGGGGTCGCACGCGGCGGGTTGCCGCGGTCCTGACCCGCACCGTCGTGGATCCGGCCGACCCGGCGTTCGCGGCGCCGTCCAAGCCCGTCGGCCCGATGTACGTCGAGGCAACGGCACGAGCACTGGCCGACGAGCACGGATGGACGATCTCGCTGGACGGGGGCGGCTGGCGCCGGGTCGTTCCGTCTCCACTGCCGCTCGACCTCGTCGAGACGGAGAGCATCCGAGCGCTGGTGGACGAGGGCGTGATCGTCATCGCTTCGGGGGGCGGGGGCATCCCTGTCAGCCGGAGTGCTGAAGGCATCCTCCAGGGCGTCGAGGCGGTCATCGACAAGGACCACGCCGCGGTCGTGCTCGCGGTGAAGGTCGACGCGGACGCCCTGCTGCTCCTCACCGACGTTCCTGCCGTGTACCTCGGTTGGGGATCCGCCGATCGCCTGCCGATCCGCCGGCTCACCTTGGCCGGCGCCGCTCAGGGCGTGGCGGATGGCACCTTCCCGTCGGGATCGATGGGCCCAAAGGTGGCGGCCGCAGCGGAATTCGTCCGCCGGACGGGCAGGTTCGCCTCCATCGGTGCCCTCGGGGAGGCCCTGGCGGTTCTCGAACGCCGGAGCGGCACACAGTTGGTCGGGTCGATCGATGAGCGACGGCGTGACTCCCGCGCCAGGCAATCCGCGATCCAGATCGATGGGCGCGACAACGCCCTGGCTGGGCCGGCGGCCGCGAAGCGCAGCGGTCGCAAGATCATGCCGGTCCGTTGGTCCGCGCTGGTCGGGCCAACCGGCAATGGTGCGACGACGCGGTCCGCCGTACGGTCGACCAGGAGGGTTGAGCCATGACGCCGCCAACGATGGATCCGACCGTTTCCCACGCGACACCGAGCGCTGTCGTGTGGATCGACGAGGACGGCGCCGTCATCGCCTCGGTCGATGGCGACGGACAGACGGCGGTGTGTGATTTCACCCGGGGCGCATTGCCGACGTCGCGCTACCTGGAGCAGGTGATCCGGGCGATGGGCGATCGCCGCCGGGTGATGATCCTCGGGCCCGACACGGCACGCTTGGCGCTGGAGCGCGAGTACGTCGCCGTCTTCCACCGGCGGGAACGCCTCATCGACGTGGAGCAGTCTCCGAGCTTGGACATGGACGAGCTGCTCGACCTCGCGCGCTTGCTCGCCACCTAGCGAGAGGCAACTCGATCGCGCGCTCCCTGGCGGGCTCGATCGGGCCATTCGTCACCTGACACGACATCGAACGGCCGATGTGCCCGGCGCACGAGACGCAGAGAGTAGAGGTGGTCACGCAGCACTGGAGGTGACGCCTCATGGATGCCGTCAGCCGTCTGCGAATGACGACGCATGTCTTCCCCGCGGAAGCGGGCGCCGCTCCCAGGTCCAGGCCACGGTGCGCGGTCGTCTGGATCGACGCGCGGGAGGCGGTCATCGTCCGCTGGATGCAGGGGCGGATCGGGATGGAACGCGTGCGGTCGGATGTTCCGGCCCACCACCGGGCGACCGGACACGTCCGCCACGATCCCGATGATTCGGCACGGAGGAGGCGGACCGCAGACCGCGGATGAGCCGCACCGCCTGGAGCACCTGAGACGGTTCGTCGCCACGGTCGCCACCCGCGTCGCATCGGGCGGCGACCTGCTGATCCTGGGTCCCGGAACCGTACGCCGGCTGCTGATCCGCGAGATCGCCGAGCAGGACCTCCCCGCGGAAGGGCCCCGCGACCTCGCGTGCCAGGCCTCGCCGCCGCTCACCGACCGCCAGCTCGTCGCCCGGCTGCGCACGTTCGCGGGAGCGAATGTCAGGCGCCGCGGCGGCGTCTCGCACCGCAAGTACGTCATTCGCCACGCCACCCTCCAACCGTGGCAGCACTCGCACCGCGTCGCCCGCTGGGAGCGCCGGCCGCCCAGGGAACGGGCCTGACGAGGAGCAGATCATGAGTACGCCAGCCTTGCGTGTGCTCGTTGCCACCGATGGGTCCGAATGCGCCGAGATGGCCGTCGACCTCGCCGCCAACATCGACTGGCCGGCGGGGACAGAGATCGTCGTCGCCCAGGCGGTCGAGACCGAGGTCACGCTGGCCGGTGACCTCTGGTCCAGCGCGCTCCTCGACGGCGCGGCCGACATAAAGTCCGCGCGGCGGGCGGAGGCGCAGCAGCTCGTCCAGGACGTCGGCGAGCGGCTCGCCCGGCCTGGTCTCGACGTCCGAATCGTGGTGCTCGAAGGTCGGGCGGCCACGGCCATCGTCGACCAGGCGCGCAGCATGGCCGCGGATCTCGTCATCGTGGGCAGCCGGGGGCACGGAACGATCGAGGCGATGCTGCTGGGTTCCGTTTCCGCCGAGGTCGTCGACCACTCGCCCGCGCCCGTCATCGTCGCGCGGCGTCGCACGATCAACAACGTGATCCTGGCCTGGGACGGATCCTCGTGCGCGGGCTACGCGGCCGAGGTGCTTGCCACCTGGCCAATCTTTGCCCACGCGACGGTCCACGTCTGCAGCGTCGCCGACCTCGGGGCGCCGTGGTGGACCGGCTTTCCGGCGCCAGGCTCGGCGGACCTGCTGCAGTACTACGAGGATGCCTCGGAGGTGTCGCGCCAGCAGCACAAGGAGCTCGCCCTCGAGATGGCGGCGCAGCTGCGGGGCGCGGGGATCGCCGCCGACGCGGATGCTCGCTCGGGCGACGCCGCCGCGGCGCTCCTGGGCGCGGCCGAGGCTTCCGGCGCCGACCTCATCGTGATGGGCACGCGTGGGCGAACGGGCGTGGTGCGCATGGTCCTGGGGAGCGTGGCACGCAACGTGCTCCAGCACGCGACGTGCTCCGTGCTGATCGCCCACGACCGGTCGGCCGAGAATCGCCAGCGAGTCCTCGGGCTCGAGTGACCGTCGAGCAGATCACGATCGCCGTTCGCCGGAAGGCGCAGCCTCAGCGGGTGTCGAACGGAAACGCCGGATCGCGTCCGGCCGACTCGCGGTCGTCGATCGACCATGGGACGGACACCTGGGCGTCCACGATTCCGGGAACCATCCGCACCGACTCCTCGAGGATCTCGGCGGTCGAGCGGCGATCGACGTGCCCGGCAATCGTCGCCACGCCGTCCTTGACGGCGACCGTGAACAATGCCGGATCGAGCCACAGGATCTTGAGGATCACATCCTGGCGAATGGTCGTGGCGAGCTCGTCGTCGGAGCGGACGTAGGCGCGCACGAGATCGGCCCGGCTGATGACGCCGACGAGCTTGCCGTCGTCGACGACCGGCAGGCGATTGACCCCGCGCGACGTCATGATGGCGGCTGCCTCGGTGACGAATCTTCCCGAGGTGATGGTGATCGCCGGCGAGGTCATCGCTTCGCCAGCCGTGATGGCACCGACTTTCGCGAGCTGGGACCGCGATTGCCGCGATTCACCGAGGAAGCGGGCCAGCGGCCGGTGGTGGATCGCGCTGGCGCCCTGCTCCTTGACAAGGAGGTCGGCCTCCGAGACCACCCCGAGCAAGGCACCGTCCGCGTCGATCACCGGCACGCCGCTGATCCGTCGATCGACAAGGACACGCGCGACGTCCTTGAGCGACGTCGTCGGCCGGACCGACACGACCGATCGGGTCATCGCGTCGCGAACGAGCAACATGGAATCCACCTCGGTTCGTGCACTGGGCCCGCGCCCATCGGGTCAGGTCAGACTGGAATGGGCGCTGCCGCCGGGACGACGGGAATCTCGACCTCCGTCCGGTACTCGAGCGGCGTGGCGGCATCGCCGGGACCGTTGAGATAGCGTTCCTGCACTGGGCCCGCCGCCTCGAGACCGTGACGTGTGATCCAGTCCGCAACCGCTGCGTAGGCGCCTTCCATGTCCTCGTACCGGCCGACGTGGATCGTCCGGGCGACGGTCATCGGCGGCAGCACACGGGACTGGATCCGTCCTTCGCCGACCACGGCCGACCGGATCGGGACACACACCTCCGCGTCCACGCCGTCCGGGGTGAACTCGTGATAGATCACCGACGGCGGACCCGAGGGATTCACGCCGAGCGTGCCCAACCTGCCGAACAGCTCGGCAAACGCCGCCTGGAGCAAGCGTGGCAGGTCGGTCTGGCTGGTACGCGCGCGGATCGAAACGATCGGCTGCGAGCCGATCTGATACGTGGCAACCGGGTAGTCCATGCGATGGCTCCTATCGCTTGCGTCACGCGTCCGGGTCGCCGTCCACGAACGGTGCAGAGGGGTGGGTGGGTCCCCGTCCCGGACGCGGGACCCACCGCGAACTAACGTGTGGCGTCGACCCGGGCGTCGATAGTCTCAGGAGACCTCGACCTTGATGTGGGTCGGCTTGACGTCCTCGGTCTTGGGGAGTGTGAGCGTGAGCAGGCCGTCCTTGAACTCCGCCTTCGCCCCGTCCGTCCGGATGGCCGTCGGCAGCGAGAAGCGCCGGCTGAACCTGCCCTGGCTCAGCTCCCGGTGGACGTACCCGGCGTCGCTCGTTTCCTTCTCCTCCTTGAAGGTGCCGCTGATCGTGACCAGGTCGTCGCCGATGGTGACGTCAACGTCCTCCGGCTTGACCCCGGGCAGCGCGACCTTGGCGATCACCGCCACGGGCGTGGTGTAGAGGTCGAGTGCCGGCGATACATGTCGCTCGCCCGTTCCGATCCACAGCGGCCTGAAGAGCCGCTCGTCCAGGAACAATTCCATGGCGTCCCGAATCGACACGGGCTCGGCGATGGGTGTCGGGCGCCGGATGAGGGTCATCTGACCACCTCCATGCTCGCGGGCGGATCGGACGCAGCGCGTGATCGCAGGGTCAGTCTTCGACCCGTCCAGCACACCAAGTCTGGGTGGTCGTCGGCGCCCGCACGAGGGCCATCGGTCGCCAAGGCGACGGAATTTCGGACCATGAATGTGAGGCGACCCGCCGGCTCTGCCTGGCGGGTCGCCGATCCTCGATCGGGCCGGCCGATCGGGTCAGGCCGACATCGGTCGGCCGGAGTATGTGCCGCCGGTCAGGAAGCGCGTCGTCAGCTCAACGACGAGGCCGAGCACGAGCCCGCCGATCAGCGCTGGGACGATCGCGAGCCCGTCAAACATGGGTCCGAAGCTCTGCCATGCGACGATGAACTCACTCGCGATGAGCGCGCCAACGCCGAACGCGATCGCGTCGATGAGCCATTCGAAACCCGTTCGTGTCTCACCGACGAACTGAGCCACGACACCGAACACGATGGACGCGGCGATCAGGAGAATCCATCCACCGATTGCGAGGGAGATGCCAAACTCCATCTGGTCCGTCCTCCTTTCCGGGACGTCACCGGACGCCCTGACACCATCGTGAGCGACCCCATCGGCGTTGGGTAGAGCCGGCGGACACGATCGGTGAAGGCGCTCCAGCCCATTTGTGCCTCGCCCTCAGGAGGCCGCCAAAGGTCACCGCCGCCGCGCTAGGTCTGCTCTCGATCAGCGAAGGGCGGAGAGAGCTCCCGAAGGGACCACCGTCCCTACAATCCCGCGGTGACGCTGATTCTCACGGCCATCACCCCGAACTCGATCGTGCAGGTCTCGGACATGCGTCTGACGAACACGGCGACCTGGGAGGTCGTCGACGAGACGACCGCCAAGACGGTCGTCTACGAAGGTCGGGCGATGTGGGCGTTTGCAGGTCCAGCGTGCATGGGTAACCAGCCAACTGCCGTGTGGCTGGCGAGCGTGTTGGCAGACAACGGGCCGGACGAGATCGTCAACGCCATCGGACGGTCAGCGGACTCGATCCTTCGTCGCTACCCCGAGCGAGCGCGCCGCCTCGCCGTGGTGGCTGCCGGGTGGCACGGCTCGCCCGACGCCTTGTCGCCCCGGTATCGCCAGATCGCCAACTTCGACGACGTCACGGGCGAGCTCTGGCCACGGATGCGCGGCACCGAGGAGCGCCTCGAACCGCGACGCGACAAGGCGAAGGTGTTCGCGGCGGGCGTCGAGCTGCCTCGATCGCTGCATGCCGAGATCGAGGGCTACGTGGCCCGTCGCGCCGGCCGCCGGAACGAGAACGCGGGGGATGTCGCCGCCATCCTCGTCGCGACGTTCTCCAAGTTGGCCGTGCGCCACCCGCGGGTCGGGAGGCGTGCGCTGATCGGATCGATCCCGCGCGACTGGCTCGGCACGTGGCGCGACCGCCCGCTCGATGGCCGCTGGACCCGCCTGGGTGGTGATGACGACGTTCCGGGGCTGTGGGTCAGCCGGGAAGCCGAGCCCGACTGGACAGGCCCGGTGTTCGTGACCTCCGGGGTGCCGCATGCTCCGGGGGCCCGGTACATGCCTGGCTACGCCGCTCCCGGCGTGTCGATCGTGACCGGTTTCACTGCCCTCGGCGGGGCGCCGTCGCCCGGTGTGTACGACCCATGCACGGGTCTGCCGCGGCGTCTTCTGTAGCCGATCGCCGGATCACAATCACCGCTGGCCGGAACCTGGACCGGCCGACGCTGCGACGGACTGGATCCTCCTCCTGCAACCGCGACGTCGCGCGACGATGAGGATCAGCCGCTCGAGTCAGCGGCCTCTGCCTGCTGGCCGGGACCGAGGATCCGGGTCACCTGGCGGCGGTCGCTGGCGGACTCGGTGCGCCAGCCGCGCTTCGTCCGCGAGCCGTCGTTGACGTAGCGGTCGGCGACCATGATGTCGAACGCGTGGACCGAGGCTTCCTGGTTCGAGTAGCGGCCGGCGACCCATGAGCGTGACCGCGTGCCCTGCTGCTGGGCCTCGACGACGTGATAGTCCTCGCGGTTGGTGATGTCCCAGAACTCGACCGCCCCGCTGATGTCGATCTCGCCCAGCCTGTCGGCCTCGACGTAGAGGTCGCAGTTGACGGTGCTCCGGTTGGGGCCATCGGGCCAGGCCTGGTGGGTCAGCACGTAATCGGGGTGGACCGAGATGATCAGGTTCGGCCACAGGATGTAGTAGTAGATCCGGCGCGCCTCGGTCTCGTCGCGGGCATACAGCAATGGCCGTCCATCGCGCGTGCCGCTCATCGACATCGTCTCGCAGCCCTCGGCGAACGGCATCCAGCCGCCCTTCCACGGACCCTCGGCCAGGAAGTCCTCGCCCAGGTCATACGGGGTGAGCTTGTTGAGCAGCGGGTGGACCGGCGGGCAGTGGTAGCACTCGGAGTAGTTCTCGGCCACGATCTTCCAGTTGGCGCCCACGTCGTAGGTCAGCCGGGCGGCGCGCGTGAGCTTGGCCATGTCGCGGCCGAAGCTCGTGTGATGCGCGTACCAGTCGCCCATATAGGTCTCGAGCCCGGGCGTCACGGACTCGTCGGCGAAGCACAGGAACAGGAAGCCCTGCCAGGTCTGGCAGCGGATGGGGGCGAGGCCGTAGGTGTCGAGGGAGAAGTCGTCGAGGTCTTCGGTGTGCTTGGCCCGCACCAGCCGCCCGTCGAGGTCGTAGATCCAGGCGTGGTAGGGGCACTGGAAGCGGACCGCCGTGCCGCACTCGCGCTCCTCGACTGCCGTGCCCCGGTGGCGGCACACGTTGTAGAAGGCTCTCACGACATCGTCCCGGCCCTTGACCAGGAGCACGCTCTCGCCCAGCACCTCGCGCACCAGGAAGCTGCCGGGTGCGGCGAGCTCCTCGGCGCGACCGACCGCGAGCCAGTCGCGGAAGAAGATCTCCTCGGTCTCCCACGCGAAGATCTCGTCGGCGTGGTAGGCCTTGCCGGGCAGCAGCCGGGCCCCGCGGAACGGGGCGCGGATCCGCGCGATCTCGTCGGGCGAGAGCGGGGCGGGCGTGCGGGGCGCGGGAAGCATGACGGCCAAGCGCGGAACCTCAGGCGAACGCCCCGATCGTAGCGGAGTCTCCCATCGTCATCCCGCGGCGGGTCCTGCGCGGCACGCAGGGATTCGCGTCGCCTGTGTCGTCCGCGTGCGTGCCGCGCAGGCCAGCGACACGTTCGGGGCGAGTAAGGACGTCGGTGGCGTCGCCAGCGTGCGTGCGGCGCATGACCACAGCACTCGCGACACGAAAACCTGCGTCGCACGCAGGGTGCGCCCGCCCGGGCGGTCAGTCCAGTGACACCGTCTGGTGCCAGGCCGGGATCTCGGCGTGGAGCCCGAGCGCATCCACCTTCGGTGCCAGCGCCGCCTGCGCGGGCGGGTCGCCGTGGACCAGGTACACGTCGCGCGGCACGCCCGGGTCGCCGGCGCGCCGGCCGCCGATGAAGCCGCCCAGCCAGGCCAGCAGCTCGGGCTCGTCGGCATGCGCGGAGAACCCGTCCAGCGACTTGATCGTCGCCTTGACCTGCATCTCGTGGCCGGCGATGCGCGCCGTCTTCGCGCCCCGCACGAGGTGGCCACCGAGCGTGCCCTCGCCCTGGTAGCCCACGAACAGCACGGTGGCCGACGGGTCGTCGAGCAGTCGCTCGGCATGACCGACGGACCGGCCTCCGGTCAGCATCCCGTTGGACGCGATCACGATGTACGGCGGCGATGCCTGGGCGATCCGCTCGGACTCCTGCACGTTCTGGACGATGTGCTGGCCGGGGTAGTCGAGCGGCGCCTCGTGCGCCCGCAGCAGCGCATCGGTCTCGTCGTCGTAAGCCTCCGGATGGCCGCGGTAGATGGCCGAGGCCGACTTCGCCATCGGGGAGTCGAGATAGACCGGGACCTGGGGGATCCGCCCCGCGTCGAGCAGCCGGCTCAGCTCCCACACGATCTCCTGCGTCCGGCCGATGGCGAACGACGGGATCAGCAGCGCGCCTTTGCGCCGGACGGCGTCGTTGACGACCTCGGCCAGCGTGGCGATCGACTGCTCCGCCGGCTCGTGCTCGCGACCGCCGTAGGTCGACTCGCAGAGCACGATGTCGCCCTCGGTCATCGGCGTTGGATCGCGCAGGATCGGCGTGCCTGGCCGGCCGAGGTCGCCCGAGAACACCACCAGCGTGTCGCGGCCGCCGCCCGGCCTCGTGAGCCGCATCCGCAGGATCGCCGAGCCCAGGATGTGGCCGGCGTCCGCGAGCGTCACATGCACGCCCTGCGCGACCTCGTGCTCCTGCCCGTAGGGCACCGTCTGGAACATCGACAGCGTCAGGTCGACGTCGTCCTCCGTGTACAGCGGGTCGCCGAGGTGGAGGATCACCTCCGGACCCGCGGCGCGCAGCAGCTCTTCCGGATCTGGGCCGCCGGGGCTCTCGGCACCCTCGGCCGCGAGCTGCAGCATCGCCGTGTAGTCGATCTCGCTGCGGGCCGCGTCGTGCTGGGCGCGTTCCGGGTCTCGGCGCGCGTGACGCGCCGCCCGCTTCGCGAACTCCACCTGCAGCTTCGCCGAATCGAGCAGGACCAGCCGGGCGAGCTCAGCCGTGGCCGCCGTGCACAGGATCCTGCCGCGGAAGCCCTCGTGGACGAGCAGCGGCAGCAGGCCGCAGTGGTCGAGGTGGGCGTGGGTGAGGACGACGGCGTCGAGCGTGGCCGGGTCGACGCCCAGCGGCACGCGGTTGCGCATCGTCTCGTCGGGACCGCCCTGGAACATGCCGCAGTCGATGAGGACGCGGGCGCGACCCGTGTCGACGAGGTGGCGCGAGCCCGTGACGGTGCGCGCCCCGCCGAGGAAGGTCAGCTCCATCGTCGGATCGTGACACATCGCGGCGAGCGCGGAGACGCCCGTGGCACGATGCCTCCATGCCCACCCCCGAGAGCCTCGCCGCGCTCGAGTCCGCGTACCTCGCCGCCCGTGACGCCCGCGACCGGCTCGACGTCGCACTGGCTCGCGGTTTGCCTGCCGACACGGCCGACCTCGCGCGCGTGGCGGCGGCGAAGGAAGGCGCCGTGCGCGACGCGCTGGGGGCGCTCGGGGATCCGGTGGGCCTTGACCCGGAGGACGCCCGGGCCGTCGCTGCGATGCGCGCTGGGATCGAGACGGCCTTCGATGCCGATGCCGGCCTGCCGGTCAGCCCGCCGGTCTCGCGCGCGGACTGCGATGACGCGCATGCGTGGGCGGCGGCGGGCGAGGCTGGCGGCGACGTCCTGGGCGCGCGACTCGAGGCGTGTTTTGGCGCCGTGGCGGACGACCTGGCCGTGGGCGGCGAGCGCCTCACGAGGCCCAGGATCCTCGGACGGCTGGCGACCGAGCCGGATCCGCAGGCGCGTCGCCGGCTGTTCGTCGCCCTCGAGCCCCTGTGGCGCATGGTCGATGCGGACGGCGACGAGGGACGGGGATCCTCCCCGTATCGCGCCTTGATCCGCGAAGCGGCGCCGCGCTGGGCGGCGGGCGACTCGCCGATCGCCGCCAATGAGGGGGCGCTGGGTCGTGCGACCGGCGAGATCGAGCGCTGGGCGGTGGCGACGCTCGAGGCCTGGCGCGACGCCGTCACGGCGCCCGCTCGGGCGCGGGGCGAGGCGGAGATCGAGCCCTGGGACTGGTGGTGGCGGGCGGGCGACGCGGATCGAGCGGTCCGCGCGGCCCTGCCGCTCGAGCGCGTGCACGACATCAATCGCCGCTCCTTCGCCTCGCTGGGCGTGGACTTCGACGCCCTCGACGCGACATTCGACACGAGCCCCAGGCCCGGGCGGCCCACGGTCGCCGTCGCGTTCACGACGTTCGGCGCCCGGCCTGGCCGACAGGCCGACGGCCCGTGGTCGACCGCGGCCCCGACCGTCCTGGCCTCGTACGTCGACGGCGGGCTGGGCGAGCTGACCGAGCTCATCCACGAGGGTGGCCACGCTTGTCACATCGGCGCCATCCGCACCCGCCCCGCATTCGCGGACTGGCCGGATTCGGACGCGCTCACCGAGGCCCTGGCGGAGGTCGTCGCCCTCGATGTCGCCGAGCCCGCCTGGCAGGCGCGCTGGATCCCCGGCGCCGAGCGTCTGTCCGAGGCCACGTCCCTGCGCTGCCGATATGCCGAGGTCATGCTCGACGTCGCCTGGGCCCTGTTCGAGATCCACCTGCTCGCCGACCCGGAGCGCTCCCCCAACGAGATCTGGACGTCGATCACGTCCTCCTACCTCGGCATCGCGAGACATCCGGAGTGGTCGTGGTGGGCGATGCGCGGCCAGCTGGTCCAGGAACCGGGCTACATGGCCAACTACCAGGTCGGGGCGGTCCTTGCCGCCGACATCCGTGCGGCGATCCGCTCTACGCGCGGCGACTGGATCCCGGGCGACCCGGGTTGGTACGGCTGGGTCTCGGATCGGGTGTACCGGCACGGGCTCGAGCGGTCCGCGGGCGACGTGCTGCGGGACGTCCTCGGACGGCCGCCCGACGTCGGGGCACTCCTCCACGAGATCGAGCGGGCTCGGGCCTAGGGCGACGTCCCGGCGGCTAGCGCATCCAGTCGGGCGGCCGCTGTCGGCGCCGCAGGATCAGGATGTAGGCGACGATCGCGATCAGCAGCGCCAGGATCAACACCGCGACGAGCACGAGCTCGGGCGAGTTCATGATGTCGAACGGCGAGCCCGACGAGGACCCGGACGCCTCGGCGACGTTGGTCGGGCGGTACTGGGCGAGGTCCGCGGTCCAGGGCGTCGTCGCCGTGCAGATCGAGTCCTCGAAGTACGGCCCGGTATTGGTCACGTCGAACACGTAGCGTGTCGCCTCGTAGACCCGTTGGTCCGACCCGGTCACGTTGGGTCCCGGCCCGCCGTGGATGAACACCGTGTCTGGGATCCCGTCCGCGTTGTGCCAGCGCTCGTCGACCAGGACCGTCGCCCAGCGGTTGTCGTTCTCGAGGCTGTAGACCGTCCCCACGAACACCGTGTCACGGGAGCGGAGCGCGTCGGGGATCGTCGCCTGCGTGGCACAGTCCGCGGCGACCGGTGCGACGGCGAGCCCTGGGGTCACCATCGCGGCGATGCCGAGCAGCCCGGCCACGGCCAGGCGGGCGACGACGCTTCGGAGCGTGGCCCGGCCCCCCGATCGGCGTGGCTGCCCCTCGAGCGCGGCTCAGGTCAGCGGGCCCACGAGCAGGCTGTCGACGGCCACCGCCACGAACAGCAGCGTCAGGTAGCTGATCGAGTACTTGTACAGCCGGATGGCCTGCGCGAGCGAGCCCTCGGGCGACGTCGCCTGCCGCCACAGGGTGACCGCCCGCCAGAGGAACACGGCGCCCAGGCCGATCGCCGCGACGAGGTACAGCGGGCCCATCCGCGCGACGGCGTAGAACACCAGGCTGATCGCGACCAGGAGCACGGTGTACAGGAGGATCTGGCGCGCCGTCTCGGGCACGCCGCGGACCACCGGCAGCATCGGGACGCGTGCCGCCTCGTAGTCCTTGCGGATCCGCAGGGAGAGCGCCCAGAAATGCGGCGGCGTCCAATAGAAGACCATCGCGAACAGCAGCAGCGCCGGGATCTCGACGCGTCCCGTCACCGCGGCCCAACCGATCACCGGCGGCAACGCACCCGCGGCCCCGCCGATCACGATGTTCTGGGGCGTGGTGCGCTTGAGCATGATCGTGTACACGATCACGTAGAAGCCGATCGCGAGCAGCGTCAGGAACGCCGCCACGAGGTTCACTGTCCAGGCCATCAGCGTGATCGAGATCACGCCCAGCACGATGCCGAACACGACGGCGTTCTCGGGCGTGACCGAATGTGCCGGCAGTGGTCGCCGCCGGGTCCGGGTCATCAGCTCGTCGATGTCGCGGTCGAGGTACTGGTTGATCGAGTTGGCCGAGCCTGCCGCAAGGGTGCCGCAGATCAGCGTCCAGAACGCGAGCCGGAACCACTCGGCGGGCTCGATCCCCGGGATCTCGCGGGTCGCGAGGACCATCGCCGGGATCGTCGTCACCAGCAGCAGCTCGATGATCCGGGGCTTGGTCAACGCGACGTAGGCTCGGACGGTGTCGGCCGACGTGCGGCGATCGGACGGCGCGGTGACGTCGTCGTCCGAGCCGCCCCGGGCCGGGATGCCGGAGTCCGCGGCGACGGCCGTCCGGGCCTCGAAGTACGCGACGACGACCAGCGAGGCCGCGATCGCCCAGATGATCGCGCCGAGGGCGAGGTGGAGCGTCTGTGTCCAGGCGGCGAGCCCCGTCAGGACCTGGAGCCCGCCGACGACGGCCTGGATCGTGAACAGGACCGCGGCCGAGACGGCGAGCCGGACCGTCCACAGATGCGTGCGCTGCGAGCGCCAGGCCGCGATGGCCGTTGCCCACACGACGATGCCCACGACGACAGCCACCCAGCGGTGGAGCACGTGGGCGCTGTTGGCATCGGTCAGCGGCGGCAGCACCGCCCCGTTCATGAGCGGCCAGTCGGGGAACACGTACCACTGCGACGTGGCGGTGACGTGGGAGCCGAACAGCAGCAGCGCGTAGATCGACGCAGCGCTGAACGCCGCCAGCAGGGTGAACCGCTGGCTGGCGCCGCGACCCCCGATGCGCGCCGGGTAGAAGCTCCTGGCGAAGACGAACACGAGCAGCCCCAGCAGCGCCATCGCGGCTGCCAGGTGCGCCGTGACCGACTCGCCGGAGTTGTTGAGCCGAACGGTCTCGCGCCCGAGCCAGGCCTGGAAGCCGACCAGCAGGACGGCGGCCAGCGACGGCCACAGGATGGAGCGCCGGTCACGATGGTCGATCCAGGCCAGCAGGGCGAGCCCAAGGATCTCGAACCCGATGACGGCGGCGATCGTGCGGTGGATCCACTCCAACCACGCCTGGCCGTCGTTCAGCGGTGGGATGACCTGGCCGTGACACAGCGGCCAGTCGGGACAGCCCATGCCGGAACCCGTGGCGCGCACGACGACGCCGATCGTCACGAGCAGGATCGTCGTCACCACGGTGGCCGCGGCGAGCTTCTGGAACCGGGTCACGGGACGGGGCCGACCTCGGGCGCGCGTGGGGATGGGCTGGCAGGCGGAGCGCCGCCATTCTACGCGGACCCGTCGCGGGCGGGATCCCGGCGCCACGGCTACGCTTCGGTCATGTCCCACCCGATGCTCGTCGTCTCCCCGCGCCGCGCGCGCCCGGTGGTCGCGTTGCTCGTCGCCGCCTTCGTCGCCGCCGCCTGCTCCTCGGCCGGGTCGGCCGCGTCATCGGCGCCCGCGGCGTCCCCCTCCTCGGTGGCCGGGAGCCCCAGCGTCATCCCGCTCATCGTCAGCACCGAGCAGGTCGTCGGCCCCAATCGGTTCGTGTTCTCGTTCATCGACCCCGACACGAACCTCCCGGTCGCGACCCCCGATCGACCGGCGTCGGTCGCGTTCATCGCCCCGGGCGACACCAACCCCGGGCCGGCCATCCCGGCGACGTTCGTGTGGGCGATCGAGGGGCAGCGCGGCGACTACGTCGCCAACACCACGTTCCCCACGGCCGGCGACTGGAAGGCCGTGTTCCTCACCAAGGCCCCCGGCAAGGAGCAGGAGGCGATCGGGGTCGGGTTCACGGTCGCCGACAAGGGCACGACCGTCGCCATCGGCCAGCCCGCGCCCGCGACGGACAACCCGACGGCCGCCGACGTCGATGGCGACCTGTCGAGGATCTCGACGGACGCGAAGCCGGATCCCCGCTTCTACCAGCTCAGCGTCGCCGACGCGCTCGCCCAGCACAAGCCGTTCGTGCTGGTGTTCGCGACGCCGGCGTTCTGCCGCAGCGCCCAGTGCGGACCGACGCTGGACCGCGTCAAGGCGGTGGCGGCCGCGTCGCCCAAGGACGTGGCGTTCATCAACGTGGAGCCGTACCAGCTCACCTACACCGAGGGTCGGCTGCAGCCCGTGCTCGACGCGAACAACCAGCTCCAGACCGTCGAGGCGTCCGACGAGTGGGGCCTGGTGTCGGAGCCGTGGATCTTCACCGTGGGTGCGGACGGCATCGTCGACGGGTCGTTCGAGGGCGTGGTCGGCACCGACGAGCTCAAGGCCGCGATCGCGAAGATCTCGGGCGGCTGATCGGGGCGCTCTCCGGGGCGTTCAGGGCCGGTTGCCGAGCGCGTCGCCGGGTGCGTTGCCGGACGCTCGGGGCGCTCCCGGGCAGGTTGGCGAGCGCGTTGCCGGGCGCGTTGGTCGCCCAGCGTTCACTGGAGCGGTTGATGCCCTCGTTTCGCACGCCCGGCGCGCAGATCGGCGGTTCCGAGCCGATTTCGACGACACACTGCATGCTGGGCGACCTGTTTGGCGGTTGAACCGCTGCAGTGAACGCCCGGCGACCAGCCGGCGGGGCGGGCGACCACCGGCACGCGACCAGCCGGCGGGGCGGGCGACCACCGGCACGCGACCAGCGGGCGACCAGCGACCAGCGGGCGGCGAGCGACCAGCGAACGGCCAGCGGCGAGCGCAACTCGCGGACGCTCAGCTCGCGGGCGCGTCCTCGAGCCGGTACACGACGAAGTCGGGCCCTATAGCCCGGAAATAGACCCGGACCGGCGAGGACGTGGCGAGGTGCTCGGCGAGGTGGCCCGGCGGGAAGTCGGCCCCGTTCTCGAGCGTGCCGATCTTGAACGCGATCTCCTGACCCTCGGCCGTGCGGAGCCGAAAGCCGGTCACCTTGGTCAGGCCCTCGGAGTCGATGTCGATGAGGATCCCGTCCACGGGCGACGCCGGCACTGCCGCAGGGGTGCCGCTCGCGGGCACGCTGAGCGAGCTCGATCCGATCGGGCCGGCGGTCGTCTGCCCGGCCGGGGCGCAGGCCGCGACCCCCAGCGCGAGGGTCGCCGCCACCGCGATCGCCGTCCCGAGACGGGCGATCACCCCGGACCCACGCCCGTCCCGCTGCTGCCGGGCTTGACCGCCGTCTCCCCGGCGGCACACCGCGGGCACGTCGCCTCCCCCGGCTCGTAGGTCGGCAGCTCGAGCTGCCACAGCGCGCGGAGCGAATAGACGCGGCCGGTCGATGGCGAGGTCAGGGTCGACAGGCCGCCGGACCGGTCAACGAGGACGACGCACTCGACGATCTCGCCGCCGGCCGCCTCGACCGCGGGGATCATCGCCAGCAGCGAGCCGCCGGTGGTGAGGATGTCGTCGACGAGCAGCACCCGTTCCCCCGGCGCGATCGTGAAGCCGCGCCGGAACTCGCGCCGCGGAGCGCCGTCGGGCGATGCGACCTCCTCGGCGAAGATCGCGCGGGTGCCCAGCTGGCGACCAGTCTCGAACGCGAGGATCACGCCGCCGGTCGTCGGTCCGGCGACGAGGTCGACGGTCGCCGCGCCGTCGTCGTCCCGGTAGACGGCCGCCCAGAACCCGCACAGCTCGCTCGTCGCGGCCGGGTCCTGGAGGACCTGGAACTTCTCCAGGTACGCGTCCGAGTGGCGCCCGCTCTTGAGCACGAAGTGACCGTTGCGCAGGGCGCCGCTCGAGCGGAACAGGGCCTCGGTCCGCGCGGCGACCGCGCGGCGAGCCGCGTCGTCCAGGGTGCGTCGAAGGGTGGTCATCGCCGGGCGAATTCTAGCCGCGGAGGGGGTGCGGACCGTCGTGGCGTCGGTGCTGTACCGATCCCGGGTGTACGAGGCCAGGCCGCCGGCCCACGCCTCGATCATCGGCGCCGCGAAGTGCGAGGCCTCCCAGGCGGCGACGATCGGGATGGTCAGCGGCTCCCCGTTCGCCTCGATGGTCATCGACCGCAGCCCATAGCGACCGTCGTCCGAGACGATCGCGACCCCGGCGCCCCCGGCGGCCAGCGTCTGCGCCACGGCGGACAGCTCGGCTTCCCCCACGGCGTGGTACTTGAGGCCGGCCTCCGCGACGGCCTGGTCGAACACGCGGCGCGTCCCGTGCTCGGTCGTGACGAGGACCAGGGGCTCGGTCACCAGCTCCTCGAGCGTGATGTGCGACCGGCGGGCCCAGCGGTGGCCGGGCGGGACCTGGGCGAGGATCGAGAACCGGGCGACGGCCAGCGAGGCGAGCTCGCCCGGGGGCGGCCCGACGGACACCCCGAGGTCGGCATCCCCCGATCGGAGGACCCTGAACACCGCCAATGACGGCGCGTCGCGCACGGACACCTTGAGCGCCTCGCGGCCGAGCGTCGCAAGGTACGGGGCGATGACGTCGACGATCGTCACGTGGGGCGCGACAACGCTCAGGCCCGTGACGTGGCTCGCTTCGAGATCGAGCATCGCGGCCTCGGCGGCGTCGGTCCGGGCCACGATGTCGCGAGCCAGCGGAACGAACTGGCGCCCGGCCGGCGTCAGCCGCAGCCGGCCGTCGGAACGATCGAACAGCTCGCGCCCGAGGGACGCCTCGAGCCCCCGGATCTGGCGCGACAGGGATGGCTGAGCGACTCGCACGACGGCCGACGCGCGCGTGATCGACGCCTCATCGACGACCGCGAGGAAGTAGCGCAGGACCCTGACTTCCACGGCACCCGTTCCTGAGAGGTCATGCCTGACAGGCATGTATCCTGACCGCGGAAGTATTGGACGTTCTGGGGTCAGATGACAACACTGCGCCCATCAGCGAGCCGCTGTTCACGTCAGCCAGCGGCTGCGAGACCGGAGTTGAGGGACTACATGCACGCGGATCCGTCCTTGCCCCGCGCCGGAGCCAAGCGCCTGTTCGCCCTCGTGGCGGTCGGCGCCCTGCTCGTCGCCGCCTGCGGCTCGTCCACTGCCACCATCGCTCCGAGCGCCGCCGGCGGCGCCTCGCAGGCGGCGGCGACGCCCGCGAGCCAGGCCCCGAGCGCAGAGCCGACCTCCGCCGGCCCCGTCGTCCTCAAGGTGGCCGCGACGGCCAACATCACGACCTGGGACCCGGTGAAGTCGTTCTCGACCGAGGCCCTCTACCTCGCCAACATCTACGAGCCGCTCCTGCGGATCAACCCGCCCGGCTCGGCCGAGCCGTTCACGCCGCGTGCTCGCAGACGAGCTGGGGACCAGCGAGGACGGCCTGACCTGGACGTTCCACCTCCGCGACGGTGTCAAGTTCCACGACGGCGAGCCGCTCACCGCGGACGCGGTCGAAGCAGTCGATCGAGGCCGCCGCGGACCAGGGCGGTGCGTCGTTCATCTGGGCGCCGCTGGACACGGTCACCGCGGTCGATCCGCTCACCGTCGAGATGAAGCTCAAGTACGCGGCCCCGATGGACCTCGTCGCGTCGTCGCTGTACGGCGCCTGGATCGTCAGCCCCAAGGCGCTCGGCGGCCGCGGCCGCGGATCGACGAACTACTTCGAGTCGGGCATCGACGCGCGGCACCGGCCCCTACACGATCGAGTCGTACACGCCGGACAAGGAGGTCCTGCTGGCCAAGTACGACGACTACTGGGGCGGCTGGGACGAGCAAGCACTACGACAAGGTGCTGGTCTCGATCACGCCCGAGGCGGTCGTCCAGCAGCAGGTGCTCGACGGCGGCGACGTCGACATCGCGCTCATCGTGCCCGCTCGAGAACATCGCCAGCTACAAGGACAACCCCGACTACACGTTCATCGACGAGCCCTCGTTCTTCAACTACGTCGGCTTCTTCAACACCGACAAGCACGCCGCTCGACGACCCCAAGGTCCGCCAGGCGCTGTCGTACGCGATCCCCTACGACGACATCATCACGGTCGGCGCCCAGGGCTACGGCACGCAGTCCCACGGCCCCGTGCCGGCCGGCGTGTTCCCGTACGTCGGCCGACGTCCCGCAGTACCACCAGGACCTCGACAAGGCCAAGGCGCTGCTGCACCGAGGCCGGCCACGATGGTGGCGGCTTCAAGATCGACCTCACCTACGCCGCCGAGAACCAGGCCGAGGCGCGCTTCGCGCCGCTCATCAAGGACGCATTCGCGAAGATCGGCGTCGACGTCACGCTCACCCCGATGCTCTTCAACCAGCAGTGGGAGCGGCCAAGGGCGATCCGGCCGGGCGCCAGGACATGTTCCTGCTGCTCTACTGGCCGACCTACAGCGACGCGGGCTCGGACAACCTGTGGTCGCTGTTCCACAGCAGCAAGGAGCCGTTCTTCAACCTCTCCTACTGGAAGAACGACGACGTACGACAAGCTCGTCGACGACGCATCGGCCTCGACGGCGACCGAGCGGGACCAGGCCCAGGCCAAGTACAGCGAGGCGATGAAGCTCCTGGTCGACCAGGCGCCCGGCGTCTTCTTCTACGACACCCGGTGTCGTCACCGCGATCCCGAACAGGATCGCAGGGCTTCGAGTACAACCTGAACTACCCGTTCGCCCAGTTCTTCTACCCGCTGCATCGCCGGCCGGCTGAGCGCCGATGCCTCGCGACGTCCGGACCCGGTTCCCCGACCGGGTCCGGCGCCGCCGATCCCCTGCTCCTTCGGACCACTGCCGGTGATCCGGTTCGTCGCGCGACGGCTCGGCGGCCTCGCTGGCCGTGCTGCTCGGGCTGTCCGTCATCACGTTCGCGCTGGCGCGGCTCGTGCCGTCGCAACCCCGCGGCGGTCTACATCGGCCCCAAGGCCCGGCCCGAGGACATCGCCCGGGTCACCGAGCAGCTGGGCCTCGACCGGCCGCTGCCGATCCAGTACCTCACGTACATGCGGCGAGATGCTGACCGGGCGACTGGGGCACCTCCATCGGCACCAAGCAGCCCGTCCTGGCCGAGCATCCTGGCCCGGCTGCCCGGCGACCCTCGAGCTGATCTTCGTGGCGATGCTCATCGCCATCCCCGTCGGGATTGCCGCTGGGCATCCTGTCGGCACGCTGGCAACGGCAGCCTGCCCGACACCGGTCGTGCGGCTCGTCTCCATCGTCGGGGTCTCGCTGCCCGCGTTCTTGCTTGGGCTGCTGCTCCAGGTCCTGTTCTTCCGGAGCCTCCACCTGCTGCCGCTCACCGGGCGGCGTCGATTCCGACCTGCGGTTCGTGGCGCCCGATCACGTCCGATCACCGGCCTGTACCTGGTCGATAGCGCTGCTGACGGGCAACTGGCGCGCCCTGCGCGACGTCGACGTGGCACCTCGTGCTGCCGGCCCTGACGCTGGCCGCGTACCCGCTCGGGCTGATCGCCCGCATGACCCGCGCGTCGATGCTCGAGACGATGGGCCAGGACTACGTCCGGGCCGCCCGTGCATCGGGCATCGGCGAGCGGCTGCATCACCTGGCCGGCTGGCGCTGCGGAACGCGCTGCTGCCGGTGCTGACGGTCATCGGCCTCACGCTGGCCTACTTGCTGACCGGCACGTTCTTCGTCGAGGTCGTGTTCAACTGGCCGGGCCTGGGCACGCTCGCGGTCAAGGGGATCCTCAACTCGACTATCCCGGTGATCATGGGCATCACCCTGTTCGGGGCCGCGTTCTACCTCGTCATCAACCTCGTCGTCGACATCGCTCCAGGCGTGGCTCGACCCGCGGATCAGGCTCGCCTGATGGCCGTCGAGGTCCTGCGACCCGGTCACCCTCGACCCCGCGCGCCGGGTTCCTGCGGCGGTTCCGCCGTGCGCTCCGCGCGACCCGCTGGCCATCGTCGGCGTCGTCCTGATCGCGTTGCTCGTCGTCCTGTCGCTGTTCGGTCACTGGATCGCTCCCTACCCGGCGCCAGGGCGAGGGCGCAGAGCGACGTCGCCCAGCGGATCCTGGCGCCGAGCGCCGCGCACGTGTTCGGCACCGACCAGCTCGGGCGCGACGTGTCTCAGCCGGGTGATCATCGGCGCCCGGCCATGCCCTGTCGTGTCCCTGCTCGTGGTCGGGGCCGCGATGCTGATCGGGGTGCCGCTGGGTGCGCTCGCCGGCTACCGCCGCGGGCGCATCGACGCCCTGATCATGCGCACCACGGACCTGTTCCTGGCCTTCCCGCCGCTGCTGCTGGCGATGGCGATCGTGGCCGCGCTGGGACCGGGTCTCGAGCACGCCGCGTTCGCGCTCACCATCTCCTGGTGGCCCTGGTACGCCCGGCTCGCGCGTGGCACCGCGACCTCCCTGCGGGAGCGAGCCGTTCATCGAGGCGGCTCGCGTCGATCGGCGTGAGCGACCTGACGATCATGCCGGCGGCACATCGTCCCCAACTCGCTCGACGCCGATCCTCGTCCAGGCGACGATCGACGTCGGCACCGTCATCCTCGCGGCCGGCTCGCTGGCGTTCCTCGGCCTGGGCGCCCGGCCGCCCGACGCCCGACTGGGGCCTGATGGTCGCCGAGGGCCGGACGTACATCCTCGACCAGTGGTGGCTGTCCACGTTCCCGGGCCTCGCGATCTTCGTCGCCGTGCTCGCCTTCAACCTCCTGGGCGACCTGCTGGTGCGACGTGCTCGACCCGAGGAGCGCCGAGTGACGCGGGGCAGGCGTGCCGATGCTCGCGGTCGACGACCTCGCGGTCTCGTTCGTCACGCCGCGATGGCACGACGACCGGCGCTCGACGGCGTCAGCGTCGAGGTCGGCGCGGGCGAGATCGTCGGCCTCGTCGGCGAGACCGGCTGCGGCAAGACGCTGACCGGGCTGTCCGTGCTCGGCCTGCTGCCGCGGACGGCGCGGGTGACCCGCGGGTCGGTGCGATTCGACGGTCGCGATCTCCTCGGCCTGCCGGAGTCGGAGCTCCGGCGCGATCCGCGGCGCCGAGATCGCGATGGTGTTCCAGAACCCGGCTTCCGCGTTCAACCCCGTGTTCACGATCGGCGACGCAGATGGGCTACGTGCTGGGCGGCCCACGAGCGACTGCCGGAGGCGGAGGCGACAGGCGACGGATCCGCGAGACGTTGGCCGATGCGTGGGCTTGCCGGAGGCCGACCGCGTGCTGCAAGCCTACCCGCATCAGCTGTCCGGCGGGATGCTCCAGCGCGCGATGATCGCGAGCGCCCTCCTGTGCCGGCCGCGCCTGCTCATCGCCGACGAGCCGACGACCGCGCTCGACGTGACGATCGAGGCCCAGATCCTGCGGCTCATCCGCCGCCTGCAGGAGCAGCGGGGCTTCAGCGTCCTGTTCATCACCCACGACCTCGGCGGTCGTCCGGTCGGTCAGCGACCGGGTCGTCGTGCTGTATGCCGGCCGGGTCGCGGAGACCGCCGCCACCGCGGCCCTGTTCGATCGCCCCCAGCACCCCTATACGCGCGGCCTGATGGCGGCGGCGCCCCGCACGACGTCGCCCCGCAGGGCAGCGCTCGCCTCCATCCCTGGCACCGTGCCCGCCGACGTCGGGGTGCTGCCCGGCTGCGCATTCGCCGATCGCTGCCCGATCGCGATCGATCGCTGCCGCAATCGATCGGCCCGAGGTCCGGCAGCTCGAGGCCGGCCATCTCGCGGCCTGCCACCTCGCCGAATCGGCGTCGATCCGATGACCGCTCCCGTCCAGGGCGCGAAGCTGCAGCCCGCGGGCGGCGCGCCGGCTAGCGGGGTCCAAGGCACGGGGCCCACGCCCGTCCCTCTCCTCCGCGTCCGGGGCCTGGAACGCGACTTCAGCGTCGACGGCCGGGTGGTACGCGCAGTCGCGGGCGTCGACCTCGACATCATGCCCGGTGAGGTGCATGCGCTCGTCGGCGAGTCGGGCAGCGGCAAGACCACGCTCGCCCGGTGCATCGTGCGGCTGATCGAGCCCACCGCGGGTTCCGTGGAGATCGACGGGCGCGACGTGCTGGGCCTGCGGGGCGCCGACCTGCGCTCGATGCGGCGCCAGATGCAGTTCGTGTTCCAGGACCCGCACGGCTCGCTCGACCCGCGGCTGTCGGTGTTGGACCTGGTCGCGGAGCCGCTCCGGACCCACGGCGGGGCGCCCGGTGGCTCGATCAGGCCGACGGTCCTCGGCCTGCTCGACCGCGTGGGGCTGGCGGAACGCCACCTCGACCGGCGAGCCCACGAGCTGTCCGGGGGGCAGTGCCAGCGGGTCGCGATCGCGCGAGCCCTCGCGCTGCGGCCGAAGCTGATCGTGCTCGACGAGCCCACCTCGGCGCTCGACGTATCGGTCCAGGCGCAGATCCTGAACCTCCTGCTCGAGCTGCGCGCGGAGCACGGCCTGACCTACCTCCTCATCTCGCACGACCTCGGCGTCGTCCGCCACTTGAGCGACCGGGTGTCCGTGATGTACCTCGGTCGGATCATGGAGCACGCCGCCGCCGACGATGTGTTCGAGGCCGCGGCCCATCCGTATGCTCGGGCCCTGCTGGCAGCGGTCCCCGACGTCAGCGGCGCCACCGGCGTGGCCCTGATCCGGGGCGACCCGCCCAGCCCCGCCGATCCGCCGCCGGGGTGCGTGTTCCATCCGCGCTGCTGGCTCAGGGAGCGTCTGCCCGACGCCGACGCCGCGCGCTGTTCCGCCGAGGCGCCCCCCGTGGCCGCCGCTGGGGTCCGCGCCGCGTGCCACTTCCCCCACCTCGTCGCGGGCGCCCTCGCGGACGCTGTCGACGGCGTGCGGGCGCCTCTTCCGGCGGCGACGCTGGACG
Organism: uncultured Chloroflexia bacterium; assembly: GCA_963725745.1. Lineage (GTDB taxonomy): Bacteria > Chloroflexota > Limnocylindria > Limnocylindrales > CSP1-4 > CAIXZV01. The sequence goes on from CAVRZS010000001.1 coordinate 26,781, forward strand.
CCCGGATCCCGGGACCGCCCGTCGCCCTCGGGGGCGAGGTGGACCTCGCCAACTGGCAGGACGCGCCGTACCTGCGCTGGGCGTACGTCCACATCCCCGAGATCATCCCCACGGACGTGATCGCCCGGCCCGCGGGCCCGGCGTCGCCGCTGCCCCGGTCCGAGCGAAGCCTCGACGGCCTGCGCGTTCACGGTCCGGGGCGAGCGGCACACCGTGGGCGAGATGCTGGAGTCCACCGACACGGACGGGTTCCTCGTGCTCCACCGGGGCCGGATCCTCGAGGAGCGCTACGGCGGCGCCATGACCGAGTCGACGCCGCACCTGCTCCAGTCGGTCTCGAAGTCGCTGACCTCCGCGCTCGCCGGCGCGCTCGTCGGCGCCGGCCGGCTCGACGCCGGCGCCCCGGTGACCGACTACGTCGCGGAGCTCCGGGGCGGGTCGTTCGAGGGCTGCACCGTGCAGGACCTGCTCGACATGCGGGCCGGGACACGGTTCTCGGAGATCTACGAGGATCTGGACGCCGACATCCGGATCAGCGAGCAGGTGGCCGGCTGGCGCCCGAGGACGCGCGACGCCCTGCCCGCGGACCTGTACGCGTACATGGCGGGGCTCGGCAACGAGGGTCCCCACGGCGGTCCGTTCGAGTACCGCTCGATCCTCACCGACGTGCTGGGCTGGGTGCTGGAGCGCGCCGGCGGCGCATCGTTCGCCCATCTGTTCTCGGAGCACGTCTGGGTGCCGCTGGGCGCCGAGCACGATGCCAGGATCACGGTCGATGCCGGCGGCGCGCCCCTCGCGGACGGCGGGCTGTGCGTGACGCTCCGCGACCTCGCCCGGTTCGGGCAGATGCACCTCGGCGGCGGCCTGATCGATGGCCGGCGCGTGCTGCCCGTGGGCTGGACCGACCGCGTGGGCGGCCCGCGACCGGATCTCGTCGCCGCGTTCGGCGGAGCGCTCACGTACGACGGCGTCGCGACGCCGTCTTCCTACTATGGCGACCAGTGGTGGGTGTTCGATGGCGAGCGGGGCATCTACGCCGGGATCGGCATCCACGGCCAGGCCCTGGTCATCCATCGACCGGCGGGCGCCGTGATCGCGAAGGTCTCGACGCACCCGATCGCGCTCGACCGCGACAAGCACGAGCTGCAGCTGGCCGGAGCGGTGGCGATCGGGAATGCCCTCGCGGGGAACGGCTGAGGCGGGTCTGGGCCCAGGTCAGGCCAACGCGTCGAGCAGCGCGTCCCAACCCGCGAGATACGCGTCGACGTCCTCGTCCTCGCACGGGATGGAGCACACCGGGCCGGCGCCCACGATCGCCTCCCACACCCCGCGGTTCGCCAGCCAGACGCGGATCAGGCGGCTGAGCAGCTCGTCGGCGGCGGCGCGGCCCTCCGCGGCGTTCCGGATGGGCGCCGGCTGGAACGTGTAGCCCGAGCGCGGCCCCAGGTGGTGGATGTGCCACGGCAACCTATGCCGCTCGACGGAAGCAAGCATCCCTGAGGCCAGCCGGATCCCCAGCCGCTGGGTGTGCGCGTAGGCATCGGGCACCAGGATCTCGGTGAGGACCGCCCTGGCCGCGGCCATCGCGAGCGGGTTGCCGAAGATCGTGCCGCCGGTGGCGATGAGGTTGCTCCGCTCCCCGTCCGGGCCCTTGCGCTGGTCGAGGAGCGAGCCGATCTCCTCGGTCATGCCCCAGGCACCGAACGGGAGGCCACCGGCGATCGACTTGCCGGCCACCACGATGTCCGGCTCCAGGGCCCACTGCCCCGTCAGGCCGCCGGGGCCGGCGACCTGCGTGTGGGTCTCGTCGATCGCGAGCAGGGTGCCGGTCTCGCGGGTCAGCCGGCGGAGCTCGGCGTGGAAGCCCGCGTCGGGCAGCAGGAGGCCGATGTTGTTGGTGATCGCCGGCTCCGTGAGCACGATCGCGACGTCGCGCCCCTCGAGGGCGCGGGCCAGCGCAGCCGGATCGTTGAACGGCACGAGCACGGTGCCGTCCACCGTGCTCGACGGCACGCCGCGCTCCTCGATCACCACCCGGCCGCCCTCGTCGAGCTCGACCAGCGCCTCATCGAGGTGGCCGTGGTACTTGCCGTCGAACATCACGACCGTGTCGCGGCCGGTCGCGACGCGGGCCACGCGGATCGCCTCGGTGTTCGCGTGCGTCGCCGAGCTCGTGTACTGCCACATCGGCAGGCCGTACCGGCGGCCCAGCTCCTCGGACACGACGATCGCGTCCTCGACGGGGAGCATGAACTGGTTGCCGCGGGACACCCGGTCGGAGACGGCGCGCACGACCGGCTCAGGCGCGTAGCCGCAGAACATCGACAGGTCGGCGATGTTGAAGTCGCGGTACTCGTGGCCGTCGACGTCGGTGAAGTGGGCGCCCTTCCCGTCGGCGACCCACAGCGGCAGATGGTGGTAGCTGCCGACCATCCACGCCATCGGCACGCCGTTGGGCATGACCCGCCGTCCGCGCTCGAGCAGCGCCGCCGACCGTGGCCGCTCCTCGCGAAACCGCTCGTCCTCGGCGTCCTTGAGCGCACGGACCCGCACCCGGTCCACGCCCGATGCGACTCGCGACGCCTTCATCGGGCGAGTCTACGGGCCGTCGGAGGCCTCTGGAGGGGGTTCCCGGCGGCGTCACGATCGCGCCGTATCGCCCCTCGGCGCCACCCACCGTCCGTGCGCGTGACCAGGAACGTCGCGGCGTCGGCGAGCTCCAGCCGGTCGAGACGTGCATCCGGCGCGACCGCGACCTCGAGACCGGCTGGCTGGTCGCTGGACGGGTCGGCAGGCGGCCGGCTGCCGCGCAGCGCATTGATCGGGGCGGCGGCGCCGTCAGCCTGCCAGCGCCTCAGCCAGCCCGCCACCCGCACGAGCTGTCCGCTCGGCGCCGCCATGGCCGCAAGCGCGCCGACCGACTCCGGCGAGCACGATCCCGCGCCAACGACGCCGAGCACGACGAAGGCGCCGTCGTCCCGCACCCGGAACGCGTAGGGCCGGACGGCTTGGTCGTCGAACGGCGACGCGACCGACATCCGGCCGAACAGATCGGGGGCGAGGACGACGGGCTGGCCGGGCAACCCGACGATGCTGTAATCACAGCCGGTCTCGGGCTCGCAGCCCTCGCTCGCGACCCGTCCGTTGACCACGACGATGGATCCGGCGAGGGCGCCAGTGGCGACGGCGTCCCGCAGCGTCGCGACGTCGAAGGTGATCGGGCCGTCATCGATGCTCACGGGGCCCGGCGTGGGCGTCGCTGGATGATCCGCGCGACGCTGGCCTCGACCTGTGCCGGCCCGGTGGGCCGGCCCCGGTCCCCGAGCTGGCCACCAACGACGGCCAGGCCGACGACCGCGACGACGGCGACCGCGACGACGGCAACGGGCCGGCGCGCC
>CAVRZS010000002.1:0-41364 GCA_963725745.1 uncultured Chloroflexia bacterium
GACTCCGCGCGCCGTGGCCGTCGTTGCGCGCGATGGCCATGGTCCGCGTGGTGCGGTTAAGCCAGATAAGCGAGGTGCGCCACAATCGCCTTGACAAGGTTCGACTGGGCCGGCGTGCCCAGGTGATCGGTGACGACGTGACGGCGATCCAACGGCGCACATTGGCGCGACTGACGGTCCTGCTCGTCGTGGCCGCCCAGCTCGCGGACCTCGCGACGTTCGGCATCGTCGCCCGGATCGTCGGCCCCCACGGCGAGCTCGGCCCGCTCGGTCGGGTGTACGCCGCCGGCGGTTCGGCCCCGTGGCCGCGGCCAAGATCCTGGCCCTGCTTGCGGTGCTGTGCATCCTCGCCCTGTACTCGCGGCGGGTCGGTTCACCGCGGCGGCTCGCGCTGGTCGTCGCGCTCGTCGGGCTGATCGGGGCCGCGACGAACGTGCTGGGGATCATCGATGCGGGCTCGGCCGCGAGGGCCATCGCCTTCGGCCTCTGAGCCGAAGGCCGCTACGGCGTGGTGACGAACTGCACGTCGGTGGTCCAGCCGTTGCCCGCCACCTCATCGAGCGGGAACACCGAGGGCGCACGGTAGCCGACGATGATCCGGTAGGCGGCGGCCTCCGCGACGGACGCCTTCGCGCTGAACGTGCAGGTGCCGGGCGCGCTCTTGTGTCCGCCCGGTAGCACCGTCCTGGCGAGGATCGCGCCCGCGTCATCGGCGACGACGACCACGGTCCCCTCGCGGATGTCGGGGAACACGTCACGGGACGGACGGCAGGGCTCGCCGATCGCGACGTCAGCCAGCGGATCGACCGTGTTGCCGAGCGACTCGTCGACCGCGACGTTCAGCGTGAGGGTGTGGACCGCGATCGTCGGGCTGGGCCCGACCGTGAGGCTTGGTGGCGCCGCGGTCGGGCCCGATCCGACGCCGGCCGAGCCTCCCGGTGTCAGCACCGCGCTGCCAAAGACGAACACCAGCGCGAGCAGCGCGAGGCCGGCCACGGCGATGGCCACGAGCCTGACCCGCCCGCGTGGTTCGGGCTCGGGTGGGACCTGGGTGACCCAGCTGACATCAGGGACGACCGGCCGAACCTGGGCGGGGGCCGGAGATTTTGCCGTAGCCGTCGCTTTCGCGGATGCGCGCGACCGCTTCGCACCTCGCCGGGGAGCCGAGTCGAGCGGCGGCAGGGAGGACTCGACCGGCGCGACTGGCTTGGGCTCGGGCGTCGTCTCAGGCCCGGGGCCGGGTGCCTGTGGGGGTTCGGCGACCGCGACCTCGATATCGACGTCCGCGACGTCGGCGCCGTCGGCGGCGAGCGTCGTCGTCGGCTCAGCGTCTGCGGGGGCGTCCCAGTCCTCGTCAGGCTCGGTGGCGGCCGGCGGAATCTGCTCGCGCACCGGATCCGGATCGAGCTCCGACCGTGCGAGGGGCAGCGTCGTCGCCATCGGCGGAGGGGTGAGCGCAAGGTCGCTCGCCCGCCGCCCGATGACGGGGCCCGGTGGCCGCGTGGCAGGCGCAGGGCTGGCCGGCGGCGCGGTCGGACTCGCCGGCGGCTTCGGCGGTGCCGCCGGAACCGCGAGGTCGACAGGCTCGCCACCCGGCAGCGGGGTGACGACCGCGTCGGCGGGCGGCCGCTTCTCCCGGCACTTGTAGCAGCGCCGGGCACTCCGAACGTTCAGCGAATGGCAGAACGGGCATGGCCACAGGTCATCCAACCGCCGCGTCGTCCTTCCCTGCTTCGCCCCACACCAGCGAGATCGCGCCGACGCCTCCGGCGCCGCGCGACCGTGACACTACACGCTCTGCCCTGATCGGCGGGCGAGGCATGCCACCATGGTGCCGTGGGAGACCTCGAGCTGATCGACTGCGGCGACGGGCGTCGACTGGAGCAATTCGGCGACGTCGTCGTCGACCGGCCCGCGCCGGGGCCGTGATGCCACGGCGGTCCGCCCCGGCCACATGGCGGCGGGCGCATCTTCGTTGGGCGGGCGGCGCCTGGGCGAAGGGCGGCGGGCGAGCCGGCTGGCCGGTGAGCGTCGGTGGCCTCCAGCTCGAATGCCGGCCCGCGGCCGGAGGCCAGGTGGGATTGTTTCCGGAGCATGCGGCGACCTGGAGCTGGCTCGATGGCGCCGTCCGTGCTGCCGCGGTGGCGTTCGAGCGTCCGCCCGAGCTGTTGTCCCTGTTCGGCTACACGGGCGGCGCGACCCTCGCCTGCGCGCGCGCCGGCGCGACGGTCGCCCACGTCGACGCCTCGAAACCCGCGGTGGCCTGGGCCAGGCGCAACGCCACCGCGTCGGGGCTCGAGGACCGCCCGATCCGGTGGCTGGTCGACGACGTGCGCGATTTCGTCCGCCGTGAGCGGCGCCGTGGCCGGCGCTACGACGGGGTGATCGCCGACCCGCCGAGCTACGGGCACGGGTCCGCCCCGTGGAAGATCGAGTTCGACCTGCCGCTGCTGCTCGAGGACCTGGCGGCGCTCCTCGGACCGCGGCCGGGCTTCGTCATGTTGAGCGCCCACACAGCCGGCTTCGACGGCGAGCGGCTCGCCGGCCTGTGCCGCGAGCACCTGGGCGTCGGCGCGACGAGCGGCGAGATGCAGATCACCGCGTCGAGCGGCAACGTCCTGCAGCTGGGCTCGTGGGCGCGGACGCCTCCGCCGCTGAACCCGCGCCCCCGCTCCCGCTGAGCGCCGGGTCGGGCCGCGGGTCTGCGAAGATGCCCGCGTGGCCCACGTCGCGCTCAGCAGCACCCGTAATCCGCGTGTCCGGGCCGCCGCGGCGTTGCGCGACCGACGCGCCCGGGACGACGCCGGGCTGACGCTCATCGACGGCGTCCGCGAGCTCTCGCGGGCGATCGCGGGCGGGGCGACGATCGTCGAGGTGTTCGTCGACCCGGGCCGCATCGGCGCCCCGGGTACGGAGGGCAGGGCCGCGGTCGACGCCGCCCGGACAGCCGGGGCGGCGATCATCGAGGTGACGGACACGGTCGCCGACAGCCTGGCCTACGGCGACCGCGGCGCCGGGATCGTCGCCGTGGCGCGCATCCCGTCGACCTCGCTCGATGGCGTGTCGCTGCGCGACGGCGCGCTGGTCGTCGTCGTCGAGGGCGTGGAGAAGCCGGGCAACCTGGGTGCGCTGCTCCGCTCGGCCGACGGCGCGGGCGCGGACCTGGTCGTCGCCGCGGACCCGCGAACGGACCTGTTCAACCCGAACACGGTCCGCGCCTCCCAGGGCACGGCCTTCGCCATCCCGCTGGCCGCCGCGCCGGCGGCGGAGGTTCGCCGCTGGGCGCGCACCGCCGGCCTGCGCATCGTGGCGGCGCGAGTCGATGGCGCGAAGCCGTACACCGAGTCCGACTTCCGCGGGGCCGTTGCGATCGTCCTCGGCAGCGAGGCGACGGGCCTCAGCGACGCCTGGTCCGGCGACGACGTCGAGGCCGTCCGGCTGCCCATGCACGGCGTCGCCGACAGCCTCAACGTCTCGATCGCCGCCGCCGTCCTGCTGTACGAGGCGATGCGACAGCGCGACGTCGGACAGGCAGACTGAGGCCATGCCCACGTTCGACTTCGTCATCATCGGTGCCGGCCCGGCCGGCGAAGGCGCCGCCCACAAGGCCCGCCAGCTCGGCGCCACCGTCGCGATCATCGACCGCCGCTGGTTCGGCGGATCGTGCCCGCACATCGGCTGCGTGCCGTCCAAGGCGCTCCTGTATGCCGCCCAGCGCCACCACGCGGGCGCGGACTACTCGTGGCAGCGTGCCTCGGAGCGGCGGGACTACATGGTCAATCGCGCGCCGGGGGCCCCGGAGCCCGACGACAGCTCGCACGTCAAGGCCCTCGAGGCGGCCGGGGCCGTGACCTTCCGCGGTGAGGGCCGGATCTCGGATCGCGGCCGCGTGACGGTCACCGGCGACGACGGCGCGACGACCGAGCTCGACGCGGCGAACATCATCGTCGCGGTCGGGTCCCGCTCGAAGGTCCCGCCGGTCGACGGCCTGTCGGAGACGAAGCCCTGGACCAACGAGCAGGCGACGCTGACCCGCGAGCTGCCGCGCAGCCTGCTCGTCCTGGGCGGCGGGCCGACCGGCTGCGAGCTCGCCCAGGTCTTCGTTCGCTTCGGCGTGCCGACCGTCGTGGTCCAGTCCGGGCCCCGCCTCGTCCCGACGGAGTTCGCCCGCAACGCGGAGGTCGTGCGCTTCGCGCTGGAGCGCGACGGCGCGCAGGTCCGGACCGGCGTTCGGGCCGTGCGAGCCCGGGCGGGCGCGGGCACGGACGGCGCGCACGTGATCGAGCTCGACGACGGCTCGACGGCCGAGGGGCACGTGATCCTGCTGGCCGTGGGCCGCGAATTCCCGCTCGAGCGCCTCGGCCTCGAGCACTACGGCGTCGCGGTCTCCGGAGCGGACGCCTTCCGCCGTGACGGCCGGCTGCGGCTCGCGGACGGGCTGTGGGCGGCGGGCGACCCGGCCGGGCCGGAGCTGCACACCCACCAGGGCCACTACCAGGGCGAGCTCGTGGTCCGGATGGCGCTCGGCGAGGCGATCGTCCCCGACTACCGGGCGCTGCCGCGGGCGACGTACATGGAGCCCGAGTCGGCGTCGGTGGGCATGAGCCTCGAGCAGGCGACGGCGGCGGGACTCGACGCGTTCGAGTGCGTCGCGGACTTCACGCGCAGCGCCAAGGGCTATTCGGTCGAGGCCGACACCGGCCACGTGACGATCGTCGTGGATCGCGCGACGCGCGAGCTGGTCGGCGCCGCGATCGCGTGCCCGGACGCCTCGGCCGCGATCCACGAGTGCGTGCTCGCGATCAAGGCGCACGTGAAGGTCGACGTGCTGGCCGAGACCATCCATGCGTTCCCGAGCACGTCGCGGATCCTCAACGGGCTGTTTGCCGAGGCACGCACGAAGCTCGCCGGCGTGGCCTAGAGCCGGGGTCAGCCGCCGGCGACGACCACGCCGTCGACCAGCACCCGCCTCGGCCGCGCGTTCCACAGCGCTCCCCCGACATCGACGGGTTCGGCGATCGCCGCCGCCGGCAGGACCACGACATCCGCCCGGTGGCCCGCGACGAGGCGCCCACGGTCGCGCTCGCCCGCCGTGATCGCCGGGTCGACGCACGCGGCCCGGATCGCCCGCCACAGCGAGATCGCCTGACCGGGTCCAAGCGGCGGCGTCCCGGGCGTCCAGGACGGAGCCGACCGGGTGACGGCGCTGGCGATGCCGGGCCAGGGGTCGAACGGCTCGACCGGGGCGTCGGTCCCGAACGCGATCACGGCCCGCGCGCGGTCGAGCGCGGCGAGCGGGAACGTCCGCCGCTCCGCACGATCAGCGCCCCACATCGCCCGGGCCTTGTCGACGTCGGAGCGCAGGTGGACCGGCTGCACCGATGCGGCGATCCCCTGCCCGGCGAAGCGCCCGATGTCGTCGTCCGCGACGAGCTGCGCGTGCTCGACCCTGGGCATCAGGGCGGTCGACCCGACCGTCGGCGCCAGCGTGTCGAGCGCGGCGCCGACCGCGGCGTCGCCGATGCCGTGGATCTGGGTGGCGACGCCCAGCGCCGACGCCCGCGCGGCGAGCGCGCGGAGCCGGTCCGGAGCGGTCAGCCAGACGCCGAACCCCTCGTTGGGCGGCGGCGCCTCGCCCGCGACCCGCTCCATCGATTGGAGCAGCGCGGCGGTCCGGGACCCGAGCGAGCCGTCGGCGAACAGCTTGAGCCAGCCGAGTCGCAGCCGCCCGAGCGGGTCCGGACCCAGCGGTTGTCCGCTGCGCAGGCCGGCCTCCCCCGCCGTCTCGAGCTGCTCGGCGCGAATGCTGGCGTGGATGCGGAGCCCGAGCTCGCCCGCCGCGGCCAGGTCCCGGTAGGCCTGGAGGGGCCCACCCAGCCCGTCGCTCATGGACAGGCTACCCGGGTCGTGCGCGGCCACGACGCCGAGCGCCAGCAGCTCCCGTCCGAGCTGGCGAACGGCCTCGGCCATCGCGGACACCGTCGGCGGCGGCACGAGCGCGGCAACGAGCCGGCTCGCGGACTCCTGGAGGACGCCGGTCGGGCGACCCGCGTCGTCTCGCCGGATGACGCCGCCGGGCGGATCCGGGTGCGCCTCGCCCACGTTCGCGTCGGCGAGGGCCCGGTGGCTGGCGAGGAGCGCGTGGTGGTCGTGCGCCCAGAGCGCCACCCGGCGGCCCGGCGCGGCGCGCTCGACGTCGTCCGCCGTCGGCCACCGTCCCAGCGCATCGGGGTCCCAGCCACCACCCTCGATCCAGCCCGTCCGTCGCCCGCGGCCGCCGCGACCCGGACGCGTCCGATCAGCTCCTCGATGGACCGGGAGCCCTCCAGCGCCACCCTCGATCGCGCGAGCGCCGCGTCGACCAGGTGCAGGTGGGCATCGGTCAGCCCGGGGATCGCAACCTCGTCGTCGGCCAGGGTGAGGCGCCGTGTCCGCGGGCTGGCAAGCCCCTCGACGTCGTCGGGCGATCCCATCGCGACGACACGTCCCTCCGCGCACGCGATCGCCCCGGCCCATCCCGGCCCGTCCGTGCCGCCCAGGGTCGCGATCCTGCCGACCAGCACCAGGTCGGCACGCTGGGTCATCCCGCGTCCACGGGTTCCGACGACTCCTCCGCATCCGCGGTCAGCCCGGCGCGCCAGGCCGCGTCATCACCATCGGCGGCGGGCGAGTCGACGGCGGCTGCAACCGCGACCGCCGCCGGATCGAGCGGCTGGGTGGCGAGGCTGCCATCGAGCCGCTCTTCGGCCGGCCGCAGCGGGCCGCGTCGCACGATCGAGAGCAGACCGGCGAAGGCCACGATGCAGCCAACGATGATCAGGACGCGCGTGGTGCCGATGAGGTCGGACACGGGCCCGACGATCAGGATCGGCGCGAAGCTCGCCACGGACACCAGCATGTTGAGGATGCCGAAGACCCGGCCACGGACGTCCTCCGGCAGGTCCTCCTGGAGCTGGGTCTGGGCCGGGATCGCCACGGCGGCATAGGCCATGCCGGCGAGGAGCGCGATCAGGACGACGATCGCGAGCAGCGACGTGAAGTCCGCGAACGACCCGAAGCCGGTCACCGTCTCCGCGCCCTGGAGGAAACGGGCGATGGACGTGGACACGGCCAGCAGCACGATGAGGATGCCCAGCGCCACCAGGCCCGCCTCGATGATCCGCCGCCGCGGCGCAACGTGCCCGAACGAGTTCAGCAGCAGGATCCCGGTCACGATCCCGAACCCGAGCGGGAGGACAATGACGACGAAGTCCTTGGACTCGAGCCCGAGCGAATCGGTGGCGAAGCCCGGGCCCAGGACGCCCAGCACGCCGATGAGCGAGGCCGAAACCGCGAGATACGTGAGCGACCAGCTGATCGAGCGGTGGACGCGAATGAACGAGATGCCCTCGCGAAGCTGGGTGAAGGTCGATCCCATCGCCGCTCGGCGTCGTGGGCCATGCTGGCGATTTCGGGGCCCTGTCGTCCTCGGGCGAGGTGGGCGGGGACAGGCGGCAGCGTCCAGCAGAAGCCCGCCGCGACCAGGTAGCAGGCGGCGACGAGCAGGATCAGGGTCGGCGCCCCGAACAGGGTGACGACGATCGGCCCGAGCAGCGTGAATCCGAGCACAAATGCGGCGTTGAGCGTGAGCGTGAACACGCCGTTCGCGGCCAGCAGCTGGCGGCGCGGGACGAGGAACGGGATCATCGCCGCTTCGGCCGGTCCGAAGAAGACGGTGATCGTGGAGACGGCGACGTTGAGCACGAGGATGAATGCGAGCGTCTGGCCTGCGAGGTACGTCAGGACAAACGCGCCTGCCCGCAGCAGGTTGGTGATGATCAGGGTCTTCCGCCGGTCGAACCGGTCGACGTAGACGCCGGCAACGGCCGAGAACAGCACCGCCGGCAGCAGGAAGGTCAGGATCAGGAGGCTGACCGCGGTCTTCGAGGAGGTCGCGTCGAAGATGATGACGGTCAGCCCGAAGATGACCATGTTGCCGCCGATCTGCGTGAACGCCTGGGCGAGCCAGAGCAGCAGGAACGGGCGGTTGCGGAAGACGTCGATGGCGCTTCCGTGCTCGTCGTCGCCGAGGTCACCGTTCGACGCGACGGCGGCGTCGACCGGTTGCGGCTTCACGGGCGCTGTGGCGCGACGGCGGCGCTCAAGGCGGCGTCACCACGCCGGACGAACTCGACGATGCGCCGCTCCAGCGAGGGCCGGGCGACGAGGACGTGACGGTCGCAGGTCGTGCACCGGATGCCGATGTCGGCACCCAGCCGGTCGATCAGCCAGGTGTCGCCGCCACACGGATGGCGGCGCCGGAGCCGAACGACATCGCCGAGGAGCAGCGGGACCACCGGATGGCCTGACATCGCCCGGCAGGGTAGCAGAGGGGTGCCGGAGGGTGCCGTCAGAGGCGCGGCCGTCCGAGCACGGGTGCGAGGCTGCGGTCCGTCGCAGGGACCACGACCAGGTCCTCCGCGGTGACGGTGATCACGGCATCGGGAAAGCGCGCCCCGAGCTGGGCGATCGGGCCGCCGGCACGCGTCAGCGATCCCGCCAGCGACTGCGGCTGGCCGATCGCGAGGAGCTCAACCGGCGCCGCCAGCGGCTTCCCGCCGACCATCACGTTGTCGCTCGGACCGTTGGGCACGATGCCCGCGACGATGCGCACGTCACCGATGGCGATGGCCTCGGCGCCCGCGTTGCGGAGCTCATTGAGCAGCTGCTCGAGCGCGTCGCCGGTGATGGCTCCCGCGACGCTGACCCGGATCCCGGCGCCGGTCACGCTCGCCTGTCCCGGACCAGCCGAGCACGCGGTTGAGGTCGGACCGGATCTGGACCGCCGACGAGTCGCCGCGGGCGACGGCCGCCTGGACCGCGTCGCGCTGCCGGTCGAGGGTCCCGATCTCCTCGCGTAGCTGGTTGTTGCGCGTGGTCAGGTTCGCGACGAGCTCGGTGAGCTCCTGACGGACAGGCCGCTGAGGCCCTGGTCGGCGGACTGCGAGCGAAGCTGCACGACGACGAGGAAGCCCAGCACGAACAGGACGGCACTCATCGCGAGGATGCCCGATCGTCGCTTCATCAGGGCGCCGCCGACGGCGGCGGGCGAGAACGTCGGCCGGCCATAGCGGAGGTTGACCGAGCCGGCATACGCGGGCAGGTCGACGGCCTCGGGGGTCGCGTAGTCGACGCCGATGCCGAACGTCTCGGCGCGGGCGCGCAGGAAGTCGATGAACCCGGGCGAGCCGGTGAGCCGCTCGAACATGTCGGGCGGCCCGATCGCAGACACTTGGTACGGCGGCGCGACGTAGGCCGAGTTCACGAGCACGGACCCGCCGATATCGATGATCGCCGTCGCGGCCGTCACGCGCTCGCCGTTGACCGCGACCCCCTCCGCCCCCGCCAGCCACAGCTCCTCGACGACGGCCAGCACGTCGTTGCCGGACACGAGGTAGTCGCGCTGGTCGCCGCCCTGGGGGATGGTCGCCGACGAGTCCGACAGCTGGATCACGAGGCCGGGACCGGACATCGCGACCAGGCCCGCCGCGATCCGCGCGTCCTGGAGCTGGGTGTTGAGGTCGCGCGTGACGGTCGTGCCGCCCTGGCCGGCCGCCTCGAGATCCTGGATGCCGGCGCGGATCTCGAGGATCTGCTTCTTGAGGTCGTCCTGCTGGGCCTGCAGGTCGAGCGCCGTGGCGACCAGCGGCGTGCGCTCCTGGCTCGTGATCCGGATCCGCGGCCCCTCGGACGCGAGCTGGGCCGCGATCAGGAACCCGAGCACCAGCAGCGCGACCGTCAGGGTCACCTGCCAGGTGGGGATCGCCCGGACGCGCGCCGCGAGCGCCGTCACCTAGAGGCTCGCCGTTCGCGTCCGACGCCGGGCGATCGCGAGCACCGCGACCACCCCGACCACCACCAGCGCGAGCACGAGCAGGATCGGGCCTGCGCTCGAACCGCCTGTGGTCGGAGGTCGGCGCCACCGCTTCGGCGCTTGCGCGGGCGGTCGCCGCGGCACCCGCACTGGCGGCCGGGGTCGCCGCACCCGGAGATGCCGCCGAGCCGGCGGTCGGCGCCGGCCCGGACCAGCCGGACGGCAGCGGGCCGGCCGGAGCCGGCTGCGGACCGTATCGCGATGCGGTTCCGCCGCGCCCAGGTCGCCCAGCCAGCCCGCCTGGAACGCCGCCAGGTCCTCGCCCAGCGCGCGGCTGAACGCCTCGTCGTCGGTCAGGCCGTCGGCGTACGCGGTGACCAGCGCCACGAGCGCGTCTTGGCCCTTCTGCCGGACGAGGTAGTCGATCGCCGACACGGACTCCGCGTAGGCGAGGAACGTGCGGTCGTAGTCGGTCGGGAACTGGCCGCCCAGGGCGACCAACGGGATCAGCTCGTTCGCCGCGGCCGCCGCCTCGACGCGACCCCGGTCCTGGGCGCCATAGCCCTCGGAGAGGTAGACCGCGAGGCCCTCGTTCAGCCACCGCGGCGGGAACCGATAGGGATTGTGGACGGCCGGTGTCGAATACGAGATGGACGAGCTCGTGCGGGACCACGACGCCGACCCAGGGCTGGTCGATGTCCTCGGGGGTGATCAGCGCGAACAGCGTCCGGATGTCGGAGTGCGCCTGCCCGCCGACGTTCTCGCGCGTGCCCGGCCCGAGTGCGTCGCGGAACGAGGCCTGGTCGCCGTAGATGTAGAAGTCGACCGGCTCGGTCTCGGTGACCCCCAGCAGCGACGAGGTGTCGCGGATCGCCTGCTCGCCGATCTCGAGCGCCTTGTTGGCGAAGGCCTGGCCACCCTGATACCAGTGGACGGTCATCAGGTCGCCGGACGACGGTCTTCCACTCGTGCGTCGTGTCCTCGTACAGCACCCGGTCGTCGCGGCTCGTGACGGGGTCGGCGCCCGGCGCGGTGAACGCGGCCCACGTTGCCTCGATCGGCGTGTTGGGCACGATGTGTCCCCCGCCGGTCACGTCGAGGACGTACTGCAGCGTGTCGGTGCCCGTCCCGTCGGGCACGGGGACGTCCACGATCAGCGGCCCCAGGGTGTCCGGGAAGCTCAGGCGCAGCTCGACCCGGTCGAGCGGGACGTCCCGGGTCACGTCCACGGTGAACGTGATCGCCTTGCCGTAGTCCGCGACCGCGCTGGGCTTGCCGAACGAGACGTCGGCCGCGAGCGCGCGGGGTGGCGCGGCGACGACCGCGAGCGCGACCAGCCACGCCGCGATGCCGATCGACGCCAGTCGCCGCAGCCTCATCGACCGGCCCACGCGAGCCCGGCCAGGCGAAGGATGCCGAGGCCGTTCGGGTTGGCGCCCAGGAGGCCGTCGCGGACCAGCGAGAACGAGGTCCCGTAGCTGACCGGCACGACCGGCGCCTGGTCGCGCACGATGCCCATCGCCTTGGCATAGGCCGCCGTGGCGGCTGCCGGGTCAGCGGCGGAGGTGGCGTCGGCGATCGCCGCGTCGAAGTCGGGCGATGACCAGCCACCCTGGTTGGCGGTCGAACCGGTGCCCAGGAGGACGCCCAGGAAGTCGTTGGGCCCCGGATAGTCGGCCACCCAGGAGATGCTCCACATGCGCGGCGGGTCCGACGCCAGCCGCGCCTGGTACGTCGCGAAGTCCATCGTGGCGTAGTCGATCGTGACGCCCAGGTTCTGCTCCAGCATCGTCACGATCCCCTCGTCGTAGCCGGCGCCATTGGCGATGAACGAGATCGGCCCGAGGTCCTTGCCGTCCGCGAACCCCGCCTGCGCGAGCAGCGCGCGAGCCCCGGCCGGGTCGTACGTCGGCATGAAGTCGCCCTCGGGGGCACCCGGCATGCCGGCCGGGACCATGCCCGTGGCCGCGACGGACGATCCCGGCTCGTCGAGCTGGGCGAGCCGCTTCCAGTCGACCGCCATGGCGAATGCCTGGCGGACACGCGCATCATTGAACGGCGCCTCGCGGGTGTCGAAGCCGTAGTAGGTCACCGACAGCGGAGTCGCTGTCGCGCAGCGACGGGCCGAGGTCCTTGTCGTAGGCGATCCAGCCGGCATCGACGAACCCGATCGGGGTCACGTCGACCTGGCCGTTGACGAACGCGTCGACCGGGCTGCCGCCCGCCAGGGTCGTGAGCATGCGCACCGTGTCGATCGCGGGCTTGCCCGCCCAGTAGTGCGGGTTCGCCGCGAGGACCCAGGCGTCCGGGTCGACCCGCTGCAGCGTGTAGCCACCGCTGCCGACGAGCGCACCCGGGTCGGGCGCGATCTCGCCGTCACCCGCCGTTGCCGGCACGATCGCGAACGGCGCGCTCGACACGATGGCCGGCAGGTCGCCGCCACCGCGCTCGAGGTCCACGACGACCGTGCGATCGCCGTCGGCACGGACGCCGAGGGTGGACACGTCCGTGGAGGCGCCGCTCAGCAGGTCGCGAGCGCCCGTGACATCGGCGATCAGCGACGCCAGGGGCGATGGGTCCTGGGGCGTGAACAGCCGCCGCCAGCTGTGGACGACATCGTTCGCCGTCAGGGGCGTGCCGTCGCTGAACGTCAGGCCCTCGCGCAGCGTGAACGTGACCCGTTTCCCGCCATCGTCCACCGTCCACGATTCGGCCAGCGCGGGTCGCACGGTCAGCGAGGGATCGACGGACGTCAGGCTCTCGTACAGCTGGCTCACGAACGAGGCGCTGCCGAGGTCGCCGTGGCGGGCGGGATCGATGGAGGCCGGCGTCCCCGCGAGGATCGTGACCGTGCCCGGGTCCGCCGCGACGACCGGATCGGAGCCCTGGCCGCTCGCCGACGGCCACAGGCGGATCACCATGGCCGCGATGACGAGCACGGCCATGGCCGCGAGGATCGCGCGCCGCCGCGTCGAGGGCGGTGACGCCGGGCCCGCGGGGGTCCCCCACACCGGCTGGCCGGGCGGCGGGGGCGGGAGGGCCACGTCGTCGGGCTCTCCGTCCCGGGTCAGGTCGTCCTCCACCAGGCCCCCTCCGGCAGGGCGGGATCCGGTCGATCTGGATCCAGCAGGCGCTCGACGGGGATCGGAAGGCGAGACCTCGACGACCACGCGTAGCCACTACCGGAGAATCCGGCGAGCAGAGCCACGATGCAGACCCAGCGACGCACGGCGGGAGTATACGGGCGGGTCGCCGGAACGCCCCCGGACCGGTCTTCCGCCATCGGCCGACCGGGCCCGGAAAAAGGAAACGAGGCCTCGCCGTGCCACACCGCCGGGGGAACGATGCTGTCTGCGAGGCCTCTGACATGGGAACGCGCCCCGCGACGTTTCGTTATGGCATCCCTCGCAGGTTTTTTCGCGACGGCCGCGCCAGCCCGACCCGCGACCCCGGCCGTACGATGACGGCGTGACCGGACCGGCGCTGCGAAACACCCTGACCCGGCGCGTCGAGCCCGTCCGCCTGCCCGCCGACGCGCCCGTTCGCATGTACACCTGCGGGCCCACCGTCTACCGCTGGGCCCACGTCGGGAACCTGCGCAGCTACCTGCTGGCCGATCTCATCCGCCGGACGCTGCTGTACCACGGCGCTGCGCGTCCTCCACGTCAAGAACATCACCGACGTGGGGCACTTGCGCGACGAGCGCTTCGATCGCGGCGAGGATCGGATGCTGGTCGCGGCCGGACTCGAATCGAAGACGCCGGCCGAGATCGCGGACGCCTACGAGGCCGGGTTCCACGAGGACGAGGCCCTGGTCAACATCCTCCCGGCGCACGTGTTTCCGCGCGCCACCGACCACGTCCCGGACATGCTCGACCTGGCCCAGCGGCTCGAGTCCCTGGGCCACGCCTACCTGTCGTCGGCGGGCAACCTGTACTACGCGGTCGATCTCGTTCCCCGGCTACGGCGCGCTCTCGGGCAACACGCTCGACAGCCTGCGCGCCGGCCACCGCCACGACCTCGAGCCCGACAAGCGCGAGCACGCCGACTTCGCGCTGTGGAAGGCGGCAGGCGAAGGCCGGATCCTTCGCTGGCCGAGCCCCTGGGGGGACGGCTTCCCCGGCTGGCACCTCGAGTGCTCGGCGATGGCGCTGCGCTACCTCGGTCCCGACTTCGAGATCCACACGGGCGGGATCGACAACATCTTTCCCCACCACGAGGACGAGATCGCCCAGTCGACGCCCGTGACGGGCGGCCCGCCCGTTCACCACTGGGTCCACGGTGAGCACCTGCTCGCGGCGGGCCGGAAGATGGCCAAGTCCACCGGCAACTTCGAGCGCGTCACGGAGCTCCGGGACCGCGGCATCGACCCGCTGGCGTTCCGCTACCTCACGCTCACCGTGCGCTACGGCCGCAAGCTCAACTATTCGGCCGAGTCGCTCGACGCGTCGGCGGCCGCGCTGGGCTCGCTGCGGGCACAGCTGATCGCGCTCGGGCCGCCACCGGCCGGCGGCCCGTGGGCCGCGCCCGTCCCGCTGCGGGCGGGCTTCGCCGGACGGCGGCCGGAGGGCGTCGCGGACGGCGTCGCGGGCCACCAGGCCGATCCTGCGGCGCCCGAAGGCGCGCAGGCGTTCGCGGTCGTGGACCGTGCCGGGACGCCCGCCGCACCGCTATCCGAAGGGGGCCGACGGATCCACGACCGATTCGTCGCGGCGATCGACGACGACCTCGACCTGCCCACGGCCCTGGCCGTGATCCGCGAGGCGGTCCGGTCCGACCTGCCGCCCGACGAGCGTCGCTGGCTGGTCCTCGACGCGGACCTCGTGCTGGGACTCGACCTCGATCGTGCCTGGGCGTCGGCTGGCGCGACCGGGACCGGCGTCGGCGGGGACGAGCTGCCCGACGGCGCGGCGGCGCTGCTCGAGGCACGCACTGAGGCCCGCGCGGCGCGCGAATGGGCGCGCGCCGACGAACTGCGTGACGCTCTCGCGGCGCTGGGCGTCGACGTCGTCGACCGTCCGGACGGAACGACCTGGCGGCGCCGAGCCGGCTGAGCGGATGACCCGGGCTCGCCCCGCTAGCCGCCGAGCAGCAGGTCGCGCCGGGTGGCGTAGCGCTTGAGCAGCCGGTAGAAGTTGCGTTTCGAGAGCCGGTCGCGCTCCGCGTCGCTGAGCGACGTCCAGCCGCGGTGCTCGTGGCGCACGACCTCGACGCCCGGCACGCACACGGCGCGCCGCGGCGCCGGCATGGCCGCCAGGTCCACGATCACGTCGGCGCCATCGGATTCGTCGTCGCCGTCCTGGTCGTCCTCGTCGTCCGCCGCGAACGGATCGCGGAGGACGAGACTCCACCAGATGTCGAGGTTGCGGTAGTAGGCGAAATGCTCGTCGAGCGGGCCACGGGCGAGGTAGTCGGTGCGACGGAAGGCCTGAGCGTAGCCCTCGATGGCCACGACGTCCGTCGTCCCGGCGGGCGGCTCCTCGAACTGGCGCAGGTCGTCGGACACGAGCCCGAACGGTCCGGCGACGGCGATGGTCGGGTCATCGAGCGCCGCCGCGAGCGGCCCGACCAGGTCGCCCAGCGGTTCCACGCTCGTGTCGACCAGCACGACGACCGGCCCCGCGGCTCGCCGAATGCCAGCGTTCAACGCCGTCGCGTGCCCCAGGCGCGCGCTCGTCCGCACCACCTCGATCGTGATCCCCGCGTTGCCGGCGGCGGCCGTTTCCAGGTCGCCCAGGGCCGCCTCCTGCGCCTCGGACGGGCCGTTGGCCACGACGACGAGCTGCGTCCCCGCGGGTGAACGGCCGGCGATGGCGGCCACGGCGCGCGCGAGGTCGTCGGGCCAGTCGGTCGCGAGCAGCACGACCGAGGCGACCCCGACCGGTGTCTCGTCCAGGCGCGACGGGACCGAGCCGCTCGTGCCGAAGCGCGGCTCGCCCGCATCGACGACGTCCGGCGGAGCCGCCCGCTCCAGGGAGTAGAGCGACGCCGCGTCCACGACCTTCCAGCCCGCCGCCTCGATCTGGGCGCGCAGGGCGTCGGCCGTGTCCCAGTCCTTCGCCCGCCGCGCCGCCGAACGGGCGTCGGCGAGCGCGATCACCTCGGGAGGGGCGACGTCGGGGGCCATGCGCCGAGGATACCGGCCCGTCGTCCCCTACCCGGCCGGTGTGGCGACCAGGTACCGGAGGTTCTCGAGGCCCGACGGCTGGCGACGGACGTCGCCCGAGGCGGCCTCGACGAACCCGACGTGCGCCAGGCGCGGACCGATCTCCTGGAGATCGAACAGGTGGACGCCACGCTGGCGCGCCGCCTTGACGTGCAGGGTGTCGCGGCCCTGCTGCGGCCCGCCGATGTCGACCACGAGCAGCCGGCCGCGGGGCCGGAGGACGCGCCGGAACTCGGCGAATGCGCCGTGGAGACCGTCGGCTGGGAGCTGATGGAGGACGAGCGTACAGAGCACGGCGTCGAAGCTGGCGTCGGGCCACGGGATGGCCTGGGCGATCCCCTCACGGAACGTGGCGCCGACCTTGGCGCGCCGGGCCTTGCCGGTCGCGCGAGCGACCATCTCGGGTGACGGATCGATGCCCGCCACCGAGCCGCCCGCGCCCACCCGCCGGGCCGCCGCGATCGCGAGCGTCCCGGTCCCGGACCCCACGTCGAGGACGTCCTCGCCCTCCCCCACCCCGGCCAGGTCGAGCTGCTCGGCCCGGAACGCCGCCTCCCGCCCACGGGTCAACCACCACACGTGCAGGTCGTAGCGTCGTGCGTTGTGGATGACGACGCCGGCCTGCGTGGTGGAGATGGGTTCGTGACTTGTCATCGCGGCGCCTCGCTGCTAGCGTGGATACGAGCAACTGCTCGTGTTCTCGAACAATACGAGCGGCGACTCGCATTCGTCAAGCAGGAGCTCCACGGGCCGTGACCACATCCATCGCGACGCCGCGCCGCCAGGCGCGCGGTCGGCGCCGGATCGAACAGATCCTCGACGCGGCCGGGCTCGTGTTCGCCGAGATGGGCTACCCCGCAGCGACCACGAACGCGATCGCGGCGCGCGCGGGGATCTCGCCCGGGTCGCTCTACCAGTACTTTCCCAACAAGGAGGCGATCGCCGCGGCGCTCGAGGAGCGCTACGCGGAACGGATCCGCGAGACGCTGGCGGCGACCCCGCCGCCGATCGATGGCGGCTCGGTCGGGGTCACGATCGATGCGCTGGCCGACGCCGTCCTGGCCTTCGCGGTGGCGGCACCGGGGTTCGGAGCCTTGTTCGCCGAGCGGGCGATGTCGGCCCACGTCGCCGGCTCGACGCACGACCTGCACGCGGCCATCGGCGCGCGCGTGGGCTCCATCCTCGACCTCGCGGGTGACACCGTGGATGCGGCGACCAGACGCCGTCGCACGGTGGTCGCGCTCCAGCTCTGCCGGGCCATGACGCCGCTCATCGCGGCCGCGCCCGAGTCAGAGCGGGGGCTGCTCGCGGGAGAGCTGAGCCGGGTCCTCCGCGGCTACCTGGCCGCGCCCGGGCGCTGACCGTCAGACCGGGGTTGCGGCCGCCGGCGAGGGCGCGAGGTCGTCGTCCTCGTCGTCCAGCTCCGTGTAGGCGTCGGCCGTCCGGGTCGCGTCGTCGTCATCGTCGTCATCGGGACCGCTCGCCACGACCGCGACCTTCTCCGCGTCGGCGCCGAGGCCGCTCAGCGCATCGCCGATCGTCGCCGCGGCCTCGCCGGCGAGCAGGTGCGCGCTGAAGAACTCGAGCGCCGCCTTGGTCTTGGTCTGCTGCGCCGCGACGTCGATCGTGATCCCGTGCGCGGCAAGGTAGGCCCGCGTTTCGGCCGCAACCTGGAAGGCCTCCCCGGGGAGGCACTTGGTCGACAGCTCCAGGATCCGTGCCCCGTCGGGGTAGAGCCACAGCTCGGCGACCACGCGCCGGCCCAGCTCCTGGGGCACGAACACGGACTTCATGACGAAGGTCGGCCCGAGCACCTGCAGGTGCTCGAAGTCGAGGCCCTCCGGGGCGTGCTCCTTGTACAGGCCACGCTGGTCCTTCGTGAACAGCTTGCGCAGCGGGAAGTCGCCCTGGACCGCGTCGCGGACCTCGCTCCCGGTCACGCGGCCCTTGAGCGATCCCGAACAGATGCCGTGACCGCCCGGCAGGACGTCGACCTCGACGTTGAACGCCGGCGACCGGCGCAGCTCCTCGGGCAGCTCCTCGGGCACGACCGGGCGCAGCTTGATCACCGTGTCGCCCCGATCGCCCTGGATCCGACGTGCGCGCACGACCACCCCGGCCTGGTTGAGCCGCAGGTCCGGCGTGTCGAAGAAGAACACCTGTCGCGGCTGGGCCTCGACGGGATCGATCGGCAGGCTGCCCACGGTCGCCTGGTGTTCCTCGTCGAGCACCGTCATCTTGAGCTCGACCGAATCGGAGGCCTTCATCGTCGCCATCAGTGCGACGAGCTCCAGGTCGCTGAGCGTCTCCCGCAGCGGCGGCGTCGTCATCGGACTCTCCTTTGGGCCATGCGATCGATCACGTCCCGAATCGCTCCACGAGCAGGCCGTGGCGCAGCCCGCGGTCGCTGACGGTGAGCGTGTCCGTGTCGAGCTTGTCCATCACCGTGCGCACGACGCAGGCGCCGGCCAGGATCACGTCCGCGCGCTTGGGCTGCAGCCCCACGATCGCGCGTCGCTCGTCGGTCGTTCGCGTCCGGTAGAGCTCGATCTGGCGCTCGACCTCGGCTCGCTCGAGGACCGTGCCCTGGATCCGGTCGGGGTCGTATACGGCGAGGGCCTGGCACACCGCGGCCATGTTCGTGAGCGCCCCACCCATGCCCACGAGCGCATCCGGCGCCGCCCGGTCGTCGACCCGGGCCAGGTCATCGGCGATCGCCCGCAGCGCCGCATCCAGGGTCGCCTCGCTCACCGGGCCGTCGAGCCCGAATTGCTCCGTGAACCGGACCGCGCCCACGGGCACGCTGAACCGGTCGTCGACGGCGGCCCCATGGCCGAACGTGAACTGGGTGCTGCCGCCGCCGGTATCGAACACGACGAGCGACGCATCGGCGAGCCCGAGACCCGATTTCACGGCGAGGTAGGCCAGGCGGCTCTCGTCCTCGCCGGACAGGATCGTCACCGGGATCCCGCAGCGCTCCTCGATGTCTGCGTGCACGTCGACGGAATTGCGCGCCGCCCGGAGGCCCTCGGTCGCGACGGCCACGATGGCGAGGGCGCCGTCGCGCTTCGCCTCGTCGACCATGCCCTGGATCGCGACGATGGTCCGTTCCTTCGCGTCCGGGGCGATCTCGCCACTGTCCTGCATGCCTTCGCCGAGCCGGGTGATCTCCGCGCGGTCCACGACCCGCCGCCAGCCACCGTCCGCCGTGCGCTCGCCGACGTGGAACTTGACCGAGTTGGTGCCGACGTCCAGCACGGCGTACCGCTCGGGTCGCCGGTCCAGCAGACCCCAGAGGCCGACCGGATAGCTCGTGTTGACGTAGCCCTCGAGCCCCACCGATCGAACGGCAGCGACGACCGCGGCCGCATCCTCCGATTCGATGGCGATCGTGCGGCCGGCAATGCCGTCGACGATCACGTCCGAGACCTCGGCCGTGCACCCGCCGACGACGTACCGGACCCGTCGCTTGTGGACGGGCACGACCCGCAGCACGCGGGACGGTGCCACGAGCTCGTCGATGAACTGGGCAAGGGTGTACGCATCGCGGGCGAGTGCCGGCGCCGGCAGCCGAAGCGAGTTGAACACCCGGGCGACGTCGGAGGCGGCCAGCGGAAACCCGGCCTTCATGACGGGCTCCCAGCGCTCCAGGCCGTCCCCGCCCACCTCGCGCAGGACCTTGATGTCGATGAGGTCGTCGCGGATCTTGACGTTGTCGCCGGCGCCGCCGACGAGATAGGTCTCGTCGCTCTCCTGCACGCCAGTCCGGGTCAGGGCCTCGAACGCCGATTCGGCCGCACCAAAGCGGCTCCCGAACGTTCGCCACTCCCAGCGGGGGACGATTTCCGGCACCGCGGCCCCTCGATCTGCTCCAGGCCGGGACCGTCCCGGCGGCCGCGCCAGTCTACTGCCGGGCTGCCGCGGCGGGCGTCGTTTCGACTCAGCGGCCGACCTGGATGACGCCGTTCCAGAGCACGTAGTGGGTCCGCCAGGTGTCGGCGTGGATGACCTGCCCGTTGCGATTGCGGACGACGCGGCTCACCGACACGTCCATCTGGTCGGCGGGGTACTCGGTCTGCTCCCTGACGCCGTGCGGCAACGAGCTCACGTACTCGGTCCGCGTCACCGCATGGATGCGGTTGGACACGGACGGCTTCGAGAGGCTGACCTTGCGGCCATCGGGGATGCCCCAGATCTCGTACTTGACCCAGCCCACCCCGCCAGCGGTGTAGCGGTAGCTCCGGATCACGATCGGGTGCTTCATGTCGTTGGTGAACGACATCGTCTGGCTGCCACCACCCGGCGTCTTGGACACGGTGGCGTCCAACCCGAGCGGGTAGCGGTAGATGTAGTACTTGTGATTTCGAGCGAGCGCCCATGCGCAGCCCCGCGCGCAGCGCGGCGTTGAACAGCGTGGTCGAGCTCGAGCACATGCCGCCGCCCAGGGCGCCTGTCGGCTCCGTGTGGTCCCCCGCGATGAACCCGCCGGGACCGAACCCGGTGCTGGTTGACACGGGTCCGACGGCGCTCCACCACTCGAAGCGCTGACCCGGATATAGCACCGTGCCATCGATGATCCTGGCCGGCTGCCAGATGTTGGCGCCGAAGAAGTTGTGATCGCTGATGGGGAACCAGGTCTTCCAGGTGCCCAGCATCGACATCAGGGGGCCCTTCTTGACCGCCTCCTCCGTCGTCACCTTGGGCACGATCTGGAGCACCCGGACCTTGACGGGAGCCGGCGCAGCGCCCTTCCCGCGATCGGTGATCGCCTGGGCGATGGCGGCCGCCGTCGCGGCGGCGTCGAGGCGGCGACCGTCCTTCGACGGCGCGACGCCGACGACGCGGCCCCGGGACCTGAAGAAGGCCGCGGACAGGGGCGGCAGCTTGACGCCCTTCGCCACCGGCTTGAGCGCCTTCCTGATCGCGGCCACGTTCACCGTCGGCTGGACCGATCCATCGGCGCCGTGCGAGATCGTGATCCACTTCCGGATCCTGGTCGACTTGAGCTTCCATTGCTGGCCGTGGAACGCCAGCACGAGCTTCGCGTCCATCTTGTCGGCCGCGACCGTCGCGTTCTGGACCTCGACGTCGGTCACCGCGGGCGAGATGACGGTCGCGGTCACCGGGACGCGAACCTCGGACGGCGCGTCGAGGCCGGCGACGACCGCGAGCGCCGCCGCCGTGGCTGCCGTCCCGTCGAACGTGCGGCCCGCCTGGGCCGGGAGCGCGGTGTAGGTCCCGTCGGGCGCCTTGACGATGGCAGCGTCGACCGGCGCGAGCTCGAGGGCCGCCAGCTGGACCTTGACGGCCGCGGCGAGGGCGGCGGCATCGAGCGTGAGCGTGGGCTCGATCGTGCGCCCGACCAGCGCGAGCCGCACCTCGCCGAGGACCCGCTCGGCCGTGGTCCCTTCCCGGCCGGCACGGAGCGCGGCGTCGACCATGTCGCCCGTGTTCACGCGACGCCCGAAGGATGCGTACGGAACGGTGAGGTCGCCGGCATCGGTCGCGATGACCACCTGGCCGCTGGAAACCGATGCGTAGGCCTGGTCCAGGGCGGTCGTCGCCTGGTCCCGGTTCATGCCCGAGAGGTCCACGCCGCCCGCGGTCACGCCGGGCAGGACGCGGCCTTCGTAGCCCTGGTCCCACGCGTACAGGCCGGCCGACGCGGCGCCGGCGACGAGCACCAGCCCGACGACGAACCCGATGGCGAGGCGCAGCCAGATCCGCGGCCGGGACGACGCCGTCGCCTCGACCGGTTGAGTCAGGACCTCGTCAGCAATGGCCATGAGGCCACGCATCATGCCCCATCGGCCGCCGTCAGACGACAGGTAATTTGGGGGAGTACGGTCCTGTCCGGTGGGGTCTGATGCGGGCGCGGCCGGTCAGTCGCCTTGGATGCGGATCCCCAGGTGCGTCGCGAGCAGCGGCGCGACGTCGATGAGCTGGTCCGCGCTGATGGTGGCGCCGCGCAGGCTCGCCACCCCGCCGATCGTGCGCAGCCGGGTCGCGGACAGGTCAACGTCCTCGAACCGGGCCGATCCGGCGTTGAGCACCTCGATCGCTCCCCCATCGATCCGCACGGAACGGAGGTGGGCATCGGCGAGCTCGAGCTCCCCGATGACGCAGTCCTCGAGGACGACGCCCAGCAGGCGGGCGTGGCTGAGGTCGAGGAAGTCCACCTTGATTCCCCGCAGCCGCACGTCCGTGAGCGTGGCCCCCGACAGCGTGAGCGCGCCGAACCGTCCACCGTCGACCACCGCATCGCGCCATGACGAGTCCGCGGCGTCCACGCTGGTCGCCTCACTGTCGGCCACCATCGTGGTCGAGAGCCGAGCACGCCGAAGACTGCTGCCGTCGAACCGGCAGCGCTCGAACCGGCAGCTCGAGAACGCCGCGTCCTCGGCGGACTGGTCGACGAGCTCGAGGTCCGCGAACAGGATCGCCTCGTAGTCGCCGTGGTCCACGAGCAACGCGCCCGCGAAGGGGCTGAGGGATGGGAGCGTGATGGCGACCGGCGGCTCGTGCCGCCGAGCGCCCGTGTTCGGCATCAGGCGTGTGACCGGGCCATGCCCGATCCTACTCGCGGCCCGCGAACCGATGCATGACCGGGCCCCGGTGGCCAGGCCCGGAAGGCCGCGTCTCAGGGCGCCTGGAGCCACCCCATGTTGCCGAACCCGCCGGGCAACACCCGCCGGGCCGGCGTCGAACCGTCAACGGCTCCCAGGTACAGCCCCAGGTTGGCGCCAAAGCCGTCGGTATCGGCGATCGCCAGGATCCATTTCGAATCGGGCGACCAGGTGAAGTCCAGGACGTCGGGCGGGATCGGCTCGATCCGCTTGCTCTTGCCCGTCAGCACGTCCTGGGCCGTCGCGAAGGCCTCGTTGCCGCCGTGCACGTTGAGCACCGTCGTGTGATCCGGAGACAGGGCGCGTTGCGCGGGCCACACCCAGGCGGACAGGCTCGACGGCAACGGCGTGGCGGTCCCCGAAACGGCGTCGACCCGGAGGAGGGCGTCGCCGTCCTGGATCAGGAGCGTGGCGTCGTCGAGCCAGCCGACGAGCGCCGGCACGCTTCCCGGATCGCCATCCGCGATGGCCACCGGGTTCCAGACCCCGTTCACCGAGACGACGGCGATCCCGCGGCAGGTCGTGGTCGCATCCGGTGCGGGCGTCTCGAGGCCGCACGCGAGGTCGGTGTAGTCAACCGCGATCCGGCTGCTGTCGGGTGACCAGGCCAGCGCGCCGCGGCCATCCGGCTGACCCACCGGGCTGCAGCGTTCGCAGGGGCGCCCCAGGTCGGTCGACTGGCCCGTCGCGGGGTCCCAGAGATGCAGGACCGACGGCGGCGGGTCGACCACTGGGCCCGACGCCGACCATGCAGCCGTCACCACCGCGAGGCGTGCGCCATCCGGCGACCAGGCAGGCGCGAACGCCGCTTGGTCGGGAGCCGAGAACGGTCGTCGGAGGCCGGTCCCGTCGATCCGCATGACGAACACGTCGTTCGGGCATTCGAACGTGCCGAGCTCCGCCGCCACGACCGTGCCGTCGGACGATGGGTTCCAGCCGTTGACGGCGAGACTATCGAGCCCCCAGGTCGCGAAGGGCGCCGGTGACGGGGAATCGGCGAATGGATCGAGCCGGTTGGGATCGGTGCGCTCGGCCCCGGCGAGGAGGACTACCGGGCCGTTTGCAGGTTGCGACGGGGCGGGACCGGGCACCGGGTCGTCCCCGCTCCCCTCGCCGCCGCGACCCGCAGCCTGGTCGAACGACGGACAGCTTCCCGGTCCCTGCGAGGCCGCTGATGCCGGGGTCGTCGGCCGCTCCGACGGTGACGCCAGCGCCACGGCGGGCGCCTGGGTGCTGGGGATGCTTGTGGGCGGTGGCGGCCGTCGCGATCCGGCGAGGCTCGCAAACCCGACGATTCCGGCCACGGCCAGCGCGGCGGCGATCAGGAGCGGACCGGTGCGGCCCGGTCGCCGCCCGCGGTGGACATCCTCGTTCCGCACCTCGCGAACACGCTCCAGGACGGACGTCCGCAGGTCGATGGGCATGGGCACTGCTGACCGTTCCACGAGCATCGCGGTGATCGCCTCATCGGTCGGGCGAGTCGGTCCCGTCATCGCTCGGCCTCCAGGCTGGTCTGCAGCGCCGCGCGGGCGGTATGGAGCCGCGATTTGGCGGTGCCGAGCGGGATCCCGAGGGCATCGGCGATCGATGCGAGTGGCCGCTGTTCCAGGTGGTGCAGCACGAGGATCGCGCGCTGCTCCACGCTCAGGCGGCTGAACGCCCGGTCGAGCGCGTCCCGCTCGGTCACGGCCTCAGGGCCCGGGTGCGGGGCCGCCACGTCGATCTCCTCGATCAACGCGATCTCCCGGACGCGCCCGCGTTTGCGCAAGGTCGTCCTGCAGGCATTGACGATGATCTGGTCCAGCCAGGAATCGAAGCGGCTCGGCTCGAGCAGCGACCGGAGCTGCCGCCACGCGGCGATCCACGCCTCCTGGACCGCGTCGCGCGCGTCGGGCTCCGACCCGAGAATCGCGAGCGCCATCCGATACGTACGGGGCAACCGGGCGGTCACGAGGGCCTCGAAGGCGGCCTCGTCGCCGTCCATGGCGGCGATGACGAGCGCGGGCGGCGGCGTCCTCGATCCGATGGTCTGCTCGACGTCGGAGCTCACCGTGACCACGTCCATATGGGTGAGATGACCGCGGTTGGGCCGCGGTTCATTTCGCGCCCATTTTCGCGCTTGGCGAGACCGAGTTCGCGGTGAACCTGCGGGCCGTCCCAAGCATCTCACCTTGCAGGAACCGTCCGGACCTGCCGGCGGCACGACCAGGAGGACGCGCGATGGTCCGCAACTGCGCGGCCCTGCTTCCCGCCTTCGCGATGGTGGTCGCGGCGTGTGGATCGACCCAGCCCTCGCTGCCGCCGACGGCCACCGGGCTGGGCGGCGCCGCCGAGACGAGCCGCCCCTCGGTGGCGGCGGCGATCGCGTCCGCCACGCCGCGGCCATCCGCGTCGCCATCGCCCACGCCGTACGTGGGCATGCCCGTGACGACCGCCCACGCCGACCCCGACGGCCGGAAGCCGAACGTGATGCTGATCATCGCGGACGACTTCGGGCTCGACCTGAGTCCGTGCTACGACGTCGGGGCCGACAAGCCGCGGATGCCCAACCTTGAGCGGATGTGCGACGAAGGCGTCGTCTTCGACACCATGTGGGCGACCCCGCTCTGCACCCCGTCGCGCGCGACCCTGCTGACGGGGCAGTACGGCTTCCGGACGGACGTCGTCCAGGTCGGCGACGTCCTCAAGGACACGCCCTCGGTCATGGACGCACTCGAGAACACGGACCCCGACTACGCGGACGCGATCGTGGGCAAGTGGCACCTGACCGATACCGATCCGATCGACCCCAACGCCCCGGCGCGATTTGGCGTCCAGCACTACGCCGGGTTCCTCGGCGGGTTCACGGACGACTTCTACAGCTGGGATTTCGCCGAGGACGGCAAGGAAGGTCACTCGTACACGTACACCACGACGTGGATGACCGACAAGGCATTGGAGTGGATCGGCCAGCAAGGGGACGACCCCTGGTTCCTGTGGTTGGCCGAGAACGAGCCCCATTTCCCATTCCACCTGCCGCCCACGGACCTCCAGCACTACTCCGAGCTGACGGGCAACCAGGCGGACATCGACGCCCACCCGCGGGCATGGGTGAAGGCGCAGGCGGAAGCATTGGACACGGAGATCGGGAGGCTGCTGGTGTCGATGGACCCAGAGGTGCGCGCCAACACAACCCTGATCTTCATGGGCGACAACGGCACGGATCCCGACGTGATCGGCAGCCCCTACTGGAGGGAGCACGCGAAGTTCTCGGTCTACGAAGGCGGCGTCCGCGTGCCGCTGGTCGTCGCCGGGGCAGGCGTGACCAGGCATGGCGAGCACGAAGACGCCCTGGTCCAGAGCGTCGACGTCCCGGCCACGATCCTCGACCTCGTCGGCGCGGACGACCGGTTCCACGACGGGCGGAGCTTTGCCGCCGCCCTGACGGACCCCTCGTTCACCGGACGCGACCACCTGTACGTGGATGCCATCCGGGCGGAGCCGTTCACCGGCGGGCGACCCGGCTGGGCCGTCCGGGACGCCAACTGGAAGCTGATCGAGTACGACGACGGGGGGCGGGAGCTCTATGACATGCAGGCAGACCTCGGGGAGACCCACAATCTCATCGCGGGCAGCGTCCCGGCCGAACTGAAAACGGAGTACGAGACGCTCGAGGCCTACGGCCGGCAGGTGCGGGCGGCCAAGCCGTGAGCCCGCAAGCCGTGCGAGGATTACGGCCCCAGCGAGGGCGTCGTTGGCGGCAGGCGTCGGTGGGAGGTGGCCGCTTCGTGGCCCGCGGCCATCGTGATGAGCGCCCGTTCCGCGAACGGCCCGCCCATGAGCTCGAGGCCGACCGGCAGGCCGTCGATGAACCCGGCCGGCAGCGTGATCACGGGGAGCCCGGCCGCGGCGGCGATCCAGCAGTTGAACGGCTTCTGGTCCGCCTCGACCGGCACCGACGGCCCGAAGGACGCCGGGTAGGCGATGCCATCGAGCCGGTGGGACGCCATCCGCGTGACCACCGCGTCCCGGGTTGACTGCCGTGCCTCGAGCGCCGAGCGATATTCGGGATCGTCGAGGGTGGTGATCTCGAGGTCCTCGACGTAGTTGGTCTCGAACGTCGCGTCGTGGAGGTTGCGCTCGTAGATCTCGCGCAGCGAACGGGCGGGTGCGTTCGATTGTCCTGTGAGGTACTCCGCGAGGGCGAAGGGGAACTCCATGAACAGGGGCCGCACGTCACCGGGCTCGGGCAGGGTCACCTCGACGAGCTCGGCGCCGTGGGCCTCCAGCGCATCGAGCGCGGCACGCAGGACGACCCGCAGCCCCGCGTCGACGGTCAGCGGCGGGACGCCGATCCGTCGCCCGGACAGGCCACTCGGATCGACGGCCTCGGCATGCGCGGTGGGGCCGGCCTCGACGGCCACGGACAGCGGGTCGTTCCGATCCGGACCGACCGTCACGTCGAGCACGATCGCGAGGTCGATCACGGTGCGTGCCATCGGCCCAACGGTGTCCAGCGAGCTCGACAGCGGGACGACCCCGGCACGTGACACGAGCCCGGTCGTCGGCCGCAGGCCATACAGGTTGTTGAGCGACGAGGGAAATCGGATCGACCCGCAGCTGTCCGTGCCGAGGCCGACGGCCGCCAGGTTCGCGGCGACCGCGACCGCGGTGCCTGCGCTTGAGCCACCCGGGTCCCGCGCCGGATCCCATGGGCTGCGGGTCTGGCCACCCATCGATGACGCGCCCATCCATCCCGCGGCGAACTCGTACATGTTCGACTTCCCGAGGATGACCGCGCCTGCCGCGCGCAACCGGCGGACCACGAAGGCGTCCTCTGCGGGCACGAAGGTGCCCAGCACCCGCGAGCCGGCGGAGGTCGGCAGGTCCGCGGTCCCGATGTTGTCCTTGATCACGACTGGGATGCCGTGCAGCGGCCCCCGGGCACCCGTCCGCCGTCGCTCGGCGTCGAGCTCGGCCGCCTGGTCGCGGGCCGCGGGGTTCAGGCTCACGAACGCGCGCAGCGTCGGCCCAGCGGCATCGAACGCCGCGATCCGCGCCTGGTACCCCGCGACGAGATCTACTGCCGAGACGGATCCGTCGTCCATCGCCCGCTGGAGGGACGGGATGTCCGCTTGGAGCACGGCTACTGGCGTGCCATGTGCATCCGCAGCTCGGCCTCGGGATCCACGATCAGGTCCCCGCTGACGTCAACCACGACCTTCTCGAGGCCTCCGGTGAACCGGAACGGACTCGCGTACTCCGGGGTCACCGGCGAGCCCGGGTTGTGGCCGCAGCTGACACCCCCTGGGTTGAACATGAACGGCGTCGTGAACGGGGCGTCGGCGCTGGCGACGAGGGCCCCGTCGACATACAGCTGGAGCCGGGCGGGAACGCCGTGTCCGTTCGGCATGTCGGGCGCGCCGGTCGGCTCGAACTCAAACCGCAGCTCGTGGCGCCCGGTCGAGATCGCTTCCGGGGAATCGACGGTGAACAGGTTGCGGGCGACGAAGTTGTGGACGTAGTGCAGCCTGCCGTCCTTGATGTACAGCGAGTAGCCGCCGGCGGCCGTCCCCTGGCAGAACAGGACGCCCTCCGCACCCGCCTCGGGGATGTCGACCGAGGCCGTGATGCTGTGCGGTCGGTTGAGCAGCCGGGGCGCGGCGAAATTCGGGATCGACTGGGTGCCGGGCCGGTACGTGTACTGGTCCCGCGGCGGCGCGATCAGGGGCTTCTCGGCGACCATCCGCTGGAGGCCGCTGCCGTCGACCGGCATGACGCCGTACTTGCCGGCCTCCACGTACCACGTCCCGATCAGCTCGATCAGCTTGGGCCGATGATCGGCCGCGAGGTCGTGGTTCTCCGCCGGATCCTCGTCGACGTGGTAGAGCTCCCAGCCGGTGGCATCGAGCTCGGTGAGTCGCTCGGCAGTGATCGGATTGCCGAACCCGGTCCCCGCCTCCGCGAACGAGGGGCCGGGCCACGGGCAGACCGCGCGCCAGCCATCCTTGTAGATCGCGCGGTGACCGAGCATCTCGAAGTACTGGACGTGGTGGGTTGTCGGGGTCGACGCTTCGAGGAGCGCCTTCGCAAAGCTGACCCCGTGGATCGGCGACTGGGTGACGCCCCTGATCGCCGCGGGCGGCTCGATATCCAGCAGGTCGAGGACCGTCGGGACCATGTCGATGATGTGGGCGTATTGGCCGCGGACCTCGCCGCGCGCGGTGATGCCGGCGGGCCAGGACACGATGAACGGATCGGTGGACCCGCCACGGTAGGTCTCGCGCTTCCAGCGCCGGAAGGGCGTGTTGCCGGCCCATGTCCAGCCCCACGGGTAGTGATTGAAGTGCGCCGGGCCGCCGATGGCGTCGATGACCGCCAGGCTCTCCTCGAGCGTCTCCTGTGCGTTGTTGAAGAACTGGGCCTCGTTCGTCGTCCCGGTCGGGCCGCCCTCGGCGCTGGCGCCGTTGTCCGAGATGATCATGACGATCGTGTTGTCGAGCACACCCTGCTCGCGCAGGAAGTCGAGCAGCCGGCCGACTTGGTGGTCGGTGTGGCTGAGGAAGCCCGCGAACACCTCCATCATCCGCGCCGATAGTCGCCGCGCCTCGGGCGACAGCGACCCCCAATCGGGGACGTCGGGATCGTGCCGCGACAGCTCCGCATCGGCGGGGACGATCCCGAGCTCCTTCTGGCGGGCGAAGACCTTCTCCCGATACGCGTCCCAGCCGTCATCGAACTCGCCGGCGTAACGATCGGCCCACTCCTTCGCCACGTGGTGTGGCGCGTGGGTCGCCCCGAAACAGAGGTGCAGGTAGAACGGCTTGTCCGGGTCGATCTGACGCAGGTCGCTGATGAACTCGATGGACTTGTCGACGAGGTCCTCCGAGAGGTGGTAGCCCTCCTCAGGCGTCTTCGGCGGCTCCACCGGATGGTTGTCGTAGACGAGGTCCGGGTACCACTGGCTGGTGTCGCCGCCGAGGAAGCCGTAGAAGCGCTCGAACCCGCGGCCCAGCGGCCAGCGCGTGTACGGCCCCGCCGCCGTCTCCTGGTTGCTCGGCGTGAGATGCCACTTGCCGACCATGTACGTGCTGTACCCGTGCTCGAGCAGCATCTCGGACAGCATCCCGTTCTCGAACGGCATGACCCCGTTGTAGCCGGGGAAGCCACTGGCGAGCTCCGTGATCGCGGCCATGCCGTTGGCGTGGTGATTACGCCCGGTGATGATGCAGGCGCGGCTGGGCGAGCACAGGGCGGTCGTATGCATGTTCTGAAAGCGGATCCCCTCGGCCGCCAGGCGGTCGAACGTCGGGGTCTCGATCGGGCTGCCATAGCAGCCGAGCTGCCCGTAGCCCGTGTCATCGAGGACCACGAACAGGACGTTCGGTGCGCCCTTGCGCGCACGGATCGGCGCCGGCCACGCGGGGCTGGACTCATCCGCGGTGCGACCGATGACGCCCGAGAATGGCGATCCGGCGGGATACTCGACAACAGACATCAGGCAATCCCCACGTATCGAATGTGGCGTCCAGGCGACCCCGGTACTACATCACGGACGCGCCGGCGCGGGCATCGTCCGGTGTGGGTGACGCGGGTGCGCTCCGCCCGCTGGGGATCCTCGACCAGGCCTCAGCGTGAGGTGCGGCGTGCCCAACGCTCCGCCGTCAGTCCCCGCACGGCCGGCGACTCGCCCGTCTTGGGCCCGACCGTCCCGGTCATCAGGTCGCGATACCACGGTCGCCAGGACCTCGTCCGTCGTTCGTGCTCGACGTAGGTCTCGTCGCGGTCCGGCGCGTCGCTCCGGGTCGTGCGACGGTCGGCGACGTCGTGCAGGGTCGGGAACTCGTCGAGGGTCAGCCCGAGCGCGCGGTAGACGGCCTCCACCTGGTGCAGCCACTCGTGGACGAAGCCGTGCTCGGCATCCTCCATCCCGGCCCACCCGTGCCAGGGATCGGAGACGATCGACGAGAGGCCGGCGCCGCCGAGCCAGCCGACGCGGCCCCACGTGTAGCCCCAGGCGCCCGTGAGGCGTGGATCGCCGTCGGACGGATAGAGCACGATCACCGAATCGATCGCCGAGGCGCGCGAGACGATCGGGTCCAGGATCGCCCGGGCGCTGCCGGGATCGAGCCACCAGCCGCCGCCCACCCTGGCCAGTCCGCGGATGGGCGCGTCGGCGGTCACCACCGTGACGGGATCGAGCTGCGCGTTGCCCTCGCTCCACGCGGCGACTGCGGCCGGCACGCGCCCGAGCATCTCGCGACACGTGTCGAGCTCGGCTGCCGACATCGTCCGGCGGTGGCGGCGCCAGCCGATCCGGGCATCGAGCTCCGGCACGACGATGCCGACGAAGGACCAGCGCGACGGTCGGCTCGGCTCGCGAACGGTCATCGGGCGACGGTATCGGGCGCGTCAACCGGTCCCGTCGAGCAGCGTCGTCGCGAGCTGGGCCGCGACCCCCGATCCGGCCGACAGATCGCGCAGGGCGGGCCACGCGATCCGCGGTGTGCCCGACGGCTCACCAGCCGCCAGCTCGACCATCAGCCGCAGGAGCGCGGTGTTCTGGCCAACGGGCACGGGTTCCGGGCGCCGGGTGGCCACGATTCGGGCGAGCGCGCCGGCGGAGACGTTCAGGGCCCACGTCCTGTGCGGGCCTGAGCGCCGCGCGATCGCGTCCAACGAGGTCGCGAGCCGGCCCGGCCGAAAGAGCGTGATCGGGTACTTCG
Source organism: uncultured Chloroflexia bacterium (assembly GCA_963725745.1). Taxonomy (GTDB): domain Bacteria; phylum Chloroflexota; class Limnocylindria; order Limnocylindrales; family CSP1-4; genus CAIXZV01. Next base: position 31,351 of record CAVRZS010000002.1, read on the forward strand.
ACGGCGCTTGCGGCTCGAGGCCCGTCGCGACCTCGTCGAATCCCCGCACCAGCATCTCTGCCGGCAGGCGCCCCCGTCCGACGGCCTCGATCGCAGCGTCGACGGCGAGCCCTCGTTCGCCGGGCTCCTTCGCCTGGAGGGCGACCGCAAGAAGCATCGCACCCTCACGGCCGAGCGGGGTCCACGGCTCGAACACCGCCTCGAGCCGCTGGCGGTCGTGCCAGCGCGCCTCCCACCAGTCGAGGTTCCTGAGCAGCAGGGCGGCCGACACCGCGAACCACGAGCGGCGGTCCTGCGGCCAGATCAGGCGCATCCAGTCGACGAGCGGCCCCTCGTTCCCGGGGCCCGCGGCGTAGGCGGCGGTCCGCCACAACAGGTCCGTCGGCAGGTCGTCGCGAGGCGCCGCGACGGGGACGCCGGATTCGAGCTGGGGAGCGCGGCCCCATCGGCCCTCGCCGACGACAACCGTGTACCGGCCCGCGAGCGCGGTGTCCGCCCCCAGGCCGGGATGGACCCCGGCAACATCGACGTCGTCCTCGTCGTGCGCCCGGCATCGCGCCGCCGCCGCCCACACGGAGGCGGTCGGACCAACGGTCGCCGACCCGCCGAAGGCGTAGCGCACGGCTTCGCCGACCTCGCCTCGAAGGTCCGCGGCGGCGGCCAGGGCCGGTTCGCGGCGGAGCGGCAGCACCCGGAGGAGCGCCTGGGCAACGTCGCGTGTCATGACCCGGTCCGCGCCGTCCGGCTCGTCCTGAGCCGAGGTGAGCCGGGCGACGAGGTCGCTGGGCTCGATCCACCCGCCGACATACGACGGCAGGGCGACGAGGAAGCCGGGGCGAGGCCCGCTGGCCGCCTGGCCGACCTCGGCAACGCGGCGAGCGAGGTAGCCGGCCACGGTTCCCCCCGTTGGCAGGTCGTCGCCCGGTGGGGTCGAGTCGACCCACGATCGGATGAGCGCGGCGAACCAGGTCGCGATCCCCTGGCTTCGACGCCGGGCGAGCAGCCGCTCCGCCCGCACGCGGATCGCCTGGGTCATTCGCCCGAAGTCCGCCGGCCGAGGCCCGCTGAAGCGCAGCACGCCATCGAGCGCGAGCTCCAGGTCTTCGGGTGGGCCCTCCCGCTCGAGCACGCCGGCCAACAGCTCTACAAGGTCGGGCAGCGATCGCACCGGCAGAGCGGCACGAGCGGCACGAGCGCGGCTTCGGCCCTCGGCTCCCCCACAGTCGACGCAGCCCCGGCCGCTATCTCGGTCCGGTCGACGGGCCGCGCCGGGATCCCCGCAGGCTCGGGCTCGTCGGCGCGTCCGACGAGGAGCGCGTCGAGCCGTGGCCGCAGGGAGGCGGCGACATCGGCTCGTCGCGCGGCGATGAGCGCTGCGATCTCGTCGTCGAGCGGGGCGAGCGTGGTCTCGAGCATCACCACCCCAGCCCGCTGGACATCGACCGACGCATGGGCGAGCGCCGCCGCCACCGGGCCCGCGGCCGCGCCCGAGAGCGACGGCTCCCGGCGGACCGCCTCATCCACGAGCCGGAGGGCGTCACGGGCCGTGCCGGCGGCGCGGGCGTTCATCGCGGGCTCGACATGCGCCAGCAGCCGCGGTCCATCCAGGGCACCGGCGCGCTGGACGTGCGTCAGCGCGGCGACGGCGAGGGCGATGGTCGGCTGGATCGGGCTGCGAAGGAGACGCAGGTACGCGTCCACCCTCGTCGCCCGTTCGACCGGCGACGGCGCCAGCGCCTCATGGAACCGGCTGTACCACCCGGCGCGGAAGGCCGGGAAGTCGCGCTCGAGCGCCGCGAGGCTCGCGTCGAGCAGGCGGTCACGATCGATCCGGTCCGCCGCCATGCTGAGCAGGACGTGCGACCACGTCTTCTCGTCGGGCGTGTACTTGTCGTGGTCGGCGAGGCTGTGGTCGCCCGTGCCCTCCACCTCGAACAACCGCCACACCTCGACCTCGAGGAGGTCCGGATCGTCGCGCAGGAGCGCCGACGCATCGATCGCGTAGTCCAGCATCCCGTAGATGTAGGCATCGCTTGCGGGGCGCGGGATCGTGCCGTCGCGCACCAGCGCCCGAACGAACGGCCAGCCGAGGCGATCGAGCATCCACGGCACGAGCTCGGCGAGCAGCGCCGCGGGCCGGAGCCGCAGGACCGTCGCGGCCGCTTCGTGGCGCCACATGCGGCGACCCGCCTGGATCTGGGCGGCCGTGCCGGTCCCCAGCAGCGCCAGAAGCGTCGTTTCATTCGTGGGCAGGCCGGCGCTGAATCGCCAGTCGCCGTGCTGCTTGCGCAGCCGGACCATCCGCGGGCCGCAGGCCAGCCGCTCGGTCTCCGAGGCGGCTGCCAGGAGCTCGATGACGCGGTCCCTGTCGCCCGCGAGGACCGCCGCCTCGAGATCGTCAGGCGTCATCTCGCCGCGCATCGGGGGCGGCTGCCGCCGCGATCGCGATCTCCGCCGCAAGGATGTGCGCACACGGCCCGCGGTCGCCCGGGTGTCTCCCCCACCACGGGCACGTGCAGGCTCGGCCGCCGGGGCCGATCCGGACCCGGTACTGCGCGGATCGCCCGCCCACCCAGGCAATGGACTCGCTCCCGTCCTCGGATGCCTGCTCCTCGAGGCGAACGGCCCCGGACTCGACGAACCCTCGGGCGCGTCGGAGTCGCGGCTGACGCCGGTCGTCGGCCTCGCCGGCGAACGGGAGCCGGCGAGCGAAGTAGGACCGTTCCGCGACGTCGTAGCCGACCAGCCCCGCCGCCGCCAGGCTCGCCAGCGCGCGCTCCACGTCCGCCGGATCGGATCCGAGCTCACGCGCAAGGTCGTCCGCGCGGACCGAGGAGCGCCATCCTAGCGCCGCCTCGACGAGGGCCTGGACCCGGCGGCTGGTCGCGTGGCCGAGGGAATCGAGCACGCGGCCCTCGCCCGAGAAGCCTCGCCAGGCCTGTGCGGAGATCGCGAGCGTGAAGCGCGCATCGGCGACCTCCGCGCACCAGGCGCTGGCACCGTCGGCCGATGCATGGATCGCGATCGACCGGATGGCCGGCGCGAGACGCTCCAGGACCCGCAGGCGGTCGGCGTCCGCGACGACGACCGCGCCAGGGACGGACCGGTGCGCGATCTCGAGATCGCGTCCCATCGAGGTGACGTGGATCGGCCGCTTGGCGCCGAGCGGCATGTCGCGGAGGAACCGCCGGAACGCCGCACCGTCGGCCTGGATCCGCGGCTCCATGCGCGCCATGATCGCCTGCGTCTCCGCGAACCCGCGGACCCACCGAGGTGGCAGCGCCACCCGGCGCTCTTCGTGCCTGACACCATCCACGTCGACCACGAGGTCGTCCGCGCCCAGCTCGAGGTCGAGGCGGACGGCGTCGGTGACGCCGGCCAGGGCGGCCCGGACATCCGCGCCCAGGTCGACGTTGGTGGTCCCGTTGCCCAGGAAGCTGCCATCGACGAACTCCGGCAGCAGGTCCAGACGCGCGTAGACGCTGGCGCAGCTCGAGAACGCCTCGAACCGGACCCGGTCGTGCGAGGCGGTTGCGACGGGGTCGGCGAGGAGGAGGATCCGCGCCAGCATCGCCGCCGGGACGTGGAAGCGGGACCGGGCGACCGCGCCGATGGCCAGCAGCGCGTCCGAGAACAGGACCGGATGCACGACGCGTCCCCGGAACAGACGCGGGTTCTCGGCGGGTCCGCCGGCCGTGGCAAGGTGAAGGGTCCGGTCGGCGGCGCCGTCAAGCCACGACTCACCGCGGTAGCGGTACGCGTAGTCGATGGCCGGATCCGCCACTCCCGCCTCCCACGGCACGGCGCGCTCACCACGCCTGGTTGGCCAGTCTACAGACGGATGTGCGGGCCCCGCCTTGGACCGGCGACCCCGGCGGACGGGCCACCCACGCCCTCAGTAAATCAGCGCCAGGGCGATCAGCCCCACCACGTCGGCCGCGTAGTGCGTCGCCCACGTGAGCGCCAGGTTGTGGGTCCGCGCGTAGATCAGCCCGAACACCACGCCGTCGAGGATCACACCCGACACGTCGGTGGCGATGACCAGCGGACTCCCGGTCGTCCCGACCGCATGCGCCAGGCCGAACAGCGTCGCCCCGACGAGGATTGCGGCCGGGGTCCCGATGAACCAGCTCAGCCGTTCCTGGATCGTGACCCGGAAGACGATCTCCTCGACGAGCACGAGGACGGCCGCCGCCGCGAGCAATCCGATCACGGCGAGGGCGCCCGCGGACGACCTGAAGTCCAGCGCGAGCCGGCTCGTGATGTGTTGGACGACCTCGTCCGCGTAGCCAAGACCGGACGCGACGACGAGCGTCGGTGGCACCACCTGGAACACGACGGCGACGAGGAAGACCAGCGGCCAGACGCGGCGAAGGTCCGCGATGAACCCGCCTTTGATGCCCAGCTCGCTCCAGGGACGTCCGCGACGACGCGGCCCGCCGACGGCGATGACGACCGTCAGGATGTAGGCGAAGACGAAGATGTCCTGGCCCCGCGCGAACGACACCGCCAGGGTGCCGATGAGGAGGGCGAGCACGACGATCAGCTCGTTGCGCGCCCGCCGGTCATGGCTGCTCGCCGACTGCTGGTCAGGGCGCGTCCCCGCTGCGCCGGCATGGGTTGCGATGCGGGCCACGAAATCGTCCTCAGCGCTCGTGCGTGGGTGCCCCTCGACACTCCCTGGATGAGCCTAGGAACCCTGGCGAAGCGGCATAAGGGCCGAAGGTCAGCGGGTTCGGGGCGCTGATCGGGTTGTCGGCCGCACCGGCTCCGCCGTCCCCTGAGCTCAGACCGGTTGCGGGCCGGGCCGGTTGGCGAGCGAGTTCATGACCGGCGGCAGATGTCGGCAACGAGCCGAATCCTGATCCTGAGCGTGGATGAATCTCCCCATGGGAGGACAGGACATGTTCCGCCGTCAGCTCGTCGCCGCGCTCCTCACCCTGACACTCGTTGGAGCGTGCGCCGCACCCGCGGCAAGCCCGACGGCAACGGACTCGGCGACCTCCGCCACGAGCCTCGCGTCCCCGACGGCCACAGTCGCTCCCACGCCATCGCCCACACCGTCACCGACCCTCACACCGGCGACGGCGAGCCCGACGGTCGCGCCGGCGACGCCGAGCCCGACGGTCGCGCCGACGACGCCCACCACGATGGTCGTTCGCGCCTACTTCCTGATGCGCGATGGCAGCGGCGGCGAGGTCGTCAACGAGCCAACTCTCGTTCCGGTCCTCCGGACGGTGCCGAGGAGCACGGCGACGGCAACGGCAACGGCCGCAATGAAGGCGTTGCTCGCAGGACCATCGGCCAAGGAGCGAGCGCCGAAGTGGCCGATCAAGACGCTCATCCCCGCCGGTTCGAAGCTCCTCGGGATCGAGATCTCGGGAGGCCTCGCGACGGTCGACCTGTCCGCCGAGTTCGCCTCGCTATCCCCTGACGACGTCTGGGATGGCGGAAGCTACTCGCTTCACGGACGTGTGGCCCAGGTCGTCTACACCCTGACCCAGTTCACGACGGTGGATCGCGTCAACTTCAAGCTCGACGGCAAGCCGGTCAAGGTGTTGTTCGGAATGCCGGACCCGGAAAGCGGTGCGTCAGAGGCAATCGCCATGGACAAGCCAGTCACCCGCGCGACGTACCGCGACCACTATTCGTACCGCGACCACTTCCTGCCCCTGATCTTCGTCGATCGGCCGGCGTGGGGCGCCGCCCTGCGGAGCCCCGGCCGGGTCACAGGACTCGCCAACGTCGACGAGGCACAATTCCGGATCGCCCTGCTCAATCGCAACGACAAGGTGCTGGTCGAGGCTCCGGTACTGGCGAGCTGTGGAACCGGGTGCTGGGGTCGGTTCGACGTGACCCTGTCGTATAGCGTTTCGCACGCTCAATGGGGAACGCTGCGCGTCTGGGACATCTCGGAGTCCAGCGGCAAGCCGGTCGCGGTGCGCGAGTATCCGGTCTATCTCCGTCCGTCGCCGTGAACCTGGGCCGATGCCGCGTCCTGATGCCGCAGGTAATGTGTCTCGGCCACGCTCTCGGACAGGACCAAGCATGCATTACGACGCGATGATCGAGTACCTCGAACTCAGCGGGACGGGCTACACGTTGCCGTCGACGATCTCGTTGCCGGCGCGCAACAGCGCCGCGCCGTGCGTGGTGTTCTTCGCCGGGAGCGGGCCGACCGACCGGGACTGGAGGTCGCCACTGCTTCCTGGCACGAACGGCAGCGGCGAGCAGCTCGCGCTCGCCCTGCAGGCGCGCGGTGTCGGATCGATCCGCTTCGACAAGGTCGGCTCCGGGGTCAACATGCCCAAGAGCGCCGCACCGGCGGATCTGAGGATGCTCGACGTGTTGTCGCTGGCCCACTACGTCGACGAAGCCGTCGTTGCCTTCGACGAGCTCGCGAGTCGGGATGGATGCGGCGGGATCTTCCTGCTCGGCCACAGCGAAGGATCGATCCACGCGTCGTCGGCGGCTGTGGCGAAGCAGGCGGATCCGCGCTTCGGCGGCTTCATCAGCCTGTCGGGGCCGGCGCGATCGATCCTCGACACGGCGATCGAGCAGATCAGGGCGATCCAGATCAAATCGGACGGCGACGCCGCGGTGGTGGACCAAGCGCTCGAGGACTTTCGCTCAGCGATGCTGCAACCAGACGCGCCAGCGCCCGATCTGTCGGCGATTCCCGAGGCCGCGGCCCTGTGGCAGGCGACGCACTCGCCGCTGCAACAGAAGGTCGCGCGCGAGTTGATGTTCGCCGACCCGCTCGCGGCGCTGCGCGCCTACCGCGGTCGCGCCCTCGTGGTGTCGGCCGCCAAGGACGCCCAGGTGCCCGGGTCCGATGCGGACAGCATCTTCGCGGCCTTGGCGAGCGACGCGAAGGACAAGGTGCGGGTGACGATCGCCGACGCCAACCATGTCTACAAGTCCGAGACGCGGGCGCCGTCGGCGATGAGCTCAAGCGAGATCGTCGCCGGTTACGCCGACGAGAACCACGCCTTGGCCGACGGCCTCGTCGACGCGATCGTGGGCTTCGTCACGACCGCGTAAGTCGATCAACCGCATCGTCACGAGGCAAGGCAACGCCCCGGCGTCGGTGACAACGCCGGGGCGTGGTGCGGCGAGAACGGCCCTAGGGCTTCCCGGCGCCGGACGGCGCGCCGGGGTCCTCGGGCTTGCCCGGGTCTTCGGGCTCGCCGGCGCCATCGGGCTTTCCAGCCCCGTCGGGTTTTCCAGCCCCGTCGGGCTTCCCGTGAGTGGCTGGTGGGCCGGCGTCAATAGGCTTGTGCTGGGCGGCGACCGCTTGGCCGTGATTGTCGCGCGCAACCGCCGACACATCGGCCCCGTGGTTCGTGTCCGGCGTCAGATCGTCGCCCTTGGCGACGGTGGAGACGTCGAGCCCGTGCTGCGCGGCATCCGGCAGATCGGCAGGGGCATCAGCAGGCGTTTCCACGTCGACGGCGGGGGCCTCGTCCTGGGGCGGGCCGGCTGGGGTGGCCGGTCGGGCCGGCACCGTCTTTCCTGACGCTTGGGTCGCCTTGTCCAGACCGCCTGCGGCGGCGTCCGGGAGCGCGGTGAACGCGAATGCGCTGCCGGCGGACAAGCCCAGCGCGACAAACGCGATGGCGATGCTTCGGAAGCGAGGCATAGGCGCGGTCCTCCTGTAACCCCGGGGTTCACTATGGGGAACGCTGCCATCGCGGCGTCGTTAGGAAGCCGATCGTCCTGACCCAGCCCCCGACCTACGTCGCCTCGTTCGGGTCGATCCGCGGTCAGCCGACCGGTGCCTGGGAGGCCGCGTCGGGAACGGCCGGCCGGCGGCGATGTCACCCAGCTTCGGGCCCTCGGGTAGCTCCGTATCCGGCGCGTTGCGCACGTAGACAACCTTCGAGCGCTCGAAGATGCGGATCTGGTCGCGGCACGACTCGAGCGTCGACTGGCGGAGACCCGCGAGGTAGGTGTCGTCGAAGACGACCACTCCACCGCGCGCCCGGTCCATGCCAGCCATCTCGCCGGCCAGCCACTCGAAGTGCTCGTAGATGGCGCTCATCCCCGTGTCCTCGCGCATCTTCGCGGCGAAGGGTGCGAGCGTCGCCCAGTCGTGCTGGACGGTGAAGGACATCGAGGTGTATGCCACGCGCCGGTCGAGGTGACCGCCGCGAACGAGCAGCCCGACCGACTCCCAGAGGTTTCCGAGCGCGTTTGCGGCGCCGGTCGGGACGTCCGCCGGCGGCATCCCGGCTGCGAGCGACGAGTAGATGTCGTAGGCCGCCCAGACGAGCCGTTCGGAGTGGAGCTCGGCGTCAAACCCCGCCACCTGCGCGTAGGCGTTCGCGCTCGCCTGGACACGCAACTGGCGCCAGATGGCGAGGAACGTCACGGCGAGGACGAGGCCGCTGAGCGCGGTCCAGAACCACTCCGACCCGGGGCCGATCAACACCACCGGGTCCGCACTCACGATCCGCATCTCCGACCTGCCTCCATGTCGCGACTCCGATGATGGCCGCGCAGCCCTCACGAGGGCGGGAGGAACGCCGCCCCGAGTCCATCATGAGTCAGCCCGATGTGATTTGTGACCCCACGCGCCACCAGAGCCCGTGGGTGAGCACGAGGTCCACGACGCTGCCCGCGTAGGCTCCGACGCCTCCGACCGCCGCCAACTGATCGAGGCCGTTCCGGCCGCCCGCCCATCTTTGCTGGACTGCTATCTCGAAGTGGGCTAGCCCTCCCCTAACCTCGTCCAGGGTGATCTGGCCGGAGTTCGTGGATCAGCACAGCCACACCGAGATCTCGGGATCCCAGTCACGAACGTTCCGACCTCGGGTCACTGTTCGTGGGTCGTCGCGTGACGATAGGTTCGAACGCCGAACGGCGGGTTGCGTCCCTCGGCATCGGTGTCGCACCATGCGCCGCGTGGAGCCCTCCGAAGAGATCCGTCGCGTCGTCGAGCGATGGACCATCGCGGTCGCGGCGGGCGACGAGGAGGCGTACCTCGGGCGGCTTTCCGACCACGCCGGCACCCTGATGATCGGCACCGACCCCGCCGCGTGGTTTCGGGGCAGCGAGATCCGCGCGATCTGGGCCCGACAGATGCAGGAGACCGGCGCCTTCCCGGTCACGGCCACCGAGATCCAGGCCTGGGAGGAAGGGTCGGTCGGCTGGGCCGGGGTGAAGGAGTTGATCAGCTGGGAGGGCGAAGCGCTCGAGTCACGCGCGACCTACGTCCTCCACCTCGAGCGAGGGGAGTGGAAGGTCGTCCACGTCCACTGGTCGTTCCCGCGATCGAATTTGGAGACCCTCGGCCGGTCGCTCACCGTCTCGCTCGACGAGCTCGAGCGGACGATCCAGCGCGAGCGGCCGGACCTGTCGGCCTCGCTGGCCGTCGATGGCACGGTCACGATCATGTTCACCGACATCGTCGACTCGACACCGATGCTCGCCCGCCTCGGCGACCGGGCCTGGCTCGAGGTCATCCGGCGCCACAACCGGCTCATCGAGGCGGTGACGGCCGCCCACGGCGGCACCGTCGCCGGGACGCAGGGCGACGGGTCGATGCTGGCTTTCTCGAGCGCCCGCCGGGCGGTCGCGTGCGCGCAGGCGATCCAGCTCGAGATCGAGCGAGAGTTCGGCGACCTCGCACCCCCGATCCGCGTGCGGATCGGCATCCACACGGGCGACGCGATCAAGGAGGCCGAGCAATACATCGGCAGCACCGTGCACTTCGCGGCACGCGTCGCGGGACAGGCGATCGGCGGCGAGGTGCTCGTGTCCAGCGCCGTGTACGAGCTCGTCCACGCCTCGACCCCGGCGGTCACGTTCCTCGAGGGTCGCGAGGTGGAGCTCAAGGGGATTGCCGGCCGGCACCGGGTGTACGCGCTCGCCTCCGCCTGACGGCCAGCTCTTCGACCGAGCGCGTCGCCGCCGTCAGGACAGTCAGGGCGTGAAGTCGCCAAGGACCGTTTGGGCGGCCTCGAGTGGACCCAGCCTGGTCGCCCGTTTCTTCGGGGGAGTTGCGTGGGT
>CAVRZS010000003.1:0-575347 GCA_963725745.1 uncultured Chloroflexia bacterium
GAAGGACCAGCGTGGCCTGTACAAGGAGCATGCCCCGGAGGGCCTCGACTTCGAGCACCTGCAGGTGCTCGGGCCGACTTTCGTCATGAAGTCCGTGTTCGTGCCCCAGGAGCTGGGCCGGCGCGTGGTCGCCGAGTTGTGGCTCTACCCCGACGGGGCACGGATCCTGGAGCTGTCGACCAAGTGCCTCCCCGGGGAGGCCTTCCAGGTTGCGGCCGAAACGCGGGCCTACCTTGCCGCGCACGGGATCACGATCGACGTCGCGGCGCAGCAGACCAAGACCAAGGCGGCGCTCGAGTTCTTCAGCGCGCACCTGCTCGCCGGCGAGGCCGCGGCGACGATCGGCGATGCGCTGAGCGGCCTCGGCGCCGACGCGGAGAAGGTCGCGGTCGTGGCGAGCGGTCCCGATGACGACGATGACGACGACGCGACCCGGACGGCCGACGCCTACACGGAGCTGGACGACGAGGACGACGACCTCGCGCCCTCGCCGGCGGCCGCAACCCCGGTCTGACGGTCAGCGCCCGGGCGCGGCCAGGTAGCCGCGGAGGACCCGGCTCAGCTCTCCCGCGAGCAGCCCCCGCTCTGACTCGGGCGCGGCCGCGATGAGCGGCGTCATGGCCCGGCAGAGCTGGAGCGCGACCACCGTGCGACGGCGTCTGGTCGCCGCATCCACGGTGTCACCCGCGAGGTCGAGGATGGAGCCCACGCGCGCGCCGATGGCCGCGTGCAGGTCGTGCGTCGAGCCGGCGACGTGGGCCGACATCGCCCGCTCGGCGAACGAGGCTCCGAACCCCGGTGCCGCCACCGCGAAGGCCAGGACGGCGTCGGCCAGCGCATCGATCGTGACCCCGACCGAGCCGCCATCGATCGGCGGCGGGGTCGCCGCCAGCGTCTCGCGGATCCGTTCCGCGTAGCGCTCCTCGAGCGCCGCGGCGATCGCCTCCTTGTTGGGAAAGTACTGGTAGAGCGACCCGGGCGAGATCCCCGCGCGCGCCGCGATCGCGTTCGTGGTCGCTGCGGGGTAGCCCATCTCGGCGAACACGTGCCCGGCCGCGTCGAGGATCTGTTCGATCCGGCGCCGACCGCGCGCCTGGCGGCGCGGCGTCGCGATGGATGTGGTCACGGCCCGTGGAGCTCCTGCTTGACGAATGCGAGTCGCCGCTCGTATTGTTCGAGAACACGAGCAGTTGCTCGTATCCACGCTAGCAGCGAGGCGCCGCGATGACAAGTCACGAACCCATCTCCACCACGCAGGCCGGCGTCGTCATCCACAACGCACGACGCTACGACCTGCACGTGTGGTGGTTGACCCGTGGGCGGGAGGCGGCGTTCCGGGCCGAGCAGCTCGACCTGGCCGGGGTGGGGGAGGGCGAGGACGTCCTCGACGTGGGGTCCGGGACCGGGACGCTCGCGATCGCGGCGGCCCGGCGGGTGGGCGCGGGCGGCTCGGTGGCGGGCATCGATCCGTCACCCGAGAGGGTCGCTCGCGCGACCGGCAAGGCCCGGCGCGCCAAGGTCGGCGCCACGTTCCGTGAGGGGATCGCCCAGGCCATCCCGTGGCCCGACGCCAGCTTCGACGCCGTGCTCTGTACGCTCGTCCTCCATCAGCTCCCAGCCGACGGTCTCCACGGCGCATTCGCCGAGTTCCGGCGCGTCCTCCGGCCCCGCGGCCGGCTGCTCGTGGTCACATCGGCGGGCCGCAGCAGGGCCGCGACACCCTGCACGTCAAGGCGGCGCGCCAGCGTGGCGTCCACCTGTTCGATCTTCAGGAGATCGGTCCGCGCCTGGCGCACGTCGGGTTCGTCGAGGCCGCCTCGGGCGACGTCCGTCGCCAGCCGTGGCCTCGAGACCTCCGGTACCTGGTCGCCACACCGGCCGGGTCGGGGACGACGGGCCGGTATCCTCGGCGCATGGCCCCCGACGTCGCCCCTCCCGAGGTGATCGCGCTCGCCGACGCCCGTTCGGCGGCGCGGCGGGCGAAGGACTGGGACACGGCCGACGCCCTGCGCGCCCAGATCGAGGCGGCGGGCTGGAAGGTCGTCGACACCGCCTTCCTCTACTCCCTCGGCGCGCGGCTCCGCCGGACGTCGTCGATGCGGCGAGCCGCGCTTCGGCACGAGCGGCCGGCCCGTCTCGCCTGGACGAGACGCCGATCGGGGTCGCCTCGTCGTGCTGTCGCGACCGATTGGCCCGACGACATCGCCCGCGCCATGGCCGCCATCGCCGGCCGTTCACCGCGGGGCGCAGGCATCATCGTGGCCAACGGCCCGTCCGAGGCGCAGCAGGCCGCCCCGCTCGACCTGGAAGCGGCCGCCACCGGCAAGGCGGGGACCTCGATCGAGGTCGGCGGCGGGCGCGCGCCTGGGGCGCGCGACGGCGTTGAACGCCGGCATTCGCCGCGCCACGGGGCCGTCATCGTGCTGGTCGACGCGAGCGTGGAACCGCCGGGCGGCCTGGTCGGGCCGCTCGCGGCGGCCTGGACGCCCGACCGTCGCCGTCGCCAGGCCGTTCGGGCTGGTGTTCGACGACCTGCGGCAGTTCGAGGAGCCGCCCGCCGGGACGACGACGTCGTCACCATCGAGGGCTACGCACAGCGTTCGGCGCGCCGACTACGTGGCTCGTGGCCCGCTCGACGAGCATTTCGCGTACTACCGCAACCTCGACATATGGTGGAGCCTCGTCCTCCGCGGTCCGTTCGCGGCGGACAACGAGGCAGCCAGGAGGACGACGACGGATCCGATGGCGCCGACGCGATCATGGCCCTGGCGGCCATGCCGGCGCCTCGACGCGCCGTGTGCGTGCCGGGCGTTGAGATCATCCGCCAGGCGCACCGAGCTGGACGTCGCTCAGCGACGTGGAGCGCGAGCGGCTCTCGAAGCGCGACTTCTACCGGCTGTTCAAGGGCTCGACACCCGGCGCGACCTGTGCTCGGCGGCTAGCGGGGCGAGACCGGGGCATCCGTAGCGGCCGGCGCCGCCAGGTCGTACCGTCCGGACCGTCAACGACCTCGACGCCCGGCGGGGCGAGAGCGTCACGCAGTTCGTCCACGCATGACCATTCGCGCGCGGCCGGGCCTCCGTGCCGGCCTCGAGCAGCGCCGCCGCGCCGTCGGGCAGCTCGTCCCCGCCGACGCCGGTCCCGGTGCGCCCGCCGACGCCAGGACGATTGAGGTCGAGTCCCAGCACGAGGTCCGCGTCGAGGACCCGCCAGCGACGCTCGTCGGGCGGCAGGTCGGACGGACGGCCTCGCGGATCACGGCCAGGGCCGTGGGCCGGTCGAGGTCGTCGTCGATGGCCGCGACGATGGGTCGTGGAGCTCGACGGCTCCCGTCGGAGAGCGGCGCAGCGGGCGTCCCGGCACGGTCCAAGAGCGGGAACGCCTGCGCGCCTCGGCCGCCGCAGGATCGGCCTGGTGGCCCGCGACGCCGTCCGCGACGCCCTCCGGCCGCCGTCCGGCGAAGCCCGCCCGCAGCGGGACGGGCGCGGCCCACGGGCCGCCGGCCGGGGCGGCCCGAGCGCGATCAGCTGGCCCGCAGCGAGCCCAGCGCGGCCGCCGACGCGTCGAGCGACTCGGCCGAATAGTTGAGCTTGCGGCCGTAGCCACGGTGAGCGTGAGGTAGCGGAAGGCGAGCGGGTCGATGCCGCGGTCCCGGAGCTCCGTGACGCGCTCGAAGTTGCCGGTGGACTTGGCCATCTTCCGGCCCGCCGCGAGCAGGTGCTCACCGTGGACCCAGTGGTGAACGGCGAGCCGCCCGTCACGGGCGTCGACTGGGCGATCTCGTCCTCGTGGTGGGGAAAGATGTTGTCGATCCCGCCCGTGTGGATCTCGAAGTCGGGACCGAGGTAGCGAGCGCCATCGCCGAGCACTCGAGGTGCCAGCCGGGGAAGCCGTCCCCCCAGGGGCTCGGCCAGCGAAGGATCCGGCCTTCGCCTGCCGCCTTCCACAGCGCGAAGTCGGCGTGCTCGCGCTTGTCGGGCTCGAGGTCGTGGCGGTGGCCGGCGCGCAGGCTGTCGAGCGTGTTGCCCGAGAGCGCGCCGTAGCCGGGGAACGAATCGACCGAGTCGTACAGGTTGCCCGCCGACGACAGGTAGGCGTGGCCCAGGGACTCGGCCGCTGGGCCAGGTCGAGCATGTCCGGGACGTGGTCGGTGGCGCGCGGAAACACGTGCGCCGGGAGGATGTTGACCAGGGCCTCGTCCTCGTGGAACCCGGCCTGGTAGGCGTCCGCGATCTCGGCCGGCGTCTTCGATCGAGTCCGGCCGCGACCAGCATCCGATCCTCGCCGCGATCGAAGCGCTCGTCGCGCAAGTGCCCCACGTCGGTGATGTTCTTGACGTGGAGGACGCGCAGCCCGTGGTACAGCAGCGTCCGGCGGATGAGATCGGCCAGCAGGTAGCTGCGCAGGTTCCCGACGTGGGCCCAGCGGTAGACGGTGGGCCCGCAGGTGTACGTGCGAACGGGCGCGTCGGCGGGCAAGCGGACGGGCTGGACGCGCCGGGTAAGGGTGTTTCGCAGCGCCGGTCCGGTCACGCCGTCATCGTACGGCCGGGGTCGCGGGTCGGGCTGGCGCGGCCGTCGCGAAAAAACCTGCGAGGGATGCCATAACGAAACGTCGCGGGGCGCGTTCCCATGTCAGAGGCCTCGCAGACAGCATCGTTCCCCCGGCGGTGTGGCACGGCGAGGCCTCGTTTCCTTTTTCCGGGCCCGGTCGGCCAATGGCGGAAGACCGGTCCGGGGGCGTTCCGGCGACCCGCCCGTATACTCCCGCCGTGCGTCGCTGGGTCTGCATCGTGGCTCTGCTCGCCGGATTCTCCGGTAGTGGCTACGCGTGGTCGTCGAGGTCTCGCCTTCCGATCCCCGTCGAGCGCCTGCTGGATCCAGATCGACCGGATCCCGCCCTGCCGGAGGGGGCCTGGTGGAGGACGACCTGACCCGGGACGGAGAGCCCGACGACGTGGCCCTCCCGCCCCCGCCGCCCGGCCAGCCGGTGTGGGGGACCCCCGCGGGCCCGGCGTCACCGCCCTCGACGCGGCGGCGCGCGATCCTCGCGGCCATGGCCGTGCTCGTCATCGCGGCCATGGTGATCCGCCTGTGGCCGTCGGCGAGCGGCCAGGGCTCCGATCCGGTCGTCGCGGCGGACCCGGGCACGGTCACGATCGTCGCGGGGACGCCGGCCTCCATCGATCCCGCCCGCCACGGCGACCTCGGCAGCGCCTCGTTCGTGAGCCAGCTGTACGAGAGCCTGACGTCCGTCGATCCCTCGCTGACCGTGCGACCCGCGCTGGCCGAATCGTGGACGGTGGACGATGGCGGGAAACGGGTCACGTTCACGCTGCGCGAGGGCCTGACGTTCAGCGACGGCACGCCCCTGACGGCGAACGATGTCGTCCACAGCTGGCGGCGGCTGTTCACGCCCCAGGACCCATCGCCCCTGGCGTCGCTGATCGCCGATGTCACGGGCGCTCGCGACCTGCTGAGCGGCGCCTCCACGGACGTGTCCACCCTCGGCGTCCGTGCCGACGGCGATCGCACGGTCGTCGTAGACCTCGAGCGCGGTGGCGGCGACCTGCCGGCCATCGTGTCGAGCGCGCCGTTCGCGATCGTGCCGGCAACGGCGGGTGACGGCGAGATCGCGCCCGACCCGGGTGCGCTCGTCGGCAGCGGTGGCTACACGCTGCAGCGGGTCGACCCGGACGCCTGGGTCCTCGCGGCGAACCCGCACTACTGGGCGGGCAAGCCCGCGATCGACACGGTGCGCATGCTCACGACCCTGGCGGGCGGCAGCCCGGTCGACGCGTTCGTCAACGGCCAGGTCGACGTGACCCCGATCGGGTTCGTCGATGCGGGCTGGATCGCCTACGACAAGGACCTCGGCCCGTCGCTGCGCGACAGCGACTCCCTGTCGGTGACCTACTACGGCTTCGACACCCGAGAGGCGCCGTTCAATGACGCGCGCGTCCGCCAGGCATTCGCCATGGCGGTCGACTGGAAGCGGCTCGCCCAGCTCGACGAGCCGGGATCGTCCGTCGCGGCCACGGGCATGGTCCCGGCCGGCATGCCGGGTGCCCCCGAGGGCGACTTCATGCCGACGTACGACCCGGCCGGGGCTCGCGCGCTGCTCGCGCAGGCGGGGTTCGCGGACGGCAACGACCTCGGGCCGATCTCGTTCATCGCCAATGGCGCCGGCTACGACGAGGGGATCGTGACGATGCTGGAGCAGAACCTGGGCGTCACCATCGACTACGCCACGATGGACTTCGCGACGTACCAGGCGCGGCTGGCGTCGGACCCGCCGCGCATGTGGAGCATCTCCTGGGTGGCCGACTATCCGGGGCCCAACGACTTCCTGGGCGTCCTCCTGGGCACCGGTTCGACCGCCAACCAGGGTGGCTGGTCATCGCCCGACTTCGACGCGGCGATCGCCGACGCCACCTCCGCCGCTGACCCGGCAGCCGCCACGGCGGCCTATGCCAAGGCAATGGACATCGTGCGCGACCAGGCACCGGTCGTGCCGGTCAGCTACGGGACCTCGTTCTCGCTGGTCCGCGACGGCCTCCTGGGCGCCAACCCGAACGGCCTCGGCATCCTCCGCCTGGCCGGGCTCGCGTGGGCCGGTCGATGAGGCTGCGGCGACTGGCGTCGATCGGCATCGCGGCGTGGCTGGTCGCGCTCGCGGTCGTCGCCGCGCCACCCGCGCGCTCGCGGCCGACGTCTCGTTCGGCAAGCCCAGCGCGGTCGCGGACTACGGCAAGGCGATCACGTTCACCGTGGACGTGACCCGGGACGTCGCGCTCGACCGGGTCGAGCTGCGCCTGAGCTTCCCGGACACCCTGGGGCCGCTGATCGTGGACGTCCCCGTGCCCGACGGGACGGGCACCGACACGCTGCAGTACGTCCTCGACGTGACCGGCGGGGGACACATCGTGCCCAACACGCCGATCGAGGCCACGTGGGCCGCGTTCACCGCGCCGGGCGCCGATCCCATCACGAGCCGCGACGACCGGGTGCTGTACGAGGACACGACCCACGAGTGGAAGACAGTGTCCGGCGACCTGATGACCGTCCACTGGTATCAGGGTGGCCAGGCCTTCGCCAACAAGGCGCTCGAGATCGGCGAGCAGGCGATCCGCGACACCTCGTCGCTCCTGGGGGTCACCGAGACCAGGCCGGTCGACTTCTACATCTACGGCGACCAGGCCTCGTTCCGCGACGCCCTCGGACCGGGCACGCGCGAGAACGTCGGCGGGCAGGAGCACTCAGACATCCGGACGCTGTTCGCGCTGATCACCCCCGAGAACATCGACCAGCCGTGGGTCGGCGTCGTGGTCCCGCATGAGCTCGTGCATCTCGTGTTCGACACGGCCGTCCACAATCCCTACCGGTTCCCGCCGCGGTGGTTGAACGAGGGACTCGCGGTCTACCTCTCCGAGGGCTATGGCGCCCAGGACCGGGGACGGGTCGAGGCGGCGGCCGCGGCGAACGAGCTGATCCCGTTGGTCGCCCTCGGCGGTCAGTTTCCGACCGACTACGACCGCACGTTCCTCGCCTACGCCGAATCCGTGTCGGCGATCGATTACCTCGTCCGGCAGAAGGGCCAGGACGCGCTCGTGGGGCTCGTCACCGCGTATGCCGACGGCATCACCGACGACGAGGCGTTCACGCGCGCGCTCGGCGAGGACCTGGCGGCGTTCCAGGCGGGCTGGCTGGGCGACCTGGGCGCGGCGGAACCGATCCGATACGGTCCGCAGCCGGCTCCGGCCGGGCCGCTGCCGTCCGGCTGGTCCGGGCCGGCGCCGACCGCCGGCTCGGCGGCATCTCCGGGTGCGGCGACCCCGGCCGCCAGTGCGGGTGCCGCGGCGACCGCCCACGCAAGCGCCGAAGCGGTGGCGCCGACCTCGACCACAGGCGGTTCGAGCGCGGGCCCGATCCTGCTGGTGCTCGCGCTGGTGGTAGTCGGGGTGGTCGCGGTCCTCGCGATCGCCCGGCGTCGGACGCGAACGGCGAGCCTCTAGGTGACGGCGCTCGCGGCGCGCGTCCGGGCGATCCCCACTGGCAGGTGACCCTGACGGTCGCGCTGCTGGTGCTCGGGTTCCTGATCGCGGCCCAGCTCGCGTCCGAAGGGCCGCGGATCCGGATCACGAGCCAGGAGCGCACGCCGCTGGTCGCCACGGCGCTCGACCTGCAGGCCCAGCAGGACGATCTCAAGAAGCAGATCCTCGAGATCCGCGCCGGCATCCAGGATCTCGAGGCGGCCGGCCAGGGCGGCACGACCGTCACGCGCGACCTCAACACCCAGCTCCAGGACGCGCGGATCGCGGCGGGCCTCGTCGCGATGTCCGGCCCCGGCCTCGTGATCCAGCTGTCGGACTCGTCGGCGACCATCCCCCAGGGCGGCGACCAGCGCGACTACCTCGTGTCCGGCAACGACGTGCTGGCCGTCGTCGAGGAGCTGTGGCTGGCGGGGGCGGAGGGGGTAGCGGTCAACGGGGAGCGCGTGACGGCCGCGACGGCGATCATCGACATCGGCGGGTCCGTGCTCGTGAACTCGGCCTACGTCGCGCCGCCGTACCAGGTGTCCGCGATCGGGCCGCCCGACGTGTTCGAGCGGCTCACCGGCTCGCCCGGGTTCATCGACTTCCTGCGCGCCCGCGCCGAGACGTTCGGCATCGGCGTCGACTACGCGACCCCCGAGGCCGTCGACCTGCCCGCGTATGCCGGCTCGGTCAACCTCCGCTATGGGCGGCCGACGATCTCGCCGGCCCCGTCGGCGGTGCCGTGATGAAGCGGCGATCGGGCATCCTCGCGATGAGTGCCGTCCTGTTCGTGCTGGGCTTCCTCGTGGTCGTGCAGCTCCGCTCGCAGACCGCCGACCAGGGCCTCAGCGGCCTGTCCGTCACGGAGCTCACCGAGCTCGTCGCGAACCTGACCACGCGCAACAACCAGCTGCGCGAGGAGATCGGGACGCTCGACCGGCAGCGCGACGCGGTGCAGGCGGCCGTCGCCCGCGGCGACTCGTCGGCGGTCCAGATCCGGTCCGACCTCAACCGCGTGCTCGGCTGGTCCGGGCAGGCGAGCGTGACCGGCTCTGGGATCCGCGTCAGCGTCGCGGGGGCGATCACCGGCGATGCGCTCGAGCAGCTGCTCAACGAGCTCCGCAACGCGGGCGCCGAGGCCATTGCCATCGGTGACGTACGCATCGTCGCGGGCATCGTGCCCAACGGTCCGAGCGACAACGTGATGGTCGGCGGGAAGCCGCTGGCGGCGCCGGTGGAGCTCCTCGCGATCGGCCAGCCGCAGTCGCTGGCGGGATCGCTGACGCGTGCCGGCGGGCCGATCGCCCAGCTCGGAGCGCGCTTCCCGGATGCCGTGATCACCGTCACCGCGGAGGACCTCGTCGTGGTCCCCGCGACGGACCACAGCCTCGCACCCGTGCTCGGCCGGCCACGCCTCTGACGGCACCGTCCGGCACCCCTCTGCTACCCTGCCGGGCGATGTCAGGCCATCCGGTGGTCCCGCTGCTCCTCGGCGACGTCGTTCGGCTCCGGCGCCGTCATCCGTGTGGCGGCGACAACTGGCTGATCGACCGGCTGGGTGCCGACATCGGCATCCGGTGCACCACCTGCGACCGTCACGTCCTCGTCGCCCGGCCCTCGCTGGAGCGGCGCATCGTCGAGTTCGTCCGGCGTGGTGACGCCGCCTTGAGCGCCGCCGTCGCGCCACAGCGCCCGTGAAGCCGCACCCGGTCGACGCCGCCGTCGCGTCGAACGGTGACCTCGGCGACGGGGAGCAGGGGGGCGCCCTCGACGTCTTCCGCAACCGGCCGTTCCTGCTGCTTTGGCTCGCCCAGGCGTTCACGCAGATCGGCGGCAACATGGTCATCTTCGGGCTGACCGTCATCATTCTCGACGCGACCTCGTCGAAGACCGCGGTCAGCCTGCTGATCCTGACCTTCCTGCTGCCGGCGGTTCTGTTCTCGGCCGTTGCCGGCGTCTACGTCGACCGATTCGACCGGCGGAAGGTCCTGATCGTCACCAACCTGCTGCGCGCCGGCGCGTTCGTCCTGACGTACCTCGCAGGCCAGACGCTCGCATTCATCCTCGTGCTCAACGTGGTCGTGTCCACGATCACCGTCTTCTTCGGGCCAGCAGAAGCGGCGATGATCCCGTTCCTCGTGCCGCGGCGACAGCTGCTGGCGGCGAACGGGGTGTTCACGCTCACGCTCAACGCGGCATTCGTTCTCGGATTCACGCTGCTCGGTCCGGTCGTCGTCACGCTGTTCGGGGCGGAGACGCTGATCTTGATCGTCGCCGCCTGCTACCTGGTCGCGGCGGGGTTCTGCTGGACGCTGCCGCCGTCCCCGCCCACCTCGCTCGTGGAGGGGGCCACCGATGAATCGGGCCACAGCATGGCCCACGACACCGAGCAGGCAATGGGCTCGACGGTCGCCCAGCTGCGCGAGGGGATCACGTTCATCCGGTCGCACCGCTCGATCAGCTGGTCGCTCACGTATCTCGCGGTTTCGGCCTCGCTCATCGGGGTGCTGGGGGTCCTCGGCCCGGGCTTCGCCACCGATTCGCTCGGGCTGGATTCCAAGGACTTCGTCGTCATCGTCCTTCCGCTTGGGTTCGGGATCGTGACCGGGATCCTGCTGCTGAATTCGTTCGGGCACATCGCGCCGCGGCGCCGGATCATCGAGGCGGCCCTGGTGGCGCTGGGGATCCTCATCGTGCTGCTGGCCCTTTCGACGTCCATCGCCCGTTTCCTCCAGGGCGCGGAGACGGTGACCGGCTTCGGGTCGTTCGCGGACTTCACGTCGCTCCTCGCGATCGTCGTGCTGATCGCGTTGCTCGCCGGCATGGCCTATGCCTCCGTCGCGATTCCATCCCAGACCCAGCTCCAGGAGGACCTGCCGGAGGACGTCCGCGGCCGGGTCTTCGGCATCCTCAACATGCTGGTGTCCGTCGCGAGCTTCGCGCCGATCCTGATCGTCGGGCCGGTGTCCGACCTCATCGGCACCACGCGCGTCCTGATCATCGTTGGCTGCATCGTGGCCTTCGCCGGTCTGCTCTCGATCGTGCGACGGGGTCCGCTGCGGCCGGCCGAAGAGCGGCTCGATGGCAGCCTGGCCACCCAGCCGCTCGATCCGGCGGCGGTCGCGGTTGCAGCCGCCGTCGACTCGCCCGCCGCCGATGGTGATGACGCGGCCTGGCGCGCCGGGCTGACCGCGGACGCGGAGGAATCGTCGGAACCCGTGGACGCGGGATGACCCAGCGTGCCGACCTGGTGCTGGTCGGCAGGATCGCGACCCTGGGCGGCACGGAGGGGCCGGGATGGGCCGGGGCGATCGCGTGCGCGGAGGGACGAGTCGT
Source organism: uncultured Chloroflexia bacterium (assembly GCA_963725745.1). GTDB lineage: Bacteria > Chloroflexota > Limnocylindria > Limnocylindrales > CSP1-4 > CAIXZV01. Next base: position 11,372 of record CAVRZS010000003.1, read on the forward strand.
CGCGATGGGATCGCCCGACGACGTCCAGGGGCTTGCCGGCCCGCGGACACGGCGCCTCATCCTGGCCGACGACGAGGTTGCGATCCCCGGGCTGACCGACGCCCACCTGCACCTGGTCGACGCGGCGCTCGCGCGCTCGAGGGTGGCGCTGGAGGGCTCCCGGTCCATCGACGAGCTGATCGGGCGTGTCCGGGTCGCGGCGACGCGGGCGACGGCTGGCTGGATCGAGGGTGGTGGCTGGGACCCCGATGCGCTGGGACGGTGGCCGACGGCGGACGACGTCGAGCGCGCCGCGCCAGGCCGGCGGGTGGCGCTCTGGGCGCACGACCACCACGCGTTGCTCGCCAGCCACCGGGCCCTGGCCCTCGCGAACGTCGGCGAGGGGCAGCCAGATCCGCCCGGCGGGGTCATCCGGCGCGACACCGACGGGCGCCCGACCGGCGTTCTCCAGGAATCCGCGAGCCGGCTCGTTGCGGCGTTGGTGCCGCCGCCGACGGTGTCCGCGATGGCCGAGGCCGTTCGCCACCTCGGGCGGGAGCTGCTGGCGCTCGGTGTGGTGGCCGCGCACGACCCGGGGAGCCTCTCCATGCGCGACGGGCTGGGTGGGCCCCTCCAGGCCTACCGGGACCTGGCCGCGGCGGGCGAGCTCGGGCTCCGCATCCACGCCAGCATTCGCGCCGAGCAGCTCGAGACGGCGGGGGAGGCCGGCCTGCGCAGCGGACAACCGCTGGGTCCGGACCCGCTCGGGCGGCTGCGACTCGGCTGGCTCAAGCTGTTCGCCGACGGCTCGCTCGGGTCCCGGACCGCCGCGCTGCTCCAATCGATGGAGCGGGTCGCGGGCGAGGCGCCGCCGCCCAACGAGGGGTTCGGCGTCTGGCTGACCGCTCCGGACCGGCTCCGCGCGCTCGCCGCGCGGGCGTCGGCGCTGGGCGTCGCCACCCAGATCCACGGCATCGGCGACGCCGCGGTCCGCGCCGCGCTCGACACGCTGGCGCCGACGGTCGGGTCGACCGCCCTGATGCCCAGGGTCGAGCACGCGCAGCTCGTCGCGGACGACGACATCGGGCGCTTCGCCGGGCAGGGGATCGCCGCATCGGTGCAGCCGGTCCACCTGCGCTCCGACGTCGACAAGGCCCGCGCGATGTGGGGCGCAGACCGTGCGGAGCGGCGGACGTTCCCGCTCGCGGCCCTCGACCGCGTGCGGGCCGTGATCGCGTTCGGGACCGACGCCCCGGTCGAGCCCGTCGACCCCTGGCCCGGCATCGCCAGTGCCGTCACCCGGTCGGCTCCGTCCTGGACGCCCGGGACGCCGCCGCTCGGACCCGGTCAGGCGATCTCGCTGTGGCGGGCGATCCGGGCCGCGTGCGTCGACCCGGCGATCACGGCGGGCGAGCTCGACCGTGGGCGCCTCGTCGCGGGCCACCGGGCCGATGTCGTGGTCCTGCCGGCGGCAGCGATCGCCGAACCCGTCGATGTCGGGGGAGCGCTGTGGAACGCGCGGCCGTCGCGGGTGCTGGTCGACGGCGTGGTCGTCGCCGGCGGCTGACCCCGGCTCTAGGCCACGCCGGCGAGCTTCGTGCGTGCCTCGGCAAACAGCCCGTTGAGGATCCGCGACGTGCTCGGGAACGCATGGATGGTCTCGGCCAGCACGTCGACCTTCACGTGCGCCTTGATCGCGAGCACGCACTCGTGGATCGCGGCCGAGGCGTCCGGGCACGCGATCGCGGCGCCGACCAGCTCGCGCGTCGCGCGATCCACGACGATCGTCACGTGGCCGGTGTCGGCCTCGACCGAATAGCCCTTGGCGCTGCGCGTGAAGTCCGCGACGCACTCGAACGCGTCGAGTCCCGCCGCCGTCGCCTGCTCGAGGCTCATGCCCACCGACGCCGACTCGGGCTCCATGTACGTCGCCCGCGGCAGCGCCCGGTAGTCGGGGACGATCGACTCGCCGAGCGCCATCCGGACCACGAGCTCGCCCTGGTAGTGGCCCTGGTGGGTGTGCAGCTCCGGCCCGGCCGGGTCGCCCGCCGCCCACAGCCCGTCCGCGAGCCGAAGCCGGCCGTCACGGCGGAAGGCGTCCGCTCCGGAGACCGCGACGCCGTAGTGCTCGAGGCCGAGGCGCTCGAGCGGGAATTCGCGGCCCACGGCCAGCAGGATCACGTGCCCCTCGGCCGTCGAGCCGTCGTCGAGCTCGATCACGTGCGCACCGTCCGTGCCCGCGCCCGCCCGGGCTCGCACGGCCCGAACGCCGGTCCGGACCTGCGCGCCGTCGCGCTCCAGCGCGAAGCGCACGACCTCCGCGTTGCGTGCGAACTCCGTCGGGACGAGGCGGGGCCCGGACTGGACCACGACGGTCGGCACGCCGAAGCGAACGAAGACCTGGGCGAGCTCGCAGCCGGTCGGCCCGCCGCCCAGGACGAGCAGGCTGCGCGGCAGCTCGCGGGTCAGCGTCGCCTGCTCGTTGGTCCAGGGCTTCGTCTCCGACAGGCCGTCGACCGGCGGGACCTTCGAGCGGGACCCGACCGCGACGATGATGTTCGCCGCGTCGAGCTCGGTCGTCGCGCCGTCGTCGCCGGTGACCGTCACGCGGCCGCGATCCGAGATCCGGCCCTCACCGCGGAAGGTCACGGCCCCGGCCGCCTCGAGGGCCTTGACGTGCGAGCTGTCGTCGGGCTCCGGGGCCCCCGGCGCGCGATTGACCATGTAGTCCCGCCGCTCCGAGGCACGCTGCCACGAGTAGTCCGCGCCCGCGTGGTGGCGCTGGGCGGCATACAGGAGCGCCTTGGACGGCACGCAGCCGATGTGCGGGCACGATCCGCCGAACCAGCGGCGGTCGATGATCGCGACGGTGGCGCCGAGCTGGCGGGCCTTGTGGGCGGCGCCTTCGCCGGCCGGGCCGGCACCGATGATGACGAAGTCGAACGTGGGCATGGCCTCAGTCTGCCTGTCCGACGTCGCGCTGTCGCATCGCCTCGTACAGCAGGACGGCGGCGGCGATCGAGACGTTGAGGCTGTCGGCGACGCCGTGCATGGGCAGCCGGACGGCCTCGACGTCGTCGCCGGACCAGGCGTCGCTGAGGCCCGTCGCCTCGCTGCCGAGGACGATCGCCACGGCCCCGCGGAAGTCGGACTCGGTGTACGGCTTCGCGCCGTCGACCCTGGCCGCCACGATGCGCAGGCCGGCGGCGCGCGCCCAGCGGCGAACCTCCGCCGCCGGCGCGGCGGCCAGCGGGATGGCGAAGGCCGTGCCCTGGGAGGCGCGGACCGTGTTCGGGTTGAACAGGTCCGTGCGCGGGTCCGCGGCGACGACCAGGTCCGCGCCCGCGCCGTCGGCCGAGCGGAGCAGCGCACCCAGGTTGCCCGGCTTCTCCACGCCCTCGACGACGACGACCAGCGCGCCGTCGGGCAGCGACACGCCATCGAGCGAGGTCGACGGGATGCGCGCCACGGCGACGATCCCGGCGCCGCGATCGCCGTAGGCCAGGCTGTCGGCGACCGTGTCCGTCACCTCGATGATCGCCGCGCCGGCTGTCCGGGCGGCGTCGACCGCGGCCCTGCCCTCGGTACCCGGGGCGCCGATGCGGCCCGGGTCGACGAACACCTCGACGATCGTCGCCCCGCCCGCGATCGCCCGCGAGAGCTCGCGGACGCCGTCGATGAGCGTCAGCCCGGCGTCGTCCCGGGCGCGTCGGTCGCGCAACGCCGCGGCGGCCCGGACACGCGGATTACGGGTGCTGCTGAGCGCGACGTGGGCCACGCGGGCATCTTCGCAGACCCGCGGCCCGACCCGCAGGCGCTCAGCGGGAGCGGGGGCGCGGGTTCAGCGGCGGAGGCGTCCGCGCCCACGAGCCCAGCTGCAGGACGTTGCCGCTCGACGCGGTGATCTGCATCTCGCCGCTCGTCGCGCCGACGCCCAGGTGCTCGCGGCACAGGCCGGCGAGCCGCTCGCCGTCGAAGCCGGCCGTGTGGGCGCTCAACATGACGAGGCCCGGCCGCGGTCCGAGGAGCGCCGCCAGGTCCTCGAGCAGCAGCGGCAGGTCGAACTCGATCTTCCACGGGGCGGACCCGTGCCCGTAGCTCGGCGGGTCGGCGATCACCCCGTCGTAACGCCGGCCACGGCGCCGCTCACGGCGGACGAAATCGCGCACGTCGTCGACCAGCCACCGGATCGGGCGGTCCTCGAGCCCCGACGCGGTGGCGTTGCGCCTGGCCCAGGCCACCGCGGGTTTCGAGGCGTCGACGTGGGCGACCGTCGCGCCGGCGCGCGCGCAGGCGAGGGTCGCGCCGCCCGTGTAGCCGAACAGGGACAACAGCTCGGGCGGACGCTCGAACGCCACCGCGGCAGCACGGACGGCGCCATCGAGCCAGCTCCAGGTCGCCGCATGCTCCGGAAACAATCCCACCTGGCCTCCGGCCGCGGGCCGGCATTCGAGCTGGAGGCCACCGACGCTCACCGGCCAGCCGGCTCGCCCGCCGCCCTTCGCCCAGGCGCCGCCCGCCCAACGAAGATGGGCCCGCCGCCATGTGGCCGGGGCGGACCGCCGTGGCATCACGGCTCCCGGCGCGGGCCGGTCGACGACGACGTCGCCGAATCGCTCCAGTCGACGCCCGTCGCCGCAGTCGATCAGCTCGAGGTCTCCCACGGCACCATGGTGGCATGCCTCGCCCGCCGATCAGGGCAGAGCGTGTAGTGTCACGGTCGCGCGGCGCCGGAGGCGTCGGCGCGATCTCGCTGGTGTGGGGCGAAGCAGGGAAGGACGACGCGGCGGTTGGATGACCTGTGGCCATGCCCGTTCTGCCATTCGCTGAACGTTCGGAGTGCCCGGCGCTGCTACAAGTGCCGGGAGAAGCGGCCGCCCGCCGACGCGGTCGTCACCCCGCTGCCGGGTGGCGAGCCTGTCGACCTCGCGGTTCCGGCGGCACCGCCGAAGCCGCCGGCGAGTCCGACCGCGCCGCCGGCCAGCCCTGCGCCTGCCACGCGGCCACCGGGCCCCGTCATCGGGCGGCGGGCGAGCGACCTTGCGCTCACCCCTCCGCCGATGGCGACGACGCTGCCCCTCGCACGGTCGGAGCTCGATCCGGATCCGGTGCGCGAGCAGATTCCGCCGGCCGCCACCGAGCCTGACGAGGACTGGGACGCCCCCGCAGACGCTGAGCCGACGACGACGCTCGCCGCCGACGGCGCCGACGTCGCGGACGTCGATATCGAGGTCGCGGTCGCCGAACCCCCACAGGCACCCGGCCCCGGGCCTGAGACGACGCCCGAGCCCAAGCCAGTCGCGCCGGTCGAGTCCTCCCTGCCGCCGCTCGACTCGGCTCCCCGGCGAGGTGCGAAGCGGTCGCGCGCATCCGCGAAAGCGACGGCTACGGCAAAATCTCCGGCCCCCGCCCAGGTTCGGCCGGTCGTCCCTGATGTCAGCTGGGTCACCCAGGTCCCACCCGAGCCCGAACCACGCGGGCGGGTCAGGCTCGTGGCCATCGCCGTGGCCGGCCTCGCGCTGCTCGCGCTGGTGTTCGTATTTGGCAGCGCGGTGCTGACACCGGGAGGCTCGGCCGGCGTCGGATCGGGCCCGACCGCGGCGCCACCAAGCCTCACGGTCGGGCCCAGCCCGACGATCGCGGTCCACACCCTCACGCTGAACGTCGCGGTCGACGAGTCGCTCGGCAACACGGTCGATCCGCTGGCTGACGTCGCGATCGGCGAGCCCTGCCGTCCGTCTCGTGACGTGTTCCCCGACATCCGCGAGGGGACCGTGGTCGTCGTCGCCGATGACGCGGGCGCGATCCTCGCCAGGACGGTGCTAGCGGGCGGACACAAGAGCGCGCCCGGCACCTGCACGTTCAGCGCGAAGGCGTCCGTCGCGGAGGCCGCCGCCTACCGGATCATCGTCGGCTACCGTGCGCCCTCGGTGTTCCCGCTCGATGAGGTGGCGGGCAACGGCTGGACCACCGACGTGCAGTTCGTCACCACGCCGTAGCGGCCGTCGGCTCAGAGGCCGAAGGCGATGGCCCTCGCGGCCGAGCCCGCATCGATGATCCCCAGCACGTTCGTCGCGGCCCCGATCAGCCCGACGAGCGCGACGACCAGCGCGAGCCGCCGCGGTGAACCGACCCGCCGCGAGTACAGGGCGAGGATGCACAGCACCGCAAGCAGGGCCAGGATCTTGGCCGCGGCCACGGGGCCGAAACCGCCGGCGGCGTACACCCGACCGAGCGGGCCGAGCTCGCCGTGGGGGCCGACGATCCGGGCGACGATGCCGAACGTCGCGAGGTCCGCGAGCTGGGCGGCCACGACGAGCAGGACCGTCAGTCGCGCCAATGTGCGCCGTTGGATCGCCGTCACGTCGTCACCGATCACCTGGGCGCGCCGGCCCAGTCGAACCTTGTCAAGGCGATTGTGGCGCACATCGCTTATCTGCGCTTAACCGCACCACGCGGACCATGGCCATCGCGCGCAACGACGGCCACGGCGCGCGGAGTCGGTGGCGATTGACACGTCCGGCGTCGTGCGTGAACCTCGATGCATGACGCTCGAATCGGTCTACGGCGACTGGCGCTTGTACAACAACCTCGTCGTCGAGGCGCTCGGATCGATGACGACGGAGGAGCTTGCCCTGCGCGCGACCTCGGGCGACGAGACCTCGGGCGACGAGACCTCGAGCGTGAGCTGGCCGATCTGGGCGATCGCAGGGCACACCGCCGCGACGCGCGTCTACTGGCTCTCGGACGTGATGGGCGTGTCGGGCGCGGAAGCGACGCCGTTTCACGACATGGGGGATCTCGGCTGGGAGGACGACCTCGCGCACCCGCGGTCGGCGGACGAGCTGGTGACGGCGTGGACGACGACCTGGGAGATTGTCGAGCGGGCCCTCGCAACGTGGACGCCGGCCATGCTCGATGAGCCCGTCGCGGTCGGGCGAGACGACGCGGTGCGGCACCTCACCCGGCGTTCGATCTTCCTGCGCATGATGACCCACGAGGGCTATCACGCCGGCGAGATCGCGGTCATCCAGGGGATCCATGGCCTGCCACCGATCGACCTCTGGCCGGCCGGGTATCACTCGGTCGAGGCCGCGGCGGCTCGCCGGTCGCCCTGACGAGGCACAGGGGACGGGAGCGCACGCGTCGATCTCATCGCCCGGATCGCCCGGGTCGAGACGTCGGGTATAGTGCGCGCCCGAAGGGCGATTAGCTCAGCTGGTTAGAGCGCATGCTTGACATGAGTAGCGCGGCATGCGCCGTACGTCGAGCACCATTGAACCGGTCCCGGATACGCTCCGAGGGCCGGTTTATCGTCTGAGCGTTCTGCGCTCATCGTCCCGTAGCGTCCAACGAAACCGGCAGGATCCGCGAACCGTGAAACAAGCGTGGACCGGACCGGAGACGATGAACGTCCCCGATCCGGCTGAGCTGGATAATCCGCGGCGCTACTTGCAGCGGTACCTGAAGGACGACGTCCCGACTGAGATCTGCGCGAACGTCGCGCTGAACGGCCCGTCGAACGTGGCGTTCCGTGCCGTGGACTTGCTCTTGTCGACCTCGACGCATGACTGGTCCCTAAAATGGGACGAGCTGCTCGACTTGAAGGTCTTCCCGACCCCGGTCCATGTCGCGGCGATCGAGATGGTGCCTCCGTCGCTCTCGATGCAATCGTTGGCGTCGCAGCTAAACGTGGTCAATGCGATGTCGGTCGACGCGAGATCGACCGATGTGAGCTTGTCAACCGTGACATTGCCAGTGTTGTCGGCGCAGCCGGAGGAGTCAGAACTTGAGAGCTGATCCCCGGTGTCTTGGTCGAATGTGTACGTGAACTCGTCGTAGCAGACGAAGTCTCCGCTCACGTTGTCCTTGAACGCGTCGAGCTGGGTCCCCGAGCACGTGACCGTGCCATCTGCGTTGTCCGTACATTCGCCGTCCTGGAATGCGGTCGCCTGCGTGCCGTTTCCACCTCCAGTCGTGTCGGCCGCCACCGGCCCGACGCCGACGACGAGCAGCGCGATGAGCGCCAGGATTGTTGCGACGGTGCGCATGGCACCACCCTCCGATCCCCCCTTCCGCGGAGCGGGCTTGCCAGTGGCTCGGCGCAACCGAGGCAACCGTGTTGGCGGTCGCGCGTCAATGCCTCCCGCGGGATGTCGGCATCCTGGGGCCACAGGTGCACCCGGTCAACGGGGTTCTCGAGATCCGTTGCCGTTGCGCACCGCAATCCATTACGCCGATGACCTGATATCCGAGGTCAAGCGTGCTGGCGAACCAACCGCAGATCGCCTGTCCGTGGGGACGCTCAGGATGTCCCCCTCGGCCGTCATGCGGTCCAACTTGACCTGGCGCACAGGTACGTCCCGACCTTGTTGTCCTTGCAGTCGGCCCTGAACTTGGCCTTGACCGCGGCCAGATCAAAAGCCCGGTGCTTCCGCCGTGGGCGAGGCCGCGGCTCCGCATCCCGTGAGAACCAGCGCACACGCGAACACGAGGGCAGTCGGGAGCGCGGACGAACGCGTCATTGGGTGTTTCCTCGAGGCATTGGCCCAAGCATGATGATGCCCCGGCACCATCGGAGGAGCGATGCCGGGGCGTGGTAAGGCCCACGCTGTCACACCGCCGGGGGAACGGTTTGCCCCGCGTGGGCCTCAAACGACGGTAACGGGTCGATCGCCGATCCGGTAGAGGGCGCGGGTGTCATGTCGCTGACACCTGTAAGACGTCGGCGGCAAGGCCGAGAGGCGCGTCGAGCGACGACGCGCGAGCCGGGAGCAGGCTAGGAGGACCTGCCGTCGTCGGGCTAGTGCAGCGGGCAATGACCCGCGAACTCCATGACCTTGGACCGACATCGCGGGAGCGGCTCGGCGAAGTTCAGCACGAAGACGTAGATCGCCCCGGTTGCCCGCTGGCCCTGCTGATCGGTCAGGCGCGGTGCGGGGCCGGTTCAGAGCGAGCCGAGCCCGGTGCGCGCGGGCACCAGCGGAGTCTCGCGGGAGCCGCTTGTTAGGTCCCCTGAAAGGTCGATCGACACAGACTTCGGGCGATGCGTCGCTTAGATCGCCGGCTCGGTTTTGTGTTGGCGTCGGGTGTTGCCCTGCTTGCGATCTCGATCCCGGTGCTGGCCGCGTCGCCCTCGCCGTCCGGTGGTCCTGCCAAGTCCGAGAAGCCCGGCAAGGCGGATACGCGACCCGAGACCCCCGTCTCGCTCACGGGCACCGTCCAGACGGCGGTCGATACCGACGGCCATCCGACCTACACGATGACGGTGAGCGGCAAGACCTGGACCCTCTCGGCGGGGCCGCCCTGGTTCTGGGGCAGCAACAACCCGCTCGCCGCATACGTGGGGAAGTCGGTCACCGTCGCGGGCACAACCGAGCCGAGCGACGCCGAGGTCGATGTCGAGTCGGTCGACGGCAAGGCCATTCGTGAGCCGGGCAAGCCACCGTGGGCGGGCGGGCCGTGGGTGGTTGGCCCGACGCACCCCGGCTGGAAGCCGTGGATGGCCGGCGGCAAGCCCGGCAACGGTCACGGCAAAGAGGACGCGCCAGGTCAGCAGAAGACCTCGACAACTCCCTAATCGGCGCGGTCCGGAGCCATACCATCAGCTCCGTGACCGACCTCGAGGCCGCCTGGGACGAGCTCCACAACGCGAAGCCGGCCGGCTGGTACGTCGGCCCGCCTACCTACGTCGAGCACCGGCACGCGTGGGAGCAGTACGCCTTCGACTCGCGGGAGCGCGTGAAGAGAGCCAGTCGTCTATCACTGAGCTTTTCGACGATCTCGGTTTCGGTCCAACCGTCCGCGAGCAGGCGGTCGACGTACTCCTCGATCGTGAGCCGCTTCCACTCGCTCACAGCTTGTCGCCGATCCTGATCTTCGAGGCCTTCTCGAGCGCGCGCTCGTTGGCTGCGCTGGCCGCGTAGCGGCGGAGCATGGCGTCCGAGGTCCAGCCGCCGATCGCCATCAGCATCTCGCGGTCGTAGCCTGCCCGGTCGGCGGTGTCCCGCCAGAAATGCCTGAGTTCGTGGGGGTGGAGGGCGGGGACCTGCGGGTGGGCCGCCATGCCACGTCGGCGGACCGCCTGGGCGATGCCGCTGTCGGTCAGCCTGCCCTTGGTTCCGAGCCAGAGGTACTCGACGTCCCGGAGGCCCGGATGCTTGTCGATGTGAGTCTTGCGGGCGCGGATGTACTTCTGCAGAGCGTCGGCGGCCTTGTCCTCGAGGGGCACGGTCCGTTCCTTGCGGCCCTTTGCCGACTCCCAGGTGATCTTGATCCGATCGCGGGCGGTGTCCACGTCCCGGTCGCCGGTGTCGGTCGGATGCCATCGAAGGTTGGCGACCTCACGCCGGCGTAGCCCGGTCGTCGCGAGGATCAGGATCAGGGCAAGGTCGCGTCGGTCTTCGAAGGTGCCCGGCGAGCAGGTGGCGAGGACCGCCTTCATCTGGTCGACAGTGAGGATCCGCGGGGCAACCTGCTCCACCTTGGGCGGGCGGAGGCGACCCATCGGGTTGCGCCAGTCGGAGTTCTCATCGAGCTGCTCGGCGTACCAGCCGAAAAATCGCTGCAATCCGCGGTGTCTGTTGTTCACCGTGCCCGCGCTGACCTCGTCCTGGAGCGAGATCTCCCAGTCGGTGACGTGCGGGCTGGTGATCTTGTCCATGTCGGTCGGAAATGCGTTGGCGACCAGCCACTTGGCGAACTTCACACAGGCGGTCCCGTAGGTTAGCTGCGTGTTGGGCGACACGTTCGCCCGGCGCATGGCACGAAGGAAGGTGTTGATCTCGTCGCCCAGATCACCCGGGGTCGAGACGTCGGGTATAGTGCGCGCCATGTTCGGACAGGGCCTCCACCACGTGTGCCACGACAGCGATACGGTGCTGTCAGCATACGCTGTGGTGCGGGGAAGGTCTAGCGCCTTGGACGTTATCGGCTCTGTCTGAACGTAAACAGAGGGCGATTAGCTCAGCTGGTTAGAGCGCATGCTTGACATGCATGAGGTCACTGGTTCGAGTCCAGTATCGCCCACCACATCTCGCACTTTCGTGCGTGAGGAGAGCGCTTTCGTGGGTACAGGAGGTCCCGTGCTTCTACACCTTGTAGAGCAGGAGACACCATGCCCGGCACTCTCATCCCGGCCCTCGATCTTCGCGTCAGCCTGACCGAAGCCCTCGCCGACCTCCTCGACGCGTACGAGGTCGCAGGCCGTTCCCCTCACACCCTCACGACCTTCAGAACCCACGCTGGGCGGCTGATCGCGTTCCTCGCGCAGGACGGGATCACGACCATCGACGGCGTCTCGACAGCGCATGTCACCCGCTTCCTCGCCCATGAGCGGAAGCGCGGCCTGAAGCCCGCCAGCCTTTCGATCAGCCTTCGGACCCTGCGCCGGTACTTCCAGTGGTCGGTCGAGCAGGGCCACATCACGACGAACCCGGCGCGTGCCGTCATGGCCCCGACCGTCGTGGTCGAGCCGGTGCAGTTCCTCGATGACGCGGAGGTCGCGAGGCTGCTCGCGAGCATCGGCAAGGCGACCGTCGAGGACATCCGTGACGCCGCGCTGTTCCGGGTGCTGGCGTCCGGGCTGCGGCGCGGTGAGTTGATCGGCCTTCGCGTCACCGACGTGGACCTGGACACGCGCACCCTGACGATCCGGGCCGCGACATCCAAGACCCGGCAGGGACGCACCGTGGCGATCAGCCGGGACGCTGCGCAGGCGCTGCGGACCTACCTGCGCGTCAGGAGCGCCTTCCTCGCCCGCAACGGCCGCAAGGACGACGGCACGCTGTGGATCGCCGCCAAGGGCCTCCTGAGCGACAACGGGTGCCTCCAGATGCTCCACCGCCGTCTGGACGCCGCCGGGCTGCCCCGGGTGTCCCTGCACTCGTTCCGCCATCGCTTCGCCGCCAAGGCCGTCGCCAGCGGGATGTCGATGGGCTACCTGTGCGCGGCCGGTGGCTGGTCGAAGAACTCCACCCTGCCTGCCCAGCGGTACGGCATGTACGGGGTGGAGGAGCGGGCGCTGTCGGCGATGGCCGACCTGCTCGACCGATGACCACGACCTACATCCAGTGGTGGGGCGAGGTCGACGGCGCGTACGAGGTCCGCACCGCCTACTGGACGCTCTGGCACGTGATCGACGTGGAGAGGTGGACGACCCGCTGCGGACGCGTCCCGCCCTCGCACAACAACGCGACGACGACACAGGACCCCCGAGACGCACGCAAGCCCGAGAGGGTCTGCGGGTCCTGCGTCAGGGCCTGACCCCGGACACCACGAAGCCCCGGGAAAGGGTGTGTCCCGGGGCCTCAGTGGTGTAGCCAGGTGGGCGTTCTGCCACCTGCCCGCAGTCTAGGACCTGGGCTTGTCGCCGCCCTTGGCGGTAGTCGAAGCGTCCCTCGCGAGCGGCTGGTGGGCCGGTGGCGGGTCACCGCCCCAGAACCAGTCCCCGCCGTGGGGCGGCTCAGGCTCGATCTGGCCGTCCCAGGCGACCTTCGCGTCCTTGTCGTCCTTCGTCATCGGCTCGCTCCTCTAAGGCGGCTTGTCGTCGCCTCCATTCGGCTGCGCTGATCCCCAGCGTCTGCCAAGGCCGCTTCTGCCCCTTGCGAGGCAGGCGGGCGATGGCCCGCATCCGCTCACGCCGGGCCGCAGCCGCTTGCAGCTCTTCCACGCGCTGGCGATACGGGGCCTGTCCCTCCTCGCTGTCCTTGACGAACTCGATGAACGCACGCACCTCGGCGGTGCGTGAGTCGATGGCCGGGCTTTCAGTGATCGGCACCTTCGTCCTCGTCTTCGGGTGGCGTCACGGCGAGGAAGACCTCGGCCACGACCGGCTCGCCGACGGGCCAGTTGTCGGCCCGCAGGCGTTCCGCCATCGCCGTGAGGTTTCTCCCACGGGCGAAGGGCGGGTAGCCGATGGCGTCGGGGCCGGGGGTGACGACGACGCCACCCCCGGTGTTTCCACCGACGGTCATGGGTCAGGCCGGGACGACCGACGGGTCGGCCGTCGACTCGATCACCGCGAACCGGAAACGCCGGGTCGTGGTGTCGGGGCTGAGGTCGCTGATGAGCATGCCGCCACAGCGGACGGCGAAGCCCGCAGCGCCACGCTGGGCGAGCGGATCGCTGATCGACGGCACCGGGGGCACCGACGTGACGCGAAGGCTGGTGAGGTCCGCGAAGGCGAGCGTCTCGGCACCGAACACGTAGGTCGGGAACACCGTGGCCGACTTGCCCGGGATGCGCGGGTTCACGAAGAACCGGACGCCCCGGTACGTGCCGATCTCGCCCGTGATGAGCCGCTCGGGACCGGCGTACTTGATGGCCTCGACCCAGCCCAGAGGACCGGCCTCGATCTGGAGCGTGGCACCGACGGCCGGGGTCACCATGGCCCCGTAGTTCTGACCGTCGATGGGCTGGACGCCACGCGTCTGGAGCGACGTGACGGCCTTCAGGACACTGGCTGTGTCGATCTTGTTCGTCGCGGCAGGGCGCGGCACCGGGGAGGATCACGGGGGCCTTGCCCGCGTAGCCCGCCCAGATGGCGCTGGCGGCGGCGTCGATCAGGTCCAGGGCGGCGTTGCTGACCTTGTCGGCGACGATGCCCATGAACCCGTGCGGGTTCTTCCTGATCTGCTCGGACGTGACCGTGACCAGCCGCGCGAACTCGGTGGTCGGGAAGTCGTTCACGTCCGACCCGAACGCCGTGGCGGCGGGCGTCACGCCCTCGCTCAACGCGTAGGTCGCGAGCGCCGTCGGGTCGATCACGATGTCCTCGTAACTCCCGAAGGAGTAGAGGTCTTCGTGACCCGAGACGGCATACGTCTCGTAGAGGCACGGCACCCTCGGGGCAGCAAGAAGCGCCCGGTGCGCAGGGTCGAGATCACCATGCTTGCTGACGATCTTCGTCAGCAGGTCGGCCATCTCGGGGGTGGTCGTGGCGATGGGTGCGGCGGGAACCGCCATGTCGGAGTCTCCTCAGTGGTTCGATCACGGTGACGGGTCGTGAGTCGATGCCCTGAGGGCGACGTTCAGTCGAGCAGGCCCTGCTCCCGTGCCCCTTCGTACCACCGCTGCCCAGCGACGTTCAGCTGGGACTTCATCGCGGCGATCTCCGCACGGTCCCGAAGGAACCGTTCGGTCGGCGTGGTCGGGGTTGGTGCGACAGGCTGGTAGGCAGTGCTCGGGTCGCCTCGGGTTGACACCCATGACGAGCGGATGAACCTCGACAGGTTCCGGCTGCTCCATGGGGTCGACCTCGGGCGCGTCTGGCTCGGCGTAGCGGTCGGGGTACAGCATCTCGGCCTGTGACCGGCCGTCATCCTGGACTGCGACCTCGCGCTCGGCGAGTTGCGCCTTCAGTGACTCGATCTCTGCCCGTGCCGCGTCACGCTCCAAGAGCCGCCTATTGGCAAGGCTCATCAGGTCGTTGACGCGCTTGTTCGACTGGTCGCCCTGCTCCTGACCGTTCGCGCTCTGGGTCGGCGTCGAGTCCGCAGCCACAGGGGCCGCTCCTGTCGCCTCGCCGGTCGCTCCCGCCGAGTCCGCTGTGGGATCGCTCATGCGCGGAGTATGCACGCCTGTACCTAGATTTGCCTACATTCCACGTAAACTCGGAGTCGTGGCGATCAGCGCACTTCACCCGACCGGCGTGGTCCGATGCGACCGTGGTCACCCTCAGGTTCAGGCGAACCTCTACTGGCAGACGGACAAGCGCGATGGCGTCACGCGCCCGGGCTGTCGCCTGTGCCGGAACGAGCGTGCGCAGAAGGCCCGCCAGCAGGCCCGTCGCGAGCGCAGTGAGGCGAAGGCTCGCACCTGCCCCTCCGGCCACCTGATCTTCGGGGACAACGCCGCCCGCCTGACGACCTCGACCGGCAAGGTCTACGTCGCGTGTCGGACCTGCCGCACCGCCGCCGTGGCGCGATCCAGGGCGAAGAGGGGAGGCGAGTCGGTTGCAGCCACGACGATGCACGTCCCCCGGTCGCTCCAGCCCGATCCGGAGTTCGGGACGATCGAGGTCTGGAAGGCCCTGCCGAAGGAGCTGCGCCAACGTGTTGCAGGCTTCCTGATGGACGACCAGCCCATCGACCCGCTGGTCGCGGCCGTGATCCGACGGGCCGCTCGCGCAAGGGTGTGGAACCGGTTCGGGGTCGATGCTGCCGCCATCGCGTTCATCGAGGCCCTGGTCGAGCAGTCGCGCCACTCGACCTCGCCCCGGCTGCGGATCGACAGGGTGCTGGGCGCGCTGCTGGGCTGACAACGACGAAGCCCGCCCCGGAGTGACCACAGGGCGGGCTTCTATCTGTCAGACCGGGCCAACCGGCTTCACGGATGATAGCGGAACATGAAACGCAGTCGATGTAGACTGACGACTGTCAGATCAACCAGCCGCACCGACTGCGTTCAAGTGCAGAATACACAAACGTGTGCAACTGCTGCAACTGTACACAAGCATTTAGTCCGAGTCGGTGACGGCCCCTACGCATAGAGGGACCGCGCCATGTCCGATCACCCAGGTCAGACGACCGAGCCTAACCGCGCCCCGGTCGAATGGGACAACCCCGGCACGCAGGCCGCGAACCGCCACTGGATCACGATCCACCCGCGCCTGCGCCACGACCACCTGCTGGGCAAGGGCTGGTCGATCAAGGCCAGCGGCACGGCCGAACTGAACCCGCGCACGCTGCGCTTCTGCGCCTCGTCCCGCCACGGCGTCCGCTGGTTCAGGGCCGTGCAGCACTACGGCTCCGAGTTCATCGAGATCACGGAGCAGCAGGGCATCGGCGGTCCCGACATCTTCTTCGACGCCGAGAACGAGCCTGAGATCGCCCGCTACGTCCACAAGGCGGTGGACGTGCAGTGGCCGATGGGCGCACGCGGCGTGACGCGAAGGGGCGTCCAGTGACCGCGCTCAACATCACGTCTCACCCCGACGCCGGCACCGACCTCGTCTACTCGATCCCGATCACGCACCAAGGCCGCGCGGCACGGTTCTTCCTCGCCACGGACGGCCACGTCGAGGTGTGGACCCTCGACGGCCAGTACGTCCCAGGCGAGGCCGAGCGCCTGACGGAGCGCGCCCGGTTGCAGCTCCTCGGCTGGCTCGCGAACCCCCCGGGAGGCTTCGTCCCGTGACCAGCGATCTCGCCCGGGCGCTGGACGACACGATCACGCACCTGGACACGTACGTCGTGTTCGCCAGCCACCACCAGTCGCGAGCCATCGCCCTGTGGCTGGCGTATACGCACGCGATCAACCTGAGCAGCCATGCGGCCCCGCCCTTCGACGTCGCCCCGTACCTGCTCGTCACCTCGCCGGAGCGGCAGTCGGGCAAGTCGACGCTGAAGGACGTGATGAAGCCCATCGCCGCACGCGGCCACGGGAACGATGGGATCACGCCCGCCGCCCTGATCCGGCTCCTCCGCTACCGCCCGACGCTGTTCCTCGACGAGATCGACACGGTATTCAAGAGCGACCGGGGCGAGGGCGGTGCCGACAACGAGATGATCCGGGCGGTCCTCAACTCGGGCTTCCACGTCAACGGGCAGTTCCAGAAGGTGCTGATGTCGAAGGACAAGGTCGAGAGCTACCCGACCTTCGGCCCCAAGGCGCTGTTCGGCATCGGGCAGGTCGTGCCCGAGACGGTGACGAGCCGGAGCATCCGCATCCGCCTCCAGCGCAAGGAGCGAGGGCAGGCCACGACCCAGCGGGCGCGCCTGAGGCGGATCAACCAGGAGGGCGAAGCACTGAACGATGCGCTGGCGCGGGCGATGGCCGTGACCGCGCTGCGCGAGGTCCCAGAGTCGGAGTTCGACCCGAGACTCAGCGACCGTGCCGTCGATCTGTGGGAGCCGCTGTACGCCGTCGCCGACCGCGCTGGCGATGATTGGCCGACCTGGGTGCGGTTCGCGGCCATCGAACTCGCCACTGGCGAGTCGGAGGAGGACGACGAGTCGCTGGGCGAGATGCTGCTGCGGGACATCCGCACGATCCTCGACGCCCACGGTGCCGGGGCGATCCTGCTGACGGACCTCGTCGGTCGCCCCGAGGACACCGACTTCAAGTTCGGCCATCCGGCCACGGGGCTGTGCGCGCTGGAGGAGCGCCCGTGGGCCGAGTACCGGGGCAGCAGGCCGATCAGCCCACGGAAGGTCGCCCAGATGCTGAAGGGCTACGGCATCAAGCCCGAGCGCCAGCGGGTCGACGGCAAGCAGGGGAACGCCTTCACGCGCGCGCAGTTTGAAGGCGCGTTCAGGCGGTACCTGCACGACAAGGACGACGCCCGCGAGGCTCTCGACGCGGTCGACGCGCTGTTCGGCGGGACGCCGGTTGAGGCCGTAGGCGGGGTGGGAGCGGCACTCCCGCCAGACGAGGAACTGCCCTTCTGAGTGACATGGAGCGAGATGAACGATGTTTGCGGTAAGGGTGGAGGGGTGACCTGGCCCCCTGACCGTCCCTTGCCTTCCCTTCTTCCTCCATGTCACTCATCTATCTCTCTCTTCTACTGATCAAGTTCAAGACGTGGGTGGATCGAGCGAGGGACATCCGAGTTCTGAGCGAACTCGTACGTGTCCCACGTCTCTCGGATGCGGGGGTGCCGCTCCCACTCCCAGCGCTGCGCGATTGCGCCAGCCGCCAGCCTGTGCAACCTCTGCAACCGTGTGGCCGGGGTGCCTGAGGACCCGTGGGGCTTCTTTCCCCCCGCGCGGCCGGGAAACGCGCAAAGACGGGAGGGACTGGGGGGCGGCTCGCGAGGACTTCGGGCCACGCCCGCCGATGGAACCACGCACGCCCACCCCTGTTGTTGATCGGGCCACCCGCCCCCATCCGACCACGAACCCGCTCGCCTCGTTACGCACGCTCGTCCACGCTCACTGTGCCCGCACCTGCAGTCGTGACCTGAACTGCACACGGGTGCTGCCAGCCTGCTGCCAGCCCCGACGAGGCTGCGCCCGAGCGTGACGAGAGCGCCTGCTCCTGAAGCATGGTGTCTGGAGCTGGGTGCCTCGGACTCGCGGGGAGTGCGCCTCGTCGGGGCAATCGGGGTCGTTGTTTCGCGTCATCGCGACGCCGGACGGGCTGACATGCCCGCCCGCCCGCACGTCGAGAGACAACCGAGGGCACAGATCAGGCGTCCAGCGTGCTCACACCGCTCATCGACTCACCCGCCCGTGGTGTGACCGCAACGGGCTGCACGTGCCGCACCTGCTGCACCCCTTCATCGCACATGCGCAGGCCGGGTCCGTAGACTCACCGCCCGTGAGCGACCAGCAGCCCGCCCTGCCAGCCGTCCCTCGGACGACATCGCCCTCGCCGATGCGAGTAGGCACACACTCGCTGCGCACTCGGCGATGACCCGGACCGTGAGCCGGTTCGTGCCACGCTCCGACCGACGAGATCGGTCCCGGGGCGGTCATGACGAGAAAGGACCCCCAGAGAAGGGACGAACCCATGAAACTGACGACCACCGCGCAGGTGTCTGTTGACGGAGTGATGCAGGGGCCCGGCGGGCCGGAGGAGGACGAGCGCGGCGTATTCGAGCGCGGCGGCTGGGCCCACTTCGACGACGACGCCGGGACGGTCATGGACGAGATCTTCCAGCGAGCCGATTCGTTCTTGTTCGGCCGGCGCACCTACGAGGTCTTCGCCGGCTCCTGGGGAACGTGGGACGATCCGGGCAACAGCCCGATCTGGACGGCTTTGCACGCGCGGCCCAAGTACGTCGCATCGAGCACACCCCTCGACGCAAGTTGGTCGAACACGATCGTCCTCTCCGGTGACGTCGCAACTGCCATTCACGAGCTGAAGGGCAGGGTGGGAGGCGAACTGCAGCTGCACGGTAGCGGCGCCATGTTCCGGTGGCTGCTCGACAACGACCTCGTGGACGAGATGAACCTGTTCACCTTCCCGGTCGTCGTCGGTCAGGGCACGCGGCTGTTCCCTGACACCGGCCGGGACTGGGCGCTCGATCTGGTCGACTCCCGAGCCACCCCGAGCGGGGTGACGATCCAGGTCTACCGGCCCACCGGCCGCCCGGAATACGGACCGGCCGCGCCGATCTCGAACGCATGACCCAAGTGCGGCACGACCGTACGAGCGGGCACGGAACTCAGGTGACATCGGCGGACACTTGCGGAGGCGATGGGACGCTCATTCGATGACCCGTCGCGAAGGTCAGCGCTGCTCGGGAGACGTCCTGTCGCCTGCTGCAGCCTCCCTCGCTTGGTCTCGGCGCATTGCCCATACGCCCAGCAACGCCAATATGCCCAGGCCGCCGAACCAGATCGTGAACCCGTCGAGCTGATCCTGGGAGCCGCCCACTCGCGACACGATGAAGACCAGAATGGCCAACGCCAGGCAGAGCAACCCGAAGGCCAGGTTGAAGCGGATGACGCGTGCCCGGCTGATGTAGGGCCAGCCGTTCATCATCTCCCTCATCGACGCGCAACCAGTCGTCGGATCTTCCCAAAGTTGCGTCGGAGCCGCAAGTGGGCCTGCGACCAGCGAGCTGTCGCTCGGCCCTGCCCATGGATCGACGAGTCGCTCAGGTGACATTGGCGGGCACTTGCGGACGCCAACGTCACGTCGCCTGACGCCACCGCTCTCGCGCTTGGCGTGGCCTGCTACACATCGCCTTCGAAGTACGCCTCGTCCACTCGCTTCACGTCGAGCGTGCGGCGGGTCCGAACGCCGACGCCGTACTCGTACATCAGCCGGGCGAGCGTCTTGCCGTCGATCAGCACGATCCGCTTGGAGATGCGCTTGACGTAGTCCTCGGCTTCGCCGCTGAAGTGCGAGGTCGTGATGAACACACCCTTGGACGCACGCTGACCCTCCAGGCTGCCCGCGAACGCCTGAAGCGCCGGGCGTCCGACAACCGACTTCGCGGCGTACCGCTTCGCTTGGACGTAGACGGCATCCAGCCCGAGCCGGTCCTCATCGATGATCCCGTCGATCCCGTCGTCCCCGCTCTTCCGTGTGACCCGGCGGCTCGTCTCCTCGACATCCGACCCGAAGCCCATCCGCACCAGCACGTCAACGACGAGTTGTTCGAAGAACGCCCACGACAGCGACTCGGACTGGAGCCGGTCGAGGATGTCGACCTCGACGGCCTGACGCAGCGACTCGTACGTCCCGTACAGCAGCTCCTCCGGGTTCGCCTCCGACTCGGGGATGGACGGTACGCCCGTCGCGGTCGGGCTTGCGTCTTGGACCCGCGTCTTGGTCCTGAACTCCTCGAACTCGGGGAACTGGCGCAGGTAGTTCACGTCCACCCGTGTTGGGTTGGAGGCGAGGACGGTCTTGCCCCTTGGGGTGATCGCGACCTTGCCGCGTCCGACGCGCGACACGACGCCCGCCTTCGCCAGGTAGGTGACCGCCCAGTGCGTGCGGTTGTAGATGGTCTGCTGTCCGGACGCCAACCGCTGGTCGAGGTCGTCCTGCGTCAGGTGGAAGTGCGCGACGAGGTGGTCCGTGATTTCGGGCACCGTCGAGCGCGTTGCTCCATCGCCGAGGTAGGCGAGCAGTGGCTGCATGAGGGTCTGGTAGTCGGGTACGGCCATCGGCCGATTATGGGGCTCGTGAGGGGCGCTCGACACCTCATGCCCACGGCCCATACACTTCCCACGCGACCCACGCCTATCGGGGGCCGCGTGCGGGGCTGATGCCCCTACGAAGCACTCAGAGCGGGCACCCTCCCGGCATGGTTGACATGCATGAGGTCACTGGTTCGAGTCCAGTATCGCCCACCACATCCGGCCTTCTGGGCCACGAGATAGCGAACGCGTCGAGCGGGACGCACCCCACCGGGATGTCGCCAGAGAGCCGGGGCCACGGCTGCAAGCCCCGACGGACCCGACCGGTGATGGCACCACCCGCGAGCGGCCGGTGAACCGGCCCGGGATCCGCCCGTTAGCGCGGCTCGAGCGCACGACGCCGGCGTCAGAGCCGGAGCGGTCGTGAAGGCGGGTGGAACCGCGGGAGGTCGAACCTCTCGTCCTGTCGGACGGGAGGTTCTGTGATTCTCGGGAGCACGACGATGGCAGACGACAAGGCAGACGACGCAGCGATCGCGGTTGACGAGGCCGCCGACTTCGAGGCACCCGAGCGGGGGTCGGCGGACGAGCTCCTCGACGCGGGCGCCCACGCGCCTATCGACGCGATGCGCCACAGCACGGCGCACGTGATGGCCGAGGCCGTCCTGGACCTGTTCCCGGCCGCGAAGCTCGGCATCGGGCCCGCCATCGACAACGGCTTCTACTACGACTTCGAGCTGCCGCGACCGCTGACGCCCGACGACCTGGCCGCGATCGAGTCCCGGATGGCGGCCAGCGTCAAGGCGGACCACGCGTTCGTGCGCCGCGAGGTGCCGTTCGACGAGGGCCGCGCGATCGAGGCCGCGGCGGATCAGCCGTACAAGGTCGAGATCCTCGATGACCTCGCCCGCAAGTCGGCCGACACGGGGGAGCCGCTGCCGCCGGTCAGCCTGTATGAGCACGGCCCATTCAGCGACCTGTGCAAGGGGCCTCACGTCGAATCCACGGGCAGGATCGGCCCGTTCAAGCTGCTCGCGGTCGCCGGCGCGTACTGGCGGGGCGACGAGAAGCGCCCGATGCTCCAGCGCATCTACGGCACGGTCTGGGAGACGCAGGCGGAGCTCGATCTCTACCTCGAGCGGCGCGAAGAGGCCAAGAAGCGGGACCATCGCAAGCTCGGCGTCGCCCTCGACCTGTTCAGCTTCCACGACGTCTCGCCCGGGTCGGCGTTCTGGCACCCCAAGGGCCAGCGGATCTGGCGGACCCTGGAGACGTCCATGCGCGCGCTCCAGGAGCGCCGTGGCTACGAGGAGATCTCGACCCCGATCCTCGTCTCGGAGCGCCTGTGGCGCCAGTCCGGTCACTGGGACCACTACGCGGAGAACATGTTCATCGTCGAGGCGGAGGGCCAGAAGTTCTCCCTCAAGCCGATGAACTGCCCCGAGTCGACGTTCGTCTATCGGAGCCATCTGCGGTCGTACCGCGACCTGCCGCTGCGCTACAACGAGTACGGCCGCCTCCACCGCAACGAGCGGTCGGGTGCGCTGTCCGGGCTGACGCGCGTCCGCCAGTTCATCCAGGACGACGCCCACATCTACGTCCGACCGGATCAGCTGGCGGACGAGGTGGAGGCGCTCATCGGCGAGGTCCGCGAGGCCTACGGCTGGTTCGGCCTGACGCCTCGGTTCGCGTTCGCGACCCGTCCCGACAAGGCCATCGGCGATCCGGCCCTGTGGGATCTCGCCGAGGGGCTGATCAAGGCTGCGCTCGACCGCGCCGGTGGCGACTACGTCGTCAAGCCCAAGGATGGCACCTTCTACGCGCCCAAGATCGACATCTACATCGACGACGCGCTCGGGCGCGAGTGGCAGATGGCGACCATCCAGGTCGACCTGACGATGCTGCCCGAGCGGTTCGACCTGACCTACATCGACGAGGACGGCCAGCCCAAGCGGCCGATGGCGATCCATCGCGCGATCTACGGCTCGCTCGAGCGCTTCATCGGCATCCTGGTGGAGCACTTCGCCGGAGCGTTCCCGCTGTGGATCGCGCCGGTCCAGGCGGTCATCATCCCGATCGCGGATCGCCACGTCGAGGCGGCCGAAGAGCTGGCGGTGGAGCTGCGAGCGGCGGGGGTCCGCTTCGTCGAGGTCGACGCCTCCGACAACCGGATGCAGAACAAGATCCGCCTGGCGCAGGGCCAGAAGGTGCCCTACATGCTGATCCTCGGGGACCGCGAGGTGGAGGCGCGAACGGCATCGGTGCGGCGTCGGGGGGCGACCAAGGACGAGCCCCAGGAGACGCTCGCCTGGTCCGAGCTGGCCGCGAGGCTGGGCGAGGAGATCCGCGATCGACGGCTCAGCTAGAAGGGGCGCGGCGGCTGTCTCAGGGTAGGCTGCCGGGCCCGCCAGGCGGGCTCATCCGGACGCCGATTTCGGGCCTCCGGCGGCACCCTCGGCAGGCGCCCGTTTCGTTGCGGCTGTTCGAACCCCTGTGCTATCCTCCCGCGGCGACCGCGCCGGTCGTGGGACCGCGCGCGCCGCACGATTTATGACCTCGAATGAAGGGACGACGACATCAGCCGAGACCTGCGCGTAAACCAGATGATCCGTGTCCCACAGGTTCGGGTCGTCGACGATGAGGGCCAGCAACTCGGTGTCATGCCGACACCACAGGCGCTCACCATGGCGCAGGAGCGTGGGCTCGACCTCGTTGAGGTCGCGCCGACGGCGGCACCGCCGGTGGTCCGCTTTCTCGACTTCGGTCAGTACAAGTACGAGCTGACCAAGCGCGAGAAGGAAGCCAAGCGCAAGCAGCGCGCGGTTGAGTTCAAGGAAGTCCGCCTGACACCGAAGATCGGCTCGGGCGACTTCGAGACCAAGGTCCATCGCGCGATCGAGTTCCTCGAGGACGGCGACCGGATCAAGGTGACCGTCCGGTTCCGCGGACGGGAGCTCACCCACCCGGACATCGGCCGGAGCCTGCTCGCGAAGTTCGGTGACGCGGTCAAGGACCACGGGGTCGTGGACCGCATGCCGATCCTCGAGGGCAAGTCGATGTTCATGACGCTCGCCTCGGTCCACAAGCCGAGGGTTCACGAGCACAAGCTCGGCGGCCATCGGGCCGAGGGCGATCATCCGCCGGACGCGGTCCCCGGGTCCGACGCGGAGGAGACGGCCGTCGCACCGCAGGCCGCTCCCGCCACCGCGGCCCCGAAGGTGGCCGCAGCGGCGGCCATCGAACAACCGAAGCCGGCCGCGACGCCAAAGGCGGCCCCAGCCGCCAAGGCGACGCCGGTCGCCGAGCCGGAACCCGTCGCCACACCAGAGCCCATCGCCGAACCCACGCCAGTCGCTGACACCGCGCCGGTCACGAAACCCGCGCCGACAGCCGAATTGACGCCGGTCCCCGAGGCCGCGCCAGTAGGAGAGTGAGGCCAGCGTGCCCAAGATGAAGACCCACAAGGGGACCCAGAAGCGCGTCGGCGTCACGGGGAGCGGGAAGTTCATCCGCGTCAAGTCATGGCGCGGACACCACCTTGAGATCAAGTCCTCGCGCCGGACCCGTCGCTACGCGGGCAAGGCCGTCGTGGGCCCGCAGCACCAGGAGCAGCTCCGCCGGCTCCTGCCGAACATCTAGGAGCGATCGATGGCACGCGTCAAGCGGGGCGTCACGTCCCACAAGCGCCACAAGCGGCTGCTCAACAGCGCCGAAGGGCGGATGGGCACGAACCGCAAGCTCGTCAAGCGGGCTCGCGAGTCCCAGCTCCACTCGCTGGCGTACGCGACCCGGGACCGGAAGCAGCGCAAGCGCGACATGCGCGAGCTGTGGATCATCCGGATCAACGCGGCGGCCCGCCAGAACGGGATCACCTACGGCAGGTTCATCGCCGGCCTCAAGAAGGCCAACGTCGATCTCGACCGCAAGATCCTCGCCGACCTCGCCGTGCGCGACGCCGCGACCTTCGGCCGGATCGCCGAGGTCGCCCGAACCGCCTGACAGCCCCGCCCAGCCCGTTCGAACCCTCGACGTCGCCGACGTTCGAGGGTTCGTGATTTAAGGACGACACGCCCGATGGATCTCGCCCAGCTGACCAGCGACCTCGAGGCGCTGCGTGCCCGCGCGACGTCCGCCGCGGCCGCCGCACCCGACACCGCCGCGCTCGAGGCCATCGAGGTCGAGGTGCTGGGCAAGAAGGGCGAGCTGACCGCGATCCTTCGCGGGATCGGCGCGCTGCCCGCCGAGGACCGGCCGAAGGTCGGGGCGATCGCGAACGCCGTCCGCGGCGCGGTGGAAGCAGCGATCGGCGAGGCCCGCTCGAGGCTCGGCGGCGCCGAGCTCACGGCACGCCTGGCGGCCGAGGCGACCGACGTCACCACCCCCGGCCGCCCGATTCGCCGCGGCTCCCTGCATCCGATCGTCGAGACGGCGCGCGAGATCGCCAGCGTCTTCGCCCAGTTCGGGTTCGTGGTCTACGAGGGCCCGGAGATCGAGGACGACCTCACCAACTTCCAGATGCTGAACATCCCGCCGGACCACCCGGCACGCGACCTGTGGGACACGCTGTACCTCGATGTCGACGGCAAGCTGCTCCGGACCCACACGAGCCCGGGTCAGATCCGGGTGATGCAGCGCGAACGGCCGCCGATCCGCGCGCTCCTGCCCGGCCGCTGCTTCCGGTACGAGGCCGTCGACGCGAGCCACGCCTCGGAGTTCTTCCAGGTCGAGGGCCTGATGATCGACGAGGGCACCTCGATGGCCCACCTCAAGGGCCTGCTCGACCAGTTCGCCCACGCGATGTTCGGCGCCGACCGGGCGACGCGGTTCCGCCCCGGCTACTACCCGTTCACCGAGCCGTCGGTGGCGTTCGACATCCTGTGCGTCATCTGCGACGGGGCAAAGTGCCCGGCCTGCTCGAGGACGGGCTGGATGACGATCCTGGGCGCGGGGATGGTCCACCCCGTCGTCCTTCGCTACGGCGGCATCGATCCGGAGCGGTTCCAGGGGTTCGCGTTCGGCATGGGCGTGGAGAGGATCGCGAACCTGCGTCACGCGGTCGGCGACCTGCGCCTGTACATGGAAGACGACCTGCGGTTCCTGGGGGCATTCCGATAGAGTCAATGAGCCCCTGTAGGAAGTTGCGACACCCGCTGGTCTGACCGATCGGTCAGGGCGGAGCCGATCGGGCGTTGACAGTCGCTCTCTTCGATCCCGCAGAACTCGTTCCGAGACGAGATAGGGTGGAGAAGAAACGCCTTGAGCGCCTAAGAAGCGGTGACTGACCGCGAGGCAGCCCGGGACGAGATCCACGACGCGAAGCCGGATGACTGGCACGTGAGACGGACGACCCACGAGGAACACCGCCGGGAGTGGACGCGCGACGCATTCGACACGCGGGAGCGCCCGATGGCCGGCCGCCGGCCACGGGAGTGGACGGCGCTGAACGGCGGCTGGGACGCCGGCCAGTCGCCGTAGCTAATAAGCGTTGGTTACGAAGAAGATGTCGTCTCGCTTCGGAATGGGCCGCAGCCCGATCGTGCGACGGAGCGCGTCGGCAATGAACTGCAGCTTCCGAGCAGCGCTGTAGGCGTTGAACCACGCATCGTGCTCCTTGCTCCAGGTGGGCGCCCGCTCAGCTTTCACCATGAGTGCGCGGTGCGCGGTCAGGGCGTTGACGAGGTCGCCGGCCTGTGCCCTCGCGGTGTCGTCGACCGTCGGCGAGTTCGAGCCGTCATCGGGCCAGCGAATTGCCCGGAGCACGTCGAGGAACCTCCCAGCCGCGTCGGCGCTGGCGGCCCACTTCAGCTGCTGCGCCCGCCGCCACGCCGCCTTGACGGAGTCCTTCTCGCACGGCCCCGGCATCGCGATCATCAGGCAATCCGGCGCACCCTCGCCGATCGCATCCGCTGCGTCCAGAGCGACCTTGTAGGCCTTCGCGGCCATTGCTCACGGCTTTCGCTGCTGCGACAGCGATCGGCTGGTTGGAGTCCATCCTCATCTCCTGTCGTTGCGGCAGCTCATCGGGGCGACAGGATGACGACCGCGGTCTCCCGTGAGCGGCGAGCCGCATAGGCGTCGAGACCCTCGTCGTAGGTGGCCCACCTGTCCCACAGGCGGGGCCGCTCGTCCGTGTCCGCTGCACGACCGCGGACGGTGCGCGACCCACCGGGCAGATCGACGGTGACGTCGGGGTGCGCCTGCAGGTTGAGCCACCATGCGGGCTCGGCATCGGCCCAGCCGTTCATGGCCATCGTGACCAGGTCGGGACCGTCTTCAAAGTAGGCAAGGATGGCCTTGCGCTCCTCACCGGTGCGGCGCCCGACCGTCCGCAGCCGCATCATGCCCTGGTGGTTGGCCGTCGCGGTCCGAAGGCCGAGCCGGCCTCCCGTGACGGAGCAGACGGCCCGCTGCACCACCCAGAACAGGCGAATGAACCAGCGCGGTGGCAGTTGCGCAGACTGCTCGCGCTGTCCGGTCACTTCCATCTTGTCTCCTTCGGCCCTTGCGGGGGCCCTCCTGTGCATCCGACTGGGGATGCAGTTGCTAGGCGCAGCGCCACCGGCTGCCCACCTCGGCGCCGCTCAGCGCATGAGGTCGCGGCGACGGAACAGCCACACGGCGGCCACCCAACACCCGGTTGCGAAGGCGCCAAAGATCGCGAGACCCTCCAACGGCAGGCTGCCAGCGTTGACCACCGGCGCCGGCGAGAAGTACCGAAAGGCGCTCAGGTACGAAAGCGATGACAGCTCTGGTGCGAGCTTGGCAATCGTCTGGGCCAGATACATCGCGAGGAGGACCCCGGCGACGAGACCGCCGGCCAGAGGGCGGCTGAGCGTGACCACCGACAGGAGGGTGGTCAGCGACGCGATCGCGCAGGCAAATGTCAGAGCCAGGACGGCGACGACAGACCAGCGAGCAGGATCGACCGGGACACCAACGACGAGGAGGGTTCCGACGATTGCGGCCACCATTACGACCACGAGCGCGCTCAGCACGACGAGCTGGGCCAAGATCGCAGTCATCAGGTAACTCGTCCGAGAGACCGGCGTTGCATGCGAAAGCTCGAGGACGCCGTGATCGAGATCCGCCCCAAGCGTCCGGGTCGGGATCAGGATGCCCGCGATGGCAGCGAGCAGCGGCCAAAGCATCGAGAGCAGGTACACATTGAAGTAGGTTCCCTGCTCAGCCAGGTTCCCCTCGAGACCAAATGCGGCGCTCATTGCCTTTGGGAAGTTCTTGATCATCGTCTCGACGAGCTCGGTATCGGCAGCGAGCGTCGGGTAGTACGCGGCGATGAACACTGTGTAGAGAATCGCCGTGAGGCCGAGCCAGAACGACAGGACGCGGCTTCGGCGGAGCTCGAGTCGGAGGACAAACGCATTCATCGGGCGATCTCCCGGGTCAAATGAGCGGGTCCGGCGACGCGATTGCCATTTTCGCCGGCGTCGCGTCGGACTCGTAGAAGCGGAGGAAAACGTCCTCGACGTCGGGGGTGGTGATGGTCACGTCCCGGAGTTCAAGCTCGACGAGCCGCCGCAATAGCGGACGCACGTCCCCCCGGACCATGAGATGCACCTCGCGACCGGAGTCCGCGATCACCTCCACGTCGGGCATCTCGAAGACACCTGGATCGTGCGCCTCGGCAAGGGCGAGGTTGACGGATCGCCAGTGCTCTCCGAGGAGCGCCTGCACCGGTCCCACCTCAGTGAGGCACCCCTCCCGGATGACTGCGACGCGGTCGCAGCATCGCTCCACCTCGGGCAGGTTGTGCGAGGAGAGGAAGACGGTCCGACCCTCGGCCCGCGCCTCGGAGACCAATGCGAGGAACTCACGCTGCATCAGTGGGTCGAGACCGCTGGTGGGCTCGTCCATGATCAGCAACCGCTCGCGACCCATGAAGACGGAGATGACGCCGACCTTCTGACGATTGCCGCGCGAGAGCTTTCGAATCTGGATGCTGCGGTCGAGCTCGAGTCGCTCGGCAAGCCGCCTCCAGGCGCCCGCGGGAAGCCCACGCAGCCCGGCAAGGTAGTCGAGCTGCTCCGCCACTGTCAGCTCGCCGAGGAACCCAGGATCACTCCCAAGATAGGCGAGGTCGCGGTGGACAGCTGCTGCCTGCGTCCAGGTGTCCAGTCCGAAGACGCGGGCCGTCCCCGCGTTCGGACGGATCGCCCCAAGAAGCAGCCGGATCGTGGTCGTCTTGCCGGCGCCGTTCGGCCCCAGGAAGCCGAACACCTCACCTTCGTCGACCCGAAAACTCAGCTCGACCACGCCCCGGCGGGAGCCGTATCGCCTGGTCAGGCCGGTCGCCTCGATGACCTCGGACATTGGAGCATCCTTTCAATTTCCAGCGAGGTGTCGGACGCGAGGTCGCCCTTTTGTCTTGTCCGGAGCCGGCTCAGCCGGGTAGCGTGGCGACTCGTCACCGGGCACATCGATCCGTCCCACCGGCACCCCGGTCGGTCGTTTCGGCCGTGCGCTCGCGCCGATCAGGCTGATGCGGCGTTCGACAGCCGGGGTCAAGGGCGGCCCGAGCATGATCCCGACAGGTAGCGCCACGATCGCCGGGACCCCGATCAGGACCAAGGCCGCGTAGGGAACCCCCACGACGACTAGCATGATGCTGATCCCACCAATCTCTTCACGGAGTGATGTGGCCGCCGCCAGCGCCCGCGTCAACCGCGCCGAGACGTAGATGACGCCGGCCGCGAGGCCCAAGGCAAGGCCCAGCTGTCCCGTCCACCGATCCACGGCGTACCAGATGCCGATGCCTGCGAGCGGCCCTGCGATCGCGACGCCGAGCGCCGGGAGATTTATTGCCTCCCGCTCGCGCATCTCGTTCTCCTTCTGCCCTTGCAGACCACCGGTGAAGGGCACGCTACGGGTCTCGGGACGGCACGACGTCACCCCGATCGGGGAAGTCCGTCACCCGTAAGGGTGAAATCAGGCCCGGCGAATGAGTTCGAGTTCGCGGGCGCGCGCTGTCGCCTCGAGTCGGGACGAGACACCGAGCTTTCCGTACAGGTGCTCCAGGTGGGTCTTCACCGTGTTCCCGGACACCACGAGATGTTCGGCAATCTGTCAATTCGACATGCCGGCCACGAGCAGTCCGAGGATCTCCCGCTCCCGTGCCGTCAGCGGCTCAACGAGGCTCGTCGATGGCGTGATCTCGATCTGGCTGCCAATCGTCGCCCGGCCTGGCCGCGTCACGGCCGACGCACCCAACACGACGACAAGGAGGAAGAGGACGAGGGCAGCCACGTCCTCGATCGTCCCGACCGGAAGGCCGCCGGGCGGCCGAACAACTAGCACGACGATCACGGCCGCTGCGCCGAATGCGACAAGCACGCTCGGCCAGAAGCCTACGTGACGGGCGAGCAGGATGAGGGCGGCCGCGGTTCCCAGCCAGACCGCATCGACCTCGTCGCCAGGGATCAGCATCTCGACGGCCACGACCACGACGAGGACGCCGACGGCCGCAAGCGTCAGTCGGCCGAGGAAGCGCTCGAGCGAGCCGCCGACGAGGGCCCCGTCGCGCAGCTCGTTGACGGTGGCGAATGTGAGACCGGGCATGCGTTGGTCCTAGCACGGTGATTCGACACGACTCGGGGGGTTAGTCAACAGGGCCGGATGGACTCACTTCGCACGCCACTTCACTCGTTCGGGGATGGAAGTAGCCCGGCCCAGTAGCGACCCTTGCGTCACGGCTGCCGACCCTCGACCTCGCGTGAGCATGGCGCGACCGATATCCCGGCCGGAAGGCGGCTCGGCGGCGCAATCACCCCTTCGGGTGAACGATCTCGCCCATCCTCCGGACGAGGGTCCGAGCCGTCACAGATAGCGTCGTTGACGACGGACGGTGACGCTTATCGAGCACCGGTGATGAGGAGGCCAGAGGCGACGCAGGTGAACACTCGGTCCTTAGGCGTTCCGATCGCGGCCGGCACCGGTGCCGCACTCGGGCTGTTGTTCGGGCTGCTGCTCAACGAGGTGATCCTCGGCGTCGCGTTCGGGATCATCGCCGGGGCCATCGTCGGTCGACTCGCGGCGGCAGCGCAATGACGCTCGTGATCGACGGCCTGACGAAGCGGTTCGGAGACATCGTCGCGCTCGACGGCGTCGGGTTCAGCGTCGCGTCCGGCCAGGTCTTCGGGTTCCTGGGACCGAACGGAGCCGGCAAGACCACGACGATGCGGATTGTCCTCGACATCCTTCACCCGGACGATGGCACGGCCACCTGGAACGGCGTGACCGTGGCGGCCGTGCCCCGTCGGACGTGGGGGTACCTGCCCGAGGAGCGCGGACTCTATCCGCGGATGGGCGTCCTCGAACAGCTCGTATTCCTGGGATCGCTCTATGGCGTCCGACGCGACGAAGCCGCCCGCCGGGCGCGGTCGTGGCTGGCGCGCTTCCGGATCGCGGACTATGCGGATCGGCCCGCGGAGCAGCTCAGCAAGGGCAACCAGCAGAAGGTGCAGTTCATCGCCGCGATCCTCCATGACCCCGACGTCCTCCTGATGGACGAGCCCTTCACGGGTCTCGATCCGATCAACGCGGCGCTCGTGCGGGACGCGTTCCTGGAGCTGCGTGACCGGGGCAAGGCGCTCATCTTCAGCACCCATCAGATGGAGGCGGTCGAGGAGCTCTGCGACGCGATCGCGATCATCGACCGCGGACGACTCGTTGTCTCCGGCGCGACAGCGGACGTCAAGCGTGCGAGCGGCCGGCGCGTCGTCCGCCTGGGGGTTGCGGGCGATCGTGATCTCGCGTGGCTCGACGCCCTGCCGGACGTGACCGTGCGTCGCTCGGGCCTCGACTTCCATGAGGTGGAGCTCCGCGATGGGCGAGACCCGGAGTGGATCCTTGCCGAGGCGCTCGCCCGTCATGAGTACGTGACGCGGTTCGAGATCGCCGAGCCGTCGATCGAGGACATCTTCGTCGAGCGCGTGGGTGCGCCGACAACGGACGAGCGGACGCTCGCGGCTGCCCCGGCAAGGCTGGCGGCATGAGGCCGTTCCCGCGCGCCGATCTTCGGAACATCCTCGCCGTCGCACGGCGCGAGTTCATCGTCCGCGCACGAACCCGGACGTTCCTCGTCTCGACCGCCGTCCTCGTGCTCGTGGCGCTCGCCGTCGGCTTTGCGCCCGTCGTGATCTCATACTTCAACCGGGAGGCCACGCACGTGGCCGTGTACGTCGGCGCGAGCGACCTCCACGGCGACCCGGTGGCAACACTCGATGCCTTGCTCAACCCCGCGGATAGCGGCGAGACGGGCGCGAACAACGCTCCGACGTTCAGCGTGCGGCAATCGACGGACCTCGCCGCCGACCGGGAGCTCGTCCGCACGGGGCAGCTCAATGCCGTGCTCGACGTCGAACGGGGCGCGACCGGCGATGTCGCCTTCACGGTGTATACGAATGAGCCGAGCAGCAGCCGCACCGCCGCCATCAGCCGCCAGGCGGCGACATCCATCGCCGTTGCCGACCGGCTCGGACGCCTCGGACTCGACCCGGCATCGCAGACAAGCCTGTTCGTTCCGCCGGATCTCGCGTTTCGGTCTCCCGATCCAACAGCCTCATCAGTGGTTCCCGACACGCTCGCGCAGGAGATGGCCGACCTCGCGGTCATCTCGGCGCTCGAGATGTTCCTCCTGCTGGCGATCATCATGTACGGAACCTGGATCGCCCAAAGCGTCGTCGAGGAGAAGAGCAGCCGGATGATGGAGATCATCCTGGCGGCCGCGACGCCCATGCAGATTCTCGCCGGCAAGGTCCTGGGCGTGAGCGGGGCCGCCCTGCTCCAGTTCGGCGCCGTCCTCGCGGCGGTCGTGGCTGCCTTGCTCTTGCAGGGTCAGGTCGCCGCCATCGTGCTCGGTGACGGCCAGGGTGGCGTGCCGTCGGGCCTGACGCCCGAGCTGCTCATCGCGTTCTCGGTGTTGTTCGTCCTTGGGTTCGTTCTCTACGCGGTGTTGTTTGCCGCGATCGGCTCCCTCGTCAGCCGCCAGGAGGACGTCAGCCAGATCGTTACCCCGCTCACGCTCGCCGCGTCCGCGGGCTACGTGGTCGCCGTCTACACCTCGATCGGGACGGTCGACCCGAACGCGCCCTGGGTTGCCGCCCTGTCGTGGGTGCCGTTCCTGTCGCCGTACATGATGCTGTCGCGCCTGGGCGTCGGTACCGCCGGGGTCCCGGAGGTCGCCCTTTCGGCACTGATCCTGCTAATCACGATCGTCGCCGCCACGTGGGTCGCCGGTCGCGTCTACGCTGCGGGCGTGCTCATGTACGGGCAGAAGCCGAGCACGCGCGGGATGTGGAAGGCGATACGGGAGGCGACCTAGAGCGAGCGGAGGTTGGGAGCCGGGCGAGATGCGGTTCGGCTGACGCGGTGCGGCCGCTCCCAGTCCGCGAACGCCTCAAGTTGCCGTTGTGGCCGTCCCGGTGGGCGAGCTCGCGGACGGCAGCATCCTGGGCCTCGCGTGAGACGTCGCCCGGACTGTTCGCGTGCGCGCTCGATCGCCGGACGTACGCGACGGGGTAGCGGGTCATCCCGTGCGGTACCTTCTGCGTCATGTCGTCTCCCTCGTCCGGCCCGTGTGCGGCAGATTGTGCTGAGCAGTTCCGATGAGGGTCCCCCTGTCGTGGCTGCGCGAGTTCGTCGACGTCGACCTCGCGCCCGAGCAGCTCGCGGAGCGGCTGACGCTGCTGGGGATGGAGGTCAAGTCCATCGAGCGCTGGGGTGCGGACTGGGAGCAGGTCGTCACCGGCGAGCTGCTGACCGTCGACAAGCACCCGCGGGCCGATCGGCTGTCGCTGACCACCGTGACGCTGGGCCCGGGCACGGAACCGCTCTCGATCGTGTGCGGGGCGACCAACATCGCGCCCGGCCAGCGGATCCCGGTCGCGCTGCCGGGGGCCGTGCTGCCCGGCGACCGGCGGATCGAGCGAGCCGAGAAGATGGGCATCGTCTCGAACGGGATGCTGTGCTCCGGCGAGGAGCTGCGCCTGACCGCGGACGGCGAGGGGATCCTGATCCTGCCCGCCGACACGCCGCTCGGTGTCCCGCTCGTGGACCTGTACGGCGACGACGTGCTGGACGTCGACGTGAAGCCGAACCGGGGCGACGTGCTGTCGATCCTCGGGCTCGCGCGGGAGGTCGGCGCGGCGACCGGCCGAGCCATCAGGTTCCCGGTGATCGAGGTGGAGGAGGGCGACGGCCCGGCGACGGCCGACCGGCTCACCGTCGACGTCCGCGATCCTGTGCTGTGCACGCGGTTCGTCGGCCGCTGGGTGAGCGGCGTGACCATCGGCCCGTCGCCCGACCGCGTCCAGATGCGGCTGCTCGCCGCCGGCCAGCGGCCGGTCTCCAACGTCGTCGACGCCTCGAACTACGTCATGCTCGAGCTCGGCAAGCCCGTCCACACGTTCGACGCGGCGGCCGTCCATCCGGGCGCCGACGGGCGGGCCACGATCATCGTCCGGCGCGCCGAGGCGGGGGAGCGCCTGGAGACCCTCGACCACGTCCAGCGTGAGCTCACGGCCGACATGCTGCTGATCGCCGACCGCGAGGGACCGATCGGCCTCGCCGGCGTCATGGGCGGCGCGGGCTCCGAGGTCTCGGACACGACGACGGATGTCGTGATCGAGTCGGCGGTGTTCGACCCGGTCAGCATCCGGCGGACCGCGCAGCGCCTCGCGCTGCGGTCGGAGGCGAGCAGCCGGTTCGAGAAGGGCCAGGAGCCGCGCATGGCGCGCCTCGGGGCCGACCGGACTGCCCAGCTCGTGCGCTCCTGGGCCGGCGGCGTGATCGCGCGCGGTTCCGTCGACACGGCGCCCGACGAGCCCGGGCCGTCGCGGGTCGCGTTCCGGCCGGCACGTGTCAACCGCCTGCTCGGCACCGAGCTGTCCGTCGAGGAGCAGCGGGACCTGCTGGGTCGGGTGGGGATCGAGACCCAACCGGCCGACGCGGGCGAACCGGTCACCGTCGCGCTGCGACCCGAGCCGCTGGTCGTGGAGCAAGGAACCGAGACGACCCTGGCGGCGCTCGTCCCGACGTGGCGCCGGGACGTCGCGATCGAGGCCGACATCGCGGAGGAGGTCGCCCGCGTCCGGGGCTACGAGCTGGTGCCGTCCGTCACGCCGAACACCTCGATGCCCACCTTCCGTCCGTCGCCGCTCGAGGTGCGGGAGCTCGTGCGCGAGATCCTGGCCGGAGCCGGCCTGACCGAGGTCGTCACGACCGCCCTCGTGTCGCCTGCGCACATCGACCTGTTCGCGATCCGCAAGGACGTCCCGTCCGTGGGTACCGACGACCAGCCGGGCGGCGCCCCGATCTCGGTCACCAACCCGCTGTCCAGGGACCACTCGATCCTGCGCCGGAACCTCATCGGCAGCCTCCTGGACGTGGTGGGCACCAACCTGCGCCACGGGATCGAGGACGTCGCGGTGTTCGAGATCGGCAAGGGCTACGCCCGGTCCGGCGACGAGCCGCGCGAATGGTGGCGCCTCGGGTTCGCGCTCGTCGGCGCGGCCGAGCCGCCCGCCTGGAACCGCCCCAGCCGGCCCTACGACCTCGACGACGCGAAGGGCATCCTCGAGCTCCTCGCCGCCCGCCTCGACCTCGACCGTCCGGTCTACCGCGCCGAACCGGACGAGACCGTGTTCCATCCGGGCCGCACGGCGCGCGCCGAGGTCGCCGGCCGGCTGCACGCCCTCCTGGGCCAGCTGCATCCGGCCACGGTCGACGCCTGGGAGCTCCGGACGGCGAACCCGGTGATCGTCGCCGAGGTGGCGCTCGAGGGGCTGGCCGAGGGGCGGCTCACGCCGGAGCGTGCGCCCGCCGTGGGTCGCCACCCGGAGGTCGAGCGAGACCTGGCGATCGTCGTGCCCGAGCGGACACCCGCGGCCGCCGTGGAGACGCTGATCCGGTCGCGCGCCGGGGATCTCCTGCGCGACGCCCGGTTGTTCGACATCTACCGCGGCCTGCCGCTGGCGGCGGAGGAGAAGAGCCTGGCCTTCCGGCTGCGGTTCGGCGCCGCGGATCGCACGCTGACCGAGGGCGAGGTCGAGTCGGCCGTGGCCGCCGTCGTCGGCGGGCTCGACGCGATCGACGGGCGGCTCCGGGCCTGATCGGTCCCGACTTGCGGTGCGTTGAGCCGCCGATGGTCCTGACCCGCCGGAACCATTGCGGCGCCCGTTGGCGCGCTGCTACCCTTCGGCGGAGTTCGGGCCCGATCGGGGCGCGCCCGCCGTCACGAGGGATTGCGTGAACATCGCCGACACCCTGACGTCGATCAACGTTACCGACGTCGTGATCATCCTGTACCTCTTCGGGTGGTTCATCCTGGGCTTCATCCAGGGCACGATCCGACGGCTGCTCGGCATCGGCGCGCTCGTGTTCTCGTTCTTCCTCGCCCTGCACCTGAACAACTTCTGGCTGGGTCAGTTCCTGGCGACGAACTGGACGCAGTATCCGAAGGAGTACTCGATCATGATCGGGTACCTCGTGATCTTCATCGCGGCCGTGGTCGCGTTCACGCTCGTGATCCAGGGGACCTACAAGAAGGCGCCGCTGTTCGCCAACCACCCGGTGATCGACGAGATCCTGGGCGGCCTCCTCGGCATCGTCCAGGGGTTCCTGCTGCTCCTGTTCGTCGTGATCATCCTGGACCAGTACTACCTGTACACGAACATCCCGGCGGATCCCGACGAGATCGCGTTCCTGCGCACGTTCTGGAACGCGATCAACGAGTCCAACATCGGGCAGGCCCTCCACACCGGCGTGATCCCGGCGTTCATCTCGATCTTCGGGCTGTTCGTGCCGCAGGCGGTGCAGGTCGTCTACGCCGGCAGCAGCTGACACGTTTCCCCGCCGGCTGCTCGCCGCCGACACCCTCGAGGCGGCGCGCGCACTGCTCGGCGCCCGCCTGGTGCGCGCCCCCGACGGGGCCGGCGCGGTCGTTCGCGTCGGCCGGATCGTCGAGGTGGAGGCCTACATCGGCGAAGGGGATCGCGCGTCGCATGCACGCATGGGGCCGACCAACCGCAACGCGGTGATGTTCGGACCACCGGGGATCGCCTACGTCTATCTTGTCTACGGCATGTACCACTGCCTCAATGTCGTCACCGAGCCCTCGCCGCGTCCCGCCGCGGTGCTGATCCGCGCCGTCGAGCCCGTCGCCGGCATCGACGTGCTGCGTGAGGCCCGGGGCCGCCAGCGGCGCGGGGGTGCCGGCGACACCACGCGCGCGATCGCCGACGAGCGCCTCGCCGCCGGCCCGGGCCTCGTGTGCGCCGCGTTCGACATCGACCGCTCAGCTACCGGCCTCGACCTGTGTGATCCGGCCTCGCCGCTGCGGCTGGAACCTCGCCCCGCCGACGAGCCGGCGCCGGCGATCGCGGCGACAGCCCGGATCGGAATCGACTACGCCGGGGAGCCGTGGTCCAGCGTCCCGTGGCGGTTCGTTGCCGTGGGCAGTCCCTCGCTCAGCCGGCCGATCGCCGCGACCGCGTCCTGAGCGCCGGGATGGACGCCCGTTCGATCGCCCTGCTCGAGTTCCCGGCGGTCCGCGCGCGCCTGGCCGAGCGGACGTCGTTCGACCCGTCCCGGCGGCTGGCGGAGTCGCTGGAGCCATCGTCGGACCCGGTGATCGTCGCCCGCGGCCTCGACGAGACCGATCAGGCACGAGCCCTGATCCAGGAGCGCCCCGGCGTCGGGATCGGCGCCGCCCACGACATCGAGCCCTGGATCGGCCGCGCGGCCCGCGGCGGGCGCCTCGACGCGGCGCAGTTCCTCGAGATCACCGAGACCCTCGACTCCGCCGCCCGCCTGGCGACCTCGCTGGCCGACGAACGACGGTCCCTGCTGCGCGACCTGGGACGTCGCCTGCACCCGTTGCCCGCCCTGCGCGGGACGCTCGCGCGCAGCTTCGACCCAACCGGAGAGCTGCTCGATACCGCCTCGCCGCGCCTCGGGCCGTTGCGGGCCGCCGTCCGGGTCGCCTACGACCGGCTGCGTCGGCGCCTGGACTCGCTCGTGGGCTCGGAGCTGGGCGGCGCGCTCCAGGAGCCGATCGTGACGCTCCGCAACGGGCGCTACGTGGTCCCCGTGCGCGCCGACGCCCGGAGCCGCGTCAAGGGGATCGTCCACGACGCATCGGGCAGCGGCCAGACGCTGTTCGTCGAGCCGCTCGTGGTCGTCGAGCTCGGCAACGCCTGGCGCGAGGCGCAGGCCGCGGTCGACGAGGAGGAGGGCCGGATCCTCGACGAGCTGTCGGCCCTCGTCGGCGCCAACGGCGCGATGCTCCACGAGACGCTCGATGGGCTGGCGCAGTTCGACTTCTGGGCCGCGAAGGCCCACCTGGCAGCCGAGCTCGACGGCATCCGCCCCGCGACGGCCGAGCGCGCCGAGATCGTGCTCCTGTCCGCGCGCCATCCCGGGCTCACGGGCCGCGTCGTGCCGATCGACATTCGCCTCGGCGACGGGTACACGGCGCTCGTGATCACGGGGCCGAACACCGGCGGCAAGACCGTCGCGCTGCGAACGCTCGGGTTGCTGTGCCTGATGCACCAGGCCGGCCTCCACGTGCCGGCCGCGACCGGGTCCACGCTGCCGGTCCTCCGGGACGTGTTCGCGGACATCGGGGACGAGCAGTCGATCGCGCAGTCGCTGTCGACCTTCTCGGGACACCTGCGGTCGATCATCCGGATCGTCGAGCACGCCGGCCCGGGCACGCTGGTGCTGCTCGACGAGCTCGGGGCCGGCACGGATCCCACGGAAGGCTCCGCGCTGGCCCAGGCGCTGCTCGACCACTTCATCCGCTCTGGCGCGCTCGTCGCGGCCACCACGCACTACGCCGAGATCAAGGTCTACGCGCACGAGACCGAGGCAGCCCGCAACGCGTCCGTCGAGTTCGACCTCGAGTCGCTGTCGCCCACCTATCGGCTGACCATCGGCCTGCCGGGCGGCAGCCAGGCGTTCGCGATCGCCGAGCGGCTCGGGCTCCCCGAGGCGATCGTGGCGGACGCTCGCGGCCGCCTCAGCGAGAACCAGCAGGCGTTCGAGTCGACGCTGGCCTCGATCCGGCGCCAGGAGGGCGAGATCGCCGAGGCCGTCGAACGGGCGAGGCTCGCCCAGGCGCGCGCCGCCGAGTCGATGCACGCGGCCGACGAGGAACGGCGGCGGGCGCGTCGCGAGCGCGACGAATCGGTCCGCGCCGCGCGCCAGGAGGCCGAGAAGCTCGTGGAGGACCTGCGCGGCGACGTCGCCGGGATCCGGCGGCGGCTGGAGCGAGAGACGGTGACCGCACCGGCGATCGACGATGCCGTCGCGCGTGCGGAGCGCAGCCTCGACCGCCTGCCGGCCTCCGAGCGCCAGCCCGAGCCGGTGGAGCCGGTGGTGCCCCACGCGTGGCGCCTCGGCGATCGTGCGCGCAGCCGGAGCGGCGGCTGGGAAGGCCGGATCGCGGCCCTCGAGAAGGGCGGCACCCGGGCGACGCTCGAGACCGGGGGGATGCGGGTCTCGGTGGGCGTCGAGGACCTGGAGCCGGCGGTGGGCGGTGGATCGGCGGCGGACGGTGAGCGCGCGGCGGCGCGAGCTGGCGGCCCGTCCGGTGCGTCCGGGGTCGGGGCGTTGCAGCTCTCGCGGTCGCGCACGGTCGCGTCTTCGCTCGACCTGCGCGGCGCCCGCGTGGACGAGGCGCTCGAGGCGTTGGCACGCTACCTCGACGACGCGGTCCTGGCCGGCCTCGAGCAGGTGCTGGTGATCCACGGCCTCGGGACCGGCGCGCTGCGGGACGCCGTCCGCGAGCAGGCGTCAGCGAACCCGCTGGTCAAGAGCGTCCGTGCCGGCGAGCGCGGCGAGGGCGGCGACGGCGCGACGATCGTGCGCCTGTAGCCTCAGGGGTTGGGCTGCGGCCCGATGCCGTTGTTGCCGTTGCCGTTGCCGGGGTCGGGCGTCGGCGACTCCTCCGGCGGTGCCGAGGGACACGGGTTGAACGGATCGATCGAGATGCACGGCGTGGGCGGCGGCGGTGCGATCTTGCAGTTCTTGGTCGGCGCGAACCGGCCACCCCACGAGGCACCGAAGGGATAGAAGCCGCCGCCGTACAGGAACGCGGTGTGGGTGCCCTTCGGGCCACCGGAGACCCCGGGGCCGCGAGCCGCGCGGGCCTGCCAGGCGATGTCCGCGCGTTGCCAGGACCGGTAGCCAGACTCGACGTCGCTGAAGTCGATGAACGTGCGCGTCACCATCGGCCCGGCGCACCCCTCGCGCCACCGCAGTCCCGACGAGGCGTCGACATCGACCGCCACGCCGTTGTTGGCCGACCGCTTCGGGGCGCTGCCGGGCAGGAACAGCTCCTGGACGGTCTTGCGGGTCCCCGGGCCCGGCCGCATGCCGGTGAAGGCGTCGACCGTCGCGGTGTCGAGGCCCTTGGGCTTGGTTCGGGCGAAGCCCTCGATGGGCATGCCCTTGGAGACGTCGGACAGGATCGCCGACCACAGCGGGGCCGAGGTGTCGAGCGAGAGCTTGCCGTCGTTGGGCGAGTTGTCCGAGTTGCCCATCCAGACCCCGGCGACGAGCGCCGGCAGCTTCTTGTTGGTGGGCGGTGCGAGGAAGCCGTAGGCATGGACGTCACGGTTGTCGCTCGTGGTGCCCGTCTTGTAGGCGGCGGGACGCACCCGCGACCCGCTGACGCCGTCCGTGATCCGCCACTTGCCCCAGAACGGGTTCACGCTCGGGATGGTGTTGCCGGCCAGGATGTCCGTGATGATGTACGACGCCGCCCGCGAGGCGACGCGCTCGCCCGAGGCCTTGGCGTTGTTGAGGGGCCAGACCTGGGCGCCCGTCGAGTCGATCACCTTCAGGATCGTGTGGCGGGGCATCAGGACGCCTCCGTCCGCGATCGCTCCAAAGGCGCTGATCATGTCGATGGGGTGGACCCCCAGGGTGCCGATGCTCTCGGACACGACCGGGGCGGTTCCGGCCTGGAAGGACAGCCCGTAGTCCTTGAACCGGTTGAACTCGTGATCGATGCCGTTGATGATCCCGGCCTTGATCGCGGGGATGTTGAGCGAGAACTGGAGAGCGCTACGTAGCCGGACCGGGCCACGCTCGGCGCCGTCCGCCTGGGTCGGGTAGTAGGGCCGCGACCCGGGCGACGCGAAGTTGGTCACGACGTCCATGAACATCGTGGCGGCGGTCATCGTCTGGTCGTCGATGCCGGTCAGGTAGACGAGGGGCTTGATCGACGACCCGGGCTGGCGCCATCCGTCCGCGAGGACGTCGAACTGGGGCTGGAACTTCTTGTTGCGCTTGGCGGTGAACGACGCCGAACCGGAATAGGCGAGCACCTCGCCGGTCCGGTAGTCGATGACGCCGGCGGCGGCGTTGTGGATGTTGTGCCCCGACAGGGCCTTGATCCAGCTCCACTCGCGGCGCGGGATCGCGCGGTTCTTGAGGATCTGGTCCTGGTTGTTGGCGTTGGGCACCAGGGCCGCCGCGAAGACCCATTTCTCGACGATCCGCTGCATCCGGTAGTCGAGCGTCGTGAACACCCGGTAGCCGCCGGTGTCGATCTTCTCGCATTGGTTCGGGTCACCGCACAGGATCTGGCCCAGCTCATCGCGGACCTGCCACACGAACTGGGGGGCGCGCCACCGCTCGGCCGCCTGTGACCCGAGGATGACGGGCTCCGCCTTGGCGGCCTCGTAGTCCGCGTCGGTGTAGGCCGGGTGGTCCTTGCCCCCGAAGGTGTACGGCTTGGAGGTCAGCACGCTGCGCGTCTTCATGAGGTCGAGGATGAAGTTGCGGCGCTGGACGATCTCGCTCGTCGCGGGTACGACCAGGTGCTCCTGCTCGTCGCCCTTGGAGTCCTTGTACGTCTCCTCGACCGCGTTCTTGAGCAGGTCGAAACGGGTCGGCGACTGCGGGATGCCCGCCAGCAGCGCGGCCTGGGCGAGGGTCAGGTCCTTGAGGTCCTTGTCCCAGTAGCTGCGGGCGGCCGCCGCGACGCCGTAGCTGCGGTTGCCGTAGAAGTTCTGGTTGAGGTACTTCTCGATGATCGTCTGCTTGCCGGCCTCGCCCGGGTAGGCCTCGGTCAGCCGGATCGACTGGATGATCTCCTTCGCCTTGCGCTCGTAGACGCTGCCCTCGAAGGCCGTGGAGGGCAGGAGCCTGGCGCGCACCAGCTGCTGGGTGATCGTTG
Organism: uncultured Chloroflexia bacterium; assembly: GCA_963725745.1. GTDB lineage: Bacteria > Chloroflexota > Limnocylindria > Limnocylindrales > CSP1-4 > CAIXZV01. Next base: position 53,090 of record CAVRZS010000003.1, read on the forward strand.
AACCGCCTCGGTCCCGGCCGTTGATCGTGTCGATCGCGGCGGCCACGAATCCCGCGGGGTCGAAGCCGGAGTTGTCCCAGAAGGTCTTGTCCTCGATCGAGGTCGTCGCGTCGACGAGCGACGGCGGGATGTCGGCGAACGTCACCACCTCGCGACGGTCGTCGCCGAGCTGGGCGAGCTGCACCTTGCCCGTCCGGTCGTACACCGCGGTCTGCTGGGTGAAGCCGAGGTCGTCGAGCGCCGCCTTCGGGTCGGCGAGGTCGCGGGCGAGGTAGGTGTACGCGGCGACCGAGGCGGTCGCGCCCGCGACGCCCACGAGCGCGAGGATCAGGAACAGGACGAGGGGGATCGCAACGGCGACCGCCTTGGCCGCGGTGGCACCGTGCCCGCGGGGGCGGCTGCGGTCACCGAGCCGGCGACGGCGCTGCCTCCGGAGACTGGTCTGCATGACGGCCGTGAAGATACCATGCGGGGAATGGACGCCCGTTTCTGCCGACCGGGCCGGACACACGACGGTCCCGGCCGACACCCTGTGACGTCCCGATGACGGAGCCTGCTGCGGACGCCCCGCCGAGCGGGCCGGCCGGGCTGCTCGCGGAGCTCGAATGGCGCGGCATCCTCCACGCGACGACGCCGGGCCTCCCCAAGCGGCTGGCCTCGGGCCGCGCGATCTCGGGCTACATCGGGTTCGACCCGACGGCCGAGTCGCTCCATGTCGGCCATCTGGTCCCGATCTTCGGGCTGATCCGCCTCCAGCGGCACGGCGGCCGGCCGGTCGCCCTGGTGGGCGGGGGTACCGGCATGATCGGCGACCCGTCGGGCCGTTCGTCCGAGCGCAACCTGCAGGACGCCGAGACCATCGAACGGAACGTCGCCGCCATCGGGGCCCAGCTCGAGCGGTTCCTCGACTTCTCGCCCGGCCCGACGCAGGCGGTGCTCGCGAACAACCTCGACTGGCTCGGCAAGCTGTCGCTGATCGAGTACCTGCGCGACGTCGGCAAGCACTTCACGATCCCCTACATGCTGGCCAAGGACTCGGTGCAGCAGCGGCTCGACCGCGGCCTCTCGTTCACCGAGTTCAGCTACATGACCCTCCAGGCGTTCGACTTCGCCACCCTGTATCGCGAACACGGCGTCGAGATGCAGATGGGTGGCGCCGACCAGTGGGGCAACATCACCGCCGGCCTGGAGCTGATCCGGCGTACCAGCGGCGACGGCGAGGAGAGCCCCGCGCACGGGATCGCGTACAAGCTGCTGCTCTCGCCGTCCGGAGCGAAGTTCGGCAAGAGCGAGGGTGGCGACACGATCTGGCTGGATCCGGCGCGAACCACCCCGTACGCGTTCTACCAGTACTGGGTGCAGGCCGACGACCGCGACGCCGGGACGTACCTGCGCTGGTTCACGGAGCTCCCGCGCGGCCAGATCGAGGCGCTGGACGCCGAGACGGCCGCCCATCCCGAACAGCGTGCCGCCCAGAAGGCGCTCGCGCTCGACGTCACGGGTCGCGTGCACGGCGAGGCCGCCGCGACGGACGCGGTCCGCGTGTCGGAGGCGCTGTTCCAGCGGGAGCCGATCAGCGATCCCGCGCTGCTGGCGAGCGTTTACGCCGCGACCCGGGGACCATCGTGGAGCGCGATCGACGGCGGTGTCGTCGCACTGCTCGCGGACACCGGGCTGGCGCCATCGAGGGGCGAGGCTCGCCGGCTGATCCAGGGCGGGGCGATCACGGTGAACGGTGAGCGGGTGACCGATCCGGCCGCCGGGGCGCCGCCGGCGATCGGCGGCGAATGGTTCGAGGTCCGCGTCGGCAAGCGCCAGCGGGCGGTCGTGCGGGTCGGTCCGGGCTAGGGCGTCAGCCGCCGCGCGGTCCGCCGTGCCGGTCACGCAGGACGTCGATCACGGCGCTCGGCGCGAGGCCGCGCTCGGCCAGCAGCACCAGCGCGTGGTACACGAGGTCGCCCGCCTCGCCGGCGAGCAAGGCGTGCGTCTCGTCGCGGGGGGCACCGTTGCTCTCCGCCGCCTGGTCGTTCTTGGCCGCGAGGAGGACCTCGGTTGCCTCCTCGGTGACCTTGCGTCCGGCGAGGTCGACGCCGCCGTCGAGGAGGGTCACGGTGTATGAGCCCGCCGGCCGCTCGGCCGCTCGCCGAGCGATCGTCGTCCACAGCGCCTCGAGCCAGGCGAACCCCTGTCCCCGTGGCTCCGCCGATCCGTCGGCATCGAAGCACGAGCGCGTCCCGCGATGACAGGTGGGCCCTGCGGGCTCGACGCCGATGAGGAGCGCGTCACCGTCGCAGTCGAGCGCGAGGGACCGCAGATGGAGGACGTTGCCGGACGTCTCGCCCTTGCGCCACAGCGTGTTGCGGGACCGCGAATGGAAGTGCACCTCGCCCGTCGAGAGCGTTGCGGCCAGCGCCTCGGCATCCAGCCACCCGACCATGAGCACGCGGCCGTCGGCCGCGTCCTGGATGACCCCCGCGACGAGGCCATCGGGGCCCCAGCGGACGGCTTCCGGATCGACCCCGGTCGCGAGCTCCACGGGCCCGCTCACGCGGCCACACCCGGCTCGACCGCGCGGACCGGCAGCCCGGCCGCCGCCATCGCCGCCTTGACCTGGGCGATCGAGAACTCGCGCCGGTGGAAGATCCCAGCCGCCAGCACGGCGTCGGCGCCGCCGTCTCGGATGGCCGTGACGAAGTCGTGGGGTCCTGCCGCGCCCCCCGACGCGATGACGGGAACGACGACGCTCGTGCTGATCGCGCGCAGCAGCGCCGTATCGAAGCCCGAACCCGTGCCGTCGCGGTCGATCGAGGTCACCAGCAGCTCGCCAGCGCCGAGCTCGACCGCCCGCTGCGCCCAGGCGATCGCGTCGAGACCGGCCGACTCCCGCCCGCCCTTGACGACCACGTCGAAGCCCGACGGATGGGCAGCGTCCGCCGGAACCCCGCGGGCATCGATCGCGACGACCACCGCCTGGCTGCCGAAGCGGGCGGCACAGGCCGAGATCAACGCCGGATCGGCGACCGCGCGGGTGTTGAGGCTGACCTTGTCCGCGCCGGCGCGCAGGACGTCGCGCATCTCGTCGACGCTGCGGACCCCGCCGCCGACCGTGAGCGGGATGAACGCGCGACGCGCGGTCCGCTCCACGATCTCGAGCAGCGTCGCACGGCCCTCGGGCGCGGCGGTGATGTCGAGGAACACGAGCTCGTCGGCGCCATCGCGCGCGTACCGTTCGGCGAGCTCGGGCGGGTCGCCCGCATCGACCAGGTCGAGGAACCGGGTGCCCTTGACCACTCGCCCGTCGGCGACGTCGAGGCAGGGGATCACGCGCCGGCGGAGCATCAGGCGGGCGCTCCGGCGCGGGCCGCCAGGGCCACGACGTTCGCGACCAGCCGCAGGCCGTCGTCGCCGGATCGCTCGGGATGGAACTGGACGCCCAGCATCCGGCCGCGGGCAACCGCCGACACGAAGTCCGAGCCATGCTCCGTCGTCGCGAGCGTCGCGTCCTCGATGGCGGCACCGGCGGGCGCGCCGACGTAGGAATGGACGAAGTAGAAGTCCGCACCGTCCGCGATGCCGTCGAACGCCGGGTGGGGCCGGGTGCGGTTGACCTGGTTCCAGCCGATGTGGGGCAGCGTCGGCGCATCGGCGAGGCGGACCGTCCGCCCCGGGAGCACGCCGAGCGTCCGGGCGCCGTCCTCGTCGCTGCCCTCGAACAGCAGCTGGAGCCCGAGGCAGATGCCGAGGAACGGGCGGTCGGCCGCGATCCAGGAGCGGATCGGATCGACGAAACCGGCGTCGTGGAGGCGCTCCATCGCCGGGGCCGCGGCGCCCACCCCGGGTACGACCAGGAGGTCTGCGTCGCCGATGTCCTCGGGGCTCGTCGCGCGACGAACGCGCGCGGACGCCGCGAGCAGCGCCTGCTCGATCGAGACGAGGTTGCCGGCGCCGTAGTCGACGATGGCGACCGAGACGCTCACCCGAGCGAGCCCTTGGTCGACGCGACGCCCGATCGCCGCGGATCCGCCTCGCAGGCGACCCGCAGCGCGCGGCCGAGGGCCTTGAACGCGGCCTCCGCCAGGTGGTGATCGTTGCGGCCGGTCCCGCGAAGGTGGAGCGTCGCGCCGGCGGTCCGGGCGAACGCCTCGAGCGCGTGGTCGACGAGCTGCAGCGGCAGCGTGCCGGCCCGTTCGGCGCGGAACGGGAGGTCGATGACGGCATACGGCCGACCGCCCACGTCGATGACCGCGGTCGCGACCGACTCGTCCATGGGAACGGCGCTGTCGCCGAAGCGGCGGATCCCCGCGCGATCGCCGAGCGCCTCCGCGAACGCCGATCCGAGGACCAGGGCCACGTCTTCGACCGTGTGGTGCTCGTCGACGTGGAGGTCGCCCGTCGCGCGGATCTCGATGTCGAACAGCCCGTGGTGGGCGAGCGAGCCCAGCAGGTGGTCGTAGAACCCGATGCCGGTGCTGATCGCCGCTGCGCCTGTGCCGTCGAGGTCGAGGGCGGCGGCGACGTCCGTCTCGCGTGTCGTGCGGGCGACGCGGACGCGACGCGCCGAGCGCTCCTGCACCTCCACGATGCCGATCGGGGTGGTCATGGGTTGGTCTCCACGGGCATGGCGGGGAGGGTGGGGCCGATCTCCTCGGCCGCCTCGACCAGGCGGTCGTTCTCGTCGGCGTTGCGGACCGTGACCCGGAGGCAGAAGGCGAGCGGGTGCCCGTGGCCGAACGTTCGCGGCACCAGACCGCGCGACATCAGGGCGAGCGCAGCCGCCTCCGCACGTTCCGGCGTGACGAGGTCGAGCAGCACGAAGTTCGTGACCGATGGCTGGGGCCGCCAGCCTGCGGCCTCGAGCCCCGCGATCAGGCGCGGCCGCTCGCGCTCGACGCGCGCCACGTTGGCACGCATGCCGGGCTCGTCGCGGAACGCCGCGGTCACGGCCGTCGCAGACACCGTGCTGATCGACCCCGGCGGCCGGTACAGGGCGATCCGCCGGATGGTGTCCGCGTCGCCGATGGCGAACCCGACCCGGAGCCCCGCGAGGGCGTAGGCCTTGGACGCCGTCCGGACCGCGACCAGGTTCGGGAAGCGCGTCCGGAGCCCGATCACCGACCGGCCGATGAACTCGCTGTAGGCCTCGTCCACGACCACGGCCGGGACGCGCCGTCCATCGGCCGCCGCGTCCGCCGTCACGTCGACCAGCAGCGATTCGATCGCGCCTGCCGGCTCCTCGCGGCCAGTCGGATTGTTGGGGTTGCAGATCCACACGAGCGTCGCCTCGCGCGCCGCCTGCCGAACCGCGGGCAGGTCGAGCGCCCAGCCCGCGTCCCGGCCGAGGCGCGGGCACCGCGATCACGCGCGCGCCGCGCTGCTCGGCGTAGATCCGGTACATCGGGTACGTCGGGGTGCACACGACCGCCGCCTCGCCCGCCGGCAGGAACGCCTTGGTGCACATGTCGAGGATCTCGTCGGCGCCCGCGCCCGGGACGACCTCGTCGACCGCGACGCCGTAGGCGGCGCTCGCGGCCTCCACCAGGTTGCGGTAGTCGCCGGGCGGGTACTCGGACAGCGTCGTCTCGAACCGGCCGGCCGCGAGCAGGCCGGCCAGCAGGTCGGGCGGTGCCGGCGAGGTGTTGAGGTCGAAGCGAAGGACCTCGTCGATCGGGAATGCCGAACCGCTCGGCGACGCCCTCGTCGGTCGCCTCCCAGCTGTAGGAGGCCGGATCGGTGGGGGAGCTCACGGCGAACGGGCTCGGGCTCATCGGGCCGGCTCCGGACGGCGTCGTCCGGGAACCGCGCCTCGACGGCGTCGCGATGGGCGAGCAGGCCCTCGGCCTCGGCCAGCGTCCGGATCGTCGGGCGCAGCGTCGCCAGGCCGTCGCGCGTGATCCGCTGGACCTGCGAGTACTTGCCGAACGTCTCGACGGCCAGCGGGCCGCACGCCGCGCGCGAGCCCGCCCGTGGGCAGGACGTGGTTGGCGCCCGAGGCGTAGTCGCCGGCCGACTCCGGCGACCAGCGGCCGACGAAGATCGAGCCGGCGTTGCGGATGGCCGCCGCCGCGGCCTCGGGGTCGGCCACGTCGATCGAGAGGTGTTCCGGCCCGTAGCCGTTGACGAAGGCGATGCCCGCGGCCAGATCCGGCACCAGGACGATGCGCCCATGATCGGCGAGCGCGCGGGCGAGGATCGATCGCCGGGCGGCGGTCGCCAGGCGCCGTCGAACCTCGGCCTCCACGGCCGTCGCCAGCGCCTCGTCGGTCGTCACCAGCAGGGCAGGGGAGTCGACCCCGTGCTCGGCCTGCGTGATCAGGTCCGCCGCGACCGTCGTCAGTCGCGCCGAGGCGTCGGCCAGGACCACGCCCTCGGACGGGCCCGCCGGCAGATCGATCGCGACCTCGCCGACGAGCTCCACCTTGGCGGCCGTGACCCAGGCGCTGCCCGGGCCGACGACGAGGTCGGCGGGCTCCAGGCCCTCGCTCGGGAGCCCGTACGCGAGCGCGCCGACCGCCTGGACGCCGCCCGCGACGAGGAGCGCGTCCACGCCCAGCAGCCCGGCGGCGCCGAGCAGCACCGGATCGACGTCGGCCCGTCGCGTCGGCGGGGGAGGCGACCACGATCGCGTCCACGCCGGCGACCCGGGCCGGGACGACGGTCATGACCAGCGAAGACGGATAGGGCGCCGAGCCGCCCGGCACGTACGCCCCAACCCGCGCCACGGGCTGCCAGCGGCGCTCGAGCTCCACGCCCGGGACGATCTCCGTGCGGGCGGTGACCGGGCGCTGGGTTTCCGCGAACCGGCGCACGTTGGCGATGGCCGCCTCGAGCGCGTCGCGCTGGGACGGCGGGAAGGTCCTCTGCGGCCGCCGCCAGCGCGGGGCGGGCCAGGACGAGGCGCCCGTCCGGTCGTCCGCCACCGAAGCGGGCCGCCGCGTCGCGCACGGCGTCGGCGCCGCGCGCCCGGACGTCGGCGAGGATCGTCCGCGCGGCCTCGCGGACCGCCGGGTCGGGCACGGCGCCGCGACGGAACAGCGCGTCCCGCTCCGCCGTTGCGGCCGGATCGGCCGAGCGGAGATCGAGGCGTCGGAGCCGAAGCTCCGGGCCGGCGTCCACGGCGGTCACGGCAGGATCTTCTCGATCGGGAGGACCAGGATTCCCGAGGCCCCGGCCGCGCGCAGCCGGGGCAGGAGGCCCCAGACGTCGTCCGCCCCGACGACCGCGTGGATCGCGATCATGCCCGCGTGCGCGAGCGGGATCACGGACGGCGACTCGAGGCCCGGCAGCAGGCTCTCGAGCTCGGCGAGGTGGGTCGCCGGCGCGTTCATCATCAGGTACTTGCGACCGCGCGCGGCGATGACGGCGCCCAGCATCGTCACGATGGCGTCGAGCTCGTCGCCCCGCTCGCGGCTCGCGCCCGGGTTGGCGACGAGCACCGCTTCGGAGGCGAGGATGTCGCCGATCGGCCGCAGGCCGTTCATCGCGAGCGTCGAGCCGGACGAGACCAGGTCGACGATCGCCTCCGCAACGCCGAGCTTGGGCGCCACCTCGACCGCCCCCGACAGGGTGACGACATCGACCGCGATGCCCTGGCCGGCGAAGAAGCGGCGGGTGATGTTGGGGTGCGACGTGGCCACGCGACGGCCGGCGAGATCGGCGATGGCCTCGTACGGCGCGTCCGAGGGCACCGCGGCGGCGAGCCGGCAGCGACCGTAGCCGAGCTCGCGCACGACCGGAAGCTCCGCCCCGGTCTCGGCGAGCAGGTCGCCGCCCGTCACGCCGAGATCGGCCACGCCGTCGCCGACGAACTCGATCACGTCGCCGGTCCGCACGAACAGGATGTCGAGCGGGTGGTTCTGCACGCGCGACACGAGGCTGCGGTCGTGCTCCTCGAACACGAGCCCGGCATCGTGGAGCAGCGACAGGGTCGGTTCGACCAGGCGGCCCTTGTTGGGCACGGCCAGGCGCAGGCGCTCCCTCATCGCGGCGTCGCGCCGGGCTCGCGAACCCGCTCGAGCATCAGGCGATAGCCGCCCTCGCCGTGGTTGAGCCACGAGGCGATGCGGGTGATCGTCGCCGTGCTCGCCCCGGTCTCGCGCGAGATCTCCGCGTAGTGCTTGCCCGCGTCGAGCAGCCGGACGACGGCCCAGCGCTGGCCGAGGTCACGGAGCTCGCCGAGCGTGCACAGGTCGCGCAGGAACCGCCCCGCCTCGTCGGCGTCCTCCAGCCGCAGGACGGCCTCGATCAGGGCCTCCGTGTCCGGCGTCCGCCAGTCGTCTGCCACGTCGTACGATGCCTCCGATGCGATCGCGCTCGATGCGCCGGCTCGTCATGCTACTGTAGTAGCGTGCTAATACGCTAGCAGCCTGGGGGAGTCGGTGTCAACGATGGGGGACGTCGGTCCGCTGGCCGTGTTCGAGCTCCTGCCCGCGATCGACATCCGCGGCGGGCGCGTCGTTCGGCTCCAGCAGGGCGACTTCGAGCGCGAGACGGCGTACGGCGGCGACCCGGTGGCCGTCGCTGCGCGGTTCGTCGCCCAGGGCGCCACCTGGCTCCACGTGATCGACCTCGACGGCGCGCACGACGGCGAGCCGCGTCAGCTGGACACGGCCGCTGCCGTGGTGGCGGAGGTGCACGGCCGCGCCCGGGTGGAGCTCGGTGGGGGACTGCGCACGCCGATCGCCGTCGCGGGCGCGATCGGCACGGGAGCGGCGCGGGTCACCGTGGGGACCGCAGCGCTCCGTGACCCCGAGTTCGTCCGCTCGATCGTGGCGCGTCACGGTCCGTTGCGGGTCGTCGCCTCGATCGACGTCCGCGACGGGATCGCGCTCGGCGAGGGCTGGCGGGTGGGTGCCGCCGGGCTGCCGGCCGCGGAGGCGATCGAGATGCTGGCCGCGGCGGGCGTGGTCACGTTCGAGGTCACGTCGATCGCCCGCGACGGACTCCTCGAAGGCCCCGACCTCGAGCTGCTGCGGTCGCTGGTTGCGTTGCGCAGCGGCCGGATCATCGCGTCGGGCGGGGTCGCGTCGATCGCCGACGTGCTCGCGGTGCAGGCCATCGGCTGTGCCGGCGTGATCGTCGGCAGCGCGCTGTACGAGGGCCGGTTCGACGTCGCGGCGGCCGTCGCGGCCGTGGGCAGCGTGGGTCGGCGCGAGGTCTGAGGCCGATCCGGCGCACCCAGGCCCGCGTGCTCAGTGGGCCTCGGCGTGCTCCTTGCGGTGCGCCTCGACGATCTTGTCGGCGAGGTGGGAGGGCACGTCCTCGTAGTGGTCGAGCGATGAGCTGAACGTTCCCCGGCCGCCGGTGAGCGACCGCAGCTCCGTCGCGTACGAGAACAGCTCGGCCTGCGGGACATGCGCCGAGATCACCTGCTGGCCGTTGGCCGTATCGAGGCCCAGCACGCGGCCACGACGGCCGTTGAGGTCTCGGTTGACCTCGCCCATGTACTGCTCCGGCACGCGGACCTCGACGGCCATGATCGGCTCGAGCAGCACGGGCTTGGCCTGGAGCACGCCGTCCTTGAGCGCCATCGACGCCGCGATCTTGAACGACAGCTCGTTGGAGTCGACGGCGTGGAACGAGCCGTCGTAGAGCGTGGCCTTGAAGTCGATCAGCGGGTACCCGGCGACGACGCCCTCGGCGGCCGTCTCGCGGATGCCCTTCTCGATGCCCGGAAAGAAGCCCCGGGGCACCGAGCCGCCGACGACCTTCTCCGTGAACTCGACGCCCGCGCCGGGGTTGGGCTCGAGCTCGATCCAGACGTCGCCGAACATGCCGTGGCCGCCGGTCTGCTTCTTGTACCGGCCGTGGGCCTGGGTCTTGCCGCGGATCGTCTCGCGGTAGGGGACGGTGGGCGTGCGGGTCGCGATGGCCGCGCCGAACTTGCGCTTGAGGCGCTCGGTGATGACCGCGACGTGGGCCTCGCCGATCGCCCGCAGGATCTGCTCGCCGGTCTCGCTGCGCTCGACCCGCGCCGTGGGCTCCTCCTCGAGCATCCGCTGGAGCGCCGGCCCCATCTTGTCGAGGTCGCCCTTCGACACCGGGTCGATGGCCACCTGGAGGGTGGGTTCGGGGAAGTCGATCGGGCCGAGGCGGAGGGCCGCGTCGCGGGTGGTGATCGTGTCGCCGGTCTCGGTCACGCCGAGCTTGGCGACCGCGCCGATCTCGCCCGCCCGGAGCTCGGCCGCGGGCTCCTGCTCCTTGCCGTGGAGATACAGGAGCTGGCCGATGCGCTCGTCTTCGCCGCGGTCGGCGTTGAACACCGTCCCCTGGCTCTTGAGCGTCCCCGACAGGACCCGCAGGTAGGTGAGCCGGCCGACGAACGGGTCGGCGGCGGTCTTGAACACGCGGACCAGCAGCTGGTTGCCGGTCGCGGGGACCTCGACCGCCTTGCCGGCCTTGTCGGTCGCCGCGTACGGGCCCTCTTCCTCGGGCGACGGCAGGTAGCGCACGATCGCGTCCAGGAGGGCCGAGAGCCCGATGCCCTTGGCCGCCGACGCGACCAGGACCGGGGCGAGCACCGACTCGCGGACGCCCTTGTGCAGGCACGCGTCGAGCTCCGCGTCCGAGATCTCCTCCTCGCCCAGGTACTTCTCGAACACGGCGTCGTCCGCCTCCGCCGCCGCCTCCAGCAGCTGGTCGCGGCGCCTCGCGACCTCGGCCGCGAGCTCGTCGGGGACCGGGATCTCGACCTCCTTGCCGCCCTCGAACCGCCAGGCCTTGCGATGGACGAGGTCGACGTAGCCCGAGAACGTGTCCGCGGCGCCGATCGCGAGGTGGAGCGGCGCGATCTTGGTCCCGAACGCCTCGCGCAGCGCGTCCAGCGCGGCACCCGGATCCGCGTTCTCGCGGTCGCACTTGTTGAGCACGAAGCACGCCGCGGTCGCGGTGGATCGTCCGGTCTTGACCGCCGCCTCGAGGCCCGCCTCGACGCCGCCCGACGCATCCACCACGAACAGCGCCGCGTCCGCCGCATGGAACCCCTGGATCATCTCCGCCGTGAAGTCGGGGTAGCCGGGCGTGTCGACGACCGTGATCTCGTGCTCGCCGTGCTCGAACGTCCCGACGGCGAGGCTCAGCGACTGGTGGCGCTTCTGCTCCTCGGGCTCGTAGTCGAGGTGAGCCGTGCCGTCGTCGACCCGGCCCTGGCGGGGAATGGCGCCGGCCCGGAAGAGGACCTGCTCCGCGAGCGTCGTCTTGCCGCTTCCGGCGTGGCCCGCGAGCACGACGGAGCGGATGTGGGCGAGGTCGTGACTTTTGACGGTCATCGCGCGCGGTACCTCATGCGTGACTCGTGTTCACGGGGTCGCAAGGTCGGCGCCGCGGCGAGGGGACGTGAGGTGCGGGCACCGGTCGACGAAACCCTTTGCGTTCGATGATATCGGTATACTCCCGGCCGATGTCCGGACATTCCAAGTGGTCCACGATCAAGCGCCAGAAGGGCGTCAACGACTCCAAGCGCAGCGCCATGTTCACCAAGGTCGCGCGGGAGATCGCGGTCGCCGCGCGCGCCGGTGGGCCCGACCCTGACGCGAACTACCGGCTGCGCCTCGCGGTGGACAAGGCCCGTTCGATCAACATGCCCGCGGACAACATCAAGCGGGCGATCGAGAAGGCGACCGGGGGCGGCGACGACGTCCAGTACGAGGAGATCGTGTACGAGGGCTACGGGCCCGGCGGCGTGGCGGTGCTCGTGGAGGCCGCCACCGACAACCGCAACCGCACCGCGGCCGAGGTGCGCTCGATCTTCGCCAAGGCCGGCGGCCAGCTCGCGGGCTCGGGCGCCGTCGCGTGGCAGTTCGAGCCGCGCGGGCTGATCACCGTGGACCGCGAGGGCGCGGATCCCGATGAGGTGGCCCTGGCGGCGATCGATGCCGGGGCGACCGACGTCGACACCGAGGTCGATCCGATCGAGATCTACACGGAGCCCGGAGACCTCGAACGCGTCCGCACGTCGCTCGAGGCGGCCGGCGTGGCCGTCGACGACGCCGAGGCGGCGATGATCGCCAAGCAGACCGTCAGCCTCGATGCCAGCCACGTGCGCCAGGCCATGCGCCTGGTCGAGCTGCTGGAGGACCTCGACGACGTCCAGCGCGTGACGGCCAACGTGGACATCCCCGAGGAGCTGCTGGCCGAGGTCGCCGGGTGATCGTCCTGGGGATCGACCCCGGGACCGCCGCACTGGGCTACGAAATCGTCGATCGGACCGGATCCGGCCTGCGCGCGATCGACTACGGGTGCCTGACCACGAGCCCCGACCTCCCGCTGCCGGAGCGCCTGCTGCAGATCCACGACCTTGTCGCGGAGCTGATCGAGACCCACCACCCCGCCATCGTCGCCGTCGAGCGCCTGTTCTTCTCCAAGAACGTCCAGACGGCATTCGCTGTGGGCCAGGCGAGGGGCGTCGTGCTGCTCGCGGCCGCCCAGGCCGGCGTGCCGGTCCGCGAGGCGACGCCCAACGAGGTCAAGGTGGGCGTCACCGGGTACGGCCGGGCCGAGAAGGGCCAGGTCGCGCGCATGGTCACCGTCATCCTGCAGCTGTCCGACATCCCGACCCCCGACGACACGACCGACGCGCTCGCGATCGCGATCTGCTGCGCCAACGCGGAGCGCGTCGGGGACCGCGCCACGGCCGGCAGCAACGGCGCCAAGGCGTCGGTGCTCGACCGGGCGGCGGTCGCGCCCATCACCCGGGGCGAGACGCCCTACGAACGGTCGGTGCGCGAGGCGCTCGCGAGCGAGAAGCGAGCGACGAGGACCTCGGCCGGGTCGTCGGCCGCCGCGCGCCGTCAGCCCTAGGCCGGCCCGCCCGTGATCGCGTCGGTCGAAGGCGTGGTCGGGGCGATCTCGCCCGATTCGCTGGTCATCGAGGTCGCTGGCATCGGCTACCGGGTGTACGTCGCGCCATCCGTGATCTCGACGGCCCCGCCCGGTGGCCGGCTCAAGCTGCACACCTATCACCTGGTACGCGAAGACCAGCAGGCCCTGTTCGGGTTCCGCACGTCCGAGGAGCTGGGGTTCTTCAACCTGCTGCTGACCGTGACCGGCGTCGGGCCCAAGGTCGCGATGGCGATCGTGGGCTCGCGACCGACCGCGGACCTCCAGCTCGCCATCCTGCAGCAGGACCAGGCGGTCCTCGTCTCGATCCCGGGCATCGGCAAGAAGCTGGCCGAGCGGATCATCTTCGAGCTCAAGGAGAAGGTGTCGGCGGCCGGGGTCGCGGCGGGATCCGCGGCGGCCGTCTCCAGCGCGTCCGAGGGCGAGGTCGTCGCGGCCCTGCAGGCCCTGGGCTATTCCCCGGGCGAGGCTCGCGAGGCGTCGCGCCTGGCCCTGGCCGATCCGGCGGTCGGTGCCGGCCTCGAGGAGCGCGTCAAGGCGGCGCTGCGGACGCTGCTGCGCGACTGACGCCTGGCCCGCCGATGCCCGATCGGGCACCGGCGCTGCCCGAACGGCTCGGCCTCGCTGCCCCGATGAACCTCGGGGACGGCCCACGGGCCCGGTTTCGCCGCGAAGGCGCAGCCGTATGCTGCGACCGAGGCCGCGCGCCGGGTGCCATCCGACGGGATTGGCTGCGCCCGCATCCGCGCGAGATGACATCCGGGGAGACCGCGATGGCCGCGCCGATCCGCCGCAGCGCCCAGGGATCCGACCTTCGCTCGGGTGGCCGGCGCGACCCGGCCACGGGGCCGATGCGGGGGATCCTCGGGAGCGACGGTCGCAGCCACGCCGAGGCGGCCACGGATCCGCGATCGGCGAAGATGCTCGACCTCCAGCGCGATGCCGGGAACCGAGCCGTGCTGGAGCTGCTCGGGGACAAGCACGGGGCCGGACCCGGGGGTGCGGTCGCGGTGCAGCGCAAGCCGAGCCGCAAGGACCAGCGGCGCCGGGCGCGGGCGTCGCGCCTGAATGCGGCCGACGCCCGCAGGCTGCTGGGCGAGAAGCTGCCCTACGCGCTGGCCCGGATGAGCGAGAGCCAGGTCGACCAGATCCAGAAGGTCTTCGACGCCTCGGTCGTCAATCCGGAAGTGCGCGCCGAGGCGGCCGCGATCGACAAGAAGTCGGTGATCGCGGAATCGGGCGGCTACGCCAACCGGGATCCCGACCTGGTCGAGAAGGCGGAACGGGTCCGCGAACAGGGCCTGGTCCCAGTGGACGAATCGGACAAGCGGGTCAGGCTCGACGCCCTGGCGCTCCTCGCGCCCGACGCGTTGACGCCCCGGACCGACAATCCCGACGAGGGTGCGTACCTCGCCCGCGTCAAGGCGACGTTCGAGTCGCGAGGGGTCTACCTGCGCGTCGCGGGCAAGCTGGTCCGCGACCCAGAGGATCCGTCGCGGCACATCATCGACCCCCGCCAGTTCGAGGCGTGGCTCTCGCTGGGCCCGGCCGGCGACGCGATCCCGACCCAGGACGGGAAGATCACCCGCGACGCCATCATCGGCACGACCGTGCTCGGCGCCGGGTACTACGAGCATGTCGACCAGGGTCCGATCCAGCGCGCGATCGACCGCGAGGTCAAGCGGCTGCGCGACGCGATCCAGGACGGGATGGCCCAGCACACGATCCTGCGCAAGATCCGGGACGACGCGTTCGTCGGGGTGGCCGAGATCTCGGACCTCCTGGGCGGTGCCGACTTCCCGTCGTTCTCGGCGTGGGACCAGCCCCACAAGCTGCTGATGCGGGCGATGGAGTTCAACGTCGGGGGCAACGTGTCGGGCGCGCAGGCCTTTCTCGTGGTCGCGGCCGTGGTCACCCGCAACGCCGCGCGCCAGCTGTCGGACTACATCGACGACACGAGCAGCGGCGCCGAGCGTGCGGTCGCGGTGCTCAAGGTGGCCAAGCGCGCCGGCGAGGTCGCGGAGGTCGGGCTCGCGCTGACCGGCGTCGGCGGCCTCGTGAAGGGGGGCATGCGCCTCGCGGCCGGGGAGGCGGTCGCGGCCGACGCGGTGGACGTCGCCGCCGACCGGCTGGTCAAGCGTTATGCGGCCCAGAACGGGATCTCGGCCGACGAGCTGGCCTCGGTCCGCTACGTCCGCCAGCCACCGGGGAGCATCGCCGGCGGGGTGAAGCCCGGCTCGAGCTCGGGGGCGGGCACCGGCTGGCACAAGTGGTGATCGGGCCCGATCGAACGGCTTCCACCGATAACCGAACATCCGTACCAAAGCCCGCTCGGATTTGCTAGACTCGCGCGGATGACCGACGACGGGCTCAGCCTCCTCGCGGCCGGCGCCACGGACCCGGGCGAGGTCGCGGTGGAGGGGTCGCTGCGCCCGCGCACGCTCGATGAGTACATCGGGCAGCGCGAGGTCAAGGCGAGCCTCGACGTCCTGCTCCAGGCGGCGAAGGGCAGGGGAGAGGCGGCCGACCACGTCCTCCTGTACGGCCCGCCCGGCCTGGGCAAGACGACGCTGGCCACGATCATCGCCCGCGAGCTCGGCGTCAACGTGCGCTACACGAGCGGACCGGCCGTCGAACGGGCGGGCGACCTGGCCGCGATCCTCACCGCGCTCGACGAGCGCGACGTGCTGTTCATCGACGAGATCCATCGCCTGAACCGCGCCGTCGAGGAGATCCTCTACCCGGCGATGGAGGACTTCGCCCTCGACGTCATGATCGGCAAGGGTCCGAGCGCCCGCAGCCTGCGCCTGAGCCTCAAGCCGTTCACGGTGGTCGGCGCCACGACGCGGGCGGGGCGGATCAGCGGTCCGTTGCGCGATCGCTTCGGCATGACCTACCGGCTCGACTTCTACGCCGAGGACGACCTGACCGCGATCGTCCGGCGGTCGGCGGGGATCCTCGGCGTCGAGGTGGACGCCGACGCCGCGCGGCTGATCGCGCGCCGCGGCCGGGGCACGCCGCGCATCGTCAACCGGCTGCTGCGCCGGGTCCGTGACCACGCCGAGGTCCACGGCGACGGGCGCGTCCACGAGCAGGCGGTCGCGGAGGCGATGACGGTGCTCGACATCGACGACCTCGGCCTCGACACGACCGATCGCAAGCTGCTGGCCGCGATCGTGCAGAAGTTCCAGTCCGGCCCGGTCGGGGTCCAGGCGCTTGCCGCCGTCCTGGCCGAGGAGGTCGAGACCATCGAGGACGTGTACGAGCCGTTCCTGCTGCGGCTCGGCTTCCTCGACCGCACGCCCCAGGGACGCATCGCGACGGAGGCCGCACGCCAGCACCTCGCGGCCCTGGGCTACGAGATCCCGCCGCCCCGGCGTGCCGAGCCCGACATGCCGGCCCTCTGGGACGACGTGCCGTCGCACTGATCGTGAACGGCATGCAGCCCCTCGGCTGGTCGCTGATCGTGCTCGGCGCCGTCATCCTCGTCGCCGGCGTGGTCATCGTCCTCGGCCCGCGCGTGCCGATCCTCGGGCACCTGCCGGGCGACATCACGATCAAGGGCGACAACGTCACCGTGTTCATCCCGCTGGGCACGATGCTGCTCGTGTCGGTCATCGTGTCGGTCGTGCTTGGCCTGCTGAACCGTCGCGGTCCGTGACCGGCGCGTCATCCTTCGAGGTGCTCGTCCCGCCGCCCGTTGACGGCTCGACCCGCGCCCGGCTCGGGCGCCTGACGCTGCCCCACGGGGTGGTCGAGACCCCCCAGTTCATGCCCGTGGGCACCAACGCCACCGTGAAGGCGCTGCACCCCGACGAGGTCGCGGACGCCGGCGCGACGATCCTGCTCGCGAACACCTACCACCTTTACCTGCGGCCGGGGCACGAGCGCATCGAGCGGCTCGGCGGCCTGCACGCGTTCATGGGTTGGGACCGGCCGATCCTCACCGACTCCGGCGGGTTCCAGGTCGTCTCGATGGGCGACCTGCGGGTCATCGACGACGACGGGGTCACGTTCAAGAGCCATCTCGACGGGTCGATCCACCGGTTCACGCCGGAGCACTCGATCGCGATCCAGCAGGCCCTGGGGCCCGACATCGCCGTCGCCTTCGACCAGCCGGTGTTCCCGAGCTCGCCGCGGGCGGTGGTCGAGGACGCGATGCACCGGACCCACCGCTGGGCAGAGCGGTCGCTCGAGGCCCACACCCGGACGGACCAGGCGCTGTTCGGCATCGTCCAGGGGGGCCTCGACCCGGCGCTGCGCGAGGCGTCGGCGCGGTTCATCGCCGCGCTGCCGTTCGACGGCATCAACATCGGCGGCCTGGCCGGCGACGAGACGCCCGAGGAGCGCAACCTCACGCTCGACGAGACCGTGCCGCTGCTCGAGGGCGATCCGCGGCCGCGCTACCTCATGGGCCTCGGCTCACCGCTGGACCTGCTCGATGCCGTCCACCGGGGCATCGACCTGTTCGACTCCGTGCTGCCGGCACGCGTCGCCCGCAACGGCCAGCTGTGGGTCCCGGGCGGTCGGCTGAACCTGCGCAACGAGCAGTTCCGGGACGACCCGAGACCCGTCCAGGAGGACTGTCCGTGTCCCCTGTGCCGCCGGTTTTCGCGGGCCTATCTGAGCCATCTGTTCCGCGCCAAGGAGATGCTCGCGTACCGCCTCGCGACTTGTCACAACCTCACCTTCACCCTAGACTTCATGGTCAGGATCCGGGCTGCGCTGCGCGCCGGAACCTTCCCCGTCGAGACCCCCGGACTGCGCGCTCGCGCGGTGCGGATGAGTGGCGGTGAAGGGGCCGCGAAGCCGGCGTGAAGTCTGCGTGGCTATCGTCAACGATGCGTGGAGGCGCGCAATGGGATCACGGGATCGCCCCCACAAGGAAGTCAAGAAGAAGCCCAAGGACAAGTCCTCCTCCCAGCCCAGCCTGTCGCCGCTCTCGGAGCCTCCCCAGCAGGTGGAGGTCATCCGGAAGCAGCGCAAGCCGCGGTGGGATGAACAGGAGTCCAGCGAGGGCTAGGCCGCCGGGCGGACGGGTCCTGAGTCCCGCTCCGTCGCGTCGGCATCAGCCGCACGGAGCGAGGATGGGATGACGATCACCGGCAAGGACCTGGACGCCCGCAACGGCGGGACCGAGAAGGCCGTCGCGGAGCGTGGACGAGCGGTGGACGCCGCGATCCTCGCCATCGAGAAGCAGTTCGGCCGCGGCTCGATCATGAAGCTCGGCTCGCGGGAGCGTCAGAGCGTCGACTCGATCCCGACGGGCTCGATCGCGCTTGACCTCGCGCTCGGCGTGGGCGGGATCCCGCGGGGCCGGATCACGGAGGTGTTCGGTCCGGAGTCGTCGGGCAAGACCACGCTCTGCCAGCACGTCATCGCCGAGGCGCAGCACCGGGGCGGCATCGCCGCGTTCATCGACGTCGAGCACGCGCTCGACCCGGCCTACGCCCGCGCCTGCGGCGTCAACGTGGACGAGCTGCTGGTCAGCCAGCCGGACACGGGGGAGCAGGCCCTCGAGATCACCGAGACCCTGATCCGCTCGGGCGGCGTGGACATCGTCGTCGTGGACTCCGTGGCGGCCCTCGTGCCGCGGGCGGAGATCGAGGGCGAGATGGGCGACAGCTTCGTGGGCATCCAGGCCCGGCTCATGAGCCAGGCGCTGCGCAAGCTCACCGGCGCCGTCAGCCGGTCGAACACGGCGCTCGTGTTCACCAACCAGCTGCGCGAGAAGATCGGCGTCATGTTCGGCAACCCCGAGACCACGCCGGGCGGTCGCGCGCTCAAGTTCTACGCGTCGGTCCGGCTCGACATCCGGCGCGTCGAGACGATCAAGACCGGCACCGAGTCGGTCGGCAACCGGGTCCGGGTCAAGGTCGTCAAGAACAAGGTGTCGCCGCCGTTCCGGGTGGCCGAGTTCGACGTGATGTACGGCGAGGGCATCTCCCGCGAGGGCGGCCTGCTCGACGTCGGCGTGGCGATGGACGTCGTGACCAAGACGGGCGCCTGGTTCACCTTCGGCGAGACGCGCCTGGGCCAGGGTCGCGAGGCGTCGAAGGACTTCCTCAAGGCGAACGCGGACATCGCCGCGGAGATCGACCGCCAGATCCGGGCCAAGATGACGGACATCGCCCTGCCGGTGGAGGGCATCGAGGAGGCCGAATAAGCCCATGCGCCGCCGCAACACCATCGCCGCGCAGGCGCGGCCAGCGCAAGGCGGCGACAAGCACAGTGAGCGAGCGCACTCGATAGTGCGTGAGCGAGCGCGCGCCGGCGCCAACGCCGGGATGGCCCGCATCCGCGGCGAGTAGATGGACCTGGCGACACTCCAGGGGCTGCTGGCGGTACTTCACGCGTTGTCGGGGATTGGGCTCATCGTGGGCCTGTTCGGCCGCTGGATGGTGCTCGCGGCCGCGGAGCGAGCCGAGACGCCGGCGCAGATGCGGCTGCTGACGCGAGTGGCGGCGCCGTTCGAGACGCTCGTGATCGCGGGTTCACTGGTCGTGTTCGTGCTCGGCGTGCTCACGGCCTACACCGAGGGTCTGCCACTGCTCGGGCCGCTCGTCGGAGCGCCCGTGACCTGGCTGTTCGTGTCGCTCGTCCTGTACCTCTCGATCCTGCCGCTCGTGCCGCTGGTGTTCCTGCCGCGCGGGCGGGTGTTCGAGACGGCGCTGGAGGATGCCGAGGCCGCCGGCGTCGTCACGGCGGCCTTGCGCGCGGCATGGTCCGACCCGGTCGTGAGAGCGGCGCACGTATACGAGCTGGGAGCCGTCACCGTCGTCCTGGTCCTGATGCTCGCGAAGCCGTTCTGACATGGACGACGGCGCGGACCCGCCGCCCGGTCGTCGACGGGCCTCGTTCCAGGAGCGCCGCGAGCGGCGCGCGGCGGTCGAGGACGTCGACGAGGTCCTCAACGCCGCGGCGCGCTTCCTCGAGGCGCGCCAGCGCTCGGTGGCCGAGGTTCGCCGGCGCCTCACCGGCGCCGGCTATCGGAGCGACCTGGTCGACGCGGCGATCGCGCGCATGGGCGAGCTCGGCTACCTCGACGACGACGCGTTCGCCCGCGCCTGGGTCGAGTCGCGTGACCGGGCGCGCCCGCGTGGCGAGCACGCGCTGCGGCGCGAGCTGCAGCTGAAAGGCGTCGACAACGCGATCATCGGCGGCGTCCTCGACGAACGTCGGAGCGGCGCGGGAGACGAGGGGCGCGACCCGGACGATGACCCGATCGACGTCGACCGGGTTGCCGCCGATCGGCTGCTCGCGCGTCATGCCCGCGCCCTCGAGCGTGTCGCCGATCCGCGCGCCCGCCGCCAGCGTGCCTACGCGCTGCTGGCCCGCAACGGATTCGATCCGTCGACGGCCGCCGCGGCCTCCCGGGAGCTCGGCGCCGATACGCCGGACGACTGACGCTCGGCCGGCTGCCGGTTCCGAAACTCCGTAGTAGGCTACGGCCATAACCGGACGCGGACCCGAGGGCCGCCTCCGGGCGAGCCGTGGCACCGGCTGAGAGCGGGTGGAGCTTCGTCAGCGCCTACCCGGTCCCGAGCCCAAGCGATCGCCGGTGCGGCGTAGCCCGAACCTGATACGCCAACGCCTCCGGCGGCTCCGCCCGCCGGACGGGAGGAACCGAAGATGGAACTCGCCGTAACGGCCGTCATTGCCGCGGTCATCGGCATCGCCGTGGGGTTCGTCGCCCGCGGCATGTGGTCGTCCCAGACGGTCAAGTCCGCCCAGGACAAGGCCGCCCGGATCGTCGCCGAGGCCCGGACCCAGCAGAAGGACATGATCCTCGAGGCGAAGGACGAGAAGCTCCGGCTGGGTCGCGAGGCGGAGGACGAGGCGCGGGCGAAGCGCACCGAGCTCCAGAACCTCGAGCGGCGCCTGCTCGCGCGCGACGAGCAGATGGACCAGCGGGCCGACATGCTCGAGGAGAAGAGCCGCAAGATCACCGACCGCGAGCGAGACCTCGAGAAGGAGCGCGAGGAGCTCACCCGGCTGATCGGGGAGCAGGTCGTGGCCCTCGAGCGTGTCTCGGGCCTGAGCGCCGAGGAGGCGAAGGGCGTCCTGCTCGAGGCGATCCGCGAGGAAGCCGAGCACGACGCGGTGAAGCTCGCCCGCTCGATCGAGCGCCGGGCACGCGACGAGGCCCAGGAGAAGGCGCGCGAGGTCATCGTCACGGCGATGCAGCGGGTCGCCGCCGACCACACGGCCGAGCACGCGGTGACCGTCGTCCATCTCCCGAGCGACGAGATGAAGGGCCGGATCATCGGCCGCGAGGGCCGCAACATCCGGGCCCTCGAGCAGGCGACCGGCGTCGACCTGATCATCGACGACACGCCCGAGACCGTGATCCTGTCGGGCTTCGACCCCGTCCGCCGCGAGATCGCGCGGCTGTCGCTGACCAAGCTGATCGCCGACGGCCGGATCCATCCCGGACGGATCGAGGAGGTCGTCAACAAGTCGAAGGCCGAGGTCGACCTGGTCATCCGCCAGGCCGGCGAGCAGGCCGCGTACGACGCCGGCGTGCCCGGCCTCCCGGCCGAGCTCGTCAAGCTGCTGGGGCGGCTCAAGTACCGGACGAGCTACGGCCAGAACGTCCTCGTCCACAGCGTCGAGACGAGCCACCTCGCCGCGATCATGGCGGCGGAGCTCGGCGCGGACGTCCAGGCGGCCAAGATCGGCGGCCTGCTGCACGACATCGGCAAGGCGGTCGACCACGAGGTCGAGGGCCCGCACGCGGCCATCGGCGCCTCGATCGCACAGAAGCACAACATGCCGATGAAGGTCGTGAACGGGATCGCCGCGCACCACCAGGAGGTCGAGTTCGCCTGCATCGAGGCGCCGATCGTCCAGGTCGCCGACGCCATCTCGGCGTCCCGGCCCGGTGCCCGGGGCGAGACGATGGAGACGTACGTCAAGCGGCTCGAGGACCTCCAGGGCATCGCGGAGAGCTTCGCCGGCGTCGAGCGCTCGTTCGCCGTCCAGGCCGGACGCGAGGTCCGGATCCTCGTCCGGCCCGAGGAGATCGACGACCTCTCGGCCACCCGCCTTGCGCGCGACATCGTCAAGAAGATCGAGGACAGCCTGACCTACCCGGGTCAGATCAAGGTCACCGTGATCCGCGAGACGCGCGCGGTCGAGTACGCGAAGTAGGTCGATCAGGCGCCGCCTAGGGGCAACAATCGGGCACAAGCCGGGCCGTGGAACAGGCCCGTGCGTCGGACGCCACTGAATCAATGCCGCTCCCGGCCGTATCTCTATGGCATGGTGGGCATGATGGGGACCCAGGTCGGGGAGCTCGTTCGAGCGGCCGCGACGGGGGACGAGGCGGCGTTCACGGAGCTCGTGGCGCGCCATCATCGTGACCTCCTGCGGGTCGCTTACGTGATCTGCCGAGACGCCGCGCTGGCGGAGGACTCGGCCCAGGCGGCGTGGGCGATCGCGTGGCGTCGGATGGGCGACGTCAAGGACCCGACCCAAGTCCGTGGCTGGCTCGTCGCCGTCGCCGCGAACGAGGCCCGTCGAACCATGCGGTCACGCCGGCCGTTGATCCACGAGATCTCGGTCGCCGAGGTCGAGGTGGAAGGGGTGCCTGACCTCCGCGCGGACCCGCTGGCTGCGGGGATCGCCAACGCCGATCTGCGACGAGTCCTCGCCTCCCTCGATCCCACCGACCGGGCGCTGATCGCGTTGCGCTACGTGGCCGAGCTCAGCTCCGACGAGATCGGCCGCGCGCTCGGCATGTCTTCCTCAGGCGCTCGTGGCCGCCTGTCTCGCCTCCTCCTGCGGCTTCGTGGAGAACTCGACGATGGATGACTTCGACCGGTTCGAGCGAAGTCTTGCAACTGCGCTGCGGTCCGATGCCGACCTGAGCGTCGGGCGATTTGAGCCGGGAACCATCGCCTCGACAGCGGTGGATGCCGCGCAGCGGCGTCCAGGGCACATCCCCTGGGGCCTTAGCGGCACGCGAACGACCAATCGCTGGCCAGCCGCCGCGGCCTTCTTCATCGGGGCGCTCGTCATCGGTGGCGCGTTCTTCGTGTACCAGCGCAATCAGCCCGTTGTCGTCGCGAATCCGAGCCCGACGCCGACCTCGCAACCCAGCCCGAGCGTCAACGCCGTGGTGCCGCCCCCGAGCTCGATCCCCGCTGAGCCATCCCCGGCGACAACCGCGTCCGGGTTCTGGGTTGCCACCGGGTCGATGGACAGGCCGCTTTCCGGCCTCGACGCGGTGCGGCTGCTCGATGGCCGCGTGCTCGTGGTCGGTGGTGCCGGAGGCGAGTTCGACCCATCCTCCGCCGCGCTGTATGACCCCGACAGCGCGACCTGGTCCTCGACCGGGACGATGGCCAGGGGCGGCGATGGCGCCAGGTGGTCGAGCATTCCGCCAACGTTGCTGCCGGACGGCAAGGTGATCGCGGGCGACGAGCTGTACGACCCGGACGCCGGGACGTGGTCCGACACCGGGAAGATGGTCCAGGATGGGGATGGCGTCACGGCGACTGTGCTTCGCGACGGCAGGGTGCTCGCCACGGGTCCCGACGGCTGCGAGCTATACGACCCGGACACCGGGACCTGGACGGCCACCGGAAAGATGGTCGCGCCGCGGTACCACCACGCCGCCGCTCTGCTGCCAGATGGCAAGGTGCTCGTGGCTGGCGGCCTCGTCGCCGACTTCGCCGAGGACTCTGCCGAGATCTACGATCCGGCCACCGGGACCTGGACCGAGGTCGCGAGCCTGCACGCCCCAAAGGCCGACATCACGGCGACGCTGCTGCGCGATGGCAAGGTGCTGGTGACGGGCGGCGCCGACTACCATCCCGCGTCGCCCCCCGAGCTGTTCGACTCGGCCATCGGCACCTGGACCGTCACCCAAGGCATGGCGCGGCCGGACGACCGCTACCTGTCCGCCACGCTGCTGTCGGACGGCACGGTGTTGATGACCGACCCATACCTGGCCGGCAAGGAAGGGCGCGGTTCGCCGCTCGACGCCGAGCTGTACGACCCGAGCACTGGGTCGTGGTCGATCACCGCGTCCATGCTCCGGGCCGACGGCGGTTCGCCCACGCTGCTCGCGGATGGGACGGTCCTCGCGCCGGGTGGCGACGACGGGTCCGCCGAGCTGTACGTCCCTGCCGGCATGTCGCCTCCACCCGCAGTGGACGCCAATCCCATACCGGGTACAGGAGGGGCCTGGATCGCCACTGGCTCAATGGGCACGCCTCGCTCCGGCCACACCGCGGCGCGGCTCATGGATGGCAGGGTGCTCGTGGCGAGCGGCGCCATCGGCGACGAGCACGACACCTCCGCCGAGTTGTACGACCCGGAAACAGGGACCTGGTCCGCAACCGGGAGCATGGTCAATCCCCAGGCAGGTTTCCGGGCCACGCTGCTGCGCGACGGCAGGGTGCTTGTGGGGGACACCGAGGGCGCGGAGGTGTACGACCCGGCGAGCGGAACCTGGATGGTCACCGGGAAGATGGTCGTCACCGACGCTTATGGCTCGGCGGTCCTGCTGCGCGACGGCAGGGTGCTCGTCGTACACGAATTCGGCAACTCCGAGCTGTACGACCCCGACCGTGGGACCTGGACCGCCACCGGACAGATGCTCGAGTACTTCCACCAATCACGCGCGATGGTCCTGATGCCCGATGGCAAGGTGCTTGAGGTGGGCGGCAACAACGGCACGGCGTACGGGGGGGTCGCAGCTGAACTCTACGATCCGGACACGGGGACTTGGACCGCGATCGCGGACATGAACGACCCAATGGAAGTCGTCAGTGCGACGCTGCTGCCCGACGGCAGGGTGCTCGTGATGGACCGCGGGTTCATTGCGCTCGCGGCCCCGGAGGTGTACGACCCGGCGACCGGCGCCTGGACCGCGACTGAGCCGACGCTGAGCTACCAATCGGCCACGCTGCTGGCGGATGGCACGGTGCTTGCGGCCCGCAACGACGGTTCGCCCCCTCAGGCCGCCGGGCTGTACGACCCGGCCACCGGGTCCTGGGCCGCCACCGGTTCCATGATCCGGCCACACGCCAATGCCCCCGCCATGCTGCTGCTTGACGGGTCGGTCCTCGTGGCAGGGGGCCCAACGCGCGCGGCGGAGCTGTACATCCCTGCCGGCGTGTTGCCGCCGTCCCACGCTGGCGGCCACGCCGAACCCGTCCCGACCGCGACCCCGACCGCTACCCCGGTGCCGCAGCCGGTGCCGCCCGCGGTGGGTCCCGTCCCGCCCGGCGCGCGGCGCTGGACGGTCAGGGTCGTCAACACGAATTCGCGGCCCGCGACGCTGTTCGTCGCCGAGGAGGACTCGAGCGGGATGACGCGGCTGGTCGGACGCGTGGCCCCGAACGTCGTGCCACCCGGCGCCACGGTACGGGTGACCTTCTTCCTTCCCGCGAAAGGCGTGAGGGGATGGTCGATCTTCGTGAACCCCGGACCGGACACAGGAGCACTGCTCGCGGACAACAGCGTGCCCCTGGCGGGCGAGATCCGCATCGGGCCTGACGGGCAGCCGGGCTGGCTGAGCCCGTAGGAGGTCGACATGGACCGCAGATTCGCAGCCGTCATCGTGGCCGCCGCGTTCGTCATCATCGGTTGTACGACGGGGCAACCGTCAGGAGGCACTCCTTCGCCCAGCCAGGACGCGCCCACCCCGGCGCCGCCGAGCATGGCTCCGACACCAACGACGCCCCCGCCCAGCCCGACAGCGAGCTCCGCCGCGGCCTCGATCCCCGATGGCCCACTCGCGGCCGGCACCTACAGGATCCCGCAGTGGGACACGGGCTGCAGCGAGCACCAGCCCGGCTGCAGCGCATCGCCCGCGCATGACGCCGTCCGCGTGATGCTCACCGTGCCCGATGGCTGGGAAGGCATCGCAGGCACGATCTGGTTGGCCGAAAAGGGGAATGGAGCGCCCGACGGAGCCGGTCTGCTCCTCGGGAGGGGCGCCTGGCTGCTGACCGACCCTTGCACAAGAGCCGAGCACGCGATCCCCCCGGATATCGAGGTGGGACCGAGCGTCGACGACTTTGCCAATGCGATCGCCGATCATCCGCTGCTCGACGCGACGGACCCCGTCGATGTCACCCTTGCCGGATACGCCGGCAAGTATGTGGACCTGCAGGTGCCGGCCGACATCTCCAAGTGCGGGGTCTACCGCCCCTTCGACCCCGGGATCTTCGCCCAGGGCCCGAGCCACCGGTGGCACCTGTGGATCCTCGACGTGGATGGCCTCCGCTTCGTAGTCCAGAGCACGGACTACCCGGGGACATCGGCGAAGCACCGCGCTGAGCTCGCGGCGATCGTGGAATCGATCACGATCGAACCCTGACGCGGCGCCCGTCTCTTGAAGCAGACAGGCGCCGGAGCCGAAATGGGTCGACTGAGCGCTTGCTAGGCTGGCGGCGTGCGACATCCCCCGAGAACCCGTCGATGAACGCCCGCAACAACCGCGCGGGCCTGGGCAATCCGCCGAACGGTGACGCTCCGCGCCCACAGGGGGCGTGCCGGGTCCTGATGATCGGCGACATCATCGGGAAGCCCGGGCGGGTCGCGGTGGAACAGGTCCTGCCAGGCATCCGCGATGAGCGGGGCATCGACTTCGTCACCGCGAACGGGGAGAACGTCGCGGGCGGCATGGGGCTGACCCAGTCGACGGCCGAGGCGCTGTTCGACGCCGGCGTCGACGTCATCACGTCTGGCAACCACATCTGGGACAAGCGCGAGATCTACCCGTTCCTGGAGTCCAGCGAGCGCGTCCTGCGTCCACTCAACTACGGCACCCACGAGGTTCCTGGGCGCGGCTGGGGCGTGTACCACGCCCTCGACGGCAACGAGCTGGCGGTGATCAACCTCCAGGGACGGACGTTCATGCAGCCGATCGACAACCCGTTCACCGAGGCGGACCGGCTGCTCGACGAGGCATCGGAACCGCTGCCCCCGATCCGGATCGTCGACTTCCACTGCGAG
This sequence comes from uncultured Chloroflexia bacterium, assembly GCA_963725745.1. GTDB lineage: Bacteria > Chloroflexota > Limnocylindria > Limnocylindrales > CSP1-4 > CAIXZV01. The sequence goes on from CAVRZS010000003.1 coordinate 79,898, forward strand.
ATCACCTCCGAGAAGAACGCGCTCGGGCTGTATCTCGACGGCCGGGTGTCGGTCGTCGTCGGCACCCACACCCACGTCGTGACCGGCGACGAACGGATCCTCCCGGGCGGCACGGCCTACCAGACCGACCTCGGCATGACCGGCCCGCTGTGGAGCGTCATCGGGTTCGACCCCAAGACCGTGCTGCCGCGGTTCATCAACGCGCTCCCGACGCGGTTCGAGGTTGGGGAGGGGCCGGTGGTCCTGAACGCCTGCCAGATCGACGTGGACCCGGCCACCGGCAAGGCTCTCGCGATCGAACGGATCCAGCGTCTCGTCGAGGTCTGATCGATGAGCGTCCGTCACGCCGCGGCGTCCGAGTCCGCGGCGATCGGAGCCGAGGACGGAACGGCGACGGCTGACGTCCACGCCCACACGACCCGTTCCGACGGGGTCCTGGAACCGGCCGAGCTCGTGCGCCAGGCGGCGGAGGCGGGCGTGGTGCTGTTCTCGATCACCGATCACGACAACCTGGCGGGCTACCGCGAGCTGGCCGGGACGGAGCTGCCCCTGGACCTCGTCCCGGGCGTCGAGATCAACGCGGTCACTCGAGGCCTGGGCCTCGAGATCCCGGGCGGCGAGCTGCACATCCTGGGGCTGGGCGTGGATCCCGGCGACGACGCGTTCGAGGCGGCGCTGGCCTCGCAGCGGGCCGCCCGCCGGACCCGCTTCCTCGCCACGCTCGACCGGCTGCGGGTGGCGGGCATCGGCGTCGACGCGCAGGTCGCCGGCCTCGACCTCACGCGCGACGACGCGCTCGGCCGCCCCACCGTCGCCCGGGCGCTGATCGCCGCCGGCCACGCCACCAGCGTCGATGACGCCTTTGCCCGGATCCTGAGCTACGGCATGCCGGGCTACGTCCCGCGCCAGGGCATGGGTCCGGTCGAGGCGATCCACGCCATCCGCGCCGCGGGCGGCCTGGCGTCCCTGGCCCACTTCCCCGAGGCGCCGGACCACCTGCCGCTGCTGCGCGACCTCGTCGGGGAGGGGCTCGACGGCCTCGAGAGCCACCACCGCTCGTTCGATGCGGCGGCCAGGGCCGCGGTCGGAGCTGTCGCGCAGGCCCTGGCCCTGGTCGAGACAGGCGGCACCGATTACCACGGGGACCTGGGGCCGTACGCCGGCAGCCACGCCGGGTTGGTGATGCCCGACGGGCTCGTCGCGGACCTGCGGATCGCGCTCGGACGCTGACCGCAGGCACTACCATGGGCCCCCGCATGACCAGCCGAGCCCTGCCCGTTCTCGACATCGCGCCCCCGGTCGCCGGCCCCGGCGGCCCGCGCGGCCCGCTCGCGCCCGCCGACGAGCGGCTCGAGCAGTTCCGGCCCGAGATCCGGTCGCTGCCCTCGTTCTTCGTCTGGACGCTCGGCTGCCAGATGAACAAGAGCGATTCCGAGGAGATGGCGGGCCGCCTGCTGGCCGCGGGCTGCGCGGAAGCGACGGCGATGGAGACCGCCGATCTCGTCGTGATCAACACCTGCGCGATCCGGGAGGCCGCCGAGGCGAAGGTCATCGGCCGCCAGGGACACCTGCGGCGGCTCAAGGCCGCCAACCCCGGGATGCGCGTCGTGATGACGGGTTGCTCGGTGCGCGAATCGAACCGCGGCGGCCTCGCCCGGCGATACCCCGCGATCGACGTGTTCCTGCGTCCCGACGAGGAGCCGGAGCTCGTCGACCGGCTCGGCCTGACCTCGGCCCAGGCGCCCGTCGGTGCGACGGCCGCGACGACGGTCGTGCACGGGGCCGCGGTCTCGGACGCGACGCACCTCGTGCGCGCCCGCGCGGACGCGATCACGGGTGGCGCGATCAGCCGCGGATCCGCGATCAGCGCCTGGCTGCCGATCATCTACGGCTGCGACAAGACCTGCACCTACTGCATCGTGCCGTTCAGCCGCGGGCCCGAGCGCAGCCGCCCGTTCGACGAGATCGTGGACGAGGCGCGGGCGCTTGCGGCCGCGGGCTTCCGCGAGGTCACGCTGCTCGGCCAGAACGTCAACAGCTACGGCCACGACCTCGCCCCCGAGGCCCGGTTCGGGCACATCCACACGGAACGCACGGTCGGCCGGCACCAGGATCGCGAGGGTCGCCCCGACCTCGCGGAGCTGATCCGGGCGATCGACGGCCTGCGCACGACCGATGGCGCGCCCGCGATCCCGCGCCTGCGGTTCGTGACCTCACACCCCTGGGATCTCTCGAACCGCCTGATCGAGGCGATGGCCGACTGCCCCTCGATGTGCGAGTCGCTGCACCTGCCGGTCCAGTCGGGCAGCGACGCCATGCTGCGCCGGATGGGACGCCAGTACACGATCGAGCACTACCGGGAGCGCCTCGCCCGGATCCGGGAGGCGGTGCCCGGGATCGCGCTCTCGACCGACGTCATCGTCGGGCTTCTGCGGCGAGACCGAGGCGGAATACGACGCGACGCTGCGGTTGCTCGAGGCGGTCCGCTACGACCAGGTGTTCGCGGCCGCGTACAGCGAACGGCCCGGGACGCCGGCGACCCGGATGGCCGACGACGTGCCCGCGGACGTCAAGCGCGCCCGCCTGAACCGGCTGCTGGCGCTCCAGGAGGCGATCGGGTTCGAGCGCAACCGGGCATGGATCGGGCGCACGACCGAGGTGCTGGTGGACACGATCGTGCCCCCCAAGCACCACGACCACGACGCAGAGGAAGCCGTCGGGACCGCGGAGTCGCGGGATGCGTTCGCGAGCCTGCCCGAGGGCGTGGTCCATCTCGCCGGCCGGTCGCGCGAGAACAAGCTCGTCCACCTGGCCGGATCGCCGGCGCTCGTGGGCCGGCTCGTCACCGTCGCCGTCGATCACGGTGGGCCGTATGCGCTGCGCGGGGAGCTGAGCGGGCTAGGTCGCCTCGCCCTCGCCCGCGTCCGCACCGACCAGCCAATCGAGCGCCTCGTCGACGTGGATCGCCGCCGCGTTGAGGACGGGAACCCCGAGGTAGGCCGTCTCCGGCAGGATGAGCGAGAGCTCGGTCCCGCCGAGGATCAGGCCGTCGGCGCCGTCTGATCGCATCAGGCCATCGAGGATGTCGAGCAGCCGCACCCGCGTCCCGTCGCGGAACACACCCTGCACGAGCTCGCCGAGGTAGACGTCGTGGATCCACGCGCGGTCGGCCTCCGCCGGACGGACGAGAGCGATTCCCGCGGCATCGAACGGCCGGGCGAAGTACGCGCCCTCGACCGAGACGCGGGTGCCGAACAGGGCGGGCCGGCCGACCCCGGCGGCCGCCGTCGCGCGACACGTCGCCTCCACGATGCTCAGCATCGGGATCGGAGCGGCAGGCGCCACCGAATTCGAAGACCGCGTGGGTCGCCACCGAGGCGACGATCGCCAGCCCGGCGCCGCCCGCCGCGAGCTGGTCAACGGCCGTCGCGACCGCGACCCGCACGGGCTCGAGGTCGCCGGCGACGAGGTGCGGGATGATCCGGCCGCCATCGAGGCTATTGATCAGGATCGGTGGATGGGAGGCCGGCCCGACGCGTGCGTGGTGCCCGTCGATCAGGCGCCGGTAGTAGTCGAGCGTGGATTCGGGACCGACACCGCCCACGACGCCGAGGATGCGCTCAGCCATGGCGCGGAGTCTCGCACGGCCGTCGCTAGACTGGACCCCGATGCCGACGATTCGCCAGGGCGACCTCGCGCCGCTCGTCGTCATCGGCGGCCCGACCGCAACCGGGAAGACCGCGCTCGCGATCGCGCTCGCGGAGCGGATGATCGAGCAGGGCCGACCCGCCGAGATCATCTCGGCCGACTCCCGGCAGGTGTACCGCGGCCTGGACATCGGCACCGCGAAGGCCACGCCCGAGGAGCGGGCGCGCGTCGTCCATCACGGCCTCGACCTCGTCGACCCCGACCAGCCGTTCAGCGTGGCGGACTTCCGGGACCACGCCCTCGGGGTCCTCGCCGAGCTCGGTAGCCGCGGCGGCATCGGGATCCTCGTCGGCGGCACGGGCTTCTGGCTCCGCGCCGTCGCGCGGGGGCTCGATACCGACGCGCTCCCATCCGACGCTGCGTTGCGCGACAAGCTCGAGGCGGAGCTCACGCGGGAGGGCGTGGACGCGCTCGCGGCGCGCCTGCGAGCGATGGCGCCGTCGCTCGCCGCGCGGACGGACCACCGCAATCCACGCCGGGTCGTGCGGGCACTCGAGATCGCCACGCTCCAGGGGGACGAGCCGCTTCCGCCGGCGCTGGGCTATCCGGCGCCGGTCGCGTGGCTGGGCATGGATGTCACCAACCGTGCCGAGCACGCTCGCCGGATCGCGGTCCGTGCTCGCGGCCAGTTCGGCGCCGGCTTGATCGACGAGGCGCGCCGCCTCCGTGAGCGCTTCGACCCGGCGCTGCCCGCGTTCGCGGCGATCGGCTACCGCGAGGCCTGGTCGGTGCTGGATGGCGAACGGACACTCGAGCAGGCGATCGAGGACGACGCGCGGCGCAACGTCGCGTTCGCCAAGCGCCAGCGGACGTGGTTCCGCGCCGAGCCGGACGTCGCCTGGCTGGATCCGTCGGGCGATGTCGTCAGCGAAGCGCTCCGCGCGATGGCGCCGTTGTTGGAGCGCCAGCCGGGACGCGCCGCCGGGGCATGACGCCGGAATGCCGGAGGGGAGCGGGTATCCTACTGCCGCCATGAGCCCCCGCGACACGATCGATCTCGCCCCACCCATCGAGAAGGCCTTCCTGGTCGCCGTCGACACCGGCGCCGACGAGGGCTGGTCCGCCGTCGACAGCCTGACCGAGCTCGCCGCCCTGGCGACCACGGCGGGCGCGGACGTCGTGGGAGCGGAATGGCAGAACCGCCGCCACGTCGATCCCAACTGGTACGTGGGCAAGGGCAAGGCCGAGGAGCTGGCCCAGGCGCGATCCGAGACCGGGTTCGACATCCTGGTCGCGGACGATGAGCTCAGCCCGGCGCAGCAGAAGAGCCTCGAGAGCCTGCTCAACGTCAAGGTCATCGACCGCAGCCGGCTGATCCTCGACATCTTCGCGCTCCACGCCCAGACCCACGAGGGCCGCCTCCAGGTCGAGCTCGCGCAGCTCGAATACCAGCTGCCGCGCCTGACCCGCCTGTGGACACACCTCTCGAGGACCCAGGGCGGCATCGGATCCCGGGGCCCGGGCGAGTCGCAGCTGGAGACGGACCGCCGGATCATCCGCGAGCGCATCAAGAAGATGAAGGCCCGCGTCGAGGACGTCCGCCGGCAGCGCGAGACGACCGCCCGGGGCCGCGATCGCCGGCTGTATCCGACGGTCGCCATCGTGGGCTACACGAACGCCGGCAAGTCGACGCTGCTCAACGCCCTCGTCGGCAGCGAGGTGGCCAAGGCCGAGGACAAGCTGTTCGCGACGCTCGACCCGACGTCTCGCCAGGTCAAGCTCGGCGACGGCCAGACCGCGATCGTCACCGACACCGTGGGCTTCATCCACAAGCTGCCCCACCAGCTGGTCGACGCGTTCCGCGCCACGCTCGAAGAGGTGACCCGCGCCGACGTGCTGGTCGAAGTGGTCGACGCCTCGGACGGGCACGCGGCCGAGCACCGGGCGACGGTCCAGACGGTCCTCGACGAGCTCGGAGCCGGCGACAAGCCGCGCCTGGCGGCGTTCAACAAGGCGGACCTGCTGTATCCGGGCGCGGATGGCTCGAAGCCGGCGCCGGCCGTCGCCGGTTCGGTGCTCGTGTCGGCATCGACCGGGTTCGGGCTGGACACGCTGCGCGCCGAGATCGCGGCGCTGCTCGCGTCGCTATGGGAGGACGTCGACCTCGCCGTCCCGTATGCGGCCGGCGAGCTGCTGGCACGGGTGCGGGAGCGCGGCACCGTCGACCTCGAGTACCGCAACCGCGACGTCCGCGTGTCGGGCCGGATGGCGCCGGGGCTGGCTGGGGAGCTCCGCTCAGCCGCCGAGCGCTGGGAGGCGGCGCTCGCCGCGGAAGGCGTGGCGTCCTGAGCGACACGATCGACACCGGCTTCGTCCGGCGGGCGGGCGCGGGGCGGACGCCGACCGGCGACCGGGTCTGGTGGTCCGTGGCGGCGGGTCGCCGCGGGCGCCGCTGGCGCGAGGCGATCGTCGGGCCCGGCGGCCTGCGGCACTCGCTGCTCCTCGAGACCGCGCCCGACGGCCGGTTCAGTCACCTCGAGCTCTCGACGCCCGCCGGGCTGCTCACGCTGCATCCCGAAGGCGACGGCACGCTACACGGGAACGCGATCGAAACCGGCGGGATCCGGCACGTCGTCGGTCTGCCCTGGGATGCCGGGGGGATCGTCGACGTGGAAGGGTCGTCGATCGCGGGCGCGGCCTCCGTAAGCCTGCTTGCGGACGAGATCGAGCCCGGTGGATCGGCGCGGCTGGCCGTGCTGCGGATCACCGCCGAGCTGCTGATCACGACGGGTCCGGGCCTCGTGGAGCGGCCCGACGCGGGCACCTGGCGGATCGCCGGCGGCACACCGGGCCGCGTCGACGACCTCGGGCTGCCGATCCTGGCCGATGCCGAGTCGTGGCCGCTCGAGCAGGTGGAGTAGGGGAGCCGCGCGCGCTTTCGTGGACGGCCTGTGGACAAGATCGCGATCTGGGCCCTCGTCGGCGCAAACTCGTGGATAAGGCCGTTGTGCGGGCACCCGTTCGTCGGATAGATTCATTTTGCTCGAAGGGGCTGCTGGACTGAAGACGGAGCCGACGGTGCTTGCATCGACGGAAGACCGAGTCAGGACGGAAGTTCCTTCGGGCGTTTTTTTGTGCGTCCCGCGGCAAGACGAGTTGACCATGCCTGGACAGCGGGCGCTGGGCGGGGTCCTCGCCTTCCTGGTTGCAGGTTGCTCTGCCGGGAAGCCCTCAGTTTGACCACGTTCAGCGGCGCCCATACCATCGATCGGTCAACGAGAAGGTAACGCGCCGTCAACGTCCAAACGCGAGGCGACCGCTTGTCCAACGAATCCGTCGCGGGCACCGCCCTGTCCCGCCACCGGCGGCCGCGGGTTCGTCGCCTCCTCCGAGCCCTCGTTTCACCATCCCGGTTCGCCGTCGTCGGCGTGATCGGGATCTTCGTGAACCAGATCGCTCTCGTCTTCTTCGTCGAAGCTCTCGGGATCCACTACCTCGTCGGTGCGGTGCTCGCCTCCCAGGTCTCGACGCTCAACAACTTCCTGCTGACCGAGTTCTGGGTGTTCCGGGGGCGCGACGCCCGCGGCAACATCCTGCTTCGATATCTCGCGTTCAACGCCATCAACATGGCGACGCTCGTCGTCCGGATCCCCGTGATGTATGTCCTCACCGACCTCCTCGGGGTGTTCTATCTCGTCTCGAACCTCATCGCGATCGCGATCACGTTCGGCATCCGCTACCTCATCGCGGATAACTGGATCTGGGCGGGTCGCGACCGTCGCGACCAGCGGCCGGTCGGCGGCGCCTACCAGTACGACATCGCCGGCCTGCTGCGAATCCAGTCGCCGGTCGCGCTGCCCGAGCTCGCGGCGTTCAACGTCGACCATGAGATCGAGCCCGACCTGTTGATCCGTCGCCGCTGGATGGGTGGCTGGCCGCGACTGCGGATCAAGACGACAAGGGCAGGCGACACGATCCGGTACCGAGAGCAGCTCGGCGCGCTCTCGGCCGCGTTCGACGTGCGGCTGCCGCCCGCCGAGGGTGGACCCTTGGGCCTAGACGCCAACTGGCTGCTGGTCTGGTCGCATCACGTGCTGTACACCAACATGGTCGAGCCACTCCTGCGATTCATGCTCGTGGAGCGAGGCTACGTGCTGCTCCACAGCGCCGCCGTCGAGGCGGACGAGGGCGCGGTCGTGATGTCCGCATTGACCGATACCGGCAAGACGAGCACGGTCCTGCGGCTGCTGATGCATCGCTCGTGGGGTTTCCTCGCGGATGACATGGCGATCGTCGCGCCCGGCGGCACGATCATCGGGTTCCCCAAGCCGATGACGCTCTCGTCGCACACGATGAGCTCGGTCAACGACCAGGCGCTGCCATTCGCGGATCGCCTGATGCTGGGCATCCGCTCGCGCCTGCACTCGCGCGAGGGCCGCGCGGTCGGGCATTCGCTGGGGCGGATGCCGGTGCCGATCGTGACCATCAACGCCTGGGTGCAGCTGCTCATCCCGCCGCCCAAGTATCACGTGACGTCCCTGATCGAATGCGACATCGTCGACCGCTCGACGATCGACTCCGTGATCCTCATGGAGCGGGGCGAGCCATTGGCCGAGATCCCGACGCTCGACGCCACGCTTGACCGGCTGCTGGCTAATACCGACGACGCGTATACGTTCCCGCCGTTCGCGTCGCTGGCCCCGCTGCTCGAGATCGGCGGTCTCGATTACGACGCCCTGCGCGCGCGAGAGCGGACCCTGCTCTCCGGGGCGGTCGAAGCGGCCTGGCGCGTCCGGATCCGGGTCCGTGGCCACAACTGGTCCGACCTCATTCCCACGTTGGTGACCGACAAGCGTCCCGTCCTCGAGCCCGACCCGCTTGTGGTCGCCCAGGACAACGTCGCGACCGAGGACGCGCCCGCCAAGCGCGCGCCGGCCTCGGCCGGGACGAGCATCCGCTGAGGGTCGACCCGGGCACGGGACCCGGTGCCCGGGCTGCGGGACGTTGGCCGAGGCCGACCGAAGCGGGCAGGGGTGACGGGTGAGTTGGGACCGTCGAAGGCCCGAGTGGCAGGCCGAGGTGGTGGTCGACGAAGCGCTCGTTCGCCGGCTGCTTGACGCGCAGTTTCCCGCCCTCGCGGTTTCCGACGTCCGCCCGTTCGCCGAAGGATGGGACAACGCGCTGTGGGTGGTGGATGACGCCCTCGCGTTCCGGTTCCCGCGGCGTCAGATCGCCGTGCCGGGCGTGGAACGCGAGATCCGGTTGCTGCCGGCCCTCTCGGGACGGCTGCCCCTGCCGATCCCGACGCCCGCCTACCTTGGGCGTCCGTCCGATGCCTTCCCGTGGCCCTTCTTCGGCGCTCCGCTCCTGCCGGGCACGGAACCGGCCCGCGTCCCGGTCGCCGGATCCGGGTCTGCCGTTGGTGCGGGACTGGGTGCGTTCCTGCGCGTCCTCCACGAGCCGGCGCTGGCCGCCGAGCTCGGCGAGGAGCTCCCGTACGACCCGATGGGTCGCGCCGACATGCGGGTCCGTGTCCCTCGCACGCGCGACCGGCTCGCCGTCCTCGAGGCGGCTGGACTCTGGACAGCGCCCCGAGAGGCTGAGCGGCTGCTCGCCGCGGCCGAAGGCCTGGGGCCGAGCGACGGGTTCGCGCTCACCCACGGCGACCTTCACGTGCGCCACCTGCTTCTCGACGATGCCGGCGCACCGTGCGCCGTCATCGACTGGGGCGACGTGTGCCTGGGCGATCCGTCGATCGACCTGTCCCTGTATTGGAGCCTGCTCGACGCGGCCGGGCGGGCGAGCTTCAGGGACGCCTACGGAGATGCCACGCTGACGGGCGCGCGCATGCTCCGGGCCAGGATCCTCGCGCTGTTCCTCAATGCCGCCCTTGCCCAGTACGCCCACGACGTCGGCGACGTCGAGCTCCTGGCCCAGACCGTCGCGGGGCTCGGTCGGACGCTCGAGGACGACCCGGGGTAGGGGAGGTCCGGCCCGCTCGTCGGCGTTGTCGGGCACAATGGCCGGCGCGTCGACGACCGCCCTGGCGTCGTTGCGACTCGCGGATCAGAGGGGCCATGGCCAGCACCAGCGCGGATCACGGCGTTCATGCCGGCGCCCTCCGGACGAGCCGGGATCGGGAAGCGACCACCTTCATCGCGGTGCTCATCGCTCTCGCGGTCGTCGCCTTTGTCGTTCGCCTCGTCCCGGTCCTCCTCGGTGGAGGACTCGCCGGCAAGATGGGCTTCGACGACACCGTCTACTACGGTGACGCGGTGGCCCTGGTCAGCGGTCGGCTGCCCTACCGCGACTTCAACACCCTGCACCCGCCCGGGATCATGTACCTGCTGTCACCGTTCGCCCTGATCGGCGGCGTGATCGGCGATGCGAACGCGTTCGGGCTGGCGCGAGTGGGCGTCATGGTCCTCGGGGCCATCAACACGATCCTCGTCGGCCTGGTCGCGATGCGCGCGGGCCGGCTCGCGGCCGTGTGCGCCGCGGCCACGTACGCGGTGTGGTCGGTCCCGGTCCAGTGGGAGCGGACCACCTATCTCGTCGCCCCGCAGGCGACGCTCATGCTGCTGGCCCTGTTCATGCTCACGCGTCACGAGCCGCAGACGCTCACCGCGCGGCGGGTGGCGCTGGCCGGAGTGTTCATCGGCGTGGCCGGCATCATCCAGATCTGGACGGCGGTTCCGGCCGCCGTGGTGTTCGGGTGGCTGCTGCTCGCGTTCCGCAAGGAGCCTCGGCGGATGGTCAGGATGGCCGCCGCCTACGTAGCGGGTGGCCTGGCAACCGCCCTTCTCCTCCTGTCGCCGATGCTGGTGACGACGGGCCCGCGAATGATCCAGATGGTCATCTTTGCGCAGCTCGGTCGCACCGGTGCGTTCAGCACGGGACGGGTCCAGCGCATCCGCCTCCTCGAGGGGTTCCCGCCGCATTCACGCCTCGAGCACCTGGTGCCCGAGGTGCTCGTCATCCTCGCGTTCGTCGCCGCCGTCGCACTGATCGTGGTCGTAGCCTGGAAGCGTCGCGAGATCCGTCTGTGGGCCGCCGTGCTGGCAGGGCAGACCGCGTTCCTCATGATCACGCCCGTGTTCTTTCCCCACTACGGCGGCTGGATCGCTCCACAGGTCGCGTTGTGCGTCGGAACGACCGCGGCCACCATCATCGACTGGCTCGGACCCGATCGTGGCAGATGGGCACGCGGCGTCTTCGCGCTCGGCCTTGCGGTCCTCCTGGTCGTCAGCCTTCGCCCGACCGGCAAGCGTGTCCAACTGACGCCGTCCGATCCCGATCTGAGCGCCGCCCGTTGCGTCACCGCCGACGCGCCGATCATGCTCATCACCACCGAGACGCTTCGCCGATCACTGACCAATGGTTGCGAACTGCTGCTCAACCCGAACTCGGTGAGCCACGTGATCAATGCCGAGCGCGGCGACAACGAGCTCCCACGCCTCAAGCTGCCGGAGTATCAGCGTCAGATGCAGGAGTACTACGGCTCGAGCGACGCCGTGATCATCGGCCGTCCTAACAAGGCGGCCCTCTCACCGGAGACCTGGGCGGCCATCAAGGCCAAGCTGCCGATCGAGCTGCACCGCGGCAAGATCACGATTTTCCTGGCCGAGCAGCCCTGACCTGACGCGTTCTTGCCGTCGCGAGCTCGAGGCGCACCGAGCCAGGCGCGACGGGAGCATCTCCTAGCGTCGAGCCGGTACACGGGAACAGGTGATCGCGTCCTTGACATGCTGCCCTCGCATTCTTACATTGCATTGTAAGAATGGAGGTATCGGATGCGGATCACGTCAAAAGGCCAGGTGACGATCCCGCACGAGATCCGCGAACGCGCTGGTCTGATGCCGAACACCGAGGTCGAGTTCGTGCTGGACGGCGACCTCGTCTTCCTCGTCAAATCGACTGACAGTCATCGGCCGACACGCGGCGCGTCAGCCGTTGCGGCACTGCGCGCGTCCGCGCGATCGTTTCCGATGACCACCGCAGAGCTGATGGCGTTGACCCGCGGCGAGCCGTGACACCCGTCCTCGTCGACACGAACGTGCTGATCGATGTCGTCACCAGCGACCGCGACTGGGGCTCGTGGTCGGCTGCGGCACTCGCGGACGCGCATGAGTCGGCGATCGTGGTCATCAACCCGATCATCTTCGGCGAGCTGTCGGTCGGTTTCGCGACCCTCGAGGCGGTCGATGCCGCACTGCCCAGGGACCTCTACGTCCGCGAGAGCATCCCGTATCCGGCAGCCTTCCTCGCCGGCAGGGTCTATCGCGACTATCGCCGCCGTGGCGGCGAGCGTCCATCGACGCTGCCGGACTTCTTCATCGGTGCCCATGCCGCGGTGGCCGGTTACAGGCTCCTCACGCGTGACGCCGCCAGGTATCGAACGTACTTCCCGATGCTGGACGTCATCGCGCCCGACTGAGGCGTCACGTGCGTCGCAGGATGCACTGACTGCACTTCCGATAAGGTGAGTTATGTATGCTGGTGGAATCGGTCACGGCGCTGTCGATACGCCAGCTCGTACACGCCACACCATCGCAGGATCGCGCGATAGGCCTCCAGGAGCACCTCGTAGTCGAGGTCGCCAAGGACCCCAAGGAGCGCCTTCGCGCGAGCCTCGCCGTAGGCACGGCTGACGACCGCGACCAGGTTGCCGGTCTCCATGCAGTCCTTGACCGCTTCGCGCCGGCAAGCGGCCGCCACGAGGTCCACGACCTGCTCCTGGGCCGTCTCGTATCTCGCCAGAGCCATGTCCGGATCGTTGCCGTCCCGACAGGTCGCGTCATCGTCAGGTTGCGCCAACCGGCGGCCTCTCGCCACCCGGGTCGTCAGGTGCCGGCCCGCACGTAGAGCCGGTAGTTCGTCGAGTTCGGGCGCCAGCCGTCCCACAGCACGTAGGGCTTGGCCGCCCGCGGCCAGTAGATCGAAGGGCTGTCGTTGTCCGGGTGGGTGGTGTTCGCCGGTCCGATGACGTCGCTGCCCGCCCAGGTGGCCCCGTTGTCGGTCGACTCGCGCCACGCGAGGCTCGAGGTGACTACGACGTCCTGCACATGGACGCCCGGCGCTGATTCGGTTCGGCGCGAGCTCGCCTTGCTCGATGCCAGGCCGGCGGCGGCCAGGGGCACGGCGTCCGTGGACGTGTACGCGACCCCTACCGAGGTCGATCCGATCAGCGCGATCGCCGGCACGGCTTGCCCCTCGCCCGAGAGGCCATCGGTGACCGGCAGCGACTGGTCGGGTCCCCAGACCCCGGCGGTCGCGATCCGGACCTTGACGCCGTCCGCGACCCAGGCAACGCCGACCCGGTTGCCGACGGCCGCCACGTCCGGGATGTCGGTGCTGGCGCCGAGGCTCGTGGTCGTGCCCCAGGAAGCGCCGTTCGAGGTACTGACCCGGACGCTCGCCGTGTTGCCGGTGTCGGCGATCCACGTCACCACCACCGTCGCACCGGAGGCGGCGACCTCCGGGAAGCCGTTGCGGCCCGATCCGCTCGACTTGGTCGTCGAGCCGACGGTCGCGGTCGACCACGTCGAGCCGTGGTTGCTGCTGCGTGCCAGCCGGATGCTGCCGGTGGCCGAGTCGGTCCACGCGACGTAGACCCAGGCGCCGCTCGCGGCGAGGACGGGAAAGTCCACGCGACCGCTCTTGGACGTCAGCCGGACGGTCGACGCCCACTTCGTCGAGGCGCCATGGCTGGAGTTGCGGCGGAAGTACAGCACGCGGGGTGCCGTGCCGCTGTACTTGACCCACTTCGTCGTGCTGACCCACGTGGCGTAGACGTACTTCCCGGACGACGCGATCGTGCCCCGGCTACCATGCTGTGAGGCGGGGTTCAGCCGCTTGGCCTTGGTCCAGGTCGAGCCGCCGTTCGAGCTGCGGATGTAGTAGACGCCGGCATACGGGCCGTGGTCGGTGACCCATTTGCCGCCGACGCGGTCCGTCGTGTAGGTCGCGTGCAGGTAGGTCGTCGAGCCCGACACCGTGCCGGCGAGCAAATCGCCGAAGTTCCACGTGTACGCAGGCCCCGCCCGATGCTCCGAGCCCCACAGGAAGAGCCGGCCGGTTCCGGTCAGGGTGACGGAGGCGGTGCCGAGCGGCGCCGAGCCGGTAAGGTCGAGCTGCGCGGAGGCTGGATGCGCCGTCGTCGGCACGAAGCGCACGCCGACCTTGCAGCTCGCGAGCGCGGCGACCACCGTGCCGGAGCAGGTGTCGCTCGTGACCTCGAACTGGGCCGCTGAGTCGCCGGAGAGCGCGGTGGAGGTGATCGACACGGGCTTCGGGCCGGCCGTTAACGTCACGACCTTCGCTGCAGTGGCCGTCCCGACCACCCCGTTGCCGAACGCGAGGCTCGTGGGCGACAGCACGTACGGTCGCGGCTGCCAGGCGACGTTGACGTCCTGGTTGGCGTCCGGGGGGTCCGCGTACGTGCCGTCGTTGGTCAGGCGCTTTTCCCCTGTCCCGTCGGAGGCCATGACGTAGATCTCCTGGTTGCCGTCCCGATTGCTCGTGAACGCGATCTTCGAGCCGTCGGGCGACCAGGCCGGCATCGTGTCCGACCCCTTGGACGAGACCAGCACCTTGTTCGAGCCATTGGCGTTCATCACCCGGACCCCGTCGTGGGTGAAGGCGATCTTCGTGCCGTCCGCCGACCAGTCGGGCGCGAAGCCGTCGTCGCCGATCGCGCCGGACATCAGGTCGCTCTGGTTGGCGCCGTTCGGGTCCATCGTCCAGATCTCGCCGACGCTGTTGCGTGCCGTCCAGAAGGCGAGCTTCGAGCCGTCGGGCGACCAGCTTGCGTAGCTGTCATTGCCGGCGGCGTTGCTGACGTCGTTGACGTTCGATCCGTTGGCGTCGGCGACGAAGACGTCGTAGCCGAAGAAGGCGTCGACGTACTTGGCCATCGCGATCTTCGTGCCGTCGGGCGACCACGTAGGGCTCGACCACAGGCCGTCGAGGAGGTGCGTAGCGTGCGAGCCGTCCGCGTCCATGACCCCCAGGCCGGTGGCGTCCATGTACAGGATCTTTGAACCGTCCGGGGACCAGGCGGGATCCGAACCCGCGCCGAGGTCGGTCTTGCCGGTGCCGTCCGACTTCATCGTCCAGACGTGGCCGTTCCGATCCCAGGCGATCAGGCCGTTGAGGCCGGGCGCGGCCGCGCGTGCGGGTGTGGGCGCCGCCACCCATCCAGATGTGCCGGTGAGCATCGCAGCAAGCAGCGCGACGGCGAAACGCGCGTGGACGACGCGTCGCATCGAACCCCTCCTGGTGCCGGATGCGCCCGCTCGTCGAGTGGGCTGTTGACAACCGCCACCGACACCGATAACGAGAATCGGCACGGGAATGTTACGACGCCCTCGTGGTCGCTACCACGCCTTCGGCAGCTCGAGGTCCAGCTCCAGGACGTTGGCGACGCCGGGCAGGACGAGCGAGCGGAACGCGTGGTCCACCTGCTCGGCCGGAAGGTGCTCGTTCTTTTCGCGCATCCACCAGTCCATGAAGCCGATGAAGGTCCCCACCAGCGGTCAATGGAGGCGAACACCAAGGTCGGTTGGGGACGCGGCGGTACGGTTAGTGGATCCTTGATCGCATCCCGGACCCGACCTGGAGGATCGACTCGATGACGACCGACTCCCGCGCGCCCGTGACCGCGTCGCCGATGGTCGACGGCCAGACGGAGACCACGTCCTGGGAGACGGCGCTGGAGCGCCTGGAGCATCCGGCGCCGGGCCAGAACCATTGGCTCGCGACCGTGCGGCCCGACGGGTCGCCCCACCTCATGCCGATCATCGCCTTCTGGATCGACGGAGCGTTCCACTTCCTCGTCGGGCCGGACACGCACAAGGGACGGAACCTGGCCTCGGAGGAGCGCTGTGTGATCGGGACCGGCAACCTGACGATCCCGTCGATGGACCTCATCGTCGAGGGCCGCGCGCGGCGGGTGACGGACGAGGCAACCGTCGGGCGCCTCGCGGGGGAGTTCGGTGGCGAGGGCTGGCCGCTCGAGGCCCGCGGCAACGAGGTCTACGGTCCGCATGGCCCAACCGCGGGGCCGCCGCCGTACGCGATCTACCGGCTGGAGCCGACGACGGTGTTCGGGCTTCCGGGCATGCACGGGATGTTCGACGACGACCGGCACCACGAGCCGACGCGCTGGTCGTTCGGGCGGGTCGACCCATGACGAGGTACGTGGTGCTCTTGCGCGGGATCAACGTCGGCGGCAAGAACCCGGTCCCGATGGCGCGCCTGCGCGAGGTGCTCGGCGAGCTGGGCTACGAGGACGTCGTCACGTACATCGCGAGCGGCAACGCGATCCTCAGCTCCAAGCAGGGGCCCGATCGGATCAAGCGGGAGATCGAGGCAGCCCTGCCAAAGGCGTTCAAACTCCACGCGGAGCTCGTCGCCGTACTGGTCCTGACCGCGGCCCAGATCCGGGCCGTCGTCGCTGACCGGCCGAAGGGATTCGGCGATCAGCCAGGCAAGTACCACAGCGACGCGATCTTCCTGATGGGCATCGACGCGACCGCTGCGATGGAGGCGTTCGACCCACGCCCGGGCGTCGATGCCGTCTGGCCGGGCAAAGGCGTCATCTACTCGCAGCGGCTGAGCGCCCAGCGCACGAAGAGCCGCTTGAGCAGGATCGCGGTCAGCCCGCGCTACACGTCGATGACGATCCGCAACTGGGCGACGACGACGAAGCTCGCGGAACTAGTGGAGGGGCCCGAGACAGGGGCCTGATCGTCGTTACCGGCGGTTCCGGCTCGAGGTCGGTGCCACGGATGAACATTGACGTTCACGTCGCCGACTCGAGGCCGTTCGGGCGGCCCTGGCGGCGGATGGGATCGACCCCTCCCCTCCCCTCGTGCCCGTCCTGTGCTTCATCGACGGCGACGGGCACCCAGACGCTCAACGAGTCAGGCATCGCGCGACTGGACCAGCTGCCGGGGCGGCGCTCCTTCCTTAGGGCGCCTCACATCACTGATCGCGGTTCGCCATCGCACCGAGCAGCGCCACGGCGTAACGCGCGCCGACCTCGTGCTCCTTCGTCCGGTATCGGCCCAGGGCGTCCTCGGCGCTGGCCATCGCATCCTCGACGCGGTCGGCCGCGAGCAAGACGTGAGCACGGTCGAGGGCCACGTCGGCCTTGACGATCGCCAGGCCCGTCGGCGCAGCGAGCGCCGCCGCCTCGCCGACCGAGGCTAGGGCCGTGTCGATGTCGCCTGCGCGGGCCTGCAGCCTCGCCCGGAGGGAGCGGTGGATGGCGCGCTGCTCGACGACCGCGCTGCGCTCGAGCGGCTCGACCGCCACCTGGGCCTCCTCGTCGTGGCCCAGGTCGAGGAGGACACGGGCGTACAGACCCAGCATGGAGTTCCTGTTCAGGGCGTCCTCATCGGGGAGCTGCGCGAGCGCCGCCCGGCACGCCTCCGCCGCCGCGTGGAGGTCCCCGGCCGCGAACGCGACGTCCGGCTCGGCCCACAGCTCATCCAGTTCTTCCGGGAGGCCGAGGGCAGCTCGCAGCCGGGCGGCCTCGTCCAAGTCCGCGCGTGCCCCGCGCGTGTCCCCCATCATGGCCCGCACCCCCGCGCGAACCTGGAGGGCGGGCCTCGACGCCAGGCTGCCGGCCCACCGGTCCACCATCGCCGCCGTCTCCTCGGCGACGCGGCTGAGCGGCGACGGCCCGGCGAACAGGGCGTTCAGCAGGTCGCCGGCGGCCCACTGCACGACGTCACGCCAGCCCAGCTCCTCGGCGGAGCGCAGCGCCTCCCGAGCCCACGCCTCGGCCGCCTCGAGGTCGCCCGCGTGGTAGTCGCCCTGGGTGAGCCTCAGGAGGACACCGGGCTCGAGGTGCCGGGCGCCATGCGCACGGTACAGCTCGAGCGCACGCAGGTCGTCGGGGCGGCCGACCGCGCGATCGATGGTGGAGGGGTCGGCAAATTGGCGCCGGAGCAGGGCATCGCGGGCCGCGACCGCATCGGCGACCTCGTCACCGTACACCTCGCGGTTCAGGTCGCGGGGCCGGCTGTCCGCGGGCCGCCCGAGGACCACGAAGCCGATGTTCCAGAGCCGCTCGTCCCACAGCGCCGCTTCCTCGGTGGCTGGCGCGATGTCGACGGCCATCTCCAGCAGACGCACGGCGCTCCTCGCGTCTCCGAGCTCGTCGTAGGCGCGTGCCGCGGCCATGGCCAGTGCCCTCGCGGCGCGCTAGCCGCAGGTCTGGGTCGTCGGGGACGCCGAGCTCCTCCCGATACCGATGCGCCTGCGCAAGGTGGTGCCCCAGAACCTCGCGGTGCTCGGCGATCGCGTCGCCCGCGGCGGCCTCGAGCCAGTCGGCGAAGGCGAGGTGGAGCCGAGCGCGGGACGACTTCGGGATCGCGTCGTACGCGGCGTCGCGGATGAGGAGGTGCCGGAAGCGATAGCCGTCGCGGCCGGGGCCTGTGCGGCGCTCCGGAACGACGAGGTCCTTGCGCAGCGAGCGAGCGGAGCAGCCCCGGGAGCGCGTCGCGCGACGCCTCGGGCAGGAGCGCCTCGAGCGCGCCGACGGAGAACGACTGCCCCTCCACCGACGCCGCCTCCAGGACCGAGCGCTCGCCCTCCGGGAGGCGGTCGAGTCGCGAGGAGAGCAGCGCGGACACGGTTGGCGGGATGCGGAGGCCCGAGAGATCGCCCGCCACGACCCAGGCGTCGCCCTCGCGGGCGAGACGACCCTCGTCGACCAGCATCCGCAGCACCTCCTCGAGGAACAGCGGGTTGCCGCCGGCGGCCGAGGTCACCCGCTCGCGCGCGCCGGCGGGCAGGGCCGCGCCGCCGAGGAGCGCGCCCACCAAGGCGTCGGCGTCGGCGTGCGCGAGCGGCGCGAGGTGGACGGCGTCGGCCGGGCCGGCCCCTGCACCCCAGCCGGGCCGCGCGTCGAGCAGCTCCGGGCGCGCCATGCACAGCAGGAGGAGCGGGCCGTCGGCGCGCTCCGCGAGGTGCTCCACGAGGTCGAGCAGGGCGGGCTCGGCCCAGTGGACGTCGTCGAGGACGAGGACGACGGGACGTTCCCGAGCCCGCGCTTCGAGGAGCCGGCGCACCGCCCAGGCAGTCTGCTCCGCGCTGCCCGAGCCCGGCAGGCCGAACAGGCCGCCGAGGCCCTCGGCAACCGCCGCGGCGTCGGGCCCCTCCCCCGCCGCGGCCGCGCGGACGGCTGCTGCGACGTCGTCTGACCCAGCGAACTCCGCCAGCCCGAGAGCCGGCCGCAGCGCGTCGGCGAGGGGCAGCCAGGTGATGCCCTCGCCGTACGAGAGGCACCGGCCGCGCAGCACCTCGGCCGTGTCACCCAGCGATCCCAGGAACTCCTCGACGAGCCGGCTCTTGCCGGCCCCCGCGACCCCGAGCACCGTGAACAGTCGGCAGGCGCCCCCCTCGACGACGTCGCGGTATGCGCCCGCCAGCAGCGCGGCCTCCCGGTCGCGCCCGACCATCGGCGCGTCGAGCCTTCGGGCTCGGGCGGGCGAGCCGGGGGCGAGCGCGAGGACGCGCCAGGCGGGGACGGGCTCCGCCTTCCCCTTGGCGGCGAGCGGCGGCGCGGGCTCGGCAGCGACCGCGTCCCGCACCAGCCGCCACGTCGGCTCGCCCACGAGCACCTCGCCGGGCGCCGCGCCCGACTGGAGCCGCGACGCGGTGTTCATCGCGTCGCCGATGAGGGGCCCGCCGCCGCCCGCGACCAGCACCTCGCCGGTGGTGATCCCGACGCGCGCCTCGAGCGGGATCGGCGCGCCCTCGCGCAGGCGCGCCAGCCGCTCCTGGACCTCCAGCCCCGCGCGGACCGCCCGCAGGGCGTCGTCCTCGTGGACCGCGGGCACCCCGAACACCGCGCACACCGCGTCGCCGATGAACTTCTCGACGCGGCCGCCGTGCCGCTCGACCGCCTCCCGCGCCTCGGCGAAGTACTGCTCGAGCAGGGGGCGCAGCACCTCAGGGTCGTGGCGCTCGCCGAGCGACGTCGATCCGACGAGGTCGCAGAACAGCACCGTGACGACCTTCCGCGACTCGTGGGCGGCAGCGGTCGGCCCCAGCTTCGCCCCGCAGTTCGAGCAGAAGGCGGCGTCCGCGGGGCTGCCCCGGCCGCAGGACGGACAGATCAGCGCCGACATGTCGCCCCGCGCCGGAATCGCAGCTCCCGCTCCATCGGCGGAGCATAGAGGCGAGTGGAGGCTGTCGGGGACTCCCCTGCGATGGGGCGCCGGCGAGCCCGCGATGTCTCCCCCACTCTGACCGTTGAGCGCAGCTCAGGGAGCGGTCAGCGCGGTTGGGCGCGACCCTTCCCCAGGCCTTTATGTTCGGTTGCGGCGGGATCCGTCAACTCGGCGTCCCATTGCGGGACGGCGCTGCGGTTCGCGGGTCGAACCCGACCTGGAGCAGGAGGCCGATCTGGTCGGCGATGCCCCAATGCTCGACGAGCTTGCCGTCCTCGAACCGCCCGATGTCGATGACGTCCGTCTCCACCCGGGCACCCGTGGGCGCGAAGCCCATGACGCTCCCGGTGTTGACGCCGCTCGCGCGGTTCCGCGTCCAGACCATGTCGCCGGCGACCGCGATGTCCTCGACGGTCAGCGAGAAGTCGGACATCCAGCGGTGCAGCGTCTGTGTCACGCCCTTCGCCCCCTCGAGACCCGGCCGGTTGCCTCGCTGGTGCTCGATGACGTCCTGGGCGATGTATGCCTCGAGGACGCTCTCGTCACCTCGGCCAATCCCCTCCTCCACGATGCGGCGGAAGCGGTCGGCGATGTCAACGGTTGTCATGGGTCGCTCCTATCGATAGAGTTGCACTCTATTCAGATAGAGGGATACTCTATCCACATGGCTCCTGTCAACCACGATCCTTCGGCCCGGCGCCCGACACTGCGCGAGGAGCGGGCGGCTGTGACCCGCCGGCGCATCCTCGACGCCGCGCGGCGCCGGTTCTTCGAGGACGGCTACGCGGCGACGACGCTCCAGGCGGTGGCCGCAGAGGCGGGCGTCGCCGTCCAGACGGTCTATGCCGTGTTCGGGTCCAAAGCCGCCATCCTCGCCGAGCTCCGTGCCCTCGTTATCAATCTCCCCGAGGCAGATGCGGCGGGGCGGGCTGCGATGGCCGAGCCGACGCCCGAGCTCCGCCTCGCGCGCTTCGCGCAATCGATCCGCAACCGGTGGGAGCTGGCGGGCGACATCGTGAAGGTCCACCAGGACGCCGTCCGGGTGGATCCGTCGCTGCGACCGGGGATCGCCGAGGCCGACGCCCGTCGCCACGCCGGCATCGCGGCATTCGTGCGCGCGATCGAGGCGGAGCTCGGCGTCCCCATCGACGTGGAGCACTCGATCGGCGTCGTGAACGCGCTCACGCTCTACGCGGTGTACGAGGAGCTCGTCGGCGTCCAGGGCTGGACGCCCGACGCCTACGAGACGTGGCTCGCGGCATCGCTCGTCTGCGAGCGTCATGACACACCCAACCAGCACCGCGGCGGTCGGTACGCAATGAGCGCACCCGCCTCCATCACCATCACGCCGGTCCACGTTGCCGACCTGCACGTCGAGGGCGAGGTCATGCCGGTCTATGTGCACGTCATCGACCATCCCGACGCGCGCGTGCTGGTCGACACGGGGATGACGGAGCTCCACCCGGCGGTGGCCGACATGGATCCACGTCTCAGCCCACTGGGCGAGCAGGCCTTCGACCTCGCCGGCATCGACATCGTCGTCAACACCCACCTGCACTTCGACCACTGCGGCGGCAACCACCTCTTCGCCGGCAGGCCGATCTACGTCCAGCGCCGGGAGCTCGACGACGCGCGCAGCCAGGATGACTACACCATTCGCGACTGGGTCGATGCGCCCGGCGTGCGGTACGTGCCGGTCGACGGCGAGCTCGAGCTCTTGCCCGGGCTCCGACTCGTCCCAGCGCCCGGCCATACACCCGGCTCGCAGGTGATCGTCGTCGGGACTGACGGGCATCCGGTCGTCATCGCCGGCGACGCGGCGGTTTGGTTCGGCGAGCTCGATGAGCCGCAAACCGAAGGCCAGCTGCTGATTCGCGCGCTCGACCCGGAGCTGGTCTGGCTGGCGCACGCGCACGAGCCGTGGCGGCCTGCACCGTCCAGGGCATAGGCCGGCCCGGACATACTCCGGCGTCAGGTCCTCCTGGTCCCCACGATGGTGACGCCGTTGACCGCTGGGTAGTTCGAGTAGAACCGCTTGCGCCAGTGGAGCTTGCCGTGGTCGTAGATGGACACGGTGGTCCACACCCTGGCGCCGTTCACCGCAGAGTTGTTGAAGTAGCGGTAGCCCACGGGCTTGCTCGGGTCCCGCACGATCGTGTTGATCGCCCGCTCACCCGGCTGGATGACCGTGTTGCTGACCTTGGCGACCCGGTGGTTCGGCACGCTCCAGATCTTGAACGTGAGCCATCGCTTGCTGCCGGCGTTGGTGACCGTCCGCGTGATCAGGATCGGGTACTTGGTGTCGTTCTTGAAGCTCATCGTCTGCTTGGTGTTGCCGACGATCCAGACGGTGGCATCGAGGCCCGGCGGGTATCGGTCGATGAACTCGTTGTGGTTCTGTCGGGCGAGCGGGATCATGCCGGCCCGGAACGCCGCGTTGAACAGTGTCGTGGACGTGGTGCAGATGCCGCCGCCGAACGCGCCGGTGACGGTGATCTTGCCGCCCTCGATCGCGTTGCCCGGCCCGGTGCCGGGCGCATCGTGCAGGTCGCCGACCACGTTCCAGAAGTCGAACTTGGTGCCTGCCGGCACGACCGTGCCGTTGATGACCGTGGCCGGCCCCTCGATGTTCCCGCCCCAGTGGTTGTTGATGATCACCCAGTAGTAGACGCTGTACGCGCTGATCATCTTCATCTTGGGGGCGAACGCCTTGGCGTCCGCCGCCGTCAGCTTCGGGTCGATGGCCTTGACGACGGCCGCGACCGGCGATGCCGCCGCGCCCGCCTGGCGGGCCCCGATCTCGGTGAGGATCGCGGCCTTCATGCCTTCGGGCTTGAGCCTTCGGCCCTCACGGCTGGTGCCGGTGGCGACAACGTGTCCGTTGACCATCTTGAGGCCCGCATCCCGCACGGTCTGGTAGACATCCTTGGCCAGCGTCTTGAGGGTCGAGTCGAGACCCGACTCGTCGAAGACCGGGGTGATGGTCCCGTCGGCCGCGGTCGAGAACGAGATCAGCGGCGCGAGGCTCTTGCCGGCGATCGTCCAGCTCTCCTTGCCCCGGGTGACGACCAGGTCGGCGGCCATGCGCTGCGCGGCCGCAGTCGCCGCCTCGGCCGAGGCCGTCGAGACAGCGGGTGCCAACGTCACGACCGGCACGGCCATCGTGACCGACGCCGGCGCGTCGAGCGCCCCGAGCTGCTGGTCGAGTGCGGTCAGCAGGGCCGCCGTGTCCACGGAGCGGCCGTCCTTCGCCGGGGAGAAGCTGAACGTCCCGTCTTGGCCGGCCGTCACGTAGGCGTCCGTGGGCGTCTCGTCGATCGCCGTGGCGAGCGCCTCGACGGCAGCGGCAAGCTTGTCATGGTCGTAGGCAACGGCGGAGTCGAGGGTCACGCCGCGAATCGCGGCCTGGGGTGCGCCGATGAGGTTCGCAAGGGGCTCGCCGTGGCGGCCCGCCGCGAGGGCCGCGTCGAGCACGGCGGCCGTGTTGGGACCGCGGCCGACGTCGGCGTAGCTGATGGTCGTCGTCTGGCCGTCCGGGCCGGTGAGCGTGACCTGCCCGTTCGTGAGCGACCGGTACGCGTTCGCGATCGCCGCCTCCGCCTCCTCGGGCGTGAGCCCGCCGAGCTCCGTGCTGCCGACGCGGACGCCCGGCAGGACGCGACCGTCGTACTGCTGACTCCAGGCGTACAGGACGCCGGCGCCAATGCCGAAGGCGAGCAGGATGCCCAGGATGAACGCGACGCCGAAGCGGAGGGCGAGCGACCGTCGGCGCCCGGGTCGTGCCGGGGGCTCGACGTCGATCACGGCGGCAGCGAGGGGCGGGACCGGCACCGGATCTGCGCCGGGCTCGGAAACCGCCGAGGTCGAGTCCGCCGTGGCTGTGGTGACATCGAGGACGGTCTCGGTGGCCTCCGCCCCGGCCTCGGGCGTGGCGTTGCCGGCGGTGCGTTGGACGAGCGCCGCGAGCTCGGGGTCGCCAACGGGCGTCTCGCCGTCGGGCGTGGAGGCCTCGGCAGCCCGGTCAGCTGCGGAGTTGGGCAGGTCGGTCATCAAATACTCATACGCGGTTGGCCGGGGCCGGGACTTCACCCGGCAGCGCGATATCTTCGCGCGTGCACGCGAATCTGTCCACGCGACGGCCGCCCCCGCGTTGGCCTTCGCTACGATCGGGACATGATCGAACTCCGGAGCCGCGCAGAGATCGAGGCGATGCGACCCGCGGGCCGGTTCGTCTCGGCGGTGCTCACCGAGCTCGCCGGGCGGACCCTGGTCGGCGTCAACGTGCTGGAGCTCGACCGGATCGCGCACGCGATGATCCGCGACCACCGCGCGACGAGCTGCTACCTCGACTACCACCCCTCGTTCGGCGCGATGCCGTTCGGCAAGGTGCTGTGCGTCTCCGATCAACGACGCCGTGCTCCACGGGCTGCCGCGCGACCGGCGGCTGCGGGATGGGGACCTGGTCGGCCTCGACTTCGCCGCGGAGGTCGATGGCTGGGTCGCCGACGCCGCGATCACGATCCCGGTCGGCACGCCACGGGACGAGGACCTGCGCCAGGTCGAGACCGCGGAGCGCGCGCTCGCCGCCGGGATCGCCGCCGCGCAGCCAGGAAACCGGCTGGGCGATATCTCGGCGGCGGTCGGCGGCGTGATCCGGGGCGCGGGCTACCGGGTCAACGCGGCCTTCGGTGGGCATGGGGTCGGGCGGACGATGCACGAGCCGCCGAGCGTCCCGAACGACGGGATCGCGGGGCGGGGCCTCGAGCTGCGGCCCGGCCTCGTCGTCGCCATCGAGCCCTGGTTCCTGGCCGCTAGCCCGGAGATCGTGATCGACAACGACGGTTGGACCATTCGGTCAGTGGACCGCTCGCGCGGAGTCCACGTCGAACACACCGTCGCCGTCACCGCCGACGGCCCGCTCGTGCTCACGGCGCGGTGAACCTGGCGGCGCGCTGAGGCCGCCTAGGTGGCCGACTCGAACGCCAGCGCGAAGTCCTCGGACGGGCCGGCGTGGCCGGCGGATTCCTCGGGTGTGTGCGTCCGGGCGAACGCGAGATGCGCGGCCTCGTGTCGCACGACCGTTCGCAGCTCGTCCCGGCTGGTCCAGTTGGCGAAGATCCAGATCACGTCGGGCCGATCCGTGGTGTACGCGCCCTTGAACCCGTAGCGCAGGCCGAACCGCGGCGGGGCGTCCACGGTGTCGACGAACGCGATGTCCGCGTGCGGGACGCCCAGCTCCCGGCAGGCCTCGGCCAGGGCGGTCAACGCGGCCTCGACGTAGTGGGCTGGCGGCGTCGCGATCCGGACCCGGTCCGACTGGATGTGCACGCCCATCCGTGCGTACCGCTCGAAGCCCGGGAAGGCCTCCCGGCCGATCGTGAGCGTCCCGTCGGCCGCCGTGACCTCGACGTGCGCGATCCCGACAATCGGCTCCATGGCGCCAGTCTGCTCGATGTCCTGCGTGCCGCGCTGACGACATGTGCCTCCCGCGTTCCGAGGGTCCATCATCGTCAGATGACACGTCGCTACGTGCTTCTCGTGGCCGCTGCAGCCCTCATCGCGGGGGCATGCTCGAGTTCCGCGCCGTCGGGGACACCACCCGCAGCAGCAGCTCCTGCCGCCACAGCCTCGGCCACCGCGTCGGCGGCCAGCGCGCCATCTGCCTCGGCGAGTTCCTCCGCGGCGCTCATCGTCGGTGGCGAGCGCCCGGTCACCGTTCACGTGCCGGCGTCGTATGACGCAGGCCGGCCCGCCCCGCTGCTGCTCCTCCTCCACGGGTACTCGTCGTCCGCCGAGGAAGTCGACGCGTACTTCAACCTGGCGGCAGCGGCGGACCAGGCTGGGTTCGTCTACGCCACCCCCGAGGGCACGACCGACAGCAACGGGAACCGGTTCTGGAACGCGACCGACGCCTGCTGCAACTTCGATCGGGCAAGCGTCGACGACGTGGCCTACCTGTCGGGCGTGATCGCCGATATCCAGGGCAAGCTCGCCATCGACCCGAAGCGAATCGCGGTCGTCGGGCATTCGAACGGCGGTTTCATGTCACATCGGATGGCCTGCGAGCGGTCCGACCTGGTCGCCGCCATCGTGAGCCTGGCAGGCGAGACCTTCGCCGACCCGGCCGACTGCAAGCCGAGTGAGCCGGTGTCGGTCGCCCAGGTCCAGGGCACAGCCGACGACACCATCCAGTTCGCTGGCGGGGGCCCTTTGACCGATGTCACTGGGCCTTACCCGGGCGCCGAAACGACGGCCGCGATGTGGGCGACGTACGACGCATGTGGCGCCCAAGCGTCGACGCTCGGCACGAAGATCGATGTCGATGCGGATCTCGCGGCCGGCGGGGACCCGGCGGAGACCGCCGTTCAGGAGTGGTCGGGATGCGATTCGGGCGCGACGGTCCAGCTATGGACGATCCCGAACGGCAGCCACGTCCCCGCGCTCACGCCGGCATTCGCGGACGCGGTCGTCCAGTTCCTGGTCGATCATCCCAAGCCGTAGCCCGGGCGGCTACTCGCCCGGCTGGTAGACCCCGAGGATGTTGCCCCACGGGTCGGCGAACATGAACCGCCGTCCACCGGGATACTCGTGGAGCTCGGTCGTGATCCGACCGCCGGCAGCGACCACGCTCGCCAACGCGCCGTCGACGTCGTCCGAGCGCACGAGGGCCAGGACGCCGTCGCCACGGGATGTAGCGGGATGCGGGTTCAAGCCGCCGAATTCGTGGTCCGGCCTGCCGGGGTCCTTGATCCCCGCGTAGTCATCGCCGTACTCGTTGAACGTCCATCCCAGCGCCGTGCCGTAGAAGGCCTTCGCCCGCCCGAGGTCGTCGACCGCCAATTCAACGTAGTCGATCACGTGAGGCATGGGCCGAGGGTACGCGCCTCGGCGACGAGCTGGACGAGGCAAGTCGCGTAGATTGCACGGATGAAGCCCCGCATCTTCCTCGGCTCCTCGGGCAAGCAGTCGAAGCTGGTGCAGGCCCTCACGCGCGGGCTCGCGGACGTCGCCGACGTCCAGCCATGGACCACGGTCTTCAACCCGGGTGTGTCCACGCTCGACCGGCTCGTCGAGCTGACCGGTGAGGTCGACTTCGCGGCGTTCGTGTTCGCCCAGGACGACTGGACCAGCAGCCCGTCAGACCCTGCCGCCACGGGCCAGGCCTCGCCGCGCGACAACGTGGTGTTCGAGGCCGGGCTGTTCGGCGGCGCGTTGGGCATGCGACGCACGTTCATCCTGCACGCCAAGGGCGCCAAGCTGCCCACGGATCTCCTGGGCATGACCGCGGTCCGCTATCCGGAGGCGTTGACGGCGGCCGACATGCGGGCCGTGGACCAGAAGCTGCGGAAGGCCATCGAGGACGAGGGTCGGCTGGCCAGGCTCGAGGGAGACTGGTGGCAGCACTCGCTCACGCTGCGGACCGAGCGCGAGCCGTCCGCGATCAGCCTGCTGCGCATCTCGCGCGACCGGGAGGGCGGGCTCGGGGTCGCCGGGCGTGGTTGGCAGGAGGACGGCACCCTCTCGGTGCGCTACTGGAGCGTCGCCTCGAAGGAGCACCGCGACCCGACCAGGGTCTTCTACTTCTGGAACGGCGAGCGACCGCGGCATCCGAACGCCCCGCAGCTCGAGGGAACGGGCGAGATCCGACTGGAGGATGCCGATCGGGCCTCGGGCTATTGGACGACCCGATCGGAGGCCGACCCTCTGCTGCACGAACGCACCTCCGGGGTCTACCTGCGCGCCGATCCGGAGGACATGCGAACGCTCGATAGCGGCGATCCGACGTCGCGCGCCGGGCTGCTGGCAGTCCGGCTCGAGGAGTGGAAGGCGATCGCGAACTCGTAGCCGTCGACGATCCTCAGGCCGTGAGGTGCGGCACGTGGTCCGGGTAGTGCTTGGTCGAGTCCCACTCGATCGCACTCGCGAGCGTGTCCTCCTCCAGCCAGCCGAACCGGTGAGCCGTGAACAGGTCCTCGTCCGACGCGGCCTCGACGGCCGCGACCAGGCGCTGGAAGGCGGCCGCCTCGAAGGCCCGCACCTCGGCCGGGTCTCGATCGCGGAAGTCGTCGAGGATCGATCGGTTCTGGACGTCGATGTCGAAGTCGGCATCGTGCTCGTACGGCACCTCGCCCGCGCACAGCGCCGTGACCACGCGCGCCGAGTGGTCGCTCCACCAGCCCACGTGCGCGACCGCGTCCTTGCGCGTCCAGCCATCCATGTCCCGGAGCGGTTCTACCCAGGCGTCGTCGGCCAGGTTGGCGACGGCGGCGACGATCGGCTCGTGGGCCGCGTGGATCCCGGCGAGGAAGGATTGCTTGTTCATTCGCCGGCGTTGCCGAATCTCGCCCGGCCGTTCGGGCGATAGGTCTGGATCGTCACGCCGCCCGATGTCGATCGCGACTCGACCAGCTCGAGGTCATGCGTCTGGCCACGCTCCGGGAACAGCCGCAGCCCGTCACCCACGATGACCGGGGAGATCCGCAGGTTGAGCTCGTCGACGAGGTCGCGCTCGAGCAGCCACCGCAGCAGGACGCCGCTGCCATGGACCTGGAGCTCGTTCCCGGGCTTCGCCTTGAGCTCCCGCACCGCCGCCTCGACGTCGCCATCGATCACGTGGGTGTTCTGCCAGGTCGGGTTCTTGAGGGTGGTCGAGGGCACGTACTTGGGCAGGACGTTGATGCCGTGGGAGACCGGGTCGCCGCTGTCGTGGAGCGGCCAGTACGGTTCCCAGATCTGCCACGTCTTGCGCCCCAGCAGCAGCGCGTCGGCGCGCTCGAACATCGAGACCAGGAACGGCCACATCTCCTCGTCGGCGTGCGCCGCGGTCCATCCGCCTCGGTCGAACCCGCCGCGCCGGTCCTCGTCGGGGCCACCCGGACCCTGGTACACGCCGTCCACGGTCAGCATCATGGAGGCCATCAGCTTCATGGTCATCGCTCCTTCGCATCTGGGTGCGGTCCGATTGTCGCCTTGACGGGTCCCCGGGCGGTACGGTGACTCGGTGATGGCGACGCACGGCGCTGCCCGGCTGACGTGGAGCGGCGTGCTCGCGCGCCGGCTCGAACGCCAGGCCCTGGCCGAGCCGACGGCCGACCTCGACCCGGCCGGCGTCGCGAGCCTGCTGTGCGGTGTCCATGCCCAGGTCCTCGGGGCCGCCGAGCTCTCGATCGGCCGGCGCATCGCCGGTGCGACTCGACGTGACGTCCAGCGGGCGCTGTGGGACGAGCGGACGCTGGTGAAGACGTTCGGCCCACGCGGCACGGTCCACCTCCTTGCAACCGCGGACCTCCCCATGTGGACCGGCGCATTCTCGGCCTTGCCCGTTCCCATGCCGCGGTTTGCCGAGGCCGTTCGGTTCAACGCCGACGAGGCCGATGCGGTGATCGCCGCCATCGGCGATGCGCTGAGCGAGGCCGAGCTCACGACCGACGAGCTGACCGACGCCATCCTGGAGCGGACCGGGCCATGGGCCGTCGAGCGGACGATGGACGCCTTCCAGGACAAATGGCCCCGCTGGCGGCAGCTGACGAGCACCGCGGCCCACCGCGGCGTGCTGTGCTTCGGGCCGAATAGGGGCCGGAACGTGACCTACACCAACCCGCGCCGCTGGCTGCCGGGCTTCCGGCCGGTCGCCGGCTTCGACGCCCTGCGCACGCTCATCCGCCACTACCTCTACGCCTTCGGACCGGCGTCGCCCGCTCATTTCGCCCAGTGGCTCGGCGTCTCCGCGCGCAGCGCGAGGGAGGCGTTCGAGCGGCTCGGCGACGAGGTGGAGCTCGTCCAGGTGGACGGGGATACGGCCTTCGTGGCGGCCGGCGACACCGAGCTCCCGTCAAGACCGGCCGAGGGTGTCCGCCTCCTCCCCTACTTCGACGCCTACGTGGTCGCCGGGCAGCCGCGGGCGCGGCTGTTCCACGAAGCGGCTGCGGCGCGCGCCCTGACCCCGTCGGGCCAGGCCGGGAACTATCCGGTCCTGTTGGTCGATGGCGCGGTGGGCGGGGTCTGGCACCAGCGGCGCTCGGGCCGGCGCGCCGCGATCATGGTCGAGTCGCTTCGCCAGCTCACGACGGCCCAGCGGAACGAGCTCGCGGTGGAGGCGGCGCTCGTCGGTCGGGTGCTCGAGGCGGAGCCCGTCCTGACGATCGGAACGGTGACCGTCGGCGGGCACGCGTGACTTGAGCAAGCGGCGGAGCGGGCGCCCGTTGTCAGCCGACGATGCGTGCGAACTCCCCCGATGCGCCCTACTCGGAGGTGGCCTCCGGCGGTCGAGGCTCGAACACGACGACTGCCGTCTCGCGTGATCGCCGGGCTGCATAGCCATCGAGACTCGGGTTCCGCTGCTCGATCTCGGACCACAGGCGAGCGCGCTCGTCGCCGGACGCGACGCGCGCTCTGACACGTCGCGGCCCGTCGGGGAGATCAATCGTCGCGTCGGGGCTCGCCTGCAGGTTGAGCCACCACGCGGGCTCGGGCTCGCCCCAGCCGTTCATCGCCAGCGTGAACAGGTTCGGGCCGTCCTCGAAATAGCCGAGCATCGCGACACGCTCGGCGCCCGTTCGGCGGCCCGTCGTGTGGAGCCTGAGCGTCCCGTAGTTCGTGGCGGTCGGCTTGCCGAGGCCGAGACGACCGCCGCTGATCGAGTACAGGGCGCGATGCACGGCCCACGCAGCGCGGATGAACCACCGCGGCGGAAGGAACGGCGACCCCTTCGTGGCCATGCTGCTGCCCTCAGTGTGACCGATGAACGGCGGAATGGTGCATGGTGCATTCTCTGCCGCCTTCAAGGCACCGACTCAGGAAACCCGGGCCAACCTCCGCCTTCGGGATCCGGTAGCCGTCGACGATCCTCCGGGCGACCGACCGAGCACCCAGGCGACCTCCTTCGTGGACAGACGGTCGTCCATGGTCAGCCTTGGACGCCCTCGGTCTCGGCCTCCGGCTCTTCCTCGCCCGCGGCGGCAGCCAGCTGCGCGCTGCTGAGGTGGCTGGCCTCGACGAGCGTCGGCTGGCCGTCGCGGTCCTTCCAGCGGGTCTGGATCTCGACCGCCTCGGACTCACCGGCGAGGCGTACCACGACGTTGTAGCCCGATCCGCCCTGTTCGACGGAGACAACGGACGCCTCGTTGGCGGGCAGGGGCAGCAGGGCCAGGACCTCGCCGAGGTTGTGCAGGAGCTCCTTGCTCATGTGGGTCGTCGCGCGCTCGATGTCACCGGCAACGAGCGCGTCGCAGAAGCTCGTTGCGGCGGCACGAACGGTGTCGTCGTTCATCGTTTGACCTCAGTGCGGTGGGCTGACTTGACCACGGGCTTGCCGAGCCCGGGCTCAAGGCGAGTGCGTATCCCGTTGCAGCTTTCGGTCGAAACGCAGTCCGGCGCCCATCGGTCGAAGATCCCGGGACGCGAACGGATACCCTCCGCGAATGGATGCTCTTGCTCGGTTCGCCCAGCCGTGGCTCGATCGCGCCGCGAGGATCGGCGCCGATCCGAGTGACGACGAGGAGGTTCGAGCGCGCAAGGCGCTGCTCGTCCTCATCTGCATCCTGATCCTGCCGATCTCGCTCGCCTGGGGAGCGATCTACCTCGCCCTCGGCGCCATGGCGGGCCTCATCGCGTGGGTGTACCTGCTCATCTCCGTGGTGGCGATCGCGATCTTCTCCCGCACCCGCGACACGGAGTGGCTGCTGCGGGTCGAGCTGCTGGACATCCTGATCGCGCCGACGATCTCGATGGCGTTCGTGGGCGGCTTCGTCGCGTCGGGCGCCGTCGGTCTGTGGGGCATCCTGGCGCCCCTCGGGGCCCTCGTGTTCAACGGGGCGAGCTCGGGGGTGCGCTGGTTCGTCGCGTTCGCCGCGCTGTTCGTGGTCTCGGGGATCGTGGGCGAGGTCGCCGGCGCGGGGCCGCCCCTCCCGGCCTGGTTCGCGCCGACGATGATCGCGCTCAACGTGACCGTCGCGGGCACGGTCGTGTTCGGGCTGCTCGCGCTGTTCGTTCGGCAGCGCGAGGAGGCGCTCGCGGCGCTGCGAGTCGAACAGGACCGGGCGGAGACCCTGCTCCTGAACATCCTCCCGCGCTCGATCGCCGAGAAGCTCAAGGCCGACGCGTCGACCATCGCGGACCAGTACGCCGCGGCGTCGATCCTGTTCGCGGACGTCGTCGACTTCACGCCCCTGTCGGACCGCCTCAAGCCGGCCGAAGTGGTCGGGATCCTCGACCACCTGTTCACGCACTTCGACCTCCTGGCCGAACGCTACGGGGTCGAGAAGATCAAGACGATCGGCGACTGCTACATGGTCGCGGCGGGTGTGCCGACGCCGCGCGCGGACCACGCCCGGGTGATGGGGCTGATCGCCCTCGACATGCGCGACGCCATGCGGTCGCAGGACGGCGTCGGCCACCTGGGCCTCGAGATCCGGATCGGGATCAATTCCGGACCGGTCGTGGCGGGCGTCATCGGGCGCAAGCGATTCCTGTACGACCTGTGGGGCGACGCGGTGAACATGGCGAGCCGGATGGAGTCGCACGGCACGCCAGGCCACATCCAGGTCACCCGGGCAACCCACGACCTGCTCAGCGACGAGTTCGAGCTCGAGCCGCGGGGCACGGTGTCGATCAAAGGCAAGGGCGACGTAGAGACGTGGTACCTGGTCGGGCGCCGGGCGCCCGCCTGACAAGCGGCAAGGAGCGCCGCGATCAGCGCGATCGCTCGCCCTCGAGCCAGGCGCGGACGACGGGCACGTGCTCATCGTGGAGGTGACCGGTGAACAACACCTCCACGAGCGGTCCGCCGATCCACGGGGCCGCGTCCGGATCGAGCAGCGTTGCCTCGGGCAGGGCTTCGATGGCCGCGATCAGCCTGTCATACGAGTCGTCGTAGTCCTGCACGAACTGTTCGGGCGAACGGTCGCCTCGGTGCTCCTGGATCCAGGTGTTGATCGCGTCGACGTCCTCCTCGTCCATCTCCGGCGGCCAGGGCGGCGTGGGGTTGGACTCGCCGCGGACGCCCGCCTCGAGTCGGGTGATCGTCCAGTCACGCCAGGCGACCAGGTGCGCGGCCATGTCCCCGAAGCTCCACTCCCCCATCGGGCCAAGCTCCGCGTAGCGGTCGGGGCCCACCTCCCGGGCGAGGTCTCGCCAGAACTGCTGGTCAGCGCGGATCCACGAGATCTGTTCTTCCTTCGTCCGCATGCCGAGATGATGTCAGCCGCCGCCTGGCCTCGTCGACTGGCGATCCCGGGCGAGTCCGATTTCCTGGCGGTCTGGCGGGCTGGCGCTGCATATCCAACCTAGGCCGGCGATGGCGCGGGAGCGATGCGGTCGGCGGTTCTGCGGAGGGCATCTGCCAGGCGCTGGCGAGCCAAACTGAGCGGAGCTCGCCACCGTTCGCGGCGCGCGACGTTTCGCTCGTCGAGCGCGTCGTTCCTCCGGATGTAGTCGAGCCCGATGATCAGGGTGCCGAGGGTAGCGGGGTCCATTGGTTCTTCCCTTCGTGTTCAATGTTTGCCGAGTTGGTGCCCCTACCCTCTCGCCGGACGCCGCCGACGTCCAACACCTGGACACGCTCGACTAACATCGCCAGTGCGTGAATACGAAGCCGTCTCCGCCCGACGCTGACCTCGACATCCGGTTGCTGCGTTACTTCGTCGCGGTCGCCGAGGAACTCCACTTCACCCGGGCCGCCGCGCGCCTGTTCGTCGCGCAGCAGGCGCTGTCGCGGGACATCAGCAGGCTTGAGTCGCAGCTCGGCACGCCGCTGTTCGTGCGCACCACCCGTCGCGTCACGCTGACGCCCGAGGGTCGCCGCCTCCTGGATCGGGTTCGCCCGCTCCTCGTGCTTCACGACCAGATCGTCGTCGAGCTGCGCCAGCCGACGCGGCCCGTGCTCGTCGATCTCATGTCAGAGGGCCGACGAACCGCGCTCCGTGTCCTCGAGGCGGCCCGAGGCGCAGCGCCGACCCTCGAGTTTCGTGGCCGGTACGGCGGCGGCGTGGGCGCGTCCATCCATCGCCTCGAGGCCGCCGAGCTCGACGTGGCGTTCGGGCGCGCAGACTGGCGCGCGGCCCCAGGTGCCAGAGTCGAGCGCGAGCTCGTCCGCTACGAGCCGCTTGCCGTCATGCTGCCGCTCGGTCACCCGCTCTCCGCAGCGGACGCGGTTCCGGTCGCCGCTCTCGGCGGCGCCGAGATGGATTTCAACCCGGCCAGTCCGGATGCGCCCGAATGGTCGGACCTCGTGAGCCAGTTCATGGCGCTCACCGGTGCGTGGGCGACGCCGGATCACATCCCCGCCGTCGGCCTCGACGACCAGGCCCATCACCTCGTCCAGCAGGGCCTGCCGATCCTGACCTCGATCGACCACGTCCAGGTCCCCGGGGGCGTCGTCCGCCCGATCGTGGAGCCGGTCCCTGTCTACCCATGGTCGATGGTCTGGCGCCCGGGAGCCCATCCGGCCGGCCTGGCCGCCATCCGTGTGGCAGCGGCCACGATCGGGTCCGTTGAGGGCTGGCTAGAGCTGCCCGATGACGCGTGGCTGCCGGAGCCTGAGGCATCCGACATCGGGTCATGAGCTGGCCGCGCACGTTCACGGTTCGCCCGACGAGCGGGAGTCTTCCCTATGCCGTGGCTAGCACCAGGTAGACGTCGGCGCTCTCGAGCCTGAGGTAATCGGGCCGCGGCGCCTGGCGCGCCGCGGCGAGAGCCTCGCGCGCCGCCTCCTCCGAGTCGAATGTGAGCACATTGAGGGTGTGTCCCGCCCCGTCGGACATCCAGTACGCCGATACGAAGCCAGGCGCCTGCCGGACCCGGGGTGCGACGTTCTCGCTGACGTAGGTGCCGCCCCGATCAATCTCGCTGGCGCTTCCAACCTCTCGCACGACGATCGCATGCATGGCGCCGACCTCCTGTGCCCTATCATGGGAACCATCCTGATTTCGTATCATGGACACTGACACGGAATGACGGAAGACGTCAAGCCCCGGCGGCGATACGAATCCCGGCGGCGGCGGGAGCAGGCCGAGCAGACACGCCGCGACATCATCAGCGCCGCGGGCGTGCTCTTTCGCGATCGAGGCTATGCCGTCGCGATGCCCGAGATCGCCCGGGAGGCCGGGGTCGTCGTCGAAACCGTGTACCGGATCTTCGGGAGCAAGGCAGGCCTCTTCCGAGCGGTCGTCGAGGCTCTGCTTGCCGGCGGTGCCGGACGTGCCGAGGTTCCGGTGGAAGAGCGTCCGGCGATTCGCGCTGTCATCGAGGAGCCCGACCCTCGGCGCCAAGTCGCGCTCTACGCTGCGACGCAGCCCGGGATCCATCGCCGAGCCGGCCCGCTGCTACGCGCGCTGCGGAATGGGGCCGGCGCCGACCCGGAGCTGAGGCGCCTCTGGGACGAGATGGAGGCCAGGCGCCTCGAGGGTCAAGGACGATTCGTGGCCATGCTCGCCGACCACGGCGCGATCCGGTCCGGCCTGTCGCTCAATGATGCGCGCGATATCGTCTGGACCCTGTGCTCGCTCGACGTATACGACCTGCTCGTGCTCGAGCGTGGCTGGACGCAGGAGCACTACGGCGAGTGGCTTGCGGCTGGGATCGCGAGGGAGCTTCTGACGCCATGAAGCTGGTCGCCACCGCGTTCGTGACGCTCGACGGCATCATCGAGGCGCCGGGCTTCGACGAGCATCGGAGCGGACGCAACGCGTGGGCGCTCGGCATCCAGAACGACGAGGACGAGGTCTACAACCGGTGGCAGGTGTTCTCCGCCGAGGCCTTGCTGTTGGGCCGTCGGACCTGGCAGATCTGGGCCGCGTTCTGGCCGACGGCCGGCGGCGGCGACCTCGAGATGGTCGAGCGCATGAACAGCGTCCCCAAGTACGTCGTCTCGAACACGCTGAAGCGGGCGGACTGGAACAACTCGACGATCATCTCGGGCGACGTCGCCGCCCAGGTGGAGCGGCTCAAGGCGCGGCCGGGTGGCGATCTCGTCGTCTATGGCAGCCCGGACCTGCTCGACGAGCTCCTGCGACACGACCTGGTCGACGAGTACCGCCTGCTGGTCTATCCCGTCATCCTGGGCACGGGCAAGCGGCTGTTCCGCGATCCGATCGACACGCATCGGCTGCGCCTGGTCGAGTCACGCACGTTCAGCTCGGGCGTCGTGCTGCTGACCTACGTGCCCGACGCCGAGGTGCGGACGAGCCGCTTCGTCGAGGAATACCGATGGACGCACGAGCAGCTGCGCTCCCTGCAGGCGGCGGAGGACATCGACCGGACGCTGGCGACCATCCTGTTCGCAGACATCGTCGACTCCACGGGCCGGGCGGCCGCCATGGGCGACCGGGCCTGGAAGAAGCTCCTCGAGCAGTACCAGCGCGTCGTCGGGGGCGAGATCGACCGCTGGCACGGTCAGAACGTCGAGTTCACCGGCGACGGCGTCATGGCGATCTTCGACGCCCCGACCAGGGCCCTGCGCTGCGCCTTCGAGCTCGTTGATGCGGCACGGGCGCTCGATGTCGAGATCCGCGCCGGCATCCACACGGGCGAGATCGAGCGCCGCGAGACCGGCGTCGGGGGCATCGGCGTGCACATCGCCGCGCGGGTGCTCGGCGCGGCGGCGCCAGGCGGGGTGGCCGTGACGAAGACGGTCCGCGACCTCGCGACGGGAACGGACCTCGCGTTCGAGCCGCTCGGCGCCACGACGCTGCGGGGCGTGCCCGGCGAGTGGGAGCTGTTCGCCGCGCGAACCTCGGAACGCTGAGCCTGCGCCGGATCGGCGCGCCTCAGTCGCTCGCGATGAGGGTCATCGTCCACGTCCTGCCCGGCAGCGCGGGGGCGTCGAGTCGAACCGGCCAGCGTTCGCCAAGCAGGCCCGCGAGCGCGTCCGGGTCGTCGGGATCCACGCCGGAATCGAGCAGGTGGCGCGCGGCTTGACCGCGGATCCGCTTGGCGATGACATCGCCGATCCGTCGTCCCCCGCCGGCGGACTGATCGACGCGCAGCGCCACGGTTCGATCGCCGAGGCCGGCCGGCATGCCAATCCCCTGGTAGCTCGGCGACCGCAGGTCGATCACGATCCCGCGAGGACCGGCGGTGCCGGCGAGGACGTCGTCCAGAACGGTCCTCCAGGTGGGCTTGAGCCGGTCCATGCCGACGAGCCGCGAACAGATGTCGAGTCGATAGGGCGGTATCCGATCGGCTGGCCGGAGTGCGCCCCACAAGGCGGACGTGACCACCAGGCTCCGTTGCGCCCGTTCGCTGGCCGCGACGGACAACGACGCCGCGTCGAGGCCTTCGTGAAGCGGCCCGGAATAGACCTCGAGCACGGGCATCGCGGGCAGCTCGAGGAGCCACGTGTTGCGCGCAACGTCGGCCGCCTTGGACGGGCCGACCTGCAACCGCTGGAAGGCGTCGGGCCGGCCGCTCGTGGCCACCAGGGCGTCGAGGATCCGGGTCCGCAGCGCGGTCAGCTCGGGAAACGAGAGATCGTCGAGGTCCACGGGCGGCCCGTGATCCGGGGGCGGCCGCTTGGTCTCCGACGGCGGCACGATGATGAGCATCACACCACTCTAGCGGCGGCCGTGGCAGGATGGCCGGAGCCGCGCGAGCCTGGGAGGCTGCATGACCCAAGCACCCGATGGAGAGCTGGAGGAGGCCGTCCGAACCGCGTGTCTCGTGGGCGGCATCTCGTCGGCGGCGATCTTCGTGGTTGCGCCCGGATCGTCCCAGCTCGAGCTCGCGCGGCGTGAGCAGCTGATCGCACTCGCGGATGCCGCGGCGCGTGCGATCGCCGTCAGGAAGGTCTGATGATGAGAGCCGTCGTCCAGGACCGCTATGGCCCACCGGAGGTCCTCCGGGTCGAGGAGGTGGACCGGCCGGTCCCGAAGGACGACGAGGTCCTCGTGAGGGTCCACGCCAGCACGGTGACCCAGACCGACACCCATGCTCGCGCCGCCTACCCGTTCTTCTGGCGGCTGTTCCTCGGCATCCGGCGGCCGAGGGGGTTGACGCTGGGGGTCGAGCTGTCCGGCGAGGTCGAGGCCGTCGGCCGTTCGGTGCGCACGTTCAAGGTCGGCGACGAGGTGTTCGGCAGTCCGTCGCGCTACTTCGGCGCCCACGCCGAGTACGTCTGCGTGCGCGAGACGGGGCCGCTGGCCCCGAAACCGCCGGGTCTGAGCTACGAGGGCGCCGCGGCGGTCTGCGATGGGGCGTTCCAGGCCCTGGCGGCCCTGCGCCTGGCCGACGCCAGGCCGGGGCGACGTCTCGCCATCTACGGCGCGTCCGGCTCGCTCGGGACGGCGGCCGTGCAGCTCGCGAAGCACTTGGGGGCTCACGTCACCGCCGTCTGCGGCCCGGACAACGCCGACCTGGTGCGGTCACTCGGCGCCGACGAGGTCGTCGACTACCGCCGGCAGGACTTCACGAAGGCCGGCCAGCGGTACGACGCGATCGTCGATGCGGTGGGCAAGTCGTCGTTCCGCCGCGGTCGCCGCGCGTTGCGGCCGGGCGGGGTCTACATCGCGACCGACCTGGGTCGCTTCCTGGTCGAGACGATCGCGTTCGTCGTCACGACCCGCTGGGTGGGCAGCCGGCGCGTGCGGATCGCGGGCGGGCGACGGAGCAAGGAGGACGTGCTCCTCCTCAAGAGCCTGATCGAGGCCGGCGAGTTTCGCCCGGTCATCGATCGCCGCTTTCCCATGGACCGCGCCGCCGAGGCGCACCGCTACGTCGAGGGCTGGCACAAGCGGGGCAACGTGGTCCTCACGATGACCGCCGGGCCGGCGTAGGCCGACCTCGACCTCCGCTGGGCGCGCCGCTCAGCCGGCCGCCGGGGACAGGGATCCTTCGGTGACCTCGCCCTTGTGAGCGGCGAACGCCGCCAGGACCTCGTCCTTCTCCCGCTGGGGCACCTTGAAGAAATCTAGCGACCGCGCCAGCTCGCCGGCCACGGCATCGAACTCCTCCGGGGCGATCTCCAGGTCTCGATGCGCCTCCTCGAGGCTGACCGAATCGTGCCCGGGCTTGGTGCCCCGGTAGTCGAATGGGCCGCCGGACACGTCGCACACCCAGAGCGTCCGCATGAACTTGAGGCCCGGCAACCGGGCCAGCTTCTGCGTATGCCATTCCCGCAGGGCGGGGTTGTCGGAGCCCGCGCCGGCGATCGCGTTGTTGACGACCGCATCACTGAAATGGTCGATCACGGCAGCGATGGCAAAGACACCGCCCAGCCGCTCGTACAAGCTTTGGTCCGCCATGGCACGCCTTCTCCTGCTCCCGCTGGGTCCGAGCCCGGGGTAGGTCGTGGGCTGCCACCCAGCGACAGGGATACGTACCGTCGCGCCGCTTGGATCCGAGGTCAGCCCGCCGGCTCCGCGAGCTCCGACGCGGCGCGCGCCGTATCCAGCGCCCCGGCGACGGCGGCGACGAGCGGACCGGTGGTCAGCTCGTGACCGAGGAACGCCGCCAGCCGGTCGACTGGCGGCACGAACGGGCCCGGGGCGAGCACCGCTCTCACGTACCGCCGCCCGGTCTCGCCGTTGCGCCACCCCTCGCGTGCGAACGCGTCAAGGATCGCGTCCCGGATGGCCATCGCCCACGAGATGCCATACAGGGCACCGTCGTACCCGGACACCGCCATGATCATGTTGAAGGGCTGGAAGTGGTCCGCCGGTTGCGGCACCGGGTTCGGCGCCCACGCCGCTCGCCAGGCCTCGTCGAGATCGACGGCCTCTGGGCCATGGACCGCGAGGTCGAGCCGGCCGAGGGACAGGTACCGCTCGAGATAGGGCAGGTTGTCGAGGCGTTGCATCGCCGCCAGGGCATCGGCCGCCTCGGCGGAGATCGACTCCCCGGTGTCCGGGTCCCGCGCGAACGTCGCCAGCACCTCGGGCGCGCACGCCCAGTTGCCCATGGACAGTGACGGGCCTTCCACCCAGTCGATCCCCCACCAGCCGGCATCCATGACGGGCGAGCCGCTTCGAGCCGATCGAGAAGTCCAGGACGTGCCCGAACTCGTGGAACAGGCCGTCGACGTCGTTGAGGGACAGCAGCGTCGGTCGACCGGCGGCCGGCTTGGAAAACATCGTCACCAGCATCGTGACGCGTGGAGGCTGGTGACCGTCTGCCGCGGGTCCGTCGGCCGCGAGGAGATCCATGAACGCGTTCGTGCTCGCGTCCTTCCCGTCGCGCGCGTACGGGTCGTACAGGCACAGCCCGATCTCGTCGCCGGTCGCGTCATCGATCAGCGCGAGCGTGCGGACGTCCTCGTGCCACCCGAGCGCCTCCGGTCGCTCCTCGACCCGCACGCCGAACACCTCGCGAGCGAGACGGAACAGGCCGTCGAGCACGCCCTGCAGCGGCAGGAACCGCCGCAGGCTCTCGCGATCGACCCCGAGGCCGCGGCCGAGCTCGGCCACGGCGACGTACTGGTCCCAGGGCTGGAACCCGTCGTCGCCACGCTGCTCGCCCAACGCCGCCGAACAGGCCGCGATGAAGGCCTCCGCGGCCGGTCGTCGCGGGCCGGTCCAGGGCCTCGAGCGATGCCTGCGCGGCCTCGACCGTCCGCATCGCCGCCGTCGAGGTCCGGAGCTCGGCCCAGGACGCGAAGCCGGCGAGGTGCGCGATCCGCCGGCGTACCTCGAACAGCTCGCGCATCGGCTCGCGGTTGGTCGCCACGGACCGCTCGCCGAGCAGCCACCAGAAGCGCTCGCGGATGTCCCGTCGCCGGACTCCGGTGAGCACCTCGTCGCGCGTCGCGAACTCGACGCGGAGGCGCCGCGTCCCGGGTGCGGCGCCGGGTTCGAGGGTGTCGAGCAGCTGGGCCGGCAGCCCGTCGAGCTCCTCGAGCGTGAGCTCCATGATCGGCACCTCGGCCACGAAGCGTTCCGAGATCTCGATCGCCAGCTGCGTCGCCCGTTCCTGGGCCGACCTGCAGCTCGTCGCGGGCCGCCCCGTCGAGGTGCGCGCCGTTGATCCGGCCGTTCGCCCGCCACAGGTCGAGGTGGCGTCGCTCCGCCGGCGGACAACGATGAGCCGTCGATGGCCTCGAGCGCGGCGAACAGGTCGCGGCGGGCGAACACGCTGGCCTGCCAGGCCTCGAAACGCGCCTGTGCGTCACCGGCCGCCTCGCGAATAGCCGAGTCCGGATGGACCGTCCGCAGGGCCGCCGATCTGCCGTAGGCCGCGATCGAATGGCGCGCTGCGCGCCGGAGGTGGCCGAGGACGGCGCGGGCGTCGCCCGAACCGGCGGTCGCGATCGCCCGGTCGATGTCGGCGTCGGCGAGGGCGGTGCCCTGATCGAGGGCTGCCTGCAGGTCCTCGGGTCGCAGCCCGGCGTACGTCTTCAACGGTCACTCCCTCTCACCCCTCGCCGCCGGCGCGCGGCACCCCGGCAGCGTAATCGGTTGGTCCGCACCGTGCGGAGGACGGCCGCTCTACCCCCGCTTGGTGAGCGAGGCGAGCCACGCATCACGGTCGAGGGGGCTCGGCGTCGACCGCGCCCGCCGCGGCGGACTGTCGCCGATCGGCTGATAGCCGCCGGGGCGGGACTCGAGGATGCCCTCCCCCATCGACAGCCCCGGAAGCTGGTGCTGGATTGACCGCACCCTGGCGACGGGCAACACCGCGCTCGCGTGCGACACGCCATTCGCCGAGAACTGCCCCGTGACGCGGCCCCCGAGCCGGCCGAGTGCCCCCAGCACGCCCGGCGCCGTCACGCTCGGCATCTCGAGGGTGAGATCCGCGAGCGGCTCGCAGACCCAGGTCCCGGCCCGGTCGAGCGCCGTCGCCAGCACGAGCTGGGTCAGGCGCCGGAAGTCGGCCGCGGACGTCTCGGGCGAGGCATAGCCGCAGTCGGTCATCGAGACCCGGCAATCGGTCACCTGCCAGCCGGCCAGGCCCTCGGTCAGCGCCTCGCGGACGTACGCCTCCATCTGGGCCAGGAACGTCTCGCCGGTGTGGAACAGGTAGAGCGGAACGAGCCGGGGTTCGACATCGGCGCGGAACGCGATCCCGGATCCGACGTGGCCGGGCTCGATCCGCAGGGCGAGGGTGGCCTTGAACGGGTTCGTGCTCAGCGGCGAGCTGCGTCCGGTGATGTTGGTATGCGTCTTCGCCCGGATGACCTCCTCGGCGTCCCCCACCCCCGCCGGTCGTTCGATGCACACGACCGTCGTCTCGCGGAAGTCGGCGGCGATGCCGTAGTCGCGTTCGAGCGTGGCCCCGATGACCTCCTTCTGGACCTCGCCGTAGAGCGACACCGCGATCTCGTGGCGGTGATCGTCCTGGCGGACGTCGATGAGGGGGTCCTGCTCGGCGAGCTGCGAGAGGGCCGCGCGGAGGCTGCCCGCCTGGTCCGGTCTGAGCGGGTAGACGACCGCCTCGAGCGCGGGTCGCGGGAAGCGCGCGGTCTCCGCCTGGCCCGCCGGCGGCTCACCGATCGCGTCGCCCACCCGGACCGCGCCGAGCCCGCGGATCGCGGCCATCTCGCCTGCCGCCAGCGCGTCGCGGCGCGGCGCACCGGCCGGCGCGAACACCTTGATCGACGTCGGTTTCGCTTCGTCACCTCCCCCGACGCGCACGCGCTGGCGGGGCCTGAGCGTGCCCGCGAACAACCGCACGTAGGCGACGCGCTCGCCGGCCGGCGTTCGCTCGATCTTGAACACGCGGCCCGAGACGGCGGCCTCGGGATCGCCGCGGGCGCCAGACAGCAGCTCGTCGACGCCGGCGAGCAGGGCATCGATCCCCTCCCCGCTGCCGGCCGACCCGACGTACACCGGGTACAGCCACCCTTGGCGCGTCTGTGCGGCGAGCGCCTCACGGAGGCGCGGGTACGACAGCGCGGCCTCGTCCCCAACGAACGAGCGGAGGATCGCCTCGTCGTGCTCGGCGAGGACCTCCGCCAGCAGCGTGCGGTGCTGGTCCTCGGACGTGATCAGCGGCGGGCCCATCGGCACCACGCCGGGCGACAGCCGCCGCGCCATCGTCGCAATGACCCGTTCGGGATCAGCCCCCGCGCGGTCGATCTTGTTGACGAACAGCAGCGTCGGGACGCGCAGCCGCTGGAGGGCGCGGAACAGCAGTGGCGTCTGCGGCTGGACGCCCTCGACCGCGGACACGACGAGCACGGCGCCATCGAGCACGCCGAGGACGCGTTCGACCTCGGCGATGAAGTCCGGGTGGCCCGGCGTGTCGACCAGGTTGACCGCGAGGTCGCCGACCAGGAACGAGGCGACCGCGGAACGGATCGTGATGCCGCGTTCGCGCTCGAGGTCCAGGGAGTCGGTCTGGGTGGTGCCGGCGTCGACGCTGCCGATGCGGTCGATGGCGCCGGCGGTGAACAGCAGGCGCTCGGTGAGGGTGGTCTTACCGGCGTCGACGTGCGCGAGGATTCCGAGATTGAGCGTGCGCATGGGTCCTCATGCCTTCCAAGGAGGTGTTGACCTTCTGGCTGGACATGGGTGCTTCCATCTCGCTCCTCTCGCCCGGCATCGGGTGGCTCTCCGATCAGCGTCGCACGTCGCGTCAACGCCCACGGCGTCCAGCGCATGGTGGTGGTATTGGTCACATCCGGGCAATGAGTCGGGTCAACGCCATGAACCCACCCAGCCCAGGAGCGTGATGATGCCCGATCAGGCGTGGCTCGCCGAGCGCTTCGAGGCCAACCGTCCGCACCTTCGCGGGGTCGCCTACCGGATGCTCGGCTCGGTGACCGAGGCGGACGACGCTGTCCAGGAGGCGTGGATTCGCCTCAGCCGCAGCGACACCAGCGACGTCGAGAACCTGCGCGCCTGGCTGACGACGGTCGTCGGGCGGGTCTGTCTCAACATGCTCCGCTCGCGCACGACGCGACGCGAGGCGTCCCTCGAGACGCACGTGCCTGACCCCGTCGTCAGTCCAGAAACGGGCCCCGACCCGGAGCAGGAGGCGCTGCTCGGTGACTCGATCGGGCTCGCCCTGCTGGTCGTCCTCGAGTCGCTCACGCCCGCCGAACGGGTCGCCTTCGTGCTCCACGACGTGTTCGCCGTGCCGTTCGACGACATCGCCCCGATCGTCGGCCGG
Organism: uncultured Chloroflexia bacterium; assembly: GCA_963725745.1. Taxonomy (GTDB): domain Bacteria; phylum Chloroflexota; class Limnocylindria; order Limnocylindrales; family CSP1-4; genus CAIXZV01. The sequence continues at coordinate 123,772 of CAVRZS010000003.1, forward strand.
ACGCCCACGGCAACGCGACAGCTCGCCAGCCGCGGCCGTCGCCGGGTCCAGGGCGCGCCCGTTCCCGACGTCGGGCTCGACGGCCAGTGGGCCGTCGTCGACGCCTTCCTCGCAGCGGCCCGCGACGGCGACTTCGAGCGGCTCCTCGCGGCCCTCGATCCCGATGTGGTCCTGCGGTCGGATGGCGGCGAGGCACGCCCGGCCCTGGTCTCCCACGTCCACGGCGCCCAGGTCGTCGCCGAGCAGGCCATGAGCTTCCGCGCGTTTGCCGAGACCGCGACGCGGGTCCTCGTGAACGGCACGCCCGGCGGCGTCGCCTGGGCGCCCGACGGGAGCCCGTTCGCCGTCCTCGCGCTGACGGTCAGGGGCGGGCGGATCGTCGCGATCGACATCCTCGCGGATCCGGAGCGGCTCCGCTCCCTGGACCTCAGCGTCGTCGCCGGCTGACTGTCTGCGCCACGGGCTGCGGTCACGTCCGCGCCCTCGGGCGGGTCCCCTCCGTGACTGCACGAGCCATCACGAAGCAAGGAGCAACCAACGATGAACGAGCACATGGAGGGCGCGGCGCACGCGCCCCGAACGGTCAAGGCGTTCGGGCCGGTCGCCAAGGCGCTGCTGGGCGCCGGCGTTCCGCTTGGCTTCAACGGCCTCATCACGATCCGCGGCCGGACGAGCGGCCTGCCGCGCACGACTCCCGTGGCCATCATCGAGGTCTCCGGCCGCCGGTGGGTGTGGTGCCCCTGGGGCGACGTGCACTGGGTGCGCAACCTGCGGGCCGCGGGGAAGGCGACCATCACGGTCCATCGCCGAGCCGAGGAGGTCCGTGCGACCGAGCTCGATCCGAACGAACGAGTCGCGTTCTTCCGAGACGTGCTCGGGCCCCTGGCCCGGGGCATGCGAGGGGGCGTCTGGTTCATCCGCACGGTGGACGGCGTCGATCTCACGGACCCGGTAAAGGCGGCCGACGGGCGACCCGTGTTCGAGCTCGACGCGGTCCGATAGCCGAAGGGCTTGACATGCGTCCCGTAGTCTCGGGACATGACCGATCTCGACCGCCGCGGACCTGACCACGACGCCGTCATCCGCTTCATCGGCGAGGCGTATCCAGACGTCGACGTCGTCTCCGCCATGGGGGCCACGTTCTTCTCGCTCGACCCCGAGAAGCACTGGCCCAACTTCGCCACGATCGTCACGACCGACGAGCACGACATGGGCTCGCCATCCAACCTCGACGCCAGGCCGGACGTGTACCGGCTCAACATCGGCGTGAGCCGCCAGACCTTCGACCGGCTCGTCGGGGGCGCTACCGAGCCCGACTATGCGGCATTCGATCGCCTGCTCCCGCACCCCGTGTATGCCCAGCAGCACTGGGTCTCGATCCTCAACCCGAGCGACGAGACGTTCGATGCGATCGTCAAGCCCCTGCTGGCCGAGGCGCACGACCGCGTCGCCGACACGCGCGCGAGGCACCGGACCGCGGGCTGACAGCCATGATTGGGGACATGGACCCCGAGCCGCGCTTCCTGACCCAGTCCGAGCTCGCCCGCGAGGCGGACGTCGAGTCCGCGGAGATCGACGAGCTGGTCGCCGCCGGCGTCCTCGTGCGCGGACGCCGAAGGCCGCTTCGTGGCCGTGGACGTGCCACGCGTCCGGCTGGCCCACGCGCTGCGCGAGGGCGGGATCACGCCCGACGACATGCTGTGGGCGATCCGAGACCCGGCAGCTCCCGATCGACCGCGTGGCGGAGATGTGGGCGCCGCCCGGCCGGTCTGACCACACCTTCGGCGAGCTCGTGGACGTCGCTCGGCGAACGCGGGGCGAACCTGCCGGCCGTCTACGCCGCCTTCGGGCTCGCGGTCCCGCCGCCCGAGGCGGCCGTTCCTGCGGACGAGGAGCGCCTGATCCGGCGCTTCCTCGAGGTCTGGGCGATGGTCGACGACGCGCCCGAGGTGGCCCAGCGCGCGGCCCACATCGTCGGCGACGGCGTGCGGCGGATCGCGGCCGCGACCCTGGACCTGTTCGATGACCACGGCGGCTCGCCGCCGGATCGGCTGGATCGCGGCATGAGCCCGGACGAGGCCATGGCAGCCGTCGTTCGTCATGCCGCCGCTCCAGCGGGACATGCTCGAATGGCTGAATGCCCGGCACACCGAGCACGACGTGTTCGAGCGGATCGTGGGCTCGATGGGGCGGGCCGTCGAAGTGGCCGGACGAGCCGAGCCGCACCCGGTCGACCCTCCCGGCGATCGCGTTCGTCGACCTCGCCGGGTACACGGCGCTCACGGCGGCCGACGGCGACGAGCGGGCGGCGGAGTTCGCGACGAAGCTGCACGTCGTCGCGAGCCGCGTCGTCGCGAACCACGGCGGGCGGGTCGTCAAGCAGCTCGGCGACGGCGTGCTGCTCCGGTTCCGGTCCGGCGGCGAGCGCGATCGACGGCGTCCGCGAGCTCGTCGCGGCGATCGTCGACGCGGGCTTGCCAGAGGCGCACGCGGGCATCGCCGTGGGGCGGTTCGTCGTGCGCGACGGCGACGTCTACGGCAACGTCGTCAACCTGGCGGCGCGGATCGCCGCCCACGCTCAACCCGGCGAGGCGCTCCTCCCCATTGCCGACGCGCAGGCGCTCCTCTCCCCCACCGATTGGGACGACGCCGGCACAGCCACGCTCAAGGGCCTTCCGGAACCGATCGGCCTGGCGAGGCTCCCAGCCCCGCAACGCCGGTCCTCGAGCTAGACCGCGACCCTCGCCCGGAGCGCGTCGAGCTCGACCAGCCACGGTGCCAGCCCCAGGTCCACGGCCAGCCGTCGGGCGGCATCGAGATGCTCTGCCGCCGCCACGACTTCTCCTTGGTCGATGAGGCAGCGACCCATCCAGCCGCGGATCATGCCGGCGGGCGTGTCCCATCCGTACCCGGCGAAGGCCCGCCAGGCGCGCTCGTAGCAATCCCTCGCCGTGACCAGGTCACGATCCGCCTCGGCCAGCAGCCCGGCCATCGCGTCCTCGGCGGCGGACTCGAGGGCGAGTGCATCCGGATCGGTCCGGTTGTGGGCCGCCGCGTTGGCACGGACGACGGCTGCCGCTCGACCGGCAAGGAGCCGGTCCCCGACCCTGAGGCAACGATCCACGAACATCCAGGGCGCGTCGGGCTCGAGGCCCGCATCGAGGAACGCCGTCAACATCGATCGTGTCTTGGCGAGATCACCTACCGCGAAGGCGGCCTCGCCCAGCGTCCACTCCAGGCCCTCTCCGAGCCCCGCGGCGTCCCAGCCGGCGATCAGCTTGTCCAGCGGACCGACCGGTTCGCCGCGTGAGGCCCTGACCTCGACGAGCGTCGACCAGGCCTGGTATTCGGTGAAGGCGTCGCCGATCTCACGCGCCTGTGCGACGACGGCCTCGAGATCGCCGATGACGCCATCCGCGCGGCCGAGGTAGACGAACGCGTTGAACGCCCGGACGTTGTACGTGCTCAGGTTCGTGATGCCGTGGGCCCGGTCGAACTCGATAGAGTCGTTGATCACCTGAGTCCAGGCGTCGGCGCGACCACGGAAGTGGACGGCAAAGTTGTAGCGTCCCCTCGACGCGAGGCGCAGGTCGCCCGCGGCGTCCGCGATCTCGATCGCGCGGGTGTAGTTCGCATCACCGCCCAGGGCCATGAGCGCGCGCGGCGGCGGCGCGATTCCGAGCTCGTCCGCCATGTCGACGATACGTCGAGCGAGGGCCTCGGCCGCTCGCGGTCCGCCGGCACGCACGGCCATCATCGCCTGCGCGGCCATCACGGCGAGGAGAGCCGGCCCGGGCTGACCGTCGAGCACGCCCCGGGCCTCGTCGAGGATGGTGGTCGCACGCGCAGCATCGCCGACCTCCGCGAGAACCGTCGACAGCGGGACGGCGATCGACGCGGCGGCCGCGGCGCCACCCTGTTCGAGGAGGAGCGTTCGCGCCTCCTCCAGGACGGTTGCCGCATCTGGGTAGTGGCCGACGTCGAGGAGGGCGAGCCCGAGCACGGTCAGGATCTCGAGGCGTCGCGGGTCGCCGGGATCGGACAGGTCAAGCGCGCGACGAGCGTGGACGGCGGCCTGCGCGGGCGATGTGCCCATGGCGTGATCCGCAGCACCCAGCAGCGCATCGACATACGGCTTCCTGATGTCGTCGAGGTCGCCGGCGGTGGCCCCAAGGGCCGTCGCGAGCTCAAGCGCACGACCGTAGTGCTCGGCGACGATCTCGGCGGTCCGGCCCCGGGCGCCGCCGGAGCGGCCGGCGATCCACTCGGCCGCCGCGCGGTGCTTCGCGACGCGCGCTGCTCGCGGCAGGGCGCCGTACGCGACGTCGCGCACGAGGGCGTGCCAGAAGGCGTACTCGGCCTCGCCCTCCATCGACGTCGGAAAGGCCGGTCGAGCGAGCTCGCGCCGCGACAGGTCAATCAATGCGGGTCGCTACGGTCTGCGGATCCCGCTCGCCGACGGTCGCGACCGCCCCCGACCAAAAGGTTCTGCCGATGACCGAGGCATCGAGCAGGACGGGCTTGAGATCGGATGGGAGCGCGTCGATGCGGGCTGCCAGGAGGGCCTGGACGGTGGCCGGGACGGCGGATGCGTCGAGCTCGGCCGGCTGGCCACCAGCACCTTCCCGCAACATCGCCGCGAGCTGCTCGGCGTACAGCGGTGATCCGGCCGCGCGGTCGAGCACGCTCGCGAGCAGCTCCGGGTTCGCGCCTGGCAGGGCAGCGTTCACGAGCTGCCTCACGGAGGCGTCGGGCAGCGACGCCAGGGAGAGCACCGTCGAGCGACGAGCTCTCGCCAGCCAGGACGGGTGCCGATCCTCGATCTCGGGTCGCGCCGTCACCACGAGCATCAGCGGGACCCCGGCGCTGTTCGCCGCGAGGTGGAGGAGGAATTCGACGAAGGCGGCGTCCGCCCAGTGCAGGTCCTCGACGATCAGGACCAACGGGCCGGCCTGCGCGATGCCCTCCAGGAACCGTCGCCAAGCGGTAAAGGTCTCGTCCTCCTGCGGCGGGCTGGCCGAGACCTCGAGCCCCACGAGCGGCCCGAGCCGGTCCTTCATCCACGAGCGGAGGCTCGGGTCCGGCTCGAGCAGCACCGCGTCCAGCTTGGCGGACAGGGTCGCCTGGTCGTCCGTCTCGAGGATCCCGGCGTGAGCGGCCACGATCTCCGCGAGCGCCCAGAAGCCGATGCCGTCCCCGTATGGCAGGCAGCGACCCGACCGCCACGTGACGAGGTCGGGAAGGCCATCGACATGCCGGCTGAGCTCGCGCACCAAACGGCTCTTGCCGATGCCGGGCTCGGCCACGACCGTGACGACCTCGACCGACGGCGTGGTCCGCGACCGCTCGAACAGCCTGACGAGGGTTTCGAGCTCCAGCTCGCGGCCGACGAAGGGGGTCGACTCGACGATCAGCTCGCCGGTCGCGCGGGCGATCGGTGCGAGCGCCTGCCACGTGTGCATCGGCTCGGCCCGGCCCTTGAGCGCGAGATCCCCGAGATCCATCCACGAGAAGGCGCGCGCGCACGCACGTCGCGTGGATTCGGCGACGGCGACGCCATCGATCGGGGCGGCTGACTGCAGGCGGGCGGCGATGTTCAGCGTGTCACCGGTCGCGAACCCTTCGCCCGAGTCGGGGTCGACGTCGGTCCGGACGAGCGTCTCGCCGGTGCAGATCCCGATCCGCACGTGGAGATCGAGACCGGACGCTCCGACCTCGTCGATCAGCCGGAGCGCCGCGCGGACCGCTCGCTCGGGGTCGTCCTCGTGCGCGGCCGGAATACCGAACACGCCGACGACCGCGTCGCCGATGAACTTCTCGACCGATCCTCCGTACGCCTGGATGCGGCGTCGGGCGATGCCGTGGTAGGCGCGCAGCAGCCGATCGACATCCTCGGGATCCAGCCGATCGGCGAGCTCGGTCGAACCGACGAGGTCGCAGAACAGCGCGGTGATCACCTTGCGCTCGCCCAGGGGCTGGCCGCCGGTCGCAAGCGCCGTTCCGCAGGACATGCAGAAGCGCGCGTCGTCCGGGTTGGTCGTGCCACACGTCGCGCAGACCTTCATCCGGGCAGCGTACGTCGTGTCCGGCCCGCCAGGGATGCGGCTCGGCAAGGGGTCGCGATGCCCGTCAGTCGCGCGGCGTGGCCTTGGCGATCGCGTCTCCGAAGGCACTCCACGTGATGACGCCGTCGAGATAGGTCGACGTCCCGGGCCCCAGCAGCTCGGCTGCCGCCGAGGCGATCGCGCCATAGGCCGCCCTGGCGAGGCTTCCCCCGGTCGATACCCGGCGAACGCCCAGCGCCGCGAACTCTGGGATGGACGGGCCACTCGGCGAGGCGATCATATTCACGGGGACTTCGACGGCCTCCACGAGCCGGCGGATCTGCTGCGGGTCGATGAGGCCGGGCGCGAACACAACCTCCGCCCCGGCGTCTCGATAGGCGCGGAGCCGGGCGATGGTGTCGTCGAGGTCATCGACACCATGCAGCAGGTTCTCGGCGCGAGCGGTCAACACGACGCCATGGTCGCGCGCCACCCGGGCGGCCGCGGCCACGCGCGGAACGGAGACCTCGAGCGGATCGATGGACCCGGTGGCGGGATCGAAGTCCTCGATCGAGCAGCCCGACGCACCCGCCTTCGCAAGCAGCTCGACGGTCGCGGCGACGCCCGCCGGGTCGTCCCCGAAGCAGCGCTCCGCATCGACGTTCAAGGGCACATCCACCGCCGAGGCGAGCGCGGCGACATGCGTGAGCAGCTCGTCGCGTCGGACCCCGTAGTCCGTCCGTCCGAGGGCGGCGGCAAAGCCCGAGCTGGTCGTCGCGAGCGCCGGAAAGCCCATCGACGCCAGCAGCCTCGCGGATCCGACGTCCATCGGGTTGGGCATCACGAACAGCCCGTCGCGGTGCAGCGCCCGGAAGCGATCCCGCCGCGCGGTCCAGGGTACGTTCACGCTCATGCGGGCATGTCGCGGCGCAGGACCACGTGCAGGGCCTCGTCAGTGGTGACGCGCTCCGTCACGCGGAAGCCCAGACCCGGGAGATCGATGCCCTCGAACATCGCCTCGCCGTTCCCGAGGAGCACGGGCGCAACGGCGTAGTGCAACTCATCGACGAGCCCGGCGAGGACGTACTGGCGCACCGTGGAGACGCCGCCCGCGATCTTGACGTCCTGGTCGCCGGCAGCGTCCTGGGCGCGATCGAGGGCCACCCGCATCCCTTCGGTGACGAAGTGGAACACCGTGCCGCCCTGCATCTCGATCGACGACCGTGCGAAGTGGGTCAGCACGAACACGGGCGCGTGATACGGCGGGTCCTCGCCCCACCAGCCGCGCCACCGGTCATCGGGCCACTCGTCACGCACCGGGCCGAACATGTTGCGGCCCATGATGAAGGCACCGAATCCCGCCATCGAGCGCGCCGCGAACGCCTCGTTGACGCCCTCGGACCCGCCGGCCTCCCCGATCATCGCGTGGAACGTCCGGGTGGTCGTCAGCCACTCGTGCAGCTCCTCTCCGCCTCGGCCGAGGGGATCCTCGAGGCTCTGTTCCGGGCCGGCGCCGAACCCGTCGATCGACACCGAGAAGCCCGCGACTCGCACCTTCGTCATCGTTGCCTCCTAGCCTGGGTCTCGTCGAGGAGCGCCGCCGCCCGGCGCGAGATCCGCGGCCAGGAGTCCGGACTCGAACGCGCCGGCGAGCGATCCCTCCGTGAACCGATCAGATCGGACAATGGCCGTGATCAGCCAGCCCAGCTGTTCCGCGGTCGCGGCGTCCAAGGCTCCCGGGTCGTCGCGCAACAACCGACCATCGCCCGCCATCCACGCCTGCCAGTCGAACCCGGTCACCATCCAGCCACCGGCGCCGACGGCCGCTCGCCAGGCCTCGGCGGTCGGGCCGAGCTCGAACCAGCCGAGGGAGTGGACGCCATCCCGAGGCGGCGGCAGCTCCCAGTGGCCGAAGTCGGCGTCGGGCGCCTCGAGGATCGGGAGGACGTCGGCCAGGGCCCGCAGGCTCGCGGCTCGTGCCTCCGGCGAGCGATCATTGGTCATGCCTTCGGTCGCTCGCGGACGACCTTCCGGGGATCCTTCTCCAGCTCGATGCCCTTGTAGGCCGCCTGGCGCACCAGGCCGTCTCCAGTCCAGCCGGCGAACTCGGCGCGGATGACGAGCGCCGGGCGCACCCATTGGGCGCCCCGGGCGGCGGCGCGCGGCGGCGGGATCGCGAACGGTGACTCCTCGGTCGCGAGGGGCGCGACCGCCGCCAGGAGGTCCGCGCGGCTGGCCGTCGTGAAGCCGGCGCCGATCTTGCCCGCATACCGCAGGCCGCCGTCCTCGTAGACGCCCACCAGCAACGCCCCGAGGTCGACCGCCTTCCCCGCGCCGGTCACCCAGCCGCCGACGACGAGCTCCTGCTCCGGGCGGATCTTGACCTTCTGCCAGCGGTCGGTGCGCTTGCCCGGGACATAGCGCGAACGGCGGTCCTTGGCCATGATCCCCTCGAGGCCCCGCTCTCGGGCCGCATCGAAGAACGCGATCCCATCGCCTTCGATGTGCTCGCTCAGCCGGACCCGCGGATCGGTGCGCAGGATCGAGGCGAGCAACCGGCGACGCTCCTCGAGCGGCTCCTCGAGCAGCGAGCGGCCGTCGAGGTGGAGCAGGTCGAACACCTCGTACACGAACGGGTTCGGCTCGGCGGCAACTCCCTTCCCTTGATACGCGCCTGGAGGAGCGCGAAATCGGGCTCGCCCCGGTCGTCGAGTGCGATGACCTCTCCGTCGACGATCGCCTGGCGTGCGTCGAGCCAGGTTGCCGGCTCGAGGAACGGTCCGAAGTAGCGCGACGCGTCCTGCTCCCCTCGGGTCCACAGCCGCACCTCCCCCTGGTCGACCACCGCCTCGACGCGGAACCCATCCCACTTGACCTCGAACAGCCAATCGGGGTCATCAAAGGGCGCACCCACCAGGGTCGCGAGCATCGGCGGGACAAAGGTCGGCTTCGGCATGCTCCTTACCCTACGACGCCGAAGCCGAAGGCTGTCACCCCGCGGCCGTCGCCGCTTGACACGACCGTCATACAACCGTATGGTTGTATCAATGAACGCCACCTTCGAGGTCGACCACGTCTTCGCCGCCCTGGCCGATGCCACGCGGCGGGACATCGTCCTGCGCGCCCTCAACGCCAACGAAGGTGTCGCCGAGCTGGCCGGGCACTACCCCATGAGCTTTGCCGCCGTGCAGAAGCACGTCGCCGTGCTCGAGCGGGCGGGACTGGTCACCAAGCAGCGCACCGGCCGCCGCAAGGTCGTGCGCACCAACATCGAGGCCCTGCGCATGGCGCGCGGACTCCTCGATCACTACGAGGCGCTGTGGCGCGGCCGGATCGACCGCATGACAGACCTCATCGCACGGAGCAAGGAGATCGACCGATGACCGTGACCGCCGTCCGCAAGGACCCCGAGACCCTGACCATGACCCTGACGGCCGAGTTCGAGGCGACGCCGGAGCGGGTCTGGGACCTGTGGGCCGATCCTCGTCAGCTCGAGCGCTGGTGGGGCCCCCCGACCTACCCCGCCACCTTCACCGCCCACGACCTGGCGCCGGGCAGCCGCGTCCAGTACCACATGACCGGGCCCAGCGGCGACCAGCCGCATGGCTACTGGGACGTCGTGGAGGTCGATCCGCCCCGCAAGCTCGTCTTCGTCGACGGGTTCGCGAACGCCGACGGCACGCCGAACGAGGCATTCTCCCGCTTCGAGGGTCGGGTGACGATCGAGCCGATCGATGCCGGTCACACGCGGATGTCCATCGAGAGCCGCTTCCCGACCGCGGAGTCGATGAACCAGATGCTGGGGATGGGCATGCAGGAGGGCCTCACCGAGGCCGTGGGCCAGATCGATGCCATCCTCGCCGAGGGCAACGTGACGACGGGAGCGCCGCGATGACGACGATGACCGAGAAGACGAGCATGACCCTGGATGCGCCCGGAGCCGTCCTGACGTACGACATCCGGGGCGCCGGATTCGGACACGACCGAGCCCGTCCTGTTCCTGATCGGGTCCCCGATGGGTGCCAGCGGGTTCGGCACGCTCGCCGACCACTTCCCCGATCGCACGATCGTGACCTACGACCCTCGGGGCGTCGAGCGGAGCACGAAGGCCGATCCGTTGAGCGAGTCCACCCCCGACCAGCACGCCGACGACCTGCATCGGATCATCGCCGAGCTGGGCACGGACCCGGTGGACCTGTTCGCCAGCAGCGGCGGCGCCGTGAATGCCCTCGCCCTCGTCGCGAAGCACCCCGAGGACGTCAGGACGCTCGTCGCGCACGAGCCACCGCTCGCCTCGATCCTGCCCGATCGCGAGGCCGCGATGGCGATCACCTCGGCCATCCACGAGACGTACGAGAAATCTGGCTTCGGGCCGGCCATGGCGCAGTTCATCTTCGTCGTCGGCCACTCGGGACCGATCACACCCGAGCTCGCCGCCCAGCCCGGGCCCGATCCGGCGATGTTCGGGCTGCCCACGACGGACGACGGCAATCGGACCGACCCGCTCGTTGGCCAGAACATCGTCAGCTGCACGCACTACGAGCCGGACTTCGACGCCCTGCGCGCGGCATCGACCCGGATCGTGCTCGCTGCCGGCAAGGAATCCGATGGCCAGATGGCCCATCGGGGCGCCGAGGCCGCGGCCGCACGGCTGGGCACCGAGCCGGTGATCTTCCCCAGCGACCACGGCGGCTTCCTGGGCGGCGAGTACGGCCAGCGCGGCGATCCCGACGCGTTCGCCGCCAAGCTGCGCGAGGTCCTCGCCGCGGGCTGACGCCGTCGACCAGCTTCACACGCCTGCCACTCGCGCCGGAGGAGTCGGACTCCTCCGGCGCATCCGTTAACGCCGACGGTCAGCCCTCACGGTGGTGCGCCTCCGCGAGGGAACCCAGCGCCTGCTGGTCGAGGGAGGCGTACGGCACGCTCGCCACCCGACCAGCGGTCCGCGCCCACAGCGTCGCGGTCCGCGTGCCGTTGACCATCGCGGCTCGCTCGCCGACGACGGCCCCGGGCCCGATCTCGGCGACTTGCTTGTCGTCGACCTCGACCACGAAGATCCCGTCGAGGATGAGGAACACGTCCGTGCCGTGGTCGCCCTGCCGCACGAGGCTCTCGCCCTCGGCGATCTTGCGGATCGTCGGCTTGGCACCGCCGCGCATGATCGCGCTCGACAGCGATCGTTCGAGCGACGACTCGACGGCCGCCGTGACGGCGGGCGAGTCCTGCGTTCCCCACGGCGTCCGGTCGCCGTACGAGTTGTTGAACCACTTCCCGAAGTCGATCGCGCCCGACTTCTCCACGAGCTGCCCGTCGTTGTCGTAGATCCAGTGACGCGGGAACGGGCTCGCACCGACCAGCTCGTGGGTCGCGCTGCCATCGACGTTGATCGTCAGCGCGAGCGTCGTCCAGGCGATCGAGGGCCAGAACTGGACGAACGGCGGGTGCGGGACCGGCCGCGGCGTCGGGAGGCCCATCCGGCCGCCGATGGTCTGCACGAACCGGACGGACGACTCACCGACCTCGGGCTCGGCCTGGATGTCCGGCAGCTGCACTGCCGGAAAGCGCATGGCCGCCGGGCCGACCTTGACGGTCGTGGCGCCGATGTGGCCCTGGCCGAGATGACCGGAGCGTACGATCCGCCCGTCCTCGACCTCGATGAACGCGCGCAGCTCGTTCGCCTCGCGGAACCGGTCGCTCGTGCGGAGCTGCTCGAGGCTCTCCAGCCGATCGGGCGGCGGATCGTCGTAGTGGGTGACGCCGAGCTCGAATGGGATCTTGGATGGCCCGGAGATCGCCTCCGATGGGATCCAGGACACGGCGGTGACGGACGACTCGAAACGCTGGACAGCCACTGGAGACACCCTCGTGCGTGACGCGGCCGATCGGAACCCCGGCGGCGTGCTGATTATGGCCGTCCGCGCAGGACCTTGGAGGTCGGCCGAGCGGGCTTGCGGCTCAGTCGAGCCCGAGGATCCGGCCCTCGATCCGTCCACCGTCGGGGTAGTCCTCGCGATGCGCGACGCCGGCGTCGGGCACGCCGAGCCCCGATGCCGCGGCGTCCGTCAGGAACAAGTACGGTCGGTTGCCGACCTGCGTCCGGATCGTGTTCTTGAGCAGCCGGTGGGCGACGTTGACGGCCGGACCGAGCAGGTCGCTGCCGGACCCGACGGCCTGGCGGACCGCTGGGCCCCGATGGAGGATCACCTTGAGGTCGAGGTGCGCCACAGCCGGGCAGGCCGTGCAGACGTGGTCGTGGGCGGGAATCGCCGCGGTGCGGCGGTCGACAAATCCGCGATACATGGAGCCCAGGTCCTCGATCACCCGGTCGCCGTGACCGTCGAGGTCCGCGGCCATCGCGGCCGCGAAGACGGCGTCGCCCTCGAGCTTGACGATGGCGAAGTCGTGTTCGACGCCCTCGATCACGGACTGCAGCAGGTCCGCCAGCACGCCATACGCCGCCGGGATGCCGGCGCTGAAGTCGAGGCCGTGCTCGTTCTCGACACCGGTTATGAAGCCCGTATATCCGGTGATGTCGGCCAGGAGCAGGTATCGCTCCCCCGCTGCCGCCTGCGCTGCGTCCACGCGCATTCCCTCATCCGACCCGCCAAGCGCGGGCGATTGCGCCGTCGCCGTCATCGTACCGGGGCCTCGCCCTTGCGTACCCTTGACGAATGACCGGCACGCTCCGAGTGATCCTCGAGATCGGCAAGAAGCGCCGCGTCGTCGCGGGTGCCACGGACTGGCCCGGGCTCGATCGCTGGGGCACCTCCGAGGACGACGCGATTGCGAAGCTGCAGTCGTACGTGCCCCGCTATGCGGGCGTGGCCGAACGCGCCGGGCAGGCGCCGGCCTTCGCCCGTGCGCGCGACATGGAGGTCGTCGAGCGCGTCCCGGGTTCGAGCTCGACCGACTTCTGGGGCATCGCCCACGTCCCCTCGCAGGTCGAGATCGAGGTGCTCACGGCGCGGGAGCTGGAACGGCGGCTGGACCTCCTGCGCGCCTGCTGGGCCACGTTCGACGACATCGCCGGCGGCATCGCGGGCGAGCTCCTGCCGGGTCCGCGGTCCGCCGGCCGGACCCGCGACCAGATCATCCGCCACGTGTATGCGAGCGAGCCCGAGCAGCTGTCGCGCAAGGTCGAGGTCCGGACGCCGCGTGAGGTGGTGTTGACGCCCGACGGCCTCAGGGACCATCGGGCGGCGTATCTCGATGCGATCCGCGCCTACAACGCGGAGGGCAAGCCGGCGCGAACCTGGCCGATCCAGTTCCTGGTGCGTCGAACTGCCCACCACGTGATGGAGCACGCGTGGGAGATGGAGGATCGGGACCCGGCGCAGGCGTGAGGCTGACGCGACTGGACTTGCCCGATCCTCCTTGGCCGACGGCTACCGACCGCCGTCCGATCAATCGCCCTTTCTTCCTGCCGAGACCGCATTACCGAGATCGCTGACGAACCGGTCACGCGGAACGATGGATCCGCGGGCGTCGACGGGGTCGAGCCCGAACTGATGCTCGATCGTGGCCATGATCGAGGTCGTGTCGTAGACCGTGTGGTCCACGCTCGACGACGTGAAGCTGCGTGCGAGCAGGAGTGCGGGGATCCGGGTCCCGGGGCCGTACTGGTCGTGTGCGCCGTCCGTCCCGAGCCCTGGCGGCGAGACGTGATCCCAGGCTCCGCCGAACTCGTCGTAGGTGACCACGATCAGCGTGTTGCCGGCCTGCGGGCCGGTCTCGATGGCGTTGATCAGGTCGACGAGGTGGTCGCTGCCGTTGGGCTCGCTCGAGTAGCCCGGGTGCTCGTTCTCATTGCCGAGCGGCTTCACGAAGCTCACCTGGGGCAGCGTGCCGTTCTGGGCCGCGGTCATGAATTCGACCTCGTCCCGCAGATGCGCCGCCCGGTCCGCCGTTCCCGGCGCGTAGCGGCTGAAGTAGTTGAACGGCTGGTGATGGAACTGGAACGACGAGTCGGGGCAGTACGGATACTGCTTGTCCGCTGTTGACACGTTCGGGTCGGTGCAGGTTCCGGGCGTCGAGCCGTTGGTCCAGCCGGGGCCGTTCACGATCCCCGCGGCGTTGTCCCAGCCCCCCGCGTACCACGCCCAGGTCACGCCGGCGTCGCTCATGCGGTCGCCGATGTTGAGATCGGCGGTCGTGTCGTCGGTCGCCGGCTCCGGGGCACCGAAGGTCCCCTGCGGCTCCCACGGCGGCTGCAGCGTATTCACGGCCCAATCACCGCAGGCGAGCCCTGCAACAGTGGTGGTCTGGCCACACGCCTGGGTCACGGCGCCGTCGACGACCGTCCCGGCGGGCTTGAGCAGCGGGTACGCGTGCGGGATGCCCGCCGCATCAAGGACGGCGTGCTGTCCGGCCGGCGCGCCGGGCCAGAGCAGGGGCTGCGCCGCGATGAGGTACTGGTGGTTGAGATACGAACCGCCGAACGCCCCTTGGAAGAACCTGTCGGCGATGACGTACTTCGGGGCGCCCTTGCGGTGGAGGTACGTGTAGATGGGAAGGGATGTCGTGTCGTAGTAGCCCATCGCCATGCCGACGGAGTCGCTGCCGGTCACGTACCGGTTCTGCGCGCCGCCATCCAGCTGGTAGATCTCCTGGTAGAACTTGTGGACGAGGTCGCGGGTACACCCGCCCGGCAGACCGTAGGTGGTGCCGGTCGCCGGGTTGATCGCCCCGTTCATGATCCCGTTCCCGAAGCTGAACTCCTGGTTCGGGCGGGGGCAGGTCGTCGCGTCGGCCGGGATGTAGGGATCGATCTCGAATGGGGCGTTGAGAAAGTGGCTGGTGTATGTCGTCGTGCTGGCGTCGGGGAACGTGACGGTCTCCGGGTTGCACGCCGCGACCTTGGACAGCGTATTGGCGGGAAAGGCCGGGTTGGCGCTGCCCGTGAAGTCCGTATTGAGGTTCACGTCGAGCTGCTTGAGGCACGTGTACGGGGAGCCGGTCTGCGCAACCTGGGTCGTGTGCGCTGCGTCGGCGTCCGAGAGGCCGATCAGATGCTTGCCCCCGACATCGCCCCACAGTCCGTACAGGTTGTCGAAGCTGTGGTTCTCCTCGTAGATCACGACGAGGTGCTTGTAGTTCCCGAGCGGACCTGGCTTGGCTGCCGTCGCCGAACCGACCGCAAGCAGGTTGAGGGAGATGAGGGCTGCGCAGCCCAAGGCGGCGCGCCGTCGCCATCGATGCGACACGGGGGAATCCTCCATCCGGGGCACGCGGGTTAGATCACCCGACAATACCGCGCTGGACAAGTCCCCTGTTGCCCGATGCAGGGAGCTTTCAGGTACCTGCCTCAGCGCGCGTCGGACAGCTGCCCGATGGCTCGGGTCTGTCCCCTCGCGAGGATGTTCGCAGCAACGGACGAGGTCCAAGCGGTCCCGACAGACGGGGCCGGACCGTCGCCCAAGGAGGACAGATGTCCGCAGCTGCGCCCCATATCGCCCAGGGAACTCCCGACGCACGCCGGCTCGGTGTCGCGCTCGGCGCCCTCACCCTGGCCGTCGCCCTGCTCGTCGGGGTGGCGATCACCCAGCAGGCCGCTCGATCGGGCTCCGCGCCGGCGTCCAGCCAGGCTCGCGAGCTGCTGATCAACCTCCCGACCGGTGGTGGCCTCCGCTATACCGGCATCCCGTATCTGCCTCGGACCGACGCGGCCGCCGGCGGCACCCGCTCCACCGTCATCCCGTATCAGGCCCGCAGCCGCTCCGGCGGCCGCGTGATCGACCACGCGGGTTCCGGCACCCTGTACACCGGCATCCCGTATGCGCCGTCAGCGCGGCCCAGCACCGGCGTTCCGGCCGGCACATTCAGCCCCAAGTGACAGCGCGGGCGCGCCGGGTGTCACGCCCGCACGCCGAGTCGACCTTCGAGGGCCGTCCCGATCCGGGGCGGCCCTTCGCGTTGCGCGAGCTCCCCAGCCCTCGTCGTGCCGCCCTATCGGCCGGCGGGGACCCGCTCCAGCTCGTCTGCGATGCCCTGCGCCCACGTCTCGATCCCAGGCCAGTCGCGGAAGTCGCCGGCCGGCAGGGCATGGCGGGCCGGAGGGAACAGGCTCATGACCTTCTCGGCGGTCCCGACGGCCGGCGCGTCTGGGTCGAAGGCGCCGAAGAACACTCGCGCGTCGCGCGGCCCGATGGACTGGGCGAACTCGGCGAACTCCTTGGGCCTCGCCTCCGTGAGCGTGTCCCGGCCCTTCTTGTCGACCCGCTCGGTGCCGATCGGGCCGCTACTGAACAGCCAGGTCGGCCGGATCGCCAGCAGCTCTCGGTTGCGGCGAACGAACGCCGTGGCGTCGCCGAGCCAGCCGCCCATGTAGGCGGCGCTGCCGACGACGTAGGCGTCGAAGCCCTCGGGGTGCTCGGCCTGGGCGACGGGCAGCAGGGTGACCTCGAGCCCGCGCCGACCGAGGATGTCCGCGATGCGTTCCGCAATTCCGCGGGTTGCGCCGTGCCGAGTGGCATAGGTGACGAGAACGTTCATGACTGGCCTCCGCCGCTAGCGTGGCTTTCGACTCCACGGCCGGGCAAGGGCCGAAGGTCATCCTCGCGGGGATCCGCCTGGGCGCTGGCCTCGCGGTCACCCTCGGCGACGCCCGACAGGTAGCCTCCGAACGCGACGACCCACAGGATCACGGGGTACACGATCCAGCGCTCGATGCCCCCGATCCCCATCACCGCCATCGGGACGCCGTCGCCAAGGACCATGTACGAGGCGAGGGTCGCCAGCGACACGGCCCCCAGGACCAGCGACACCCATCGGAACGGACCACTGGCGACGCGTGCCGCGCTGATTGCCGCAATTCCGCCGGCGATGAACGTGACCATCGCGAAGATCGCGTGCGGGTTGCCGGTGTTGCCGGGGAACAGGCCAACGCCGAGGGCCCCGATACCGAGGACCGCGATCGGGATGGTCACTGATCGCCGGCCGAACGCCCCGTGCACGAACCACGCGGCGGCGATCACCAGGATCCCCACCGCCACCATGGCCAGGTCGAAGATCGTCGCCGATGGTTGATAGATGACGCTGTTCGGCGGGCGCGTACCCCAAGATCGCTGATCTCGTTGGCGCCGGTCGTGTAGCTACCGGGGTACAGCGACTCCGCGGTGATGATCCCCATGAGGATCGTGATGCCGGCGATCGCCAGCAGGGCGCCCCCGAGGCGAAGATCGGTCGCCCGATCTCGGCGTGCAGCCCGGACATTCGCTGGCGCGGCTGGGATCGATCTTGCAGTCACGGCATGACCCTCGCGGTTCGGTCCGAGGCAACTCAGCTCCCGGTGGCAGCAGGAATCGTGGTGCAGCGCCGACCGCATCCGCCAGAGCCAAGGGACCTGTAGGCGGACGCAGGGTGGCCCGTGGCACCGCCCTGACCGGCACACTGGCCGGGTGAAGCTCTCCGCTCGACAGCTCAATCGAGCAACCCTGGCACGGCAGCTGCTGCTCCATCGCGAAGCCGTGGATGTCGTCGACGCTGTGCACCGGATCGGTGCCCTGCAGGCGCAGGAACCGGCCTCGCCCTATCTCGCCCTGTGGAACCGGCTGGCCCGCTTCGACCCCGCCGACCTCGACCGCGCCTTCGCCGAGCACGCGATCGTCAAGGCCCAGCTGTTCCGGATCACGCTCCATGCCGTCGCGGCAGGCGATTACCCGGCCTTCCACAAGGCGGTGACGCCGACCCTGCGGGCCGCGCGCCTCAACGACCGTCGCTTCCGCGGGACGGGCCTCACGATCGAGGACGCCGACGCCCTGACGCCGGAGGTCCTCGCGTTCGCCTCCACGCCCCGGGCCAACGCCGAGGGCGAGGCCTGGATGGAGGAGCGGCTGGGCGTGACGCCGAAGCCCGGCGTGTGGTGGGCGTTCAGGCAGTTCGCGCCGATGTGGCATCACCCGACCGGCGGGCCGTGGTCGTTCGGGCCGAGGCCCGCCTACGTCGCCGCGCGCGCGAAGGAGCACCCGGGCGCCGCCCGCGACGCGGTGCAGACGCTCGTCCTGCGCTACCTGGCGGCGTTCGGACCCGCAACCGTGCAGGACATCGCGCAGTTCACGACGATCGTCGTGCCGCCGATCCGCGACGCCGCGGCCGCGATGGGCGACGCCCTGACCCGGCTCGAGGGCCCGCATGGCGCCGCCCTCTTCGACGTGCCCGGGGGTAACCTGCCGCCCGAGGACTCCCCTGCCCCGCCGCGCCTGATGGCGATGTGGGACAGCACCCTGCTCGCCTACAAGGACCGCGGGCGCATCATCCCGCCGGACGTTCGGCGCCTGGTGATCCGGAGCAACGGCGACGTGCTGCCGAGCCTGCTCATCGACGGGCACGTGGCCGGCGTCTGGCGGCCGGTGGACGGCGGGATCGAGGCCACGGCATTCCACCGGCTGCCCGATGACGCCTGGGCTGGTCTCGAGTCCGAGGCGCGCGCGCTCCTGACCTTCCTGGCCGATCGCGATCCGGGCGTCTACCGCCGGTACGCGCGGTGGTGGAACGAGCTGCCAAGCGCCGAGGTGCGCGTCCTCGGCGGGTGACGTCGCGACCGGGCCGTCAGGCGGGCTGCATCTGCTGCTTGCGCAGCGCCTCGATCATCGCCTGGGCCTGCGCGCGATCCTTGTCGTTGGGCTCGTGGTGGTCCGCCATGATCCCGCAGTACACGTCGTGGATCGCCTGGCTCATCGTCTCCTGGTCGGCGACGGCGAGGCCGCTCTCGTTGATCCGGTGGACCGTGTCGCTATCGGGCGACAGGTGCATCGCCTGGACCAGCGACTCTCGCATGCTCATCGTGTGTCACTCCTGCGGCTCCGGGAGGCGAAGCCTACGCCTTCTCCGGCGGCGCGGTCACGCGCGTCGCATCGCACGCGCTGGCATGCGGTTGTCTCGGCCCCTCGCGATACCTGACAGGGCCTGTCATCGACCTCGTACACACTCGACCAATCGACCCGCCCCGCCGATGGGAGGAGCACGCGTGGACGTCATCGAGTGGCTGCTGGATTCGGATCCCGCGATCCGCTGGCAGGTCATGCGTGACCTGATGGATGCACCCGCCGACGAGGTCGCCCGGGAGCGCGCGAAGGTCGCGACCGAAGGCTGGGGCGCCCGCCTGCTCGCGCTCCAGCCGCCGGACGGGCGATGGGGTGGCGGCGCCAACTTCCCCGAATGGACCGGCACCAAGCCGACGCTCGCCCTGCTGCGCATCCTGGGCCTTGACCCAACCAGCCCCGAGGCCCGTCGCGCGGTGTCCCTCGTCCGCGAGAACAGCCGCTGGGAGTACGCCAACGAGCCGTTCTTCGAGGGCGAGGTCGAGCCGTGCATCAACGGGGCGACCGTTGCGATCGGTGCCTACTTCGGCGAGGACGTGCAGGGCATCGTCGACCGCCTGCTCGGGGAGCAGATGGACGACGGCGGGTGGAACTGCGAGCAGGAGAACGGCTCGGTGCGCGGGTCGTTCGACACCACGATCAACGTCCTCGAGGGCCTGCTCGAGCACGAGCGGGCGACCGGAGGCTCGGCCCAGGTCCGCGCGGCGCGGCTGCGGGGCGAGGCATACCTCCTGGATCGTTGCCTCCTGCGGCGAAAGACGACCGGCGAGATGATCGAGCCTGCGTTCGCGCGGCTGTCGTTTCCCACCTACTGGCACTATGACGTGCTGCGGGCGCTCGACTACTTGCGCGCCGCCGACTGGGAGCCCGACGACCGCGTCACCGAAGCGGTGGAGCTCCTCGAAGTGAAGCGCGATGCCGATGGCCGCTGGCCCATCGAGTCCACCTATCCAGGCGAGGTCTACGTCACGATGGATCCTGGCGATGGGCAGCCGAGCCGCTGGACGACCCTCCAGGCGATGCGGGTCCTGCGGTGGCAGAGCGGAGAAGGAGCGGCTGCATGACCAGCGCACCGATCATCCTCGTTCCCGGGTTCTGGCTCGGGGCGTGGGCGTGGGACGAGGTCGCCGGCCTCCTGCGCGCCGAGGGCCACGACGTCACGGCGCTCACCTTGCCCGGGCTCGAGTCGAAGGATGCGGACCGGTCGCGGGTGACGCTCCAGGACC
This sequence comes from uncultured Chloroflexia bacterium, assembly GCA_963725745.1. GTDB lineage: Bacteria > Chloroflexota > Limnocylindria > Limnocylindrales > CSP1-4 > CAIXZV01. The sequence continues at coordinate 143,860 of CAVRZS010000003.1, forward strand.
ACGTGGACGCGATCGTGGATGCCGTCCGGGCGGCGCCTGCACCGGTCGTGCTCACCCTCCACAGCGCCACCGGGTTCTCGGGCTACGCGGCGACCGACGTCGTCCCGGACCTGATCGCGGCGACCGTGTACGTCGATACGGCTCCGGGCAAGGGCGCACTTGACCCGTCATTCCCTGGCGACGAGAAGCCGATGGTGTGGGACGAGATCAAGGAGGAGGAAAACCTCGACGGCCTCTCCGAGCAGCAGCTCGCGACGTTCCGCGAGCGCGCCGTCCCGGTGCCGGGGAGCCTCATCCGCGAGGCGCACGTGTTCACGAACGATGCGCGGATGGACATCCCCTCGACCATCATCGCGACCGGGTTCCCGTCCGAGGCGTATCGAACAGGGTACGAACGAGAGCACCCGGCGTGGCTCGAGGGCCTGGGCGACCTTCGGAACCTCACCTGGGTCGACCTGCCGACGAGCCATTGGCCGATGTGGTCGAAGCCGGTGGACATCGCCCGGATCATCGGCGACGTCGCGAACGAGGCGGGGTCCGCCGCGTGACGTCCACGCTCCTCGACGACGCGATGGCCCACCACGTGTGGGCGACCGAGCGCCTCATCGATGCCTGCCGGTCCCTGACGCCCGAGCAGCTGGCGACGCCCGCGGCGGGTACCTACGGTTCGATCCTCGACACCTTCCGGCACCTCGTCATCACCGACTGCTGGTACCTGACGTTCTTCCGCGACGAGCCGCAGGCGCTCGAGGAGGGAGCCGAGCCGGGCCTCGACGAGCTGAAGTCGGTGATCTCCGCCAACGGCCTTGCCTGGATGGCGCTGCTCGCGACCGGCCCGGATGGCGAGACCGACATGGTCGAGCACGGCGACGGCTGGGACTTCCACTCGCCACTCGGCTTCCGGCTGGCCCAGGTCATCCAGCACGGGACCGACCACCGCAGCCAGATCTGCACGGCGCTCACGAGCTTCGACGTCGAGCCGCCGGCGATCGACCTGTGGGCCTACGGCGAGACGACCGGCCGCACACGTGGCGTGTACCTGTAGGTCGACCGAACCGGCCCTTCCGAGACCTCGCGGACGCGTACGCTTCGGGCGCGCGCGCCGGTCCGCCCGTGTGGTGTGCCGCGAAGCGCCGATGCGAAGGATGACGACGTGACGGAGACCGTGGAGCGCCATCAGACGCCGCCGCACCTCGAGCACCGCGTCCGTGCCGCCGACGGCCGGACGCTCGCCGTCGCCGAGTGGGGCGACCCGGACGGCGTGCCGCTGTTCGCGTTCCACGGGACGCCAGGCGGACGCATCGCCTACTGGTCCGATCCCTCGATCTACGCCCGCCACGGGCTCCGGCGCATCACGCTGGACCGCCCCGGCTACGGGGAATCCACGCGGCTCGTGGGCCGAAGCGTCGCCGACATCGTCCCTGACGTCATCGTCATTGCCGGCGAGCTCGGCATCGGGTCCTTCGCCGTGACGGGCGGCTCGGGCGGGGGGCCGCACGCGCTGGCGTGCGCGGCGCTCCTCGGCGACCGCGTGCTCCGCTGCCTCGCCGACGTCTCCGTCGCGCCGATCGACGCCGACGGGCTGGACTGGACGGCGGGGATGACGGAGGGCAACGTCGAGGAGTTCCACGCGGCGGTCGCGGGCGAGCCTGCCATGCGGGCGCTTGCTGAGCCTCTGCGCGCGACGATGCTGGAGCGCCTCGCAGCGGGGCGCTCGGACTTTTTCGGCGACGACTACGAGCTGTCCGAATCGGACCAGGCGCAGCTGGCAAAGCACTTCGGCCGCATCTATGACCAGCTGTCGAACGCGCTGGCGCCGGGGGCCGACGGCTGGATCGACGACAACCTGGCGTTCGTGAAGCCTTGGGGCTTCGATGTCGGCACGATCCGGGTCCCCGTGCTGCTCGCCTACGGACGGGGCGACACGCTCGTGCCGGCCGCGCATGGCGACTGGCTCGCCGCCAACGTCCCCGGCGCGACGACCAGGGTCACCGACAACGGTCACATGGGCGATGACGACACCGTCGAGGGCGACATGGCCTGGTTGTCCGGGCGGGGCTGAGGCGCGGCCAGGGGCCGTCGCGGGCGCGCACGGGCGCGCTAGTCTCGGGCCCTGTCCGCCAGCGCGAGGTCACCGTTGTCTTCCCTCCAGCCGCTCGACAGCATTCCCATCGTCGTCTTCTTCGCGCTGTTCGCGCTGGTGACCCTCGGCTTCTACGAGGGCGGGTTCCGGATCGGTCGCTGGGTCCAGGACCGGACCGATGACGTCGTGGAAGAGGGCCCCAACGGCGTCCTCGTCGGTTCGATCGTTGCGCTGATGGCGTTCCTGCTGGCGATCACGACCGGCATGGCATCGGACCGGTTCGACGCGCGCCGCCTGACCGTGATCGAGGAGGCGAACGCGATCCAGACGGCCTACCTGCGGGCCGGCTACATTGCCGAGCCGGACTCGAGCGACGCACGGGCGCTGCTCGAAGCCTACGTCCCGCTCCGGGTCGCGAGCTCCGATCCGGTCGCCCTCCAGGCGGCCGTCATCAAGTCCGAGGACCTCCAGCGCCAGCTGTGGGCGATCGCCGAGGACGCGGCCCGCCAGGACAGCTCGGACGTCACCGCCCTGTTCGTCGAGTCCATCAACGATGTGATCGCCGTCCATGAGCGTCGTGTGACGGCGGGTGTCTATGCGCGCGTGCCGTCCACGATCCTGTGGGTCCTCGTGCTCGGGTCTGCGCTCAGCCTCGGCATGGTCGGCTACAGCGCCGGCATCACCAAGCGCCGGAGCCCGGTCACCGCCGTCGCGCTCGTCATTGCGCTCGGCGCCGTGCTGACCCTGACCGTCGACCTGGATCGTCCCCGGGACGGCTTCATCCAGGTGAGCCAACAGCCGCTGATCGACCTCCAGCGACAGATCGAGGGCTCGCCCTGAGGAGGGGCCCTCACGGCGCCAGGGATCACGGCTAGGCGACGAGGCGCTTGTACCGGATCCGGTGCGGCTGGTCGGCCGACGTGCCGAGCTCCCTGTGGCGGAACGCCTCGTAATCGCTCACGTTGCCCTCGAAGAAGCGCACCTGGCTCTCGCCCTCGAACGCGAGGATGTGCGTCGCGATGCGGTCGAGGAACCAGCGATCGTGGCTGATCACCACGACGCAGCCCGGGAACGACTCGAGGCCCGCCTCGAGGGCCCGCAGCGTGTCCACGTCCAGGTCGTTGGTCGGCTCGTCGAGGAGCAGGACGTTGCCACCCGTCTGCAGCAGCTTGGCCAGGTGGACGCGGTTCCGCTCCCCGCCCGACAGCGTGCCGACCAGCTTCTGCTGGTCCGGTCCGCGGAAGTTGAACGATGACACGTAGGCGCGCGCCGGGACCTCGCGGTTGCCGACCTTGACCACCTCGACGCCGTCGGTGATCTCGTCGAACACGGAGCGATCGGCCCGCAGCTCATCGCGGCCCTGGTCGACGTAGCTCAGCTGGACGGTGTCCCCGATCCGGACCGTGCCCGCATCGGGGGCTTCCTGGCCGACGAGCATGCGGAACAGCGTCGTCTTGCCGGCGCCGTTGGGCCCGATGATCCCGACGATCCCGGCCCTGGGCAGCGAGAACGTCAGGTCCTCGATCAGCAGCCGGTCGCCGTAGCCCTTCCGCAGCCCATCGACCTCGATCACCTGGTCGCCCAGGCGCGGCCCGGGCGGGATGGCGATCTCGAGCTCGCGCGCCGTCTCCTTGGCATCGTTGGCCTCGGCGAGCAGCTTCTCGTAGGCCGACAGCCGCGCCTTGCCCTTCGCCTGGCGGGCCTTGGCACCCATGCGGACCCACTCGAGCTCGCGGGCGAGCGTGCGCTGGCGCGCATCGGCCGTCTTCTGCTCCTTCGACATCCGGTCGAGCTTCTGTTCCAGCCAGCTCGAGTAGTTGCCCGAGAACGGGATCCCCCGCCCGCGGTCCAGCTCGAGGATCCATTTCGCGACGTTGTCGAGGAAGTAGCGGTCGTGGGTGACGGCGACGACCGTCCCGGCGTACTCGTCGAGGAACCGCTCGAGCCACTCCACGGACTCGGCGTCGAGGTGGTTGGTGGGCTCGTCGAGCAGCAGCAGGTCCGGGTGCCGGAGGAGCAGCCTCGCCAGCGCGACGCGGCGCTTCTCGCCGCCGGACAGGGTCGCGACGTCGGCGTCGTCGGGCGGACAGCGGAGCGCCTCCATCGCGATCTCGACGTTGCGCTCGACGTTCCAGGCATCGGCGGCGTTGATCCGGTCCTCGAGCGAGCTCTGCTCCGCGCCGATCGCCTCGTAGTCCGCGTCGGGCTCGGACCACTTGGCCATCACCGCGTTGTACTGGTCGAGCAGCGTCTGGACCTCGTGGACGCCATCCATCACGTTGCCCTTGACGTCCTTGGCCGGATCGAGCTGCGGCTCCTGGCTCAGGTACCCGACCGTGAACCCCGGGGTGAGGCGCGCGTCGCCGGTGAACCCGTCGTCGAGACCGGCCATGATACGCAGCAGGCTCGACTTTCCCGCCCCGTTGGGCCCGATGACGCCGATCTTGGCGCCCGGGTAGAAGGACAGCGAGATGTCCTCGAGGACCGTGCGGTCCGGCGGGTAGTGTCGGGCGAGCTTGTACGTGCTGTAGATGAACTCGGCGGGCATCGCCCTAGGGTATCGGGCGCTCGGCGGCGGCGAGCGCGAGTTCCAGATGCCGTTCGAGCCCGCGCTCGACGAACGGGAATGCGTGGTCGGGCTCGAAGATCGCCTGCAGCCGCCGCCACGTCCCGGCCAGCTGCAGCTCGGCCAGCGGACCCGTGTCACGGAGGACCTCGCGGAGGGTGTGCGCATCGGCATGGTCGGCCCATGTCTCGAGGTATCGCTCCCGCATGGACGCTCGATGGACCTCGTCGCCGGTCCGGGTCGTGAATGTCGCCAGGTCGAAGAACGGGTGGCTCCAGCAGGCGTCGGACCAGTCGAAGATCACCAGCCGGTCGCCATCGCGCTGGATGTTCCACGGATGCAGGTCGGCGTGGATGAGCGTCTCCGGGATCGGGGCCGACTGGAGGCGTGCGATCCGTTCGCGGAACTCCGGGATGCGCGCGACGAGCCGCTCCCGGTCCGCCGGCGCGAGGTCTGGCGAGGCCGTCTCGTCCGTGATCAGCGAATCCAGCTCGCGGCCGAGGACCTCGAGGGTTCGATCCGGCACGCCGATCTCAGCGGCCTCGTCTCGCCGCCCAATCCACGCCCGCTGGACCTCGGCCATGGCAACCAGGCCGTCCGCCCAGGTGCCCGCGTCCTCGTTGCCCAGCGGCATGCCGCCGAACGCTGCCATGAGCAGACGCCGCCGCTCAACGTCGACCGCAACGACCTCCGGCACGCGGCCAGGGTGGGCGCGGGCGATGGCCGCCGTCAGCGACGGCTCGTGAGCAAACAGCGGAGGCACGCACTTGAGGATCACGCGACCGACGTCGGTCTTCGCCGCCAGCAGGCACGAGATCGCCCAGCTGCCCAGCTGTTCGACCGGCCCGTCGACCGTCCGCCCGTGCCGCGCCAGCTCGTCGGTCAGCCAGGCCTCGGTCATCGTGAGCCAGCCAGGACGGGACCATTCCGGTCGGAGGTCCGGCACGAAGCCCGACCGGAGCTCGGCGGTCCAGGCGGCTGCGGCATCGGCGAACGACTGGGTCCCCAACTCCACCTGCCCGATCTCGTCCAGCGGGATCCAGGCCATGGGCGGGGCCGGTTGCCAGTGGGCGGGAGCGGAATCGAACACGAGCAGTCTGCGGACCGCCTCGTCCCACGGTTGGCCCTCCATCGCGGCCTGTCGCAGGAATGCCAGGTCGACGCCCAGCAACCCGGCCACGTCGCGAAAGACCGCGCCCTCTGGCGCAGATCGCTCGTGCGTCAGACGAGGCAACGCCGATCGCTCCGGGCGCGTGACGAGCAGCCGGGAGCGCGTCGCATCGGGAACGAGCAGCGACGACGTGACGGACTCGGCCATTCGGCCACGCTATCGCAAAGACCAAGGTCGCGTGGCCGTGAGATCGAGCGCCGGCAGTCGAACGCCGGCCGCAGGCTAGGGCCGGTAGAAGTCCGTTACGACCCGCGTTCGGCCGTGGTCGCGCCAGATGCCGATGCCGACCACCTTGTAGGCCGAGTTCTTGATGTTCTTCCAGTGGCCGCCGCCGGTCCCCTTCTCCGCCTGCATCTGACGATGGCTCATGAGGACCGCTGCGTACACGCGCGAGTAGTTGTTGCAGCCCACGTTCTCGCCCCACGCGGACCCGGTGTAGCCCGCTCGCCGGAGCCGTGCGCCCGGATCGCCGTGGCCGCATTCGTTGTCCACGGCCAAGTGCTTCGCCCAGCGGCGCGAGACGTCCGAGATACCGGCGCTCAGCTTGAGCGGCGCCACGTACTTGGAGTAGTCGCCGGAGCCGTAGCCCTTGCACGACCCGTCCTTGCGGACCCAGCCGCCGGTCCGCGTGCAGTTGACGAGCTTGAGGTAGTAGGCCTCGACGTCCGACCAGCGCGCCTCGACCGCCAGCGTCGGGCTGGGTGACGCAACCGAGAGCGCGAATCCGAACGCCGACGCGAGCATTGCGGCGGCGATCACGATCAGGATCTGCGATCGAACTGACGCCCGCTGGGCGCCGTTGTGAACCTGTCCCACGATCATTCCTCTCTGCCAGGGCGTCGCGGGTATGGCCCGCGACGGCGATGTCCAGCCACCGGTCGGGTGGCCGCGCGACCCACGGGGTCGGGGTGACCGTATCGCAGGGCACGCCGGGTGCGCCACCCTGACGGTCGTACCGGGCCGGCCGGGCCGATGGGCGGACACGCAGAAACGCCGCCCCCGAGGGGACGGCGTTTCGGGGGGCGGGAGGAGCGCCCCTGCTGGCCACCGGGCTCAGTTGCGACCGGGCTGCCGGAGGATGCCCTTGAGGCCGTCCGAGCCGATCGACCGGTTCGCGAGATCGGTGCTCGAGCCGTGGTCGAACGTGGGGCCGGCGCCAGTGGACGTGCCGGAGCTGGAACCGCGCTCCGAAGCCGGGAGGTCGGCCGGGCCATTGACCATGATCAGCGGGACGTTCGAGACGTCCAGGCTGGAACCGTGGTCCCAGGTGGGCTGCGCGACAGCGCCGGCAGGAACGTTGGTGCCGGCCTTCGGCGCGGCGACCTGGGTGACCACGAGGACCAGGACGATGGCGAAGGCGGCCGCGATGGCGCCGAGCGCGATGCGTCCGTAACGGGCTCCGGCGGGGGCCTGGACGGTCATGGATGCGGACATCTGAGCTCTCCCTTGGCGCCGGCGGCTCCGATCGTTCGGGCCATTTGGACCGGCTGCCTTGATGCCCTGATCCTCGTCGTCGGCCGCGGCGGCGAAATCGGGCAGATACCCTACGGCCAGACTCGCGGGTACCTGAAAGGCAAGCCGCCAGTGCCGGGATCTCCGAGGGCAGGCCTCAGGTACCCGCGTCGTCCGCTAGAGCGCGACGATGATCTTGCCGCGGGCGTGGCCGTCGGCGAGGTGGCGGAGTGCCTCGACGACCTCGTCCAGCGCGTAGCGGCGGTCGATGGCCGGAACGACCTTGCCCGCGGCGACGAGGCCGGTGAGCGTCGCCACGTCCTCGGCCTTGAACGGCTTCCACCACAGCATCAAGCCCATCGACTTGTGGCTGGCGAGCGATGCGGCCGGCCCGACGGTCATCGCCTGCAGCAGGTCGGCGCCGTTCCCGCCCAGGGTCACGTAGACGCCGTTCGGTCGCAGCACCCGACGGATGCGCGAGACCGGATGATGCGAGTCCGTGTCCAGGATCCAGTCGTAGCGCTCGCTGGTCTGCGTGTAGTCCACTGCGCGGTAGTCGAGGGCGTGGTCGGCGCCCAGGGCTCGCACGAACTCGATCTTCCCGGCGCTGCAGGTCGCGGTGACATCGGCGCCGCGCGCCTTCGCGATCTGGATCGCGAACGGCCCGACGTTGCCCGACGCGCCGTCGATCAGGACCCGGTCGCCCGGTCCCACGCCCCGGCCGTCGCGCCGGCGGAGACCCTGGATTGCGAGGATCGCCGAGTGCGGCAACGTGGCCGCGGTCTCGAACGACATCCCGTCGGGAATCGAGGCAAACGCCCGTTCCGGCGCCGCAACGTACTCGGCGAACGAGCCCTGCCCGAACGGGTACAGGTCGGCGAACACGCGGTCGCCGGCCGTGAACCGGGTGACGGCTGGCCCGACGGCCTCGACGACGCCGGCGACATCGATGCCCAGCCGAGGATTTCGCGGATGGCGGAGGCCCAGGAACAACCGGGAGAACTGCGGTCGTGGCTCGATGCCGTCGAGGTCGGCGCGGTTGACGGACGCGGTCTCGACGCGGACGAGCAAGTCACGGTCGCCGGGCACGGGACGATCGACCTCCCGCAGCTCGACGACATCCACAGACCCGTACCGCTCGCGGATGGCCGCCTTCATGGCAGCGACATCTCGAGGAAGGCGAGGACGTCGGAGCGCTCGTCGATCTGCTTCGACACCGGCTTGCCCATGCCGTGTCCGGCGTCGGTGTCGATGCGGATGAGGATGGGACCATCGCCACCCTGGGCGGCCTGGAGCGTCGCCGCGAACTTGAACGAATGCGCGGGCACCACGCGGTCGTCGTGGTCCCCGGTCGTCACGAGCGTGGGCGGATAGTCGACACCGGGACGGCAGTTGTGCAGCGGCGAGTAGGAGCGCAGGACCCGGAACTGCTCGGGGTCCTCCGCTGAGCCGTAGTCGCTGGTCCAGCCCCAGCCGATCGTGAATCGGTCGAACCGCAGCATGTCCATGACGCCGACCTCGGCGACCGCCGCGCCGAACAGCTCCGGGTGCTGGGTGATGCTCGCCCCGACCAGCAGGCCGCCATTCGAGCGCCCCAGGATTCCGATCCGCTCGGGCCGCGTCCATCCGGACTCCGCCAGCCAGCGAGCGCAGGCGGCGAAGTCATCGAACACGTTCTGCTTGTTGGCCAGCCGACCCGCGTCGTGCCACGCACGGCCGTACTCCGCGCCGCCCCGGAGCGACGCCACCGCGAGCAGCCCGCCGCGCTCCATCCAGGCCAGCCATTCCGGCTTGAACCCGGGCCCGATCGCGATCTGGAACCCACCGTAGCCGTAGAGCAGCGTCCGCACGTCCCCCGCCGGGACCACGTCGCGCCGCCGGGTGAGGAACAGCGGCACGCGCGTGCCATCGTCGGAGGCGACGAACACGTGCTCGGTGACGAAGGCGGCTGGGTCCCACGGGAGCTCGCGTCGCCGGGCTCCGCGGACGGAGCCATCGGCCATGGAGACGCCGAGCACGTCTGCGGGCGAGCTGAAGGTCACGAAGGTGAGGAACAGCTCGGCGTCGGACCGGCGCCCGGCGAGGTCCTCGATCATGCCCAGCCCGGGCAGCTGGACGTCGAGGACGTGTCGGCCGTCGAGCTCGAAGATCGAGAGCCGGTGGTGGGCGTGATGGAGGTACACGGCGGCCAGCCGGTTGCCGACCAGGGACACGTGCTCGAGCGCTTCGGGTCCCTCGGGGATGATCTCCCGCATGCGCTCGGGATCGTCGACGTCCACCGCGATCACCCGCTGGAGCGGCGCATCGAGGTCCGTGCGCAGGTACAGCGTGCCGCCGACGGTGGCGAGGTGGTCGTAGCTCGCGTCGGCCTCGTCGAGCAGCGGGCGGACCACCGCCGACGCCACGCCGCCCGTCAGGTCCGCGACATGAATCCGGCTCTCGGGATCCGTGCCGCGATGGACCGTGACGACCAGCAGGCGTCCGTCGTCGCTCACCTCCGGGTAGAACCCCCAGTCGGGCTCGTTGGGTGTCGAGAGCACCAGCAGGTCCTCACCCGGATCCGTCCCGAGCCGGTGGTATCGCAGCTCCTCGTTGCGATTCGGCGCATCGAAGGCGGCTCCCGCCGGCGGTTCCGGGTACCGCGCATAGAAGAAGCCCGCGTCGTCGGCCGACCAGGCGGCGGACGAGAACTTGCTCCAGGGGATCCGATCCGGAAAGTCCTCGCCGGTCGCCACGCGTCGCACCCGCCAGGTGCGCCAGTCGGAGCCGGCGTCGCCGATGGCACAGGCGACGAGCTCGCCGCTGTCGCTCACCTCGATCGCCGCGAGCGTCGCGATGCCCTCCTCGCTCAGACCGTTCGGGTCGAACAGCACGCGACCATCCCGTTCGGGGCCGTCGGATGTCCAGAGCACGTTCTGGTCCTGCAGGCCCGAGTTGCGCAGCTGGAACCAGCGCTCGCCGCGGCGCCACGGCGCGCCCGCTCGCGGGTAGTCCCACAGCTCGGTCAGCCGCGCCCGGATCGCGGCGCGCCCGGCCGACCGACCGAGCACGCTGTCCGTCAGCGCGTTCTGGGCGGCGATCCAGGCACGCGTCACGGGCGCGTCGGTGTCCTCGAGCGGTCGGTATGGATCCGCGATCCGGTGGCCGTGATAGTCGTCGACCTGATCGGCCGTGGGGGGCGTCGGATAGGTCAGCCGCGGCATCAGCGCCATCGTACGTCGGGAGGCGGCGGCCTCAATCGACCTTGTCGGCGTCGGGTCCGGGCTTGGACGCCGCCTGGATGCGCCGATAGTCGGCCAGGTCCTGCTTCGCCTTGCGGTCCACGAACGGAATGAGGAACGGCATCATGAACAGGCCGCCGATCAGGAGCGGCACGAACAGCTGGACGATCCCCGCGACCCCGGCGGGAAGGGATATCGCCTCGACGATCCGGACGCCGAGGGCGTAGCCCAGGACGCCGGCCGGCAACGAGAGCACGAGCAGGACGTTGGGCAGGTATCGCACGAACGGATCGTAACCCGCTGGCGGTCCGCCGACGGTGGGCGCATCATCGCCACGTCGGGCGAGTGCCCCGAGCCGGACCGGAGATTGTGCGATGGACAAGAAGGCGAAAGTGCCCAAGAAGCCGAAGTCCGCCAAGGCGAAAGGCCCCGCGAAGACGGTCTAGGGACCCGAACCCTCACGGGCCTGGACCGCGTCCCGCGCGAGGTCCGGGTCCCGGAGGATCAGGCGGGCGGCAAGGTCCAGCCGCGCGAGCGCGAGGTCGACGAGCGACGCGAAGGCGTCATGATCGCCTCCGCGTGCCCGCTCGACGAGACCTCGCTGGTCCACTGTCCGCCTCGGCTGGGACACGACCGGGATGGCCGTGGTTCACAGGGTATGACCGAGTCAGGCGCGGAAAGGTTCATTTCGCCCTGGACGGGGCCGCGATCTCCCAGATGTGGCCGCCGGGATCCGCGAAGCACGCGGTCCGCACGCCCCACGGTCGATCCATCGGGCCGTTGATCAGCTCGACACCCCGCCGGCCAAGCTCCGCACACATGCCGTCGACGTCATCGACATCGATCGTGAACTGCATTCGCGGTCCGGCAGCGGCCTGCCCGACCGACGCCGGCGCGATGAGCTCGACGGCCGCCGTCGACCGCAGCAGGTTGATCAGCGTGTTGCCGAACTTGAACACCGCCGACTCGGGATCCTCGAACGCCACCGGGAGGCCGAACACGTCCCGGTAGAACCCCTTGGTCGCCTCGAGATCGTCGACGAACAGCGTGATAGCGCTGATCGGTCCAGGCCAGGCAGCCATCTACTTGATGTCCCAGTACACGAAGTCCGTCGCCTTGCCGGGGACGTTGGGCAGGAAGCTCACCTGCTTGGGCGTGCGCCCCTCGCCAACGAGGAACAGCGTGCAGGTCTGGAACGACTCGCCGGGCTTCAGGTCGCCGTCACGGTTGTCCGTGCACGGCTCGTACGGATCGCCGCCGTAGTCGAAGATCACCACCGACGTGATCAGGTTCTGGTCCTGGTCCTCGAGCGCGACGCTCAGGCGCCGATCGACGGTCTCGCTTCCCTTGTTGGCGTAGCTGACATCGACGTACAGGGGCGTCATCGATCGCTGGTCGTCCTCGATCGTGAACCCGCCGGCCTCGAGCTCGGCGATCGTCCCCGTCCGAACCGCGGTGGGCGTCACGCCTAGCTTGGTCGTCGGCGCGGCCGACCCATCGGCAGTCGACGCGTGGTCGACGACCACCTCCTGGCCCAGGGGGACGCCGGCCTGGCTGCCGCTGCCGCCGCCGCCGCAACCGGCAACGAGCAGCGCGACCAAGGCGGCTGCCACCATCCATCCCGCGCGCGTCACCGTCGTCAAGCTCGTCGTCCTCGTGACCCCGGATCGTGCCGATGGGCGGCATTGTGCCCGGCGGATCGACCCTCTCGCAGGTCCGATCCGCACCGTCGTACGCCGCCACCGACTTCCCTCGATTGAAGTGATGCCGCCGACGCCGGTCTGGGGTTCAATCCTCGGGACCATGAACCCGTGGCCCTGGGCCACGAAGTCAACGGCGCGCGAGGGTAGCTGCAGCATGAGTGGCCAGTTCAAGGGCTCGATCAACGTCGATATCCGCGACTCCGTCCAGGACTGGACGCCGTTCGTGGCGCCGGCCGCGCCGGATGGCGCACCGAACGTGATCTATGTCGTGCTCGACGACGTCGGCTTCTCGGCGATGTCGTGCTACGGCGGCCCGATCGAGACCCCGAACATCGACAAGATCGCGGCCGATGGTGTGCGCTACACCCAGTGGCACACGACGGCCCTCTGCTCGCCGACGCGCTCGTGCCTGCTGACCGGCCGCAATCACACCCGCAACAGCATGGCCTGCATCACCGAGGCCGCGTCCGGCTTCCCGAATGCGAGCGGCACCATCCCGCCCGAGAACGGCATGCTGCCCGAGATCCTGGGGGAGCTTGGCTGGAACACCTACATGGTCGGGAAATGGCACCTGTGCCCGACCGTGGAGATGAACCTCGCGTCCACGCGCCGCAACTGGCCGACGGGTCGCGGCTTCGAACGCTTCTATGGCTTCCTGGGCGCCGAGACGAGCCAGTGGTACCCGGAGCTGATCTACGACAACCACCCGGTGGACCAGCCGAAGACGCCGGAGGAGGGCTACCACTTCGGCGAGGACATCACCGACAAGGCCATCGAGTTCATCATGGATGCGAAGGCCGTCGCGCCCGACAAGCCGTTCTTCCTCTACTACGCCCCGGGCGCCGCCCATGCACCCCACCACGCGCCAAAGGAATGGATCGACAAGTACCGAGGGCAGTTCGACATGGGCTACGAAGCCATGCGCGAGCAGACCCTCGCTCGGCAAACGCAGATGGGCGTCGTGCCGGCGGAAACGGAGCTGCCGCCACTGAATCCGATCGGCACGCCCGAGACGCGCACCGGGCCGGATGGGAACCCCTTCCCGTCCTTCGATGTAACACGGCCCTGGGACACCCTGTCCGACGACGAGAAGCGCCTCTTCGCACGCATGGCGGAGGTGTATGCCGGTTTCTTGTCGCACGCGGATCACCAGGTCGGGAGGCTCCTCGACTACCTGGAGATGACCGGCCAGCGCGAGAACACGCTCGTCATCGTCGTCTCGGACAACGGCGCCAGCGGCGAAGGAGGTCCGAACGGCTCCGTCAACGAAATGCTGTTCATGAATGGCATTCCGGATGACATCAATGCCAACCTCGAGATGCTGGACGAACTTGGCGGCACGAAGACCTACAACCACTACCCCAACGGCTGGGCGATGGCGTTCAATACCCCGTTCAAGATGTGGAAGCGGTACGAGTTCAATGGCGGGACCAGCGACCCGTGCATCATCTCGTGGCCGTCCGGGATTGCCTCGAAAGGCGAGATCCGTACGCAGTATCACCATGCCGTCGATCTCGTCCCGACCGTCCTGGATGCCCTCGGCATCTCGGCGCCCGAGAAGATCAAGGGGCACACCCAGAGCCATTTCGACGGCGTGAGCATGCGCTCCAGCTTCGACGATGCCGCCGCGCCTGGGACACGGCATACGCAGTTCTATTCGATGCTCGGCTCGCGCGGAATCTGGCACGACGGCTGGAAGGCAATTACGACACATCCGACCGTCGCCGGCTGGAGCCACTTCAGTGACGACACCTGGGAGCTGTACCACACAGATGTCGATCGTTCCGAGCTGCACGATCTGGCCGCCGAACAGCCGGAAAAACTCCAGGAGATGATCAACCTCTGGTACGCCGAGGCAGGTGCCAATGAAGGCTTCCCGCTTGACGACCGTTCGCCGCTGGAGATCTTGATCGCCCCGAGGCCGCAGCTGTCGGCGCCTCGGACCCGATACGTGTACTTCCCGGAGCACGCAGAGGTCCCCGAGGCCCAGGCGGTGACGTTCCGCGGACGCTCGTTCACCATCGGCGCCCTCGTCGACATCCCGGGAGCGGGAGTGCAGGGCGTCATCTTCTCGCAGGGCTCCCGATTCGGGGGCCATGCGCTCTATGTGAAGGACAACCGCCTGCACTACGTCAACAGCTTCGTCGGCATGTTCGAGCAGAAGATCGACTCGACCGTGGACCTGCCGACCGGCGAGAACCTGATCCTGTCGGCGTCGTTCGAGAAGGAGGGCAGCGGGCCGTCGCCCGTCGCAGAGGGCACGCTGACCCTGTATCACGGTGAGACCAAGGTGGGCGAGGGCCGGATCAAGACCCAGCCCGGCGGCTACATGATCGCCGGCGAGGGCCTGGCCGTCGGCCGCGACGTGGGCGACCCGGTCACCCAGGATTACCCGGGCGAGCGCCCGTACGCGTTCACGGGCGGCACGATCCGCCGGGTCGCCGTCGACGTCAGCGGCGAGCCGTACGTCGATCTCGAGCGCGAGGCCGCCGGCATGCTCATGCGCGAGTAGCCGCCGGCGACCGCCAAGCACCTGACGGCCTCCGGTAGGCTGATCGGGCCGTCATTCACGAGCCGAGCGCCCGGAGGCCGAGGGGTTTGAGCAAGAAGCACCACACCGAGAGCAGCAAGTCACACAACTCGCGCAGGGAACACGACCGCAAGGAGCGCCAGTACGAAGAGACCACTGGCAACCCCTGGCACGAATCCAAGAACGCGCGCATCGGGATGGGCGTGATCGCGGTGATCGCGGTGGTGTCCCTCTCGTTGTTGTTCATCGGCGGCTACATCCGCTGGTAGCGCTGTCACGGGGTCGCGGCCATGCCGGAAGCCGCTGACGAGCCGCCGGTCCGGCTGAGCTCGGAGCCCGACGCCACACCCGCCGACATCGGTGCGATCTCGGACGCAATCGATGCCTGGAACATGCGGGTGACCGGCGTCGAGGACTTCCACCAGGTGGCGATCTTCCTGCGCGACGCCGCCGGAGCGGTGCGGGGCGGGATCACGGGCGGCGTCTGGGGCGGATGGCTGCACGTGGTCGGCCTGTGGGTCGATGAGGACCTCCGAGGCAAGGGCCTCGGCAGCCGGCTGCTGGTCGCGGCGGAGGACGAAGCCCGCGAGCACGGTGCCCGGGCCGCGTTCCTCGAGACGCACTCGTTCCAGGCGCCCGACCTCTATCGCCGTCACGGGTACGAGGCGATCGCCGAGATCGAGGACTATCCGCCGGGCGAGTCGCAGCTGGTCATGCGCAAGACGCTTCGCTGATCGCCTGTCTCCGCGACCTCAAAGCGGCGGGCCGCCCGTCCTGGGCCGCCCGCCGCTGCGCTCGTGAACCCGGATTCAGGGAGCCGTGATCGAGCCGAAGAGGCCGTGCGACTCGTCGTCGGGTCCCGCCGCGAAGTACAGGCTCGTGGTCGGTCCGGAGCCAGCGCCGTTGCCGAACCCGATCCCCCACAGGCCGTCGATCACCAACGGGTGGTGATTGGTCAGCTTCAAGTGGCCGCGATCCTCCCAGCCGCCGGACGTTGCTCCGAAGCCGTTGATCCGGCCGTCCCCGAAGTTGCCGACCAGCAGGTTGTCGCCGAAGCGCTGCCAGCCGGCGGGCGCCCAGGCCAGGCCCCACGGCGCGTTGAGGGAGCCGCCGGAAGCGACGCGCCCGATGAACGAGCCGTCGGTCCCGAAGGCGCTCACGTACCCGAGACCCGGGCCTGCGATCTCGTCTTCGGCGGCGGCGTCCTGCTTGGCGTACGTGACATAGATCGTCCCACCGAGGTTCTGGATCCCGAACGGGGCAAATCCCGCGGGGATGCCGGGGTCGACGAAGGCGCCGGCCCAGTGCTGGAGGACGAACGCGCCGTCGTAGACGTCGACGCGCGCATGGTGGAAGTCGGCCGCGTAGAGGTACGGGTGCGTGGTGCCGCCGGACGAGACCGTGCCGATGGCCAGGCCCTTATAGATCGCGCCGTCCGGCGAGGTGACCTTGAGCGTGGACGCGGTGCCTCCCGCCCATGCAGAGATCGTCCCGTCCTCGCTATCGAAGATGAACCGGGCGAAATCGCTGCCGCCGTTGGTCAGCGGGAACGCGGCGTTGCCGTTGAACACGACACCGGTCGGCTTGGCGGGGCCGGCTGCGCCGGTCACGTTGACGACGAGGCCCTGCTTCGCGCCGGCACCGTTGTACAGCGTCGACTTGCCGGTCCCGTTGTCGGAGACCCACCACGGCGACGTGGCGCTCGCGGTGATCCCCCATCCGTTGACGAGGTCCGGATCCGCCGGGGTGGGGGCGGCGTCCTCCTGGTCGGACTGCAGGTTGTGGACGACGTAGGCGTTCATGCTGTTGCTGTTGCGTGCCGTGGTCGGAGCGGCGGCCACGAGGAGCAGCGCAAGGCCTGCGATCAGCACGACGAGGCGACGAGGCATTGATTCGACCTCCATGGCTTCGCGGCCCGTCGCGGGCATTGCGACGCGGCCCGAGCGTATGGGTGGGGTACGAACGAAGTCGGATCGCCGGTTTCGGTTCTCTGTCCACGGTGGAACCCAGGTCACAGACAAACGCCACGCGGCGATCGATCATGCGCCGCATGACGACATCGGCCGTCTGTCGTGTCGCGCCCGAAGCGGGGTATGGGCCTGGGCAGGACTCGCGCCTCGCCACCGACCCCGACTGGGACGCGGCGGCGGTCGATGCCCTTCGCGCCCGCGAGTACGCGCGCCTCGACACCGCCGGGCAGGTCTACCTGGACTACACGGGCGGCGGCCTCCACGCCGCCTCCCAGCTGCGCGAGCACCATCGGCTCCTGCGGACCGGCGTGTTCGGCAATCCCCACTCGGACAGTCCTTCGTCGGGTCTGTCGACGCGGCTGGCCGACGGGGCCAGGCGGTCGGTGCTGGCCTCCCTGAATGCCTCCCCCGACGAGTACGACGTGGTGTTCACGCCGAACGCGAGCGCCGCGCTGCGGCTGGTCGGTGAGGCGTACGCGTTCGCTGCCGGCGGGCGCCTGCTGTTGACCGCCGACAATCACAACTCGGTCAACGGCATCCGCGAGTTCGCACTCGCCCGCGGCGCAGAGGCCCGCTACGTGGCACTGCGGGCCGACGACCTGCGGATCGACCAGGCGTCGATCCTCGGCGAGCTGGACCGGCCACCGAGTCGCGGCGGCCGCCTGTTCGCGTACCCCGCGCAATCCAACTACTCGGGGGTCCGCCACCCCTTGGCGTGGATCGAGCTGGCCCGGGAGCGCGGCTGGGACGTCCTCCTCGACGCGGCCGCGTTCGTGCCCGCCAACCGGCTCGACCTGGCGCGCTGGCACCCCGACTTCGTCGCGATCTCCTGGTACAAGGTGTTCGGCTACCCGACCGGCATCGGCTCGCTCGTGGCTCGCCGTGAGACGCTCGCGCGGCTGCGCCGGCCGTGGTTCGCGGGCGGCACGATCGGCGTCGCCTCCGTCGCGGACCCCCGGAACACGTGGGCCGACGGCCACGTGGGCTTCGAGGACGGCACCATCGACTACCTGGGCCTGCCCGCCATCGAGATCGGGCTGCGCTACGTCGAGGACGTCGGTCCCGACACGATCCACCGGCGGACGCAGGCGCTGACCCGCCGCCTGCTGCAGGGCATGGCCGAGCTGCGGCATGCGGACGGCGCTCCCCTCCTCCGCCTGTATGGACCGACCGATACGGCGGACCGCGGGGGAACGATCCCCTTCAACGTGCTCGATCGCTCGGGCGGGGTGGTTGGCTTCTGGGAGGTCGAGGCCGCGGCGGCGGCCCAGCGCATCTCCCTTCGGACCGGCTGCTTCTGCAACCCCGGCGCCAGCGAGACGGCACGCGGGATCACCGGGACCGACATGCAACGGGTGTTCGCGCTCGGCCATCAGCCGAGCATCGCTGAGCTGCGGTCGATCATGCCGGGCAAGGCGCTCGGCGCGGTCCGCGTGTCCGTCGGGATCGCGACGACGGAGCGCGATGTCGCCCGCTTCCTCGACTTCGTCGCCGGGTTCGCCGACGCGGTCAGCCCGCCGTGATCAGGACGGTGTTGCCCTCCTGATTGTCGACGTGGCCCGGCGAGATCGTTGACTGCGCAACTATCAGTCGGGTAGCATGCGGGCATGCAGTTCGGAATTCTTCAGCGTCGGGGACGTCACCGCGGACCCGACCACCGGCCACACGATCTCTGAGGCCGAGCGGATCCAGCAGATGGTCACGCTCGCCCTCACCGCCGAGCAGGTCGGACTCGACGTGTTCGCGACCGGCGAGCACCACAACCCGCCGTTCGTCCCCTCCTCCCCCACCACGATGCTCGGCTATGTCGCCGCGCGGACCGACCGGATCATCCTCTCGACCGCGACGACCCTGATCACCACCAACGACCCGGTCAAGATCGCCGAGGACTTCGCGGTCCTGCAGCACCTTGCGGACGGTCGGGTCGACCTGATGCTGGGCCGGGGCAACACCGGTCCCGTCTACCCCTGGTTCGGGCAGGACATCCGCAACGGCATCCCGCTCGCGATCGAGAACTACGCGCTGCTCCACCGCCTGTGGCGCGAGGACGTCGTCGACTGGCAGGGCCGGTTCCGCACGCCGCTCACGGGCTTCACCAGCGTGCCGCGGCCGCTGGACGGCATCCCGCCCTTCGTGTGGCACGGGTCGATCCGAAGTCCCGAGATCGCCGAGCAGGCGGCCTACTACGGCGACGGGTTCTTCCACAACAACATCTTCTGGCCGTCCGATCACGTGCGCCGGATGGTCGACCTGTATCGCCGCCGTTTCGAGCACTACGGGCACGGGCCGGCGGACCGAGCGATCGTCGGACTGGGCGGCCAGGTGTTCATGCGAGCCGACTCGCAGGCCGCCGTACGCGAGTTCCGGCCGTACTTCGACGCGGCGCCGGTCTACGGCGGCGGGCCATCGCTCGAGGACTACATGGCGCAGACGCCGTTGACGGTCGGCAGCCCCCAGCAGGTCATCGACCGGACGATGGGCTTCCGCGAGATCGTGGGCGACTACCAGCGCCAGCTGTTCCTGATCGACCACGCGGGGTTGCCGCCCCGGGTGGCGCTCGAACAGCTCGAGATGCTGGGCACGCTCGTGGTCCCGGTCCTGCGCCGCGAGTTCGCGGCCCTCAAGCCTTCGCACGTGCCGGATGCCCCGACCCACGCCAGCCTCCGGGCTGAGCGCGAGTCCGGAACGGCTGACGCCCCCGTCGCCATCCCTGAAGCCACGCTCATCGATGCGCCAGCCGCCGAGCCGGAGACCGTCGAGGTCCGATGACCGATCGTGCCCTGGTCGTGGTCTCGGCCGGACTGAGCCAGCCGTCGTCGACGCGGCTGCTCGCGGAACGCCTCGCCGCGGCCACGGTGACGTCGCTCGAGGACAGGGGCGTCATCGGCCGCCTCGAGGTCATCGAGCTTCGGGAGCACGCCCATGCCCTCGTGGATCACCTGTTGACCGGGTTTCCCAGCCCCGAGCTCCGGGCGACGATCGATCGCGTGCTGGCCGCGGACGGCCTGATCGCCGTGAGCCCCACGTTCAATGCCTCCTACAGCGGGCTGTTCAAGCTGTTCTTCGACGTCCTGGACCTCGACTCGCTCGATGGCGTGCCGGTGCTGATCGGCGCGACGGGTGGCACGACCCGCCATTCCCTCGTCCTCGATCACGCGTTGCGACCGTTGTTCGCCTATCTGGGGGCACTGGTCGTCCCGACGGGCGTCTTCGCGGCGGCCGAGGACTGGGGCCAGACCGACGATCGCGCCCCGGCGCTGGCCGATCGGATCGCGCGTGGCGGGAGCGAGCTCGCGGTCGCCATGACGGCCAGCCCACGCAGGCCGCCGGCCGACCCGTTCAATTCGCCAGCGGAGTTCGCAAGCCTGCTGCGTGACGCATCGAGGACCGCCGACGCGCCGGATTGACGCGCCTCTGCAAGGCTGCGCTCCGGCACCGACAACCGCCAGCTCGCGCTTCTCGGCTACGCTCCGCCGATGCGCGAGATCATGGTCAGCAACAGCATCACGCTCGATGGCGTCATGCAGGCGCCCGGCCGCCCCGACGAAGATCGCCGGGGAGGGTTCGAGCACGGCGGCTGGGCCAACCCGTACTTCGATCCGGTGATGATCGAGGCCGCCGGCGAGGCGATGAGCAAGGGCACTGAGATGCTGTTCGGTCGGCGGACGTATGCGGACTTCGCGCAGGTGTGGCCGACCATGCCGGACGACAACCCGTTCACAGGCGTCCTCAACGCGGCCCGGAAACACGTGGTGTCGAACACGCTGAGGGAGCCGCTGTCGTGGCGGAACTCGAACCTCCTTCGGGGCGACGCGGCAACTACGGTCGAGGCCCTGAAGCGCGACGACGGCCCCGACCTCGTGATCCTCGGCAGCGGCGAGCTCGTGCGGTCACTCCTCGGCCCGGGCCTGATCGACGAGATCCGGCTGCTGATCCACCCGTTGGTGCTCGGATCTGGTCGGCGGATGTTCGATGATGGGATCGCGCTGACGCGCTTCGCGCTGGTCGACTCGCGCGCCACCGCTACCGGCGTGATCATCGCCCGCTACCGGCTGGCGCCGGCCGAGGAGCCCGCGACTCACTGACGCACGGCCGACCTGCGGATCGGGCGGTTCGAGGGGTATCGTCCCCGAATGCTCGACGAGCGCGGGATACACCCGGGGATTGCCGATTCGGTGCTCGCCACGATCGGCCGGACCCCGCTGGTCGAACTCTCGCGGGTGGGGCGCGGTCTCGACGGGCGGATCCTCGCCAAGCTGGAATATCTGAACCCCAGCGGGTCGAAGAAGGATCGGATCGCGCTGCGCATGGTCGAGGATGCCGAGGCGTCTGGGGCCCTTCGACCGGGTCAGACCGTGGTGGAGCTGACGAGCGGCAACACGGGGACCGGTCTCGCGGCTGTGTGTGCCGTGAAAGGCTATCCGTTCGTCGCGGTGATGTCGGCCGGCAACTCCCGCGAGCGCTCGGTGATGATGCGTGCGCTCGGCGCGGAGGTGGTCCTGGTTGAGCAGGGCCCGGACTCGGTCGATGGCCACGTGACCGGCGACGACCTTGCGCTGGTGGAGGCGGTCGCGGCCCGGATCTCGATCGAGCGTGGCGCCTATCGAGCGGACCAGTTCCATCTCGCAGGCAACGCCGATGCCCACCACGACGGCACGGCGGCCGAGATCTGGGCGCAGAGCGATGGTCAGGTCGATGCGTTCTGCGACTTCGTCGGCTCGGGCGGGTCGTTTGCTGGGATCGCCCGTTTCCTCAAGGAGCAGCGGGCTGCGATCGCCGCGTATGTGATCGAGCCGGCCGGCGCAGCCGTGCTCGCCGGCGAACCGCTCGTCGATCCATCGCACCGGATCCAGGGCGGCGGCTACGCGATGGCGTCGCTGGCGCAGGTCGATCGCGCGCTGATCGACGGCTACCTGACCGTATCCGACGAGGCGGCCATCGACGGCGCTCATCGCCTCGCCCGCCGCGAGGGCATCTTCGCCGGGTTCTCGTCGGGCGCCTGCCTCGTCGCCGCCGAGCAGCTCCTCCGCGGGCCCGCCGCCGGCGGAACGGTTGCGATCCTCCTCGCCGACTCGGGGATGAAGTACCTGAGCACGGACCTCTGGGCGTGAGGATCGCTGGCGAGCGATCGGACCGATCGTGATCGGCCCGGCGGTCCGGGGGCGCCCGGCAACGGCCTGGCAGCGTACAGTGAACCGCCAGCGGCGGGCCGGGTGCGAGCCGGCGCCGTCGCGTGTGTTCAACGCGGAGGGGTCACGAGGGCGATGACAGCACAACCGGCGGATCGCGCTCCGGGATCGGGCCCGCCCATCGTCCCGGACTGGCTGATCAACCTCGCCGCCCTCGGCTGGCGCGTGTTCGTCATCGTCGCCCTGCTCATCGCCCTGTGGGGCCTGGCGACGGTCCTGTGGACGGTCGACGGCGGCGATCGCGATCGCCGTGGTGATCGCCGCCGACCTTTGCCCCGATCGTCGTGCGCCTGCGCAAGCGCGGCCGGTCGAGGATGGCGGCGGCCGCGATCGTGTGGGTCGTCGCGCTGGCCGTGATGGTCGATCGCGGCGCTGATCCTCGGCATCGCATTCATGCCCTACGTGGTCGACGTGCTGCAGCGGACGTCCAGGCGGGCGTCGACACGATGCGCGCCGACCTCGCCGCGCTGAACCTGCCGCCCGAGGTCGCCACGATCTTGCACGATCTCGTCTGCGGCGGTGACCGCGCGTGACCGGCGGCTTCGTCGGCACCATCGCCGCGTCGTGGTCGGGAGCGCGGTCACGATCATCGTGCTCGCGTCATTCCTCGTGTTCTTCTTCCTCCAGGACGGCGACAAGGCGTGGGTCTGGATCTTCCAGGCCGCGAGCGACCAGAAGCGAGAGCGGATCACCGCGGCGGGCGACGATGCCCTGTGGCGCGTCGGTGGCTACCTGCGTGGCACGACCATCCTGTCCGCCATCATCGCCGCTCACCGACTTCGTGTTCATGTGGGTGCTCGGCGTCCCACTCGCCCTGCCGCTCGCCCTGCTCGTGTTCTTCAGCGGCTACATCCCCTACTTCGGCGGCATCGTGGCCACGGGCCTGATCCTGCTGGTGACCTACGCCGCGCTTGGGCTCGGGGCCCGTCATCGCGATGCTGGTCCTGATCGCGATCCGCAACGACGATCCTGGGCTACGGGATCCGGCCGGCGATCTACGGGCGGACCGTGAGCATTCACCCCGCGGTGGTCCTCATCGCCCTGCCCGCCGGGCTTCGAGCTGGCCGGCGTCGTGGGCCTGTTCGCCGCCGTGCCCGTCACGGCGATCGTCCTCGCGGTCGCGAACGCGACGGTCGCGATCCTGGATCCCGGCCCCGGCCGGAGCTGCCGGCGCTCGTGCCCGCCTGGATCGACCGGGTCGCCCAATGGAGCTGGCGCCTGCTCGTCGCGGCCGGCCTCGTCGCGCTGTTCGTGGGCATCTTCGTCGCGATGCCGCTCGTGGTGATCCCGATGGTCCTCGCGGTCATCTTCGCCGCGACGCTCGACCCGCTCGTCCAGCGGCTGATGAGCCGCGGCCAGTCGCGACCCGGCGCCGCGGCCATCGCCGTGGGCGGGACGTTCGTGGCCGTTCTCGCGATCATGGTGATCACGTTCGTGTCCTCGTCAGCCAGGCCAGCGACGATGAACTCGGCGGCTTCAACCGGCGCCGACACCGTCAACAGCGCTTCCGGCGGGCAGCTCGGCCTGCTGGTGGGGGCCGTGGCCGGGGGCGGCGACCGAGCCGTCAAGGCCGTCGCCGCGGGCGCCTCCGCCGTCGGCGAGGCGCGGTGATCGCCATCCTCAGCACCCTGATCTCGTTCTACTTCCTCAAGGATGGCGCCCGCCTGTGGGCCGGCGTCGTCGGGCGGGTCCGCGACGACGTCGCGCCGGAGGTCACCGCGGCGGGGAATCGAGCGTTCGACGTGCTCGGCGGTTACATGATCGGGACGGGTGCGATCTCGCTCGTCGGGGCCGGCAGCCAGTTCCTGATCATGGTCCTCCTGGGCCTGCCGTTCGCCCTGCCGGTGTTCGTGCTCTCCTTCTTCCTGTGCTTCATCCCGTACATCGGCGGCTTCATCTCGACCGGGATCGCGTTCCTGATCACGATCGCGTTCGGCTCGACCGACGGACATCGCCGTGATGGCCATCTGGACGCTCGTGTTCAACATCGTGACCGGCAATATCGTCACGCCCCTCGTGTACGGGCGGACCGTCCATCTCCACCCTGCTGTCGTGCTGGTCGCGATCCCGGCGGGATACTCCATCGCCGGCATCCTCGGGATGTTCATCGTCGTGCCGGCGATGGCCGTCGTCGCCGCGACCTGGCGCACCGTCCTCGCCGTGATCGGCACGCCGCCGTGAGCCGGTCCGACGGCCGCGGCGATCGGCCGAAGCGCCGCCGCCCGTCGTGCGCGTCGAGACGCCCACGCCCGAACCCGCCTAGATCTCGGCCGGCGGCCGCGACCTGCGCGATCCGGCGCGGGCGGATCGCGCGTATGTTCAGGCAGGCTCGGCTGAAACGCTTGGATCGACCGGAGAACCATCATGCGCGCGTCACGTCTCGTCATCGCCGCCATCGTCGGCCTCATCGGCCTCGCCTGGATCGGCCAGGGCAGCGGCCTCATCGCGGGGTCCGTGATGAGCGGATCCACGTTCTGGCTCATCGTCGGCGTCGCGCTGGTCGTGATCGCCGCGGCCATCCTCGTCCGCGAGCGTCGCCTCTCGCCGCGGGCCTGACCGGACCCTCGCCTCGCGCCGCGCGGCCCGCCGTCGTCTGGGCGCGGCCGGTCGCGCTGCCTCGCGCACCGCGCGATGCAACCGGCCACGCGTCCGGCGTGTTCTGGGATTCGCGACGGTATGCAGAAGTCTGGAAAGATGGGTCGGTGAGCATGTCCCCGAGGTTGATCCCGTGACGCGACGCGGCGTGGTCCTGTTCGCGCTGATGGCCGTGATCTGGGGCATCCCCTACCTGTTCATCCGGGTCGCCGTTGCCGAGCTGACGCCCGCCACCCTGGTGTTCCTGCGGACGGCGATCGCCGCGGCGATCCTGCTGCCGATCGCGCTGTTGCGGATCGACCTCCGGGCCGTTCTCGTGCACTGGCGCTGGGTCGCCGCGTTCGCGGTCATCGAGATCGCGATCCCGTGGGTCCTGCTCGGGTCCGCCGAGCAGCACCTGTCGAGCTCGCTGACCGCCCTGCTGATCGCGACCACGCCGCTGATCGGCACGGTGTTCGCCCTGATCACCGGCGGCACGGACCGGTTGAGCCGTACCGCGCTCGGCGGCCTGTTCGTCGGCCTGATCGGCGTCGTGGCGATCGTCGGCGGCGACTTCGGGACGTCCGACGTCATGTCGCTGGTCCAGGTCTTCCTCGTCGCCGTCTGCTACGCGATCGGACCGGCCATCCTGGCCCGGCGCCTGGGCGGCGTCCCGTCGCTCGGCATCATGGCCCTGTCGCTGGCCGGCGCCGCGATCCTGTACGCGCCGATCGCCGCGGTCCAGTGGCCGGTGACCGCCCCATCGACCAACGTCATCGTCTCGGTCATCGTGCTCGCGACCGTCTGCACCGCGGCCGCGTTCCTGATCTTCGCCGCGCTGATCGGCGAGATCGGGCCCGTGCGGGCGACGGTGATCACCTACATCAACCCCGCGGTCGCCGCGATCCTCGGCGTGATGGTCCTGCAGGAGACGTTCACGCTGGCGATGGGCGTCGGGCTGGTGCTCGTGATCGCCGGATCCGCGCTCGCAACGCGGCGTCCGGCTCGCGATGCCGATGCGCACGCGGCGGACACGGGCCAGCCCCCGGTGCGGTCATCGCCCGAGCCGATCGAGGCGGGCTAGGACCGCAGGTGCGCCCGCCCGGCTACCACGGGCGTTCCCACAGGTAGACCTCACCGCACGCGCACATGAACGTCCATCGTTCGACGCGCTCGCCGCCCAGCGGCTGGACCACGGTCGGCGTCCGCTCGCGCTCCGCGCGCAGGGTGCCGTTCGGATGCCGGTGCCACACCGTCGGGAACTGCTTCGGCCCCGTCCGCGCCTCGACCACCCACTCCGCCATGGGCCGGATCATAGAACATCTGTTCGATCCGTGGTCGAGCGTCCGGCGGGCTCGGGCTGCGGCGTCAGCCTGCCAGCGACTCCAGGTAGCGTGCGGAGCTCGCGATGTTGGGGAGCTCGTCCGCGGGGTCGTCCTGTTCCACGATGTAGCGTTCCACGCCGGCCACGCGACCGGCGGCGATGATGTCGGCGAACGGCAGGATCCCCTCGCCGACCGGCGCGTCGTGCGGTGCGGCACCCGGCGCGCGGTCCTTCATGTGCAGCATCCGGACGCGGTCGCCGCCCTGGCGGATCACGGCGACCGGATCGCTCCCGCCGACCGCCACCCAGTAGACATCGACCTCGAGCTCGACCCACGCGGGCAGCTCGCCGAGGAGCACCTCCCAGATCCTGATGCCATCGAACGGGCGGAACTCGAAATCGTGGTTGTGGTAGCCGAGCCGGATGCCGCGCTCGGCGTACGGCTCGGCCAGGCGCCCCAGCTCGGCGGCAAACCGACGGACGCCCTCGAGCGTGCGCCGATCCTCGGGCGGCATCGAGGGCACGACCACGCGCGGACAGCCGAGCACGGCGAGGCGATCCGCGACGGCCATCGGGTCGCTGCGCAGCCGGTCCATCCCCTCGTGGGACGAGACCACCGACAGGCCGGCCTCCTCGAGGATGCGCGCAAGCTCGTCCGCCTCGACGGCCGGCAGGCCGGCCAGCTCGACCGAGCGGTAGCCGGCGGCCGCGACGGCGTGCAGCGTTCCCGGGAGGTCCTCCGCCAGGAGCCGGCGGACGGTGTACAGCTGAAGCGCGATCTGGTCGTGACGCATGCGACCACGGTACGGCATCGTGGGTGCGCGACCGGGGCCCGCGCGCGGGCCGCGATCGCGTAGGCTCGGGGTCATGGACCCCCTCGGCATCGAAATCGTCGGCACCGGCAACATCGCCGGTGGGTACGCGCGCAACATCCCGACCCACCCGCAGATCCGCCTCGTCGCCGCGACGGACCTGGACCCGGCCCGCGCCGCGACCTTCGGCGAGGCGCACGGCTGCCGGATCCACGGGACGCTCGACGAGCTGCTCGCCGACCCGGCGGTCGACATCGTCGTCAATCTCACCGTGCAGCATGCGCATCACGAGGTCACGAAGCGGGCGCTCGAGGCGGGGCGCCACGTGTACAGCGAGAAGCCGATGGCGATGCGCCCGGCCGAGGCACGCGAGCTGATCGACGTTGCCGCCCGCCACGGCGTGCGGCTCGGCTGCGCGCCCGCGACCTTCCTGGGCGAGGCGCAGCAGACGGCGGCGGCGTGGATCCACGAGCGACGTCTGGGCACGATCCGGGCCGTGTACGCCGACGTCAGCCACGGTCGAATCGAGACCTGGCATCCATCGCCCGAGCCGTTCTACGACGTGGGCGTGCTGGTGGACGTCGCGGTGTACCCGCTGACCCTGGCGACGACGATGGTCGGTCCGGCGACCTCGGTCCGGGCATGGGGTTGGGATCTTCTCCCCGAGCGCGTGACCCTCGAGGGGCAGACCTTTCGCATCGGCAGTCCGGACCTGATCGTGGCGGCGGTCGAGCTCGCCGGTGGCGCCGTGCTCCGGCTCACCGCGACGTTCTACGTCGGCCGGCCGGCAAAGCACAAGGGCGGCCTTGAGTTCCACGGCGACGCGGGATCGTTCGCCCTCGGCAGCTTCCAGGACTTCAACGCGGCGGTCGAATTCGGGCCGTACGACGGCGACTACGCCCCCGTGGCCTACGTCCGAGAGCCGTACCCAGGGATCGCCTGGGGCCGCGGCGTGGCGGACCTCGCGTCGGCGATCGCCGAGGGACGCCCGCATCGCGCGTCGGCCGAGCAGGCGGCCCACGTCGTCGACATCCTCGAGGCGGCCCGATCGTCGATGGCGGCCGACGGGGCACGGGTCGAGGTCAGCTCGACGTTCGACGCGCCCTCGCTCATGCCGTGGGCGGTCCTCCCGGAGGCGTAGCGCCTTCCGGTCGGACGCGTCGCCAGACGCGCTCACCATCGACGGAGGCATCGGTCTGGACCAGGCCCGCGTGTGCGGCGACGGCCGCCGATGCGGCGTGACCGGGATGGACGTACGCCTCGATCAGCCGGACGCCCGATTGGTCGAGCCAGGTCACGAGCGCCCCGGCCGCTTCGGAGGCGTAGCCTTGGCCCTGCCACGGGACGCCGATCAGCCACGCGATCGCCGCGCGCCCCTCCCCGGCCCAGATGGTCGCCTGGACGGTGCCGACGGCGGGTCCATTGGTGGCTCCGCCGTCGGAGGTCCGGACGGTCCAGTTGTGCCACGTCTCCGCGCCGTCGTGCGACCGTCCCTCCACCAATCGCGCGTAGCGCTGCCGGAGCGCGGCCAGATCCGGTGGCTCGCCGCCGATGAACACGTACAGCGACGGGTCGGCGAGGACCCCGACCATGGCGCCGGCATCACCCGTGTCGAGCGGGTCGAGCCGCAGGCGCCGGGTCCGCAGCGGCGGCGTCGGCGGCGGGGTGCCGGCCATCAGTCCCGCCGGAACGGCGTTGGCTCCGTCGGCGGTTCGGCACGTTCGGGGTGGAGCACAAACTCCAGCCAGCCGAACGATGCCTCGTGGTACAGGGCGCGGGCGTTGGCCTCGCAGTGATCGCCAGCGCCCTCCGCCACCCGGAAATGGACGTACTCGTGCTCGCAGGTGAGCGCCGCGGCGAGCTGGGGCGCCGATGCGCTGATGTCGTCGCCCTCGGCACTGCATAACCAGGTTGGGCATCGGATCGAGCCGGCCCGGCCCTCGAGGGTGAACGCGCGCAGGGCGTCGACGTAGTCCATCACGTCGTCCACGCCGTGGACGAGCATGCCGCGGCGGAGCACCCAGCCGCGCGTCGGGTGGGCCGCGATCCGATCGAGGAGCCGGCGCACGAGTGCTACGGCAGGGCGCGGGCCACGCGCGAACTGGCCGGCGAGCGGGCCCGGGAGGCGCGCCAGGAACGCGGCGTACAGGTCGTAGGACCCGCAATCGGCGATGCAGGCGGCCAGCCGATGCTCAACGCTCGCGGCACGGGGGCCGAGATGGGCGCCCAGGCTGAGCCCGACGAGGGCGATGTGGTCGGGATCGACGTCCGGACGGGCGATCGCGAGGTCGAGGACGGGCCCGATCACGGCCTCCCAGTCCGGCCGCATCGTCAGGCCGCGGTCGAGCAACGCCGCACCCTGCCCCGGGCCGTCGAACGCGAGCACGTTGTAGCCCCGAGCGAGGGCGGCCGCACCGTTGAACAGGTACAGCTCTTCGGCCGTGCCGTCGTAGCCGCCGGTGAGCACGACCGTCTCGCGGCGGCCATCGCCGGCACGGAAGAAATACCCGGGCAGGGTCGTCGACTCGTACGGGATCTCGATGATCTCCGGCGGCCGGTCGAGCAGCGCCGCCGCTCGCCGGAACAGGTCGGTCTGGCGTGCGTGGGACTCGCGGAGCCGGTCGCTGGGCGGGTCGCCGAGCAGCATGACGCCCGCGTTGCGGGCGTAGTTGGAGGCGCGCAGGAAGGCGCCCGTCGCGTCGGCGTCGTTCCCCGCATCGGCCTCGCGCTCCCCGATCGCCTCCGCGGCGTCGGCGGCCGCGGACCACGACACGTACCAGCTGATGAGATCGCCGTCCCGCACGGTCGCGCACGCCGCGAGGCACTCGTCGCGATCGGCGCCGGCGTACACGGCCGAGCCCGCGACGCGGAGCGCCTGGGCATCGAGGATCGGGTCGTCGAGCGCGAAGCGGGTCATCGCGAGGCAGCATATCGGCCGCCCACCCGAGACCGTGGTGCGATACTCGCGCCGGTGGCCACCTTGTCCGAGCCGATCGAGGAAACCGTCCGCTACGCGGATGGCGGCATCAAGTACACGGGGTTCCTGCTCGATGGCGCGATGCATGGCGCGTGGTCGTGGTACCGGACGGACGGGTCGCTGATGCGGACGGGGCAGTTTGATCGCGGCCGTCAGATTGGTACGTGGCGGACCTACGACCGGTCAAATGCCGTCGTCAAGGAGACACGCTTTCCACCGCCTGGAGGCAGCGCGTAGCACGATGCCCTTGACCGGTGAGTACGCACCCAGCCGCGCGAAGTGGGCCCGCGACCAGGCCGAGCGCTACGAGGCGACCGGCGGTGCCGAGGCTGGCGACCTGCGCGGACGGCCCGTCATCGTCCTGACCTCGGTCGGCGCGCGCAGCGGCAAGCTGCGCAAGACGGCGCTGATGCGCGTCGAGCACGAGGGCGTCTACGCGGTCGTCGCGTCGCTCGGCGGGGCCGCCAAGCACCCGGTCTGGTACTACAACCTGCGCCAGCAGCCACATGTCGAGCTGCAGGACGGTCCCGTCAAGCGTGACTACCTGGCCCGGGAGGTCACGGGCGCCGAGAAGGCGACCTGGTGGGCGCGCGCCGTCGAGGCGTGGCCCGACTACGCGAAGTACCAGGCCAAGACCGAGCGCGAGATCCCGGTGTTCGTCCTGGAGCCGATGGACTGACGGCGCCCGGCCAAATGAAGGGTCCCGCCGGCGCCGGATAACGAGGCCGCCCGATGCCGGCCCCGTCCGTT
Source organism: uncultured Chloroflexia bacterium (assembly GCA_963725745.1). Taxonomy (GTDB): domain Bacteria; phylum Chloroflexota; class Limnocylindria; order Limnocylindrales; family CSP1-4; genus CAIXZV01. The sequence goes on from CAVRZS010000003.1 coordinate 174,182, forward strand.
GGCCCGACGCTCGTTCCCGGCACGCGAATGATCGTGCCGATGGAAAGGGAGCCCGATGACCTCGATGCCAGCGCCCATCCCGGTAACGACTGCGCCTCCGCTGCCGATGGCCACGCCAGCCCCCGACCTCAAGGCGATCAAGCAGCGCCAGCAGGCGGCCTGGTCAAGCGGCGACTACCACATGATCGGGACCCAGATCCAGATCGTGTCCGAGCTGATGATCGAGGCGCTCGACCTCCGCTCGACAGAGCGAGTCCTCGACGTCGCGACCGGGAGCGGCAACGCCGCGCTGGCCGCCGCCCGGCGCGGATGCGAGGTGACCGGCGTCGACTACGTGCCATCGCTCCTCGTCCGTGCGCGGCGCCGCGCCGAAGCGGAGGGCCTGCCGGCGGAGTTCGTGGAGGGCGACGCAGAGGCGCTGCCGTTCCGGGACGGCCGGTTCGACGTCGTGACTTCGGTGTTCGGCGCGATGTTCGCGCCCAACCAGGAGCTGACGGCGGCCGAGCTCGCCAGGGTCACTCACCCGGGCGGCCGGATCGGCGTCGTCGCGCACACGCCAGACGGCTTCATCGGGCAGCTGTTCAAGGTCAACGCTCGGCACGTGCCGCCTCCCGCGGGCATGCGCTCACCGCTGCTATGGGGCACCGAAGATCGCCTGCGCGAGCTGTTCGCATCGAACATCGTGTCGATGCGTGCGGATAAGCGGATGTATGTCTTCCGCTACCGCTCGCCGGAGGCCTACCTCGCCTACTGGCGGCGGTTCTACGGCCCGACCCTCAAGGCATTCGAGACGGTCGGCGAGGACGGGCGTGAGGCCCTCGAGCGCGACCTTCTCGAGCTCATCGCCACCTTCAACCGCGCCCAGGACGGCACGATGGTGGTGCCGACCGAGTACCTCGAGACGGTCATCGTCACGCGCTAGCCGCCATCGCCCTGCGCCGGCTGAGCGCCAATGGGCCGGCCGGCGCAGTCACGCAGGCCGGCGGCTACCCTTCGGCCTCGCGAAGGTGCCGCTCGGTCATCGGCGCGGTCTTGGCCATCCCGTTCGTCGTCTCGAGCACGATCCGTGTCGCGACCCGGTGGTCGATCGCGTCGCCGACGCGCCCCAGCTCCACCACGAGGGCGAACGCGCACGTCGCCGGCCACTCGGGCGTCGGCACCTGGTGCTCGGCGAAGATCGCGCGCACGGCCGCCCGGAGGTCGTACGCCTGGCGCAGCGGCTGGACGAGCGGCCAATGGTCGCGCGGGACGCTGAGCGGCACGAACCCCCACGGCGCAGCCTGCGATGCGCCACCCAGCGAGCCCGCGAACAGCCGGATCGGCTCGTCGATCGCCGGGAAGTCGCCCTCGAGGTAGCCCTGCGCCAGCGCACCGCCGCGGACGATCCCGAACACGCTCGTCGCGGCCCCCGTCCAGTCGGATGCATCCGCGCACAGCAGGCCGTTCACCCGATCCGAGAGCACGGGCGATCCGGGCGCGAAGGTGTGGCGATCGGGGTCGATCTCGCCGGCCGCGGCGAGGCACGCCTCACCGCAAACCGCGGCGGCGGCGCTCAGCAGGTCCTCGACCCGGATCCGGCCCTCGGCGTCCTGGACGCTCGACTCGAACAGCGCGCTCAGGGCGTTGGTCGCGTCGCGCATCCCGTCGGGGTCGTTGGGCGGCTGCTCCGGTGACGGCCGGCGAGCCTCCCGCTTGTCCTCGTTGGATCGTCGGCCGAACAACGGCATGCCGATCACCCCCCAGTGCGGTGCCACCACACTACGCGCATCGCGCGGCCGAAGGCGGACCGCGCCGCTAGGGAACGTTGCGCATCGCTCTGGCCGCCTGGCGGTGCATGCCCGCGAAGTAGCCGAAGGGTTCGCCTGCGGGATCGTCCGCGGCCTTGAGGTCGTCCGCAAGGGCCTGGAGCCTCGCCTCGAACGCCGCGCGAACCTCGGGCACCAGCCGGACCCCAAGTCGTGCCGTGTAGGTGATGTCGGCCGGACCGGACGCCGCGATCTCGGCCCGGAAGGCATCGACCAGCGCAAGGTTGATGGACGGTCCCTCGCCAACGTCGAGCGTCCAGGACTTGCCGGTCGCGCGATACGGGCGCTCGACCGCTCCCCGCCTCCCCCGCCGCTCCGCGGCCGGCGCGAGGAACCCGGTCTCGACGAGCATCCGGACGTGGTGGAGCACGGTCCCTGCGTCCCGTCCCAGCAGCGTCGCAAGCTCCTCGTTGGTCAGCTCGTCGTCGAGGCACAGGCGCAGGATGCGCAGCCGGAGCGGGTTGGCGAGCGCCCGCCCCTCCTCGGCGGTCGCCGGTCGACGTTCCATGCGCCCATCCTATGCAACCGGTTGATCTTTGTCCACTGGTTGGGTAGTATCAACCGGTGACCACCGCCGTTCGCAGCTTCGCCACTCGCGCCTCCGGCGACCTGGGCGCCAACTACTGGCGCCTGTGGTCGGCGTCCGCGGCGTCGAACCTCGCCGACGGCGATCTTCTGGATCGCCTTCCCGCTGCTGGCGATCAGCCTCACCGACTCCCCCGCCCTGATCGCCGGCGTGGTCGTCGTCGGGCGGCTGCCGTGGCTCCTGTTCGTCCTCGTGGCTGGCGCGTTGGCCGACCGCCTGGATCGCCGGCGCACGATGATCGCGGTGGCCATCCTGCGGTCCGGCGTCTCGGCCGCGATCGGCCTCACGATCCTCGCCGACGTCGTCAACCTGCCGATGCTCTATGTCGCCGCCTTCGCGCTCGGCATCGGCGAGACGCTGTTCGATACGGCCGCCCAGTCGATCATGCCCAGCCTCGTCGACCGGGAGCGGCTGAGCCAGGCCAACGGGCGCCTGTACGCGATCGAGCTGACGATGAACCAGTTCGTCGGCCCGCCGCTGGGCGGCATCCTGGCCGGCATCGCCATCGGGCTCGCGTTCGGCGGATCCGCCATCGCGTTCGCGATCGCCGCCGTGCTCCTGTCGCTGCTGACCGGCTCGTTCCAGCCCGCCGCGCGAGCGGTCAAGACCAGCGTCGTCGACGACATCCGCGAAGGGCTGCGCTACCTGTTCGGCCACCGGCTGCTGCGGACGCTCGCGATCATGGTCGGCGTCATGAACCTCGCCTCATCGGCGGTGTTCGCGATCTTCGTGCTGTACGCGGTCTCGCCCGGCCCGATGGGCCTCGATGCGCTCGGGTTCGGCGCTGCTCATGACCACGCTCGCGGTCGGCAGCCTGATCGGCTCGGTCCTCGTGTCGCGGATCGAGGCGCGGCTGGGCCGCGCGCACCTGCTCACGATCACCGTCGCGCTCAACGCGGCGATGCTCGCGGTGCCCGGGCTGACCGCCAACGCCTGGGCCGTCGGGGCGGCCTTCGCCATCACGGGGTTCGCGATCGTGCTGTGGAACGTCGTGACGGTGTCGCTGCGCCAGCGGATCGTCCCCGACGCCCTGCTCGGGCGCGTCAACGCCAGCTACCGGTTGCTCGCCTGGGGCACGCAGCCGATCGGTGCCGTCCTGGGCGGGCTGATCGCCCAGCTGTTCGGCCTGCAGGCGGTGTTCCTGTTCGCGGGGATCGTGACCGCGATGCTGCTGGCCGCCCGCGCCATCGTCACGGAGCGCCGCGATCGCCGATGCCGAGCGGGAGGGCGAGGCGGAGGCCCAGCGGATGGCCGCAGCTCGCGAGACCGCCGGCGCGGCGTCGGCCTGACACGCCCCCCTGCCGCCTGTGTGGCGCTATCGACAGGACGACTAGCCCGTCTGGCGCCTGCTCAGGGCCGCATGGCGAAGCGGTCCGTCGCCTCGAGCAGCAGGCGGTCCATCTCGGCGTCGCCGGTATGTCCGCCGGGGACGAAGTGGAGCTCCGCTCCCGGCCAGGCCCGGGCGAGCTGCCAGGCGACGTCCGGCGGCCCGGACAGGTCCAGCCGGCCATGGACGAGCACGCCCGGGATCCCCGCCAGGCGCGACGCGTTGCGCAGCAGCTCGCCGTCCTCGAGCCAGGCGGCGTGGGAGAAATAGTGGGTCACGAGACGCGCGAAGCAAACGCGGTAGGACTCGTCGGCCCAGCGCGGGTGCGGGACGACGTACCCCTCCTCGAGCGACAGGATCGCGTCCTCCCAGGCCGTCCAGTCGAGCGAGGCCTGGATCCGGACGGCCGGATCGGCGGTCCCGTTGAGGAGCCGGTCGTAGGCGGCGACCAGGTCGCCGTCCCGGTCCTCGGGCGGCACGGCCGCCCGGAATCGCGCCCACTGCTCGGGAAAGAAGCGCCCGGTCTCGTGGCCGAACCAATGCACGTCCGACGGGCGCGTCATGGTGATCGAAAGCAGGACCATCTCGCTCACCCGCTCGGGGAACCGCTGCGCGTAGGCGAGCGCGAGCGTCACGCCCCACGAGGCGCCCCACACGAGCCAGCGGTCGATCTCGAGGTGCTCTCGCAATCGCTCGATGTCGGCGATCAGGTGATGGGTCGTGTTGGTGGCGAGATCGGTCGACAGGTCGCCAGCGTGGGGCGTGCTCCGCCCGCACCCGCGCTGGTCGAACTGGACCAACCGGTAGCGTTCGGGGTCGAACCACTGGCGGGTGCCGCGCGTGCTGCCGCTGCCCGGTCCGCCGTGCAGGGTGACCGCCGGCTTCCCCTCGGGGTTGCCCGAGACCTCCCAGTAGATGGACTGGCCGTCGCCGACGTCGAGCATCCCGGTCGCATGTGGCTCGATCGGCGGATACGGGCGCTCGCGCATGGGCGTCATGATGCCCAATCGGCGGCGGCGCCGATCCCCGCCCGGGCGTGGGTTGGCGCGGCTGGTCAGCCCGAGGTCGAGGGCGTGATGCGGATGATGGGGATCACGCGGCCGGCCTGCTCCGGATAGTCCGCGAAGTTCGGCAGGGCGGCGACATGCTGCTCCCACAGGCGGACCTGCTCGGTGGCATCCACGACGCGGGCAACGGCGGGTGCGGCCTGGTTGTCGACCTCGATCGTCACCGTCGGATCGGCCTCGATGTTGTGCACCCAGGCCGGGGTGGTCGGCGACCCGCCCGCCGAGCCTGCGACCACGTAGTCGCCGGCGTCGCGCGAGTAGGTCAGGATCGCCCGCCGCTCCTTGCCGGTCTTGGCGCCGTGGGACGTCATGATCAGCAGCGGATGGCCCGCCAACGGGCCGTTGGTCACCTTGCCGTCATGCGCGCGCATGTCGGCGATCATCGCGTCCTCGAACGCATCCTTGTCCCAGGTCATGGCCGTCTCCCGATCGATGTCCGGCCGCCGCGGCGACCGTCGCCAAGAAGTTGCATACGCAACGATGCCACGGATCGGCCGGCCCCGCCACCCCGGCCGCAGCGCCGATTGCGGGTGTGCGGCCCGGCGCGCATGATCCGTGGTGCCCCGTCCAACCCGCCGCCCACGCGAGGGTCTGCATGACCTCGTTTCCCGAGCCCGACGCCGCGATCACGCACATCCTGATCGTGTCCGACGTGGCCGCATCGCGCGCCTGGTACCTCGACGTCCTCGGGGCCACCCTGTACCGCGAGTACGGCGGCTCATCGGTCGTGCTCAGCATTGCGGGCGCATGGCTGCTGCTGACGAGCGGCGGGCCACCGACGGCCGACAAGCCCGGCGTCACCCTGGCTGCCCCGCGCGACCCCGGACACCCTCGACCATCTGTTCACGATCCGGGTGACGGATTGCCAGGCGGCCTACGACGAGCTCCGACGGCGCGGGGCGACGTTCCTCACGCCGCCGGTCGCGAACGGCGCGGAGACCCGTGCCTTCTTCCGCGACCCGGACGGTCACCTGTTCGAGATCAGCGAGTACCGCCCCGTCGCCTGAGCGGCCGCGCGCCTATGACCAGCTGACCGTCGCGATCGAGACGGGGGCGGTCACGCCCTTGACCTCGACCGCTCGCTCGTCCGAGGCGGCAACGCCCGCGGCCTCCGCGAGAACGTCGGCGGTCGCGAGGATCTCGCCCGCCCCCGCGAGCGCGCTGACCCGGGCGGCAATGTGCACGCCCATGCCCGAGTAGTCGTTGCCACGCCGGCTCGCCTCGGCCGCGTGGAGGCCGACCCGGACCGCGAGCGCGAAGCCCGTGTCATCGCGATGGTCGCGCAGCGCGCGCTGGATCGCGATGGCGCAGCCGATCCCCTGGCCCCCGGTCTCGAACGCCGCGAAGAATCCGTCGCCGGTCGACTTCACGAGCTCCCCGCCGCCGTCGGCGATCACCCGGCGGAGCATGTCGTCGTGCCAGCGCAGGAGGCGCTCCCAGGCCGCATCGCCGAGCGCCTCGGCCAGGACGGTCGAGCCGACGATGTCGGTGAACATGAACGTCTTGCGCACGTGCGCGGGTCCGGACCGCCGCTCCTCCGCGTCGCGCAGCTCGCGTTCGGCCGCCGCGGCGTCGACCATCGCCCCGAGGCGCCTGAACTCGTCCAGGGCGACCCGCAGCTCGAGGTCCGCGCCGTCGTCGTCGAGCATCCGCAGCGCCGACGCCAGCAGCGCCCGCGCACGGGCCACCTCGTACGGCGACCCGACCTCGCGCCAGCGCTTGATCGCCTCACGCAGCGCGTGGCTCGCCGCGACGCCGTCGCCCTCCGCGAACAGCACCCGGCCGAGGGCCACCAGGCGGCCGGCATCGAGGGCCGGGACCGGGTAGCCGCTCACGATCCGGTCGAGCTCGTCGGCGGCGGCTCGCGCGAGCGCGAGGTCGCCCGCCGCCACCGCGATCTCCACCTGTGCCGGCAGCAGCCTCGCGTGGGCCCAGCTGATCCCAGCCGACCTCGTCGAGGGCCGCGCCGATCGCGGTCAGGGCGGCCTTCGGCTTCCCCTCTGCGAGCCGGATCAGCGCCAGCGCCGGCTGGGGCGAGCGTCCCCGGGTATGCGCCTCGCGCAACGCCTCCTCGGCCCCGGCGAAGTCGCCGCGCAGCCGTCGGATGTCGCCGATCGCGTAGTAGCCGTCGGCCTGCGGCTGGGTGGCGTTGTAGCCGCCGAGCTCGCCCGTCGCACGGATGAGGTCCTGCTCGGCCGTATCCCAGGCGCCGCCGACCGCCTTGACCTCGGCGCGGTGGACGCGACACACGCCCGGAAAGCCCGAGACCGCCTGGCGCTTGCAGTACGACTCGGTCGCGTCGATCCATTCGGACGCCCGCCGGTAGTCGGTCAGGTCGCGGCAGGCCGAGATCATCCGGCAGCACGTGATCCCACTCGCGATGGGCGACAGCTCGTCGTTGATCGCGGAGATCGACGCCTCCTCCATGAGCGCGAACCCCGAGTCGGCGTCGCCGTTGGAGATCTTCAGCACGCCGAGGTTGGTCAGGGCGAAGGCGCGCAGGTCGGCATTGGCGACCCGGTTGCCGATGTCGATGGCCTCCTGGGCGAGGGCGAGCGCGGTGTCGGGGTCGCCGGCCCTCGCCGCCGCCTCGCTGCGGAGCAGGGTCAGGTAGCCGTGCGCGTAGCTCTCGGGCTGGCCGTCGAGCTGCTGCTCGGCCTTGCGCAGCCAGGCGGATGCCATCGAGTGACGCCCCGCGAAGCCGTGCTCGTGCGCGATGTCGAGCGCAAGGTACGCGGCGCGGACCGCGTTGCCCTCGGCAAGGTGCGCCCGATAGGCCCGCTCCTTGACCTCGTTGCCGGTCGATGCCTCGGCCGCGAAGAACGCCGACGTCGAGAGCGGCTCCAGATCGGCGGCGCCGAGCGCCTGGGCCGCGTCCGCCTCGCGACAGCAGCGGTGAACGCCTCGCGCCATGGGTGGCGCTCGAACGCGGCGCGGCCCGCCGCGAGCGGGCCGCCTGCGGCGGCCTCGCTGGGGATCGTCGTCTCGGCCATCGGCTCGGATTGTGCCACCGCCCGCGCGAAGCCCCTTGCTACGGGTGCGATGATGCGCCCATGGTCGAGTACGGGACAGGGCGTCGGTCAGGCGACGGGCGTGGGCGCGGGGCACCACGGCGGCGGGCACCCAGGATCTCGGGGCCGGCGCGGCCGCGTTCGTCAACGACGCGGTGAACCAGATCTCGGCCCTGCCGCCCACGACCCTGGTGCTGATCGTCGTCGCGATCTTCATCGGGCTGATCATCCTGCGCCGGGCGTTCTGAGCGCCGCTCCGCCCGGCTCCCGGCGCCGCCGTCAGCCCGCCGGGCGGACCACCAGCACCTCGAGGCCCGACGCTCGACCGCGGACGTCGACGGATCGTCGCTCCAGGCCTGACGTCGCCAGCCCGCCTGCGGTCCCCGCCTCGGTCGAGATCAGCAGCTCCCCGCGGCCGCAAGCGAGGCCAGCCTCGCGGTCGAGTTGACGACGTCGCCCAGCGCGGTGAAGTCCGAGATCTCGCCGCTCGCCCCGACGCTGCCGACGTACGCGGTCCCCGTGTGGACCCCGCCACCCACGGGTATCGAGCCCTCGGCCGTTGCGTCCGACCGGCCCACCGCCGTCAACAGGGCCCGCCCCGCCTCGATCGCCTTGGCCGCGTGGTCGCGGCCCGCGAAGCCCGGGATGAACAGCCCGATCGCCTCGTCACCGACGAACTTGTCGACGACGCCGTCCTGGCCGGTGATCGCATCCGCGGCCAGGCGGTAGAAGGCATGGAGCAGCGCTGAGAACGCCGTCGGACTGAGTTGCTCGCCGATCGTGGTCGACCCCCGGATGTCGGCGAACAGCAGCGAGATCTCGACCTCGGCGCCGCCCGGCCCCTGCTTCACCAACCCGCCGATGCACGCCTTGCACAGCTGGGGGTTCTTCTCCCACGGCCCGAACCAGGGCTTGAGCACGACCCCGCCGATCCCGCCGAAGGGCGCGTGGCACATCTTGCAGCGCGGCGGCGACGGGACCCGCCGGAAGGCCCGCCGCAGCGCCAGGGCGTGCGGGTTGTCCGGCGAGAGCATCTCCCGCCAGGCGTCCTCGTTCGACGGAACGGTCACGTACGGGAGTGTAGACACGTGTCGCGCCGTGGCAACACGCCCGGCCCCGAGCCCGCGGGCTACGCCGCCGAGGTCGCCGCGTCGCCGGCGCCGGCGCGAGCCGCGTCGAGCGCGCGACGCACGCGCACCGCGAGCTCGAGACCGTCGTACGGCTTGCCGAGGACGTCGAGACCCTCCCAGCAGACGCCGCGGTCCGCGAGGCGCCTCGACCGTGTACCCGCAGGCGAACAGGGTCCGCGCGCCCGGCCGCGCCTTGCGCACCGCATCCGCCAGCTCCGGCCCGACGCCATCGGGCAGCACGAGACCGCTCAGCAGGAGGTCCACAGGCGCGCCGGCGTCGACCGTGTCCAGCGCTTCGCGGACGCTGCCGGCCACCGAGACGTCGTAGCCGAGGTCCGCCAGAGCCCGCCGCGCGAATGCCGCCACGGCGGGTTCGTCGTCGACCAGGAGGATCGACTCGGTGCCCGTCGGCCGCCTCGCCGCATCGACGTCGCGCGGCCTCGTCCACCGGTACGCCGACGACCTCCGGGAACAGGAGTTCCACGGTCGTCCCGGCACCGGGCGCGGACTCGAGTCGCACGCTGCCGCCCGACTGACGGGCGAAGTCGCGCACCATGGCCATGCCCAATCCAGTGCCACGCCCGGTCTCCTTGGTGGTGAAGAACGGCTCGAACACGCGAGCCATCACGTCGGGCGACATGCCCATGCCCGTGTCGGAAACGGCGATGGCGACGAACTGGCCGGAGGTGTCCGGCTGGTCGGCGATGTCGCCCGCGGCGACGCGGACGCGGCGCATGCACACCGTCAGCGTCCCGCCGTCGGGCATCGCGTCCCGGGCGTTGACCGCGAGGTTGACCAGCGCCTGCTCGAGCTGGCCGGCATCCACCCGCGCCACCAGGGCTTCGTCGGGCTGGCGGGTCGCGAACGCGATCCCGTCCCCGAGCAGACGGTGGAGCATCGGCTCGACCGCCGTGATCGCCGTCCGGACGTCGACGATCGTGGGCTGCAGCTCCGTGCGCCGGCCGAAGGCGAGCAGCTGGCGGGTCAGCTGCCGTGAGCGCTCGACCACGTCCTCGATCATCGCGGCGTCGGCGCGGACCGCGTCCGGATCGGCCGCCTCGTCACCGATCAGGGCCGCGAAGCCACCGATCGCGGTCAGCGCGTTGTTGAAGTCGTGCGCGATCCCGCCGGCGATCCCGCCGATGGCCTCGAGGCGCTCGGCATGCGCGAGCTGGGCCTCGATCGCCACGCGCTCGGTGACGTCCGCGAGGTGCCCGGCCACGCCCAGCGGGCGGCCGTCGGCGCTCCGGAGGACCGAGCCGTAGATCTCGACCCAGATCTCGCGGCCGTCCTTGGTCAGGCGGCGAACGCGGTCGCCCCGGGTCGGCTCACCGGCGATGGTCTTGCGGATCCGCTCGGTGGACGACTCGCGCTCGTCGTCGGGCACCATCGCCCGGGGCATCGGCCGGCCGATGACCTCCTCGGCGGTCCAGCCGAAGATCCGCTCCGACGCCGGGTTCCAGATGGTCACCGTCTGATCCATCGTGAACGCCTGGGTCGCCAGCGGCGACCCGTCCACGATCGCCGACAGGAGCGAGCTCGTGCGCTCGAGGCTGGCCTCCGCGGCGTTGCGGGCCGCGATCTCCGACTCGGCGGCGTCGAGCGCGGTGCGCAGGCTGGTGGTCGCGCGCCAGCTCAGTCCGAGCGTGAAGGCGACAAGCGCCGTGAACGCGGCGATGGTGACGCCCGTCGCCGTCCCGACGAACAGGACGCTCGCCGGCCCGACGAGGACGGCGAGCGCGACGCCGACACCCGCGACAACCGTGGCCGCGACCGACGCGAACCTGAGCCGATCGGAGTCGAGCGAGCCCTGGACGAGGGCGATGCTGATCAACGGCGCGACGACCGCGACGGCGATGCCGTCCGGCAGGGCCACCGCCGCGGCAAGTGCCTCGACGTTGATCGCGACGGCCGCGGCAAACAGGAATGGGCGACGCCAAATCGCCGCCCCGAGCAGGGCCACGATCGTGATCGGCAGCAGGACGCCCGCGATGACGAGCCCCGGGCGGATGGCTGGACTGAGCGCGAGGCTCAGGATCGCGCCCGCGAGGGCGATCAGCGGACCACTGACGAGCGTCGCTCGGAGCCACCGATTCTCGCGCGGCGGCAACAGAGATTCCGGCTGGATGCGCGATGAGACGCCGAGGAAGCGAGACACAGTTGAACCCTTCGTCGGACAGGCGCGACAACCGGCCTACCCCGACCGGCGACGCTCCTGAGCTCGTCGAGCCTACAGGTTACTGAACAGAGCGTCGAGTATCTAATCTGGTAAAGTTGTTGACATGTCCGAGCCCACGGAAGAGCGCGAACCCACGACCAACGGCGGCCGTCATGCCGGCGGACGGCCCCGCCTGCCGGACACGGATCGAGCCATCGTCCGGGCCGTGGCCGACCTCATGGCCGAACAGGGCGTGCGGCGGCACGACGATCAACGCGGTCGCGGATCGCGCGGGCGTCGCGCGCGGCACCGTCTATCGCCGGTGGCCGAACCGCTCGGCGATGATCGCCGCCGCGATCCGCGCCTCGCGTCGCTGGGACCCACTCGATCTCGGCGAGGACCTCGAGGACAACATCCGCCAGCAGGCCGAAGAAGGCCGCCGCGTGCTCGCCGAAACGTCGTTCCAGGCGATGATGCCCGCCCTGATGGAGATGCAGCTCAACGGCGACACCGACGAGGTCGTTCGCTCGACGGTGTTCCCCCGCCGGCGCCAGATGGCCGAGATGTACGCGCGACTGGCCGCCGAGCAACGGCTTTCGCACGGACATCCCGCCCGAGCTGCCGAATGACCTCCTGATCGGCGCCATGCTGTACCGCCTGCTGTACGACGGCCGCGCGCCGTCGAGCGACGATGTCCAGGCGATGGTGGACGTCATCCTCGCGGGCGTCCGGCGCCGGGACGCCTGACGCGAGCCGCTCCAACGTCGTGTAGGGTCGGCGCATGAGACTCGGCTACGGACTCTTCTCCGCCCAGCGACACCCCGACGACCCGCGGTCCTGGGCCGACCTGTACCGCGAGGCGATCGACTACGGGGTCCTCGCGGACCGGGCCGGGTTCGACTCGTACTGGACCAGCGAGCACCACTTCGTCGACGACGGCTACATGTCGGCACAGCTGCCGCTGCTCGCGGCCGTCGCGGCCCGAACCGAGCGGATCCGCCTCGGCACCGGCGTGCTGCTGGCCCCGATGTTCGACCCGCTCCGGCTCGCGGAGGATGCCGCCACCGTCGACCTGATCAGCGATGGACGCCTCATCCTGGGACTGGGCATCGGCTGGCGCGACGAGGAGTTCGAGGGGTTCGAGGTGCCGACCCGCGAGCGCGGGCGCCGGCTGCAACGCACGATCGCGGTGCTCCGGCAGGCGTGGGGCGACGGCCTCGTCACCGGCGATGGTGAGTCATTTCGATATCCGGAGCCTGGGCTGAACGTCACGCCCAAGCCCGTCCGAGGGGCCGCGACGCCGATCTGGATCGGGGCAGGCGCCGAGCCGGCCGTCAGGCGCGCCGGCCGCGTCGCGGAGGGCTACCTGGGCGGCGCCGCCTCTCCCGCCGCGATGGCGGAACGCGCCGCCTGGGTGCGCGACGAGGCCGAGGCGGCGGGCCGCGATCCGTCGACGATCGAGATCGCCGTCCATCGGATGGCGTTTCCCTGGCGGGGCGGCGGAGCGTGGGAGCGCGTCGCCGATGCCGCCCGCTACATGACCTGGAAATACGAGGACATGAGCGGCGCCCATGGCTCCATCGAGCGGCGGCGGCCCGCCCCGCTCGACGCGGAATCCGCATCCGCGCTGCGGTCGCGGGTCATCGTCGGCACGCCCGAGGAGGTCGCCGACGCCGTTCGCGCGTACGCCCCGTCGCTCGGGACGTCGGGGTCGTTCGTGTTCCGGGGGCACTTTCCCGGCCTGGACCCGGCGATCCAGCGCGAGGCATTCGACACCATCATCGAAGAGGTCGTCCCGCTCCTCCGCGACTGACCCGACCGGGCCCACAATGCGGTCATGCATCCGATCGCCGTCGCCGCCGCACTGCTCGCGGCCGCCATCCACGCCTGGTTCTTCGTGCTCGAGAGCGTGCGCTTCACGCGGCCCGAGGTGTACGGGCGGTTCGGGCTGCGCAGCGCGGAGGATGCCGCCATCGTGCGGCCGATGGCATTCAACCAGGGCTTCTACAACCTGTTCCTGGCCATCGGCATCGTGATCGGGCTGGGGCTCGTGGCCGGCGGGCAGGTCGAGGGCGGACGCGCGGTCGTCCTGTTCGCGTGCGCGTGCATGGTCGGCGCCGGGGTCGTGCTGCTGGCGACCAACCGCCGCTTCCTGGCGGCCGCGTCGATCCAGGCGCTGCCACCGCTGGTCGCGCTGCTGGCCGGGCTGCTGCTCGCGCCCTAGCCCGCGAGGAAGACGTCGCCGTCGGCGAGGCGCCGGCGGAAGCCGCGCCGCTCGATGACGGCGAGCACGGCCACGGGCAGGTGATCGGTCCACACCATCGCCAACGCGGGATCGTCGATCCGGTCCGCGGTGGCCACGAGCTCGAGCACCGTCGCCGCCAGCTGGTCGGGCACCAGCCACTCCTCGGCCCCGGCGCGCCGCTCGAGCAGCTGGCGCCGGTGGCGCTGCCGCGGCGTGAGCCCGGTCGTGGCCGCCTCGCGGGCCTGCTCGAGCTGGCACAGGCGATCGAAGGCGCGCAGCGCTTCCGCGCACAGCCTGCCCGAGCTGACCATGTTCGCCATCCGATCCTCCGGTGGTCCCGCGCTCCCCGCCGCGGCCGCCTCCCTATCGCTCCGGCCTGCACGGCCCTCGCGTTGCGACAGCATAGGTCGCGGTCGAGCCCGAATCGCGACCGTCCCGCACGGGCCCGGGTGGCCTACGGCAGTGGCTCGCCCGCGGCGAAGTGGCGCATCAGCTCCGTATAGCCGGGCAGCCCGCGCTCGTACCCGATGGCCCAGAAGCCGCTACCGGCCAGGCCGCGCTGCCGAGCGAGATCCAGCTTCGTCGCCAACGTCTCGGGCGAGTCGACGTAGACCGCCTGCCACTGAACGTCGTCCGGCGACGCCGACGGCGACCTGGAAGCCGGGCGCGCCGAGGCCGACGTCGACGGCTTGGCCGACGCCGCGACCGGAGGCTTCCCCGACGCGCGAGGCGGCTGACGATGCGGCGGGCGATGCGGCCCGGCGAAGGCCCGGCGACGCGACGGGCGAGGCGCTGGGTGGCGGCCCGATGGAGCCATCGGAGCCGAGCGCGTAGACCTCGACCGATTCGACGCCGTCGCGCTGCGGCACGGCCGCCGGATCGGTGAGCAGGTCGAGGTGGTTGCGCAGGATCCACGACGCGCCGCGTCCGGTGTCCGGCGCGCCGATCTCCGGGCCGCTCACCGGCCAGGCGACGCCGTACAACGGCAGCCCGAGCAGCAGCTTCTGGGGCGGGATCGCCCAGCGCGGAATACAGGTCCAGCGACCATGGCAGGTCCTTCTCGTCGCCGTCGCGCCGGGCGAGCGGGGACGTCGCGCCGGGCGCCGACGCTCCCGTCCGGTAGTCGTAGGCCATGAGGAAGATCCGATCGGCACCGGCTTGGTTCGCGCCGGCCGCCATGGCCGCGCCCAGCGTGTTGCCCTGTGTGGCCACCGAGACCTGGTCGTCGGGGTCGGCCGCGACGATCGCCGACCGCAGCTTGCCCACGAACCCGCTGTAGGCCGCGATCTGGAGCGGGTCGAGCGCCTCGACGTCCACGTTGACGCCGTCGAGGCCGAGATCGCCCACCAGGCCTGACGAGCGACGCGATGACCGCGTCCTGGAGCGCCACGTCCCGCAGCAGCTTCCGATTGCGGCCCTGGCCGAAGCTCGTGTACACGAGCTCGACCCGCTGGCCTCGCTGGTGCGCCTCCTCGATGATCTGGCGGCCGACGTCGCCGGTGATCCGTTGTAGCCGCTGGGCCGTCGTCCGCAGGGCGCCGTCGTTGTCGTGGGTGACGCTGAACAGCCCGATCGTCGAGAGGGGCGTCTTGGCGAGGTGGTCGACGATCCCGGCGTCCATCTCCCAGTACGGCAGGAACCCGTACAGCTCGTGAGCCGGGCGCCGGAGGCGGCACGACGCCGACGCTCGGCGTCCGGCGGACGCGCTCGCCTGGGACGCCGACGGGCTCGGGCGTGATCACCGGGCTCGCGTCACAGGCGGCGAGGACGGCCAGCAGCAGCAGCGGCGATCGCGGGCGGGTGACGGTGCCGGTCGTCGGCGGCGGCGGCGTCGATCGCGCCGCCGCGGGCCAGGATCAGGCCAGCCCCGCGAGGAAGCGGAACACCGGCACCGCCCTCGCGTAGCCGTCCGTGAGCAGGTCGGGCAGGTCCGGCGAACAGACCTCGTCGTCGGTCAGGCGACGCCCGAACACGACGTCCTTCCAGCGCAGCCGCTCGGCCTCGGGGTGGTCCGCCGGGAAGCCCGGCGGCACCCGCTTCAGGGTCTCGTGGCTGTGACGCCGCCGAAGAACGCGAGGAACGCGGGTCGTCGAGCGCCGCGCTGGACGCGGTCCGGGTCGTCCACGAACGCCCGCCGGAACGCGTCGAGCCTCGGCTTCTCCGGCATCCACATGCCCGCCGCCCGCGTACATCTCGCCCGGCTGGAAGTTGAAGTACGCGCCGTTGCCATGGGGACCGTCGTCGCCCTCGGCGGCCTCACCTGGAGTCGGCATCGTGCCGTCGGCCCCGCCGACCCACGGCAGGCTCGCGCCGATGTGCGTCTTGTACGGCGACTTGTCGCTGCTGAACCGCGTGTCGCGGTAGATGCGGAACGGCGACCGCTTCGGGTCGGCGACGAGCGGGAGTCGCGGGCGTCGAATCGCTCGCGCGAGCGCGACCATCAGCAGCTCCATCGGCTCCTTGACCAGCCGCTCGTAGTCGGCCTTGCGCGGCTGGAACCAGGCCCGGTCGTTGTTGGCGGCGAGGTCCGCCATGAACTGGATGCCATCCGGCGAGAACCCGGCAAAGGTCGTCGTGACGGCCATCGGTGCTGCCTCCTGCTGCGCCCCGGAGTCTACGCCGCGGTCGCGCGATCGCCCCGTCCGACGGGCGGCCGCGCGTGCGATCCTGTCGCGATGAGCCCCGCCAGCCCGCGTCCGGCGATGGACGGCTACCCCGTTCCGCCGCCGACGATGACCGACCTCTACGAGCTGACCATGGCCGCGGGCTACTGGAAGCTCGGCCGGCTCGACGACGACGCGATCTTCACGCTGTTCTTCCGCCATGCGCCGTTCGAGCGGCGGGTTCACGCTTGCGGCGGGCCTCGAGGGCGTGATCGCGTTCATCGAGCACTACGCGTTCTCGCCCGCCGAGCTCGCCCACCTCGCCGGCCTCGCTGGGCAACGACGACCGGCCGCTGTTCGAGCCCGGCGTTCCTCGACTACCTCGGCGGCCTGCGGCTGCGCGTCGACGTCGACGCCATGCCCGAGGGGACGCTGGTCTTCCCGCACGAGCCGCTGCTGCGCGTGACGGGGCCCCTGCTCCACGGCCAGCTGCTCGAGAGCGCCCTGCTCAACCTCGTCAACTACCCGACGCTCGCGGCCACCAAGGCGGCCCACGTCGTGCTGGCCGCGGGCGGCGCGCCGGTCATGGAGTTCGGGCTCGCGCCGCGCCCAGGGCCCGGACGGCGGGCTGACGGCGTCGCGGGCGGCCTATCTCGGCGGCTGCAGCGCGACCTCCAACGTCCTGGCCGGCCGCCTGTTCGGCATCCCCGTCCGCGGGACCCACGCCCACTCGTGGGTGCTGTCGTTCGCCAGCGAGCAGGAGGCGTTCGACGCCTGGGCCGAGGTCATGCCGGGCAACGCCGTCCTGCTGGTCGACACCTTCGACACGGAGGAGGGCATCGCCAACGCGATCGCAGACCGGTCGCCGGATGCGCGAGCGCGGCCAGAAGCTGGCCGGCATCCGCCTCGATTCGGGCGACCTCGCGTACCTGTCCGTGTTCGGGCCCGCGAGCAGCTCGACGCGGCGGGCTTCGAGGACACCCAGATCGTGGCCTCCAACGACCTCGACCCGGCGACGATGGAATCGCTCCAGGCACAGGGCGCGCGGATCGACAGCTGGGGCGTGGGGACGAAGCTCGTCACGTGCTACGACCAGCCGGCGCTGGGCGGCGTGTACAAGCTGACCGCGATCCGCGATGCCGCGATGCCGGCCGGCACGTGGCGGACGCCGGTCAAGGTCAGCGCGGACACGGCGAAGATCACCGTCCCGGGCCGGCTCGGCGGTCCGGCGCTTCTACGATGCCGACGGCACCGCCCGCGCGGACATGATCTGGGACGAGCTGCAGGCCACCGATGGCTCACGGGTCATCGTCGATCCCGGTCGACTCCCACCACCGCCTCACCGTCGACGCGGCGTGGACGTCGCGCGAGGTCCTGGTGCCGGTGTTCCGCGGCGGGCGAGCGCGTGTACGACCTGCCAACGCCTCGCCGAGGCCCGCGACCACGCCCGCCACGAGCTGGGCACGCTCCACCCGGCGATCCTGCGCCAGCTGCGCCCGCACTGGTATCCGGCCGGGCTCGAATGGGGCCTGCACACCCGACGCGAGGCCCTGATCGAGGCCGAGCTCGCGCCCGAGGAGCGAGCGGCTCGCGAGGCAACGGCCGGCTGACGCGGCGCCGCCCGCAGACACCGGGGCGGGTCAGGCCCGGCCGATCGCCAGAGCGACGCGGACCAGGGAGCCGACGAAGACGACCAGCGCGAGCGCCGCCACGGCGACCGCCACGCCCGGCTGGGACGGCCATCGGCGACGACCCGACGCCCGAGCGCGAGGCTCGCGACCACGCCGGCGAGCCCGACCGCCAGCCCCGCCAGCGACAGCCGCGATCGCGCGTCGTGAACCCGACCCGGCGGTACGAGGTCCTCGGACCCGGACGCGCCGAACCCGCGCGACTCGAGGCTGATCGCCAGCTGCTCCACCCGCTCGACGGTGCCGGCGAACACCGGCACGAACGCGGGGATCACGGCCGACGAACCCGGTCCCGCGCATCCCGCGCGATCGCTGCGCGGCGAGCACGATCCCGACCTCGCGCTGGAGCACGGGCACCAGCTGGAGGGTCAGGGCGATCATCAGGTTGAGCACGTACGGCACCCGCAGCCTGGCCAGCGCCGCGAACAGGTCCGACGGGTGCGTCGTCTGGAGCACGACGATGGCGGCGACCTCCATCGCGAGGATCCGCAGGACGAACACGAGGCCGCGCGCGACGCCCTCCTCGTAGACGGTGAACGGGCCCGACGGCGGCGATGGGCGTGCAGCCCGTCGCGCACGCGGTCGGGCGCGATCGACTGCAGGAGCAGGATCGCGGCGGCGAGCGGGCGCGAGCACAGCGATCGCGCGGGCGAGGCTGCGGCGATCCCGGCGCTGATCGCGATCAGGAGACCGACGACCACGATCAGGCCGAGCGCCGCGGGATCGAACGATGCGAAGGCGAACACGACGATCGCCGCCAGCCAGGCGAGCTTGGGGATGGGACTCAGGCGATGGAGCCACGAGTTCCCGGGGACGAAGCCCAGCGCGCCGGGAGCCGGCAGGGACGAGTCATCGGACGCGGCCCGCCGCGGCGTCGCCGGCGATGCGACCGCCGCCGCGCTCGGCCACCGACAGCGCCGCCCACGGCCGTGCCGGGCCGTCGAGCCGGAGCGCGAGCCGCGTCACCTGCGGCGGCCGGAGGCCGGCCTGGCGCATCGCGGCCCCGTCGGCGAACACGGCGCGAGGGCGTCCGTCGGCGATCGCCCGGCCGGCGTCGAGGACGACGAGCCGGTCGGCGACGTCGGCGAGCAGCCGCACGTCGTGGGAGATGCACACGACGGCCGTCCCAGCATCGCGGAGCTCCCGGATCAGGCGCCGACGACGTCGGAGGTGCGGTGGTCCTGCGCCGTCGTCGGCTCGTCGAGGACGAGCAGCGGCGTCCGCATCGCGAGCACCGACGCGATCGTCACCAGCTTCCGCGTGCCCGGCCGAGGTGGTACGGGTGGCGATCGAGCACGCCCTCGAGGCCCAGGCGCCTCGCCGCGTCGGCGACCCGGTCGTCGACCTCGGCCCGGCGAGGCCGAGGTTGCGCGGACCGAACGCCAGCTCGGCGGCGACGGTCGACGCGAACAGCTGGTGGTTCGGGTTCTGGCGACGTAGCCGGCGTGCGCCGCGAGCCGCCGGACCGGCGTCCGCGCGGTGTCCAGGCCGTCGACGATGACCGTGCCCGACGCCGGGCGCAGCAGGCCTTGCACAGCCTCGCGAGCGTCGACTTGCCGGACCCGTTGGCGACCGGCGATGCCCACCACGAGCCCCGCGCGGCACGTCGAGCGTGATCCGTCCACGGCCAACGGTGCGCCGGCGGCGTAGCGGAACGAGACGTCCCGCAACGCGACCATCGGCCGGGCCGCGTCGCTCATCGGCGGGCCGCCAGCCACGCGAGGGCCGCCGTCGACCGTGACGGGCAGTCGATCGGCCGCGCGGGCACCCCGAGCCGGAGCGCGGCGAACGCCGTGACCTCGGGGACGCGCACGCCGTGGACGCGCCGTCGTGCCGCGCCAGCGCCCCGAACACGTCGCGCAGGCGGCCCGTCGAGGACCACGGCCCCGGCGTCGAGGACCAGGATCCGGTCGGCGTGCTCGGCGATGGCCTCGACGTCGTGCGTCGCGACGATCACGGTCATACCCGTCCTCGCGGCACAGGCGCGGCGGCGATCTCGAACACCGCGGCGCTGCCCGCCGGGTCGAGGTTCGACGGTCGGCTCGTCCATCACCAGCACCGACGGCCGCATCGCCACCGCGCACGCGATCGCGAGGCGCTGCTGCTCGCCGCCGGACAGCGTCATCGGGTCGCGTGCCTCGAGGCCGGCGAGGCCCACGGCCGCCAGCGCCTCGCGGATCCGTCGCCGGCATCTCGTCCTCGGCAGCGCCAGGTTCTCGAGGCCGAACGCCACCTCGTCGGCCACCGTCGGCTGGCTCAGCTGGGCCTCCGGGTCGTCGAACACCATCGCGATCGACGCGGGCCATCTCGCGGACCGTCGTCGAGGCCGGGTCCACGCCCCCGACGAGGACCTCCCCGGTCGCTCGCCCGGGAGCAGGTGGGGCACGACGCCGTTGAGGCGAGGCACAGCGTGGACTTGCCCGCGCCGTTGGCGCCCGACGATCCCGACGAACTCGCCGGCCTCGATCTCGAGCGAGATGCCCCGCAGCGCCGGGCGCGGACGCGCTGGCGTGCGTGAACGAGAGGTCGCGGACGTGATGCCGGCGCCAGACCGCCATGCCGCGCTGCGGCCGATCAGGCGGCGGCGGGCGGGGCGAGGACCAGCAGGTAGACGAGGAGGATCGCGATGCCGGCGACCGTGCCCAGCGTCGCGACCAGCAGCGTCCGCATCCCGACCTCGGCCGGCAGCTGCAGGCCGGCCGTGTAGCGCGGCGGCAGCGCGCGGATGATCGCGAGGCCGACGAACCCGCTGATGACCTTGTCGGCGACGAGACGTGAGGATGCTCGACGTGAACACCGCGTCGACCAGCGCCGGCCCGCGGCGATCGAGGACGCGGCGGTGATCACGTCCGACGGATGGCCCGTCGCGCCGCCGAACACGAACAGCCCGATGACGGCGCCCGCGGCACCGGTCGACGATCGCCGACGAGCACGCTGAGCGCGAAAGAGGTCGGACCGGGGTGCGCCCCATGCCGAGCGACCGGACGCCGTAGCCCCAGATGAGCGCCGCGAGCACGTTGGCCAGCGCGAACGGGATGTTGCTCGGGCCGAAGAAGAAGGCGCCGCCGACGTTCGTGAGCACGCCGGTCAGCGCGCCCCACCAGGGCCCGAGCACGATCGCGATCACGCACGTGCCGATCACGTCGATGTAGATGGGCAGGCCCAGCAGGACCGCCAGGTAGCTCGCCGACGATGTCAGGGCGGCGGCCGCCGGGATGAGCGTGACCACGAACGTCGTCGGGACGGCGGGCGCCGACGGACGCAGGGCCCGGGTGTCCATCGCCTCGCTCCTCGCTCTCGCCACGACCCGTGGTGCTGCGCCACACGGTAGCGGTTCTCAGCTCCCGGTGAACGGCGGCTCGTCGGGCCGGATCGGGCGGAACCGCAGCGCGGACCAGGTCTCGTCAACCGCGACGTTCGTGATCGGCCGCATGCCGTACGGGGCGATCATCCGCCACAGGCTGTCGCGGTTGACGTCGGTGCTGTTGCCCTTGGGATACAGGATCCACACGACCGGGACGCCCATGAGCGCCTTCGAGTGGGCGTCGAACACGGCCCGTGCGGTCGCCGCGTCGTCGACGAACACGACCGCGACCTGGGCGTGCGCCTGCGTGAGGCTCGGCCCGTCGACGATGGCGACGCCGTCGGGCAACGGGCCGAAGAGGGCGGCCCGCGTCGCGATCCGAGACCCAGACGGCGTCGCCCGGCTTGATCAGCAGCTTGGCCGCGACCGGGCGCTCGCTCACCGCTGATCTCGGTCCGGCGGGATGTTCTGGTTGCGGTGGAACAGGTTGTCCGGGTCGTAGCGGTGCTTGAGCTCGACCAGCCGGTTCCACGTGCGGCCGGGATACGCCTGCCGGATGCCGCTCCGGGCCCTCGTTGGCGAGGAAGTTGACGTAGGCGCCGTCACGCTGGTGGAGCGCCTCGGCGAGCCCGCGGACCCACGCCTCACGCCGTGCCTTGTCGTGCAGTCGCCCTCGTAGAACGAGGCGACGTTGACCATGATCGGGCGATCGCGGAGGGCGAACGCCGTCGCGTCCGGGTCGACCCTGGCCATCGCGCCGCCGAGCGCGCGGAGCTGCGGCGACCCGCATCGCCGCGTCGGAGGCCTCGAGATGGTCGACGATCGTCTGCGCGAGCTCGCGGTCGAGCGAGTCGATGAACAACGTCGTCGACATCGCGAGCGGGTGGTAGTCGGGATCCTCGGGCGGATACATCTCCTTGTACGAACCCGGGTGGAGCAGGTCGGCGATCGGGGTCGCGAGGGCGCGGAACGGCGCCATCGCCGCCTGCCCCTCCTCGACCGGCCCCGCCCAGCACAGGAGGCCGAGGATGACGACCTCGCCGTGGTGCTCCTCCGGCACGAACGGCATCGGCGGGCAGGGCATCACGTTGGCGATCGTCGACAGCTCCTCGGGCGCGGCCGCGGCGGCCGCCACGAACCCCGCGATCGTGTCCGCGGTCGCCGGCAGCAGCAGCATCCCGCCCACGATCTGGGGTACCTCGTGGAGCCGGAACTTGAACCGCGTCACGACCCCGAAGTTGCCGCCGCCACCGCGGATCGCCCAGAACAGGTCGGGCTCGTTCGTCTCGTCGACGAGGTGGACCTCGCCGTCGGCCGTCACGATCTCGGCCGCGAGGAGGTTGTCGATCGTGAGGCCGTACTTGCGGACGAGATAGCCGACGCCGCCGCCGGTCGTGAGCCCGCCCAGCCCGACCGAGCCCGTGTCGCCGAACCCGGTCGCGAGCCCACGCTCGGCGGCCGCCACCGTGTACGCGCCGGCGGTCAGGCCGCTGCCGGCCCAGGCGGTGCGCGCGGCCTCGTCGATCTCCAGGCTGTCGAGGTCGCGGACGTCGAGCACGACGCCGCCCTCGACCGTGCTGTGCGCGGCGCCGCTGTGGCCGCCGGAGCGGACGGCCAGGTCGAGGCCATGGTCGCGGGCGAGTGCGATCACGGCGCGGACGTCGTCGGTGTCGGCGACCCGGACGATCAGCGCGGGCCGAGCGTCGACGCCGCCCAGCATCACGGCCCGCGCCGCGTCGTAGTCGGCGTCGACGGGCGTGATGACGCGTCCCTTGATCGTTCGGCGGACGTCCTCGACGTCGAGCGGGACGAGCTCGCTCACGTGCGGGGTCATCGGATTGCTCCGGTGGATCGATCGGACATTTCATCCTCCTTCGATCGGATTTAGGGTACGCGGTCGCCCCATGGCGCATCCGGGCGGTAGGCTAGGTCGACATCGAGCCCAGACATGATCCGGGAGGCCCGAATGACCGAGCGTTGCGTGCTCCTCGTGGGCACCCCCAAGGGCGCCTTCGTCCTCGACGGCGACACGGACCGCGCGACTGGAACCTTCGCGGGCCGCTGTGCGAGGGCTGGCCGATCCACGACATCTCCGTGGAGCCCGGCACCGGCGCGCTCCTCGCCGGCGGCGGCAGTCCCTGGTACGGGCCGGCCGTCTGGCGCAGCGAGGACCTCGGCGAGACCTGGACCCATTCCGAGCGAGGGCCTGACGTACGGCGACGACGGACCGAAGGTCGCGACGGTCTGGAACGTGACCGCGACCGACGACACGATCTACGCGGGCGTCGAGCCCGCGGGCCTGTTCCGCAGCCGGGACCGGGGCGGGACGTGGGAGCACGTCGAGGGCCTGACCAACCATCCGACCCGAGCCGAGTGGCAGCCGGGCGGCGGCGGCCTGATCCTCCACTCCATCGTCCCCCACCGCGACGATCCGGACCGCGTGTGGGTCGGGATCTCGTCCGTCGGCGTGTTCGAGACGCGTGACGGCGGGGCGACGTGGGCGACGCGCAACCGCGGCGTCCGGGCCGGCTTCCAGCCGGACACCGTACCCGGAGTTCGGCCAGTGCGTGCACAAGCTGGTGATGGCGGCCGACGGCGGCGAGCACCTCTACCAGCAGAACCATTGCGGCGTGTACCGGTCCGCGGACGGCGGCGCGCAGTGGGAGGAGATCACGGCCGGCCTGCCGTCCGAGTTCGGCTTCCCGATGACCGCCGCATCCGCGCGACCCGCAGACGGTCTGGACGATCCCGCTCAACGGCGCGGACCAGGGCCGTTTCATGCCCGACGCGGCGGCCGCCGTGTGGCGCACGCATGACGGCGGCGACAGCTGGCAGCGGTCCGGCGTCGGGCTGCCGCAGCGAGGACGCCTACCTGCGGCGTCCTGCGCGAGGCGATGGCCAACGACGGGCATGGACCCGGTCGGCGTCTACTTCGGGACCAGCACCGGGCAGATCTTACGGCAGCGCCGACGAGGGCCGCTCGCTGGTCGCTGCTCGCGGACCACCTGCCGCCGATCTGGTCGGTCGAGGCCGCCGTCGTTGGCTGAGCCGGCGACCGCCGACGGGCGCGTGCCGATCACGGCCGGCTGCGCCGGCGATCGTCCATCTCCCGCGCTCGCTGGTCGTCGCTGTTCCCGGGCGCCGCGCGGCGGGTCGAGGCGCACGGCGCGACCGTCGCCGAGGTGATCGCCGACGTCGACCGGCAGGTCCCGGGGATCGGCAGCCGCGTCCTGGACGCGGGCCCGAGCATCCGCATGCACATCTGAACGTGTTCGTCGCCGGCGAACGGGCCGGGCTCCAGACGCCGGTCCCGGCCGGCGCGGACGTCCACATCATCCCGGCGGTGTCCGGGGGCTGAGCGCGGGTTCGGCCGTCAGCCGGCGGCTCGGGCCGGTACGGCGCCTCGCCGTCGATGTCGCCCACGAACTGGGGCAGCCGGCTGTGGCCGAGCTGCTGGCGGATCGCCTGGTTCTCGCCCGTGTGGTACCAGTAGTGGTAGATCGTGCGCTGGAGCATGCTGCCGAACGTCACGGTCGAGCGGCCCGCTGCGGCCCGCCGGGTGCTCGAGCAGGCCGGCGCTCGGTGACGCGCGTCGAGCCACGTATCTGCCTCGGCCGTGATCGCTCGCCACGCCGCCATGACCTCGGCGAGCGCCGGCGTGGTCCCCGGCGCACCGACCGCGAACCGCTCCGCGATGTCCGGGAACGGCGTCCGGCCCTGCGCCCGGGTGACGAAGTAGCGCTGCTCCTGCCAGGCGAGGTGGCCGACGTTCCAGCTGAGGCAGTTCATCGGGCCGAACCGGCGCGGGCGTCGGCCGGCGACACGCCGCGGACGCCGCGCAGGAACTCGGCCCGGGTGAATCGCAGCTGGTCGACGAGCGGATGCACGGCTGCCATATGCGCCAGGTTAGGCGCGCGCCGAGGTCAGGACGTGACAGGTTCTGCGCATCGCGCCACGCGAGCCAGTCGCGCGCCGCGCTCGACCGGCCAGTCGGGCCCGTTGAACCCGAGCGTGAACTGCGTGAAGCCGAGATCAAGGTACCGGCCGGCGTCCTCGCGCAGGAACCGGTCCAGGTCCTCCGGCTCGACGCCCAGGCCCCACTCGATCTCGGCGGGGTCTCTCCCGATCTCCGCGCACCACCGACGGAGCGCCGCGACCTTGGGCACGAGCTCGTCGGGCCGATCGGGGAACGCCGCGTGCCAGCCGTCGGCGTAGCGGGCGACCAGGCGCAGGGTGCGTTGTTCGCCGGTCCCGGCGATCAGGATCGGCATCGGCCTGACCGGCGGCGGGTTGAGGGCGCCGAGGCGGCGCTTGATCTCGGGCAAAGCGTGCGTCAGGGTGGTCAGCCGGTCCCCCACGCTGCCGAACTCGAAGCCGTATTCGTCGTAGTCGCGCCGGAACCAGCCGGCGCCGAGGCCGAGGATCACCCGGCCCCCGCTCACGTGGTCGACGGTCCTCGCGATGTCGGCCAGCAGGTGCGGGTTGCGATAGGCGATGCACGAGACGAGCGGACCGAGCTCGATCCGGCTCGTCGCCTCGGCCCACGCGGCGAGCAGGCTCCAGCACTCGAAGTGGGTGCCGGCGCGGTCGCCGTAGAGCGGGAAGAAGTGGTCCCACGTGTAGAGCACGTCGTAGCCCATGTCGTCGGCCGCGACGGCGGCGCGCCGAAGCTCGGGCCACGCGCCCTGCTGGGGATGGAGCTGCGCGGCGATGCGGATGCGGTGCATGGCGATCCTCCGGGCCGGGGCGACGGCCGCCCCGCTCCTCAGGTGCCGGCGCGACGGTACGAATCCACGGGCGTCCGGGATCGACCTGGGCGAGCCAGTCGAGCCTGGCCAGGATGTCGTCCGCGACGTCCGGCACGGCCCGGTTGCCGTCGATGATCCAGTCGGCGTGGGGCAGCGCGGCCGCGGCCCCGGCCGCGATGTCGGCCGCCGCCACGCGCAGGTCGTCGGCGCGGGACGCGTTCGGGTCGTTGCCCAGCCGCTCCCCGATGACCGCCAGCGGCACCTCCAGGCGCGCGACGGCGAGCGGCATCGCCGAGCGCCGCGCGGAGGCCCGCGAGGTGGGCTCGGTCCGGACCGTCCCGGCCAGGACGAACAAGCGGACGCCGACGCTCGAGGTACGTCGCCCGCATGGCGGCGAGGTTCGCCAGGCCGATGCGCGGGTCGTCGTGCTCGTCCCAGTCGATCGGGGCCGTGTACCAGCCGAGCCAGTCGAGGTCGATCGCCGCCACGCCGCGCCCGAGGCCATCGAGCCGGTCGGCGACCTCGATCGCCGTCGTCGTCTTGCCGGTGCCGTACACGCCGGTGAGGAGCACGGCGCGCGCGTCGGGCGGGGTCGTCGCGGGCGACCGTCCTTGCGTCCGGATCGCGCGGCGATCGTGCGACAGCCGGCGCCGGCCTGCCAAGCGCGCTGGTGCCGCCGGCGAGCAGGCGCGGCGACGATGTCGGGCGACGCCCGCTGCTCGTCGGTCTGCAGCTGACGCCGGTCGTGGCTCGAGGTGTGGGCGAACCCGTCGAGCAGGTCGCGGAGCCCGGTCAGCCGCCGGAGCTGGCTGCGCCTCGACGCTCGCCCAGCCGGCGGGCGCCGGCCGGACGGCCATCAGCGCCAGGAGATGGTCGAGGCAGATCGGCGCCCTGCCGACCGCCTCCGCCCACGCGCGTCTGCGCGGTGAGGCCGACCAGGCTGTCCACGCGGCCGGCGTCGGTGTGTGCGACCCGCTCGCACGCCGGGCAGGCCGGCGGACGCGCGGCGTCGGCCACCCTGCCCGCGCGGCTGCGGCCCGGGCCGTCCTCGCCGCCTCGAGCTCACGCAGCCGCGGGACGAGCGTGGCCCGCAGCAGGATCGCCGCACCGAGGCTGCCCGCACGCCGCCGGTCCGCGTCGAGGATCGCCGCCGCGTGCCGGCCGCAGAAGCCACGTCCGGCGTCGAGGGCCTCGCGGAACCCGACGTCGTTGACGCTCTCGGCGAGGATCGATTCGAGGAAGGCGGTCTCGGACCGCTGCCCGCTCGCGGCACAGCGGGCAGCCGGGCGCGCCCGAACGCGTCGGCGAGGTGCACGTCGGCGCCGGTGCGGACCGGCAGCCTGGTCACGGCACGAACCGTCCGCGCGGCGTGGTGGACGACGTCATGGAGCCATCGTCGCCCACTCGGCCGCTCGCTGCCTGCCCTGCGGCGCGGATGACGATGGGACCGGGTGGGTCTGGGACCTTCCAGTGATGTCCGGCGACGGGGCGCCGACAGGCGAGACTCGGACGCCTGACCACCGAGACATCATCGGAGCCCAGCCCCCTTGCGACGCCTGTCCGCCGCCATCCTCGTCGCCCTGCTGCTCGGCCTCGCCGTCGGCGGCCCTGCCGGTCGTCGCCGGATCGTCGGCCAAGGTCGTGATCGTGGTCGGGCCGGTCGGCGACCACAACGCGCACTACAAGTCCGACGCGCGCGACATCGCCGCCGAGGCCCGCAAGCACACGTCCAACGTCGTGACGCTGTTCACGCCCAACGCGACCTGGTCCGCCGTCAAGTCCGCCGCGCAGGGCGCCAGCGTGTTCGTCTACCTCGGGCACGGCAACGGCTGGCCGAGCATCTACCCGCCGTTCCAGACGATCACCAAGGACGGGCTCGGGCTGGATCCCTCGAGCGGCGCCGACGGATCCAAGCACGTCTACTACGGCGAGGACTACATCCGGGACAACATCCGGTTCGCGCCCAACGCCGTCGTCCTGCTCTACCACCTGTGCTACGCCTCGGGCAACACCGAGCCCGGGCTGGCGCCGGGCACCTTCGCGGAGGCTCGCGAACGGGTGGACAACTACGGCGCCGGGTTCATCGCCGCCGGCGCGCGAACGGTGATCGCGGAGGGCCACCCCGACCATCCGGCCACCTACGAGATGCGCCAGCTGTTCACGACCAAGCGGACGATGGACCAGGTCTTCCGCGCCGCGCCGACGTGGCACGGCCACCTGCAGGGCCCGTTCGCCTCCGCGCGGACGCCCGGTCTCGGGTTCGAGATGGACGCCGACACGGCGACGCCATCCGGCTTCTACCGGTCCATCGTGGGCGACCTGGGCCTCCGGGCGTCCGAGGTCACCGGTCCCCTCGCCGCCCCGACCGGGAGCGCCCCCGCGGACTTCGTCGTGCCGGGTGCGGCCGAGGTGACCGATCCGGACGGCGTCGGCCTGTTCGGATCGCTCGCCAAGGCGCAGGACCCGTCGGCCACGGCGGCGACCTCGATCCCGCGCTCGACCCGGCTGCGGATCAGCGGCGAACCGGCGCCCGCGAGCGACGGCACGCGCGTGTTCGCCGTCACCATCCTCGGGACGTCGACCGAGGGGTACGTCCGCGCCACGGGCATCGCGCCGCGCGACTCCAGCGCGACCGCCGTCTGGAGCCTCGACCACAGCGCCCAGCTGCTCTCGCCCAACAGACAGCGTCAGCGACGGCCTGGTCGTGGCCGTCCGGTTCTCGGAACGGGTGTCGGCGTCGCTCAACGTCAAGAACGCCGCCGGGACGACCGTCCGCAGCCAGAAGCTCGAGGGCGACATCGTGCGCTTCCGCTGGCCGCTGACCGACGCGTCGGGCGACGTCGTGAAGGACGGGGCCTACACGTGGACCCTCAAGGCGAGGGACGACTGGGGCAACGCCGGGGCCTCCGCTCACGGCGGCTTCACCCTCGACGCGACGGCGCCCACGTCGAACGCGACCCAGCACTCGACGGCCGGGCTCGACGGCTGGCGCGTCTCCCCGGTCGACGTGGCCATGTCGGCGAAGGACGCCCTGTCCGGGCGTCCGCGGGATCGCCTATCGGGTGAACGACGGCGCGACGAAGGCCTACGGCGGGGGCTTCGCGGTCAGCGCCAACGGACGGACCACGATCGACTACCGGGCGACCGACAAGGCCGGCAACCGCGAGTCGTGGCAGCACCTGTCATTCCGGATCGACAGCCGGGCGCCGTCGATCGCCGTCGGCATGTCGGGCACGGCCGGCGATGCCACCGCCACCTGGCGCGGCCCGGTCACCCTCAAGCCCACGTTCACCGACGCCACCTCGGGCGTCGCCGGCAAGCTCGTCGCGATCGACGGCAAGGAGGCCAAGGCTCTCACCACCGGCTCGGTCGTGATCGAGAAGGACGGCAACCACGTCGTCGCGTTCACCGCGACCGATGCCGCCGGCAACCAGGCGACGACGAGCCGCGCGTTCCGGATCGACACGGTCGCACCGGTCGTGACCACCCCGCTGGTCGCCGGAAAGCCGCCGACGGTCACCCCCAACGGCGACGGCTCGACGGAGACCGTCGCCATCCCGTTCACCGTCTCCGAGCCCTCGACGGTCACGGCGACCATCGCGGGCCCCGACGGCGCACCGGTGCGCACCCTCACGACGGTCGCCTCGACCGCCGGGACGCTGGCCTGGGATGGCCGGACATCACGCGGCAAGGCCGTCCCCGACGGACGCTACACGGTGACGCTCAAGGCGCGCGACACGGTCGGGAACACGGGTTCCGCGGATCCCGTCGCCGTCGACGTCTATGCGGCCCTCGCCGGCCTCGCGCGTTCGACGGCGCTGTTCTACCCCCAGGATGGCGACACGCTCGCGGCCAAGGCGTCGATCTCGTTCCGGCTGCAGTCGCCGGCGCAGGTGACGGTCCGCGTCCTCGACGCGTCCGGCGCCGTCGTGCGTACCGCGTTCGCCGACAAGGCACTCGCGGCCGGGCCGGTGACCTGGACCTGGAACGGGAAGATCGCCGGCGGCAGCGTATGCCAAGCCCGGGACGTACCGGATCGTGGTCGCCGCGACCAACGGGAGCCAGGGCGCCGCGCAGTCGGTCTCCCTGCTGGCCGACGCCTTCCGCCTCGCGGCCGGCGTGACCGGCGGCGGTCCGGGGCACCACCTTCACCATCACCGCCAGGTCGGCCGAGCCCCTGGGCACGGTGCCCGTGGTGGTCGTGCGGGAGGCGGGCGTCGCGCCCTGGACGGTCACGATGGCGAAGACGTCCGGATCGACCTGGAGCGCGAAGATCACGCCCCGGCGCGCGGGCGACGCCGGCACGCTGGGGCTCACCGTGAAGGCCCGCGACGAGGCCGGCGGGAAGAACGCGAGCACGCTCCGGCTGCCCCTGCGCTAGGTTGCCGGGGATTGCCAGCGGGGTGATAATCGCGGGGTCGATCTCCTCCCCGTGCGGAGGGTCCCCAAGAGGTCCCGGAGATGACGGTGCGAACGGCCCCAGGGCTCGGCTCGCGACGGCGCTGGCAGACATCGAGCCAGTTGCCTGCGTGCGAAGACGCATCGTGCGGCGCCTCGAACGTGGCGACCATTCCCCGCGCGGGCAACATCTCGAGCGATACCCGCGCCGGTTGAGCCCGGCGGTCCGGGCCGGCGCCCGGATCGCCTGCCGAGACGGGGCCGGTACTGCGCCCGGCCCCGGAACGATCCAGTCCGCCGTCGTCCCCCCGGACGGCGGCGTTCGCGTGTCCGGGCCGCGTAGACTCGCGCTCGATGGACGAGCCCCGAGCGACGGCCGATGTCCGACCGGCGACGCCCGCCGAGGCCGCCGACGTCCGCGCGATGCACGCGGCGACGCGCGCGGCGTGGGACGAGGCCGCGGAGCGGTACGAGGGCTGGCTCGACGAGGCCATCGAGCTGATCCGCGGCGGCGGCTCGAACCTGCTGCCGGTCGAGCATGACCTGATCGGCGACCTCCGCGGCCGCTGCCGGCGAGCGATCCATCTCCAGTGCGCGGCCGGCCGCGACACCCTGTCGCTGTGGACCTCGGGGGCCGACGAGGTGGTCGGGGTCGATTTCAGCCCCCGGATGCTGGAGCTGGCCGCGCGGCTCTCGGCGGCGACGGGCGCGCCGGCGCGATGGGTCGAGGCCGACGTGATCGACACGCCGCACGAGCTCGACGGCACCGGAGACCTCGTCTACACCGGGCGGGGCGCGATCCTGTGGCTCCAGGACCTCGACGCCTGGGCGGCGGTGCTGCGGCGGCTGCTGGCGCCGGATGGCCGGCTGGTGATCTTCGACGGTCACCCGGCCGAGTGGCTGTTCGACGCCGATCCCGACGGGCACTGGGCGCTGACGGACTACGACTACTTCGGGGGTCCGGAGGCGTCGCGCGGCTGGGCGCCCGAGTACATCGATCGCCTGTCCCTCCCCGATGAGGCGCAGCACTGGAAGTTCGCACGGGCCTGGACGCTGGGCGAGATCGTGACCGCCCTGCTCGGCGCGGGCCTGCGGCTCGAACGCGTGACGGAGCACCCGGTCGACTGGTGGGCCGGCCACCGCGACGTCCGCCCCGAGGAGCGGGGGCGCCTGCCGCTGTCGTTCTCGGTCGTGGCGACGCGGGGCGGCTGACCGCGATCGACGGCCGAACCGTTCAGGCGGTCGCCTTGGCGGGCAGCCAGCCGGGCTCCGGCTCGCCGAACTTCGAGAGCAGGTAGTCGCGCGACGCCTCGACGTCCCTGCGGGGACCGCCCAGCGACGCGGCCAGCTTGAAGTCCTGCTTGAGGATCTCGCCGTCCACGAGGACGGTCTTCACGTTCGACACGTCGGCGGCACACACGACCGCCCCGACGGCGTCGATGACCGGGGCGACGTTGACCGCCGACCCGTCGATGATCACGATGTCGGCCTTCTTGCCGGGCGTGATCGAGCCGGTCCGGTCCGCGATGCCGGCCACCTCGGCCCCACCCAGCGTGGCCCACGAGAGGACCTGGCGCGAGGTGATGAGCCCGGGCGACGCCTCGAGCCCGTCGAGGTTGGCGTCCCAGGCCTCCTGGTGCTTGCGGCCGCGCTCCGAGCCGAAGATCGAGCGCATCTGGGTGAACTGGTCGGACGGGGCGGTGGTGGCGACGTCGGACGACAGCCCGATGGGCACGTTGTACGCGAGGGCCGTCACGGCCGGTGCCCAGCCGTGGCCCATCTGGACCTCGATCTGGGGCGCGAACGAGACGTTGCCGCCCGAATCGCGGACGAGCGCCCATTCCTCGTCGGTGAAATGCGAGGCGTGGACGTAGGTCGTGTTCGGGTACAGCAGGTCCATGTCGCGCAGCGCGAGGATCTGGAGCTTCGTGTAGCCGAAGCGGTCCATCGCGACATGGACGGTGATGTTGAGGCCCAGCTCCTTGGCCAGCTCCCAGTCGTGGCGGACCACGTCGGGCTTGCAGAACCCGGTGCCGCGCGTGGCGAGGGCCATCGTGACCAGCTGGTCGTCCGAGCTGAAGTACTGCTTGCGCAGGCGCCGCGCGTCGGCACCGTCGGAGGTGAGGACGCTGCCCGTGTAGTCCGGGCCGAACCACCAGTCGACGAGCGAGGTGTTGCCGAAGCCGTAGGCGAACACGGACCGGATCCCGGTGTCCTGGAGCCCCTCGATCGCCGCGTCGGCGTGATCGGGCGTGTTCATGATGTGCGACCAGTCGACCAGCGTCGTGATGCCCGCGTTGATGCACTCAAGGGCGCCCCAGCGGTTGGCCGCGAGGACGTCGTCGGGCCGGTAGTGGGGCGCGAACTTGTCCAGGATCGAGCCGAAGTAGGTGATCAGCGCGAAGTCCGGGGCGCAGGTGCGGATCGAGGTCTCCCACGTGTGACGGTGGGTGTCGATGAAGCCCGGGATGACGATGTCGCCGTCGGCGTCGATCACCCGCGCGCCATCGGCCGAGAGGTTCGGCGCGACGGCGGCGATCGTGCTGCCCTCGACGAGGACGTCGGCCTGCGCCAGCTCCCCGATGGACGGGTCCTGGGTCAGGACGGTCGCGTTCTTGATGAGGATCCGGTCAGCCATGGGTGCCTCCTGCCTGCGACGGGTCGGTGACGACGGAACTGGGCGATCTCTAGCTGTGCGGCCCCTCCCGGTTGGCGCGCCGGCCCCCGGCCGCGACCGGCCGCCGGGCCATCGCGCGAAGCTCCTCCGCGACGGTCGAGAAGTCATGGTCCCCGCGGCCGTCGGTGGACGCGGAGCGAACGAGCGCGAGGTTGGTGTCCGCCTGCGGCAGCGACGCGCCGAGCTCGGCGGCGAACGTCGTGATCAGGCGCAGGTCCTTCTCCGCGAGGTCGAGCGAGAAGCCGACCGGCGTGGCGTCCGGATCGAGGAACGCGGCCCGCTTGTAGCCCACGTACGGCGCCCCGATCGCGCTCGCCGCCAGCACGTCGTACGCCGCGGACCGGTCGATCCCGGCCAGCTCCGCCAGGACCAGCCCCTCGGAGAGGGCCCCGTTGAGCCCGAAGATCACGGCGTTGACGGCGAGCTTCATCGCCGCCCCGGTGCCCAGCGGCCCGAGGTGGAAGATCGCCTTGGCCAGCGGCTCCAGGGCGGGCCGGGCGCGCTCGAGGTCGCCGGCATCGCCGCCGACCATCAGCGTCAGCTGGCCGGATTCGGCGAGCGCCGTCGAGCCGCTGACCGGCGAATCGAGCAGCCCGACGCCGGCCGTCGCGGCCGCCTCGCGCGAAGGCCCGCAGCGCGTCGGGCGTCACCGTGCTCAGGTCGACCAGCACCGAGCCCCGGCGCGCGCCGGCCAGCAGCCCTCGCTCGCCGCCGTAGACCTCGGCCACGGCGGCGTCGTCGGCGAGCATCGTGAGCGTGACGTCCGCGGCGGCGGCGACGTCGGCGGGGCTGGCGACGACCCGCGCGCCGAGCTCGTCGGCGAGGACCTGCGCCCGCTCGGGGCTGCGGTTGTTGACGACGAGGGGCAGGCCCGCGCGGGCGATCGAGCGAGCCATCGCCGAGCCCATCCGGCCCGTGCCCACGAGGCCGACGGTGATGCCGGCCGCCGGCCTCGCTCACCTCGCCGCCTCCATCCGGCCGCGGACCGTCTCGACGATGCGGTCCACGCCCGGGATCGCGAGGTCCTCGAGCGTCGACGCGGAGGGCAGCGGGATGTGCGGCGTCGTGATCCGCCCGATCGGCGCATCGAGGCTCCAGAAGCCCTCGTCGGCCACGATCGACACGATCTCGGCGCCCCAGCCCAGCAGCCTGCGGGTTCTCCTCGACCGTGAACAGGCGGCTCGTCTTCGCGACCGAGTCGAGGATCGTCTGGACGTCGAGGGGCACCAGGCAGCGCAGGTCGATGACCTCGGCGTCGATCCCGTGCTCCGCGTGCAGCCGTTCCGCGGCCTCCACCGCCCGCGGGACCATCGCCGCCAGGGCGACGATCGTGCAGTCGGCACCCTCGCGCACGACCGCGGCACGACCGAGCGGCACGACGTGGTCGCCGTCGGGCACGTCGCCCTTGGTCGCGAACAGCGCCTTGTGCTCGCAGAAGATCACCGGGTCGTCGTCCCGCACCGCCGAGGCCATCAGCCCCACGACGTCGGCCGGCGTAGACGGCGCCACGACCTTGAGGCCGGGGATGGCCATCGCCCAGTTCTCGACGCTCTGGCTGTGCTGGGCCCCGAAGCGCAGGCCGGCGCCGTTGGCGGTCCGCAGGACCAGCGGGATCGTCACCTGGCCGTCGGTCATGTAGCGCGACTTCGCGATCTGGTTGACCACCATGTCCCAGGTGACGGCGAAGAAGTCGCTGAACATCAGCTCGGCGATGGGCCGCAGGCCGGTCATCGCGGCGCCCATCGCCGCGCCGACGATCGCCTGCTCGCTGATCGGCGTGTCGCGGACGCGGTCGCCGCCGAAGCGGGCGAACAGGCCCTCGGTGAGCTTGAACACGCCGCCGGCCGCGCCGACGTCCTCGCCGATGAGCACGACCGACGTGTCCCGGTCCATCTCGCGGGCGATGCCCTCGGCGACCGCGGCGCGATATGAAAGCTCACTCATGGGTCACCGACCCTCCGAACGACGAGGCGACGCTCCTGCGAGCCATCGGCGTGAGGATTCAGCCATGGATCTTCGGCCCGTTCACGACCCGTCGCCCCGCCACGACGACCCGCCGCTCGCCCACACCTGGGTCTCGAGGACCGCGGGATCAGGATCGGGCGCCTCGCGCGCCATCTGCTCGGCCGCCGCCACCTTGTCCCGCGTCTCCGCCTCGATCGCCGCCAGCGTCGCCTCGTCCGCGCCCGACGCGAGCAGGCGCTCCCGGTAGCGCGGCAGGGGGTCGCGGGCGAGCCAGGCCTTGACCTCGTCCTCGGGGCGGTACGTGCCGGGGTCCGCCCGGGAGTGGCCGCCATGGCGATAGGTGAGCGCCTCGATCAGGGACGGCCCCTCCCCTGCCCGCGCGCGCCGGATGGCCTCGGTCGCGACGGCCCACACCGCATCGGCGTCGTTGCCGTCGACCACGATCGCCTCGAGCCCGTACGCGCTGGCCCGGTCCGCGGCCGGCCGCGCGACGGCCGTCACGGCGCCGATCGGCGTGTACTCCATGTACTGGTTGTTCTCGCACACGAACACGACCGGGGCCTTCCAGACCGCCGCCATGTTGAGGGCCTCGTGGAACGCCCCGATGTTCGTCGTCCCGTCGCCGAAGAAGCACACGGCGACCTGCTCGGTGCCCCGGTACTGCGCGGACCAGGCGGCGCCGAGGGCGATCGGCAGGTGGGCACCGACGATCGCGTAGCTGCCCATGACCCCGTGCTCCACGGAGGTCAGGTGCATCGACCCGCCCTTGCCGCCGAGCAGCCCGGTGCCGCGCCCGAACAGCTCGGCCAGGATCGGACCCATGGGCACGCCGCGGGCGAGCGTGTGGTTGTGGCCGCGGTAGGTGCAGAAGGTGTAGTCGTCGCGCCGCATCGCCGCGGCGAAGCCGGCCGCCACCGCCTCCTGGCCGACGCCGAGATGGGTCGTGCCGCGCACCAGGCCCTCGAAGAACAGCTCCTGGGCCCGCGTCTCGAAGGCGCGGCACTCCGTCATCGTGCGGTAGATGCCGAGGGCGGTCTCGAGGTCGGGGGCGGCGACGGCCGCGTCGATCATGCGTCAGGCCTCAGTAGGCGTTCGCGACGAACAGCTCCTGGGACGGGAAGCGGGTGATCACCTGCGGCCCATCGGCCGTGATCACGACCTCTTCCTCGATCCGGGCGGCCGAGTAGCCGTCCTTCGCCGGGCAGTAGGTCTCGAGGGCGATGACCATGCCCTCCTTGAGCTCCACCGGATGCTCGATCGAATTGAGACGGCTGATGATCGGACGCTCGTGGAGGAACAGGCCCACGCTGTGCCCGAACTGGAGGCCGAAGCACTCCATCTCGCTCGAGAAGCCGAACTCCTGCGCCGTGGGCCACACGCTCGCCACCTGGTCGGTGCCGATCCCGGGCCGCATGAGCTCGATCGAGGCGTCGATCCATTCCCGCGCCTGCTTGTAGGCGTCGCGCTGGGCGTCGCTCGCGCGGCCGACCACGAACGTCCGGTAGTAGCAGGTCTTGTACCCGACGAAGGTGTGGATGATGTCGAAGAAGGCCTGGTCACCGGGCCGGATGATCCGGTCGCTGAACACGTGCGGGTGGGGGCTGCAGCGCTCGCCCGAGACCGCGTTGATGTTGTCGACGTGCTCGGACCCGAGGTCGAACAGGAAATGGGTCACGTTGGCGACGAGCTCGCTCTCGCGGACCCCCGGCTTGAGCTGCTCCGCCAGCAGCTGGTACGCCCCGTCGACCATCGAGCAGGCCGTGTTGAGCAGCATGATCTCGTCGATCGACTTGACCTCGCGCGCATCGAGCATCACCTGCTGCCCGTCGCGGACGGTGATGCCCTCGGCCTCGAGCGCCGCGAGCATCGGCGGTTCGACGATGTCGACGCCCAGCGGCATGTCCAGCACGCCCTCCGCCCGCAGGATCTCGCAGATCTCGAGCGCCGCGCCGCGGAACAGGCCGGCGTCGGGCGCGACCGCTCCGCGCAGACCGACCATGCCGGCGTGGATGTTCTCCTGGGCGAGCCACGGGCAGTTGAGCCGGTGGTGCTTCGCCGCCGAGCCGAAGTCCCAGATGTGCGGGCTGCCGCCGCGCGTCTGGAGCGCGTAGCGCGTCATCTTGTCGCGCGCCCACTCGCCGATGTGGGTGCTGGTGACGTAGCGGATGTTGTTGAAGTCGAACAGCAGGATCGCGCCCAGGTCCGAGGCTGCCAGCGCATCCCTGGCGCGCCCGAAGCGATAGCTCCGCAGCCGGTCGGGGTTGACCCGCTCCTCCCAGTCGACCGTCATCGCTCCAGGCGACGCGAACGTCCTCATCGGATCCCTTCCACAGCAGGCTCGATGCAGCCGGGGGTTGATCGCAGCGTTCACTAATGCTACACACCAGGGACCCCGGCGCAACCCACGGCGATGCGCGACGCGTAGGATGGGTGCGCGACCAGCGGACAGGGAGATTGCGTGGGCCTCGAGCGACGCAGCGGAGCGACGGAGCCCGAGTACGCGGGGATGGGCGACCGCCTGCGCCGGGCCCGCCAGGCCCGCGGGCTGAGCCTGCGCCGGCTGGCCGCCATGGTCGGGGTGTCGCCCAGCCTCATCTCCCAGGTCGAGACGGGCCGCGCCAAGCCGTCGGTCAACACCCTCTACGCGCTGGCCAATGAGCTCGGCATCTCGCTCGACGTCCTGCTGTTCATGGACACCCAGCCGCCGGTCGTCGGACGGCGGCGTGGACGAGCTCTCGGAGTCGACCGGTGCGGTGCTGCCCCACGATCCCGTCCAGCGCGCGGCGTCGAGATCGAGCATCCGGCTTGGCTCGGGCGTCGTCTGGGAGCGCCTGACGACCGAATCCATCCGCAACGTGGACTTCCTGCACGTGACCTACGAGGTGGGCGGCGAGTCAAGCCCGGCCGACGCCTTCCAGCGGCACTCCGGGCAGGAATGGGGCTACGTCCTGAGCGGGACCCTCACCGTGCGGATCGGGTTCGACGAATACCTCCTCCAGCCGGGGGACGCGATCAGCTTCGACTCCGCGACGCCCCACCGCCTGTTCAACGCCGGCGACACGCCCGCCCGCGCCGTGTGGTTCGTCCAGGGTCGGCGCGCCGTCGATGTGGCCAAGCGCTGATCGCCGGCGCCCGGGCATCGCGGGACAGGCTGTAACGAGGCTTGACACGTGTTCATTGGCTTTGCACACTCGCTGGGTTTCGGGGCCGGCGCACGCATGCCTATCGATACGCCGCAGATCATGCTGGGCTCGGGTCGGCACCGATGCCTGGTCGCGACGCCGGGCCTGAGCGCAGCTAGCGGGGACACGTCCGTGCATCACGTCGGTCGCCTCGACTGGTCGTTCGCCGACCAGCCGTCCCCTGCCACGGCCACCTCGTCCGGACTGTCGCGCGCCGTCCTGGTCGGGCCAGCCCAGGGCGCGGCGCACACCGAGCTCGCGGCGGGTGCGCTCGCGCCCGGCGGCTGGCTGGGCCGCCACATCCACTCGTTCGAGGAGGCGCTGTACATCCTCGAGGGCGAGCTGATCTTCGAGATCGACCGGCGGGTGCACCGCCTGGTGGCGGGCGACTTCGCGCTGATCCCGATCGGCACCCACCACACGCTCGCCGCGACGCCCACCGCGGGCGTGCGCTGGCTGTCCGTGTCGACCCCGCCGAGGCGGCCGGCCGGAGCGCCGGTCCCGGACACGATCTTTGCCCACGGACGACCCAACGTGGAGGCGCTGATCGCCGTCGCGGCACCCCTGGACGCCCCCGATCCGACCCGGCGCTACGTCGGCCACTACCTCGGCACGCCGCCCCAGGCCGAGGCGCTGGCCGTCGCCGACCCGGCGAGGGGCCGGGCGCCCGCCGGCATGGACATCGCGATCCTCGCCTACAGCGGGATCTCCGTGAAGATGCTGATCGACCGCACGTTCGGCGCCGACCACCTCACCATGTTCACCGTCGACTACGAGGTCGGCGGCGCGGCCCAGGCCCACGACCACCCGTTCGAGGAGACGTACGTGTTCCTCGCGGGCGAGGTCGAGGCCGAGCTCGACGGCCAGCCGTTCACGTTCCGGCCCGGGCGACGTGGTGTTCGCGGGCGTCGGCAGCGTCCACGGCTTCTGGAACGACGGCCCCGATCGCGTTCGCTGGATCGAGACGCAGGCGCCACAGCCGCCGGCGCGCAACGCCTATCGCTGGCAGCCCTCGTGGGCCGCACTCGCGGAACGGGGCATCGAGCCCTGGCCCGGCGACGCATCCCCCACTCCCTAGCCATCGCGGAGGTCCGCACCCATGGCCAACACCGGAGCCGTCGTCGTCGTCGGCGGCACGCGCGCGATCGGCCTGGAGCTGGTCCGGCACTACGCCTCGCAGGGCCGCGAGGTCGTGCTGTCCGGCCAGTCGCCGGAGAACGTCGATGCGGCCGTCGCTGACGATCGGCGGCTCCGTGCGCGGCGTCACCTTCGACCTCGCCGACCCGCACACGATCGCGGCGGCGCTGGCCGACGTGGGACCCGTCGACCGCCTCGCACTGGTGGCGATCGATCGCGACCAGAACTCGGTCGCCGAGTACGACATCGACCGGGCCATCCGGCTGGTCACGCTCAAGCTCGTCGGCTACACGACCGTGGTGAGCACCCTCGGATCGCGGCTGTCGGAGTCGGCCTCGGTCGTGCTGTTCGGCGGCATGGCGAAGGAGCGGCCGTATCCGGGCTCGACGACGGTCACGACCGTCAACGGGGGCGTCGTGGGCCTGACCCGGACGCTGGTCGAGGAGCTGCGCCCGATCCGGGTGAACTCGATCCACCCGGGCGTCGTCGGCGACAGCCCGTACTGGTCCGGCAAGCCGGCGGCGATCGCGAAGTACACGTCCGAGACCCCAACCGGGCGGCTGGTGGAGATGCACGAGATCGTCGACGCGGCCGTGTTCCTGCTCGAGAACGGCGGGGTCAACGGGGTCGAGCTGATCGTCGACTGCGGCTGGCACTGCCGCTGAGCGAGGGGCCGGACGGCCACGACGGCACGGCAACCTCGTACCCTGTGGTCGGTGACAGGCATCGACCTCGCCCGGCGTCCTTGCCTTCATCGGCGGCCTGGTGGCTGCCCTGTTCGGCGCACCGGCACCCAGACCTTCCGGTTTGATGACGTCGATCACGAGTGCATCGATTGGCGCTGCGTGACCCGTTGACGGGGTTCTTGCGCCCGGCGCGGACCGGGTGGAGTCCGCCGTCACGCCCTGCGCTTCGCGTGGATCACGGTGTTCGCGCTGCTCGCCGCGTCCTGCACGGATACCGGTTCCGGATACAGCCTCCAGGGCCTGAATGCCTCGTCCGAGGATGTCATCGTCACCTTCGGGACATCCAGCGGAGGCTCTTTCTGCTCCGGGCGAAGACGTGCGGGCAGGATCTCGTCCGGTGTGTCGAAGCCGACCGGCGATGTCGTCGTGTTGGATCTGGGGTGCAACGAGAAGGCGCGGATTCCCTGGCGTGAGGCGATTTCCACGATCCGGATCGCGTCGGATGGCTCGATCGAGATCGCGGAGGGAAACCAAACGTTCCCGCCTGACGTGCGACCTGTGGATCACATCGACGGGGGTCCGCTTTCGTCCATTGGCCCATGCTGACCGTCAGAGGCAGTGCCACGCGCGTTCGACGATCAGCTCCGATAGACCAGGCCCGGATGCGATCGCCATCCGCATGCAGTAGGGGGGCCCGTTGACGGCGGCGCTCGCCCGGCGCGACGATTCGCGCATGGACGACGAGCTGGACCCGCGCGAGATCGCCCGCGACAGGCGCCGGGACCACGATGCCGAGGCGACGCGACGCGCGCTGATGCGATCCGGGATGGGCAAGGTGTTCAAGCAGATCCTCGACCGCCAGGCGCGCGACGCCGACGAGCCACCCCCGAGGCGAGAGCGACGGAAGCGAGCCTGAACGTCGTCAGCGGGGCCCGATGCCCGTGAACATGCCGTCCGCCGCGCGCATCATGCGCCGCACCTCGACGACGGACGCGGGATCGATCGGCCCGTAGACATGCGGGTACAGCCGGCCCGGGTCGTCGAACTGCCACGGGCTGCCGGTCCGCTCGAGATCGAGGGTGAGCAGCAGGAACGGCCGCGGGTCGCCGGCGTAGAAGCGGTTGGCGACGTCGATCATCGCCTGGTCCCCGTCCGTGCAGTGGACGAAGCCGTCCTCCGCGTAGGCCGCGGGCAGGTACGGCGTCGCCGGATCGTGGGCGGCCCACGTCGCCTCTGGGACGAGGTGCAGGGTCGGCCGCGGCACCGGCCGGCCCTACGAGGTGGCTGGCTGGTCGACCGAGACCCAGCGTCGATCGAGCACGAGCTGGATCACGGTCGGGCCCGATGCGGCCAGGGCCGTCCGGAGCGCGGGCTCGAACGCCGCGTCCGTGTCGACCCGCACGCCGCGGGCACCGCAGGCGCGCGCCGCCGCGGCGAAGTCGATCGGCCCGAGGTCCGTGCCGGGCGTGGCCGGGCTCCCCTCCCGCACCTGGTGGGCGTGGATCATCCCGTACTGCTCGTTGTCGAACACGATCGCGACGATGTGCGCATCCTCGCGAACCGCCGTCTCGACCTCGGCCAGCGTCATGCCCATGCCCCCGTCGCCGAGGAGCGCGACCACCCGCCGTTCGCGATGGACGAGCGCCGCCGCGAGGGCCGCGGGAAAGCCGTAGCCCATCGCTCCCGACGTCGGGCCCAGGAACGTCCCCGGCCGTCGGAAGCGGAAGCCGCGGGCCGCCCAGCCGCCGAACGCCCCGGCGTCGGTCGTGAGGATCGCGTCGTCGGGAAGCAACCGCCGCAGCTCGGCGACGATCCGGCCCGGATGCACACCCGGCCCGTCCCACGCCGTTCCGTCCACCTCGACCGCCGCCTCCCAGGCCGCGCGATCCGCCCCGTTGTGACCGTCGCGCGCCGCGACGGGCGCCGCCAGGAGCACGGCCTCCTTGAGCCGCGCCACGGCCGCCCGGAGGAACGCCCGGGCGTCCGCGCGCACCACGCGGTCGGGCGCCGGCGAGTCGCCGACGGCTCCCTCGCGCGGCTCGAGGTCCACGTGGATCCAGCGCTGGCCGGGGGCAGGCAGCGTGTAGCCGGCGGTGGTGACCTCGCCCAGGCGGGACCCGATCACGAGTAGCGCATCGGCGGTCCGCAGCCGTTCGGTGACCACGGCCGGGCTCCCGTAGCCGGCCATGCCCAGGTACAGCGGATGGTCGTTGGGGATGACGTCCCCGCGCCGCCAGGCGGCGACGATCGGGCACGTGGAGCAGCTCCGCGAAGCGCACGAGATCGTTCGAGCAGCGCGCCCGGAGCACGCCCGCGCCGGCGAGGATGACCGGGCGCTCGGCCGCGGCGAGCAGGTGCAGCGCCGCGCGGATGTCCTCGACCGCGGGGGCCTCGGGATGAGAACGCA
This sequence comes from uncultured Chloroflexia bacterium, assembly GCA_963725745.1. GTDB lineage: Bacteria > Chloroflexota > Limnocylindria > Limnocylindrales > CSP1-4 > CAIXZV01. The sequence continues at coordinate 216,306 of CAVRZS010000003.1, forward strand.
CGACGGGGACGCGCGTGCCCTCGGGCAGGGGCAGGTGCAGGACGTCCTCCGGCAGGGCGAGGAGGGCCGGGCCTGGACGGCCCTCGACGGTCGCCCGCACCGCCGCCTCGAGGGTCTCGGCGGCCGTCGCCGCATCATCGATCTCGCCCGCCCACTTGGCGAGCCTGCCGATGGTGCCGACGAGGTCGACCTCCTGGAAGGCCTCCCGGCCCCTGACGGTCCGGTCGACCTGGCCGACGAGCGCGAACATCGGCGTCGAGTCCGCCGTCGCCGTGTGGATCCCGATCGCGAGGTTCGCCGCGCCCACCGCGCGGGTCCCGAGGCACGCCGCCGGGCGGCCGGTCAGCTGGCCATAGGCCTCGGCGGCGAACGCGGCGGCGCCTTCGTGCCGCGTGGCGACGACCCGGATCCCCGCCGCGTGCAGGGCGTCGAGCACGGGCAGGAAGCTCTCGCCCGGGACGGTGAACGCGATGCGGACGCCCGCCGCCCGCAGCGTGGCGGCGACGAGCTCGGCGACGGTCGTGGGCAGGGCGGGTTCCGGCGCGGCCTCGCGCTCGGTGCCGCCGTCGGGCTCGGCCGTCGTCTCGTCGGCGTCCGGCTCGCCGTCGTCGGCCGTGACGGCGTCCTCGGCCCCCTCGATGGTTGGCTCTACCGGCGACGGCGTGGCCGTGTCCATCACGCCGACCGGGTCCGGGTCCTGCGAGCGCTCGGGGTCGAGCGGCTGGTCGAGGTGGGTCTGCATCGCGACCTCCTGTGCCGGCCTGGACGGCGGTCCGTCCGGGGCCGGGGCATGCGGGATGGACGGGTCGCTAGCGACCCACTGGTGCCGCGGTCTGGAGCATCGCCGCGAGCATGCCCGCGACGACGACGACGGCCACGATGACCATCACGACCTTGGCGGTTCTTCCCGATCCGGGCATGGCCGGCCTACCGGTAGTTCTCGAACTGGAGCGGAACCTCGAGGTCCAGCTCCCGCAGCCGGGCGATCACCCGCTGCAGCTCGTCCTTGCTCTTCGCCGATACGCGGATCGCGTCGCCCTGGATCCGGGGCTGGACCTTGGGGAACTCGTCGCGGATCTGCTTCACGAGCTTGCGCGCCAGGTCGTCGGTGAGGCCGCGCCGGAGGGTGATGACCTCGCGAACCTTGTTGCCACCCGCGGGCTCCACCGTCCCCCAGTCGAAGATCTTGAGCGACAAATTGCGGCGCACGGCCTTGGACTCGACCAGGTCTCGCACGGCGCGCGCCCGGAAGTCGTCGTCGGTGACCAGGAGGATCTGGGTCTTCTCCTGGGTCAGCTGGACCGTGGCCCCCTTGAAGTCATAGCGCTGCTGGACCTCGCGCCGGACCTGGTCGAGCGCGTTGCGCAGCTCCTGTTCGTCGAAGTCCGAGACGACGTCGAACGAGACCTCCCCTGCCATGCGCGCTCCTCTCAGCTCGCGAGGTGCTCGCGAGTCACCGTCCACAGCCGCAGGCGCGTGATGCGCCCGTCCCCTCCCACCTCGGCGGAGAGGAAGCCCGCCTGCCGGACCTTCGCGTCGTCTTCGCTCCGGTTCCAGCTGGCATGCCAGGCGGCCAGGAGCGTGTCGCCTGCGACCCAATGGCGCTCAATGGCCAGGTCGTAGTAGCGCTCCGCGTCGGCCGCCTTCAGCAAGTATGCCCGCAGCGCGTTGTGCCCGGCCAGCGGCGGCTCGAACGGGTCGAGGACGAGCTCGGCTTCGTCGGTGAACAGCGCGACGAACGCGTCGCCGTCGTATCCGCGGCGCGCCTTGCCGAAGGCATCGAGCAGATCGAATCCCTGGGGATAGCTGAGCGTCATCGATCCTCCAGGTGGGCCAGCAGGAGCTCTCCTATGCGATAGGAACGGCCGCCACCCATCACGAGCACCGCGTCGCCCCGGCGGACCTCGCCGGCCAGCCAGGCGGCGGTCGCCTCGACGCTGCCGGGCGCCGCCACGGGGATCGCGGGCGCCCGCGCCGCGACGGCCGACGCGAGGCCGGCGGCCGAGCTGATCGAGGTGTCGGGGTCGCGGCCGGGCCAGATGTCGGCGATCGCGACCGCGTCGGCCCCGGCGAGCGCAGCGGCGAAGGCGTCGAGCAGCGCGGCCGTGCGGTGATAGGTGAGCGGCTCGTACACCGCCCACACCCGACGGCCCGGCTCGCGCTGGCGCACGGCCGCGAGCGTCGCGCGGATGGCAGTCGGGTGGTGCCCGTAATCGTCGTAGACGACCACCCCGGCAGCCTCTCCCTTGCGCTCGAGGCGCCGCCCCACCCCGCCGAACCCCGCCAGTCCGGCCATGACCGCGTCTGGGGCGACACCGACGGTCATGGCCGCCGCGGCGACGCCCAGCGCGTTGGCGGCGTTGTGGCGGCCCGCGGTGGGCAGCCGGACCGACAGCGCTGCCGGGTGCGGGTCGAGCCGCGTCAGCTCGAGCCCGGTGGAGTCGGGTTCGACGGCGCTGATCGCGCCCACCAGCGCATCGGCCGGGCCGGCGGCGCTCCGAAAGCGATCACGGATCTCGCGCGCCAATCCGTCGCCGCCGGCGGCATCCGCTTCCACGAGGGCCGTCGCAAGCAGGCGCCCCGGCCAGTCGGCGAGCCGGCCGGCCAGCTCCGCGACCCCCGCGTCGCCCACGTTCGCGACCAGCACGGGCTCGCGACCGCCCGCGTCCGCTCGGCCTGCGCGCCGGATCCATGCCTCGAACGCCCCCAGGACCGCCGCGCGATCGGCGAACACGTCGGGGTGATCCCACTCGGCCGAGGTCAGCACGATCACCGACGGGCGGTAGGCATCGAAGTTGCCCGCGTACTCGTCGGCCTCGACGACGAACGTGTCCCCCGCGCCGCGTCGCGCGGTGGCCGGTACGCCGAACCCCGTCAGCGCGGCCGGCAGCAGCGCCCCGACGAAGGCACCGGGGTCGCGGCGGGCGGCCGCCAGGACGTGGACCAGCCAGCCCGCCGAGGTGCTCTTGCCATGCGTCCCGGCGATCCCGATCAGCCGGCGCCCCTCGGCCGCGTCGGCCACCACCTGCTGCCACGGCTCGAGCGGAATGCCCGCGTCGCGGGCGGCGGCGAGCTCCGCGTTGCCGGGATCGACCGCGGTCAGCGCCTTGGTCACCGCGAGCCGGGCCGGCGGACGCGGGCCGCGGACGTGCGACGGATCGTGGGCGGGCGCGAGGGCGATCCCCGCGGCCTCGAGCGCGGGCGTGTAGGGTCCCGGGCCGCCCGGGTCGCAGCCGTCCACGTCGGCGCCCGCCCAGGTGGCAAGCAAAGCGGCCGCCGACGCGCCCGCGCCGGCGGCGCCCACGACGTGGATCCGTTCGCCCGCCTCGATCGGGCGGGCATCGCGCGCGGGCTCGAGACCCGCGCCAACCTCCTCCGCGCCGCGGACGCTCACCCGCCGACCCGCTCGAGCAGCATCTCCAAGGCCACTCGCGCGGATTCGCGCTTGTTGTCCGCTCGATCGCCCGACCACAGGAAGCGCCGGACCACGGGCTCTTCGACGCCCGCCACGGCGACGTAGACCAGGCCGACCGGCTTCGACTCGGTTCCGCCGTCAGGCCCCGCGACGCCCGTGACGCCGACGCCCAGGCTCGCGCCCAGGCGCTCACGGGCGCCCTCGGCCATCGCCAGGGCGACCTGTGCGGACACCGCCCCATGCGCGACGAGGACGTCGCCGGGCACGCCGAGCTCCCGCTCCTTGACCGCGTTCGAGTAGGCGACGATGCCGCCCAGGAGATAACCCGACGAGCCCGGCACCTCGGTGATCAGGTGGGCCACCAGGCCGCCAGTGCACGACTCGGCCGTCGCGAGCGTCAGGCCGTCGGCCACACACCGCGCCTGCAGGCGCGCGGCGAGGTCGACGAGCGGGTCCGCCACGTCAGAAGCGGGCGGTCCGGACCGGTGGGTCGGGTGGCGCGAACAACCATGTCTCGGGGTTGCTCTGCTTCGACATGTGGCCGAGGTTGTCCCCGTTGAGCGTGAAGTAGGTCGCGCTCGACTTCCCGGTCCGCACCTCGACGGAGTCCTTCGCCGTGAACGTCACCACCTTGCCCGGGTCGTAGACGCGCCCGGCGGCGCCGGTCACGTTCGACAGCTTCCCGTCCACCCACACCTTGAGCCACGCGCGCGAGCCCTTGATCTCGACCACCAGGTTGACGCCCTTGTACTTGATCGAGACGTTGCGGGTGAGGGTCACCGCCTTGCCCTCGGCCGAGGTCGCGGTGATCACGATCTGCCACTTGCCGGCGGCAAGGTCGAGCGGGGTGTCGAACGATCCATCGGCGTCGACATCGACGCTCGTCGGGCCGACATCCGGCTTCGCGGGCGACGCCTGCGGGCCGACGCTCGCCGCGGGCGCCCCGTCGGCAGCGCCGGTCAGGATCGCGGAGACCGCGACCGTCTTGGCGTTGGTCGTGTTGCCCTTGACGGGGATCGCGCCGTTCTCGAACTGCGCGCCCTCCGCTGGCGAGTCCACGTCGAGGGTGGGCGCCTCGGCGACGTTGAACGGCACCGTGATGAAGATGCGGGCCGGCGTGTCCGCGTTCTTGCCGGTCTCGGGGTCGAGGGCGTTGATGTCGAACTGGTTGCGGCCCCGCCGCAGCTCGACGTCCACGCTCCAGTTACCGGCCGAGTCCGCCGATACGCGATAGGGCTGCTCCTTGCCGGCCGCGGCGACGGTGATCGTCGCGTTCGGGATCGAGGTGCCCCGCAACGTGTAGCTGGTGGCGTCCTCGGCGACGTCGATGACGGCCGTCGTCGGATCGGTCACGGCCAGCGTCGGCGGCTTCGCGAAACGGATCAGCTGGACGCCCATGAACACCGCGAACACGGCGATCAGGACCGTCAGCAGGGCCGCGACGACGACCGCGGGCGAGAAGGTCAGGCCCTGGCGCGGCGCCTCGAGCGGCTGGGGCACGGCGAGCACCGGCTCGGCCGGGATCGTGGCGTCACCCCGCTCGCGCTTCCATTGCCGGATCACGTCCTCGGGATCGAGGCCCAGGTAGAGCGCGTAGTTGCGCAGGAATCCCTTCGTGTAGACCGCGCCGGGCAGCTCCGCGTACTCGCCCTGCTCGAGGGCGGCCAGGTAGCGCGCCCGGATCTTGGTATCGCGCTCGGCCCGGTAGAGATCGACGCCCTTGCGCTCGCGCGCATCCAGGAGGCGCTCCGGCAGGGTGGGGCCGGCATCGGCGTACCCGTCCCGGGGGTCGGCCCGTGCGTCGACACGAGCGCGTCGGAGCTCGTCTCGCGTGGTCATCCGTCGTCCTCGTTCTCGTCCCGGGCGCTCATGTCCTCTCGGCGCACGACCACCCGGGCGTTCGATCCGTCGAACGCGCCCACGTACCCTCGCGCCTCCAGCTGGTCGATGATCCGGGCTGCTCGCGCATAGCCGATCCGGAGGCGCCGCTGGAGGAGCGACGCGGAAGCACGATCGTACTCCCGGATGACCGCAATGGCATCCGGCAGCAGCTTGTCGGCCTCCTCGTCGGCGAGGTCGTCGACCGAACCCGTCGAGTCGTCCTCGTCCGCGATGATCGCGAGGTCGTAGTGCGGATCGTCGATCTGGGCCCGCCAGTGGTCGGTGACCCGACCGATCTCGGGGTCCGACACGAACACGCCCTGGAGGCGCATGGGCCGCGGCAGGTCGGAGGGCTGGTAGAGCATGTCGCCGCGGCCGATGAGGTCCTCCGCGCCCGGCGCGTCGAGGATGGTCCGGCTGTCGATCTGCGACGCCATCGCGAACGCGATCCGGCTCGGGAAGTTGGCCTTGATCAGGCCGGTCACCACGTTCACCGACGGGCGCTGGGTCGCGAGCACCATGTGGATGCCCGTCGCGCGCGCCTTCTGGGCGAGGCGGACGATCGGGTCCTCGACGTGCTTGCCCTCGCGCATCATCAGGTCGGCGAGCTCGTCGATCACGATCACGATGTAGGGCAGCCGGTCGGCCGGGTCCACCCGGGACTCGTTGAACGCCTTGATGTTGCGCGCGGTGGCGCCCGCGAACCGCCGGTAGCGGTTCTCCATCTCGTGGACCGCCCACTTGAGCGCGGCCTTGGCTCGCTCGGGCTCGGTGATCACCGGGACCAGCAGGTGGGGCAGCCCGTTGTAACCCGCGAGCTCGACCCGCTTGAGGTCCATCAGGATCATCCGCGTGTCGTCGGGGGTGGCGTTGCACAGCAGGCTCGTGATCAGCGCGTTGACCATCACGCTCTTGCCCGAGCCCGTGGCGCCCGCGATCAGCAGGTGGGGCATCTTGGCCAGATCGACCGCCATCGCCTTGCCGGCCACGTCGCGCCCGAGCGCGAAGGTGAGCGTCGAGCCCGAGCCGCGGAAGTCCACCTCGTCGAGGATGCGGCGCAGGGCGACGACGTTGAACTCCTTGTTGGGCACCTCGATGCCCACCGCGCTCTTGCCCGGGATCGGCGCCTCGATCCGGATGCTCCGGGCGGCCAGGGCCATGGACAGGTCGTCGGACAGCGCCTCGATCCGGCTGACCTTGATGTGGGGCGCCGGCTGGACCTCGTACTGGGTCACGACCGGGCCGGCGTTGCGGCCGACGATCCGCGCGTCGATGTCGAAGCTCTTGAGCTTCTCGATGATCCGCGCCTCGTTCCAGGTATGGACCGCGTCCGCGGTGGCACCGGCGGCGGCCGTCGGCAGTTCGATGAGGTCGAGCAGCTCGGCCGGCGGCAGCACCCAGGCGATCGCCTCGCGTCGGGCAGGCGAGTCCGCCGCGTCGGTGACGTCCTCCGGATCGCGGAGCGCGGTCGCCGCGACCGCCATCGCGGGCGCGGCGGCACCACCGGCCGTGCGCAGCGGCGCGATGGTCGCGGATGTGGGCGGGGGGTTCTGAACCCCGTACGGAACGCCATCGCCGCCGTTGTCGGTGCCCCAGACGCCGGTCTGGCCGGGGGCGTCGACCGCCGGAATCTTCGGGGCGCGGCCCTTTCGGCCGGGCTCGGCCATCACGCCGACGCCGGCGGCGGTCGCGGCGGCGACCTCGGCGGCCTTGGCGTCGGCGCCCTTCGCAGCGACCACGGTGTCCGCGGCACGCGTCGTGCGGTCCTGGAGCGTCGTGCCGGCCGCGCGGGCGGCGCGCGTCGCGGGCGACAGCAGCGCGCGCAGCGGCATGTCGAACGCGATCAGGAGGCCGGCGATGGTCAGGCCGAGCAGGATCACGAACGCCCCGGGCGTGGTCAGCAGCGGCTCGAGCAGGTTGACCATGAACCGGCCGATCCGTCCGCCCGTGAACTCGCCGGAGAAGGCGGACAGCTGCATCAGGCCCAGCACGCCGACGTAGGCCATCCCGATGCCCAGCAGGGTCCGGCCCCATGGGGCACCCGCTTCGCGGCCCGGTCCCCATTCGAGATACCAGCCGGACAGGAGCAGCACGAACGGCAGCAGCCAGCGTCCGGTGCCGAAGTACGGCACGGCGAGGTTGCGCCACCAGTCGGTCAGCGCGCCCTGCCCCGGCAGCATCAGCGCGATCAGGGTCACGGCGCCCAGGACGAGCAGCACGATGCCGATCAGCGACCGGCCGACGGCGGGCGACATGCCGAGCGAGATGCGGGGCGTGGGCAACCCGGAGCGGCGTTTGGTGCGCGAGGCCTGCGACCGCCGGGCGGCGGCCGTCCGCGTGGTGCTCGTGCGTCGACGGGTCGCCACTCGCTAGACCTCGACCACGACCGGGAAGACCATCGGGCGGCGCTTGGTCTGCTCGTACAGGAACCGGGACACCCCGTCCTTGATCTGGGCCTTGAGCAGCGCGATCTCGCTGATCCGGTCGCCCGGCTGCTCCAGCGCCTCGCGGATCCGGCGGATCGCCTCCTCGATGATCGGGTCCTCCTCGTTGCCGTGGACGAACCCGCGGGTGATGATCTCGGGCCGGCCGACCACCCGGCCGGTCTGCTTGTCGACCTGGACCACGACCATGAACATGCCGTCGTTGGCGAGCGCACGCCGGTCGCGGAGCACGACGTCGCCGACCTCGCCGACGGACAGGCCGTCGACGTACACGTAGCCGGCCGCGACCGGCTGACCGCGCCGTGCCGACCCGTCGGGCCAGATCTCGATCGGCGTCCCGTTCTCGATGATGAACACGTTGTCGGGCTTGACCCCGGTGTCGATCGCGAGGCGGCCGTGCTGGACCTGCATCCGGAACTCGCCGTGCATGGGGATGAAGTAGGTCGGCTTGGTGAGCCCGAGCATGAGCTTGAGCTCCTCCTGGCTCGCGTGGCCCGAGACGTGGGCGCGCTTGATCGTGTGGTAGTACACGTTCGCACCCGCCTTGAACAGGTTGTCAATGGTGCGGGCGACGTATTCCTCGTTGCCGGGGATCGGGCTGGCGGACACGATGACGGTGTCGCCGGGCTGGATCTCGACGAACCGGTGGTCGCGATTGGCCATCCGCGCGAGGCCGGCCATCGGCTCGCCCTGGGCGCCCGTGGTGGCGATCACGAGCTTGCCGTCGGCGATGTCCTTGATCTTGTCCTTGGGCACGATCGCGGACGGGTCGTAGGTCAGGTAACCGAGGTCGGTGGCGATCCTGAAGTTCTGCTCCATCGAGCGGCCAATGACGGCAACCTTGCGGTCCATCTCCGCCGCGGCGTCGAGCACCTGCTGGATGCGCGCGATGTTGCTGGCGAACGTGGCCACGATGACCCGGCCGTCGAGCGGCTCCATGATCTCGCGGAACGCCTCGCCCACCGTCCGCTCGGACGGGGTGTAGCCCGGGTTCTCGGCCCGCGTCGAGTCGGACAGGAGGCAGATGACTCCCTCCTCGCCGAGGCGGGCGAGGATGTGGAAGTCGGACAGCTTGCCGTCGACGGGCGTGTGGTCGAACTTGAAGTCGCCCGTGTGGACGACGATGCCGACCGGGGTCCGCAGCGCGATCCCCATCGCGTCGGGAATCGAGTGGCCGATCCGGAACGGCACGGCGGTGAACGGACCCAGGGCGAGCTCGTCGCCGGGCTCGAGCTCCAGCAACGGGTTGTTGTGGAGCTTGTGCTCCTTGATCTTGTTGCCCAGCAGGCCGCGGGCGAGGGTGCTCGCGTACACGGGCACGCCGGGGAACTCGGGCAGCACGTACGGCAGGCCGCCGACGTGGTCCTCGTGGGCGTGCGTGATGAGGAACGCGCGGACCTTGTCGCGGTTCTCCTTCAGATAGGTCACGTCGGGGACGACGAGGTCGATGCCGAACATCTCCTCGTCGGGGAACATGAGCCCGCAGTCGATGACGACGATGTCGTCGCCGTACTCGAAGCAGTACATGTTCTTGCCGATCTCACCCACCCCGCCCAGCGGGATGATGCGGAGCGGCGTGCTGGGATCCGTCATGGGGTGGTCGTCCGTCCGATCAGAACAGGGTCAGCTGGGATGCGTCGTCGGCCGGAGCCTCGACGAAGGATGCGGAGACGGCCTCGGGCGGCGCCGGCTCGGCGATCGCGGTTGGCGGCGGCGTGGGCTGGCGGCGCTCGCGGGCGCGGATCAGCACGTCGGGGACCAGGGCGATGTCCTGGTAGCTCTCGCGCTCGAGCGCCGGCGTGCGCAGCGCCGCGGCCGGGTGGTACATGGCGAAGGCGAGCGCATCCCGCGCACCGAGCTCGGGGTCGATCGGTGCCGTCGTGCCGTGCACCTGGCCGATCCTCGCGCCGGGCATGAACGTGCCCATCGAGTACCGGCCGAGCGTCACCACGACGGCGGGGTCGAGCACCTCGAGCTGCCGGCGCAGGAACGGCGCGCAGGCGGCGATCTCGTCGGGCTGCGGGTCGCGGTTGTCGGGCGGGCGGCACTTCACGACGTTGGTGATGAACACGTCGTCCCGCCGCCAGCCGATCGACTCGAGCAGCTTGACCAGCAACCCGCCGGCACGGCCGACGAACGGCCGTCCCTCGCGGTCCTCGTTGAAGCCCGGGCCCTCGCCCACGAACACGACCTCCGTGTCCGGGTCGCCCTCGCCGGGCACAGCGCGCGTGCGGCCCTCGTGCAGCCGACATCGAGTGCACGCCCGGACCTCGTTGGCGATGGCTTCGAGCGCCACCTGGCGCTCGGCGCGCGTCACGCGGTTCGTCCCCCGGACGCCCCGACCGGCTCGCGAACGCTGGCGCCCTCGGCAGCCAGACCGCTCGCCGACCGCGTGGTCCGCGCGCTTGCCGGTCGCACCCAGCCGCGCTCGACGAGGACCTCCGCGATCTCCACCGCGTTCGACGCCGCACCCTTGCGCAGGTTGTCCGACACGACCCAGAACGCGAGACCGCGGTTGCCGTCGATCGATGGGTCCTGGCGGACCCGGCCGACGAAGATGTCGTCCGACCCGGCCGCGTGCTCGGCCAGCGGGTATTCGTTCGCGGCGGGATCGTCCTGCACGACCACACCCTTGACGCCGGCGAACAGCGCGCGGGCCTCGGCGGGCGTGATCGGGTCCCGGGTCTCGACGTGGACCGCCTCGGAGTGGCTGACGAACACGGGGACGCGGACCGCCGTGCACGAGACCCGAAGGTCGGGCAGGTGCAGGATCTTGCGGCTCTCCGTGACGACCTTCCACTCCTCCTTCGTGTACCCGTTGTCGAGGAACACGTCGATGTGGGGCAGGGCGTTGAAGGCGATCGGGTGGGGGTAGACGTTGGCGACCTTGGGCCGGCCCTCGGCGTGTGCCTTCACCTGCTCCTCGAGCTCGACGATGGCCTTGTGGCCGGTGCCGGCGACGGACTGGTACGTGTCGACGATCACGCGTTCGATGCCGACGGCGTCGCGCAGGGCCATGAGCGGCGGCAACAGCTGCATGGTCGAGCAGTTGGGGTTGGCGATGATGCCCTCGTGCCAGGCGAGGTCGTCGGGATTGACCTGGGAGACCACCAGCGGGACGTTCGGGTCCATGCGCCACGCGCTGGAGTTGTCGATGACCGCCGCACCGCGCTTCGCGGCCTCCGGCGCCAGCGCCTTGGAGGTATCGCCGCCTGCGCTGAACAGCGCGATGTCGACGCCCTCGAAGGCGTCGGGGGTCGCGAGCTCGACCTCGATCTCCCGTCCGTCGACCTCGATCCGCCGCCCCGCCGAGCGCTCGGAGGCGAGCAGCCGCAGCCGGGTCGTCGGGAAGGCCTTCTCGAGCAGGACCTGGGTCATCGTCCGGCCCACGGCGCCGGTGGCGCCGACGACCGCGACCGTCAAGGAATCAGGGGCGATTCGGGGCATGGTCCGACCTTTTGCTGACAGGTTGTCGGGCACCGGCGGAGTATACCAGCGGGTTCCTGCCGCACCGGACGCCTTGATCTGGGTCGGTGCACCGGCGCAACGCCCCGCAAACGCCGAATTCGACCTGTAAGGACCTCGTCATCATCCAGTTCGATCCGCTGCCCTCCCCGGCGCCGTCAGGCTGAGGCGACGCCCGTTCTCTGGGATCCCATGCTGGCCTGGAGGTCGGCGCAGACGCCGATCGCGATCTCGGCGAACGCCTTCGCGGCCGGCGATCGGTAGCGATCGCGGTGCCAGATCAGCGCGACGCGGCGCGCGGGCAGGTCCGTGTGGATGACCGTCACAGTCGGGTCGCTCGTGTCCACCGCGAGCAAGGGGACCAATGCCGTCCCAAGACCTGCGCCGGCCATCGCCTGAACCGTACCGTTGTCCTCGGACCGGAACACGAAGTTCGGCTCCTGGCCCCGTGCACGGAGATAGTCCTCCACCCACCGTGTGCTGCGGCAGGACCGGAACCCGATCAGACGCTGGTCGGCGATCAGCTCGATCGGCGGGTTGGCGGCCTGGCCCGCGAGCGGGCCGCCTGCGGCCGTCACGAGGACGAACGGATCCTCGAGCAGCTCCATGGCCTCGAACGGACCGTCGGGGATCGGCAGCACGCCGAACGAGAGGTCAATCGCCCCGGGCCCGAGGAGCTCGAACAGCCCCTGGTCGCTGTTGGCCTCGGTCAGGCGGATCTCGACGTTGGGCCACGCTTCGGCGAACCGGCCGAGGATCGCGGGGAGCACCCGGGTGCCGACGCTCTGGTACACACCGACGCGGAGCGTCCCCGTCTCCCCCGCCGCATACGCGAGCAGGTCCGCGCGTGCGGCCTGGAGCCGGTCCGTGATCGACACCACGTGTCGGAGCAGCATGTGCCCAGCCTCGGTCAGCTCTACGGTCCGGCGCCCGCGCGCCCGGTCGAACAGCCGAACCCCCAGGGCCCCCTCGAGCGCCATGACGTGCTGGCTGACCGCGGACTGCGTGTAGTCGAGCGCGTCGGCCGCCGCGTGGAACGACCCCTCGTCGGCGACGGCGCGGAAGCTCAGGAGTTGCCGCAGGCTCACGTCGGAGAGCGCCTCCGGCAGGACGGCGGCGGTCGACGGAACGGGCCCCGAGTTATCAGTCTCCATGATTACTTATCCAATCACATCCGATTGCTCTTATCAAGCCCGCGGCGCAACATGATTGGCATGGAACTCCTGATCGCGACCATTCTCCTGGCCATCTTCGGCCTCCTCGCCACGACGACGGGCGCCGACTCGCGGGACCTCGATCCTCGCAGTCAGCCGCGCGGCTGGTAGCACCCGCCGCTCCGAGACGCCCCGCGCGGTGCCGGGGCGTCTCTGCTTGCGCCGGAGGTGGCGGCCGCCGAGACCGATGCGGCATGCTGCGGGCACTCGCCAACCCCGCAGCTGGAGGCAGCCGGTGGACGACCGATCGACGATGCCCGCCCCGATGGAGCACCCGGGAGCCACGGCTGGGCCGCGGGCCGACCTCGCCGGCGGCCGTGCGCCGGTCGACGACCCACGGGCGCTCACGATCCTGACCACCGAGCACTGGAGCCTGCTGTCGGCGCGCTCTCTTGTCTACAACGAGGCGTTCGCCAGGGCCGGCATGTTCCTCAGCTTCCTGGCGGCGACGCTCGTCGCGCTGGGCCTGATGTCGGGCGCGATGGGCTTCAGCCGCGAATTCATCGGGATCACGGCCCTCGTGCTCGGCCTCGACCTGTTCATCGGCCTCGCGACGATGGGTCGCGTCGCCACGGCGACGAGCGAGGACATCCGGTTCTTGCAGGGGATGAACCGCCTGCGCCACGCCTACCACGACACGGTGCCCGGCCTCGAGCCGTACTTCATCACCGGCCACTACGACGACGTGCTGGGGATCTTCGCGAACTACGGCGCCGATGTGCGCCTCATGACCGTGCGCTCAGTCGTGCACGGCTTCACGACCGTGGTCGGGATGCTGGGGGTGATCAACGCCGCGCTCACCGGCATTGTCGCCGCGACGCTCGCGATCCTGGTCGCCGGCTACGGCACGGAGGCGATCGCCGTCGGGGTGGGCGCCTTCGTGGTCGTGCTGGTGCTCAGCGTCGCGTGGTCGACGCGCGCGATCGCGTCGACGGTCGCCAACCTGCGCCCGCAGTTTCCCAGCCCCGGCGCCTGACAGCGCGACCGTCGGCCGGGAATCGAGGCGCCCCCGGCGGTGCCGGGGGCGCGACCGATGGGCTGAGACGAGCCGCTACTTGGCGAGATGCCGCTGCATCGCCGCCTTGCGGGAGAGGTTGACGCGGCCCTGGCGGTCGATCTCCATGACCACCACCATGACCTCGTCGCCGACGGACACGACGTCCTCAACGGACGGCACGTGGTAGTCGGCGAGCTCGCCGATCCGGACCAGGCCCTCGCGGCCCGGCAGGATCTCGACGAAGGCGCCGAAGTTCATCAGCCGGGTGACCTTGCCGAGGTACAGCGCGCCGACCTCGACGTCACGGGTGAGGCTCTCGATCCAGTTGACGGCCTTGCGCGAGTTCTCGCCCGAGACGGCGGCGATCTCGACGGTGCCGTCGTCCTCGACGTTGATCTCGGTGCCGGTTTCCTCCTGGATCTTCCGGATCATCGATCCACCCTTGCCGATGATCTCGCGGATCTTCTCGGGGTTGATCTTGATCGTGATGATCCGCGGAGCGAAGTCGGACATCTCCTCGCGGGCCGACGGCAGCACCTCGGTCATCTTGTCAAGGATGAACAGGCGGGCGGCGAGGGCCTGCTTGAGGCCTTCGCGGATCACCCGCTCGTCGATTCCCTTGACCTTGATGTCCATCTGGAGCGCCGTGATGCCGGTCGTCGTACCTGTGACCTTGAAGTCCATGTCACCGATCGAGTCCTCCTTGCCGAGGATGTCGGTGAGGACCACGAAGTTGCCCGTGTCGCCGTCGAGCACGAGGCCCATCGCCGCGCCGGCCACCGGCGCCTTGATCGGGACGCCCGCGTCCATCAGGGCGAGGGTCGAGCCGCAGGTCGAGGCCATCGAGGTCGAGCCGTTGCCGGCGACCACCTCGGACACGACGCGGATCACGTACGGGAACTCTTCCTGGCTCGGCAGCACCGGCAGCAGCGCGCGACCGGCGAGGTTGCCGTGCCCGATGTCGCGCCGCGAGGGCCCGCGCATCGGCTTGTTCTCGCCCGTGCTGTAGGGCGGGAAGTTGTAGTGGTGGAGGTAGCGCTTCTCGGTCTCGGGGCTGATGGTGTCGATGCGCTGGACGTCCGAGGACGCACCCAGCGTGGCGACGCTCAGCGCCTGGGTCTGGCCGCGCGTGAACAGGCCGGAGCCGTGTGCGCGCGGGAGCAGGCCGACCTCGACCGAGATCGGGCGGATCTCGTCGGTCGCCCGGCCGTCCATGCGCAGGCCCTCGGCGAGGACGAGCTTGCGGACGGTCTTCTTCTGGACGAGCCCGAACAGGCTCTTGCTGACGCGTGCGTTGCGACGCGCGGCCTCGAGCAGCTTGGCCGACTCGGCGGCGTCGCCCTTGGCGGCGCGGACCGCGGTCGAGATGCCCTCGGCGAGGGTCTCGAGGCGACCCGGCAGGTCGTTGGCGAACCAGATCAACAGGTTGGCCGTCGCCTCGGCGTCGGGGAGCGCCCGGTGGCTCTCCTTGAGGTCGATGCCGAAGAAGTTGGCCAGCGTCGGGAGCTTGTAGTTCTCGAGATCGGGGTATCCCTCGCGGGCGATCACGAGCGTGTCCAGGTACGAGCCCTGCTGCACGCGGGTGCCGTCGCCGAGGGCCTCCTCGAGGAACGCGATGTCGAAGCCGACCGAATGGCCGACGAACGGCGCGCCGCCCACGAAGTCGAGCGCCTTGCGCGCGGCCTCGGCCGGGCTCGGGGCACCCTTGATGTCCTTGTCGGTGATGCCGTGCATCTGGTTGCCGACGATCGGGCGACCCGGGTTCACGAACGTCGACCAGCGGTCGGTCACCTTGCCGCCCTTGACGCGGACGGCGGCCACCTCGACCAGGTCGGCCATCTTGGGGTCGGTGCCGGTAGTCTCGACGTCGACGACCACGAACTCGCCGCCCGACTTCGCCAGCTCGGCGAACTTGATCACGGAGTCGGTGGCGGGCTCGATGTACGGCACGCGCTTGGTCTTGCCGACCAGCTCGCGCAGCTTCTCCTGCAGCTCGACGAGCGGCAGCAGCGAGCGGTGCCCGAACAGGATGGCCTCGGCCATGACGTCCTCGGGCAGGATCTTCACGCCCGCCTCGACCATCATGATCGCGTCGCGGGTCCCGGACACGACGAGGTCGAGCTGGGACTCCTGGAGCTGCGTGTAGGTCGGGTTCAGGACGTACTCGCCGTCGATGTACCCGACGCGCACGGCACCGACCGGGCCCTGGAACGGGATCTCGCTGATCGTCAGCGCGGCCGACGCCGCGATGGTGCCCAGGATGTCCGGGTCGTTCTCATGGTCCGTCGAGAGGACGGTGATCACGAGCTGGATGTCGTCCTTGTACCCCTCGGGGAACAGGGGGCGGATGGGCCGGTCCGTGAGCCGGGCGGCGAGCGTCGCCGCCTCGGAGGCGCGACCCTCGCGCTTGATGAAACCGCCCGGGATCTTGCCCGCGGCGTACATCCGCTCCTCGAAGTCCACGGTGAGCGGGAAGAAGTCCAGGCCGGGACGCGGCTCGGAGCGGTTGGCGGTCCCGAGGACCATCGAGTCGCCGTAGCGGAGGGTGACCGCGCCGCCGGCGAGCCCGGCGAGCTTGCCGGTCTCCAGCGTCAGGGTTCGACCGCCGAACTCGATCTCGAGTGTGGTGGGGGTGGGCACGTGTGAACGACCTCCTTGGTCGTGCGTGCGCGGAGGGATCTGCCGTTGTGGCGGGGCGGGCGCAGGTGCCGGACACGAACGACCCCGGGTTTCACGACCCGGGGTCCGTGCGGCGAGACCTAGCGGCGCAGCCCCAGCGAGCCGATGACGGCCCGATAGCGCGTGGCGTCCTTCTTCACGAGGTACGCGAGCAAGCGCCTGCGCTGTCCAACGAGCTTGAGGAGGCCGCGGCGCGAATGGTTGTCCTTCGGGAAGCGGCGGAGGTGCTCCGTCAGGTCCCGGATCCGCTCCGTCAGGAGAGCGATCTGGACCTCCGGGGAACCGGTGTCGCCGTCCTTGACGGCGTACTGCCCGATCACCTCTTGCTTCTTTTCCCGCGCGAGCGGCACTCGATCCTCCGACACGAACGATGGCGTGACTGTATTCCTTGTTCTTCGACCGGCGGAGAATATCAAGCAGCCTTGATTTGGGCAAACGTCCGGCCGTTCACCCCCGCCCGGGCGAGGCTGCGATCCGGCTGCTGTCGCGTCGGATCCGTGCCTCTGACGAACGTCCTCGACCCGGCCGTGTTTCAGGGTCACGTTCTGGCCCGCTCGCGCATGGAGGCGGCGGATCCGTGCCGCACGCTCACGGATCCGGCGAGCAATGCGGTCGATGGGTCAGGACCGTGCGTCCGGGGCACGCCCCTGACGGGTGGAGCATGCACAACCCGCCCCCGACGTCAGGAATGTGCATGGGCGGCACGCACTAGGCGCCACCGGGGGGGCTCGGGTCCGTCAGGCGCCGGTGCGGCCTGGCGGCACGTATTGGGCGCTGCCGGGCGGCGCGGGTCCGTCAGGCGCCGGTGCGGCCGGGCGGCACGCAACTGGCGCGGCCTGGCGGCACGTATTGGGCGCTGCCGGGCGGCGCGGGTCCGTCAGGCGACCGAGAGCGCTCGGTCGGGTCGCATGAGGAACGGCGGCAACGTCGCGGCGAGGTTCGAGAGCGGCAGCACATCGGGGTGAAGGTCGATCCCGAGGCTGTCGCGCATGAACGCTCGTCGCACCTCGATCCGCGCCCAGGCCCCCGGGTAGGACGACGCGAACGACGCCCGCAAGCCGGCGTCGGCCAGCGCGATCCCGTCCTCGATGTTGGTCGTGAAGTACGGCGTCCCGGTGGCCGGGATGATGTCGACCTGCATCGCCATCCCGGACCGCAGCTCGACCGCGGAGCCTCGCCACACGGGCGAGTTCACCCACTCGTCGAGATGCAGCTGGTGACCGGGGTTGAGGCCGATGCCGAAGAACGGGTCGCCCAGCCGGCGGTCGATGATCTCCTGGAGCGCCCCGCCGACCTGGCCGACGTGGAGCGCGCCGTACCACTCCGCGACCGCTTCGAAGTACGGTCCGGCCAGGCGTCCGACGTAGTCCTGGACCCCGGCCGGCAGCTCGTCCGCATCTTCGACGAACCAGCCGGCCCGGCAGGTGAGCGCGCCCCAGATCCCGAACGCGACCGTGAGCGGCTCGCCCCGGCCGATGGGCCGGTCGCCGGGGCTCAGCAGCCCGAGCGCGGCGCGCGGCCCGGCGGTGAGCATCAGGTGGCACGACAGCGGCATCCCGTTCCAGCGCAGCAGCCGGACGGCCTCCGCCTCGGTCATCCCGGGCTCGAGGCCGGCGAACAGGCGCCACAGCCCGTCGGACGTCTGGCACGACGCATGCTCGAACACCGCCAGCTGGTCGACGTCGTTGATGATCCGCAGACCGTCGGCCGGGTCGATCAACAGGCCGTTCGCGTTGCGCACCGATCCGCCGGGCCCGACGAGCGCACGCAGCTCGTCGACGATGAACGCGGGGACCTCCATCCGTCCGGGGTCGGCGTACGTCTTCCACCCCAGCACCCCGACGGTCGATCCGGCGCCGATCCCCTCCCCCGCCAGGAGGTCGCGCAGCGGGCGCGATCGGTCCCGCGGCTGGCTGGGCAGGCTGAAATCCTGGAACCGCTCGCGGCGCATGGCCAGCGGCGCGGCACCGGCCATCCCGTAGCACTCGTTGCCGACGAGGATGAGCGGGTCGCCGCTCGGCCCGACAACCAGCATCGCCTCCTCGAAGCGCGGATCGAAGCCGGACAGGAAGGCGAGGTTCGCGCTGTGCTCGCGGTCCGCATAGACGACGAGGCGGTCGATCCCGGCGGCATCGGCACGCTCACGCAGGGCGGCCAGGCGGGCCGCGTAGGCGGACGCCGGGACCTCCGGTCGCACCTCCGGCATGCCGAACTGGGGCAGGTCGATCGTTGCGAGCCTCGCCGTCCTCATCCTCGATCCTTCTGTCAGCTGCCCGGTGGCGTCCAGGGCGTCGGCCCGGGCGCGCCTCGCTCGATGTCCGCGAACTGGTTCGCCGCGACGGTCATCCACGGCCCGACCTCGCCGTCCGGCCAGGTCACTCGCACCTGGGCCTCCGCCGCCGGCCCGAGGCCGACGTGTGTCCAGCCAAGCTGGCCGCCGATGTGGCCTCCGCCCACGGTGATCTCACGCCGCGTGACCGCATCGCCGGCCCTGGTCTCGATCACCGCCCCGATTGCATCCCGGTTTCCGCCGCGCTGGCCGAGCCGGAGGGCGAGCCAGTTTCCCATCGGCTGCGGCGCGTCGATCGTACCGGCACCCACGTTCCGCCACAGGCGCACCGGCGCGCCCAGGTTCGCCTCGATGAGGTCGAGCAGCCCGTCCGCGTTGAAGTCGGCGAGTGCCGCGCCACGACCGCGGTCGAAGGACACGATCCCGGCGGCCTCGGCACCCTCGACAAACGTGCCGTCGGGGCGGCCCAGGAACAGGTTGCTGGGATCGCGCTGCGCGTAGTCGGGCACTTCGCTGACGTTGCCCTTGGATACGAACAGGTCCATCAGGCCATCATTGTTGACGTCCTCGAACTCCGGGTGCCAGGCGGTCGACGGCAGCGCCTCGCCCCCTGTGAACGGCTGCGATGCCGTGACGCCGCGGGCGAGCGCGATATCGGCGTACGAGGGCTGCGACGACCCTGCGACCAGCGACTGGAGCTTGTTGTCGCCCTGGCTCGTGAGATAGACCTCCGGCAGGCCGTCGCCCGTCAGGTCCTGGCTCGCGATGCCCATGCCCCAGATCGACATCGGGGCCCAACCGTCGGCCGCCGTGTACTCACGCGGCGCCTCGCCCGGAACGACCCGCCACAGCTGGTCGCTGCCGGTCCGGTAGTAGTGCCGGTCGTTCGTCACGCGCAGGTCACGGCGGCCCGATCCATCCCAATCGCTGAACAGGATCGAGAGCGTGCAGTAGCCCGGCGACAGCGCCACCGCCGCGTCATACCCGGACCCTGACGCCGCTGGCCGGAACAGTTCGTTGTCCGAGCAATCGAACGTCGGCTCCCCCGCAGGGTCGAGCTCCACGTAGTTCCCGAAGGCCATGGTCGGCAGCGTCGCGTCTCCCTCCCAGGTCGCGCTGAACGCGGTCGTCCATGCCGGGGTCGGTGCGATTCGCCAGCGCTCGTTCGCGGGCTCGAATCGACAATCGCCCAGGCCCCGCAACAGCTGTGTCTGCCCAACCCGCAGCACCGCCAGGTCCGTGATCCCGTCCGCATCGACGTCGATCGGATAGGCGCCGGTCACCGCGTCGAGCTCCGCGCCCGTGTCGGAGAGCGGCTCGAACGCAAACGCACCGCCGAGCCGGCTCCGATTGCGGTACACGGCCGCGTCGTTCGAACCCCCGGCGAGGTAGAGGTCCGGTCGCCCGTCGCCGTCGCAGTCCAACACGGCGACGCCACCGCCCGTGAAGTAGGTCGTCTGCCCGTCATACGTGTGGTGGACGCCCGCGGTCGCCGTCTCATCGACGAAGTGCGGTGGCTCCGGGTTGGAGCCATCACGGGTCCGCAGGAGGGCCGCGCTGCCGACCCCGACGACGACCACGACGAGGGCGGCGCCGGCGAGGAGCCATGGGGTGCGCCGTCTCGGCGCGCCGCGCCCGGGCGTCGACGTCTGGTTGGACATGGGGGCCGATGGTAACCGCGGGTTCGGCAGGACGCGCTGGACGGCCGGTACGGTGCGAGACCCCGCCCTACCCTCCAGCCGCGAACAGCGCTTCGATCACCCGCAGGTTCGCCACCGCGTCTTCGGGTAGGACCGGGAGCGGGGCGCCGTCGAGGATGGCGTCGCAGAACCGATCCGCCTCGCACGCATACGGGTCGGCAGCTTGAAAGGTGAGCGTCTCGGTGGCCGGCGCGACGGGTGGATCACCCCCGGCCGTCACGAAGATGCGGGTGGGCAGCTCGGGTGGGATGTTGAACGGGATCTCGATGGATATCCGGCCGTCCGTTCCGTAGATGTGGACGCGCTGGTCGGCCTCGGTCCGCGTCGCGCAGGTGAAGGTCGCGATGCCCTCGTCGAACTCGAGGATCCCGGCCGTGAGGACGTCGATGCCCATGGCCGGGTCTCGCCGGACGGTCGACCGAACGCGGACAGGCTCGGCGTCGAACAGCATCCGCGACAGGTTCACCGAGTAGCAGCCGATGTCGTACAGGGCGCCCCCACCCGCAGCGGGGATGTTCCTGATGTTGGCCGGGTCGTCGTTGAAGTACGAGAACCAGCTGTCCACGGCCCGCACGGTGCCGATGCGCCCCGACCGCACCAGCTCGCGCACCGCAAGCCACGATGGGTGTTGGCGGTACATGAACGCTTCCATCAGGAGCACGCCGGCCGCGCGGCACGCCTCGACCATCCCCTGCGCCTCCGTTGCCGTGAGCGCCAGAGGCTTCTCGCACAGGACGTGCTTTCCCGCCCTGGCAGAAGCGATTGCCCAGGGCGCGTGGAGATGGTTGGGCAGCGGGATATAGACGGCATCGATCTCCGGGTCGGCCAACAGCTCCTCGTAGGTGCCGTAGCTGCGCGGAATGCCGAGTGACGCCGCAGCCTCGGCGGCCCGCCCCGCTTCGCGCGACGCGATGCCCGCGACCTCGCTGCGCGGGGAGCGGCGGAGGCCGGGAATCACCTTGCGCAGCGCGATATCAGCCGTTGACAGCACGCCCCATCTGACGCGGCCGGCGATCGTCACACCCACGACCTCGGCGCCGGCGACCGCGGCGCGACCTCGACCGCAGGCGCGCGGCCGAAGTCTGCGGCCATGCCCATCGCCACGCCGTCGTCGAGCCCCGCCATGCGCTCACCTCCCCAACCCCCAAGCGGCAGTCCCCGACTTGACATGAACCCCGCTCGTGGACGAGTCTTGCACACGTTTGCAAGAGAGGATCACAAACGTTGCGAGTGGGCCGCGTGGACGTTGGACAGCGCAGCGAAACCGCCCACCGGGCGAACCTGAGCGCCATCCTCCGCGGACTCCACGAGCACGGCCCGCAGTCCCGGTCCGAGCTCGTCGGAGCCACCGGCCTCACGCGCAGCGCGATCCGCGCGCTGGTCGGCGAGCTCGTGGCCGCCGGCCTCGTCACCGAGGCCGACGCGATCCGTCTTGGGACGCCTGGCCGGCCGTCGCCGCTGGTCCGCCTGAACGCAACCGGGGCGGTCGTCCTCAGCCTCGAGATCCTCGTCGACTCCATCGCGGCCGCCGTCATTGGCCTCGGTGGCGACGTGCTGCAACACGTCCGGCTCGAGCGCCCGCGTGGCGCGCAGACCGTGGAGGCGGTGGGCGCAGCACTTGCGTCGCTCGCTGCTGATCTGCGGTCCCGTGGCGACTGGCCCATCGTCGGCATCGGCGTCGCGGTGGCCGGCGTCGTCCGGCGGAGCGATGGCCTGGTGTCGATGGCCCCGAACCTCGGCTGGACCGACGTCCCACTCGGGGCGCGACTCGCCCGGTCATTGTCCGTCGCCATGCCCATCTCCGTGATGAACGACGCCGACGCCGGCGTGCTGGGCGAATATCACCGCGGGGCGGCGAAGGGCGTCGACAACGTCCTCTATGTCTCGGGCGAAGTCGGCGTGGGCGGCGGACTCATCGTGGACGGCCGCCTGCTCACAGGGGTCGCCGGCTTCGCCGGCGAGATCGGCCACGTAACCGTGCGCCCGAATGGCGCGCCGTGCCGGTGCGGATCGACGGGCTGCTGGGAGACGGAGGTCGGCGAGGGCAGGTTGCTGGCGCTGGCCGGGCATCCGCCCGACGCCGGGCGAGCCGGGATAGACGCCGTGCTCCGCGAGGCGGAGGCCGGCTCGGAGCCGGCGCGCGCGGCGATCGCCCACGTTGGCACGTGGCTCGGGATCGGGCTGGCGGGCCTGGTCAACATCCTGAACCCGCGGCTCGTGATCCTCGGCGGTCCAAACAGCCGCATCTACCCACTGGTCCGCGAAGCGGTCGATGCCGAGCTCTCACGCTATGCCCTGCCGGCGTCGCGGGACCTCGTCCGCGTGGTGCCGGCCGCCCTGGGCGTGGACGCTCCGCTGATCGGCGCGGCCGAAATGGCCTTCGACCCTCTTCTCTCCGACCCGGCCGCCTGGTTCGGGCCGCGGGACCGTGCGTTCCAGCTGGCGAGCGCCTGATGCTGCGCCGTCTCCATCCAGCAGGTGTGTATTGCCCGAAATGGCGAAAGGCGTGAAAGGGGTTTGCCTAACGATGTAGCCTACGCGCCGGAAGCAGCGCTTTCGAAGACGACGTCAGTCGACTGATCGTCATTGGTCTTGAGGAGGAGAAACGCGCATGAACATTCGTAGGCTGGCCGCGCTCGCCGGCGTCACCGCGATCTTCGTCGGTGCCTGCTCATCGAGTGGCGGAGGGGCAACGACGGCCCCGTCGGGCGGTGGCGGATCCGCCGCCGGCTGCACCGTCGGCGTCTCCTGGAACAACTACCAGGAGGAGCGCTGGGCCAAGTGGGATGAGCCGGCGATCAAGAAAGCCATCGAGGACGCTGGCGGCAAGTACATCTCGAACGACGCCAAGTCGTCTGCCGAGACCCAGGCAAGCAACATCGAGAACCTCATCAGCCAGGGCGCGAAGGTCCTGATCGTCCTCGCGCAGGACGGTGAGGCCGCCAAGGCACCGGTCAAGGCCGCGATCAGCGGCGGCGTGCCGGTCATCGCCTACGATCGCCTGATCGAGGACCCGACGGCCCTGTACGTCACGTTCGACAACGTCGGCGTGGGCAAGCTGCAGGCCGAAGCGCTGCTCAAGGTCAAGGACAGCGGCAACTTCGTCGTCATCAAGGGCAACAAGGCCGACGCGAACGCCGACTTCCTGCGCCAGGGCATGACCCAGGCCGGCCTGCCCGACGTGGGCGCGTCCTCGGACAAGCTCAAGAACGTGGGCGAGACCTACACCGACAACTGGGATCCGGCCAAGGCCCAGACCGAGATGGAGCAGTTCCTGACCGCCAACGACAACAAGATCGACATCGCCTTCGTCGAGAACGACGGCATGGCGGGCGGTGCCGTGGCGGCGCTAGCCGCCCAGGGCCTCGCCGGCAAGGTCCCGGTCTCCGGCCAGGACGGCGACGCGCCGGCCCTGAACCGCGTTGCCCTCGGGACCCAGACCGTCGACGTCTGGAAGGACTCGCGCAACCTCGGCAAGGCCGCCGGCGATGCCGCGGTCCAGCTGTGCAAGGACAAGGACATCTCCAAGGTCACCGGCGTCGCCCCGTTCAAGACCGGCGGCGGCGTGGACATGACCTCGATCCTCCTGACCCCGCAGGCGATCACGAAGGACAACCTCAACGTCGTCCTCGACGCCGGCTGGATCGCCAAGGACATCCTGTGCAAGGACGTCCCGGCAGGTTCCGTCACCGCCTGCGGCTGACGAACCGCTGATCACCGCACCTTCACGCCCCCTGGCGCCACCGGTGCCAGGGGGCCGTTGCCCTCCAACAGTTCGTGCGTGAGGAGCCGCCGATGAGCCAGGCTGCGAGCGTCACCCCGGACAGCACCGCCCCGACGCCGCGTACGTTCCGATCCACGCTCCAGCAGATGGAGATCGACACCCGCCTCCTGGGCATGGTGGCGGCGTTGGCGATCATCTGGCTCGGATTCAACCTCGCGTCTGGTGGCAGCTTCCTCACCCCGCGCAACCTCTGGAATCTCTCGGTTCAGAGCGCCTCTATCGGGATCATGGCCACGGGCATGGTCCTCGTCATCGTCTCGCGCAACATCGACCTCTCGGTGGGGTCGCTCCTGGGCTTCCTCGCCTACACCATGGCGATGGTCCAGACGGAATGGATCCCCAGGGCGCTGGGCCTCGGCTACGAGCAGCCCTATACCTGGCTCGTCGCTCTCGCCGTGGGCATCGCCATCGGCGCGCTGCTGGGCGGCATCACGGGCGTACTCGTCGCCTACGGCCAGATCCCGTCGTTCATCGTGACCCTCGGCGGGTTCCTGGTCTGGCGCGGCCTGATCTTCCGGTACGCCCAGGGCCAGACGCTCGGGCCCATGGACTCGATCTTCCAGCTGCTGGGCGGTGGGCCCAAGGGCTCGGTCGGCTTCTGGCCCAGCTGGATCCTGGGGTTCCTCGCGTGTGCCGGGATCATCTATTCGCTGATCTCGAGTCGGCGACGGCGCCACAAGTACGGATTCCCGGTCCGCCCTCGATGGGCCGAGATCGTGATCGGCGTCGCAGCCTGCGGCGCGGTGCTGGGCGCCGTGTACATCGCGAACGCCTATGCCTGGCCGCCGTCGTTGGCCACGCAGTACGCCGAGGAGCACGGGATCACGGAGCCGGCGGGTGGCCTCATCATCCCGACGGGCGTGGCGAACCCGGTCCTGATCCTGATCGCCGTGGGCGTCGTCATGACGATCATCGCCACCCGACGGCGGTTCGGCCGATACGTGTACGCCATCGGCGGCAACCCGGAGGCGGCAGAGCTCGGCGGCATCAACGTCCGGCGCACGATCACGCTGGTGTTTGTCCTGATGGGCATCCTGTGCGCCATCAGCGCCGCAGTGCAGTCGGCACGCCTCAACTCTGCGGTCACGAACCTCGGCATCCAGAACGAGCTGGACGTGATCTCGGCGGCCGTCATCGGGGGCACCTCCTTCGCGGGCGGCATCGGCACGATTCCGGGCGCCATCCTGGGCGCCGTCGTCATGCAGTCGCTTCGCTCCGGCATGGCCCTGCTGCTGGTCGACTCGCCGACGCAGGACATCGTCGTCGGGGTGGTGCTGGTCGGCGCGGTCGGCATTGACGCCTGGCTGCGTCGCCGATCCTCGTGATCGAGCGGGAGGCGCGACCATGACAACGATCGAGACACCCGTCGCGGGCACCACGGGGACGTCGGCCGTCGCCGCGGCTCACCCGCTCGTCGAGATGCGCAACATCCGCGTCGCGTTCGGCGGCGTCCACGCGGTCGAGGACGTCACGGTCGACCTCCACGCGGGCGAGGTCGTGGGGCTCGTCGGAGGCAACGGCGCGGGCAAGTCGACGCTGATCCGGGTGCTCTCGGGCGCTCATACGGCGGATTCAGGCCAGATCCTCATCGACGGCCAGCAAGTGACCATCGCGAACCCTCGCGACGCGAAGAGTCTGGGTATCGAGACGATCTACCAGACGCTCGCGCTCGCGGACAACATCGATGCCACCGGCAACCTCTTTCTGGGTCGCGAGCTGCTGACGCGCCTCGGCTCGCTCGACGACTCCGCAATGGAGTCGGCGACACGCAAGATCATGGGCCGGCTCAATCCGAGGTTTCGCAACTTCAAGGTCCCGGTGAAGTCACTCTCCGGCGGCCAGCGGCAGTCGGTGGCGATCGCGCGCGCCGTCCACTTCAATGCGCGGATCCTCATCATGGACGAGCCGACGGCCGCCCTGGGGCCGGCCGAGACGGCGCAGGTGCGCGAACTCGTCACCCAGCTCAAGGCCGAGGGGATCGGCATCTTCCTGATCAGCCACGACATTCACGATGTGTTCGACCTGTCGGACCGCATCAGCGTCATGGCGACGGGGAAGCTCGTGGGCACGGTCAATCGGGACGAGGTGAGCAAGGACGACGTGCTCGGGATGATCATCATGGGCAAGAAGCCCGGCGAGGTCAGCGAGCGGGACCTGGCACAGATCATTCACTGAGACCGTCCGGGCTGGTGCCCCGCCTCGAGGCCGACGGCTAGAGGCGGTGAAACGCCGGCGCCAGCGCCGGGTACAGCTCGCGGTAGCGGGCGTGCAGCTCCGCATAGCGCGGGACGTCCGGTCCCGGGGTCGCCGCGGGGGTCGCGACGACCACGGCATCCGCCGCCGCCTCGACGCTGGCGAACCAGCCGGCGCCGACGGCCGCCAGCAAGCCGGCCCCGTACGCGGCGCCCTCCGTGGTGCTCACGGTCGCGATCTCGGCGTCCAGGACGTCCGCCAGGATCTGGCGCCACAGGGCACTGGCCGTGCCGCCGCCGGACGCCCGGATCTGCGCCGGTGCAGGCATGCCGGCGTCCATCATCAGGTCGAGCCCGTCCCGCAAGCCGAAGGCCACGCCCTCGAGGACCGCACGCGCAAGATGGCGCCGCTCGTGGGCGAGCGTCAGCCCGACGAACGCGCCACGCGCGAGCGGGTCGGGGTGCGGGCTCCGCTCGCCAGAGAGGTACGGCAGGAACAGCAGGCCGTCGCTGCCGGCGGGGGCCCCGGCGGCCTCGTCGACCAGGTCACCGAACGCCACGCCCGGCGCGACCGCGTCCCGGAACCAGCGCAGGCTGCCGGCCGCCGAGAGCATCACGGACATCATGTGCCAGCGGCCGGGCACCGCGTGGCAGAAGGCGTGGACGCGACCCGCCGGCTCGAACAGGGGCCGGTCCGTCGTGGCGAAGACCACGCCCGACGTCCCCAGCGACAGCGCGACCCGGCCGGGCACGACGGCACCCACGCCCACGGCGTTGGCCGCCTGGTCGCCGCCGCCCGCCATCACCGGCGTCCCGGCCCGCAGCCCGGTCGCGGCGGCCGCGGCCGCCGACACCCTGCCCGTGATCTCCGGTCCCTCGAACGTGGGCGGCATCCACGCAGGGTCGATCCCGAGCGCGTCGAGCATCACGGGTGACCAGTCGCGGGCGGCGAGGTCGAACAGCACCGTGCCCGCGCCGTCGGCCTTGTCCAGGGCGTAATCGCCGGTCAGCCGGTAGCGCAGGTAATCCTTGGGCAGCAGCACGTGGGCGACCCGCGACCAGACCTCCGGCTCGTGCGCCCGGACCCAGGCGAGCTTGGGCGCCGTGAACCCGGTCAGGGCGTCGTTGCCGGTGATCTCGACGAGGCGCCGCGCGCCGACGGCCTCGCGGATCGCGTCGCACTCGGCCGCCGTCCGCTGGTCGTTCCACAGGATCGCGGGCCGCAGCACCTCGCCCGACGCATCGAGCAGCACGAGGCCATGCATCTGCCCGGTGAGCCCGATCGCGTCCACGTCCGCCGCGTCGAACCCGCCCTCGTCCAGGGCCTGCCGGATCGCGGCGACCGCCCCGCCCCACCACAGCGCGGGATCCTGCTCGCTCCACAGCGGGTGGGGCTGGTCGAAGCCATATGCGGACGACCCGATCGCGCGGACGATCCCGGCGGCGTCGAGGACGACCGCCTTGGTCGCGGTGGTCGAGACGTCGATCCCGAGGACGACGCCCATCGGTCAGGACCGGGGCCGGTCGGTCGCCCAGATCGCCTGGTTGACGAGGTTCTCGAGCCGCTCCTGGGCGCCGGAGCTTCGGCCCGGGTCGATGGAGCCGTCGGCGACGCGCGCCTCGAGCGCCTCGAGGCCCAGCGAACCGCCCAGGATCGCCTTGCCGAGCTCTCCGTCCCAGCCCGCGTAGCGCCGGTCCCGCAGCGCCGCCAGCTCGCCGCGTTCGACGAGGTCGGCGGCGGCCAGCAGCGCGCGGGCGAGCGTGTCCAGGCCGCCGATATGGGCGTGGAACAGGTCGTTCCGATCGGTGCTCTGGCGGCGCAGCTTGGCATCGAAGTTGAAGCCACCAGGCGCGATCCCGCCCGCGCGCAGGATCTCGTACATGGGCAGCACCAGGTCCTCGACCGAGTTCGGGAACTGGTCCGTGTCCCAGCCGTTCTGGGGGTCGCCGCGGTTGGCGTCGATGCTGCCGAGGACGCCGTTGGCCGCCGCGAACGCCACCTCGTGGTGGAAGCTGTGGCCGGCCAGCGTCGCGTGGTTGGCCTCGATGTTCACCCCGAACTCGCCGTCGAGCCCGTTGCGCACCAGGAAGCCGTGGACCGTCGCGACGTCGTAGTCGTACTGGTGCTTGGTCGGCTCCATCGGCTTGGGCTCGATCAGGAGCTGGCCCTCGAAGCCGATCTTGTGCTTGTGCTCGACGACCAGGTGCAGGAACCGGGCGAGCTGCGCCCCCTCGCGGCGGAGATCGGTGTTGAGCAGCGTGTCGTAGCCCTCGCGGCCGCCCCACAGGACGTAGTTCTGGCCGCCGAGGCGCAGGGTGACCTCGAGCATGTGCTTGACCTGCGCCGCGGCGTAGGCGAACACCTCGGGATCGGGGTTGGTGGCCGCGCCCGCCTGGTAGCGCGGGATGGGTGAACAGGTTGGCCGTGCCCCACAGGAGTCGGACGCCGGTCCGCTCCTGGTAGCCCAGGGCGTCGTCGGTGAGGGCGTCGAGGTTCGAGCGGAACTCGGCGAAGCCGCCCGTCTCGGGGGCGACGTCGCGATCGTGGAAGCAGTACCAGGGCACGCCGAGCTTCTCGAAGAACTCGAACGCGACGGCCATCTTCGTGCGCGCCGCGTCCATGGGGTCCGCGTCGGGGGCGAGCCACGGCCGGTCGAGCGTGCCCACGCCGAACATGTCCATCCCGGGCCAGGCGAACGAGTGCCAGAAGCAGACGCCCGGGCGGAGGTGATCCTCCATGCGTGTCCCGAGCACCAGCCGGTCCGGCTGGTAGACCTTGAACGCCAGCGGCTCGCTGCTGTCGAGCCCGCCGAACGGGATCGGCCCCGTCACCTCGGTGAAGAACGCCTCGCCCACGCCCGGCAACCTCCAAGCACGGTGTCCGGCGCGTCCGCGCCGGTCCACACCGACCGCGCCATCACGAGTTTGTGAGGCGCTCTCACAATCCTACCCGGCCACGTTCAGCGGCGAGCGGCGAACGCCACCCGCGTGCGGCCGGTCCGTCGCTCCCCGGGCAGCGTGAGCCCACCGTCGCGGACGACGGCCTCGCCCACCGGCGTCCGATCGGCCATGGCCTCGTCGCGTCCGACCTGGACGGCGTACCGCCCGGGTATCGGCAGCGCAACCGGTAGCGGGAACCGAACCACGCTCCCCTCCCCCGCCTCCTCGTCGCTGTCGAGGGGGCCGGCCTCGCCCACGACGGCGTGCGGGCGCCCGAGCATCCGCGCGGCCCCGTCCAGGTCGCCCCGGGCGATCGCCGCGCGGATGGTCGTGCTGCTGACGACCTGCCCGTCGATCTCGAACGCCGGGACCACGACGACCTCGAACCCGCGGCTGGCGCCGAGCTCCGCGAGCGTCGACGGCGTGCCGCCCCGCTGGTAGCCGAACGCCGCGTCCGGCGTCATCAGGAAGCCGTCGAGGGCCGTGCGGCCCGCGATCCGGTCCACGAACGCGTCGTACGGCGTCTCGCGCAGGGCGCGATCGAAGTGCACGACGACGGTCGTGTCGACGCCGGCGGCGTCGAGCCGCCGCAGTCGCTCGGCGGGATCGCACAGGATCGGCGGGGCGTTCCCGACCAGGACTTCGTCGGGGTGGTGATCGAACGTGATCACGACCGGGCGCGCGGATCGCCGGGCGGCCTCGGTGACGAGGTGCTCGAGGAGATAGGCGTGGCCTCGGTGGATGCCGTCGAACACGCCCACCACGACGAATGCGGGTCGCGACGACGGCTCGATCCCGTCGAGGCCGATGGCGACCCGCACTCAGGCGCCCTCGGCGACGGGCGCGACGGCCTCCCGGGCTCCGTCCGCACCCTGGCCGCGGTCGCGCGGCGTCATGTCGCGCTCGACGAGGACCTTGTGCGGGTGGAGGGCCCCGGCGACGGCGCGGCACACGGCGGCGACGCGCCCGTCGGGGCCGACCGCCAGCACGATCGGCGCGTCGCGCACGGGAAGCGGCACCTTGGGCGCCGTGATCAGGCCCTCGCCCAGGCGCCGGATCTCGTCGTCAGTGATCGGGGCGTGCGGCAGGTCCTCGAGCCCGGCGTCGATCGGCCGCAGGATGCGTTCGATGCCCGCCGGCCCGTCCTCCGCATGCGTGCGCAGCTCGTCGAGCTGGATCGCGTCGTCCAGCCGGAACCCGCCGGACGCGGTCCGGACGAGCGCGCCGAGATAGGCGCCGGTCTCGAGCCGCGAACCCAGGTCGCGGGCGAGTGCGCGGATGTAGGTGCCCGCGGAGCACGCGACGTCGACCACCGCGAACGGCCGAGCGGGATCGGCGTCGTCCCACTCGAGGAGGTCGAGCGAATGAATCGTGACCTCGCGGGCGGCGAGCTCGACCGGCTGCCCCGAGCGTGCGAGCTGGTACGCGCGGTGGCCGGCGACCTGGACCGCGCTGTAGTCGGGCGGCACCTGGCGGATCGGGCCGGTGAACGCGGCGAGCGCGGCGGCCAGCGTGGCGCGGGTGACCGGCGGCCCCTCGACCGGCGTCCGATCGCCGTCGATGTCGTCGGTCGTCGACCGCTCGCCGAAGCACATCGTGGCCCGATAGCGCTTGGGCGCCGAGAGGTGGTACTCGACGAGCCGGGTCGCCCTGCCGAGGAACACGGGCAGTACGCCGGCGGCGAACGGGTCGAGGGTCCCGCCATGCCCCACCCGTCGCGTCGACGACAGGCGCCGGACCAGGCCCACGACGTCGTGCGACGTCGGCCCCGACGGCTTCGCCACGATGAGCACGCCATCGAGCCCGCCCGACCGTCCGGCCCGGCTCACCGCCGGACGGCCACGGCGAGGCGACCGGCCTCCGCGGTGGCGGCGTCGACCGCCGCGGCGAGTGGCAGGGCGATCGTGGCGCCTGCGGCCCGGGCGTGGCCGCCGCCGCCGAATGCCCCGGTGAGCACGGTGGCGTCGACGCCGCCGGGCTTGGTGCGGACACTCAGGCGCGTCGTCCCGTCGTCCTGGGCCTTGAGCAGCATCGCGACCTCGGCGGTCTCGGACTGCGCGAGGAGGTCGATGATGCCCTCGGAGTGCGCCGGCAGGGCTGCGGTGGCCTCGAGGTCGCCCGGGACCAGGGTCGACCAGATGACCCGGCCATCGGGTGATGCCTGGAGACGATCGAGGACGCGCCCGAACAGCCGCAGCTGGGCGTCGGGCTTGGTGCGGTACAGGCGGCGCGAGATGTCCGACAGGGGCGCGCCGGCGGCGACCAGCGCCCCGGCGACCGCGAGGGTCCGCGGCGTGGCGTTGGGATGCGCGAAGGTCGCCGTGTCCATGACGACACCGGCCATCAAGGCGGTCGCGAGCGCCCCATCACCGGCGTCGAGCGGAACCCCCATCCGCACCGCGAGAAGCGCGACCATCTCGCACGTCGCCGCGGCTTCCGCGTCGACCCAGTCCCCGGCCCCCGCCGTGCCGTTCGAGGCGTGATGGTCGATCACGACCCGCGGCAGGTCGCGGAACAGGGCCGCGTGGCGCGCGGCAACCGCGCCCACCCGCTCCGCCGTCGCACAGTCCGAGAGCACCAACAGGTCGTACGCGACCGAGGGGTCGGGATCCGTCCGGACGCGTCCCACCCCGGGCACGAAGTCGTACAGCGGTGGCGGCGGATCGGAGAACACGGCCGTGGCGCGGCCACCCGCCGCCTCGACCAGGCGGCACACGGCCAGCGTCGCGCCGAGGGTGTCGGCGTCGGGGTTCTCGTGGCCCACGGCGAGCACCTCGCGGGCGGCCCGCAGCCGCGCGATCACTTCGTCGGGAACGGCGTCGCTGGCGAAGGCCGCGAGATCGATCGCGGTCGTCATCCGCGGCGAGGCTTGGACTTGCCCGACCGCGGCTTGCCGCCCGGGGACGTGCCGCCCCGGCCCTTCGAGGGGCGTCCGCCCGGCCCGGCCGACGATGACCCGCGGCGCACGCGCGGCCGCCTGGGCGCCGGGCCCGTCGCCGCCGCGGCCGACGGGTCGTCGGTGTCGCCCTCGTGGGGCAGCCGCTTGACCGGCTTGGGCAGCAATTCCTCGAACGGCGTGATCGCCTGGGGGTCGATGCCCGCCTCGAGCTCGTTGAGCAGGTGGAGCAGTCGCGTGCCGCGCTCGGCCGAATCGTCGAGCCGCACGTGCAGCTCCGGGATCCGGCGGATCCGGAGGCGACGCCCGAGCTCGTGGCGGATGTAGCCCATGGACCCCTGCAGTGCGCGCAGCGTCTCGTCGCGATCGGCCTTGCCGCCGATCACGCTGACCCACACCTTGGCATGCCCGAGATCGGGCGAGGTCTCGACGTCGGTGATGGTCGCGAACCCGATCCTGGGGTCCGCGACCTCCTTCGCGAGCAGCGCCCCGATCTCCTGGCGCAGGAGCTCGTCGACGCGGTCGATCCGCTGGCTCATGGGCGCAACCGACCTCAGCCGGTGACCCGGCTCCGCGTCTGGCTCGTGAAGCACTCGATGATGTCGCCCTCGACGAGGTCGTTGTAGCCCGCGAGGCCGATGCCGCACTCGAAGTTCGCGGCGACCTCCCGGACGTCGTCGCGGAAGCGCCGCAGCGACTCGATCTTGTCGGTCTCGACCACCTTGCCGCCCCGCCAGACGCGCGCGCCGCCGTTGCGGACGATCCGCCCGTCGGTGACGTAGCAGCCGGCGATGACGGTGCTCTTGCCGACGCGGAAGATCTGGCGGACCTCGGCGCGGCCCTCGACCACCTCCACGATCTCCGGCTCGAGCATGCCCTTGAGGGCTGCGTCGATGTCGTCGGTCAGCTTGTAGATGATGTCGTACAGGCGGACGTCGACGCCTTCGCTCTCCGCGGCGCGCCGGGCCGTCTCCGTGATCGAGGTGTTGAACCCGACCACGATCGCGTTGGACGCCGTCGCGAGCATGATGTCGTTGTCGGTGATGTCGCCGTTGGCCTCGAGCAGGATGTTGATCTTGACCTCGTCGGTCCCGAGCTGGTCGAGCGCGTGGGTGATGGCACCCAGCGAGCCCGACACGTCGGCCTTGAGGATGATCCGCAGCTCCTTGGCCTGGCCGGCCTGGATCTGGCGGTAGAGGTCCTCGAGGGTCGCACGACCGCCACCCCCGCCCTCCCGGGCGGCCTGCTCGTTCTTGCGCGTCTCGACCTGGCTGCGGGCGATCTTCTCGTCGCTGACGACGCGCAGGATGTCGCCGGCTTCGGGCACGTCGGCCAGGCCGAGCACGACCACGGCCGACGACGGACCGGCCTTCGACACCCGCTTGCCGGCGGCCGTCTCGAGCGCGCGGACCTTGCCGAACGTGTTGCCGACGACGACCACGTCGCCGACCCGCAGCGTGCCGGTCTGGACGATGAGCGTCGCCACCGGGCCGCGGCCCTTGTCGAGCTGGGCCTCGATCACGGTGCCCACGGCATCGCGCTTGGGGTTGGCCTTGAGCTCCTGGAGGTCCGCGACCAGCAGGATGATCTCGAGCAGCTCGTCGATGCCGACGCGGGTCCGGGCGCTGACCGCGACCAGCGGCGTGTCGCCACCGAACTCCTCGACGACCACGCCCGCCTCGGCGAGCTCGGTCTTCACCCGGTCCGGATTGGCCTCCGCACGGTCGATCTTGTTCATCGCGATCACCAGCGGGACCTTGGCGGCCTTGGCGTGGCTGATCGCCTCGAGCGTCTGGGGCATGACCCCGTCGTCGGCCGCGACCACGATCACCGCGATGTCGGTGACGCGGGCGCCGCGGGCGCGCATCGAGGTGAATGCCTCGTGACCCGGCGTGTCCAGGAACACGATGCGCTTGCCGTCCTTGGTCGTGACCTCGGAGGCGCCGATGTGCTGGGTGATCCCGCCGCGCTCGCCGGAGGCGACGGTGGTCGAGCGGATGGCGTCGAGCAGGCTCGTCTTGCCGTGGTCGACGTGACCCATCACGGTCACGATCGGGGCCCGCGGGACGAGGTCGGCGTCGTCCTCCTCCTCGAACAGGACCTCCTTGGTCGCCTCCGCGGCGGGGCCGCTGCCATCCTCCTCGTCGGTGCCGGGCGTGGCCGCGACGGCCTCAGCGACCTCGAAGCCGAGCTCGCTCGCGACGAGCGACGCGGTGTCGCGGTCGATCAGCTGGTTGATGGTCGCGAAGATGCCGCTCTTGATGAGCTCGCGGATGATGTCCGCCGGGCTGACGGCGAGGAGCTCGGCGAGCTCCTTGACCGTGATCGTGCCCGGCAGCTCGATCGCGCCACGCTCGAGCGGCTCGACGACCGAGACGGCGCCGGGCGTGAAGGCGCCGGTCCGGCGCTGGGGCTTCCTGGGTCCGCGTCGGCCGCGGGTGCCGCTCCTACTCCTGGCCACGCGTTCCTCCTTGATGGTCAGTGTCGATTGGGTTGGCCGGCGACGATGCGCCGGCGAGGGTGGTTGCTGTCATGGTGGTGTCGGGCCCCGCGGCCAGCGTCGCCGCGACGGCCGGCGGGATGGTGGCACGGAGCGCGTGTTCGAGCGCCCGCTTCCGTCCCGCGGCGTCCCAGCAGGCCGCGTCCCGGCAGAGATAGGCGCCGCGTCCGGGTGCGCGACCCGTCGCGTCGATCGAGATCGTACCGTCTGGGGCGCGAACGACCCGGACCAGGTCCCGTTTCGGCCGCGCGGTGCGGCACGCGACGCAGCTCCGCGTCGGTGGGCGGCGGGCCTCGCTGGGCCGGGCTCGACCGGCCGACGCCGCGCCTACGGCGCCACCTCGTCGGTCTTTGCCTTCCTCGTCCGCTTGGGCTTGGCCGGCGCCGCGGCGACCTCGGGCTCGGCGGCCGGAGCCGCGGCGACCTCGGGCTCGGCGGCCGGAGCCTCGGCGCTCTGGGTCTCGGCCACCGCGGTTGGTTCTGAGGGGGCCGCGGCCTCGGCGGTCGTCGCCGCGTCGTCCGCGACAGCCTCGATCGCCTCCGCGACCGCCGCGGGCTCCGCGACCTCGACGGACTCGGCGCCATCGTCCTGCGCGGACGCCGGCGCGACCCCGTTGCCGCCGCTTGCCGGCGTCTCGGTCTCGGGCGCTTCCGCGGCCGCGACATCGCTCCGGATGTCGATCCGCCAGCCGGTCAGGCGGGCGGCCAGGCGGGCGTTCTGGCCCTCCCGGCCGATCGCGAGCGAGAGCATGCGCTCGGGCACGGTGACGTTCGCGATCCGGTGCTCGATATCGATCTTCACGCCCAGCACCTGGGCCGGCGACAGCGCGTTGGCCACGAACACCGACGGATCCTCGTTCCACGGGATCACGTCGATCTTCTCGCCCGCCAGCTCGGCCACGACGGCCTGCACCCGGGCGCCCCGCTGCCCCACCGTCGCCCCGACGGGATCGAGGCCCTCCTGGCGCGACGACACCGCGACCTTCGACCGGCTGCCGGCCTCGCGGGCGATCGCCTTGACCTCGACCGTGCCGGCGTGGATCTCGGGGACCTCGAGCTCGAACAGGCGCTTGAGAAACCCCTTGTGGGTCCGCGACACGAGGATCTGGGGCCCGCGCGCCGACCGCCGCACCTCGAGCACGTAGGCCTTGACCGGCTGTCCGATCCGGTAGTGCTCGAGCGGGCTCTGCTCGCTGGTCGCGAGGATGGCCTCCACGCCCTTGCCGACGTCGAGGATGATCGCCCGCGGCTCGACCCGGCTCACCGAACCCGTGAGCAGCTCGCCCTCGCGGTTCGCGAACTGGTCGAACACCTGGTCGCGCTCGACCTCGCGGATCCGCTGGAGGATGATCTGCTTCGCGGTCTGGGCGCCGATGCGGCCGAAGTGCTCGCCGTCGAGCTGCTCGATCTCGATCACGTCGCCCGCCTGGGCGTCGTCCTTGGTCTGGCGCGCCTCGTCGACCGTGACCTCGACCATGGGGTCCTCGATCTCGTCGACGACGTACCGGCCGCGATACACGTCGATCCGGCCGCTGTCCGGCTCGACGCGGACGAAGATGTCCTCCTCGCCGGCGACACGGCGATAGGCGGCCTGGATGCCTTCCTCGAGCGCCCGGACGAGCGCCTCGCGTGAGACCTGCTTCTCTGCGTTGAGCTGGAGCAGCGCACCGACGAAGTCACGACTCATCATGTGCCTCCCTGCTGCCTGCTCGATGGCGTCGAGGCCCCCTGACACGAAGAAACGTGGGTTGGTCACCCACGTCCCAGAGGCGGCCTCGCGGTATTGCCGCCGAGTATACACCCGGGCACGTGGACGGCCACGTTCAGCGACCCCGGATTCCACGCTCGCCGCGACCCCTGCAGGGGACCCTCGCGGGGCCCCGCGTCAGACGGCGGCTGTGGCCTCCCGGACCCCGTAGCGGCGGTCGACATAGTCCTCGAGGATGGCGATGAACTCGTCGACGATGTGATCGCCACGCAGCGTGCGGTCGAGCTTGCCGTCGACGAACACCGGCGCCACCGGCGACTCGAACGTGCCGGGCAGGCTGATCCCGATGTTGGCGTGCTTGGACTCGCCCGGGCCGTTGACCACGCAGCCCATGACCGCGACCTGCATGTCCTCTACGCCCGGGTGGGTCGCCTTCCAGGCGGGCATTCGGTCCCGGAGGTGCCCGGTGATTTCCTGGGCCATCTCCTGGAAGAACGTCGAGGTCGTGCGCCCGCATCCCGGGCAGGCCGAAACCTGGGGGAGGAAGGCACGCAGGCCGAGCGACTGCAGCACCTGCTGGGCGACCTCGACCTCGAGCTCGCGCCCGGCGCCCGGCTCGGGCGTCAACGAGACGCGGATCGTGTCACCGATACCCTCGTTGAGCAGGATCGAGAGGCCCGCGGTCGAGGCGACGATCCCCTTCATCGCCATGCCGGCCTCGGTGAGCCCGAGGTGCAGCGGGTAGTCCGAGCGCGGCGCGAGCCGCCGGTACGTGTCGACGAGGTCGCGCACGCCGGAGACCTTGGCCGACAGGATGATCCGATCGTGCGCGAGTCCCGTCTGCTCGGCGAGCTCGGCGGAGCGCAGTGCGGACTCGTTCATCGCCTCGATCATCACGTCGCGGGCGTCGCGCGGCTCCGGAAGGCGAGCGTTGGCCTCCATGAGGTCGGTCAGCAGCTGTTGGTCGAGCGAGCCCCAGTTGACGCCGATCCGCACCGGCTTCCCGTTGTCGATCGCGACCCGCACGATCGTCGCGAAGTGCTCGTCGTGGCGCTTGGTGCCCACGTTACCGGGGTTGATCCGGTACTTCGCGAGCGCGGCCGCCATCTCCGGGTAGTCCACGAGCAGCTTGTGGCCGTTGTAGTGGAAGTCGCCGATGACGGGCACGTCGACGCCCAAGTTGTCGCGCAGCTTGCGCATCATCCCGGGGACCGCGGCCGCCGCCTCCTCGGTGTTGACCGTGACCCGCACCAGCTGGGAGCCGGCGTGCGCGAGCTTGGCCACCTGGAGGGCGGTCGCGTCGGCGTCGGCGGTGTCGGTGTTGGTCATCGACTGCACGACGACCGGGTGTGCCGAGCCGACCAGCACGCCCCCGACGTCCACCGACACGGTCGGCCGCCGGAGCGGCCGCAGCTGGTCCGGCGACGTCACGTGCCGCCGACCTGATTGGCGATGTCGAACACGGTGATCCAGATCAAGAACGTGAACAGCGCGACGAAACCGACGGCGTAGGTCAGCTGCTCCGCGCGCAGCGAGATCCGGGAGCCGTAGCGGGGCACCGCCTTGAGCAGGATGACGAGCATCCGGCCACCGTCGAGGGGCGGGAACGGGAGGATGTTGACGAGCGCGAGGTTCGCCGACAGCAGCGCGGTCAGGTAGAGCACATACAGCGGACCGAGGCCCCACAGGACGTTGCCCAGCTCGACGGCGATGCCGACCGGCCCGGACGCCGGCGGCGGCGCGGTCGGGTCCGTGATCATCGAATGGGCGAGGTCGCCCAGGCCGACGAGGATCAGGCTGAACGCGTCGGCCGTCCGCTGCGCGCCGAGCCTGACCGCCTCGGGCAGCGAATACCGGATGGTGCCGACCTCGAGGCCGGTGCGAGAGCTGATCCCCAGCGCACCGACCTGGGTCCCGGTCGGCACGCGCAGCGTGACGGTCAGGTCCTCGGTCGTCCCGTCAGCATGCTGCACGCCGATGACCACGGTCTGCCCAGCGTGCGCCCGCAGGTCGCCCGTGACGGATCCAGGCGCGCCGAACGCCGAGTACTGCTTGCCGTTGAGGGTCACGATCGTGTCCCCCGAGACGATGCCGGCCGCCTCAGCCGGCGATCCGGGTGTGACCGTCTCGATCGTCACGCCGATCGCGGGCTCGCCCCACAGGGCGATCCCGGTGAAGATCGCGAACGCGAGCAACAGGTTCATCGTGACGCCGGCGATCAGGATCCCCATCTTGATCGGCAGCCGGGCCTTCGCGAACGAGCGCGGGTCGTTGGTGTTGTCGCCGTCCTCGCCCTCGAGCTTCACGAAGCCGCCAATGGGCAGCCAGTTGAGCGTGTATAGGGTGCCCGTGCGCTCCGCGTCGAGCCGCGCGGCAGTCGCCAGGAAGGCCTCCGCCTCGGCCGAGCCGGGCTGCACGCCGGGCGGCAGGGGCGGGGGCGCCGTGGGCAGCGCCACATCCTCCGGGTCGGGGTTGCCCCGGCCCAGGACCTTGGCCCGGGGCGGGAAACCGATGCCGAACTCGAGCACGCGAACCTTGGCCCAGCGCGCGGTCACGAAGTGCCCGAGCTCGTGGATCAGGACGAGCGCGCCCAGGATCAGGATGAACAGGAGGGCGGTGATCGTGGATTGCGCGAGGCCGACGATCATGCCCGCGGGCCTCCGACGGGACCGACGGCATACGCCGCGCGGACCTCGGCGTCGAGGGCGATCAGGGCGTCGACGTCGGGCGCCTGGTCGGCGCCCTGGCCGTACCGTCCGACGGCCGCCTCGAGCAGCCGCGGGATCCCCGGGAAGTCGAGGGTGCCACCGAGGAAGCGCGACACCGCGACCTCGTCGGCGGCGATCAGCGCCGCGGACGCGCGGCTCCCTACGCGGCCTGCCTCACGCGCGATCCGCAACGCCGGGAACCGCGATTCGTCGGGCGCGCGGAAGTCGAGGTGCGCCGCGGCGACGAGATCCGGGGGGATGGTCGGCGACGCAAGCCGCTCGGGATGCGTGAGGGCGTACTGGATGGGGAGTCGCATATCGGGGGTGCCCAGCTGGGCCTTGAGCGAGCCGTCGATGAACAGGACAGCAGAGTGGACGACGCTCTGCGGGTGGACGACGACGTCGATGGCGTCGTAGTCGACATCGTACAGCCAGTGTGCTTCGATCACCTCCAGGCCCTTGTTCGCGAGCGTTGCGGAATCGATCGTGATCTTGGCCCCCATCGACCACGTCGGATGGCGCAGGGCCTGCTCCGGGGTCACGGAGGCCAGCGCCTCCGCCGGCAGGTCGACGAACGGGCCGCCGGACGCCGTGAGCACGAGCCGCGCGATCGCCGAGCGAGGCTCCCCGACCAGGCACTGCCAGATCGCCGAATGCTCCGAATCGATCGGGCGCAACCAGGCGAGCGGTGTTGCCAGGGGTCCCGCAGGGTCGCTGACGGCCCGCTCGCCGGCGCGGGCGCGGGCCTCGCGCATCACGAGGTGACCGCCCGCGACGAGCGTCTCCTTGTTGGCGGTGGCGACCACCTTGCCGGCGCGCAACGCGGCGAGCACGGGTCGCAGCGACACGACGCCACCCGTGCCCACGACGACCAGGTCGACGTCGTCGCGGGTGGCCAGCGCCTCGAGCGCGTCCGGACCCGTGACCCGTGCCGTGCCCGCCGGCAGGTCCAGGGGTGATCCGTCGCCCGCGAGGCTGACGGCCGCGGGCCGCAGGCGGGCGGCCTGTGCGGCGAGGTCGGTCGCGTTGCTGCCGCTCGCCAGGGCGACGACCCGGAACCGGTCCGCGTGCCGCTCCAGCACCTCCAGCGCCTGGGTCCCGATGCTCCCGGTCGAGCCCAGCAACGCGACGCCGATCCGCCGCCCCTCGACGGCCGGCGGCCGGTCAGCGGGCGACGGCGAGGACATACAGCGCGACGACCGGGGCTGCGAACAGGAACGAGTCGATCCGGTCGAGGATCCCGCCGTGGCCGGGGATCAGCGTGCCCGAGTCCTTGGCCCCTGCGGCCCGCTTGAGCATCGACTCGGCCAGGTCGCCCGCCTGGGCGACGAGCCCGAGCAACGGCCCGAGGACGATGGCGCCGATCGGCGGCTGGCCGAGCCCGGCGAGCATCAGCCCGACCACGATCGTGCACGCCACCACGCCGCCCACCAGGCCCTCGATCGACTTGGACGGCGAGATGTGGGTGAGGAACTTGTGCCGGCCGATCTGGCGCCCGACGAGGTAGGCGCCCGTGTCATAGCTCCACACGCCGAGCACGAGCAACAGGATCCAGCCGCGCTCCGCGCCGATGTTCGCGAGCGGCGCCGTCGTGGGCATCGCCGGCGCCATCGTCGCCACGTGCAGCACGAACGAGATGAGCCCGACGTAGATCGCCCCGAAGATCGTGGCCATCCAGGCGACCAGCCCATCCCGTGGATCCGTCCGGACGAGGCTGCCGATGCCCGCGAGCACGGCGCCGATCGCGACCAGGATCATCCCCTTCTCCGCGTCGGGCATGAAGCCCGCCTGGAGCACCAGCGCGATCGCGACGGCCGTCCCGAGCAGCGCGAGCGAGGGGTAGCCGGCCGCCCGCAGCAGGCGGAACACCTCGATCCCCGCCAGCCCGGCGACGAGCGCCAGCACCAGCGCCACCGCCTGGACGCCCAGGTACAGCGCGACCAACAGGACCGGGACGAGGACGAGCGCCGAGAGGGCGCGGGTTCGCAGCACCGATGCCGCCGCTAGCGCCCGAACCGACGCGTGCGGCGCGCGAACTCGAGCAGGGCCTCGTCGAAGGCCTCGGGACCGAAGTCGGGCCACAGCCGCTCGGTGAACACGAGCTCGGCGTAGGCCGATTGCCAGATGAGGAAGTTGCTGATCCGCTGCTCGCCGCCCGTCCGGATCACGAGGTCGGGGTCCGGCAGGCCGCCCGTGTAGAGGGCGTCGCTGATCGTCCGTTCATCGACCGCGTCGGCGGCGATGCCGGAGGCGGCGATCCGGCGGAACGCGTCGACGAGCTCGGTCCGGCCGGCGTAGTTCCAGGCGATGTTGAGCTGTAGCCGCGTCCCGTCCGACGTGCGGTCCAGGGCGTCGCCGATCGACAGGCGAGTCTCGGCCGGCAGCTCCTCGAGGCGGCCCAGCAGCCGGACCCGGACCCCTTGGGCGCACAGCTCGTCGGTCTCGTCGCGGATCGCCTGGCCGAGGAGGTCGAACAGGCCGGCGACCTCGTCGTCGGAGCGGGCCCAGTTCTCGCGACTGAACGCGTACAGCGTGAGCATCGGGACGCCGCGCCGGACCGCGTGGCGGAGGAGCGCGCGGATGGCCTCGACGCCGGCCGCGTGCCCCG
The DNA here is from genome assembly GCA_963725745.1 of uncultured Chloroflexia bacterium. Classification (GTDB taxonomy): domain Bacteria; phylum Chloroflexota; class Limnocylindria; order Limnocylindrales; family CSP1-4; genus CAIXZV01. The sequence continues at coordinate 257,726 of CAVRZS010000003.1, forward strand.
CGAAGTCAGACTCGCCCCGTGCCCGGGCCCAACGGCGGTTGCCGTCCATGATGATCGCGACGTGCCGGGGCAGGTCCTCGGGCGGGAGCAGGGGTTCGTCGACCGCCGGCGTGACGTCGTCGACCGCCTCGCCCGGCCCTTGGTGGGCGAGCGGCGGGGCGTCGGTTGGCCTGGCCAGCGAACGATCGAGCGGCGCCTGGGCCACTAGACCTCGAGGACCTCCTGCTCCTTGACATCCCCCAGGCGATCGACATCCGCGATCACCCGGTCCGTGATCTTCTGGAGCTGGTCCAGCTGCCGTCGCGATTCGTCCGCCCCGACGTCGCCGTCCCGCTCTTCCTTCTTGAGCGCGTCGGCGGCCTCGCGGCGCACGTTGCGAATCTCGACCCTGGCCTCCTCCATGCGCTTGTGGACGCTTTTGACGATGTCCCTGCGACGCTCCTCGGTGAGCGGCGGGATATTCAGGCGCACCAGGGTCCCGTCCACGTTCGGGGTGAGGCCGATGTCGCTCTTCTGGATGGCCTTCTCGATCGCGCCGATCACGCCGCGGTCCCAGGGCTGGATCACGATCTGGTGCGACTCGGGGACGCTGATCGAGGCCAGCTGGTTGAGCGGCGTCTGGGTGCCGTAGTAGTCGACCGTCAGTCGCTCGACGAGCGAGGTCGACGCGCGGCCGGTGCGCAGCCCCTGGAAGTCGCGCTCCATCGCCTCGACCGCCCGCAGCATCCTGCGCTCGGCGCCCGCAAGGATCTCGCTGGTCATGCGGTGACTCCTCCTCGCTGCGCGGAGATCAGGGTACCCACCGGCTCGCCACGGGCAACCCTCGCGATGTTGTCCGGGGCGTTGAGGTCGAACACCACGATCGGGAGATCGTTCTCGAGGCACAACGAGACGGCGGCCGCGTCGAGCACCTTGAGCTGGTCGCGGAGCAGGTCCTGGTAGCCGAGGCTCGAATAGCGGGTGGCATTGGGGACGGTCATGGGGTCGGCGTCGTACACCCCGTCGACCTTGGTCGCCTTGAGCAGGACCTCCGCGCCGATCTCGATCGCCCGCAGGGCAGCCGCCGTGTCCGTGGTGAAGTACGGGTTGCCGGTCCCGGCGACGAAGATCGTCACCCGGCCCTTCTCCAGGTGGCGGACGGCGCGTCGGCGGATGTACGGCTCGGCGATCTCGTTCATCGCGATCGCGCTCATCACGCGGACCGGGATGCCCGTCTTCTCGATCGCATCCTGGAGGGCGAGGCCGTTCATGACGGTGGCCAGCATGCCGATGTAGTCGCCGGTCGCCCGGTCCATGCCACGCGCGGCCGCGGCCATGCCGCGGAAGATGTTCCCGCCGCCGACGACGACGCCGATCTGGACGCCGGTCGCGTGGACCTCCTCGACCTGGCGCGCGATGAACGCGCAGAAGGCCGGATCCACGCCGTACTGGCGCTCACCCAGGAGGGCCTCGCCCGACAGCTTGAGCAGGATCCGCCGGTAGCCGGCACGGCCGTCACGCGGGGCCGTCGACCCCGTCCCGGACGCGGCTCGGCGACCGTCGTCGGTCACAGCTCCTCCCCGAGCGCATAGCGGGTGAACCGCCGGACGCGGATGTTCTCGCCGATGGTCGCGATCTTCTCGGTCACGAGGTCGCGGACCGTGCGGTCCTCGTCGCGGAACGGCTGCTCGAGGAGACAGACGTCGCGGAACCACTTCTTCAGCTGGCCGTCGACGATCTTCTCGCGCACGGCCTCGGGCTTCGCCTGCACCGACTCGTCCGCGAGCAGGGCGGCCTTCCTGGCCTCGAGCACGTCGGCCGGGATCGCATCGATGTCGACGTACAGGGGCGACAGCCCGGCGACCTGCATCGCCAGGTCGCGGACCAGCTTGCCGAAGTCGTCCGTGCGGGCGACGAAGTCAGTCTCGCAGTTGACCTCGATGATCACGCCGACCTTGCCACCGATGTGGATGTAGCTGCCGATGAGGCCCTCGCGGGCGTCCCGGCCGGCCTTCTTGGCGGCCGAGGCGACCCCGCGCTCGCGCAGCAGGGTGACGGCCTTGTCGATGTCGCCGTCGGTCTCTTCGAGCGCGCGCTTGCAGTCCATCATGCCCGCGCCGGTGCGCTCGCGGAGGTCCCTGACGGCTTCGGCCGTGATTGCCATGGGCGTGGTGCTCCTGTGTCTAGCGTACGGCGTGCGCACGCGGCGCGTGCCGTCTGTGATCGTGGTTGTCGGCCCGGACCGGCGAGCTCACCCGACGGTCCGGCCGGTGTCAGTCGGCCGGGGCGTCCTCGGTCGGTGCCTCGGCGGCCGCGGGGCCGGCGGGCACTGGCTCCTCGGGGCGCGGCGTTCCGGGCAGGAGATCGTCGTCGTCGAGGTCGGGGTCGAACGACAGCGTGCCGCCCGCCGCGAGCTGCGCGACCAGGTCGGCCGCCGCGCTCTCGTCGAACTCGGGCTCGTCGATCGCCTGCGCCTCCGGCACCTCCGGCTCGGACGAGGCCCGGGCCGCGCGCTGCTGGGCACCCTCGATCGCGGCATCCGCGACCAGCTGGCACAGCAGGCGGATGGCTCGGATCGCGTCGTCGTTGGCGGGGATGATGTAGTCGAGCTCGTCCGGGTCGACGTTGGTGTCGCCCGTGCCGATGACCGGGATCTCGAGCTTGTTGGCCTCGGTGACGGCGATCCGCTCTCGGTGCGGGTCGACGATGAAGATCGCGCCGGGCAGGCGCTTCATCTTGCGGATGCCGCCGAGCATCGCGTTGAGCTTGTTCAGCTCCTCGGTCAGCAGCGCGGCCTCCTTCTTGGGGAGGCGATCGAAGTCGCCGGCGAGCTGGCGCGCCTCGAGCTGGTCGAGCAGGCCGATCCGCTTCTTGATCGTGACGAAGTTGGTCATCATGCCGCCGAGCCAGCGCTTGGTGACATACGGCTGGCCGGAGCGCATCGCCTCCTGCATCACCGGTTCCTGGGCCTGCTTCTTGGTGCCGACGAACAGCACGCTCTCGCCGCGCGCGACCGTCTCGGTGACGTACTCGAGCGCCGCGTCGAGGCGCTTGACCGTCTGGGCCAGGTCGATGATGTGGATGCCGTTGCGCTCGGCGAAGATGAAGGGCTTCATCTTCGGGTTCCAGCGGCGAGTCTGGTGTCCGAAGTGGACGCCGGCCTCAAGCAGCTGGCGCATCGAGACGGTGGGCACTGTTGCCTCCTGCGGTTGTTCCTCCGCGAATGCCCTGCGGGGGCCGTCGGCGGGTCTCGCGACCGTCGCCACCCGACACCGTCCCGCCCGGGACCATCATCCGCGTGTGTGCTCCGTCCCGGTCGTGCGACCGAGCGGGCTGGTTGACCGTCGCGGACGCTCCGCGGCGGCCGGGAGTGTAGCACAGCGCCCCGGCGTCTCCGGTCGGGCGCCACGAGGCCGGCGGGCGCCGAGGAATCACGGCCGGATCGCGCGATGGTGGCGGATCGACGGCCGGCCGTCGGGGCCGCGGTCGACGGCCACGAGGTCGATACGGAGCGGCAGACCCGGGAGCGGCGTGCCATCGGGCAGGGTGCCCGCCACGAGCAGGGCGCCGGTGGCGCGCCGGATCGCGACCCGCTTCCGATGGTCGAGGGTCTCCTCGGGCAGGCCGAAGTCGCGCCGCCCGCGCCAGCGCACCTCGACCACGACCAGCGTGCGTGGCGGCCCGGGATCGATGCCCACGAGATCGAGCTCGTCGCGCCCGATCCGGAGGTTCCGGGCGAGGATCCGCCAGCCTTGGGCGATGAGCCGGGACTCGACCAGCGCCTCCGCTGCGGCGCCCACCCGCTGCGAGGGGCCGGCGGGATAGGACATGGCGCGCATCATCCGTGCGCCCGCTCACCGGTCCCTTATCGCGACGAGTCCTGTAGCGACGAGTCCGCCACGGCCGCGGCCGGAAAGCGGCTCTCCCCGACGTCGAATTCACCCATGGGCACGGCGACGAGCTGCCGTCCGACCTCGTCGAAGTCGGCCTCCTCGACTACGGCGTCGTCGGCGTCGAACAAGCCGAGCTGGTCGCCGGCCAGCAGCACCTGCAGCGCCTGCCAGCTCTTCCGGTGGTGGGGCGTGAGGCCGTGCGCCCGGATCGCGTCCCGGTGCTCGCGGGTGGCGTAGCCGGCGTTGCGGTCCCAGCCGTATTCCGGGTACCGGACGGCGAGGTTGTGCATCATCCGGTCGCGCACGGTCTTGGCGATGATCGACGCACACGCGATCGAGTAGACACGCGCGTCACCGTCCACGATCGCGGTGTACGGACCGACCTGCGCCTCGAAGTCCGCGATGCGGAGGCCGTCGACCAGCACGTGCTCGTGGTCCCCCACCCTGGCGATCGCGCGGCGCATGGCGAGATGGGTCGCGTGGTAGATGTTGAGCCGGTCGATGTCGGCGACCGACGCCGCTCCGACGCCGATCGCGACCGCGCGGCGGCGGATGATCGGCGCCAGGCGCTCGCGCTGGGCGGCCGACAGCGTCTTGGAGTCGCGGACGCCGGGGATCCGGTGGCAGTTGGGGGACATGATGACTGCCGCCGCTACGACGGCGCCGCTGGTCGGGGCGACGCCGACCTCGTCAACCCCCACGACGCGGGTCGCGCCGTCGCGCCACAGGGGGCGCTCCCAGCGCAGCGTCGGGACGATCACGGCCATCGGGCACTAGCGTAACGCGGCGAGCCGGGCATGGCGCGACCCCCGGCGGACCGGGGGTCGTCAGGCGGCGCGATCCGGGCGCGGGCCCGGCAGATCGAGGACCTAGCGGCGCTCGCGGAGCGTGGTCGCGGCCTTGCCGACGCGGTTGCGCAGGAAGTACAGCTTCGCGCGGCGCACCTGGCCGTGGCGGACGACCTCGATGCGCTCGATCCGCGGGCTGTGGAGCTTGAACGTGCGCTCGACGCCGACGCCCGATGCGATTCGGCGGACGGTGATCGTGGAGGCGATCCCACTGTTGCGCACCCGCATCACGAGCCCTTCGAAGACCTGGACGCGCTCGCGGTTGCCCTCGACGACCTTGGCGGCAACCTTGACGGTGTCGCCCGGGGTGATCACCGGGAGATCGGTGCGCATCTGGTCCTGGACGATCTCGTTGAGCACGTTCACGGTGGCGGTCCTTGTTCGATCGACGGCAGCCGCGGCTGCGGTGGGCGCATGTCAGACGGGCGGCAGGCCGAAACACGGCAGGGCCGACGGCGGAGGATAGCACGGCGGATGACGGGTGTCAGCCGTCGGCGGCTGGGTCCGTCCCTTCCGGGTCGGCGCGCAGCTCGGCGAGGAGACGTGCCTCCTCGGGCGACATGGCCCGCCCCTCGAGCAGGTCCGGCCGGCGCCGGAGCGTCCGGCGCAGCGACTCGCGCAGGCGCCACTGGCGCACCTGCTCGTGATGACCCGACACGAGTGTCGGCGGCACCGACGCCCCCTCGAACGTCGCCGGCCGGGTGTACTGCGGGTACTCGAGCAGGCCGGCCGCGAACGACTCCTCGGTGGTCGACGCCTCGTCGATCGCGCCGGGCAGCAGGCGCAGCACGGCGTCGACGATCACGAGCGCGGCCAGCTCGCCGCCGGTGAGCACGTAGTCCCCGATGGAGACCTCCCGGTCGACCATCGCCCGGATGCGCTCGTCCACGCCCTCGTAGCGGGGGCACAGGAGGACGAGATGCGACGCCATCGCGAACTCGTGGGCCGTCGCCTGACGGAAGACCTCCCCCGCCGGGTCGAGCAGGATCACGGTCGAATCGGGGCGACGGAGCGCCGTCAGGGCGCCCGCGACCGGTTCGGGGCGGAGCACCATCCCGGCACCGCCGCCGTACGTGTAGTCGTCGACCGTGCGATGCCGCCCGAGGCCCCACTGCCGCAGGTCGTGGATCCGGACGGTCGCGAGCCCCAGCTCCTGGATCCGGGCCGGGATGCTCTCGCGCAACGGCCCTTCGACCATCGCCGGGAACAGCGTGAGGACGTCGACCTCGAGGGTCACGGCGTCGGAGGCTTGTCCGTGGGTTCCGCCGGGCGAGGACGCGACGACGGACGCCGCGGGTTGCGGGGACGCCGGTCCCGGGGTCGAACGTAGTCGTCCTCCACGGGTCGTGCGTCGAGTGCCAGCGACTCGAGGTCGACGATCATCTCGCCCCGCTCCGGTGCGAGCTCGACGACGATCCCGTGAACGCCGGGCACGTCGAGCTCGCCGCGCGGACCGCGGACGACGAACACCTCGGCACCACCGGCGCGATACAGCTCGGTGATCGTGCCGAGCTCCTCACCGCTCGACGAACGCACGGCCAGGCCCTCGAGCTCGTGCCACAGCCAGCGGCCGGGCTCGCGCGGCTCGTCGGGCAGGTCGATCTCGAGGTACGTGTCGCGAAGGGACTCGGCGGCGTCGCGGTCGCGGACCTCGCGGAACTGGAGCCACCAGCCGGGCCCACCGTCGACCGGCGACGCCTCGGCGATCGTCAACCCGCGCTTTGCGCCTTCGGGGTAGAGCGTCGCGCCGGCGACGAATCGGTCCTCCGGGCGGTCCGTCAGGACCTCCACGCGGACCTGGCCCCGCAGCCCGCGCAGGCCGCGGACGAGGCCGACCGCGAGCCGCTCGGGCGTCGCCGATCCACCTGCCGGCGCCTGCGGGGCGTCCGGTGCCGGCCCGCGCGCCCCGGCGGGCGCGCGTCCGCGCGACGGCGTCGAGGGGGCCAGGGCAGGCCCCCTAGATGATCTCGAGGCTGACGGGCTCGCCGGTGCGAGCGGAGGTCACCTTGAGCAAGGTCCGGAGCGCCTTCGCGACGCTGCCGTTGCGCCCGATGACCTTGCCCATGTCGGACTCGGCCACGTGGAGCTCGATGATGGTGCCTTCCTCGCCGTTGACGACCTCGACCTTGACGGCCTCGGGATCGTCGACCAGCGACTTGGCGACGTACTCGACCAGATCGGCGGCTGCCATCGATCGGCCCCCTACTTGCTGACGCCGGGGATGACGCCGGCCTGCTTGAGCAGGCGGCGGACGGTGTCGGAGGGCTGGGCGCCCTTGGCGAGCCAGTCCTTGGCCTTCGCCTCGTCGACGGAGAGCTCGATCGGGTCGGTGCGCGGGTTGTAGTGCCCGATGGTGTCGATCGCGCGCCCATCGCGCGCGGATCGGCTGTCGGCGACGACCAGCCGGTAGCTCGGCTGCTTGGTCGCCCCGACGCGGGTGAGTCGGATGCGGACGGACATGGGCTGTGCTGCTCCTCCTGGTTCGCCGCCCCGACGTCGGGGCGGCCGTTCGTCGCGGTGCAGGCCGCGACCTTGGGCTAGTTCCCGGCCACGCTCAGGACGAGGGTTCCCTCGTCGATGTCGTCGCCCGAGGCACTGGTCGCGATGACGCTCTGGAACGGCTCCAGATAGGGCTTGAGGTCCGACTGGTACTGGCTCAGGTCGTCGCCCGACATCAGGGGCTCGGCCACGGTGCGGATGCCCGCGACGTCGAGCCACAGCAACGTGCTGTTGGAGCTGTCGGCCTTGGCGAGCGCGGACTTGAACTGGTCGGTCGAGGCGAGGTTCGAGCCGGACGGCGCGTCGATGACCGACTTCACGAACTCGACGCTGGAGCCGAACACCACGACCTTGTCGGTCACGGCGTAGGCGACCTTGAGCCCGCTCGGGACCTCGACGACGCCGCCGGCCATCGCGCCCGCGCCCGAGAGATCGACGACCGTGATCGTCGCGCCGTTGTACGACTCGTCGGTGAGCTTGATCCCGGCGCTGCCGCCGGCGAGCTGGATGAAGCCCCGGAGCTGGGTGAACAGGCGCTGTGCATCGTCGCCGCTGGTCGGCACGATCACCAGCCCGCCGGCCACCGAGCCGCCGGACCCCGTGACCGCGATGCCGGTCTCGCCGATCCAGCCGACCGCCGCATCGAAGCCGCCGATGAGCTGGAGTGCGCTGTCCACCTGCTTGACGCCGTCCGTGAGCGACGGGTCCGAGGCGAGCATCGCCTTGAGGCGCTTGAGGGCCCCGCCGACGTCATGGGCGTCGAGCAGCGCGATCGTGTCGGCCGGGACGAGCGACGGGATCGACGACACGCTGTTGGCGGCGGCTCCGAGCTTGCTGACGTGGGGCTGACGCGTCTCGACCACGAGTGAGCTGTCCTGGGCCAGGATGGCGCTGGCCACCCACGGGGGGTAGACGTCGTCGAGGAACGACGGCAGGGCGACGGCCGGCATGCCGCCCACGGCGGGCACCATCGCGCTGGCCGCATCGACGATCGCCGCCGTGTCGGCGTAGGCGAAGGCGAGGCGGTCCCCGGTGATCGTCGCCGAGGCCGTCTGGAACTGGGCATTGGTATTGAGACCGGTCTTGCCGCCGGTGTCGATCGCCGCCTTCACGGACGCGAGGTCGCCGAGCGCCAGCACGGATCCGGTGACCGCGTAGGCCGGCTGGATGTCCTTGGCCATGACGGCGACCGGGGCCGGCGGCTGGATGACCGTGATCGTGACGTCCTTATAGGTCTCGGTGGTCGATGTCGCGCCCGATGCCGTGAGGGTGCTCGCTGCCCAGGCGCTGGCCTTGGACGCGTCCTTGACGCTGGCGAGCAGGAGGGCCCGCGCCTGCGACGCGTCCGTGCTCGAGGGCACCGGGCCGATGCTCGCACTGAGCTGGCCGCCGAACCACGGCTGGATGTCCGCCGTGTAGCTCTGCTTGCCGTCGGTGGCCTTGCCGACGAGCTGGTCGAGGACCTCGTTGATCTTGGTCGGGAAGGCCGCCTGGTCGTCGAATCCCGGGAACGCGCTGAGCACCTTGGCGAGCTCGGCCTGCTGGTTGCCCGGGAGGTCGAGGCGAACCTCGGTATAGGTGACGCTGTCGGCCGGTGCCCAGGCGAGGACCGACGGAGTGCCCGAGGCCCCGGTGAGCAGGATCGTCCCCGCCGCCGCCGCTCCGGCGACCAGGGCGACGATGACCAGGGCGACGATCCACTTGAGCGGGCTGCGGCGCTTGGTGGCGGTCGCCGTGACGACGGGTGCGGTCGACACGCCGGCTGCCGCCGGCTCCGGCGGCAGGAAGGGGTGCGGGGGTGGGCGCCGGGCCGGCGTCGGGCGCGGGCGGCGGGGTGGGCGCCGGGCCGGCGTCGGGCGCGGGCGGCGGGGTGGGCGCCGGGCCGGCGTCGGGCGCGGGCGGCGGCGTGGGCGCGGCCGGGACGAACGCGGCCGTCGGCGACGCGTCGGCCGATGCCGGCGTTGGCGTGGGCGGCGGCGTGGGCGGCGTCGATGCCGGCGTGGGCGCGGGCGGCGGCGCTGCCGGTTCGCCGGCGGGTGGGGTGGCGATGGGCTGAGTCGGGTCCTGGTCGGTCATGGCGTGAAGTCCCCTATCGGCGGCCGAGCATCTGGCCCATCGCCGCGCGACGGCCGCCCGCTCCCGAGAGCTGTTTCATCAGCTTCTGCATCTCTGCGAACTGCTTGATCAGGCGATTGACGTCCGGGAGCGTGGTCCCGGATCCGTTGGCAATTCGTCGCCGGCGCGAGGCGTTGAGCACGTTGGGGTCGCGGCGCTCGCGTGGCGTCATGGACAGGATGATCGCTTCGACCCGCTTGAGGTCGCCGCGGTCGACGGCGTCCTGGGCCTCCTTGGCCATGCCGCCCATGCCCGGGATCATCGACATGACCTGGCCCATCGGGCCCATCTTCTGCATCTGGCGCATGGACGCCAGCATGTCCTCGAGGGTGAACGCGCCCTTGCGCACCGACTCCTCGAGCTTGGCGGCCTGCTTCTCGTCAAACGCCTCCTGGGCACGCTCCGCGAGCGTGACGATGTCGCCCATCCCGAGGATCCGGCCGGCGAGCCGGTCGGGGTGGAACACCTCGAGGGCGTCGGTCTTCTCGCCAGTGCCGAGGAACTTGACCGGGATGCCCGTGACCGCCCCGATCGAGAGCGCGGCACCGCCGCGCGCATCGCCGTCGATCTTGGTCAGGACGAGGCCGGTCACGCTGACCGCGCCGGCGAACCCCTGGGCGACGGTCACGGCCTCCTGGCCGGTCATCGCGTCGACGACCAGCAGGGTCTCCACGGGCTTGACGGCCTTGTTGATCGCCCGGATCTCGTCCATGAGCGCGTCGTCGATCGTGAGCCGGCCCGCGGTGTCGATGATCACGACGTCGCGACCCGTGCGCTTGGCGGTCTCGATGCCGCCCAGGGCGATGTCGACGGTCGGCGTGCCGGCCGGAGCCCTGTGGACGGCGATGCCGAGCGACTTGCCCAGCGTCTCGAGCTGGTCCGCCGCGGCCGGCCGGTAGGGGTCGGCGGCCACGAGCAGGGGCTGGCGGCCGAGCTTGGCGACGTGTTTCGCGAGCTTCGCCGCCGACGTCGTCTTGCCCGATCCCTGGAGGCCGACGAGGGTGACCACGGCGGGGCTGCCGGACAGGTGGAACGTGCGGTCGCCGGTCGACAGGAGCGCCGTGAGCTCCTCGTGGACGATCTTCACGACCTGCTGGCCGGCGGTCAGGCTGTCGAGGATCTCCGCGCCCAGCGCGCGCTCACGCACGCGCGCGACGAACTCCTTGACGACCTTGAAGTTGACGTCCGCCTCGAGCAGGGCCAGGCGGACCTCCCGCATCGCCGCGTCGACATCGGCCTCGGACACGCGACCCCGGCCGGTCAGGCCGGCGAGGGTCTTGCGGAGGCGATCGCTGAGGCTGTCGAACATGCGGGGGCGATGACCCTTTGCTGTCGGAGAAGATCAGGCCGGCCGACGGACGCCGGGCGGCTGGTGCGCGGGTTCTGGCGACACCGGAGCGGTGGCAGTGTACGTCATGGCCCCCGTCGTCGCCGGCGGCCCGATCGTCGTGGGCACGGACGCACCGCCTTCGGCGGGTACCCTCGGCCGGTGACCTCGGACCCCATGCTCGACCCGGTGCCGCCCACCCACGACATCGCGCCCACGCCGGGCCTGTGGCGCAACGGCGCGTTCGTCCGGCTGTGGACGGCTGCGACGGTCTCGGTCTTCGGCAGCTTCGTCACCCGGATCGCGCTGCCGTTCGTCGCGATCCTGACGCTGCACGCCGGCCCGATCGAGATCGCCGTCCTGCGCAGCCTCGACCTGGTCGCGGCCCTCCTCGTCGGGTTCGTTGCCGGGGCGTGGGTGGACCGCCTCCGCCGACGCCCGGTCCTGATCTGGGCCGACCTCGGGCGCGCCGTCCTGCTGGGCAGCATCCCGGTCGCCGCCGCGGGCGGTTGGCTCACGCTGATCCAGGTGTTCGTGGTGTCCGCGCTGGCCGCGGTCCTGACCACCTTCTTCGACGTCGCCGATCGCGCCTACCTCCCGACCGTCGTCGGCCGCCCGGACCTGGTCCGCGCCAACGGTGCCCTCGCCGCCACCAGCTCGGCGATGGAGTTCGCCGCCTTCGGCATCGGCGGGTTCCTGGTGAACCTGCTCACGGCGCCCATCGCCATCGCCGTCGACGCCGTCTCGTTCCTCGCCTCGGCTGCGCTGCTGGGCAGCATCCGCAGGCCGGAGCCGCCGCCGCCCCCTGCGTCCGAGCGGGAGCCCGTCATGCACGAGATCCGCGAGGGCCTGCGCCTGGTCGTCCAGGACCCCGTCCTGCGCGGGCTCGCCTGGGGCACGATGGGCCTGGCGGCGATGTGGGGCGTGTTCGGCGCGACGTGGCTGCTGTTCGTGACGGACGACCTCCACCTCGATCCTGCGGTCATCGGGGTGGTCGCCGCGCTGGGCGGGTTCGGATCCCTGCTCGGCGCGCTCCTGGCTGCGCAGGCCGTGCGACGGTTCGGCATCGGTCCGGTCGTCGTGGCCTCGCTGCTGTTCGCCGCGCTGGGCAACCTCCTGATCCCGCTCGCGCCGGCGGGGCTGCCGGTGCTCGCGATCGCCTGCCTGTTCGGCCAGCAGCTCATCGGCGATTCGGCGGTGACCGTGTTCGACGTCACCGAGGTGTCCGTGCGCCAGGCGCGCGTCGGCGATCGCCAGCTCGGCCGGGTCAACGCGACCGTGCGGGTGGCAATGGTCATGGCGCAGCTGACCGGGACGCTCGTCGGCGGCCTCCTGGCCGAGGTCATCGGCCTGCGTGGGGCGGCGTTCCTGGCCCCGGTGTTCGCGCTGCTCGGGGCCTGGGCGTTGTTCGCCTCGCCGGTGCGCGGCCTGCGAACCGTGGGGTCGCCGGAACCCGCCGTGGCCCGGCCCTAGCCCGAAGCCTCCTGGCGAGCCGTCTGGCGCGCCACGCCCGAGCGCATCAGTCGAACAGCGCCTCGACGAAGCCGGCAGGGTCGAACGGGAGCAGGTCATCGGCCTGCTCGCCGACGCCGACGAAGCGGACTGGCACCTCGAGATCGTTCTCGATGGCGAACACGATGCCGCCCTTGGCCGTCGAGTCGAGCTTGGTCAGCACAACGCCGGTGAGGCCGACGGCCGCGTGGAACGCCTTGGCCTGGGCCAGGCCGTTCTGGCCGGTGGTGGCGTCGAGGACGAAGAAGGTCTCGACCGACGCCCCCGGAAGTCGCTTGTCGATGACCCGGCGGACCTTGGCCAGCTCCTCCATCAGGTTCGACTTGGTGTGCAGTCGGCCCGCCGTGTCGGCGATCACGATGTCCGCGTGGCGGGCGACGGCGGCGTCGATCGCGTCGAACACGACGGCCGCCGGGTCCGCGTTGGGCGCGTGCGCGACGATCTCGGAGTCCGTGCGCTGGGCCCAGATCCGCAGCTGGTCGATGGCCGCGGCGCGGAACGTGTCCGCCGCGGCGAGCACCACGCGGCGCCCCTGGGCGCGCTCCCGTGCCGCGAGCTTGCCGATGGTCGTCGTCTTGCCGGTGCCGTTAACGCCGACGACGAGCACGATTGCCGGGCCTCCCTCGACGGCGGGCCGGGGCTCCCAGTGCGCCGCGTCCCGAGTCGCGAGCAAGGCCGCGAGCTCCGCGCGGACGGCAGCTTCGGCGCCCAGGTCGCGCCGCTTCCGGGCGCGCTCCACGACGTCCATCGACAGCGCCGCCCCGACGTCGCCCGTGATCAGGATCTCCTCGATCTCCTCCCAGTCGGCCTCGTCACCGCCGCCGAACGCGCTCCGCAGGCGGGCGCCGAACCCGGTTCGGGACTTCTCGAGCCCCTGCTCGAGCTGCTCGCGCTCCCGTTCGCGCCGCGCCGCGTCGGCTTTCTCGGGGCTGTAATCGGCGCCCCACGCCCACTGGATCTCGGGCTCGGGCGGCGAAACCGGCGATGTCGGGGCCAGCTGCCCGAGGACGGCGTCAGGGGCGAACTCGAGATCGTATTCGAGCTCGGACGGCTCCGGGACTGGGACGTCGTCCGGCGACGCGGCGCTCTGCCACTCGTCGCCGATGAGGTCGTCGGCCGCGTCGTCGGCCGCGTCGTCGGGCCCCGTCTCCTCGGGCTGCTCAGGCGCCGATTCGGCGGGCGCCGCGGGGGGCTGCCCGGCCGGATCCTGATCCGCGTCGGAGGGGCCGCGGCGGAAGAAACGCATGGGTGGACCTGCTCAGCCTGGCTCGCCGGCGAGGACCGCACGGGCTTCTGATCGTAGATCGTCGGCGATCGCCTGCGCCTCGTCGAGCCGGAGGCTGATCACGCGGCTGACCGAGTCGTCCCCGACGGTCACGCCGTAGAGCGCGTCCGCGACCTCGATCGTGCCACGGTTGTGGGTGATGACGATGAACTGGGTCTGCTCGGCGAGGCTGCGCAGGGCATCGGTGAACCGGCCGACGTTGGCCTCATCGAGCGCCGCGTCGACCTCGTCGAGCACGCAGAACGGCGCGGGCCTGACCTCGAGCATGGCGAACAGGAGGGCGACCGCGGTCAGGGCCCGCTCGCCACCCGACAGCATCCCCAGCGCCTGTGGCTTCTTGCCGGGCGGCCGGGCGGTGATCTCGATACCCGTCGACGACAGGTCGGCCGGGTCGGTGAGCGACAGCTTGGCGAAGCCGCCCCCGAACAGCTGCTGGAAGCGGGCGTCGAACGCGATCTCGAGGGCCGCGAAGGTCGCCCGGAACTGGGTGGCGATCAGGATATCGAGGTCGGCGATCAACGACCGCGTGCGGCCGATCGCGTCGCGCAGGTCGCGGTGCTGGGACTCGAGCGCCTCGAGGCGGTCGCGGACGCTTCGGTACTCGTCGACCGCGAACGGGTTGGCCGCGCCCAGCTCGTGGTACCGGCGGCGCAGCACGGCGAGCCGTCCGGGGGTCGGCGGCTCGACCGGCGGCGGTTCGGCGGCCCAGCCGGGCGCCAGGGCGTCGAGCGCCGTCTCGAGCGCGATGCCCTCCGCCGACGCGTCCCCGTCCCCCGCCGGCTCGTCCCCGTCCCCCGCCGGCTCGGCGCCGGGGCCGGGCTTGATCCCCGCCGCATCGGCCAGGTGGCGGATGCCGACCTCCCCGATCCCCGCCAGCTCGACCAGCACCTGTTCGCGCAGGCTCTCGAGGTTGAGCCGCGCCTCCATGGCGGCGACGTCCGACGCCCGCGCCCGGTCGTCGCTGACGCGGAGCCGCTCGCGCGCGGTCGTCGCGGCCCGTTCTGCCTCGGCGAGCCGCGTTCGCTCGGCCCGGTCGTCGGCCAGCAGTGCCTCGACCGCGTCGAGCGCCATCGCCTCGCGCGCGGTCGTCTCGGCAAGGGCCGCGGCCACGGCCGCCCGCTCGTCGGCCGCCCCGCGCTCCCGCTGGTCGAGCGTCTCGAGATCGGCTGCCGCGGTCGCGATGCGGCGCTCGGCCGCGGTCGCGGCCGCTTCCGCGCCGGCGCGCCGGGCCTCGGCGTCGCGCCTTGCCCGGTCGTGGGTCGTCGCCTCTGTCGCCAGGCGATCCCGCCGGCTCCGCAGCTCCGCGAGCCGCGCCTCCCAGGCACGGATCGCGTCGGGTTCGCCGCGGGCTCCGGCCTCGGCGGGGGTGTCGCCGTGGTCCGTCGCGCCCGCGCCCGCCGGACCACCCAGCACATCGAGCGCCTCGCGCGCGCGCTCCGCCTCTCCGGCCAGCCGATCCGCCTGGGACCGGTGCCACGCCGACTCTCGGGCCGTCGCCTCCAGTGCCCGGCCGGCGGCGCGCTCGGATTCCTCGACTCGCCGGCGAGCGGCCGACGCCTCCGACTCCTGCGCCCGAGCGACCTCCAGGCCGGCCCGAGCGCCGGCGACGGCGCCGTCGGCCGAGGTCATCTCGCCCTGCGCCTCCGTCGCCTCTCGCTGGAGGGCCTCCAGCTCGCGTGCCAACCGCTCGGCCTCGGCGCGAACCTCGAGGGGCGCGTCCCCGCGGCCGACCCGGATCGAGAACGCGTCCAGCACGGCCTCGCCGTCGCGCGTCGCGACCACCCAGCCGGCCGGCAGCACCGCTTGCAGGCCGAGTGCGGCATCGAGATCTGGCACCCATAGCGCGCGATCGAGGAGCGCGCGCGCTGCGCCCGACGCGTCACGCCGGATCGCGTCGCGCAGGCGTCCGCCGCCCGCCGCCGCCAGCGCATCCTCGAGTCGTCGCAGCTCGGCGGCCGTGCCGCCTCCCGGCACGCGATCCGCGGCCTCGATCCGTTCGCGGACCGTCAGGCGCCCCCGCTCGGTGGCGAGGCCACCGGCAACCGACTGGTCAACGACGTATGCGCGGGCGAGCTCGCCCAGCGCGGCCTCCACCGCCGCCCGGAGTCCCGGATCCACGCCGAGCTCTTCGTCCACGCGCCGGCCGCCGACCTTGCGCGCCGCCCGCGCGATCCCGCGCGCCTCTTCGTCCGCCAGTCGCCGCCGCAGCGCGTCGAGCCGGCCGGCGGCCGCGGCGAGCTCGCTGCTCGCCTTGGCGGCCCGGTCCGCGGCGGCGCGCCGGGTGCCTTCGCTCGCATCGACGGCAAGGCGAGCGTCATCTCTCGCCCGCACCGAGGCGGCCTCGTCGGCCTGCGCGGCTTCCAGGGCCACGCGCGCCGTGGTCAGGGTCTCCTCGAGCCCGGCGCGGCGCGTCTCCGCCGCGGCCGCCAGTCGCGCTTCGTCGTCCGCGCGGCGCCGGACGTCATCATGACGACGGCGAGCCGTCTCCGCCTCGGCCGCGCGGGCCGCCTCGGCACGCTCGACCGCCGCGAGCTCGTCGCCCCGCGCCCGGCTGGCGGCGCGCAGGCTGCCGAGCTCGGCCAGCCCCTCGGCGAGTGCCCGGTCCGCGTCGGCGAGCGCCGCCTCCAGGGCGAGGTCTGGCTCCGGGACGGGCTGGGCGAGGCCGCGCCGATGTCCCTCGAGCTCGGTTTCGGCCAGGCCGCGCTCGCGTTCGATGCGCGCGCGGTCGCGGGCGGCCGACTCCAGATCGCTGATCGCCCGGGCCTCGCGAAGGCCGAGCGCCGTCCGCTCCACGCGGGCGGACTCGTACGCCGCCCGTCGCTCCCGCTCGAGCTCGGCGCGGGCGGTCATCGACGCCGCGATGTCGGTGACCTCCGATTCGGCCCGTTCGAGCGCCTCGAGCGCCGCGCTGCTCTCCGCGCGCAGCGCATCGCGTCCGAGCTCGGCCTGGGCGGCGCGCGTCGCCGCCTCGTGCCATCGCCCGTGCGCGGCGACGATCAGGGCCGCCGCCAGCTCCTCGCCGGCCGTGAGGCGGGTCGCCTGCTGCTCGGCCAGCTGACCCAGCCGGCGCGCCTGCGGCCGAAGCTCGGCGAGGATGTCCTCGACACGAGCGAGGTTGCCCTCGGCCTCCGCGAGCTGCTCCTCGGCCTTGCGCCGGCGGCGCTCGTGCCGGCGCACGCCGGCGACCTCCTCGAACAGCGGCCGGCGCTCTTCGGGCCGGAGGGCGAGCGCCTGGTCGACCATCCCCTGCCCGATGAACAGGAACGCGTTCTCGGCGAGGTTGGCGCTGTCGAGCAGGTCGACGAGGTCGCGCAGCCGGACCCGCTGCCGGTTGAGCAGGTAGTCGTTCTCGCCCGAGCGGTACAGACGCCGGCCGAGCTCGACCACGCTGTATTCGACCGGGAGCAACGCGTCGCCGTTGTCGAGGACGATGGTGACGTCCGCCATGCCCTGGGCGGCGCGCCGTTCGGAGCCGGCCCAGATCACGTCCTCCGAGCGCCGGATGCGGAGCGAGCGGCCCTGCTCCCCGAGCGCCCAGCGCAGTGCGTCCGCGAGGTTGGACTTGCCCGAGCCGTTGGGTCCCACCACGGCGCTGATGCCGGGCCCGAACTCCACCAGCGTCCGTTCGGCGAACGACTTGAAGCCCTGGACGCGCAGGCCGAGGAGCCGAGCCGGTGCGCTCACGACGCGTCGTCTCCCGGGCCGTGGCTCTCGACGTCGACCGACGCGGCGCGGGCCGACCGCGAGGCCGCACGCTCGCGGCGCAGCTGCTCGAGGGCCTGCGCCGCGGCGGATGTCTCGGCGATCCGGCGCGATGGGCCCTCCCCCACGCCCATCGTGCGTCCGTCGACCACGACCTCGATCTGGAAGTGCTTCTCGTGATCGGGTCCGAGCGCCTCGACGAGCCGATAGACCGGCCGCTCGCCGGAGGTCCGCTGGGTGTGCTCCTGGAGCCGGCTCTTGGGACTCTTGAGGGCGGTGATGGCCTGGTCCGCGGCGAGCTCGTCGGCGGCCAGCTCGTGGATCCAGTCGCGCACCACCTCCCAGCCGAGGTCGAGGTAGATGGCGCCGACGAGGGCTTCGAACGCGGAGGCGAGCAGGGACGGCCGAACGCGACCGCCGCGTTGGGCCTCACCCTCGCCGAGGAGGATGTACGAGCCCAGCTCCAGGCGGGCGGCCAGCCGCGCAAGGCCCGGGGTGCTGACGATTGCCGCGCGGCGCGCGGACAGGACGCCTTCGTCGTCGCCCGGATGGCGCCGGTACAGGGAATCGGAAACGGCCAGGCTCACGACGGCGTCGCCCAGGAACTCGAGCCGCTCGTTATGGCCCTGCGCGGCATCGGGATGCTCGTGCAGCCAGCTGCTGTGGATCAGCGCCTGGGCCAGCAGGTCGCGATCGCGGACGGGAAGCCCGAGGCGCTCCGTCAGGGCGTCGGCCGGGTGCATCGCACCCCCGGGTCGAGCCGCTAAGACGAGTGCTCGTCGATGTAGTCGACGGCGTCCTGCACAGTCCGGATCTTCTCCGCGTCCTCGTCGGAGATCTCGGTCCCGAACTCTTCCTCGAGGCTCATGATGAGCTCGACCAGGTCCAGCGAGTCGGCGTTGAGGTCGTCGACGAACGACGCCTCGGGTGTGACCTCTGCCTCGTCCACCCCGAGCTGTTCGATGACGATCTTCTGCAGCCGATCGTACGTGCTGGCCACTGGCTCCTCCTGGGCTTGCGGGTGTTGTGCTAGCGAGCTGCGTCGATGTCACGGGCGACCCGCCCGAGCACGCCGTTCATGAGCCGTCGCATCGGTTCGCCGGAGTAGGTTCGGGCGAGCTCGACCCACTCTGCGATCGCCACCCGGGCCGGCGTTGCGGGCGAGTGTAACACCTCGCACAGGCCGCAACGGAGCAGCGCGCGGTCCATCCGGGCGAGCTGGACGACCGGATATTGCGGCGCCGCGTCGGTGATCCGCGCGTCGAGCGAGTCGCGATAGCGGACGACGTTGGCGACCAGCTCGCGGGCCAGCGCGGCGGTCTCCTGGTCGCCCTCGGTGCTCAGGTGGCGCTCGAGGATCGCGTCCGGCGTGCGCTGCCCGAACTCGGCCTCGAACACGGACGCCAGGGCGAGCCGGCGACCGGCGCGACGGCTTCGGACGAGGGCGTCGCCGGCCGGATCTCGCCTCCCCCGGCGGCCCTCAGGCGCCGACGCCATCGACCAGGACGGTGACGGCGCCGAGCTCCATGCCCAGCAGGCGCTCGACGGCGGCCCCGACCGCGTCGCGGACCTGCGCGGTGAGCGGGACGAGCGGCTGTCGCGGTCGCGCGACGAGGCGGACGGTGACGTCCACGCGGCCGTCGCGGATGCGGATCCGGATCGGCGAGCCGCCGAGCACGTCGCGCCACCGGGGCCCGCCGCGACCGACGCGCAACACGCCCGGCACCTCGAGCGCCGCCAGGCGGATGGTGTCCCGGATGACACCCGGGCCCACGGTCAGGGTGGGCGTCACGTGAGCGCCTCGGAGATCATGGCGGGCGCGGCGGCGACGCCGGGCTCGTCGTCGGCCTCACCGAGCGCCACCCCGATCCGCTCGGCGACCCGCTCCCGGGCCGTGGCGGCGCCGACCCGCACCGCGTGCTCGATCATCCGCCGCCGCGCACGACCGTGGGTGATGATCACCGCCCCGCGGACGCCCAATAACGGCGATCCGCCGACGACCTCGTAGTCGAACACGCCGCGGATGCGCTTGATGCTGGGCCGCATGAGCAGGTACGCCAGCCGGCCGCGGATCGAGCCGCTGAACTCGGCCCGGAACAGGTCGAAGATGAACCCCGACAGGCCCTCGAAGAACTTGATCACGACGTTGCCCAGGACCGCGTCGCACACCACGACGTCGGCCATCTGCCGGGTGAGGTCCTTGCCCTCGACGTTGCCCACGAAGTTGAGGTCCGTCTCGTCGAGCAGCTCCGTCGCCCGCTGGATCCGGGCGTCGCCCTTGCCCTTCTCCTCGCCGATCGAGAGCAGCGCGACGCGCGGCCGGTCGACGCCCAGCACGCGCTCGCTGAAGATCGCGCCCATGCGCGCGAACTGGGCGAGGTTCTCGGCCGTCGAGTCGGGGTTGGCACCGATGTCGAGCAGGACGAACGGGCGGCCGGCCGAGATCATCTGGACGGCGAGGGCCGGGCGCTCGATGCCTGGCAGCGTGCCCAGGATCAGCTTGCCCGCCGCCATCCCGGCACCGGTGTGGCCCGCGGTCACGACGGCGTCCGCGTCACCTGCCTTGACGAGCTCGGTCGCCACGACGATCGAGCTGCGCTTCTTGCGCACGAGGGCGCGGGCCGGATGCTCGTCCATCCCGATCAGCTCGGGCGCGTGCACGATCCGCGCGTTGGCGGGCAGGGTGCCCGCGTGGGATCGGACGACGGCCTCGTCGCCGACGAGGATGACGGTGTCCGCCGGGTTGGCGCGGGCGTAGGCGAGGGAGCCGGGCACGACCTCCGCGGGGCCATGGTCGCCGCCCATGGCATCGACGGCGATGCGGACGCCACGCTGGGCGGCGGCGTCGACGGTCGCGGGGTCCTCGCTCGAGCTCACGAAACGGTTACGAGTTCTCCTCGCCCCCGGCCGGGCCGCCGACGGGCTTGGGCTCGACGGCCTGGCGGCCGTTGTACCAGCCACAGGCCGGGCACACCCGGTGCTGCAGCTTCGGCTCGTGGCAGTGCGGACACTCGATCAGCGTCGGCAGGGTGATCGCGAGGTGGCTCCGGCGTTCCATCTGCCGCGCGTGAGCGACCTTTCGCTTCGGCACACCCATGTCGGTCGTAGCTCCTTCGAGGACGGTCAGGCGGGCGCTCGCCCGCGACGCGGTCTGGTGATCATCTGGTCCGTGGACGATGGGCGCGCAAACGTGCGACCGCTGGGTCCTGGGGCCGAGCGGGGAGTCTACCCGCTATCGTCGGAACCGTCGACCCGGAACGCCCGCAGGGCCTCGAGGCGGGGATCGATGGCGGCGTCGTCGTGCACGTGGCCCGGCACGAGCCGCTCGCCGCACTCGAAGCACAGGCCCGGGCAATCGGGCTCGCACAGGGGCGCGATCGGCTCGACCAGGTTGATCGCCTCGATCACGAGCGGTCGCAGCTCCAGCTCATGGTGGTCGGTGAGGCGCGGGGCCTCGGGATCGCCGTCCTCCTCGAGCGGGACGGGCAGCCCGCTGGCCAGGTCGATGGTCGGCCGGACCTCCTCGTCGATGCGGACCTTGACCGGCGTCACCACCGGGCGCAGGCAGCGGGCGCATTCCCCGGCGATCGCCGTCGTCAGCCGTGCATCGAGGATCAGTCCGCGATTCGTGCGCGAGAGGCGCATCGTGCCCGACACGGGCTCGGTGAGGACCAAGCCATCGCCGGGATCGACGGTGACGCGGTCGATCGCGTAGTCGCGGACGGAACCAGGGGCCTCGGCCATGAGGCCCGAGAGCGCGAAGGTGAGCGGGTCGCCGAGGGTGTCGACGGGGTGTGGCTGGCGGGAACCGGACGACGTCATCGCCGTCCGGCGGCCGAGGCCTCCTCCTCGTCTTCGACCATCTCCGGCATCGCCAGCGCGACGTCGTCGTAGCCGTTGTCGACGTCGACCGCCGGCGTGTGGGCGGCCCGGCGGTCGTCGAGCATCGAGATCCCACGCTCGATGCTGCGCAGCGTGCGGGTCACGTCGGCCTCGAGTCCGGCGAGCACCCCCGCGGCGTAGTCATCGGCGCCGCGCCGGACCCCAAGGGCGTCCTCCTCGGCGATGGCGATGATCCGCCGGCTCTCGTCGTCGGCTGCCTCGGTGAGGCCGCGTTCGTTGATCAGGAACGCGGCCTGCTCCTGGGCGCGGGCCACGATCCGCTCGGCCTCCTCCTGGGCCTTCTCGATGATCCGCTCCCCCTCCTGGTTGATCCGCTTGGCCGCGCGTACCTCTTCGGGCACGGCGACGCGGAGCTCGTCGATGAGGTTGAGGGCGGCATCCCGATCGATGATCACGTTGCGCGTCATCGGCAGCGACTTGCCGTTCGCGATCAACGATTCGAGCCGCTCGACGAGAAAGATGATGTCCAGCGGTCGGCCTCCGGTGCGCGGGTCCCGGCGGGACGTTGCACCGAATTATGGCACGCGCGACTCCACTACCCCGGGCGCGACGGCAGGGCGCGGCGAAGCGCCGTGGCGGCCTGCCCCGGCACCATCGCGGAGACGTCCCCGCCGAAGGTGGCGATCTCCTTGACCAGGCTCGAGCTGACGTAGCTGTGCTGGAGCGAGGTCATGAAGAACACGGTGTCGATGTCGGCCGCGAGCTGGTGGTTGTTGTGGGCGAGCTGGAGCTCGGTCTCGAAGTCGGCGATGGCCCGCAGCCCGCGGACGAGGAAGCCGGCGCCGACCTCGTGGCAGAAGTCGACCGTGAGGCCGTCGAAGGTCCGCACCTCCACGCGCTTCGCCAGGGCGGGATCTGCGGCGACGGCCTGGCCGATGATCTCGACCCGCTCATCCGCGGACAGCAGGGGCGACTTGCGGGGGTTGCCGAGCACCGCGACGACGAGCCGGTCGAAGACCCGTGCCGCGCGGGCGATGACGTCGAGGTGGCCGTTGGTGATGGGGTCGAACGAGCCCGGATAGACCGCGACCTTCACGCCTCGCCTGCCTCCTGCGCTCGCCGGTAGAAGGTGAGCGCGGTCTCGCCGAACCGCCGCTCCCGCTCGGATGCTAGCAGCCCGATCGCGTGCGGCGGCGCGTCGCGCCAGAAGTGCTTGGCGACGACCTGGCCGTCCGGGGCGAGGTGCGGCCCGACGAGCTCCAGCGAACGGCGCAGCGCCGCGGCGTCCTCGTAGGGCGGGTCGATGAGCACGAGATCGAACGGGGCTTCGGCCGCCGCGCCCGAGGAATCCAACAGCCAGGCGATGGCGTCGCGCGTCACCACCGTGGCACGGCCCTCGAACCCGGCGCGCCGCAGGTTCGCGGCGACGACCCGCGCGGTCGCCGCATGGCGCTCGACGAACACCGCCCGGCGCGCACCGCGTGACAGCGCCTCGATCCCACCGCCGCCGCTGCCCGCGAACAGGTCGGCCACCACGGCGTCCTCGAGGTCCGGCTCGAGGATCGCGAACAGCGTCTGCTTGACGCGGTCCGCCATCGGCCTCGTCCCGGGGCCTGGCGCGTCGAGCCGGACGCCCTTCGCGGTGCCTGCAATCACCCGCCCGGCGTCGGCCATCCTCGCGCTCTCCGTCGCTGTCGGATCAGGCGGCGCTCGCCGGGTCGCCGGCGAACACGTTGCGCAGCCAGCCGGCGGTCAGCTCGTGGGCCAGGTCCGGTTCCGCGGCCGGCAGCTCGCCGTCCTCGCCGAGGAGCGACTCCGCGTGGCCCCGGGCGCGCGCCGCGAGATCGCGGTGATCGGGGTTCGCGAGCGTCGCGACGCGCAGCCTCGGCAATCCGCTCTGCGCGAGGCCCAGCACGTCGCCCTCGCGCCGCAGCTCGAAGTCACGTTCGGCGAGGGCGAAGCCGTCCGTGGTCGACGCCACCGCCCTGAGCCGCTCGTGCTCGGTCGTGCCCTCCGCCGCCTCGCTGACCAGCACGCAGAACGACGCGACGGTCCCCCGCCCCACCCGCCCGCGGAGCTGGTGCAGCTGGGCCAGGCCGAACCGCTCGGCGCCCTCGACGACCATCATCGTCGCCTCGGGCACGTCGACCCCCACTTCCACGACGGTGGTCCCGACCAGCACGTCCAGGTCGCCATCGCGGAAGCGCGCCATCTCGGCGTCGCGATCGATGGGCTTGAGGCGACCATGAACGAGGCCCACCCGGAGCGGGGCGAGCAGCGCCGTCAGCCGCTCGTATTCGACCTCGGCCGCCGCCGCCCATGCGGTTTCGACGTCCTCGTCCGGCAGGTCGTCGTCGCCTGCGAAGCCGTCGCCGTCGTCGCCCTCGCCCTCGGCAGCCGCCGTCGTCGCCGCCCCGATGCGGGGCACCACGACGAACGTGCGGCGACCCTCGGCGGCCTCGGCGCGGACGCGGTCCCACGTCCCGTCAAGGTCGTCCGGGCGGCGGATGCCGGTGCGGATCGGCAGCCGCCCCGCGGGCGGCGTCCGAAGGGTGGACACGTCGAGGTCCGCATACAGGACCTGGCCGAGGGTCCTCGGGATCGGCGTGGCCGTCATCAGCAGCACGTGCGGCGCGCCCCGGGTCGCCTTCGCCTCGAGCGCCCCGCGCTGCTCGACCCCGAACCGGTGCTGCTCGTCGACCACGGCCAGCGCCAGGTCGGCGAACGTCACCGACTCCTGGAGCAGCGCGTGCGTCCCGACCACGATCGCCGCCTGGCCCGACGCCAGCGCCTCGGTCGCGTTGCGCCGTCCTTCGCCCGACAGCGACCCGGTGAGCAGCGTGATCGGCAGCCCGAGGTCCTCGAGCAGCGCCGCCAGCGTGACGTGGTGCTGGCGTGCGAGCAGGTCGGTCGGCGCGAGCAACGCCGCCTGGCGGCCGTCGAGCGCCGCCGCCGCGAGCGCCCACGCCGCGACCGCGGTCTTCCCCGAGCCGACGTCGCCCTGGATCAGCCGCAGCATGGGGACCGGCCGCCTGAGGTCCCCGGCGACCTCGTCGATCGCGGTCGCCTGGTCGGCGGTGAGCGAGGCGGGTTCGCCGAGCTTGCGCGCAAGCGATGCCTCGAGCGCCGCGCGCACGCGCGCGTCCGTGTCGTCGGTCACCCCGATCGCGAGCGTCCGGGCCCGGCCTCGAGCGCGGCGCCGCGACACCATGCCCAGCTGGAGCGCCAGCAGCTCGTCGAGGGCGAGACGGTGGAGGGCCGCGTCGCGGGCCTCGAACGACGTCGGATAGTGCGCGGCCTCGAGCGCCTCGCCGATCGCAGGCACGCCCTCGGCGGCGCTGATCGCCGCGGGGAGATACTCCGGATAGTCGTCGCCCGCCCGGTCGAGCGCGACCCGCATCGCACCCCGGAACCGGTTCGCCGTGACGCCGGTCGTGAGCCGGTAGACGGGTACGATCCGCCCGACGTGGAGGAGGTTCTCAGCGTCGGCCGGCTGGAACTCGGGTCCCTCGAACACGATCTCGCCGTGGCGGTGCTTGATCTTGCCCGAGACCAGGATCTCGTCACCGCGCTGGAGGCGCTTCTCGATGTAGCGCCGGCCGAACCAGGTCACGGTGGCGAACCCGGTCGCGTCGCGCACGTGGGCGGTCGTGACCTGGACCCTGCGGCGCCACGTCTGCTGGACCGAGATGTCGGTCACCGTGACCTGCGCGGACGCGACCGTCCCGTCGTCGGCGTCGCGCAGGTCGCCGAGCCGGCGCAGCTCGCGCAGATCGTCGTAGCGGCGCGGCAGGTGGAACAGGAGATCGCGGACCGAATCCACGCCCATCCGGCGCGAGACGCGGCGGAGGCCGGCGATCTGGGGGATGCCCG
This sequence comes from uncultured Chloroflexia bacterium, assembly GCA_963725745.1. Lineage (GTDB taxonomy): Bacteria > Chloroflexota > Limnocylindria > Limnocylindrales > CSP1-4 > CAIXZV01. Next base: position 282,602 of record CAVRZS010000003.1, read on the forward strand.
ACATGCCCAGGGGCGACCGGAGCAGCTCGGGCAGCGTCTTCGGCGCGGGCGCGGGCGGTTTCGCGCGCAGGGAGCGGCTGCCGCTCGCCGGCGATGACCGTGTGCGCTCGGCGCCGCTCACTCGGCGGAAACGAGATACCGGTAGTGCGGCTGGCCGCCGTGGATCACCTCGACGTCGACGCCCGGGGCTCCCTCGCGGACCTTGCGCGCGAGCGTCTCGGCCTCGTCGAGCGTCGCCGTCTCGCCGTAGTAGATCGTCAGCAGCCCATAGCCCGGGTCGAGGCGCGCGAGACCGGCAAGCACGGCCTTCTGGGGGTCGTTGTCGACGGCCAGCAGGCCGTCGTCGGGGTCGAGGACGATGGTCTGGCCCTTCTTGACCTTGCGCCCGGAGACGGTCGCGTCGCGGATCGCCTCGGTGACCTGCATCGTCTGGATCGCCCGGCCGGCCTCGGTCATGGTCGCGGCATTGGCCTCGGCGCCCTGGGTCGGGTCGATCTCGAACAGCGCGGCCACGCCTTCCGCGCAGTTGCGCGTGGGCACGACGCGGATCGTGCGCTTGGTCATCGACGCGACCTGGCGTGCCGCGAGCACGACGTTGGGGTTGTTGGACAGGATCAGCAGCTCGTCGGCGTCCGTCGCCTCGACGGCCTCCAGCAGCTCGCCGGTGGAGGGATTGGCGCTCTGGCCGCCTTTGACCACCCGAAAGGCGCCGTACTCGCGGAACGGGGCCGCGGTATCGGTGAGGACCGCGGCGAGGCCCTCGGATGGGGCGACCACCACCACCCCGAGCGGCAGGCGCGTGGCGGCGCCATCCTCGTCGCTGGCCGGGTCGCTGCCGTTCGGGCGGCCGTCACCGCCGGCGGGAACCGCATGCGAAGCGCCCACGAACGCCGCCGCCTTCGACTCGCGGACGTCGTGCGCCTGGCTGTCGAGGTTCTCGATGGTGATCCGGGACAGCGTGCCGATCGAGAGCCCGTAGGCGATGACCTCGTCCGGCCGCTCGTTGTGCACGTGGACCTTGGCCAGCAACGCATCGCCGGCGACGAGCACCGACTCGCCGATCGTCTCGAGGTGGGCCTGGATGGCCGGGATGTCCAGCGGCGCGGCAGGGCGGGCGCGCAGTAGATAGACGGTCTCGTACCCGAACTCGCCCTCCTCGGCGCCGGGCGCGGGCGCCGGGCCATGGCCGTCGGCGTGTGCCTCGCCCGCCGAAACCTCGGCCTCCTGACCGGCCTCGATCGGGCGGCCTCGGGCGGCCTCGAGGGCGCCCTGGAACAGGCGGAACAGGCCCTGTCCGCCGGAGTCCACGACGTGCGCCTCGCGCAGGACCGGGAGCAGCGACGGCGTCTTGGCGACGGCGCGCTCGGCGGCATCGACCGTCGCCGCGAGGACGATCTCGACGTTGTTTTCGCGCTCGGCGGCGGCGACGGCGGCCGCGGACGCCTCGCGGATCACGGTCAGGATCGTGCCCTCGACCGGCTTGGCGACGGCCTTGTAGGCCGTCTTCGCGCCCTCGTCGAGCGCGTGCGCGAGGTCGAGCCCGTTGAACCGTCGCTTGCCGGCGAGGCCGTGGGCCATGCCGGCCAGGATCTGGCTGGTGATCACGCCGGAGTTGCCGCGCGCCCCCATCAGCGCGCCGAAGCTCGCGGCCTGCGAGATCCGCTCCACGTCGGCGTCGGGGCCGGCCCGATCGGCCTCGTCGAGCGCGGCGCGCACCGTCGCCACCATGTTGGTGCCCGTGTCGCCGTCGGGGACCGGGAACACGTTCAGCGCGTTGATCTCGTCGACGTTCGCCTCGAGGCTGGCGACCGCGCTGCGGAACGCCGCCAGGAAGCCGGCGCCATCACACGACCGGCGGGGCATCAGGCGACGTCCGTCCCGCTGCCGGCGAGGTCCGAGGAGCGTGGCTCGTGGCTCGTGTCGTGCTCGGCCGGCGGCGGCGCCTGGCCGGGATCGTGACGGAGGCGGCCGATGCGGATCGAGATGCGGTCGGGTTCGCGACCCAGCGCGTCGACGAGCGCGTAGCGAACCGACGCGTCGACCTGGCGCGCGACCTCCGCGACGGGCAGGCCGTAGGCGACGCTCAGGTCCAGGTCGACAGTCAGCGTGTCTCCGACCTCCAGGCGCAGGCCCGGGGACGCGATGCCGAGGCGCCCCAGCAGCCGGCCAACCGGGCCACCGCCCGAGAAGCCCGTCACGCCGTACGTCGACAGTGCCGCGCTTCGGACGAGGTCGCGGATGGCGCGCCGGGTGACCAGCGATCGACCGGGCATCGGGGCAGACACGCGGGCGACGTCCCTCCTGGCGGGTGTCGTGGCGGCCTCGGCGCGGGCCGGATCTCCGGGCGGGCGGGGCCGGAGGCGTGTGCTACGATACCAGCCCGCTCGTTCCGGACCGTGTTCCGTGCGAGTTCGAACCGGCCCATTCCGAGGATTGAACGAGACCATGGCTCGCAGCTGCGCCATCTGTGGCAAGACGTCGATGGGCGGCTTCAACCCCCAGTCTTCGGGGATGAACCGCGTCCGCGCGCACCGCCGCTACCAGCCGAACCTGCAGGTCACGACGCTGACCAAGGACAGGACCACGACCAAGGTCCTGGCCTGCACCCGCTGCCGTCGAACCCTGACCAAGAACTCCCGCTAGGCCCGTCCGCCGCCCGGGAACAAGCCGGTCGCGATCCCGCGACCGGCTTCGTCATGTCCGGGAGGCGTCGCGGTGGCTAGCGGTCGGTGGTGTCGAGCCAGATCGTGAACGGGCCGTCGTTCACCAGCTCCACCTCCATCTCGGCACCGAACCGGCCGAGGGCGGTGCGCACGCCCTGCGCCTCCATCGCGGCCGCGAAACGCAGCCACAGGGGCGCGGCGACATCGGGCGCGGCGGCGTTGGTGAACCCCGGTCGGCGACCGCGGCTCGTGTCCGCGTAGAGCGTGAACTGGCTGACGACGAGGGCTTCCCCGCCGACCTCGAGCAGCGATCTGTTGGTGCGGCCCGCGTCGTCCTCGAACATGCGCAGCTCGCACACGCGGCGTGCGAGCGCATCGGCCGTCATCGCGTCGTCGCCGTGCCCGACGCCCAGGAGGACGAGCACGCCCGGACCGATCTCGCCGATGACGGCGTCGTCCACGCGGACCGCCGCCCGCCTGACCCGCTGCAGGAGCGCGCGCACGTCGCGAGATCGGCCGCAGTCAGACGAGCGTCGTGGCGCGGGCCGCGTTCGCGATCGAGCGGATCCGCTCCACCTCGGCCGCCATGTCGTCGGCCCGGTAGAGCGCCGACCCCGCCACGATCACGTCGGTCCCACCACGCCCGATGACCTCGGCGGTCTCCGCTCGGCCTCCGCCGTCGAGCTGCACCTCACAGGCGCCCCCGGGATCGAGCCACGCGCGCGCGGGCTGCAGCTTCGCCTCCGCGACGTCGCCCATGAACGCCTGCCCGCCGAAGCCCGGCTCGACCGTCATCACGAGCACGATGTCCAGGAGATCGCGATAGGCGTCGAGCGACGACAGCGGCGTCGCCGGCTTCACGGACAGGCCGGCCGACCGGCCCGCCTCGCGGATCGCCGACAGGACCGGCCGAATCTGTGGCTCGTCGACCTCGACGTGGAACGTGATCGAGTCGCAGCCCGCGTCGAGGAACTGCGCCGCCCAGCGCCCGGGCTCCGAGATCATCAGGTGGGCGTCGAACGGCAGGCCGGTCACCCGCCGCACGGCCTCGATGGTCTTCCAGCCGAACGTGATGTTGGGGACGAAGTGGCCGTCCATGACGTCGAGGTGGATCCGGTCCGCGCCGGCAGCCTCAGCGCGCCGGATCTCCTCGCCCAGCGCCGCCAGGTCGGAATCGAGGATGCTGGCCGCGATCAGCACGCCCGAGGGACGCCGGTCGGGCACGATCAGCCCTCCCCCACCCCGGCCGGGACCGGGTCGTGGCTCCGCTCGCCGCGCAACGCGGCCGCGCTCTCGGTGACCAGGCGCTCGCGGCGCCGGCGGACGACGATCGGCGCGGGCTCGCCGGCGTGCTCCGCCGCCAGCTGGCCGCACGCGGCGCCGATCTCGGTCCCGCGGTTGATCCGGATCGTGGTCTCGATGCCCGCCGCGCGCAGCCGGCCCGCGAACCGCTCGATGACCGGGATCGGGGTCCCGCTCCAGGGCGTGTGCGCCACCTGGTTCATCGGGATCAGGTTGACGTGTGCGTGGTCGCCGCGAAGGAGGTCGGCGAGGGCGTCGGCATCGATGTCCGTGTCGTTGATGCCGGCGATCATCGTCACCTCGTAGGTCACGCGCCGGCCGGTCGCGGCCGCGTGCTCGCGAGCCGCCGCGACCACCTCCTCCACCGGCCAGCGACGATTGAGCGGGACCAGGACGTCGCGCAGCGCGTTGCGAGCCGCGTGCAGGCTGACCGCCAGCGTGAACTGGGGCCCGAGGGCGGTGAGCCGGTGGATGCCCGGGACCACGCCCGAGGTTGACACCGTGATGTGGCGGGCCCCGAGCCCGAACCGCCGGCGGTCGTTGAGCGCGGCGATCGACTCCAGCACCCGGTCGAGGTTGAGGAGGGGCTCGCCCATCCCCATGTATACGACGTTGGTCAGCCGTTTGCCGTCCGCCGCCAGCAGACGGGCCGCGTGGCGGACCTGGTCGACGATCTCGGCGGTCGCGAGGTCGCGTTCGAAGCCCAGCTCCCCGGTGGCGCAGAACGGGCACCCGACGGCGCAGCCGCCCTGCGAGCTGATGCACAGCGTGTGCCGTTCGCGCGCGTTGCCTCGGGCCGGGTAGTGCATGAGGACGGACTCGATCAGGAGGCCGTCGGGGAGCCGGTGGAGCACCTTCTGGGTGAGCCCGCCATCGGCCTCCCGGATCTCGCGCTCGGCCGCCGTGTCGAACCGGAACGCCTCGGCGAGCTCGTCCCGCAGCGGGGCCGGGAGCGTCAGGATCTCGGAGAACGAGGTCTCCCTGCCGTGCCAGGCGGCGTCGAGCACCTGGCGCGCCCGGTAGGTGGGCTGGCCCCGCTCGACGAACCAGGCTGCGAGCGACTCGGGCGTGACGCCGCCGATCCCGGGCCGGGCGTCACTGTCCGTCCCGGCGGTCGGGCCTGGCGGCGAGCCGCTCGTCGGGCGCATGGCGGACAGGTCGGTCATCGTCCCGGATTCTGACACGTGCCGGACCGCTCCCCGCGCCGTGCCAGCTGTGAGCTACGAGGACGTCGGACGGCCCAGCGCGCGCCGCCCGCGCAGGTAGTCCGCGCCCGACATCGGCCGCTTTCCGGGCGGCGTGACCCGGTCGAGCACCAGCCGGCCCTCGACGGTCGTGTAGGCGGGCAGGTCGCCGTGCCGGACCAGGCGCCCGGGCGTGTCCCCGGGTTCGGAGGGCGCGACCGTGGCCGCCCCCACCACGAGCCGCTCGCCGTCGACCTCGAGGAACGTGCCGGGCCACGGCAGGTAGGCACGGACGCGACGTTCGAGGCCGGCGGCGCCGGTCGAGGGGTCGAGGCGCCCGTCCTCCCGGCGGAGCGGCCGCGTCAGGCTGACACCGGCCTCCGGTTGGGCCACCGCGGCGAGCTCACCCCGGATCCACGGCGTCAGCGAGCGCTCCAGGAGGTCGGCCGCCACGTCCGCCAGCTGCCGCTCGAGGTCGGGCGCCGTCTCCGTTCCCTCGAGCTCGACGGGCTCCACGGCGACGATCGGTCCCGTGTCCAGGCCCGTGTCCATGCGCATGAGGGTGACCCCAGTGCGGGCGTCGCCCGCGAGGATGGTGGCGGGGATGGGCGATGCGCCACGATGCCGGGGCAGGAGCGACGGGTGCAGGTTAAGGGCACCGAGCGGCAGCTCGAGCAGCGAACCGGGCACGATCTGCCCGTAGTCCGCGAGCACGATCAGCCGTGGCCCGAGGCCCAGGATCTCGGCCACCGCCGCTGGATCCCGCAGCCGCTCCGGCGTCAGGACCGGCCCGATGCCGGCGTCGTGGACGGGCGACGGCTCGAGTCGCAGGCTGCGTCCCGCGGGCCGCGGCGGGGCGGTCACCACCCCCACCAGGTCGACGGCCGGGTGACCGGCGAGGCGCCGCAGAGCGGGGACGGCGAACTCGCCGCTGCCGAGGAACACCGTCGGGATGGGCGCCGTGCCGGGATCCGGCGGCGGCGTCACGCGGAGCGGCTCACGCGAGCGCGCTCGTGGCGCCTCGAACCTCCGCGTCCTCGTCCTCGTCGCCCTGGCCGACCGCGATCAGCTCGTCCATCGATTCGAGATAGTCGATGTACAGCTTGCCGTCGAGGTGGTCGAGCTCGTGCTGCAGCGCCCGGCCCAGCAGCCCGGAGCCGGACACCTTGTACTTCTTGCCGGTCCGGTTCTGGGCGACGACCCAGACCCGCTCGTGGCGGGTGACGTAGGCGACGTAGCCCGGGATCGACAGGCAGCCCTCGAGGTCGCGGTCGTCGCCGTCCGCCCGGACGATGGTCGGGTTCACCAGCTCGTAGAGGTGGTTCTCGACCTCGATCACGCAGGCGCGCAACGGCTCGCCGAGCTGCGGCGCGGCCAGACCCACGCCGGGCGCCGCGCGCATCGTGGCGGCGAGGTCGTCGAGCAGCTCGTGGAGCACCTTGCCAAAGCTGTCCACCGTCTCGCCCTTGAGGCGGAGACGGGGATCGCCGAGCATGACGATGGGGCGGACGGTCATGCCCGCGAGTATACGGAATGACCCCCTCGGCTCAGGCCCTTGGCCGGCTACCCCTCGCCCTCGGCCGCGGTCTTGACGTCGTCGGCCGCGGCCTTGACCTCGTCGGCCGCCGCGGTGGCGGCGTCTGCGGCGCCCTCGGCCGCGTGTGCCCCGTTGCCGGATGCGCCGTCGGTCTCGGCTCGCAGCTCGGCGGCCACGGCCTGCGCCCGGTCGGCGAATCGCTGCCCGTACTCGGTCGTGACCTCGGCGGCCTTCTGCGCGAACGGACCCGCCTTCGCGGCCGCGATCGCGGCGAGTTCGGCGGCCTTCGCCCCGACCTGCTTGGCGACCGGCGCGGCCTGGGTCGCGATGTCCTGGATCATCACCTCGAGCTGGCCGAGCCACTCCTTGGCGCGTGCGCTCGCCTCTGCCTGGCCGCCTGCCCCGGTGGCGTCCTCGGAGGCGGATCCGGCGTCGCCCGCCGTCGATCCGGCGTCCCCGGCGCTCCCGCTTGGGGCGCCTCCGGCCTCGGGGAGCGGCTCGTCGGCGAGGCCGCCGGCCGCGTTCTCGTTGCTGTCGATCGGTTGTTCGGTCATGGCGGACTCCTTGTCCTGGGTCGCGGCGTCAGTGTCTACGGGCAATTGTGCGCCACCGATCGATTCGTGCACGAGCGGGAACCGGGCCGGTTCGTTACGGCTGGGGGTCAGAGCAGGCTCTCGGGATCCACGTCGACGGACCACGGCGCGCCGGGCGGCGGGTCGAGGAGCGCGACCGGATCCGGGCCGCGGAGGACCACGTTGAACCGCCACCGGTCGGCCCGCCGGGCGACGTAGGCCGGCGCCGGGCCGGCGACCTGGATCGAGCGCAGCTCGCCCACCGTCCGCTGGCGCAACCGTTCGGCCATCGCGGTCGCCTCTCGCTCGGCGGCGTCCCGATCCGGCAGCGCCACCGTCAGCTTGACGAGGCGCCCGAACGGCGGCGATCCGAAGCGCTCGCGCAGGGCCAGCTCCTCGTCGTAGAACGCGGCGGCGTCGCCCTCGACGACCGCGCGGATCGCCCGGTGGTCCGGCCGGTACGTCTGGATGAAGGCCACGCCGGGACGGTCGCCCCGGCCGGCCCGGCCGACGGCCTGGGCCAGCAGCTGGTAGGTGCGCTCGGACGCCCGCTCGTCGGGCATGTTGAGCGCGATGTCGGCGGACACGATCCCGACCAGGGTCACCTCCGGCACGTCGAGGCCCTTGGCGACCAGGCTGGTCCCGACGAGGACGTCCAGGCGGCCGGCGGCGAAGGCGTCGAGCACCCGGTCGGCGGCACCCTTGCGCTCGGCCACGTCGCGATCGAGCCGGCCCACGCGCAGGTCGCCGAAGCGTTCGCGCACCTCGCGCTCGACGCGCTCCGTCCCGCCGCCCAGGTAGCGGATCCGGGGCGACGCGCAGGCCGGGCAGCGGGTCGCCGTGGGCCACGCCCGGCCGCAGTGGTGGCAGCGCAGGGACGTGCCGGCGCGGTGATACACGAGCGGCCGGTCGCAGTCCGGACACGACTGGACGTGACCGCAGTCCCGGCACACCACGACCGACGCCGTCCCGCGCCGGTTGATCACGAGGATGGCCCGCTCACCGGCCGCCGTGTCGAGGGCCGCGAGCGCCGCGGCGAGCAAATCCGAGAGCAGGCCACGATTGCCGGCCGCCAGCTCCGCCCGCATGTCGACGGCCGTCACCCGGGGCTCGGTGCCCGCCGGCCGCACCGGCAGCACGGCCCGGCGGTAGCGGCCCGAACGCGCGTGACCGACGCTCTCGACCGAGGGCGTCGCGCTCCCGAGGACGACCGCGGCGCCGGCGATCGCGGCCAGCTCGAGCGCGGCGTCGCGCGCCTGGAGCCGCGGGGTGCGGTCGCTCTTGTACGCGGCCTCGTGCTCCTCGTCGACGATCACGAGCCCGAGGTCTGCGAGCGGCGCGAGCAGCGCCGTCCGCGTCCCGACCACGACGTCGGCCTCGCCGGCCCGGATCCGTCGCCATTCGTCGGCGCGCTCGCCCTCGCCGAGCGCGGAGTGCAGGATCCCGACCCGCACCGGAAGGTCGGTGCGCAGCCGGTCGACGATCGGGGTGGAGAGGGCGATCTCGGGCACGAGCAGGAGCGCCGGGCGGCCGGTCGCGAGGCAGGCGGCGATCGCCTCGACGTAGATCGCCGTCTTGCCGCCGCCCGTGACACCGTCGAGCAGGGTGGGCGTGGGGTCGCGTCGTTCGATGGCCCCGTTCACGATCGCGAGCGCCGCCGCCTGGGCGTCGGTGAGCTCCGATCCGGCCGGCCGGGCGCCGCGGATCCCCGTCGGCCGGCCGGCCAGCGGACGGCGAGGACGCTCCCGGACCTCGGCGCGCACCAGGCCGCGCCGCACGAGCCCGGCGACCGCCGAGGCGCCGTGTCGCTCCGCGACCGGCGCGGCCGGGGCTCCGTCCGATCCCGCGGGGTCCCCCTCCGACATCTCGCGCAACGCGGCGATCTGCCGCGGCCCGAGCTGCCGGCCCGGAAGGCGCTCACCGGCGCGCAACCGCTCCGCCGCCGCCGTTCCGTCGGCGGTCAACCACAGGCGTCGCTCGTAGCGGGGCCCGAGCGCGGCCCCCAGCAGCGTCCACGTCAGCTCGATCAGGCCCCCGTCGGCGAGCGCCCGCAGCCGGCGCAGCAGCGCCGCGCGACCCTCGGGCGTGGACAGGTCGCGGACGGGTCGCGGGCGGCCGGCGAGCTCGTCGAGCAGGTCGAGCTCCACGGCGCCGAGACCCGGTTCGGCCTGTCCCAGGCGAGCCTCGCCGGCCGGCGTCACCTCCGCGACCAGCTCGAGTCGCTCGAGCATGCCCGGTGGGAGCATCGCGCGGATCACCGTCGCGAGCGGCGCCAGGTAGCGGTCCGCGACCACGGCGGCGAAGCGCAGCGAGAGCGGCGGCAGGAGCGGACCGTCGCTCCGGACCCGCGCGGCGATGGGACGGATCTCCGGCCCGCCGGCGACGGTCGCGCCCGGCCCGACGATCACGCCGATCGCCTGCCGCCCGCCCCGCCCGAACGGGACCAGCACCGCCTCCCCGGGCTCCATGGGGCCGACGGCCGCCGGGACGGTGTAGGTGTACGTCCGCGGACCGGGACCGGCCGGGGCATCGACCGCCACTTCGACCAGCGCGTCGCCGTCGGTGCGCCCCATCGCCAGCTCGAGCGTCGTCGCCACCGGCCCTGGACCCTCGCTCAGGTGATCCGGATCCGCCGGTCGCCGCTGCGCCGCTTCTCCTGCGCGATGATGGCCTGGATCTCGGCCGCGGTCCGGTCGATCTCGCCCGTCTCGTTGACCACGACCTGGTCGTAATCGCCCTGCCGGGCGAGCTCGATGGCCGCGTTCCGCTGCCGGAGCTCGAGCTCGTTCGCGGTCTCGGTCGCGCGCGAGCGCAGGCGCTGGAACAGCGCCTCGAGCGAGGGTGGGACGATGAACACCAGCAGGGCTTCCGGGACGCGCTCCTTGACGACCCTCGCCCCCTGGACGTCGATCTTGAGGATCACGTCGCGACCCGCCGCAAGGGCCCGAGCCACCTCGCGCCGTGGCGTCCCGTACCAGTTGCCGTGGACCTCGTTCGCCTCCAGCAGCTCGCCCGCCTCGCGCAGTGCGTGGAACTCGTCGGGCGTCAGGAAGTGGTACGACACGTCGGGGATCTCGCCGGGCCGCGGCGCGCGGGTCGTGCAGGTCACGACGTAGTGGTAGTCGCCGCCGACCTTCGGGTCCCGCGCCCGCAGGGCATCGATGATCGTGTCCTTCCCCACCCCGGACGGGCCGCTGATGATGACAAGCAGGGCACCGGCCGCGCCGTCGAGCGCCTCGGGCTCCGTCACGCGGCCCCTCCCGGGAGCCGTCGCCCGGCCGGTGACGCGCCCGCCCGCAGCCCCTCGAGCACCGTCTCGAGCGCCTCGGGCAGCGGCGCCTCGGCGCGGACCAGCTTGGCCGTCGAGGGCGACACCGAGCTCCAGGCGCCACGCGTGGAGGAACAGCCGTTCGAGCCCGTCCGGCCCGCGTCGCGAGGTCCCGGTGCCGTAGACGGGATCGCCTGCGACGGGGTGACCGAGGGCGGCGAGATGGACGCGGATCTGGTGCGTGCGGCCGGTGACGAGATCGAGCTCGAGCAGGGTCCAGCCGTCGAACCGTTCCCGGACTCGATAGCCGGTGACCGCCCGGCGTCCGTCGGTCACGACGGCCATCCGCTTGCGATCCTTGGGATCGCGGCCGATCGGCGCCTCGATCCGGCCGACCGTCGCCGCGACCGACCCCTGGGCGAGCGCGATGTAGGTCTTGCGCACGCGGCGCGCCTTGAGCTGGGCCATGAGCGACGCCTGCGCGGCATCGTTGCGCGCGACCATCAGCAGCCCGGACGTGTCCCGGTCGAGGCGGTGGACGATCCCCGGCCGGGCGACGCCGGCGATGCCGCCGTAATGGTCGCCGCGCGCCAGCAGGGCGTTGACGAGCGTGCCCTGCCAATGGCCGGGCGCCGGGTGCACCACGAGGCCGGCCGGCTTGTCGACGATCAGCAGGTCATCGTCCTCGTACACCACCGACAGCGTGATCGTCGGGTCAGGCTCCAGATGGTACGGGACCTCGGGCGGCGGGACCTCCAGGGTGACGCCACCGCCGCGCACCTCGGAGTTGGCGCGCAGCCGGCGGCCGGCGTCGTCGACGAGGCGCCCGTCGCTGATCAGCTTCTGGACGTACGACCGCGACAGGCCCGTCCGGTCGGCGACGAACCGATCGACCCGCCGGACGACCTCGCCCTCGGGGACCACGAGCCGGCGCGGGCCGGGCGGGATCGACGGCTGGTTCGGCTCGGGCTCGAGCACGGCATCGACGTCGTCCTCGCCCTCGAGCTCGGCGTCGTCCGCTGCCTCGTCGGGCTCGATCTCGGTCATCGGGCCCGGGGCTCAGTCATCAGGCGCCCAGTCCCCGATCGCCGGGAATACGGCCATCGCGATCAGCAACACGATCGCCGTCGAGATGGCGGCATCGGCGAGGTTGTAGGTGTAGAACCGCCACGCCCCGATCCCCATGTCCACGAAGTCCACGACCGAGCCGTAGTGGAGCCGGTCGATCAGGTTGCCGAGGGCCCCGCCGAGCAGCAGCCCCAGCGCGATCGTGACCACGAGCCCCCGGCCGGCCTTGGCGTGATAGAACACGATCACCGCGACCACGACGAGCGACACGATCGCGAACGCCCCGGCCGACTGCGGGAGCATCCCGAACAGGATCCCCGAGTTGCGCCAGTGGACGATCCGCAGCCAGTCGCCGATCAGCTCGACGCCCTCGCCGACGTCCAGGTTGCCGACAATCCAGGCCTTCGAGAGCTGGTCGAGGACGACCACGCCGATGGCGATCGCGGCGAACAGGATCCAGCGCCCGACCGAGGGGTGGCGCCAGGTGCGCGCGGCGTCGGCCGGCTCGTCCTCGTGGCCCTCGAGCCCGTCGTCGTGCGGCTGCGGCTCTGCCGGTGCCTCGAGCTCTGCCTCGGCCACCGGGTCAGCCCCCGCCATCGGACCGTCGAAGCGCGATGCGCACGTCGGCTCCCTCGAGACGGACCGATCCTGCGAGGGCGTCGGCCGGCGGTGCGGAACGGCGGATGTCGTCGACGAGCGTGTCCGCGGCCAGACCCGCGAGGTGGGGCTCCACGTCCGGCGGCAGGCCATCGACCCACAGGACGATCCGGTCGTCGAGGTCCAGCTCGGCCTCCTTGCGCAGGTCTTGCACGGCTCGCTGCAGCTCGCGGGCGTCGCCCTCCGCGACGAGCTCGGGGGTGAGCGTCGTGTCGACGATCACGACCAGCCCGTCGTCGTGGGCGACGGCGGTACCCGGCCGCGGCGTCGCCTGGACCTCGACCTCGTCGGCGGCCAGCGTCTCGCCCTCGATCGTCACCGAGCCGTCGCCGTGGATCTCGAACCGGCCCTCGCGCGCAGCGGTCATCACCGCCGGGATCTTCGGAACCCAGGCGCTTGCCGACCTTGGGCAACAGCACCTTCACGCCCCGATCGACGAGCTCGGACTCGTCCCCGATCAGCTCCACGGCCTTCACGTTCGCCTCGCCGCGGATCAGCTCCAGCAGCGCGTCCCGCTCCCCGAGCGAGCCACCGGGCAACGCGAGCCACAGACGTGCGAGCGGCTGGCGGACCTTGAGGCCGGCCTGGCCGCGCAGCGTCCGTGACAGGTCGACCGCGCGGCGCGCCACCGCGACGGCCGCCTCCAGACCCTCGTCCCGCAACGGCGCCAGCTCGGCCGCTGGCCAGGGCGTCAGGTGGACGCTGTCCGGCGCCCCGGCATCGAGCGACGCGACGAGGTTGCCGTAGATCGTGTCGCTCACGAACGGCAGGATCGGGGCGACCGTCCGGGCGAGCGCGACCAGGGCCGCGTGGAGCGTGGCGAAGGCCGCGTCGCGGTCCGCGCCTGTGCCCCGCGACATGCGGCGCCGCGACAGGCGCAGGTACCACGTGGAGAGGTCGTCGATGAACGCGTCCACGACGCGCGTCGCGGCCTCGGCGTCGAAGTCCCGCAGCCTGGCCTCGACCTCGGCGGCGACGGCCGCCGACCGGGACAGGATCCAGCGATCGAGCGAGGGGCGCTCACCGACCGGCGGCGCGCCGGCGGCGGGCGTCCAGCCGGCGAGCCGGGCGTAGGTCGCGAAGAACGCGTAGACGTTCCACAGGACGAGCAGCCCGCGGCGCGCCTCGTCGGCGGCGTGCCAGCCGAACAGGATGTTGTCATCGGGCCGGGCCGAGGCGTACATCCAGCGCATCACGTCGACGCCCATCCGCTCGGCGGCCTCGTCGAACTCGATCGCGTTGCCCCAGCTCTTGTGCATCGGCCGCCCGTCCTCGCCGAACAGCGTGGCGTAGCCGAAGATCGTCTTGAACGGCTCCTCGCGCCGCAGGACCGTCGACATCGCGAGCATCGCGTAGAACCAGTTCCGGAACTGGCCCGGGAAGCTCTCGCTGACGAAGTCGACCGGGAACCACTTCGCCCAGTACGCCGGGTCCTCGCGGTAGTGGATGGTCGAGAACGGGACGATGCCGGCGTCGAGCCACGGGTTGCCGACGTCGGGGATGCGCGCGACCGGCTCGCCACACGACGGACAGGCGATCTTGACCGCGTCCACGAACGGCCGGTGGGGCGTGTGGCCCTCGAACGCGTCCCAGCCCTCGACGGCGCGCTGTTCGAGCTCCTCGCGCCCGCCGATGACGTCGAAGGTGCCGCAGGCCCGGCAGTCGTAGATCGGCAGCGCCAGGCCGTAGTAGCGCTTCTTGGAGATCATCCAGTCGCGCATGTTGAGCAGCCAGTCGAGCTCGCGCTCGTAGCCGAACGACGGGATCCAGCGGATCCGGTCGACGACCTCCATGATCTGGTAGCGGAGGCTCGCGTCGACCTGCGCGCTGGTCAGCGTCTCGCGCGGCTGGTCGTAGACCTCGCCCATGCTGATGTACCACTCGTCGACGAGGCGGAACAGCAGCGGCGTGCCGCACCGCCAGCAGTGCGGGTACCGATGGCTGTACGCCTCGAGGTGGTAGAAGAACCGCCGGCGCTCGAGGTCGTCGATGATCGCCTCGGTGATCGCCGGCGCCTCGCGCCCTGACAGCCAGCCGAAGTTGGGGTAGTAGCGCCCGTCCTCGTCGATCGGGCCGACGACCGGCAGCGAGAGCGACGTCCCGAGCTGGAAGTCCTCGGCGCCGCAGCCGGGCGCGATGTGGACGATCCCGGTCCCCTCCTCCTCGCCGACCTCGCTCCACGCGACCACGCGGTGCTCGTAGCCGGCGCTCGTGAACGCGTCGCGCACGGCCGGCAGGTCGTCGAACGGACCCTCGTAGCGCCAGCCGACGAGCTCAGAGCCGGCGACCTCGTCGACGACCTGGAACGGACCCTGGAGCACCTGCTTCAGCGTGCCCCGGCTCAGCCAATACGCCTGGTCGCCCTGCTGCACCTTCACGTACCGCAGGTCGTTGCCGACGGCCGCTGCGACGTTGGCGGCCAGCGTCCACGGCGTCGTGGTCCAGACGAGCAGCGACTCCCCCGGGCGGTCGAGCAACGGGAAGCGGACGGTCAGCCCCGGGTCCTCGCGATCCTGGTAGCCCTCGTTCATCTCCATCTGCGACAGGCCGGTGCCGCAACGCGGGCACCAGGGCATGGTGTCGTGGCCGCGGTAGATCCAGCCGCGCCGGTGGCACTCGGCGAGGAAGCCCCAGATGAGGTCGTTGTTCTCGTTGCTGAACGTGAAATAGCTGCCGCCGACGTCGGGCATCCCCAGCCGGCCGACGACCATCTCGACCGTGTCGGTGACCTCGCCCTCGGGGCCCTGGATCGTCGCCGGCTGCGACGGATCCGCGGCCAGCAGGTCGCGCAGGCGGAGCAGCTCGGCGGGATCGTTCCAGTCCATCCAGTAGCCGAGCCGCAGGCTCTGCTCGGTCTGGCGGGCCGCGAAGGTCAGCACGCGCTGCTTGCACAGGCTGACGAACTCCGCGATGCCGTACGCCTCGATGTCGCGCTTGGAGGTGAAGCCGAGATCGCGCTCGACGTTGACCTCGACCCACAGCCCCTGGCAGTCGAAGCCGTTCTGGAATCGCTGGTCCTCGCCCAGCATCGCGTGGAAGCGCTGGAACAGGTCCTTGTAGGTCCGGCCCCAGGCGTGGTGCACGCCCATCGGGTTGTTGGCGGTGATCGGGCCGTCGAGGAAGCTCCAGCGCGGGCCGCCCGCGTTCTGGGCCCGGAGCCTCGCGAACGTGCGCCGCTCCGCCCACACCCGGAGCAGCTCGTGCTCCTGGGCGACGAAGTCAGGTCGGCTGGTGACGGGTGCGAACATCGGGCCTCGAGAGGTCGCGGACGGGCCCGGGACGGGGCCTGCGAGCGGGTGACCAGTCTATCGGCTCACGCCGCCCGCCCGAATTCCGCGTGCGACGTATCATTCCGCGCGATGTCGACACCCCCGAGTCCGCCCGCGGCGCCGCGCGCGCCGCGCACGCGCTCCGCGTTCGCCGCGGCGTTCCTGTCCCTGATCTTCCCCGGGCTCGGCCAGGCCTATGCCGGCGCCTGGTCGCGCGCGCTCGCGTTCGCCGCGCTGCCGCTGCTGCTGCTCGCGCTCGCCGGCGGGATCTTCCTGCGCGTCGATCGCCTCGAGCTGCTGGGCTTCATCGTCCAGCCCGAGGTGCTCACGGGCGTGTTCGTTGCCAACATCCTGATCCTGCTCTACCGCATCGTTGCGGCGGTCGACGCCTGGAACGTGGCGCGATTCCTGAATAACGTCGACGCCTCGGGCGGGGGCCGCCTCGGGCGCTCGAAGCTTCCCCTGAGCCCCCTGTCGGTGGCCGGCCTGCTTGCGGTGCTCATCGTCCTCGCCGGCGCCCACGTCGCGGTCGCGCGCTACGACCTGCTCGCGTTCGACCTCGTGAACTGCGTGTTCACGGAGAGCAGCGATGCGTCGTGCCAGGAGCCGGCCGACTCGCCCGACCCGGGCGATGCAGTGTCGCCGGGCACCAGCGTCGGCGCGTCCCAGTCCCCAACGGCGACCGATGCTCCCGAGGAGACGCCGATCAGCAGCGCGGTCGGCACCCTCGCCCCTGAGCTCCCGGCCTGGGACGGCAAGGAGCGCCTCAATATCCTGCTCGTGGGCGTCGACCAGCGCTCCGACCAGAGCTACTTCAACACGGACACCCTGATCGTCGCGTCGATCGACCCCAAGACCAACGAGGTCGCGATGTTCCAGGTGCCGCGCGACACCGTCGACGTCCCGGTACCCGCCAACGCGCGCAACGTCTGGGGCAGCGTCTATCAGGGCAAGATCAACGCCTGGTATGCCAACAACCGCAACCGGTCGGACCTGTGGCGGGGGGACAACAGCCGGACGCGTGGCTTCAACGCCCTCAAGGCGCTGCTCGGCGAGCTGTACGGGCTCGATATCCGCTACTACGTGATGGTCAACTTCCAGGGCTTCCGTGACGCGGTGAACACCCTGGGCGGTGTGCAGATCAACGTCCAGATCCCGGTCGCCGAGAGCGACTACCCGACCGCGGGCGGCGTGACACGCGTCTACATCCCGGCGGGCCCGCAGCACATGAGCGGCGCGGACGCGCTTATCTACGCCCGGTCCCGCCATCGCGCCCAAGGCGGCGACTTCGATCGTGGCCGGCGCCAGCAGCGGGTGCTCGTCTCGTTGCGTGACCAGATGAACGTGCAGTCGATCATGGCCAACCTCAACGATCTCGCGAAGACGCTCAAGCAGTCCGTCAACACCGACATCCCGCTGGCCCAGATCCCCAAGCTGCTCTCGCTCGCCGACAGCGTCGACACCAAGAACATCCGGTCCTACGTGTTCTCGCCGTCGTTCTACGCGACCGAATCCACCGTGCCCGTACGCGGCTACATCATCCAGCCCAACGTCGTCCGGATCCGCAAGGCGGTCAAGGAGGCGTTCTCGACGCCGCCCGCCCTGCTCGCGCTCCGCGACCGGCTGGGTGCCGAGGCCGCGCGCGTCTGGGTGCTGAACGCGTCCGGGCGTGGGGGCCTGTCGGCGAACACCTCCGACAAGCTCGCCTACGACGGGCTCGACGCGTCCGCGCCCAACCAGCACCCGAGCACGGTATCGACCACCAAGGTCGTCGTCTACAACGGCGCCGAGACCGAGATGCCCGAGACGATCAAGTACCTCGAGGACCTGTTCAACGTCAAGGTCACCACGGCGAACGATCCCAAGACCACGGTCGACATCGTGATCACGCTGGGTCGCAACGCCCCGAACCTCTCGGTCGACCCCGTCGGCTGACGCCCCCCGGCGCGGCCGAGCACCGCGATCGCCGCGATCGCGGTGATCGTCAGCGTGGCATCGCTGCGGCAATCGGATCCGGGACCCCGTGCAGCCACGGAATGGCCGAGGTAGCCCCGCTCGCCGGATCCACGAGGAACCAGTCGCTCGCGTCGGCGTCCGGCAGCGAGCTCGTCACGAGCAGGCCCTCCGCGAGCCACGCGACGGCGTTCTGCGTGCCTGGTGCCGACGTCAGCCGCCGCTCATCCGATCCGTCGGGGTGCACCAGGTAGACCTCCCCGTCCCCGTCGCGCGTCGACGAGATGGCGAGCGTCGTGCCGTCCGGTGACCACGCGGTCGGCTGGTTAGGACCGGGGCCGGTGGGCACGGGCGTCCGCTCCAGGTCGGCGAGCCGCAGCACGACCACGTCGTCGTCGTTGGTGCACATCGCGAGGCGACTGCCATCCGGGGACCACACGGCGCAGCCGCCCTCGCCGAGATCGCGCGCCGAGCCGCCGCCGGCATTGACCAGGTACTCGTGGCCGTGGCGGTTGAAGGCGATCGTCCGCCCGTCGGGCGACAGCTGGGGCATCGCGCCGTCGTCGGCGACGAGGTGGCGACGGCCGGACTCCATGTCGGCGACCCAGATCTCGTTCGTCGGGTCGGGCTGGGCGCCTGCGCCTGAGGACGGGGCGGGCCGCACCGCGTAGGCCATCGTCGCGCCCGACGCGTCGAGCGACGGCTCCCCCGCGAGACCCCCCTGGCCGTTGGCGACAACCAGCGCCTGG
The DNA here is from genome assembly GCA_963725745.1 of uncultured Chloroflexia bacterium. Lineage (GTDB taxonomy): Bacteria > Chloroflexota > Limnocylindria > Limnocylindrales > CSP1-4 > CAIXZV01. Next base: position 300,824 of record CAVRZS010000003.1, read on the forward strand.
TTCCCACCCTCGCCGTCCGCCGTCCGGATCCCGTCCTGGGCGCCGAAGGCGAGGACCTCGGCGATGGTGCCCGCAGGCATCGGCGACGCGGCTGCACCGAACGCAGGGCGCACGGTGGCGGTCGGCGGCCAGCGGGCCGGGTCTGCAGCGGCATGGATCGCGTCCGCCACGAGGTCCGGCTGCTGCTGGTGGATCCGGTGGCCGCTCTCGGCCGCCAGGAGCAGCGCCGACTCCGGGCTCATCGCCGCGAGCCCTTCCTGCAGGCGCGACCAGAGCGCCTCGACCGCGCCGGTCGGCCAGTCAGGTCCTCCTTCGAACGGCAGCCCGTGGCGAAGGACGACGAGTGGCACGGCGGGAAACGGCGGGGCGTCGAGGAGGCTGGTCTCGCTCGCCCGGATGTCCTCGTTGGTGAGGTCCTCGCCGTTGGGAATGGCGCGCCGCTCCGCGACCTGCTGCGGGGAGAGGGTCGCCTCGAGCTGGCTGTCCCACTGCGGCGCGATCGCGTCCACCAGCACCACGCCGGCCGTGTCGGACGGGTAGCGGCGGGCGAACAGCTGCGCGTCGAGCCCACCGAATGACGCCCCGACGATCACGAACGGCCCCGTCAGCCGTGCGGCGCCGAGGAGCGCGTGGAGGTCGTCGACGGCGCTCGAGGCGCCATGGGGCGGTGGCCGCCGGTCGCTCCGCCCGAGGCCCGCGCGGTTGTAGGCGCACACGGTCGTGAACTCGGCGACCCGCGTCATCACGGCGCTCCACACATCGAGGGTGTTGCCCAGGCCGGCATCGAGGACGACGACCGGCGTGCCGGAGCCCTGGCAGGCGATCTCCATCCGGCGTCCCCCGCCGATGTCGATCAGGCCGACCGGCGGCGCACCCGCAGCGGATGCCGCCGGGACGGCCGGCGAGGCGGTGGTGGGCGAGCACGCGACCAGGGTTACGAGGAGGACCAGGACCCCGAGGGCCGGCGCGAGACGGTATCGCCGATCGCGGCCCGAAGCCGGCGCGCTGCGGTGCATGCCCTCATAGGTCGCTCGCGGTCGATCCGTTCCCGTGGTCCGCGTCCGCGCGCGCGTGGAGCTACTCGCCGATCGGCGTCAGCCAGCCCAGGTATTCGGGCAGCTTGCCCCGGACGGCGTCGAAGTAGCGCCCGCTGATCAGCCGCGAGATGGGGCCGATGGCGCCCGTCCCGACCGGCCGGTGATCGACCTCGATCACCGCGCTCACCTGGACGCCGGTGCCGCACAGGAACACCTCGTCGCAGACGTAAAGCTCGGAACGGTCGATCGAGCGGACCTCCACGGGGATGCCCGCATCCTTGGCCAGCTGGACGATCGCCTTGCGGGTGACGCCCTCGAGGATGTCGTCCGACACCGGCGGCGTCAGCAGCACGCCGTCACGCACGACGAACAGGTTCGCCGCGGAGGCCTCGGACGCGTGCCCGTCGGGCGTCAGCACCAGCGCCTCGTCGAAGCCGTTGAGCTCCGCCTCGGACTTCTGGAAGGCCATGTTCACGTAGCCGCCCACGATCTTGCCCCGGGCGGGCAGCGCCTCGTCGGCATTGCGGCGCCAGGTCGAGGTCATGATCCGGACGCCCTTCTCGATGTCGATGTAGTTCCCGAACGGCGTCGTGATCACGTACAGCTCGTGGTCGAGATGGTGGAGGCGGACGCCGATCGCGCGGGTGCTCTTGTAGTACGAGGGCCGGATGTAGATGTCCTCGCGGAACTGGTTCCGACGCACGGTCTCGACGACGATCCCGACCAGCTCGTCGACCGAGGGCAGGTCCTCCATGAGCAGCATCTTGGCGGAGTTGCGGATCCGCTCCATGTGCTCGCCCACGAACAGGCCGTAGAGCTGGCCCTGATCCGCGTTCCAGTAGCCGCGGATGCCCTCGAACGTCGCCGTCCCGTACATGAACGCGTGGGTCATGATGCTGATCCTGGCGTCGCGGAGCGGGACCCAGTCGCCCTCGAAGTACGCGATCAGGTCGTCGAGCGACCTGGCCGGGGCCGGCGCGGCGGGCGCGGCGGGCGCTGTGGCGGACGACTGCTGGGTGACCATCGGCGGCGCTCCACGTCGCATGCGGCACGTGGCCGCGGGGTTCGTTCGTTGGCCGATCCTAGCACGCGGGCCGTGGGGCTCAGCCGAACGAGATGACCCCGGCGATGGTGAGGCCGACGAGCACGAGGTAGACGAGGTACAGGAGCCCGCCCACCAGCAGCGCCTTCCCGTCAAGGCGGCCCGATCGCCACATCGGCCCGAAGATCGCGGCCACGGCGAGGAAGGTGATCCCGGCCGACAGGAAGGCGAGGTACGAGTCGCCGCTGATGTGCCACGCCGAGCCCGCGAACACCAGGGCGACGAACGTCGGGAAGGCCGACTGGAACACCATCGCGCCCGTGATGTTGCCCATGGCCAGGGTGTCCTTGCCCTGGCGCACCCAGATCAGCGAGTTGAACTTCTCGGGCAGCTCGGTCGCGATCGGGGCGATCACGAGCGCCAGCAGCAGCTCGCTGATGCCCAGCGTCGTGGCGAGCTCCTCGACCGCCCCCACAAAGAGCCAGGCGCCGCCCACGATGCAGGCGAGCGAGACGATGACCTGGATGTTGACGATCCGCAGGCGCGGCACGTGCGGGTCGGCCCGGTGGGCGCCGCGGTCCATCCGGTGGAATCGCAGCGGCGGAAGCTCGTCCTCCTCCTCGCCCGCCTCCTCGGCGAAATGGCCCTTCACGTACCAGGCGTAGATGCCCAGCAGCAGGAACGCGACGGCATACCGGATGAGGTCCAGCGACGGCGGGAGGAAGGCGGTCGCGATCGCCAGGCCGTAGGCGATGACGAAGTACCGGATGTCGTGCACCAGCACGGCCGTGTCGACGACCATCCGGGTGTCCGTCGCGCGCCGCTCGCGGAAGGCGATCACGCCCAGCCCGGTGACGAACATCGCCAGCGTCGAGAGCATGAACGGCGCGCCCAGGATCGCCCCGACGCCGACGTCGTGGGTCGCCTCCCCGCCGCCGCCGAAGATGATCGCGATGATCGGGATCATGGTCTCGGGGAGCGCGGTGCCCACCGCCGCCAGCACGGAGCCGACCGCCCCCTGGGCGAGGTTGAGCTTGCGCCCGAACCACTCGATGCCGTTGGTGAACAGCTCGGCGCCGAGCAGGATGACGAGGAACGCGATGACCAGGATCGCGATGTCCATCAGGCGCTCACCCGCAGCGCGGCCACGATCGAGAGAGCGACGACGACAACGACGAGCACGGAGATAAGGGCGAGCCGCCGTTCGCCGGCCGCGAAGAAGCCCGCGCCGGCCACGACCACCCGCCCGATCGGAAGGGCCATCACGACCACGATACCGGCCCAGATGAATCCGGCGGGCCGCAACGAGACGAGGTCGCCCGGCAGCGCGGCGAGGTCGAACGTCATCGCCGGCGGGTGGGCCATCGGGTCGATGCCCGACGCGAGCATCCCCAGCACGCCCACCAGGATCAGCCCGATGGCGAGGTAGGTCCCGCCCACCAGCATCCGGGCCACGACCAATTCGATCGCGTTGGCCGTGCCTCGGGAGCGTGTCGGCGCAGTCATCCCAGCCCCAGCGCGCGACGCGCCATCGCGAACGCCGTGTACAGCACGACGACCACGAACAGCCAGCGGATGACGGCCACGTCGATCTGGCCCGCGACCCGGGACCCGACCGAGGCGCCCACGAACACGCCCAGCGCCGTGGGGCCGGCCAGGTACGGGTCGATCTCGCCCGCGAGCAGGTAGATGACCGCCGACGACGTCGCGGTGATGCCGATCATCATGTTGCTGGTCGCCGTCGCGACCTTGAGCGGCACGCCCATCGCGACGTTCATCACCGGGACCTTGATGATGCCGCCGCCGACGCCGAGGAGGGCCGATACCAGGCCCGCCCCGATCGACGCGAACATCCCGAACCCGAGCCGGTGGACGCGGTACCCATCGCCCGCGAGGGTGTCGGTGAAACTGGCCGGCTCCGGTCCGCCGGTGACGTCGGCGGCCATCGCCGGCTCCTGGGCCACCTCCGGGTCGGGGTCGGCGGGCTCTTCGTCGTCGGTCGCCCTCGCGGCTGCGGCCGCCGCCGGCGCGGCGGTGCGACGACCCTGGCGGATCATCGAGACCGCGACCCAGGTGAGGACGATCGCGAACAGCCCGGCGAGCACCCGCTCGTCGAGCGCGAACGCGAGCAGGCCGCCGGCGAGCGCCCCGAAGGCCGTGAACAGCTCGAGGGTCATGCCCAGCCGGAGGTTGGCGACGTGCCGGCGGAGATAGACGCCCGCGCCGGCGGTGGAGGTCACGATCACGGCGACCAGCGAGACGGCCACCGACTCGCGCAGGGGCACGCCGAATCCGAACGCGAGCAGGGGGACGATCAGGATCCCGCCGCCGAGCCCCAGCAGGGATCCGAACAGGCCCGCGGCGGCGCCGCCGACGACCAGCAACAGGCCCGCGGTCACCGATGAGGCCCGGCTCGCCGCCGACCCCCCGCGCCGCGCGCGGTCACCGACCTAGGGGCGGAGGTGCTGGGGCGCGTACGGCAGCAGCGCGACGTGCCGGGCCCGCTTGAGCGCGACGGCGAGCTCGCGCTGGTGCGCAGCACACGTCCCGGTCTTGCGGCGCGGCTCGATCTTGGCGCGCTCGGACAGGTAGCGACGGAGGCGGTTGACCTCCTTGTAGTCGATCGAGACCGTCTTGTCGGCGCAGAAGGAACAGACCTTCCGGCGGCGTCGGTCGCGGTAGTAGTCGTCGCGCTTTTTCGACTTGGGGGGCATTCTTCAGGTCTCCTGGGAGTCGTTAGAAGGGGAGGTCGTCGAGGTCGTCGTCGCTGGGCGGCCGGGTCGGCCGGACGGGCTCCCCGCCCCCAGCGCCGCCACCGCTGGCGCCACCGCCGGCGCCCGCGCCACTCGCGCCGCCGCCAAATCCGCCGGCCGGAGCGTTGAACGCTCCCTCCTCGTCGCGGGCGCGGGCCTCGAGGCTCACGACGTTGTCGGCGGTGATCTCGAGCGAGATCCGCTTCTGGCCGTCGCGGCCCTCGAACTCACGGGTGCGGAAGCGGCCCTCGACGAACACGCGATTGCCCTTGCGCAGCTGCTCGGCCGTGCGCTCCGCACGGTCGCCCCAGACGGTCACCCGGAACCAGTCGGTCGCCTCGACCCACTCGCCGGTCTGCTGGTTCTTCGTGCTCTGGTTGACGGCAACGCTGAACTCCGTGACGGGACGGCCGTTGGGCGTGTACCGCATCTCGGGATCGCGTCCGAGGTTGCCGATGATCATGGCCTTCGAGAACGACGCCATCTGCCGGGCTCCCTGCTCTTACTCGATCGCCGCGGGAGCGGCCTCGGACTCGGACTCGTCGATCTGCTCGACGGTCTCCTCGTCCTCGATGTCCTCGCCCATCGGGATGTCGGCATCGTCGACGTCGATGTCGTCGCCCTCGGCCCCGCCCGCCGCGTCGCGGCGCGCCTTGAGCGGCTTGATCGTCCGAGTCACGAGGTAGCGGAGCACGTCCTCGGTGATCTGGAGGCTGCGCTCCAGCTCGGCGATGGCCTCGGCCGGGGCCTCGAACACCACGATGTGGTACGAGCCCTCGCGATACCGATCGATGGGATACGCGAGCCGGCGGCGTCCCCAGGGGGCGACCTTGACGATCTGCCCGCCCTCGGCGACGACGTAGCGCGTGGTGCGGTCGATGACCGCGGCGGCCCGCTCATCCGGCGCATCCGGCCGGAGGACGAGCATGAGTTCATAGCGGCGCACGGCCTGCTGTTCTCCTTCCAATGGGATCTGCCCCAGCTGACGGCATGCCGGCGCGGGGCCGAAAGGACTGCGGGAGGATAGCACGGCGCATCCTCCCGAGCGGCCGGGCCGCCAACCTGTATTCTTCCCGCCGAGATCGTTCCGGTCGCCGCCGACCGCCCAGCCTCGGGGAATACGTTGCAGCTCTCGATCCTCCTCCTCGCGACAGACCGCGTCGCGGGCGAGGCGTTGACCGCGGCCCTGACGGGTCCCGGCCACGGTGTGACGACCGTGGCGGACCCAGTCGACCTGTTCGCGTCCGCCTCCGGCTACGACCTGATCATCGTCGACCAGGTCCCCGTCCCGTTCACGGTCTCGGCCGTGATCGAGGAGCTGCGCCGCGACGAGGCGACCAAGAGCCTCCCCGTCCTGGCCGTCGCCCAGGCCGACGATCTCGAGGAGCGCATCGGCCTGCTCGAGGCGGGTGCCGACGACGTCATCACCAAGCCGTTCGACCAGACCGAGCTCGAGGCCCGGGTCGAGGCGCTGTCGCTGCGCTTCCAGCGCTCGCGGGAGCACGCGGCGGTCGTCGCCGTCACCGCGATCGGCGACCCGCGCGGCCGGCGGATCGTGTCGGTGTTCAGCCCCAAGGGCGGGGTCGGCACGACGACCATCGCCGCCAACCTCGCGCTGCTCGCCGGCGAGCGCAACCCCACGGGCACCCTCCTCATCGACCTCGACCTCTCGTTCGGCCAGGTGTCGTCGCACCTCAACCTGCAGCCGAAGCAGTCGATGCTCGACCTGGCCCGCGACGAGGCCGCCCTGCGTGAGGTCGAGCTGTTCCGGACGTACACCGTCCATCACCCGAGCGGCATCCAGGTGTTGGCGTCGCCGCCCACGCCCGGCTATGCCTCGATGATCACCGCCGAACGGATCGAGCTGATCCTCGAGCGGGCTCTCGAGGCCTTCGACATCGTCATCGTCGATGCCGGCACCTCGCTCGACGAGCGCATGCTGGCGATCTTCAGCCGCTCCGACACGGTGGTGATCCCCGTGCTCCCCGAGATCCCTGCACTCAACGCGGTCCACCTGCTGATGGACCGGCTCACCGAGACCGGTGCCCTGGGCGCGACGACGATGTTCGTCCTCAACAACGCCTTCGCTCGTGACCTGCTCAAGCGGTCGGACGTGGAGAACGCCCTCGGCGCGCCCCTGAGCGCGGACCTCCCCTACGACTCGATCGCCTACCTGAAGGCGGTCAACGAGGGCAATCCCGTCGTTCGCAGCGCGCCCAAGTCGATGGCCGCCAACGCGATGCGCAACCTCGCCAACGCCGTGCTCGGCCCGGCCGTGGCGAAGCCCTCGGTCGACGGCAAGGGGCCCGAAGCGTCGGAGAAGCCCGAGAAGCAGCGGCGCGGGCTGTTCGGTCGCCGCCGCTAGCGGGCCGGAGGAGCGGCAGCGCGAAGACGGCGACGAGGCCGGCGGTGATGACGGGCGGGAGCCAGGCCCGGCGACATCGAGCGCGACCAGGACCGCGCCCAGGGCGAGCACGGCCACGGCTCCGGCCGCGATCCGCCAGTCGTCGCCGACGATGAAGTCGTACAGAAGCGGAAGAACCTGACGACGTAGCGCATCACCGGGCACCCACGCGCGCGGGGTCCGCAAGGCCCGGATCATCAGCTGCGAGACGACAACCACGTGAGCAGCACGACGGCGATCGAAGTCGCTCGCGGTCCATTCGAGCTGCGATCGCCGGCAAGCCGTCGAGGACATCGACCGCAGAGTGCGAAGGTGGTGAGCAGGACGCCGACGCCGTATTTGAGGGTGTTCTCCGGTACCGCGACAGCGGCCGATGCGCCATGCGCCGACGACCAACACCAGCACACCGGCGAGGCGGCACCTGCAGCCGCGAGGGGGATGTTTCCCGCCGACAGGCCGAACGTGAGGACGATGAACGCGACTCGAGGCCTTCGAGGTACACGCCTTGAACGAGACCACGAACGCAAAGCCGTCGAGTCCCATGATCGACTCGTCGCGGCTGCCGTGCCGCTGCGCTTCCGCGGCGAAGATGGCCTCCTCGTCGTGCAGGGCTTTCGACCGGAGGCTCGGAGTACGGCCTTAACGAGCCACTGGAGCCCGAAGATGAGCAGCAGGCCGGCGATGATGAGCTGCAACAGTGACTCCGGGAACCACTCCACGAGCGCGTAGCCGCGAGAGCGACGGTGACGCCGAGCGCGACCAGCGCAGGACGGTGCCGATGATCGCCGATCGCCAGTCCGGGTCAGGCCATCGCAGCACGATCGTGAACGCCTCGACGAACTCGACCGCGGATGCGACGAACACCGCCACGAGCAGGCCAATCTGTCGGCGTCGATCGCGGGTTCGTCCCTTCCGGTGTGCGGACCGACGGCAAACGCTGTCTTCGCTCCTAGCGTACTCGCGACCTATGGTCCGGGCCTGGCCGAACAACGCGTCCGGGGCCTCGGCAACCCCGCGAGGACAACACATGCCGACGACGACCGTGCGCGCGCCGTCCACCCCGATGGGGTCGCGAGTTGTGGTGCCGGGGGTCATGGCCTCACGATGGACGCTGGCGCATCACCGGCGCCATCAGGGATGCCCCCATATCCGTCTCTCGGGCTGTGATCGGGGACGCGAGGGGATGGAAAGCTTCCGTCACTAGTTCGAGCTTGAGTGCGCGAGATGGCGCGGTGCCTGCGGTTGATCGCCGACGGGCGGGTCCCGGACCAGGCTAGCGTCCTTCGGGCGCCTCCCGGCTCCGCGCCCCGTTGGCTCAGTCCCGGGCCGCTCCGGACATGGCACAGTTGGTCGGACATGGCCATCCTGGACTAGGTTCGGCAGGTGTCGAGAGCCTCAGCAAGGATGCCGAGCCGGCGGCTTTCCTCGGCGGCGTCGCTGGATTGGGAGTCGGCACCCTGCTCGTCGTAAACGGCGTCTTTGCCGAGGCCATCGATCGGTGGGGCGAGCCAGTGATGTGGGTCCTGGCAACCGTATTCCGTCGGCGGCGGAGCAAGGGGGTACGGCATGGGGCAGCAGCGCAGGAAACGGCGCAACTGAGAGGCCGGGTCGGGCAGCTAAAGAAGTACGCGCAGACAGCTCTGTTGACGTCCGTCCCCCCGCACCATCGCGCGGTGCCGGCCTCCCGACGGACGAACAGGACGGCCGCGTGAGCCGTCGTCGACGCACCCAGCCCAGGGGTCAGGGGCTCGTCCTCGGTGCGCAATGTACGCCTCCGGTCGCCCCGTCGCGGACTGGCCGGCGAACCACGATCGACCCTACGGGCGGATCGCCTACCGGGTGATCAGGAGAAGAGACGCCGCGGGTAGCGGTTAGCCTCAGCTCAGGGCGTCGCAGAGCACCTGGTCACCGATCAGGATCTCGCTGCTTGCGACCACCCGCGAAGAACAGGAGATAGCGGTCGAACGAGCGCCACGGCCGGGGACGTTCATGACCTCCGACACACCCGTGATCGTGATCGTCTCCGCGATGAGGTCGTCCACCTCGGTGAAATGTCCGTGCTCATGTAGCACGAGGCCGGTGACGGAGTTGCGGTCGTCCCAGGTGTGGGCGGCGTTGTAGATCACCGCCGTGAGGTTTCCGTCAGCGTCGAAGAATTGGCCTCGCGAACGTCGTAGTAGTCCTTAAATACGTCGTGGAACCTCCCGCAGTCAAGATCGCCGTCGAATTGGAGCGAGTACTCCGAGCGCTCACGCGTCGCGCCCAGGGCGGCCGGCGGAATCGCGAGCCCGGCAAGCGCGACCGCTGCGAGAACCACGGCCCGCAAACGACGCGGGTGACGGAGAAACCGAGACATAAACAGGACCGTCCCTACCGCTAAACAAGCGTGGACCGGAGCGGAGACGATGAACGTCCCCGATCCGGTCGTGTCGAGTGGTCCGCGATGCTACTTGCAGCGGACCCTGAAGGACGACGTCCCGACTGAGATCTGCGCGAACGTCGCGCTGAACGGCCCGTCGAACGTGGCGTTCCGTGCCGTGGACGTGCTCCGGTCGACCTCGACGCACGACTGGTCCCTCGAATGGGACAAGCTCTTCGACCTGAAGGTCTTCCCGATCCCGGTCCACGTCGCGGCGATCGAGATAGTGCCGCCGTCGCTCTCGATGCAATCGTTGGCGTCGCAATCAAACGTGGTCAACGCGATGTCGGTCGACGCGAGATCGACCGATGTGAGCTTGACAACCGTGACGTTGCCCGAGTTCTCGGTGCAGCCGGAAGAATCATGAACTCGAGACCGGGTCCCCCGTGTTCTCGTCGAATGTGGACGTGAACTCGTCGTAGCAGACGAAGTCTCCGCTCACCTTGTCCTTGAAGGCGTCGAGCTCGGTCTGCGAGCACGTGACCGTGCCATCTCCGTTGTCCGTGCATCCACCGTCCTGGACTGCGGTCGCCTGCGTCCCGTTCCCACCTCCAGTCGTGTCGGCCGCCACCGGCCCGACGCCGACGACGAGCATCGCGATGAGCGCCAGGATTGTTGCGACGGTGCGCATGGCACCACCCTCCGATCCCCCTTCCGCGGGGCGGGCTTGCCAGTGGCTCGGCGCTACCGAGGTAACCGTGTTGACGGTGGCGCGTCAATGCCTCTCGCGGGAGGTCGCCATCCTGCGGCGACTGGTGCACCCGGTCAACGGACTTCTCAAGATCCGTTGCCGTTGCGCACCGCAATCTGAGGGTCGACTGTGACGCGGGCAACGGTAGGGCCTCGGGTCGCTCGCTCCTGCCCTCGAGACTTCATCGGGCCGGGCGGCCGTCCTCAGCGGAGCGCGGCGGCGAGGCCTCGCGGCGCCGAGTTGAACGAGGCGTGAGGAGAACGACGCCCAGACGCAGCCATACCATCGGCCAGTGGCCGACCTCGACGTTGCCTGGGACGAGCTCCACGACGCCAAGCCGGACCGCTGGTCGTTGGCCCGACCACCCACGAGGAACACCGTCGGGAGTGGACGACTCTACGCCTTCGAAGCTGGCGAACCCTCACGAGCCGGGCATCGCACGCGGGAATTGACGGCCGTCATCGAGTCCGAGCTCGAGGCCGTCCCGCGAGATGGCGCCGTGCCCCGCGACGCTGCCAATTGTGGTGCCGAGGGTGAGATTTGAACTCACACGACCTTACGGTCAGCGGTGTTTAAGACCGCCGCGTCTGCCAATTCCGCCACCCCGGCCTGAGGACGCGGACCGGCGGACATCGTACGTCGGCGACGGCCCACAGCGCGGCCAGGTCTGGACGCCGGACGCTCGCTACCCACGCAGCGAGCGGAAGCCCTCGCGGAGATCCTGGGACAGGAGCTGCGGCTGTTCCCAGGCGGCGAAGTGGCCGCCCACGGGATGGCGGACGTACTGGATGAGGTTGGGGTACGCCCGCTCGGCCCAGCGCCTGGGTGCCGCATAGATCTCGTCGGGAAAGACCGTAACGCTCACCGGGATCTGAACGCCCTTCGCATCGAAGAATCCGGCCGTCGAGGTCTGCGCGTTGTCCCAGTACAGCCGCGCCGAGGACACGGCCGTGTTGGTCAGCCAGTACATCGTGATGTTGTCCAGGATGTCGTCCCGCGAGAGGCCCTCGGGCGTTCCGTCGAACACGCGCGCAATCAACCTGTGGCTCGCATCGTCATGGTCGAGGATCCAGGCCGCCAGGCCGACCGGTGAGTCGGCGATCCCGTACAACGTCTGCGGACGGAGCGCCATCTCGTTGGCGTAGCCGAGGCCCTTCTTGAAGAAGAAGTCCAGCTGGTCCCAGGCGCTCCGCTCGTCGGGCAGCAGATCCGCCGGCGGCGACGCTCCGCCAGCGAGGGCCTTGGAGATCTCGGGCGGCACCGTCGCCGCCATGTTGGTCGAGATGCCCAGCAGTCCCGGCGGCCGCTGGAGTCCCATCTGCTCCGAGACGGCGTTCCCCCAGTCGCCACCCTGGGCCACGTAGCGCGTGTAGCCCAGCCGGCCCATGAGCACCGCCCATGCACGGGCGATCCGCGGCGGATCCCAGCCCGGTGCGGTCTGCTTGGCGGAGAAGCCGTGGCCCGGCAGGGACGGGATGACGACATCGAATGCATCGGCCTCGTTTGCACCATGCGCCGTCGGGTCGGTCAGCGGCCCGATGATCTTCATCTGCTCGACGAACGAGCCCGGCCAGCCATGCGTGACGATGAGCGGCAGGGCGCCCTGGTGCTTCGAGCGGACGTGGACGAAGTGGATGTCCAGCCCATCGATCTCGGTCAGGAAGTGAGGAAGGGCGTTCATCGGGGCTTCGAAGGTGCGCCAGTCGTGGTCCTGCGCCCAATAGCGCGCCAGGGCCTGCGTCGTCCCGAGCCGAACGCCCTGCGAGACGTCGTCGACGTTCTCCCGCTCGGGCCAGCGGGTCGACTCGATCCGGCGACGCAGGTCGTCGAGGTCCGCCTGCGGGGCCTCGAAGCGGAACGGACGGATCGCGACTCCGTCGGACCCGATGGTGGATTCGCCGGCCGTGGTCGCAACGAGCGTCATCAGAGGCCTCCTCTGTGAATCCGAAGGCCGCACGCTCAGTGGCGCGGCATCAGCATGGCCGTCGCACGTCGCTCGTCTCGCGCAGGGTCGCGTCCACGGAAGTCACTCGTCGTTCGCGGAACGGGCCTATGGAGCGGGTTTCGTCGTGCGTCGTCGCCAACCGTACACCCGGCTCGTTAGGGCTCGCGGACACGTGTCCCTCCGAACAACAAAGCGGCCCCGATTGGGGGCCGCTGGATGGTCAGGTGGAGGCGACGATCGGATTCGAACCGATGAATAGCGGTTTTGCAGACCGCCGCGTTAGGCCTCTTCGCCACGTCGCCGGGTCCGGCGTCGTGTCGCCGGTGGATGTCGAGTTGGCTGCCCCTCGAGGATTCGAACCTCGGCTAACGGATCCAAAGTCCGCTGTCCTACCACTAGACGAAGGGGCAGCGGTGCCAGAAGTCGATCTCGGTGCGGGGAAAAGTGGAGCGGAAGACGGGACTCGAACCCGCGACCCTCACCTTGGCAAGGTGATGCTCTACCAACTGAGCCACTTCCGCTCGAAGATGTGCCGGCCGGCGTTGGTGCCGAGAGCCAGATTCGAACTGGCGACACCGCGATTTTCAGTCGCGTGCTCTACCAACTGAGCTATCTCGGCCCGGACCCCCGGGTCCCCGAGAGGCCCCGTCGGCGCGGCGCAGAATACCATGCGCCCCGATCGAGCGACAAGGCGAGGGGGCTCCCCTGGGCGGCCTTGCCGCACTTCCCGGCCGGCGGGAGTACGAACTGGCGGCCCGACGCGTCCGAGCTCATACGAAGACGATCCCCTTGCACGCCCGCGCCGCCCCTTCCCCCCCCTCTCTCTTTCACACCCCCCCCTACCCGACGCCGCCGAGGGCCGCCCCTACCCCGGTTGCCGGTACGGCCCCGGCGGCGGCGCGGGCGGGGACGGGGGCTCCGGCGGCCACCCGACGCAGACGCGAGCCCGAGCACGATCTCGGGGTCGTCGATCGGCGGCTGGCTCGTCAGCGCCCGGAGGCGGTTGATCCGATCGAGCACCGGCGGGTGGGTCGAGAACAGGTCCGACTGCTTGCCCGACACGCCCTTGATCGGGTTCTCGAAATAGAGGTGCTGGGTCGCCCGATTGGCGACCTCCAGCGGCTCGGTGTCCAGGGCGATCTTCGCGAGCGCCTGCTCGAGGCCGACGGGGTTCCGCGTCAGCTCGACGCCCGACGCGTCCGCCAGGTACTCGCGCTGGCGGCTGATGGCCAGCTGCACGAGCCGGGCCACGATGGGGGCGAGGATCGCGAGCACGATCGCGACGACGAAGATGACGATCTGCAACCCGCCACCGCCGCTGTCGTTGCTGCCCCTGGAGCGGCGGCCTCCGCCCCAGAACGTGAACCGCAGGAAGAAGTCGGCCAGGAGCGCGATCGAGCCAACCAGGACGCCGACCATCAGCGAGAACCGGATGTCGAAGTTGCGGACGTGGGACATCTCGTGGGCGATCACGCCCTGGAGCTGTTCACGATCGAGCTTCTGGAGGAGGCCCGTGGTGATCGCCACGGACGCGTGCTGCGGGTCGCGGCCGGTCGCGAAGGCGTTGGGCGCGGTGTCGTCGATGAGGTAGATCTTGGGCATCGGCACGTTGGCTGCGATCGCCATCTCCTGGACCACGTTGTACAGCTGCGGCAGGGCCTGGGGATCGATCTCCTTGGCGCCCGACACGCCGAGCACGACCGAATCGCCCGCGTAGTACGTGAACAGCGACGCGACGAGGCCGAGCGCGACGGCGATCGCGAGCGACGGCAGAGCCGCGCGCGGGTCTCCAGTGACGGCCCAGCCGATGAACAGCCCGAGCGCGCCGAGCAGGACGATCACGATCAGGGCGAGCAGGACCGAGTTGCGCTTGTTGGCGCCGATCTGCTGATAGAACGTGGCGGCCACGGGCGAGGCTCAGGCGATGGGGCGGTGGGCCGGCGCGGGGCGCGGCGAAGGAGCGTCAGCTGAGGCTCAGGTCGACGGTCGGGACTGCGTCCGCCTCGGGCTCCGCGTCGAAGAACTCGCGCTTGTGGAAGCCAAACGGACCCGCGATGAGCGCGGCCGGGAACGTCTGGATCCCGTTGTTGAAGTCCAGGACCGTCGCGTTGTAGTGCTGGCGCGAGAAGCTGATCTGGTTCTCCGTCGTGGTCAGCTCCTCCTGGAGCCGCAGCACGTTCTCGTTCGCCTTGAGCTCCGGGTAGTTCTCGACCACGGCGAACAGCGAACGCAGCGAGGAGGTCAGCGCGTTCTCGGCGCTCGCCTGCTGCGCGGGGCCCTGCGCACCGGCGGCGACGGCGTTCGCGCGCGCCTCGGTGACCTCCGTCAGGACCTTCTGCTCGAAGCCCATGTAGCCCTTGACCGCGTTGATCAGGTTGGGGATCAGGTCGTGGCGGCGCTTGAGCTGGACCTCGATCTGGCCGAGCGCCTCATCGATCTGGTTGCGCTTCGTGACCAGCCCGTTGTAGAGGGACACGAGGAACAGCGCGATCACGACGATGACCGCGATGACGATGATCACGGTGAGATCCATGCAGCCTCCTCGAGTCCGGCGGTCGTCCCAACGCCCTGTGCGCAGGATACCCCGCTGGCGCTCGCGGCATCACGGCCCATCGGGGTGGTGGGCGGTGGAGGACTCGAACCTCCGACTTCCTCGGTGTAAGCGAGGCGCTCTGACCAACTGAGCTAACCGCCCCGGAAACGACGAGCGGGCGGCTCGTGCCGCCCGCGAAGGATCAGGAGAGTGGTGCCCAGGCCGGGACTTGAACCCGGATGAGTTGCCTCATACGCCCCTCAAACGTACGCGTATACCAATTCCGCCACCTGGGCCCGTGTACGCCCGCCGACCGGCACGTCGACGGCGGTTGCTGGTACCGAGGGAGGGACTCGAACCCACACGACCTTGCGATCACTAGGTCCTGAACCTAGCGCGTCTACCATTCCGCCACCTCGGCCCGACCGACCACCGAACGGCGCCCGAAGGCTTACCGGTCTGCGGCGAGGCGCCATGCTAGCACATCCCAGAATCGGTCTCCGGGGCCGGCGATGAGCCTCGGCGTGGGCCCCTCGACCCCTCGGAACAGGACGCTTTCGCTGTGCCAGGCGATCGGCAGCAGGGGCACCCGGGCCGCGAGGCCGGTGAGCAGCGCCTTCCACGCCGCCGTGCGAGCCTCGGGCGTGCCGGGCTTGCGCGCGGCCTCGAGCAGGGTGTCGAGCGCGGGGTCCTGGTAGCCGCTGAGGTTGGTCCCCGATCCCCGCACCTGGCTCGAGGCCAGCAGCGGATACAGGTCGGGCTCGAGGCCCATCGTGACGTCCAGCGCCGCAGCGGTGAAGTCGCCGCCGCGCAGCTTCGTCGCGAGCTCCGCGGCCGGCGTCTCGACGACGTCCACGCCGATCCCGAAGTCGGTCCAGGACTTGGCCAGGGCCGAGGTCACCGCGGCGAGGCGAGGGTTGGCCTCCGCGGGCACGGTGAGGAGCTGGATCCGGTAGGGCGCCTTGCCGTCCTTCGCCGTCCACTTGCCGGCCTTCTTCTTCCAGCCGGCCTCGTTGAGCGCCTTCGCCGCAGCCTTGGTGTCGTACTTGACCGGCGCGGCCGCCTCGGGATCGAACGCCCAGGACGAGGGCGGCACCAGCGCGTTGGCGACGACGTCGTCGCCACCCAGCGCGTCGTTGACGATCGTCTCCCGGTCGACCGCCGCGAGCAGGGCACGCCGGACGCGCACGTCGCGCAGCTCGGGATGCGTCGCCCGGAGGTTCAGCAGCACCGTCGACAGCGTCGTCGTCGGGTAGCGCACGCGATCCACCCCCAATTCTGCCGCGAGCGGCGCCGACGTTTCGGCCGGCAGGCCGGCGACCGCGTCGACGTCGCCCGCCGCGAAGGCGGCCGCGGCCGCCGCGTCGTCGTCGTAGAAGTTGACCTCGATCCGCTCGAGGTACGGGACGGGCAGGTCGGGCGTCGCGGTCGGGCTCGGCGTGCCGAACGCGTCGATCGACGGCGTCGGTTCGGCCGGGACCTCGTCCGGCGACCCGATCAGGGCCCGGGGCGTGAGGATCGCGCGGGTGTCGTCGAGCGCGGTGAGGGCGTACGGCCCGGTGCCGACCGGCGACCGGGCGAAGGGACTGGTGGCGAGATCGGCCAGCGGCACGCCGTCGAGGAGGTGGGCCGGGAGCAGCGGCTGCGTCGCCGCCGCGAGGAAGCCGGCGATCGGGGTATCGACCTTGAGCTCGACGGTCTGGGGATCGATCGCCGTCGCGGTCACGTCGGCCCAGGCGCCCGACATCGCGCCCCCGGCGTCCGGATCCTTGAGCGCCTCGACCGTGTACACGACGTCGTCGGCGGTCACCGGGACGCCGTCCTGCCACGTGGCGTCGTCGTCGATCGTGAATGTCCAGGTCTTGCCGCGGGCGTCCGTGGTCCACGACTTCGCGAGGTCCGGCTCGTAGGTGTTGTCGGGGCCCAGGCGGACCAGGCCGCTGAAGATCAGCCCAACGAGGGTTCGCTCCGACCGCGTGCGGGCGACGACCGGCATGATCGCGCTCGGCGCCCCCGCAACCCCCTCGCGATAGGTGGTGGGCGGCGGGAGGGTGGGCTGGGCCGTGGGCTCGGGGGTGGCCGCCGGTGCCGGCGGCGGCTGGGCGATGACGGCGCCCAGGACGACCAGGGACACGACGAGGACGGCAACGACCGCATGGTCGCGACGGGTGATGGACATCGCCTTTGGGGAACGGGTGCGACGAGCTGTCCGCGCCTACACGTACACGAACGAGACGAGGCAGAACACCACGAACAGCACCAGGAGGACGACCGTGAACTGCCACAGGCGGCGTTCGATGCCGCGGCGGCTCCGGTAGACGGCCGAGTCGCCGCCGAACGTTCCGGACAGGCCCGTGCCGCGCGCCTGCAGGAGGATGGCGGCGATGAGGGCGATGCTCAGCAGGATCTGGCCGATGGCCAGGATCGGGTTCACGGGTGGGTTGACCTCCGGGTGGTGACGGTCGGGCATGGTAGCAGAACCGCGGCCTCGACCCCGCGCGCGCCTACTCGAGCAGCGATCGCCCCGTCATGCCCTCCCAGCGAGGCAGGCCCGCCAGCTCGAGGATCGTCGGCGCCACGTCGGCGAGGACGCCGTCGCGCAGGCGGCGACCGTCCAGCGCGCGGCCGAGGGCCAGCAGGGGCACGGGGTTCAGGGAATGGGCGGTGACCGGCAGGCCGGCGGCGTCCCGGAGCTCGTCGGCGTTGCCGTGGTCCGCGGTGATCAGCAGCGCGGCCCCAGGTCCTCGAGGATCGGCAGCTTCGACGCGCTCCACCGCGTCCGCGACGAGGCCGAAACAGCCGTCGAGCGCCTGGAGCGCGGTCACCGTCGCGCCCCAGTGGCCCGTGTGGCCGACCATGTCGGGGTTCGCGTAGTTGGCGACGATGAAGTCGAAGCGGCTGGATTCGATCGCGGCGACCAGCTCGGCCGTGACCCCCGCTGCGCTCATCTCCGGCTGAAGATCGTAGGTGGCCACCCGGGGCGACGGCACGAGGCGGCGCTCCTCGCCCGGCCAGGCCGCCTCGCGACCGCCGTTGAAGAAGTAGGTCACGTGGGCGTATTTCTCCGTCTCGGCCACGTGGAACTGCGCCCAGCCGGCCTCGGAGAAGGCCTGCGCGAGCGACCGTGCCTCTTCCGGCCCGAACGCCACCTCGACGGGCAGCCCGGACTCGTAGGCCGTCATCGTGACCACGAGGAGGTCCGCCGGGGGACGCTCCCCGCCCGGACCGGTCAGGTCGAAGGCCGCGAAGCCCGGGTCGGCAAGGGCGTGGGTGAGCTGGCGGGCTCGATCCGCCCGGAAGTTGACGTGGACGATCGGATCACGGTCGCGCAGGGCACCATCGACGCCCTCGACCACCGTCGGAGCGACGAACTCGTCGGTCTCGCCCCGGGCGTACGCGGCCTCGACGGCGGCCGTCGCCGATGGGGCACGCTCCCCCACCCCGTGGACGATCGCGTCGTAGCCACGCTCGACCCGGTCCCAGCGCTGGTCGCGGTCCATCGCCCAGTAGCGGCCACCGACGGTCGCGATCCGCGCGTCCGGGTGCGCCGTGGCGAGCTGGTCCTCGAGGCGACCCACGAACGCGAGCGCCGAGCTCGGCGGCGTGTCGCGGCCGTCGAGCAGGGCGTGCACGCGGACGGACGGCACGCCCTGCGCCGCGGCGAGGCGGACGAGGGCCAGCAGGTGCCGGTCGTTGGCGTGGACGCCCCCCGGTCCCACGAGGCCCACCGTGTGCAGACGGCCCGTCTCGCGGGCCCGCGCGCAGGCAGCCAGCAGCGCGGGGCGCCGGTCGAACGAGCCGTCGATGATCGCGGCGTCGATGCGAGGCAGGTCCTGGAGCACCGGGCGCCCGGCCCCGAGATTGAGATGGCCGACCTCGGAGTTGCCCATCTGGCCGTCGGGCAGGCCCACCGCGCCTTCCGAGGCCTGCAGGACCGCGTGGGGCCAGCGGGCCAGGAGCCCACGCCAGCGGGGCATCGAGGCCGCCGCGATCGCGTCCGCCGCGGGATCCCGGCCGATGCCGAAGCCGTCGGCGATGACCAGGACAATGGGCCGAGGGCGGGCGCCGTCCGTCGTGTGCGCGGCTCCGGTCACCCCGCGAGGCCCCGGGCCGCCGCGGTGATGCCGGCCCGCGCGACGATCCCCGCCATCTCGTCGGGCTTCAGCGACGCCCCGCCGACGAGGGCGCCGTCGACGGCCGGCTCGGCGAGGAAAGCCTCGCTGTTGGCGGACGTCACGCTCCCACCGTAGAGCACCGGGAGGTCGGCGGCCAGGGCGGCCCAGCCCAGGCCGGCGACCGAGGCGCGGATCGCGTCCGCCATTGCGGCCGCGTCGGCGCCGCTCGCGTTGCGACCCGTCCCGATCGCCCATACCGGCTCGTAGGCAACCACGAGGCCCGCGGCAGCGAGAACGGCGGCGTCCCGTCCCTCGAGCGACCCGCGCAGCTGCGAATCGACCACCGCGGTGGCGCGGCCCGCCTCGCGCTCGGCGAGGACCTCGCCGACGCACAGGATCGGGCGAAGCCCGGCCGCGACCACGCGATCGAGCTTGCGGCCGATCAGGTCGTCCGTCTCGCCGAACTGCGCCCGGCGCTCGGAGTGGCCGAGGATCACCCACGTCGCGAGCCCGGCCAGCATCGGTACCGAGACCTCGCCCGTGTAGGCGCCCGCGAGCTCGTGGTGGACGTTCTGTGCGCCCACAGCGACATCTTCCGCCTCGACGGCGTCACGCACGGCGGCGAGGCACACGAACGGCGGGCAGATCACCCGGGTGACGCCCGGCTCGCGCGTGCGGGCCGCGATCGTGCGCGCCAGCTCGCCGGCGTCGGCGGGCGTGGTGTTCATCTTCCAGTTGGCGGCGATGATGATCGGTCGCATCGCCCTGATCATGCCAGAGGCACGCCGGCCTCCCGTGCCCGTCCGGTACGCCGCGCCGGCCGGCGCATGCCCACGCCCTCGTCATCATGGAGGGCGAGCCGCTCCAGCCGGTCCAGCGCCCGCTGGACGGCGGACCGGTGGAGCTCGAGCCGGGCGGCGATCTCCGAGAGCGAGGCCTCCGGCGTCTCCCGCCTGGCCTCGGCGACGGCACGCACGGTCCTCGGCTGCTCGCCCAGGCGTCCGTCCGCCTCGAGGGCGTCGATGGCCGCCAGCTGACGGCCCGACGCCGCCACCGAGCGCTGGAGGTTGGCCGACTCAGCGTTGAGCACCCGGTTGAGCTCGCCGCGCAGGCTGCGGGCGACCTGGCGCGCCTCGAGCTCCAGCAGCGAGGCGCTGGCGCCGATGCGGCCGAGGAACGCCGTGATCGACTCGGCGCTCTTCCAGGTCACGACGCCGAGACCGCGGCGAACGCGCCACGAGGCCGGCAGCCCGACATCATCGAGTCGGCGCGCCAGCTCCGGGGCGTCCTCGACGGGCACCACGAACTCGAGGTGGGCGCGGCCGCCCGCGAGGCTCAACGACCCGTGGGCGAGGAACCGGCCGCGGAGCCACGCCATCCGGCAGTGCTCGGCGGCGCCGCTCCAGGCCAGCCGCTCGTCGGGCAGGGTGAACGCCCGCCGCGCACGCACCGCGCTGTGCGGGTTCCGCGCCGGCTGGCCCTCGAGGGCGTGGCCACCGAGGCGGACCACCAGCCGCGCGACCGCGGGCTCCTGCGTCTGGAGGCGTGGCCCGAGCCCCGCGATCTCGGCCCGCCGGTCGCACGGCCGCGCGGGCTCGACCGCCGCAAGCTCGGCGCGCAGGCCCGCGACGAGGTCACGATCGCTCCCCGACATGCGCCTCCGTTCGTCCCGTCGTCAGGTGCGGCTCACGCCGTCCGGTCGGACCGGTCGACGCGCGACGCGCTGGGCCGGCGGCGGTGCCCGCCCTCGCGCTCCCAGGCGGCGATCACCGCGGCCGCGAGGCGTTCCGGGTCGTGATGGTGGGCGTTGTCGGGATCGACCAGGTCGTCGAGCACGAGCCGCGGAGCCGCGCCGCCGGCCGGGGGCCAGCGGAGGGTCACGGGCTGCCCGAGCCAGCCCGTCGGGGCATGGGCGTCGAACCGGTTGTTGGCGAGCACGATGTCGGGCAGGTGGCCGGCGCCGTGGCGTCCCAGGGCGTCGAGGTGGTCGGAGAGGTCGAAGCCGCCGGTCTCGCCGGGCTGGGTTGCGACGTTGCAGGCGAACACGACCAGGGCGCCGGACTCGGCGATCGCCTCGCGCATACCGGGCACGACGAGGGCCGGCAGGATGCTGGTGAACAGGCTGCCCGGGCCGAGCACGATCAGCTCGGCGTCGGCGATCGCCTCCAGCGCCGCGTCGGTCGGCCGGACGTCCTCGGGCGCGACCCATACCCGGTCGACCCGGTTGGTGTTGGCGATCCGGCTCTGGCCGACCACCTCGGTGCCGTCGTCCAGCCTCGCGTGGAGTGTGATCACGGTGCCCGTCGCCGGTACCACCCGCCCGCGCACCGCCAGCACGCGGTTCATCTCGCGCACGGCTTCCTCGAAGTCGCCCTCCTCCAGCTGGACGAGGGCCGCCAGCAGCAGGTTGCCCACGGCGTGGCCGCCGAGCCCCGCGGGCGGCGTCTCGGGGTCGCGCGAGGCCGGCCCGGGCGCCGGGGCAACGAACCCGTCCGGCGCCTCGACCACGGGTGAGGCACCCGGAAACCGGTACTGCAGCAGGCGGCCCATCAGCGGCTCGGCATCGGCGAGGGCGACGATGCAGTTGCGGATGTCGCCCACGGCCGGGATCCCGAGCTGGGCCCGCAGCACGCCCGACGATCCGCCGTCGTCCGCGACGGTGACCACGGCCGTCAGGTTCGAGGTGTGCTCCTTGAGCCCCCGGAGCAGCGTCGAGAGACCAGTGCCGCCGCCGATCGCGACGATCCGTGGCCCACGGGCGAGGAACCGCTTCTGGTAGATCACCTCGACCATCGGCCGCTCGCCGTCCCAGGCGGCGAACGGATCGACGAGGGCGCGGATGACGCGATACGCGCCGTACACGAACAGCGTCACGCCGAGGACGCCGGCCACGAGCCCGCGGACCTGATACGGCAGCCACTGCAGGGTCACGGCGTCCACGATCGCGCCGACGGCGTCGCCCGGGCTCAGGTCCGCCGACACCTGGCGCAGCACGTGCGCGACGCCGACCGCGAGCAGCAGCAGGCCGGCGAACGCGACCAGCAGCCAGCGCTTGACCCCAATTCCCGGGGCCAGCCAGCGACGCAGGTTCACTTCTCGAGCTCGCGGTGGAAGACCGACACCGGGCCGAAGTCGCGATCCCGGAGCCAGGTCGCGAGCTCCTCGGAGATCACGATCGAGCGGTGGAAGCCGCCGGTGCAGCCGATCGCGATCGTGAGCCGGGTCTTGCCCTCCTCGACGTAGGCCGGGATCAGCAGGTCCAGCAGGTCGTGCATCTGGGCCAGGAACTTCTCGGCGATGGGCTGGCCGAGGACGTAGTCGCGGACGACGTCGGTCATGCCCGAGCTCGTCCGCAGCGCCTCGATGTAGAACGGGTTGCGCATGAACCGGACGTCGAGCACGAGGTCGGCCTCGAGCGGCACACCGAACTTGAACCCGAAGCTGATGAGCTGGATGCCCAGCCGGTCCGAGGCCTGGACGTCGCCCAGGCGCGCGAAGATCCGCTCGCGCAGCTCGCGCAGCGAGAGCTCGCTGGTGTCGAGGACGACGTCCGCGTCCAGGCGCACCGACTCGAGCAGGCCGCGCTCCAGCTCGATCGAGGCGGCGATCCCCCGTTCGTCCGCGAGCGGGTGCCGGTGTCGCGTCTCCGAGAAGCGCCGGATGAGGACGTCGTCGCGTGCCTCGAGGAAGATGATCACCGGGCGGATCCCGCGGCCCTCGAGCGCGCCGCGCATCGCCCCGAACGCCAGGGGCACGTCGCCCGCGCGTGCGTCGAGCACGATCGCCGTCCGGGCGAAACGGGTGGGATCGCTGGCCAGGAGATCCGCGAGGTCGGGCAGCAGCTCGCCGGGCAGGTTGTCGACGACGACGTAGCCCAGGTCCTCGAACAGCTTGGCCGCCGCGGTCTTGCCGCCGCCGGACAGGCCGGTGACGACCACGACCTCCTGACCCCGCTCGTCCGCGCCGCCACGGCCTCCGCTCGTCGTCACCGGGTCGCCGGCCATCGCGCCCAGCCGCCCGCTACTTGCCGCTGCGCTTGATGAAGTACACGGTGCCTTCGAACAGGATGTACATCGTCAGCCCGAGCACGATGGGGCTGACGATGTCGGTGCCGGGCGTGATCGCGGCGGCAAAGATCGCGATCGCGAGGATCGCCATCCGCCGGGCCCGCCGCAGCCGCTCGGAGGTGACGATGCCCACGCGCGACAGGCCGAACAGCAGGATCGGGAACTCCATGACCAGCCCGAACGCGAGGAACATCGTGGTCACGAAGTCGAAGTAGTTGCTGGCCGTGATCAGCGGCTGGAGGTCGGCGGTCGAGAACCCGATCAGGAAGCTGGCCGCGAACGGCAGCACGAAGTACGCGATCCCCACGCCGAGGGCGAAGAACACCAGTGCCAGTGGGATCCAGGGGCGGACGAGCCGCCGCTCGTCCACGGTCAAGCCGGGGGCGACGAAGGCCCACACCTGGTACAGGATCACGGGCATCGCCAGGATGATCCCGACCACGACCGAGATCTTGAGCCGGATCCCGAACGCGTCCCCGAGGCCGGTGTAGTACAGGGGCTGATTGCCCGGCAACGGGGCCTTGAGGAACGCGATGATCTGGTCGCCGAAGTAGAAGCCGACCGTGGACGCGATGGCGATCGCGATCACGACCTTGATCAGGCGGTCGCGCAGCTCCGTGAGATGGCCGACCAGCGACATCTCCACGGCCGGCGACGTGCTCGGCGGCGGGACGGGCGCCTCGGGTTCTGGCGTCGGCGTCAGGCGGACCGGCAGGCCGGCGTCCCGAACGGCGTCGGCATCAGCCATTGGAGCTCCTGGCGGGGACCTGGCCTAGGCCGAGGGCGCGGGCTGCTCGTCCGACGATTCCGCGGGCTCCGGGGCGACGACAGCGGCAGTCTCGGCGGCCGCGATGGCCTCGGGCTGGGTCGCGATCGTGTTCGGGGCGGCGGCCGCGATCGTGTTCGGCGCCGCGGCGGCCGTGATGACGTTGGGCGCCGCAGCCGGGGTCGCCGTCGCCGCCGCCGGGGCGGGAGCGTCGAGGCTGGTCGCGTCCTTGACGTCCGTCGCAGCCTTGCGGAATTCCTTGATGCTCTTGCCCAGTGCCGCGCCGACGTCCGGGAGCTTGCCCGGGCCGACGACGATGAGCGCGATGATCAGGACGATGATGAGCTCGCCGGGTCCGATGTTGAACGGCATCTCGTGGATCGACCTCGTGTGTGGCCGGGGCGGCTCAGGGCCGCCCGAACGGGCGTCAGGGTAGCACAGCGAGCCGTTTGCCCCATGCGGCGGCGGCCGCGGCGAGCCGCTCCCCCGGATCGGAGGGGGCGCCGTCGGGTGCCGGGCCCAGCGCCGCGCGTGCGATCCCGCGCGAGACGTTGACGAGCAGGCCGCCGGCGGGCCGATTCCATGCGGGCGCGGCCGTCGCGGGACCCGCGGCGAGGACCGGCTCGACCTCCCCGCCCTGGGCGCCGACGCCCGGCACGAGGAACGCCAGTCCCGGGGCGACGGCGCGAATCGCGACGAGCTCCGCGGGTGCCGTGGCGCCGACGACGAGGCCGGCGGTGCCGCCCGGTCCCCAGGACGTCACCCGGCGGGCGACGCGGGCCCACAGCGGCTCACCGGGAGCGCCGGTGGCGGCGTCGGGTGCCACGGTGAGGGCCTGCAGCTCCCCCGCCCCGGGGTTGGACGTCCGGCACAGGACGTACGCGAAGCGGTCCAGCCGTTCGAGGAGCGGCCCGATGGCCTCCTCGCCGAGGTACGGGCTGACGGTGACGGCGTCGGCGCCCAGGACGTCGAACAGGGCGATCGCCTGGCGGGCGGCGGTCGAGCCGATGTCGCCGCGCTTGGCATCGGCTACGAACGGGACGTCCGTGGGCACCAGCGCGCGAAGCCGCTCGAGCGCGGCGATGCCCGGAGACCCATGCGCCTCGAAGAAGGCGAGGTTCGGCTTCACCGCTGTGGCGTGCCCGGTCGTCGCCTCGACGATCAGGCGGGCGAACCGCTCGACGCCCTCGAGGGTGGCCGGGAACCCGTCTGGCAGGGCGTCGGGGTCAGGGTCGATGCCCACGCACAGGACCGAGCCCGTCGTCGCCGTCCGGGCGCCCAGGCGGTCGAGATACGCGGTCACGAAGGCGACGGCGAGTCCGCGGGCGCGGTCGAAGGAGCCGGGATGTCCTCGGGCGGGACGTACCAGTCCGGGCGCGAGACGCCGTCGAGGCCCGCGGCCGTCGTCAGGTCCAGCGTGTCCTTCACGGTCCACGTGGGGCCCGTGCCCTCGAGCTGGGCCATTCGCAGGTCGATCACCTGGCCCGCGACGTGGAGGTACGCGACCTGGTCTCCACGTGGTGACCAGGCCGGCGCCCAGCTGTTGCCGTCGTCCGTGAGCCGGACGAGCTCGGCGCCGGTCGCCGCGCTCAGGATCACCACATCGGTGCCGTAGGCGCTGGTCTTGGTGGCGGCGATGTACTTGCCGTCGGGCGACCACGACGGATGGAGATAGCCGGGCGCGGTGACGGCCTTGGTGGTCTGCGTGTCGGGGTTCCAGGCGTAGATCCGCGGGGTGCCCCTGGCGCCGTCGCGGTCGTTCAGCACGTACAGCAGCCGGCCGCCGTCGGGCCGCCACGCCGGATCCTGGTGTCCGAGCGGGGCCACCTGCTGGAGCTTGAGGTCGCGGATCTTGTCGTTCTTGAGGTTGTACAGCTTGAGCGTCACGTCGCTCCTGGTCGGGTCCGGGAGATCGGTCGCCATCGCGACGTACCGGCCGTCGGGCGAGACCACGGGCTCACGGATGAAGCCGTTCCACTTGTACGGGCCGCTGGGGTCGACGAGCCCGTCCAGCAGGCGCGTCGTGTCGCCGCTCGCGATGTCGACCCGCATCAGCGTCGGCACCTCGAGCCGGTAATCCTTGACGACGCCATCGATGGGCCATTTGCCGTCGGCCTGGCGGGTGCGGACGAAGTAGATGGACTTGCCGTCCGCCGAGAACGAGGGCATCGAGTCGTCGACGCCCTTGCCCGGCGCGGTCACCTGGGTGGCCTCCTCGCCGCTCTGGATCCAGATGTTGCCGTCCTTGGCATAGACGAGCGTGCCGGGGACCTCGATGCCCGGGACCTCGATGCTCGGCACCTCGACCACGTTCGACGGCGTGGCGGTGCGGGTCGGCACCTGGTCGGTGCCCTGCGGGCCGCCCCCATCGCCCCCGGCGCTGACGGGCAGCTGGCCGTTGGTCAGACCGAGCGTCACGAAGCCGAGGACCAGCAGCCCGACGATCGACGCGATCGCGGCGATCGGGACGCCGCTCGGCAACAGCCCGTACGGGTCACGGGTCGGGCGGCGGGCCGGCTCGGGGCGTCCACCTTCGCGCGGCGACTTGGTCATGCGGCTCCTCTGCCGATGGGAACGGGCGATTCGATCGTGACGGGGGTGGCGTCCGCGTTGCCGGACGCCCGCGCGAGGACCTCGGCCGCGCGCGGATGCGCACCGGACCCGGAGACGTCGCGGACGTCGAGCTGCAGCGTTTCGAGGCCGCCGAAGCTGCGGCTCGCGAGCCGCGCGACCACGTCCACGCGGTCCCCCTCGGCGAGCCCCTCCGCGAGGTCGGCGCGACCGAACGCGATCCCGTCGAGCACGTCGCGTTCCCGGCGCAGCACGAGCTGCGTGTGACCGCCGTTGGCGGCCCGCACGCGCTGGACGGTGAGGCCGAGCACCGCGACCAGGGGTTCGGGGTTGCCCGTGCCACAGGGCGCAAGACGCGCCAGATCCCGGTACAGGCTGTAGTCCACGAACGACGCCGGCAGCGCGAGATCCACGTTGAGGGGGCGGCGGGCATCCTCGGGGGCCGTGGACGCGGCCTCGGCGAGGAACCGGCCCACGAACGCGTCCCACCGCTCGTCGGGTAGCTCGAACCCGGCGGCGGCGGCATGGCCCCCGTGGCGCAGGAACAGGTCGTCGCAGGCGTCGAGGATCGCGGCCAGGCTCAGCCGGCCGTCGCTGCGGCAGGACGCGCGGATGACGCTCCCGCCGGGCGTCTCGATGACGGTGCCGACCACCGTGGGGCGGCCGGTCTCGTCGGCGAGGCGGCCCGCGACGAGGCCGAGGATCCCGACGGGCCAGGGACCGGTGAGCAGCAGGGCCGGGGCCTCGGGACCACCAGCCACGCGGATGCCGGTGTCGGCGGGTCGTGACGCGTCGAGCCATGCCTGCTGGCCCGGTGCCTGGCCCGGGTCCGGCAGCCCGAAGGCCGCCCGCGCCTCGGCGATCGCGACCCGCATCAGGTCGCGGCGCGTGGTGTTCGCCTCCTCGAGCACGAGCGCGAGGGTCGCGGCCTCCTCCGCGGACGCGGCCAGGAGCAGCCGCGCGGCATCCAGCGCCTCCCCGACCCGGCCCGCCGCGTTGAGCCGCGGGGCGATGGTGAAGCCGACGGTCTCCAGGTCGACGGTCGCGGCCCGGGCGCCGGCCCGCGCGAGCAGCGCGGCGATCCCCGGGCGCGGCGCCGTCTGCATCAGCTCCAGGCCCAGCCTGGCGATGGCCCGGTTCTCACCCAGAATCGGCGACACGTCCGAGACCGTCCCGATCGTCGCCAGGTCCGCGAGCTCCCGCGCCTCGGATTCGGCGTCCGCCAGCTCCCCGAGCAGCAACCTCGCGACCGTGAACGCCACCCCCGACCCCGACAGCCGCCGATCCGGATAGGCGGATTCCGCGCGCTGCGGATTGACGATCGCGACCGCGGCCGGCAGCACCTCGGGCAGGTGGTGGTGATCCGTGACGATCACGTCGATGCCACGCGACGCCGCATCGGCGATCTCGGCGACGCTGGTCGAGCCGGTGTCGACGGTCACGATCAGCGCGACGCCATCGCGTGCGGCGGCCTCTACGGCGGCGGTGGACAGGCCGTGGCCTTCCTCGAGGCGGGACGGGACATACGGGATCGTCTCGAGGCCCAGGCGCCGGAATGCGAGGACGAGCTGGGCCAGGCCGGTCAGCCCGTCCGCATCGAAGTCGCCGAACACCATGACCCGCTCGTGCCCGCCGATGGCCCGCGCGATGCGCTCCACGACCCGGTCCGCGTCGGGCAGCAGGCGCGGGTCGTTCAACCCGTCAACCGCGGGTCCCAGGAACCGGCCCATCGACTCGGCGTCGGCGATGCCCCGGCGCGCCAGCACGGTCGCCGCGAACGTCCCGAGGCCGAGCGCCCGCGCCGCCGCACGCACCTCGGGATCGAGGCGGAGCGGGTCCGGAAACACCCAGCGGTGACGCGCGTCGATCATCGCCCGGAGGATGACACGTCCCGCTTACGCGGGACTCGACGGGCCGGCGAACCGGTGCCGGGACGGGGTCCGGCATGGACCCAGGGGTCAGGATCGGTCCCCGGCCTCGGCCGGGTCCCGCGGTCACGTGGCGGGTCGGCGGCTTGGGCGAGCCGCAAGGTCGGCGGCGCGCCGACGGTCGTCACGCTGGTGCCACACGACCAGCAGCGGGGCGGCGTTGAAGATCGAGGAGTACGTCCCGGACACGATCCCGATCAGCAACGCGAGGACGAACGTTCCGATCGCGTCGCCGGCGAACAGCAGCAGGGTGAGCAGCGTGATCACGACCGTCAGGCTGGTCGTGATCGAGCGCCCGAGGGTCTGCAGGATCGAATGATTGACGATCCGGTCGAACGGCTCGCCCACGTGGCGGGCGCGGTTCTCGCGGATCCGGTCGAACACGACGATCGTGTCGTGGACCGAGAAGCCGATCACGGTCAGCATCGCGGTCACGAACAGGCTGTCGATCTGCAGTCCGGCAAACGTGCCGAGGATCGCGAACACGCCCACGACCACGAGCACGTCGTGGAGCAGCGCGACGAGCGCCGTGGCGCCCATCCGGAAGTCGCGGAAGCGATACGTGATCCAGAGGAGGATGCCGACCGACCCGACGAGGATCAGGATCAGGGCCTGTGTGATCAGGTCGCTCGACACGACCGCGCCGACCGAGGACAGCGACGCCTGCTCGGCGATCGGGCCCAGGGCCGCCTCGAGGGCCACGCGGGCCGCACCGAGCTTGCCCT
The DNA here is from genome assembly GCA_963725745.1 of uncultured Chloroflexia bacterium. Lineage (GTDB taxonomy): Bacteria > Chloroflexota > Limnocylindria > Limnocylindrales > CSP1-4 > CAIXZV01. The sequence continues at coordinate 329,820 of CAVRZS010000003.1, forward strand.
GGGTCGGCAGCGCGCCGCCGGCGCCAAGAACCGGGGCCGGGCTCGCGGACGCGCTGGCGCCGGGCGACGCCGCGGCCGAGCTCGATGGCGACGGGCTCGCCGAGGCCGACGGAGCGGGCGAGGCGGAGGGGGAAGCTGCGGCGGACGGCGCCGCCGACGGCGCGCCGCTCGACGCAGAGGCCCCGGCGGAGGCGGCGGCGCCGGTCGAGGCGGATGGTGCGGCCGAGGACGAGGCGCCGGGCGAGCCCGACGGGCCGAGGGTGGGGACGGGGGTGGGCGTCGGTGCGGGCGCGGCGAGGGCCGCCTCCTTGGTCCGGATCTCCATGAACCCGGTGCCGGTCTCGGTGACGTTGGCCTCGATCCCGCTCTGGGCGAGGGTGTCCTTGACCTGCTGCGGGTTCACGTTGGGGTCGTCGAACCGGATGGTCCAGACCGTGCCGCCGGTGAAGTCGATCGCGAACTGCAGGCCGACCTTGGGGTTGATCAGACCGCCGAGGATGAACAGCAACCCCGGGATCGTGACCGCGAGGGACAGCGCGAAGAACCAGCGCCGCTTGCCGATGATGTCAAACACGCCCGCGCGCCTCGCCTCGGACACGGGTGCCGCTGGGACGGGCAAGGAACTCCGCCTCGGTGACACCGTACAGGCTCGCCTTGCGGGCCCACGGCTGGGCGACCACGATCCGGAGCACCGTCCGGGTCACGGTGATGGCCGTGAACATCGAGACCAGCACGCCGACGATCAGGACGAGGCCGAAGCCGCGGATCGTGGACGAACCGAACAGGAACAGGATCGTCGCGGTGATCAGGCTGGACACGTTGGAGTCGAGGATCGAATTCCAGGCCCGGTTGAAGCCCGCCTCGATCGCCGCCGGCAGGCTCTTGCCCACCCGCAGCTCCTCCTTGGTGCGCTCGAAGATCAGGATGTTGGCGTCGACCGCCATGCCCACCGAGAGCACGAAGCCCGCGACGCCGGCCAGGGTCATCGTCACCGGGATCAGGCGGAACAGCGCGTACACCACGAGTGCGTAGTAGATGAGCGCCCCGCTCGCGACCACGCCGGGCAGCCGGTAGTGGACGACCATGAAGAAGATGACCATCAGGATCGCGATCATCCCGGCGATCAGGCTCTGGTGCAGGAATGCTTCGCCGAGGGTCGGGCTGACCGTCGTGTTGGCCAGCTCCTGGATCGGGAACGGCAGCTGGCCGAACTGCAGGATCGTGACCAGGTTCTGCGCCTCGGCCAGCGGGTAGCCGCCGATCGTGCTGTTCTGGCTGATCTGCACCTGGCCGCCGGGGATCGGCTCGTTGATGACCGGCGCGCTGATCACCTTGCCGTCGAGGACGATGGCGAAATAGCTCCCGACGTTGTCCGTCGTGTACTTCGCGAACGCGTCCTTGCCGTCGGGCCGGAGGGTGAAGTCGACGGTCCGCTGGCCGGCCTGGTTGGCGCCGATCGAGGCCGCCGCGACCTGGTCGCCCGAGAACAGGGGCGGGAACTGCTTGAGGTCGACTTCCTCGCCCTGCTGCTTCTGGGTGGAGCCCAGGGGGACGAAGTCGAGACGGCCCGTGGTGCCGACGAGGCTGCGGATCTGGTCGGCATTCTGGATGCCGGGCATCTCGACGATGATCCGATCGTTGCCCTGGACGACCACCTGGGGCTCGGCCACGCCCGACTTGTCGACGCGGTTGATGATGATCTGGCGGAGGACCGCGAGATCGTCGCGCGTCGGCGTCTTGCCCTCGGCCGGCAGCACCCGGTACTCGATCCGCAGGCCGCCCTGCAGGTCGAGTCCGAGCTTCGTCTCGAGGTAGTGGGTCGTGCCCGCGTCCTGGCCGCCTGTCGAAGGCATGGGGACTCTGACGAAGTCCACCAGGAGCGCAAGCACGCCGATAACGATGATCAGGATCGGTCCGGCGCGTCGCATCGGGGCGGGATGATACAGGCCGCCGCACTTCCGCGCCGAGCGCACCTCGCGCGCGGTCACGCGGTCGCGCGCGACCGTCAGGCCTCGAGGTGGGCCTTGATCTTCTCGGCGAGGGCGCGGCTGATCCCGGGGACCGCCGCGATCTGCTCGACCGGCGCCTCGCGCACCCGCTTGGCCGAGCCGAACACCTTGAGCAGCTCCCGGCGCCGCTTGGGGCCCACGCCCGGCAGGTCGTCGAACGCCGATCGCGTCGCCCGCTTCGCCCGCAGGTTGCGGTGGTACGTGATCGCGAACCGGTGCGCCTCGTCGCGCAGTCGCTGCACGAGATACAGGGCCTGTGAGGTCACGGGCAGCATCACCGGATCGGTGCGATCCGGCAGCACCAGCTCCTCGCGCTCCTTGGCCAGCCCCGCCAGCGGCAGGTCGTGGAGGCCGAGCTCGTCGAGGACCTCCTTCGCCGCGTTGACCTGGGCGCGGCCGCCGTCGACGATCACCAGGTCGGGCATCGCCCAGCGCAGCTCCTCCTCGTGGCCCTCCTCCCCCGTCGTCGTGCGCCGGAAGCGCCGCCGGAGGACCTCCTGGTGGCTGGCGACGTCGTTCGCGCCCTCGACCGTCTTGATCCGGAAGCGCCGGTACTCGCCGGTCCTCGGGCGTCCCTCCTCGAACACGACCATGCTGCCGACGGACTCGCGCCCCTGGAAGTTCGAGATGTCGTAGCACTCGATGCGCATCGGCGGCCCCACCAGCCCGAGCGCGGTCGCCAGCTCCTCGAGCGCGCCGAGCGTGCGGCCCTCGTCGGCGAGCCAACGGGCCGCCTCGCGCGCCAGCGTCTCGGCGGCGTTGCGGGTCGCGAGGTCCATGAGGGCCCGCTTCTCGCCCCGCTGCGGGGTCCGCAACCGGACGGCGGTCCCCCGGCGTTCGCTCAGGAAGGCCTCGAGGTCGGCGGTATCGGCCAGGGCGCGCGGCACGAGGACCTCGCGCGGGACGCTGGTGGCGCGCGCGTAGTACTGCTCGAGGAAGCTGCCCAGCACCTCGTCGTCGCCCACGTCACGCGGCGCGTCGAGGAAGAACACGTCGCGCCCGAGCATCTTGCCGTTGCGCACGACGAACAGCTGCACCGCGGCCTGGTCGTCCTTGCGGGCCAGCGCCGCCAGGTCCAGCTCCGTGCGCGCGAACGCGGCCATCTTCTGGCTTTCCATCGTCCGCTCGATCGCCCGGATCTTGTCCCGGACGACCGCCGCCTTCTCGTACTGCTGCGCCTCGGCGGCGAAGCTCATCTCGTGGCGCAGGCCATCGACGAGGGCGTCGGCGTTGCCCTCGAGGAACAGCTCCACCTGGCCGATGTCGCGGCGGTAGGCGGTCTTCGACACGGCCTCGATGCACGGGCCCTGGCAGCGCTTGATGTGGAACAGGAGGCAGGGGCGTGGCAGCGCCCGAACGCCGTCCTTGATGTCGATGGTGCAGGTCCGGAACGGGAACAGCCGGCGGACGAGGTTCATCGCCTCGTCGACCGAGCTGGCCGAGGCGTACGGCCCGAAGTAGCGGCTGCCATCGCTGGGCAGGCGGCGCGTTCGTTCGATCCGCGGAAAGTCGTCGGCCAGCGTGATCTTGATGTAGGGGTAGCTCTTGTCGTCCTTGAGGCGGACGTTGAAGCGCGGCTTGAAGCGCTTGATCAGGTTGGCCTCGAGGAGCAGCGCCTCGGAGACCGAGTCGACCTCGGTGACCTCGACGTCCGTGACCCTGTCGATGGCCTCGCGGATCTGGTGATAGCCGGCGCGCGCGCTCGGTGTCTGCTTCTGCCAGTAGCTGCGCACGCGGCTGCGCAGGCTCTGCGCCTTGCCCACGTACAGGACGTCGCCCTTCGCGTCCTTCATCAGGTACACGCCGGGTCGGTCGGGCAGGTTGGCCAGGGTCGCGGTGAGCTCGGGGGTCACCTACCGATTGTGCGGCAGGCGTGCGTCAGGTGCCGTCACGTTCGGCCGCGGCACCCACGCGGCTGATCCCGGTCAGCGTCCGAGAACCGCGCCCTCGTCCATGACAGATCACCGCGAGCAGACCGTTAACCAGAATCGAAGGCAGATCGTGGTCGCCGGGGGGTCCCGATGGCGGCCTCGGGGCGCAGATCGGTTATGCCGTCGTACACGAATCAGGCCGGACGAGCGACCAACGACCGCCGATGACCACGGGATCGGACGCCCTGCGCCGGCTAACGATCGCCTGCCTCGGATGTGGCAGGAACGCGAGTCGCAGCGTGGGCGTACGTCGCGTCATGCCCCGCGCAACATGAGCTACCGGTGGTGGCCCTTGTGCCCGTGGCGCATGACCAAGGCCGTGTCGCGCGTCGTGCCCGTGCTCGTGGCCGTGGCCCGCGCCGACGAGCCGCAGGCCGGCGTCGCCGGCATCGACGCCGTCGACCACCACCACGAGGCGCCAGCAGCCGGCGTCGAGCCTGCCGGTCCGGGCGACGAGCATCCAGCGACTCCCGGTCCAGCGCATCGTCCCCAGCTCGACCGAACCGGCCACGCCGGCATCGCCGCCGCAGGCATCCAGGCGGTCAGCGCGCAGCGTGGGCGTGGCGCGCCCGGCTGACGGCACCAGCGTCGAGCCGTCGGCGGCGACGTCCACCTTGACCGGGAGCGACCGGCCCAGGCGCGCGACCGTCCAGCCGTCGTCCAGGGGTCCATGCCAGACCACCGCCCAGTCGGCCGGCGGCGGAACCCCCGGGTCTGGATCGGGCGCAGGATCCGGCGCGGGATCAGGTGGTGTCTCGAGCGTGACGACGACCGTGAAGCTGGCCGACGAGCTGTTGCCGGAGCCGTCCGTGGCGGTGCAGGTCACGGTCGTCGCGCCGACCGGGAACACGGTGCCGGACGCCGGAGCGCAGGCGACGCCCGGTGACGGGTCGGCGACGTCGGCCGCCGTGGGCGTGTCCCACGTCGCAACGGCGCCTGACGGAATCGGTCGTCGTGACCGACGGGGACGGCATGGCCCCGAGGTCGGGCGGCGTCGTGTCGACGACGTCGACCTGGAACGTGCCGCTCGCCGTTGCACCGGCGCTGTCGGTCGTCTCGCAGCTCACGGTGGTCGTCCCGATGGGCAGCAGCTCGCCCGGCGCAGGGTCGCAGACCGCGGCCGGATCGGGATCGTCTTCGGCGTCGGTCGCCGTCGCCGTGTAGGCCGCCACCCAGCCGCCCGCCGTGTCCGCCTCAGCCGTCATGTCTGCCGGCAGGTCGAGCTCGGGAGCCGCGTTGGCGTCCACCGACAGCACGATCTGCGCGAGCGTGCTGCCCGAGACGCCCGTCGACGGCGTCTTCGCATAGGCCACGCGATAGACGAAGTTCGTGCCGGCCACGCTCGGCGCCGTCAGGGTGACATGCGAACGCGCCGTCGCGGGGAGCACGGGATCGTCCACGCAGCCCTCGCCAGCGCCCGGCCAGGTGGGCGGGACCGGCCCGACGATGGCGACGGACGCCTCGATCGTGCCGCCGGTGGGAGCGGTTGCCGTCGGCGTGAGGGTGACCGAGCTGCCGACCGGGACGTGGCTGAGACCTGTGCACACGAGGTCAAACCCGAAGTCGACCTCGTGCGTCGAGCCGCCGGCCACGGTGCCTAGGTTGATCAGGCTCTGATCCCCGGCGATGACGACGTCGGCATCGGCGGCCACCGAGTCCGCGAAGGCGATCCCCGACATGGCCAGGGTCAGGGCGACGGCACCGGCCATCGCGCCGGCGAACCGGTTGGGCATCCTCGCATCGACTCCAGCCAGGGGACCCTCACGGCCGGGGGTCCGATGACCACGACGATGCCGTCCGACCCGTTGACCGGGTATGGCGAGGTCGTCCCGAACGGTGCGCGCGGGCGCCCCCCTTCGGTACCGGTGCAGCCGCGCACTTCGTCGGTGCCCGGGACCCGGAACGAAGAAGGCCGGCCCGAAGGCCGGCCATTCCTCGGGTGCGGCGTTGGGTTACGGGCCGAAGATCCGGCCGTCCACGACCGGCGCCACCGGCGAATGCGCGGCGACGTAATCGATCGCGACCTGCAGCAGGTCGTCGCCCGGCTGGAGCACGTTCGTGCCCTGGGTGAAGACGGTGTAGCCGTCGCCGCCCGTGTACATGAAGTCGTTGGTCACGAACCGGACGGTGTCGGTCGGTCCGAGGGCGGTCTGCGGGCCGCCGGCGCCCTTGGGCGTCTTCCAGATCCCGTCGATGACGGGCTTGCTCGGGGTCCGCGTCGCAGTGGAACTGGACCTTGAGGCCCGCGATCTGCGGGAACCGCCCGGTGTTGATCGCCGGGTCGCAGAAGGCCGAGAAGCCGTTCTCGAACGCCGTCTTCATCTGGGCGCCGGTGAGCGTCTCGATGACCGTTCGGTTGCCGAATGGCAGGACCGCGAACATCTCGCCCCACGTGATCTCGCCCGGTTGCTCGCCGGCCGATGGCGGCGAGACGAGCAGGTCGACCCGGATGCCGCCCGAGTTGGTATAGGCGGCCTCGAGCCCCGGGTACTTCTCCCGCATCGCGTCCGCGATCATGTCGCCCAGCGCCGACTCGTGGCGTCGAGTCGAGGTCGCGCCGGATGTCGATGGACTGGGTGCCGATGACCTTGTTGCGGAGGATCGCCGTCTTGGCGTTCGCGTCGTCCACGATCGCCTTGACGTCGGCTCGCGGGCGCGACGCCCAGGTCCTTTGCGACCGGGTCGCGCCACCGGCCCAGGCGACGTCGCCGTCCTTGACCATCAGCTGGAGGACCGAGTAGGTCGCCCCCGCGTTGATGCCCTCGGTGACCAGGATGCGGCCGCGCATCAGGTTCGACACCCGGTGCGTGTGGCCGACGATCATCGCGTCGACCGTCGTGTCCTGGAGCTGGTCGGCGATCCCCAGGATCGGGCCCGTCCATTCCACGCCGGCGGCGTTGCCCGTCGGGTTGAGCCCGTCGGCCGTGCCCTGGTGGATGACGACGACCTGGACGTTGACGCCCAGGGCCTTCAGCCGGTTGGACTCGGCCTTGATCCGCGGTCGCCTCGTCGAGGAACGTGAGCCCGGCGGTGGCGCCGGCCGAGACGAGCTCGGGGGTCGACTGGAGCTCGGCGCCGATGACGCCGACCTTGATCCCGTTGACGTTGAACACGACCGAGGGCTTGACCCACGAGGGCGCCTGGCCGGTCGCGGTCTCGACGATGTTCGTCGCCAGGAACGGGAACTGGGCTCGCGCCTGGTGCGGGAGCAGGCGGTCGACGCCGTAGTCGAACTCGTGGTTGCCGTACGACGTCGCGTCGAGGCCCCACGCGTTCTCGACGTCGATCGTCGGCATGTCGTCGAGCAGCCGCGAGTTGGGCGGCGAGGCACCGACGTTGTCGCCGCCGGCCAGGATCAGGCCCGGGCCGGGCAGGCGCCGCCAGCTCCTCGTCGAACATCGTGGCCAGGTACGCGGCCCCGCCGGCCGGGACGTTGATGCTGTTGTCGCCGACGACGCGTCGCCGGGTCGAGCTGGCCGTGGAAGTCGTTGAGCCCGACGATCGAGATCGGCTTGATCCCGTTGCCGCCCTTGAGGATCTCGGTCAGGACCCGGCCCTGGCTCTGCTGGGGCTCGGGGATGCCGAGGATGTAGGCGAGCGTCGGCGCGAGGTCGATCGTCCGCGCGGTGACCGCGCCCTTGGCGATGCCGGGGCCGCCGGCGAGGAAGGTCGCCCGCATGTTGACGTTGTCGGCCGAGGTCCTGGACGTCGGGGACGTAGCCGTGCTGGCCGAAGAAGTGCGACGGGGCGATCAGCGTGCCCGGCGTCGCGGCGTCGAACTGGTAGGGCGGGTAGGAGAACACGACGAGGTCGCCGGTCCGGGTCGGATGGGCCATGTCGGCCGTGCTGTTGGGGCCGTTCGGGATGTACCGGGCCTCGGCCTTGGTGAACATGCGGTCGATGACCTTCCAGCCCTCGGGCTGGCCGTCATGGGTCCAGTCGTTGGCGTCGGACAGGGCCTTGAACGCGTCGCGGATCTTGGTGACGGTCGCGTCGACGTCGGTCGCCGCGATCTGCTTGAACGGCGGCGGGTTCGGCGTGACCGGGTCGCGCCCGACGACGTTGAGGTAGACCTGGAGCGCGCCGCCCGCCCAGCAGGCCTTGGCCGAGCCGATGGTCTCGCCGACCGGCGTCCGGCAGTTGGAGGTCTGCGCCTTGGAGAGCAGGCCCGAGGTCGACGAGCGGCTTGCTGGCGTCGATCGCCAGGAACTGGGGCGCGAAGCCATGGTCGGACGACACGAAGGTGACCGGGTTGCCGCCGGCCAGCGATCGGGCGAGGTGAGGGTCTCGTCGGCCTCCATGTAGGCCGCGCTGGATGTAACGCCTCGCGGGCGGCCACGCCGGCCGTCGGGCACGCCGTTGAGGTCGACGTCGTCGTACGCCGGGTTGGTGGCGCCGTTGGGCAGCTTGGGCGACACGAGGCCCAGGAACTGGTGCTGGAACTCGTCCGTCGTCGGAACGCCGGCGAGGAGGAGGTCGGGGTGGTACGTGTTCATCACGTACTTGAGCATCGGGATGTGGCCGGTCTGCCCAGTACAGGCCCTGCTCGACGTAGGTCTCCTCGCTCGTGACGCCGGCCTCGAGGATCGCGAAGTCGGCGGCGGTCGAGGTCGGGAAGGTCTGGGCGAGGTACTCGGCGAAGTCGCCGGTGAAGCCGGGCTCGCCGGGCCAGGTCGGCCAGGTGGCGATCGCGCGGCTGACGGACGTGTGGAACAGGCGGACCCGGGACAGGTCGGCCGTCAGCTCCTCGACCTTGACGAGCATGCCGGCGGTCTTGCCGTCGAGGGCGCCGCCCTGGACCTTGACCTTGACGTCGGCAGACGCCCTTGCCGAGGATGCCGACCGCGTCGGCCGCGCTCTTGGTGCGCGAGAACAGGACCTTGTCGTAGTCGGTGGCGTTGTCGTTGGTGCTGTCGAAGATCCAGGCGTTGAGGCCGTACTTGTCGGTGGCCGCCGTCGAGGACCCGCAGGCGCATCTCCATGGCCGGGCTGTACGTCGCTGGCAGGGCGCCGGTCCAGCCGGTCGCGGCGGTCGGCGCCGCGGCCGGGAACGGATCGGCGGTCCGCATAGCCCGCCGGGCGTGTCGAACTGGAGGCCGAAGGCGCGCGATGAAGGCGGGCGTCGTCGAACAGCGCGTCGCCGGCCTGGCCGATGAAGTTGGTGCTCACGCCGCGGCCGGAGGCGAACGACTGGAAGTCGATCGTGGGGCCCTGCGATCGTCGCGTTGGCGCCGCCCGCCCATTCGACCTGGGCGACCTTGAGGCCGCCGCGCTCGGCGCTCTGGGCGATGGACTCGGCCTTGAGGACGCCCGTGCGCGAACGCCGAGGTGCTGTTGGCGAACGTGCTGCCGTTGATGTGGAACGTGTTGTTGGTCGAGCCGTGGACGCCCGGCCAGGCGCCGGTCGCGAGGCTGTACCAGCCGGCGCCGGTGTTCGGCGGCGCCTCGGTCAGCAGGCCGTTCCCTGACGCGAGGTGCCGTGGCTTGAGGAACGAGGCCATCGTCGGCATCAGGCCGCTGGGCCGCGTACTGGGCGACGAGGTCCTGGCGCATGCCATCCGACGCGAAGAACACGGCCTTGTCGGATGGGGCGCCCTTCGCCGGGCGGCGCTTTGGCGACGGCAGGCGCCGCCACGCTCGAGGCGAGCAGGCCTGCGACGGCCAACACGAACAGCGATCGCCGAATCGGGGATCGGATCACAGGACACCTCCATGCCGATGGGCACACGCGGCTGAGGAGCGGCGGCGCGGGTCCGGCGGCAGTGCACCGGACCACACCCGACGGTGATGGACCGACGATAACCGACCATCAACGGGGCGTGAAGGTTCACTTCTGGCGGTCGACGGGTGTGCCGGGGACCCGGATGGGTCGTGGGCAAGCGGTCGCTGGCAGGATCGCCCGATGGGTCCTGCGTCCCACCCCGCGGTCGCTCGAGCGCCTCGCGAGGCTCGCGCCGGACCAGCGTGCGGCCGCGACCGCGCCGCCGGGACCGGTCCTGTGCGTCGCGCCGGCAGGGTCGGGCAAGACCACCACGCTCGTCGCCCGGGTCGCCTGGCTCGTGGATGGCGGGGCCGATCCCGCATCCGTCTGCGTCGTCGCCTTCAACCGGCGCGCCGCCGAGGAGCTGACGGCCCGGCTGGACGCGGCGCTCGAGCCGCTTGGATGGCCGGCCGGATCCGTGCGCGTGCGCACGTTCCACGCGCTGGGCCGCGAGCTGCTCGCGGAGGCCGGCATCTCGATCGAGCCGCTCGTGGACCGCGACGAGCTCCTGCGCGAGCTGTTCCCGGAGATCGATGCGGCGGCCGCGGGCGGCTCGATCTCGCCTTCTCCCGCCTCAAGCTCGACCTCCGGGTCTCGGCCGCGGAGGTCGCGAGCGACCCGGCTCCCGGCCCGGTGGCCGCCGCGTTCCTCGCCTACGAGGGCGCGATCGCCGAGTCGGGCGGCGTCGACTTCGACGACCTGGTGGTGCGAGCCCTCGGCCTGCTCCAGCGCCGATGAACGGGTGCTGGACCGCTGGCGCGGCCGATGCCGCAACCTCCTGGTCGACGAGGCCCAGGACCTCGATCGCACCCAGCTCGAGCTCGCGCTGCTGCTGGCGGCGCCGGCCAACAACGTCTTCCTGGTCGGCGACGACGACCAGACCATCTACGGCTGGCGGCTCGCCGACGTGCGCCGGGTCCTGGGCCTGGCGGCGGCGCTGCCCGGCCTGCGGCGGGTCGACCTCGAGACCAACTACCGCTGCCCGCGGCCCGTCGTCGAGCGCGCCGTGCGGCTGGTCGAGCACAACCGCGAGCGCTTCCCAAAGCGCATCGTGGCCGGCCCGGCGGCGGCGGGACGCCTGGTCCTCGCGCCCGACACGGCGGACGACCTCGTCCGGATCGTGCGGGCCATGCGCAGCTGGCCGCTGGACGACTCAACCCGCGCGGTGCTGGCGAGGACCAACCGCGAGCTACTCACGGCGGTCGTCGCGGCGGTCGAGCTTGCGCCTCCCGTTCCGCGCCCCGGATCTGCCGCTGCCGATCGAGGACGAGCGCCTGGACGGGCTGCTGGATCGCGCCCTTGCGGACGGCCCCGACGCGGCACCGCTGCTCGCCTTGGGCCGGCTGCGCGTCGACCTCCGGGCCGAGGCCCTGGCCGCCCAGGAAGTCGACACTCCGCCCGAGCCGGCGGACGGGCCAACGCCCGCCGACCTGGTGACCGCGATGCTCGGCTGGGCCGCGCCGCTGCCGACGCTCGCGGTCCTGCGCTCGGCGATCGACGGGCGCCGCGGGCTGTTGGCCGAGCTCCGGCGCGAGGACGCGAGGCTCTCGCTGGCGACCGCGCACGGCACGAAGGGCCTCGAGTGGGATCACGTCGTCGTGCTCGCGGACGGCTTTCCGGGTCGGCGTTCCATCGCGGATGCCACCGAGCCGGAACGGGCCCTCGAGGAGGAGCGCCGCCTGGCCTACGTTGCGTGGACCCGCGCGCGGCGGTCGCTCACGCTCCTGTTCGACCCTCAGGCACCGTCGCCGTTCCTGCTCGAGGCGTTCGCCCCCGGCGAGCTCGGTCTGGGCACGGGCACGGCCGCCGCGTAGACTCGCCGTCGTCCGCCATCGGGCCCGAGCCGCCCATCGTCCCTGGAGAGCCGCATGCCCACCCTGCGCGACGGCACGGAGCCGATGATCGCCCACGGATCGGTCTACCTCCGGGCCGCCGAGCGAGCGGACGTCCCGCTGTTCGTCGCGTGGTTCAACGACTACGCGACGTCCCGCACGCTATCCATCCGGGCCCCGATGTCGACGGCCAGCGAGGAGCAGTGGTTCGAGCACGCGGTGGCGGACCAGGGCCGGGGCGGCTACCACTTCGTCGCCTGCCGGATCGAGGACGACCGGCCCATCGGGACCGTCGGGTTCTTCGATCTCGACGTGGTGAACGGGTCCGCCGCGCTGGGGATCTCGATCGGGGCCGCCGCCGATCGCGGCAAGGGCCACGGCACCGACATGCTGGAGGCGATCCTCGCGTTCGGGTTCGCCAGCCTGCGCCTGGAGCGGATCGAGCTCGACTGCTACGACTTCAACGAGGGCGCCCACCGCCTGTACCAGCGGGTGGGCTTCGTCGACGAGGGCGTCGCGCGCCATCGCGTGTTCCGCGAGGGCCGCTACGTGGACCTGTTCAAGATGTCGATGCTCGCGGCCGAGTGGCGCGCCGCTCGCGGAAACGGAGACCGCCTAGGGTTGGTCCGGCGCGGTCACGACGTGGAGCTCGATCCCCGGCGTGGCGAGCGCGACCTGGTCCAGGAGCGATGGGCCGCGGAGGCGCTGCGCCATGCCGGCCGGCCGGTGGGGCATCAGCAGGTGGCTGATCCGCAGCCGGCGAACGGCTTCGGCGACGCCGTCGGCCACGTCGGCGTCGGCGATCCGCACGATGGTGGCGCCCAGGTCCACGGCGACCTCGGCCTCCTCCCGGATCGTCCGCGCCCGGAGATGGTCGCGCTCCGGGATGGCCGCGAGCTCCGGCACGATCGCCACGAACTCCCCGTGCAGGATGGCCGCGAGGTCGGCCGCGCGACGGACGGCGAGCCCGGTCGCCGGTGCGCCGTCGATCAGCACAGCGACCCGCGGCGCGAGCGCCCCACGGTGCGTGGGCTGGCCCGCCGCCACGTCCTCGAGGTCGTCCTCGACGCGACGCGCCACCGTCCGCAGGGACAGCTCGCGCAGCGCCGTGAGGTTCGCCTCGGTGAAGAACCGGTCGAGGGCGATCGCCGTCCGCTCGGGCGGATAGACGTTGCCGTGGCGCATGCGCTGGCGGAGGGCGTGCGGGCTCATGTCGACGAGCTCGACCTCGTCGGCCTCGGCGAGCACCTCGTCCGGGAGACGCTCGTTGACCGGGGCCCCGGTGATCGTCTGGACCGCGGTCGCCTGCGACTCCAGGTGCTGGACGTTGAGGGTCGTGATGACGTGGATGCCGGCGTCCCGGATCAGCGACACGTCCTCGTACCGCTTGGTCCTCGGCGCGCCCGGGACGTTGGTGTGCGCGAGCTCGTCGACCAGGGCGACCGTCGGGTGGCGGGCGATCACGGCGACGGTGTCCATCTCCTCGACGGCCACGCCGCGATGCTCGATCCGCAGCCTCGGGACGACCTCGAGGTCGCCGATCATCGCCTGGGTCAGGGGACGCCCATGGGTCTCGACGAACGCGACCACGACGTCCGTGCCGCGGTCGCGGCGGCGGTGGCCCTCCTCGAGCATGCGGTACGTCTTCCCCACCCCGGGTGCCATGCCCAGGTACACGCGCAGCCGGCCTCGTCCGGCGACCTCCTCGCTCCGGATCCGCGCGAGCATCTCGTCCCCGGTGGGCCGGACATCCAGCGCGTCGCGCTCGCCGTGGCTCATTGCAGGAGGCCGTCGAGGTCGAGGTTGAGCTCGAGGACGTGGACGCGCGGCTGTCCGAGGAACCCGAGCAGCGGCTGCTCCGTGTGCTTGGCGACGACCGCGCGGACGTCGTCCTCGGTCAGGCCGCGCGCCTTGGCGACGCGCGCGACCTGGTACTCGGCTGTGGCGGGGCTGATGTGCGGATCGAGCCCGGACGCCGAGGTCGTGATGAAGTCGACGGGGATCGGCGCGTCGCCGTTGGCCGCATGGAGCTCGTCGACGCTCTGGCTGATCCGGTCGATCAGGTCCTGGTTCGTGGGGCCGAGGTTGGAGCCGGCGGAGTTGCTGGCGTCGTAGCCAAGCGGGTTGTCGTCGGTCGCGCCGGCCACCGACAGCCGGCCCCAGAAGTACTTGTCGTCGGAGAAGGCCTGGCCGATGAGGCTCGAGCCGACGGTCCGACCGTCCTTGGCGACGAGCATCGAGCCGTTGGCCTGGTGCGAGAACGCGACCTGCGCGACGGCCGTCACCAAGGCCGGATAGAGCACGCCCGTGATCAGGGTCATTGCGACCAGGAGGGCGAATGCCGGCCACACGACGCGGCGGAGGAAGGTTGTCATCGGAGGTCCCTACGCGAGGTTGATGGTGGTGATGACGACGTCGATCAGCTTGATCCCGATGAACGGGGCGATGATCCCGCCGAGGCCATAGATCAGGAGGTTGCGCTGGAGCAGCTGGCTGGCCGGGGCCGCCCGGAACGCGACGCCACGCAGCGCCAGCGGGATGAGGGCGATGATGATCAACGCGTTGAAGATCACCGCCGACAGGATCGCGCTCTCCGGGGTCGAGAGACCCATGATGTTGAGCGCACCGAGCTCCGGGTAGACGCTCACGAACAAGGCCGGCAGGATCGCGAAGTACTTGGCGACGTCGTTCGCGATCGAGAACGTCGTGATCGACCCGCGCGTGATCAGGAGCTGCTTGCCGATCTCGATGACCTCGAGCAGCTTCGTCGGGTCGGAGTCGAGGTCGACCATGTTGGCCGCCTCCTTCGCGGCAGACGTGCCGCTGTTCATCGCCAGCCCCACGTCCGACTGCGCCAGGGCGGGCGCGTCGTTCGTGCCATCGCCCGTCATCGCGACCAGGTGGCCGTCCGCCTGCTCCTTGCGGATGAACGCGATCTTCGCCTCGGGCGTGGCCTGCGCGATGTAGTCGTCGACGCCGGCCTCCCTCGCAATGGTGGCCGCGGTGCGCGGGTTGTCGCCCGTGATCATCACGGTGCGGATGCCCATCTTGCGGAACTCGGCGAACCGCTCGGTCAGGCCCTCCTTCACCGTGTCCTTGAGCTCGATGAGGCCTACGACACCGGCACCTCCGGTCACGACGAGCGGCGTGCCGCCGGCGTCGGCGACGCGATCGCTGGCCGCGGCGATGTCCGCCGGCAGGCCTCCGGACACGTTGGCGGCGATCGCATCGACCGCGCCCTTCAGGATCGTTTCCCCGCTGGCGAGCTTGACGCCGCTCGATCGGGTCTCTGCACGGAACGGGATCTCCTCGGTGATCGTCGCGCCGAGCGCCGCAAACGCCGCGTCGTCGCCGGTGCCGCCGGGCTCGCCGAGCTCGGCCAACCGCTTGCGGGCGAGGTCGACGATCGAGCGGCCCTCGGGCGTCTCGTCGCGGATGGACGCCACCAGCGCCGTCCGGACGGCGTCCGCCTCGCTGACGCCGGGTGCCGCCTCGATCGACGCCGCGAGCCGGTTGCCATAGGTGATGGTGCCGGTCTTGTCGAGCAGGATGACGTCGACGTCGCCGGACGCCTCGACCGCCCGGCCGCTCATGGCCAGCACGTTGAACCGGGCGACGCGGTCCATCCCCGCGATCCCGATCGACGACAGGAGGCCGCCGATCGTGGTCGGGATCAGACACACGAGGAGTGCGATGAGCGAGACCGTCGCGACGGTCGTCCCGGCGTAGTCGCCGAACGGGCGAAGGGTGACCGTCGCCATGAGGAACACGATCGTCAGGCCCGCGAGGAGGATCGCGAGGGCGATCTCGTTCGGCGTCCGCTGCCGCTTTGCGCCTTCGACGAGGGCGATCATCCGGTCGAGAAAGGTCTCGCCCGGATCGGTCGTGACGCGGATCACGAGGCGATCGCTCACGAGCGTCGTGCCGCCCGTGACCGAGCTCCGGATGTCCGTTCCCGGCTCCTTGAGCACGGGCGCCGATTCGCCGGTGATCGCGGCCTCGTTGACGAACCCGACACCCTCGATGACGTCGCCGTCGCCGGGGATGACCTGGCCCTCGACGACCACGATCACGTCGCCCTTGCGCAGCTCGGACGACCCGACGTCCTCCAGGGACCCGTCGGCGCGCCGGCGGTGGGCGGTCGTTTCGGAGCGGGTTCGCCGGAGCGTGGCAGCCTGCGCCCGGCCGCGGGCCTCGGCGACGGCTTCCGCATACGTGGCGAACAGGACGGTGAACCATAGCCAGATCCCGATCTGGAGCTGAAACCCGGCGCCCGACGCACCCGTCACCGGCTGCATGCCGGTGACGTTGGCGAGCCAGGTGAGGGTCACCAGGGCGGCGGTGATCTCGACCACGAACATCACGGGGTTCTTGATCAGCTGGCGCGGGTCGAGCTTGCGGAACGCCTGTGGGAGCGCCGAGCGCAGGAGCTCCGGGTCGAGGATGCCGCGCGGCCTCGGCGGCTCGCCCGAGGGCTTGGCGCCGCCGAGGGTCACCCAGCGCTGGAAGCGCCGGGTTCCACGACCCAGGTCGGCCGACATCAGGGAACGAGGGAGACTCATGGTCAGGACACCTTTCCGGCGTTCTGGATCAGCTGCTCGACGATCGGGCCCAGGGAGAGCGCCGGGAAGAAGGTGAGCGCGCCGACGATGATCACGACGCCGATCAGGAGCACGACCCACAGGACGCCGGTCGTGGGGAACGTGCCGAGCGAAGGCGCCACCCGCCGTTTGGCGGCCATGGACCCGGCGAGGGCGAGGATCGGGACGATCATCCCGTACCGGCCGATGAGCATCGCGATGCCACCCGTGACGTTGTAGAAGGGGGTGTTCCCTGTCAGGCCGGCAAAGGCGCTGCCGTTGTTGCCCGTCTGGCTCGAGAACGCGTACAGGATCTCGGAAAAGCCGTGCGGCCCCGGGTTGAGCGGGCCGGCCTGGCCCTCGGGTGTCGCCGAAGCGAGCGCCGTGAAGCCGAGGATGCTCGCTCCGAGCACGAGGGCGACGAGCATCGCCATCTTGATCTCGTAGGCCTCGACCTTCTTGCCGAGGTACTCGGGCGTCCGTCCGACCATGAGGCCTGCGATGAACACCGCGAGGATGGCGCCGATAACGAGCATCCCGTACATGCCGGCGCCGATGCCGCCAGGGGTGACCTCGCCCAGCTCCATGTTGAACAACGGCACGAGCCCGGCGATGGGCTGGGCGCTGTCGTGCCAGGAGTTGATCGCGCCCGTGCTGGTGCCGGTCGTCGCGGCCATGAACAGGCCGCCGACCGCGGATCCGAACCGGACTTCCTTGCCTTCCATGTTGCCGAGCGCCGACTGGTCCACCCCCGCAGGGAAGAGCGGGTTGCCGACGAACTCGACGTGCATCGCACCGACCGCGCCGATCGTGAGGACGACCGCCATGGCGGCGAAGATCGTCCATCCCTGGCGCTGGCTGCCCGCGTACTTGCCGAAGGTGTAGGTCAGCGAGAACGCGCAGATCAGGAGCGCGAAGATCTCGAGCCAGTTGGTGAGCGCTGTCGGGTTCTCGAACGGGTGAGCGGAGTTCGCATTGAAGAACCCGCCGCCGTTGTTGCCCAGCTCCTTGATCCACTCCTGCGAGGCGACTGGGCCGATGGCGATCGTCTGCTGCCCGCCCTGGAGGGTGTTGACCACCTGCGACGGTTCCCACGTCTGGGGGACGCCCTGCCACACGAGGATGAGCGCACCAACGACAGAGATCGGGAGCAGCACGTAGAGGATGGCCCGGGTCAGGTCGACCCAGTAGTTGCCGATCGTCTTCGTGCTGCGTCGCGTGAGACCGCGGAACAGGGCGACCGCGATCGCGAGCCCCGTCGCGGCGGAGGTGAAGTTGCGTACAGCGAGGACGGCCGCCTGGGTCAGGTAGGTCGCCCCGGTCTCGCCCGAGTAGTTCTGCCAGTTGGTGTTGGTCTCGAAGCTGACCGAGGTGTTGAACGCGAGGTCGGGGGACATCGCGGGGATGCCGCCCTGGTTGAGCGGCAGGATGTCCTGGAGGCGGAGCATCGCGTAGCCGATCACGACCGCGACGGCGGCCATCGCGAGAACGGCGATCGTGTAGCCCTTCCACCCCTGCTCGGCGTGCTCATCGATGCCGCAGACGCGGTAGACGATTCGCTCGACCGGGCGGACGACGGGGGTGATGAACACCCGCTCGCCTTCCATGACCCGGTAGATGTACCGGCCGAGGAACGGCGTCACGATGAGGATCGCCAGCGCGATCGTGGCGAGGGTCAGGAAGTCACCAACGGACATGATCAGAAGTCCTCGGGCCGCAGGAGGGCCCACAGGAGGTAGACGAACACGAAGGCCGCGCAGAGGGCGGTCAGCACCTCGAGCGGGTTCATCCCTGCACCCGCTCGCAGAGCAGCAGATAGCCGGCGAACGCAATCGCGGCGGCGATCATGATCAGCAGGATCTGGATATCGGTCATGGGTTGTCTTGGGCCTCGGTTGGGTGGAGGTTGCGCTCGACCGACGCCAGCAGCGTCTCGAGCGCGAAGGGCTTGGGGAGGTAGCCGGCGACCCGGAACTCCGAGAGCTGACGGGGGCTCACGGGAATCGCGCTCACGATCAGGACCGGTGGTCCGGTCGCGTCACCCAACGGGCCGGCACGCAGGAGCTCCCAGCCCGTGTCGCCCGGCAGGTTGAGGTCGAGGAGGACGAGCGCGGGCCGGAGTCCGGACTCGAGCTTCGCTCGAGCATCCTCCGCCGACTCGGCCTCGACGACGCGTGTACCCCTTGAGCCGGAGATGGCGGGCGACCGTCGTCCGGAGGGAGTCGTCGTCCTCGACGAGCAGCAGCGAGTCAGGCACCGGCGGCCTCGATGACGAGGTCGACCGGCCCGTCGCCCATGGGCCATAGCGGTCGGACCTGAACCCCGCGGGCGACGGCCCGGCGTTCGGCCTCCGGCACCAGCGCGGCCCCGAACTGCAGGCCCGAAAGGGTGACGCGGACGATCGCGCCGCTCGCCACGAGCTCGATCGCCGCATTGACGCGGGCGAGCTCCTGGTCGATCAGCGCCTCGCTGGCATGCGTGCCCGACAGCGGCCCTGTGTCCATACCCTGACGATGCGCCGGGGCCCCAAGAGGCAACGCGATCCGCGGCGCCGCGAGGCCTCAAGTCCTCGTCAAGTCGCCTCGGTTTGGCGGGGGTCCGGGGCAGCCACGCGGTAACCGACGCCCGGCTCCGTGACGATCAGGGAGCGAGCCACGCCGGTGGTATCGAGCGCGGCCAGCTTGCGCCGGAGGGTGCTGACGTGGACGTGGACATAATGCCGCTCGCCCTGGTAGGCCTCGCCCCACACGGCCCGCAGCAGTCGCCCGTGGGTGACGAGGCGGCCGGGGTTGGCGAGCAGCACCCGCAGGATCTCGAACTCGCGAGGGGTGAGGTCCGCCCGGCGGCCGTCGACCGTGACCTCGTGCGCCAGCATGTCGAGCACGACCGGGCCGGCCGTCAGTCGACCCTCCGCCGCGGCGGCTTGACCCGCGCGACGCAGCACGGCCCGAATGCGGGCGTGGAGCTCACCCATGGCGAACGGCTTGGTCAGGTAGTCGTCGGCGCCCAGCTCGAGTGCCTCGATCTTCACCGCCTCTTCGCCGCGCGCCGACAGGACGATCACCGGCGTGGCGGCGTCGCGCCGGATGGTCCGGATCACTCGAAGCCCGTCCATATCCGGCAGCCCGAGGTCAACGAGGGCGATGTCGGGACGCCGTATCGCCCAGCGCTCGAGCGCGGTGCGTCCGTCTGGCGCCTCGTCCACATGGAATCCACGCAGCACGAGGTCCCGGGCGACGGACGCGCGCGTGGAATCGTCATCCTCCACGAGCAGCACGAACGGGCCCGGACCGGCCCCCGGCGGGGTCATGGCGCCGCCGGTTCGTCGGGCGCCACGTCATCCGAAGGGGCCACCGGCAGCAGGATGTCGACGGCGAGACCGCCGAGCCGGCCGCGTCGGGCCGAGGCCTCACCCCCCATCGCGTCGGCGAACCCGCGGACCACCGCCAGTCCGACGCCGGTCCCGCCGCGGGCCGCCTGACCGCGATTCGACACCCGGTAGAACTTGTCGAACAACAACGGCAGGGCATCGTCGGGAACACCCGGCCCGCCGTCCTCCACGGTCAACCGGACAAAGCGTCCGTCGGCCATCACACCGGCGGAGATGGCGATCGGAGCATCCGCGCCCGCGTACCGAATGATGTTGGCGAGCAGGTTCTCCAGGATCTGGTCCACGAACGTCGCATCGACCTGCACGGGTGGGGGCGAGCCGAGCGCGAGCTCGACGGGGCGCGACCCCAGCCGAGGGCGGGCGCGGTTCAGCGCCGACTCGACGAGGTCGTCGAGGTCGTAGCCGTCCAGGTCAGGTTTGAGCGCCCCGGCTTCGACGCGGCTCAGATCGAGCAGGTTGGTGACGATCCTGTTGAGCCGGTCGGCGTCCTGGTCGATGGTCTCGGCGGCGAGGTACCGGTCCTCTGGGCCGAGCTCCACGGAACGATCCATCAGCGTGCCGGCAGCGGCGCGGATGGCCGCGAGCGGCGTGCGCAGGTCGTGTGACACGGACTCGAGCAGGGCCGTCTTGGCGCGGTCGCTCTCGCGCGCGATCGCCGCCGTCCGGGCCTCGGCGGCGAGGCGATCTGCCTCGAGCGCCTGGGCGAGCTGATCGGCAGCCACCGCTAGCAGGCGTGTGTCGGTGGGTCCGGGCCGACCACGTCCCTTGGGCACGGTTACCCACAGGGCCCCGACGCGCCGCCCTCCGGCTTCCATCAGCACCTTGTGGAGCTCAGCGGCGTGGGTCGTTCGCGTCGCCGGCCGCGTTCCCACGTGCACCCGCGTCCACTCGGCCGGAGCGTCGCCCTCGGTGCGTCGCAGCACCCAGATGGAGGCGGGCGTCGGTCTTGGAGCGCCAGGATCGGTGTCGTCGATGACCCGGTCGGCGCCGGCTGGATCGGCGAATTCCAGCCACGCACGGGCAGCGATCGTCTCCGCAACGACCCCCTCGACGACCGACCGCGCCGCGTCGACCGCGGATGTCCGCGTGGCGAGGGCGCGACTGATGCGGAACATCGCGCGGGCCTCCTCCTCGCGTTCAAGCGCGGTCTCCCGCTGGCGCCGCAGGATGGCCGTCAGCTGCCCAACCAGGACCGCGACGAACACCAGCAACAGGCCATTGAGCCACTCCTCGGGGTCGCGGATCGTGAACGTGAACCGCGGCTCGACGAAGAAGAAGTCGTACAGGATGAAGGCGCCGATCGAGGCGCCGACGGCACCCGGCGTCCCACCCAGGACCGCGGTAGCGGCGACCGCGACCACGTACACGATGGCGGCATTGCCGACGCCGACCCATTCCTCGAGCACCCACACCGCGACCGTCGCCAGCGCCAGGCAGATCCCCGCCACGGCGACCCCACGGACCACCCTCGAACTCGCCGATCGGCGCATCAGATCAGGCTAGCCGCCGACCTCGTGCCGCGCGAGCACCTTGAGCAACCGGTCGATCGCGTCGAGGAACGGTTCGGTGACGTCCTCGGGGAGCGCGTCGCGCACCGAGTCCTTGGGCCCATACGCCGCGCGCGCCCGCAGGCCCGTCCGCCGCAGATCGCCGATGGCCTCGTCTCGCAGCCGGTCCGGCAACGGCTCGAAGTACGCGACCCAGCGCGTCGCGTCCCGGGCACGAGCCGCGGCGACGAGGCGGTCCCCGGCCCGCGCCGCGACGAGGGCGGCTTCGTCGATCACCGGGAACTGGTGGCGGGCCGCCCCGGCCCGGGCCGCCGTCACGAGTCGGACAGGGAGGCGCTCGCCACGCCGGAATCGGTCGGGCGCACGAGAACCAGCGCGAGCCGCTTGCGCTCCGACCCGTTCACGAGGATCCGGAACGAGTAGTCGCCCGGCGCCGGAAACGTGAGGTTCCAGAGGTCGATGCTGAAGGTGAGGATCGCGTCACGGCCGTCGGGGTGGCCGCGCGCGAGGAGGCTTCCCGTCGCCCCCGTGACCTCGGAGCCGTCGGGATCGAGCAGGACGATCCGGAGCTCGTGCTCGCGATCGGTCTCGGGCGCCGTGACCAGCAGCCCGACGACCAGCGCGAGGTGCGGGTGGCGGAGCGGGAACTGTCGCCCGCCGATCCGCGTGATCCCGCCGCCGAGGACGTGGAACTTCTGGCCCGGCTGGGTCTCCGCGGCGTCGGCGAGGAAGGCGAAGTCGATCTCGGGCATGGGAGCATCCTAGAGGGTGGAGGTGCGTGACGCGACCTGCGGCGCGTCGGGGAGCCAGGCGGCAAGTTCGGCGGCTCGCCCAGGGAGCCCTGCGGCGGCTATTGGCCTGCGCAACCGCGGAACCGATCGCGTCGAGAGCATGCGCCGGCGTGTGGCGCCCTGGGCGAGCCGTTCGGGACGGCAACCTCCCGAGGGCTCGCTGGGCGAGCCGTGTCGGCTCGAACTCCCCGGCCTCAGCGGTCGCCCGCCGAGCGCGCCGCCGCGACGCGCTTGCGCGACGGGGCGATGTCGATCGCCACGGCTTCGCGACCGTTCCCCCCGACGCCGGGCCGGCCGGCCTCATCGGCGAAGGTGACGTCGCTCAGCGGGACGAGCGGCTCGCCGCGCAGGACGCGGGCAAGGTACTCGCCGGTCGCGGAGCCGGGGGTGTCCGCCACGCGTTCCGGCGTACCCTCTGCGATCACGCGCCCGCCCCGCAGGCCGCCTTCCGGCCCGAGGTCCACGATCCAGTCGGCGGTCTTGATCACGTCGAGGTTGTGCTCGATCACGAGCACGGTGTTGCCGTTGTCGACCAGGCGGTGGAGCACCTGGAGCAGCTTGTCGACGTCCGCGAAGTGGAGGCCCGTCGTCGGCTCGTCGAGCAGGTACAGCGTCTTGCCCGTGGCGCGCTTCGAGAGCTCGGTGGCGAGCTTGACGCGCTGCGCCTCGCCGCCCGACAGGGTCGTCGCCGGCTGGCCCAGGTGGACGTAGCCGAGGCCCACGTCGAACAGCGTCTGGAGCTTGGCCTTGACCGTGGGCACGGCGGCGAAGAACTCGTTCGCCTCCTCGACGGTCATCTCGAGCACGTCCGCGATCGAGCGTCCCTTGTAGTGGATCTCGAGGGCTTCGCGCGTGTACCGCTTGCCCTTGCAGACCTCGCACGGGACGTAGACGTCCGGCAGGAACTGCATCTCGATCTTGATGATCCCGTCGCCCTTGCAGTTCTCGCACCGACCGCCCTTGACGTTGAAGCTGAACCGGCCGGGCTGATAGCCCCGCACCCGCGCGTCCGGCGTGCCCGCGAACAGCTCCCGGATCGGGCCGAACAGGCCCGTGTACGTCGCCGGATTCGAGCGCGGCGTGCGGCCGATCGGGCTCTGGTCGATCTCGATGATCTTGTCGATGTGCTCGACGCCGTCGACCCTGTCGTGAGCGCCGACGGTCTCCCGCGAACCCGTCAGGTCGCGGGCCAGGGCGCGGTACAGGACCTCGTCGACGAGGGTGCTCTTGCCCGACCCGGACACCCCGGTCACGGCGATGAACGTGCCCAGCGGGAACGCCACGTCGATGTCGCGCAGGTTGTGCTGGCGGGCGCCCTTGACCACCAGCTTGCGGCCATTGCCCCGGCGCCGACGGGACGGGATCGGGACTGCCCGCTCGCCGCGCAGGAACGCACCGGTGATCGAGCGTGGCTCGGCCAGCAGCGCCTCGAGAGAGCCGTTGGCGATGATCTCGCCGCCGTGCTCGCCCGCCCCGGGCCCGATGTCGATGACCCAGTCCGCCGTCCGGATGGTCTCCTCGTCGTGCTCCACCACGAGTACGGTGTTGCCCAGGTCGCGCAGCCGCGTGAGCGTGGCGATCAGCTTCGCGTTGTCCCGCTGGTGGAGGCCGATCGACGGCTCGTCGAGGATGTACAGGACGCCCATCAGCGTCGTCCCGATCTGGGTCGCGAGCCGGATCCGCTGCGCCTCGCCGCCGGAGAGGCTGATGCTGGCGCGATCGACCGTCAGGTAGTCGAGACCGACGTCGACCAGGAACCCGAGCCGGGCGATGATCTCCTTGAGCACCTGGCGAGCGATCGTCCGCTCGCGCTCGGTGATCTCGCTCCCGAGCGCCGCCGCCCAGTCGAGCGCGTCGGTGACCGACAGCGTGGCGACCTCGGAGATGTTGCGGCCGTCGACGGTCACGGCCAGCGCCTCGGGACGGAGCCGCCGGCCCTTGCAGGTGGGACACGGCTTCTGGACCATGAACTTCTCGAGCTCGGTCCGGATGTACTCGGACTCCGTCTCCTTGAATCGCCGCTCGAGGTTGGTCACGACGCCCTCGAACGTCGCCACGTAGCTGTTCTCGCCCCGCTCGTGGCGGTACCGGACGACGACCTTCTCGTCCTTGGGCGCGTACAGCAGGTACTGGATCGCCTCGTCGGGAAGGTCCCTGACCGGGACGTCGATCCGCCAGCCGCGGGACGTGAAGATCGCCTCGGTGATCTTCATCCGCCACGAGATCTCGGTCGGCATCTTGTTCCACGGCACCAGCGCGCCCGCCTTGATGCTCTTGGACTTGTCGGGGATCACGAGCTCCGGGTCGATGACCAGCTGCGTGCCCAGGCCGGTGCAGGTGGGACAGGCGCCGTGGGGCGAGTTGAACGAGAAGCTGCGGGGCTCGAGGTCGTCGATCATCGTCCCGTCGTACGGGCAGCTGTAGCGCTCGCTGAAGCGCCGTTCCTCGAACGTCGGCGCCTCGTCGTCACGTGGCGCCGGCGCCACGACGACGACGCCTTCGCCGAGCCGAAGCGCCGTCTCGATCGAATCCGCGAGCCGAGAGGCGTCCGGGTCCGGGACGGCGTCGCCAGTGGCCGGGTCGATCGGGCGGCCGAGGCTGTCCCTCGCCCAGTCCTCGGGCGCCTCGGCGCGCCGGACCACGAACCGGTCGACGACCACCTCGATCGTGTGGCGCTTGTACTTGTCGAGCGTCGGCGCGTCGCTGAGGTCGTACTGCTGGCCGTCGACGCGCACCCGCACGAAGCCCTGCTTCCGGGCGCCCTCGAACACGCGGTCGCCCTCGGTCTTGCGGTCCTTGATGAGCGGACCCAGCACCAGCAGCCGGGTGCCCTCGGGCATCGCCAGCACCTGGTCGACCATCTGGCTCACCGCCTGGCGCTCGATCTCGCGGCCGCACTTCGGACAGTGGGGGTGGCCGACGCGGGCGAACAGCAGCCGCAGGTAGTCGTAGATCTCGGTGACCGTCCCGACCGTGGACCGTGGGTTGCGCGATGCCCCCTTCTGGTCGATGGAGATCGCCGGCGACAACCCGTCGATCTGGTCGACGTCGGGCTTCTCCATCTGGCCCAGGAACTGGCGTGCGTAGGCGCTCAGGCTCTCGACGTACCGCCGCTGGCCCTCGGCGTAGATGGTGTCGAACGCGAGGCTGCTCTTGCCGCTGCCGGACAGCCCGGTGATGACGACGAGGCGATCACGGGGAAACGCGACGTCGACGTTCTTGAGGTTGTGCTCGCGCGCTCCGCGCACGACGATCCGATCCTGGGGCACGTCCCCAGTCTACCGGATCGACGCGAAATGGAACAGGTGTTCGGGCCAGAAACGGCCCCGGGTGGGGCCGTTTCTCCACGCGCTCAGGAGCCGGAAGAGGGGCTCGGTGCGGTCCCGTCGCTGCCGTCGGCCGGCTCGCAGATCTTCCAGGCGCCGTTCTCCTGCTTGAGCGTCACGGTCTCGTTGAGGGGGATGGCCTGGCCGCCGCCCATGGAGTCGAGGAACTGGTCGATCTGGGCGTCGGGGATCGCAATGCTGCCGAGCTGCGCCTCCATCACCTGCTTGATGATCGGGCGCAGCTTCTCCTTGTCGAAGGTCACCTTCATCGAACCCGTGAGCGGCACCGTGGCGGTGTCGCCCGTGACCGTGGGCGAGCCGACGGTGACTGCGCTGGTATCGATCGTGACCGAGTCGACGAGACCCTGGGCATCGACGCCGGGGATCGAGGACGCCAGCTCGCCGGCCATGTCGAACTGGCCCTTGATCTGGTCGGCCTGACCGGCGCAGGCGAGGTTGCCGACGCCGGTGATGTCCCGGGCGGCGACCTTGGCCAGCGCGTCCTTGACGACGGCGGCCGGATCGTTGCCGGAGGCGGCGCCGGGGCCGCCACTACAGGCCGCGATCAGGAGCGGCAGGATGACGATCGCGGACAGGATCCGCGCGGCGAGGGGGCGGCGCGGGCGAGGCAGGCTGTTCATGCCGGCCAGCCTACGCCACCGAGGTGGCGGTTGGCGAGCCTCTTCGGGCAGTCCTCCGCTCCGACGACCCCTCAGCGCAGGCGCTGGCGCACCATCGCCCGCGGGTCAGGCGCGAACCCGAGCTTCGCGTACCAGCCGTCCATGCCGGGCGCGGCGCTGAGCGAGAACCGGACGTGCTCGCGGCCATCCATCAGCGCGTGCATCAGGCGCTCGCCGACGCCCAGGCCCTGGTAGTGCGGGATGGACGACGACGGTCGAGATGTGTGCGTGGAGGGCGGCGTCCGTGAGGGAACGGGCGGTGCCCACCAGCCGGTCGCCGTCCCACGCCGAGGCGAACTCCGTGGCGCCGTCGATCCCGCGTCCGAGCGCGATCGGGTCGGCCTGTCGTCCGTCCCAGCCCACGGAGCGCAGCAGGGCGGCCATCGTCCGCGCGTCCGGACGGCGCTCGAGCGTGACCTCGATCCGGTCACCCGTCCCGTCGGCGCGCGCCAGGCGACGTTCGAGCTCCCACAGGTGGTCGAACGCGTGGTAGAGCGATCGGCGGACGACCTTCGCCAGCGTCCAGGTCTCCCCGTGCTCGTCCGTCACCTCCCGCCCGTCGTCCGCGGCGCCGAGGCCCAGGAGCCGCTCGCGGGACCGGGCGCGCGCGCCCGTGAGCACCGTCGCCGCGTCTCCGGCGTCGGCCGCGAGGCCGCTGCGAGCGCCGTCGAGCTGCTCCACGTACCACGCGGCGGCACCAGCCACGTGGCGGAGGATCGCGTCCGCCGTCCGTTCGCCCGTCCCATCGTCCGTCGGCAGCGGCCCATGGGCGTCCTCGAACCGGTCGACGTCCCCCGCGAGCGCGAGCAGGTCGTCCAGCTGCCAGCCGAGGCGCCGGACCGCGACGTCGACCTCGTCCGCGGCGAGGGCGCGGCGATCCCAGGGAAACGTCGCGTTGACCTCGTGCCCGTCGGATCGCACCCGCGCCGGCATCTCCCCGACCACGTCGACCCGCCCGAGTGGCCCGAGCCCGAGATCGTCGCCGTGCCCGTCGAGCCACGTCCGGGTCCGAGCGGTCGCGGTGAGGATGGCGCTCAGCGCACGTTGCGGGTTGTGCACGGCCGCGAACACGCCCGGGACGTCGACGAGCCAGGCGCCAATTCCGCCGCCATCGTGGCCGGGCTCGAGCCACACGCTCAGCGCGTAGCCGGGGCGGAGGTCTCGCGTCTGGGGGTCCACGACGGAGAATCTACCGGTGCGCCGCCGCGCCGTCGCTGGAGCCGAGGAGCAGGAGGAGCCGCTCGCGCAGCCGCGTGGTCCGGATCGACTCCTGGCGGATCCGCAGCGCGATCCCCCGTCCGGTCGGCGGCGGGAACCAGTCCCAGGCGCGGAAGGCCAGCGCGTCGTCGTCGACGTTGGCGTTGACCTCGAGCCGGATGACGGGATCGAAGACCGGGGCCGGTCGGACCCGGACCAACGAGCCTGGGATCTCGATGACCTCGTTCCGCCCGAGCCATCGACCGACCAGGACGAACACGCGTCGATCGGTCACCCGGAGCCAGCCCGCGTGCGGGACCCACTCCCCACCGTGCATGATCCGCTGGTCGATGAGCAGCCCCTCGCCGGGCTCGAGGGGGGCTACGGCCGCGATCTCATCCCTGAGCCGGATCCGGAAGGGCGCGCGATGCTGCCGGACGTCCGGCGCGCCGTCCAACGGTCGGTCAGTACCCGCGGCTGCGCCGGTTGGGTCGCTGGCCCGTCCGGCGACGGATGTTGGGCGTCACCGTCCGGTCCCAGGTCGGCCGGTCGAGCCAGCGCGCCTGCCAGCCGCCGTCATCGTCGTCGTGCTCGTCGCGGATGCCCGGGAACAGCTCCGCCGCGATGCCGACCGAGCCCTCGTCGGCGTCCCCGCCGCCGGCCGGCTCCTCGCCGGAGGGCAGCACGGTGACCTCCGTGACCTCGAACGACGCCGACCCGTCCGGCGCACCGCCGCCGGGTCGATGGGCGGCCGCGCGCTCCTTGGCCGGCAGCGCGGCATCGCGCGCGGCGCGTTCTGCGGCCCGCGCCACGACGACCGAGGCGTCCTCCTCGAGCACCCGGAGGCGGATCTGCTGGATCTCGTCCCGCAGGGCGGCCGCTCGCTCGAACTCGAGCTGCTTGGCGGCGGCCTTCATCTCGGTCTCCATCTTCGCCACCAGGCGCTCCACCTCGGCCTTGTCGGCATCCGCGAGCTGGCGCTCGCGGCGCTCGGAGCTGTACATGACCGTGTTGTCGGCCACCGCCCGCAGGCGGTCGTTGATGTCGTGGATGCCCTTGATGATCGTCTGCGGCTCGATGCCGTGGTCGAGGTTGTGCCGCTGCTGGATCGCCCGCCGGCGGTCCGTTTCCTCGATCGCGATCCGCATGGACTCGGTGATCGTGTCCGCGTACATCACGACCTCGCCGCCGGTGTTGCGGGCCGCGCGTCCGATCATCTGGATCAGCGACCAGGCGCTGCGCAGGAATCCTTCCTTGTCGGCGTCGAGGATCGCGACCAGCGTGACCTCGGGCAGGTCCAGGCCCTCGCGCAGGAGGTTGATGCCCACCAGGACGTCGTAGACGCCGAGGCGCAGGTCGCGCAGGATCGCGACCCGCTCGAGCGTGTCCACCTCGCTGTGCAGGTACTGGACCTTGACGCCCAGCTCCTTGAGGTAGTCGGCGAGGTCCTCGGCCATCTTCTTGGTCAGCGTCGTCACGAGCGCGCGTTCGCCGCGGTCGACCCGGCCCCGGATCTCCTCCAGCAGGTCGTCGATCTGGCCCTCGGTGGGGCGCACGGTGATCGGCGGATCGACGATCCCGGTGGGCCGGACGAGCTGCTCCACGACGCGTTCGCTCCGCTCGAGCTCGTACGGTCCGGGCGTGGCCGACACGTACAGGGCCTGGTTCACGTGGACCTCGAACTCCTCGAACGTCAGCGGCCGGTTGTCCAGCGCGGACGGGAGGCGGAAGCCGAAGTCGACCAGGATCTCCTTGCGGGTCCGGTCGTTCTTGTACATGCCGACGACCTGGGGGATCGTCATGTGCGACTCGTCGACGATCAGCAGCCAGTCCGGCGGGAAGTAGTCGAGCAGCGTCCACGGGCGGGAGCCGGGCTCACGCTGGGACAGGTGGCGCGAGTAGTTCTCGACGCCGGTGCAATACCCGAGCTCGCGCAGCATCTCGAGGTCGAACGTCGTGCGCTGGCGGAGCCTGGCCGCCTCGAGCGCC
The DNA here is from genome assembly GCA_963725745.1 of uncultured Chloroflexia bacterium. Taxonomy (GTDB): domain Bacteria; phylum Chloroflexota; class Limnocylindria; order Limnocylindrales; family CSP1-4; genus CAIXZV01. Next base: position 358,814 of record CAVRZS010000003.1, read on the forward strand.
CGGCCCTCGGCCTCCATCTGGCCGACCCGTTCCTCCATCTCCGCCTCGATCGAGGCGATCGCGAGCTGGAGCTTGTCGCGCGGCGTCACGAAGTGGGTTGCCGGGTAGACGTTGAGCTCCTTGCGCTCCGCCAGCAGCTCGCCCGTGAGCGGGTCGATCTCGGTGATCCGCTCGACCTCGTCGCCGAAGAACTCGACCCGGACGATCTCCTCCGACGACGCGGGCCCGAGCTCGAGCGTGTCCCCGCGGACGCGGAACCGGGCCCGGGTGAGGGCCGCGTCGTTGCGCTGGTACTGGAGGTCGACCAGGTGCCGCAGGACCGCGTCCCGCCGGTACTGGCCGCCGACCTTGAGGCGCAGGATCGTCGCGCCATAGTCCACCGGGGCCCCGAGCCCGTAGATGCACGAGACGGAGGCCACGATGATCACGTCGCGCCGCTCGAACAGCGCATGGGTCGCGGCATGCCGCAGGCGGTCGATCTCCTCGTTGCGCGAGGAGTCCTTCTCGATGTAGGTGTCGGACCGCGGCAGGTACGCCTCGGGCTGGTAGTAGTCGAAGTAGCTGACGAAGTACTCGACCGCGTTGTCCGGGAAGAACTCGCGGAACTCCGAGTACAGCTGCGCGGCCAGCGTCTTGTTGTGGGCGAGGACCAGCGTCGGCTTCTGGTGCCGGGCGATGGTCTCGGCCATCACGAAGGTCTTGCCGGTGCCGGTCGCTCCCAGCAGCGTCTGGCCACGCAGGCCGCGGCTCAGGCCCTCGGTCAGGCGCTCGATGGCCTGGGGCTGATCGCCGGTGGGTTGGAACGGGGCGACGAGGCGAAAATCGGGCACCGCTGGAATCCTACCATTGGAACGCCTGTTCGAACGCGCCGGCGCATGCGCCACCCGCACCCGATGGTGTGGGTCGTTGCGGGACCTATGGGGCATGTCGATGGAGCGGTGCGTCGACGCACTCTGGCCCGGCGCCGACCTGCCCCGAGGTCCGATGGCGCGGTACGCCGACCACACGATTGGGTTCGACACGGAAAGGCTGTTCATGGAGCTCGAGTACAAGGACGATCGGCGCAAGGGCCGGTTCGTGATCCTCGCCGGTGTGGTCCTCGCACTGGTCGCCGGCGGCATCGCCTTCTACACGATCAGCCAGGCGCAGCAGCACGCCAGCGATCCCACCGCCAGCAAGATCAAGCTCGTCGTGGCCGTGGCCACGATCCCCGCCCGCGAGCCGGTCAAGGCCGCCGACGTCACGGTCCGCGAGGTCCCGCTGGACCCGTCCAACGCCAACGGCGTGATCACCGACCCGAACCTGGTGATCGGCCGCATCGCCGCTGTGACGATCCTCCAGGGCCAGCTCGTGACCACGAACATGCTGGCGTCGACCACCGAGGGCGCGCCGTTCTCGATCCTCACCCCGGAGGAGAGCTTCGGGCCCGACACCGAGCCGTGGCGCGCCATCTCGATCACGGTGTCCGACGACCTGGCCGTGGGCGGCATGCTCACCACCGGCGAGAACGTCGACGTGTTCGTCACGACCGTCGTCAGCGTGCCCAACGACCCGACGGGCAAGTACATGTCCGACCGATCGACCAAGGTGACCTACCAGGACGTCACGATCCTCGCCCGCAAGGACCAGTTCTACATCATCCGGGCCCCAGTGGACGTGGCCGAGGAGATCGCGCATCTCCAGGCGACCGGCGCGGCGACGTTCAGCCTCGCGCTGCGACCGATCGAGGATCAGCGCCAGGTCGATGCGTCGGCGCTGGGTGAGACGACGTCCAAGATCATCGAGAAGTACGGCCTGCCGATCCCGCTCGCGATCGTGCCCGGCTTCACGCCGGCTCCGACGCCGACCCCGGCGCCCAGCGCAAGCCCCGACGCCTCGGGTTCGCCTGACCTGCTGGGAGCACCCGACCGGCCCTCAGGCGCCCCGTCCGCCTCGGGCGCTCCGTCCGCCACGGCTGCGCCGTCCGCTTCACCCGCCCCATGATCGGTGCGCCGGCGCAACCCGTGACGAGTTGCTGCCGGCGAACGGGACGAAGGGCCCATGCCTGACCGGTCGAATCCCGGGCATCGCGACCCTACGCTCAGCACAGATGCCGATCGCCGTGCCCTGCTGGGGCGCGGCCGGCAGCCAGCCCGAATTGAGTCCATGCAGCCAAGGTCCCGGCGACCACTCTCGCGTCTCGCCGCTCGCCTGCGCGATCGACGCCGTCGATCGCGCGGGCAGGCGCTGGTCGAGCTCGCCCTCCTCCTGCCCGTGATGCTCCTGATCCTGGTCGGCGCGGGCGACCTGGCGCGCGTGTTCAGCACCCAGGTCTCGCTCGACACGGCCGCCCGGGCCGGCGCGCTCGAGGCCTCGGTCCACCCGACCTCATACCAGGCCGGCGCACCATGCGACGCGAGCACCAACCGCGTCGTGTGCGCGGTGCTCACGGAGTCGACAGGCGCCTCGACGACGGTCACGTCGGCGAACATCTCGCTCGTGTGCACGCCGTCGCCGTGCAGCGAGGCCCTGGGCAGCTCGGTGACGGTCAGGGTGACCGGCAACGTCCCGCTGCTGACGCCGTTCCTCACCCCCATCCTTGGCAGCAACAGCGTCGACATCACCTCGAGCGCCACTGCTCAGCTCGCCGTTCGGCCCAACATCCTGGCGCCGACGCCCACGCCGAGCCCGACGCCGACGCCGACGCCGTCGCCCACGCCGAGCCCGACGCCGACGGCCACGCCGACGCCCACCGCGACGTCGCGGGCGGGCCGACGCCAACGCCGACGCCCACGCCGTCGCCCACGCCATCGCCCACGCCGACGCCGTTCTGCGTGCCGCCGACGGCCGACTTCCTGCGTCAGCCCATCGACCGGCAAGAAGAAGAAGACCGACTTCCAGTTCACCGACCTATCGACGACGACGGCCCTGTGCCCGCTCACCTATTCGTGGAACTTCGGCGACGGCGCCGGGGATCTCGACCTCGACGCTGCAGAACCCGATCCACCAGTACCAGACCCAGGGCGTCTACTCCGTGACCCTGGTCGTGACCAACTTCGGCGGGTCGTCGTCCAAGGTCCGCAGCATCACGGTGACGCCGTGACCCGCCGGCCCGCGCACCGCCACGATCGCCGGGCCGAGCGCGGCCAGAGCCTCGTCGAGTTCTCGCTCGCGATCACGGTCTTCCTGCTGCTGGTGATGGGCACGGTGGACCTCGGGCGGGCGGTGTACCAGTTCAACGGCGTGTCACAGGCGGCCCGGGAGCTCGCCCGAGTCGCGAGCGTTCATCCGGGCGGCACCCTCGGCACGAGCTCCGAGTCGGCCTCGAGGCTCATCGCGCAGCGGGGCCTGGTGCCCGGCCTCGGCACGCCGTCGTACACCTGCATCGACATCGCCGGCGCGACGGTCAGCGGGCCGTGCTCGGGCGGCAACTGGGTGCGGGTGACCCTCACCTCCACGTTCACCCCCGTCACGCCGCTGGCCGGGCTGCTCGGTGTCGTCACCCTGACCAGCTCGGCGAGCGCCAAGATCGAATGACAAGGAGAGGGGCCATGGCAGTCGGACGCGAGCCGGCACAATCGGGCGACCACGCGACTGCGAAGGGCCAGGTGCTGGTCGTGTTCGCGCTGTCGTTGATCACCCTGCTCGGGTTCGCGGGACTGGCGCTCGACGGCGGGTCGACCTTCGCGCAGAAACGCGGCCAGCAGACCGCCGCGGACCTGGCGGCGCTGGCGGCCGCCAACGACTACCTGATCAACGGCAGCGAGACCCTCGCGACGACCCGCGCCGAGACCGTCACGCAGGGCAACGGATTCCAGGATGGCGTGGGTGGCACGACCGTCTCGACGATGCTCGACACGAGCAACGGGATCGGCGTGACCGTGACGATCGACTCGCCCCACCGGAACGCGATGGCCGGCCTGATGGGCATGCCGATCTGGATGGTCACGACGACGGCCACCGCGCTCGCGGGCTTCCCGGACACCGCCTACGGCGCCTCACCGTTCATCTTCCCGGCCTCGGCGTTCCAGGCCGACGGCACGCCCAAGTACCAGACGCTGACCGACTTCGGCGAGACGAACGGCGACGTGCCCACCAGCGAGCTCGACTTCGCCTGGACCAATTACGGCACCGGCAACCTGAGCAACCCCGAGGTCACCAAGATCATCAACGGCACGACCACCATCAACAAGACCTTGGCCTTCGGCGAGTACATCGGCCAGCACAACAACGGCAACCACACCACGCTGTACCCGGATGTGCAGACCTACCTGGCGGGCACCGACGTCCCGGCCGCGATCGTCGACGCGAGCGGCAACTTCCTCGGCTGGTCGACGTTCCACGTCACCAGCGCAACGGGTGGCACGGACAAGCACGTCACGGGCTATTTCCTGAGCTCGTTCGAGAGCGCGCGGCTGTCGATCACCGGCTGCACCGCGAACGACTGCCCGCGCTACCTCGGCACGTACGTCCTCAAGCTCACGAACTGAGCGCGGCGCGCCACAGGTCCTCGACGGCGGCCCTCGTCGCGGCCGCGTCACCCGAGGTGTCGATCACGCGGGTCGCCGCGGGCGCGAGCCGTTCCGTCATGCTGGCCTGAGCCGCGATCCGCCGTTCGGCGTCAGCGTCGGCCGTCCCCCGCGCCCGCAGCCGCTCGCGCTGGGCGGCGTCGTCGCAGGTGACCAGCCAGACCTCGTCGCACACGTCCGCCAGTCCGCCCTCGACGAGCCTGATCGCCTCGATGGCGACGGCCGGGGCGCCCGCCTGTTCGGCCGCGGCGATCGCGTCGAGGATCCGTGGCCGAACAGCGGGATGCACGATCCCCTCGAGATCGCGGAGGCTGGACGGGTCGGCGAACACGATCCGCGCCAGCGCCCCGCGGTCGAGGGTGCCGTCGGTCGCCGACGACCGCCGTCCCGAAGCGCGCCAGGATCGCGTCGTGGGCGGGCTGACCCGGGGCGGTGACGGCGCGCGCGACGTCGTCGGCGTCGACCACGGCGGCGCCGAGCTCGCCCAGCCAGCGGGCCACCTGCGACTTGCCGCAGCCGATCGGCCCGGTGATCCCGATCCGCAGCGGCTGGGACGGGGCGCCGGCGTACCCGAGATCACGGCGCCTGCTCCTCGAGCACGAGCCACGCGTCCTCCGCCTCGGCCAGGGCGCGCTCGACGTCCGCGAGCTCGCTCGTGACCCGCCGCATCTCGACGAAGTTCGCGGCGACCGACGGGGTCGAGATGGCGAGCTCGAGCTGGCTCCGGCGCAGGCCGAGGCGCGAGAGCTCGCCATCGAGCGCCTCGCGCCGTCGCCGGTAGGTCTCCTTGGACAGCCGCTGGCGCGTCTTGGGCCGGGCCGCGCGCGACCGACGGCGCGGCCTTCGCCATCGCCGGTGCGTGTGGCGGGGGCCGGTGCCGTCCCGTCCCGGCTCGTCCCGGCGCGCCGCCGGGCCGGCGGCCACGGTTCGCCCGGCGGGCCGCCTCGGCCTCGACCGTCCAGCCGTCCGCGACGGCGGTCCGCCAGGCGCGGTAGCCGCCGTCGAACGGGACCGCCAGCCCGTCGTCGACCACCCACAGGCGCTCGCAGATCGTCTCCAGCAGCCGCCGGTCGTGGGACACGACGACGATCGTCGCGGGCGCCTCGGCGAGGAACGCCTCGATGGCCTCGCGGGCGGCGATGTCGAGGTGGTTGGTCGGCTCGTCGAGCAGCAGCAGGTTGGAGGGCAGGATGCCCAGCAGGGCGAGCTCGAGGCGCGAGCGCTCGCCGCCCGACAGCAGGCGGACCTCCTTGAACGCGTCGTCGCCACGGAACAGGAACCGGGCCAGGTAGCCGCGCGCCTCGCCCGGGGTGACGGGGATCGCCTCGAGGATCGCGTCGAGGACGGTCGCGCCCGGGATCGCGGCGTCGCGCAGCTGGGCGAGGTACGCGGGCGACACGTTGTGGCCGAAGGTGATCGACCCGTCGAGCGCGGGCAGGTCGCCCGCGATCGTGCGCAGCAGCGTCGTCTTGCCCGCCCCGTTGGGACCCACGATCCCGATCCGTTCGCCGCGCTGCGCGGCGAGGAACGGCGATCGGGCCACGGTCACGGGCGTCGGCGGCGCGGAGCCGTCCGGCGCGAGCGCGCCACGCCCGGGCAGGTAGCCGACGGCGAGGTCCTCCATCCGGATGACGAGCTCCCCGGAGCGCACCGGGCCGCCGGCGAGGGCGTTGCCCGGGAGCCGCAGCGCCTTGCCCGACTTGGGCGTCTCGACGCGCTGCTCGCGCAGGCGCTCGAGCCTCGCCTCGTGCTCGTGCATCTTCACGTGCTTGCGCTGGCTGCGGTAGCGCTGGACGAGCTCGACCTCGCGGGCGATCGCGTCGTCGTGCGACTCCGCCTCGCGTTCCGCGCGGGCGTCCCGCTCCACGCGCTGGCGGTGATACGCGGTGTAGTCGCCGCGGAACACGGTCAGGCGCCGGTCGCGCAGCTCCCACACCCGCGCCACCGTCGCGTCGAGGAACGCGCGGTCATGGGACGCGACGAGCAACGCGCCCGTCCGTCGCCGGAGGTGCTCCTCGAGCCATTCGATCGCCCCGATGTCGAGGTGGTTGGTCGGCTCGTCGAGCAGCAGCAGGTCCGGGTCCGCGATCACGAGGCGCGCGAGCGCGGCGCGGGTCTGCTGGCCGCCGGAGACCGCCGTGGGCGGGCGGGTCCATTCGTCGCGCGCGAAGCCGAGCCCGGACAGGGCCTCGTCCACGCGCTGGTCGAGCGTGTAGCCGCCGAGGACGTCGAAGCGGTGCTGGAGGTCGGCGTAGTCGCCGCCGCCGGCATGCCCGTCGTGCTCGAGTCGGGCGAGCTCCTGGGCCATGCGCTCGAGGTGCGCCGCGCCATGCCGCACCGCCGTGCGGAGGTCGGGCGACGCCATGAACGCCTCGTCGAAGTGCGACTCCTGGCCCAGCAGCCCGAGCGTGAGGCCGCGCCTGCGGGTGGCCGTGCCCCGGTCCGGCTCGTCCAGGCCGGCGGCGATCCGCAGCAGCGTCGTCTTGCCGGCGCCGTTGGGTCCGACGAGCCCGACCCGCTCGCCCGGCGCGATCGCGGCGGTGATCCCGTCGAGGATCACGAACGTGCCGATCTCGCGCACGACACCCTCGAGCCGAATGAGCGACACGGATCTCCCTCGGTTGGCGCGCAACGGGCGTGCCCGTTCGGGCAGCCGATGCGCGCCAGCGCCTCTTGCGGCCGATGTCCGGCGGGTGGACACTCGCGGCCCGCGACGCGCCGGCGCCGCAGGATCGAAGGTTGCCACAGGTGACCGCGGGCATCTGGAGGTCGGGTTGGCGGACAGTCGTCGTGATGGGCGCGATGATCAAGTGCCAGTTCGGGACGGCCCCCGGGAAGCTGACGCCTGGTCCCGTCGGGCCCGCCGAAGCCAGTCCGGCGACCAGCTGATCGCGACGGTGCAGGACCACGTGCCGATGGTGAACATCGCTGCCGTTCGGGACGTGCTCGTCCGCCGAACCCAACCCGGCGACCAAGAATCCGAGTGCGGCACGGCGACCCTGCACGCCCGTGACGGCCGCGCCGTGGACACCGGGATCGGCGACCGTCACGGTCGGCGGCAAGCCGGCGCTGACGTCCGATTCCAAGTGCGACTGCGCGCTGGGCGGTCCGGCGCCGGTCATCGAGATCACATCGGCCGGTCAGTCGGGCCTGACGACGGGCTGATCCCGGTCAGCGGCCCTCGCGGGCGCGTGCGCGCCGGGTCGCCGCGGACCGGCGCGTGCGCTCCGCCCGCTCCCGCGCCCGGCCCGCCTCGTCGGGCGTTCGCCCCAGCGCCCCGGCGCCGTCGAGCTCGACCCATCGGCGGCCGGCCCGGCCGCTGGCCCCGCGGCCCGGACGGGGCGTCATCGTCGCCAGCAGGGCCTTCGCGGCCGGGCCGCTCGGCGGCGGGCAGGCGCTGACACCACGAGCAGAAGTGGGTGGCCCGGATGCCGATGACGATCCGCCGGATCGGGCGCCCGCAGCGGTGGCACGGCTGGCCCGTGCGCTGGTAGACGTCGAGCCGCTCCTGCATCTCGCCGTCGCCGTCGGGCGCCGTGTAGTCGTCGATCGAGGAGCCCCGCCGCTCGACGGCCTCGCGCGAGCACGCCGACGACGTTCCGGTAGAGCGCGCGTTCGTCCGCGGGCCGCAGCGACCTCGCGGACCGCAGCGGGTGAAGCCGGGAGCGCCACAGCGCCTCGTCGGCGTAGATGTTGCCGACGCCGGCGATGAACGCCTGGTCGACGAGGAGCGGCTTGAGCCTCGCCCGGCGTCCACGGATCCGCGTCCGGAACTCGCGCAGCGTGAACCGCGGGTCGAGTGGCTCCGGGCCGACCTGATCGAACGGATCGTCGTCGGCGCCGTAGAGGCCGACCCGCCCGAACTTGCGGATGTCCCGGAACCGGAGCTCGCGGCCGTCGTCGAGCGCGAGCGCGAGCCGCTCGTAGGGGTCGATCGGCAGCGCGGCGGGGACCACGAACAGCTGGCCGGTCATCTTGAGGTGGATCGTGAGGTACGCGCCGCCCGACAGGTCGATGATCAGCTGCTTGCCGCGCCGTCCGATGGCCTCGATCCGGCGGCCGGTGACGCCCGCCTCGAACCGGGCCGGGTCCTCGTCCCGAAGCGTCCGCAGCCAGCCGACGCGCGCGCCGGTGATCGTCGGGCCCGGCGCCGCCCTCCGCGAGCAGGTGGCGACGCAGGTCCCGGGCGACGGTCTCGACCTCGGGCAGCTCGGGCAACCGGCGCTAGACCCCGATCGCCTCGGGCGCCTCGCCGGCCTCGGCCAGGACCGCGTCCCGTCGCGAGACCGGGCGTCATGCCCTCCCACGAATCGCCGACCTTCGACCTCGACGGTGAGCGGCACCGACAGCGGGAGCGCGCCCTCCATCGTCTCGCGCAGGACCGGGATCAGCCGGTCGACCTCGTCGCGCGGGGCCTCGAGCAGCAGCTCGTCGTGGACCGAGAGCAGCACCCGGGACCGGAAGGCCCCCTCGCGCAGGGCCGCGTCCATCCGGATCATCGCGATCTTCACGATGTCGGCGGCGGTCCCCTGGATCGGCATGTTGATCGCCATCCGCTCGCCGGCCGCGCGCAGCGACGGGTTGCGCGCCTCGAGCTCGGGGATCCGCCGCTTGCGGCCGAGGAGCGTCGCGACGTAGCCCTGCTCGCGGGCCGTCTCGCGGATGTGGAGCATGTAGCGGCTGATCCCGCCGTAGGCGGCGAAGTAGGAGTTGATGAACTCCTGGGCGTCCTGGCGCGAGATCCCCGCCCGGCTCGACAGCCCGAAGTCGCTCATGCCATACGCGAGCCCGAAGTTGACCATCTTGGCCATCGAGCGCTCGTCGGACGGTCACGTCGGCCGGGTCCTTGCGCAGCACCCGGGCCGCGGTCTCGCGGTGGATGTCGGCCTCGCGCGCGAACGCGTCGGCGAGGTGCTCGTCGCCCGACACGTGGGCGAGGATCCGCAGCTCGATCTGGCTGTAGTCGGCCGCGACGAGCGTCGTGTCGGGCGAGCCGGCGACGAACGCGTGCCGGATCCGCCGGCCGAGCGGCGTCCGGATCGGGATGTTCTGAAGGTTCGGGTCCGAAGACGACAGCCGGCCGGTGGCGGCGACGGCCTGGTGGAACAGCGTGTGCAGCCGGCCGTCCGGACCGATCAGCGTCGGCAGCGCCTCGACGTAGGTGGACCGGAGCTTGGTGTAGATCCGCCATTCGAGGACGGGCTCGATCACCGGGTGGACGCCGCGCAGCTCCTCGAGCACCGCCGCGTCGGTCGAATAGCCGGTCTTCGTCTTGCGGCCCTTCGGCAGACCCAGCTCGACGAACAGGATGTCGCCCAGCTGCTTGGGCGAGCCGATCGTGAACTGGTGGCCGACGGCGGCATAGATCTCGGCCTCGAAGCGCTCGATCTCGGCGGCGAACTCGCGTTCCAGGGCTGCCAGGGCCGCCTCGTCGAGCGCGATCCCGGCGGCCTCCATGCGAGCGAGGATCGGGATCAGCGGCAGCTCGATCTCCTCGAACAGCCGCTCGACGCCCTCGTCGCGCATCGCCCGCTCGAGCGAGGGGCGCACCGCCACCGCCGACAGGGCCTCGAGGCCGGCGATCGCCGTGGGCGGCAGGCCGGCGGCGGTCGGCGGCAGGACGAGGTCGAGCCGCTCGGCGACGACATCGGCGATCTTCTGGGCGCGCAGGGCGGCGTTGACGAGGTAGGCCGCGATCTGGGTGTCGAACGCGACCGCGAACGGCGTGGCCCCGGCGTCCTCGCCGAAGCGCGAGGTGAGCAGCGGCTTGACGTCGTGCCCGACGAGGGGGGCGTCGATTCGCTCCAGGAGGTGGCGCAGCGCGACCGAGGCCTCCGCCCCGTCCGCCGCCACGACCCGCCCGTCCTCGCCCGCGACCGCGAGCGCGAGCGGTGTCCCCGCGAGCGGACGCGGATCGTCCACGACGATCGCGACGCCCACGGCAGCCTGCTCGCGCAGCCAGCCCTCGAGACCCGCCACCCGGTCGAGGTAGGCGAGCTCGATCCGGCCCGGGTCGACGATCGCCGCGGCCAGGGCGCCTGGGACGTCGCCCGATGCGCGCGATCGCCTCGGCGCGCGCCTCCACGGCCGGTGAGGTCGCCGCGATGCCCGCGGCCGTGCCCCTCGAGGCGGAGGACCCGGCCCCGGAGACCACGTCGAAGTCCATCGACAGCTGCAGCGCGCCCGGATCGACGTCGACGGTGGCGCCGGGCCGTCCTCCGCCCGCGCCTCGCCCGACGCCCTGCGCCGCCGGGAACCCGGCTTCGCGGATCTCGCGCATGGCGGCGACCGCGTCCTCCGGCCGCTCCCCGACGAGCGGCGGCAGGCGGTCGATCAGCGTTCGGAACTCGAACTCGCGGAACAGCCGCACGACCTCCTGGCGGTCGTACTCCCCCACCCGTCCGCGGGTCGGGTCCAGGGTCACGTCGACATCGCGCACCAGCCGCATCAGCTCGCGGCTCTCGAGCACGGACTCGCGGTGCTCCTCGAGCGGGACGCGCAGCTTCTCCGGCGTGACCTCGTCGAGGTGGACGTACAGCGCGTCGAGCGAACCCCAGGTCGCGATCAGCTTGGAGGCCGTCTTCTCGCCCACGCCCGGGATGCCCGGGATGTTGTCGGTTGGATCACCCTTGAGCGACTTGTAGTCGAGCATCTGCTCGGGCAGCAGCCCCCAGCGCTCCTCGATCTTCGCGAGGTCGTAGGCGACGGTGTTCGCGATGCCGCCGCGGAGCGAGACCATGAGCTTGGTGTGCTCGCTCACGAGCTGGAGCATGTCCAGGTCGCCGGTCAGGATCGTCGTGTCGAACCCGAAGGCCTCGGCCTGGCCGACGAGCGTCGCGATCGCGTCGTCCGCCTCGAACCCCTCCTGCTCGTACTCGGGGATGTTCATCGCCCGGACGACCTGCTTCACCTTGGGGATCTGCTCGCGCATGTCGTCGGGCATGCGGGTGCGCGTGGCTTTGTACTCCGCGTAGCGGTCGTGGCGGAACGTCCGGGCCGGGAGGTCGAAGGCGATCGCGAGCCTGTCGGGCTTCACGTCCTGGATCGCCCGCAGGACGATGTTCGTGAACCCGAACACGGCGGTCACGAGCTCGCCCTTGGACGTTGTCAGGGGCTGCTCGATGAGGGCGAAGTAGCCACGGTAGATGAGCCCGTTGCCGTCGAGCAGCAGGAGGCGTTCCATCGGCGCGGACCGTGCGGGGTTGGGACCGCTCAAGTGTACCCGCGGCACGACCGCCGTCCGCGGCCAGGGTGGCGCGGTCGAGCGGCTAGCATCAGGTCATGTCCGACCCACGCCGCGTAGGGATCATCACCGCCGGCGGCGACAGCCCGGGCCTCAATGCCGCCATCCGTGGCTTCGGCAAGGCCGCGATCAGCTACGGCATGGACGTCGTCGGCTTCCGCGATGGGTTTCGCGGCCTGGCCGAGGACCGCAAGGTCAAGCTCGACACGCGTGCGCTGGCCGGGATCCTGACCGTCGGCGGCACGATCCTCGGCACCAGCCGTGACAAGCCCCATCGGATGGTCGTCGACGGCGAGGTGCGGGACATGACCGACGCCATCCTCGAGACCGCGCGCAAGGAGAACCTCCACGCGGTGCTGTGCCTGGGCGGCGGCGGCACCGCCAAGAACGCGCTGCGCATCTCGAAGGCTGGCCTCAACGTCGTGATGGTCCCCAAGACGATCGACAACGACCTCGCCGGCACCGACGCGACGATCGGGTTCACGACGGCGCTGGAGGTCGCGACCGACGCGATCGACCGGCTGCACAGCACCGCGCACAGCCACCACCGGATCATCGTCGCGGAGCTGATGGGCCACGGCGCAGGGTGGCTCGCGCTCGGTGCCGGCCTCGCGGGCGGTGCGGACGTGATCCTCATCCCCGAGATCCCCTACAGCGTCGCCGCGATCGCCGCGGCGATCCGGGAACGGGCGCGGCGAGGCACGAACTTCAGCATCGTCGCCGTCGCGGAGGGCGCCCGGAGCGTCGGAGGACGCCAGCGCACTCGCGCTCGCGGTCGGTCGCACCGAGCGGGCCAAGGACCCGGCGGCGCGCGATGCCGCCAAGGCCGAGATCGAGCTCCTCGAGGCCCAGCACATCGGGAACACGCTCCGGCTAGCCCACCAGCTCGAGCAGCTCACCGGCCTCGAGTCGCGGGTCTCGATCCTGGGCTACATCCAGCGGGGCGGAACGCCGTCGCCCGTCGACCGCCTCCTGGCGACGCGGCTGGGAAGCGCCGCCGCCGATCTCGTCGAGGCGGGCACCTTCGGCGTCATGGTCGCGGCTCGCGGTGACGAGACGGCCGCGGTGGCCCTGGACCAGGTCGCAGGCCAGCGCAAGCGGGTGCCGGTCGACCATCCGTGGGTCGCGGCTGCGCGACACGTCGGCACCTGCCTCGGGGACTGAGGGCCCGTAGCCGAATCCTCCCGTCCGATTCGCGGGGATCTGCTACGGCGTGTCGGGCCGCAGCCGAGGATGGGTCGCGCGCACCCCAATGTTTACGAGATTCGAGCCGTTCCGCTCGATGAACGCGGCCTCGCGCGGGTTATCAAAGGCCGCCTCTTGACCAACAAGCGTGAAGATGATCCGCGATCCGTCCGGTGTCCACGTCGGCTGCGTCGCTCGCTGCTCGGCCTTGCCGAACGACGTCAGGGCAGTCTGACCGGAGCCATCGGGCTTGATGGTGTACAGGTTCGACGGCTCGTCCGTCGCCGGGAACACCAGGAGGTCGTAGGTCGAGAACAGGATCTCATCGGATCCCGGACGCCAATCGGGGTAGGTCGCGTACATCGACCAGTCGGTCAGGGCGACGGGCTTGGCGCCCTCCCCGGTGACGTCGATCACGGCGATCGCGGATCCCGTGGCGGTACCGAGGTTGATCTGCGTGTCCGGGAACCGCGTCATCGCGAACACGACGGACCGCCCATCGGGGGACCAGCGCGGATAGTCCAGGGCCGTCTTCGACGGCGCCCTGAACAAGACCCGCCGGTCGCCGCTGGCGAACTCCTGGACTTCGATGACGGCCGCCTCGAGACCGCTCGCGCCGAGCTTGTACCGGACGAAGGCGATCTTCGAACCGTCCGGCGACCAGGCCGGTAACGCCACGTCACCGCAGCTGATCGCGCAGTCGGTACTCCGTGGCACGATCACCGCGGCGTTGGTCCCGTCCGCGTTGGCGACCCAGATCTCGTTGCCTCCACCCGTTTCGGCGTCGAAGGCGATCTGGGCGCCGTCTGGGGACCAGTCGGGATGATAGGCACCGTATTCGGCATCCGGGAGGAGTGCGTGCGGGTCCGTCCCACCGGGCCGCACGAGATAGATGCCATTGAGACCGGTTTGGTCTTCCCATTGATAGGCGATCCAGGGCTCGTCGGCCCGCATGGTTGGTGCGGCCGAGGCACCAGGCGAGGCGGACGCTATCGCGGCTGCGCTTGGGGCGACCGAGGGGACCACCGCCGTCGCGATCGAGGCGTTCGGCGCGACCGCACTTGGCGGCGCGCCACCGCATCCACCAATGAGCGCCATCGCCGTGAGAGCCGCCCACGTCGATCTCATGCCGTCCCTCCGATTCGGTTCTCGAGAGGTTCTCCGGGCCCTATGCGTTGGGGATCCACGGTCTTCCTCCGGTTGGTTCACTTGGGATGCGTGTGTGGTGCGCCGCGGAGTCCGGTCAGGGCAACGCGGACGGGTCGAACAGCTCCGCGCCGTGCGGAATAGGCACGCCGCGGTCGGCCGGCCAGCGCGTTCCCCCGACGACGAGGACGCGGCCATCGTCGAGGAGCGTCGCGGTTTGGCCATCACGGATCGCCAGCGGTGCCGGCAGCGTCGAGGCGATGGCGGTGCTCGGGTCCCAGAGAAGGGCGTCCCGACCACCGATGATAAGCACCCGCCCATTCTTCAGGACCGTCAGGGACGGGCCGTTCGACCGCGGGTTGTCGGTGGCGAGGGCCGGCAGCGAGCCACTCGCGACGGTCCGCCCGATCGAGGGGTCGAACACCGTGAGGCTGGTGGTCTCCTTGCCGCAGGTGAACAGGACGCGCCCATCTGCGAGGAGGACCATCGAGCGGCGTTCGCGCGACGGAACGTCGAGGATCGACGACCGGCCTGTGTCTGGATCGAACAACCGGGCCTCGTTCTCCCCGCCGTAGGCACATCGCAGGACGACGCGACCGTCCGCAAGGACCGCCGCCTCGTCGACGCCATGGCAGCCCGGCAGGTCCGCGATCTTCGTCGCTCGTGGTTGCGCGAGGTCGAGCTCGTAGGCCATGGCGTCGGAGTCGATCGTCGAAGAACGGTCGAGCGGGGGACCGAACAAAAGGATCCGCCCGTCGACCAGCTGGACGGCCGCGATGGGTTGTCCGACGGTCACCTCCTCGGGACCGAGTGACCCGAGATGGCTGAACCTGCCGGTCGCCGGGTCGAAGATCTGCACCTCCCATGAATGCCGTCGATCGCCCAGCACGAGGACCCGCCCGTCCCCCAACAGCAGCGCGACGTGGCCGAACACGGTGTCGTAGACGTCCGGCACATTTGACACATGCATCGCTCCGGTCGACGCAAATGACCCGGTCCTCGGGTCGTAGATCTCCGCCGAAGCGAGCTGATCCGCGCCCGGACGCCACTCGCTGGGTGACACGCCGCCGACGATCAGCACCCGGCCGTCAGGCAGCCGGGTCGCGGTGTGGCCGACACGATCTTCGATCGGGTCGCCGGTTGCGATGAACGGGCCGTCCGATCGTGGTGTGACCGGGGCGGCCGGTGTCGTGGCGCTCGGGTCGAACACCTCGGGCTGACCGTCGGTGACCAGCACGCGACCGTCGTGCAGCTGGTGCGCGACGCCGAGGTGCATCCGCGACGCGAACGCGGCCTGCTGGAACGTCCCGGTGGTCGGGTCATAGAGCTCGGCGCTCAGTGGCCCATCATGGACCAGGACTCCCCCGGCCACCATGACACGACCATCGGAAAGCAGGGCCGCGGAAGGCCAAATTCGCTCGGTCACGAGCGAGCCGGTGGTCGAGATCCGACCGGTCGCCGGGTCGTACACCTCCACGCTCGCCGTGGCGTCGTTGCCATCCGTGCCACCGATGAGCAGCACCCGGCCATCAGCCAGGCCGACAGATGTATGGCCATAGCGAGGGTTGACCATCGACGGGCCCGCTGCGAACCGCCCCGTTGACGGGTCGAAGAGCTCGGTGGTCGCCATCGAATCCATGCCGCCCGAGATGAAGACGCGCCCGTCCTGCAGCAACGTGGCCGCGAGGGCGAACCGAGGGTGGACCATCCTGCCGGCCAACGTCCAGGAGCCAGAAACGGGGTCGAAGATCTGCGCGAGATCACTGTTCGGCTCGAATCCGCCGATCACGAGAACGCGCCCGTCGGCGAGCAGGGTCGCGACAGGAGTCTCATTTCCGCTGACCATTCGGCCGGTTGGGCTGAACGTCCCGGTCGCCGGATCGAACAGCTCCGCGGTATCGAGCGGACCGGCACCGGACCCGGGTTGGGTGCCACCTGCCACCAGCACACGGCCATCCCGCAAGGTCGTTACGGAATGTCCATGGCGCGGTTCGGCCATCACGCCGGCGGTCCGGCTGAAGGTGTTCGTCGTAGGGTCGAACAGCTCGGCCGAGGCGAGCTCCGAGTCCCACGTCCCGCCGACGAACAGCACGCGCCCGTCCAGGAGCATGGCGGATGGGGCGCGGTCAAGGTCCTGCGGGTTCTGCATCGGACCAGTCGGCGTCCAGCGGCCCGCCAGAGGCGAAGACCGGTGGAGCAGCAGGCTGGCTGCGACGGCGCCGGCCGCCACGAGACCCAGCGTCAACAGTGCCAGGAGCGCCCATCGCAGTATCGGCCGATCCGCCATTCGCGAGGGTCGGTCCGAACCGCCGGCGATCGCCGGCGAGCGCGGCCTGATGGGCGATCGCGGCGGCGTCGAACGGCCGCGACGCGATGGCCGCCCGAGCGCGGAGACGTTCCTCGAGTCGCGCTTCGAAGTCGAGCCGCTCAGTCATCACGGAGCTCCGTTCGGAGACGGGCGAGGAGACGGGCAAGCCGGGTTCGGGTCCCCGACGGCGAGCGCCCGGTCGCCCGGGCGAGCTCGGTCGAGTCGAAACCCGCGACGTAGCGCAGGGCCAGCAGCGCCCGATCGTCAGGGTCGAGCCGAGCCAGCGCATTGGCGAGATCGATGTCTGCGACCCGCCCAGCCGGATCGATGTCAGGTGCGTGGCGTCGGCCAGGAAAGCTCGACGACGGTCCTGCGCCGTCGACGGCGGATGAGCTGGCGAGCCTCGTTTGCCGCAATGGATACGAGCCAGGGACGGAGCCGGCTGGGGTCGCGCAGGCTACCGAGCTTCCGCCAGACGATCGGCCAGGCCGCCTGGACTGCCTCATCGGCGACGTCGAGGTCGCCGCAGATCACGAAACAGACCCGGGTCATGTCGTCGTGGTGGGCCTGGACGATCCTCGCGAAGGCAGCTTCGTCGCCAGCGGCAGCGAGCGCCACCGCCCCGACGAGCTTGTCCTCCGTCTGGACCGTCACCGTGGCCATACCCCACAGATGCTCGGCGGTGGGTCAAGTGATTCCTACCCGCGACAGCGCCGAGCCCGAAACGAGGTCACGCCTCCTGCGTGCCCACCCGTGGGATCTGCGCGAAAGCCCCATCCCGCGTGCACAGGTTCTGCACATCGGCGCCCGATGATCGAGATCATCCAAGCCACACGACGCCACCAGCGGCGTCATCTCGATCGGAGCTCGTTCCCATGCGCGGGTTGTTCACCCTCCTCATCGCCACCATCGCCGCCCTCGTCGGCGGCATCATCGGCTTCCAGCTCGGCATCACGTCGAACATCGGTGCCGCCGGCGGCACCGTCGTCTGGCATGCCGGCTTCCCCTTCTTCGGCTTCTTCTTCCCGTTCCTGTTCTTCTTCCTGTTCATCGGGCTGCTGTTCGCCGCGTTCGGCGGACGGCGCCGGGGCTGGGGCGGACCCGGCTGGGGCCACGGCTACGGCCCGAACGGCTACGGCCCGATGGGCAACCCCGACGACCCGCGCCGCCAGTGGATCGCCGACGCGCATCGCCAGCTGCACGAGGAAGAGGCCCGCGGCGCCGGCACCCCGCCGACGACTCCGCCCACGGCGCCGCCCAGCGGTCGGCTGAAGCCGCACAATCCCATCACCCGGCGCCGGGCGGGAACCTCGCCCGGCGTCTCGGGATTGCCGGAGTCACCCGTGCGCACCATTCTCGTGATCGAGGACGAGCCCCAGATCGCATCGCTCGTCCGCGACTATCTCGAACACGCCGGCTTCGCCGTCCTGACCGCGGGCGACGGGGCCGGCGGCCTGGCCCTCGCGCGGGCGCGTCGCCCGGACGCCATCGTGCTCGACCTGGGCCTGCCGCGGATCGACGGCCTGGACGTGGTCCGGGCGCTGCGCCGGGACTCGACCGTGCCCATCGTCATCCTCACGGCCCGTGGCGACGAGGTCGACCGGATCACCGGCCTCGAGCTCGGCGCGGACGACTACGTCGTCAAGCCGTTCAGCCCCAAGGAGCTCGTCGCCCGGGTTCGGGCGGTGCTCCGCAGGGCCGAGGCGAAGCCCGCCGCCGACGAGCGGATCGTCGCCGGCGACCTCGAGCTCGACGTGGTCCGTCGGCGGGTGTCGGCCGCCGGCCATCGCGTGACCCTCACGCCCACCGAGTTCGAGCTCCTGGCGACCCTCGCCCGCGAGCCCGGGCGCGTGTGGACACGCTCGCAGCTGCTGGACGCCGTGCACGGCTTCTCCCTCGAGTCGTACGAGCGGGCGATCGACGGGCACATCCGAAATCTGCGCCGGAAGCTCGAGGCCGCCAGCCCGGAGCGCTACGTGCGCACCGTCCACGGCGTGGGCTACGCGCTCGAGGAGCCCGCCGGGTGACGGATCGGGACCCGCACCGGCCCTACGGCAGGGACCCCTCGGCCCGCGGCCGAGGGTCATGGGGCGGGCCGCCGTGGGGCCGCAGGCGGCCGCCGGGCCGCGTTGGCGCCGGGTTCTTCGGCTGCGTGTTTCTCGCCCTGGTCGTGTTCGTCGGGGTGCTCACGGCCCTGGCCACCTGGGTCGCGGCCCTGCTGGTGGGGATCGTCTCGCCCGGAGCCAACCCGCCGGCCGCGACGGCCGTCGCCGTGATCGTCGTCCTCCTGGTGGCCATCGCCGTCGGCGGCCGCGCCTTCTTCCTGACCGTCCGGCCGCTCGCCGACCTCGCCGCCGCCTCCGAGCGGCTGGCCGACGGCGAGGCGTCGGTGCGCGTCGAGCCGCGCGGCCCGGGACCGGTGCGACGCCTCGGCGTCGTCGTTCAACGCCATGGCGGAGCGCCTCGATCGCTCACGCGAGGACCGCAGGGCGCTGCTGGCGGACGTCACCCACGAGCTGCGGACGCCGCTGACCGTGATCTCGGGCGGGCTGGAGGCGATGCTCGATGGCATCCACCCGATGGACGAGGATCATGTCGCGCCGATCCTGGCCGAGGCCGTCGTGATGGACCGCCTGCTGGACGACCTGCGCACGATCTCGCTCGCCGAGGCTGGCGCGTTGCCGCTCCACCGGGAGCCGGTCGACCTGGTGGAGATCGCCGACGACGTGCTCGCGGCGCAGCGCGCCATCGCACAGGCCAGGAAGGTGGACCTGGGGCGTGACGGCGCCGCCACGCTCGACGCCGACGTCGACCCGGTGCGGGTGCGCGAGATCCTCGTCAATCTCGTGACGAATGCCGTCCGGCACACGCCGGCCGGCGGGCGGGTGCGCGTCGACGTCCGGGCAGACGGCGCCGACGCGGTGCTCACGGTCGCCGACACCGGCGACGGGATCCCGTCAGACGAGCTGGACCGCGTGTTCGACCGCTTCCACCGCCGCTCGGATTCGGGAGGTAGCGGGCTGGGACTCACGATCGTCCGCGACCTCGCAACGGCGCACGGCGGATCGGTCGAGGCCGCGAGCGACGGCATCCCGGGGCACGGGTCGACGTTCACCGTGCGGCTGCCCCGCCGGCTGTAGCGGCGAGCTGGGCCGGAGGGTCAGGCCAGGCGCCGGGCGAGGAGGCGGAGGACGATCAGGGCCAGCCCGAGGACGAACATCACGGCGGCCAACACCGGGACGAGCGGGCTGCCCGCGGGTTGAGAGATGCCCTGATCAGCCGTTTCGATGGCCAGGCCGGCCTCACCCGACGTGGGGATCGACGCCGACGGCGCTTGTCCATTCGCTGTGAGCGCGTTCCGCCCGGCCGAGTCGGAGGGTGCAGCGCCGGCGGCGTAGGCACGATCCGGAAGGGACGACGAGGCGGCCATTGACGCCGGAGGTGACGACACTCCGGCCGCCGGTGCCGGGACAGCCAGGGGCGCCAGCGCGGCAGCCTCGGACGCCGCGGCGGAGGGGGCCGGGAGGGCCGAGGACGAGGACGAGGATTCGATCACCGGCGCCGCCGCGGCCGGACCAGCCCCGGCTGCCGCATCGCCGGCCACGGTGGGTGCGCCCGCCGCTCCGGTCGCTGCCTCGGCCGCGCTGCCCGCGCCGCCCGCGGGGAGCACGGAGCCAGGGGTGCCCAGGAGGAGCCCGGCGAGGCCGATGGCGGCGAGGCCGGTGCCCAGGGGCGCCGCCAGCCGGAAGCGGGGGGAGGCGAAGGCCGCGAGCACGCCGCGCCAGCCCGACGGGGCGAGCGAGGCGGCCTGCTCGGGGGTCAGGCGGAAGTCGCGCGGACGGACCGGGGCGGGCAGCGCGGGCAGCGCGACCGCGATCGCGCGCAGGTCACGATGGAGCGCGGCACAGTCGGCGCACCCGGCCACGAGCTCGCTCGCGTCGGTGAGCGCGGGACCCGTGGCATCGCCCGCGGCGTAGGCGGCGATCAGCTCGGGATCGTGGGTGGCGTGATCGGGCAGGTGCGGCATCTCCCTGCCCTGACGGTCGATCGGTCCGCGCGGTTCCGACGGGTCAGGTTCGCTCGCCAGACCGTGCGACCAGGCGGAGCACGACGAGCGTCACGCCGACGACCAGCAGCAACGCCGAGACGGCCAGCCACGGCGACGGGCCGGGCTCGGCGACCGGCGCGGCCGGGGCCGGACGCGGAACCCCGATGCTCTCCCCGCCGCTCGCGGCGGGCGACGACGCCTGGAGGGCCAGCTCGCGCTCGACCGTTGACCCAGGAACCGGCGAGGCCGCGGGTGCCGCGCCCGCGAGGTCTGTGCTCGCAGCCGCTCCCGAGACGGGGGCGGGCTCCCTGGTCGTGGACCCGGTGTCGGCATACCCCGCGCCGCCGGACGGGGCGGCGGGGAGCGCCGGCGCCGCCGCGGCCGGACCAGCCCCGGCTGCCGCATCGCCGGCCACGGTGGGTGCGCCCGCCGCTCCGGTCGCTGCCTCGGCCGCGCTGCCCGCGCCGCCCGCGGGGAGCACGGAGCCAGGGGTGCCCAGGAGGAGCCCGGCGAGGCCGATGGCGGCGAGGCCGGTGCCCAGGGGCGCCGCCAGCCGGAAGCGGGGGGAGGCGAAGGCCGCGAGCACGCCGCGCCAGCCCGACGGGGCGAGCGAGGCGGCCTGCTCGGGGGTCAGGCGGAAGTCGCGCGGACGGACCGGGGCGGGCAGCGCGGGCAGCGCGACCGCGATCGCGCGCAGGTCACGATGGAGCGCGGCACAGTCGGCGCACCCGGCCACGAGCTCGCTCGCGTCGGTGAGCGCGGGACCCGTGGCATCGCCCGCGGCGTAGGCGGCGATCAGCTCGGGATCGTGGGTGGCGTGATCGGGCAGGTGCGGCATCAGCCCTCCTCCCCGCGGAACAGCCCCATCGAGCTCTCGAGCCGGTCGCGCAGGGCGAGGCGGCCGCGATGGATCCGCGACTTCACCGTGCCCAACGACACGCCCGTCAGCTCGGCGATCTCGGCGTAGTCGTAGCCCTCGACGTCGAACAGCACGATCGCGTACCGCTGGTCGGGGGTGATCGACGCCAGGGCCGCCGCGAGGACCCGGGCGCGTTCGCCGTGCATCGCCGTCCGCTCCGGGTCGTCCTGCGGCCCCGACGGTGGCTGCCAGCTCTCGTCATCGAGCTCGGGGTATGGCTGCGACGGCCGGCGCTTCTTGAGCCGCTGCTGGTCCATCGCGGCGTTGATCGCGATCCGGCTGAGCCACGAGCGGACGCTGCCGCCGCGGAACGAGCGCATGTTGCGGTAGGCCGAGAAGAACGCCTCCTGCACGGCATCGGCCGCCTGGTCCCGATCGGGCACCATCCGCGCGACCAGCGCGAACAGGTGGTCCTGGTAGACCTCAACGAGGCTGTTGAAGGCCTCGAGGCTGCCATCGCGCGCCTGCTCGAGAAGCACGAGGTCTCGACGCTGGGCCGGATCGTCGACGGCCTCGGGCGGGCGGACGTCCTCCACGATGGGGGCGGTCCTCCTGGCGGGGATGGTGAGGCGCGGCGAGTCTAGCATCGGGTCCCGTTGCTGACGCCCCGGTCAGCCGCGTTGGCGCCGGCGGTGCCCGCCCTCGACGCGCCCGCAGCCAATGCGGTTCCGTGCCCGTGCGACGCTCCGCTAGGATTCGCGGACGGGCCGAAGTGGCGGAATGGCAGACGCGGCGGTCTCAAACACCGCTGAGGGCAACCTCGTGTGGGTTCGACTCCCACCTTCGGTACCACCCCGCAGCACGCCCGGCGAGCGAACGCTCCCCGCCTGGCGCCTCCATCCTCGTCACCCAGGATCGGCGTACTGTGTGCCCAGGGCAACCCCGATCGGCCGGCGTCATCGCCGCGGGCCCACCCAGGCGCCGTGACGCACAGCGCAGTGGACGATCGAGCTCAGGAGGTACCGACTTGGCACAAACAGAGACGCCGCGCGGCCGTGGCCACGTCTGGTCGCTGCATGCGATCGCGACAGCGTCGGGCGCGGATGCCGTGGGGATCTGCACGCGATGCGGCCTCGTCCGACTCGCGCCGGTGACCCACGTCAGCCCGGGCGAGCTCGATCTCGGCGGGGAATGCGCGGACGCCGCGTCGGCCCAGTACTCCACCGATAATCGCTGAATGCACGAGGTCCCCGACGACGTCGAGATCGAGACGATCTGGGTCGTCGACGTCCCGTACACGCCCGAGGCGCAGGAACGACGGCCGCCGCTGCGCCGCGCCCACCTGACGCGGATCGCCCGCCTGATCCGCGACGGGCGGATCGTGGAGGCTGGTGGCACAGCCGACTTCAACAAGGCGGTCCTGCTCATCCGCGCCGACAGCGAGGCCGAGGCGCTCGCCCTGATCGCGGACGACGTGTACACCTCGGGCGGGGTGTGGCACTCCCCCGTCGCGCGGCCCTATGGGCGCGTCGTCCCGCGAGGCACCGCCTCGGGGTAGACTCCCGCGCACTGCCACGTCATCCCTCGGAGTCCCGATGAGCTTCCTCACGCGCACCCTCGGCCTGGACCACCCGGAATCGCCGGAGCTCCCCGTCGACCCCCATGCCCCACTGCCCGTCGCCAGCGAGGCCGACACCGCGAGCGTCAAGCTCATCTCACTGCAGCTGTCGGCGCTGCCGCCGGCGCGGGCGCGCTACCTCGCTGCGTTCGCCTACCTCCTGGGTCGGGCGGCCGACGCCAACCTGTCGATCAGCGAGGACGAGACCGCGGAGATGATCAAGCTGATGGAGGACGCGGGCGGCCTGGACGCGGACACTGCGCGACTCGTCGTCGTGCTCGCGACCTCGCAGGCAGACGCGTATGGGGCGACCGAGGACTACCTCGTGACCCGCGAGTTCAAGGCGATCTCGACGCTCGAGGAGCGCGAACAACTGCTGCGCTGCTGCTTCCTCGTCATGGCTGCCGATGACGAGATCGACGAGACCGAGTCGTGGCTCGCCAACCGGCTGGCCGAGGAGCTCGACATCGAGCGTCCCGACCTCAACGCCATCCGCGACGAGTTCCACGACCAGCTCTCGAGCGTTCGCGAGATCCGGCGGTACGCGGCGAACTGACGGGCGACCCGCCAATGCGGCTGGACGAATGACGATGGCCGGGGCCGACGACCGCCGATAGCGAGCAGCCGCGCGCGCGACGACGATGCCGTCAGCGCCGGTCGAGCGACCGGGCAACCGGAGAGCTTGCCGACCATGACCACGTCCGTTCCCGCCGCCCCGTCGACCTCGTGGGCGACGACCGCGCCGATGCGCGGCGTCGCGTCGCGTCTGACCGCGGGCTTCCTGTTCTTCGCCACCGGGCTCGTGCTCGCATCGGCCGTGATGGGCCTCAGCGTCGCGAGCGCCATCATCGCCCGCGGCACGGTCATCGCCGACCCTGGCGACGTCGCCATGATCCGCGCGCTGACCCCGCTGTTCGCCCTGTTCGCCGTCGTCGCCGCGGTCCACGTGGTCGCCGGGATCGGGATCGCGCTCGGCAGCCGCCAGTCGGCTTCGCTGGGCATCGGGCTCGGCGCCTTCGACGCCGTGGCGGGCGTGGTCGGCCTCGCGGTCGCCGCGACCGGTTCGAGGAACCAGGCCGACGGCGTCGGCATCGCGATGACGTTCGTGGTCGCCGGTGTCGTGCTCGCCGTCGCGGCGCGCGCCGCCGACTGGAACACGCACGGGCCCGTCGACGCCTCGTAGGGTCCCTCGCCGCACCCGACATCGACGGCTGCCGTTCGCTCCGGCAGCCGTCGTTGGATTCGCGGCTCAGCCGAGGCTGAGGTCGATGACCCCGTCGCCGACCCGCCGGCGGACCTCCGACAGCAGCTCGGCGTCGTAGGCGACGCCCCGCAGCTCCATCGGCAGCGCCTCGCCCCCGGGTGCGGGCACGTGCACGACGACCCGCGTCCCACCCGGCCGTTCGCGCATCACCGCCTTGAACGCCTGCATCGCCGACACGACCCGCTCCGACCCGGCGTCGCGGGCGAACCGCACGTTGAGGACGGCGCCGGGCGACGCGTCCATCGGCTCGCTGGGGGCCCGGGCGGCCGCCGCGGCGACGTTGCGCTGCTCGTCGGGCAGCGGCGGTTCCTCGGGCTCGAAGGCGCCGCCCGCGAGCGCCGCGTTGGCGAGATCGGGCGGCTCGGCGTAGGTCGCGATCGGCTCGCCCGGGGCGACCCGCGGCAGGTCCGAACCCGGCTCAGGAGAGGTGGGCGATCCGGACTCGAACGCGTCGCGTGGCCGCGTCGGCGACACGCGAGGGGCCATGGCAGACGCGGAAACGGCACCGGCGGGAACGACCGCTCCCCTGCCCGGCCCGACGGCGACCGCCTCGCGGCCGGCGTGACCGTTGCCGTTCCCCGACCCGGGCCCGCCCTGGACGCCTGGCCCGCCGCGCCGTCCGCCGCCCCGCCGATCGAGCGCGCCGACCTCCCGGGCAAACGCCTCGGGCCCACGGTCCGCCACCGTGTCCCAGTCCCAGACCGCGTCCGCGAGCAGCGACGCCTCCTCGCCCCGGTGGTCGACCCTGCCCGCGACGAGCAGGATCGCGCCCTCGCGCCAGGTCCCGATCGTCTGCTCGTAGGTCCGCGGGAACACGACGACCTCGAGCGTGCCCTGGAGGTCCTCGAGCGTCACCACCGCCATCGTCGACTTCGCCTTCGTGATCACCGTCCGCGAGCCGGTGACGATGCCACCCACAACCACCCGCTGCCCGTCCAGCGACTCGTCGCGCAGGTCGCCCGAGTACGCCGTCACGAACTGGCCCACGCGATCCGCGACCTCGCCCATCGGGTGGTCGGACAGGTACAGGCCCAGCAGCTCCTTCTCCCAGCGCAGCCGCTCGCGGACGGGCGTCTCCGGGGTCGTGGGCAGCGGCCGCTCGAGCGTCGCCGAGTCGTCGCCGGCCATGTCGAACAGCGACGTCTGGCCCGTGATCCGATCCCGCTGGGTCGCCTGTCCGGCGGCCAGCGCGTCGTCGAGGCCGAGCAGGATCTGGGCCGGGTGGCCGAACACGTTGAGCGCGCCGACCTTGGCCAGCGACTCGAGGACCTTGCGGTTGGTGAGTCGCACGTCGACCCGCGAGCAGAAGTCCATCAGCGAGCGGAACTCGCCGTCGGCCTCGCGGGCGTCGATGATCGACTGGATGGCGCCTTCGCCGACGTTCTTGACCGCCAGCAGCCCGAACCGGATCGCCTGCCCCTCCACGGTGAACCCGAGGCCGGAGCGATGGACGTCGGGCGGCGCCACCTCGATCCCGAGGCGCCGGCACTCGGCCACCGCCGCGGCGACCTTCTCGGCGTTGTCGCGGAACGCCGACAGCACCGAGGTCATGTACTCGACGGTGTAGTTGGCCTTGAGGTACGCCGTCTGGTACGCGATCAGGCCGTAGCAGGTGGCGTGCGCCTTGTTGAAGCCGTAGCGCTCGAACGGCTCGAAGGCCTTGAACACGGCATCGATGACCTTGGGCTCCACCCCCCGCTCCGCGGCCTGGGTGACGAACTTCTCCTTCTGGGCGCGCAGCACCGACGACTTCTTCTTGCGGATCGCGTAGCCCAGGGTGTCCGCCTCGGGTCCCGTGAACCCGCCCAGGGCGACCGCCGCGGACATGATGTCCTCCTGGTACACGAAGATCCCGTACGTCTTCTCCAGGTACGGCTCGAGCAGCGGGTGGAGGTAGGTCACCGCCTCCTGGCCGTGCTTGCGCCGGATGTAGGCCGGGATGTTGTCCATCGGGCCCGGGCGGTAGAGGGCCACCATCGCCGCCAGGTCGAACACCGACGTTGGCCGCAGCTCGCGCACGTAGCGCCGCATGCCCGCGGACTCGAGCTGGAACACGCCGGTCGTCTCGCCCGAGGCCAGCAGGTCGAACGTCGTCTTGTCGTCGAGCGGGATGTTGTCGAGGTCGACCTCGATCGCACGGTTGTCGCGAATGAGCTCGACGGCCTTGCGCAGGATCGTGAGGTTCGAGAGGCCCAGGAAGTCGAACTTGAGCAGGCCCAGGGCCTCGATGCCGTGCATCTCGTACTGGGTCATCAGGGCGTCGGAGTTCGTCGCCCGCTGGAGCGGCATCAGCTCGGTCAGGGGCTCGCGGCTGATCACGACCCCCGCGGCGTGCGTGGACGCGTTGCGCGCGACCCCCTCGAGCTGGCGGGCGAAGCCGATCAGCTTCTCCACCTGGCTGTCGGTGTCGTGCATCTCCTTGAGCTGCGGCGACTGCACGATGGCTTCGTCGAGCCGGATTCCCAGCTGGTTGGGAACAGCCTTGGCGATCCGGTCGACTTCGCCGTAGCCCATGCCCATGACCCGGCCGACGTCGCGGATGGCCGCCCGGGCCAGCATCGTGCCGAAGGTGATGATCTGGGCGACGTGGTCCTGGCCGTACTTGCGGCTGACGTAGTTGATGACCTCGTCCCGCCGCTCGTCCTCGAAATCCACGTCGATGTCGGGCATCGTCACCCGGTCGGGGTTGAGGAAGCGCTCGAACGGGAGGCCGTAGTCGATCGGGTCGACCGGCGTGATCCCCAGGGTGTAGGTCACGATCGAGCCTGGGGCGCTGCCCCGGCAGGTGGTCGCAATCCCCTGCTCGCGCGCGAACCGCACGAAGTCGGCCACGATCAGGAAGTAGCCCGCGTAGCCCATCGAGATGATCACGCCCAGCTCGTAGTCGAGGCGCTCCTGGAGCGCGGGCGTGATGCCGCCGTAACGGCGCACGAGCCCCGCCTCGCACTCCTTGCGCAGCCACGTCTCGACCGTCTCGCCGTCGGGGACCGGGAAGTGCGGGATGCGCAGCTCGCCGAGCGGCAGCGCGAGGTCGACCATGTCGGCGATCCGCCGGGTGTTGCGCAGCGCCTCGACCTGGTCCGGGAACAGGGCCGCCATCTCGGCGGCGGTCTTGAGGTAGAAGTCGCGGGTTTCGAACTTCATCCGGTTGGGCGTGTCGAGGTTGTTGCCCGTGCCCACGCACAGCAGGACGTCGTGCGCCTCGTGCTGCTCGCGATGGACGTAGTGGAGATCGTTGGTCACCACGAGCGGGAGGCCGACCTCGGGCGCGAGGCGTAGCAGCTGCTCGTTGAGGCGCCGCTGCTCGGGGATCCCGTGATCCTGGAGCTCGAGGAAGAAGCGGTCCTTGCCCAGGATGTCGCGGTAGTCGCCGGCGACGCTGCGGGCGAGATCCCAGTCCTCGGCCTCGAGCGCCTTGGGGATCTCGCCACCGAGGCAGGCCGACAGGCCGACCAGGCCCTCGCTGTAGCGGGCGAGGTGCTCGCGATCGATCCGGGGCTTGTAGTAGAAGCCGTCGATGTGGGCGTCGGTCAGCAGCCGGCACAGGTTGCGGTACCCGATGAGGTCCGTCGCCAGCAGGACCAGGTGGTAGGGCTGCGCGTCCGCCCGCGGATCGCGATCGGTCATCCCGCGGCGGGCGACGTAGGTCTCGACGCCGATGATCGGCTTGATGCCCGCCTTCGTCGCCGCCTGGTAGAACGCGACCGAGCCGTACAGCGCGCCGTGGTCCGTCACGGCCAGCGCGTCGAACCCGTGGCGGACCGAGGTATCGACGAGGTCCGTGATCCGTCCGAGCCCGTCGAGCAGGCTGAACTCCGAGTGGGTGTGGAGGTGGACGAAGTCGTTCGGGGCGATGGTCACGGGGGGTCAATGGTAGCCCGGGCGAGGGCGGCTCCACACGTTCGCTCAGATCGATCACGCACCAGTCGGGCCTCGCTGAGCCGTCGCCTGCCGCCGATCTGCACCAATCTCAGGCCAAGCCGAGGCCGACGAGTCGCCAGGCCGCGACCTGGCCCGCGATGACGACAGCTGCGACGGCGAGCGCCGCGTACCGTGTTCGAACGGGGACCGGCCACCACCGCCGGGCCCACCCGGCGGAGACGAGGATGACGAGGGAGCAGGTCAACACGGCCAGCGTGAGCGGGAGGTGCAACGCCAAGCGCTGCGGCAGCGGGAGCTCGAGCCAGCCGATGAAGCCCGAATCGACCAGCCCGGGCATCGCTGCGATCAGCGCGATCGTTCCCAGGCCCAAGACCGCCGTGAGCGTCGCCACCGCGGCGGTGAGTCGCCGCCCGCGCACCCCCCGGGGTGATCCGACCAGCCCGGCCGGCTGTCGTCGATGCCCGCGGACCGCGGACACCGCGGCGAGGATGAGCCACGCGAGCGCGACGATAGCCGCCCCGCCGAGCGCGACCCACTGCGCGGGCGAGGGGCCTTCGGATGCACGAACGAGCTCGATGTTGCGCCACGTTGGTGGGTCGCCTCGGAAGTCGAGCGTCTCGCCGTTCTCGGCGAGGAACAGGCCAGGCTCGATCTCGCTCAAACGAAGACGGACCGGCGTCCCCGTCTCGGGCGTGACGAACCACGGCGCCCCCGCGGCGACGACGAACTGCGCCGACGGGCCGGTGGGCAGGATGACGCCCCAGGACTCCGCCCGGTAGGACCCTGCGTAACGAGCCCATCTCCCGGGGTCACCCGCCGACGCCGGCATGGCGACATCGTCCACGAGGCCCGCGAGGTCGTCGGGGAGCGCGAAGGTGTCGGGCTCGACGGCCGGAATGACGTCGGGGAGCGCGAGGAGCCGTTGCTCCTCGACGCTGCCGGGCTG
Source organism: uncultured Chloroflexia bacterium (assembly GCA_963725745.1). Classification (GTDB taxonomy): domain Bacteria; phylum Chloroflexota; class Limnocylindria; order Limnocylindrales; family CSP1-4; genus CAIXZV01. The sequence continues at coordinate 387,821 of CAVRZS010000003.1, forward strand.
GTGGACGAGGTCGCGCAGGATCGACAGCGCGAGGTCCCCCTGCAGGTGGTGATCCGTCGAATTGGTCAGGATCGCGATCCCAACCTGCAGCTGCGGTGCCCACCACAGGTCAGACATGAACCCGAAGCCGCCCCCGCCATGGAAGAACAGATCGGCCTCGCCGCCCGCGTGCCATTGGTCTCGCTCCACTCCCAGCGCATAGCCGACCGGAGACCCGGCATTCGGCGCCGGGACCGTGCGCATCTCCTCGACGAGCGCAGGATCGAGCACGTCCTGGCCGTCGATCGTGCCGCCGGCGAGCTGGAACCGCACGAAGCGGGCAAGATCCGTGGCGCTGGCGTACAGCCCCCCGGCGGCGGTCATCGACACGTCGAGCGGCACTGCTGGACTTGGCGACGTGTGCCCAATCGCGCGGTCGCTCGCCGCCTGGATCTCCGCTCGGTCGAAGGTGCTGTGCGTCATCCCGATCGGCGCGAGGACCGAATCCCGCATGATCACGGGGAACGGTGCCCGGTAGACACGCTCGAGGATCGCGCCGGCGAGGTCGATGCCGAGGTTCGAATACGCGTAGCCCTCACCGACCGGGAACCGCAGCCAGGTATCGGAGATGCTGCGAACGTGCGCGTCGAAGTCACCCGGGTCGAGCTCGAAGTTGTTGCCGATCGGCGCCTCGTGGGTGAACCCCGCCGTGTGGCTGAGCAGCATGCGAAGCGTGATCTTCCGCTCCGGGTGCGCCTCGAACGCGCTGTTGACGGTGAACTCGGGCATGTACGTCGTGATCGGCGCGTCGAGGTCGACGAGACCAGCCTGAACGGCTCGCATGACGGCCGTCGCGGTGAATGTCTTCGACATGGACTGAACGCCGAACATCGTGTCGGCGGTGACCGGCGCCGAGCCGTCGCGATCGAGGTGGCCGAAGCCCTCGGTCCAGACGACTTGATCTCCGTCGACCAGTGCGATCGCGAGGCCCGGGAGGTCTTCCTTGGCCATGAGCTCAGGGATCCGTGCACGGTAGGTCGCGATGACGGCGTCAGCACCCGAGGCGGCCGCGGGCGAGGGCATGGGCGAGCCTGACGCACCGCCGGGCACCACCGCGATCAGCGCGACGGCTATGCCAATCGCCACTGCCCTGATCCAACGCCCCGTTGCGGGCGCGCCGCCAAGTCGCACGCCGACCTCCCGATCGCCGCAGGCGTCGCCTGGCGCCGCGGCTCTCGTCTCTGCCAGCCTCGCCACTGGACCCGGATCGCGCCAGAGCCGTTCGACACGATCGGGGAAATCCCGTCCTGTGGACAGGTGGCCGGGACGGCGACAGGCTGCACGCGCGGCTGGGTCTGGCCCGGTCGAAGGCGCGTAGGATGGTCGCCATGAAGGCGATCCACCTCCCCGCCGATCGCGCCTTCCTCCGCTACATCGAGGTCCCGGGCGACGATCCTCCCCTCCTCTGGCTCCACGGCTGGCAGTGCTCCTCGACCGGCGAGCTGATGCCGGCCGCCGTCCAGGCGCCGCTGCGGGGCCGTCGCTCGCTCCTGATCGACTTCCTCGGCCACGGGTACAGCGACAAGCCCCGTGACTTCCCGTACACGCTCGAGGCGCACGCCCGCACGATCGTCGCCCTCATCGACGTGCTCGGGCTGACCGACTGCGGCATCGTGGGTCACAGCATGGGCGGGGACGTCGGGATCCAGGTGGCCGCGGCCCGGCCGGAGGTCGTGTCGTTGCTGATCCTCGCGGAGTCGGGGATCGACGCGAGTGGTGAGGACGCGTTCCCGGAGGACGACTTCGGCGCGCTGATCGAGGAGCAGGAGGCGGAGGCGGAGGCCGAACCCGGTGGCCTGCGTGCGGTGCATGTCGGGATCACGCGCCTGATCGAGCCTCGTGCCCTGCATCGCGAGTCCGTGTCCATGCGGGACGGGACGGATCCAACGGGGCGCGCGCTGCTCGGCAGCCTTCAGATGCCCCGCTGGTACCTCCAGGGAGAGCGGAGCGGGCCCGAGCCCGAGTGGCAACAGGACCTGGCGACGATCGGCGTCGGCTGGATGGTCGTCCCCGATGCCGGACATCCCATGGGACTGCAGAACCCGCTTGGCTTCGCCCAGGTTGTCGCCGAGGCATGGGACGTGTCGCGGCCCCAGTGACGGCTACCGCCACCCGAACCTGAGCGGTGCCAGCCCGCAGCCGTTGTAGGCGTCAATCGTCGGGATCGAGCGCCAGGGCGGCCGAGTTCATGCAGTAGCGGAGGCCGGTCGGGTTCGGGCCGTCGTCGAACACGTGGCCCAGGTGGCCGCCGCAGCTCGCGCACATCGCCTCGGTGCGGGTCATGAACAACGACCGGTCGGTCTCCGTCGCGACCGCCGCCGGCTCGATCGGCGCGAAGAAGCTCGGCCAGCCGGTGCCCGACTCGAACTTTGCCTCGGATCGGAACAGCTCCGTCCCACAGCCGGCGCAGCGGTACGTTCCCGGCCGGTGCTCGTCCCACAGCGCCCCGGTGAACGCCCGCTCGGTGCCCTTCTGGCGAAGGACGCGGTACTGCTCGGGGGTCAGCTCGTCTTGCCACTCGGCGTCGGACTTGCTCACCGCTGGCGATCGTCGCGTGTCCATCATCGGCTCCTCTCGAACCTTCCCGTCATGCGCCGAAGCGACCCCGCTGGTCCGGCGGGATCAGGGGCTTCTCAGCGCGCACCTTGAGCTGCTGGACCGCCCAGGTGTTCCCATCCGGGTCGCTGAATCCGAAGAACGTCCCGCCGTCCATGGGCGAGAACTCCATCAGCTCGCTGCACTCGACGCCTCGGCCGACCAGCTCGGCACGGGCCGTCGCGCCGTCCGCGACCACGATCTGCAGGCCCTTGAGCGATCCGGGCGTCATCTCGTTCTGCGACGGGAGGTCCCCGAACACGATCGAGCAGCCGGAACCGCGGGGCGTCAGCTGGACGACGTGCATGTGCTCGTTGCGGGTGTCGTGGTCGAGGTCGAAGCCGACCTGGTCCCGGTAGAAGGCGATCGAGCGGTCGATGTCGCTGACGGGCAGGATCACGACCTCGAGCGTCCAGTCCATGCGTGGGTCTCCCGATGCGGTGCTCGGTTCATCGTACCGGCGGTCCCGGACCGGCCCGGCGGCAGCGCCCCGTGCGGACGCCCGGTACGCTTCGCAGCCGCATGGACGATGACGCGCTGTTCGAGGACTGGGTGATCGAGGCGATCGAGGCGCTGCCCGCGATCTTCCGCGATCAGCTGGGCAGCGTCGCGATCACCATTGAGGCGTGGCCATCGCAGGCCCAGCTCGAGGCCACCGGTGCGCCAGGCCTGTTCGGGCTGTACCAGGGCGTGCCGCGGTCCGCGATCGGCGCCGACCACGCCGCCATCCCGTCGAGGATCACGATCTTCCGCGGGCCCATCGAGCAGTGGTACCGGGGCGACGAGGCGCGTCGGGCCAAGGTGTTCGACACGGTCCACCACGAGATCGCCCACCACTTCGGGATCTCGGACGCGCGGCTGCACGAGCTCGCGGCGGCCCCCGGCGAGGGCGGGCGGCAGCGCTGAGCGCTGCCATACTCCGGCTCGTGGACGCCCATATCCTGCTCGTCGAGGACGACCCTTCCATCCGCGAGGTGACCGCCCTCGGGCTCACGTCTGCCGGCTTCACTGTCACGACCGCCGAGGACGGTGCCGACGGCCTCGAGCGCTGGCGGAGCGGGCGACCGGACCTCGTCCTGCTCGACGTCATGCTGCCCAAGCTGGACGGATTCGAGGTCTGCCGGGCGATCCGGCACGAGTCCATGACGCCGATCGTGATGCTCACGGCGCGCGGCGACACGATCGACGTCGTCGTCGGCCTCGAATCGGGGGCGGACGACTACGTACGCAAGCCGTTCGAGATGCCCGAGCTCGTCGCCCGGGTGCGCGCCGCGCTGCGTCGCCGGACCGGCGGCCTCGGACCCGACGACGCCAACGGCAGCGAGCCGGCGATCTCGCTCGGCGACCTGCACGTCGACCTGGCCGGCCGCACGGTCGACCGCGGCGGCCGCGACATCCCGCTGACGCGCACGGAGTTCGACCTGCTCGTCGAGCTCGCCCGCCGCCCGGGCCAGGTGTTCACCCGTGACCAGCTGCTCGATCGCGTGTGGGGCTACGACTACCTCGGTGATTCGCGCCTCGTGGATGTCGCCGTCGGGCGCCTGCGGTCGAAGGTCGAGCCTGATCCGGCGGCGCCTGTCCTCGTGCTCACCGTTCGGGGTGCGGGCTACAAGGCCGCACGCCCCGCCGGCTGACCACCCGCGCCTGCACGAGACCTGCTGCGATGGGCGGCATCCGCACGCGCCTCGCGATCACGCTCGTCGCCCTGGTTGCGCTGACGGTCGCCGCCATCGGTCTCGGCGTGTACGCGTTCGTCGACGCGTCGCTGCGCGACCGGCTCATCGACGACGCCCGCCGGCAGGCCGACTACAACCTCGCCGTGCTGCTGCCCGGGGCGGTCCCGCCGCCGGCCGATGCGGCATCGTTCCGCGCCAGCGGGCTGCCCGATGCCTTCGAGCTGCGCGGCGACGTGGCCACGATCGCCGACTTCGGCGACGGTGCCCCGTACGAGCCGCCGTCGATGCCCGGGGCGCTCGACCAGGTGTCGCCGGACCTGCGGGCGATCGTCGCCGGCGGCGAGCTCGGATACGCCTGGCAGACGCTCGCGCGGCCAGCCCGTGCTGGTGGTCGGCGGCCGCCAGGGCGACCGGCCCGACCTGTACTTCGTGTTCCCGGCCACCGACGTGGAGACGGCGCTGGGGCAGCTCCGACTCGGCCTGCTGGCGGGGGGACTGCTCGCCGTCGTGCGTCGCGCTCGCGACCGCGGGCTTCATCGCGCGCGGGATCCTGCGACCCGTCGACGCGGCCGGCCGGGCCGCGCGGCGGATCGCCGCGGGCGACCTGTCGGCGCGCGTCCCGGAGGGCGGGCGGGACGAGTTCGGGCGCTGGGCCGCCGAGTTCAACCGCATGGCCGGCTCGCTCGAATCGACCGTGGGCCGCCTCGAGGTCGCCCAGCAGCAGAACCGCCAGTTCGTCGCCGACGTCTCGCACGAGCTGCGCACGCCGTTGACCGCGCTGGTCGCCGAGGCGTCGCTGATCGAGGGTCACGTCGACGGCCTCGCGCCGGAGCCGCGGCGCGCGGCCGAGCTGATGGTCGGCGACATCCGGCGCCTCCGGACGCTGGTCGACGACCTCATGGAGGTCTCGCGGTTCGACGCGGACGCGGAGCACCCGTTCCTCGAGCCAGTCGACCTCGGGCGGGTCGTCACCGCCATCGTGGGCGCTCGATTGCCCGGCGCCGAGCTGACGGTGCCCGCGGCGGGCGTCATCGTCGAGTCGGACCCGCGACGGCTCGACCGGATCGTCGGCAACCTGCTCGACAACGCACGCGACCATGCACCCGGGGCGAGCGTGGAGGTCGCGGTCACGCGGACGATGGACGGTGCGCTGGTGGTCGTCGCCGACCGAGGGCCGGGTGTGCCTCCGGATGCGCTCCAGCACCTGTTCGACCGCTTCTACAAGGCCGATCCGTCGCGGCGCGGCGGCAGCTCCGGTCTCGGCCTTGCGATCGCCGCAGAGCATGCCGCGCTGCTCGGCGGCACCCTGCGTGCGCGACGGCGTCCGGGCGGCGGCCTCGTGTTCGTGCTCACCATTCCCGTGACCTCCTCGTTACCCGCAGGCGATGCCCAGGACACTGGGAGGGCGACGCTGAGGCGCACAAGAACCACCGTGAGGGACCGGGCCGTGATCCGCCGCCAACACTCGATGCTCACCCTGCTGGTCATCGTGACCGCCGCCACCCTCGCCGCCTGCGCGCCCGGCACCGGCGCCCTCGGCACCCCCGCGACCCCGGCGATCTCGAGCTCGCCGTCCGAGGACCCGGGCGCCGTCGGACGTCACGCCCGCGTCGGCATCGCCCTCGGATGGGCCCACCGCGACCAGAGCCCGTCGCCGCCATCGAGCCCGTCCGCGCAGCCGACCCCCGACGAGCCGACCCGCCGGCCCACGGCAACGCCCTCGGCATCCCCCCGGCGACCGTGGTCGTGCGGGCCTACTTCATGCTCGGCAGCTTCACCGACAACCCGGGCCTCGTCCCGGTGCTCCGCGACGTGCCGGCGACCAAGGCCGTGGCGACCGCCGCCATGCGAGCGCTGCTGGCCGGACCCGACGCTGACGAGATGGCGGGTCGGCCCGCGATGTATACGAGCATCCCGGACGGCACGCGCCTGCTGGATCTCGCGATCAAGGACGGCGTCGCGACCGTGAACCTGTCGACGGCGTTCACGGACGCCGCGCGGGAGTTCCAGGGGGCCACGGCCAACGCCGAGGTCGTCTACACCCTCACCCAGTTCTCCACGGTGGACCTCGTGAAGATCCAGGTCGACGGCCAGTCGCAGGTATGGCGCGCTCGGCCGCGACGACTTCCAGGTCAAGGGCATCCTGCCCGCCATCTTCGTCGACCGGCCCGCCTGGGGCGCGTCGATCGGCAACCCGGCACCCGTGAACGGGCTGGCCAACGTGTTCGAGGCGACCTTCCGGGTCCAGCTGCGGGACGCCAAGGGGAACGTCGTGGCCAACGAGCAGGTGACGGCCTCGTGCGGCACGGGCTGCTGGGGCAAGTTCCGGACCAACCTCTCGTACACCGTCAACAAGGGCCAGTACGGCACGCTGCGGGTGTTCGACCTGTCGGCGAAGGACGGTTCACCCGAGAACGTGACCGAGTACAAGGTCTGGCTCACGCCGGCGGGCTGACCTCGTCGGCGGGCGAGCCTAGCCGGTCGCGAGGAGCACGCGGACGGCGGGCTCGATCCGCTCCGTGACCCAGCGCCGGTACTGCGCTGCCGACGGATGCAGGCCATCATCGGCGACCAGGCCCGGGTCGCGGCCGGCGTCGGTCGAGATCGCCAGGATCCCGTCCACGAAGCGGATCCCGCGCGCGCGGCACAGCGCGGCGAACGCCGCATTGACGTCCACGATCGCCGCGCGGCGGGTCGCCGGATTGCCGAACGCGGCGCCCATCGGCGTGACGGTGTAGTCGGGCGTCTCGACGGCCAGGATCCGGCCCGGCGCGAGCCGTTCGAGCAGCGCGTCGAGGATCGCGGCGACGTTCGCCCGGTAGATCGGGCCGTCGGCGCCCTGGAGCACGTCGTTGACGCCGACCAGGAGCGACGCGAAGCCGAGCTCATGATCGCGCTGCAGGAGCGGCAGCTGAGAGCGGATGACCGCCGCGGCGGTCGCGCCGTTGACGGCGTGGTTCGCGACAAGCTCGAGGGTCGCGGCCGGCGGGTCCGCGGCCAGGCGGGCGACCAGCTGCGCGGGCCACGCGTCGGCCGCCGCCACGGACGTCCCGATCGTGTACGAGTCGCCGATCGCGACGTAGCGCAGGACGGCCACGTCCGTCATCCGAACGAGGCGATCGCGTCCACCAGCAGGTCCACGAACCGCGGCCGGTCGATCGCCAGGGCCACGTCGGCGTTGGGCGCCGGCCCGGGGACGCCGCGGCTGTCGACGACGGTCCGGCCGCGGGTGATCTCGCCCGTCGTCTCGACGTCGACCCGGTACGGCCTGCGTGGTGACGAGGCCGGGCACGGCGACGTGGGCGACCGCGACCGCGTCGTGGATCGGCGATCCGCCCCAGCCATAGCGCTCGCGGTGGTGGCGGCGTAGAAGCGGAGGAGGTCGATGAACACGCGCCGCGACCGGCGTCCCGAGCGCGTCGAGCCGCTCGATGTCGGTGTCGAGGAACAGCGCGGTGTGCGTCACGTCGAGGCCGACCATCGTCGATCGGCAGGCCGCTGCGGAACACGATCCGGGCCGCCTCCGGGTCGACCCAGATGTTGAACTCCGCGGCGGGCGTCCAGTTCCCCTCGCGCATCGCGCCGCCCATGAGGCAGATGTGGGCGATCTTGGCCGCGAGCGCCGGCGCCGCGAGCAGCAGCTGCGCGATGTTCGTGAGGGGCCCGGTGGGGATCAGGGTGACCGGCCCCGGGGCGGCCTCGAGCGTGGCCCGCAGGAAGGCCAGCGCGCCTTCGGGCCGGACCTCGGAGCGCGGCTCGGGCAGGTCGGCGCCGTCGAGCCCGCTCTCCCCGTGCACGTCGTCGGCGATCTCGAGCGGGCGCACGCAGCGGCGCCGCGGCGCCGGCCGCCACGGGCACGTCCGTCCGGTCGAGCAGCGCGAGCACGCGCAGCGTGTTGCGGGTCGTCTCGCGCAGGCCGACGTTGCCGGCCACGGTCGTGATGCCCAGCACCTCGAGCTCGGGGCGCGCGAGCGCGAGCGTGATCGCGAGCGCGTCGTCGTGGCCCGGGTCGCAGTCGAGCAGGACCGGGATGCGCGCGGCTACGGGAGGCTCCCGAACGCGTCGACGAGCAGCGTCGCGAACCGCGCGCCGTCGATGACGACGCCGACGTCGGCGTTGGGCGCACGGCCGTCGCGCCGCAGCCGGTACGGCTGGCCGTCGCACACGGTCCGGCCGCGGGCGGGGCCATCGGTCGTGTCGAGCGTGACGTGATAGGGCGCGACGTCAACCAGGTCCGGGATGGCGAGGTGGGCGATCGCCACGGCGTCGTGGATGGCGGTCACCGTGGAGCGCGACCACTGCATGTTCCGGTCGAGCGCGAAGTCGGTCAGCTCGGCGGCGATCCGGCCCGAGTTCGTCCCGAGCTCGCGCAGCGCCTGGGCGTGCGATCGGTCGAGCAGGGCCTGGTGGGTCACGTCGAGGCCCATCATCGTGATCGGCACCCCCGAGCGGAACACGATGTCGGCGGCCTCCGGATCGGCGTAGATGTTGAACTCGGCCGAGACCGTCGTGTTGCCCTCCCCGATCGAGCCGCCCATCAGGCACAGGTGGGCGATCTTCGGGACCAGGTCCGGGTGGAGCCGCAGCAGCAGCGCGATGTTGGTGAGCGGCCCGATCGGCGCGATCGCGACGGGCTCGGGGTGGTCGGCGAGGATCTGCGCGATCAGGTCGACGGCATGGCCCGGATGCACGCGGCGACGTCGCCGCTTCCAGCTGGGTGTCCCCGATCCCGCTCTCGCCGTGGACCTCCGTCGCGCGCACGACCGAGCCCAGCAGCGCGCCGGGCGCGCCCTCGGCCACGGGGACGTCGTCGCGCGCCGAAGGCGTGGAGCAGCCGCAACGCGTTCTCCGTGCAGTGGGTGACGTCGGCGTTGCCGCCGACCGTGGTCACTGCGAGGACGTCGAGCTCCGGGCGGGCGATGGCGAGGCCGATCGCAAGGGCGTCGTCCAGGCCCGGATCGCTGTCGATGATCACGGGCAGCGGATGCTCGACCGTTCCGACCGGGGCGCTCCGGGGCGCCGCGGCGGCGCCGTAGAACGTCGGTCGTGCGCGGACCGCGCCGTCCTCGTCGCCGTAGCCGGCGCTCATCGCGGGGTCATGGGTGGATCAGCCCTGTTCGTAGGGCTGGCCGGCGGCCGCCGGCCCGCGGACCCGTCCGACGACGCCCGCGACCACGATGATCGTGACCAGGTACGGGACGCTGTTGAGCAGCTGCGGCGGCACGTCGACGCCGAGGGTCCCGAGCAGGGTCTGGGTCGTGCCCGCGAAGCCGAACACGAGCGCCGCGCCCAGGGCACCGACCGGATGCCAGGCGCCGAAGATCATCGCGGCGAGGGCGATGAAGCCATTGCCCGCCACCATCTCCTTGCCGAAGTTGCCGGCGACCGAGAGCGACAGGTAGGAACCGGCCAGGCCGGCGAGCAGGCCGGCCAGGAACAGCGACCGGTAGCGGATCGCGATGACGTCGATGCCGACAGTCCCGGCCGCGGCGGGCTTCTCGCCCGAGGCACGCAACCGGAGGCCCCAGCGCGTCCGGAACAGCATGTAGGTCAGGAACGCGACCAGGGCGTACATGACGTAGACGTAGGGCTTCGCGGAAAACAGGATCGGGCCGAGGACCGGGATCTCCGCCAGGAGCGGGACGCGCCACGGTTCGATCGTCGGCGGCGTGTTGAACTCCGTGTGAAGGCTCAGGAAGCGCAGGAACAGGAAGTTCGTGATCCCGACCGCGCCGATGTTGATCACGGTGCCCGAGATGATCTGGTCCATCTTGTGGCGGATCCCCATCCAGGCGAGGAGGATGCCGACGCCACCTGCGACCAGCATTGCCGAGGTGATTCCGATCACGACCGCGATCAGGTCATTCCCGGTCACGATCAGTCCGACACTGGCGGCGACGGAGGCGACGCACGCGCCGACCAGCATCTTGCCCTCGAGGGCGATGTTCAGCATCCCGCTGCGCTCGGAGAGGATGCCGGCGAGCGCCCCAAGCGTGATCGGAACGGCGAACTCGAGGCTGCCGGCGATCATGCCCGTCAGGTTCGCGGGCTTGCCGCCGAGGACGTTGGCCAGGATCGCCGCGATCCACGGCCACACGAGGAGCAGGAGCCATGGCCGCCACCGGAACGGCGCGCCGCGTACCAGCTGGAGGACCGCGACGAACCACGACACGGTTCCAGCGACGATCCACATGACCCCGACCGCGGTCTGCAGCGTTGCGCTTTGGCCGCCCTGCTTGTCGATCCAGAAGGAGAACGTCGCATTCGTGTCGAGGCTGCGGCTACCGAGGTAAAAGGCCAGTGCGCCGAACGCGAACAAGATGGCCGCGCGAACGCGCGAATCCCTCGTCGCCCGCCGCGCTGCGAGGCCCTCGCCGCTGGCCGCCACCATGCCGTTCGCGGCGGTCATATCGTCGCCGTGGGCTGGTGCGGCGCCACGGCTTCCTTCGCCGGATCGACGACTTTAAGTCGCCAGATGGACCGGATCAGGTTCGGCGCCGCGACGAACATGATGACCAGGGCCATGATGAACAGGAGCAGGTCAACCGGGATCCCCGACGCGATCCCCATCGACTTGCCGCCCGACGTCAGGGCGCCGAACAGCAGCGCCGCGAGCACGACCCCACTCGGCCGAAGGCCCGCGAGCAGGGCAAGCGCGATCGCCGTGAACCCGATCCCTCCCGAGAGGTCCGTCGACAGCTGGCCGACGGTGCCGACCACGAGGAATGAACCGGCGAGGCCGGCCAGCGCGCCCGACAGGGCCATCGCCAGCATCATCGAGCCACCCGCGCTCATCCCGGCATAGCGAGCGGCGGTGGGGTTGAAGCCGGAGGCGCGCAGCTCGTAGCCCTTCGTGGTGCGGAACAGCAGGAACGACACCGCCACGGCCATGAGTAGCGCGACCACGAACCCATAGTCCAGGCGGATCGCGGGCAGGTTGATGATCAGCGGGATGTCGACGAAATCCGACATCGGCCTTGACACCGGGGCCGTGCTGCCGGGCCGCCGTATCTCGTCCGCCCGCAGGGCGAGGAAGACGATCTGCGCGGCGACGTAGTTGAGCATGATCGTGGTGATGACCTCGTGGGCGCCCGTGCGCGCCTTGAGGAACCCCGGGATGAACCCCCAGAACCCGCCGGCGACCACGCCAGCCGTGATCGAGATGAGGAGGATGGCGGCCGACGGCGCCTTGTCCTGGAGCAAGAAGGCCGCGATCGTCGCGCCCAGGGCACCGATCATGAGCTGGCCATCGACGCCGATGTTGAACATGCCCGCCCGGAATGAGATCGCGACGGCGAGGCCGGTGAGGATCAGCGGCGTCGTCGCGACCAGCGTCTCCGTCAACGGTCGGATCGCGGTCGCGATGTCATTGGTGTCGCCGGTTTCGAGTGCCGTCAGGATGCGGGCCGGGTCGCCGAACGCGCCCGACAGCATCGCGCCGTAGCCCGACACCACCCCGCCGACGGCGCCACCAATCGCGCCGAGCGGATCGGTGCCGATCTGGGACAGGCTATCGAAGTCGGTCAGGATGATCACGACCGCGCCAAACAGTAATGCCGTCACCACCGCCAGCATCGGCACGAGGACCCGCCGCCCATAGGCCGCGATCGTGGTCACGCTGCCACCCCTCCACCGAACTCGGCACCACCCATCAGCAGGCCGAGCTTCTCGTGGGTGGCGTCCGCGCCCGGTACGATCCCCACAATCCGGCCTTCGAACATCACCGCGATCCTGTCGCCCACGGCGATGACCTCGTCCAGCTCGGTGCTCACGATCAGGATCGCCGCCCCGGCATCGCGCTGCTCGACGAGCCGCCGGTGGATGTATTCGATCGAGCCGACGTCGAGGCCGCGCGTCGGTTGCGCCGCGAGGACGAGCTTCACGGGCACCGAGAACTCGCGGGCCACGACGACCTTCTGCTGGTTGCCGCCCGAGAGCGAGCCGGCCATCGTCTCGATCGATGGCGTCCGGATGTCGAACTCCTTGACCCCGGCGGCGGCCCGTTCATCCACTGCCTTGCGGTCCAGGATCCCGTTCCGGCTGTATGGCTGGCGGTGGTAGGTGTCGAGGATGTAGTTCTCGGCGACGGTCATCGTCGCGATCAGCCCGTCCCGGCCCCGGTCCTCCGGGATGTGGGCGACCCCCAGGTCGGACACCTCGCGCGGCGAGGCATTCTCGATGTGATGGCCGCCGATGGTCGCCTCGCCGGTGTCGAACGAGCGGATGCCGGCGATGGCCTCGATCAGCTCGGTCTGCCCGTTGCCTTGCACGCCCGCGATGACGACGATCTCCCCCGCGCGGACGTCGAGGTCGACGCCGTTGACCGCCAGCTCGAGCCGGTCGTCGCGGACCCGCGCCCCATGGAGGCTGAGCACGACGTCCCCCGGCGTCGCCGGGCCCTTGTGGACGATCAGCTCCACGTCGCGGCCGACCATCATGTTGGCCAGGTCCTGGCGGGTGGCGACCTTGGGGTCGGCGGTCCCGGCGACGCGTCCGCGCCTGAGCACCACGACGTCGTCGGCGACCTCGAGGACCTCGTTGAGCTTGTGGGTGATGAAGATGATGGTCGTGCCGGCGGCGGTGAGCGACCGGATGATCCCGAACAGCTCTTCCGTCTCGAACGGCGTGAGCACGGCGCTGGGCTCGTCGAGGACGAGGATGTCGCTCTGGCGGTACAGGGCCTTGAGGATCTCCACCCGCTGGCGGACGCCCACCGGCAGGTTCTCGATCCGGGCGTCGGGGTCGACGCCGAGCTTGTACTGGTCGGACAGGTCGACGATCCGTTTCCGAGCGGTCGCACGATCGAAGGCGCCGAACCGGTTGGTCACGGTCTCGGCGCCGAGCGCGACGGCCTCGACCACGTCGAACACGGGCACCAGCATGAAGTGCTGGTGGACCATGCCGACGCCGGCACGGATCGCCGCGGCGGGATCCTCGAACACGCGCTCTTCGCCGTCGATCAAGATCGCTCCTGAGTCGGGCTTGTACAACCCGGACAGGATGTTCATGAGCGTCGTCTTCCCGGCGCCGTTCTCCCCCAGCAAGCCGAGCACCTTGCCGCGGTCGGCCGAGATGGAGATGGCGTCGTTGGCCAGGACGCCCGGGAACCGTTTCGTGATGTCGCGCAGTTCGAGCCGCATCAGCAGGGCCTCGACATCATGGAGTCCGCCCCCGGTCCGCGTCGCGGGCCGGGGGCGGACGTTGTGGCTACGTTCGCACGGGCCTGCCTAGCAGCCCCGCCCGAGGAAGCTACAAACGGTGATGCTGCCGTCGGCGATCCCCTTCGCCAGCGTGTCCAGCTCGGTCTTGGTCTCGGCCGAAATCTGGCTGTCGAAGTCGTGGAAGGGTGAGAGGAGGACGCCCTTGTTGGCGAGCGTGCCCGAATAGTCCTCGCCGCCGAGATCGCCGGCAGAGGTCTTCTTGATCACGTCGAGGACCGAGACGTCGATGGCCTTCTGCGCGGAGGTGAGGATCGCACCCGCGTAGTCAGGCAGCGTGATCGCCTGGTCGTTGTCGACGCCGACGGCCCACTTGCCGGCCGCCAGCATCGCCTTGATCGAGCCGTTGCCCGTCTCCCCGGCGACCGGGTGGAGGATGTCGACGCCCTGATCCAGGAAGGACTTGGCGATCTGCTCGCCCTTGGACGGGTTGTTCCAGGTGTCCGTTGAGCCGCTGCCGCCAACGAACGTTCCCTTGGTCGTCGGGTCCTTCAGGGAGCCGTCCCACCCGAGGACCTCGACGTTCTTGCCCTTCTGCTTGTTGTAGTACTGAACGCCCGCGTAGTAGCCGTCCATGAACCGGGTGACACCCGGGAAGGCCAGGCCGCCGTAGGTCGCGACCTTGCCCGACTTGCTGAAGCTCGCGGCGAGATAGCCGGCGAGCATAGCTGCCTGGTCGACCTGGTAGTCGAGGCCGGTGAAGTTCGCGGGGATGCCGGGGGGCGGATCATCCGCGGTCCCGGCCTTGCCGTCGGCGCCGGCCGAATTCCACGTCGCATCGACCTGTCCGAAGGCGATCGTCGGATTGGCGAGGGTCGCCTTCGCGACGGCCGGACCCTGCAGGAAGCCGACCGCGATGAGGGTCTTGCAGCCGACGTCGAGCAGCCGCTGGATGTTGCCCTCGTAGTCGGTGGAGTTCTTTGCTTCGGCCGACGCGGTATCGAAGCCTGCGGCCTTGGCGTCGTCGAGGCCCTTCTTGGCGAGGTCATTGAAGCCCTTGTCGCCGAGGCCACCCGTGTCGAAGGCGACGCAAGCCTTGTAGGCGCCGGATCCGGACGGCGCCGCGGTCTTTGCGCCGGACCCCGAACAGGCGCCGATGAAGATGGCTGATACCGCGCCGAGCGCGATCAGCCGGCGTGTAACCTGCAACGTGCACTCCTCCTGTGATCCCGGACACCCCTCGGCTGCGGGCCGGGTCGAGCCGTAGAGTACGCGAAGAACAGGCCATGCGCGAAGCGTCCGCCGCATTCGTGACACGCTTGCGCGCATCGTTCATCACGCGGCTCACCTGGCCGGTCGCCCGGGGGCCGATTCGACATTCTTGGGAGCACCGGGCGATGTCGGCTGCGGACGCAGATCGCGAACGAGTGGCGACGCTGATCGCGATCGCGGAAGGCCGGTTTCCGGTCCCGCTGCTCGACGACGACGGCATCCGCGATCTGTTGCGCTCGCGGCCGCGGATCGCGGTGATCGGCGCGTCGGCGAACCCGGCTCGGCCGTCGAGCGGTGTCATGCGCAGCCTGCGCGCGGCGGGGTACGACGTCGTCGCCGTGAGCCCGCGCGAATCGGAGATCGACGGCCTGCCCTGCTACCCGAGCCTGGCCGACGCGGTCGCCGCGACCGGGCGTGTCGACCTCGTCGACGTGTTCCGGCGCGCCGACCTGTGTGTGGAGCACGCGCGCGAGGCCGTCGCCGTCGGCGCACGCTGCCTGTGGCTGCAGCTGGGCATCGCGAATGCCGAGGCGGCACGCATCGCGCATGCGGCCGGCCTGTCGGTCGTCATGGACCGCTGCACGATCGTCGAGCACCGGCGGCTCGCGACGGCCTGAGGCCTCCGACCGGCGGCATACTTGGCGGGGCCCCTCGACGCGCCATCCCCGGAGGACCCCGATGCCCCAGATCCACTTGCACGCCGAGCCCGGCGACTACGCACCGGTCGTCCTCCTGCCCGGCGACCCGAACCGTGCGACCCGGATCGCCGCGCGATTCGATGGGGGCATCGATGCGCAGCCGCCTGGTCACCTCCCATCGGGGCCTGCTGGGCTACACCGGCACGGTCGACGGGGTCCCGGTCTCGGTCCAGACGACGATGATGGGTGCGCCGACCACCTCGATCGTGGTCGAAGAGCTCCTGATGCTCGGGGTGACCACGTTCATCCGCGTCGGCACGACGGGCGGCTTCGGGGCCCTCGAGATCGGGGACGCGGTCGTCGCGATGTCGGCGGCCGCCGCCGCGGGCATGGGCGGCGTGCTCGGGGGCGGCGAGCCCACGGCGCCTACCGCAAGCCTGGATGTGGTGCTGGCCCTGGTGGAGGCGTCGCGAGCGCTGGGCCTCACGACCCACGCCGGCCCGGTGGTGACCTCGGACGTGTTCTACGACCCGCATCCGGGCGGCGCCATCCGCTGGGGCCGGCGCGGTTACCTGTCGGCCGAGATGGAGACGGCGGCGCTGTACCTGATCGCGATGCGCGAACAGGGCAAGGGCCGGCCCGTTCGCGCGGGCTGCATCCTCACCGTCTCGGACGTGATCACGGATCCCGACACGGCCAGCGGGTCGTCGCAGACCGGCGGCGAGACCTGGTACCGGCCGCCCGAGGACGAGGTGACCCGCCGGGTCGACCTCACGATCGGCGCGGCGCTGGCGGCCGCGGCCGCGCTCGGCCGGGGCTGACGGCCCTAGGCGACGAACGAGAGGCCCAGCTCGAAGTCGGCCACCAGGTCGTCGACGTCCTCGCACCCGATGGACAGCCGGATCAGGCCGTCGCGCTTGGGTTGCGGGTAGACGAGCGTGAACACGTCACCCAGGCTCACGCCGATGTCGCACAGGCGCAGATGGTCGGTGAAGGCGGTCATCCCCGCGACGCCGCCGCGAGGCTTGAACGTCACCATCGCGCCGAACCGCTCGCCCAGCATTCGCTCCGCGACCGCGTGGTCCGGGTGCGAGGCCAGGCCCGGGTAGCGAACCCACTCGACGCGCGGGTCCGCCTCCAGAAACGCGGCGATCCGGGCGGCATTGGACGAGCCCGCCGCGGACCGCAGCGGCAGCGTGCGGACGCCGCGGAGGACGAGGAAGCTCGCGAACGGGCTGGCCGCCTGTCCGTAGGTGTCCGTCTGCTTGCGGATCGGCGCAATCAGGGCCGCGGATCCGGCGACCACGCCCGAGACCGCGTCGCCGTGCCCCGACAGGTACTTCGTCGCCGCGTGGAGGACGAGGTCCGCGCCGTGCTCCAGCGGCCGCAGCAGGGCCGGCCCGAGGAACGTGTTGTCGGCCACGACGGTGATCCCGCGGCGATGCGCGATCGCCGAGACCGCGTCGAGGTCGGCGATCCGGAGCCGCGGGTTGGTGGAGCATTCCAGGAACAAGACCCGGGTCGCGGGCGTGATCGCTGCCTCGACCGCCGCGAGGTCGGTCGTATCGACCGCGGTGACGGCGATGCCGCGCTTCGGGAGGTCCTCCTCCATCAGGACCGTGGTGATGGCGAACAGCTCGTCGCCGACCACGAGGTGGTCGCCCGCCTCGAGCAGCGCGAACAGCGTCGCGGCGACCGACGCCATGCCCGACGCGGCGACGACGCAGTCCTCGGCCCCCTCCAGCGACGCCATCTTCTCCTCGAGCGCCCGGTTGGTCGGGTTGCCCGTGCGGGAGTAGAAATACGCGGTCGGATCCCAGGCCATCGCCCGGTCGACCGCGTCCTCCTTCTCGGCCGCTGTGTCGAACGCGAACGTCGCCGTGGCATAGATCGGCGTGTTGTGGGCATGGGTGACCGGATCGGGACGCTCCCCCGCGTGGATGGCGCGCGTGGCGAAGCCCTGCCCGTCCGTCCGTTCCCGCATGCCGCGACCCTCCCGCCCTGATGAACCGCTGCCGCCGGCCGACGACGCGCGGCCAGTCTAGGGTCTGGGGATGCCCGGACGCGGAGTCGAGCCCCTACGCTAGAGGCGTGAATCCGTCGAGCTGGTGGCGATCGCTGGGGCCGACCGTGGCCGACGACCTGGCGCAGGTGTGGATCCCCGTCGGCCTGCCCGGGTTTTCGGGCGAGGCGAAGCACAAGCGCCGCGAGGTCCTCGATGGACGCTTCGGGGCCGACGGATACGGCGAAGCCGCGGCGATCGCGCTGGCCGCGGCGGACGAGGCGGCCGCAGCGGGCTGACGCTGCCATCCCGAGCGCGGCCGCGGCGCGGGTCAGCGAACGATGAAGCCGATCACGATGCACACGACGCCGGCGCCGATGATGCCGCCCGCGACCTGCAGCTGGCGGCGCAGGATCTCCATCGCCACCGAGGCACCGGTCTTCGAGTCCGATCGCGCGCCGCCGCGCCACTGCTCATAGCGAGCGACGTTGGCGTCCTGCTCCTTGAGCGTCTGGTAGCGCAGATAGGGCGGCCGGAACCGGACGACGCCGACGACGATCAGCGCCACGCCGACCGCGATGAGCGCCAACGACAGCAAGCCCACGTCAGACGCCCGCGTCCAGCCGTTCCCGCACCAGCACGGTCACCCGCGCGGCGTCGGCGGCGCCACCGGTCGCCTTCATGACCTGGCCGACGAAGAACCCGGCGACCGGCTTGCCCGCGCGGTAGTCCTCGACCGCCTTCGGATTGGCGGCGATGACCGCGTCAACGTGGCCCAGCAGGGCGGCGTCGTCGGAGATCGGGCCAGGCCCGGCGCCGGCAAGGAGCTCGTCCGCGGGCGTGCCGTCGGCGAGGTGGCGGTCGAGCAGCTCCCGGCCGCCCGGCCGCGAGACCCGACCCTCGACGATTGCGGCGAGGATGGCGGCGATCCCGTCCGGGGTCGACGCGCCCGCGGTCCCGGCCGCGTTGAGGCCGGCGGACTTCGCGGCGCGCGCGTGGGCCCCGGTCACGAAGTTGGCGACCTCCTTCGCCGGCGCGTGTCCAGCGGCCGAGATCGCCTCGAAGGCGCCGGTCATCCCGGGGTCCGCCACGATCACCGCTGCATCGTAGTGCGTGATCCCCTGCGCCTCGTACCGGGCGCGGCGGGCCGCCGGAAGCTCGGGCAGCGCGGAGCGGACGGCGTCGATCCAGGCCGGCTCCACGTGGAGCGGCGGCAGGTCGGGTTCCGGGAAGTAGCGGTAGTCCTCGGACGTCTCCTTCGAGCGCATCCGGTACGTGGACTGCCGCCCGTCGTCCCAGCCACGCGTCTCCATCGACAGCGCCTCGCCGGCGTCGAGCATCCGGCCCTGGCGCTCGATCTCATAGCCGATCGCGCGCTCGACCGAGCGAAACGAGTTCATGTTCTTGACCTCGACCCGCGTCCCGAACGGCTCCACGCCGCGCAACCGCAGAGAGACGTTGGCCTCGACGCGCATCTGGCCGCGCTCCATGTCAGCGTCGCTGGCACCGATCGCGCGCATCAGCAGCTGGAGCTCCTCGGCGTACCGGCGCGCCTGCTCGGCCGTCCGGATGTCGGCCTCGGTGACGACCTCCATCAGCGGCGCGCCGGACCGGTTGAAGTCGACGAGGGTGGTGCGGGCGCCGGCCGCATCGGCCACGTCCCCGTGCACGAGCTTGGCCGTGTCCTCCTCGAGGTGTGCCCGCCGGATACGGACCGTGAACGGCCCGTCCGAGGTCTCGATCGCGAGCCGCCCGTCGGACGCCAGCGGGATCGCGTACTGGCTGATCTGGTAGCCCTTGGGGAGGTCAGGATAGAAGTAGTTCTTGCGCTCCCACTGCGTCCGCTCGGGGATGCTTCCCTCGATCGCGAGGCCGGTTGCGATCACGAATTCGACCGCCCGACGGTTGATCACCGGCAGCGTCCCGGGCAGGCCGAGGCAGACCGGGCAGACGTGCGTGTTGGGGGCGGCGCCGTCGTACGCGGTCGAGCAACCGCAGAACATCTTGGACGCCGTCCTGAGCTGGCAGTGGATCTCGATGCCCACGACCGCCTCGTAGCGATCGAGCACCGCGGCGACCCGCTCGGCGGTGGTCAACGGTCGAGGCCCGCGCTGACGGTGGCCAGGAACAGGCCGTACATCGACACCGTGAGCCACCCCACCGCGAACACGACGTTGCGCGCGGCGATGCGGATCCGCGTCCGCGCGTGGATGGGGCGCGTGGCCTCGATCAGCGTCCGCGTCGGGTCGCCGTCGCGCACCAAGGGCACGAGCGCCGAGCGGGCGGCGACATAGCCGCGCCAGCCGCCATAGGTCGCGGCCGAGAGGCCCGTCACGAGCAGGACGCCGTGGATCACGGGGCCAAGTTTCGCATACCGCGGAGGCTGGTTCCCGTGCCCGGCCGGCGGCTCGTGGCGACCGTGCGCAACGCGCCCGACGCCTCGTCGCTCCCATGGAACGTGCGGGAAAACTAGTGAGAGCGCTCTCTTGACAGATGGTGTTAGTGTTGCTCTACCAGCGTGAGAGCGCTCTCATGGAGAAGCAGTTGACGACTCCGGGCCGCGACCAGCGCACCGGCGGCGCAACCCTTGAGCAGGTGGCCAAGGTTGCGGGCGTCTCCCGCGCGACCGTGTCCCGGGTGGTGAACGGATCTCCCCGTGTGAGTGGCGACGTGCGACGCGCGGTCGAGGCCGCCGTCACCGAGCTGGGCTACGTCCCCAACCGCGCGGCGCGGAGCCTCGTGACCCGCCGCAGCGACTCGATCGCCGTCGTCATCGCCGAGCCGAGCGGGCGCGTGTTCAGCGATCCGTTCTTCCCCCGGCTGCTGCGCGGGATCAGCGCATCGCTTTCCGCGCGCGACCTGCAACTGGTCCTGCTCATGCCGTCGTCCGTCAGCGAGACGCATCGGACGGCGGACTACCTGGCCGCCGGCCACGTCGACGGCGCGCTGCTGGCCAGCCTCCACGACGACGATCCCCTGCCCGGTCGCATCGCAGCGGCCGGCATCCCGATGGTGGTCTCGCCGCGTCCGCGGCGGCCCATGTCGGTCAGCTACGTCGACGTCGACAACCGCGGTGGCGCCAACAGCGCCGTCGCTCACCTCGTCGGCGCCGGCCGACGGGTCATCGCCACGGTCGCCGGTCCCGCGGACATGGCCCCGGGCGTGGACCGTCTTGCCGGCTACCGCGACGCATTGCTGGACGCCGGCCTCGGCTCCGACCCCAGCCTCGAAGCTGTCGCGGACTTCACCCAGGAGGGCGGCGTCAAGGCGATGGAGCGGCTGCTCGCTGAGCGCCCGGACATCGATGCCGTGTTCGCCGCCTCCGACCTGATCGCGGCCGGGGTCTTGTCCGTCCTGGCGGCGGCAGGTCGCCGCGTACCCGAGGACGTCGCCGTCGTCGGGTTCGACGACTCGCCGGTCGCGACCAGCACGCGCCCGGCCCTCACCAGCGTTCGTCAACCGATCGAGGAGATGGGCCACGAGATGGCCCGGCTGCTCATCGATTCCATCGAGGGGGCGGATCGCGCGCCTCGGCGCGTGATCCTCGCCACCGAACTCATCCGTCGGGCCTCAAGCGCCGGGAGGCGCAAGCCCTGAGCCGGCCGGCGACCGGCGGGCGACGGCCGTTGGGAGACCGTCACCCCAACCATTTCGGCCTCAATTCATCGAGGTAGGAGATCCGAAGAGGATCTCGAACAGGAGGAGTCGATCGCGATGCTCAAATCCCGATCAGGTCCGCGGGCCCTTGTTGCCCTGGCAGGTATCGCCATCGTGGTGACAGCCTGCTCGGGCACGACCGCGACCCAGGCGCCAAGCGCGGCGCCATCCAGCGCGGCCGTCGCAAGCGCCGCCGCCCCCTCGGCCACCCCGGAGCCGACGCCGCTCGTCACCGCGGCTCCCGTTGGTGCCGTCGGGCCCGATGGCCAGCCCGTCGTCCGCTGGTTCGTCGGCCTTGGCGCCGGTGGCCAGCCGCAGCAGATCGCGGCGCAGACGGACTTCGTCAACAAGTTCAACGCTTCCCAGAAGGACGTCTACGTCTCCCTGGAGATCTACGACAACAAGGTCGCTTCGAACATCCTCAAGACGCAGATCGCCGCCGGCAACGCGCCCGACATCATCGGCCCGGTCGGCGTCGAAGGCCTGAACCTGTTCATCGACCAGCTGGCCGACCTGCAGCCGCTCATCGACTCGACCGGCTACGACATGAGCCGGTACCCGGCCGCGATGAAGGACTTCTTCAAGATCGGCAAGGGCGGGGCGACGATCGGTGTGCCGTTCGGCACCTACCCCTCGTTCCTCTGGTACAACACCAAGCTGTTCGACGAGGCCAACCTCCCGTACCCGCCGACCAAGATCGGTGACCTGTACCAGGGCAAGCCGTGGGACATGAACACGGTTCGCGACATCGCCATGAAGCTCACCGTCGACAAGAACGGCAACGACGCCACCAGCCCCGACTTCGACCCCCAGAACATCGTTCAGTGGGGCTTCGACATGCAGTACAACGACAAGAACCCCCGGGGTGAGCAGACGCTCTTCGGGACCGGGTCGCTGCTCGCCGACGACGGCAAGACGGCCCAGATCCCGGACGCCATGCGCACCGCCGAGAAATGGTTCAACGATGGCGTCTGGAAGGACTATTTCATCCCCACCCAGAACGCGATCCTCAGCGACCTGCTGGGGAAGGACAGCGAGTTCGCGTCGGGCCACCTCGCGATGAACGAGGTCCACACCTGGTTCGCATGCTGCGTGAACCCGGCGGCCCCGGCCAAGCCGGTGGTCGGTGACAACTTCGGCTGGGCGGTCGCCCCGTCGTCCAACGGCACGACCACGGCCAAGCTGCATGCTGACACGTTCAGCATGCTCAAGACCACGGCGCACCCGGAACTGACGTTCAAGGTCCTCTCGGCGCTCGCCGCCTCCGGCGATCTGGCCACGATCTACGGCGCGATGCCGGCCGATCCGACCCAGCAGCAGGCCTTCATCGACTCGATCACCAAGGCGTACCCGAAGGCGAAGCTCGACTGGTCCGTGCCGACGCAGAGTCTCGAGCACCCCGACATCCCCAACCACCAGGCATGGGTCCCCGACTACGCCAAGTCGAAGACCGCATGGCAGGCGTTCTGGAACAAATACCGGACCACGCCGGGCCTCGACATCGACGCCGAGCTCGACACCCTCAAGACAACCCTCCAGGGCATCTTCGACGCTGCCCCGGACAAGAACCCCTAGAAACTCTCCTCCTCCAGTGCCCTCCCGGGTCGGTTCCCCGACCACCCGGGAGGGCGATCTCCCCAACGTCTCTAGCGCGGACAGCACGGAGCCCGAACTTCACCGATGAGCGCGACGATCGAGGAACTGCCCGCGACGCCCGCGCCTGCCGGTCGAGCGTTCGTGCTCCGTCCGTCCATTCGCGAGGCGCTGTGGGGCTACGTGTTCATCGGACCGTGGGTGATCGGCCTCGTGGTGTTCATCGCCGGTCCAATGATCGCGTCGCTCGTGATGTCGCTGACCGACTTCAACATGGTCCATCCCGAGACGACCACGTTCATCGGCATCGACAACTACATCCGGATGACGAACGACCCGACGATCGGCCAGTCGCTGATCGCGACCCTCAAGTTCGCGTTGCTCGCCATCCCGATCACGATGGGCGCGAGCCTCGGCTTCGCGCTGCTGCTCAACCACCCCAAGCTGCCCGCAAAGGGTCCGTTGCGCACGCTGGTCTACATGCCGCTGATGATCCCGCTCGTCGCCTCGACGCTCGTGTGGATGGGGTTCCTCAACACGGAGACCGGCTGGCTCAACGCGATCCTCGGCTCGCTGGGGCTGCCACAGCCGGACTGGATCAACAGCGAGACGTGGATCTACCCGGCGCTCTCGATGATCGGGCTGTGGGCGATCGGCAACTTCATGATCATCAACATCGCCGGCCTCCAGTCGGTCCCGACCGAGCTATACGAGGCGGCACGCATCGACGGCGCGGGCATCTGGCAATCCTTCCGCCGGATCACGATCCCGCTCATGTCGCCGGTGCTGTTCTACAACCTCGTGATCGTCCTGATCGGCACCTTCCAGTACTTCACCCAGGCCTACGTGATGACCAACGGGCAAGGTGATCCGAACAACGCGACGCTGTTCATCAACCTCGTGCTGTTCCGCGAAGGCTTCGTGTTCAACCACATGGGCTATGCGGCAGCGATCGCCTGGCTACTGTTCGTCATCGTCCTGGGGCTGACGCTGCTGCTGTTCGGCTTCGCCCGGAAGCGCGTCTACTACGCGGGCGGCGAGCGATGACAGCCACCGCACAGACCGAGGTGCCCCGCGACGAGGCGCGAGGCCGGGCCTTCAGCGAGCGGGGGCCGGTCGCGCGCTCGTACCGCAAGTTCCTCGCGCGGTCGATGCTGCTGATGTTCGCGCTGATCATCATCAGCACCCTCTTGCTGCCGATGCTGTACATGGTGACCACGGCGTTCCAGCAGCCCGGGCAGTCGGCCACGCCCGGTGCGCCGGTCTGGCCTGCCGCCCCGCAGACCGCCCAGTACCAGGGCCAGGACTACCCCGTCTACACCGTCCCGTTCCCGGACGGGTCAACGAAGCAGCTGATCCTCATCGAGCCCGGGCGCGAGTCGAGCGTGTTCATCGATCCGGCCGACGCGACCCAGACACCGATCGAGTGGCAGGGTCGCTGGCGGACGCTCGAGCAGGCGTGGAGGTTCGCGCCGCTCATCGACAACTTCACCACCGCCTGGAACCAGCTCAACTTTCCGCGGCTGCTGCGCAACACGTTCGGGATCGCGCTGCTGAGCACGATCGGGGCGGTGACCTCGTCCATCCTGGTGGCCTACGGGTTCGCGCGCTTCCGGTTCCCCGGCAAGAACGTGCTGTTCATCATCCTGATCGCGACGATCATCCTCCCGTTCCAGGTCACCCTCCTGCCGCAGTACGTGCTGTTCACGAGGCTGGGCTGGAACGGGACGTGGCTGCCGCTGATCATCCCCCACTGTTTCGCTAACGCCTACAACGTGTTCCTGCTGCGCCAGTACTTCCTGTCGATCCCGCGCGAGCTCGATGAGGCCGCGATGATCGACGGCGCCGGGCCGTTCCGGATCCTGCGCTCCATCATCGTCCCGCAGTCGATCGCCGCGATCACCGCGGTCAGCCTGTTCCACTTCTTCTTCGCCTGGAACGACTTCTTCATGCCGCTGCTGTACCTCGGCAGCAAGCCCGAGCTGCAGCCGATGTCGATCGCGATCCAGCAGTACAACGCGCTCTACGCGAGCCAGCCGACCCTGATCCAGGCATCGGCCCTGCTGACGATGGCGGTCCCGATCGTGATCTTCCTGTTCGCTCAGCGCGCATTCATGCGCGGCGTCGTCATCACGGGGGTCGACAAGTAGCGCCGGACGGATAGCGCCGGACGGATGGCGCCGAACAGAGCGACGGGCGACGCCGCGGTGCGAGCCCGCGTTGTCCGGGCACGGGATGGAGGAGCAATTCGGGTGCGTTACGGCCGGTTCGACGACGAGCAGCGGGAGTACGTCATCACCCGCCCCGACACGCCACTGCCGTGGCTCAATTACCTCGGCGGCGAGGAGTACTTCGCGCTCGTCACGAACACCGCCGCCGGCTACTCGTTCGTCCGCGACGCGCGCCTCCGGCGGCTGATCCGGTACCGCTACAACAACGCCCCGCTTGACGAGGGCGGCCGGTTCCTCTACCTGCGGGATGACGACACGGGCGACACCTGGAGCCCGACCTGGCAGCCGATCCGGCGCGACCTCGACGGCTACGAATGCCACCACGGCCTGGGTTACTCGGTGATCTCGTCGGCGCTAGGCGGGATCCGGGCCGAGACCCTCCTCATCGTGCCCCCGGGCGAGACGGCCGAGCACTGGCGAGTCCGGATCACGAACGAGCGCCAGACCGCGGCGCGCGTGTCCGTGACGGGCGCGGTCGAGTTCTGCCTGTGGGACGCCAACGACGACGCCACGAACTTCCAGCGCAACTACTCGATCGGCGAGGTCGAAGTGCGGGACGGGGTGGTCTACCACACCACCGAGTACCGCGAGCGACGCGACCACGTGGCCTATTTCGCCTCCTCCGGACCCGCTGCCGGCTTCGAGACCTCGCGCGAGGCGTTCCTCGGGCCGCACCGCGGCTGGGACCGCCCGCTCGCGCTGGAACACCCCACGCTCGGCGGCTCGATCGCCCACGGGTGGCAGCCGGTGGGCGTTCACCAGGTCGCGCTCGAGCTCGTCCCGGGCGAGACACGCGACGTCGTCTTCCTCCTGGGCTACGCAGAGAACCCGCCCGACGCGAAGTTCGAGCCCGGCACCGTGCGCCTCGACACGTCGCGGATCGCGCCAGTGATCGCGCGCAATCTGGCGCCCGGAGCTCCCGAGCGCGCGCTTGTTGCCGTTCGAGGCGAGTGGGACCGGCGCCTCGCCAGCCTCCGCGTCGCCACCGGCAACGAGCACGTCGACCGCATGGTCAACGCCTGGAACCCCTACCAGTGCATGGTCACGTTCAACCTCTCGCGGTCCGCGTCGCTGTTCGAGTCGGGCGTCGGGCGCGGAATGGGCTTCCGGGACTCGAACCAGGACCTTCTCGGGTTCGTCCACCTCGTTCCCGAGCGCGCCCGGGCCCGGATCCTCGACATCGCCGCGACCCAGCTGCCCGACGGCGGCGCGTACCACCAGTACCAGCCGCTCACGAAGCGTGGCAACGACGCGGTCGGGTCCGGGTTCAACGACGACCCTGCGTGGCTCGTACTCGCCGTCGCCGCGTATCTCAAGGAGACCGGCGACGCGGGCATCCTCGACGAGCACGTGCCGTTCGACAACGCGCCTGGGTCCGAGGCGCCGCTGTATGAGCACCTCCGGCGATCGATCGGCTACACCCTCGACCGCCTGGGCCCGCACGGACTGCCGCTCATCGGTCGCGCCGATTGGAACGACTGCCTCAACCTCAACACCTTCTCGAGCACGCCCGGCGAGTCGTTCCAGACGACTGCGAACCGGTCAGGCGGCGTCGCCGAGTCCGTGTTCATCGCGGGCCTGTTCGTGCTCGCGGCGCGCGAGCTGGAGACGGTCGCAACACGCCGCGGTGACGAGGCGGAGGCCGCGCGGTGCCGGACGGCGGCCGCCGCGATGACCGGGGCGGTGGACGCTCACGCCTGGGACGGGGCGTGGTTCCGACGCGCGTACGACTACTTCGGCCGCCCGGTGGGCTCCGCCGGCAACGACGAAGGCCAGATCTTCCTCGAACCCCAGGGGATATGCATCATGGCCGGGATCGGGCTCGACGACGGCCGCGCGGCCACCGCGCTCGCGTCGGTCCGCGAGCGTCTCGCCACGCCGCACGGGATCCTGCTGCTCCAACCCGCCTTCACGCGCTACCGGCTCGAGCTCGGCGAGATCACCTCGTACCCGCCGGGGTACAAGGAGAACGCGAGCGTGTTCTGTCACACGAACCCGTGGCTGATGATCGCCGAGGCGATGGCCGGCGACGGCGACGGGGCGCTCGAGGACTACCTGCGGATCAATCCCAGCGCCCGCGAGGACATCTCGGACGTCCACCGCTGCGAGCCGTATGTGTACGCCCAGACCATCGCCGGACGTGACGCCCCGACGCATGGCGAGGCAAAAAACTCCTGGCTCACGGGGACCGCCGCCTGGAACATGGTCGCGATCAGCCAGTGGATCCTCGGCATCCGCCCCGAGCACGACGGCCTCCGGGTGGAGCCCGTCGTCCCCCGCGCCTGGCCGGGCTTCCGCGCGACACGGGTGTACCGCGGCACCACGTACGAGATCGACGCGCGCCGCGACCCGTCGCTGGGTGGCCGGAGCCCGGCGCTCCTGGTCGACGGCCGGCCGGTCCTGGGCACCACGATCCCCCTGCCGCCCCCGGGAACCGCGACGGTTCGCGTCGAGGTCAGGTTGCCGTGACCGACGGAGCACAGGACACCATCCGGCCGGGGCGGGGCGACTACCACGGTCGTCCGACGCTCCGCCTCGAAAGCCCTTGGCTGGCAGTGGAGGTGCTCGCGGCGGCAGGCCCGCGGATCGTCGGCCTGCGCCTGGCGGGCGGCAACGAGAACCTGCTGGCCGAGACGCCGGACCTGGGCTGGGACACGCCCTACGGTCGGTACGAGCTGATGGGCGGGCATCGCCTGTGGTTCGCGCCCGAGGACCCGGATCGCGTGGCCGTGCCCGACGTCGGCGGGCTCGCGGTCGAGGTGCTCGGCGACGGGGTGCGCCTCGTCGGGGCGGTCGAGCCCACGACCGGCCTCGTGCGTGAGATCGCGATCCGGCTCGACGAGGCGGCGCCCGCCTGCTGGGTTGCCCACGAGCTCCGGAACGAGGGGCCGGCCGCCCTCGAGATCGCGCCCTGGTCGATCACCCAGCTGCCGCTCGGGGGCCGCGTCCTCATGCCGCAGCGGCGCGCGGTGGCGGGGCATCGTGTGGGACCCAACCGGAACCTCGTCCTATGGCCATACGCCTCGTGGGAGGACCCGCGGCTCCGGATCCGCGACGGCCTCGTGACGATTGACGCGGTCGCGGGCGAGGATCTCAAGGTGGGCTTCCTCGACGACGCCGGCTGGATCGCGTACGAGCGCGCCGGCACGGCCCTCGTCCGGCGATTCGACCCGGCCGTCATGGAGCCGCACCCGGACCTCGGCTGCAACGTGGAAACGTACTGCGGGCGCCGGTACCTCGAGCTCGAGGTGCTCGGGCCGTTGCGGGTCCTCGAGCCCGGCGACACGGCGGTCCTCGAGGAGCGCTGGGAGGTGCGGGCGCTGTCCGGCGCCAGGCGCGACCCAATGGACCTCGCTGCGAGCCTGGCCCGGCCGATCGACGCGACCGCCCGGCGGACAGCCTGATGCGGCGGCTTGCCCGGTTCCCCGCGGGCTTCCTCTGGGGGGCCGGCACGTCCGCCTACCAGGTCGAGGGGGCCTGGGATGCCGATGGCAAGGGCGAGTCGATCTGGGACCGCTTCGCACATACCCGGGGCAGGATCGCCGACGGCGCGAGCGGCGACGTCGCGTGCGACCAGTACAGCCGGTTCCCCGAGGATGTCGCGATCCTGCGCGACCTCGGCCTCGGTAACTATCGGTTCAGCGTCTCGTGGCCGAGGGTCATCCCCGGGCCGGACGGCCGGATCAACCAGGCGGGCCTGGACCACTACCGGCGGCTCGTGGACGAGCTGCTCGACGCGGGCATCGCCCCGTGGCCCACGCTCTATCACTGGGATCTGCCGCAGTGGGTCCAGGACGGCGGTGGATGGTCGGAGCGCTCGGTAATCGCCCAGTTCGCGCACTACTGCGACACCGTCGTGCGCGCGCTGGGCGACCGCGTGGCCTCCTGGACCGTGCTCAACGAGCCCCAGATCTTCGTGTTCATGGGGCTGCAGACCGGCGAGCACGCACCGGGCATCCGCGATCACCGTCTCGCGCTGCGCGCGAGCCACATCGTCAACCTCGCGCATGCCGAGGCCGTGCGGGCCGTGCGCGCCGCGGCCCCCGCGGCGATCATCGGGTCGGCGTTCAACGTCGAGTCCGCCTACCCTGCGTCAGCCGACCCGCTCGACGCGGAGGCGGCGGAGCGCCACCACGCCGCCGTCAATGCCTGGTTCCTCGATCCGCTGCTGCGCGGCCGGTACCCGCGCGCGTTCGTCGACCAGGAACGCGAGCTCGCCGCGATGGACGTGCGCCCGGACGACCTCGCCGCGATGGCGACCCGGTTCGACTTCCTCGGGCTCAACATGTACTCACGCGCGATCGTGGCCCACGACCCGTCGGGCGGGCCTTCCGCGACGCGGCGGGTGACCGGGCCGGGGCCCCGAACCTCGTTCGGGTGGGAGGTCTGGCCCGCCTCGCTCCACCGGATCGTGTGCCGCATCGACCGCGACTATGACCGCCCCGCGATCTACGTGACCGAGAACGGGTGCGCATCGCCCGCCGCGCCCGATGCCGACGGCCGGGTCCGCGACCCGGAGCGGATCGCCTACCACGAGGCACATCTCGGGCAGCTGGCGCGGGCGGTCGCCGACGGCTGCGACGTCCGGGGCTACTTCGCGTGGTCGCTGCTCGACAACTTCGAGTGGGCCGAGGGCTTCGGCCAGCAATTCGGCATCGTGTGGTGCGACCTCGAGGGCGACCGGAGGCGGATCGTCAAGGACAGCGGGCGGTGGCTGCGCGATCTCGCGGCGAGGGGCGCGATCGAGTACGAGGACGCCCTCTGACGCGAGGCGCTGCAGCGGCGCGCCACTCGCCCGTAGGCGACTCGGCTCAGCCGGCGGCCGGCTTCCCGGCGCCCTCGATCGCGCGCTGGATCGCCTCATGGAGCCTCGCGCCCGTCGGCTGACCCTGGAGCTCGACGACGCCCGGGTCCGTCGCCGGTTCCCAGCTCATGCCGACGCCCGGCACCGTGAGCACGATCGGCACCGTCGGGTGCACGCGCCGGAGGCCCTCGATGAGCGCGCCGGAGCCGTCGCTGTCGCCGCTCGCCCAGGCGTCGTAGACGAGGACGTCTGATCTCGCCGCGAGCTCGCACGTCCCGCCGTTGAGGACCGGGCAGGTGTTGCCGGTCGGGCCGCTGCACTGTTCCACCTGGTAGCCGTACCGCCGCAGCGATTCGACCTCCTGGTCCGCCAGGTCGATGTCGTGGTGGACGACGAGCGCTCGTGTCATGGCGCACCTCGATCAGTCCATCGGGACAGGCCCGCCACGTGGCGGGCGTCCCGGATCCGGCAACGGTGCGCCCGGGATGCCCAGCCCGATAGTGACCAATGGCACGCCCGGAGGGGACGTTTTGAACCTTCGGTGACCGCGTCCCCGAATCGCTCAGGCGGGTCGCACCCGCTCCACGAACCGCCCAATCCGGACGATCGCTTCCTCGATCTGCTCGTACGCCGTCGCGTAGCACATGCGCACGTGCCCGGCGCCCGAGGGGCCGAACGCGTCGCCCGGCACGACCGCGACCTTCTCCTCGCGCAGGAGGCGCTCGGTGAACTCGTCCGAGGACAGGCCGGTCGACGAGATGTCCGGGAAGGCGTAGAAGGCGCCGCGGGGCTCGAACGTCGGCAGGCCGATCCGGTTGAGCCCGTCGACGAGGAGCCGCCGGCGCCGGTCGTACTCGGCGACCATCGCGACGACCGCCGGTTCCCCGGCCTGGAGGGCGGCCAGCGCGGCATCCTGGGCGACCGTCGGCGCCGACATGATCCCGTACTGGTGGACCTTGACGATGCCTTCGAGGATCGGCGCCGGCGCACACAGCCAGCCCACCCGCCAGCCGGTCATCGCGTACGCCTTGGAGAACCCGCCCATCAGGATCGTCCGGTCGCGCACGCCCGGCAGCGAGCTGAACGCCCGGTGGCGGTATGAGCCGTAGGCGAGACGGTCGTAGATCTCGTCGCTGTAGACGAGCAGGTCGTGGCGCACCGCGATCCGGGCGAGCTCGTCCTGGATGGCGTCGTCGAGCACGGCCCCCGTGGGGTTGGCCGGATAGCCCAGGAACAGCGCCTTCGTGCGCGGGGTGATCGCGGCCTCGACGGCGGCCGGGTCGAGGGCGAAGTCATCCGCGGCCGAGGTCGCCACGTGACGCACGACGCCGCCCGCGAACACGATCGCCGGGACGTAGGCGACGTACGAGGGCTCGTGCAGGACGACCTCGTCCCCGGGATCGCAGGTCGCGCGCAGGGCGAGATCCACCGCCTCCGAGGCGCCGACGGTGATCAGGATCTCCGTCGCGGGGTCGTATCGGACGCCGTACAGCTGCTCGAGGTGGGCGGACAACGCCCGGCGCAGCTCGATCGTGCCGAAGTTGGAGGTGTAGTGGGTCCGGCCCTCGCGCAGGCTCTCGACGCCCGCCTCGACGATCTCGCGCGGTGTGTCGAAGTCGGGCTCCCCCACGCCCAGGCTGATCACGTCGTCCATCGTGGCCAGGATGTCGAAGAACCGCCGGATGCCGGACGGCGGCACGGCGCGCACGCGCTGGGCCAGCGCGCGGTCCGCAAGGGGCGCCCGGGCGGTGTCGAGGTCGGTCATGGTGGGCCGAAGGGTACGCGATCCGGCCACCGCTCAGGGTGAATCGCGCTCGCGGGGGGTCAGGGCGCCGGCGTGGCCTCCTCGAGATCCGGAGCGTGCCCATTCGCCGGCGGCGTCGCCACGGCACGCGATCGACGCGGGGCCTTGGCGGACGGCTCGGGCGCCGGACCGGTATCGTGGACCGCCGGCGCGTCAAGGGGCCGTCGTCGCCGGCGGCGAGGCCGGCGAGGCCAGCGGATCGGCCGCGTAGTGCTGCGCTCGCTCGGCGATGCCCAGCATCTGGCGACGAGTCATCAGGAACACGCCGAAGCCGAGCATCGGGCCAAACGCGCGCGTCCCGCGCGTCGTCGAGCCATACGCGGCGCGCACACGCTCGATCAGCCGTGTCCGTCCCCCATCGAGCGGCTGCAGGACGATCGCCCACGAGACGGCGAACTCGGGCGGCATCGACGCCTGCATGAACCGGCCGGACGCCGCGAGGCCCGGGGTCGACGCGGCGTCGATCCGCGCCTGATCGGGGCGCCGGGCGACGACCCCGTTGTCGACGAGCAGCACGAGTGCCCGCTCCGGCTCAACCACCTTGACCTCGAACCCGCCGTTCGGGTCGGTCGGCACGATGTCCCCGACCGCCAGGGCCTGGTGTTCGGGCAGGATCGTGTCGCTGCTCCGGCCCTTCATGTCCATGGCGTCGTAGCTGTACCAGCCGCCGCGCCCGAAGCCGAGCTGCGCGAGCCACGGCCAGACCGCGGACGGTGGTGCGTCGATGGTGAGGCCGCGGGTGTCCGACATCGTCGGCTCGGGCACGAGGTCGTCCCCGGGCAGCGTGAGCTCGCCTTCGATCGGCGCGATGCCCCAGCTCGAGAACCAGCGCCTCCCCGCCACGAAGGCCACGAGGGCGATGGATGACAACGCCGCAGCGGCGATGACGATGAACCTGCGCATGGCGAACCACCTCCGGCAAGGATGATCCGCCTCCGTGTCCGCCGGCGATAGGGCCGAAGGACCCGCGGGCACCGGCGTCGTTCGCCGGGGCGCGGTCGCCGCTGCCGCGGAGGCGCGTCAGCCGGACGCGGCCGCCATGATCCGCTCCGCGGGCGACTCGATCGCCGGGTCCAGGAGCTGCCCGACGGCGGACGGCTCGACGGCGCGCCACGCCGCGCCGGCGGTGATCGCCTCGTACGCCCGTGCGGCCCGGAACAGCTCGGCCTCGGACCAGGCGGCGCCGATCAGCTGCAGCCCGACGGGCAGGCCATCCGACAGGCCGCACGGGATCGACACCCCGGGCAGCCCGGCCATGTTGACGGGCAGCGTGCAGGCGTCGGACAGGTACATCGCCACCGGGTCGGCCATCCGCGCCCCGAACGGGAACGCCACCGTCGCCGACGTGGGCGCCACCAGGGCGTCGAACCCCTGGTCCCACAGCCGGTCGAAGTCGCGCTTGATCAGCGTGCGGACCTTCTGCGCCTTGAGGTAGAACGCATCGTAGTAGCCCGCCGACAGCGCGTACGTCCCGAGCATGATCCGGCGCTTGACCTCCGCGCCGAAGCCCTGCCCGCGGGTCGCCAGGTAGTTCGCGAGGTAGTCGTCGCCGCCGCGCACGCTGTGGCCGAACCGCACTCCGTCGTAGCGGGCGAGGTTGGCCGACGCCTCGGCCGGCGCGACGATGTAGTAGGTCGCCAGCCCGTAGTCCGTGTGCGGGAGGCTGACCTCCTCGACGGTCGCGCCCGCGGCCTCGAGCGCCGCGACGGCCTCTCGGACGCGCGCCTCGACGCCCGGCTCCATGCCGGCCACGAAGTACTCCCTGGGCAGGCCGAACCGGCGACCCCGCAGCCAGGATGCGGCCTCGTCGTCGGTGGCTGGCAGGTGCAGCAGGTCGTCGGGCACCTCGATCGGTGCGGACGTGGAGTCGCGGGCGTCGCGGCCAGCGATGGCATGCAGCAACGCGGCGGCATCGCGGGCATCGCGGGCGAACGGCCCGATCTGGTCGAGGCTGCTGGCGAACGCGACGATGCCGTAGCGGCTGACCCGCCCGTAGGTGGGCTTCATGCCCACAATCCCGCACAGCGCCGCCGGCTGGCGGATCGAGCCGCCGGTGTCGGTCCCGATGCCCAGCGGCACCTGGTACGCCGCCACGGCCGCCGCGGAGCCGCCGCTGGAGCCGCCCGGCACCCGGTCGAGATCCCAGGGGTTCGCAGTCGGCCCGAACGCCGAGTGCTCCGTGGACGAGCCCATCGCGAACTCGTCCATGTTGGTCTTGCCCAGGATCACGGCGCCCGCGTCGCGCAGCCGCTCGGTGATGTGGGCGTCGTAGGGCGACCGGTAGCCTTCGAGAATCCTCGATCCGGCGGTCGCCTGCCCGCCGGCGACCGAGACGAGGTCCTTGAGCGCGATCGGGATCCCGAGCAGCGGATGGAGCGCCGCGACGGCGGCCTCGCCGTCGGCGCGTGCGGCCGCCAGCCTCGAATCAGCCGCATCGGCCTCGGCCAGCGCGCGTTCGCTGTCGAGCGTCAGCCAGGCGTGCAGCCCGCGATCGGTCGCCCGCGCTCGGTCCAGATGAGCTGCCGTGATCTCGCGCGAGGTCACCTCGCCCGCGCGCAGCAGCTCGCCCAGGGCGTGGGCGCTGAGGCGCGTGAGGTCGGCGGCTGCGGGCACCGGTCAGCCTGCCTGATCGCCGCCCAGGATCGCCGGCACGACGAAGAAGTCGCCCGAGCGCTGCGGCGCGTTGGCCAGGACGGCCTCGGGGGTCATGGACGGCGTGGCCACGTCATCGCGCAGGATGTTCTCGAGCTCGATCGTCTGTGCGGTCGGCGGAATGTCGTCGGTATCGAGCTCGGCGAGCTTCGCGTACTGGTCGAGGATGTGGTTGAGCTGCCCTTCGAGGCGCGTCAGCTCGTCCTCGGTCAGGCCGAGTCGGGCGAGATAGGCGACGTGCTCGACGTCTGCGCGCTGGAGGATGGCCATCGCCCGATGATACGTGGCGGGCGAGGCTACTCGGGTGGTTCGATGCTCGGCAGGTCCGGCACCCCCTCGGACTCGTGTGGCTGCATCGGGTGGTCCTCGTCGTGCAGGTGCACCGGGGCGAGCTCATCGTGGAGGTGTGCGGGGCCCTCGTCGTCGGGCACGTGCCGCTGGTACGCGGTCCCGGGGACGTGCGCCTCCTCTTCGGGCACGTGCGCGGCACCGCCCTCCTCGTGGATGTGCACGGCACCCGCGCCCTCGGGCACGTGGACCGCGCTGCCCTCATGGACGTGCGCGGCGCCGAGGGTCCGCGCCAGGAACTCCCGTGTGCGGGCGTCTTTCGGATTGTCGATCACCTGCTCCGGAGGACCCACCTCGACGAACACGCCCTCATCGATGTAATAGACGCGGTCCGCGGCCTCGCGGGCGAACGCCATCTCGTGGGTCACGACGATCATCGTCGCGCCTTCGTGCGCGAGGTCCTCCATGACGTTGATGACCTCGCCGACGAGCGTCGGATCGAGCGCCGACGTCGGCTCGTCGAACAGGAGGACCTTTGGCTCCATGGTCAGGGCGCGCGCGATCGCGACGCGCTGCTTCTGGCCGCCGGACAGGCGCCCCGGGTACTCGTCGCGCTTCCCGGACAGGCCCACTTTGGCCAGGTACTTCTCCGCTGTCGCGATCGCCTCGTCACGGGGCACCTGCTTCACGCGGACGGGCGCCTCGATGAGGTTGTCGATCACCTTCAGGTGGGGGAACAGGTTGAACTCCTGGAACACCATCTGGGCGCGTAGCCGGATCTGGCGGATCTGCTCTCGATGATCCCGGCTGCGTTCGTGGAGCGGGTCTGCATGGACGAGAAAGCCGTCGACCTCGATCGAGCCAACGGTCGGCTCTTCGAGGAAGTTGATGCAGCGCAGCAGAGTGCTCTTTCCCGACCCCGACTTGCCGATGAGGCAGATCGTCTCCTTCGGGTAGACCTCGAGCGTGACGCCGCGCAGGACGTGGTTGGCGGCGTAGAACTTCTGCACGTCAAGCGCGCGGACGACAGGCTCCGCGCCGAGCGGTGTGAGGACGCCCGGACGCGCGTGCAGGTCGCGGATCTCGCTCACAGCCGCACCTCGCTCTCAGCCATGCGCTTCTCCAACCGCTCCTGGAACAACGAGAACACGATCGTCAGGACCCAGTACATGAGGGCCGCCAGCATCAAAGTGCTGAAGTTCTGGAAATGCGCGCTGCCGACCGTCTGCGCGCGCCAGAACAGCTCTTGGAGCCCAACGAACGAGACCAACGCCGAGTCCTTCGTCATCGAGATGAAGTCGTTGCCGATGGCCGGGATCACGATCCGGATCGCCTGGGGCAGCACGATCCGGCGCATGGTGGCCCGCTCCGTCATGCCAAGCGCCGCCGACGCTTCTACCTGGCCGCGGGGCACCGCCTGGATCCCTGCGCGGAACACTTCGGTCATGTAGGCCCCGTAGTTGAACGAGAGGGCGAACACGCCGGCGACGAAGGCCGGGAGGACGATGCCGAACTCGGGCAGGGCCGAGAACACGAAGAACACCTGGACGATGAGCGGCGTGCCCCGAACGATCGACACGTAGAGCGTCGCGAGGGCGTAGATCGGAGCCACCCGCGACAGGCGTCCCAGGGCGCCGAGGACGGCGAAGATCGTCGCAAAGAAGATCGAGAAGACCGAGACGATGATGGTGATGGGGATGCCCGCCAGGATGTACGGGCCCCATTCGCCGAGGAAGTCCCCGTCGATCCGGCCGGTCGACAAGATCGCGAGGACCAGGCCACCGACGACGATGAGCCAGGTGAGGACGAAGAGCATTCGGAACCGGAGGCGCGCTCGGGCGCGCGAGGCAGCGACGGCCCTGACGATCTCCTCGGGACTACCAGCGCCCATCTCGTTGTAGGTCACATTCGGGGTGGCCATCGTTCCTCATCCTCCTCGGAACGTGGCGGGGACATCCCTCCGGACGTCCCCGCGAGGCGAGACTGGGCGGTGGAAGCGCTAGGACTTCACCTTCGTGTAGTCCGTGTTGAACCACTTCTGGGACATCGCGCTGAGCGTACCGTCGGCATGCATGTCGTCGATGATCTTCTTGAGGATCGGGATGAAGTCGGTCGTCGACGGACCGCTCTTGTCGGCTGCGACTCCTAGCGGCTCGTAGAACACGGGGTCGCCCACCGCGACCAGCGGCAGTTTCTCCGCGATCGCTCCCTGCACCGTGGTGATTGACGTCAGCCAGCCATCGAAGTCGAACCGGCCCGACTGCCACTGGTTGGCGCAGTCACGGTCCGTCGGGAGGGTCGTCGTCTTGATCCCGGCCGGGGGCTTGCCGAGGTCTTGTCCGGTGCCGTAGTCCAGCGTGCCGTTCAGCCACTGGTCGTAGGTCGTGCCCTGGCCGGAGCAGATTGTCTTGCCCGCGAAGCCGTCGAGCGTGGTGATGCCCGAATGGGTGCTCGCCGCCATCTGCGCGGGTGTGTAGTAGTAAGGCGGGCTGAAATCGAGCACCTTCGCGCGGTCAGGGGTGACCGTCATCGAGCCCACGCTGATGTCCCACCGGCCGCCCCACCCTCCGGCGATGATCGCGTCCCACTGCGGCGTCTCGAACCCGACGCTCACGCAGAGGCGCTTTGCGATCTCAGCGGCAACGTCGATGTCGAAGCCCTTGTACCCGAGCGCGGAGCTGGGGTCGAGCTCCGACTGCGGCGGGTACTTTGGATCGGTCGAGACAACCAGCTTGCCCGCTTTCTTGATTTTTTCCAGCAAGCCGCCGGCCGCGGGGGTGACGCCAGCGTCTGCGCACGCAATCGTGCTCGCTCCCGGCGCGGCCGAGACAGCGGCGCCACCGCCGCCCCCGCTGGAACACGCCACCGCGACGAGCGCGACTGCACCGAGCATGGACAGCCGTCCACGGATCGACATGTGCTCCTCCTAGCTCCACGGCGCCGCACGCTTCGACTGGCGCCGGGAATGGGCGGCATTATGCGCCGCCCGGGTCGCGCGGGCCGCAACGAACTGGCTCGGATTGTGCGGCCAGACGCCTCAGCCGGACGCGATCATCCGCGGCAGCCACGACAGGCGTTCTCGTCCCGAGCGCCCGCTCGAGATCCTACGCTGGCTCCTTGCTGGCCTCCACCCTCCAAGCCGTTCACGACGATGCCTCTCCGGCGGGGGGGTTCTCGCCCGCGAGCAGGCGCCGGAAGCCCACCTCATCGAGGACCGGGACCCCCAGCTCGGCCGCCTTGGCCAGCTTCGAGCCGGCGCCGGGTCCTGCCACCAGGTAGTCCGTCTTTTTCGAGACCGATCCGGCGGGCTTGCCGCCGGCAGCGCGGATCGCCTCCTCCGCGGACTCCCGGCTGAACGTCTCGAGCGATCCGGTCACGACGACGACGATGCCCTCGAGCGGGCCGCCGGCGGCCTCGGCCGCGACGACCGGGGGCTCCGGTTCCACGCCGACCTCGGCCAGCTCGTCGAGGACGTGCGAGCTCGCCTCGTCGGCGAACCAGCGGGCCAGCGACTGCGACACCGTGGGTCCGACGCCCTCGACCTCCGCGAACCGCTCGGGCTCGTCGCGGGCCATCGTGCGCAGGAACTCGCCGATCCGGGTCAGCCAACCCGCTCGAGGATCCGGCGCCACGTGACGCGTGACCCATCGAGCCAGGTCGATGGCGGTGGTCTCACCGACCTGCGGGATGCCCAGGCCGTTGAGGACCCGGCCGAGTGGCCTCGTCTTCGAGCGCTGGATGGAGGCGTACAGGTTCTCCGCGCTCTTGCGCGCGAACCGCTCTAGCGACTCGAGGTCCTCGACCGTGAGGCGGTAGAAGTCCGCCCGGCTCCTGACCATGCCCCGCTGGAGCAGCTGGGTCAGCACCGCCCAGCCCGCGCCCTCGATGTCCATCCCGCCGCGGCCGACGAAGTGCTGGAACTCCTGCGACACGCGGGCAGGGCACGCGAGGTTGGGACAGTAGTGGCGGACGGCGCCCTCGTCGCGAACGATCGCCGTCCCGCACACGGGGCAGGCGTCCGGCATGTCGAACTCCCGGGCGTCGGCCGGGCGCTTGTCGAGGACCGGCCGCACGACCTCGGGAATCACGTCGCCCGCCTTCTGCAGGACGACCGTGTCGCCGATCCGGATGTCCTTGCGCCGGACCTCGTCGAGGTTGTGGAGCGTCGCCCGGGCAACCGTCGATCCCGCGACCTTCGTCGGGCGCAGGTGCGCGACCGGCGTCAGGGTGCCCGTGCGGCCCACGTACGGGACGATGTCCTCGAGCAGGGCCTCGACCTGCTCGGGCGGGAACTTGAATGCGATCGCCCAGCGCGGCGCCCGGCTGACCATCCCGAGGCGCGCCTGCTGGTCGTACCGGTCGACCTTGACGACGACCCCGTCGGTCTCGTAAGGCAGCTCGTGGCGGGCCTCGCGCCAGCGCTCGGTGAACGCGATCACGGCCTCGATGTCGAGCCCCGCCTCGCGGTCCGGGTTGACCGGGAAGCCCAGCGCGGCCAGGCGGTCGAGCGCGCCGCTCTGGCTGTCGACGGCCGGCTCGTCCTCGACCAGCTGGTACAGCCAGGTACTGAGCTGGCGGCCCGCGGTGACGCCCGGGTCCTTCTGGCGCAGGGATCCGGCGCCGCTGTTGCGTGGGTTCGCGTATTGGGGCAGGTCGAGCTCCTCGCGCTCGGCGTTGATCCGCGCGAACTCGGCCTTGGGCATGAACACCTCGCCCCGCGCCTCGAGCGTGGCGGGCTCCGGGAGCCGGTCGGGGATCGCACGGATGGTCCGCAGGTTGGGGGTCACGTCCTCGCCGGTGCTGCCGTCGCCGCGCGTGGCCCCGATCGCGAACCGCCCGCGCTCGTACTGGAGCGAGATCGCGAGGCCGTCGATCTTGAGCTCGGCCACGTAGGTCAGGCCGTCCGCGCGGCTCCGGGGCCGGGGGCAGCCCCAGGCCGCGCCGGACGCGGGTATCGAACGCCCGCAGCTCGTCGTGGCTGAAGGCGTTGGACAGCGACAGCATGGGCCGCCGGTGGTGGACCTCGGGAAACCGGCCACCCGCCGGGCGTGCCGCCCACCCGCTGCGTGGGCGACTCGGGCGAGATCAGCGCCGGGAACGCCGTCTCGAGCGCGACGAGCTCGCGGAACAGCCGGTCGTACTCGGCGTCCTCGAGCTCCGGGGCGTCATCCTCGTAGTACAGCCGGTTCGCGCGCCGCACCTGCTCCGCCAGCTCCGCGTGGCGGGCCTCGGCCGCGTCGGGTTCGAGCGACGCCGCCTCGTCGACGAGCGCCGGATCGACAGGGAGCGACTCCGTCATCGTCCCGAGAACGAGCCCGGCGCGGTTCCCACGTGGTCGCGGCCGATATCGGCGATCCGCGGCGTCCCGAGCAGCATCATCGACCGCTCGATCTCCTCGCGCAGGACCGCGAAGCCCTTGGCCACGCCGGCCTCTCCGGCACAGGCGAGGGCGTACAGGAACGGGCGGGCGGTGAACACGGCGTTCGCCCCGAGCGCGAGGGCGATCAGCACCTCGGGCGCGCGCCGGACGCCCCCGTCGAGGTAGACCTCGGCCCGGCCGCCGACCGCCGCCACGACCTCGGCGAGCACCTCGATCGCCGCCGACGCCCGGTCGAGCTGACGCCCGCCGTGGTTCGAGACCCAGATCCCGTCGGCCCCGTGCTCGACGGCGATCGCCGCGTCCTCGCCGGTCAGGATGCCCTTCAGGACCAGGGGCAGCGAGGACCACGAGCGGATCTCGGCGAGCTCGGTCCAGGTGAGGCCCGTGCTCCGCAGGTCGAGATCGTCGTCCATGTCGCCGGCGCCGCGCCAGACCTCGCGCTTGGGGAGGTTGGCGTAGGCGTCCTCGCCCGGGTTGAACGCCAGCCGGACGACATCATCGCGGTAGCCGAGGACCGGCAGGTCGACGGTCAGACAGATCGCCTCGTAGCCGGCCGCCTCGGCGCGACGGACGAGGTCGCGGCTCACCGCGCGGTTGCGCTGGATGTACAGCTGGAACCAGCGATGGCCGTCGGGCGCCGCCGCGGCCACGTCCTCGATCGTGTGCGATGCCACGGTGGAGATCACCGCGATCGCGCCCGCAGCCGCTGCCGCGCGTGCCGTCGCCTTCTCGCCATCGCCGTGCGCCAGGCCGTGGAGCGCGGCCGGGGCGATGCCCACGGGGAGCGCCACCTGACGGCCCAGGATCGTGGTGGAGGCGTCCACGGTCGCGACGTCGACCAGCACCCGCGGCCGGAGCCGGAACGCGTCCCAGGCAGTCAGGCAGGCGCGCAGCGTGTGCTCGTCGCCGGCACCGCCCGCGTAGTAGGCCCATGCCGATGGATGCAGCCGCGCCCGGGCGGGCGTCTCGAAGTCGGCGAGGCTCACGATCGCGTCGAGGTCGATCGGCGGCTCGGTCGAGGGCGGATACGAGAGACCCGGCAGGGGGGCTGCGGTCATGGTCGACAGGATAGGTGACGTGATCCGGCGTCGCGGGCGGCGCGCTAGCCGGTGACCTCGAGGTTGGCGAGGCTCGCCAGCATCGTCTTGCGCCCCACCGCGGGATCGCGGAAGGCCACGGTGACCTCCTCGTCGTCGCGCGTGAGCTTCGAGGTCACGACGATCCCGTCGCCCCAGCGCGCATGATGGATGCGGTCGCCGTCGCGGTACCGTCGCTCGCCCGGCACGATCGGGCGCGCGGGCACGACGCCACCCGCGGCGCGCGGCTGCGGGCCGAGCGACCCCGACGGCGCACCCGCCGCGAACGCCTCCCGCTTGGCGCCCAGGTCGCGGGTCGGGCGGAACGCCTCCCCCGGGGCCGGGGCACCGGGCCGTCCGCTCCCCTCGCGGTACGCGCCGCCGCCCGAGCGGATCGCCGAGCCGAACCTGGATCGCCGGTCGCCGAACACGAGGTCGGGGTCGATGTCGACGTCGTACTCGCTGCCGCGGCGGAGCTGCGGTCCGACCATGAGCTCGGCCGGGATCTCGAGCAGGAAGCGCGACGGGACGCTCATCCCGCCACCGCCCCAGGTCGCCCGGCGCCAGGCGTGGGACAGGTACAGCCGCCGCTTCGCCCGCGTGATGCCCACGTATGCGAGGCGCCGCTCCTCTTCGAGCTCCTTCTCGTCGTCCAGGGCGCGGTTGTGGGGAAACAGCCCCTCCTCCAGCCCGGCGATGAACACCACCGGAAACTCGAGACCCTTGGCCGCGTGGAGCGTGATCAGGGTGACCGCGTCCGAATCGCCCTCGTACGCGTCCTGGTCGGCGACGAGCGCCGTCTCCTCGAGCAGCCGGTCGAGCGCGTCGTCGGGCGACAGGTCGTCGTAGCGGGTCGTGACCTGGCGCAGCTCGAGCAGGTTGGCCCAGCGATCCTCGCCCTCCTCCGAGCCGTCGGCGAGCATGGCGCGGTACCCGGACGCCTCGAGGACCTCGTCGAGCAGCTCCGGCAGCGGCAGCACGCCGATCCGGGTGCGCAGCCGGACGAGGAGCCGCGCGAACTCCCCCATCGCCGTCCGGATGCGCGGCGCCAGCCCCTCGACCTCGCCGGCCGCCGCCGCCTGGACCGCGAGGTACGTGTTGTCGTCGTGGGTGACCGCCCAGCGGCGCAGGGCCTCGACGCTCTTGTCCCCGATCCCCCGGGCCGGGACGTTGATGATCCGCTCGAACGAGACGACGTCCGTGTCGGACCGCAGCACGCGCAGGTAGGCCAGGGCGTCCTTGACCTCGCGGCGCTGGTAGAACCGCGTGCCGCCGACGAGCTGGTAGCGGATGCCGTAGGTGAGGAACTTCTCCTCGATGGCTCGGGACTGCGCGTTCATCCGGTACATGACGGCGACGTCCTTCGCCCGGAAGCGGCTCGACTCGTCGTCGTCGGCGCGGCGCGTCAGCACGGAGCCGCGGCCGCCGACGAGCCCGTCGATCTGGCGCACGATCCACTCGGCCTCCTCCTCCTCGTTGAAGGCCTCGAAGCGCTGGATCGGCACGCCGCCCTGGTTCTCGGTCCACAGCTTCTTGTCGGTCCGGCGCTCGTTGCGCGACACGACGGCATGGGCCGCGTCGAGGATCAGCTGGGTCGAGCGGTAGTTCTGCTCGAGCTTGACCACCGTCGCCTCGGGATAGTCGCGCTCGAAGTCGAGGATGTTCTGGACGTTGGCCCCGCGCCAGCCGTAGATCGACTGGTCGTCGTCGCCGACGACGC
Source organism: uncultured Chloroflexia bacterium (assembly GCA_963725745.1). Lineage (GTDB taxonomy): Bacteria > Chloroflexota > Limnocylindria > Limnocylindrales > CSP1-4 > CAIXZV01. The sequence continues at coordinate 430,406 of CAVRZS010000003.1, forward strand.
ACAGGTTGCGGGTGGCCGACGCGAGCGCACGGATCCACAGGTACTGCGGGCGGTTGGTGTCCTGGTACTCGTCGACGTGGAGGTAGCGCCACCGGGCGTGGTACGTCGCGAGGACCTCGGGCGACTGCTCGAACAGCTCCACGGCCCGCAGCAGGAGGTCGTCGAAGTCGAGCGCGTTGGCGGCCCGCAGGCGGTCCCGGTAGCGTCCGGCCAGGCGCGCGATCATCCGCTCCCGGTGGTTGACGGCGTGCTCGGCCAGGAACGCCTCATCGAGCATGTCGTTCTTGGCCCGGCTGATGGCGCCCAGGATCGCCGCCGGCCGGAACTCGCCCGTCGCCGGCAGGTCCTCCTCGGCGAGGATCCGCTTCATCAGCTGCTGCTGGTCGTCGGTGTCGTAGATCACGAACCGCCGGTCGAGCCCGATCGCCTCCCCGTCGCGCCGCAGCACGCGCGCGCACAGGGCATGGAACGTGCCCGCCTCGACGTCCTTGCCGACCTCGCCGGCGAGCGCCGCGATCCGCTCCCGCAGCTCGCCCGCGGCGCGATTGGTGAACGTCACGGCCAGGATCCGGCGCGGCTGGACCGCCTTGACGCCGATCAGGTAGGCGATCCGGTGAGCGACGACGCGCGTCTTGCCGGAGCCGGCGCCGGCCAGGATGAGCAGCGGGCCCTCGGTCGTCGTGACCGCGCGCGCCTGCTCCGGGTTGAGGTGGGAGACGATCTCGTCGGCACGCGCGGCGCGGCGGGCCTCGATCGCCGCCGCGACCGCCTCTGGATCGAGCGCGGGACCTGCCGCGGCGAGCTCGGGCTCGTGCGGCAGCTCCCGCAGCCACTCGGGCTCCTCCGGCGCGGCCACCACGCCCGGCGCCGCGTCCGCGGCCGGCCCTTCGGGGGGCTCGCCGACGTCGAGCCAGGTCCCCTGGCCCTCGGGCTCGGCCCGCCGCGTTCCGCGGCGCTTGACGGGCTCGTTGGCACGGCTGGGACTCACCGGGCCATTCTAGGTTGGGCGGCTCACCCCGGCCGCCTGCCGCGGCCGGTCGCCATGGCGAGGCGCGCGCGGCTCGCGTCAGCGCGCGGGCGGCGGCGGGACGGGCCCACCCCACGGAGCCGGCGGACCGCCCGGTTGCGCCGGGGCCGGGTAGGGTCCGGGCGCCGGATAGGGCGCGTAGCCGTAGGCCGGATAGCCGCCCGCCGGCGGCCCGGGCGTCGTCGACTCGACCTGGATCTCGATGCCCCCGACCCAGCCCGCCACGAAGTTGTAGAGCGCGCACGCGATCGCCGTGAACACCCAGCCGATCGCACCGTAGAACAGGACGGCCAGGATCCCGAAGATCACCAGGCCCACGACGCCCAGACCCGATGCTCAGCCGGGATTCCGCCGGGACCACGGCCACCCCGACCAGGCCGATGAGCCCGAACACGATGATGAACACCAGGGCGATCACGGCGTAGAGCGCGGCCACCATGGTGGCGGTGCGCACGATCCCGAAGCGCCGAATGCGGACCATGGGCGTGCTCCCGTACGGCAGAAGGACGTCCCCGAGTCTACGCGGCGGGTTCCCTCGCGCTCGTCGGTGCGCCTGGCTCGTCGGTGCGCTAGCTGGACGCGGGCGAGGGCTGCCCCTCGACGGGCTCGTCGATCACGAGGTCCTCGTCCCAGCGGCTGGCGTCGATCTCCGCGTGCACGTCGACCCTGCCGTCTTCGCTCGTCGCCTCCAGCGATCAGCCGCGCCGGGCGCAGCGTGAGCGCGTCGGTCTGGAGCGTGAGGTCCACGTCAACGGGCGGCAGGTCCGCTGCCTGATCGTGCGGCAGCATCAGGCCCAGGATCATCAGCGGGTCCGAGCCGGCGTCGAGGTGGACCTCGTGGCAGCGGCCGGAGGCGCTCGCGCAGGCGACCTCGCGGGTGGTGGGCACGAGTCCCGGGGTCGCGAGATACGAACGCAGCCGGTCGACCAGCGTCAGCGGGTTGATGTCCACGCCGGCCTCCGCGGACGCACCGCCCAGCGACGCCTTCACCCAGGGGTCGTCGGGTGCCGTGCGGTACCAGGCGCCGTCCCAGACGGTCACGGTGTCCATGTCCACCTCGAGGCCATCGCTGGCGAGGTGGGTCCGGGTCTTGCCGTCCTTGGGGCGAATGTCGGCGTCGAGGGTCGTGCCGGCGAGGTCCACGGCGGCTTCGGGGCGGCCGACGAGGTTCCCGGCGATGGAGCCCGAGATCGTGCCCTCGAAGTGCACGGCGGAGGCGTCCAGGGTCGCCTGGAGCGAGCGCGCGATCATCTCCTTGGGGTCGGTCACGCGGTCGGCCGGCACCGCCGGCGCCAGCGGTCCGACGCCGAACACCGTCCCGGCTCCGAGCACGATCAGCACCAGGACGCCGACCACGGTGAGGCCCGCGAAGACGCCGGACTTGGACATCGAGTCGCTGCTCCAATGGCGAGCCGGGCGCTGGCTCGGGGTCGTCTGTGTCGGGAGACAGGCTCGCCCCTGTCGTCCGAATCGGTCAAACGGCCAGAGGCACATCCGCCCGACAACGAGGAACGACCCCCGGAGGCTGTCGCCTGCCGGGGGCCGTGTGTTGTCTCGGGTTAGAAGTCCATCCCTCCGCCGTGGTCGTGGCCGGCGCCGGCGCCGGCCTTGTCCTTCTCGGGGATGTCCGTCACGAGCGTCTCGGTGGTCAGGACCATCGCGGCGATCGAGGCGGCGTTCTGGAGCGCCGAGCGGGTGACCTTGGCGGCGTCGACGATGCCCTTCTTGAACATGTCGCCGTACTCGCCACGGAGGGCGTCATAGCCCTCGCCGATCTTGAGGCTGCGCACCTTGCTCACGACGACCTCACCCGACGCGCCGGCGTTGTCGGCGATCTGGCGGGCCGGGGCCTCGAGGGCCTTGCGGACGATGTCGACGCCGACACCCTCGTCGCCTTCGAGCTTGAGCTTGTCGAGCGCCGGGATCGCCTGCAGCAGCGTGGTGCCGCCGCCCGCGACGAGGCCCTCCTCGACGGCCGCACGGGTCGTCGAGAGCGCATCCTCGATGCGGTGCTTCTTCTCCTTGAGCTCGACCTCGGTGGCCGCGCCGACCTTGATGACGGCGACGCCGCCGGCCAGCTTGGCCAGGCGCTCCTGGAGCTTCTCGCGGTCGTAGTCCGAGGTGGTGTCCTCGATCTGCGCCTTGATCTGCGTCATGCGCGCCTTGATCTGCTCAGCGGAGCCGGCACCGTCGACGACCGTCGTGTCGTCCTTGGTGGCGACGACGCGACGGGCCTTGCCGAGGTCCTCGATCGCCACGGAGTCGAGCTTGCGCCCGATCTCCTCGGAGATCACGGTGCCGCCGGTCAGGATCGCGATGTCGCGGAGCATCTCCTTGCGGCGGTCGCCGAAGCCCGGCGCCTTGACCGCGAGCACGGAGATCGTGCCCTTGAGCTTGTTCACGACGAGCGTGGCGAGCGCCTCACCGTCGACGTCCTCGGCGATGATCAGCATCGGCCGGCCCAGCTGGACGGCCTTCTCGAGCGCCGGCAGGAGATCCGGCACGGCCGAGATCTTCTTGTCGGTGATCAGGATGAGGACGTCCTCGAGGACGGTCTCCATCCGGTCGGGGTTGGTCACGAAGTACGCCGAGATGTAGCCCCGGTCGAACTGCATGCCCTCGGTGTATTCCTTCTCGAGGCCGAGCGACTGGCCCTCCTCGACGGTGATGACGCCGTCCTTGCCGACCTTGTCCATCACCTCGGCGATGATCTCGCCGACCTCGGGGTCCGCCGCGGAGATCGCCGCGACGGCCGCGATCTGCTCGCGCGTCTCGACGGGGCGGGCGGTCTTCTTGATGTCGGCGACGATCGTCTCGACGGCCTTCTCGATGCCGCGCTTGACGACCATCGGGTTGGCGCCGGCGGTGACGACCCGCAGGCCCTCGGCGACCATCGCCTGGCCCAGGACCACCGCGGTGGTGGTGCCGTCGCCGGCGACGTCGTCGGTCTTGGTCGCGACCTCCTTGAGGAGCTGCGCGCCCATGTTCTCGAACGGGTCCTCAAGCTCGATGTCGCGAGCGATGGTGACGCCGTCGTTGGTGATCGTCGGGGAGCCGAACTTCTTGTCGAGGACGACGTTGCGGCCCTTGGGGCCGATGGTCACCCGGACCGCGTCGGCAAGGCGATCGATGCCCCGCTTGAGCGAGCGACGAGCCGTCTCGTCGAAGATGAGCTGCTTGGCCAAGTCGAAGTCCCTCCGGGAACTGGAGTGGGTTAAGGGTTCAGTGGTGGCGCCGGGGTGGCGTCAGTCCTCGACGATCGCGAGGATGTCCTTCTGGCTGACGATCAGCAGGTCGTCGCCCTCGACCTTGAACTCGGTCCCGGCGTACTTCGCGTACAGGACCTTCTGGCCGACGGAGACGTCGATCGCCTCGCGTGAGCCGTCGTCGAGGATCTTGCCCGGCCCGACGGCCAGGATCTCGCCCTCCTGGGGCTTCTCCTTTGCCGTGTCCGGCAGGACGATGCCGGACTTCGTCATCTCCTCACGCGGGGTGGGCTTGATGACGACGCGGTCGCCCAGCGGCTTGAGCTTCGTCGAAGAGGCGGTGGCCAACGTGCAATCCTCCTCTGACAGCCGCGAACCGGCCGTCAAATGGCCTGTGATGTGGACACGGGTCCTCCGGGGCGGGCTGCCCCAACTGGCCCGAGTGCAGGTCGTCGAGTGCATCTGGCCGGTTGCCGCGGACCGGTCGCGCCCACCGCTTCGGGGTGTCGTCCCGAGGGCGGGTCCGCCGGCCGCAGCCAGAACCATTAGCACTCTCGCCGTTAGAGTGCCAATCTACCCCCGCCCGATTGTGGCTGTCAACCGAATTCCGACGTCTCCGCGCCCCGCCGGGCGCTAGAGTTCGGCGACGGTAGGACCGCGCGGAGGGTTCATGGCGACGCAGGCAGGACCGGCATCGGACGACGCGGCCGAGCACATCCTGATCGACGCCCGGCAGTCGCTCGGGGCGGCCACGCTCGATGACCTGTTTCCCGAGGGCGAGCAGTTCCGGCAGTCGGTGCTCACGTTCACGGTGCTGCTGGCCCTCGCCGCGCTGATCGCGACCTTCGGCCTGATCCAGGACTCGGTCGCAGCGATCATCGGCGCGATGGTGGTGGCGCCCCTGGGCGGCGCGATGATGGCCCTGGCGGGCGCACTCGTCACCGGCCGCAGCCGCTGGCAGGTGAACTCGTTCGTGGAGGTCGTCCTCGGCGCGCTGATGGTCGTCGCGATCGGCTTCGGCGTCGCGGCCGTGCTCCCCGATCCTCTGACGCTCAACCCGTCGCTGGCGGCACGCACCGAGCCCGGGCTCCTGGACCTCGGCGTCGCCCTCGCCGCGGGGGCCGCCGGCGCGTTCGTCACCGTCCGCCGGACCGGGAGCGACGCGCTGCCGGGTGTCGCGATCGCCGTGTCGCTGGTCCCGCCCCTTGCGACCGTCGGGATCTGCCTCGAGCTGGGGCGGACGAGCGACGCGGCTGGGGCGCTCACGCTGTTCCTGACCAACTTCGCCGCCATCGTCGTCATCGCCTCGATCGTGTTCGCCATCTGCGGCGTCCGACCCGTGCCGACACCCGCGAACGCGGGCCGGGTGCTCGCCCGCGGCCTGGTCCTGGCGGTGATCGGCCTGACGCTGATCTCGATCCCACTCGCCATCACCTCCGCCGACCGGATCCGGACGGTCCTGTGGAGCAATGCGGCCGCGCCGGTCATCGAGGCATGGGTCGAGCCACAGGGACTGCGGGTGGTCGACTGGGAGATCGAGGAGGACACGCTCGGGCTCGACGTGGCGGGGCCGGCCGCGCCGACCGCCGTCGACGGCCTCGCGAGCGACCTGGCGACCGCCATCGGCGCGCCGATCCAGCTCCGGCTCAGCTACCTCGCGGAGCAGACGACGGTCGTCCCGGCGTCGCCGTAGGGCCGCCGGGCCTGTCCTCAGGTGCTGCGGCGGAACGCCGAGTCGTAGGCGGCGACCAAGGCGTCGCCGAGGGCATCGAGGCCGTCCTCATCGAGGCCGCGCCGAGCGCCGACCCAGCGTGCGGTCAGCGCGACGAACGCCGGCTCGTTGCGGGACCTGGGGGCGCCTCGTGGGGTCAGGAACGGAGCGTCGGTTTCGACCAGCAGGCGCGTCGACGGCACGATCGCGGCCACCTCGGCCGAGGCCTCCTCGCCGCCCCGGAACACCAGGCCGCTGAAGCTCACGGCGAGGCCCAACGCGAGCACCTCGCGAGCGTAGTCGACCGAACCCGAGAAGCTGTGGATCACTGCGGGCGGCCGGTCGTCGAACGCGGCCGCAGCCGGCGCGCCGCCGAACCCGGCCCGGCGCAGCTCCTCGACCAGCGCGTCCTGGGCGTCGCGCGCGCCCGCCTTCGAGCGGCAATGCAGGATGGCGGGCTTGCCGGTCTCGAGGGCGAGCGCGAGGTTGCGCCGCAGGTTCTCGAGCTGGGCGTCCCAGGGCGAGAACATCCGGTCCGAATCCAGCCCCGTCTCACCGATCGCGAGGACCCGCTCGTCGCGCGCCCAGGCCTCGATGCTCGCCCACTCGCGATCAGTCACCTTCGCCGCGTCGTGGGGATGGACGCCGACGGCCGCGTCGAGCCACGGAAATCGCTCCACGATCCCTAGGGCACGCGCCGACGACGCATGGTTCCAACCCGGCACCAGGATCCGCTCGACGCCCGCGAGCCGGGCGGCTCCGAGCACCAGGTCGAGGTCGTCGGCGAACCGGTCCGCGTTGACGTGGCCGTGGGCGTCGATGAGTCGCACGGGCCGATGCTATGCCGAGCGCCCTACACCTCGTCGACCGCCACCTCCTCGGCCCACAGGCGCGACCCCAGGTAGAAGCCGAGCAGGGCGTCGAGGAAGGCATCGCCCTCGTCAAGGGTGAGCACGCGGCCGCGCTCGTCCCGCCCACCCTGGGCGATCAAGAACTCGATCCCCTCGCGCTCCTCCGGGATGAGCACCTCGACCTCGGCCGCTTCGCCCGGTTCGCGGACGGTCAGGCGGGCGAGTGGCTCGATGACGGCGTCAGGTGTGCGACTGAGGAGGAGGACGGCCCTCACGGGGCGGCCTGCTGCTTCTTGTGCATGTCGCCGATCATGATGTCCAGCCGGTGCACGAACCCTTCGATGGCGGCATCGCCGACGAACGGCCGGATCTTCTCGATGAACTCCGCGCGGTTCTTCGAGATGCCCTCGAGCTTCGTGACGAGGTCGGGCGGGTACTTCTCGGGCAGGTCCCGCGTGAACCCCTCGATGCTGGCGCGGTCCTTCGTGCTCGTGAACGACAGCGCATGATCGATCGGCGTGAGCTTGAGCTGACCGTTCTGGAACTCGTACAGGTAGTTCCCGAAGTTGGCGCCGCGGTCGACGTTGTTGATGAGGTAGTCGAGGGCATCCATGTTGACCATGGCGTCCCGGAACTCCTGGGACTCGATGAGCCGCTTGAATGCCGCGTGGTCCTTGCGGGCGAGGTCCGCGAGCGAGTTCGACTCACGCCACTCGATCAGCACGCCCTGCTTGCCTTCGATCGTGACGAGCTGCCCCTGGGGTGCGGCCTCGTACCCCAGCTCCTTCGCCACCATGCCCCCCGCGACCTCTCGCGGCGCCTGCTGGCCCTCGACGATGCCCCGCTCGACGGCTCGTTCGATGCGGACGGTATTGCCGTCGCGGTCGACGAGGTGCTCGGCCTCGGTCGGCTTGAACAGGTACTTCTTGGTGGGGTCATTCGAATCCTTGACCACCCACGACTTCTCGGCCGTGGTGCCTGCCGTGAGCTGGTCGCCGGTGCGCACGTATCGACCTTTCTCCTCGGGAGCGTATTTTGCCGTCGGGGTCGAGGGCGCGGCGTTCTCGCCGCTCGCCGGCAGATCGCGCCCGGAATGCTGGCCGGCCCGCCCCTCGATGTTCATCTTGACCAGGTCGTCGTACTTGTAGACGGGCTCCGGCGACGGCGTCAGGTCGTGCGGGACCTTCGACTTGGGGAGCAGGCCGCCCTGGTCCGGCGTCGGGGGACGGATCGCGGGTTGGTTGCCACCAGGCGGCGGGCCGCCCGGACCGGGTTGACCCGGGGCCACCCCGCCGGGGCTCGGGCCTTTCTTGATGGCCCCTCCCGTGCCGGCGACATCCGCACCGGTCTGGGCGCCAACGGGCGGCGGGCCCTTCTTGATCGCCCCTCCCGTGCCGGCGACATCCGCGCCGGTCTCGGCGCCAACCGGTCCTTTGTTGGCACGGCCGTCTGGCGCTGTTCCCCCACCCGGCTCGGGAATGGGCGCTCTGCCTGCGAGCCCGTCCGGCGCGGTCTCCCCGCCTGCGGGTCCTGGGGGCGTGGCCGGCGGTCGCTCATGGATGCCGGTGCCCGGGGTCGTCTCGGCGCCGGGCGTGGGGCCGGCGGGTGCGGCCGGGGCGCGCGGTGGGAACGTTCCCGGGGTCGTCTCGGCGCCGGGCGTGGGGCCGGCGGGTGCGGCCGGGGCGCGCGGTGGGAACGTTCCCGGGGTCGTCTCGGCGCCGGGCGTGGGGCCGGCGGGTGCGGCCGGGGCGCGCGGTGGGAACGTTCCCGGGGTCGTCTCGGCGCCGGGCGTGGGGCCGGCGGGTGCGGCCGGGGCGCGCGGTGGGAACGTTCCCGGGGTCGTCTCGGCGCCGGGGGTCGGGCCGGCGGGTGCGCCTCCGCCCGTTCGACCACCACCACCGCCGCCACCGCCAGTGCCGCCGCCGCCACTGCTGCCGCCGCCACCGCCGCCGCCGGTGATGGCCTCGGCTCCGCCGATCGGGATCGCGGGCTCCTTGGGGCCGCCGGGAGCCTTCGTCGGCGTGGCCGTGTCGTGCCCTCCCGTGGCGGTCGGTGACTTCGTCACGAGCGCCGGCACCAGCGCCCCGGCCGCACCACTGAGCGCGTCGCCGGTCGTCACCTCGCCGACCCCAGCGCCGACGCCCACCTGGACGAGCTTGCCGGCGACGCCACCCTGCATGACCTTCGGCAGCAGCTGTGTCCCGTGGCCGGCGATGCCGCCCAGCGTGCCCCCGACCATCCCCTCGCCCGGCTTGCCGCCCGACGCGAGGTTCTGCGCCTCGTTGACGAACCCCTCGGCGAGCACCTGGCCGCCCTTCGCCGCAAATCCCTCGCCGCCGGCCGCGAGCACGCCGCCGACCTGGCGGGTCGCCGCCGGCGCGATCGCCCCCGCCCCGATCACGCCGCCCTGCCACGTGCGGCTCATGAGCTTGCCCGCGTCGTGGTCACCAGTGGCGAGCTGGCGCGAGCCCTCGCCGACGAACGCGCCGCCCGCGCCGGCCCCGACCGCGGTGACGCCGACGGCCCACGCCGGAGCCGTCGCGAGCGCGGCCTCGCCGGCGATCGGCACGAGCGAGACGAGCGCGACCTGGACAATCGACATCGTCGTCGCGAGGCGGCGGTATCCCCGGTCGAGGTCGGCGTCGTACTCCGCCTCGGCCTTGACCCGCTGCTCGACGCCGGGCTTCTCCTGGATGATCAGCTTGAAGGCACCGACGTAGTCGCCCGCGTCGATCAGGGTCTTGACCCCCTTGTCGCGCAGGATCCGGAGGCGGTTGACCTCGAGGTCGAAGCTGCCCGGGTCGTCCGCACCGCCCAGGAATCCGAGGATGCGCAGCTTCGTTCGCGAGTTGCCGAGCTTGATCGAGTCGTAGTCGTCGCGGGCGCGGACCAGGGCGCTGTAGATGCTCTGCATGTAGCCCTTGAGGGCCTCGCGTGCCTTCTCGTGCAGCCCGAGCGCCTGGGCCTCCCAGATCTGGATGGTCGTGGGGCCGTTGGTGATGGTCCAGATCCCGGGCTTGTCGGACTTGACGAGGTGGCTCTGGATGACGCTCAGCGCGTTCTGCACATCCTCGATCCCGAGCTGCTCGGCGAGGCCGGCCTTGCCGCTGGGGCCGAAGTTCTCGGCGATCTTCTGGCGCAGCTTCACCTCGCCGGGCGCGCGCTGCTTCGTGAGCACCGCCTCGAGGTTCCCGCCGTGGACCGCGGCGTAGTGGGCGTTGAGGATCGACTTGGTCTGCTCGACCCGACCCGCCACCTCGCCGATGTCGAGCCCGATGATGTTGAAGTTGGCGCCGCGCTGCAGGGCGTACCGGATTTCGCCCTCGAGCGAGCGGAACTTCACGAGCGCGGCGTACGCCGATCCCGCCTTCTCGGTCCGGGCAAGGATGAGCGCCGCCCGCAGGGACTCGACGAGCTGGACGTGGCGGCTGGTCGCGTGGCTGCCGACCTTCACGGCGCTGAGCCGGCCCCGGACCTTCTCGTTGATCTCCTTGATGCCCGATGAGACGGCGATGTCCGCGCGGCCCGCCGTTTCCTCGCGGACGATCCCGGGGCCGGACTCGCCCATCTGCGCGTTCTCCCACAGCAGGAGGTGGATCGCGAAGATGGTCTCGTTGAGATCCTCGTAGCTCTCCGCCTGCGGCACGTCCTGGCGGCCCTTCGCGGCGCCCAGCCGCTTGTTGACCATCGCGATCTGGTCGGCCACGGCGGCGAGCGGTGCGCCCGGCAGGTTGAGCCGCTTCGCCTCGGCGACGGCGTCGAGCATCCGTGCGGACACGCGCGGCCACGACCCGGCCGCCTTGCGCCGGTTGTCCGGGTCGGCGTCCTGGGCCCCGATGAACACGGTCCGGACGCTCCACAGCAGCGACCGGTGCGCGGAGGACAGGTCCTTGCCGAAGCGGACGGAGTCGAGCCCGGCCCCGCCCCTGTTGATGAGGGCGGCCGCGAGGTCCTGGAAGCCGTTGACCAGGTCGGCGTACGAGTCGAAGGATGGGCCCGAGCCGCGGGGCTTCGTGGTCCCACCGGGCTTCGTCGCCCCGCGCGGCGGGGCCGGCGCGGGCGCCCGCTGGACGCTGAGCGCCTGGGCGCGCATCAGGCCGGCCACCGCGCGGTTGCCGGCCGAGCGCTGCAGGGCGTTCACCTGCGATCGCGCCAGCCGATCCACGGGATCCGCGGGCGTCCAACCGACGAGCGCGCTGCCCTCGTCGGGCGTCTCCTCCGGTTCGGGAGCCGGCGTGCGGGGCGCCTCGACCGCCCGCTGGCGAGAGCGCGCAGCCCGGGACGGCTGCGCCTTCACGACACGGCTGCGCCCGCGCGCGGCGACTCGCCGCCGCCAGGGACGAGCGCTCCGTCGGGGGGTTTGGTCGCGAACGAGCCCGGGGCCATCGTGCCCGAGCGTCGGCCAGGCGAGCGAGCCCCACAACCGGGCGGCGGGCAATCGTTGGGGAAGTCAGTCCTGCCTGAAGGGGCAACCCGGGTGCCACCCGACGCTCAGGCCCCGTCGGCCTCCCGGTCGACGTCGACGCGAGGGAACAGCGGGAGCGGCGTGTCGGTCACCCGCCCGGTCGCCTCGCCGGCCGACCACTCGAGCAGCTCGAGGACCGCGGGTCCGCCGTTGCCGTCGGCCTCGTACGGGTACGCGTGACCCAGCTGGGCGAGGATCTGCGGGGCCATGGCGGGCATGAACGGCGCGACCGCCAGCGCCACCAGCCGGCACGCCTCGACCAGGTCGCCGAGCACGTCCCGCAGCCGGGTGGCGGCCTCGGCGTCGCCGGCCTGGGCCGCCTTGTTGAGCGTCCAGGGCTGCTCCGAGTCGACCGTCTTGTTGGCGCCGCCGACGAATTCCCACAGCTCCCCGAGCGCGTCGTGGAGCCGGCAGCCGTCGAGCCGCTCCCGGTACGCCCGCAGCGTGTCGGCCCAGCCCTCGGCGAGGGGCGAGTCGCCGGCCGCTCGCGGGGCCGGCCGCTCGCCACCGAGGTACCGGTTGACCATCGTGACCGTGCGGTTGACGAGGTTGCCGAAGTCGTTGGCGAGGTCCGCGTTGTAGCGACGCACGAACGAATCCCAGGACACGTCGGTGTCGCGGTCGAAGGCGACCTCGCGCAGGGTCACGTAGCGCGCTCCGTCCGCCCCGAACGCGGCCACGACGGCGTGCGGATCGAGGAAGTTGCCCCGGCTCTTGCTCATCCGCTCGCCCTGGACGAGCAGCCAGCCGTGGACCCACACGTGGCGCGGTGCGTCGATGCCCGCCGACCACAGCATCGCCGGCCAGGCGATCGTGTGGAAGCGGGCGATGTCCTTGCCGATGACGTGGAGGTCCGCGGGCCACCAGTGGTGGAAGGCCTCCATGTCGCCCGGGAAGCCGGCGCCGGTGATGTAGTTGATGAGCGCGTCGTACCAGACGTAGATCGTGCCGGCCTCGGGATCCCAGGAGCCGTCCTCGAGCTGCGCCGTCTCGCCGTTGTCGGCAATGGGGAACGGGATCCCCCAGGTCGCGCCGGCGCGGCTGATCGAGAAGTCCTCGAGGCCCCCGCGGATGAAGCCCAGCATCTCGTTGCGGCGGTAGTCCGGCTGGACGAAGTCCGGGTTGGCCTCGTAGTGGGCCGCCAGCCGCTCCTGGTACGCCGACAGGCGGAAGAACCAGTTGCGCTCGGTCAGCCACTGCAGCGTGACGTCGGGGTGGTTCGGGCATTGCATGCCCCGCGCGGTCTCGAGCAGGTCCGAGATCGCCATGAACCCCTCGTTGGGGCAGTACCAGCCCTCGTACGTGCCGGGATAGATGTCCCCGTTGTCGTATGCCCGGCGAACCATCTCCTGCGCGGACAGGTAATGGTCGGGATCGGTGGTCCGGATGAACCGGTCGGGGCTGATCAGGAGCGCGTCCTCGGCCGCGCGGAACAGGGCGACCTTCTCGTCGACGAACTCGCGCGGCGTCCGGCCCTCGGCCGCCGCCGACTGGGCGATGTTGACGGAGTGCTCGTCGGTGCCGGTGAGGAACCGGGTGTCGTCGCCCAGCATCCGGTGCCAGCGCGCGATGACGTCCGCCCCGATGACCTCGTACACGGTGTGCAGGCCCGGAGCGTTGTTCGCGTAGGCGATGGCCGTGGTCAGGTAGTAGCGGCGGCGATCGGACATGTCGGGCGATCGTAGCAGGGGGTCAGTCCGCCGCGACCGGGGCCGGGGCGGGACCCGGCACGGCGGCGGCCAGCGGCCGCCGGAGCAGGAACAGCACCGCGACGAGGGCCAGCGCGAACACGATGACCCGGCTGACGAAGGCCGCGTGGGAGCCCGGCATCAGGTCGGTCGCGCCGGGAGCCAGCACGTAGTCGAACGCGGCCGCCGGGATCGCGACGCCCAGGGCCGATCCCACCTGGCGCAGGGAGTTGAACACGCCCGCCGCGATGCCGGCGTCCTCGGGCCGGAACTCCGACAACGCCGTCACCGTGCTCGCGACGACGCCCAGCGCGATCGGCACGCCGCCCAGCGCCCCGACGGCGGACACGACCAGGAACGGCGTCGTGGCGTCGAAGGTGGCCATCAGCACGGCCGCCACGAGCGCGAACACCAGGCTCCAGACCATGACCCTCGACGCCCCGAGGCGGGCGACGATCCCCGCGGCCCGCGGGAACAGGATGGCCGCGAGCAGGGGCCACGGCAGCAGCACGAGCGCGGTCTCGGTCGGCGTCAGGCCGCGGACGCCCTGGAGGTAGACCGCGAGCTGGATCGACCCGGACAGAATCCCGAACCACGCCGCGGCACCCACCAGCGTCGAGGCGACGAACGCGCGGCTGCGGAAGATCTCGAGGTGGACGGCGGGCTCGGCGGCCGACCGTTCGCGCCACACGAAGGCGATCAGCGCGACGACGGCGAGCGCGAAGCCGCCGATCACGGCCGCGGACGTCCAGCCCCACACGTCGCCCTGGAGGAGTGCGCCGTTGATGCCCAGCAGCACGAGGCTGCCGAGGACGAGGCCCGGCCCGTCGAGCGGCCGGTGGCGCCCGGCGGCGGCGCGGGGCAACGCGATCCAGGCCATCGTCGCCACGCCCAGCGCGAGCGGGACCTGCGCCCAGAAGATCCCCGACCAGCCGACCAGGCTCGCCAGGAGCCCCCCGACCAGCGGGCCGACGACCGCGGCGATCGCGCCGGCGGCGAAGTACAGCCCGAGCGCACGGCCGCGCGCGGCCCCCTGGTACGTCGCGGAGATGGCCGCCAGCCCGATCGTCAGCAGCGCCGCGCCGCCAACCCCCTGCACGACCCGGCCCGCCAGGAGCACCCCGTAGGACGGGGCGAGGGCGCTGGCCAGCGCGCCGGCCGCGAACAGGAGGCCGCCGACGGCGAGCACCCGCCGGTGGCCGTAGCGATCGCCGAGGCGGCCGACGGCGAGGATCGACACCGCGTACGGCAGCACGTATGCGCTGACCGTCCAGGCGAGGGTCGATTGCCCGACGCCGAACGCCTCGCCGATGACCGGCAGGGCGAGGTTGACGATCTGGAGGTCGAGGTTCGCGGTGAAGGCCGCCAGGACGGCGACCGCGACGATCGCCGACGGGCGGCGCGTTGCCGCCGGACGGCCGCCGGGGGTCATGGCGCCGCGGCGACCTCCGCCAGCGCCGCGTCGAGCAGCTCGCCGCACAGCACCCCGCGCCACCGCGGCGTGGACCAGCGCCGCCGGCGGGTTGGGGCCCAGCGGCTCGCGGACCCGGCGGATGACGTCGAATGCGGCCGAGATGGCGGGCGGGAGGGGCCGCCCGGTGGGCGCCACGATAGCCATGGTCGACGTGGTGAGCAGCTCGATCGCGAGCACGTCCTCCAGGAGCCCGAGCGCCTCGTCCGTCCGTTGCGCGGTCAGCGCCGCGTTCGTGGCGTGGTCCTCGACCCCGAGATCCAACGGGCCGATGTCGAGCGTCGCGGGCTGCGCCGCGAGTCGCAGCTCGGCGTAGCGCACGGCCGCGGTGTAGCGCAGCAGCCCGCCGCCCTGCGCGATGAGCTCTGCGACCGACTCGCCGAACAGCAGCTCGGCCAGCGACGCCCACAGGTGATTCATCCGGCGGTCGGACAGCTGGCCGACGTGCGCGATCGCCGGCCGCAGCGCATCGAGCCCGAGCGCCATCGCCATGGGGTGGAAGTTGCCGTTGCTGAGCATCCGCCCCGTGGCGATGTCGACGAGCGGGTTGTCGTCCATCGCGTTGACCTCGATCGAGACCGACCGCGCGAGGATGTCGATGAACTCGCGGAACGCGCCATGGACCTGGGGACCGACCCGGAACGAGAGCGGGTCCTGGACGGATTTGGGCACGCCGGGGGTGAACAGCTGGCTGCCGCCGAGGAACGCCCGGATGTCGGAGCCGGATGCGGCCTGGCCCGGGACCGCCTTGGCCGCGAGCACGGCGGGGTCGAGGACCGACGGATTGCCGGACATCACCTCGAGCCCGGAGGCGAGCGTGAGGTCCGCGATGCGCGCGATCTGCCGTGCGTGCTCCGCCACCAGCGCCGCATGCCCGATCGACACCCCGTTGGCGGAGATGAGCGCGAGGCCGTCCTTGGGCTCCAGCACGACGGGCGAAAGGCCGGCGGCGCGCAGCGCGTCGGCGCCCGACACCGTCTCGCCCCGATACTCCGCACGGCCGCGACCGATGAGCACCTGGGCGATGGCGGCCATGTGCATCAGGTCCGACGCACCCACGGAGCCGGTGGTCGCGACGATCGGGTGGATGCCGGCGTTCAGCAGCGCGGCCAGCCCCTCGGCGGCCGGCAGGCTCGCGCCCGAACCGCCGCGGGCGATGCCGTTGAGGCGGACCGCCATCGCGGCCCGCACCACCGGGGTCGGCAGGGGCTCGCCGATCGCGCCCTCGTGCGCGTTGACAATCATCTCCTGGTACTGACGCAGCGTCTCGCGGGGCACCCGGACGTCGCGCATGTGACCGAGCCCGGTGTTGAGCCCGTAGATCAGCGCCGGACCGTCGACCAGCGCGTCGACGACGGCCCGGGACGCGCGGATCCGGTCGATCGCGTCCGGGCCGAGCTCGACCCGTGCGCCATGCGCGACTCGCAGCAGGTCGTCCATGCGCAGGTCGGCCGCGCCGATCTGGACCGCGTCGCTCGCGTCGACCGTCATCGCGTCATCTGCCGCCTGCCCAAGCCGCCCTCCATCGAACCCGTTGGCCGGATTGTCACCGCCCGGCGTTGACGGTCAAGTGCCGTCGCCCCGGCGATCAGTGGCGGAAGTGGCGCGTCCCGGTCACGAGCATCGCCGCGCCGGCCTCTTCCACCGCCACGAGGACCTCGGCGTCGCGCATCGAGCCGCCGGGCTGGACGATCGCCTGCACGCCGGCATCGAGCAGGAGCCGCGGCCCGTCGGCGAACGGGAAGAACGCGTCCGAGGCGGCCGCCGCGCCCACCGCCCCATCCTCGCCCTGGAACTGGCGCGCCTTGTCGATGGCGCCCCGGCACGCGTCGACCCGGCTCACCTGCCCCGAGCCGAGGCCCAACGAGCATCCCGTCGCGGACGAGGACGATCGCGTTCGAGACCACGCCCCGCGCGAGACGCCAGGCGAGGTCGAGGTCGCGCAGCTCAGCGTCGGTCGGGCGGCGGGACGAGACGCACGCCCAGGCGGCCGGCTCGTCGGGCTGCCGGTCGGGCGCGGTGACCAGCACGGCGCCGCCGGCGGTCCGCACGGAGCCCAGGTAGTCGATATCCAGCAGGCCGCGGCCGGTGAGCCCGGTGCGGTCCGCGCGCGCGTCGATCGACGGGTCCACGACCAGCCGCAGGTTGGGCTTGGTGGCCAGGACCTCGAGCGCCGCGGCGTCGAAGGCCGGCGCGACGACGACCTCGAGGAACAGCGACGTGAGGCGCTCGGCCAGCGCACGATCGACCGGGCCCGTGAGCGCCACGACGCCGCCGAACGCCGACACGGGATCGCCCGCGAGCGCCGCGTCCCAGGCCTCGAGGAGGCTGTCGCGTTCCGCGGCGCCGCACGGATTGGTGTGCTTGACGATGACGACGGCGTGACCGCGCAGGAGTCGGGCCAGGGCGGCCGCCGCCGATGCGTCGAGGACGTTGTTGTAGCTGAGCGCCTTGCCCTGGAGCGGCGGCTCGCCGCTCGCGAACGGACCCTCCGCCGCGCGCGGCTCGCGGTCGATGCGCCGATACCGGGCCGCGGGCTGGTGCGGATTCTCGCCGTAGCGCAGTGTCTCGACCTTGGCCATCGAGATCGTGAGCACGGGCGGGTAGGGATCCTCGCTGCCGGGCAGGCCCGGCTCCGCGGGCAGCGGCACGCCCGCGTCGAACATCCGGCACGGCAGCTCGGCGGCGATCCGGGCGTCGTAGGCGGCGGTGTGCGCGAACGCCTCGATCGCGAGCGCCGAGCGCAGCCCGATCGGCACCTCGCCATGGTCGTCGAGCGCGGCGAGCACGCCCGTCGTACCGCGCGGGCGAGGTGACGATCGCGACCGAGGCGTGGTTCTTGGCGGCGGCCCGGACCATCGACGGGCCGCCGATGTCGATCTCCTCCACCAGGTCGTCCAGCGAGATGCCCGGCCGCCGCGCGGCCTCCGCGAACGGATACAGGTTGACGACGACGAGCTCGAACGGGGCGATCCCGGCGGCCGCGAGCGCCTGGCGGTGGTCCGCGCGGCGGCGGTCGGCGAGCAGCCCGGCATGGACGCGCGGGTGGAGCGTCTTGACCCGGCCATCGAGCATCTCGGGGAAGCCCGTGACGTCGGCGACATCGGTCACCGGCAGACCCGCGTCGCGCAGCGCCCGCGCCGTCCCGCCCGTGCTGACCAGCTCGAACCCGCGTTCGACCAGGCCCGCCCCGAGCTCGGCCAGCCCGGTCTTGTCCGACACCGAGAGCAGTGCCCGCCGCGGGACCCGGGCGCGATCGTCGAACGCCGCGGGATCGAACGCCGCGCGACGCGCGCCGGGCGGGCTCGTGATCGCGCCGGCGAGGAGCGCCGCCACGGCCGTGGGCAGGAGCCGGTGCTCGACGGCGTGGAGACGCCCGAGCAGGCTGGCCTCATCGTCGCCCGGGAGCACCGGGACCGCCTCCTGGGCCACGATCGGCCCGCCGTCGAGCGTCGCGTCGACGAGATGGACGGTGACGCCGGTCACGGCGACGCCGGCCGCGAGCGCATCGCGCACGGCGTGGAGGCCAGGGAATGCCGGCAGCAGCGAGGGATGGACGTTGAGGATCCGCCCCTCGAAGCGCCCGAGGACCGCGGGTCCGACGAGGCGCAGGTAGCCGGCGAGGACCAGCGCGTCGGGCGCGATCGCGGCGAGCGTGTCGGCGAGGACCGCGTCGTCGCCACCCGGCACGAGCGCGGTCTCGATCCCCTGCTCGCCCGCCCAGTCGAGCGCGGGACACGGGCGATCGGCGAACACCAGCGCCACCTCGCCGCCGAGCGCGCCACGCGCCGCGGCACCAACGAGCGCCCGCAGGTTCGACCCGGATCCAGACACCCCGACGGCGATCCGCCGCACGCCGACGTCGGCCACCTTGCTCACCCCGCTCACCCCGCTTCCGCGTAGCGATGGCCGCCCAGGTCCGCGGCGTCGACCACCTCCCCGACGACCCAGGCCGGGATCCCGCGCTCGCCGGCCAGCTCGACGGCCCGTCGCGCGTCGCCGGCCGGCACGACCACGACCATGCCCAGCCCCCCGTTGAACGTCGCGCGCAGCTCGTCCTCCTCGATCCCACCCAGCTCGCCGAACAGGCGCATCTCCGAGGGCATCGGCCAGGTGGACGGCCGGAGTCGAGCGCCAAGGTCCGCCGGGAGGGCGCGCGGCACGTTGCCCGGCAGGCCGCCGCCGGTGATGTGCGCGATCCCGCGGACGACGCCGCCGTCCGCGGCAAGCGCGGCGCGAATCGCCATGACGTCGCGGGCGTAGATGCGCGTCGGGG
The DNA here is from genome assembly GCA_963725745.1 of uncultured Chloroflexia bacterium. GTDB lineage: Bacteria > Chloroflexota > Limnocylindria > Limnocylindrales > CSP1-4 > CAIXZV01. The sequence goes on from CAVRZS010000003.1 coordinate 449,101, forward strand.
TCAGCAGCACCTCTCCCAGCGTGGCGAACGCGCGATGCGGCTCGGCGTCGAGGCAGCCGCGCGCCGTGGCATCCCCGAGGACCCGGCGCAGCACCGCCTGGTACGGCGCCCGGAGATCGAGATCGTGCTGCGCGACGAGGGCCCGCACGAGCGAGAACCCGTTGGCATGCAGGCCGCTCGCCGCGAGCCCGACGATCGCGTCGCCCGCCCGGGCGGCCGTCGCGTCGAGCAGCTGGGCGCGCTCGGCGACCCCGATGCAGAACCCGGCCAGGTCGAACTCGCCGGCCTCCATGAGCCCCGGGTGCTCGGCCGTCTCGCCGCCCACGAGGGCGGCGCCCGCCTGGCGGCAGCCGTCGGCGACCCCGCCCACGAGCTCGGCGATGTGGTGCGGATCGAGCCTGCCGACGGCGATGTAGTCGAGGAACGCGACGGGCTCGGCGCCCGAGCACACGACGTCGTCGGCGCACATCGCCACGAGGTCGATCCCGATGGTCTCGAACCGTCCCAGCGCGCCCGCGATGGCGGTCTTGGTCCCGACCCCGTCCGTCGAGGACACGATGACGGGCTCGCGGATGCCGTCCGGGATCGCGAACGCCGATCCGAAGCCGCCGAGCCCGCCCAGGATCTCCGGGCGCCGGGTCGACTCGACCGCCGCGCGCATGAGCTCCACGGCGCGGTCGCCGGCCCGCACGTCGACGCCGGCCCGGGCGTACGCCACGCGGGTGAAGGTCCCCCGCTCGCTCACCCGCCGACGCCGCTTCCCACCGTCTCGAGCAGGAACTTGCGCGCCGAGACGTCGTACGGGACGGGGACGGGATAGTTGCCGTCGAAGCAGGCGAAGCAGAACCGCTCGTACGGCAGGTCCAGGGCGTTCAGGACGCCCTTGATCGAGAGGTAGCCCAGCGTGTCGGCGCCGATGAAGCCCCGGATCTCCTCCACGGAGTGGGTGGCCGCGATGAGCTCGGTCTCGATCGAGGTGTCGATGCCGTAGAAGCAGGGGTGGTAGATGGGCGGCGCGCTGATCCGGACGTGGACCTCGCGGGCGCCCGCGCGGCGCAGCAGGCCGACGATCTGCTTGGTCGTGGTGCCCCGCACGATCGAGTCGTCGACGACGATCAGGCGCCGGTCCCGGATGGTCTCGCGCAGCGGGCTGAGCTTGACGTTGACGCCGCGCTGGCGCATCGCCTGCGAGGGCTGGATGAAGGTCCGGCCGCTGTACCGGTTGCGGACCATGCCCTCGCGGAACGGCACGCCCGACGCCTCCGCGTACCCCGCGGCCGCCGGGGCGCCGGTGTCCGGCACCGGCATCACGAGGTCGGCGTCGACGGGGTGCTCGATCGCGAGCTGCATGCCCATGTGGCGGCGCGCCTCGTACAGGTTCCGGCCCTCCATGTACGAGTCTGGGCGCGCGAAGTAGATGAGCTCGAACACGCACAGGGCCGGCGTGGCGGTGGCGTACTTGACCGAGACCGGCTCGCGCCCGGGTTCGAGGACCACGATCTCGCCGGGCTCGACGTCGCGCACGAACTCGGCGCCACGATGTCGAGGGCCGCGGTCTCCGAGGCCAGGATCCAGCCCGCGGTGTCGTCGCCCCACAGGCCCGGGCCGTCGGTGCCGTCGCCCGAGATGGGCAGCCGCCCGAGGACCAGCGGCCGGAAGCCGTGCGGGTCGCGGACGCCGATCACCTGGTGCTCGGACAGGATCACGAGGCTGAACGCGCCCTTGACCCGCGGCAGGACCTTGCACAGGGCGTCGACCGTGTCGTCGGCCGGCTCGTCGGCGAGGAGCGCGGTCAGGAGCTCCGTGTCGGTGCTCGCGGGGAGGCGTCCTCGCCCGCCCTCGAGCTGGCCGAGCAGCTCCCGCGTGTTGACGAGGTTGCCGTTGTGCCCGATCGCGAGCGCGCGGCGCGGCCCGAGGCGGAGCGTGGGCTGGGCGTTCTCCCAGACCGTCGACCCCGTGGTCGAGTAGCGGCAGTGGGCCACCGCGAGGTCGCCCGCGAGCGACGGGATCCGGCGCTCGTCGAGCACCTGGCCGACCATGCCCAGGTCCTTGTAGATCATCAGGTTGCGCCCGTCGGACACCCCGACCCCGGCCGACTCCTGGCCGCGATGCTGGAGCGCGAACAGGGCCGTGGCCGCGACTCCCGCGGCCTCGTGGCCGCGATCGGGCAGGACGACCCCGACGACGCCGCACATCAGGCGAGGTCCTCCCAGCCGAGCGCGCGTGGCAGGCCGTGTTCCCAGGCGTGACGCAGGTCGGCGATCGCGACGTCGAGCGCGTCGGCGATCCGGCTCCCGCGCTCCTCGGCCGCGCCGGTGGCGCCCTCGCCCGCGAGCTCGATGACCAGCCGCGAGCCCCCGGTCATGCCGAGCTCGTCGCCCGGCAGCCCGTGCTGGCGCGCCAGGAGGATGAACGCCGGAACGTGGCGCGGCGCCACCTCGACGATCAGCCGCGAGGGGCTCTCGCCGAACAGCCCGACCGCCGGCGAGCCGCCGACCGTGAGGCGCAGCAGCGCGCCGATGTCGCTCCAGATCGCCATCTCGGCGACCGCCACGGCGAGCCCGCCACCGGAGACGTCCTGGCAGCTCTCGACCAGCCCCCGGTCGACGGCCTCGCGGATGAACGCCTGGAGGCTGCGCTCGCGCTCGAGGTCGATCGCGGGCGGGCCATCCTCGGGTGAGGCGCCGGCGAGCCGGGCGTACTCGCTGCCGGCGAGGCCGGCGGCGGCCTGCCCGACCAGCAGGACCGCGTTGCCCTCGGCGCGGAACGCCGGTCCGACGCGCTTGGCCACGTCGTCGAGCAGGCCGACCACCCCGATCTCGGGCGTGGGATCGATGGCCGCGGCGGGCGACTCGTTGTACAGGGAAACGTTGCCACCCGTGACCGGCAGGCCCAGCGCGAGGCACGCGTCCGACAGCCCCCGGACGGCCTCCGTGAGCTGCCAGAAGGCCTCGGGCCGGGTCGGATCGCCGAAGTTGAGGCAGTTGGTGACGCCCAGTGGCCGGGCCCCGGTGATCGCGACGTTGCGGGCGGCCTCGGCGACCGACATCGCCGCGCCCAGCCAGGGGTCGATGGCGCCGACCGGCGCGTTCGCGTCGGTCGACGCGACCAGGGCCTTGGTCGTGCCCTTGATCCGCAGCACGGCCGCCCCTCGGCCCGGGCCGGCCACCGTGTTGGCCTGGACGTTGTGGTCGTACTGCTCGAACACGCTCCGGCGCGACGAGAGATTGGGCGAGCCGAGCAGCGCCAGCAGCACGGCTCCGGGATCCTGACCGCGGAGGGGCAGCGTGTCCACGGGTTCGACCGGGGCGCCGGGGGCAGGCGCGGCGCGTCGACGTGCGGGCGGCCGCGACTCGCGCTGGAACACGATCGCGCCCGACGCCAGCGCGGCGGCCGGGATCCTCGCGAGCTCCGTGACCCCGTCGACCGGTCGGCCGTCCGTGCCCAGCGCCCCCGTCGCGCCGGGACCCGTGAGGACGACGATGTCGGGCTCCGCCGTGACCCGGCCGATGATCGCGACCGGGAGGTCCCATCGCTCGCACACCGCGCGAACGGCCTCCCACCGGTCCGGCTCGACGATCGCGACCATCCGCTCCTGCGACTCCGAGATCATGACCTCGAACGGTTCGAGGCCCGGCTCGCGGCGCGGGATCGCATCGAGGTCGACCAGCATCCCGGTGCCCGCCCGGTCCGCCGTCTCGCACGTGGCGCACGTGATCCCCGCGGCGCCCAGGTCCTGCACGCCGACGACGAGCCCCGCGGCGATCAGCTCGAGGGTCGCCTCGATCAGCAGCTTCTCGGCGAACGGGTCGCCGACCTGGACGGACGGGCGCTTGGACGGGTCCTGATCTCCGAACGTGGCCGATGCCAACACGGATGCGCCACCGATGCCGTCTCGCCCAGTCGCCGACCCGTACAGGACGACGAGGTTGCCCACGCCGTCGGCCGCGGCCCTCGTCAGCATCCCGTCCTCGAGCAGCCCGATCGCCATCACGTTGACCAGCGGGTTGCCCTGGTAGGAGGGATCGAACACGAGCTCGCCGCCCACCGTCGGCACGCCCACGCAGTTGCCGTACCCGCCGACGCCGCGGACCACGCCGTCGACCAGGTGGCGCGTGCGCGGGTCGGACGGGTCGCCGAAGCGCAGGGCGTCGAGGACGGCGATCGGCCGGGCGCCCATGGCGAACACGTCGCGCAGGATCCCGCCGACGCCCGTCGCCGCGCCCTGGTAGGGCTCGACCGCGGACGGATGGTTGTGCGACTCGATCTTGAACGCCACGGCGAGCCCGTCGCCGATCGAGATCACGCCGGCCTGCTCCCCCACCCCCGCGACGACGTCGCGCCCCGCGGTGGGCAGCGTCGCCAGCAGGGGTCGCGAGCTCTTGTACGAGCAATGCTCGCTCCACATCACGCTGAACATGGCGAGCTCGAGGTCGTTCGGGTCGCGGCCCAGCTTGTCGCGGATGGCGTCCAGCTCCACGTCCTCGAGCCCGAGGGCCCGGTGCAGCGGGGCGGCGACGGTGGCGGTCAACGCGCGGCTCCGGCGACGACGGGCTCGGCGACACCCGGCGACACGCCCCGGATCCATCCGGTCGTGGCCCACTCGGCGGCGCTCACGACGAACGAGCGGATGATGCCCAGGCCATCGTCCGAGCCCAGGATCGCCTCGGAGGCGGTCTCGGGATGGGGCATGAGCCCGGCGACGTTGCCCGCCGCGTTGCGCACGCCCGCGATCCCGCGCAGGGACCCGTTGGGGTTGCCGGGGTCGTCGGGTCCGGCCACGGCACCGTCGGGGCCCGCGTAGCGCCACAGGACGCGCCCGTCGCGCTCGAGCGCATCGAGGGTCGGCTCGTCCGCGTAGTAGCAGCCCTCGCCGTGCGCAACCGGCATCCGCAGCGGGCGGCCGTCGAGCTCACGGGTGAACGGGCTGTCCAGGTCCGCCGGCAGGAGCGTGACCTCGCGGCACACGAACCGCAGCCCGCGGTTGCGCAGCAGCGCACCGGGGACGAGACCCGCCTCGGCCAGGACCTGGAACCCGTTGCAGATCCCGAGCACCGGCCCGCCACGGTCGGCGAACGCGGCGACGGCGCGCATGACCGGGCTGAAGCGGGCGATGACCCCGGCCCGCAGGTAGTCGCCGTAGGCGAACCCGCCCGGCAGCAGCACCCCGGCCACGCCATCGAGGTCGGCCGCCTCGTGCCACAGGATCACCGGCTCGGCGCCCGCGATCGTGACCGCGTTGACCGCGTCGATGTCCCGGTTCGATCCCGGGAACAGCACGATGCCGATGCGGGCGGTCACCCGGCGGCTCCCGCGCCCGCGGTGGCCGGCATCCCCGGCGTGGAGCGCTCGCCCAGCGGCTCGACCTCGTACGCCTCGATCAGCGGGTTCGACAGCAGCTCGCCGGCCAGCCGCTCGACCACCGCCCGCGCCGTTGCCTCGTCGGCCGCCGACACCGTCAGCTCGACCCGCCGCCCGACGCGCACGTCGGCGACGCCGTGGATCTCGAGGTGCGGCAGGCTGCGCTCGACGGCCCGGCCCTGTGGGTCGAGGATGCCGGGCTTGGGCGTCACGTTGACGGCGAACCGGTACGCGCTGACGTGGTCGCTCATGGGCCGATGACGTCCTCCGTGAGATAGCGATCGAAGCTGGACCCCGTGATGCGCTCGAAGGCCTCGACATACCGCTGGCGTGTGCCGGCGATGACCGGCACCGGCAGCCCGGGGCCGGGTGGCGTCTTGTCCCAGCGCTCGTGTTCGAGCCAGTCGCGGACGTACTGCTTGTCGAAGCTCGGCTGCGCCTGGCCGGGCTTGTACGCGGCGGCCTCCCAGAAGCGGCTGGAGTCGGGGGTGAGCACCTCGTCGATGAGGAGCAGCTCGCCCGACGGCAGCACGCCGAACTCGAACTTGGTGTCGGCCAGGATGATCCCTGCGCGCTCGCACACGGCCGCGCCGTGGCGGTACAGCGCGAGCGACGCGTCGCGCACGCCGGCCGCGAGCTCGGGCCCGACGATCGTCTCCACGGTCTCGAACGGGATGCTCTCGTCGTGCTCGCCGAGCGGCGCCTTCGTCGTCGGGGTGAAGATCGGGCCCGGCAGCCGGTCGCTCTCGCGCAGCCCGAACGGGAGCCGGATCCCGCTGATCGCGCCGTCGTCGAGGTAGGCCTTCCAGGCCGAACCCGAGACATAGCCGCGGACGACGCACTCGATCGGGATCACCTCGGCCCGGCGCCCGATCATCATCCGGCCGCGCAGCATCCGCACCACGTCGGGGTCGTCACGGGTGATCTCGGCCGGCACGTCGGCAGGATCGGTCGACAGCAGGTGGTTGGGCACGATGTGCGCCGTCTGCGCGAACCACCACCGGGACAGCCCGGTGAGCACGCGGCCCTTGTCCGGAATCCCCGTGGGCAGGACGACGTCGAACGCCGACAGCCGGTCCGACGCCACCAGCAGCAGGCGGTCGGGGCCGAGCTCGTACAGGTCCCGGACCTTGCCGGCGCGGACGAACGCCTCAGCGAGCCGCACGGGCGACCTCCAGGCGATCGAGGCGGGCGATGACCTCGGGCACGTGGCGCAGCAGCGTCGAGTCGTCGAAGCAGGCGTCGAGATCGGCCAGCGGCAGCTTCTGGGCCACGACGGGGTCGGTCGCGAGCAGGCGCTGGAGCGGCACCCGCTCGTCGGCGGCCTTGAGGGCGTTGCGCTGGACGATCCCGTAGGCGTCCTCGCGTGACAGGCCGCCGCGCTCGACCAGCGCGAGCAGGACGCGCGACGAGGCGTGGAGCCCGAGGCCGCGCTCGATGTTCTCGCGCATCCGCTCGGGCCGGACGACGAGGCCCTCGACCAGGCCTGTCGCGCGGACCAGCATGTAGTCGAGCAGGATCGTGGCGTCGGGCAGCGCGACGCGCTCCGCGGAGCTGTGGCTGATGTCCCGCTCGTGCCACAGCGGCTGGTTCTCGAGGCCGGTCTGCGCGTAGCCGCGCAGGAGCCTCGCGAGGCCTGCGATCCGCTCGGACAGGATCGGGTTGCGCTTGTGGGGCATCGCCGAGCTGCCCTTCTGGCCCGACTTGAACGGCTCCATGACCTCCGCGATCTCGGTGTGCTGGAGGTTGCGGACCTCGGTCGCGAGGCGCTCGAGCGAACCGCCCAGGATCGCGATCGCGCGTCAGGAAGGCCGCGTGGCGATCGCGCTGGACGACCTGGGTGCTCACGGGATCGACCCGCAGGCCGAGCTCGCCGAGCACCTCGGCCTCGATGTCGGGCGCCAGGTGGCTGTACGTCCCGACCGGGCCGCTGATCTTGCCCGTCCCGATCTCGGCCGTCGCCTCGGCCAGCCGGGTGCGGCCGCGCGCGACCTCGAACGCCCAGCCGGCGCACTTGAGCCCGAACGTGGTGGGCTCGGCGTGCACGGAGTGGGTGCGGCCCATCATCACCGTCCGGGCCTCGGACCGCGCGCGGGCGACGAGGGCCGCCGTGAGCCGGTCGGCATCGTCGAGGAGGCGGCCGCCGGCCGCCTTGAGCTGGAGCGCGAGCGCCGTGTCGACGACGTCGCTGCTGGTCAGCCCGAGGTGCAGGTAGCGGCCGTCCGGACCCACCGTCTCGGCGACCTGCGACACGAAGGCGATCACGTCGTGGTCGGTCGTGCGCTCGATCTCCGCGATGCGGGCGACGTCGACGTGCGCCTTCGACTCGATCGCCGCCAGCGCCTCCGCGGGCACCAGGCCACGGCCGACCTGGGCGCGACAGACCGCGATCTCGACCTCGAGCATCCGCTCGAACCGGGCTTGCTCCGTCCACAGGGCGCCCATCTCGGGCAGCGTGTAGCGCGGGATCATGCCCGCGCCCCCGCGGGGACCGGCAGGTCGGCGGCGATGTCACCGCGGCGCTGCATGCCGGCCCAGGCGATCGCGTCGGCCGCGCGCTCGGCGGCCTCGCGCGCAGTCATGAGGTCCGGGCCGCGCCCGACCACTGTCAGCACGCGCCCGCCGTTGGTCCCGAACGTGCCGTCCGGCCGGCCGAAGGTGCCGGCGTGGAACACGAGGGCGCCCTGCTCTGCCGCGGTTTCCAGCCCGCGGATCGGGTCGCCCCGCCGCGGATCGCCGGGGTAGCCCTTCGCCGCCAGCACGATCCCGACCGCGGCGTCCGGCAGCTCGGGGATGCGGGCCGGGACGTCATCCGGCAGCCGGCCACGCGCGGCGGCGAGCAGCAGCGGTCCGAGGGAACCCGCGACGCGCGGCAGGATGACCTGGGCCTCGGGGTCGCCGAGGCGGACGTTGCACTCGAGGAGCACCGGGCCATCGGCGGTGAGCATCAGGCCCGCGTACAGGAAGCCGCGGAACGGCGACCCGCGCCGGGCCATCTGGGCCAGGATCGGCAGGTGCACCGTCTCGAGGACGCGCTCGACCGCCTCCTCGTCGAGGTCGGGCAGCGGCGAGTAGGCGCCCATGCCACCGGTGTTGGGGCCCAGGTCGCCGTCGCACAGCCGCTTGTGGTCGCGGGCCGCCGGCAGGGCGATCGCCCGCGTCCCGTCGCACACGGCGATGACGCTCGCCTCGCGACCGTCGAGCCGCTCCTCGATGACCAGCGCCGGTTCGCCGGCAGGGCGCCCGGCGAGGAACGACGGCGCGAGCTCGATCGCCTGCTCGATCGACTCGGTGACGATCACGCCCTTGCCCCCGGCGAGCCCGTCGGCCTTGAGGACGGCGCCTGCGCCCGCGGCCGCGAGCTCGCGCATGAAGGCCGTTGCCGCGCCGGCGTCGCCGGGCCGGAACGCGCGCGACCGCGGCGTGCGGACGCCGGCGGCAGCCGCGACCTCGTGGCAGAACGCCTTCGAGGTCTCCAGACGCGCGGCTTCGCGGTCGGGCCCGAAGACGGCGATGCCGGCGGCCCGCAGCGCGTCGGCGACCCCGACCGCCAGCGGCGCTTCGGGACCCACGACGACCAGCTCGGACGCGTGCGCCCGGGCCAGCGCGACCGCCGCCGCCGGGTCGAGCGGATCGAGCCCGGTCACGCGGACGTGCGGCTCAGCGACGATCCCGGCGCTCCCCGGCGCCACCAGGACCTCGTTCACGCCCGGCTCGCGCCCGAGCTTCCAGGCGAGCGCGTGCTCGCGCCCGCCACCGCCGACGACGAGGATCCGGGTGGGCATCACGAGCGTCATCGGGCAGGGCTCATCGGCTCAGGCGCCCGGCGTCGGGCGATGGCGCTTCGGCCGCCAGGCCCGCTCGATGGTCTGGGTCCGCTCGGGTCCGACCGACACGAACACGATCGGCACCCCGGCGTGCTCCTCGAGCGCCGACACGTAGCGGCGCGCGGTCTCGGGCAGGTCGGCGAGGCTGCGGACGTCGTGGATCGGCTGCTCCCAGCCTTCGAACGCCTCGTAGATCGGGGTCGCGCGGGACAGCGCCGAGCCGCTCGACGGCCAGACGTCGACCCGCCGGCCGTCGATCTCGTAGGCCACGCACAGCCGGATGGTCTCGATGCCCGACAGGATGTCGAGCTTGTTGAGCACGACCGCGGTGTTGGAGTTCACGGCGACCGCGTAGCGCATCGGGACGGCGTCGAACCAGCCCACCCGGCGCGGCCGGCCGGTCACGGTGCCGAACTCGCGGCCTCGCTCGGCGATGCCCTTGCCCGTGTCGTCGAACAGCTCGGTCGGAAACGGCCCCGACCCCACCCGCGTCGAGTAGGCCTTCATCACGCCGATGACCTCGTCGACCTGCAGCGGCCCGATCCCGCCGCCCGTGCACGCGCCGCCGGCGACCGGATTGGACGAGGTGACGTACGGGTAGCTGCCGTGGTCGAGGTCGAGCAGGGTCCCCTGGGCGCCCTCGAGCAGCACGTGATCGCCCCGCCGCAGGGCGTCCTGGACGAGCCAGGTCGTGTCGTCGAGGTGCGGGGCGAGTCGCTCGCCCCAGCCGGCCGCGAGGTCCACGAGCGCGTTGACGGTGAAGCCCGGCGCGCCCATGGCGTCGAGCAGGAGGTTCTTGTCGGGCAGCGCCCGGCCGATGCGCTCGCGCAGGATCTCGCGGTCGCACAGGTCCTCCATGCGCAGCCCGAGGCGCCAGGCGCGGTCGCCGTACGCGGGTCCGATGCCGCGGCCCGTGGTCCCGACCTTGGCGCCGCCGAGCCGGCTCTCGTTCGCCTTATCGAGGGCGACGTGGTAGGGCATGATCACGTGCGCGCTGCGGCTGACCCGGACCTTCGCGACGTCGATGCCCTTCGCCGCGAGCATGTCCAGCTCCGCGATCAGCGTGGCCGGGTTGACGACGACGCCGTTGCCGATCACCGACGTGATGTGCGGGTACATGACGCCCGACGGGCACAGCTGGAGCTTGACCGTCTCGTCGCCCACGACCACGGTGTGCCCCGCGTTGTCGCCGCCCTGGTAGCGGACGACGACGGCGACGTGCTCGGCCAGGAAGTCGGTGGTCTTGCCCTTGCCCTCGTCGCCCCACTGGAGGCCGACGATCACCGTCGCGGGCATCAGCGGCGACCGGACACGAAAGAACCCCGGTCGGTGCCGGGGTCCTGGATACACGTCTCCCGCGACAGCCCGCGGGCGTTCCGACGGGCCGGGGGATCGAAGGTGGGAGCCCGTCTCACGGGGCGGACGCCGCGCCTCCCTCGGGCAATGGTGATCTCCTCCATCGCGGGACTGGCCCCGCGGGGCCTCGAGGACAGCGCCGAGTATAGCGAACGCGGTGCTCGCGCCGCAGGGTGCTGACCGCGCCCGAGCAGCCGCGCCGGGCGACACGTCGATGACGTCGCGGGGCTTCCCCAGCGCCCATCCGGCTCACGATCGACATGGAAGGAGGCGGGCCCGACGTCGCCGATGTGGACGTCGCCGGGCCCGATCGGCAGGTCACCCCCTGCGCACGCAGATGGGCGGGCTGCCATCGCAGCAACCACCCGATTGGAGGAAGACGAGCTGCCCGGGCTCGGCCGCGAGACGCTCGATTACCTCGAGCGCCTCGGGCGTGGCCCGGACGCGGTCGTCCCCCATCGGGGTCGGCCCTGCCTCAGAAGAACCCCTGGGCCTTGGGGTCGTAGCTCACGAACAGGTTCTTGGTCTGGGTGTAGTGGTCGAGCATCATCTTGTGGGTCTCGCGACCGACGCCGGAGGCCTTGTAGCCACCGAACGGGGCGCCCGCGGGATACATGTGGTAGCAGTTCGTCCAGACGCGACCGGCCTTGATGGCCTTGCCCATCCGGAACGCCCGGTTCATGTCGCGGCTCCAGACGCCGGCCCCGAGGCCGTACATCGTGTCGTTGGCGATCTCCAGGGCCTCGGCCTCGTCCTTGAACGTGGTCACGGCCAGGACGGGCCCGAAGATCTCCTCCTGGAAGATCCGCATCTTGTTGTGGCCCTTGAGGACCGTCGGCTCGAAGTAGTAGCCATCGGCGAGCTCGCCCGGGAGCACGTTTCGATGTCCACCGATCAGGAGCTCGGCACCCTCGTCGAGGCCGATCTTCACGTAGCGCGTGATCTTCTCGAGCTGCGCGGTGGAGACCTGCGCGCCGAGCGTCGTGTGGATGTCGAGCGGGTGGCCCTGCTGGATCTTCTCGATCCGGCCGAGGCAGCGCTCGATGAACGGCTCATAGATGGACTCCTGGATGAGCGCACGTGACGGACACGTGCAGACCTCACCCTTGTTGAACGCGTACAGGACGAGCCCTTCGATCGCCTTGTCGAAGAATTCATCGTCGCTGGTCAGGATGTCCTCGAAGAAGATGTTCGGGGACTTGCCGCCGAGCTCGGTGGTCGAGGGGATCAGGTTCTGTGCCGCGTACCCCATGATCATCCGGCCCGTGGCCGTCTCGCCGGTGAACGCGACCTTCGCGATGCGCTTGCTCGAGGCGAGGGCCATCCCCACCTCCGCGCCGGGGCCGTTGACGACGTTGATGACGCCGGCCGGGACGATGGGCTCGATGAGCTCCATCAGCTTCAGGATCGACCACGGGGTCGGGCTGGCCGGCTTGACGACCGTCACGTTGCCGGCTGCGATCGCCGGGGCGATCTTCCACGCCGCCATGAGGAGCGGGAAGTTGAACGGGATGATCTGGCCGACGACGCCGAGCGGCTCGCGGAACTGGTACGCGATCGTGTCCTTGTCGATCTCGGAGATCGATCCTTCCTCGCCGCGGATCACGCTGCCGAAGTAGCGGAAGTGGTCGGAGGCGAGCGGCAGGTCGACGGCCAGCGTCTCGCGGACCGGCTTGCCGTTGTCCCAGCTCTCCGCGACCGAGAGCATCTCCCGGTTGGCGTCGATGACGTCGGCGACCGCGTTGAGAACCCTCGATCGCTCGGCCGTCGATGTCTCGGCCCAGGCGTCCTTCGCCTTGTGCGCTGCGTCGAGGGCGAGCTCGACGTCATCGCCGGTCGAGCGCGGCACCTCGGTGATCGGCTTGCCCGTCGCCGGGGTCAGGTCAACCTGATAGCCACCCTTCACCGGCGCGACCCAGCGCCCGCCGATGAAGTTGTCGTATCGCTCCTTGAGCGGAACGGGGCTCCCGGACATCCCGGGCGGTGCATAGGTGAACTCCTTGTCGAGAACGGCCACGGTGCCTCCTTGTCCCATTCGGGACGGGCGCCAGTGTCTGGCGCCAGGGCTTGGTCCGGGGGACTCCCGGCCCACCATGTGGGTTACACCGGCGGGATCCCGGATGCCTAGAGGACGACGGCCTGAAAGCGGTCCGGCCGTCGGCCACGACGCTCGGGGTACGCGCCTGCTCGGCGGCGCGCCGTCGGGGATGTGCCAGGCTCCGCGCGACGTGCGCCGGGCGACCAACGCGGCGCCGCCGCCACGGGATGCGCGCCCGGCGACCATCCGCGGTTGCCGCCGCCACGGCTGCGCGCCCGGCGACCACTCCAGCGGTTCTTCCGCTGGTTCGCACGCCCGGCGACCAGATCGCCGGTTTCGGGGCACAGAACCGGCACCTTGCACGCCCGGCGACCCGAACAGCCGGTTCGCCCGCTGCAGTGAACGCCGGGCGACCAACGCGGTCGTCGCGGCCGCGGCTGTGCGCCCGGTCCAGCCGCTGGCGATCCCGGTCCTGCCCGCTGCGCTTTCGACGCGCGCTCGCGCTGATCCCGGTCTCCCGCCCGGCGCGCGCCCGCTGCGCGCCCAGCGTTCACTGCAGCCGTTCATCCGCTGGATCGCACGGTGGCGGCGCCCAGATTGCCGGTTTCCAGGCGCAGAACCGCCAGGCTGAACGCTGGGCGCCCAGATCAGCCGCTTCACCCGCTGCAGTGAACGCTCGGCGACCATCTGGGACCGAAACGACGCGGATAAGTGGCGGTGAAGCGCATGCCGCTAGGGTGGGTCCTGCCCGTCGATACATGCCGGCCCCGCCGACCCGTCGCCCCGCCGAGGCCCGACCGCCGGGGCCGGCAACCCACCCGCCCGCCGAATGTCGATGCCCGCCGCAACGCTGGATCGGCCGCCCGAAGCCGCGCAGCAAAGCGCGGTGCGGACCGATCGGAAGGAGACATGGACCGATGAACAGGGTCCTCATCACCGGGCGCCTGACGCGCGACCCGGAGCTGCGAACCACCGCGGGAGGCAAGGCGGTCGCGCAGTTCTCGGTCGCGAGCCACGAGTACGTCTCGGGCAAGGAGAAATCGGAGTTCCACAACATCGTGTCCTGGGACCGGCTGGCCGAGACGTGCGGCCGCTACCTGGGCAAGGGGCAGCTGGTCGCGATCGAGGGCCGGATCCAGACCCGCTCATGGGACGACGACAAGAGCGTGCGCCACTGGAAGACGGAGATCGTCGCCAGCAGCGTCGAGATGCTCTCGGGCCGGCGCAAGAAGGACTATGCCGCCGAGACCGCGGCAACGGCCCTCGAGGCACAGGCGGCCGCCGAAGGGTTCGCGCCCGATGCGGCCGAGCCCGTCGCCGACGACGCAGGGTTCAGCGTGGACCCGGGCGGCGACGACGAGGAGGACGAAGAGGACGAGCTCCTCGAGGAGGCCGCCGCGGCCGCCTGACCGATCACTCCTCCTCCCGGCGACGGCGCGGCTCCCCCTCCCGCGTCGTCGCCGCATCGTCCCCAACGCGAACGGCCCCGCCGGGTCTGTCCGGCGGGGCCGTGGGTGCGGGTTCGCTGAACCGCTGCGGCGTCAGGCTATTGCGTGAGCCCGGCGCACTGGCCGATCCCCCTGCCGCCGACGATGCTCGGCGCCCCGCCGTCGAGGGGATTGACCTGCGCGGCCGGGACGTTGCCGTGACAGATGAGGTTGCCGCCGATCGTCTGCGGGACGATCGGGCCGCCGACGGCGCTCAGGTCGCTTCCCATGACCTCAGACGAGTCGGTGTCCACGCCGGGCCCGGTTTCCGGGTTCGACTGGCTGACGTTCCTCGAGAAGATCACATTCCCGTCGACCGTGTTCCGGATCAGCCCGATCCAGCCGCCGTGCCACCCCTTGACGACCAGGTTGCCGTGAATCACGTTGTCCTTGACCGGGAAGTTGCGGAAGTCCTCCTGCGACGTGCTCAGGACGCCGCCCCCGTTCGAGATCACGTTGCCGCCGACGGTGAGCTGGCCCAGCTGGAGCGCCAGCGGATGGTTGGCGATGATGTTGCCACCCACCGTGTCCGGTCCGAGGGTCCCCTCGCCACCCGGCGAGTTCCAGCCAAGGCCGAGGACCGCACCTCGGCCGACCTTGACGTTCCCCTTGACGTGCATCTCGCCATGAAGCCACATCTCGGCACCGTGGTCGTTCAGGCTGGCGCCTTTGGCGAGCCTCAGGTTGCCGTTGATCCACACGGTGGCGCCGAAGGCGATGTTGCACGTGCCGGTGACGGTGAAGCTGCTGTAGGTGCCCGCTGCCATCGTCCCGTTGGAGCAGGTCCCTGCGCCCGGGCCAGCGGCGAGAGCGACCCCGGGCGATGCCAGCGCCAGGAGCGCCACCAGGGTTCCGAGGATTCCGAGTCTGCGCATACAAGCACCTCCTGTTGCGGGTCTGGCGACCCCGTGCTGCGACCGGTCGGAGGCAGACGGCGCCCGCCTCCACAACCCCCGGGAGCACCGCGCTGGGACGACGGCCAAGCCTCGCACGGACGATCGTTCCGATCTCCGGGAGCCTGTACGCCGGTCGACCCGCGGCAACTCGACCTTAACACGTTCGCGACCATCGAACCACCGCGCGGCGCTCGCGCGGACCACGTTTCCCCGCCCGCAGCCATGCCACGGTCTGATGACAGGCGGATCAGGGTGTGATCACGGGACGTACAGGGAGCGCCGCGGGATGCCCGTCTCCGCCGACACCTGGCGCGCCGCGTCGCCCCGGGCGGCGCCCGCGGCCATCAGCGTCTCGACGCGTGTGCGGGCGGCCGCCAGCGAGACGTTCGCGTCATCCGGATCGACGGCCCCGCTGACCGACCAGCCGACCACGATGACGACCTCCCCGCGCGCGGGGATGGCGCCGTCGAGCGCCGCTGCGGCCAACTCGGCGAGCGGCCCCCGCACGACCTGCTCGTGGAGCTTGGTGAGCTCGCGGCACACGGCGCCGGGCCGCTCGGGACCGCAGGCGGCGGCAAGGTCGCGCAGGGTCGCCGCCAACCGGCCGGGTGCCTCGAACACCAGCGTGCCCCGGTCATCGGCCGCGATCCGGGCCAGGCGTTCGCGACGGTCGCGGCCGGAGCGGGGCAGGAACCCCTCGAACGACCAGCGCGGGCCCGCGACGCCGCTCGCGGCGACCGCCGCCAGGACCGACGACGCCCCGGGGATCGGCACGACGCGCCCGCCGGCCGCCGCCCACGCCGCCACGAGCCCCTCGCCGGGGTCGGACACGACAGGCGTGCCGGCGTCGGTGATGAGCGCGAGGTCGGCGCCCCCTTCGAGATGCGCCAGCAGCTCGCGTTCGCGTGCCGGCCCGCTCTGGGCGTGGTAGCTGGTCGTCCGGGTGGCGATCTCGTAGCGGTCGAGCAGGCGCCGGCTGATGCGCGTGTCCTCGGCGGCGATCAGCGGGACGGCGCGCAGCACCTCGAGCGCCCGCATCGTGACGTCGCCCAGGTTCCCGATCGGCGTGGCGACGACATACAGCGTGCCGCGGGCCACCGTCCCGCCCGCATTGGCGTCCGCCATCGTCAGGGTCGGGCCGAGCCGGGCCTGCGCCGCGGGTACAGGTAGTCGACGCCGGCGGTCCGCGGCCCCAGCTTGGCGATCGGCGGGACCTGGCGCTTGAACTCGGCGCCCGCGACCATCCGGTCCACCCGCTCCACCAGGGCCCGGTCGAAGCCCATGGCGACCATCTCCTCGACCGAGCGCCGCTTGTCGATCCGCCAGAACAGCAGCCGGTCCAGCTCGTGGTAGGTGAAGCCGGCCTCCGTCTCGTCGGTCTGCCCGGGCCACAGATCGGCCGATGGCGCCTTGCGGATGATCGCCTCGGGCACGCCGATGTCCGCCGACAGCTGGCGAACCTGGCTCTTGTACAGGTCGCCGACTGGGTTGAACGCGCACGCGGAGTCCCCGAACAGCGTCGTGTATCCGATCAGCGCCTCGGTCTTGTTGCCCGTCCCGACGACCAGGCCCTGCCAGCCGACGGAGCGGTCGTACAGCACGCTCATGCGCATCCGGGCCATGAAGTTCCCGCGCCGGAGCGGCGACGCCTCGAGGCCTTCGGCGCCAGCTGCGCCGGGGACACCGTCGGACCCGTAGTACCCCTCGACCATCGGGCTGATGTCGACCAGCTCCGACGCGCAGCCCAGCCGCTCGACGACCGTCTCGGCGTCGCCGCGCGACTCGGGCGACGACGTCCGGTACGGCATCAGGACGCACAGGAGCCGCTCGGCGCCGATCGCCTCGGCCACCAGGTACGCGACCAGCGCGGAATCGATCCCGCCCGACAGCCCGAGCACCGCGCGCTCGAAGCCGGCCTGGGCCAGCTGGCCGCGCACGAATTCGGCGATGACCCGCCGCGCGACGCCCGTGTCGATCGCGAGCTCGTCGGGCAGCACGAACATCGCGGCGCCCTCGGTCATCGGTCGGACGCGCTGGGCGCCGTGGGTTCGGGCTCGCCGTCGGGTCCGGCCGCGCCGGCCGCGCTGGCGGCGTCGACCGCCACGTCGGTGCCGTCGACCGCCACGTCGAAGCCGTCCTGCGATCCCGGCTCCGCCGTGTTGTCGACCGCGAGGCCGGACCGCTCCGCGATCAGCCGCCGCCATTCCCGGGCGACCAGCTCCGGGCGCTCGTCGCGCAGCAGCGGCAGCGAGATGCGCTCGCGACGGACGTCCCCGAGGTCGAGGTCCGCGAAGAACAGGCCCTCGTCGAACAGCGGCGCCGAGAACACGGCGGCCCCGCCCGGTCCAATGACCTCCGACCCGCCCCAGAACGAGATCGACTCGTCCACGCCGACCCGGTTGCAGAACACCACGAACGACGTCGTCAGCTGCGCGTACGTGCGCATCAGCGTCCGCCACGAGTTCGCCGTCCCGAGCCCGACCTCGCTCGTGCGCGCCAGGTCGCGGCCGGGCGACGACGACACGTTGACGAGGATCTGCGCCCCGTCGAGCGCGAGCAGCTGGGGCGTCGAGAGGTGCCAGAAGTCCTCGCAGATCGCGAGGCCGACGCCCACACCCAGCCGCGACGGCGTCGCGCGCACCTGGTCGCCCGGGGCGAAGAACCGTCGCTCGTCGAACAGGCCGTAGGTGGGCAGGTGCACCTTGCGGTGGACGTGCCGGATGTCGCCGTCCTCGAGCAGGGCGGCGGCGATGAACAGGCGATGGTCGGCGGACTCCTCGACGAACGACACGATCGCCGACAGGCCATGGGTCAGGGCCGCGAGCGACGCCAACCGCGCGTCATCGAGCCGCATCGCCACATCCGCCGCCAGGTCCTGGAGCTGGTACCCGGTCAGCCCGAGCTCGGGGAACACCACCAGGCCCGCACCACCCGAGCGCGCCTTCTCGAGCAGGTCCCGGTGGCGCACGAGGTTCGCCTCGAGGTCCCCGAGGCGGGGCGCGAGCTGGGCGAGGGCGATGCGGAGCGGCTGCACGCCCCGAGTCTAGGCCCCGTCGCCCCCCTGGGGAGCGGCCGGCGCCGACGGCGCGGCCGCCGGACCGGACGCGGGGGAATCGGACCCCGCACCGGACGCGGGGGGACCGGAGCCAGCGCCCGCGGGTCCCGTCGCCTGACCCGTGGATTGGCGCTGTTCGCTGGAGCCGTCGACCTCGCTGGCGAAATGGCAGGCCACGTCGTGACCCGTCGACAGCGGCGCCAGCTTCGGGACCTCGTCCACGCATCATTCGGGGTTCCCGAGCCGCTCGCGGAGCCAGCAGCGCGTGTGGAAGTGGCAGCCGGCGGGCGGGTTCACCGGGGACGGAACGTCACCGCGCAGGATGATCCGGCGACGATGGCGCTCGATCGCCGGGTTGGGAATGGGAACGGCCGAGAGCAGCGCCACCGTGTACGGATGGAGCGGCCGGCGGTTCGGCTCCCGCGACGGCGCCAGCTCTACGATCCGCCCGAGATACATCACCGCGATCCGGTCGCTGATGTGCCGAACGACCGACAGGTCGTGGGCGATGAACAGGTAGGTCAGCCCGAGGCGGCCCTGCAGCTTCTCGAGCAGGTTGATGATCGGCGTACCCAGACCGCGAATCGTCGCTAGCCGAAGGAGGCCTGCGAGACCGCGAGCGAGCCGGTCGGGTCGCGAATGCTAGGCTGGCCGCCGTCCGACGTTCGGCGCCGCCGAGCTCGACGATGTCTCGTCGCCCTCGCCAGGAGCCGACCCGACGATGCCGACGCGCCGTCCCGCCCAGTGGGCCCTCTCTCTCGCCGTCAGCGCGCTCATCGCCGCGGCCTGCGACGCGGGGCCGGTCGTCACCGGCCCGCCCGGGATCGCCGGCCCGAGCAACGCGCCGTCGTCCTCGGCCGCCGCCCCCACGGAGGAGCCGTTCACGGCTGCCTCGTGGCCCGCGGACGGGACGGCATGCGGCACCGAGGGCTACACCGGCAGCCTCGGCCGGATCGAGGCCCCGGACGCCCGGACGGTCCGGTTCACCCTCTGCTCCCCCGATGGCGCGTTCCTCGCCCGGGTGGCCCATCCCGCGCTGGGCGTGCTGGACGCGGCAGAGATCGACCGCATCGCCACGTCGCCTGAGGCGGCCAGGGACCTGGCCGGAACCGGGCCCTACCGGATCGACGCCTGGACGCCGGGCCAGAACGTGCGTCTCGTCCGCGTCGCCCCCGACGCATCGGCCGACGCCAAGGTGCCCAAGCTCGTGCTGACGTGGTCCGACGACTCGACCCAGCGCACCGGCGGCCTCCAGTCGGCGACCGTCGATGGCATCGACGCCCCGGGTCCGCTGGACATCGAGCGCATCGCCACCCTGCCTGAGCTCGCGGTCGTCCCGCGCGACGGCATCGCGACGGCGTATCTCGCGTTCGGGACCGGCGACGGGCTGGGCAAGGTCGCCGTCCGGAGGGCGCTGGCCGCCAGCCTCGACCGCGACACGCTGACGAGCGAGGACTTCGCGCCGGGATCGACGACGGCGACCCACGTCGCCCCGTGCGAGATCGAGGCCGCCTGCGGCGGCGACGACTGGTACGAGTTCAACGCGCCGGCCGCGAGCGCGGCCCTGGCGGCGGCCGGGTTCGACCTCGGCGATACCTACCGGCTCCACGTCCCTGACCGCCCGATCCCCGGCCTGCCCGACCCGGCCGGGCTGGCGGCGGCCGTCGCCGCCCAGCTCGAGGAGAACGTCGGGCTGCACACCGAGATCGACACGATGCCGGTCTCCGACTACCTGGACGAACTCGCCAGCGGCAAGCTGGACGGCCTCTACCTGGGCGGTGTGGGCTCCACCGTCGCCGACCCCGAGGCGTTCCTCGAGCCCCTGTTCGGGCGAGGCAACAAGTCGACGCCCGCCGCCCGGACGCCGCGCGCAGCGGCCGCCCTCGCCGATGCTGCCGCGACTGCCGACCCAGCCGCCCGCGCGGCCGCGTTCACAAGGGCCAACGGCGCGATCCGGGACTCGGCGGCGCTGATCCCGCTGGCCCACCCGGGGTCGGTGACGGCGTTCCGATCTGACGTCAGCGGCGTGGCCACGTCCCCGCTCGGGCTCGACCCGCTGGGCACGTTTACCCCGGGCGATCGCAAGCAGCTCGTGTTCATGCAGTCGACGGAGCCCGATGGCGCCTACTGCGGCGACCAGGCATCGCCCGACGCCTACCGGCTGTGCGGCCTCGTCGTCGAGGGACTGTACGGCTTCGACCCGGGCACGCTCACGATCGAGCCGCGGCTCGCCCAGCGCTGTGAGCCCGACGCGCAGGCGCTCGTGTGGACCTGTCGCCTGCGCCAGGGGGTCACCTACAGCGACGGCGCACGGCTCGATGCCGGAGACGTCCTGGCCTCGTACGTCGCGCAGTGGGATCGGTCGCAGCCGATGCGCAGCGGATCGGATGCGCCATTCAGCGCCTGGGACGAGCTGTTCGGCGACACCATCGGCGGGCCGTAGCCGCCGGCCGATCGACCCGCGGCGGACGTCGCCGGCTCAGCCTTGACCGGACTCCGTGCCGCCCGCGCTCGACGCCGAGGCGGCGCTCCCGGTGCCGTTCTCGGCCCCCGCCTGCTCGGCGGGAACGGTCGTATCGGCCATCGCCGCCATCGCCGCCGTCGCCCCGGCCGCGGCCGCGGTGGCCTCCGCAACCGTCGTCGGCGCCGGCTCCAGGGGGGCCGCTGCCGCGACCGTCTCGGGCTGGGGAACGGGCGCCGCCGAGACCGGCTGCGCGTCATCGCCGTAGGCGACAGCGCGCAGCGAGTCCTCGACCCGCTCGGCGAAGTGGCAGGCCACCTGGTGGCCCTCGCCGAGGTCGCGGAACTCGGGCACCTCGGCCGAGCACCGCTCGGGGTTGCCCAGGCGCTCGCGCAGCCAGCAGCGCGTATGGAACCGGCACCCGGACGGCGGTGCCGCCGGCGACGGCACGTCGCCCTGGAGGACGATCCGCGGCTTGCGGACGCGGGGATCGGGGTCCGGCACGGCCGACAGGAGCGCGACCGTATACGGATGCAGCGGGTGGTCGTAGAGCTCCTGGGCCGTGGCCAGCTCCGCCATCTTGCCCAGGTACATCACGCCGACGCGGTCGCTGATGTAGCGCACGACCGAGAGGTTGTGGGCCACGAACAGGTAGGTGAGCGAGAACTGTTCGCGCAGGTCCAGGAGCAGGTTGAGCACCTGGGACTGGATCGACACGTCGAGGGCGGAAACGGGCTCGTCCGCGAAGATGAACTCCGGGTCCAGCGCGATCGCCCGCGCGATGCCGATCCGCTGGCGCTGGCCGCCGGAGAACTCGTGCGGGTAGCGGCGGGCATAGTCGCGTCGCAGGCCGACCACCTCGAGGTAATCGCCGACCCGCTTGTCGCGGACCGCGCGCTTGCCCCAGCCGTTCTCCTCGGTCGCCTGCGCCAGCAGGCCCTCCCCGATCAAGTCGCTGACGGGCATGCGCGGGTTCAGGGAGGCGACCGGGTCCTGGAACACGATCTGCATCCGGCGGCGGACGGTCTTCTTGTCGACGCCGGCGAACCCGATGATCTCCTTGCCGTCGAGCAACGCGCTGCCGCCGGTGGCCTTCTCGAGGTTGAGCAGCGTGCGGCCGAGGGTCGTCTTGCCGCAGCCGGATTCACCGACCAGGCCCAGGACCTCGCCGCGCTTGATGTCGAAGCTCACGCCGTCGACCGCGTACACGTGACCCGCGACGCGGCGCAGGATCCCCGCCCGGATCGGGTAGTAGGTCTTGAGGTCCTTGATGGACAGCATGGTCTGGCCCTTGACGCCCCAGTCCGTGCCCCTGCCCTTCTCGGAGACGGTCATGAGACCGCCTCGGGCGCCGGCGCGTCGTACTCGGCCAGGCGAGCCTTGAACCGCTCGTCGTGGAGCCAGCAGCGCGACGCGCGCTCGGGACCCAGGGCGATCAGGTCGGGCTCCGATTCGTTGCAAATCTCCCACGCGTAGTTGCAGCGCGGGGCGAACTTGCAGCCGGCCGGCATCCGGAACGGGTTGGGCACGACCCCGCGAATGGCTGACAGCCGTTGGCCGAGCTTGGCCGTCGAGGGAATCGAATCGAGCAGGCCGCGCGTATATGGATGGCGGGGGTTGAGGAGCACCTCCTCGACCGTGCCCGTTTCCACCACCCGGCCGCCGTACATCACGGCGATGTCGTCCACGGTCTCGGCGACGACGCCGAGGTCGTGGGTGATCAGCAGGAGCGCCGTGCCGGTGCGGTCCTGGATTCCCTTGATCAGCTCCAGGATCTGGCGCTGGATCGTGACGTCGAGCGCCGTCGTCGGCTCGTCGGCGATGATCAGGCGCGGGCTGCAGCTGAGCGCCATGGCGATCATGATCCGCTGGCGCATGCCACCCGAGAGCTCGTGCGGGTACTGCGTCAGCCGCCGCTTGGGGTCAGGGACGCCCACGTCCATCAGCGACTTGAGCGCGATCTCCTTGGCGCCCTTCTTGTCCACGTCATGGTGAAGCAGGACGGCCTCTGAGATCTGGTCGCCGACCGTCAGCACGGGGTTGAGCGACGTCATCGGCTCCTG
Source organism: uncultured Chloroflexia bacterium (assembly GCA_963725745.1). Lineage (GTDB taxonomy): Bacteria > Chloroflexota > Limnocylindria > Limnocylindrales > CSP1-4 > CAIXZV01. The sequence goes on from CAVRZS010000003.1 coordinate 471,645, forward strand.
GAACACCATCGCAATCTCGCTGCCGCGGATCTTGCGGATCTCGTCGTCCGACAGCTTGAGCAGGTCGGTGCCGTCGAACAGGATCTCGCCACTGACGATCTTGCCCGGGGGCGAGTCGATGAGCCGCATGATCGAAAGGGCGGTGACGCTCTTGCCGGAGCCCGACTCGCCGACCACGGCCAGGCGCCCACCCTTGCGCAACTGGAAGCTGACGCCGTCCACCGCCTTGACGGTGCCATCGAGGACGTTGAAATGGGTGTGCAGGTCGCGGACGTCGAGGAGGACATCCCCGACGCCCGCCCGGCGCACGCGTGCTGAGGCCTCGGGTATCGCCTGCCCCGTCAAATCTTTGCTCGCGGGTCGAGCGCGTCCTGCAGGCCGTCCCCCATGAAGTTGATCCCCAGCACGATGATGACGATCGCCAGGCCCGGGAAGCACGCCCACCACCAGTTGCCGACGGAGATGTACTCCAGCGACCCGCTGAGGATGTTGCCCAGCGTCGGCGTGGTCACGGCGACCCCGTAACCCAGGTAGCTCACGAACGCCTCGCCGATGATCACCGAGGCGACCGACAGCGTGGCCGCGACGATGATCGGCGACAGCGAGTTGGGCAGCAGGTGGCGGAAGATGATCCGTCTCGACGACACCCCGGCGGCCCGCGCGGCATCGACGTAGTCCTCTTCGCGCAGCTGCAGCAGCACGCTGCGCACGAGTCGGGAGATCCCGAGCCAGCCGAACAGGCCGAAGATCAACGTGACCGAGACCCAGCTGCCGGCCCCGAGGAAGCGGGTGAACACGAGGATCAGGAACAGGATCGGCAGCGCCAGCAGGGAGTCGACGATCCGCATCAGCAGCGCGTCCGTGCGGCCCCCGAAGTAGCCCGCGGCGCCGCCGACGAGCGTACCCAGGACCACGGAGATGGACGTGGCAAGGACCCCGATGACGAGCGAGAAGCGGATGCCGTTCATGACCAGCACGAACACGTCGCGCTGGAGGCCGCCGGTCTCGCCGAACGGCCGGAACGGCACGAGGCTGGGCGGACGACCAGCATGCACGAACTGGTCGGGCGCCGGGATCTTGAGGTAGTCAAAGGGGAGGAAGATCGGCGCCACCAATCCCAGCACGCACATGCCCAGGAACAGCGTGGAGCCGACGACGGCCATGCGGTGGCGCTTGAACCGCTTCCACGTCAGCTGGAATTGGTTGAGCGACTCGAGCTGGACGTCGTAGTCGGGCGAGGCCGCGTCCGTCGGCGCGATCTCCTCGATCTCGGCGGGGATGACGGCGTGGAGCGGTTCAGACTTGTTCATGATCAACCGTAGCTGATGCGGGGATCGGCGATTCCGTAGATGACGTCCGCCAGGAGGTTGGCGAACACGACGATGACGGCCGTGACGACGAGGATGCCCATCAGCACCGGGTAGTCGAAGTTGCCGGTCGCCTCGATGAACGCCCGGCCCATCCCCGGCCAGCTGAAGATCGTCTCGGTGACGATGGCGCCGGCGAACAGGAACGGCAGCTCGAGGCCGATGTTCGTGATCACGGGCAGCAGGGCATTGCGCAGCGCGTGCTTGCGCATCACGCGCTTCTCTGACACGCCCTTGGCCCGTGCGGTGCGCACGTAGTCGCGGTTGATGGCATCGATCATCGACGCCCGGATGAAGCGCGAGTCGGCCGCGATGTTGACCACGACCAGGGTAATCACCGGCAGGATCAGGTGGCTGGCCATGTCGGTGAACGCCTGGATCGGGGTGGATCGCACGAACTCCCAGTACGCCTCCGTCCCGAAGGCCGGCGTGGTGCGCGGATTCCACATCCCGCCAGCCGGCAGCCAGTGCAGCGTGCCGGCGAACACGATGATCAGCATCAGTCCCAGCCAGAAGGTCGGGAACGAGTAGCCGACGTAATTGAAGATCGTGATCGCGTTGTCGGTCTTGCTGTACCGCTTCACCGCGGCCGTCACGCCCAGGATGAACGCGAGCACGATCCACACCACGAGCGCCGTCCCGGCGAGGATTGCCGTCGGCAGCAGGCGGGCGGCGATCACCGAGGTCACCGGCTCACCCGATGTCGTGGAGTAGCCGAAGTCGAGGTGGACGATGCCGTTGTCCCCACCGCCCAGGAACTGCGGCAGGATGTTCGGCAGCCCGGTGTCGCTGAGGAGGATCCCAAGCCCCTGTCCGTCGGGGTTGCACGCCCCGAGCCAGCGGCAGTACTGGATCGGCACCGGCTGATCGAGTCCCCAGCGATGGCGCATCGCCGCGATCTGCTCCGGCGTGATCTTGGGGTTGGAGAGGAACCTGGCCTCGGGGCCGCCCGGGGCGGCGAGGAGGATCCCGTAGATCAGGATCGAGGTGAAGAACAGCGTCGGTATCGCCCCGAGGACCCGGCGAATGATGTAGGCACCCATCGTGCGCTCCGTCGCTGGAAGGGAGACACGGGACCGACTGCCGAGGCGTGACGGTCCCGTGCCCGATGTGTCGTTGCGGTGACGCAGGGGTCCTGCGTCACCGCGTCAAGCGAAGGCTATTCGCTCTTCCACCAATCCTCGATGTTCCACACCTGCGTGGCAGCCGTGGAGTTGTTCACGACGTTGTGCATCTTGGCCTTGTTGGCCAGGAGCACGGTGCGCCAGTTGTAGAGGGGGACCTCCGGGAACCCGTTGGCCGGGTCCTGGTAGATCGTCTGGATCTTGCCCATGTCGTCCTTGATCTTCAGCAGATCGACCGAGCGAAGGCTCTCGTCGAGGGCCGCGTCAACGTCGGCGTTGTGCAGCCGGATGTAGTTCGCACCGGCGTGCGTCGGGTTGGTCGTGGGATCGAACGAGGAGTGGTACACCCCGTAGTTGCCCAGCGGATCGGGGGTGTTGACCCAGGCGAACTCCGTCACGTCGTAGTTGCCGTGGGTGAGGTTGCAGGGGACGTCTGCCCCGGGCTCGTTCCAGCCCGCGAACAGGATGCTCGGATCCGCGGCCAGGTTGGTGAGATCGAACTTGATGCCGAGCTCGGCGGCCTGGGACGCGACCAGGGTGAGGGTGTCGAGGCGGTACTGGCGGTCGGCGCGGGTGCAGGCTTGCAGCACGACGGGCGTCCCGTTCGGGGCGACGAGGTTGCCGTCGGCGCCCTTGGTGAAGCCCGCGTCGCTCAGGATCTGGGCGGCCTTGGCCGGGTCGTGCTCATAGCACGGGATGTCCTTGTAGGCCCAGGCGAGCGGCGAGAACATGGCGCACGACGGAGTGGCCGTCCCACCCAGGACACGCTGGTTGATGGCGTCCTTGTCAGTGGCGTAATGCAAGGCCTCGAGCAGCGCCTTGGCGCCGTCGGCGCCGAACTTGGTCGTCAGGGACGCCAGGTTGTAGGAGTTGTGCTCGTAGGTCAGGCCGTCGATCACGTCGACGTCTGCGGGCGGGACCTGGCTCGCCTGGAGGGCGGGCAGGTTGGTGTGGTTCATCTCGAGCGCGACGTCGACTTCGTCGTTCGCGTAGCCCGCGATCAGGGCGTCGACCGTCGAGTAGAACCGCAGCGTGTAGGCGTCGAAGGGCGTATCGGCCTTCTTGATCGTCTTCCAGAACGCGTCGTTCGGCTTGAAGTCGACCTGTGCGCCGGCCGCCCAGTTGGTCGGATGCCAGGGGCCGCTGTAGACGCCCGACTCCGGGTCGGCCTGCGTGTACAGCTTGGTGAATGCGTCTGCCGCGGGCACCGTGCTGATGTAGTGCTTGGGCAGGAGCGGGGCGAACAGGCCGAGGAACGGCTCGTAGATCTTCGAGAAGTGGAGGACGCACGTGCTGCCCGTCCCACCGTCGATGGCCGAGATGTCCTCGTAGCCCTGGGTGCCCGTGACCGTGCCCGCGTTGGTCGGGTCGAGCTGCCACTTCCACTGGTAGCTGAGGTCGTCGCAGGTGATCGGCTGTCCGTCGGACCACTGGGCGCCCTCGATCAGCTTGATCGTGACGTCCATGCCGCCGGAGTCGTTGAGCACGACGCCGCCGTTGTCGACGGTCGGGACCTCGGTGGCCAGCTGGCCGTAGTACTTCAGGTCGGCGGTGTTGCCGAAGAGGCTCCACAGCGAGCCGCCGAAGGCGTCGGTGTCGCCCGCGAAGTTGTCGTAGATGCCCCACCAGATGGTGTTGGCCTCGCCGGACGTGCCGACGACGAGCTTGCCGCCCGTGTGCCCGACCGCCTCCGCCTTATAGGTCGTGGTGGTCAGGTCCGGGGGAATGGCCGCGGCGCTCGGCGACGCAGCGGGCCCTGAGGGCGATGACCCAGCCGCTGAAGGTGCGGCCGCCGACGCGGCCGGCGAGGCGGTTGAGGTCGTCCCGCCGCACGCTGCGACGACGATCGCCGCAGTGGCCAGCAGGCCCCAGAAACGTTTGTGCATCAGATCTCCTCCGATCGATGTCTGGCTGCCCGAGATTGACCGTGATCGCAGGCCTGAAGGTCCTGTCAACCGCGGACTGGTGATTCGTGTGTGAATCCTCGGGGCATGCCACGACGGCACTGGTCTCGGCCGGTGCGCTGCGCGCTACTATTCACACGGCCTCCGAGCCTGTCAAATCCCCCATCCGGGGGGCGCTCGGGGTCAATCCGGGCACGGCGTGTCCGCGCCCGTCATGCCTCGCCAGCGTAGATTCGGCTGGCGCGCGGCCGTCGCCTCGTCGAGGCGGCGAACGGGAGCCGTGTGCGGGGCTGAGGTGACCAGCCCGGGGTCCGTCTCCGCCTCGTGGGCGATCTCGATCAGGGCGTCGGCGAAGCCGTCGAGCGTCTCGAGCGACTCGGTCTCGGTCGGCTCGATCAGCATGGCCTCGTCGACCGTGAGCGGGAAGTAGATCGTGGGCGGGTGGTAGCCCTTGTCGATCAGGCGCTTGGCGACGTCCAGCGTCCGGACACCGGTGCGAGCCTTGATGTCGGAGGCCGACGCGACGAACTCGTGCTTGCAGGCCCGACCGAACGGGATCCGGTAGGTCCCGGCGAGCCGCGCCTTGAGGTAGTTGGCCGCCAGCACGGCGTCGTCGGAGACCTCGCGCAGGCCGTCGTCGCCGTGCGCGCACAGGTACGCATACGCCCGCACCAGGACGCCGGAGCTGCCGACGAACGAGCGCATCCGCCCGATGGAGGCCGGGCGCTCGCCCGCCGTCTCGAGGCGATAGCCGCCGTCGTCCGCCCGCACGACCCGCGGGGCCGGCAGGAACGGCACGAGGTCCGGCCGGACGCCGACGGGGCCGGCCCCCGGTCCACCGCCGCCGTGCGGGGTGCTGAACGTCTTGTGGGTGTTGAAGTGCATGACGTCGAAGCCCGCTTCGCCGGGCTTGAAGCGCCCGAGGATCGCGTTGAGGTTGGCTCCATCCATGTAGGCGAGCGCGCCGGCGGCGTGCGTGGCATCGAGCAGCTCGCCGATCCGCCGCTCGAACAGCCCGAGCGTGGACGGGTTGGTGATCATGATCGCCGCCGTCTTCGGCCCGAGGGCCGCCTGGAACGCGTCCAGGTCAACGCCGCCATCGGGCGCCGACGGGATGGTGATGGTTCGGAAGCCGGCCATGGTCGCCGTCGCCGGGTTGGTGCCGTGCGACGAGTCCGGCACCAGCACCTCTGTCCGGTCGTGGTCGCCCCGCGATCGGTGGTAGGCGCGGATCATCAGGATCCCGGTCAGCTCGCCGTGCGCGCCGGCCGCCGGCTGCAGCGTCACCGCGGCCATCCCGCTGATCTCGGCCAGGATCGCCTCGAGCTCGAACAGCAGCTGGAGCGTCCCCTGGCTGACCGCGTCGGGCGCCATCGGGTGAAGCCCCGCGAAGCCCGGCAGTCGCGCGGCCCACTCGTTGAGCTTGGGGTTGAACTTCATCGTGCACGAGCCGAGCGGATAGAAGCCCGTGTCGACCGCGTAGTTGAGCTGGCTGAGGTTGACGTAGTGGCGCACGACCTCGGGCTCGTTGAGCTCGGGCAGGGCCGGCGGGGTCGCCCGCCGTTGGGCGCCCGGGATGCGGTCAAGGGCGTCGGCGGGCGGGTGCGGGATCTTGCCGCCGCCCCGGCCCGGGCGGCTGCGCTCGAACAGCGTGGGCTGGAGCCGCTCGCCGACGACGCTCATCGGGCGCTCACGGCGACCGCCGGGTCGCCGATCTCGGCACCCAGCGCGCTCGCGAAACGCTCGATCTCCTCGCCGGTCGTGACCTCGGTGGCACACACGAGCAGCCCGTCGGTGAGCGACGGCTCGTCGGGCAGGAGGTCGGCGGTCGGGATCCCCGCCAGCACTCCCCGATCGAGCAGCCGGGCGTGGACGGCGCGGGCGTCCGGGACCCGGACCGCGAACTCGTTGAGGAACGGCCCGCTGTGCAGCCGCGGCGCGCCGGCCGCCGCCAGCGCCGCCTCGAGCTCCGAGGCGCGGGCCGCCCCGAGCGCCGCGACGTCGCGCAGCCCGTGGGGCCCGATGGTGGCGAGGTAGATCGAGGCCGCGAGCGCCAGCAGCGCCTGGTTGGTGCAGATGTTGCTGGCCGCCTTCTCGCGCCGGATGTCCTGCTCGCGCGCGCGCAGCGTCATCACGAATGCCCGCCGCCCATCGAGATCGGCGGTCATGCCCACCAGGCGGCCCGGGATCTGGCGGACCAGCGCATCGGTGCAGGCCACGATGCCCAGGTACGGTCCGCCGAACTGGAGCGCGATCCCGAGCGGCTGGCCCTCGCCCGCCGCGATGTCGGCGCCGTACTCGCCGGGCGGCGCGAGGACGGCCAGCGACACGGGCTCGATGACGCTCACGAACAGCGCACCCGCCGCGTGCGCCAGGCGCCCGATGGCCGCCATGTCCTCGAGCAGGCCGAGGATCCCGGGCTGCGCCGCGACGACGCCGGCGACCGGCCGGTCCGAGTCCGCGAGCATCCGCTCCAGGGCCTCGAGGTCGGTCGTCCCGGCGGCCGGGCCGCCCGCGACCAGGGGGATCTCGTCGACGACCAGCCCCGCGCCCTCCGCGTAGGTGTGGAGCGTCTGGCGGTAGTGGGGATGGACGGCACGCGAGATGAGGACCCTCTCGCGGCGGGTGGCCCGGCAGGTCATGAGGGCCGCCTCGGCGGTCGCGGCGCCGCCGTCGTAGTGGGAGGCGGACACGACGTCCAGGCCGGTGAGCTCGGCGAGCAGCGACTGGTACTCGTAGATGCTCTGGAGGGTGCCCTGGCTCACCTCGGGCTGGTAGGGCGTGTAGGCCGTGTACCACTCGCCGCGGAGCAAGAGCTGGTCGACGGCGGGCGGCGTCCAGTGGCGGTACGCGCCTGCGCCCAGGAAGCTCGCGAGATCGACACGGTTGCGGGCGGCCAGCGCGGACAGCCGGCGGCTGAGCTCGAGCTCCGGCTCGGGCGGGTCGATGCGCAGCGGGCTGGCGCGCAGCGCCGCCGGGATGTCGTCGAACAGGTCATCGACCGAGCCGACGCCGATCGCCTCGAGCATCCGGGCCCGGTCGTCGGCGACGTGCGGCCCGTAGGGCACCGGTCAGCCCTCTGCGACAAGGCGCTCGTACCCCGCGGCGTCGAGCAGGCCTTCGACCTGCGCCGCGTCCGCGAGCCGCACCTTGACCATCCAGCCCTCGCCGAACGGCTCGCCGTTCACCAGCTCGGGATTGCCCGTCAGCTCGTCGTTGATCGCGACGACCTCGCCGGCCACGGGCGCGAACAGGTCGCTGACGGCCTTGACCGACTCGACCACGCCGAACGTGGCGTACTGCTCGAGCACGCGACCCACGGCCGGCAGCTCGACGAACACGATGTCGCCGAGCTGGTCGGCGGCGTACTGCGTGATGCCGACGGTCGCCTCGTCGCCCTCGACGCGGACCCACTCGTGCTCCTTGGTAAAGCGCAGGTCGTCGGGGACCATCAGGCGGGCTCCTCCATGGGACGTCGCGACAATCGGGACGCGTTGGGCTCCGATGGGTCTGACTGCCCTCTCAGGCTGGGCGCTTGTAGAACGGCAGCGGAACGACCTCCGCGGCGACGGGGGCCCCGCGGATGTCCACGGCCAGCATCGTAGCGGGTCCGGCATCGGCCGGGCGGACGTAGGCCATGGCGATCGCCTTGCCCAGCGTCGGCGACATCGTGCCCGATGTGACCGTCCCGGTGGCGGTCGGCGGCGCACCGTCGGTTGCCGCACTCAGCACGGGGTAGCCGTGCCGGGCGATTCCCCGGTCGCGCATCACGAGGCCCACCAGCTGGCGCCCGACGCCGTCGCGATCCACCCGCTCCAGGGCGGCGCGACCGACGAAGTCGCCCGGCTTGGACAGCTTCACGACCCGGCCAAGGCCGGCCTCGAACGGGTTCGTCGAGCGGTCGAGCTCGTTGCCGTACAGCGGCATGCCGGCCTCGAGCCGCAGGGTGTCGCGGGCGCCCAGCCCGACCGGGACCTGCCCATGGGGCCGCCCGGCCTCGAGCAGCGCGTCCCACAGCTCTCCCGCCCGGTCCACGTCGACGAACAGCTCGAAGCCATCCTCACCGGTGTAGCCCGTCCGGGCCACCTGGGCCGGGATGCCGGCCACCACGCCCTCCGCGATCCCGTAGTAGCGGATGCCGCCGATATCGAGATCGGTCAGCGGCCCCAGGACGTCGAGCGACCGCGGACCCTGGATCGCGACCAGGCCGGTGGCCAGCGACCGGTCGTCGAGCACCGCGCGGAATCCCTCCATCCGCTCCGCGAGCGCGTCCGAGACCACCCGCGCGTTCGACGCGTTGGCGACGACCATGAACCGATCTTCGGCCAGCCGGTAGACGATCAGGTCGTCCAGGATCCCGCCGTCGGCGGCGCAGATCATCGAGTATTGGGCCCGTCCGATCGCGAGCGCCGGCGGGTCCGTGACGAGCGCGCCCGCCAGCGCGGGACCGGCGTCCGGACCCTCGACGACGAGCTCGCCCATGTGCGACAGGTCGAACAGCCCGGCCGCCCCCCGGACCGCCCGGTGCTCTTCGAGGATGCCTGCGTACTGGATCGGCATCAGCCAGCCGGCGAACTCGACGATCTTGGCGCCCAGGGCCTCATGGCGGTCCAGGAGCGGGCTGGGCAGCGGCGTCGTGGCCTCGGTCATCGCAGCGTCCTGTTCAGGCCGGCATCGGGAACGTCTCGTCGAGCGCGGCGATGGCGCGCGCGGCGAGGGCCCGCTCGGTCTCGAACGTCAGCAGCATCGACGCCTCGACGAACGAGATCCAGCGCACCTCCGCGAACTCGTGATCGTGGCGCGCGAGGTCGCCGCCCGTCGGGACCATCAGGAAGTAGTAGACCGTCTTGTTGATGCGCGTCCCGCCCATGACGAACGAGTAGTCGATGTGGTCGAACGGCCGGACGATCCTGACCTCGAGGCCGGTCTCCTCGGTGACCTCGCGGATGGCCGTCTCCTCGGTCGTCTCGCCCGCGATGGGCGTCCCTTTTGGGAGGCTCCAGGTGACGCCGTCGCGTTCGCGCCGGCGCATGCCCACCACGAGCTCGGGGGTGCCGTCGGTGACCCGGATGACGATGCCACCGGCAGAGGTGGCTGTGGCCTGCCTCAGGCGGGCCACGCGGGCGCCACGGAAGAGCGGCGCGAGCCTCCGGCACGGGTGGAGCTGGTCCACCGCATCCGCTGGGCCGGGGTGGGCCGGCCGGTTGCGGCCTCCCGCACCGGCTCGATCGTCAGTGCGCGCCACGGGGCGCGGAGCGCCGTCAGGGGTCCGACATCCGGACGGCGGAGCACGGTGCGGCGTCCGGAGGCCGCAATGAACGCCGACGAGGGCCGCAGGCCGAGGCGCCGCTCGCGGGCTGACGCCGCGGGATGGACGTAGCGCGCCGGCCAAGCCGCAAAGCGAGTGGCGATGCTGTGCTGCATTCCGGCATCCTACCGCGTCACGGGTTGCCTGCAAGTGCGGCTCGCAGCCGCTCGGCAGACTCCGGTGACAGCGCGCCCCGCTCCCGCGCGATCGCGGCGTCGCGCTCGAGCAACGCCCGGTAGACGGGAAGGGCATCCGGCGCGCCCGCCCGCAGGGCGGCGAGATGCGCACCGACCGTGCCGAGGTCGCCACGCGTCGCCGGGCCGGTGAGCGAGGAGGCGATGCCCAGCGCCTGGGCGTTGGCGACCGCCTGTTCGAGCAGCGGCACGAAGATCCGCAGGGCGCCCTCCTCGTCCAGGCCCAGCAGCCCGGCAATCTCGCGGATCGTATCGAGGAGCGCAACCACGCCGCCGGCCGCGAGCACGGCGGCGGCGTGGTAGGCGGGCTTGGAGCCCGCCGGCAGGCGGACCGGCACGGCGCCGATGGCCTCCGCCATGTCGCCCAGGTGGGCCGCCAGCTCGTCGTCCCCTTCGATCGCCACGGTCGCGCCGGGCAGGGCGGCCAGCGCCCGTTCGAGGTCGGCGAACGCAACCAGCGGGTGAAACGCGCCCGCCTGTGTCCCGGCGGCCATCGCCGGGCGCAGGACCTCCGCGCCCAGGACGCCGCTGGTGTGGATGAGCGCCTGGCCCGCGTACAGGCGAAGGCTCTCCGCGACGGCGACGACGACGTCGTCGGGCACCGCGAGGATCACGAGCTCGACGTCGTCGACGAGGGCGTTCGCCTCGGCGAACCCGCGGACGCCGGAGACGAGCTCGCGGAACCGCGCCCGCCGGGCCGGGTCCCGCGACGCGACCGCGCCCACCGGCCAGCCCGCTCGATCGAGCGCGATGCCGAGCGTCGTGCCGACAGGCCCGGCGCCCACGATCCCGACCACCGGCCGTTCCCCGGGACCCGAGTGGGCGTGGGGGTGGGCATGGTCGCTGAGGTGCTCGACGTCGCCGTGGCGGTGGTGCCCGGGTGCGGCCGGGTCGAGGTCGACGCCCTCCTGGCCGAGCTCCTGGAGCGTCTCGTCGTGGTCTGCCTCGCGCCGCTCCGCCGCGCGTCGGAGCAGGTCGTCGGTCTCGTCCCAGGCCCTCATCGGGTCCGCTCCCCTGCCCTGGCGGCGTGCGCGCGGTACAATTCCACGCAGCGAGTGTAGCGAGCGGTCCGAGGGCGCACCCTCATCGCCCGATCCCCGAAGGAGGATCACCCATGCCCAGGACCAACGCATTCGGCGCCCGAGCCACGCTCGGCAGCGGCCTTCCCGACATCTATCGCCTGTCGACGCTGGCCGGCTCGGGAATCGCCCTCGGCGTGGACCTCGGCCGCGCACCGGTCACGCTCAAGATCCTGCTCGAGAACGCGCTCCGCAACGCCGGTGGCGGCATCGTGCGCGAGGAGGACGTTACGGCCCTCGGGGCCTGGCGCCCGGGCGGAGCCGGCGAGGCGGAGATCCCGTTCATGCCGGGCCGGGTGGTGCTCCAGGACTTCACGGGCGTGCCGGCCGTCGTCGACCTCGCCGCGATGCGCGACGCGATGGCCGACCTCGGCGGCGATCCAGGGCGGGTCAATCCGCTGGTGCCGGCCGACCTCGTGATCGACCACTCGGTGCAGATCGACGCCTGGGGCGGCGCCGGGTCGTTCGCGATCAACGTCGAGCGCGAGTACGAGCGCAACGGCGAGCGGTACCAGCTGCTGCGCTGGGCCCAGACGGCGTTCCGCGACCTGCGCGTGGTCCCGCCCGGCACGGGCATCATCCACCAGGTCAACCTGGAGTTCCTGGCGACGGTCGTCGCCGACCGGGAGGACGCGGACGGCCGGGTCGCGTACCCGGACACGCTGGTCGGGACCGACTCCCACACGACGATGGTCAACGGCCTGGGCGTCCTGGGCTACGGCGTCGGGGGGATCGAGGCCGAGGCCGTCCTCCTGGGCCAGCCCCTGTACCAGCCGATGCCGCGCATCGTCGGCGTCCGCCTGAGGGGCGAGCTGCCGACCGCCTCGACCGCGACCGACCTCGTGCTGGTGATCACGGAGATGCTGCGGTCGTTCGGCGTCGTCGGGTCGTTCGTCGAGTTCGCGGGCGACGGCCTCGCCGGCCTGTCGCTGGCCGATCGGGCGACGATCTCCAACATGAGCCCGGAGTTCGGCGCGACGGCGACCCTGTTCCCGATCGACGACGAGACCCTCGGCTACCTCCGGCTGACCGGACGGACCGTCGCACGCGTCGACCTCGTCGAGCGCTACGCGAAGGCCCAGGGCCTGTGGCGGGAGCCGGGCAACGGGCCCGAGTTCGACGTCGCGCTCGAGCTGGACCTCTCGACCGTCGAGCCGTCGCTGGCGGGTCCGCGCCGGCCCCAGGACCGGGTCGCGCTCCCGGACCTCGCCGCCAACTTCCGGACCGCCTTCCCGCAGACCGAGGGCGTCGCCCGGCGACACATCGCCGACGCGCCCGATGCGCCGCCGTTCGGGCACGGCTCGGTCGCGATCGCGGCGATCACCTCGTGCACCAACACCTCCAACCCGACCGTGATGGTGGGCGCAGGCCTGCTCGCGCGCAACGCCGTCGACCGCGGCCTGCGCGTCTCGCCGACGGTCAAGACGTCCCTCGCGCCGGGGTCCAAGGCGGTCACCGGCTACCTCGAGCGTGCCGGGCTGATGGCGCCCCTGGACGCCCTCGGGTTCGCGCTCGCGGGCTACGGATGCACGACCTGCATCGGGAACTCGGGGCCGCTCGCCGAACCGGTCGCCGCCGCGATCGAGTCCGATGAGCTGATCGTGGCCGCCGTCCTGTCGGGCAACCGCAACTTCGAGGGCCGGATCCATCCCCTGGTCCGCGCCTCGTACCTCGCCTCGCCCCCGCTGGTCGTCGCGTTCGCCCTCGCGGGCCGGGTCGACATCGACCTCACGACCGAGCCGCTGGGCCATGGCGACGACGGCCGCCCGGTCATGCTGGCCGACATCTGGCCGACGCCGGCCGAGATCCGCGAGGTCATCGCGGGTTCCATCGACCCGGAGCTGTTCCGCGAGACCTACGCCTCAGTGTTCGAGGGCGACGAGCGCTGGACGGCGCTGCCGATCCCGTCGGGTGACCGGTACGCCTGGGACGCGGCCTCCACCTATATCGCCCGGCCGCCGTTCTTCGACGGGCTCACGGCCGACCCGGTCCCGCTCACGGACATCGAGGGGGCGCGGGTGCTCGCGCTGCTCGGCGACTCGGTCACGACCGACCACATCAGCCCGGCCGGCTCGATCGCGGCCTGGTCGCCCGCCGGCGAGTGGCTCCAGGCGCACGGCGTGGGCCCGCTCGAGTTCAACTCGTACGGCGCGCGGCGCGGCCATCACGAGGTGATGATGCGCGGCACCTTCGGCAACATCCGCCTGCGCAACCAGCTTGCGGACGGTCGCGAGGGCCCGTACACCCGCCACCTGCCCGGCGGCGAGGAGGCGTTCATCTACGACGCGGCGATGCGCTACCGCGCCGAGGGCGTGCCCCTGCTGGTGATCGCCGGCCGCGAGTACGGATCCGGTTCGTCGCGCGACTGGGCCGCCAAGGGAACGGCACTGCTCGGGATCCGAGCGGTGATCGCGGAGACCTACGAGCGGATCCACCGATCCAACCTCGTCGGGATGGGCGTCCTGCCCCTGCAGTTCCTGCCCGGCGAGAGCGCGGCATCCCTGGGACTCAGCGGCCGGGAGGCGTACTCGATCCACGGGATCGCGACCATCGGGCCGCGCCAGGAGGTCGTGGTCTCTGCCCGCGGCGACGACGGCGCGGAGCGCCGCTTCCGGGCGATCGCACGGCTCGATGGGCCGATCGAGGTGGACTATCTGCGCCAGGGCGGGATCCTGCCGGCCGTGCTGCGTCGCCTCGCGCGCGACTGAACCCCCAGGACGGCGTGAAGCCCCCGGCGGTGCCGGAGGCTTCACGTGACCAGGACCCTCGACGGGCGGGGAGGAGACCGCACCTTCCGAGGGAGCTTCCGTCGTGCGACGGCGTGCCCCCGCGAGGTGTGACGCCGGTCAGCGGGAAGTTTTCCGATCCCGCCGCATGGCCCGGAGGTTGAGCGCGAGGCCCACCACCAGGGCGGTCCCCGCGACCGCCGGAATCAGCCGGCTGACCGCGTCGGGCAGGAACAGGTCGGTGACGGATCCGTCCTCCGCACCCAGCTCCTCGGCCAGCGTCGTGAGCGGGCAGACGCGGTTGTTGCTGGCATACACGACGGACTCGGCGATCGCGATGGCGGCCGCGGCGGCCGTGCGCCCGCGCGGATCGCGGCGTGCCCCGTCCCAGGCGACCGCGGCGACCAGCCCGGCGATCGAGACGAAGATCGCGGTGTGGATCGCCTTGATCGCCCTCAACGTCGGCTGGCGCCGGTCGGGCGACACCCGGGCGGCCAGCCCGTGGGTGATGAGCCCGCTCCAGACCGGCTGCCTGGCCCGCCGCTCCTGCCCATGGCCGGCGTCGGTGATCACGATCCGGTAGGGGCGTGCGAGGGGGTCCCGTGGCGGCGCGGCTCGACGATCGCGACGCGGGCCGCCAGCAGGAGCGCACCGCCGGCAAGGAGGTCCGTCGTCGTCGCGGGCGCGGCGACCGACGTCCGGGGGTGCGTGACCGTGGTGCTCACGAGGCTGCCGCGTCGGGTCAGGCGACCAGCGTTGAGAGGCGCTTCGCCAGGGACGTGCTGTCGGTCGGGTCGACCGCATCGACGTCGACCAGGCGGTCGGGGTGCTGGAAGACCGCGACGTATTCGCGCTCGAGGGCCAGGCGCGGAGAGCTCGGCCCGAGGAACATGACGCGCTGACGATCCCCGATCGCCCGCACGACACGCACCAGGTAGGAGGTCTCGGGCTCGACGCCGCGGATGACGTCGACGGTCATGACCTTGCCGTCGAGATCGGTGCGCGCGACCAGCGCGTGGCTCGTGTTGAGCCAGACGGCGGCACTGGTGGGTAGCGGCTGAACGGTCTGGGTGGTCATGTCCGGGTTACCTCCTTGACCATCCCAGCCTAGGCTCGCGGACACCCGGCGCCCAGTTGCCGATCGGCCCGCGGGGAGGGGCCATCTGACCCGAAGGAGGCAGGCAGGGCGCCGCTACACCCGGCCCTTGGGGACCGTGTGCCAGTACGTCTTGTTGAACACGATCTTGCCCAGGTGCCAGATGCGGTTGGGCCGGGGCGGCCGGGGCGGATGCTCGTAGTCGAACTGGAGCAGGGTGCCCTTGCCATCGCCGATCTCGAAGAAGCACATCACCTTGCCCAGGTAGTCGCCGTGGCGGTGGTCCACCTCGCGACCCTCGATCGCGGCGACGATCCGCTCGGTGACGACCGGCGCCTCGAAGTGGGCGGTGGAGCCCGCCTTGGACAGCGGCAGGTCGGTCGCGTCGCCCAGGGCGTAGACGTCGGGCCGGCCCCCGACCTGGAGCGTGGCGCGGTCCGTGGGCAGCCAGCCGCCGGGTGCCGGGGCCAGCCCCGAGTCGATCAGGAACTGCTGGCCCTTGTGGGGCGGCACGAGGATGAGCAGGTCGTAGGGCAGCGCCTCGCCCTCGAGGCTCAGGACGACCTTGCGCCCGGGATCGATCGCCTCGACGTTGAAGAAGGTATGGAGCTCGATCCCCTTGTGCTCGAGGATCGGCGTCGCCATGTCCGAGACGCTCTGGATCGTGAACGCGCGCCCGATCGGCGAGCAGTAGTCGATCGTCGACCGCTCCCGCAGACCGCGAGACCGCAGCTCGGCCTCGATCAGGAACGCGACCTCGAGCGGCGCCGGCGGGCACTTGTAGGGCATGCCGGCGATGCCGATCACGATCCGGCCGCCGGCGAACCGGTCGAGGGCGCGCCGCAGCTCGAGCGCCGCGTCGGCGGTGTAGAAGTGCTGGGCCTGGGTGTCGAAATGCTCGATCGCCTCGGGCACGATCCGCGACCCGGTGGCGAGGACCAGCTGGTCGTAGGGCAGCAGCCGGCCGTCGCCGAGGGTGACGATGCGCGTGGCGGCGTCGACGAAGGCGACCTCGCCGACCACGAGGTGGACGCGCTTGTCGAGCAGCGAGCGCTCCGGGCGCTGCAGCCGCTCGGCCCGCTCGCCGCCCATCGCGATGTACATGAAGCCCGGCTGGTACGTGTGCTGGCCAGTCTGATCGACGACCGTGATGGTCAGCTCCCCGGCCTTCAACTGGCGGCGCAGCTTCTTGACGAGGAGATTGGCGGTCAGGGTGCCCCCGACGCCACCGCCGAGGATGAGGATGTTCGCCATCACCGGCTCCTTAGCGGCGCTTCTCGACGACGATCTCGTCGTAGCCGTCGCGGGCGTCGAGCGACACCAGGCGGTGGCCCGCCTTCTCGACCCACTTGGGGATGTCGGTCCTGGAGCCCGAGTCGGTGGAGTAGACGGCGATCACGGCGCCGACCTCGGACTCGCGGATGGCCCGGATCAGCTCCATCAGCGGGCCCGGGCAGAAGCTGCCCCGGGCGTCGACGATGCGCACGGTGGGGGTCGCGGTCTCGGTCATCGGGGATACCTGCACTAGATGAACAGCGGGGTGGAATCGCCGGTGAGGAGGCCGATGACCGTCGCGGCGCCGGCGGGCTCGCCCATGCCCTCGATCATGTCCTCGGGCCGGAGGCCGAACATGTCCATGGTCATCTGGCACGGGATGAACTCGACGCCCATGGCCTGGGCGGCCTCGAGCAGCTCCTTGGGGCTGGCGACGCCGTACTGCCGGGCGAGGCGGCCCATCATCCACGGGCCCATGCCCAGGAAGTTCATCTTCGAGAGCTTGCGGTGGCTGATGCCGGGCCGCTGCATCGCGGCCAGCAGCTTCTGCATCCAGGTGCGGCCGGTGATCCGCTTGGAGTCCTTGACGAACACCTGGAGGCCCCAGAACGTCACGAACACCCGCGTCCGGACGCCCATCGCGGCGCTCGTCGAGGCCAGGATCATCGTCGCCCAGACCTTCTCGAGGTCGCCGCTGTAGTCGATGATCAGGAGCTCCTTCGCCCGGACGCCGCCATCGGCGAGGGGGTCGGGAGCCGGTGACAGGTCGCGCCCGGGCGCCGGCTCGACGGCCTCGATGGCGGCCTCGACCGGGTCGCCCCCAACCAGTGTCTCGGTGGTCATGGGTGCCTCACTTCCTGCGGATGACGAAGCGGTACAGCGCGCCGTCCGAGGACTGGTCGACGAGCTCGTTGCCGGTCGCGCGACACCACGCCGCGACGTCCTTGGTCGAGCCCTGGTCCGTGGCCAGCAGCTCGACCGCCGCCCCGCCGGGCAGGGTCTTCATGGCCTGGGCGAGCTTGACGATCGGCATCGGGCAGGCGAGCCCCCGGGCGTCCACCCAGTCGGTGACCTCGATGACAGGCATGGCCGTTCTCCTTGCGGACTTGGGGGTCAGATGAACACGACCTGGCCGTCGCCCGCGTTGAGGTAGAACGCGGTGACGCCCTCGACCCCGTCCACGAGCGGATCGAGATCGGTCGATTCGAGACGGAGCAGGTCCATCGACAGGCTGCACGCCTGGATGTCGACCGCGCCCAGGTCCTTGGCCTGGCGCAGGGTGTCGGCCCACGTTGCCTGACCCGCCTCGGCGAGGGCATCGACGGCGGCGCGGCCGGCCACGCCGGCCTCGGGCGCGAGCCCGTGGTCCGCGTGGATCCTGTTGGCGCGGAACGCGTCCAACGCCCAGTACTGGAGGAAGATGTTGACGGGCTTGCCCAGCGCGGCGGCACCGGCCGCGAGCACGGCGGCCGCCTGGAGCTTGTCGTCCGTGCCCGAGAACAGGACCAGGTTGAGCGGCTCGTCCATGGTGGCGTCCCTTGGTGCCGGGGCGGGCGTGGCGGCCCGCGACCCTGGGGCCAACGGTCGGGGTTCGTCCGAGATCGCGAGTAGTGCCGGCAGACCCTCCTCGGAAGGGCTGGAGGTCCCGATCGACGACGACCCGGGCCGTCAGGTCCGCCGGTGACGGGCCGGGCGGCACTGGTGCCGGGTGGTCACGCGGCCGACGTTAACCGCGACAGCACCAGCACGAGGACCGAGGCCATGACGGCAAATGCCACGAGCTCCGAGGTCCTGCGTTCGTTCATGCAGCACGAGCACACGGATCTCCACGCAGGGATCGAACGGATCCACGAGACCGCCTGTGACCTCGCGTCGATCCCGGCGGACCGGCTGTCGCCGCGTATTGCCGGGATCGTGCACTGGATCGAGCACACGCTCAAGCCGCACATGACCTGGGAGGAGACGTGGCTCCTGCCAGAGGTCGACCGCTACGCCGACACGCCCTGGCTGGCGAGGCTCGTGCGCTTCGACCATCGCCAGATCGCGCGCCGGGCAGAGGCGGTGAGCCAGGATCGCGTCCGGCTGGAACACGGTCCGGAGTCCCGGGCCACGAGCGAGGCCCGGTGCGACCTGTTCGCCCTGGAAGCGCTCCTGCGCGCGCATCTGGAGCGCGAGGAGCGGTTCCTGTTGCCGCTGCTCGGCGGGGACTGAGGAGCACGCCGTGCAGGCACATGACGCCACCGAGATGGCCGGGCCCGACGGGCGCCCGTCCCTCGGCGTCCCCGACCCGGCCGCCAAGCTCCAGGACTGGGGCTTTCTGGCCAACCCGGATCTCCCCGATCGCCCGGGCCCGGCCTTCCTGCTGGTCGCGCTCCGAAGCGAGCCGACCCTCCGTCACTACGACCCCGAGTCGATCGATTACTGGGTCACGCGCGAGACGCGGGGCCGGCGTCGCCGGCTGTCGCGCAACACGCCGATGCCCCTGTCCGAGCCGTACTCGTGGGGCATGATCCGGCTCGTCGACCGGATCCACGTCTCGAACGAGTACCTGACCTTCGGCGGCCGGCTGGACGCCGCGATGATCGACGGCGCGGTCGTCGCCGTGTTCACCTCGCCGGTGCCGCTCCTCCGGCGCGGCGGGCATTCGCAGGGGTGGGACGCGGGGGCCGACATGGTCGGCGCCTTCTTCGGCCGCCTGATGGTCGCGGTCGACTTCGCGCCGGGGTTCGAGGCGCTGCTGGCCGACGCCAGCCCGATGACGCGCTACGCGGCGTTCGTTCGTGATGCGCTCGATCGCCACCCGCCGCGCGGCACGACCGATGGCGACCGCGGCCTAGCCCTGCTCATCCGGGGTGAGGCGCGACGCCTGTGCTCCGATGAGCCGGAGGCCTGGGAGGCCGGGGAGCGACTCCTGGAGCCCGTCGAACGGTCGACGGCGAAGGCCGGTTGACGACCGCGGCCACGGGCCGTCGGTCACCACTCGATCGGGACGGGTGGCACGTGCCGATGGCGCGTCGCCGACCGAGCATCGTGAGGAAGGAGGCCGCTGCCATGAGGGCGCTGCTCGCGATCGATGGCTCCCGGGAATCCGAGGTCGCCCTGGAAACGGCGGCGAGCCTCGTGTGGCCGCCGGATTCGCGGCTCGAGATCGTCACCGTCGTGCCCCCCGACCTGGACCTGTTCGGGGGGCCCTGGATCACCCCGTCGACGCCCACGCTGCCGCTTGCTCGGGACGAGATGCATGACGACCGCCAGCGGCTGGTCGACGAGGCCGCGAGCCTCCTGCGCCGCCCGGGCCTGACGGTGGTTGGCAGCGTGCTCGAGGGCCGAGCGGCGTCCATGATCACCGGCCACGCCCGTCGGTCCGGATCCGAGCTCGTCATCGTCGGGGCGCGCGGCCACGGGACCCTCGAGCGGACGCTGCTGGGGTGCGTGTCCGCCGAGGTCATGGAGCATGCGTCACTGCCCCGTGCTCGTCGCGCGGCGCACGACGGCCTGGCGCATCCTGCTCGCCACGGACGGCTCCCCCGATGCGGACCTCGCCGTGGGGCTCGTGGCCGACGCCGGGATCTTCCGCTACGGCACCGCTCGCGTCCTCAACGTGATCGACCTGCCGGCCGCCTGGTGGCTCGGGTTCGGTGACACCGCGGCCACGGTCGACGCGTATGAATCGCTCGGCGGGGCTGCGCGCGCCCACGGACGGCAGGTGGCCGAGGATGCCGTCCAGCGGCTGCGGTCCGCGGGGATCGAGGCCGACGGCACGGTGTGCCAGGGCCCGCCGCCCGCCGAGATCATCGACCAGGCGACGGCGTGGGGCGCCGACGTCATCGTCGTGGGCACGCGAGGACACGGCCTCCTGCAACGCCTGGTCGTCGGCAGCACCGCGCGGACGGTGGTCCTGCACGCGCCGATGTCCGTCCTCGTGGTTCGCCCCACACCCGTCGCACCCGGGCCGCGTCGCGGTCACGCCGTGCGTGTCGCCGACGAGCTCGGCTCCAGGGAGCGCCTGTCGGGGCGCCAGCGCATGCCGGTCCCCGCGTAGGCTTCGTTGATGCGGATCGTCGAACCCCCGGAGGCCGTCGCCTCGATACGCTCGGGCGACCAGGTGTACGTGCACTGCGCCGCGGCGACGCCGTCGGTCCTGCTCGACGCGCTCGTCGCGCGGGCCCCTGAGCTGCACGACGTCGGCATGGTCCACCTCCATATCGAGGGCCCGGGTCCGCACCTCGCCCCGGACATGGCGGGACACTTCCGCCACCGCGCGCTGTTCATCGGGCCCAACGCCCGGGCGGCCGTGAACGAGGGCCGGGCCGACTACGTCCCGGTGTTCCTGTCCGATGTCCCCCAGCTGTTCGACTCGGGCACGATCCCCCTGGACGTCGCGTTCGTGAACGCCACGCCGCCCGACGACCACGGGTTCTGCTCCCTTGGCACGAGCGTCGAGGCCATGCACGCCGCGATCCGGGGGGCGAAGACGGTGGTGGTGCAGTTCAACCGCTCCATGCCCCGCACGCTCGGCGACAGCTTCATCCACGTCAGCGACATCGACCTGGCCGTCGAGGTCGACCAGCCCCCGTACGAGCACGCCATCGCCCCGATCGGCGATGTCGAGCGACGCATCGGCGCCCACGTCGCCGAGCTCGTCCCCGACGGCGCGACGCTGCAGCTGGGCATCGGTGCGATCCCGGCCGCCACGGCTCTCGCCCTGACGGACAAGCACGACCTGGGTATCCACACGGAGATGTTCACGGACGCGGTCGTCGACCTCGTGGAGGCGGGAGTGGTCAACGGGACGCGCAAGGATCGCAACCGGGGCAAGATCGTGGCCGCGTTCCTCTTGGGCAGTCGGCGGCTGTACGCGTTCGTCGACGACAACCCGATGGTCGAGATGCGACCGGTCGACTTCACCAACGACACCCACGTCATCCGCTCGTTCCGGCACATGGTCGCGGTCAACTCCGCGATCGAGGTGGATCTCAGCGGCCAGGTGGTGGCGGACTCGATCGGGCACCGGATGTACTCCGGCGTTGGCGGCCAGATGGACTTCATCCGCGGCGCGGCCCTCGCGCCGGATGGGCGGGCGATCATCGCCCTGCCGTCGACGGCGGCCGGCGGCACGGTCTCGCGGGTTGCCGCGATCCTGCAGGCCGGTGCCGGCGTCGTCACGACGCGGGCCCACGCGAGGATCATCGTCACCGAGTGGGGCGTCGCCGAGCTGTTCGGCAAGAGCCTCCGCGAGCGGGCGGCGGCGCTGATCGCCATCGCGCATCCCGATCACCGCGCGGAGCTGACGGCGAACGCCCGGCGCAACCACCTGATCTGACCCGAGACGCGGGGCTCCGCCGGACCTGATCGGGCGGCCGGGGCCAAGCGGTCCCGATCGGGGTGACCTCCGGCCCTACTTGCGCCCCACCCCCGCGACCGACCATCGGAGGGAAGCGGCAAGCGCCCGTCACTGATCGGCGAGCCCGCGCCGGCTTCCTGAGATCCGAATCGGAGGTCCTTCGTGACCCTCGCAACCGCAACGCCACGCCGCGCGCCGTCCACGCCGGGGGTCATGCGCGCCACGGTCTTCCACGGCCCCAACGACATCCGGGTCGAAGCGGTGCCGCGGCCCCGTGCCGGCGCCGGTGAGGCCGTGATCCGCGTCACCACGACGACGATCTGCGGCACCGACGTCCACATCCTCAAGGGCGAGTACCCGGTGCGCCCGGGCCTCGTCATCGGCCACGAGCCGGTCGGCGTGATCGAGGAGATCGGACCCGGCGTGACGGGCTACGAGATCGGCCAGCGCGTCCTCGTCGGCGCGATCACCCCGTGCGGCCAGTGCCGCGCGTGCCTGTCCGGCAAGCTCAGCCAGTGCGGCCACGGCGGTGGCTACGAAGCTCTCGGCGGCTGGCGCTTCGGCAACACGATCGACGGCGCGCAGGCCGAGTACCTGCTGGTGCCGTCCGCGCAGGCGAACCTGACCCCGATCCCCGACCGGGTCACGGACGAGCAGGTCGTCCTGCTGGCCGACATCGCCTCGACCGGCTTCTCAGGCGCCGAGTCCGGCGGCGTGCGCATCGGCGACGCGGTCGTCGTGTTCGCCCAGGGCCCGATCGGCCTGTGCGCCACGGCCGGCGCGAAGCTGATGGGCGCCTCGCTGGTCATCGGTGTCGACAGCGACCCGGCCCGGCTCGCGATGGCCCGCAAGATGGGCGCCGACGTCGCCCTCGACTTCACCCAGGTCGACGTGGTCGCCGAGGTGATGCGCCTGACGGACGGTGGCGCCGACGTGACGATCGAGGCCCTCGGGACCCAGCAGACGTTCGAGAGCGCCCTGCGCTCGCTGCGTCCGGGCGGCACCCTGTCCAGCCTGGGCGTGTACTCGGGCAAGCTCGAGATGCCGTACACCGCGTTTGCCGCCGGGCTCGGCGACCACCGCGTGGTCACGACGCTCTGCCCGGGTGGCAAGGAGCGCATGCGACGGCTGATCGCGACCGTCGAATCGGGCCGCTTCGACCCGCTGCCGCTCATCACCCACCGGTTCGCCCTCGACGACATCGTCGAGGCGTACGACCTGTTCAGCCATCGCCGCGACGGCGTGCTGAAGGTCGCGATCCGGCCGTAGCCAGCCTTCTCCGGGGGCTCGGCCGGCCGATCGCGGACGAGCCCCCTCCATCGCAACACGGAAACGACAGCCATGCACGCAGACCATCGCCAGGGGGACAGCACCGTGACCGAACGCGACCAGTGCCTCGACGGCAACGAAGCGGTCGCGCGCGTCGCGTACGCCTTGAGCGAGGTCATCGCCATCTACCCGATCACGCCCGCATCGCAGATGGCCGAGCACTGCGACGACTGGGCGGCCGCCGGCCGGCCCAACCAGTGGGGCCAGGTGCCCGACATCGTCGAGATGCAATCCGAGGGCGGCGCCGCGGGCGCCCTCCACGGCGCCCTCCAGTCCGGAGCGCTGGGAACGACCTTCACCGCATCCCAGGGCCTGCTCCTGATGATCCCCAACATGTTCAAGATCGCCGGTGAGCTCACGCCGGCGGTGATCCACGTCGCCGCGCGCACGCTCGCCACCCACGCGCTCTCGATCTTCGGCGACCACAGCGACGTGATGCATGCCCGCACGACCGGCTGGGCGATGCTCTCGGCGGGTTCCGTGCAGGAGGCACACGACTTCGCGCTCGTGGCGCACGCCGCGACCCTCCGGGCGCGAGTGCCCTTCCTGCACTTCTTCGACGGCTTCCGGACGTCGCACGAGATCAACCGGATCCTGCCGCTCGGCGACGACGACGTGCGTGCCCTCATCCGCGATGAGGACGTCCTGGCATTCCGCGCGCGCGCGCTGACGCCGGACGCGCCCGTCCTGCGCGGCAGCGCCCAGAACCCCGACGTGTTCTTCCAGGCGCGGGAGGCGTCGAACCCGTTCCACCTCGCCGTGCCCGGGATCGTGGAGCAGGTCTTCGGCGAGCTGGAGGCCCGGACGGGACGGCGCTACGGCCTGGTCGACTACCACGGCGCGCCGGACGCCGAGCGCGTGATCGTCGCCATGGGTTCGGCCAACGGCGCGATCGAGGAAACCGTCGACGCCCTCAATGACGGCGGCGAGCGCGTGGGGATGCTGCGGGTCCGCCTGTTCCGGCCGTTCCCTGCGGCTCGTCTGATCGCCGCATTGCCCCCGACGGTGCGCTCCATCGCGGTCCTCGACCGAACGAAGGAGCCCGGCGCCGTCGGCGAGCCGCTGTACCTCGACGTCGTCGGCGCATTGACCGAGGCGATGGACGAAGAGGCGCCGCCGTTCGCGGTCGCCCCGAGGGTGATCGGCGGGCGCTACGGGCTCGCCTCGAAGGAGCTGACGCCCTCGATGGTCAAGCCCATCTTCGAAGAGCTGGCCGCGGCCCGGCCGAAGCGCCACTTCACCGTCGGCATCGACGACGACGTGACCCACCTCAGCCTGCCGATCGACGACCAGTTCCGCCACCGGCGCCCGGCCGGCGAGGTCCAGGCCCTGTTCTTCGGCCTCGGCTCTGACGGCACGGTCGGTGCGAACAAGGCGTCGGTCAAGATCATCGGCGAGAGCACAGGGTTGTTCGCCCAGGGGTACTTCGTCTACGACTCCCGCAAGTCGGGATCGATCACGGTCTCGCACCTGCGCTTCGGTCCGGAACCGATCCGCTCGACCTACCTCGTCGAGGAAGCGGACTTCGTCGCATGCCATCAGTTCGGGCTGCTCGAGCAGGTCAACGTGCTGGAGCGCGCGAAGCGCGGGGCCACGTTCCTCCTGAACGCGCCCTACGGCCCTGGCGAGGTCTGGCAGCACCTGCCTCGGGACGTCCAGGCGACGATCGTCGAGAAGGGCATCGACCTGTGGGTGATCGATGCGCTGGCCGTCGCCGCGGACGTCGGGATGGGCAGCCGGATCAACACGGTCATGCAGCCATGCTTCTTCCAGCTCGCGGGCATCGTGCCGCCCGACGAGGCCATCGCCGGAATCAAGGCCTTCGTCGAGAAGACCTACGGCAAGCGAGGCGAGGCGATTGTCCGTCGCAACTTCGCCGCCATCGACCAGTCGCTCGCGCGGCTGTCGCGCGTGGAGATCGGCTGGGTCGGATCGGCGCCGTCCGGGCGCCCGATGACGAGCCCCGACATGCCGGACTTCGTCGCCCGGTTCACCTCGCGGCTCATCGCCGGCCAGGGCGACCTGTTGCCGGTCAGCGCGCTCCCGGTCGACGGGACGTTCCCGACGGGGACGGCGAAGTACGAGAAGCGCTCGATCGCCCAGGCAATCCCGATCTGGGATCCGTCGATCTGCATCGACTGCGGCAAGTGCGCGATGGTGTGCCCGCACGCGTCGATTCGGATGAAGGTGTTCCCCGCCTCGGCGGTCGA
The DNA here is from genome assembly GCA_963725745.1 of uncultured Chloroflexia bacterium. Classification (GTDB taxonomy): domain Bacteria; phylum Chloroflexota; class Limnocylindria; order Limnocylindrales; family CSP1-4; genus CAIXZV01. The sequence goes on from CAVRZS010000003.1 coordinate 496,601, forward strand.
CGGCGCCCCCGAATCGTTCCTGCACAAGGAGTTCCGATCCCGGGAGCTGCCGGGCCACCGCCTGACCATCCAGGTCGCGCCCGATGACTGCACCGGCTGTGGCGTGTGCGTGGACGTCTGTCCTGCACGCAGCAAGACCGACAGCAGCCACAAGGCGATCGACCTCGCGCCGGCCGCGACCCATCGCGACGCGGAGCGGGAGCGCTGGAACGTGTTCCAGTCGATCCCGGCGCTCGACCGCAACCTCCTGCCGCACGACACCATCAAGGGATCCCAGGTGCTCGAGCCGCTGTTCGAGTTCTCCGGCGCATGCGGTGGCTGCGGGGAGACGCCCTATATCCGCCTCGTCAGCCAGCTGTTCGGCGATCGCATGATCGTCGCCAACGCGACCGGTTGCTCATCGATCTACGGTGGCAACCTGCCGACGACCCCGTGGACGACGAACGCCGAAGGCCGCGGTCCCGCCTGGAGCAACTCGCTGTTCGAGGACAACGCCGAGTTCGGGCTGGGGATGCGGCTCGGGCTCGACACGCAGGGCGAACAGGCCCGACGCCTGGTCGAGCGCCTCGGCGCCCACCTGGACGCCGATCTCGTGCACGGGCTCCTGACCGCCGACCAGGACGACGAGGCGGGCATCGAGCTCCAGCGCGAGCGCGTGAATCGCCTGCGCGAAGCGCTCGTGACCATCGATGGCACCGATTCCGCCGATGCCCGGCAGCTGCTCGCGCTCGCGGGCAACCTCGTGCGCCGCGGCGTATGGATCATCGGCGGCGACGGCTGGGCCTACGACATCGGGTTCGGCGGCCTCGACCACGTGCTCTCGTCCGGTCGCAACGTGAACGTGCTCGTCCTCGACACCGAGGTCTACTCGAACACGGGCGGCCAGGCCTCGAAGGCCACGCCCCGCGGCGCGGTGGCGAAGTTCGCCGCCGCCGGCAAGCGGACGGGAAAGAAGGACCTGGGCGCGATCGCCCGCTCGTATGGCGATGTCTACGTCGCCCAGATCTCGATGGGCGCCAACGACGCCCAGACGACGAAGGCCCTGCTCGAGGCGGACGCCTGGCCGGGACCGTCCCTCGTGATCGCCTACAGCACGTGCATCGCCCACGGCATCGACATGGCGAAGTCCATGACCCATCAGAAGGACGCGGTCCGCAGCGGCTACTGGCCGCTGTACCGCTTCCACCCCTCGGAGATCGAGGACGGCCATCCATTCAAGCTCGACTCGGTCGCCCCGACGATCCCCGTCGCCGAGTTCGCGGCCAGCGAGGCTCGATTCGCCATCCTCCAGCGGACGGACCCCGACCGCGCCGCGGAGCTCGCGACGCTCGCCCAGGCCGACGCCGACGAGCGATGGCGCTACTACCAGGGGCTCGCCGGCATCGAGCGCACGGTGCCCCACCTCGAGCACGCCGCAACGGAAGGGCAAGACGCATGACTGCCGACCTGCTGACGACCTACCTCGGCCTCGACCTGCGCTCCCCCATCGTCGCCTCGGCCGCGCCGCACAACGGCGATCCCGAGATGGCCGCTCGGCTGGAACAGGCCGGGGTCGGCGCGATCGTGCTCCCGTCCCTGTTCGAGGAGGAGATCCTCGGCGAGGAGCTCGAGCTCGGACGCGCCCTCGAGCAGGGCACCGAGCAGTTCGCCGAGTCGCTCGGCTACTTCCCCCGCATCGATCGCTTCGTCGGGGTCGCCGATCGCTACTTGACCTCGCTCGAACGGGTCAAGTCCACGGTCAGCGTGCCCGTCATCGCCAGCCTGAACGCGACCACCGGCGGGGCGTGGGTCCGGCATGCGCAGCGGATCGAGGCCGCCGGCGCCGACGCGCTCGAGCTGAACCTCTATCACCTCGCCGTGGACCCCTGGCTCGGGGCGGCCGCGATGGAGGCGATCGACCTCGACCTGGTCGCCGCCGTCCGCGACGCGGTCACGATCCCGCTCGCGGTCAAGCTCAGCCCCTACTACTCGGCGCTGGCGAGCTTCGCGCCCGCGGTCGTGGCTGCCGGCGCGGACGGCCTCGTCCTGTTCAACCGCTTCTACCAGCCGGACCTGGACCTCGAGTCGCTCGCCGTCGTGCCCAGCATCGAGCTCAGCCGGCCATGGGAGATGCGCCTGCCCGTCCGCTGGATCGCCATCCTGCGGCCGAAGCTGAGCGCCGCGGTCTCGCTCGCCTTGACGAGCGGCGTGCACTCGGGGACGGACGCGGTGAAGGGCCTGCTGGTCGGCGCCGACGTGGTGATGATGACGTCCGCGCTGCTGCGCCACGGGCCGGAGCACGTCGCGGTGGTCGAGGCCGAGATGGTGGCCTGGATGGACGAGCGCGGCTACGCGTCGGTCGACCAGCTGCGCGGCAGCGCCAGCCAGGCGCGGGTCGAGGACCCGGGCGCGTTCGAGCGCGCGAACTACCTCCAGACGCTCCGGTCGTGGAGCACGACGCCGCCCGCGCCGACCGCCTCGCCCGCCGCGCGGTAGGCCATCCGACCCCCGCCAACAGGACGTGCGGCCGTCGCGGTTCGCCTGTTGAGCGATCACGCTCGGGTGGCACGGCCGTCGGCTGGCGGCCGACGAGTGAACAGGAGCCTGTGATGGACAAGATCCTCGTGGCCTACGACGGCGGCGAGCCGGCCAAGCGCGCCCTCGACCTCACGGTCCAGCTGGCCAAGCGATTCGGCGCCTCGGTGAGCGTCGTGAGCGTGACCCCGGTGCATCCGGGCCGCTCGCCGGTCGACCCGTGGGACGATCGGGAGGTGCACCTCAACGAGCTGCTCGAGGCGCAGGTCCTGCTGCGCAACGAGGGCATCGAGGCCGAGATGCTGGCGCCCGCCGGTGAACCGGCGAAGACGATCGAGCAGATCGCCGCCGACGGCGGCTTCGACGCGGTGGTCATCGGGTCGCGGAGCCTCGGCATCGTCACGCGAGCCCTCCAGGGCAGTACGTCCGAGCACGTCGCCACCCACAGCGGCACGACCGTCATCGTCGCTCGCTGAGGCGTGCAGGGTCCCGGGTCGGCGGAGTCCGCACGGCCCGGACCCGGCGGGCCGTCCGGCACCCAGCTCGCGACCACCGGCACCTGTCCGGGCACGGACACCGCGACGAGCATGACAACTGAGTTCGACGACCAACCAGGAACGATCCGGCGGCGCACCGGGCTCAAGCGGAAGGATCCGATCATGGAAAAGGCAAAGGGCCTCGCAGCGCTCCGTATCGTCCTCGGCGCGGGCTTCCTGTATGCCGGCCTCGAGAAGGTGTTCGACTTCGCCGGTTCGGGCACGCCGTTCTCGGCGGCTGGGTTCCTCAAGTTCGGCACCGCGGGCACGCTGCCCGGGTCCGCGCAGGACGCGGTGGTCAACCCGACGCAGGGCTTCTGGGTCTCGGTCGCGACCAATGCGGCGATCGTGGATACCGTCAACACCCTCGTGGTGTTCGGCGAAGTGGCGATCGGCATCGCGCTGATCCTGGGCTTCGCGACCCGGTTCGCCGGCGTCATGGGCGCCATCCTGATGGGCGCCATCACGATCGCGGCCTGGGACTTCGGCTTCGGCCCGATCAATGAGACCATCCTGTACGCGGCGGTCGCCCTGTACCTCGCCTATGCCGAGGCCGGACTCGCCTACGGTGTCGATGCCTACCTCGAGAAGACCGAGGTCGTCACCCACCGGCCGGCCCTCCACTACCTGCTCGGATAGCATCCGGCTCCCCTTCCAGCCGGGCGCGACCCGGACGGTCACAACCGGCGGAACCCGCAAGGGTCCCGCCGGTTGCTTCGATTCGGGGCGAACACGAACACAGGGCCCGAAGGCCCTGTGTTCCGGTGGGTCAGGATGGTGGGCGATACTGGGCTCGAACCAGTGACCTCACGGATGTGAACCGTGCGCTCTGACCGACTGAGCTAATCGCCCGGGTCCCCGCGTGGGAACCCGCATGATAGCGCGTCGGGCCCACCCGGAGCCGCCCCGCGTCAGAGCTTGATGCCCGGCCAGCGCGCCTCGACATCCTCCGCCGTCACGCCCTCGACGGCCAGCATCTTGGTCCGGCCGTTCGCGCCGGCGATCAAGTGGACGGCGCCGCGCGGGACGCCCAGCTCGCCGGCGATGAGCTTGAGCAGCGCGTGATTCGCGGCGCTGTCAACCGGCGGGGCGGACACCCGGGCGTGGAGCACGCCGTCGACCACACCATCGATGCGATCGGCGACGCCACGCGGCGTCAGGCGGACGGCGAAGCGGACGTCGGTCATGCTCACCGGCCTCGGAGTCTAACAGCCGCCCGATGACGGCCTCAGTGATGATGATGGTCGTGATCGGCGTGCGGCCGGTCTCCGAACAGGGCCCGGCCCACGCGGACCATCGTGGCGCCCTCTTCCACGGCGACCTCGAAGTCGTCGCTCATCCCCATGGACAGCGTCGAGCCGAGCTCGGCGTGGTACGCGCGCAGCTGCTCCCCGAGGAGCCGCAACGCGCGGAACGTCGGCCGGGCGTCGTCCGGGCGCTCGACGAGCGGCCCGATCGTCATCAGCCCGTCGATCCGCAGGTTCGGCAGGCCGACCAGGGCCGGCAGGGCCTCGGTCACGCCGTCGGGCGTGAAGCCGGCCTTCGCCGGGTCGTCGGCGACGTTGACCTGGAGCAGCACCGCGAGCCGGCGGCCGGGCAATCGTTCGCCGGCCAGCCGGTCGAGGCGACGGGCGAGCTCGAGGCTGTCGACGGACTCGATCGTGTCGAACAGCTCGACCGCCCGCCCGGCCTTGTTCGATTGCAGCGGCCCGATGAGGTGCCACGTACCGCCGCGCGTCTGCGGCACCTTCGCGGCAGCCTCCTGGACGCGGTTCTCGCCCAGCAGCGTGAGGCCCGCGTCGATCGCCGCCTGGACGCGTTCGACCGCGACCGTCTTCGACACGGCCACGAGGGTCACGCCGGCCGGGTCGCGACCGGTCCGCCCGGCGGCGCGCTCGACGCGCTCCAGGACGCGCGCTCGGGCGGTCGCCAGCAGGGCGACCTCGTCTGCGGTCATGCGGTCGGCTTCGTGTTCGCGATCCGGCGCCCCGCGGCGCCCCGGCTAGCGGCGGCGCAGGAAGCTGGGGATCTCGAGATCGTCCGCGTCGTAGGTCGCGGCACGCTTCGGCGGGGCCGGCTCGCCGACGGACCGCGGCTGCGCGGGCGCGGGCGTCGCGGCGACGTCATAGCCGTCGGGCTCGAGCTCGGTCCGCTGGCGCTCCAGCTCCTCGAGGAAGTCACGGGCGGGCACGGTGCCACCGGCGGTCGCGCTCGCGCCCGCTGCGGCCTGCCGCGCGACGCCTGCCGGCACACGCTCGGGCGACTGGGCCCGGTTGGCGTCCGGCCGGCGACGTCCGTCGAACCCGGTCGCGATGACCGTGATCATGATCTCCTCGCCCAGCCGCTCGTTGAAGCTCGTCCCGAAGATGATGTTGGCCTCGGGGTCGGCCGCGGCGCGGATCTCCTCGGCCGCCTCGGTCACCTCCCACAGGGTGAGGTTCGAGGACCCGGTGATGTTGAACAGGATCCCCTGCGCGCCGGCGATGTTGATCTCGAGCAGCGGGCTCGCGACGGCCATGCGGGCGGCCTCGAGGGCGCGGTTCTCGCCGCTCGCGCGACCGATGCCCATCAACGCGGAGCCCGCGTCCTTCATGATCGCGCGCACGTCGGCGAAGTCGAGGTTGATGAGCCCGGGCACGGTGATGATGTCGCTGATCCCGGCGACGCCCTGGCGCAGCACGTCGTCGACGACCCGGAACGCATCGACGATCGAGGTGTTCTTCTGGACGACGTCGCGCAGGCGGTCGTTGGGGATCGTGATCAGCGTGTCGACCTTGGCCTTGAGCTCCTCGGAGGCCTTCTCGGCGACCAGCTTGCGCCGGCTGCCCTCGAAGCTGAACGGCTTGGTGACGACGCCGATGGTGAGGGCGCCCTGCTCCTTGGCCATCTCGGCCACGACCGGCGCGGCGCCCGAGCCCGTGCCCCCGCCGAGGCCCGCGGTGATGAACACCATGTCCGAGTCGGCGAGCGCGTCGGCGATCTTGTCGCGATCCTCCTCGGCGGCCCGCTGGCCGATCGACGAGTCGCCGCCGGCACCGAGGCCGCGGGTGATCTTGTCGCCGATCCGGATCTTGTGCGGGGCGTCGGACTGGAGGAGCGCCTGGGCGTCCGTGTTGCACGCGATGAACTCCACGCCCATCATCTCGGCGCGAATCATCCGGTTCACGGCATTGCTACCGCCACCGCCTACGCCGATGACGCGGATGAGGGCGAAGTTCTCGGAATCGGAACGCAGCGGCATCAGCGCTCTCCTGAGATGTTCGAGTGTGGCGGCGAGCGATCTTGTCCGCTCGTCACGCTTGGGGGGCGCGCCGGTCCCGGGCTCCGGCTTCGCGACGGGTCTGCAGGGTTAGGGCGGGAGTATACCCACGCTGACCGCGTGCCTGTCCACGGGTGGGGGGCGCGCCGCCGAGCGTGGCGGTCGGTTCGCCGGTGCCCTCGCGCACCACGGACTGGTCGGGTCCGGGGCCGTCCGGTCCGGTCAGCCGGCGATAAAGCTGAGGCGGATGTACCTGGTCGCGTTGTCCTCGTTGGGGTCGATCAGCGCGATCGACTGCCACGTCCCGAGGGCGAGCCGGCCCGCCAGCACTGGGACCGTGATCGAGGGGGCGGCCAGCAGCGGCAGCACATGGTCCGCGCCGTGACCGGCGGAGCCATGGCGGTGGGTCCAGCGGTCGTCGCGGGGCAGCAGGCGGTCGAGCGTCGCGACGGCGTCGATGTCCGATCCGGCCCCCAGCTCGAGGATCACGAGCCCCGCCGTCGCGTGCGGGACGAACACCGACAGCAGGCCATCACCGCCCTCGGCCGCCTGGCTGACGAAGCGCGTGCACGCCGGCGTGAGGTCGGTGAAGCCACGGTCGCGGCCCGTCCGGATCTCGAGCTGGATCGATTGCATCGGCGGGCGGAGCGCGACGGCTAGGGGAAGATCGAGCGGATCGCGTCCCGCAGGCGGCCCATCCCGCCCCCGCCCGGCGCGGACTCGTAGCGCATCGGCTCGCCCAGCGCCACTTGGATCGCGCCCCAGCGCAGCAGCCCCACGGCCGTCGAATAGGACGGGTCCTGGATCGTGTCGACGAGACCGGCGATGCCGGACGGGGCGCCGACCCGCACGGGCATCTGGAGCACCTCGCGGCCGAGCTCGGCGGTGCCCGCGAGCTGCGCCGCGCCGCCCGTGAGGATGATCCCGGCCGGCAGCATGCCGTGACCGCTGCGGGTCATCTCACCGCGCAGCAGCTCGAACGTCTCACGCATCCGGGCCTCGATGATCTGACACAGCTCCTCGCGGCTGACCGTGCGGCCCGCGTCGTCGCCCATCACCGAGACCGCGATCTCCTCGTCCTCGAGCCCGCGCAGGTCGCACGTCCCGTGGCGGACCTTGAGCTCCTCGGCGACCTGGAGCGTGGTCTTGATGCCGATCGCGACGTCGTTGGTCACGTTGTTGCCGCCGACCGGAAGCACCGAGGTATGGAACGGCGAGCCATCCGCGAACAGGGACAGGTCGATGGTGCCGGCCCCGATGTCGGCGACCGCGACGCCCAGTTCCTTCTCGGTCTCGGTGAGCACGGCCTCCGAGGAGGCGAGGGCGTCGGCGACCAGCTCGTCGATCTTGACGCCCGCGAGCTGCACGCACTTGGTCAGGTTCTGGACGGCCGTGGCCGACGCCGTGACGATGTGGGCCTCGACCTCGAGCCGCAGGGCGCTCATGCCCAGCGGGTCCTTGACCCCCTCCTGGCCGTCCACCGTGAAGCCCCGCCGCTCGACGTGGAGCACGTCCCGGTTGTTGGGGATCGAGACGGCACGGGCGACCTCGATCGCGCGGCTGATGTCCTCGCGGGTGACCTCGCGATGGTGCGCGGTGACGGCCACCTGGCCGGTCGAGTTGAGGCTCTCGACGTGGCTGCCGCCGACGCCCACGAAGGCGCGGTCGATCTTCCAGCCCGACAGGCGCTCGGCGCGCTCGACGGCGTCGGCGATGGAGCGCACGGTCTGGTCGATGTTGACGACGACGCCCTTCTTGAGGCCCGACGCCGGGACCGTCCCGTGGCCCATGATCGTGAGCCGGCCGTCCCGGCCGACCTCCCCGATCAGCGCGCACACCTTGGACGTGCCGACATCGATGCCGACCAGGACCGCTTCCCGTTCCACCTGCCTGTCGTTCCTCGCTAGCTGCTAGATGAAATGGCGCCGGATCAACGCGACGTTGTTGAAGATGCGGAAGCCGAAGTTGATCAGGGCGACGAGGTAGAGGTCGAGGCTGAGCTTGTCGCCGATGAACACCAGCAGGACGGCGACCAGGGCGTTGACCACGAACCCGCTGATGAAGATTCGATTGTCGTAGACCCCGTCGAGCTCCGCGCGCACGGCCCCCAGGACCGAGTCGAGCGCGGCCAGGATGGCCACGGCCGAGTAGCGCGAGAACTCGAAGCTGACATTGACGTTGAGGATGAGGCCCGCGACAACGCCGACGAGGAGACCCACGAGGGGCAGGAGCACGGGCGGGCAGCCTCCGTCCGGATGAAGGTCCTCGATACGCTACCAGACCCCCGGGCCGGCGGAGTCGACCCCCGGGCGGTCACGGGGCGGGCTTGTCGGACGGCGACGCGTTCGGCCGCGGCACGTAGGTGCCGCTCCGCTCGTCGGCCAGGATCACCCGGAGCACGTCGTCCTCGCGGCCCGCGAGCATGCTCCGCAGCAGTCGCACCTGGCCCGGGATGAGATCGGTCGTGCGCAGCGCCGGCGTGTAGAAGCCGAACACGGCGGACCAGCCGACGGGATCGGCCGTGAGCGTGAACCCGTCCTGGTCGTCGAGGCGGATGCCCAGCCGGGTCGCCGCCGTCCCGAGGTCGGCCGGGTGCAGGGAGCCGAGCCGGCGGGCGGCGTCGAGGATCACGGGGTCGAGGGTCGAGCCGACCGTCAGCGCCGCCGCGGCCCCACGGCCGTCGTCGACGATCGGGAGGGCGTCGGCCGCGGCGGTCGGGGCCTCGTCAACGCGCCCGAACAGCAGGCCGTCCTCGTCGACGAGGTAGCGCTCGCCGGCGGCCTCCCAGATCAGGAGCGCCACGCGCTCGGCAACCGCGACCCGCACCTCGTCGGGCAGGGCGACGGTGATCGACGCATCGCGGATCGCCGGGATCGCCGCCAGCCGGGCGGCGAGATCGCGCGTGCTCAGGGTGAACAGGTTCTGGCCATCCGGGATCGCGAGGGCGTCGACCACGGCCTCCTGCGGCGTCCAGGTCACCCCGGTGATCTCCGTGCGGCGCACCGAGAACGCGCCGGAGCTCGTCGCCCCATACAGCCCCGCCAGCGACACCAGCAGCGCCAGCAGCGCGCCGGCCCGGGTCGGCGTCAGGCCCGCCGATCGGCGCTTGACGCTGCGGGTGCGCCGAACACCCGCAGCGGGCCGGGTGGCGGTCCGTCGGCGCTGCATCGTCAGCGAGGCAGGTCGGCTGCGGAGAGCCGCCGACGCCGGCGGCCCGCGGCGCGTTCCAGGGCGAGGTCGACGACGCGGCTGCAGACGGCGGCGAAGTCGTAGCCGCCCGCCGCCGGCAGGGTCGGGAACAGGCTGATCGGCGTGAACCCCGGGATCGTGTTGATCTCGGACACTACGAGCTCGCTGCCGGCGAGGAGGAAGTCGACGCGGGCGAAGCCCTCGCAGCCGGTCGCCCGATAGGCGTCACGGGCGAGCTTGAGGATCGCCGCCCGCTCGGCGGGCGTGACCTCGGCACGAGTCGTCGACTCGGACAGCCCCGGCGTGTACTTGGCGGCGTAGTCATAGAACTCGTGGCCCGCGAGCACCTCGCCCGGACCGTACAGCTCGAGGGCATCGGGCTCGTTGCCCATGACCGCAACCTCGATGTCGCGCGCGCCCGCGAGGTAGCGCTCGACGAGCGCGAGGTCATCGTGGCGGAAGGCGGCCTCGAGCGCCGGCGCCCGCTCGTCCGCGGTGTGCGCGAGCGTCATGCCGACCGAGCTGCCGAGGCGTGCGGGCTTGACCATCAGCCGCGGATCGCCGGTGGCGGCGGCGAACGCCTCGAGCTCCGCCAGCACCCCGGCCGGGTCGCGCGCCCAGCGCGTGGCCCGTACCTCGCGCCAATCGACCACCGGCACGCCCAGCCCACGCACGAGCCGCTTGAACACCGCCTTGTCCATGCCGATCGCGGACGCCGTCACCCCCGAGCCCGTGTAGACGAGGCCGGCCGCCTCGCACAGCGCCTGGACCGTCCCGTCCTCGCCGAACGGCCCGTGGAGTGCGAGGAACACGACCGGCGGCACGTCGGTCGCCGCCAGGCGATCGAGGGCGGCAGCCGCGGATACCGGGCCGTCGGCGCCCAGGGCGGCCGGCTCGTCGTAGTCGGCCTGCGGCCGGCCGTCGCGCCGGTGGCCGTCGGGCAGCCGCCACCAGCCACCATCGAGGTCGATCAGCCACGCCTCCACCCGGTAGCCCGAGCCCGCCAGCGAGGCGAGGATCGCCGTCCCGGACACGATCGACACGTCGTGCTCGGCCGAGGGTCCGCCCAGGACGACGGCGATCGGCGTGGCGGCCGGATCGTGCGCGAGGGGCGGGACGGGCATCAGGCGCCCTCCTCGGCGGACCAGCCGGACCAGTCGCCGGCAAACTCGATCTCGAACGCGAGCTCGATCCCATGACGGGCGAGGACCTCGCCGCGAACGGCCTCGGCCAGCCGGCGGACGTCGGCGGCCGACCCGCGCTGGTCGTTGACGATGAAGTTAGCGTGCTTCTCCGAGACGACGGCGCCGCCGATGCGCCGACCCTTCAGGCCGAGCTCGTCGATCAGCCGCCCGGCGGAGTCCCCTGGCGGGTTGCGGAACACGCTGCCGGCCGACGGCAGGCCCAGCGGCTGGTGCGCCTGGCGCCAGCGCCGGATGTCGTCGAGGCTGGCCTTGATCTCGGCCGGGTCCGCGGTGCGCAGCGCGAATGTCGCCGACAGCACCACTTCGCCCGGATCACCGGTGGTCGCCGACGCCGCGTCCTTGATCCGGCTGTGCCGGTAGGAGAAGCCCAGCTCGTCTCGCGCCAGCTCCCGCTCGCTGCCGTCGGCGAGGACGACGGTCGCCGATTCGAGCACGCCCGCGGTATCGCTCTCGTGCGCTCCGGCGTTCGCCCAGACCGCACCGCCGACCGTGCCCGGGATCGCGAGCCCGTATTCGAGCCCGGTCAGGCCCGCCTTCTGGCTCTCGGTGGCGGCCCGCGCCATCGGCACCCCCGCGTCGGCATGGAGGCGCCGGCCGTCGATGCTCGTCGCCTCCGCGCGGACCTGGACGACCAGGCCCCGGATCCCGGCGTCGGCGATCACGAGGTCGCTGCCGCGGCCGAGCAGGAACAGCGGGATGGAGCGCGCACGGGCGTAGCGCACGAGGCCGCGCAGCTCGAACAGGTTGTGCGCGACCGCGAACAGGTCGGCCGGGCCGCCCACGCGCATCGTCGTGAACCTTGCGAGCGGCTCGTCGCGCGACGTCTTGACCCCGATCCGACGCTGGATGTCGGAGCCGACCGCGAGCGCGTCGAACGGCGGCGCCCCGGTCATGGGCGCGGTCCCCTCGCCACGGCCTCGATCTCGTCCTGGGTCGGCAGCGCCTCGCGGTGCCCCACGGCGAGCACGAGGTCGGCGACGGCCGCGGCCGCGGCGGGCCGGGCGAGGTCACGCGCGGCCGCCGACATCGCGGCGTGGCTGGCCGGGTCGGCGAGGAGCCCCGCGACCTCGACCAGGCGGTCGGCGTCGAGCGCCTCGTCCTCCACGAGGATCGCCGCTCCGGCCGCCGCGTGGAGCTCCGCGTTCCGGCGCTGGTGGCCGGCGGCGTGGGGGTACGGGACGATCGCCATCGGCAGGGCGAAGGCGGCCGCCTCGGCGATCGTCGAGGCCCCCGCCCGGCCCACGGCGAGGTCGGCGGCGGCCAGCGCCGCGGTCATCTCCGCGTGCAGGAACCCGTAGGGCCGGTAGCGGTCGCGGAGCGCCTCGGGCAGCCGCTCGCGCGCCGCCAGCGCGGCCCCGTACCCGTCATCGCCCGTGACGTGGATCACGCGGACGCGCTCGACGAGCCGCGGCAGGGCCCCGATGACGGCATCGTTGATGCGACGGACCGCCTGCGAGCCCCCGAACACCAGCAGGATCCGCTCGCCCGGCCGGGCGCCGAACGTCTCCCGCGCCTCGTCGGGGTCGATGCCCGCCAGCGACCGGATCGGGGTGCCGGTGACATACGAGCGCTCGTGGCCCAGCGCGACGGCGGTCTCCGCGTAGCTCACGGCGAGGACCGTCGCGAGGCGCGCCACGAAGCGCACGCTGCGGCCGGGGACGACGTTGCCTTCCCACAGCACGCTCGGGATGCGCAGCACGGTCGCGGCGAGCAGGGTCGGGATCGCGACGTAGCCGCCGGTGGTGAAGATGGAGGCCGGGCGGCGCGCGATCAGCAGGACGAACGCCTGCGGGATCGAGAGCAGCAGGCGGATCGGGTCGAGGACGAGGTGGACGTCGCGGCCGGCCGAGCGCAGGGAGCGCAGCGCGAGACGGCGCAGCGGGATGCCGGCGGGCGGGACCAGCGATGCCTCGAGGCCGCGATGGCCGCCGAGCCAGGCGAGGTCAGGCGCGTCGGGTCGTGCGCGCAGCGAGCGGGCGACGGCGAGGGCCGGGTAGATGTGACCGCCCGTTCCCCCGCCCGCGATCAGCAGGCGAATCGTTCCAGGTTCCTTTCTCGACTGTCTCGCGGGACACGGATAACAGGATGCCGATCGCGGCGAAGCTGATGACCAGCGACGACCCACCGGCCGACACGAACGGCAGCGGGATGCCGGTCACCGGGATCAGGCCGACGACGACCGCGATGTTGATGAAGGCCTGGATGCAGATCCAGCCGGTGATCCCCGCCGCGAGCAGGGCGCCGAACGTGTCGGGCGCGCCGAGCGACGTCCGGATGCCCAGGTAGCCGAAGGCGAGGAACAGCACGATCACGAGGCCCGCGCCCAGCAGGCCGAACTCCTCGCCGATGATCGCGAAGATGAAGTCGTTGGACGCATTGGGCAGGAACAGCCCGCCCGCGAGGCGGCTCTCGCCGAGCCCGGCGCCGACGATGCCGCCCAGCGCCAGCGCGAGATACCCCTGGACGCTGTGGAAGCCGAGGCCCGAGGCATCGCTCCAAGGGTTGAGCCAGGCCGTGATGCGGTCCATCTGGTAGCCGCGCACGAACAGGAACAGGACGGCCGGGATGGCCGCGACGACCAGGCCGCCCAGGTGGACGAGGTTCGCGCCGGCGAGGAAGAACAGGGTGAACGCCGTGAACGCGAGCACCGACGAGGTCCCGAGGTCCGGCTCGAGCAGGACCAGCACCACGACCGGCACCGTGATCACGAGGAACGGCACCGTTCCGGTCCAGAAGCCCCGGACGCCGCTGCCCCGCTTCGCGAACCAGTGGGCGAGGTAGACGACCAGCGCGAGCTTCATGAACTCCGCGGGGTGGACCGCCGGCAGCGGGCCGATCTTGAGCCAGCGTGCCGAGCCGCCGACGACGATGTTGATCTGGGGCACGAACACGAGGATCAGGCTGACGATCCCGATGGCGAACAGGGGCACGGACGCGACCCGCAGCCAGCGGTAGTCCATGCGCATCATCGCCACCATCGCGACCATGCCCAGCGCCGCCCACTGGATCTGCGGCCCGACGATCGCGAACGTGTCGTCGCGCTGGAGATACGCCTTCATCGCCGACGACGAGTAGACCATCAGGATTCCGATCGCGGCCAGCGCGACGATGGCGACCAGGATCCCGTACTCGGGCTCGTGGCGCTCGCGCTTGAGCGTGATCTGCGTCTTGGTCCGCGCGGCCGGTCGCGGCGTGGCGCGGACGGCGGTCAGCGGCGTCGTGCTCATTGCGGCGCTCCCAGTCGGCCGACGGCGGCGATGAACGCGCGGCCCCGGGCCGCGTAGTCCTCGAACATGTCGAACGAGGCCGCGGCCGGGCTCAGCAGCACGGTCGCGACGGTGCCCGGCGGGTGATGGGCCAGCGCGTCGCGGGCGAGGGCGTCGGCCGTGGCGACGGCCTCGTCCATCGAGCCGGCCTCGACGGTCCGCGCGACGCCGGCCTCGGCCAGCAGCGCGCCCAGCGCCGGGCCGCTCTCCCCGATCAGCACGGCCGCGGCGGCCGTCTCGCCGGCGACGGCCGCCAGCGCGTGCGAGATCGACGCCCTTGTCGCGGCCGCCGGCGATGAGCACCACGGGCGGTGCGAATGCCCGCAGCGCGGCGATGACGGCATCGGGCTGGGTGCCCTGCGAGTCGTTGACGAAGCGGACGCCGTCGCGCAGCGCGACCGGCTGGAGCCGGTGCTCGACGCCGGTGAAGCCGGCCGCGGCCCGGCGGATGGCGTCGGGCGCGACGCCGAACAGGAGGCCGACGGCGATGGCGGCCAGGGCGTTGGCCACGTTGTGCCGGCCGGGGATCGACAGCTCGTCGACCGGCATGATCCCGCCCCCGGGGCCCGTGGCGGCCGTCCCGCCGCCCGCCAGGGGCAGCCGCTCGACCGCCGCGGCGACGATCCACTCGTCCAGCACCCCGAGCCCGCCGGGCACCGGCCGGTCGTCGCGATAGAGCACCACGGGCGCCGTGCCCAGGCCGGCGTAGCCGCCGACGACCGGGTCCTCGAGGTTGAGCACGAGGGCCCCGTCCGGGTCGACGAGCTCGGCGAGCCGCCGCTTGACCCGCCGATAGGCCTCCACCGACCCATGGCGGTCGAGGTGGTCGGAGGTCACGTTGGTGTAGACGGCAACGGTCGTGCCCCGCGACAGCGTCGGCAGCTGGAGCTCGGACAGCTCGATCACGACGCGGTGATCGGGGGTGAGCTCCGGCAGGCGCTCGATCAGCGGCTGGCCGATGTTGCCGCCAAGGAGCGCGGGGTGGATCGGGTCCGCGGCGAGGATCGCGTGGGCGAGCGCGGACGTCGTGGTCTTGCCCTTGGTGCCGGTCACGCCGATCGTCGGGGCGGGGCACAGCCGGAGGAACAGGTCGGCCTCCGCGACCAGGGCCGGGGCGTCGGGGTCGCCGGCCGCGCGGCGGGCGACCAGCGCCTGGAGCTGCGAGCGCAGGCGGGGTTCGGTCGTGGGATAGTCCGGGGTGATCGAGGGCGAGGTCGCGACCAGGGCCGCCCCCGCCCAGCTGCTCGCCGGGTCGACGTCCGGCCCGAGGCGCAGCGTCAGGGTGCGATCCCCGAGCAGCGCGATGCCGCGCTCCAGCTCCTCGGCAGGCCTGCCGTCGTAGATGGTCACCCGGGCGCCCGCATCGGCGAAGAAACGCGCCAGCGCGATCCCGCTGCGCGCGAGCCCGAGCACCGTCACGGGGCGGTCGGCCAGCGCGCCGCCACGGACGTCCTCGATGCGGAGGGCGTCGAGGTCGATCGGGCGGTCGGTCGTCATGTCGGTCGTCGGCATCTCAGGCGAGGGCATTGATCGAGGCCAGGAACAACGTCACGCCGAGCAGGCCGGACAGGATGCCCACGATCCAGAAGCGGAGGGTGATCTTCTCCTCGTCCCAGCCGCCGAGCTCGAAGTGGTGATGGAGCGGCGCCATCCGGAACACGCGCTTGCCGCCGGACAGCTTGAAGTAGCCGATCTGGATGATGTCCGACAGGGTCTCGATCACGAAGATCAGCCCGATCAGGGGCAGCACCAGGATCTGCCCGGTGATGAGCGCGATGACGGCCAGGGTCGCCCCCAGCGACAGCGACCCGGCGTCGCCCATGATGATCTGGGCCGGGTGGACGTTGAACCACAGGAAGCCCAGCAGGGCGCCGATGATCAGCGCGCACAGCAGCGCGATCTGGGGCTGGGCCGGCACGTTGAGCAGCGCGATGATCAGGAACGACACGAACGCGAACGCGAGGGTGCCGCCGGCGAGCCCGTCGAGCCCGTCGGTGATGTTGACGCCGTTCGACGAGGCGACGATCGCGAACGCCGCGAACGCGATGTAGACCACCGGGTCGATCGCCACGTCGCCCACGAACGGCACCCGGATCCCGGTGATCTGGTACGTGTTCTGGATCTGGTACGCGACGACCAGGGCCACCACCGTCTGCCACAGCAGCTTCTGGCGGGCCCGGATCCCCTCCCCTGTGCGGGCGTTGAGGTAGTCGTCCGCGGCGCCCAGGAGGCCGACGAAGGCGAGGGTCGCGAGGGGTGCGATGACGCCGCCCTGCGGCGGCCAGCGGAGCGCGAGGAAGATGGCGAGGACCACGATGATGACGAGCAGGCCGCCCATGGTCGGCGTGCCCCACTTCGCCATGTGGGTCTGCGGACCCTCCTCGCGGATCTGCTTGCCGAACCCGGCGTGACGCAGGAGGCGCATGTAGGGCGGCATCAGGATGACGACCAGCGCGAACGCGAGCAGCAGGCCCTGGATCAGCTCGAGGGTCACGCGGACGCCTCCGCGCCGCCGAGCCCGGCGACGAGCCCGTCCACCACGCGCTCGAGCTCGATGCCGCGCGACGCCTTCACCAGCACGGCGTCGCCGGCCGCGATCACGCCCAGTGCGGCATCGACGGCCGCGGCCGCGTCGGCGACCGGGATCACCCGGTCCGCCGCCATGCCGGCCGCGAGGGCACCCGCGACGATCCCGGCCGCGCGGCCGCCGGGCGTCCCGTCCACGACGACGAGGACGTCGAGGGCACGACCGGCCGCGTCCCCGACCTCGAGGTGGCCGGCATCGTGGGCCTCGCCCAGCTCGCGCATCTCACCCAGGACGGCGACCCGCCGCCGCGCGGGGATGCCCGCCAGGAGCTCGAGCGCGGCGCGTACCGATCCCGGGGCGGCGTTGTAGCTGTCGTCGACGATCACGGCGCCGCCCGCGCGGATCACCGTCGAGCGATGCTCGGCGCGAGACGGCACGGCGAGCCCCGGCAGGACAGCGTCGAGCGGCATGCCCGCGGCGAGGCCGGCGGCTGTCGCAGCCAGCGCGTTGTGCACCGCCAGCCGTCCCAGGGCCGGGATCTCGACCAGCCGGTCCCCCGCCGGCGTGTCCAATCGGAAGCGCATGCCGTCGAAGCCGCGCGACTCGACCTCGTCGGCCCGGACATCGGCGCCGGGCGTGAAGCCGTAGCTGACGACCCGGGCTGCGGTCCGCGACGCCATCCGGGCCACGCGCGCGTCGTCGGCGTTGAGAATCGCGACCCCGCCATCGGCAGCCCGTGGCAGGGCCTCGACGAGCTCCGCCTTGGCGTCCTCGATCGCGGCCAGCGAACCGATCCGGGACATGTGGACCGGCTGGACCGCGGTGACGATCCCGATCGACGGCCGGCCGATCGCGGCCAGCTCGCGGATCTCCCCGCCCACGTACATCCCCATCTCGAGGACCGCCGCGCCATGCTCGGGGCCGAGCCGCAGGACCGTGAGCGGCAGCCCCACCTCGTTGTTCTGGTTGCCCTCGGTGCGCAGCGTCTCGAACGCCTGCTGGAGGACGCCTGCGACGGCCTCCTTGGTGGAGGTCTTGGCGATGCTGCCCGTGATGCCGACGACCAGCGGGTCGAAACGCCGGCGCCAGCCGGCCGCGACCGCGTGCAGCGCCCGCAGCGGGTCCGCGACGAGCACCACGGTGAGGTCGCCCAGCGAATCGATCGCCGGTTCGCCGGCGGCCGCGTCGGGGACACGCCCCACGATCGCCGCCGCCGCACCGGCCGCAGCGGCGTCGGCGAGGAACCGGTGGCCGTCGGTGCGCTCGCCGGCCAGCGCGACGAACAGTGCCGACGGCCGTACCAGCCGGGAGTCCACGGCGCCGCCGCGGATGGGGCGGTCGCTGCGCCGGAGCAGCGTTCCGCCGGTGGCGGCGACCAGGTCCTCGGCGGTCAGCGCAGGGCCGTCGGCCGGCCGTCCGTGGTCCGTCACGGGGGCGAGTGTCGCATAGGGCGCGGTCACTGGCCGTTGCCCGCGCCGGCCGGCACGCGCTCGTTGTCCGGGACCAGGAACGGCGTGCTGATCGCGTCGTGGGCGATCCGGCGGAACAGCTCGAACGACATCACGGGCATCTCCAGGTGGCCGAGCCGAACGACGGTCGGCGTCCCCTCCTCGATGCGCACCGCGACGACGAGGTCGGGATGACCGGTCGTGCGGCCGATGTACCCGACGAACGAGTAGTTGAACTTGTTGACCTTCCAGGCGTGCTTGTCGGCATCCCAGATCTGGGCGGTGCCGGTCTTGCCCCCGACCGCGAAGCCCGGGATGAGGGTTCGACTGCGGTAGAAGTCGACCGTCGTGATCACGTGCTTCATCAGCCGCTGGAGGCTGTCGGAGAGCTTGCCCGTCATGACCCGCCCGCGATAGATGGGATGGGTCTCGACGTCGCCGATCGAGCGGACGACCCGTGGCTGGACGAGCGTCCCGCCGTTGACCATCGCGGCGAACGCCTGGGCGAGCTGGATCGGGGTCACGGCGACGCCCTGCCCGAAGGCGCCGTTGGCGAGGTCGATCTGGCGCCACGGGTTCACGGCCGGGTCGCGGACGATGCCCGGGACCTCGTTGGCGACGTCGATCCCGGTCGCCGACCCGAAGCCCATCTTGCGCCAGGTGTCGTACAGGATCCGCGACGACTCGCGCGTGGACTTGCCGAGCCGCAGGGCCACCTTGGCCGCGACGACGTTGCGCGAGTACGCGACGGCGTCCCGGAAGGTCATCCGGCCCATCGCGTGGTGGTCGGCGTCGTCGACGTGCGCCCGCCCGCCGTCGACCCACAGCTTGCCGCTGTCGTTGATGTGGGTCTGCATGGTCACGGTGCCGCGGCTGATCGCGGCCGTCGCGGTGAGCATCTTGAACACCGAGCCCGGCTCGTAGACCGTCGAAACGATCGGGTCCACGAAGCGTCCCGGCTCGGCGGCGGCGATCGCCTGGAAGTCGTTGGCGTCGTAGGAGGGATAGCTCGCGTAGGCCACGACCTCGCCCGAGTACGGATCCATGACCACGGCCGACACGCGCTTGGCCCGGTCGGCGATCCAGGCCGCGAGGAGCTCCTGCTCGACGGCCACCTGGAGGGTCGCATCGAGGGTGAGCGTGAGGTCCTGGCCCGGGTAGCCGGGATCGAGCACGGTCGACGAGGCGGGCACCGGGTTGCCCGCGGCGTCCTTCTGGGCGGCGACCACGCGGGGCATGCCGGCGAGCTGGTCCTGGTAGAACTGCTCGATGCCGTACTGGCCCTGCCCGTCGCGGTTGACGAAGCCGAGGACGTGGGCGGCGAGCGTCGTGCCCGGCCCCCCGCCGGGCTGCGGGTACACCCGCACCGACTCGGGCTCCAGGATCAGCGCCTCGAGCTGCGGGTCGTTGCCCTCGCTCTCGGCCCGGATCTGGTCGGAGACCGCCGGTTCGAGTCCCCGGGCGAGCACGACGTAGGCGCGGTCCGACGCCATGCGCTCGGTCAGCTCGGTCGCGGCATCGCCCTCGAGGCCCAGGATCTGGACCAGCCTCGCCGCCACCTCGGCGCGACGCTGCGGCGTCAGCAGCTTGGGATAGGCGGCCAGCCGGTCGCGCGCGACGCTGGTCGCGAGGACGACCGTGCCGGTGCGGTCGTAGATCGAGCCGCGCGTCGACGGGATCTCGTAGCGCATCGACGACTGCTTGACGGCCATCGCCGACAGCTCGTCGCGGCGGGCCACCTGCCAGTACGCGAGACGCACGCCGAGGCTGCCCGCCACCAGCACGAAGGTGAGGAGGATGAGCAGCGCGCGGGCGCGTGAATCGGTCCGGCCGAGCATGACGATGCGGCGCTCCTAGCGCGCCGCGATGATTTCGGGTTCCGGAAGCGGCCCGAGGCCGGCGTCGATCGCGAACTTGCGGATCGCCGGCGCCTTGCCGAGGCGGTTGAGCTCGTTGCGCAGGTCGTCGGCCTGCGCCTGGAGACGCTGCTGATCGGTCGCGAGCCGGTCCATCTCATAGCCGGTGGCCGACACGCGGATGTCCTGGGACAACGAGAAGAACGCGCCGGCGAAGGCGATCACGATCGCCGCCAGCAGGAGCGCGAGCCGGGACGGGCCGCGGTGCGCGCGGACGGCCGACCGCACGCGGCGGCGCGGAAGGGTCGGGGCAGCTGACCTCGACGCGCGGGCGGCGAGGCAGGACGATGGTGCGCTGGCGCGCACCCTGGTAGACCGCCACCTCAATCGCCGAGCGCGTAGCGGAGGCGGGGCGAGCTCGTATCGAGGAACGAGAAGCGGTCGCTCATGCCGCCCGAGGCGACGTCGTCGACGGTGTGCTGGGCGTCATCGGGCAGCTGGTCGCGCTGGCTGCGCTCGTGCAGCTCGTGCTGGCGGCGGCCGTAGTTCTTGCGACGGTTCGACTGGTGGCGCTTGCTCACGGGACTCCTCCTCCGTGGGCGGGGGCCGGCATCAGGGGCCGGGTGGATCGACCGGGTCGGCAGGAACCGGTCGGCGATGTCGGGCGGCGCACTCCTCGTCGGTCGATGGCGGTCCGCTCAGGCGGCCAGACGCTCGGCGGCGCGCAGACGCGCGCTCCGGGCTCGGGGATTGGCCTCGATCTCCTCGGGGGTCGGCGTCATCGAGGGCCGGGTGACCAGACGCAGGCGGGGCTCGTGGCCGCACACGCAGACCGGCACCTCGGGCGGGCAGGTGCAGCCCCGTCGTTCGGCCGCGAAGAAGCGCTTGACGATGCGGTCCTCGAGCGAGTGGTACGAGAGGACGACCAGCCGGCCGCCGGGCCGCAGCAGGTCCACGCACGGCCGCCAGGCCCTCGGGCAGGGCGTCGAGCTCCTCGTTGACCGCGATCCGAAGCGCCTGGAACACGCGTGTCGCCGGGTGGATGCGACGGCGCTGGCGAGGATTGACCGGGACGGCCGTCTCGACGACCTGCGCCAGCTCCTCCGCCGTCTCGACGGGCGCTATCGAGCGGGCCGCGACAATGGCCTTCGCGATCTTCCACGCCGACGGCTCCTCGCCGTAACGCCGGAACAGCGTGGCGAGCTCGTCGGCGTCGAGCGTCGCGAGCAGCTGGGCCGCGGGAACGCCCTTGCTGGTGTCGAAGCGCATGTCGAGCGGTCCGCCGGTCCGGAACCCGAACCCGCGGTCGCGGTCGGCGAGCTGGAACGACGAGAGGCCGAGGTCGAACAGGGCCCCGTCGACGGCGGCGAACCCGGCCGCGGGGGCGACGCTGCCGAGCTCGCGGAAGTTGGCCTGCCGCAGCACGAGCCGGTCGCCGTAGCGCGCCAGGCGCGCCGCGACCCGGTCGATCGCGGCCTGGTCGGCATCCAGCCCGAGGACGCGTCCGTCCGGGTTGGCGGCCTCCAGGATCCGCTCGGTGTGCCCACCGCCGCCGACCGTCGCGTCGATCTGGAGACTGCCGGGCGCCGGTGCGAGCGTCCCAAGGACCTCGTCCGGCATGACCGGCAGGTGCCCTAGCTCCATCTCTCCTCCACGAGTCGGTTGCGGATCCCGAGCGGACCCTGGAAGCGCATGTGGTGCGACGTCAGATCCCCAGACCGGCGATCGCGCGGGCGAACTCGTCGGGGTCGTCGAGGCTCCGGCTGTACTCGGTCCAGCGCGCCGGCGCCCAGATCTCCGCGTGGTCGCGGGAACCCAGGACGAGCGCCTCGGACTCGAGGCCGGCGAACTCCCGGAGGCCCTGTGGGACCAGAACCCGGCCCTGGCCGTCGAGCTCGGTCTCCAGCGCGCCGGAGAACAGCTGACGCTGCAGCAGCCGGGCGTTGGGATCGGTCATCGGCAGGCTACCGACACGGGTTGCGAGCTCACCCCAGGCCGTCATCGGGAAGATCGCGAGGCAGCTGTCGAGCCACCGCGCGACCACGGCGCCGTCCGAGAGCTGGCCACGGAACCGCGCAGGGACGGCGATCCGCCCCTTGCCGTCAACCGCATGCCGGTACTCACCGGTGAACACCGCTCCCGCTCACTCCTGACGTCGAATGGCGCCGGGTGGTCCGATCAACCAGGGGCTGGGCTTCCGTTCCCCGGGGCCGGCCCGTTGGCTCGACCCTTGGGCGGGAACTTCCCCACTTTCCACCACTTTGCGCCACTTCCGGGCATTCTAGCGCGCGCCGGGGGGCCGTCAATGGGGAAATCGCACGCCGCCATCGCTGGGGACCCGATTAGGGGGGTGAGCCGGGAGCCTGGCCTCTCGCCGGCCGTCGGGGCCGCGTCGTGGACTTGTCGGGCCGGGGCTCGGGAAACGCAGGGGGCGAGTCGCGATGTGCCTCCGGCCCGGGAAACTCAGCGGGCGAGTCGCGACGTGCCTCAGGCCCGGGCCGAAGCGCTCGTTGGAGCCTCCAACAGGGCATTCGATGCGTGCGGATGTGCGGCCTGACTCACAGCGCGAGTTCGCAGCGCAGCGCTCGAGACATCCAAACCGGCTGTCGCGGCCCGTGGCTCCCCCAGCGAGCGTTGCGGCGGTTATCGCGGCTCCTGGCTCTCCCCGCGAGCAGGCCGACGCCTCCGGCTCGTCCGCGGAGCCGTTCCGCGGTCAGGACGCGGGGATCACCGACGCGAACCGCCGTAGGGCTCTACCGAGCGAGCCAGGCGCGGGAACACGCGGCGCCGGCCCGTGAGGCTGGCCGTGTGCCCGGTGGCGGCGACCGGTCAAAGCCGCTCGGCGCGGATCAGCGCCGTGGCGGTGGCATCCGGATCTGATCGCCGACGCGCAGCCGGGCGCCCGGGTAGCGCGGGTTCCAGTCGTAGATCACGCCCAACGGGATCCCGAAGTAGTGCGCGATGCTGTAGAGGTTGTCGCCGGAGCGGACGACGTAGATCCAGCACCTCGGCTTGTCCGGGCATGGGTCCAGGAGCTTGTACCGATCGCTGGTCGGCTTCTTCGTCGGCTTGACGGTGGGCGCCTCGGTGGGACTCGCCGTCGGCGCAGTCGTGGGCGCGACGGTGGGCGACGGCGAGGGAGAGGGCGGCGAGCTCGGCGAGGGCGAGGGTGACGCCTCGGCCGAGGCGGTCGGCGCCAGGCTCGGGGCGGAGGCGCTCGCCTCGACCGAGGGCGCATCGGAGGGGGCGAGGGATGGCTCGATGACCGGATCGAGCGACGGCTCAGGCGACGGGGACGGCGCGAGGGCGATGGCGCTCGAGGTCGGCGCGGCGGCGGCCGGGAGCTCGATTCCTCCCCGCTGGACCACGAACCCAAAGGAGATCCCCGCCGAAAGGACCAGGATCAGGAGGGCCGCGACCGTCGCTCGGGGGACGTTGGACGAGCGGTTAGTACCGGCCGGATCCTGGAGCGCCGCGGTGCCCTTGATGTACCGAGGGCAGTCGGTGTGGGCGGCGCGCAGGCACACGAGCTCCTGCTGCCTGGCCGACTGGGGACGTGGCGCACCGATCGCCGCGCAGCGATTGCCGTCGTCGGGCGTGGGAAGCGGCGCGACGAGATCACCGTCGAGCTCGAACCGAAAGAACGGGCAGACCGCAGGATCGGGCGAGCGCGCGGCGGCGTCGAGCATCGGCAGCGGAGGCCGCAAGGGCGGGCTGCCGGCCGCCTGCCCGTCGATCCCGTCACCATCGTCCGCTGCCGTCGGCAAGTCGCTCAGCTCCAACCTCCCGGCGAGTTCGAACCCGTGTAGCCCCCGACCGGCGGGAGTCTAGTACCTCCAGCACATTGCCGGGGCGGAATCGGTAGTGGTAGGCTGCGCCTCCCGTTCACGCGAACGCGAACGGCCGAACGGCTATCGTTGCGCGGACGCACCGTCACTGGAGGCAAGACCCGGAGGTCATGGCGCTCCCCCTGCCGGCTCCGGCGAGCACGCAGAGCATCGAGTCCGATCCGTCGCGGCTCGCTCCGCACCGGATCAAGCGCTGCACCTACCGGCGGTTGATCTCGCTGGATCGCGCCCGCGAGCGCATCTACGAGGTCGAATGCCTCTACCCGGACCGCAAGGTGCCGATCCCCCTGGGCGACCTCGATTCCGCGCTCCCGATCTGCAACGCGTGCGCGGCCGCCCACATCTTCCGGCCGGACGAGGACTGACCTCGGCCTGATCTCGCGGGCTCAGCCGCGTCGGCCGATGGGCCCAAACCGGTTCAGGGAGCTGCCCGCGACGCCGATCACGACCAGGGCCGAGCCCGCCAGCATCAGCCAGTCGCGAGCGCTGTGCGGCTCGAACACATCGTGGAACGCGAGTGCATCCGCGAGCAGCAGCAGGATCACGGCCGCCGCGAGCGACACCATCGACCACTTCATGACTGGAACCTCCCCGTCATCGACTGGATCGCGGGCTCAGAGGATCCCTAACGCGACCCCGAACCCCGAAGATGCCAGCGAGAGCGGCCTGTAAGCCGAGTTCTGTGCCGCGGCGAACCGCGACGACGGTCATCCATCTCGACCGCCGGTCACCCGACGGCTCATGCAGCCGACCCGAGGGCTGGGCAGCGCACCTCTCCCCCCGGCGAACCGGGGTTGCGCCCTCCTATTTGGCCTTGCTCCGGGTAGAGTTTGCCGCGTTTCACTCCGGCCCCGAAGGGCCGGCATCGTCACTGTGGCACTGGTCCTCGCCTCTCGGCGGACGGGCGTTACCCGCTACCTTGCGCTGTGGAGCTCGGACTTTCCTCACGCACGACGGTTG
The DNA here is from genome assembly GCA_963725745.1 of uncultured Chloroflexia bacterium. GTDB lineage: Bacteria > Chloroflexota > Limnocylindria > Limnocylindrales > CSP1-4 > CAIXZV01. Next base: position 521,209 of record CAVRZS010000003.1, read on the forward strand.
CCCGTCGGTCGCGCGACCGTCCGGCCGCCTCGCTGGCCTGCGGATTGTAGGCGACGTACAGCGACCGCCCGGCCCGAGCCTTGGGCCGTCGAGCCCCGCCACGCCCGATCCGCGCCCTCCACCGGATTGACCGTCGGCCCGACGCCCGCCGGAATCGTGCGCCCGACGCACGAAACCGGGACGCCCGTGCGCCCGGCGCACATTCCTGCCCAGCCAGGGCCACACCTCGTCGCGAGTGTTCTCCTGGGTCCCGAAAACGACCGTGACCGCCGCTCGATGTCGGAACCGTTCCTCCGACACACGAAGAGAGCTTGGCGTGGCCGGGGCCGGCGAGACGGGTGTCAGGAATGTGAGCGTGACGCACGGCGACGGCGCGCCAGGAGGCGCCCGAGGGGTAGCGCGCCAGGAGGCGCCCGAGGGGCTGGCGCGCTAGCTGGCGCGTCAGGAGGCACGCTGGAAGCGTACGCATCCGCGAGGCGGGACCTCGCGATCAGCGGTCTAGCCTGCGTCGGGGCGACGGGCCCGGGCGACGCGGGCCGGCCCGCCGGCGGCCACCCGATCGAGGGCCTCGTTGGCCAGCCGGTCGGCCGTGGAGTTCTGGGCGCGGGGCACGTGCGTCGCCGACCAGCGCTGGAAGCCGCCCAGCATGGCCTTCGACTCGGCCCACAGGGGCTGCAGCTTCGCGTCCTTGACCCGCCACCGGCCCTGGAGCTGCTCCACGATCAGCTTCGAGTCCAGGAACAGGTCCACCTTCTCGGCCCCGAGGCGGCGCGCCAGCTCGAGCGCCCGCACGACGCCCGTCCACTCGGCGACGTTGTTGGTCTGCACGCCCAGCGCCTCGGAAATGGTCGCGTCCGGGGGCGCGGTCGGCGACAGCGCATCGGTCCGAGACCCATCGATGAGGGCGGCTCCCAGCGACGCCGGACCGGGGTTGCCGCGCGCGGCCCCGTCCGTGCGGATGATCAGGTGCCGGTAGACCGGGAGCGGGGCGCCGGCCGCGGCGTCCGGCGGCTCGGTGCTCAGGCGCGACGCTCCACGATCGCCGCCGACACCTCGAGGATGGCCTGAGTGATGTGGATCCCGCGGGGACAGGCGTCCGTGCAGTTGAAGATCGTGCGGCAGCGCCACACGCCGTCCTTGTCGGCGAGGATCTCGAGCCGCTCCTCGGCCGCGTCGTCGCGGGAGTCGAAGATGAACCGGTGGGCGTTGACGATCGCCGCCGGACCCACGTACGAAGGCTGCGACCAGAACGACGGGCACGACGACGTGCACGCGGCGCACAGGATGCACTTGGTCGTGTCGTCGAACTTCTCGCGGTCCTCGGGCGACTGGCGCCGTTCGCGCGAAGGCACCAAGCCGTCGTCCTGGAGGTACGGCTGGACGCTCCGGAACTTGGCGAAGAACCCTTCCATGTCGACGACCAGGTCCTTGATCAACGGCAGGCCGGGCAGCGGCGCGACGGTGATCCGCTTGCCCAGCTGGTCGACCCGGATCTTGCACGCCAGCCGGTTGCGCCCGTTGATCAGCATCGCGTCCGAGCCGCACACGCCGTGACCGCACGAGCGCCGGAAGGTCAGCGTCCCGTCCTGCTCGTCCTTGACCTTGTGCAGGAGGTCGAGCACGCGATCCATCGGATCCGCCCGGACCCGGTAGGTCTCCTGGTGAGGCTTGGTGTCGATCTCGGGGTCGTAGCGCAGGATGCGCAGCTCGGTCTGCATGGCCATCAGTAGGTCCGCGGCTTGGGCTGGAACTTGGTGATCGTGACCGGCTTGTAGGTCAGGCGGATCGCGCCGTCCCGCTTGGTCGCCAGGGAGTGGGTCAGGAAGTTCACGTCGTCGCGCTCGGGATGGTCCTCGCGGCTGTGGGCGCCGCGGCTCTCGGTCCGGGCGAGGGCGGCCGCCACGGTCGTCTCGGCGCAGTCGAGCAGGTAGCCGACCTCGCGCGCCTCGAGCAGGTCGGTGTTGAACGTGCTGCCCTTGTCGTGGATGACGACCCGCGAGAACCGGTCGCGCAGGTGCTCGACCGAGCTCTGTGCCCGGCGCAGGCCCGTCTCGTCGCGGTACACGCCGACGTCGTCCATCATCATCGCGGCCAGGTCGCGCCGGATCGACTGCGGCCGCTCCCCCGACTTGTGGCCCTTCAGCGCCTCGATCTCGGCCCGTGCGGGCTCCGTCGCATCAGGGCTCACGTCGGGCATGCCCACGCCCTTCACGTCCTCGGCCATCTGGCGCCCCGAGCGCCGGCCGAACACCAGCAGGTCGACCAGCGAGTTCGTGCCCAGCCGGTTCGCCCCGTGGACGGACACGCAGGCGGCCTCGCCGGCCGCGTACAGCCCCGGGACCACGGTCCCCTCGGCGTCGCGGGTCACACGGGCGAACAGGTCCGTCGGGATGCCGCCCATCGCGTAGTGCGCGGTCGGCTGGATGGGCACCGGCTCGGTCAGCGGCTCCACGCCCTGGTAGACGCGGGCGAAGTCCGTGATGTCGGGCAGCTTCTCGTCGATCACCTTGCGCCCGAGGTGCCGGACGTCGAGGAACACGTAGTCCTTGCCGTCGACGCCGCGCCCGGCGCGGATCTCCTGGGTGATCGCCCGGCTGACCATGTCGCGCGGGGCGAGCTCCATCAGCGTCGGGGCGTAGTCCTCCATGAACCGCCGGCCCTCGCCGTTGAGCAGGTAGCCGCCCTCACCGCGGGCCGCCTCGGACAGCAGGATCCCCAGCCCCACGATCCCGGTCGGGTGGAACTGGTAGAACTCCATGTCCTCCATCGGGACGCCGTGACGGTAGGCCAGCGCCACCCCGTCGCCCGCCAGGCTCCAGGCGTTGGACGTCACCCGGAACATCCGCCCGAAACCGCCGGTCGCCAGCAGGACGGCCTTGGCCCGCAGGACCACCAGCTCGCCGTCGCTGATCTTGTACGCGACGACGCCGGCCGCCCGCCCGCCGTCGCCAAGGTCGCCGCCCTCGGTGACCAGGTCGACCACGTGGTACTCGTCGTAGAACGTGACGCCGTGCTTGATGCACTGCTGGTACAGGGTCTGCAGGATCATGTGGCCGGTCCGGTCGGCCGCGAAGCAGGAGCGCTTGACCGGCCCCTCGCCGTAGTTGCGGGTGTGGCCGCCGAACCGCCGCTGGTCGATGCGCCCGTCGGGCGTGCGGTTGAACGGCAGGCCCATGTGCTCGAGCTCGATCACGGTCTCGATCGCCTCGCGCGCCAGCACCTCGGCCGCGTCCTGGTCCACGAGGTAGTCGCCACCCTTGATGGTGTCGAACATGTGCCACTCCCAGTGGTCCTCCTCCTGGTTGCCCAGGGCGGCGCACACCCCGCCCTGGGCGGCGCCGGTGTGGGAGCGGGTCGGGTAGAGCTTGGTCACGACGGCCGAGTCGACGCCCGCCTTGGCGAGCTCGAGCGCGGCCCACAGTCCGGCACCCCCGGCGCCGACGACGAGCGCGTCGTGCGAGCGGATCATGGCCATCGCTAGGGCGCCGGGAACGGCAGCGTCGCCACGACGATGGTGCCCATCGCAAGGAGCACGAGCCCGGCGAGATACAGGGCCATGGTCAGCGCCGTCCGGACGCCGCCCTGCGGTGTAGTCGTGGACCACCGTCCGCAGCCCCATGAAGCCGTGGAACACCACGAACGCGAGCATCAGCCAGTCGATGGTCCGCCACGCGATGTCGCCCCAGCGGTCCTTGATCCAGTCCGCGTTCTGGGACGCGGGGTCGGACAGGAAGTGGGTGATCATGTAGTGCGCGAGCGCGGTGACGAACAGGCCGAGCCCCGTCAGCCGCATGCCGTACCAGACGGCGAGCTCGAACCCGCTGCCCTGGGGCCGGCTGGATCCCGATCGGGTCACGCGCGCCATCAGCCGCCGCCTCCGAAGGTGAACGGCGGAGCGAGGCCGAACGCAGGCGCCATGATCTGGAGTGCGACCGGCACGCCGACGATCACGAACAGGATCCAGCAGGCGTACCAGAGCTCACGGTGGAAGCGGGTCATCGCCGGCCAGAAGTCCATGATGATGATCCGCAGGCCGTTGAGCGCGTGGTACAGCAGCGCCGCGCCGAGGAGCACCTCGAGCACCCGCCCGATCGGGCTCGCGTAGACCGTGAGCACGTCGTCGTAGAGCCGGGGGTTCACCCCCGCGAGCCAGATGTCGAAGACGTGGAGCAGGATGAAGACCCAGATCGCCACGCCCGAGATCCGGTGGAACGCCCAGGCGAGCATCCCCTCGCTGCCCCGGTAGCGCAGGAGCATCGAAACCGTGCCTCTCGCTCGCCGACGCCGCTGGCGTCAGGAGGCGGCGGCGGCGGGTGCCGCGAGCCGCTCGACGATCGCGTCGGCGAAGCCGCGCGTGCCGGTACCCCCGCCGAGATCGTAGGTCGTGTGCGTCCCCTCGGCGATCACATCCCGGACGGCCGTCTCGATCCGTTCGGCCGCGGCCTGCTCGTTCAGGTGACGCAGCATCAGGACGCCCGACAGGATCATCGCCGTGGGGTTCGCCTTGTCCTGGCCCGCGTACTTGGGCGCCGACCCGTGGACCGGCTCGAACACGGACGCCTCAACCCCGATGTTGGCGCCGGGCGCGACGCCGAGGCCGCCGACGAGGCCCGCGCACAGGTCGCTCACGATGTCGCCGTACAGGTTGGGCAGCACGAGGACGTCGTACAGGTCCGGCTTCTGGACCAGCTGCATGCACATGTTGTCGACGATCCGGTCCTCGAAGTCGATGCGGCCCGCGTAGCCTTCGGCGACGGTGCGGCAGCTCTCGAGGAACAGGCCGTCGCTGAGCTTCATGATGTTCGCCTTGTGGACCGCCGTGACCTTGTGGCGGCCGTTGGCGACGGCATATTCGAACGCGAACCGGGCGATCCGCTCCGAGGCGGCGCGGGTGATGATCTTGATGCTCTCGGCGGCGTCGGGGCCGACCATGTGCTCGATGCCCGCGTACAGGTCCTCGGTGTTCTCGCGCACGATCACGAGGTCGACGTCCTCGTAGCGGGTCACGAGGCCCTTGATCGAGCGCGCCGGCCGCAGGTTGGCGTACAGGCCCAGCGTCTGGCGCAGCGTGACGTTGACGCTGCGGAAACCGGAGCCCACGGGGGTGGTGATCGGGCCCTTGAGCGCGATCCGGTTCCTGCGCACCGACTCCAGGACGTGCTCGGGCAGGGGCGTGCCGTATTGGGCCATCACCGCCTCGCCCGCGTCCTGCACCTCCCATTCGAAGGCGACACCCGAGGCGTCGAGGACGCGCCGGGTGGCCTCCGCCAGCTCCGGCCCGATGCCGTCGCCGGGGATCAGGGTGACGCGGTAGGCCATGCGCTCGATTGTACCGGCGGGCGACGGGCGCGGGGAGGGCCGGCCCGCCGATGGACGGGGCGGCTGCGGGCGACGCGCTGGGCGCCAGGCGCTCATGTCCGAAGCGCCGGAGCCGCTGCGGGGAACCGTCGGTCCCGGGACCACGGCCACCGGGAGCAGGTGGCTGTCGTCTCGCTCGGGTAGCTGGCGATAACCAGGTCGCCGTCCGGCGGGAACTCGTACGTCGGCTGCTCGCCGTCCACGCGGGCAAAGTCGACGCCCACCGATGCCCGGGCGCGCTCCGTCCGACGGCGCGACGGCCAGCCAGCCCTTCCGTCGCTGCGCGACCGCGCAAGGACGACGCATGCGTCCATCGGGGAAGCACGGGCAGCGACTCGTCGCCGGCTGAGATGGCAAGTGGATCCGTTCCGGCGGGATCGGTACGTCGTGGCCGGTGGCGAGGTCGAGCACGTGCACCTCAGTGCGTGATCCCCTCCCGCCGCGGACCGCTCGCCGGATGCTGGCTGCCGTCGGGACTCGAACGGCGGGTCGCCAAAGTCGAACGTCGGTGAGACCCGGATCTGGCGCATCGACCGCGGCGGGCGCCGGAGCTGGCCGTGGGGACGGCGAAGACCGTCGGCCGACGAGGATCGACCATCCCTCCGGAGCGGACTCTCGCGGCCGTCCGGGGGCGCTGCCATGAAGGACATGCTGGCATCCCGACATCGAGCGGGGTCGACCGCTGCCGTCGGCGAGTCGCGACGTGAGTGGACGGCGTGCTCGCGCAGTTGACGAGCCGAATGCCACCTGCGCGCCGTCGGGTGACCAGTCGCCCCACGTCCAGTCGGCCAGCTGCCCGATGAACTCGTGGACATTGCGGCCGTCGGCGTCGGCGACCAGCGACCGATGTGCGGGTTTGGCCGTCGGCGGGCCCGCGGTGACCCGAACAGGACGTGAACCGCCGTACACGCGAGAACAGCGGCGCCGAAGTCGTATTCGTGCCCGGTGATCAGGGCGGTCTCTGATGGCCGTCGCCGGATCGTAGCGGTAGATGTCGCCCGCCTTGTCGTAGGCGATCGGCGCCGTTGGCGCGGGCCCAACCGGTGGGCGGGGCGGCTGCACGCGCCTGGATCCGTCGCCAGCAGGGCGATGCCGACGACGGCGAGGAGCACGAGTGCGAGGAGCGAGCAACCGCCCGAGCCTCGGCGCGGGCGCGAGCGCGAGCGTCGATTGCATGGGGAGCCACCTTTCGAGGCTCGACCAGGCCGGCCGTTGGCGGGTGACCGCGGTCTGCGCCACGACCTCGCCCAGGTGATCGGGCAGGTGGTAGGCGGACTCGGCATCCAGCCACTCGGCGATGGTGGCTTCGAAGCGATCCACGGACGTCATGCCGGACGGCCCTCCATCGCTTCGTTGCCCATGCGGGAATCGGCGTCGAGCGCCGCCCGCAACTGGCGAAGCCCGCGGTGAACGCGGGACTTCGCCGTGCCGAGAGGGATACCGAGCGCGGCCGCTGCCTCGGGCAGCGACAGGTCAAGGTAATAGCGAAGGACGATGAGGGCCCGTTCTTCGGGCCCGAGATGGACGAACCCGCGAGCGAGCTCGTCGCGATCGGCGATCATCGGTTCTGGGCCGACGATCGGCGATTCGTGGAGATCCAGGAAGGCGATGTCGACACGGTGCCGCCGGGTCCGCCGCGCCTCATCGATGCAGGCACGGACGAGCAGCCGGCGAAGCCAGGGCTCGAAGCGATCGGGGTCCCGAAGCGTGGGCAGATCACGCCAGGCGCGGACGAGCGTGTTCTGCACGGCGTCCTTGGCCTGATCGGGGTCCCGCAGGATCAGCCAGGCGGTCGAGTCCAGACGAGGGATCGCGGCGGCTGCCAGCACGGTGAAGGCGTCATGATCGCCCTTCCGCGCCCGCACCACGAGCTCTCGCTGCATCTCGACCCTCAGGGTTGGTACGGCCACTCGGCTGTACTCGCCGGCTATTGGCGAGTCCGGGCGTCCGAATTCGTTCCCGAATTCGTCGTCGGCGCAGCATCTCACGCGCGGAAACGCGTCACGGCGAGCGTGACGCGTTCCTGCGTGGGTGGGATCACGATGCTGGGGTGACGTGCCCTGGTGGCCCCCGCGCAACCTCAGGGTGCGAGGCGCTGGTAGGCCGGGAAGGCCAGCTCGCCATGGAGCAGGTCGGATCCAGGCGACCCATCGATCGGGAGGAGGCGCGCCACCTTCTCGACGTCGAAGTTGGCGATCACGGCTTGGCCGTCGGGCGAGAAGGCATAGCCGGTGATCGTGGGTCCGTCGGCACCCAGCGGCGCCTCAGGACCGATCGTCTTGCCCGTGGAGCTTCCGTCGGCCGGCGCCACGACGAGCTGCACGAGGTTGCCTGCAAGGCCCCGTAGATACAGCACTGACCGGCCGTCTGGTGAGAACACCGGTCCGAACTGGCCGGCGCCGCCCGGCGACGGGAGCACGCTGTCCACGCCGGTTCGCAAGTCCAGCACATGGGAGCGGAACAGGCCGCCCGGACCGTCGTCGCCGCGATAGCCGATCCGCGTGCCGTCCGGCGACACGCTGATGTCCTCGTAGTCGTTGGCATCGAGCGCCGGTCGCGTCGAGATCTCGCGCAGCCCGGAACCGTCGGGGCGGACGGCGAAGATCCCCGGCGGCGAAGCATCGTCAGCGAGTTGCTCGCCCCGGAAGACGATCTCGCCGCCGTCGGGAGGAAGCCATGAAGGCAGGTGGACCGGTCGGGCGACGTCGAGCGTCCGCATGCCGCTGCCATCCGCGTTGACGATGGCGAGGCCATGCCCCTGCCCGTCTTCGGCGGCCGTGAGGATCGCGAGCTGCGAACCGTCAGGTGACCAGTCGAGGGCGTCGAGCATCGGCACTCCGCGGCGTGAGCTCGCGAACGCCAGTTCCGTCGGCGTTGGCAACCACCAGGATCAGCCCGCAATCGGGCTGGCCGCAGTCGGTCGGTCCCCCACGAAGGAACGAGAATTTCGTCCCATCGCGGGAGAACACGGGACCGAAGTCGAAGGTCGGGCCGGCGATCAGGGGCGAGCTGGCGTGCGTGACCGGGTCCACGAGGTAGATGTCGCCGTCGGCACTCGACACGATCTCGCCGTTGCGAGCCGGTCCGAACGGCGGCGGGACACGGTGCTGGCGGGAGCCGATCGCCACGATCGTCAGCGCGGCGAGCGCGAGGACGAGCAGTGCGATGGCGATGGCCCGGCCGAGCCGGGGCGGCGCGAACGAGGTCGCGCGAGCGGTCAGGTTCATGGGGAGCCACCTTTCGGGGCTCGACCACCACCGCCGTTGCCGCATTCGCCACGGACAGCTCGAGCAGCTCGGCGAGATGGTCCGGCACCTGGTGTGCGGCGTCCTCGCGGAGCCACAGGTCCAGATCGCGATCGAACGCATCGTTCGTCATGCCGGGCCACCTTCGGCGAGCTCTGGTCCGGACCGAGCGTCGGCCTCGAGGGCCGCGCGCATCTGGCCCAGCGCCCGGTGCAGACGGGACTTCGCGGTGCCCAGGGGGATCCCGAGGCACTCGGCGACGGCTGGAAGCGGGAGGTCGAGGTAGTGATGGAGCACGATCACGGCCCGCATCTCCGGCTCCAGCCGGACGAAGCCGCGCTCGATCTGGTCTCGGTTGGCGATCGCCGACTCGAACGTGTCGGGGCTCGGCACGGCGAGGGCGGTGACATCGGCATCGATGCGATGCCGCTTGGAACGTCGCGCCTCATCGATGCAGGCGGTGATGACGATCCGGTGCAGCCATCCATCGAAGCGCTCGGGATCCCGCAGCGTGGGCAGATCACGCCAGGCCCGCAGGAGCGCGTTCTGGACGGCGTCCTTGGCCTGATCGGCATCCCGGAGGATGAGCCAGGCGGCGCCGTCCAGGCGCGAGATCGAGGAGGCTGCCAGCACGGCGAAGGCGTCATGATCGCCCCTCCGCGCTCGCTCCACGAGGTCACGCTGCATGACGTCCCCTGGGCAGTGGCGCGACCACCCTGACCGCGCTCCAGAGTATGACGAGCAAGCCGAAGGCCGGGACCTCGCGGCCCCGACGTCCGGCTTCACATTGTCGCGCTGGCCCTCACGGCGGTCCGCCGCCGACGGCTGGAGCAGCGGGGCGGCCGGTATCATCGATCGCGATCCCCGTTCCGCCCTGAGGTTGTGCCCGTCGCGTGAAGATCCACGAAGCCGACGCAAAGTCGCTGCTCGTCGCCCAAGGGCTGCCCGTCCCCGCCTGGGAGGTCGCCCACACCCCGACCCAGGCGCGGGCCGCCGCGGTGCGCTTCCTCGCGGATCCCGGCAACGCCACCGGCAAGGTCGTGATCAAGGCACAGGTGCTTGTCGGCGGCCGCGGCAAGGCGGGCGGCGTCCGTCTGGCCGGCAACGCCGACGAGGCCGAGGACGTCGCGGGGCAGATCCTCGCGCTCGAGATCAAGGGCCTGCCGGTGCGGCGGGTCCTCGTGGCCCCGGCCGCCGAGATCGTCAAGGAGTACTACCTCTCGGTCGTGCTCGACCGTGCGACCCGGCGGCTGATGTTCATCGGCTCCGCCGAGGGCGGCGTCGAGATCGAGCAGACGGCGGTCGACAACCCCGAGGCGATCGTCTACGAGCACGCGGACCCGCTGCTCGGCCTTCCCGACTACGCCGCCCGCGAGCTCGCGTTCAAGATCGGCTTCGGGCCGCACTGGAAGGCCGGTGCGGCGATCGCGAAGGGCTTGCTGCGCACGATGCTGGCGTTCGACGCCGACCTCGTCGAGATCAACCCGCTGGCCGTCATCCGCGAGCACAACGCGGACGGCTCCGAGGTGGAGCGGCTCGTCTGCCTCGACGCGAAGATCACGCTCGACGACTCGGCGCTCGCCCGGCACCCCCAGCTCGAGGCGCTCCGCGACCTCGACGCCGAGGACCCGACCGACGTCGAGGCCCGGCGCTATGACCTCACGTTCATCAAGCTCGCCGGCGACATCGGCTGCATGGTCAACGGTGCGGGCCTCGCGATGACCACGATGGACCTCGTCAAGCGCGCCGGCGGCGCGCCGGCCAACTTCCTGGACATCGGGGGCGGCGCCAAGGCCGAGCGCGTCGCCGCGGCGATGCGGCTGATCCTCGACGACCCCAACGTCAAGGCGATCCTGGTCAACATCTTCGGGGGCATCACCCGCGGCGACGAGGTCGCCCGCGGCCTGATCGAGGCGCGCGCCCAGCAGGAGCGCGAGGTCCCGATGGTGGTGCGGATCGTGGGCACGAACGCGGCCGAGGCCGCCGAGCTGCTCGAGGCGGCGAGGTTCGTCACGGCGGCGAGCCTCGACGAGGCGGCGGCGAAGGCCGTCGCGGCGGCCAAGGGCGTGGCGGCATGAGCATCCTGATCGGTCGCGACACCCGGCTCGTCGTCCAGGGCATCACGGGGCGCGAGGGCGAGTTCCACAGCCGCGCGATGCTCGAGTACGGGACGCCGCTGGTGGCGGGCGTCACGCCCGGCAAGGGCGGCCAGACGGCCCTCGACGGCCGGGTGCCCGTGTTCAACACCGTCGCGGAGGCGGTCCGCGAGACCGGCGCGAACACGTCGTGCATCTTCGTTCCGGCCGCGGGCGCACCGGATGCGGTGCTCGAGTCCGTCGCCGCCGAGATCGGCACGATCTTCTGCATCACCGAGGGGATCCCGGCGCTGGACATGATCCCGGTCGTCGAGGAGGCGCGGCTCGCCGGCGCCCGTCTCATCGGGCCCAACTGCCCCGGCGCCACGTCGCCCGGGCGAGCCAAGGTGGGCATCATCCCGGGCTCGATCCACCGCGAGGGGCGGGTCGGCGTCATCTCCCGCTCGGGCACCCTGACCTACGAGGCCGTCCAGGCGATGACGGATGCGGGCCTCGGCCAGTCCACGTGCGTGGGGATCGGCGGCGATCCCGTGATCGGGATGCCGTTCATCGACATCCTCCGCCTGTTCGCCGAGGACACCGAGACCGAGGCCCTCGTGCTGATCGGCGAGATCGGCGGCGCCGCCGAGGAGGAGGCGGCCGCGTGGGCGGCAGAGCACCTGCGGGACATGCCCAAGGTCGCGTTCATCGCGGGGCGAACCGCCCCCGAGGGCAAGCGTATGGGTCACGCGGGCGCGATCGTGTCGGGCGGCCGGGGCACGGCCGCGTCGAAGGTCGAGGCGCTCGAGGCCGCCGGGTTCCGGGTCGCGGACTCCCCCACCGAGCTGCCGGCCCTCCTGCGGGCCGCCGGCTACCGCGGCTGAGGCCGGCTCGCCTTGAACCACGAGGACGTCCGCTACCTGTTCGACTACGACCGCTGGGCGACTCGACGGGTGCTGTCGGTGATCGATGGGCTGCCCGAGGCCGTGTGGGGCGCGACCGGCGTGATCGGCGATCGCGGGCTGGGCGCGATCCTCGTCCACCAGCTGGGCGCCCACCAGCGCTGGCGCCACGGGCTCTCGGGGAGCGAGCTGTCGCCGCGGCCCGAGCGCGAGCCCCTGCCCTCGCCTGCCGGGCTGGCGGAGGCATGGGCGCACGAGTGGGACGACCTCGACGCCTGGCTCGGCACGATCACGGACGCGTGGCTGGACGAGCGGGACGAGAACATTCCCTACTGGCGGATGCTCGCCCACGTCGTCAACCACGGCACCCAGCACCGGTCGGAGGCCGCCGGCCTGCTCACCCAGGCCGGTCGGTCGCCGGGGGACCTCGACATGATCTTCTTCGCCGAGGAGATCGCCCGCACGGAGCGTTGACGTACCAAACGTCATGCCCGCCCGTAGACTGGGCGCATGGGTAGCCTGATGGACCTCGTCGCGGGCGACGCGCGTGAGATCGTGCTCGCGCTCACGATCGACGACGTGGCGGCATTCGACGACCCCGACCGCTTCGTCGCCCACCTCCCGCTCGGCGGCGGCCTGGACCCGACCTGGCTCGACCTGTTCTCCGAGGCCGTCCGTGACATCACGGAACGCGACGAGCCCTCGGACTTCCTCGATGCCAGGTCGGAGCTCGAGGACGCGGCCGACAGCACGGAACGGATCGTCGAGCGGGTCGATGCGGGCTGGGTCGCCGCGGTGGCCGGCGTCGACGATGAGCAGCTGGGTGCCCTGGCCGGCCGCTGGATCGGCCTCCTCGAGGAGGAGCTCGGCCTCCTGCCACGCGAGGAGAAGCCCTGGATCCGCGACCTCACGGGCAGGATCGTCGAGTTCTCGCGCCGGAGCGATCGTGCCCGGGACGTCGTCTTCGCCTGGGCGTTCTGACGCCGACATGGCCACATTCGACGAACGCGCACGCAACTGGGACACCGAGGAGCGGCGAGCCCGCGCGGAGGCGGTCGCCGACGCGATCCGCTCGGCCGTCACCCTCACCCCTGCGACGCGGACGATCGAGGTGGGGGCCGGGACGGGCCTCCTGGGGCTCGCCCTGGTGGACGAGATCGGGGAGCTCGTGCTGGCGGAGCCGTCGAGCGGCATGCGCGAGGTCGCACGGGAGAAGATCGATCGTCTCGGACGGCCCGGCGTCTCGACGATCTCATTCGACCTCCTCGTCGACGAGCCGCCACTGCCGCCGTTCGATCTCGCCATCTCGCTGCTCGTGCTCCACCACCTGCCACAGCCCGGTCCGGCGCTCGCGGCCGTCCTCGAGCTCCTGCGGCCCGGCGGGCGCCTCGCGCTGTCCGATCTCGACACGGAGGACGGCAACTTCCACGACGCGGATGCCGAAGGCGTCCACCACCGCGGGTTCGATCGCGAGCGACTCGAGGCGAGCGCGCGCGAGGTCGGGTTCGTCGACGTCGCCACGCGCACGGCGACGACGTGGGTGAACGATCGCGGCGCCTATCCCCTGTTCCTGCTCACGGCCCAGCGGCCCGAGGCCGCGCGAGCTGAGACAGCTCAGGCGGTCCGATAGCCGAGGCTCGACCAGGCCGGCCCGCCCGGCGCCTCGATCAACTCGACCAGCACGCCGTGGCACGACCGCGGATGCAGGAAGGCCACCGGTCCCTCCGCCCCCTTGCGAGGTGACGTATCGATCAGCTCCAGGCCGTCGAACTCGAGGCGGAGCAGCGTCTCGGCGAGGTTGTCGACCTCGAAGCACACGTGGTGGAAGCCTTCTCCCTTGTTGGCGAGGAAGCGCGCCACCCCGGTGCTATCCGTCGTCGGCATCACGAGCTCGATCTTGGACTCGCCGACCGGCAGGAACGCGATCGTGACGCCGTCGCTCTCGATGGGCAGCACGAGCTCGACGGGCAGTCCGAGGGTGTCGCGCCAGAACCCGAGCGCCGCATCGAGGTCGGCGACGATCAGGGCCACGTGATGAACCCGGCCCAGGCGCCGGATCTGGTCGGGGACGCTGGGCGCCCCGGGCTGGGCAGGCATCGGTCGAATCCTCCTCAGACCGTGATCAGCTCGCGGTGGACGCCCCACGCCGCGCGGAGGCGGTCGGCGATCTCACCCACGGTGGCGTAGGCGTCCACCGCCTCGATGATGGCGGGCAGCAGGTTCGCCTCCCCCCGCGCCTCATCGCCGAGGCGCCGCATCGCGGCCTCCCAGGCGCTCGGATCCCGCTCCGCGCGAACCCGGCGGATGCCCTCGATCTGGCGCCGCTCCCCCTCCGGATCGATCCGCTGGATCGCCGGCCGAACACCCTCGTCGCCATCCTTGAACCGGTTCACGCCCACCACGACGCGGTCGCCCCGCTCGACCTCGCGCTGGACGCGGTAGGCGGACTCCTGGATCTGGCGCTGCTGGAAGCCGGCCTCGATCGCCGCCAGCGTGCCGCCCATGGCGTCGATCTCCTCGAGATAGGCCTGGGCGGCCGCCTCGAGCTGGTCGGTGAGCGACTCGACGAACCAGCTGCCCGCGAGCGGGTCCGGCGTCTCGGTGACGCCTGCCTCGTAGGCGATGATCTGCTGGGTCCGGAGGGCGAGGCGGGCCGCCTCGGCCGTGGGCAGGGCCAGCGCCTCGTCACGCGAGTTGGTGTGCAGGCTCTGGGTGCCGCCGAGCACGGCGGCGAGGGCCTGGATCGTGGTCCGGACGACGTTGTTGTCGATCGACTGGGCCGTCAGCGATGACCCGGCCGTCTGCGTGTGGAAGCGGCACATCATCGAACGGACGTTCGATGCGCCGAACCGATCCCGCATGATCCGGGCCCACATCCGGCGGGCGGCACGGAACTTGGCGACCTCCTCGAACAGCTCCGACCAGGCCGCGAAGAAGAACGACAGCCGGGGAGCGAAGTCGTCGACGGCGAGGCCCCGGGCGACCGCCGCCTCCACGTAGGCGATGCCGTCGGCCAGGGTGAACGCCAGCTCCTGGGCCGCCGTCGCCCCCGCCTCCCGCATGTGGTAGCCGGAGATGCTGATCGTGTTCCACTTGGGCAGCTCGCGGGCCGCGAACTCGAACACGTCCGTCACCAGCCGCATCGAGGCCCGGGGCGGGTAGATCCACGTCCCGCGGGCGATGTACTCCTTGAGGATGTCGTTCTGGGTCGTGCCCGAGACGTCGGCTCTTCCGACCCCCTGGCGCCCTGCCGCTGCGACGTACAGGGCGAGCAGGATGGGTGCGGTCGAGTTGATCGTCATCGAGGTGCTCACCTCGCCCAGCGGGATGCCCGCGAACAGCACCTCCATGTCGGCCAGGGACGAGATCGGCACCCCCACCCGGCCGACCTCGCCCTCGGCCTCGGGGGCGTCCGAGTCGTAGCCCATCTGCGTCGGCAGGTCGAAGGCGACCGAGAGGCCGGTCTGGCCCTGGGACAGCAGGTATCGGAAGCGCTCGTTGGTCTCGGCAGCCGTGGCGAACCCGGCGTACTGGCGCATCGTCCACAACCGCGACCGGTACATCGTCGGTTGGACGCCGCGGGTGAACGGGAACTCACCCGGCAGGCCGAGGTCGGCCGCCGGATCCAGCCCGGCGACGTCGGCCGGGGTGTAGACGTCGGCGACCTGGATCTCCGAGGTCGTGGCGAACGCCGGCTGGCGCTCGGGCGAGCCCGTCAGGGCACGGGCGCGCGTGGTTGACCGCCATCGCTCCAGGGCGTCGTCCGGCTCCTGTGTCGATCGCCGCCCTCCCGCGTCCCCGCCCTTCGCCGCCCCTTCAGGCGCCTCGTCGCTCACCCAGACCTCCCTAGTCGATGACCAGCAGCAGGTCGCCGACCTCGATCTTGACGCCAATGGCAACCCCGACCCGCTCGATAGTGCCATCCCGGGGGGCTCGAAGCTCGTTCTGCATCTTCATCGCCTCGACCACCAGCAGCTGCTGTCCCGCGACCACGGCATCCCCGGGCACGACCGAGACTGACGCGATCTTCCCGGGAATGATGGCGCGGACCTCCAGGGGTCCCTTCCGGTGGCCGGTCTCGCGACCGAAACTGGCTCGCTCGCGGAGGGCTGCGCGGCGCTCGGGTTCCACGTGCACCTCGAACCGGAACCCGTCGACGATCACCTCACGAACGCCTTGTCCGCGATCGCCTCGGCTGAGCGGCTCGAGGATCACCCGCGTCCCCCCGCTGTCTTGCTCGAGGACGTGACGCCCGCCGCCAAGGTCGCGTAGCCCGACGTCCATCGGTTCCCCATCCACCACCACATGTCTTTGCGCAAGGACAGCGATTGTGCGCGCGCCGTCATCCTCGCCGTCCCGTGATGTGGCGCCGAGCCGGACGCGGACACCGCCGGCGTCGGCGGTGGCCGGCGTGAACGTCGCGTCCGGGCTGCCGGCGATATCGACCGCCGGGCGTGCCGTCAACCGGGCCATCGGTCGACACCCCGATTACGCGCGTCCCGTCGCCAGCCGCCCGACGCGTCGATGGGCCCATCGTTGGTTGACCGGGCGTCGGCGGCGCGCGCGCTCCGTTCCGTAGCCGGCGTGTCGGCTGCGGCTGCGAGACCGGCGGCGAGCAGCGCACGTCCTGCGGCCTCGCGGCGCGCCGTTTCCCCGTGCCAGTTCGCATCGACCCAGCCCGTCGACAGGTCGGCGTCCCTGAACGACGAGCTGTGCGCGACGAATCGATGGAACGGCAGGGTCGTCTGCACACCGCCGATCTCGGTCTCGTCCAGCGCGCGCCGTAGCCGATCGACCGCCAGCTGGCGACTCGAGTCGTAGACCATCAGCTTCGCGATGAGGTTGTCGTAGTCGGGCGGAACCCGGTCGCCCGATTCGGTCGCCGTATCGACGCGCACTCCCGGACCCGATGGCATCACCCAGCGTCCGACGCGGCCCGGCGTCGGCGCGAACGCCCGCGATGGATCCTCGGCCGCGATACGGACCTCGATCGCGTGGGTGGCCGGATCCGCGGCGCGTTCCGCCGCCGCCAGGACATCGCTGCCCAGCGGCATCCCGGCCGCGATTCGGAATTGCTCACGCACGATGTCCACGCCGGCGACGAGCTCCGTGACGCCGTGCTCCACCTGGAGCCGCGTGTTGACCTCGAGGAACCAGAAGCTGCCGTCAGGCTCGAGGAGGAACTCACAGGTGGCCGCGTTCCGCAGACCGGCCGCGACCCCGAGCCGGACGGCCATCGCATGCAGCCGGCGCCGCTCGTCGACGCCCAGCCGCGGAGCCGGTGCCTCCTCCACCAGCTTCTGGTGTCGACGCTGCAGCGAACAGTCGCGCTCGCCGAGCGCGACGACCTGCCCGAACCCGTCGGCGATGAGCTGCACCTCGACGTGGCGCGCGACCAGGATCTCGCGTTCGAGGTAGACCGACCCATCGCCGAATGCCGACGCGGCCTCGTGCGACCCGGACGAGAGGGCGGCGGGCAGGTCCGCCGCGCGCGTGACACGGCGCATGCCCCGCCCTCCCCCGCCGGCGGCCGCCTTGACCAGCAGCGGGAACCCGATCGCCTCCGCGGCCGCAACGATGTCGGCAACACGGTCGGGTCGATCGACGGGCGCAGGCTCGAGCGTGCCCGGCACGACCGGCACGTCGACGGTCGTCGCGAGGCGCCGTGCGTTGAGCTTGTCGCCGAGGGACTCGATGGTCGCGGGCGAGGGACCGACATAGACGAGCCCGGCGTCCTCGACCGCGCGAGCAAAGCCCGCCCGCTCCGCGAGGAAGCCGTAACCCGGATGGATCGCCTGGGCGCCCGAGGCGACGGCCGCAGCCACGATCGCGTCGACGCGCAGGTAGCTCTCGGCCGGCGGCGCTGGACCAAGACGAACCGCGGCGTCGGCCAGACGGACGTGCGCGGCATCGACGTCGGCATCGCTGTAGACGGCGACGGCCTCCATGCCCAGGTCGCGACAGGCGCGGATGATGCGCACCGCGATCTCACCGCGATTGGCGACGAGGACGCGGCCGAACGGGGGCTGGCCCTCAGTCATCGCGCGCGATGGTCCGGGGGTTGTCTGTACGCAAAGACGGCGACGCCAGCGCGCATCAGAGCGGGATGTTGCCGTGCTTCTTGCGCGGGTTCGTGTCCTGCTTGTTGGCGAGCACCTCGAGCGCTCGGATGAGCCGAGGCCGTGTTTCGCGCGGCAGGATCACCTCGTCGATAAATCCGCGCGCGGCGGCGACGTACGGGTTCGAGAACTCCGCCTCGTACGCGGCGACGAGCCTGGCCCGCTCGCCGTCGGGATCGTCGGCGCCCGAGATCTGATCCTTGTAGATGATGTTGACCGCGCCCTCGGCGCCCATGACCGCGATCTCCGCCGTGGGCCATGCGAAGTTGAAGTCGCCGCGGATGTGCTTGCTGCTCATGACGTCGTACGCGCCGCCGTACGCCTTGCGCGTGATCACCGTGACCTTGGGCACCGTGGCCTCGCAGTACGCGTACAGCAGCTTGGCGCCGTGGCGAATGATTCCGCCGTGTTCCTGCGCGACCCCCGGGAGGAATCCCGGGACGTCGACGAACGTGACGAGGGGCACGTTGAACGCATCGCAGGTGCGCACGAAGCGCGCCGCCTTGACGGACGCGTCGATGTCGAGCGCTCCGGCCAGGACGGCGGGCTGCTGCGCGACGATCCCGATCGCTCGTCCGCCGAGCCGCGCGAAGCCGACGATGATGTTCGCGGCCCACGCCGGCTGGATCTCGAGGAAGTCGGCACCATCGACGACGCGGGTGATGACGTCGTGCATGTCGTAGGGCTTCGACGGCTCGTCGGGAATGACGCCGTCCAGCTCCGCGTCCATGCGGTCGCGAGGGTCGTTGCTCGCGACGGCGGGTGCGTCCGCGAGGTTGTTCTGCGGCAGGTGGGCGAGCAGTCGCCGAACTGCCTCCATCGCTTCGGCCTCGTCGACGGCGGCGAGGTGCGCGACACCGCTCTGGCCCGTGTGGACCGCGGCGCCGCCGAGCGCCTCGGAGTCGACGACTTCATGGGTGACCGCGCGCACAACGTTGGGTCCGGTGACGAACATGTAGCTCGTCCCCTCGACCATCACCGTGAAGTCCGTCATGGCGGGCGAGTACACGGCGCCGCCCGCACACGGTCCGAGGATCACCGAGATCTGGGGCACCACGCCCGAGGCCATGACGTTGCGCAGGAAGATCTCGGCGTAGCCACCCAGCGACGCGACGCCTTCCTGGATACGTGCCCCACCCAAATCGTTGAGGCCGACGATCGGAGCGCCCACCTTCATCGCCAGGTCCATGATCTTGCAGATCTTCTCGGCGTACGCCTCGGACAGCGACCCGCCGAACACCGTGAAGTCCTGGCTGTAGACGAACACGAGCCGGCCGTCGATGGTGCCGTGCCCCGTCACGACGCCGTCGCCCAGCACGTGCTTCCCGTCCGGACCGACCGCGGTCGACCGCTGGGTCACGAACGCGTCCAGCTCCACGAACGATGACGCGTCGAGCAACAAGTCGACTCGCTCGCGTGCGGTGAGCTTGCCCCAGGCATGCTGACGCTCGATCCGCACCGCTCCCCCACCCTCCAGGGCCTCGGACCGAAGCCGCTCGAGTCGGGCCATCCGCTCCGCGTTCGTCGACACCGTCGGGGACTCCTCCGCTTGGTGAGCTGCGGCGTCCTTGCGCAAAGACGTCAGCATCGCGACCCATCATAGGTGGCGCGGTGGTGGCGTCCGCGGGTAATCGCGAAGCCGCTGGCCGGTCGCGAGCAGGTCACAGACGACGGCGATCCGCGTTTCCGTCTCGTCAACGGCGGGTTAGCGGTTGCCGCGACGCACCGGGGAATCTCGCCAATCGGGTCGTGGATATCCACAGAACGGTGCACAACTCGGTCATAGTGTGGACAACCTCGACGGGCGCTGCGTCTGAGCGAGGGGTAGGATTCGAGCTCTTTCGCCGACCTGCCGGTCTCCGTCGCGCCCCAGGATCCCGAGGTGAAGCCCTTGACGCACGTGATCGCCATCGCCAACCAGAAGGGTGGCGTCGGCAAGACGACGACCGCCATCAACCTTGCGGGGGCGCTCGCGGAAGAGGGATTCCGCGTCTTGCTGGTCGACATGGACCCGCAGGCGAACCTCACGGCAGGCGTCGGCATCAACCTCAACACGATCACGTGGTCGATCTCCGACGTGCTGTCCGATGGCCGCGCGACCATGGACCAGGTCATCCTGCCCACGGAGACCGCCGGCATCGATGTCGTGCCGGCGCACATCGACCTCGCGAGCACCGAGGGCGAGCTGTTCACCGCCCTGGGCCGCGAGACGATCCTGCGCGAGGCGATGCGTGAGTCGATCGTCAACTACGACTTCGTGTTGATCGACTGTCCCCCCAACCTCGGCCTGCTCACCGTCAACGGCCTGGTCGCGGCGGACAGCGTGATCATCCCCGTGCAGACCCAGTTCTACGCGATGAAGGGGCTCAACAACCTGGTCAAGGTGATCAACGCGATCCGGCTCAAGCTCAATCGCGATCTGCGCATCCTCGGCCTGCTGCCGACGTTCTACGACGGTCGCACCAATCTCGCGCGCGACATGCTCGACGAGCTGCGCGTCGTCGGCGACCACCACGTCTTCTCCTCGATCATCCGCAACACGGTGAAGCTCGGCGAGGCGCCGCTGGTGGGGCGTCCGATCACGTCCTATGCCGGCACGTCCGAGGCCGCCCGCACCTACCGCGAGTTTGCCCGGGAGGTCATCGATCTTGGCCAGGCCTGATTTCCGCGCCGCCGCGGCCCGGCGGCTGTCGGAGGAGCGGGAGCTCCCCCCTGCCATCGTCAGTCTCTTGTCCTCCGAGGCAAGCCATCGCTCGACGGGCGTCCGGATGGTGCCGGTCGACCGCATCGAGTCCAACCCCCAGCAGCCGCGCCTCGCCTTCGACGAGGCGACCCTCGAAGAGCTCGCCGCGTCGATCCGCGAGCACGGCGTCCTGCAGCCGGTCCTCGTCCGTCCCCTCGATGACAATCGCTATCAGCTCATTGCCGGCGAGCGCCGCTGGCGGGCGTCGCGCATCGCCGAGCAGCCGACCATCCCGGCCCTCATCGAGGACATCGACGACGACACCGCCCTCGAGATCTCGATCATCGAGAACCTCCAGCGCGAGGACATCTCGCCGCTGGACGAGGCGGCGATGTACGACCGCATGATCCGCGAGCACGGCTACAGCATCCGGCGGCTGGCCGACAAGCTGGGCAAGGACAAGGGCTACCTCGAGAATCGGCTCCGCCTGGCGGACGCCCCGCCCGAGGTCCGGGAGCTCGTGTCTTTACGCAAGGACACGCTGTCACACGCCTACGAGCTGATGAAGGTCGCGGACCCCAAGAAGCGACGGCGGCTCGCCGACCAGGTGGCGCGCAACGAGCTGTCGCTGGTCAAGCTGCGCGAGAAGATCGACGGCCGGCCCCGGCGCGAGCCGGTGGACGATGAGCAGCCGGAGCTCGCGCACGAGCCCCAGGCGGCGCAGCCGGCCGACGAGGTCGATGGCTGGGACCATCGCGACCGGGTCGGGATCCCCATCGCCGACGACAGCCTCGTCGCCGCCAAGCAGCAGCTCAACGAGGCGGTCGAGGAGCTGCTGGGCGTCATCCGCAGCCAGGACGTGCTGGACGCGATCGGCGCGACCGACCGGGCCAACCTCGCCAAGTACCTGACGATCGCCAAGCTCCGGCTGGAGAACGCGATCGCGGTCATCCGGACCGGGGACGCCGACCGCTAGGTCGCCGCCCACCAGGAAACGACGAAGCCGGCGCCGTTGGCGCCGGCTTCATGCTGTTCGGACGGCTCGGGTCAGTTCCCCTTGGCCGCCTCGCGGGCCGCCTTGGCGGCGGCTCGGGCTGCCTCACGCGCCGCCTTCGCGGCCGCGTGGTCGGCGTGCTTGGCATCCGCGTTGGCCTTGCCGGCGGCCCCGGCCTCAGCGCTCTTGCCGGGCTTGGCCGCGGCGCACGCCTCGGGGGTGACGGTCGTCCAATCGATCGTGGCGACCGTCGCGTCCTTCATGTGCGCGACGCAGGAGACGAACGCCCCATGGTTGCGGAAGCCGGCGGGGGTCTCCATCTGGGCCGCGGCCGAGACGAGCGCGCCGTGGGAGTCCGGGTTCCCGGCATCCTCGCTGTCGGCCGTCTCGGGCGCCTCGGGCGTCTCGGCGTCCTGGGCGTCCTCGTTCTGGTCCTCGTCGGCACCCTCGGAGGGCTCCTCGGTCTCGGGAGCCTCGCTCGCGTCCTCGTCGGCCCCTTCGGTCGGCGTTTCCGCGTTGGGCGCCGTGTTCGAGGCACCGTGGAATTGAGGAGCGGTCGCAAAGGCGACGCCTGCCGACATGGCGAGCACGACGACGGCGACGCCGACGCCCCGGAAGCGGCGGAGCAGATCGGTCAACAAGGTTTGATCCTCGGTCGCGGGGATTGGTGTCATACAGGGTAACGAGCCGGCTCGGGGACCTGTTAGGGGTACCTCCGTCCCCGGTCACCCCCGACCTCGGGGGGCGCGTGCACGCACCGGCAGACTATCAGAGGGGCGGCACCGTGCTCGAGGCGGCGCTCAGGGCACCCAGCCAGGCGACCGCGAGCAGGCCAGCGCCGACCGCCTGGATCTCCCACGCGAGCTCGCGCCAGCCCGGTCCCCCGCCCCGGTAGATCGCCACCAGGCCCAGCACCGCCCCCGCCAGCGGCACGCAGGCCGCGATCAGCACGGCCACGGCCCAACCGGCCGGGGCGCCAACGACGGCGGCCGTGCCAAGCGCGAGCACGGCCACAACGCCCTGGAGCCCGAGGATCAGCCACGACGATCGCCGCGCGCCGAGCGCGATCGCCACCGACTCGATCCCGGCCGCCTCGTCCCGTTCCATGTCCACGACCGAGTTGGCGATCGCCAGCGCCGTGCCTGCATTGGCCGCCGCCGGCACGAGCACGAGGAAGACCTCGGGCAACGAGCCCGCCGCGCCGTACCACCCGAACACGGGCAGCAGCGGGATGCCGATCGCGAACGGGAGCCACGACAGCGTCGTCCCCTTCGCCCGCAAGTCGTACCAGCCCCCGATGACGAGCCCGATCAAGCCGAGGACGATCAGGCCGAACCCGCTGGGCGCGGCGAGCACGAGGCCCGCGATCGCCGCCCCGACCACGATGCCCCGGGCGGTGGCGGGGGTGATGAGGCCCGCCGGGATGGGCTTGTCTGGCTTGCCGATCCGGTCGACGGGTGCATCGACCAGGTCGTTGAGGGCGCCAATCGCGCACTGGAACGCGGTCATGGATGCCCCGAGGCGGACCGCGGTCATGAGGTCGCCGCCGGCGACCGTCGCGACCAGGGCGACGACGGCGCCGTCGAGGATCGATGGGAACGGGTGGACCAGCCGGAACGCGGCGAGGGCGGTCGGGCGCCACGCTCGTCGCGGCGGCGGGAGGACCTCCTCGGGCGGCTCGTCGAACGCCGTCAGCGGATCGACCGAGACGGGCCCGTGCCGCTGGTCAGACGTAGACGAGCTCGTTGAAGTTCACGACGAGGTACTCGATCAGGCGCTGGCGCGCGTCGGCGACCTGGGCCCGAAGCCCGGGCACGAGCGCCCAGAGCGTGATCGTGGGCACGATCAGGTGGCCGTCGGCGTCGTGGCCGAGGGCCGCCGGGGCACCGCCGCCGGAAGCGAACACCCGTTCGAATTCGGGTTCGGTCAGCCTCGTGGCCCGGCGGAAGTCATCGACAACCTTCACGATCCCGCGTCGGATGACGACGTCGCGCATCAGCTCGGAGACCCAGGCATCGATCTGGGCGTCCTCCTGGCCGTCAAGCCTCGAGCGGTATTCGTTCGCGTCGGTTGAGAGGCCGGTGTCGCCCACGGAACCTCCTGGCGTTGGCTCGTCGCCAGCAGGATGCCATACCCGAGGATCAGCCCGCGACGGTCCGGGACGGTTGGTCCGAGAGCGTTGTCCCCGCACCGTCGCCCTCCCCGAGCGGCGGCCGCCGGCCCTCGGGCCAGTCGTTGAACAGCTCGGTGAGCCAGCGCCCGAACCGGCCCGGCGGGGGCGGATCCGGGAAATCGGCGACGAGCCGGCGCAGCGAGTCCGCCGTGCGCGCCGTGAGCGCATCGACGGCCTCGCGGGTCGCACGTCCCTCGGCTGGGATCGGCGTGCCGACACGCACCCTGACCCGGCGGCCCACGCCCAGCCAGCTGCTGCCGTTGATCGCGATGGGCACGACCGGGACGCCGGCCCGCAGGGCGAAGAAGGCGCACCCGTCGGCGAGCGGCAGCAGCTCGCGCTCGCCGCGGTGGATCCTCCCCTCCCCCATGATCACGATCGCCCAGCCGTCCTCGAGCACCCGCTGGACCCGGCGGGTCGTCTCGATCAGGTCCGTCTTGGCCGGCCGGTACGGGATCGAGAACCCGAGCCACACGATCAGGCGGTTGCGCCCGCCGAGGGCCATGTCCTCCTCCTTGGGGCCGAACATCGCGACCTTCGGGCGAGCGGGCAGGACGGCCAGCAGGATCAGCGGGTCGGCCCAGTTGAGGTGGTTCGACACGTAGATGGCCGGGCCGGGTGGGAGCCGGTCACGGCCCTCGAAGCGGACCCGGACGATGCCGCGCACGAGGATGGCCGAGATGAGTCGCGCGAACCGGACGCGGATCGGCCGGTAGACGGGACCGGCCGTGAGGGGCGTCGCCACCGCCGCAGTCTAGGCGCTCAACCGACGACCGATCAGGCCGGGAGACGCTCCGGGTCCAGGTCGGCCAGGCGGTCGACGACGAGGTCGGCGAGGGCCGCGGTGCCCGGTGGCGGCGGCACGCTGGCATTGGGCACCAGCACCACGAACGCCCCGGCGGCCCTGCCCGCCTTCACGCCGTTCACCGAGTCCTCGACGACGAGGGTGCGCGACGGCTCGACGCCGAGCTGGGCGGCCGCGACGAGGTAGACGTCCGGCGCCGGCTTGCCGTGCGGGACCTCGTCCGAGGACACGATGGCACCCAGGACATCGTGCAGGCCGAGGGCGTCGACCGCGGCCGCGATCACGTCGGGGTGCGCCGACGAGGCGATCGCGACCGGGATCCGCGAGGCGATGCGGCGGACCGCGTCCGTCGCGCCCGGAATGACCGGCGGCGGCTCCGACCGATAGCGAGCGACGACCCCCGAGACGATCGCGTCCTGGATCTCGTCGGGGTCCATGTCCTGGAGGCCGAGTCGTTCCTGCATCGTGAGCGCCCAGCCGTGCGAGTTCGCGCCCATCACCGCGTGGTGGTCGTCGGTGGTCCAGTCCCGTCCGTGCGCGTGGGCGAACGCGATCCGGACGTCGTTCCACCACGGCTCGCTGTCGACGAGCACGCCATCGAGGTCGAACAGGACGGCGTCGATGCGACGTGCGTGCGTCATGCAGCGGGAGGCCCGACCCGGTCGATCGCAGCAAAGACGGCAACGGCGAACGCCGTGATGGCCGTCGCCTCGGCGCCGCCGCCCCGCAGGACGAGGTTCTCGATCTGGAACGAGGCGACCCGCAGGCCGCCGGCGGCCGAATCGATCGACAGCTCGCCGACCTGGACCCGCGGCCAGCGGGTGACCTTGGCGCTCGCCCGGGGTCCCTCGCCGGTGACGTTGACGCGGACGTTGCAGGACACGAGGCCGGCGGGGGTCGGGGCGAGGAACAGCCAGCGCACGTCCGGGTCGTCGCCCCATGCGAGCCAGCCTTCGGGGTCCTCGCCGGCGCCGAGGGCCACCAGCGCGGGGGTGACCACCGCGAGGACCTTGGGCGCGACGGCTGCCTCGTCGCGGGGAGCGGCGACGTACTCGCTGAGACGCATGGATCCTCCGGGGTTGGGTGCCAGCAAGGCTAGCGTGATCCCGCCGCGGGATGTCGGGATCACGCATCGCCAGGCAGTCGAAAGCGTGACATGTGGCCCTCGGGGCCGGGCCGGCCGGCACTCATCAGCGCCTGCGCATATGTCGATAGTCAGCGCATGGACGAGATCACGATCCTCCAGGCGGAGATCCTCAAGACCCTCGCCAGCCCGCGGCGTCTCGAGATCCTGCACGTGTTGGCTCGAGGCCCCATCGAGGTTGGCAACCTGGCGGAGGCCATCGGGGCGACGCAACCGAACGTCTCGCAGCACCTCGGTGTGCTTCGAGCCGCCGGGATCGTCGAGTCCGAGCGCGCTGGTCGGGAGGTTCGATACCGGCTCGCGGATCCGGACGTGATGGTCGCCTGCGCGATCATGCGGTCCGTTCTCGAACGGCGCCTGACGCGTCTCGCCGACCTGACCTCAATCGCGCCGTCGTCGACCGCTTCGGTATCCCTCAACGCAGCCTCGAGGTGATCCTCATGGACGAGCCGCTCAACCTGGTCCTGTTCTCGGGCACGGACGACAAGCTCCAGGCGGCCGCCGTGCTCGCGGCCGGTGCCGCCGCGCTGGGCAAGCCCGTCAACATCTTCCTCCAGTACTGGGCGTTGGACGCGTTCCGCGCCAACAGGATCCACGCGGACCACGGGCTCGCGCCCGAGGCCGGCGTGGCCGGCCGCGCCGCCGTCGATGCCCTCGCCGAGGCGGGTCAGGCAACGTGGGCCGACACCCTGCGCCAGGCCAAGGACCTGGGCGCGGTCGACATCCAGGCGTGCAGCCTGTCGATGGACCTGCTCCGTCTCGAATTGACCGATCTCGATCCGCTCGTGGACGGGGTCGAGGGCGTCACCGCGTTCTACCTCAACGCGGGCGACGGCCAGGTCGTGTTCATCTGACCCCCAAGTCCGCAAGGAGAACGGCCATGCCTGTCATCGAGGTCACCGACTGGGTGGACGCCCGGGGGCTCGCCTGCCCGATGCCGATCGTCAAGCTCGCCCAGGCCATGAAGACCCTGCCCGGCGGGGCGGCCGT
Organism: uncultured Chloroflexia bacterium; assembly: GCA_963725745.1. Taxonomy (GTDB): domain Bacteria; phylum Chloroflexota; class Limnocylindria; order Limnocylindrales; family CSP1-4; genus CAIXZV01. Next base: position 547,697 of record CAVRZS010000003.1, read on the forward strand.
CGAGCTGCTGGCCACGGACCAGGGCTCGACCAAGGACGTCGCGGCGTGGTGTCGCGCGACCGGCAACGAGCTCGTCGACCAGTCCTCGGACGGCGCGCTGTACCGCTTCGTCATCCGCAGGAAGTGAGGCACCCATGACCACCGAGACACTGGTTGGGGGCGACCCGGTCGAGGCCGCCATCGAGGCCGTCGAGCCGGCGCCCGGGCGCGACCTGTCACCGGCTCCCGACCCCCTCGCCGATGGCGGCGTCCGGGCGAAGGAGCTCCTGATCATCGACTACAGCGGCGACCTCGAGAAGGTCTGGGCGACGATGATCCTGGCCTCGACGAGCGCCGCGATGGGCGTCCGGACGCGGGTGTTCGTGACGTTCTGGGGCCTCCAGGTGTTCGTCAAGGACTCCAAGCGGATCACCGGCCGCACCTGGATGCAGAAGCTGCTGGCCGCGATGCAGCGGCCCGGCATCAGCCACCGCAAGCTCTCGAAGATGAACTTCCTGGGCATGGGCCCGTGGATGATGGGCCGCCTCGCCCGGCAGTACGGCGTCGCCAGCCCCAAGGAGCTGCTCGAGGCCGCCCAGGCCATGGGCGTCGAGTTCATCCCGTGCCAGATGACCATGGACATGTTCGGCCTCCGGCCCGAGGACATGATCGAGGGCATGGGCGAGCCCGCCGGCGCCGCGACGGTCATCGGCCTCCTCACCGGCGATTCCACCCCGCTGTTCATCTAGTGCAGGTATCCCCGATGACCGAGACCGCGACCCCCACCGTGCGCATCGTCGACGCCCGGGGCAGCTTCTGCCCGGGCCCGCTGATGGAGCTGATCCGGGCCATCCGCGAGTCCGAGGTCGGCGCCGTGATCGCCGTCTACTCCACCGACTCGGGCTCCAGGACCGACATCCCCAAGTGGGTCGAGAAGGCGGGCCATCGCCTGGTGTCGCTCGACGCCCGCGACGGCTACGACGAGATCGTCGTCGAGAAGCGCCGCTAAGGAGCCGGTGATGGCGAACATCCTCATCCTCGGTGGTGGCGTCGGGGGCACCCTGACCGCCAATCTCCTCGTCAAGAAGCTGCGCCGCCAGTTGAAGGCCGGGGAGCTGACCATCACGGTCGTCGATCAGACTGGCCAGCACACGTACCAGCCGGGCTTCATGTACATCGCGATGGGCGGCGAGCGGGCCGAGCGGCTGCAGCGCCCGGAGCGGGGCGCTGCTCGACAAGCGCGTCCACCTCGTGGTCGGCGAGGTCGCCTTCGTCGACGCCGCCACGCGCATCGTCACCCTCGGCGACGGCCGGCTGCTGCCCTACGACCAGCTGGTCCTCGCCACCGGGTCGCGGATCGTGCCCGAGGCGATCGAGCATTTCGACACCCAGGCCCAGCACTTCTACACCGCCGACGCGGCGCTCGAGCTGCGGCGTGCCCTCGACCGGTTCGCCGGCGGCCGGATCGTGATCGGCATCGCCGGCATGCCCTACAAGTGCCCGCCGGCGCCGCTCGAGGTCGCGTTCCTGATCGAGGCCGAGCTGCGGTCTCGCGGTCTGCGGGAGCGGTCGACGATCGACTACTGCTCGCCGATCGGGCGCGCGTTCACGATCCAGAGCGTCTCGGACATGGCGACGCCGATCCTCGAGCACAAGGGGATCGAGCTCCATACCTTCTTCAACGTCGAGGCGATCGACCCCGGGCGCAAGGTCGTCCTGAGCCTCGAGGGCGAGGCGCTGCCCTACGACCTGCTCATCCTCGTGCCGCCCCACAAGGGCCAGCAGTTCCTGATCGACTCGGGGCTGGCCCCGGCACCCGGCGGCTGGCTGCCCACGGACCGCGCCACGCTCCAGGTCGGGGGCCGGCCCGACGTCTACGCCCTGGGCGACGCGACCGACCTGCCGCTGTCCAAGGCGGGCTCCACCGCCCACTTCGAGGCGCCGGTCGTCACCGAGCGGATCGTCGCCGCGATCGAGGGTCGCGAGGTGGACCACCGCCACGGCGACTACCTGGGCAAGGTGATGTGCTTCTTCGAGATCGGCGATGGCAAGGGCACCCTGCTCCAGTTCGACTACGAGCATCCGCCCCGGCCGCCCCGGCCCAACCGCATCTGGCACCTGGGCAAGATCGTGTTCAACAAGACGTACTGGCACACGGTCCCCAAGGGCCGCGTCTGACCACATGAGCCGCGGCAGGGTCCGTGTCCTTCCCTCGGACCCTGCTTCGGCCGCATCGGGGCATGCGGTCGCGGCCTTGGCTCGATCCCACGGGCACGACCAGCGTCGCGCATCACGATCGGCCGGGGCGTTCTAGCTCGTATCGAGCCGCTCGTCTCCTGGCAGCGTCCCGGAGACCACGCGCCCGCCGCGGACCACCGCCAAGGGAGGCAGGCGCCGCAGGACCGAAGCGTCCATCCGGCGCGGGTCGCTCTCCAGCACGGCCAGGTCGGCGGGACCCCCAACTTCGAGTTGGGCATCGAGAGACCAGACGACGCCCGGGCCCTCGCCCAGCGCCACGACGCTCGCGCCGTGGAGGTCGACGACATGCGAGTCGCCACGCGATGTCCCGAGCACGTCGTTGTCGCTCCCGAGCGCGATCACCGTATCCGCGGCCCAGGCAATCGCGGCGACGTCCGACTCGTCGCCACCCACGATGACCGTGCCCCCGATCAGCAGGGTGTACTCGTGCGTCATGGCCGGAGCCTACGCGAAGCGGCCAGCGGTCACTAGGGCCGGCCGGACCGTTGGGAACGTCGGATCCTGTCGGTTCTCGGTCAACACGCGACAAATGGCCCTCGCGCACCCTTGTCGATCGGGGGATCATGGTCGTCGGCCGCCCAATCGGCCCGGAGGTACCACCGTGCACATCAACCGAGGACTGCTCGGCTGGGGCGTCTTCTTCATCGTGGCGGGATCCGTCCCGCTGCTCGTCCAGGCGGGCGCCGTCGACCCGGAGGTCGTGCGGCGCGTCTGGCAGCTGTGGCCGCTGATCCTGATCGGGATCGGTCTCGGGCTCATCCTCGCTCGCACGCGGGCGGCGATCGTGGGCGGGCTGATCGTCTCGATCACCTTCGGGCTGCTCGTCGGCGGCTGGTTCGCCGTGGGCTTCTCCCCCGGCGCGGGGTTCAGCGCCTGCGGCCTGGGCGGCGGGAACCACGGGGGCGTGCCCTTTGTGACGCAGTCGGGCTCGCTCGATGGCGAAGCGAATGTCGACCTCGACATGAGCTGTGGCGACGCCGTCGTCTCCTCCGCCGCCGGCAACGGCTGGACCGTGGCCGGGACGTCCGATGGCGGCGTTCCACCGACGATCAGCGCCGGCCGCGACCTGAAGGTCGAGTCACCCCGCCGCACCGGGATCGACTTCGCCCGCGGCTCGACCTGGCAGGTCACCCTGCCGGCGGGCGTGGCCGTGCATCTGGGACTGTCGGCCAATGCGGGTTCCGTCGACGCCAATCTCGGGACCATGCAGGTGCCCGACCTCGACGCGTCCGTCAATGCGGGCAGCGCGACCATCGACATGGGTCAGGTCACCGGCCTCACCAGCGTCGACATCAGCGCGAACGCCGGCTCGCTCTCGCTCACGCTCCCGTCGCCGACCAGCCCCATCGAGGGGAGTCTGTCGGCCAACGCGGGATCCATCCAGCTCTGCGTCCCCGAAGGGGTCGGGCTCCAGATCCAGGCCTCGACGAGCCTCGGCTCGAACAACTTCGGCGACCGTGGGCTCGCCAAGGTCGACGACACCTGGGTGCGCTCGGGAACCGGGAGCGGCCAGATCAACCTCGACGTCAGCGCCAACCTCGGCAGCGTCACCTTGAACCCGGAGGACGGCTGTGACTGACCGCCTCTATCGCTCTCCCACCGACCGCGTCATCGCGGGCGTCGCCGGCGGTCTGGCCGCGTGGCTCAGGATCGATCCATCCATCGTGCGCGTGGCCTGGGTCGTGCTCGCCGTCCTGTCGGGCGGAATCTTCCTGCTGGTCTACCTCGTGATGATGATCGTCGTGCCGCTGCCGCCGCCCGGCTGGGTGCCCAGCGCCGCCCCGCCGCCGCAGGGCCAATGGACGTCGGCGCCGCCGAGTGGCCAGCCCGGCGCCCAGTGGACGACACCGCCCGCGACGACCGGATCGACCTGGAAGGCCCCCGATCCCGGCAACGCTGGAATCGTGTTCGGGGTCATCCTGGTCGGGCTCGGGGTCTGGTTCCTCGTCGACCAGTACGTCGACATCGACTGGCAGCTGGTGTGGCCGCTGATCGTGATCCTGATCGGCGCCGCGCTGATCGCGGGCGCGATCCGCAGGAGCCGGCCCTCAGCCTGAACGCGTCACAGGGCCGTCACCATGGGTGCGTAGACTTCCCTCCAGACGGAGGTCCCCATGCAGTTCCTGTTTCCCAAGCCATCCATGCCCCGCGCCGACCAGGTCCTGCCCGGCCGGTCAGAGCCGATCGTCCAGCCCGGCCAGCACGTCGTGAACGGCCATTCGCTCACGCCGCCGTATCCCGACGGGTTCGAGGTCGCGGACTTCGGGATGGGCTGCTTCTGGGGCGCCGAGAAGGCCTTCTGGTCCATCCCCGGCGTCTGGGTGACGGCCGTCGGCTACCAGGGTGGCGAGACGCCCAACCCGACCTATCGCGAGGCGTGCAGTGGCCACACCGGCCACGCCGAGGTCGTGCGCGTGGTCTACGACCCCTCGGTGGTCCCCTACGAGCGCCTGCTCAAGACGTTCTGGGAGTCCCACGACCCGACCCAGGGCTTCCGCCAGGGCAACGATGTCGGGACGCAGTACCGCTCGGCCATCTTCACGCACGGCCCGGCCCAGCTGGCAACGGCCGAAGCGTCACGAGACGCCTATGCGGCCGAGCTCGCGAAGGATGGCTATGCCTCAATCTCGACCGAGATCCGCGAGGCGCCCGCCTTCTACTTCGCCGAGGACTACCACCAGCAGTACCTGGTGAAGAACCCCGGCGGCTATTGCCCGAACCACTCGACCGGCGTGAAGCTGCCCGACGACTTCGTCGTCACGCCGCTGCAGTACGTGGGCTGACGGCGCCTGGCCCCGCGCCGAGACTAGCCCTCAGTGAGCCTCGGACGCGCCTGCCGCTCACCGGGCACGGGTGGGGCGCATCGAGTGAGGTGAGTCCCCGGCCCGACAGTCGCCCACTTCATCGGCTGGCCCCGACAACAGAAGGGCCGGTCCGGCAACGTCCGAGACCGGCTCTCTTCATATCCGTCCTCGGCTCGAGGCCGAGGTCACGCGTGCCAACGTCGTCAGATTGCGCCGGTGACCACAGCCGACGCGACCGTCGAAGCAACGGTGGCAGCGAGGATCTTCTTGCGCTTGTCCTCGTCCTTCACCCATTCGACGACGACTTCGGCTGCCGCCTTGGCCTGTTCCTCCGACAACCCTGCCCGGTCAACCAGTTCCTTGATGAGGTCGTCCATGTCACGCCTTTCCTCTCATCGAACATGACAGAATCCCAGCCTCAGTTCTACCGCTCCTGAATTGGCTTCGCCAGAGTCGAACGGCCCGAGTGCGGACACAGGTCAGCGTCAACCCGGCAGTACGCTGACCTATGTGAGAACCCGGGCGGCTATTGCCCGAACCACTCAACCGGCGTGAAACTGCCCGACGACGCCGCTGCAGTACGTCGACTAGCTGAGACGCCGAGCGGCCGACGAGACCCTGCCCGAATCCGGGCGGGGTCTCCTGATTCCTGGCAATTGCGTCCAAGTGGCCTGTTCGTGGCGGGCCAGGTCATTTGCGCGTGCGATCGGTCCTGCCGAAGATCAGGAAATGGAAACGGTGGACCGGAAGGAACCGACGCCTCCTCCAGGGGACGTGGCGAGGATGGAGCGCGCCCTCGGCTGGCGGCCAGATCGATTCCGGCGAGCCACAGAGAGCCGCGGCATGTCCGACACCGCCGCGCGCTGGATAGTTGCCAACGACCTGACGTCCGCGTTCGTCAAGATCGGCGCCACCGATCCGACCGCCGACTGGACGCGCACGGAGCACCGGAACTACCGCTCGCTCGACGGGTGGTTCATGCCCCGAGTCCTCGGCTTCGACGATGACGGCTCGCGGCCGGCGCTCGCGCTCGAAGACTTGTCGCAGGCCTTCTGGCCGCCACCGTGGACAGAGCAGCGAGTCGCGGCGGTGCTTGACGCCTTCGCGGCGATCCACGACACGGCTCCACCCGTCCACCTGCTGGGGCGACCGGACTGGGGTACGAACTGGCGGGACATCGGCGATGACCCAGCGCCATTCCTGAAACTGGGCCTCTGTTCTCCTGTGTGGCTCGACGCAAACCTTCCGACGCTTATCTCGGCCGCTGCCGAAGCGCCCATCTCCGGCAACTCACTCGTTCACCTGGACGTTCGATCCGACAACCTCTGCTTCCGGGACGGCCGAGCGGTGCTGCTCGACTGGAACCATGCCAGCGTCGCGAACGCGGACTTCGACATTGCCTTCTGGCTCCCGAGCCTTCACGCGGAGGGCGGACCGGCGCCCGAAGAGATCCTGCCGTCGTCGCCGGCGCTGGCCGCATGGGTGGCTGGTTTCTTCTGTAGCCGTGCCGGCGGCGCCGCGATGCCCGACGCTCCTCATGTCCGCCCGCTGCAACTGCAACAAGCGCACACAGCGTTGCCTTGGGCGACACGTGCACTGGGACTAGCGACTCTTCGGTGAATTGCTGCCGGTCGTCACCTTGATGCTCGCCGGTCTGCTCCCGGACGTTATCGACGCTGCTCCGGGACAGCAAGTGGACCGCACCGGCATACTCGCGCCCACGCACTGGGTCGGCGTCCTCGGCACTAGCCCTCGGACGCGCCTCCCGATGGAGAGGGCATGCCGAAGATCGTGGTCACCGCGGCGGTCAAGGATGTACAGGCCTGGCTGAAGTTCAAGCCAGAGATGGTCGCGCGGATGTCCGCGGTCGCGTCGGACGGGACCAGTTACGTCGCGACGGACGGCAGCAACCGCGTCGCCAGCACCTGGGACGTCCCCGACATGGAGGCCTTCCAGGCAGCGCAGACCGCAGCCTCGCCGGAGTTCGCGGCGGCGATGGAGCAGTACGGGATGATCCCGCCAGTGACGATCTACATCGAGGAGTAGCCGGGCGACCGGGAGTGAAGCGCGGCTGACAACGCTTGGAAGCACACGGAGTCTCTGCATGCAGACCCGCTCGTTCCCTTCCACGCCGGATGGCCGCTCCCCTGCCGGGGCCGAGATCCGGTACCTGATCGAAGGCGAGACCGGCAACATGATCCACGCCACCGTCCCGCCAGGTCAGGTGAATCGGGCGACCGTCCACGCCACGGTGAGCGAGTTCTGGCACGTTCTCTCGGGCGAGGGGCAGATCTGGCGACGAGACGGCGCAGGTGAAGAGACAACCGATCTGGAAGCAGGTGTTTCCATCGATATTCCGGTCGGGACCGCATTCCAGTATCGCTGCACCGGTGTCGACCCGCTCCAGTTCCTCTGCATCTCAATGCCGCGCTGGCCCGGCGACAAGGAGGCGACGGCCATCGAGGGGCCCTGGAAACCGACGGCTCGCGAAGGTTGACGACAGCGTCACCACCTGCGGGGAGGGGCCTGGCGCGCGTCCCGCCATCTACCATGCTGGAAGGAGGGCGTGGATGACCGACCCGATCGCGGACATCATCGGCGACTACCGAGCGTTCGCGGCCCAGCAGCGCGACCGGTTGCTGGCGCGTGGCATCGACATCGCCCCGTACGCGCTCAGCCACCTCGCCTACCGCGTCCCCGAGTGGGACCAGTACGTCCAGGTCCGGACGCTCCTCGAGCGTCACGCGACCACGAATCGGGAGAACGTGTGGAACGGCCGCCCGATCTCCCTGATCGTTCCCGCCAAGCCGCTCGACGTTCTGGAAGGCCAGGTCGTCCCGCTCATCGAGCTCATCCCGCCCGTCCACCAGCGCGTCTACAAGATGGGGCTGGAGCACCTCGGCGTCGTGGTCGGCGACACGTTCGACACGTTCGTCGCAGCCCACAAGCCCGTCCTGACGGGACAGCAGTTCCAGGGCCCGAACAGCACACCCGACCCCGTCTACATCCTGTTCGAGGACTTCACCCACGTGAAGTTCTATCGACTGTCACTGCAGGCATCCGTCGAGCTCGACGGTGGCCGATTCGAGGACGGGTTCCACCACGTCGACGACTGGGTGCCCCAGCGGCTGGTCACGGCGACCGGCCCCAACCCGCTGCCGCGCTGACGTCGACCGAGCGGCAGTACGGCCTCTAGCCAGCTGAAGATCCGATATGCCCGAAATGGCGAACGAACGGCAACCGCCGATACCAACGCCCGACGATCCGCAACCGGTCCTGCTCCCGCCCGGGTCAGGCACGGTGCTGGACTTCCTGGCCGTGACCCACAGGCTGACGAGCGTGCAATCCGGCGGCTCGATCTACATCTTCAAATCGGCGTTCGAGCCGGGAGCCGGTAACCGACTCCATGTGCACAGCCGCGAGGACGAGATCGCGTATGTCCTGGAGGGTGCGCTCGAGGTCCGGCTCCGCGACCGCACGGCGATCCTCGAGGCGGGCGGTGTGGGGCGACTGCCGAAGAACATGCCGCATGCCATCCGCAATCCGCTCGAGACGCCATCGCGTTACCTGTTCCTGGCCGTTCCGGGCGGACTCGACCGATGGTTCGATGCCGTAGCCGACGCGCACCTTGACGGATCCCTGAACGATGCGCTGTTCCGCAAGCTGTCCGAGGACCATGGGATCGGTTGGCTGGAATAGCCAGCCGAGAACGGATCAGTCGATCCGCTGGGCCAGGGCGACGATGATCCCCTCGGGTCCGCGCACGTACGCCATGCGCCACATCTGCTCGTACTGACCGACGCCGCCGACCAGCCGGTAGCCATCCGCGGCTAACCGGTCGATGGTCGCGTCGAGGTCGTCCACCTCGAACATGACGTTGCGCAACCCGAGCTCGGTGGACATGGCGTCGGGGGATCCCGGTTCGTGATCCGGCTGGATGAAGCTCGAGAGCTCCAGCCCTGTCCCTCCGCCGGGCGGCCGCAACATCACCATCCTGCTTCGCGAGTTGGGGATGCCGATGACGGTGTCGACGAATTCGCCCTCCATGTCGCCCGTGCCCTCAATCTCGAAACCGAGCCCGACGAAGAACGCCGTCACCGTGTCCAGATCTGCCACGGTGATGCCGACGTGATCGAATCGCTTGATCCGTGACATCAGCAAGGTCACATGCGCTCGACGATGTAGAGGCGGTTGCCGTCGGGATCACGCAGCGTGAACATCGGCGGCACGCCCGGGTAGCGCAGGATCTCCGGATCGACCTCAGCGCCAGCGGCCTTCAGCGCCGCGTGGTCGGCCTCGGCGTCACCCGTCTCCAATCGGATCCCGGTGTCCACGCCGGGCTGCGCCTCGCCCAGGGGCGGGATCGCGAGCGTCGTGCCGCCGCCGGGCGGACTGACCTCGATCCAACGCTGCCCGGGTCCGAACGCCGCATCGACCGTCTTATCGAAGCCGAGCACCTCGGTGTAGAACCGAAGGGATCGCTCCTGGTCGGCCACCGGAATCGCGACCGTCCGGATCTGGCTGATGGACGTCGTGCGCTGCGTCATTGCGGTTCTCCCATCCAGGGCGACGGCCGCCAGGCAACCGTTCGCGCTTGCCCAGCAAATGGTAGGTCCGCTGACGGTGTGGACGGAGAGCGTCCTGCTGTGCGTCGAGCCGGATGCGATCGTCAGGGCTCACAGGCTCGGGGCGGTTGTGAGAGCATCCGCCCGTGCCACATCTCGGATCAAAGTGGAGGTAGCGTCACCGTGCCGACCTACATGGACATGCACGACATTCCGGGCGTCACGGCGGATGCCGTGGCCGGCGCCCACGAGGCCGACCTTCGGGTCCAGGGCCAGTACGGGGTGAACTACAAGCAGTACTGGGTCGACGAGGAGAACGGCAAGGTCTTCTGCCTCGTCGACGCGCCGGACCGCGAGACCGCGACTCGCGTGCACCGTGAAGCGCACGGCCTTGAAGCCCACACGCTGTACGAGGTCGAAGAGGGCGGCTAGCGGTCGCGCCTCCGGCCCTGGGGCCAGCTCCGGTCGCGCCACAGCCTCCGGGAGGTCTGGCGGCGGTCATCGTCCCAGGAGCGGATCGAGGATCTTCGCGAGCTCGGCCGGGCGTGACAGCATCGGCGAGTGGCCACCGTCGATCTCGATCGCCGTGACGCCGAGCCGCACTTGGGCGGCTTGACGACCCCAGGCTGGGTTCGACGCGTGGTCGTCCCGGCACACCACGTACTCGCTCGCAACGTCGGGCCAGGCGGCCAGCGGGGTGATCTCGGACATCACCCCGTAGAACTGGGGCCGGATCTGTGGCGTCGCCCAAGCCACGACCTCGTCGCTCGCGTCCTGCATGAACACGTCGCGAGCGGTGGTTGGGCCGACGGACCACAAGCCATCACCGAGGTCGGTCCATTCGCTGCTCGCGGCAGGCGTCGGCGGATCGATCGGTTCGGCGGCTCGCTGGTCCTGGGCGCTGAGGCCGGGCTTGGGGAGGAAGGCGGCGATGAAGATCATCCGCCGGACCGCGCGTCTCGTGGCCACGATCGGCGCGACCAGCCCGGCCATCGAGTGCGCGATCAGCACGGGCGGATCCGCCCAGTCCGACGCCGCGATGACCATATCCGCGTAGTCCGAGGCACCCAGGCCGCGCTCGCTGATCGGCAGGTCGACGGCCGTCACCCGGTGACCCAGCCGTTCGAGCTCGGGCGTGACGGGACTCCAGCACCACGCCCCGAAGTAGGACCCGTGAATGAGGACGAGATCCATGCCGTCTCCTCGTTGACGCCCGTCCCGAGAGTGTGGACCGGCGACGCCCCAAGGACCAGATCGACGGCGGCGTTACCATCGCCAGATGGCCGCCTACCTCATCGCCGACGTCCATCGGACGGACGTGGAGCAGGCTGCGCGCTACAGCGCTCGCTCCGGCCCGAGCGTCGAGCGGCACGGCGGGCTCTACCTGGCCCGCGGCGGAGCGACCGTGACCCTCGAAGGGGGCTGGGAACCGGACCGGCTCGTCGTGATCGAGTTCGAGTCCGTCGAGGCGGCCCGGGCCTGGTACGACTCGGAGGACTACCGCGAGATCCGCACCCTGCGCGAGGGCGCAGGCGAGTGGCGGATGGTGATTGTCGAAGGTATCGCGAACCCCGCGGCAGCCGTGGCCGACGCGGGGTTCGAAGCGGCGGACTAGGGGTCCGCGATCGGCTGGTCAGCCGGTGGTTGCGGGCGGATCCGTCGGCGGTACGGCCGGGGCCGGGGCGGCCGCCGGAGCCGCGGGAGCGGCAGGCGCAGCGGGAGCCGCCGGTGCCGCAGCGGCACCCGGGCCGCTGGCCTGGATCATCGCCGCATTCGCTGCCTGCATCTGCTCCATCGCCGCGCGCTGAGCGGGCGTCATCAACGACAGCTCATGCTCCACGAAGTTCTGCTGCACGCCCGGGTAGGACAGGTACAGCAGGATGGCGCCTGCGAGCAGCCAGGGCACGGACTCGGCCTCGACCGACGACCCGAACAGCAGCGCCATGAAGCCGAAGATCAGCGTGAACAGGCTGATGAAGATGCCGAACTGGACGGCGTAGGCGCGCACGTTCCAGAACCCCATCGCCACCCAGGCCCAGATCCCCGCGAGGATCAGCGCCCAGAACGCCTGGCCCCACTGTGCCTCGGGAAACGAGACGGACTTGCCAACGAACGTGAAGTTGACGATGCCCAGGAAGACGAGCATCCGCCAGAGCTCCGCCAGCGCGGCGAGTCCTGCGCCGATTGCGAGCAGCGTGACCCCGATCGGTCGGTGGTACTGCCCTTGACCTTGTGCCATGAGTTCCAAACCCTCCTTGTTTACCCGTGAGCACGTCAACGATACGGCCTCTCGCTCGCCAAGAACATGTGTTTCGGCATTCGCGCGCGTGGCGGTCGGGCGATCCCGCGGCTCGTACCATGGGCGGGTCAATCCCCGAGCGCCGGAGTTGGGCGATGCCACTCGAATCCTTCGGACGGTTTCCCCTGCTGTTCGGGCCCTCGCCCGTCCAGCGGCTCGACCGGCTCACCCGGCACCTCGGCGGCGCGACGATCTGGGCGAAACGCGAGGACTGCAACTCGGGGTACGCCTTCGGCGGCAACAAGACGCGCAAGCTCGAGTACCTCGTGGCCGATGCCCTCGCCCGGGGGTGCGACACCTTGGTGTCGATCGGCGGCGTCCAGTCCAATCACACGCGCCAGGTCGCGGCGGCGGCCGCCGTCGCGGGGCTGAGCTGCGTGCTCGTCCAGGAGAGCTGGGTCGACTGGCCGGACGTGACCTACGACCGCGTCGGCAACATCCTGCTGAGCCGCCTCATGGGGGCGGACGTGCGGCTGGTCAAGGCCGGCTTCGGGATCGGCTTCAAGGAGAGCTGGGAGCAGGCGCTAGCAGAGATCGAAGCGGCCGGTGGCAAGCCCTATGCGATCCCGGCCGGCGCCTCGGACCACCCGCTCGGCGGCCTCGGCTTCGTCTCCTGGGCGCGAGAGGTTGAGGCCCAGGAGGCCGAGCTCGGCGTGTTCTTCGACACCGTGATCGTGTGCTCGGTCACGGGCTCGACCCAGGCGGGCATGATTGCCGGCTTCGCCGACCGGGCACGCGAGCGGCGGGTCATCGGGATCGACGGATCCGCCAGGCCCGGCGAGACGTGGTCGCAGGTCGCGCGCATCGCGCGGTTCACGGCGGAGGCGATCGGCCTCGAGCGCGACCTGCGGGACGACGAGATCGTCCTCGACGACCGCTACCACGCCGGGACGTATGGCATCCCGGATGCGACGACCCTCTCGGCGATGCGCCTTGCCGCGCGCCTCGAGGCGATGATCACCGACCCGGTCTACGAGGGGAAGTCGATGGCCGGCCTCATCGACCTCGTCGGCCGGGGCGAGATCGACCGGTCGTCGAACGTCCTGTTCGCCCACCTCGGCGGACAGCCCGCGATCAATGCCTACGGGTCCCTGTTCGCCTGATCGCGCCGCCCCGGCGAGATCGGCCACATCGGGCATCGGCGGCCGTTTACGCTACCCGCGGAGGTGCTGCCCGTGACGACCCGCGATGCCATGGAAGCTGCGATGCACAGCAAGACCACGGACGAGGCGATCAGCGTCCTGATCGAACGCGGCGTCTGGATGGTCGACACCGATGCGATGACCCAGGCGATCCATCACGTCTATTGCGGGATGATGGCCGACCACAGCGAGCCCAACGAGAAGGATCGCGATCAAGCTCGTCAGCTGATCGCAGCCATCGGTCAGTCGATCGGGTCGAGCGGCGCCTAGCCGCGAGCTGAGGATCCGCTGCACGCGGCGCTGGAGCGTCATCCCGGCCGCGTCGTCCGGCCGCACCATCCTCGCGGCCGGACGCGGCGAGCCTCAGTGGAGGAAGAAGCCCTCGTACGTGTTGATGTTGCCGATCGGCGGATTGGGGACGGTCGAGCCGCTGCCGCTGCCCCGCAGGCCGGCGTCGCCGCTCGCGACCCAGGTGAAGGTCTCCAGGCCGGTGTCGAAGTTGGCCTGGATCTGGAGCTTCACCTCGAACGAGCCACTGCCGTCGTCGCAGGTGAACAGCTTGCCGACCTGGAGCTGGACCATCCCGCGGTTGCTCTGAAAGCCCGCGAACTTGATGCCCGTGTCGACGAAGGTCCCAGCCGGACACAGCGTGCCGTTGTCGACCGCCTCGCCGGTTGCCGTGAAGTCGCCGAAGTTGGGGCCGTCCGGGTTGAACGTCACCCGGGAGACGATCGTCACCGCCTGGGGCGCACGGGCCGCGACAGGCGCAACCGCGCCCAGGACGCAGAGCGCGGCCGCGAGTGCCGCGACGCCGAACCGCCGGCGATCGAGTTTCCCCATGGTTGACACCTCCCGTGGCAGTGGGTCAGCCGCGAGGACAGCCAGCCACAGATGCCGCCCTCACTGACCATGGCGCTCGGGCCGTCCAAATGGTTCCAACGCCGCCGGAATCGCCAGTCCCCTCTGCACAATGGTACGGTGGGACCTGTCCTCGTGCTCGGCGGCCTCGTGGTCCTCTGCCTGCTCGCGCTCGGGTTGGCGATGCGATCGGCCCCTCGATCCGCCCGGCCACGGGAGCTGGCGTTCCGCCAGGCGAGCCCGTGGGTCGTCGCGGCCATGCTCATCGTCGGCGCCGTACTGCTCGCCATCCCGGGCGTGCCAGCCCTCGTCGTCGTCGGCCTGATGGCCTACGCGGGTGTCGCGGTCGCGGCCACATGGCGGATGGTGCGGCTCGATCGCGACAGCCGGTGGATGGAGCCGTCCCACCGGAAGGCACGAATCGTCCTGTCGGTCGTCGCCCTGAGCTGGCTCGGCATCGTGCTCGGCCTGCTGCTCTGGATCGCCGCCGCCATCGCCGGCGGCCTGTACGGCGTGTAGGGCTCGGCAGATTCGTCCGACGAGACCCCTTGACGAGCCTGAGACAACGGTGGGACCAATCGGGCTGGTGAGGAGGTTCACGCCATGGGTCTGCGCGCAGCATCCGTCCTGTCGAGACGCGCCGTGCTGGGGGCATCGGTCGGCGCCGGGTTGGCGGCCGTCGGCCATGCGCTGGGTCGGCCTCTGCCTGTCGAGGCGAACAACGGCGACGCGATGCTCGTCGGCAGCTCGAACTACGAGACCGCCCGGACGGCCGTGTACCTGACGGACTACAACAGCCCGGACCAGGCGATGTTCGCCTACACGTACGGCACCGGCATCGCGGTCGCATCGGTCAGCTATGGCGGGTCGGGCGGTCAGTTCACCGGCAAGGGCGCCGGAGCGTACGGGCAATCGTTCGGGCGCTCGACCGGCGTCATGGGCTGGAGCGACAACGGCTCGGGCACACCCCCGGATCCCATCGACGACACCGGCGTCTACGGCGTGTCATCGCTCGAGAGCACGTCCAAGGGCGTGCACGGCCTGAGCGGTCCCGGGATCGGCGTCAAGGGCGAGACGACGAGCGAGAACGGCGTGGGTGGTCTGTTCGCGGCCCCGCCAGGCGGCCGCGCGCTGGCGGTGTTCGGTCGGGCCTTCTTCAACCAGAGCGGCGTCGCGCACGTCCCGGCCGGCAAGACCTACGTCGACATCAGCGTCGCCTACGGGCTCGTCGACTCGAGCGCGATCGTGGCGACGATCCAGGGCTACCGGCCCGGCGTGGCCGTGAGCAGCGTTCGGGTCCACTACCCGAAGGCCAACAAGGCCCGGATCTACCTCACCAAGGTCGCTTCCCACAGCAACAAGACGCCGGTCGCCTGGTTCGTGTTCGGCTGAGCGGTCGGGCGCCGGAGCGGGTCACCCCCCGTCCGAGGTACTCGATCGGGGAATGCCCCTCCGGCGCGCCGTTCCGTAGCCTCGTAGATGCCGCGCGACGGGTCCGTTCCCCGTCGCGCGTTTTCCATGTCCGGGGGCGGTCAGCTGACCTCGCGCAGGCGCCCGGTCTCCACGTCGTAGATCAGCCCGTGGACCGGCACGTCCTTGATCCACGGGTGGGCCTTGATCCGGGCCACCTGCTCGCGCAGGTTCGACTCGAGGTCGGGGAAGGCGTGGAACTCCAGGTCGACGTCGCTGCCCGTCTTCTCGACGAGGTCGCGGTGGACGTCGGCGTCCTGGAACGTGAGCATCCCGCAGCCGGTGTGCTCGATGACGATCACCTCCTCGGTGCCGAGGAGCTGCTGGCTGATCACCAGCGAGCGGATGGCGTCGTCGGTGGCGAGGCCGCCGGCGTTGCGGATGATGTGGGCATCGCCGCTGCGCAGGCTGAGGACGTCCTCCACCGTGATCCGGGCGTCCATGCAGGCGAGCACGGCGAGCCGTCGTCCCGGCGGCATCGGGAGGGAGGACCGATTGAACTGGGCCGCGTAGCGCTCGTTCTCGGCGAGCGCTCGCTCGTACTCGGAGGTGAGGGTCTCGGTGGTCATGGGGTTCTCCGTGGTGTCCTCGGTGGAATCAACCGCGGCGCCGCGGGCCTGAACCCTTTCCAACCTCTACGCGCTCCGTGAGCCTCGCCGCCGGGAGGCACGCGCGTCGAGAGGGCCCGAGACCCGCTCAGGACACGCGCATCGGAACCCATGGACGGCGTTCATCGCCGTCATCATGCCCAACGAAGTGGCGGCTGCCAAATGCGCGATGATGCCCGCTATGCGCATCTTCCTCGTCGGCCTCATGGGCACCGGCAAGTCCACGATCGGCCGGCAGCTCGCGGCGGCGACAGGATGGCCGTATTACGACAACGACCGGCTGGTCGAGGCCGCCAACGGGCGCGCGGCACCGGAGCTGATTCGGGACGAGGGCGAGGCGGGGCTGCACGCCGCCGAGCTGGCGGCCTTCGAGTACGCGCTGACCCTCCCCCAGCCGGTGATCGTGGGCGTCGCGGCGTTCGTGATCGCCGAGGCCGAGGGTCGCGAACGCCTGCGGTCGGCGGGCGTCGTGGTCTGGCTCAAGGCCGACCCGGCGACGCTCGTCGAACGGGCGCGGTACGCGGACGGGCGGCGCGACGAGGCGACGTCGCTGCCGTGGATGGAGCGGGTGGCCAAGGAGCGCGATCCGTGGTTCCACGAGGTCGCCACGATCACGGTGGACACCGGCGTCGAGGGTCCGTCCGCGACCGTCGAGCGCATCCTCGCGGACCCGGCCGTCGCCGCCGAGCTGGCCCGGCCGTCGTCGTGACCCGCCTGCGGACGGCGCTCGTCGGCTGCGGCAAGGTCGGCGAGACGCATGCCACGGCGCTGGCGTCCCTCGAGGGCTCGGAGCTCGTGGCCGTCTGCGACCGGACGCAGGCGGGCGCCGATGCCTTCGGCCGGCGGCACGGGGTGCCGGGGTACGCGGACCTCGCGACGATGCTCGAGGCCGAGCGCGTGGAAGCCGTGTCGATCTGCACCCCGCACCCGGTGCACGCGGCCGCGATCGAGCTCGCCGCCGCGCACGGCACCCACGTCCTCGTCGAGAAGCCGCTCGCCGCCACGCTGGCGGACTGCGACCGCGCCATCGCCGCCTGCGCTGCCGCCGGCGTCCACCTCGGGGTGATCAGCCAGCGCCGGTTCTATCCGCCGATCGCGCGCATGAAGGCGGCGATCGACGCCGGCAGGATCGGGCGGCCCGCCCTCGCGACCGTCGACGTGCTCGGCTGGCGGACGGCCGCCTACTACGACTCGAACCCGTGGCGTGGGACGTGGGCCGGCGAAGGCGGCGGCGTGCTGGTCAACCAGGCGCCCCACCAGCTGGACCTCCTGCTGTGGATGATGGGGCCGGCGGTCGAGCTGTTCGGCTACTGGGACAACGTCAATCATCCGGAGATCGAGGTGGACGACACGGCGATCGCGGTGCTCCGGTTCCAACACGGGGGCCTTGGCACGATCGTGGTCAGCAACGCCCAGAACCCGGGCGTGCACGGCCGCATCCACGTGCACGGGTCGAACGGCGCGTCGATCGGGACCCAGACCGATTTCGGCTCGATGTTCATCTCGGGCGTGACGACGTCGGTCGAGCCGCCCGTCAACGACCTCTGGACGATCGAGGGCGAGGCGGACCTGCTGCCCGCGTGGCAGGCCCAGGATCGGCGGACCGCCGGCGAGGCGGACGTCATGAGCCGGTATCACGAGCTCCAGATCGCCGACTTCATCGACGCCGTCCGGCAGGACCGCCCGCCCGCGGTCGACGGCGACGCGGGGCGGCGGGTGGTCGAGGTGTTCACGGCCATCTACCGCTCCCAGCGCGACCATCGACCGGTCGCGTTCCCGCTCGCCGCGGAGACGGGCCGGGACGATCTCGACGGCCGGCTGGCCAGCCGGTGAAGGCCCTGCTGCTGACGGCGCCGGGGATCCTCGAGTACCTCGACGTCCCGGAGCCCGTGATGGGCGACGACGACGTCCTGGTGCGCGTGGAGGCGGTGGGCATCTGCGGCAGCGACGTGCACGGCATGGACGGCAGCTCCGGGCGCCGCGTCCCGCCGCTGGTCATGGGCCACGAGGCGGCGGGTGTGATCGAGGCCGTGGGCCGCTCGGTCTCCGGCTGGGCGCCGGGCGATCCGGTCACCGTCGACAGCACGATCTTCTGCGGACGCTGCTTGTTCTGCGCCGAGGGGCTGACGAACCTGTGCGACGAGCGCCGGGTCCTCGGCGTCGCGACCGGCGAGTACCGCCGCGACGGGGCGTTCGCGGAGCGGGTCGTGGTGCCGGCGAGGGTCGCCCACCGGCTGCCAGACGGCATCTCGATGGCCGAGGCGGCGCTGGCCGAGCCCCTCGCGGTCGCGCTGCACGCCGTGTCGCGGGCCGAGCCTGGGCGCGGAAGCACCGCGCTCGTCGTGGGGGCCGGCCTCATCGGGCTGCTCATCACCGCCGTGCTGCGTGAGGCCGGCTGCGAACGGATCGTGGTCGTCGATCTCGACGCCGGCCGCCTCGCGCGGGCGACAGCGCTGGGCGCGACCGAGGTCATCGTCGGCGGCGGGGACGACACCGTCGAGGCGATCGTCCGATTGACGAGTGGACGGGGGCCGGACGTCGCGTTCGAGGCGGTCGGGATCGCGAGCACGGTCCAGCTGGCGATCGCATCCGTGCGCAAGGGCGGCACGGTCGTCCTCGTCGGCAACGTCACCCCCATGGCCGAGCTGCCTCTCCAGTGGGTCGTGTCGCGCCAGCTCACGCTCGCCGGGTCCGCGGCGTCGAGCGACGAGTTTCCGCGGGCAATCGAGCTCATCGCGAGCCGCCGCGTCGACGTCGCCGCGCTCGTGAGCCAGGTTGCGCCGCTGTCCGAGGGCGCGGCCTGGTTCGACCGGCTGGGACAACCGGGGACGGAGCTGCTGAAGGTCGTCCTGACGGGTGGCTGATCCCAATCGCGGGTCGCCGACCCGTGGCGGGCAATCGGGCACGCCGGGGAGGCGATAATCCGTGACGATGAAGCGTCCTGCCCCGAACCCCGCCCGCGCCGCCATGCATCGGTTCATCGAGGAACCGGGGTCGATCCGATGGGCGATCCTGCTGCTCATCGTCGGAATCGTGGCCGCGGTGATGATCGCCAGCGTGGCCGTGTGGATCCTCGACACCAAGGACTACCCCAACTTCGGCGCGGCACTGTGGTTCACCCTCCAGACCGTGACCACCGTGGGCTACGGCGACGACGTCCCGATGTCGGCGTCGGGTCGGCTCGTGGCCGGCGTGGTGATGATCGTGGGCATCGCGTTCATCACGATCCTGACCGCCTTGATCACCTCGTCGCTGGTCGATGTGGCCCAGGAGCGGCGGCATCGGTTCCAGCTGCTGCACCAGGAAACGGTGATCCGCCGCCTGACGGATCAGTTCGACGAGATGAACGACCGGATGGCGCGCCTCGAGGCCGCCCTTGCGAAGGATCGCGAGCCGCAGGGCGACTAAGGGGCCCCGGACCGAGCCTGACCCGTCAGCCCGTCGAGGCGCCCTGTGCCGCGGCCGTGGTCCGAGCCACCCGCTCCTCGAACCGCTGCGCCGCCCGATCCAGCTTCTCGAGATGTTCGGCCAACCGGCGCCGTGCCTCCTCGGCCGCGCCGTCGAGGCCGGTGAGCTCGAACACGCCCCAGTGGCGCAGAAGCGGCAGGAGCACCTCGTCGCGGTGCACCCGGAGGTCGTAGATGCCCGCCTTGGCAATGTCGGCCGCCTTGCGCAGGAAGCCCGGGATCCCGGAGCCCGGCATCTCGAACTTGAGGATCTCGTCCACGATCGCCCGCACCGTGGCCGATGGTTCGATCGCGAGGGCCGCCTTGAGCGTGTCGCGGTAGAAGACCATGTGCAGGTTCTCGTCGGCGGCGATGCGGACCATGATCCGGTCGGCGACCGGGTCGTCCGAGTAGCGGCCCGTGTTGCGATGGCTGATCCGGGTGGCGAGCTCCTGGAACGCGACGTAGGCGAGGCCGTGGAGCGTGTCCGTGGCCCGGTCGTAGCCCTGCTGGAGCTGGCTCATCCGGCCGCGCTCGATCAGGACCGGATCGATGTTCCGGGTCACGGTCAGGTAGTCGCGGAGCACGATGGCGTGCCGGCCCTCCTCGGCCGTCCAGCGGCCCACCCAGTTCAGCCAGGCGCCGTCGCCGGACCCGAACATGCCGTGGATCAGGCGGTGGTAGCTGGGCAGGTTGTCCTCGGTCAGCAGGCCGATCTCGAACGCCGTCTGGGCGACACCCGTGAGGCGCGGCTGGTCGGGCGTCCACGGCTCGTGGTCGAAGTCCCGCCCGAGCCGATACGGGATGTACTCGTGGGGGAACCACTCCTGGGTGACCTTGAGGTGCCGCTCGAGGAGGCGGCCGACCTCCGGCTCCAGCTCTTCGAGCAGACGCCGATCGAGGCGGGAGATCTCCGTGGCATCGATCGCGTCGGACATTGGTTCCTCAAGCATGGTGGAGCAGCGGCCCGATGACGCCGCCGGGTCGAGCCTAGCGCGCGGCATGCGGCGGCCCCACCGCCCTCGGTGCAGCCCTGCAGTGATGCCATGCGGGCGCCGAGCGCAGAGCCGAAGTCTTCCCGTCCAGTCTGGCGAGGGACATCACCCGGTCGTGATGACAGCCGTGGCCCGAGCGCGAATTGCAGGGCGCCTTTGGACGCCAAGGGCTAACGGCAGGCGTCGGCCGTCGTTGCATTAGGCGGAGGTCCGCGCAAGGCATCCGTCCCCCGGCGGTGTGGCAAGCGCGGGCCTCCGTTTGCCCGGCATGCGCCTCGTCGTCGGCTCCGCGCAGGCGGTGGACATGGTGGCGCCCCGACCGCCGCCGGGGGGATGGCAGCCGGGGCGCTCTCGGAGAGTCGACTGGACGCTGACCAGTGGTCGTGCGTGACCTCGCGCAATGCGTCTGTCACGGCGTGGACCCGGCCAGCCTGAGCGCTGTCACGTCGCAACTGATGTCATGGGTGAGCCGACGTCAGCGTAAACGTCGCGTTCAGCGGACGGGGCTCCCGTTGGCCGGTCTTGTGGGGCTCGGTGAACACGGGGGCTCCGTCCGCTGCCATCGACGATAGCCCGCGGCCTTCGGCAATTGGCTGTCGCGGTGCCGACAGATGTAGGCCGTGTGGCGGGCGCGGGCGAAGCTCATCTCCCGCAGCTCCCCTACCCTTGCGGGGACGGCGCGGGCCTCGCCTGATGTCCCGGACGCGAGACCCTTGCAATGCTGGGGGCAGGGGTGACGTCGCTGCGCTTACGGTCGGGTTAGTAGATTGAAGTTGGCCGCATCGCCTTGAATATCCCGGGCGGGAGGCGACGGCGGACCACGAGCCCGGCCAGAACCCTCATCGTTGGCCGGGCTCATTCATGTCCGCCCCATCGCGTATGGTCGACGAACCGGGATCGAACCCGTGGGCGCGGCGCCGGAGGGAGGACGCAGCGCGTGGGCTCGAGGAGTTGGGAATGGGCGACGGTCATCCGAATGCACTGGCTTACCTTCGGACCGTCGAGGCGTTTCGCCAGGGTGACCTCGACACCGTCGCCTCGTTGATCGCCGAGGACGTGGTCTGGCACGTCCCCGGAGACCATCCGTTGGCCGGCGAATACATCGGTCGCGAGCGGTTGCTGGAGTTCCTCGCCAGACTCCCCCCGCTCGGGTTCACGATCCGCGAGCACGACGTCTTCGCCAACGACGAGCACCTCTGCGCCCTGAGCTTCATCGGCGCGCGCCGCGAGGGGTTGGAGGTCGAGACGCGCGTCGTGAGCGTTTTCCACTACCGCGATGGGCAGCAGACCGAGCGCTGGTTCTACCCGGCCGACGCCGTCACCTGGAACCGGATCTTCGGCGGCTAGCCGTTCGGTTCTTCATGCGGGAGGAGTCGGCCCCCGCCGGTTGCGCGCCGGACGAGAGGCGTTTGCACCGAGGCGGTGATGCAGGACACGAGGTGGCTGGCTAGGGCGTCACGCGCTGCCACGCAATGCCAGTGCCGAGGCCAGGCCAGTCGACCTTCGCACCCGATCCTGATGCGACGTCGAACTTCCACGTCTCGCCGGACTTGGAGTACGTCACCAACGCTGCACTCCCGTCCGGCGCCCAGGCCGTGAGCGCCTCGCCCTCGCCCTGCTGCGGGCCGATCACGACTGGGGTGCCCGGTCCGTTCGCCGGGACGAGAGCGGCCTTGAACCCATTCGTGTCGTACCGGTCGGTCATGATCCAGCGCCCGTCTGGCGAGAAGACCGGGCCTGCGAACTCGAGGTTGACGGCGGGTTTGGTCAGCAGCGTGTCGCTGTTGTCGGCGAGATCGACGACATGGATCCGCCCCTGCGTGCCCGGCTCCGTGCCCCGGCCCTGGTAGGCAAACCGCTTCCCGTCGCCGGAGACCGAGTAGTTCTCGGTCGCGTCCGTCGTGGGCAGCACCCGGTACCCAGTCCCGTCCTCGCCGATGGTCGCGAATACCGACGGGGAGCCCGGTGCGCTCGCTGAGGCGAGGAGCAACCGGCCGTCGGTCACCCACGAGGCCACCCGAATCGGGATCGGGGCATGGACGGTCGAGGTCGCACCGGTATCGACATCGCGGATGGCGACATCCCCGCTTGCCTCGGGGACTGTCAGGATGCGGTGGCTGTCGGGTGCCCATTCGAGCCACCCGATCCCCGGTATGGCCGGCAGCAAGCGAGCGTCGTTCGAGCGCGATCGCCGCCAGCAGCCCGGGCGGTCGCCCCTCATGGCGGATCAGTTTTGAGCAGCACGCGAGGACGCCGACATCTTGCACCCCTTCGTCGACCGCCTGCTAGCGGACGGGTTGATCAGGGTCCGACGACGAGCCACGCACGCGTGGCATTCATGTCGCGCTCAACCCTCTGCGTGGGATGGGACGCGGGCAGCCCGTTCGGGCCGCCCGCGCATCGTGCCTACTCGCCGAACGAGGCCGATTGGACGATGGCCTCGAGCTCCGCCACGTCCTCCGGGGAGGTCCCCGTGTGGTAGTTCGTCTCCCAGGCCATGACATGACCGTCGACGTCGAGGATGTACACCGTGTCGATCTCCGTAGCGGTCCCCGTGTGGTAGCCGCACGGCGCGTCGTCGCAGGACCAGCTCCCGCTGTATCCCGGATCGCACTCGGTGAAGTCAACATCATCGGGGACACGGAGCGTGATCGACTTCCCGGCGTACCCGCCCAGGGTGATGTCCACCGGCTCCGAGGCCTCTCGCGATCCCTGCGACGCCAGGGCGGCGACGAACTCATCCACGGTGGTCACGGGCTTGTCGGGCACGGTCGTCTTCCAGTGGCACGCGTCGCCGTACACGGTGTACTCGTCCCCGACGAAGATGATCATGCCGCTTCCATCCGGCGGTTGTCTGTCGTTCTTGAGCAGGATTCCGCCGCCGACCTCCCCATCCCAGCCGGGTCCCGGAATCGTGACCGTGAGCGACCGCCCGTTTGCCGTCGGGTCATCGGCCTGCCCGGTCAGGATCACGTGCGGACCCACGGGGAGACCAGCCTCGGGTGTCGGTGCGGGGGTCGGCTTGGGCGTCGGCTCGGGAGTCGGCTCCGGGGTTGCCGTCGGGGCCGGCTGGCCTCCGATGCCGCCATCGGATGAGCCGAACAGCTGAGCTCCAACGACGAGGGCCACGACCACGGCAGCCGCGCCGAGGCCCAGCGGGACGATCTTGTTCATGTTGGGCGTCCTCCGCGCCGGCCACCAGGTGGCGCGGCGCTGTCGGGTCGTCTCCACCTGGTCCAGCACCGCCCCCGCGACGCGGGAGACGTCCTCGTGACGGTCCTCGTGGAGCCACGACCGGATAGCGCGGTTGACGTCCCGGTCGGAGGGGGCATTGAAATCGGTCATTGCGCCACCTCCCGGGATGTCGGCTGCGCATCGGCGATGAGCGCCGTTCGCAGCTTCCCCGTCGCGTAATGCAATCTCGAGCCCACCGTCCCGATCGGGGCGCCGACGATGTCGGCGACTCGGTCGAGTGGCAGGTCCAGGTAGTGGTGCAGGACCACCACCGTTCGATGGTTCATGGAAAGGCTCCGGAAGGCGCGCTCGAGCTGGTCTCGATCGACGACCGCGCTCAGGCCATCGACCACCATCGGTTCGTCAACCGATAGCAGTCTCAGGTTCGGCACCCAGCGGCGGGACTTCCGGCCCTCGGCGTAGCACGCGCGCACCAGGAGCCGGTATGACCAGGCCTCAAAGCGGGCCGGGTCACTGAGCTGGGGAAGGTCCTGCCAGACGCTCAGCAGCGCCTGCTGCGTGGCGTCCTCGGCCAGTTCGATGTCGCTCAGGATCCGGTGCGACACCGCCAGGAACCGATCCGCGATGGCATAGACCAGGTCGGCGAACGCCTCCTGGTCTCCGCCTTGTGCACGTCTCACGAGATCGGTGTCCATGCCCCTCCCCGGGGTCTCGGCGTCGGATGGGTCCCGACGCTACATCTCGTATGGGGAAGGTATGAGCTGATTTCTTCAATGGGTCGGCCAGCCTCCTTGCGGAGTCCCGTCGTCGGCGATCGGTAAGGGCGAGTAGTTCCCGCTCTTTACGATCGCGGCAACGCCGACCGACCTCGAGGCCGCCTGGGACGAGATCCGCGAGGTGAAGCCGGACGGCTGGCACGTCGGCCCACCCACTTACGTCGAGCACCGCCGGGCGTGGGAGCAGTACGCCTTCGATAAGCGGGAGGCGCCGAAGGCCGGCCGTCGGTCGCGGGAGTGGACGGCCGTCGCGCAGTCTGTGCTCGAGGTCGTGCGCGAGATGGCGCGGTGCCTACGGCAGATCGGCGAGGGCGAGGTGCCGGAGTAGGGCGGACGAGCCGCAGACAAGATGACGGCCCGCCAGCCCATCGCGACCTGAGCGGTTTACCAACCTTGTCGACGTGACTGGCGACTTCATCAACTCCGACGTCCGGGTGACCGTGACCGACCTCAAGGAAGCCAAGAAGTACGGCGCCTACTCAAAGCCGGGGAAGGGCAACGTCTACCTCGCGGTTCGGTACGCATACGAAGGGCTGGAGGACGGCGCCTCATACAACCCGTTCGATTGGCAGGTGTTCGTTGACGGCACCGCGGTCCAGAACTACACCGCTCTGATGGACGGGCCACAGCCGGAGCTGAGTTCCGGGACGCTTCCGAAGGGGCGCAAGGCGAACGGGTGGGTCGTCTACGAAGTCCCGACCAAAGGCGAGGTGGTCCTGAGCTACGGCGCGAACGTGTTCGGCGGCGATGCGCCGACGTTTGAGGTTGTCGCCCGCAAGTCCTGAGCCTCGGCGCCGGTGGTACGTCGGCCCGACCACCCACGGGGAACACTGCCACGAGTGGACGCTCTACGCCTTCGACACACGGGAGCGCGTCAAGGCCGGCCGACGGCCGCGAGAGTGGACGGCCATCGCGCAGTCCGAGCTCGAGGTCGTGCGCGAGATGGCGCGGTGCCTGAGGTTGATCCGCGAGGGGCGGGTCCCGGAGTAGCGGCCTGGAAATGTGGCGACGCCCCGACCACTACTCCTCGGTGGCCGGGGCGCAGATGTGAGATCCGGTCCTGACTCAGACGGGGACCGGCGTCTTGAGCTCCACGAGCGCCTTGAAGTTCTCGATCGAGTGGCTGAGGTCACGCTCAACCGACTTCTCGATGAACAATTTGTCGGTGATCTGACCGAGGAAACCCGCCGGGAGCTCGTAGTCGATCTCCATCTCGACGTTCGTCCCGGCGATACTGACCGGCGTGAAGCGGTAGAGAGCGGTGAGCGAGCCCGCTTGGGGGCTCGTTCCGGTGATCTTGAGGAGCTTCGGCTTCTCAACCTCGGCGATCTCCCCCCAGCCCTCCAGCCGGCGGCCGAGCAGCTTCATCGTCGTATGGAACTTCGTCCCGACCTTGTCGTACGGTCCCGAGACCTGATCGACCGTGGAGTAGGACACGTTCCACTCCGGATAGCGCTGATAATCCGTCGCGAGCTCGAACACCTTCTCGATCGGCGCCTCGAAGTGCGCGGTCATGCGGACGTGCGTCATCCCGATACCTCCAAGCCCGAGCGGGTCGGGCTCGCCAGTGGCTCGGCGCGGTCCCGGCGGCCGGGGTTTGGGCCGCGTCTCGTCGCCTCCCGCAACCGCCCAACGCTATGCCGAAGGGCGTCCCCAAGTAAGGGCCATCGGTCACGAAGCCTCTCCGGTCGCCCCTTCGCGGTCCGGCCGCACCAGCAATATTGCCAACGCGGGATCGAGCCGGCGGGCGCGGGGCCGGAGGGGGCAAGGAGCAGGCTGTTCGATGAGTCGGCGTAGTGCTAGGGTCGCACCCAGATCGGCGAGGAGGCAGGACATGCCCCTAGATCCGCTGGCGATCGGCTTGGCCATCGTGCTGCTGGTGGCCCTCGTCCTGATCGGGTCGCGCTTCTTTCCTGAGAACGTGAACATCACCCCGTGGCGCTACCACGGACCCCGCAGCCGACCGTCGGACGAGGCCCGGGAGGACGATGACGCACGATACAACTGGGACTCGGACGAGCACAAAGACGACGACAAACCCTGACCGTCCAGGCTCCGCCCGTAGGCCGCTGGTCGGTCGGTCGCGCCAGAGCCATACCATCGGGCCGCTGACCGACCTCGAGGCCGCCTGGCACGAGCTCCACGACGCGAATACCGACGGCTGGTTCGTGGGCCCGACTACCCACGAGGAGCATCGCCACGAGTGGACGATGTATGCCTTCGACACGCGGGAGCGCCCGAAGGCCGGCCGCCGGTCGCGGGAGCGGACGGCGGTCGCGCAGTCGGAGCTCGAGGTCGGCCGCGAGATGGTGCGATGCCTGGGACTGATCGCCGAGGGACAAGGTCCCGGCCTAGCCCTCCGCCGACTCGGGCAGGTCCTCCAGAGTCACCCCGATTGGCATCAAGTAACCGCCGCCCTCATGGCCGCCTTTGATGCTTGCCACCACGAAGGCGGACTTTCCGGTGCGCTCGATCCGCTTCAGCCACGGCTGAGCGCCCTCAGCCTCGTCGCGCGGGAGGTATCCCACTAACCGGCCGTGGATCAGCACCTGGACGGCGTTTCGGTCGTATCTGTTGTTGGGCTCCCGGACCACCCGCGCGACAGTCTCGACCGACCAGTCATCTGGCCTAGTCACCAACGCCGCCTTCAAGCTGGCCAGGTCGCGCTGGTAATGGCTTTCACCGACAACGTCCAGCGACACCGACTCGTCCTCATTGCGGGCCACCTGCAGCCCTGCTGCGCGGGCGCTCGATCTCCACTCTCGGTCAGCGGCCGCTGCTTCTTTCTCCTCCTGCGCCCAGTAGATCGTGCGGTAACTTTCGGCCTCAGGTTGGGTCAGCAGCCGGCGACGCGAGCGGTCGACGACAACGACGTACATGTAGACGCCGCAGGAGGAGCACTTCTTCCTCCCCTTCGGTGGCTTCGACACGTCCGAGCCGCAGGACGGGCAGACGGTCGCTTCATACGGCAGTTCGTTCGTTTCAGCGGTCGTGAGCGCGACCCGTCGGTGCTCAGGCAGGACCGGCCACGATGGGTCGAGGCTGGCGGGAATGACGCTCGATGCGGCAATCGAGCCCGGGGCATCGCTCGATCTACGCCCCACCGGATTACCTTCGCCGGATGGCGCCGGCGCGCCGAAGAGTCGTCGCAAGAACCCCATTCGCGGCTCCCTCCGTCGCAGGTCATCGCGTCATCCGTGGCGCGCGCGATCCGCCTGACCTTGGACCCAAGGCGTGGATTTGACGAGAGGCGAA
>CAVRZS010000004.1:0-999804 GCA_963725745.1 uncultured Chloroflexia bacterium
AGTCCGAGCCATTGAGCATCCCCTCGGCACGCCGATCGTCCTCGTAGCGGGCGAGGGCAGCGCGATGGATCGCGAGCTGCGCGACCGCAAGAGCCCGGCGATCGTCGGTCGATCCCAGATCCGCGAAGAACAGCTGGAGCAGGCCGGCATCGCGTAGCTCGGTCGGTTCCTGCGCGGGCGTTGCGAGCCAGGCGTGGACCGCCGCGCGGCCGCGGCCGGTGATCGTGAACAGCCGTCGGCGCCGCCCATCCGCCTCGCGCTCTTCGGTCAGCAGACCCAGCGCCGACAAGGCGAGGCGGCTCCTTGTAGAGCAGGGCGTGGGGGAACGACCAGAAGTGGCCGATGGTCGCTGCAACGTGGCGTTTGAGCTCGTAGGGCGTCGATGGCCCTTCGCGCTGGATCAGGCCAAGCACGAGGTACGACGTCGAGGTCAGGTTGCGGCGGGGCGGCTGTCGTGTCCATTGACATCGTCCAAACGATACCATACTCTATGGACGGTATCGGACAGACGATTATCCTCCAGATAGCGCTCCGCGGGCCCGACCCCAGGAGGAACCATCCCTTGGCCACCGCCACCGAAGCCAAACCGGTCCACGGCTCGAAGTCGACAAAGCGCGCCGTCGCCACGCCGATCACGAAGAAGCTCCGCCCGCTGGGCGACCGCGTGGTCATCCAGCCGAGCGCCCGGCGAGGAGATGACCAAGAGCGGCATCGTGATCCCGGACACCGCCAAGGAGAAGCCCCAGGAGGGCACGGTCCTCGCCGTCGGCCCCGGCCGCATCCTCGACGACGGCAAGCGCGAGCCGATGGACGTCAAGGCGGGCGACAAGGTCCTCTATGCCAAGTACGCCGGCACCGAGTTCAAGCTCGACGGCGAGGATCTCCTCATCGTCAGCCAGAAGGACATCCTGGCGATCGTCGAGGACCGACCGTAGGTCGGGTCTCGACTCCAGCACTCCCGCCGATGCCGGCGAGCCTCCGCACAGCCCTGAAAGGACCGCACACCCATGGCCAAGCAACTCCTCTTCGACGAGATGGCCCGGCGGGGCCTCAAGCGCGGCGTCGACCGCCTCGCCGACGCGGTCACGCGTCACGCTCGGGCCGAAGGGCCGCAACGTCGTCCTCGACAAGAAGTACGGCGCTCCGACGATCACCAACGACGGCGTCACGATCGCCGCGACATCGAGCTCGAGGACCCGTTCGAGAACATGGGCGCCCAGCTGCTCAAGGAGGTCGCGACCAAGACCGACGACGTCGCCGGCGACGGCACCACGACCGCCATCGTGCTGGCCCAGGCGATCGTCGCCGAGGGCCTCCAGAACGTCAGCGCCGGGGCCAACCCGATGGGCGTCAAGCGCGGCATCGAGAAGGGCGTCGAGGCGATCGTCGCCGAGCTCAAGAAGCAGTCGCGCCCGGTCGACAACCGCGAGCAGATCGCGGCCGTTGCCGTCGATCAGCGCGGCCGACCCCGAGGTCGGCGAGATCATCGCCGAGGTGATGGACAAGGTCGGCAAGGACGGCGTCATCACCGTCGAGGAGGGCCAGTCGCTCGGGCCTCGAGACCGAGTACACCGAGGGCATGCAGTTCGACCGCGGCTACATCTCGGCCTACTTCGTGACCAACCCCGAGCGCATGGAGGCGGTCCTCGAGAACCCGCTCATCCTCATCACGGACAAGAAGATCTCCAGCGTCAAGGACATGCTGCCGGCGCTCGAGCTGGCCGTCGGGCAGGGCAAGCCGATGGTCATCATCGCCGAGGACGTCGACGGCGAGGCGCTCGCGACGCTGGTCGTGAACAAGCTCCGCGGCACGGTGTCGGTGCTCGGCGTCAAGGCGCCGGGCTTCGGCGATCGGCGCAAGGAGATGCTCCGCGACATCGCCATCCTGACCGGCGGCACGCGTCATCAGCGAGGAGATCGGGCGCAAGCTCGACTCGGTCACGGTCGAGGACTTCGGCCAGGCCCGCCGGGTCGTGGCGACCAAGGACGACACCACGATCATCGACGGCGCCGGCAAGCCGGACCAGATCAAGGCCCGAATGAGCCAGATCAAGGCGCAGATCGAGGACACCACCTCGCGACTACGACAAGGAGAAGCTCCAGGAGCGCCTGGCCAAGCTGGCCGGCGGCGTCGCCGTCATCAAGGTCGGCGCGGCCACCGAGGTCGAGCTCAAGGAGAAGAAGCACCGCATCGAGGACGCGCTCTCGACGACCCGTGCGGCCGTCGAGGAGGGCCTCGTCGCCGGCGGCGGCGTGGCGCTGCTCCAGGCGATCCCGGCGCTCGACCTGGTCGAGCTCGTGGGCGACGAGGCGGTCGGCCTCGGCATCCTGCGCCGCGCGCTCGAAGCGCCGATCCGCCAGATCGCCGACAACGCCGGCGCGCACGGCGAAGTCATCGTCGAGCACGTCAAGACGTCTGCCCGGGGTCACGGCTTCGACGCCCTCAAGGGCGAGTACGGCGACATGTTCAAGAAGGGCATCGTCGACGCCGCCAAGGTGACCCGCTCGGCGCTCCAGAACGCCGCCTCCATCGCCGCCATGGTCCTGACGACGGAGACGCTCGATCACCGACCTGCCGGAGAAGAAGCGGATCCGTGCCCGCCGGCGGCGGCGGTACGGCGGGGACATGGACTACTAGACCAAGACCACCTTGCCGATGGGCCGTCGCGCCGCCCGTCACTCCCGCGTGACGTCGAGCGAGATGAAGCGCTCGCGGTTGAGGTCGATATCGGCCTGCAGGTCGGCGACCCTCTGCTCGGTCGATCCGATCGAATCGGCGCCGGCGATGAATCGGCGTCGGGGCGGCGCCTCGCTCGCGATCGTCACGAGCGCCTGGGCGAGCTTGGCCGGGTCGCCTGACTGGCGGCCGTTCTGGGAGGTCCACCAGTCGACCTGCGCGGCGCGGCGCTCGGCGTAATCATCGATCGACAGTTGGGCGAAGCTCGTCGACTCTGGCGTCAGCAGTTCGGTCCGGAAGAAGCCGGGATTGACGATGGTCGTGTTGATGCCGAACGGCGCGACCTCTGGCCGCAGCGACTCCATCCAGCCCTCGACACCGAACTTGGATGCCGCGTACGCCGTCCCGAATTCGAAGCCGGTCAGGCCCGCGCTCGAGGAGATCGTGATGACGTGACCGGATCGCTGCAGGCGCATCACGGGCAGGACGGCGCGGGTGACGTTCATCGGGCCGATGAGCGTCGTCGTGAGCTGGTTCTCCATCTGCTCCGGGGTCAGCTCCTCGAAGTAGCCGGCATTGAAGTTGCCAGCGTTGTTGACGAGGACGTCGATGCGACCGAACCGATCGACGGCAGTCTGGACCGCGGCATCCGCGTCGGCCCGCTCGGTCACGTCGAGCTTCACCGTAAGGAGGTCGTCAGCGTCGCCGACCGCCTTGGTCACCGCACCGGGGTTGCGGCCGGTCGCAACCACTGCGTGCCCGCCGCGAGGGCGGCCTTCGCGATATCGACGCCCAGGCCGCGCCCGGCGCCGGTGATGAACCAGATCTTTCGATCGGTCACGGTGATCTCCTTCCATCAGGTGGCCGGTCTACGCCTGAAGCCATCCAACCACTCGCCATTCCGGACAGGAAGTCTCCGGGTATCGGGGTACTGCGGATATCCCCAGCGCGGCCGCCCAGGCATGCAAATTCGCCGATCAACGGTCAGGAGGGAGGGTGGAGCGGGAGACGGGATTCGAACCCGCGACATTCTGCTTGGGAAGCAGACACTCTGCCAGCTGAGTTACTCCCGCTCGGGAGGCCTAGTCTATCGTCGCGGCGCCGAACGGCGCAACGACGCGGGCGAGTTCTCGCGTGGCGAGGAGAGCCCTGTAAGTAGGGGCACCAACGCGTCGCTCGCGTCTCGGTCACAACGTTCAGGCCGCCCACGGATGGGCGATCGGGCGTCATCGGGGCGACATCCTCACGCCCTCGCTCGTCCTCGATCTCGACGCAATCAATCGCCTTCGACCGAGGCCCAGGCGTCAGGACGACTACCGCGCGGGCCGCATCGCCGTCCGCCTGTACGGATACCTCGCCGTCCCGAACCGGCCCGCATCGCTCCAGGGGAGCAAGGTGCGATCCGTCGGCGACGAGGACGCGATCGTCGGCCTCGGACGCGCCGTGGCCGAGAAGCTCGAACCAGGAGTGGACTACCTCGTCGGGCCCGGATCGACGGCCAAGTCCGCCCTTCGGGTGATGGGCCTGCCGTTCGGGCTCCTCGGCGTCGACCTGGTGAGGGACCGCCGGGTCGTCGGATCGGACATGACCGAGGCGGGCATCCTCGAACGTATCCTCGGTCCGACCCGGATGATCGTCTCGCCGATCGGCGGCCAGGGCTACATCTTCGGACGCGGCAACCAGCAACTCAGCCCCGCGGTGATCCGGCGGATCGGCGAGGACGGGCTGATCGTGGTGGCAACGCCCAACAAGCTCGCGACGCTCGGGGGACGCCCGTTGCGCGTCGACACGGTGACTGGCGCTAGACCGCGCCCTGGCAGGGTTCGTCCGGATCGTCACCGGCCGTGGTCGCGAGACGATCTACCGGGTCGCAGGCTGACCGGACCGCACGACCAGCACCGGGCAGTTCGCGTGAGGAACGACGTGGTCCGACACCAATCCCGCCACGAACCGGCCAAGACGGCTGCGCCCGTGTGACCCGACGACGACGATGTCGGCGGACTCAGCGACCGCCGCCGCGACGATCGACTCGCCCGGGTCACCCGTCCAGACCATGAACGACGCATCGACGCCTTCGGCCCGGCTCCGCGCGACGAGGCGCTGCGCGGCCTGCTGGCGGTCGTCTCGGTCCTGGTCCCGGCGCAGCTGCCTGGCTCCCTTCCACGATCGGCCCGGCAGACGCTGGACTCTGCCGGGTGGGCCGGGTCATCGATGCCTGTACGGTGGCCACGAAACCTGACCGGAGGGACCGATGACATTGTCCGTTCGCACCACCGACTTCGAGCGCGACGAAGCGCGGACCGCGAACCGCGGCGGCTTTTCGTTCCTGCTCGTGCACGGGCTCACGTCGCTTGTGGCGGCCGTCCTGACATTCGCGCTGCCCGTCGACACGGCGGCCCTCATCTTCATGTTCCAGGGCCTTGTCGCCTTCCCGCTCTCGCTCCTCCTGGAGCGCGCGCTCGGCTATCGCATGGTGTCGCGCGAGAACACGCTCCAGCCGCTGTTCATCCAGGTCGCGTCCATCCAGCTCCTCGCGCTGCCCGCCGTCATCGTCGCGTACAGCCTGAACCCGCTGTACACGCCGGTCGCCTTCGCGGCCGTGGGCGGGGCGCACTTCCTGCCGTACACGTGGCTCCAGCGGACCCCGGTCTACGGAGTCCTGGCGGTCGTGGTGGCCGTCTCGCCGTACCTGTTGCTCGGTCTGGGTGCGGTTGGGTGTTTCACGCAACAGGCTTCATCCTCGGCACCGCGCTGCTCGTCGCCTCGGCTGCCGTGTGGACGACCGCTCCACGACCGTAGTCGGTCGTCAGGCGGCTGCGGGCGCGCCTAGAATGGGCACCGGGTGCTCGTTACGCGAGGGGTCCTGACAAGGGGTCGGCATGCGGCAGTTTGTCACCTCGAAAGATGGCACAAGGATCGCCTACGAAACGGTCGGCGACGGGCAGACGGTGCTGATCGTCCTCGGCGCTCTGAACTCAAGAAAGTCTGGCATCAAGCTCGCCAAGCTCCTCGCATCCAGGTTCATGGCCGTGACCTACGACCGACGCGGACGCGGCGACAGCTCCGACTCCGGGTCGTATTCGCCCGAGCGCGAGGTCGAGGACATTGCGGCGCTCATCGATGCGTCGGGGGACCGGTCTGCCTCTACGGCCATTCTCCGGTGCGGCCCTCGCGATCGCGGCCGCAGTCAAGCTGCGCAAGCAGGTCACGAAGCTGGCCATCTACGAAGCGCCCTACTCGTCTGGACAGCGCCGCGCGAAAGGCCGCCAAGGAGTACTACGTGGCGCTCAAGCGAGCGCTCGCGTCTGGACACAACGGCGAAGCCGTCGCCCTGTTCGTCCGATCCGTAGGGGTGTCTGACGCCCAGGTCCAGGCCATGCGGAAGATGCCGATGTGGAAGGGGCTGGAGAAGCTGGCCCCAACGCTGGTGTATGACAGCGAGGTCCTGGGCGAGGGACACGCGCTGCCGGCGGCTCTCCTTACACGTGTCAGGACGCCAACCCTTGTCATGCACGGCGGTGCCGGATCTCCTGCCATGCGCGACGCGGCAAAGGCGATCAGCGAAGCCATTCCCCAGGCGGAACTCCGCACGCTCGCCCGCCAGACCCATGGTGTGAGCCCGAAAGTCGTGGCGCCGGTGCTGGAAGAGTTCTTCACATGAACAGGCGGGTTTGATCCCTCAATCGTCCTGGCAGATCGGCCAGGCGGTCTCGAACGAAGCCGACGCGACCCGATCGCGCGGGCCGAACATCGCCTCGGAGACACATCGACTGACTGGACGGCGCCGAATGGTTCGGTGCCGCCCGCCGGCGCGTCGCCACCTCCGCGCCGAGATCGATCCATGAGCCGGGGCCGGCCCAGCCAGAATTTGCGGTGGCAGCCCCGGCTCTCCTCGTGCCGGCTGCAAGTCCAGGACGTGACCAACAGCCCTGCCAAGTTGGGTGCCGCCGGGAGGATCATCAAGGGGTTCGATCCATGGGAGGGCGGCGGTGCGGATTCTTCTTGCGATCGATGGCTCCCCGTCGTCGATCCAGGCTCGCGATCTGGTCGCATCGCTGTCGATCCCACGCGGGTCCTCCGTGACGATGCTCACGGCGTACGACATTCCTGTTGGGTGGTTTGGCGAGCCCCTGGCTCCTGGTGGGGCACGACTTGCGGAAGCCGTGGAAGCCGTGCGCCGCGAGGCCGACGCCACCCTGGTCCCGTTGGCCGCGCCCTTCAGCGGACGCGACTGGTCGATCGACAGACGCGTCGTCCGCGGCCGTGCGCCGGGCGTGATTGTCGAGGCAGCCAGGGACCTGGACGCGATCTCATCGTGCTCGGCTCCCGGGGCCACGGGCCCATCGCGTCGATGTTGCTCGGCTCGGTGTCTGCCGAGGTCGTCGACCGCACCAGCTGTTCGGTCCTGGTCGCTCGACGGTCGAGCGTCTCTCGTCTGCTGGTAGCGACCGACGGCTCGGCGTGCGCGGAGCTCATTCCTGACGTGTTGTCCACGTGGGGAGCATTCGAGGGGCTCCCTGCGATCGCCGTCAGCGTCACGCCGTCGATTCGCCGCCTTCGCGTTGATGGTGAGCCTCTACACCTTAGGCAGCCTGTCGCTCGAGCCCGACCGTCAGGAATTGCGCGACCGCTACCAGCGGCACGCCTCGGCGATGGCCGCACGGCTCTCGGAGAAGGGGGTCCCAGCGGAGGCGGAGGTTCGGACCGGGGACGCGGCACAGGAGATCATCGCCGCTGCTGCCGAGCGCCAGGTGGACCTCGTCGTGACCGGCTCGCACTGCCTGCATGGCCTCGACCGATGGCTCCTCGGAAGCGTGTCGCGAAACGTGCTCCTGCACTCGGGAGTCTCGGTGCTGATCATCCGGGGGAACCTCTCAGGCGCCAGACCGTAACCCCGCGTTGCCCGGGCCCCATCCCCCGCGCCTGGGCCACTGCCGAACCCTCGTGCGGCCCGGACCTCCGGCGCCTGACCCATTTCTCGACCTCGACCGCCGCGAACCCGACGGTGGAGGCGACCAGGACCAGCGCCAGCTGGGAAGGGTCAGCTGGACCGTCCCGAACATCGGCTGCAGTGGCTGGAACGAAGATCAGTGCGATCTGCACGAGGACGGTGGCCGCCACCACGATCGTCAGCGGCAGGTTCGACCGAAGGCCGAGCCGGAACAGGCTGTCCGTCTCCGACCGGATGGCCAGCGCATGCCGAGCTGGAGGAAGCGCCAGCGTCGCGAAGACCATCGTCTGCCACGGCCACCCTGGCCGATGGCGTACGCCTGGACCGCGAGAGCGACGGAAGCCATCAGGAGCCCGACCCAGATCGTGTGCTGCCACAGGCCTCGCGCGAAGATCGATTCGGACGGCGGCCGCGGGGCCGTTGCATCGTGCCGCGCTCCGTCGGCTCGACGCCCAGGGCGAGGGCCGGCAGCCCATCGGTGACGAGGTTGACCCACAGGATCTGGACGGCGAGCAGCGGGAACGGGAGGCCGAGGAACGGGGCGAGGGTCATCACCCAGATCTCGGCGGAGTTCGTGGTCAACAGGTAGCGCACGAAGCGCCGGATGTTGTCGTAGATCCGGCGGCCTTCTTCGACGGCGGCGACGATCGTCGCGAAGTCGTCGTCGGCGAGGACCATGTCCGCCGCCTCCTTGCTGACCTCGGTCCCGGTGACGCCCATCGCAACGCCGATGTCGGCCCGCCGCAGTGCGGGTGCATCGTTCACGCCGTCGCCCGTCATCGAGACGATCGCCCCACGGCGCCGCCAGGCGTCCACGATGCGGAGCTTCTGTTCGGGGTTGGTCCGCGCATACACGGCTACATCGGCCACGATCGAAGTCGAAGGCGTCGTCGTCGAGCTGCTCGAGCTCGGCGCCGGTCAAGCTGCGTCTGCCGTCGCGCAGGACGCCGATCCGTCGGGCGATCGCGTTGCCCGTCAACGGGTGATCGCCGGTGATCATGATCGGCGTGATGCCGGCCTCACGGCAGGCCGCGATCGACGGGGCCGGAGGCCTCGCGCGGCGGGTCCGCCATCCCGACGATCCCGAGAAGGTGGAGGCCATGCTCGGCGTCGTCGAGCCGGGCGGGGACATCGTCGATCATGCGCTCCGCGAACGCGAGCACGCGGTATCCGTCGGCCGCGTAGCGCTCGGCGACGGGCTCGGCCTGCCGCAGCAGGTCGGCGTCGGTCGCGTCGAGGAGGGGTCCGATCGCCTCCAGGGCGCCCTTCACGGCGACCCAGACCTCCGCACCGGCCGTGTGGAGGGTCGCCATCCGTCGCCGCTCGGCGTCGAACGTCAGCTCTTCGACGCGCGGGCACGCGGCAAGCGACCGTCTGCGGATCCACCTCGAGCTTGGCGGCGAGGGCGAGCAGCGCCGCCTCGGTCGGATCCCGCTGATGGTCCACGGATCATTGCTGGTCGCCGGGGCATGGAGCGATGCGTCGTTGCAGGCGGCGGCGACCTTGGCGAGTCGCTCCAGGGCGGTGTCGTTCGCCGGCTGGCGGATCGAACTGTCCGGTCGGCGCGTAGCCATCGCCGGTCACGCGATAGTCGCCGTTCGGGGTCCAGACCCGCTCGACGAGCATCCGGTTCTCGGTCAGGGTGCCGGTCTTGTCGCTGCAGATCACGGTGACCGACCCGAGGGTCTCGACCGCCGGCAGCTTGCGGACGAGCGCGTGTCGTCGGGCCATCCGTCGGGCGCCCAGCGCCAGGGCGATCGTCACGACGGCCGGCAGGCCCTCCGGGATGGCCGCGACCGCGAGGCTCACTGCCGTCAGGAACATCACGTCGGCCGGCTCGCCACGGGCGACGCCGCTGACGAACACGAAGATGCAGACCAGGAACGCCGCGACCGCCAGTCGCTTGCCGAGCGTCGACAGCCGTCGCTGGAGCGGCGTCTGGCCGCTGCCGCGTTCCTCGAGGAGTTCGGCGACCCGTCCGAGTGCCGTCTTCATCCCGGTCGCCACGACGATGCCCAGGCCGCGCCCATAGGTCACCGCGGTGCCACTGAAGGCCATGTTCCGCTGGTCGGCGAGGACCGCAGCGGTGACATCGGGAAGCTCGAGCCGTGATCTTGCTGGCCGGTTCCGATTCGCCGGTCAGCGCTGCCTCGTTGATCCGGAGGGATCGAGCCTCGACCAGGCGCATGTCGGCGGTCACGACGTCCCCCGCGTCGAGCCGCACGAGGTCGCCGGGGACGAGCTCGGCCGCCGGGAGGACGCTCGTGACGCCGGAGCGAATGATTCGCGCCGACGGACTGGTCATGCGCTTCAGCGCGTCCATCGCCTGCTCCGCCCGGTATTCCTGGACGAACCCGATGATCCCGTTGAGCGCGACGATGACCAGGATGAGGGCAGTGTCTTTGAGGTCGCCGATGGCCGCGGTGATCGCGGCGGCCCCGAGCAGGACCAGGATCATCGCGTTCGTGAACTGCTCAGCCAGGAGGCGCCATGCGGGCTTGGCGGCGCGCTCCTCGAGCTCGTTCGGTCCATATGCGATCAGGCGATGCCGAGCCTCGTCGGGATCGAGGCCCCGGTCGCCGTCGGAGCCGAGCGCGGCGACGACCTCCGGGACGTTGACCGCCCAGGGGTCCCGGAGGAGGTCCCTCGCGGCGACGTCCTCGATCTGGACGCCCGAAGGCCCGCCGACGCCTGGGAACGCGCTCACTTTGTCGGTCCGTTCGTCGTATCCGGCGCGGTCGGGGCGACCTTCGCCAGTGCGCCTCCCGAGCGTCAACGCGGCGGCAAGCCCGGCGGAAGTGCCGATCGGACCGATCGGCGGCATCGGCCCTCCCGAATCAAGCGCTCGGGCGACGGGCTCTTCCCGGTCCGGGGCACTGCGTGCCACGACGGCGCCTTTCGACGAACCATCTCCACTGGTGCCGTTCTACACCGCTGATGCAGAGGCCCGTGGCATTGACGTCCGTCCGGCTGGCACGGCAGGGCGGGCAGAAGGATTGAAGCCCTTGGCGATCAGCCAGACCGCCATGACCATCTCCTGCGGGGCGAGCGGAGCCATGAAGAAGCCCAGCGAGAGCTCGAACATGCTTCCAAGCGGCGCCACAATGTAGAGCGCGGCCCCAACCAGCCCCCAGGTGGACAGCCAGCGGGGCACGAGCCGCGACTGGTAGAGCAGGACGTAGAACATCAACGCGCCGAGAGCGAACGGGACGGCGAGCAGCTGATCCCAGATCACGCTCTCGGTCGTGCGCACGAGGGTGGCCTGCGGTCCCGCGTCCGGCTCCGTGCTAAGTGCGATAAGCAGCAGCGAACAGAGCACGATCACAACGTAGAGGACCGACTCGATCGCCCCACGGAAGACGACGAACCCCATAGCAAGCGTCTCGTTATACCGCTTGCCGACCGGCCAGAAGACGACCGGGACCAGCGCGAGCGCGAGGCCCGCCACCAGGAGGAGCAGGGCGCCAGCGGCCACCTGGTTCGGCTGCGCCGCGACCTGGGCCAGGTACGGCCGGGCCCGACAGGACCGCGTTCGTGACGACCGCGCTGAGGATCATGCCAACGGTTCCGATGATGAACAGCACGCCGATCCAGACGGCGGCCTTCCGATCCGCGCTCATGCCAGCATCCCCGGAGCGACGGGGATCGTCGGTTCGAATTCATCCTCACTCCTCTCGGCACTCGTCGGGGCGACAGGATGACGACCGCCGTCTGCCGCGATCGGCGAGCCGCATAGGCGTCGAGATCCTCGTCATAGGTGGCCCATCTGGCCCACAGGCGGGGCCGCTCGTCCGCGTCCGCGGCACGCACCGCGGACGGCGCGCGACCCACCGGGCAGATCGACGATGACGTCGGGGTGAGCCTGCAGGTTGAGCCACCAGGCGGGCTCGGCATCGGCCCAGCCGTTCATGGCCATCGTGACTAGGTCAGGACCGTCTTCAAAGTAGGCAAGGATGGCCTTGCGCTCCTCGCCAGTGCGGCGCCCGACCGTCCGCAGGCGCATCATGCCTTGGTGGTCGGCCGTCGCGGTCCGAAGGCCGAACCGGCCTCCCGTGACGGAGTAGACGGCCCGCTGCACCACCCAGAACAGGCGAATGAACCAGCGCGGTGGCAGGTGCGCAGACTGCTCGCGCTCTCCGGTCACATCCATCTTTCTCTCCTTCGGCCATTGCCGCGGGCCCACCTGTGCATCCGACTGGGATCGTAGTTGCCAGGGGCAGTGCCAGCGGCTGCCCACCTCAGCGCCGCTCAGCGCAGGAGGTCGCGGCGACGGAACAGCCACAGCGCGGCCGCCCAACAGACGGTTGCCAAGGCACCAAAGATCGCGAGACCCTCCAACGGCAGGCTGCCAGCGTTGACCACCGGCGCCGGCGAGAAGTACCGAAAGGCGCTCAGGTACGAAACCCACGACAGGTCTGGTGCCAGCTTGGCAATCGTCTGGGCCAGATACATCGCGACGAGGAGCCCGGCGACGAGACCGCCGGCGAGAGGGCGGCTGAGCGTGACCACCGACAGGAGGGTGGTCAGCGACGCGATCGCGCAGGCAAATGTCAGAGCCAGGACGGCGACGACAGACCAGCGAGCAAGATCGACCGGGACACCGACGACGAGGAGGGTTCCGACGATTGCGGCCACCATCACGACCACGAGCGCGCTCAGCACGACGAGCTGGGCCGCAATCGCCGTCATCAGGTAACTCGTCCGTGAGATCGGCGTTGCATGCGATAGCTCGAGGACGCCGTGATCGAGATCCGCCCCAAGCGTCCGAGTCGGGATCAGGATGGCCGCGATGGCAGCGAGCAGCGGCCATAGCATCGAGAGCAGGTACACATTGAAGTAGGTTCCCTGTTCAGCCAGGTTCCCCTCGAGACCAAATGCGGCGCTCATCGCCTTTGGGAAGTTCTTGATCATCGTCTCGACGAGCTCGGTATCGGCAGCGAGCGTCGGGTAGTACGCGGCGATGAACACCGTGTAGAGAATCGCCGTGAGGCCGAGCCAGAACGACAGGACGCGGCTTCGGCGGAGCTCGAGTCGGAGGACAAACGCATTCATCGGGCGATCTCCCGAGTCAAGTGAGGGGGTCCCGCGACGCCGTAGCCAGTCTCGCCGGCGTCGCATCGGACTCGTAGAAGCGGAGGAAGACGTCCTCGACGTCGGGGGTGGTGATGGCCACGTCCCGGAGTTCCAGCTCGACGATCCGCCGCAGTAGCGGACGCACGTCGCCCCGGACCATGAGGTGCACCTCGCGGCCGGAGTCCGCGATCACCTCCACGTCGGGCATCTCGAAGACACCTGGATCGTGCGCCTCGGCAAGGGCGAGGTTGACGGATCGCCAGTGCTCTCCGAGGAGCGCCTGCACCGGTCCCACCTCAGTGAGGCGCCCCTCCCGGATGACTGCGACGCGGTCGCAGCATCGCTCCACCTCGGGCAGGTTGTGCGAGGAGAGGAAGACGGTCCGACCCTCGGACCGCGCCTCGGAGATCAAGGACGAGGAACTCACGCTGCATCAGCGGGTCGAGACCGCTCGTGGGCTCGTCCATGATCAGCAACTTCTCGCGACCCATGAAGACGGAGACCACGCCGACCTTCTGACGATTGCCGCGCGAGAGCTTTCGAATCTGGATGCTGCGGTCGAGCTCGAGTCGCTCGGCCAGCCGCCTCCAGGCGCCCGCGGGAAGCCCACGCAGCCCGGCGAGGTAGTCGAGCTGCTCCGCCACTGTCAGCTCGCCGAGGAACCCAGGATCACTCCCGAGATAGGCGAGGTTGCGGTGGACAGCTGCCGCCTGCGCCCAGGTGTCCAGTCCGAAGATGCGGGCCATGCCCGCGTTCGGACGGATCGCCCCGAGAAGCAGCCGGATCGTCGTCGTCTTGCCGGCGCCGTTCGGCCCCAGGAAGCCGAAGACCTCTCCTTCGTCGACCCCAAAACTCAGCTCGACCACGCCCCGACGGGAGCCGTATCGCCTGGTCAGGCCTGTCGCCTCGATGACCTCGGACATTGGCGCATCCTTTCAATCTGCAGCGAAGTGTCGGACGCGAGGTCGCCCTTTCGTCCTGGCCGGAGCCGGCTCAGCCGGGGACCGTGGCGACCCGTCACCGGGCACATCGATCGGTCCCGCCGGCACCCTGGTCGATCGACTTGGCCGCGCGCTCGCGCCGATCAGGCTGATGCGGCGTTCGACAGCCGGGGCGAAGCGCGGCCCGAGGATGATCCCGATGGGAAGCGCCACGATCGCCGGGAACCCGATCAGGAGCAAGGCCGCGTAGGGAACCCCCACAACGACGAGCATGATGCTGATCGCGCCGATCTCTTCACCCAGTGAGGTGGCCGACGCCAGCGCCCGCGTCAACCGCGCCGAGACATAGATGACGCCGGCCGCGAGGCCCAGGGCAAGGCCCGGATGTCCCGTCCACCGATCCACGGCGTACCAGATGCCGATGCCTGCGAGCGGCCCTGCGATCGCGACGCCGAGCGCCGGGAGATTCATTGCCTCCCGCTCGCGCATCTCGTTCTCCTTCTGCCCATGCAGACTTCCGGTGAAGGGGACGCTACGGGTCTCGGGACGGCACGACGTCACCCCGATCGGGGAAGTCCGTCACCCGTTAGGGTGAAATCAGCCAGGACGCTACGGGACTCGGGACGGCACGACGTCACCCCGATCGGGGAAGTCCGTCACCCGTACGGGTGAAATCAGCCCCGACGGATGAGTTCGAGTTCGCGGGCGCGCGCTGTCGCCTCGAGTCGGGACGAGACACCGAGCTTTCCGTACAGGTGCTCCAGGTGGGTCTTCACCGTGTTCCCGGACACGACGAGATGTTGGGCGATCTGGCAATTCGACATTCCAGCCACGAGCAGACCGAGGATCTCCCGCTCCCGTGCAGTCAGCGGCTCAACAAGGCTCGTCGACGACGCGATCTCGATCTGGCTGCCAATCGCTGCCCGGCCTGGCCGCGTCACCGCCGACGCACCCAACACGACGACAAGGAGGAACAGGACGAGGGCGGCCAGGTCCTCGATCGTCCCAACCGGAAGGCCGCCGGCCGGCCGAATAACCAGCACGACGATCACGGCCGCTGCGCCGAATGCGACAAGCACGCACGGCCAGAAGCCGACCTGACGGGCGAGCAGGATGAGGGCGGCCGCGGTTCCGAGCCAGATCGCATCGACCTCATCGCCGGGGATCAGCATCTCGACGGCCACGACCACGACGAGGACGCCGATGGCCGCAAGCGTCAGTCGGCCGAGGAATCGCTCGAGCGAGCCGCCGACGAGGGCCCCGTCGCGCAGCTCGTTGACGGTGGCGAATGTGAGACCGGGCATGCGTTGGTCCTAGCATGTTGATTCAACACGACTCGGGAGGCTAGTCGACAGGGCCAGATGGACTCACTTCGCCCGCCGCTTCACCCGTCGGGGCGATGGAAGTGCGCGTCCTCGTAATGACCCTTGCGTCACGGCTGCCGAGCCTCGACCGCGGGCGTGCGCATGGCGCGACCGAGATCCCGGGCCGCAGGGGTTCCGGGGCGCAATCACCCCTTCGGGTGAACGATCTCGCCCATCCTCCGGACGAGGGTCCGTGTCGTCACAGATAGCGTCGTTGACGGCGGACGGTGACTCTTATCGAAGCACCTTCCGGCCACACTCGTGAAATGTCACTGTCGTCGATGAGAGGACGGTGATGGGGAGACCAGAGGCGACGCAGGTGAACCCACGCTCCTTGGGCGTTCCGATCGCGGCCGGCACCGGTGCCGCACTCGGGCTGTTGTTCGGCTTGCTGCTCAACGAGGTGATCCTCGGCGTCGCGTTCGGGATCATGGTCGGGGCCCTCGTCGGTCGACTCGCGGCGGCAGCGCGATGACGCTCGTGATCGACGGGCTGAGGAAGCGGTTCGGCGACATCGTCGCGCTCGATGGCGTCGGGTTCAGCGTCGGTTCCGGCCAGGTCTTCGGGTTCCTGGGACCGAACGGAGCCGGCAAGACCACGACGATGCGGATTGTCCTCGACATCCTTCACCCGGACGAGGGCACGGTCACCTGGAACGGCGTCACCGTGGCGGCCGTGCCTCGTCGGACGTGGGGGTACCTGCCGGAGGAGCGCGGGCTCTATCCGCGGATGGGCGTCCTCGAACAGCTCGTCTTCCTGGGATCGCTCTATGGCGTCGGGCGCGACGAAGCCGCCCGACGGGCGCGGTCGTGGCTCGCGCGCTTCCGGATCGCGGACTATGCGGATCGGCCCGCAGAGCAGCTCAGCAAGGGCAACCAGCAGAAGGTGCAGTTCATCGCCGCGATCCTCCATGACCCCGACGTCCTATTGATGGACGAGCCCTTCACCGGCCTCGATCCGATCAACGCGGCGCTCGTGCGGGACGCATTCCTCGAGTTGCGTGACCGGGGCAAGGCGCTGATCTTCAGCACCCATCAGATGGAGGCGGTCGAGGAGCTCTGCGACGCGATCGCGATCATCGACCGCGGACGACTCGTTGTCTCCGGCGCGACAGCGGACGTCAAGCGTGCGAGCGGCCGGCGCGTCGTCCGCCTTGGGGTTGCGGGCGATCGTGATCTCGCGTGGCTCGACGCCCTGCCGGACGTGACCGTCCGTCGCTCGGGCCTCGACTTCCATGAGGTGGAGCTCCGCAATGGGCGAGACCCGGAGCGGATCCTTGCCGAGGCGCTCGCCCGTCATGCGTACGTGACGCGGTTCGAGATCGCCGAGCCGTCGATCGAGGACATCTTCGTCGAACGCGTGGGTGCGCCGACAACGGACGAGCGGACGCTGGCGGCTGCTCCGGCCGGGGTGGCGGCATGAGGGCGTTCGCGCGCACCGACCTTCGGAACATCCTCGCCGTCGCACGGCGCGAGTTCACCGTCCGCGCACGAACCCGAACGTTCCTCGTCTCGACCGCCGTCCTCGTGCTCGTGGCGCTCGCCGTCGGCTTCGCGCCCGTCGTGATCTCGTACTTCAACCGGGAGTCCACGCACGTGGCCGTGTACGTCGGCGCGAGCGACCTGCACGGCGACCCGGTGGCAACCCTCGATGCCCTGCTCAACCCCGCGGATAGCGGCGGGACGGGCGCGAACAACGCTCCGACGTTCAGCGTGCGGCAATCGACGGACCTCGCCGCCGACCGCGAGCTCGTCCGCACGGGGCAGCTCAATGCCGTGCTCGACGTCGAACGGGGCGCGACCGGCGATGTCGCCTTCACGGTGTATACGAATGAGCCGAGCAGCAGCCGCACCGCCGCCATCAGCCGCCAGGCGGCGACATCGATCGCCGTCGCCGACCGGCTCGGACGCCTCGGCCTCGACCCGGCATCGCAGACAAGCCTGTTCGTTCCGCCGGATCTCGCGTTTCGGTCGCCCGATCCAACAGCCTCATCGTGGTTCCCGA
The DNA here is from genome assembly GCA_963725745.1 of uncultured Chloroflexia bacterium. Taxonomy (GTDB): domain Bacteria; phylum Chloroflexota; class Limnocylindria; order Limnocylindrales; family CSP1-4; genus CAIXZV01. The sequence goes on from CAVRZS010000004.1 coordinate 17,011, forward strand.
CACGCTCGCCCAGGAGGTGGCCGACCTCGCGGTCATCTCGGCGCTCGAGATGTTCCTCTTGCTGGCGATCATCATGTACGGAACCTGGATCGCCCAGAGCGTCGTCGAGGAGAAGAGCAGCCGGATGATGGAGATCATCCTGGCGGCCGCGACGCCCATGCAAATTCTCGCCGGCAAGGTCCTGGGCGTGAGCGGGGCCGCCCTGCTCCAGTTCGGCGCCGTCCTCGCGGCGGTCGTGGCTGCCTTGCTCTTGCAGGGTCAGGTCGCCGCCATCGTGCTCGGTGACGGCCAGGGTGGCGTGCCGTCCGGCCTGACGCCCGAGCTGCTCATCGCGTTCTCGGTGTTGTTCGTCCTCGGGTTCGTCCTCTACGCGGTGCTGTTTGCCGCGATCGGCTCCCTCGTCAGCCGCCAGGAGGACGTCAGCCAGATCGTTACGCCGCTCACGCTCGCCGCGTCCGCGGGCTACGTGGTCGCCGTCTACACCTCGATCGGGACGTTCGACCCGAACGCGCCCTGGGTGGCCGCGCTGTCGTGGGTGCCGTTCCTGTCCCCGTACATGATGCTGTCGCGCCTGGGCGTCGGTACCGCCGGGGTCCCGGAGGTCGCCCTGTCGGTACTGATCCTGCTCATCACGATCGTCGCCGCCACGTGGATCGCCGGTCGCGTCTACGCCGCGGGCGTTCTCATGTACGGGCAGAAGCCGAGCATTCGCGGGATGTGGACGGCGATTCGGGAGGCGAGCTAGAGCTCCCTTCCGTCAGGCCGCACGGAGTCGCGTGCCCGCGCCTCCGCGACCCTACGGCACATGATCGGGCTTCGAGCCTGCGCCAACCTTCGCCGCTCCATAGTTGCGCACGCAACTATCGCGTCGCGCATACCCCGTGCGCCGCTCTCAAAACTCGCAAACAGCGACCCTGGCCATGACTGGGTGGACGATGAGCACCCTCGCGGGTGGTTCAGAATTGGTTCATCCGAGCCGCCTCCGTGCCGTACCCTTGGCCCGTGCAGCCACCGATCCGCGTCGCCGTCGCCGGCTTCTGGCATGTCCACGCCGGGGACTACGCCAGGACGCCCGGCGCGCATCCCGACACCGAACTGGTCGCGGTCTGGGACGACGACCCGAGCGCGGCGGACCGCCGGTGCCGAGCAGTTCGGGGTCGAGTTCGTCGCCGACCTCGACGAGCTGCTGGCCCGCGCGACCTCGACGGCGTACGTCACCGCCGGCGACCAGCGCCACCCGAGGTGATGACACGGCCGCGGCCGCCGGCAAGCACATCTTCACCGAGAAGGTGCTCGCGCCGACCGTCGCCGAGGCCGAGGAGATCATCGGGGCCCGACCGATCCGGGGTGAAGCCTGGTCGTCTCGCTGCCGCGGCTCTACCACGGCTACACCCTGGCGATCGTCGAGGTCGTCGGCCAGCGGGCGGCTGGGCCGCTGACCTACGCCCGGGTGCGGCTCTCGCCACGACGGCGCGACCGCCGACGGGCCGGCTGGTTGCCGGAGCGATTCTTCGATCCGGTGCCGGCGATCGGCGGCGCGCTGACCGACCTCGGCTGTCACCCGGTGTACCTGACCCAGCTGTTCCTCGGCACACAGCCGGACACGGTGAGTCGGCGACCTACGGCTCCGTCGCCGGCGCGGCCGTCGAGGACAATGCGCGTGGTCACCATCGGCTACGCCGGCGGAGCGATCGGGGTGATCGAGGCAGGGTTCGTCGCCGGAACCCGTTCACCATCGAGCTCTTCGGCACCGACGGACGCTCACCTACACCGAGACGGCCGGCGATCGTGACGGTCCGGGCGGCGCGACGCGAGGCGCTCCCGGTGCCTGCCGGACGGCCAGGACGCGTTCGCGCAGTGGGTCGACCACATCCACGCCGGCACCCGCGCCGACGAAAACCTCGCCCGCGCCGCTCGAGCTGACCCGGTTGGTCGTGGCGGCGAACGACGCCGCGGCCAGCGGCACGTACCATCGCCTACGCTGGAGGAAGCGCTGCATGATCAAGGTCGGCCTGATCGGCGGCGGCGGCATCGCCAACGCCCACATCCGGGGATACCGAGCGCACGCCGAACAGATCGGCGTCACCGCCGTCGCGGACGCCGTCGACCAGACCGTGCCGGGCGCGGGCCGCCGAGCTGGGCGCGACGCGCGCTACACCGACTACCGGCAGATGCTCGCCGAGCCGAAATCGACGCGGTCGACATCTGCCTGCCACACCACCTGCACGCAGGAGGCGATCGTCGCCGCGGCCGAGGCCGGCAAGCACATCCTGTGTGAGAAGCCGCTCTGCCTGACAGCGCGGCCGAGGCCGCGGACGTCCGCGAGGCGGTCACGCAAGCCGGCGTCACCTTGATGTGCGCCCACAACCAGCTGTTCCTGCCGACGGTCGCGAAGGCGAAGGAGCTGCTGGACGCCGGGACCATCGGCCAGGTCTACGAGGTGCGCACCACCGACTGCTTCTACAACAACTTCGACCCGAGCACGATGGGCTGGCGTGCGAGCGCGCAAGACCAGCGGCGGTGGCGAGCTGATCGACACCGGGCTACCACCCGACCTACCTGCTGCTGCACCTCGCCGGCGGGCTGCCGGTCGAGGCCACCGCGATGCTCTCCACGCACCGGTTGACGTTCACGGAGGGCGAGGACTCCGCGCAGGTGCTGGTCCGGTTCGACAACGGCGTCGTCGGACAGCTGGTGACCAGCTGGGCCTACGACCCGCCACCGTCACCGAACGGTTCTCGGCCGTCGGCGAGCTCGGGTCGCTGCACAGCGACACGATGTTGACCCTCACCCTCAACGGTCCGACGAGCCAGACCTTCGACTTCGAGCCGGTGGACACCTTCGTCGCCGAGATCGGGCACTTCGCGGACTCGCTGATCGACGCCCCGCCCGCTGCACACCGAGGACGAGGGGATCGCCGTACTCGGCATCCTCCTCGCCGCCTACGAGGGTGCCGCCGAAGACGATCGCGCCGGTCATCAACGAGCCTTGATGGCTGCGCCAATACCCACCGGCCAAACTCCGTCCATGCATCCGCCGTGGTCGCATCAGCGCGACCAAGCCATCGTGGCTCCGCATCCTCGTCACCCGCGGGCGATTGCCTCTGCCAGGACCCGCGGGTCGTTCGCGTAGAGGCCGTCGGCCCCCGCGGCGAGCATCGCCCGCGCAACGCTCACGACCTGCGTGTCCCACGCGAAGGCACGGCACCCTGCGGCGTGCACCGTCGCGATCGCCGCGCGGGCATCGCCCGTCGCCGTCCAGTCGTCGTGACGGAGGTTCAACACGCCAATGCCGAGCTCCACGAGGCCACGAGCGTGGGCCCCGGGTGCGGGCACGACCTCGAGATCGGTGGAGTGGACGAGCGCGATGCCCGGGGCGCGCCGCCCGATCTCGACCAGCACGTCCAGCTGCTCGTGGCACAGCAGGAGCCGCCCGACCGCATCCGGCCCCGCGCGGCGAGCGCATGCGATGACCGCCATCGCGGCATCGACCGGGCGCGCATCGTTGAGGTCGAGCGACAGCGGCCAGGACGTCCCACAGGCGAGATAGAGGTCGGCGAGTGCCGGTATCCCGCGCTCGCGCAGGTCAGTGACCGACAGCTCGGCAACCGCGACCGGCCCGTCGGGCCCGACGATCTCGGGATCGTGGACGAGCATCGGCGTCCCGTCGATCGCGAGGTGAACGTCGCTCTCGAGCCCTGTCGCGCCCAGCTCGATCGCGAGCCGGAATGCCGCGATCGTGTTCTCGGGAAGGAACGCCATCGCGCCGCGGTGGGCGAACCCGATCGGCCGACGACCCGGATCTGCCATCGTGCTCTCCTCGGGCGGAGTGACTCGGTCGGGACGCGCGGAGGCCGATGGTACGCTGTCGACTATTGACTGAGCCCGGCGCCGAGACACCCGTCGCCGCCACCGAGCACCTCGCCCGTTTCGGTCCGGCGGACAAGGCGGTGTCCGCCTATGCGGTGCTTGCGTTCGACGTGGGCCACGGCACACGGGCCATCCGCGTGTCGCTCGCCTACGACCAACCGGCAATGTCCGCGGAGGATGCCCGCGGGAACATCCTCGACCTCGGGCTCTTGGCGCCCGGCCCTACCGAGGTCGGCCGGGCGCGGTTCCGGGGTTGGAGCGGGAGCGAGCGCTCGAGCGTCGTCGTCGCGGAGTCCACGGCGACGCCCGGCTACCGGCCCGGCCCCATCGAGCCTGGAACCTGGCACGTGCTCCTCGGGCTCTACCGGATCGAGCCGGCGGGCTGCGTGGTGCGGGTCCGCACCGAGACGTTCGCCTCGGTCCCTCCAGCGCTCGGCGAGCTCGCTGACCTGCCGCTCCCTCCCGGCGGCGCGCCATCGCCCCCGTCGATCCCGTCAAGCGAGCCGACGGAACGGCGATGGATCGCGGCGGACCTCCACGCCCACACGATCCACAGCGATGGCGTGGAAACGATCGTGGCCCTGGCCAAACGCGCCCGCGAGGCGGGCCTCGACGCGTTGTTCGTCACCGACCACAACACCGACTCCCACCTGCCGCACCTCTCGGCGGCATCGGATCTGGCGTCCTCGCCCGTGCTGCTCCCGGGCGAGGAGGTCACGACGTACCCGGGGCACTTCAACGCGCTTGGCACCCGCGACTGGGTGGAGTTCCGCCACGCGGACGCGGCAGGGATCGCGCGCGCGATCGACGACATCCACGCACAGGGCGGGATCGCCTCGGTCAACCATCCAACGTCAGCGGAGATCCCCTGGCTGCACGGCACGGACCTCGAGCTGGACGCCATCGAGATCTGGAACGGGCCGTGGTCGGAGGAGGACGACCGGGCCATCGAACTGTGGGACGCGCTTCTCGACCGCAGGCGCCGGATCGTAGCGGTCGGCGGCAGCGACACACACGGCCCGGCGGCGCACGAGCAGCCGGTCGGGACGCCCACGACCTGGATCCTGGCGGACCGCCCCGACCTCTCGTCGGTCATCGGAGCGATCCGGGCGGGACGCGTCGTCCTCACGCGGGATCCACGGAGCCCGACCGCCCGAGCTCGAGGCGGTCCGCGGCGACCAGGCGTGGGGGATCGGGGAGTCAGGCCGACGCGGGCCGCGGCACGAGGCTCTGGAGATCCGGTGGCGATGGCCGGTCGAGGACCCGCCGCCGGCGCCGCCTCCCGTCGATGCCACGATCCGGCTCGTCGTCGACGGGGTGACGCGCCACGTCGAGCCGCCGGGCAGCGGCGGCGGCACCTGGCGGGCGCCCATGGACGCGGCCATCGGGCGGGTGAGGCTCGAGGTCCGCGAGGGAGACGGCACTCTCGTCGCCATCACCGAATCATGTGTTTTTTCCGGAGGCAGCGACATGATCGACCTCGGCGTGGCCTACTTCGACGCACGCGCACCGCGGCACACGATCCCGGATCTGGACGACATGGTCTCCGCGGGCTGCACCTACGTGGTGCACACGTTCTCGGAGTTCGACCAGCTGTGGCAGCCGGAGTCAGTGAAGCGCCTCGTCCACGAGACGACCGCACGGGGCATGGACTCGTGGATCGATCCGTGGTCGGTCGGCGAGGTCTTCGGTGGCGAGCCCTTTTCGCGCTTCGGCGCCCTCCATCCCGAGGCTCGCCAGGTGGGATCCGACGGCGTCGTCCGGCCGGCGGCGTGCCTCAACCAGCAGGCGTTTCGCGACTTCCTGCACGCCTGGATCGATGACGCCGCCCGCCTCGGCGGGAGCACGATCTTCTGGGACGAGCCCACCTGGGTCGTCAAGGACCGCGGCGCCATCTGGAGCTGCCGTTGCGAGGAATGCCAGGGACGCTTCCGCGACCGCTTCGGGGCGCCGATGCCCGTCGAGTACGCCGCGGAGGTGCAGCGGTTCCTCCAGGAGTCGATGGCCGACCTGCTGTCGGACGCCTGCACGTATGCCCGCTCGGTGGGCCTGCGCAATGCCGTCTGCGTTATGCCCTGGGAGTGGTCGAACCCAGGGTTTACCGACTGGGAGCTCGCGGCGTCCATCCGGGGGCTCGACAACTTCGGGGCGGACCCGTATTGGGGCACCGACCACGACCCCGCCGAGTACGTGTCGACGTGGACACATCGAATCGTCGAGACGGCCGAACGTCACGGCCTCGACCACCACGTGTGGATCCAGGCCTTCGAGATCGCGGCCGGCCGGGAGGATGGCATCGCGATTGCCGTGGAGGCGGCGGTCGGCGCGGGCGCTCGCAACGTCGCCGCGTGGTCGTACGATGGCTGCGCGGCGATGTCGACCTGCGCGTGTGGCGATCCGGCGCGCGCGTGGGACGTGCTCCGCGGCGCCTTCCGACGGGTCCGCGGGATCGGCTGAGGTGGGCGACCCGGACATTCGGCCCTACGAGCCGGCGGCGGCGCCGCAGGTCCTCGCCCTGTGGTCCCGCGCGCTCGGTGACCGGTATTCCCTTCGTGAGGAGGTGTTGCGCGCGACGCTCGAGCGCGACCCGGAACATCGGCCGGGCGACGCCCTTGTCGCGTGGGATGGCGGGCTGGCGGTCGGGTTCGGCTACGTCGGCATTGTGCGCGGCGCCGATCCGGAGACGGCGGCGCATCGAGGTCGGGCGTGGCTGCAGGCGGTCGTCGTGGACCCCGGCCGTCGCCGCCGGGGCTTGGGTCGGTCCCTCGTGCGTCGCCTCGCAGAGGTCGCCGATGAGCAGGGGATCACCCAAATCGATTGCGGGGGCGGCTTCTTCTACTTGTGGCCGGGCCTGCCGGCCGACCTGCCGGACGCGCGGCCATTTGCGGAGGCGCTCGGGTTCACCGTCCACGATCGGATCTGGGACCTGCGCGGCGAGGTGGCCGGGCTGACCGGCGACGCGGAGGCCGCGGCAATCGTCGCGGCGGCCGGACTGGCGATCGGTGCGGCCCGGGATGCGGACCGCGGCGCGCTCCTCGCGTTCATCCGGGACGAGTTTGGAGGCGAATGGTGGCACGACATCCGCTGGTTCCTCGACGAGGGCGGCGACCCGGCGGACCTTGTCCTCCTGCGCGATGCCGGTGCGCTCGCAACAGGCGCGGCGCCGATCGCCGGGTTCGCCCGCATCCACACGCCGGCGAGCCGGCCGATCGGCTGGCCGATGTATTGGGCGGACCTGCGCCCGCCCGCGGCCGGGGGTCTCGGCCCGATCGGCGTGGCGAGCGCGGTTCGGGGACGCGGCCTCGGGCGCGCGCTCCTCACGCTCTCGCTCGCCCGCCTGCGGGACGCAGGCCTCACGGACGTGGTGATCGACGGCACGACCCTGCTCGGGTTCTACGGGCAGCTCGGCTTCGCCCCGTGGATGGAGTTTCTCGAAGCCCGCGCCACGGTGCGAGATGTCCTCGACCGGGCGCGTCGCTCGGACAGCGGGCTCGGGTACGGAGGCGGCGTATGACAGCGGCGGAGCGGACCTATCTTGCTGGCGCGATCGAGGTGCTCGAGACGCTTGCGCGGACCCAGGAGCCGGCGATCGCCGCGGCGGCCGAGGCGGTCGCGGACGCCATCGCCGCGGGTCACCGCGTCTACGTCGCCGCGACCAGTCATGTCCTCCACACGGAGCTCTACCTGCGGGCGGGCGGACTCGCCGCGGTCCATCCGCTCGGCGAGACGCCGGACCTCGCGTCGCCGATGCTGGACCTCTCCGAAGGCGCGCTCCAGGGCGACGGCCCGTTCGTGCCCGAGCTCGGCGATGTCGTCCTCGTCGGGACCAACGCCGGCACCGACGCCGGGACCGTCCAGGTGGCGATCGCGGCGCACGAGGTGGGCTGCTTCGTCGTCGGCCTCACCTGCGTCGCCTACGAGCGATGGCCGGACGTGGTCGTCGAACACCCGTCGGGCGCGAAGCTCGTCGATCTCGCCGACGTCCTCGTCGACATAGGTGGAGCGATCGGCGACGGCATCGTCGAGCTCGATGGCGTCGACACGCCGGTCGGGCCAACCAGCGGCGTCGCGCTGGTCGCCGCGGCGTGGGCGATCCTTGTCGGGGCGGCGGGCCGGCTGGCCGAACGGGGAAAGCCGCCGCTCGTCTACCGGAGCGTGCAGATTCCGGGCGCAGAAACGCTGTTCCACGAGCGGCGCGCGGTGTATGCGAGGACGCGCCGCGGCTATGTGGAGCCGGCGAGCCGGTGACAGCATCGAAGCCGCCCGCAGATTCGGAGCTTCGCGCGCGCGTGCGCGAGCGCGCGCCCGCCATCGTGGAGCTCGCGCGGCGGCTGGTCGCGATTCCGTCCGACGTCCCGGCCCACGACGAGCGTGCCATCGTGGATGCGTTGGTCGCGGAGGCCGCCCTTCTCGGCCTCCCCGCGGGCACCGTGCAGCGCGGCTCGTCCGGAGCGCCCGAACCTTCTCGTCCGCATCCGGGGCGAGCTGCCGGGGCCGTCCATCCTGCTCACCGGGCACGTGGACACCAAGCCTCCCGGTGATCGAGCCCTATGGCCCGCCGATCCATGGGAACCGCGGGTGGTTGATGGTGTCCTTCACGGCCTCGGCTCGGCCGACATGAAGGGTGCGCTCGCGTCGATCCTCCACGCCGCCGCGGTCTTGCGCGAGGTCGGCCTGCCGCACCGCGGCGAGCTCATGCTCGCATTCACGGCCGACGAGGAGGGCGACGGGGTCCTCGGCCTCGCCCACCTCGTCCCCGCGGTCGGCCTCCACCCCGACGCCGCAATCATCGGCGAACCATCCGGCCTGCGACGGTCGTTCGACACGCTCCCGCTCGGCAGCCGCGGGTTCGTCGGGTTCACGCTCCGCGCCCGCGGGCCACAGGCGCACTCGGCGCTCGCCGACGACCTCGACGCACCCACCGCGATCGCCTCGCTGGTCCGCGTCGTCGACCGACTGCCGCGGGTCGTCGACTTCGGTGGTCCGTGGCCGTTCCCGTTCTCGTCCGGTCCGACGCTGTCGTCGGCGACCGCGCTCGCCGCCGGCGTGGCGCCCGGGATCGTTCCCGGTATGGCGTCGGCCACCGGCGACGTCCGGACGGTCCCCGGCCAGTCGAGGGCCGCGGTCGATGCGGCGCTCGTCCGCGCCGTCGACGCGATCCGGACCGAGGCGGGTCAAGTCCTTGACGTCGAAGTCGACGTCGATGACACGGACTGGCCCGCGACCGTCGTCGACCCGGGGCTGCCGGTGGTGCGTGCGCTCGCGGCCGCAGCCGTGACGGTCACGGGCACCGACCCGGCACGCGGTGTGTTCCCCGCCGCGACCGAGGCGCACGTGCTCGATCGGCTGGGGATCCCGTGTATTCCGGCCTTCGGGCCCGGCCTCCTCCGGCGCGCCCACGTCCCGGGGGAATCGGTTGCCGTCGACGACCTCGAGGCCGCCACGGCAATCTATGCGCTCGCGCTTGCCGACCTCCTCGGCTGAGGGCGAGACGCGAGCTCACGTGGGCTCAGCCGCGACCGGAAACAGCTCGTCCACGCGCACCGGGCGGCCACGCCGCTCGGACTCGTAGATCGCCTGGACCACCGCGATGCCGCGCCGTCCCTCGGCGGCGCCGACGACCGGGGAACGGCCCTCGCGGACCGCCGCGACGAACTCGTCGATCTCGGCTGCCATCTCGTCGCCCGAGCCATGGCGCACGATCGAGCGGGTGGGCTCGCCGTCGACATCCACGACGAGCTCGTGCCAGGTGCGGTACCGGATGGTCCCGCGGAGGCCGTGGATCTCGAGCTCCATCCGCCCTGGCATCGGCACCGTGGCCGCATCGGCGCGGATCGCGTAGCGCGCCTCGTTGACGAACAGCGACGCGAGCGCGCCGCTCGCGAACGCCAGGACGGCCACGCCGCCGTCCTCGACCCCCGGGATCGCGCGCGCGTACGTGGTCGTACGCCCGTAGACCTCGACAATCGGGCTGCCGATGAGCCAGGCCAGCCGGTCCACCATGTGGACGCCGTCGTGCATCAGCTCGCCGCCCCCCGAAAGTGCGCGGTCGTAGTACCAGTCCGGCCACGGCGCGGTCTCGCCAAAGGTAAACGCGTCCTGCGCGAGCATCGGAGGCCCGATCCGCCCGTCGGCAATGAGCCTGGCCGCCTCTTGTAGCTCGCGGTGGAAGCGGTGAGTGAACCCGAGCATCAGGACGACTCCGGCCGTCCGACAGGCCCGGTCGACCGCGTCGCAGTCGGCCACCGAGGTTGCCATCGGCTTTTCCAGGAGGACGTGGACGCCGGCCGCCGCTGCCGCCTCGACGAACGGTCGGTGCAGGCCGGTCGGCGTGCACACGCTCACGGCGTCGACGCCCTCCTCCCGCAGCATGCGGTCCATCTCCAGGTACGGCCGTGCGCCGAAGCGGGCGGCAACCGCGGCCGTCCGGTGCTCGTCGCGCCCGACGAATGCGACCAGATCGACGTCCGGGCGGGCAGCGAAGACGGTCGCCTGGTCGACGCCCACGAAGCCCCCGCCCACGATCGCGACCCGGAGCGGCCCGGACAGGGCCGTGCGGCCGGTCACGTCAGGCAGGGGTGAGTAGCCGGCCCCGGCGCGAGGCGATCGCCTCGAGCGACTCAAGGACCCGGTCGATCTCCTCGGCGGTCGTGTAATGGGCGATCCCGAGGCGCAGCACGCCGCCGGCTTCGAACAGGCCCAGGCGCTCGATCAGCGCCTGGGCGTAGAAGTCGCCGTCCCACGCGAAGATCCCTCGGCGGCCGAGCGCGGCCGCCGCGTCCCGCGGCGTGAGGCCGTCGAGCGTCACCGAGATGGTGGGCGCCTTCTCCGCATCGAACCGCGCCGGTTCCGTCATGCCCCAGACACGCACGCCGGAGATTGATAGCAGGCCGTCCATGAGGCGCGCGTGGAGGCCGGCCTCGTGGTGCCGGATCGCGGTCATGCCCGCGACCAGTCGCGCCCGGCGCGTCGCGCCCGCCTCGAGCCCGCCGAACCGATCGCCGAGCGAGGCGAAGTAGTCGACGGCAGCGCCCGTGGCAGCGATCGCCTCGAAATTCTGGGTGCCCGTCTCGAACCGATCATGGGCCGGGCGGACCTTGTAGGCGGGCAGGGAGTCCAGGATCGCCTCCTTGCCGTAAACGGCGCCGGCGTGCGGCCCGTACCACTTGTAGGCCGACGTCACGAGGAAGTCGACGTCGAGTGCCTGCACATCGAGCGGGCCGTGGGCCGCGTAGGCCACGGCGTCCACCCACGCCCAGGCCCCCGCCGCATGCGCCCGGCGGACGATCTCGGCAACCGGATTGATGGTGCCGATCGCGTTCGACGCGTAGCCTACGGCGACGAGGCGCGTGCGAGAGGACAGGTTGGCGTCGAGGTCGGCGAGGTCGAGGGTGCAGTCCTCGGTGTCGATGTCAACGGTCCGGACCACGAGCCCTCGGTCCGCCGCGAGGGCGCGCCACGGCGACACGTTCGCTTCGTGGTCGAGCGTCGTGACGACGATCTCGTCGCCGGCCGCCATCGTCGCCCCGATCGAGCGGCTGAAGTGGAGCGTGAGCGTCGTCATGTTGGCGCCGAACTTGATCTCGGCGGGCGAGGCGGCGCCGTACAGGTCGGCGACGGCCGCGTGCGCCTCCGCGACAAGGGCGTCGCTCCGTTCGCTCGTTACGAACGCGCCGCCGTCGTTCGCGTTAGCTGTCCGGTAGTAGTCGACGATGGCGTCGATCACCCGCTGCGGGACCTGGGTGCCGCCCGGCCCGTCGAAGTACGCCACCGGCCGGCCGTCCTGCTCGAGCGCGAGGGACGGGAACTCGGGTCGGATGAGACTGGGGTCGAGCGGCGTCACGGGTTGCTCCTCCCTGGGTCGGGCGAGCCGGGCACTCCGGCCGGATCGGTCGCGTAGCGGGGATGCCATTCTGCCGACCCCCACGCGACGATGTGCTCGGGGACGAAGCGCACGAGGATCCGATCCCACCCTCGTGATCGCTCGATGTATGCGACCCCGCTCTCACCCTCGTAGCGGAGCGCCATGCTGCGGGCGATGTCAAGGGCGCGCCCGGCGAGAGGACCGGCCGCCCCGACGATCTCGGCGCGCCCAACGAGCTGGGCACGCAGGTCCGGATCGTCATCGGCCACGACCGAGATGCAGGCCCGCGGGTCGTGCCGCAGGTCGACGACGAACGACGCGCGCGCCCGGGCAACGATCCAGGCGGCCGTCCCGTCCCACTCGATCCAGACCGGCACGATGCCCGGGTAGCCGTCGGCCCGCAGGGTCGCGAGCCGGGCCAGGAGGGGACGGCGCAGGAGGGCGTCGAGCTCGGCGGCGGTGAGCGCGCCGCCGGCCGCCCCCACCACGCCGGCGGGCACCGCTGCCCGGGCGGGGCCGTCGTCCCGGGCGCTCACACCAGGGACTCGGGCGGCAGGAGGCGCGCGATCCGGTCGGTCGCGGCCGCCATGTGCGCGCCGGCGCCATCGAGGACCGGGCCGAGGTGTCCCGCCAACAGGCGCTCGGCCGCCAGCGCCGCGAGCCGTTCGACACTCCGGAGCGCGGCGTGGAGGTCGCAGTCCCAAGTGTCCTGGAGCAGGATCCGGCCGGCGGGAAACAGCGCGTCCCCCGAGAACAGGGTGGCGGCGTCGTCGATGTCCGCGAGGAACGCGAGGTGGCCGTGCGCGTGCCCGGGCGTGGCGATCGCGCGGAAGCGCAGGTCACCGACATCGAGGACGTCGCCGTCGGCGAGGGCGCGCTCGGGCTCGCAGGGTCGCAGCCGGAAGTCGGGCGGGTAGATGCCGGCGGCACGGGCGCGATCGACGCTCGTCGCCGTCTCGTCGCCCGCGGCAAGCCAGCCTGCGACCTCAGTGGAGGCGGCGATCCGAGCGCCCGGCACCGCCGCCCGCCAGGCAGCCGCGCCGCCCGCGTGGTCGCCGTGGCCGTGGGTAAGGAGCACCCACCGGACGCGCGTCGGGTCCACCCCGTCAGCCCGGATCGCGGCCACGATCGCATCGACGCTCCGCCCCGCGCCCGCATCGACGACCACGTGCCCATCGTCGGTGGTCACCAGATACACCTGCGCGTCGAGGGCGTCCGTCAGCGCCCAGTCGTGCTCGCCGCTGCCCACGAGATAGATGCGATTGCTCAGCCTCACGCCGTGCCCGCCCCGGCGGCCCGCCAGCCGACCGCTCGGCCCGGATCGTTCGAGTCGATCGCATCGAGCCCGATCGCGATGGCGTGCCGGATCGTCGCCTCGTCGTCGCCCGTTCCACCGGCGACACCCAGGCCCGCCGCGTGCAGCCGCTCGACGTCCGCGGCCTCCAGCCACACCGCCGGCACGTTGACGAGCGAGGCGCCGCAGGCGCGAGCGAGGTCGACCGGATCGTCGTTGGGGCGGTCGCGGTCGACGATCAGCATGGTCGGGATCGTCGGCTCGGCCATCCGGGCGGCGCGCAGCTCCGCCGCGTCGAAGGAGCAGATGGCGAGCCGGTCGCGGAGCGGGGCGCGCGCGAGCGCACGCGCGAGTGGGCCGCCGGTCGATCGACCCTTGGCCTCGAGGACGGCCCCGACCGGCCGGCCGCCGGCCGACGCCGCGGCGAGCACCTCGAGGATGTCCGCGAGCCGGGGCACCGGCTCCCCCGCGAAGGCCGGCCCGAACCACCGTCCCGCGTCGAGCGCCAGCAGCTCGTCGGCCGCCAGCGCGTCCACCCGTCCGTCGCCGTCCGTCGTGCGCCGGAGGTCCTCGTCGTGGATGACGACCAGCTCGCCGTCCCGCGCGAGGTGGATGTCGAGCTCGACGTAGTCGACGCCGAGCTCGATCGCCCGACGGACGCCCGCGAGCGTGTTCTCCGGTGCCACCGAGGCCGCGCCCCGATGCCCCCCGATCCGCAGCCCAACTGCGTTCCGCGTCCACCACGAGGTCATGGCGCGTGGCTCCCCGGTTCGCGCGGGGGCGACGGGCCGAAGCCCGGCCGCCCCCGTGAAGTCGACGACACGAGCTACGGCCCGCTCGAGTCGATCTCCGCCTGGATCTGCGCCGCGAGGTCGCTCAGCGTCTGCTGGGGATCGGCGCCGCCAGTGAGCACCGCGTCGAGGGCCGTGTCCATGCCGTCATGGAGCTCCGCCCACTGCTGGATCATCGGGTTGGTCCAGGTCGTGGGGAAGTTCGCGATGTCGAGGAACGTCTTGAAGTGCGGCACACCCGTGAGCTGCGGGTCCGCGACGAGCGACTTCAGCTGCGGCACGCTGGCGTTCTGGATCGCCATCGTCCGCGACGGGTCGTCGGACATGAGGTACATGCCGAACTTCGCCGCGGCCTCGGGATCCTTCGAGCCCTTGGGGATGAAGAACGCGTTGCCGTTCACGAAGCCGGCGCCATAGTTGGCGGGGTCGATGGCGGGGAACGGCGCCGTCTCGTACTTGAGGTCGGGGGCGAAGTTCGGCGCGTAGGCCGCGCCAGGGACCCACTCACCGAACAGGCCCATCGCGACCTTGCCCGTATAGAACAGGTCCTCGTCCTCGGAGCCCTTGCTGGCGATGAGGTCCGTCAGCTCGCCCTTCTTGTTGTACTCGTCGTACCACTTCTTGTACCAGTTGAACCAGGCGACGCACTCGGGGCTGTCGACGGTGACCTTCTTCGCTGCATCGTCGTAGTACTTGCAGCCGAACAGCTGGCTCAGCTCGGTCAAATTCTTGCCCGGATAGTCCGGGATGAAGCCCGCGCGGGCGAGCGAGCCGTCCGCGTTGTACTTCGTGAGCTTCTTCGCGTAATCCCAAAGCTCGTCGAGCGTCTTGGGCGGCTTGGTCGGGTCGAGGCCCGCCTCCGTGAACGCATCGGTGTTCCAGTAGAAGCCCCAGTCATCCTGGAGGAACGGCAGGCCATAGAGCTGGTCCTGATAGGTCATCCAGGCGAGCGACGCCGGGAAGATGTTGTCGGTGTTCCCCCCGGACTTCGCGATGAGGTCGTCCATCGGCAGGATCACGCCGTCGTGCGCGAACCCGGGCACCGCTTGGTTGTTGCACATGATGACCATGTCGGGCGGGGCGCCACCGGCGACGGCCGCCGCGATCTCCTCGGTCTTGGTTGCCCCGCTGATCCCTCGGACCTGGATCGCCGGGTTGGCCTGGTTCCAGGTCTGGATGATCTGTTCCATGGCCTTGACCTCGCCCTCGCCCGACCAGCAGTAGCGGAGGACCAGGTTCACCGGCTGGACGGCAGCCTCGCTCGGCGGGGCCGAGGCTGGGGCCACGGATGCCGCGGCGGACGGCGCCGACGGCGCCACGGTTGGGGACGACGAGCCGCACGCCGCGACGATGATCGCCGCCGCCGCGAGCCCGGCCAGGATTCTCGCTGTCACCATCGTTCGACTCTCCTCCTGTGGAGACGTGCCTGCGTCCCGTGGCTGGTGGGGCCCCGACCCGGACGCATGCCGGGGGCCTGGACGCCAGCGAACTCGCCATCTACGCCGGCGACCGTGGCTGGCACGCGGAGTCGGCTCATCCCTTGAGCCCCGTGAGCTGGATGCCTTCGATGAACTTGCGCTGGGCGAGGAAGTAGAGCACGACGAGCGGCAGGGTGATCGCGACCGACGCTGCCATCGACAGCGGCCAGTCGGTCTTATGCGCCGACTGGAACGCCTGCACCACGAGCGACAGCGGCTGGATATCAGGATCGTGAAGGTAGATGAGTGGCCCGAAGAAGTCTGTCCACTTGTCGACGAATGTGAACAGGCCGACCGTGATCAGTGCCGGCCAGGACAGCGGAATGATGACCCGGGTGAGGATCCGCAGCTCGCTTGCCCCGTCGATCCGGGCGGCGTCGGACAGCTCGGCAGGGATCCCCAGGAAGAACTGGCGCAGCAGGAAGATGAAGAACGGATTGCCGAAAAATGTCGGGATGACCAGGGGGAGGTACGTCCCCACCCAGCCCAGCTTCGCGAAGATGACGTACAGGGGGATGAAGGTGACCTGGCCGGGCAGCATCATCGTCGCGAGGAGCAGCACGAACACGACGTCCCGGCCCGGCCACTGGATCCGGGAGAACCCGTATGCGACCAGGCTGCACGAGGCGACCGTCCCGATGACGGCCGGGATGGCGTAGATGAGGCTGTTGCGCAGCGCGAGCGGGAAGTTGATCTTGGCCAGCGCCGTCGGGGTAGTTGCTCAGCACGAGCGGATCGGGGATCCAGATCGGCGGTACGGAGATCGACTGGGGCCCGGTCTTGAGCGACGTGGAGATCATCCACGCGAACGGCGCCACGAACAGCAGGCTGAGGGCGATCAGGACGACGTAGACCGCGCCCCTGCCCCACGGGATCCGTCGACGCCGGTATCGGTTCGAGAGGACCGACCCCGGGCCCATGACGGGCTCGTGGGGGGTGCGGGCGAGCCCAGTGGGGTCGATCACCGCGCGCCCTCGTAGTACACGCGGCTGCGCGAGACGCGCAGCATCAGGATCGTGCCCAGGAGGATGACGACGAGCAGGAACCAAGCGAGGGCGGAGGCGTAGCCGATCTTGAAGTACCGGAACGCGTTGTTGTAGAGGTTCAGTCCGTAGAACAGCAGCGAGTTCTGGATCCCGCCCACGGCCCCGCTGCCGCGCCCCACCGTTCCCTCGCTGATGACGTAGGCCTGCGTGAAGTACTGGAAGGCCGCGATGGCGCCCGTGATCAGGTTGAACAGGATCGCGGGGCTGATCATCGGGATCGTCACGTTGCGGATCTTGGCCCACATCCCCGCGCCATCGACCTCGGCCGCCTCGTACAGATGGGCGGGCACGCCCTTGAGCGCGCCGAGGTAGATGATCACGACGTCGCCGACGCCCCAGATGGTGATCAGGATGATCCCGGGCTTCGACCAGGCAGGGTCGTAGAACCACTTCGGCTCCGGCAACCCGACGGCCCCCAGCGCCTGGTTGACGAGGCCGTACTGCGGGTTGAGGAGCCAGATCCACAGCAGCGCACTCGCGACCGACGGCACGACGACCGGCAGGTAGAAGATCGTCCGGAACACCCCGAGGCCGACGATCCGCTTCGCGTTGAGCAGGAGCGCGATCCCGAGCGCGCTCATCACCGCGAGCGGGATGCCGAGGAGGGTCAGGAACAGGGTGTTGGCGAGAGACTTCCAGAACAGCGGGTCGGACAGCATCTGCCGGTAGTTGGCCAGCCCGACCCACTGGGGATCCTGGAGGATCTTGAAGTCCGTGAAGCTGTAGTACAGCGACGCCACGGCCGGGTACAGATAGAAGGCACAGAACCCGACCAGCCACGGCGAGATGAACAGCAGACCCATCCGCAGGTTCCTGCGTTCGCGCGGCGTCATGCGGCCGCGACGAGCGGGTCGTTGCCGATCGAGGGTGGCTGGCGCCGCCGTCATGGTCCGAAGGCTACGCTATTTCCGAAGCGGTCGACGGTCAACCATCGACCGGATGCGGCCGGTGATGACGGAGGTGCCGCGTGCATGAGCAGGCGCCGCTCGAGAGCGAGATGCGGGCTGCGATCGAGGCTGGCCGCGCGGCGGGCGAGCTGATCCGCGCGTCGTTCGCAGGCCCCGGCGGCGGTCGGGCATCGATTGGCGGTGCGCGGCGAAACGGGCGCCACGATGTCGTCACGCGCCTCGACGCCGCGGCCGAGCGGCTGATCCGCAGGATCCTGCTCGACGCGACGCCCCGCAGCGGCTTCCTGGGCGAGGAGACCCGGCCCCGGTCGCCAGTGGTCGGCCGCGACCCGGCGAGCACGTGGATCGTGGATCCGATCGACGGAACGGTGGGGTTCGTCTCTGGGCTCCCGTTCTTCTCGGTCAGCATCGCGCTGGCGATCGAAGACCGCGTGGCGCTCGGCGTCGTGCACGACCCCGTGCATGGGGAGACCTTCGTCGCACGCGTTGGGCGCGGTGCCTGGCTCCTCGCCGATCACGGTCCGGACGCGCCCCGCGGCCTGCGCGTCCGGCGCCTCGCCTCGACGGCGGACGCGGTGGTCTCGGGGGATCCCGGCGAACCGGACGACGCCAACGCCGCCGCCCGAATCGAGGCGTTGCGCCGTCGCGTCCGGGTCGTTCGGACGCTCGGCAGCACTGCGCTCAGCCTGGCGTACCTCGCCGCGGGGCGGCTCGATGGCGTGCTCCAGGTCTACGGGCTGCAGGCGGTCGACATCGCCGCAGGTGGCCTTCTCGCGCGAGAGGCGGGTGCGCGCGTAACCGACGCCGCGGGCGGGCCGTGGCTCGATCTCGGGCATCCGGAGCACGCGCGCGGGATCGCGGCAGGGAGCCCGGCTGTCCATCGACACCTCCTGGCGCGTTGATCGTGCTGGGTCAAACGCGCGACGCGTCCTCGAAGTAGGCGATGACCTTGTCGCGGGCCTGCTCGCAGTGCGCCGCCACCTCTCCAGCGGCGGTCGCCCCATCGCCCGTCTGGATGGCGTCGAGGATCGCCTGGTGCTCGTGGGAGGCCAGTTCCGGGGACGGGTACGCGAGCTCGTCGTACGCGAGCAACGTCTGGACCAGCGGCACGTAGCGGTTGAAGATCTCGAGCAGGCGCGCGTTCCCGCTCAGCTCGCAGAGCGTGGTGTGGAACGCGAGATCCTCGCGGCGGAGGGTGCGCCGGTCACCCGATGCGGCCGCGGCGGCGATGGCCTCGATCGTCCCGGCCAATGGCGCGAACAAGCCGTTGTCCCTCCGTCCGGCGAGTAGCAGCGCCGCACGACCCTCGATCGCGGCCCGGACGTCGTAGATCTCTACGACGTCGCTCCGGCTGAGTGACACGACGAACGCCCCCCGCCTCGGCTCTTCGCGCACCAGCCCGCCCGCCATGAGCATCTTGAGGGCGTCGCGCACCGTCCCCCGGCTCACGTTGAGCCGGCCGGCGAGCTTGGCCTCAACGAGGTGCGTGCCGCGGCGCACGTTTCCGGACAGGATCTGTTCGCGGAGCAGCTCCGCAACGTCCTCGGCGAGCTTCCGTGGGGCCGTGATCGAGGGCAGGGCCTGGAGGTCGTCCGCTTCCTCTTCGATCGCGAGCGCGCCATCCTCGGCGGCCATGGCAGGGGCCCTTTCCGTCTGACGCCGACACGGACTGCTCAGGACGTCGACGGTCGACAGTCTACCGCCCGAGTCAGCGCCTGGGGAGGGCGCGCCGAAGCGTGGCGACGTGGGCCTGGAGGACGTTCTCCGCGGTGCGCGGTGGATCGTCCCGCCACGGGGCGTCGATCAGGTCGCGCGCTTGGACCAATTGGTTTGGTTGCAGCAGCAGCATGCCCTGGATCGATCGCGCGTGCCCGCCGGGCAGCGCGACGCGGCGCCCATCGACATTGATCTCGATCGGGCCGAGGATCTGAAACGAAATACCCGGGTCGCTCGCCACGTCGTCGCAACTATGCGCGGGTTGCTACCCCTGGGCGAGGCAGCTTCGACCTCCGATCGTCGCGCCTACGCCGTGCGCGGCTCCTCAAGAACTCGCAGAAGAAATCAGCGAGGCGAGATGAGGCATGGGTGTGGAACCAGGGATCGAAAGGAGTCAGTCGACTTGGGAAGCAGACACTCTGCCAGCTGAGTTACTCCCGCTCGGGAGGCGCACATTCCAGCGTCGGGGGCAGGCGACGCAAAGGTTACGTCGCGTCTGGCCAACGGCCGCGTGCGGCATCGCAGCGAATTGCGTTGCTGGCGCACTCGCGTTCGGCCTGTATTGGATGATTACCCCTGACGTGATTCGTGATCACATGGCAAGCGTCCGTCAAAGATCGACCGTCCATCGGGATCATCGACGCCTTGCGGCGTGGGGTAGCCGGTAGGTGAGTGCCACATGACTCGGTCGATGGTTGGTCGCGCGGGTGAGCTCGCGCGGCTCGGGGCGTTCCTCGAGCCCGGGTCGACCGCGACGTCGGTCGTGCTGATCGAGGGCCAGGCCGGCGTGGGCAAGACCACCCTGTGGTCGGCGGCGATCGAGCTTGCACTGCGCGGGTCCTGGCGCGTCCTGCTCACGCGCCCGACCGATGCAGAGGCGACGTTCGCCTACGCGGGTCTGGGCGATCTCCTCGAGTCGGTGCCTGACGACGCGTTGGCCGACTTGCCGATCCCACAGCGGAAGGCGCTTCGTATCGCGCTGCTCCGCGCCGAGCCGGAAGGTCTGAGTCCTGAGCCTCGGGCGGTCGCGGTCGCCTGTCTGAATACGCTGCGATCGCTCTCTGCCCAAGGCCCGCTCGTCGTCGCCATCGACGATATCCAGTGGCTCGATGCGCCATCAGCGCAGGCCCTGGGATTTGTCATTCGCCGCCTCGACGCGGATTCCATCCGATTCCTGCTGGCGCGACGAGTTGGTGATCACGAACTGCGCTCGTCGGGCCTCGACCGGGCCCTCGTCAACCTCACGCCCGAGCGGATCGAGGTCGGTCCGATCGATCCCGAGACGATGGGTCGGCTCCTCACGGCACGCCTCGGTCACTCGTTCTCCAGTTCGACGCTGCGCAAGATTCACGCGAGCTCAGGCGGGAATCCGCTGTTCGCCGTTGAGCTCGGACGCGAGAGTCTGCGGGCATCGCCGTCCGGAGTGACGAGCGGGGATGTGCCGATCCCGCGCACGCTGATCGATCTTGTCGGGGCACCCGTCCGTGTGCTGCCAGACGCGACCCAACGGGCGCTCGCCGTCGTCGCCGCCCTCGCCACTCCGACCGCCGACCTTGTGGCTGACGCGATCGGTGCGCCAGCGGACGGGCTGTTGCGGCCAGCTGTCGACGCGCACCTTGTGGTCCTCGAAGGCGATCGGATCCGATTCGCCCATCCCCTGTACGCGGTTGCGGCTCGATCCGGCCTGGCGCCGGCAGAACAGCGCCAGATCCATGCCCGGCTGGCCGAGGTCGTGCCCGACCCCGAGCAGCGGGCTCGGCATCTCGCGCTCGCCACGCTCCATCCGGACGAGTCGACCGCCGCCGCGCTCGAGGAGGCAGCCACGCGGGCCCGAGCGCGCGGCGCACCTGACGCGGCCGCCGAACTGGCGGGCATGGCCCGCCGGCTGACGCCGCCGGACCGGCCCGAGGACTCGGCGCGGCGGGGACTCTTCGAGGCCTGGGGGCTCATGATGGTCGGCGACTACGCTCAGGTCCGTTCGCTCGTCGAAGGCATCCTGTCGGGTGCGTTGGCGGCAGACCAGCGCTGGGCGGCACGACATGTCCTGGCCGTCCTCTATTGTTGGGCCCTCGACCTCCATGAGGGCGTCGCCCTCTACCGACAGGCAGTCGACGACCTCGACGACGACGACGCGCAGCGTCTCCTATGGGAGGGAGGGCTCACCGGGGCGCTCGACCTCCTTGGCGAGAACTATCGGGAAGCGCTCGACCACGGCTACGCGGAGCTCGAGCTCGCCGAGCGCTTCGATGATGCGTCGCGGGCGGTTACGGCGCTGCGGGGGATTGCCCGCAACGAGCAGCGGGTCACGGGCCGGATGCCGGTCGACCTGATCGACCGGGCGCTCGAGCGCGAGTGGATCGTCCATGATGTCCGCGAAGTGGCCGGGTGGCCGAGCTTCTGCTTCGCCGACATGCTCAGCTGGACAGATGATCTCGAGGCAGGCCTCGCCCAATGGGACCGGCTCCTGGCTGAGGCGACGGCACGCGGCGAGACCCATTCGCTGATGGACATCCTCTCGCGGACGATCATCTGTGAGTGTGCCCTGGGCCGGTTCGACCGGGCGCTGGTCCATGCTGAGGAAGGATGCGAGCTCGCCCAGGATCGCGGCGCCACCGTGTTCGAGGCGATCCTGGTGGCGGAACGCGCACTGGTCGCAGCGCACCGCGGCGACGAGGAGGCTGCTCGACGAGATGCCGCATTTGCCATCGAGCTCGCCGCGTCCGGGAACCCGCAGGCGGATCGAGTCGCCGCGTGGGCACTTGGCATGCTCGAGCTTTCCCTGGGGGATCCGGCCGTCGCGCACGAACGCCTCGGCCCGCTCGTCGCGTCTCGCCGACTGGCCGGCGTCGCGGAGCCAGGGGACATGCGCTTCGTGACTGACGAGGTTGAGGCAATGATCGGGATCGGCCGCCTCGAGGATGCCGAAACCTTGCTCGCCTGGTACGAGGGGCTCGCGGAGGCGAGCGTGCGGATGGGTGCGGTCGCCGCCTGCGCACGATGCCGCGGTCTCCTCCTACTCGCCCGAGGTGACATCGACTCGGCACTCGACGCCCTCGGGAGCTCGGTCGAGCTCTACCGGAGCCTGACGGAGCCACTCGGACTTGCCCGGACGCTGCTTGTCCTCGGGGCCATCGAGCGGCGCCGGCTGCACAGGCGCGCCGCTCGTGAGACGCTCGGCGCAGCACTGGCTCTGTTCGAACGCCTTGGCGCCCGGCTCTGGGCGAACGCCGCGAGGGCCGAGCTCGCCAGGATCGGCGGCAGAGTGGCATCCCCGGACGCGCTGACGCCGACGGAGGAGCGTGTCGCAGCCCTGGTCGCGGAGGGGCGGACCAATCGCGAGGTCGGCGCGATCCTCGTCGTGTCCGAGCGGACGGTGGAGGGTCACCTCTCGCGCATCTACGGCAAGATCGGTGTCCGGTCACGGGCGGAGCTGGCGCATCGACTGACGGGCGACGATATCCCGAGGGCATAGTCAGGGGTCGGGCGGGACAAAGTCGGGGGGAACCTGCGTATCCGGGCGGTCGACGCAGACCTACGGTCCTGGCATGCCCCAGGTGAGGGCGGCCACCGCAGGAGTGCCCATCCGATGTCAGCAGGACAGATCGTTTCCGTAAACCAGCGCCTCCGCGTCCCAGTCGCAGTCGTCGTGCTCGTCGCGACGTTCGCCATCGGGGCGTTTGCTGGCGCGACCATCCCGTCCGTCGTGAATTCAACTAGCCACGCAGCGGGTGGTCCCTCCCACGCCGTGGTTCCGGCGACGTTCAGTGGCACCGACATGAGCTCGGCCGCCTACGCGGCCATGTACGCGGCAGATGCGCAGGCGACGGTCCCACCGGACGCACCGACATGTCCCCCAGACTGCTCGCCGCCTACGCGGCCATGTACGCGGCGGATGCGCAGGCGACGACCCACCGTGGCACCGACATGAGCTCGGCCGCCTACGCGGCGATGTATGGGGGCAGGTAGGAACCCACGGCAATAGAGCCTGAGTCGTGATCGTCGGCTTGCGGCAAGGACCCGACTCTCCAACACCGCGCTCCGCGCGGCGCGGCACCGAGACGAGGAACTGGTGCCTTCGGCCAAATCCGCCCCGGGCTGACGTCACCCGAGACGAGCACGCCGAGCCAGAGCGCATCGTAGGGAACGAGAAGGATGCTGTTCAGGCGAGGTACTCGAGCAGCGTTGAAACCATCGAGGCCGCGAACGCCGGGTCGTTGATGTCCATGTCCAGCTCGAACAGCTCGACGTGTCCTCGATCGAGCCCGGCCCGGATCGCGTCGAACAAGGCCTCGTCCGCGGCTGGGTCATGGAACGGACCGCCCTCGATGGCGATCGCTGAGACGCCCCTGAGCGGGAGGAAGACAGCGGCCGGGCCCGACGATGCCGATACACGATCGGCGAGGCGCCGGCCAAGCTCCTTGCATTCCTCCGGCGTGGTCCGCATCAGCGTCACCGAGGCGTTGTGGCGATGGAACCGCCGTCCCGCGAACTGGCCGGGAATGGTGTCCTCCGGCCCGAAGTTCACCATGTCGAGCGCTCCGACGGACACGACCTGGGGAATGCCCATCGCCGCCGCCCCCGTCAGCCGCCCGGGACCGGCCGAGAACACGCCACCGACGAGCTCGTCCGCGAGCTCCGTCGTCGTCACGTCGAGGACGCCGTCCACCCAACCCTGGCGGATGAGCTGCTCGAGCGTCCGGCCGCCCGTGCCCGTCATGTGAAAGACCAGCGTCTCGTAGCCCCCGGCGTCGAGGAGCCTCCGGGCCTCCGTCACGCAGGGCGTCGTGACGCCGAACATGCTGGCGCCGATGACCTTCTGGGCGGTCGTCGCGGGCAGGGGCGGACGCGAGACCATCCCAGCCATCGCTGCTGCGGCGTTGGCGATGACGGTTCGCAGCAAGCGGTTGAGGCCCGCGACATCAGTCACGCTGGGCACGAGGATGAGGTCGCTCTCGGCGATATAGGGAGCCGTGGCGCCAGAAGCAGCCGTGGACACGATGACCTTCGGGACGCCCAGCGGGAGCTCTCGAAAGGCAGCGCTCGCCACGGAGGTCCCGCCGGTCCCACCGAGCGCCATCACGCCGTCGACACGACCCTCCGCATGCAGGCGCCGCAGGATGCTCGTTGCGCCTGCGGTCATGGCTGCAAGGGCGTCGCCGCGATCGTGCCGTGCTCGGAGCGTCTCCAGGTCGAAACCGGCTTCGGCGGCGACGTCCGCCGCAGGGATGTCGGCCTTGGTCGTCGCGGCACCCATGACGCCGGTATCGATGAGCAGGGTCGCCACCCCGTGCTCGACGAGCCGATCGCGCAGGAATTCGTACTCGGCACCCTTGGTGTCGAGGCTGCCGAGAAGGACGACGGTGGGCATGGGTCCCGGGCGCTCCTTACGCAGCGGCGATGGTGTCGGCCAGGAGGCGCTGGACGTCGACCGGCCGGCCGCCGTGTGCCGACTCGACCGCGCCGAACAGCAGCGCGCACGCCTGGAGGTTGTCGTGGACGTTCGTGGGCGGCTCCGGGCCGCCATCGAGCCAGGCACAGAAGTCATCGATCAGGACCTGGTGGCCCCACGAAGAGCGAACGGTCGTGAGCGGCAGCTCGCGCCGGGTCAGGAGCCCGTCCTTGCCGCTGGTGACCACGCTGAGGCGGCGGCGGTCGAGCTCGGCCGTGCCGTGTTCGCACTCCGCCCGGATGTAGTCGTTGTGCCAGGCGTTCAGCGTGCTGGCGTTCGCCTTCGCCCCCTCGTACAGGCCATGCGTGCCGTTCTCCATCTCGATCGTCACGAGCGCGGTGCTGTCACCCGCGTACTCGCCCCAGCGCGGGTTCCAGCTCTGGGCGTACACGGTCCGGGCGTTGCTCCGAGTGAGCGCGCGGAGGATGTCCAACTGATGGACGGCGCCCTCGACGAGCAGCGGGTCCGCCATGCGGTGACGGAATTCCCCCCAATCGCCGAACTTGCGCCAGTTCGCCGTGAACCGGATGACCACGTAGTTCAGCTCGCCGAGGCTCCCGCCCTCCAGCAGCGCCTGGAGCGACTGCTTGTCCTGGCCGAACCGGTGGCTCATCGTCACGGCCAGCTTCAGTCCGGCGGCATCCACGAGCTTCGAGATCCGGACCGCGGCAGCAAGGTCGCCGGCCAGCGGCTTCTCGGACAGGACATGCCGCCCGGCCGCGATGGCGGAACGGATCACGGCCTCGTGATGCGCGGGCGGCACGACCACGATGACGAAGTCGCACTCGCGGGCAGCCAGCGCCTCGTCGACGGAGGTGAAGCAGTCCTCGATGCCCAGGCCAAGCCCGTCCGTCGCCACCGGAAAGCGGGCCGGATCCACGTCAACGGCGGCGACGGCCCGGAGGAGGCCGCGCGCCTCGGGCTCCGGCAGGAACGCCTCGACCCATCGCGCGCCGAACTCGCCGAGCCCGACGAGGATGTAGCGGTAGGGTTGCCCGCTCAACGGCCGTCCTCGCCCGCCGCGACGTCGTGGCCCGCGGCGAGCTCCGGGGAGCGGTGGAGGTGCCCCGTCCGACCGCCGGGCGGGAGCGCGTCCTCCCAGAAGAAGGCCTCGAGGTCCTCGTAGACCGCCAGGACGTCGTGCTCTTCGCCGGCCTGGGTGCAGACCACGTCGCCGGGGCCGACGAGATACTCGATGGCTTCGCTCAGGACGAGCGCCCGGCCTCGATAGACCAGCCAGTACTCGTCCGTGTCGTGATAGTGCCGGTCGAAGCGCCCACCGACCCGCGGCACCCGGAAGATCCCGCCGGCCGTCACGCGTGACCATGCCGGGCGCCGATCGCCGGCAAGCCGTTCGGTGAGGACGTTGATGACGGGCATCGCTTACGCCTCCCCGGTCCCGCCGCCGGCGCTCAGCGCGGCGCGGAAGTCGCGAACGTTGGCGGCGATCGCCACCTCCACCGGGAGGCGCTCCATCGACGAGGCGCCGTAGAACCCGTGAATGCCCTGCGCACGCGAGACGACGTAGGCGGCGTCTGCCGGAGTCGAGATCCGGCCCCCGTGGCACAGGACGATGATGTCGGGACGGATCTCTGCGGCCGCCGCCGCCCAACGAGAGACCCGCTCGACGCATTCGTCCAGGGTCAGGGCCGTCGTCCCGCCGATGGCCCCGCCGGTCGTGAGCCCGACGTGGCAGACGAGGACGTCGGCACCGGCGGTCGCCATCGCCCGCGCGTCGTCCTCGTTGAAGACGTACGGCGTCGTGAGCAGGTCGAGCGCGGCGGCCGTCCTGATGAGATCGACCTCGAGCCCGTAGCTCATGCCGGTCTCCTCGAGGTTCTGGCGGAACACGCCGTCGATGAGGCCAACCGTCGGGAAGTTCTGGACGCCGGCGATCCCCAGCCGGCGCAGGTCCTCGAGGAACGGCTCCGCCTGGAGGAACGGATCGGTGCCGTTCACGCCGGCCAGGACCGGGGTGTGGCGGACGGCCGTGACCACCTCGGTGGTCATGTCGCGAACGATCTCGTTCGCGTTGCCATAGGCGAGGAGCCCCGCGAGCGAGCCGCGGCCGGCCATTCGGTAGCGGCCCGAGTTGTAGATCACCAGGAGGTCGACGCCCCCGTTCTCCTGGGATGCCGCCGACAGGCCGTTACCGGCGCCGCCGCCGAGGATGGGCTCGCCGCGATCGACCTTGCCGCGCAGCCGGGCGACGATGTCGGCCCGAGCCTCTACCGGGCGTCCGTACATCGGCCTCCACCTCTCATGCGATGCGATACCGCTCGATCGCGTCCGGATCGAGCTCGATGCCGAGCCCGGGTCCATCGGGCACCGGGACCTCGCCGCTGTCGGTGAGCCCATCGGCCGTGGCAATGGGCACCGTCGCCAGCTCCTCTCGCAGCGGGTTCGGGATGGTCATCGCCTCCAGGGTGTGGAAGTTCGGCATGGCGGCGGCGAGCTGGATCGTGGCGGCCAGGCACACCACGCCGGAGAAGCCGACGTGTGGCGCGAAGCGGACGTCGAATGCGTGGGCGAGCGTCGCGATGCGGCGCGTCTCGGTGATCCCGCCGGCCCGGGAGACATCCGGCTGTGCGAATGCCAGGCTCCGGCTGGCGATCAGGTCCCGGATCCCGACGGCCGTGTACTCGCTCTCACCGGCGGCGATGGGAACGGCGCTCTCCATCCCGAGCCGCACGTAGCCCTCGCGATCGTGTGGCGGCAGCGGCTCCTCGAGCCAGCCAACATCGTGCTCGGATGCGCGGCGGGCGAACTCGAGCGCCTCGTTGACCGAGTAGGACCAGTTTGCGTCGACCAGCAGCTCGATCTCCGGTCCGAGGATGGACCGCACGATGGCGACGCGCTCGAGGTCATGCCTGAGGTCGCCACCGACCTTGAGCTTGACCCCCCGGAACCTGGTCGTCGCGAGGCCTTCCGCGGCGGCTCGCGTCTCGGCCACGTCGTCCACCATGATCGACGACGCATAAGCGCGCAGGCTGCGCCGGCCGACCCCGGCCAGCAGGCGGTGGATCGGCTGTCCGAGCGACCGGGCCATGACATCCCAGAGTGCGATGTCGACGCCCGCGATCGATTCCACGAGCATCCCGCCGCCGCGACCGCTCAAGCTGTGGTTCATGTCGTCCCACAGCGCCTCGGTGTCGAACGGGTCGCGGCCGATAAGCCGTGGGGCGAGCAGGTCCGACACGATCGACGCGTAGGAGCGCGGCGTCCATCTCCCCGAGGACCTCGCCCCAGCCGACGATCCCGTCATCCGTTTCGATGCGGACCAGGACAAGCGAGACGTCCGTCTTGACGTCCTGCGCGGTCCGCATCACGCGCGGCAGGGGTGCCGTGAGCGGGATTGCCTCGACTGTCGCGATCTTCACCGCGTGGTCCTCATGGGCGTAGCTCGCGGCCATGGTAGCGCGTTCGCATTATCTGCAAGTTAACTATCAACATGCAACGAACGATCGGACCAGCGCCGCCGGACCGGGCTTGGTCAGAGGAAGGCGGACGTGGACTGGTGGCCCATGCGGAACGAGATCCGCTCAGCGGCCGCAAGCACCTGCGGGGCGACCTCCGCCTCGAACGCCGCGGGATCGTAGCGGTTGTCGGCCACGCTCACGCTGACCGCCGCCGCCGCGTGCCCTGAGAAGTCGCGGATCACGGACCCAGCGCAGACGACGCCGGGACGGCGCTCTCCGAGGTCCAGCGCGTATCCCACGGCCCGGGTGCGCGCCAGCTCGGCGTCGAGCCGGGCGAAGTCACGGATCGAGCGATCCGTGTATGGACGCCAGCCATAGCGGTCGATGATTGCGTGCACCTGTGCGTCGCTGAGGCCGGCCAGCATCGCCTTCCCGAGCGAGGTGCAGTGGGCGACCGCACGGCGACCGAGCGCGGTGAAGCTTCGCGGCACCCCGGGCGGCGCGACGTGGGCGATGTGGAGGACGTCGCCCTCGAACAGCACGGCCAGGTTGACGAGCAGGCCCGTGTCGGCGGACAGCTGGTCCATGTCGTCGAGCGCGTGCTTGCGCGCCTCGATCTGGTTGATCGCGATCCCGGCGAGCTCGATGACCTTGAGCCCGAGCCGGTACCCGCCCTGCTGCGGATCGCGGATCACCAGGCCACCCGACTCGAGGGCGGCGAGATAGCGATACGTCGTGCTCTGGCTCAGTCCCAGCAGCTCAGAGAGCTCGACGAGCTTGAGGTGCGGGCGTTCGGCGCTGAAGCACGCCAGGACCAGCGCCGCGCGCGCAATGGTCTGGGTCCCGCTGCCCTCCGATGTCGACGGAGCTGAACTCGTCATCTCGCTGGCACGATAGCAGCCGAGCGGCTGGTGGACTCGGGCTTGCAGATAGTGAAAGTTATATCGCGTATATTGACAAAACAATTGGCATGGGCCTAGCGTACGGCCGCATGGCTGACCCAATCGCCGCCCGCGCCACGCCCCAGATGCGGGGCGTGTATCCGGTCCTCGTGACGCCGTTCGACGAGCACGGCGAGCTGGACCTTGCGGGCCTCGAGCGATGCGTGGCGTTCTGCCTGGAGGCCGGCGCCAACGGCATCGTCGCGCTCGTCAACGCGAGCGAATTCACCACGCTGTCCGATGCGGAGCGCCGCCGGATCGCCGACCGGGTCGTCGGGGCGGTCGCCGGTCAGGTCCCGGTCGTGCTGGGTGTCTCGGGCGGAACGGCCCGCCTCGCGGCCGGCTATGCGACCGAGGCACGGACGGCCGGCGCCGATGCGGTGATCGCGATGCCCCCGTTCTTGCGCGCGGCGAGCCGCCCCCAGGTCCGCGACTACTTCCGTGCGATCGCGGTCGCCTCGGGACTGCCCGTATTCATCCAGAACTACCACGGGTATCCCGCCGCCCAGCTCACGGTCGATGCCGTCGCCGAGCTGGTGTGCTCGATCGACGGCGTCAGCTACGTGAAGGAGGAGGCGCTGCCGGCCGGCCAGCGGATGAGCGAGCTCATCGAGCGGGCGGGGTCCAGCCTCGAGGGCGTGATGGGTGGCATGGCGGGCCGGTTCATGATCGACGAGTACGCGCGAGGCGCGTGCGGGACGATGCCCGCGTGCGAGATCACGGACGTGCACGTCGCGATCTGGCAGGCTCTCGAGGCCGGTGACCTAGAGCGGGCGAGGGCGATCCACGCGCGCGCGCTGCCGCTACTGACCATGGAGTGGCTGTACGGGGCCGCCGTCTACAAGGAGGTCCTCCGGCGACGCGGGATCATTGATGACGCCACCGTCCGCGAGCCGGGCGCCAGCGTCCTCGATGCCCGGGACCATCGCGAGCTCGACGCGCTGCTCGAGCTCCTGCGAGACGACCTCCAGCGTCCGTCCGCGGACGCGGCCTTCCGCATGAGTGAGCGTGTCCAGTGAGGATCACCGACCTCCGGGTCATCGTGGTCGGCAACCCCTGGAAGAACTGGGTGCTCGTCGCCCTGGATACGGACGCGGGGATCACGGGCTACGGGGAGGCGACTCTCGGCGTGTCGACCCTGCCGGTCACCGGTGCGCTCGATGAGCTGCGTCCACTCGTCGTGGGCGAGGACCCGGCTGCGATCGACGCGCTGTGGGAGCGAATGCGGCGGGCCTGGTACCTGCCCACCGACCCGGTGCACCTCGGTGCGATGTGCGCGGTCGAGATCGCATGCTGGGACGTGGTCGGCCGATCACTGGACACGCCGATCCACGTGCTGCTCGGTGGCTCGGTGCGGGAGCGCATCCCCGTCTACGCGAACGGCTGGTATCCGGCGGAGCGGACGCCGGACGCCTACGCGGAGCGTGCCGTGGCCACCGTGGCCCGTGGCCACCGGGCCCTGAAGTTCGACCCGTTCGGCGATGCCCTGGGCACGCTGGAGACGGCTGAACGGCGGATCGCCATGGGCGTCGTCGCCGCCGTCCGCGAGGCCGTCGGCGCCGAGGTGCGCCTAATGATCGAAGCGCACGACCGGTTCGACGTGCGAACGGCACGCTCGATCGCGCGCTGGCTCGAGCCATACGACATCACGTGGCTCGAGGCCCCGGTGTTCTCCGAGGATGTCGCGGCGCTCGGCCGCGTGGCCGATGGGTCGCCCGTCCCGATCGCCGCCGGCGAGCGGCTCACCCAGCCGTACCAGTTCGACGATCTCGGCCGCCGGGGCCACGTGGGCATCTGGCAGCCCGAGACGCTCGCCATCGGCGGGGTGTCTGGGATGCGCCGAATCGCAGCGCTGGCCGCGACCCATGGGGCGTCAATCGCGCCGCACAACGCCCGCGGCCCGATTGCGACCGCGGTCAACGTGGAGCTCGCGGCGTGGCTGCCGGGGCTCCTGATGCTCGAGACCTTCGTGGACGATGCGGTGCCGCTCGCCCGCGAGATCGCGCCGCTGCTGCCCGAAGTCGTCGACGGCTTCGTGTGTCCGACGTTGCGGCCCGGCATCGGCATCGATATCGACGAGTCGGCCGCACGCGCGCATCCGTTCGATAGGAACGGCGTGTTGCGGCTGTTCGAGCCAGGTTGGGAGTCGCGCCGTGGGGTACAGCCGTCCACGGCTGCCGAAGACTAGGAGGAGGAATGTCATGGTGAACGGAACCTTGCGGAGGAGGGCGCCCGCCCGACTCCTGGCCGCCGTGGCCATCGCCGCGATCGTCGCAGCGTGTTCAGGCAGCTCGACTCCCACCGCGTCGTCCGCGCCGGCGGCGACGGTCGCGGCGTCGCCATCCGAGGGGGGAACCTCCGCGGCGCCCGCGTCGCCATCCGAGGCCGCGAACACGGAGCCGGTGACCATTCACTGGCTCACGCACAACCCAAGCGAGACTGCGGCCTCCGAGCAGACGGCCGAGGATTGGGTGACGCAGTACCAGAACGAGCATCCGAACGTGACCATCGAGCGCGAGTCGGTGAGTGGCGACGAGCTCAAGACGATCATCACCACCCGTCTCCAGTCCGGGGACGTGGACCTCGTGAACTACGGCACGGGCCCCGGATACGGCGGCCTGCTGTATGACTCCGGTCTCCTCGCGCCGCTCGACGACGCCTACGCGAAGTACAAGTGGCCGATCTACGACTGGGCGAAGGGCCGCTCGACCGCGAAGGACGGCGTGACGTACGGCGTTCCCGACCAGATCGAGGCGCTGGGCCTGTTCTACAACGCGGACCTGCTCGCGGAGCTCGGGTTCCAGGCGCCGCCCGCGACGCTCGAGGAGCTGCGCACGATGGCCGAGGCTGCCAAGGCCAAGGGCTACGTCCCGATCGCGTTCGGCAACAAGGAACAGTGGGAAGGCGCGTCGATGTTCAGCATCGGTACCAGCACGGTCCTCGGCGGCAAGAAGGTCGACGACCTCCTCTCTGGCGCCACGTCGTGGGACTCGCCTGAGATCGCAAGCATCATCGACTTGTTCTTCGGCGACTTCGTCAAGAACGGCCTCTACCCCAAGCAGCCGAATGGCATCTCCTACGACGACGCGAACTCGCTGTTCTTCAGCGGCAAGTCGCCGTTCCTCGTCACCGGCACCTGGATCTCTCCGGACGTGACCCAGAACGCCACCTTCAAGTCAGGGTTCGTTCCCTTCCCCTCGATCAATGGGTCGGCGACACCGCTTGCCACGGGCCTCGGCGACGGCTGGTACGTCGCTGCGAACTCGAAGAGCAAGGACGCGACGCTCGACTTCCTCGACTGGATGCTCAAGCCGGAACGCGGCAAGACCCAGCTCGAGGTGTTCGAGACCATCCCCGCCTACCCGGTCGATACGGCGTCGGTCAACGTGTCGCCGCTGTACCGGAGCATCATCGACCAGGTGATCGCGGCGGGCAGCACCGACTCCGGCTACAACCTCGACGTCATGACACCGGACGCGTTCAACCAGCAGATGTACACGGGTTTCCAGGAAGTGATCGACGGCAAGAAGACGCCCGCCGAGCAGGCGGCCGCACTCCAGGCCGCATTCGCATCGGCCCCCTGATCGCTGTGGTCCGGCCTGCCGGGCTCCGCCCGGCACGATGAGTCATGCCACGCCTGCTCGACGACGTTCGCTGTCGTCGAGCAGGCGCGAGAAACGCCGGCTCGCGCTGCTGTTCGTCCTGCCGGCACTGGCGATCTATGCCGTCTTCATGCTCCTGCCGTTCTTCACGTCGGTCTACTACAGCCTGACTGACTGGAATGGCGCGACCCGCAACCTTCCGTTCACCGGTCTCGACAACTACACGCGGATGCTCGGCGACGGCCAGCTCCTGGTCGCTGCCTGGCACAACATCATGTGGCTCATCTGGGGCACGCTGCCGCCGATCCTGATCGGGGTCGTGCTGGCCCTGGTGATCTGGGGCGGCGTCCGGTTCACGACCTTCTGGCGCGCCCTGTTCTTCCTGCCGTTCGTCCTCGCGCCGATCGTGGTCGGCGTGGCGTGGGGCTGGATCTACAACCCGCTGTTCGGGCCGCTCAACGGCGTGCTGACGGCAGCCGGGCTTGATGGCCTGACCCGCAGCTGGCTCGGCGATCCGGACACGGCCCTTCCCGCCGTCCTCGTCACGTCGGCGTGGGTGTCGTTCGGGTTCATCATGGTGCTGGTCTTGGCCGCCCTCCAGGGCGTGGATCAGGACGTCGTCGAAGCCGCGATGATCGACGGCGCCGGCTGGTGGCGACGGGTTCGGAGCGTCATCCTGCCCCAGATCGCGCCGGCCATGACCCTGATCGGCGCCGTGATGCTCACCTACGCGATCGGGGCCTTCGACCTCGTGTTCGTCATGACCAACGGCGGTCCGGGGACAAGCTCGGAGCTGCTCGGGACGTACGCATACAAGATGGCGTTCCGTCGCAACGAGGTCGGCTACGGCGCGACCGTTGCCCTGCTGATCACTGTCCTGTCACTGGTCGCCGCCCTGGTGTTCGTGCGCATGCGCGAGCGGAACCGCACATGAGCTGGCGCGCGCAGGAGGCGCCTTCGGGTCGACCGGGTGGTCGTCTACGCGACCCTTGCGATCTTCGCGGCGTTCGCGGCGTTTCCGCTGGTGCTGATCGTGTCCACGGCCCTCAAGCAGCCCGCCGACGCGCGCCGGGATCCGTTCGGTCTGTTCACGACGACGACGCTCCAGAACTTCGCCGACGCCTGGGTCCAGGGCAAGTTCGGCCACTTCTTCCTGAACACCGTCTGGATCACGGGTGCGACGGTCCTGGGGGTGGTCATCCTGTCCGTTACCGCCGGCTACGGCCTGGCGCGCCTGGACTTCCCCGGGCGGACTGCTGTGTTCTTCCTGTTCATCGTCGGGCTCATGATCCCGTTCTTCTCGATCATGGTCCCGCTGTTCTACCAGCTCCACAACATGGGACTCATCGGATCGCCGCTGGCCGTGATCCTGCCCGGGATCGCGGGCGTCCAGGGGTTCGGCCTGCCGCTGGGGATCTTCCTGATGCGTGCGTTCTTCCTCGATCTCCCCGCCGAGCTCGGCGAGGCCGCGCAGATCGATGGGGCATCCGAGTTCAACGTGTTCCGCCGCGTCATGCTGCCGCTCGCGTGGCCCGGCGTCGCGGTGCTGGCGGTGCTCGTGTTCTTCCAGAGCTGGAACTCGCTGCTCCTGCCCCTTCTGTACCTCACGGGTCCCGACAGCCGGACGATGGCGACGGGCCTCTACCTGTTCGCGAGCGGTCGCACCACGGAGACCGCACTGCTGGCCGCGGCAAGCCTGATCATGGTCGCGCCCGTGATGCTCTTCTACGTCGCGTTCCAACGGCAATTCGTGCGTGGCGTCACGTCCGGCGCGCTTAAGGGCTGACCGATGTTCGACGCGTCGAGCCGATACGACCTGGTTGCCGACGAGATCGAGCAGGCGGATCGCACCCGATCCGCCCTGTTTGGATTCGACAACTCGCGCATCTCCGATGTCGCGGCGCGGACGGCGCGGCTCGCCGCATCCTTCCTGCCGGCCCCGGCTTCCAGCGTCAAAGGGCGGGCGTAGGCGATGGCGGCGGCAGGGCCCTCCTTCAGCATTCACGGTCGGCGGGCGCTCGTGACGGGCGCGAGTCGCGGCATCGGAAGGGCGATTGCCATCGGTCTCGCGTCGGCGGGCGCGGATGTCGTCGTCCATTTCGCGACCGATGCTGCGGCCGCTCGATCGGCGGCGGCCGAGATCGAGGCGGCAGGCCGTCGATCGGCGGTCATCGACGCGGACCTCACGGTGCGCGGCAGCGGGCGATCGCTCGGAGAACGCGTCCGCGACGAGCACGGCCAGGTCGACATCGTTGTGCTCAACGCCGTGACCTCGCGACGCCGTCCGTTGACCGAGGTTGCCGACGACGACACCGAGGCCGAGCTCCGCTCCGGCTTCGCCTCGTCCCTGGAGTTGCTCCAGGTGCTCGCCCCGCCGATGGCCGACCGTGGATGGGGCCGGATCGTCGCGATCGGCAGCGTCCAACAAGTGCGCCAGAACCCCGCCTCGATCGTGTATGCCGCGATGAAGTCGGCCACGGCCAACCTCATGGAGAACCTGGCACGCCAGTACGGCCGATCGGGGATCACGGCGAACACGGTGGCGCCCGGGCTCATCGCGACCGACAGCACGGCGGGGCAGCTCGCCAACGAGGACACGCTGCGTGTCCTCCTCGACGAGATCCCGCTCCGATCCGTGGGCACGCCCGAGGACTGTGTCGGTGCCGTGGTGCTGTTGTGCTCCGAGGCCGGCCGATACATCACGGGCACGACCGTGTTCGTCGATGGCGGCATGCACCTCCCCGGCCGGCCGCCGTTCATCGCCGCCGATGGACGGATCGTCCGGTGAGCCGGCCCCGCCCGCACGTCGTCGATCGGACAGGCATCACTTACGCCGATCAAGGCCGATGGTGCTGCGTCTGGGTCCTCCCCAGGCGAGGTCTACGCCCTGAACGCAGCGGCCGGGGAGAGCCCCGTCTGGCTCGCGAGCCGGGGGATCGTGGCGAGCGTCGATGTCGTCGGAGGCACCCTGCATTTGCTGCATCTCGAGGATGCCGTTGACGAGGTCGTGGCACTCCCGCGAGCGGCGTCGGCGTGCGTGGCGCTGACCGACGACGCCCTCCTCCTCGCCACGGGCCGGCAATTCGACATCCTCGACCTCACGACTGGCGTCGTCGCCGAAGCCACGGACCGCCCCGGCGAGCCGCCGCCGGGGGCCGACCTCAACGACGCGGTGCTCGACCGGCGCGGACGCATCTGGACCGGCGCACGTCCTGCCCGCGACGACGGCGACTGCGGCGTGCTCCTCTCATGGGCCCGTGGCGCGGAGCCGGTTGTGGCCGTAGACGGGCTCCGGGGGCCGAATGGCCTCGCGTGGAATACGGGCGGTGACCTCCTCTACCTCGCCGACTCGCGCCTGCGGAAGATCTTCCGGCATCCCTTCGATCACGCCACCGGTGTGCTCGGACCGGGATCGGTGTTTGCCTCCTGGGACGTGCGCGACGGACGCCCGGATGGACTCGCCATCGACGCCGAGGACCATCTCTGGGTCGCCGCCTGGGACGGCCGGGAGGTGCGCCGCTACGCTCCGGACGGGCGTCTCGATCGCACGGTGGCGATACCCGCCGCCCGCCCGTCGAGCTGTGCCTTCGGTGGCCCGCGGCTCGATCGCTTCCTCGTCACCAGCGCCCGCCCGGAGTTCGAGGACGTCGACGATCTGGGCGGATCGCTGTTCGTGCTGGATGTCGGCGTCTATGGGCCGGCGCCTGGCACGTGGGTTTCGTGATGGACGGCACGCGGCCGCCGCTCCCGCCGGCGATCTCGGAGGGTCGGGTGATCGCGATCCTCCGCGGCATCGAACCGTCACGCCTGCCAGCCCTGGTTCGCGCGCTCGCTGGGGGCGGGATCCGTGCCGTCGAGGTGACGCTGAACTCGCCGGGCGCATTGGCGTCGATCGAGGCGCTGTCCGTCGATGCCGACGATCTGGGGGTCGTCGTCGGGGCCGGCACGGTGCTGGACCGCCGCTCGGCGATCAACGCGGTGTCGGCCGGTGCGACGTTTCTCGTCGCGCCGCATGTCGACCCATCGACAATCGGCTGGGCCGTCGACTACGGCATCCCGGTCCTGCCCGGCGCCATGACGCCCACTGAGATCCTCGTCGCGTGGTCGGCCGGGGCCTCAGCGATCAAGGTGTTCCCGGCGAGCGCGGTCGGACCTGCATTCGTGCGCGAGGTTCGCGGGCCACTCCCGGACGTTCCGCTCGTCCCGACGGGTGGCATCACGGCGGAGAACGCACCCGCCTACATCGCGGCCGGCGCGCACGCCGTCGGAGTCGGCGGCTGGTTGACCGCAGTCGGGGACATCGATGTCGTGCGGGCGAGGACCGCCGAGCTCGTCGCGGCGGTGGCGGGCCCATGACGATGGAGGTCGTGACGCTCGGGGAACCCTTGGCGGCATTCCTCGCCGTCGAGCCGGTCGCGCTCGCCGGCGTGGGCACGTATCACCTGCATGTTGTGGGTGCCGAGTCCAACGTGGCGATCGGGCTTGCGCGGCTGGGTCACGCCGTGGCGTTCGTCGGCCGGGTGGGGGACGACGGTCTCGGCACCGCGATCCTGCGGCGCCTGCGTGGCGAGGGTGTTGACGTGGCCGCCCTGCGTGTCGAGCCGGGCACCCAGACGGGCATCCTCATTCGCGAGCGTCGGGCGTTCGGCCCCTCGGAGGTCACGTACCGCAGGGTGGATTCGGCCGGTTCCCGCCTCGCCCCTGATGACCTCGCGCGCAGCGGCGGTCTGCGGGGCGCGAAATGGGTGCATCTCACGGGCATCACTCCCGCTCTGTCGGGATCCGCGCGCGCCGCTGTCAATTCGGCGATCGATGAGGCACGGCGGGCCGGCGCGACCGTGTCATTCGACGTCAACCTTCGCCGGCGCCTCTGGTCGGCCGACGTCGCGGCCCCGGTCCTCGCGGCCATCGCCCGGCGCGCCGACGTGGTGCTCGGCAGTCTCGATGAGCTCGAGCTCGTGGCCGGCGGTCCAGACGCCCCGGCCCGCCTGCTCGACGATGGTGTCGCGCTCGTGGTCACCAAGTCCGGCGCGGATGGCGCGACAGCGCTCGACGCAGCGGGCCAGGCGATCGCGGTGCCCGCCTTCCCACTGCGTGCCGTGATCGATCCCGTCGGGGCCGGGGACGCATTCTGTGCTGGGTTCATCGCCGCGCGGCTCCAGGGTCACGAGATCCAGCACGCGCTCGACTGGGGGGCGGCGTGCGGTGCGGCCGTCGCCGCGATCGAGGGCGACATCGACGGCTTGCCCACGCGCGGCGAGCTCGGTCGGATCCTCGAGCGCGGCCAGGACACGATCCGCTGAGGCGGGCCGGGTGAAGAGCCTGTTTCGAGCCGACGGCAATCGGCTTGTCCGCGCCTATGACACCGAGCAGCTGTGGGTGGAGGCATGGGGTCCAGATTGCCTGCGCATCCGGGCCACCCACCGCCCGCTGATGGAGGCCGACGACTGGGCGCTGCTTCCGCCGGCGCCCAGCCAGGCGGACATCGTGATCGGTGACGGCAGCGCCGAGATCAGCAATGGTCGGGCGGTGGCAAGCGTCACCGACGACGGTCGCGTCGAGATCAGGCACCGGGACGGCCGGCTGCTGCTCCGGGAATACGTGCGCCGACGCGACACCGCCGATCCCCCACGTAGCCCGCTCAAGCTGCCGGCCCGCGAGTTCAAGCCGCTGCCCGGTGGCGACTACGCCGTCAACCTGCGCTTCGAGTCCGATCCGAGCGAGCAAATCTTCGGCATGGGCCAGTACCAGCATGAGTTCCTCGACCTCAAGAACTGCACGCTCGAGCTCGCCCATCGCAACTCGCAGTCGAGCGTTCCGTTCGCGCTCTCGAGCCTCGGGTACGGGATGCTGTGGAACAACCCCGCGATCGGCCGCGTGACGTTCGCGCGGAACGTGACCGAGTGGCAGGCCTTCTCGACCCGCCAGCTCGACGTGTGGATCACGGTCGGCGACACGCCAGCCGAGATCGTCGAGGCCTACGCGCGCGCTACGGGCACGGTGCCGCTCATGCCGGAACGTGCGCTCGGCCTGTGGCAGTCCAAGCTCCGATACCGGACCCAGCAGGAGCTCCTCGAGGTCGCGCGCGAGTACGTTCGGCGCGACCTGCCCCTCGCGTTCATCGTGGCCGATTTCATGCACTGGGTTCGCCAGGGCGACTGGGCGTTCGATCCACGTGACTGGCCGGACCCGGCGGCAATGGTGGACGAGCTGCGGTCGATGGGGATCGAGCTCCTCGTGTCCGTCTGGCCGACCGTCGACAAGTCGGGGCTCCGATACCCCGAGATGCTGCGCCACGGCTATCTCATCCGCACGGAGCGGGGGATCCGGACCACCATGGAGTTCCTGGGCAGCACGGTGTTCGTCGACGTCACGAACCCGGACGCCCGCCGCTACTTCTGGGACGCCATCCGCGCGGGGTACTGGGATGTCGGCGTGCGTCACTTCTGGCTCGACGAGGCCGAGCCGGAGTACCCCGTGTACGACTTCGACCACTACCGGTATCACCTTGGGTCGGACCTCCAGATCGGCAACCTGTATCCGCTCCTGTTCGCAAAGACGTTCTTCGATGGCCTGACCGAGGCAGGCGACTCACAGCCAATGAGCCTCGTGCGCGCGACCTGGGCGGGCGGCCAGCGCTATGGCGCGCTCGTCTGGTCGGGCGACACCGACACGACCTGGACATCGTTCCGACAGCAGGTGCGCGCCGGCCTGAATATGGGTGTGGCCGGCATTCCGTGGTGGACCTCCGACATCGGCGGCTTTCACGGTGGTTCGGCCGACGACCCCGCCTTTCGCGAGCTCGTGACGAGGTGGTTCCAGTTCGCGGTGTTCTGCCCCGTCCTCCGGATGCACGGCGATCGGGAGCCGCACACCGGGCCTGACCCGTCACCCGCGGCGGGCAGGCTCGGGACTGGCGGTCCAAACGAGCCCTGGAGCTTCGGCGAGGAGACGTTCGCCATCCTGCGGCGATACGTCGAGATCCGCGAGCATCTCCGGCCCTACATCGGCATGCTCATGCGCGCGGCCCATGAGCGAGGGACACCGCTCATGCGTCCGCTGTTCTACGACTTTCCCGAGGACCCGCAGGCGTGGGCCGTCGATGACGCCTTCATGTTCGGGCCTGACCTGCTGATCGCCCCGGTTCTGGATCCGGCAATCTCCCACCGCGGGGTGTATCTCCCGGCTGGGATCGCCTGGCGCGACGCATGGACTGGCGACCCTCACGACGGTGGCTCGTCGATCATCATGCCGACGCCCATCGACCGCATCCCGGTCTTCGCTCGCGCGAGCTCCAATCAAACCCTGTATTGACCGTCGCGCGCGCGTGCGCCACACCGCGTAGATGCGGAGGCGTCGTCAGCGCCCGCGCCAGAATCTGCACGCGACAATGGGACCGCGTCCTATCAACGCGATGCCGCGATCGGCGTCGGGCTATGCGAGTATGTTCAGCACTTGTCAAGCTTCGACTCTGTCTCCGTCAGCGCGTCACTGGATGCTCGGATCGTCGAGTACGTGGATCATCTTCACGAGCACTTCCTAGACCCCGTGGTCATTCGCGACGGTCGCTACCAGGCTCCGACAGCGCCCGGGTACTCCATCGAGATGTACCCCAGGTCGCTCGGCCACTACGAGTTTCCGAACGGGCCGAAGTGGGTGTCGCGTCAACCGGTCGGGATCGCCTAGGTGGATGTCCTCGAAACGATTGCCTCGAGTGGGCTCGTTGCCGTTGCCCGGATCGAACGGGCTGGCGAAGCGGTCGATCTCGCGGCTACGCTCCTCGAGGCAGGTCTGCCGTGTATTGAGGTGACCTACCGCACGGAGGCAGCGCCGGATGCAATTCGACGTATCCGTGAGTCCGTCCCGGAGGCGGTGGTCGGCATCGGGACGGTGTTGTCAGTCGCGCAGCTCGACCGCGCTCTCGATGCGGGCGCGGCGTATGTCGTCTGCCCGGGACTGAAGATGGACGTCATCGATCGCTGCATCGAGCTCGGCGTACCCGTTATTCCTGGGATCCTGACGCCAACCGAGTTGATCCAGGCGTTGGAGCGGGGCCTGTCAACCGTGAAGTTGTTCCCGGCCTCGGCAGCCGGCGGCCCGAGCTACATCCGGGCACTGGCCGGACCGTTTCCGATGGCCAGGTTCGTTCCAACGGGGGGCATCGAGCTCGACAACCTGGCTGGCTACCTGAGCATCCCCTCCGTCATCGCGGTCGGCGGGTCGTGGATGGTCCGCCCCGATCTGCTGGCGGCGGGCGACTGGGCATCGGTCGCGAGCCTCGCCGCCGCCGCGGCGCAGCTCGTGCGCGAGCTTCGTGCGCCGGCAACCGCATGAGCCTTTCGATTCGGCGCGCGTCCGACGTTCGATGGGATCTGGTCGCGCTCGGGGAGGTGATGCTTCGTCTCGACCCCGGTGAGGAGCGCATCCACACCACTCGCCACTTTCGCGCCTGGGAGGGCGGTGGCGAGTACAACGTCGCGCGGGGGCTGACCCGCTGCTTCGGCGCCAGGACGACGGTCGTGACCGCACTCGCCGACAACCCGATAGGCCGCTTGATCGAGGACCTGATCCGGCAGGGCGGCGTCGACCAGTCGTACCTCCGCTGGCTGCCGTACGACGGAATCGGACGCACGACCCGCAATGGGTTGAACTTCACCGAACGGGGGTTCGGCGTCCGCGGCGCCGTCGGCTGCTCCGACCGGGCCAATTCTGCTGCCTCCCAGCTCAGGGCAGGAGAGGTCGACTGGGACGCGATCTTCGGTGCGGACGGCGCTCGATGGTTTCACACGGGGGGCATCTTCGCCGGGCTGTCCGAAGCCACGATGTCGATCGCCGCCGAGGCCATCGAGGCCGCCGAACGGCACGCCACCGTTGTGTCGTTCGACCTCAACTATCGAGATTCGCTGTGGCGCGCGCGGGGCGGGCGAGCCGCGGCGCAACGCGTGCTCGGTGACCTCGTCTCGCGGGTCGATGTCCTGATCGGCAATGAAGAAGATTTTGGCGCGGCCCTCGGCATCTCAGGCGCCGACGATCCGCAGTTCGCCACGCTCGACCCCGAGGATTACCGGCGAATGCTCGGCGAGACGGCTGACCGCTACCCGCGATTGAAGGCAATCGCGGTGACCCTCCGAAACGCAACGACCGCCAGCCGGAATGATTGGGGCGCCATGCTGTGGGCGGACGGGGAGGTCCATGTGGCCACCGCTCGCCCCGGCCTGGAGATCCTGGATCGGATCGGCGGCGGCGATTCGTTCGCCTCCGGAATGATCTACGGCTACCTTGCGGGCTTCGAGCCGGCTCGTGCGCTCGAGTACGGCGCAGCGCACGGGGCACTGGCGATGACCACCCCCGGTGACACGTCGATGGCCACCCTGGCCGAGGTCGAAGCGCTCGTGGCCGGCGGCGGTGCGCGAGTGCGACGGTGACCCGTTCGGCCCTCGTTCTCACGGCGCCGGATCGTTTCGTTGTCGAGGCTCGAAGCGCGACCCCGCCCGATGCAGGCCAGGTGAGCGTCGAGGTCGATCTGGTCGGCCTGTGCGGCACCGACTTGCACATCGTGGACGGCGCTCATCCGCGGGCCAAGTTCCCCCTGATCCTGGGCCACGAGATCCTCGGTCGCGCCACGATCGCAGGATCCCCGAACGTGCGGGTCGTCGTCGACCCGCTGATCGCATGCACCGTCTGTACTGCCTGCCGATCAGGCAACCCCCACATCTGCGAACGCCTGCGGCTGATCGGGATCGATTCCGATGGCGGGCTGGGCGGCGATGTAGCCGTGGACGTCGATCGCCTCCACCCGGTCCCACCGCAGCTGGATCCGGCGATCGCCGCGCTCGCAGAGCCAACGGCGGTCGCCGTCCACGCCGTCGACCGCGCTGGGGTGCGTGCCGGCCATGGTGTCGTGATCTTCGGTGCAGGCCCGATCGGGTTGCTGCTCGGTTTGGTGGCGAGATCCG
This sequence comes from uncultured Chloroflexia bacterium, assembly GCA_963725745.1. Lineage (GTDB taxonomy): Bacteria > Chloroflexota > Limnocylindria > Limnocylindrales > CSP1-4 > CAIXZV01. The sequence continues at coordinate 59,344 of CAVRZS010000004.1, forward strand.
CGGGGGCCGGCGACATCTTCATGGCCGAACCTTCGGCCACCCGTCGCGCTCAGGCGACCGCGCTGGGATTTGCGACCCTGGACCCTGCCGCCCCGTACGACGACCTCGTGGCGCGCACCGGCGGCAACCTCGCCGACGTCGCGTTCGATGCCGCCGCCGCGCCGGCGGTTGCGGCCATGCTGCCGCACGTCGTCCGGACAGGGGGAACGGTGTCCTTGGTCGGCACCTATTCGCGGCCCGTTGAGCTCGATCTGCAGGCCGTCTTGTTCCGCGAGCTGACGCTGATCGGCAATCGCGTCTACCGCCCGCCGGACATCGATACCGCGCTCCTGCTCTTGGCCAAGGATCCTGACCAGTATCGGCCGCTCGTGACGGACACCGTTCCACTCGCCGATGCCCCAGCCGCGATCGCGCGGCTGCGCTCCGGTGATGGCGTCAAGTACCTGGTCAGCGTCGGGTCGGCCTGATGCTCGCCGTCGTCAAGACCGCACGCGGAGAGGGACACGTGGCCCTGGTGGATCGCGATCCGCCCGGCGTCCCGGAAGGCTGGGTCGCAATCGACGTCACCTACGCCGGCGTGTGCGGGACCGACCTTCACATCCTCCACGACCGCTTTCCGTACTGGCCGCCAGTGACGATGGGCCACGAGTTCGTGGGGACCGTCGGGACGGTGGGCCCGGGCGTTGACGCCGACCTGATCGCGACGAGGGTGGTCGCTGAACCGCACTCCTTCGCATGCACGACATGCTTTCTGTGTCGACGGGGATTCGCCGAACTGTGCCCCGAGAAGCGTTCGCCCGGATGGGGGATCGATGGCGCATTCGCCGCGTCGTTGACGCTCCCCGCGCACCTCCTGCATCAGGTGCCGGACAGCGTGCCGGACCTGGTCGCCGCGATGGCCGAGCCGATGGCGGTGGCCGTTACCGCGTTGAGCCGGGGGCGGGTCGAGGCTGGCGACACGGTGGTCGTCATCGGGCCCGGTCCGGTCGGAATCCTGCTCGCCGTGGCAGCTCGCTCCATGGGAGCCGAGAACGTCGTGATCGTCGGCCGAAGCGATTCGGTGCGGCTGCGCTTCGCTGAGGCTATCGGACTCCACACGGTGCTCGACGGAGATGCGGCCGACCTCGTCGCGGGCATGACGTCGGGACGCGGCGCGGACCTGGTCGTCGATTCCACCGGCACCGATGCCGCGCTTGCACTGGCCATTCGCGTGGTGCGGCGCCGCGGACGGATGGTCGCGGTCGGTTTGAGCGGACGCGACACCGATCAGCGTGCCATGGGACGCTGCCGTGGCGCGCGCGATCGACGTGACCTTCTCGATGAGCTCCAATGCGACGGCTTGGGAGCCCGCGCTCGGGATCCTTGCCGGCACGGGAACACAGCTCCTCCCGATGGTCGACGTGTTCCCCCTCAGGGACTGGCAGGACGCGTTCGCGGCCGTCGAGAACAAGTCGCGGATCAAGATCCTCCTCGATCCCAACGGGAACTGACGCGATGCAAGGGTCCATCCTGATCACCGATTGCGATCACCCGTCTGTCGACATCGAACGTGCGATCCTCGGGGCCGCGGGACTGTCGGTGTCGCTTGCGGCGTGTCGGACTCCGAACGATGTGATCGCGGCCGGCGGCGGTGCGATCGGTCTCATCGTCCAGTACGCCCCGATCACTGCCGACGTCCTGGAGGCCTTGCCGGCTTGCCGCGTTGTGGGCCGCTACGGCGTCGGCCTGGACACCATCGACGTCCGAGCTGCGACCGCGCTGGGGATCCAGGTCGTGAACGTGCCCGACTACTGCACCAACGAAGTAGCCGATCACGCGATGGGGCTGATCCTGTCACTGACCCGAGGCATCGTCCCCCTGGATCGGGGAGTTCAACGTGGCATCTGGGATTTCCGCCTGGGCGGTGAGATCCGCCGCGCGTCAACGCAGCGTCTCGGGATCGTCGGGCTGGGGCGCATCGGAACCGCAGTCGCCCGGCGCGCGCTCTCATTCGGCTACCAGGTCGTCGGTTCGGACCCCCTGGACAGAGAGGTGCCGGGTGTCGTGGTGACATCGCTCGAGGAGCTGCTCGAGACCAGCGATGTGGTGTCCATCCACGCCGGTTTGGATGCCACTACCCATCACCTGATCGACGAGGTCGCCCTGCGCCGGATGCGACCGACGGCGATCCTCATCAATACGAGTCGAGGGGGCCTCGTCGATACCCTCGCGTTGGCGACTGCCTTGAAGGAAGGCCGCCTCGCCGGCGCGGGACTTGACGTGCTCGAGGAGGAGCCGATCGCATCCGACCACCCGCTGCGAGGCCTGTCGAATGTCGTGCTCACGCCCCATGCCGCGTTCTACAGCGCAGAGTCCCTCGAGGAGATGAAGCGCAAGGTCGCCGATCGCGTCGTCGCCGTGCTGCAGTCCTGAGCCGCTGCGCCGGCGCCGTCCTCAGCGTGCCTCCGAGGCCTGCGGAGCCAAGGGATGATCCCTTGGCTAGGCACCGACGCCATCGTGAGGATCAGTCGTCGCTCAAGCCCGCCGTCGGGAGCTGGAGCACGAACCGTGCGCCTCCGCTCATTGGCGACTCCAGGCGGACGTCACCGCCGTGCACCTGAGCCGTCTGGGCGACAATCGAGAGCCCGAGCCCCGATCCCGGGGTGCCACGCGCAGCCGGCGCCCGCCAGAACCGGTCGAACACTCGCGGGCGATCGTCCGGGTCGACGCCGGGTCCGTGGTCGCGGACCGAGATCTCGCCGGCTCCGACCTCCACCTCAACCGAGGACCCATCCGGGCTCCATTTCCCGGCGTTGTCGAGCAGGTTGTCGACCGCTCGACGGAGCCGCGCCGGGTCGCCGAGGATCGCCGTCGATTCGGTCCGCACGACGAAGTGGATGCGCGGGTAGTGGGCGCGGGCGACGCCGACGGCGGCCTCGACCAGCTCGTCGAGCTGCACGTTGACCTGAGCCGGCTCGGTGAGCTCATCGCCGCGGGCAAGCTCCATGAGGTCGGCGACGAGCTGGCTCAACCGCTCGGTCTCATGTTGCAGCGAATCGAGGACCTGTCGGCTCTCCTCCAGGGCCATGTCGGTGTCCAGGGCCAGCACCTCGATGTTCGTGCGCAGGCTGGCAAGCGGCGTCCGGAGCTCGTGCGACGCGTCGGCGACCAGCTGCCGCCGGGACCGTTCCGACGCCTCGAGCGTCGCGAGCATCCGGTTGAAGCTCCGGGCCAGTCGGCCGAGCTCGTCGGCGCGGGGTTCCTCGACCCGCTCACGCAGATCTCGCGTCCCGGCGACCCGTTCGGTCGTGCGCGTGAGGCGCTCCACGGGCACCAGCGCCGAGTTGGCGATCGCTCGCCCCAGCAGGATCGCGATCCCGACACCCGCCAACGACGTCAGGAGCAGGAGCCAGCGCAGATTCGCGAGGACGTGCTCGATGCCGTCGCGGGGGAGCGCGACCTGGAGGGCACCGCCGGATCCGATCGGATGGGTGAGGAGCCGCATCGGGATCCCGCCGACCACGACGTCCTCCACGATGTCGGCGCCGGAGCCGGCCGCCGCGAGCGCCGTGGCGGCGGCGCTGACCGGCAGCATCGTCGCCTGGTCGCCCGCGCGGATGACGGTGCCGGCAGGCCCGATGAACTGGATGATCCCGGCCGAGTCGCCGGGTCGCGGCGCCGGCAGGGAGATCGCGGCCCCCGGCGTGGGACACACGCCGTTCGAGGAGGCCGCGGGTTGCGTCGTCGCGTCGGGTGACGTCGCCGGCGACGCGTTGCCATCGGTGCCTTCCAGGCCCGCGACGCTCCCCGGGCATTGGGCCGCGAACGTGGCCCGCACCGCCGAGATCTGCTGCGCCCGCTCGGTGAGCTGCTCGTCGAGCTGACCGCGCAGCTGGGCGTTCACGACCACGAACACGATGGCCACGGAGGCCGCGATGCTCAGTGCGACGGCGGCTCCGACCAGTGCCGTCAGGCGGCCTCGGAAGCTCATGCGTCGCGCAGGACGTAGCCGACGCCGCGGATCGTGTGGATGAGGCGCGTCTCGCCGCCAGCCTCGAGCTTGCGCCGCAGGTAGCCGATGTACACCTCGAGCGCGTTGGAGACCTGGTCGATGTCGTAGCCCCAGACCTCCTCGACGATCAACGCCCGGTCGAGGACCCGCTCTGGCCGGGTCAGGAACACCTCGAGCAGACGGTACTCAGTCCTGGTCAACTCGATCGACCGCTCGCCGCGGCGGACGTCCATCAACGATCGCTGCATGATGAGGTCGCGGAAGCGGAGGGTGGTCGAGTCGTCGGTTTCGATTCGGCGCAGGAGGGCCCGCAGCCGCGCGTACAGCTCGGCGAGCGCAAACGGCTTCACCAGGTAGTCGTCCGCGCCGGCATCCAGCCCCGCGACGCGGTCCGTCACCGCGTCGCGCGCGGTGAGCATGAGCACCGGCGTCCGAAACCCGTCGGCGCGCAGTCGCCGGCACACGCCCAGCCCGTCGATCTGTGGCAATCCCACGTCCAGGACGATCGCGTCCGGGGCCCGTCGCTCGACCTCGTCGAGGGCAGCCCGCCCGTCGCCGGCCAGAGCCACGGCATAGCCGTCGTGGCGGAGGGCCCGCTCCAGCGAGGCGCGAAGTGCCGGATCGTCGTCGACGACGAGGACCGTGTGCATGGCCGGATCCTAGGTGGCGTTCCTGAGAGAACCGTAAGAGCCCTGTCATGGAGGTCCAACCCGCGTCCCAGAGGATGGCTTGGAAGCAACGACTTGTGCCCGTGGCCCACCCGTGTCACGCAACCGCGTCCTTGGGAGCGCATCGCCAATGAACATCAAGGCCATCGCAGCGGCCGGACTCCTCGTCGTCGGGGTCGGCGCCATCGCTGTACCCGTGCTCGGCCTGGGCCTGCCCAGCTCGAACTCGGCGACCACCTATCGAACGTCGACCGCCACGACGACGACCGTCCAGCAGACCGTGGCAGCCAGCGGCAACCTCGTCGCCGCCACGGTGTACGACCTGGCGTTCGGCAAGACGCCCCAGGCGACCTCGGGGACCACGACGTCAAGCAGCGCGGCCGACGCAACGTCGTCGAACGCATCCGCCACGTCGACCTCCGCCAACAGCACAGGCACGGCCACCACCGTTTCGGTGACCTGGCCCGTGACCGCAGTCAACGTCCAGGCCGGCGATCTCGTCACCAAGGGCGACGTGCTCGCGACGGCGGACGACACCACCGCGCAGCTCGCGGTGACCCAGGCCGAGGCCAACCTGGCCAACGCCAAGGCCCAGAAGCGGACCGACCTCGCCGGCGGGACGTCCACGTCGCGCTCGTCAGCGAAGGACCAGGTCGCCAGCGCAAAGAACCAGCTCTCGGGCGCCCAGTCGTCGTACAGCTCGACCGTCGCCCAGGGCAACCTCCAGCTCAAGAACGCCCGCCAGTCGGTGGCCAGCGCGAAGGCGCAGCTGAAGCGCGACAAGAAGGCGCACGCTCCGGCGGCGACGATCCACCAGGACAAGGCGGCGATCACGTCGGCCGAGCAGAACCTCGCATCCGCCCGCCTGCAGGCTCTGTCCAACAACCGTTCGGCCGCCAACCAGGTGTCGAGCGCGAGGCTCTCGGTCAAGTCCGCCCAGCGCAGCTACAGGTCGGCGAATTCGTCCGCCTCCGACGCCACCATCAAGGCCGACGACGTCGCGATCGCCCAGGCCCAGGAGGCCCTCGACGACGCCAACGAGGCGCTGGCGGCGGCCACGATCGTCGCCCCCATCGACGGGCGCGTCACGGCGGTCAACGCCGTCGTCGGCACGGACAGCACCGGGACGGCCGTCGAGCTCCAGTCCGACCAGCTCGCGCTGAGCGTGAGCATCCCCGAAGACGACATCCTGTCGCTCGAGGTCGGTCAGCAGGCCACGGTGGCGATCAGCGCGACCGGGGGCAGCGCGACCGGCACGGTGACCTCGATCGACCCGATCGCCTCGACGTCAGACTCGTCCGTCGTGACGTACACCGTCGTCGTCACCCTCGACGACTCGTCGGCCTCGACGGCCGCCTCGTCCGGCGACTCGGCCCCGACCGACATCGGCTCCGGTCCTGCGGGCACCGGGACCGTCGCTGCGGCCAGCCCCGCCGCGGCCAGCCCGGCGGCGGCTAGCCCCGCGGCGGCCAGCGCCGCCCCGTCCGAGGACACGACCCCTGAGGCGCTTCCCGGCATGTCCGCCGACCTGACGATCGTCATCGCCGAGGCCGAGAACGCCGTCGCCGTGCCGGCGATCGCCGTGTCCGGCTCCGGCGACACCCACACCGTGCGGGTCCTGGCCGCGGACGGCACGGTGGAGACGCGCAATGTCCAGGTCGGCCTGGTGACCAGCGACCTCGCGCAGATCACCTCGGGCATCAGCGACGGGGAGACGGTCGTGACCGGCAGCTCGTCGGATCGCGCGGCCAGCTCCACGAGCACCGGCACGACCGGCGGCGGCTTCAACGGCGGCGGCTTCCAGCGCCCGCGGCTTCCAGCCGCCCGCGGGCGCATTCCCGGGTCAGCCATGAGCCGGTCAATCATCGAGCTCACCAACGCCACCCGAACGTACGACCTCGGATCGATCCAGGTCCATGCGCTCGCCGGTGCCAGCATCCAGGTCGACGCGGGCGAGTTCGTCGCCATCATCGGGCCCTCGGGCTCCGGCAAGTCGACGTTGATGAACATCCTCGGCTGTCTCGATCGACCGACGTCGGGCACCTACGTCCTCGACGGCACGCCCGTCGAGGACCTGGACGACCACGACCTCGCGATCGTCCGCAGCCGGATGATCGGGTTCGTCTTCCAGAGCTACAACCTCATCCCTCGCACCTCCGCGCTCGACAACGTCGCGACGCCTCTCCTGTATCAGGGAGTGCCGAAGCGAGAGCGAATCGCCCGAGCCACCGCCGCGCTCACCCGGATGGGCCTGGACGATCGCATGCACCACGAGCCATCCGAGCTGAGTGGCGGCCAGCAGCAGCGTGTGGCGATCGCCCGCGCGCTGGTCACCGAGCCACGCCTCATCCTCGCCGACGAGCCCACGGGCAATCTCGACAGCTCCACCGGCGAGGAAGTCCTGGAGCTGTTCCACGAGCTGAACGCCGCGGGCGCCACGATCGTGCTCATCACCCACGACTCCGACGTCGCGGTCCGGGCCTCGCGCCAGATCCACGTGCGCGACGGGAGGATCGCGGCATGAAGCTGACGGAGCTCATCCGCCTCGCGGTCTCGCGCCTGAGCACCAGCCGGGTCCGATCCGCGCTCACGATGCTGGGGATCATCATCGGCGTCGCCTCCGTCGTCGCGCTCGTGGCCGTTGGCCAGGGGGCGTCCTCGGGGATCACGAACCGGATCTCGAGCCTCGGCACCAACCTCCTCACGATCAACGCCGGAGCCACCTTCAGCGGCGGAGTTCGCCAGGCTGCGGGATCGGCGACAACCCTGACGCTGGACGATGCGACGGCGATCGGCGAGCTCGACGGCGTGGCCGCGGTCGCCCCCGAGCTCTCCAGCACGCAGACGGTGGTCGCGGGCGACAGCAACACCACGACCACGATCCTGGGCACGACCGATGACTACCTCACCGTCCGCGCCTATGACCTGTGGCAGGGGAGCTTCCTGACCGACACGTCGGTCAATGACGCGCTCCGCTTCGCCGTCCTCGGATCCACGACGGCGGACGACCTCGGCGTCGACGCGAGTGACATCGGCTCGACGATCTCCATCGACGGGATCCCGTTCGAGCTGGTTGGCATCCTCCAGCCCAAGGGCGGCTCAAGCTTCACCAGCGGCGACGACCAGGTGGTCATCCCGCTCAGCACGCTCAAGCACTACTTCACTGGCTCGTCGTCGTCCGGTGTCCGCTCGATCGGCGTGAGCGTCGCCGACGCCGACCAGATGGAGACCGTCAAGGCCGAGGTCACGTCGCTGCTCGCCGAGCGGCATGACATCGCCGCCGGCGAGGACAACGACTTCAGCGTCTCCGACCAGACCCAGCTGCTGGAGACAGCGACCTCCGTCTACAGCCTGCTGACGGTGCTGCTGGCGGGCGTCGCCTCGATCAGCCTGATCGTGGGCGGCATCGGGATCATGAACATCATGCTCGTCTCGGTCCGCGAGCGGACCCGCGAGATCGGCATCCGCAAGGCGATCGGCGCCCAGAACCGGGACATCCTCCTCCAGTTCCTGGTGGAAGCCCTGGTCCTGTCCTCCCTCGGCGGCCTGATCGGGATCGCCCTGGGACTCGCAGCCTCGGCGGCGATCGGCGCGATCGCCGGTTGGGGGTTCACCTTCAGCCCCCTGACCCTCGTCGTCGCGACGGCCTTCAGCCTCCTCGTCGGCGTCGTGTTCGGTGTCTGGCCTGCCCGCCAGGCGGCGCGCCTCAATCCAATCTCGGCCCTTCGCTTCGAATAGGAGAACCAGTCCAATGAGCGACTTCCGCAGCCCCACCTACCCCAGCAGCCCTGAGACGCCGCCGACCGTGCCCGTCGTCTCGCCCAAGAAGGAATCGGGCAACCTGACCAACATCCTGCTCATCGGCGCCGCGTTCATCGCCATCGGCGGGATCGCGTTCGCCGGCGGCCGGGCCACGGCGCCCGCCGCGGCAGCCACGGGCTTCCCCTCTGGCTTTGCGCCAACGGGCAGCTTCGCTCCGGGCGCGTTTCCCGGTGGCGGCGCTCTCGGTGGTGGCAACGCGTCCCTGACCATCAGCGGCACCGTCAAGAGCATCGACGGGACGACCATGACGATCACGACCGCCAGCGGCACCGAGACCGTCGTCGACACCTCGAGCTCGACGTACCACACGAAGTCGGCGGCGACCGCATCGGAGGTCCAGGCGGGCTCGCCCGTGCAGGTCACGGTCGCTGGCCTGGGCGGGTTCCGGCCCGGCGCCAGTGGCGGCCCGCTGCCGAGCGGGGCACCCAACACGGGCACGGGCACAACGCCGCTTCAGGCGACCGACGTGACCCTCACCCCGGCGCAGTAGCCTCGGCGTGCGAACCCGGGGATCGGTCTCGACGTGGATCACCGTCGGCCGATCCCCGGGATGTGTCTACCCCTCGCCCAGCGCCGCGCGGAGCTCATCGATCCCGATGACGTTCACCGCGCGGGCGCCGAGGCTGGCCGCATTCGCGGCCAGCGCCACGGGGAGCTTCTCCCTCGCGAGGCGGCCCCCATCATCGCGATACCCGAAGCCGGTGCCGAAACGCCGGGCGCCCACCGACTTGGCCTAGGACGATGCGTCCCCATCGGAGCGTTGCTTCGATCGCCCGGGATCGACGTCCTGTCGGGCGCGCTCCGCGTCGGTCAGCGGCTCGATCCACAATCCCGCACCGCGGCGACGCCCGAACGGCTGCGGGTCCTGCCAGGCATCTGCGGCACCGCGTGGTTCCCACTCGGTCCACGCCGTCTCGTCCACGCCGATGCCAATGCCCGGGGCGTTGCCGAGGATGATCTGGCCGCCCTCGATGCGTTGATCGACGGTCACGAATGGCGCCCAACCCGCCTCCACCACCTCCATCGCGATGTGATTCGGCATGACCGTCGCCGCGTGGGCCATGAAGTCTCCCGGGCAGTTCACCATCGCGATCGGGCGCTCGAACCCGGCGCACATCGCGGCAACCTGGAGGGCGCCGGTGATGCCGGTCGTGAGGTCGCTCACCTGGTAGATGTCGGCTGCATCCTCGAGCAGGAGCGGCGCGAAATCGGCCGCGCCGTCGAGGTTCTCACCGGTGGCGACCGCGGCCCGGACCGACCCGGACACGCGACGCAGCCCCCGCGCATCCCAGCGGCGCGCCGGCTCCTCGACCCAGAACAGGTCATAGGTTCGCTCGAGCTCCGTGATCGCACGGATCGCCTGCTTCGGTGACCAGTACTCGTTCGAAATCGATCATCAGGACCGGACGCTCGGCGACCCGCGACAGCTCGTCACGCACGATGCCGAGCCGGCGATGGTCGGCCTCCGGATCCAGGCCGACCTTGAGCTTGCCCGCCCCGATCCCGAGACCCGCCATCCGCCGGTAGAAGGCGCGCAGGTCCTCGTCCGAGAGGTTCAGGTCGATCCCCGAGGCATACGCGCGGACGCGCGGTTCGGCCCCACCCAGGGTCCGCCACAGCGGCTCGTCGTTGGCCTTGGCCTTGAGGTCCCACAGGGCGACGTCGAGGGCCGAGATCAGGATCCTCGTCGCCCCGCGGACGCCCCGCTTGAAGGCGCGGTCGCAGAGCCTCGCCCAGAGCCCGATGACGCCTCGTGGATCCTGACCCAGCAGCTCCTGCTCCAATGACCGAAGCAGGGAGCCGGGGTCCAGGATCGACGTCGGTCCGATCCCCGTCAGTCCGGCGTCCGTGTCGACGAAGATGAAGGCGCCCGAGGCCTCGTCGCTGCCAACCGGTCCGTTGGCGTCACCGATGGGGCGATCCAGTCGGGCCCGGTAGGCGCGGTGGCGAATGCCGGTGATCCTCATCGTCGGCTCGGCGTTGCCTCTCGGGGGGCGCTGGTGCTGCCCCGGATGTTCAGGGCCGGCTGCATCAGGATGTGCTGGTCCGCAGTCGCCCTTCCGTCGAGCTGGTCGATCAGGATCCGTGCGGCGGTCCGGCCCAGCTCATCGGCCGGGAACTCGATCGTCGTCAACGGCGGGGTCGCGAGCTCGCTGACCGACTCGGTCAGCATCGCCACCACCGACAGGCTCGTCGGGGACCCGCCTCCCGCGTGCATGGGCTGCCTTGAGCACGCCGACCGCCGACTGCTCCTGGGGCGCGATGCAGGCGGAGACCTCGGGATGCGCATCGAGGAGGCTCAGGGCCGACTCCGTCATCGATGCGATGTTCGGACCGCCGACGCACGGGATGACGGGGAGACCGCGGCGTACACAGGCCGCTTCATACCCGCCCAGGGCCCAGGTGCTGAACCCGTAGGTCTTGTCAGCGACGACGGGATCAACCGTGAGCAGCGCGATGTGCCGGTGGCCAAGCCCGACGAGGTGATCCATCGCGAGCTCGATGCCCGCCTCGATGTCGACGTCGGCGAAGCTCACGCCCGCATTGTCGGCGCGGCGCCCGATCATGACGAACGGGTAGCCATGATCCCGCAGGACCTCCGACCGCCGATCGTCGATGAGGATCTCCAGCAGGATGATCGCGTCTGCCTGACGGCTGCGGAAGATCCCGAGCAGCTCCGCGTCCGTCAGGGTGCGGGTGATCACGTTGATCGAGTAGCCGGCATCCTCGACGCCCAGCGCCGCCGCCATGATCAGTCGGTGGGCCGGGGGGTTGAAGTCCTGCGGGACGTGCAGGGCGATCAGCCGCGTCTGCCCGGACCGGATCTGTCGCCAGGCGCTCTGCGGCGCGAAACCCAGCTCGTCCATCACGCGCAGGACGCGCTCCCGGGTCTCGTCGGCGACATCGGGCTTGTTGTTCAGGATGCGCGAGACCGTCGCCACCGACACGCCGCTGGCTGCGGCGATGTCGACGATCGTCGCGTTCCGTGTGCTCGAGCGCTTCACCATGTCGGCGACGCCATCTGCCGCACGGCCACCTAACCTTTCACGGCCCCGGCGGAGACACCGGACTGGATCCAGCGCTGCGCGACCAGGTAGACGAGGATCACCGGGACGATCGTGAGCACGACGTCGGCGGACACGAGGCTCCAGTCCGAGAGGTACTGGCCGAAGAAGTTGTAGACGGCCAGGGTCATCGGCCAGGCCGAGCTCTTGTTGAGGTAGTACAGGGGCAGCAGGAACTCGTTCCACAGGTTGAGGATGTTGAGGACCGCGCAGGTCACGATCACCGGTGTCAGCTGCGGAAACACGACCGAGCGGAAAGCACGCATCGGGGTCGCACCATCGATGAATGCTGCTTCTTCCAGCTCCTGTGGCAGCCTCGAGATGAAGGCGTAGATCAGGAACACGCTGAACGGGATCTGGGTCGCCGCGTACAGCAGGATGATCCCGAGCTGGGTGTTGATGAGGTGGGTCGCCTGCATCACGCTCGTCAGGGTCACGAAGTTCGTGGGCATCGCGATCCCGAGGATGAGCAACAGGTAGATCATCCGGTTGCGGCGGGTCGGATTCCGTGCCAGCACGTACGCGGCAAGGGCGGCTGCCGTGACGCACAGGGCCGTCGCCCCGAACGCATAGAGGACGCTGTTCACGAAGGCCGTGTCCAGCTTGCCCTGCTCGATCACGGTCGAGAAGTTCTGCCACTGGGGCGATTCGGGCAGCTGGATGCTCATGGAGCTCGCTTCCGGCCGCGTCTTGAGCGCGTTCACGAACACGAGGAAGATGGGCGCGAACACGACGACCGCCGCGCCGCTGGCGAGAACGTTGCCGAGGCCGCCCCGGCTGCGGCTGCCGAGTCGCATCACTTCGACTCGTCTCGTTGCAGCGCACGGATCGTGACGTAGCCGAGCACGATCATGGCCAGGAACAACAGGGTGGAGAAGGCCGTCGCGATCCCATATCGACCCTTGGAGAAGTCCTCGAACACCGCCGTGTAGACCGTGTCCGTGGCCCGACCGGGACCGCCGTTGGTGAGCACGAACACGATGTCGAAGACCTTCAAGCCATACAGGAGGTTGAGGACCGTCGTGACCGTCAGCACCGGCACCAGGAGCGGCAGCGTGACGTGCCGGAACATCTGGCGACCATTGGCGCCGTCGATCGAGGCGGCCTCGTAGTACTCGCGCGGGATCGCCTGGAGGCCCGCGATCAGGATCACCATGATGTAGCCGATCCCGCGCCAGGTATCGACGGCGATCACGCTCGGCAGCGCCAATGGCACGTCGGTGAGCCAGCGCTGCGCGAGCTCGCCGAGTCCAATGGCCCGCAACGACTCGTTCAACAGGCCGGTGGTCGGATTGAGCACCGAGCGGAAGATCAGGCTGACCACGAGGATCGGCAGCACCGCCGGCAGGAAGATGATCGTCCGGTAGAGGTACGAGAGACGGCGGACGCCCTGGGTCAGGAGGAGGGCAAGGCCCAGGGCGATCGCCGTCTTGAGAATGATGGTCGCGATCGTGAACACGACGGTGTTCCCGATGTACCGCAGATACGTCCCGCTGGACGTCAGGATCGTGGTGAAGTTATCCAGGCCGACCCAGTGGAGATCGGTCGTGTAGCTGTTCCAGTCGGTGAAGGCATACGCGATGCCGAGCAGGCTCGGCACGACGAAGAACACGACGTAGAGCAGGATGGCCGCCGAAGCGAACCACAGCGGATAGGATCGCGACCGCATTGCGCCTATGGCCGCCGGAGCCGCCGTCGGCGAGGCCGCCTCGGGGCGGACCATTGGCCCGCCCCGAGTCCTGAGGATGGCTGACCTCCGGAGGGGGTCAGTTCGACCAAGCCGGGTCCTTGGCCGCCTTCGCCAATTCGGTGCGCCGACCGTCGATGCTCTGCATCACCTCTTCGGGCTTCATGCTGCCGGTGAACATGCTGACCATGTCCTTCCCGATGTCGATCCATTGGGGGTTCACGTAGTTGACCGCATCCTGGTAGACCAGGGTCTTCGCGGGATACGTGTCGAAGAATGCCTGCTGGTCGGCATCCCATTTCGCCTCGATCCCGGTGAACGGCAACGTCGCGAACTGGGGCGTGTTGTCGAGCAGGTACTGGAGGTTCTCCTGGGTCATCAGGTAATCCAGGTACTGCTTCGCCTGCTCGACGTGGGGCGACTTCGAGTAGATGAACTTGGTCGGGCCGGCCGGATGGACCGGCTGCAGCTGATTATCGAACGTCGGGATCGGGAAGAACCCGAATTCGCTGGCCTTGACGTCGGGGAAGTCGCTCTCGATCGCCGTTGGGGTGGAGAGCGGTGACACGGTCATCGCGTACTTGCCGCTGGCCATCGCCTTGTTCGTATCGGCGAACGTGTCCGAGAGGCTGTTGTCGCCGAAGCAACCGCTCTGATACAGCTGGTTGATCTGCGTCATCGCGGTGTTGGTATTGGCGTCTCCGGCGAAGGTCGCCTGGTTGGCATTGAGCTTGTCCGCGAGCCCAGGTTCAGCCTCCTCGAAGCGCGGACCGACCATCGGGAACCAGAGGACGTGGTGCCAGCCGTCCGAGATCGGCTCATAGATGGGCGTGATCCCGGCCGCCTTGATCTTCGTGCACGCGTCCGCGAATTCCGCGAACGACTTGGGGACCGCGATCCCGAGGTCCGAGAAGATCTTCTTGTTGTAGATCGTGACGAAGTAGTTCGAGGCCACGATGTCCCAGATCTCGGCGCCGTAGACCTTGCCGTCGAGGCTGGTCTGATCGAGGGCAGCGGGATCGATTCGCTTGGTCCATTCCTCGCCGGTCAGATCGACCGCGTTGTTCTCGACGTCGTACTGGAGCTTGAGATCGGACTTGCCGCTCTGCCCACCGAAGATATCGGTCGCCTCGCCGGCGTTCAGCTTCGTCTTGAGGACGTTGAAGTACTGGTCGGCCGGGAGGATCTGAAAGTCGACGTGGATGCCGGTCTCGGTTTCGAACTTCTTCGCGAGCTCCTGCTCGGCCGGCTTGATCCACTCCTGGCTCGCCATCACGGTGAGGGTGACGTCCTGCATGCTGGGCGCTGCAGACACCTCCGTTGACGGCGCCGCGGCGCTCGCCGTTGCGATCGCCGCCTGGCTTGCTGAGGGCGATGGAGCCGAGGCTGCGGGGGTACATCCAACCACGAGCATCCCGACGACCGCCGCGATAGATAGGCCGCGCGTTGTCTTCTGCAACCTGACCGCCTTTCCAACTCGGATGTAATCATTCCCGGTAACATTACCGAGCAGCGGCAGTGTGGGACGCCCTGCGGCTGGCCGTCAAGACCTTAAACGACGAATCCCGGCGGCGTCGCGAGGCCGGTTGCTCGGCTCGGGTATGGTCCTCGATGGTGGCGTGCGTGGCGCCGAGCAGGGGTCGACGGTGACGAGACAGGACCACTGGGAGAAGCGGGTCGCGGTTGACCTCGCCTACGGGTCGACGGTCCTGCCGGTCGAGCTACCGGCCGACGCGACCACGGTCATCCGCCCCCGGCCTCGTGCGTCGGCGGAGGATCCGCTCTCGGCGCTGCGGACGGCCGTCGGCCAGCCAGTGGCTGGGCCACCGCTTCGGGACATCGCACGCCCGGGCCAGCGAGTGGCGATCTCCGTGTGCGACATCACCCGCCCGCAACCTCGCCCGCTCGTGCTCCGGGCGATCATGGAGGCGCTCGACGGGATCATCAGGCCCGAGGACGTCGTCGTCCTCATCGCCACCGGCACGCACCGTGGGTCGACCATCGCCGAGCGCCGGGCGATGCTGGGTGACGACGTGCTCGCACAGTGGCGGGTCGAGGACCACGACGCCCGCGACGACGCGAGGCAGGTCGACCTTGGGATGGTCGGAGATGTCCCGGTGCTCCTCGACCGGGAATGGGTGGCCGCGGACCTGCGGATCACGACCGGCTTCGTGGAGCCGCACTTCTTCGCGGGGTTCAGCGGTGGACCCAAGATGGTCGCTCCGGGGCTCGCCGGCCTTGCGACGACGCTCGAGCTCCACAACGCGCGGCGGATCGCCGACCCGCGAGCCACCTGGGGCGTCATCGAGGGCAATCCGGTCCACGACGCCGTCCGCGCGATCGCGGCCGCCACCGGGGTCGACTTCGCCCTGGACGTCCTGCTCGATGATGAGCAGCGGATCACCCGGGCGTTCGGCGGCCAGATCCTCGCCATGCATGCTGCTGCCTGCGCGCAGGCGCGTCGCGAGGCGATGCAGCCGGTCGACCGCCCCTTCGACATCGTCGTGACGACCAACAGCGGCTATCCGCTCGACCAGAACCTCTACCAGGCGGTCAAGGGCATGTCGGCCGCCGCCGGGGTCGTGCGACCGGGCGGCACGATCATCTGCGCCGCGGAGTGTCGAGACGGGCTGCCCGAGCACGGGTCGTACGGTGCGCTCCTGCGGTCCGCGGCGACGCCCGCGGACCTCCTGGCCGGCATCGCGGCCTCCCCGGTCACGGTCCCGGACCAGTGGCAGGTCCAGATCCAGGCCAGGGTCCAGACCAAGGCCCGCGTGCTGCTGCGGACCGACGGCCTTGCCGACGAGCAGGTCCGGGCCGCCCACCTGGAGCCGATCGCCGACATCGGCGAAGCCGTCGACCGACTCCTCGCGGCCGAACCCGATGCCCGGATCTGCGTGCTGCCGCAGGGGCCACAGACGATCGCATACCTCGCCTGATTCCGGTCGCGAGGCGTCGACCGGGGGCCGTCACGGTCGCCAGGCGGCCGCCTCGTCCAGGTGGCCCAGCCACCGATCACGTCCCTGGGCGTCACGCGCCGCACCGGCTCGGCGAGCGAGCGTGCGCAGCACGAGCGCGTGGATGGTCGGGCCGTCGTGGACCGAGTCGACGCCGGCCGCCGCACAGAACGTCGGCCAGGCGGCGTGCCAGGCGTCCGGATGATGGTGGCGGACGACCCAGCACCACCACGCCACGTCCTCGAGCGGATCGCCCAGGTGCGCGTGCTCGAAGTCAAGCAGGGCGCGGATTCCGCCCTCGGTATCGACGATGACGTTGATCGGGGCGAAGTCGCCGTGGACGAAGACCGCCTCGAGCCGTCGCTCGCGCAAGACCGATTCGGCGCCCGTCAGGGCTTCATCGGCGGGCGAACCGGGCGGCGGCCGGTCGAGGGCCCGCGGCGGGGCCAGCCCCATGGCCCCGGAAGGGCCGATCTCGAGCAAGCGGCGCCGCAGTCCCGCCATGGCGGCCGCCAGCGTTCGCGCCCGCGCGGGCGTGTCGAGCCACGCCGCTCCGATGGCACCATCGACGTGGTCGGTGACCAGCCACGGCGTCCCATCGATCGCGATCATCCGGGCATCGGGCACGGGGATGCCGGACCCGGCGGCGAGGGCCATGTCTGCTGCTACGCGCTGGGCATCGGCAGCGCGGTCAGTGGCGAAGCGACGCCCGACGAGGTCGCGGCCATCCGCGAGGTGCAGCCGCCACGTCGCGTCTGCGTCGCCCCACGGCATTCGCGTCGCCTCCTCGAGCGACGTGCCGAGCCGACCCGCGAGCGCGTGCAGCTCCCGTTCGTCCGTCAAGGCTCAGACAGCGTTGGTCCCGAGCGACGTCGCCCAGCGCGACAGCGACTGCGCGCGGCCGCCGTCGGTCACGACCGCGCTGCCCCCGTCGAAGTCGACGTCCAGGCTCAATTCGTCGTGCCCGTGCTGCCAGCGGAGTCGAACGGAGTGGTCGTCGGCGGCCTCGACCAGCAGGTCGCCGTCAAACGCCGGGTGGGTGTTCCGCAGCCGGACGAGGTCGACGATGCGTCGGACCACCGGCCGATCGAGCGCCGACTCGATCTCGCCCGAGGTGTAGTCGTGGCGGTTGATCGCGCGGCCCTCGCCCGTTCGCTCAACCGAGGCGTGGTCGTTCGCGCCTGCCAGCAGGCCGACGTAGTAGATCTGCGGAACGCCCCGGGCAAAGAGCTGGATCGCGCGCGCGGCGAGGTAGCGCTCGTCGTCCTCGCCCAGCGCCGAGTAATAGGTGCAGTTGAGCTGGTGCACGTCCCCGGTCTCGGCGTGGGCGTCGGACAGGATGCGGTTCACGTTGCCGCCCCTGGCTCGGACCCGCTCCGCGAGGTCGGCCATCTCGGCGGACGTCAGGATCCCGTCGAGATCGGGGCGGACCGGGATGCCGTCGTGGCAATCGAGATTCGTGAACTGCCGATCCGGCGACGCGGCCAGGTGCTCGATCAGGCGATGCGCCTGCCCGGTCTCGAACGCGTGGAGCAGCAGACCGGGCAGGACGAAGTCGTAGGTCCAGAAGCCGTGCGCGGACAGCCGCTCGTGGGTCGCATGACCGTCGTGGACCTCGGGCAGGATGGCCAGCCCGAACGAATCCGCGACCTCCGTCACCCATTGCAGGAAGTCGTAGATCTCCGGCTCGACCATGAAGCACGACGTCCCGGGCTTCTTGATGACGTAGCCCACGGCGTCGAGCCTGACGATGCGGACCCCCCGCTCGGCGAACTGCCGCAGCCAGCGCGTGATCAGGTCGCGCGTCGTCTGCGAGGTGACGTCGAGGTCGATCTGCTCGGACCAGTCGGCCGTCCCGAACGACGTCCACACCCGCTCCTCCCGTCCCGAGTCCTCGATCGACACGGTCGAGAACGGAGCGTCCGGCTTGCGCAGGAAGATCAGGGCGACGTCAGCTGCCGGCGGCTGGCCGTCGGGCCAGACCTTGTCGACCGTGATGAACAGGTCCGCATACGACGAGTCGCGGCCGTGGCGCAGGAAGTCCTCGAACTCGACGCTCTGGCGCGAGATGTGATTGATCATCAGGTCGAGGAGCACGTCGTGGTGCTCGGCGAGCCTGCCGATGTCGTCCCAGGTCCCGAAGCGCGGGTCGATGCGGTCATAGGTGAGCGGCGCGAATCCGCGATCGCCCGACGAGGGAAACGGCGGCAGCACGTGGACACCGTGGAAGACCCCGGCCAGCCGTCCTGCGAGCAGGTCACCCAGCGCCCGGAGGTCCCCACCGAGCGAGTCCGGGTAGGTCAGGAGCTGGGGCCGGGGGGCCACATCGCGCATGTCGTCGACGCCGCCGGTCAGCCGCGGAGCGCGGCGCTGAGGGCGGCGCTCGGGGGGCACGTGGACATCACGACCGTAGTGTCGCGTCCCCGGGGCCGACCTGCGTGCTCGATGGCGTTCGCCATTCGCTGCTCGGACACTCGCATGGTCACCCCTTCACCGACCCCTGGAGCAGGGCGGCGATGACCTGGCGCTGGAAGACGATGAACACCACCAGTGTCGGCACGAGGATGATGATCGTCCCGGCGCTGAGGAGCGGGATGTCCGTGGCGTAGTGGCCCTGGAAGGCACCCAGGGCGCCGGCCATCGTCCGCTGCGTCGGGTCCTCGACGAGGACCAGCGCGAGCAGGAACTGGTTCCAGGCCCAGACCGACATCAGGATGCCCAGCGACGCCATCGGCGCCCGCGCGAGCGGGACATGGATCCGCCAGAACAGGTCCCACGTGTTCGCGCCATCGACACGTGCGGCCTCCGAGATCTCGTCCGGCATGTTGACGAAATGGGCCCGCATCCAGAACACGGCGAAGGGCATGAACAGGCCGATGAGCGGCAGGACGATGGCGAGACGCGTGTTCAGGATCCCCATCTGCCGGGCCAGGAAGTACAGCGGGGTGATGATCCCCTCGAACGGCAGCGTCAGTCCGAACACGAACAGCAACAGCAGCAGGCCGGCGCCCGGGATCCGTAGCGAGCCGATAGCGAAGCCCGCCATCGTGGAGATCACGAGCGAGATCGGGACGACCGCCACCACGATGAATACGCTCGACACCAGGAGCGCGCTCATGTTCGCGACCTTGAACGCCTCGAGGAAGTTGCCCCATTGGGGATCCGCAGGAAGGGAAAGGCCAGCCGGAACGCTGCCCGACGGGTAGAGGGCGGTGGTGAAGATGCTCACGAACGGCAGGATCGTGATCGCGATCAATGCAGCCAGCAGCGCCCAGCCGGCGTAGAGCTCGCGGCGATTGACCCTCATCGAGTGCTTCCCCGGGTGATGCGCTGGATGGGCAGGATCACGATGAGGACGAGGACGATCAGGACCACCGCCAACGCGGAGGCCAGTCCGACCTGGCGCTCAAGGAACGCCAGGATGTAGATCTGGACCCCGGGCACCGCCGTTGCGTTTCCAGGTCCGCCGCCGGTCGTCACATAGACGATGTCGAATGCCGCCAGGGCGGCGATCACCGTGACCGTGACACAGACCCCCACCTCGTAGCGCAGGCTGGGCACCGTGATGAACCGGAACTCCTGGAACCAGCCAGCCCCGTCGAGCCGCGCCGACTCGAACAGGGCGGTATCGATCCGTGCCATGCCCGTGAGCAGCAGCACGGTGCAGAACCCGAGCAGGACCCAGATCCCGATCAGGCCGACTGCCGGCAGTGCGAAGTCGAAGTCGCCAAGCCATGCCCGCGTGACGTCGCCGAGACCGACCGCCGTGAGCAGCTGGTTGATCAGGCCGTTGAGGGACAGCAGCCGGCCCCAGATGATCCCCGCGGCTACCAGGGGGATGACCTGCGGCAGGAACAGGACGGTCCGCGAGACGGCCCCGAGTCGACCGGAGGCGACCCGATGGATCACGCTTGCGGTCACCAGCCCCAGGGCGACCGGGATGAGGCTGTAGAACACGACGAGCCGGAAGGCGTTGAACAGGGTCTCAACGAGCTTCGGCTCGCTCAGGACGGTCGCATAGTTCGACAGGCCGACCCACGTCGCAGGCCCGACGCCATCCCAGCGGTACAGCGAGTACTGGACCGTCAGGGCGAGCGGTTGGAGGACGAACAGCCCGTACATCGTGAGCGCCGGCAGCACGAACAGCCAGCCGACGATGGTCTGCCGGCGGACCCCCGCCCAGGGGATCCGCCGGCTCTGCCGCCGACGAGCTTCCGAGGCAGATGCTTGGGGCATCGCCTGCCTCGGCGTGGCGTCGTCGGCGGCTTGGCTCAACGGCTAAGTTCCTTCTCGTACTCGGCCTGTACCGCCTTGAGAAGGCCGGCGGCATCCTGCTTGCCGCCGATCATCTTCTGGAGCTCGGGCGTCCAGCCCTGGGCGAAGATCGACCCCGTCGCATTGGCGATGAAGTCCATCCCGCCGTCGTCCTTGGCGACCTGGTTGCCGGCGGCCAGCGTCTGGTTGGTCACCGACCCCGGGGCGGCTGTTGGAATAGGCAGGTCAGTTGGCCCACCCGGGTTCGAGCCGCCGATGTCGACGTTGATCTGGCGCGCCGTCTCGTTCGTGGCGACCCAGTTGAAGAAGAAGGCGGCGCAATCCGCGTTCTTCGCATTCGTTGCGATCCCGTAGGTCAGGGGCGCCGACATGGCAGCAACCTTGCCGCCTGTCTCCGCCGACGGGAACACGAAGAACCCGACGTTCTCCGGCAGGTCCTTGTCGTACGTCGCGTTCTGCCAGTCGCCATTGAACATGAACACGCCTTCGCCCTTGCCGAAGCGTGCGTTGGCGTCGGTGTACTGGATGGCGTTGGCGTCCTTCGGGAAGTAGCCGGCTTTGACCCAATCCTCGAGATGCTGGGCCGCCGTGAGATTTTCGGGTGTGTCGATGGTCGTCGCGGCCTTCTGGAAGATCCAGTCGTTGATCGGCTGGGTGGGCCCGTAGGCCGCCATCAGGTTCTGGAGCGGGAAGGCGAGCCCCCCGCCACTGGCCGTGGCATTCCACTGCATGATCGGCTGCTCGCCGGCTTCCTTCGCCTTGGCAAGCAAGGCTTCAAACTCCGCCACGCTGGTCGGAGGCTCCGTCATTCCGATTTTCGCGGCCAGCGCCTTGTTGTAAAAGACGCCGGTCATGCTGTAGTTGAGTCCCATCGCGTACAGAGATCCCGATCCTCGAGTCCCGTCCTCCGCAACGCGATTCTGCGCCAGCTGAGCAGCTGACCACTGGTCCCAACCGAACGCTGTTGCGTACTCGTCGAGATTCTTGAGCAGGCCGTCCTTCACCAGCGACACCATCGACGGCAGCCGGATCAAGTCCGGCGGGTTATCACCCGAAAGCAGGCGAGGTGTGGCCGTCATCAAGTTCGTGAACTGGTCCTGCTTGATGTCCCACGTGACGTTGGGATACTGCTTAGTGAACTCCTCCGACAGCTTGAACGGGATGTCGAACCCGGTCTCGAAGTAGGCGCTCAAGACGACAGGGTCGGTCCCACACGAGGGGCCGGCGGCCACGGCGCTCGCCGAAGGGGCCGAGCTGGCCGAGCTGGCCGGGCCGCTCGCCGATGGAGCCGCCGCCGTAGGCGCTGCGCTCGCGGCTGGCGATGGTGTCGCGACCGTCCCCGGGGCGGCGCAGGCCGCCACCAGGATGGCCGCCGCGGCGAGCGTCGCGAGACGCCCCCCTGGCTGCGCCACGCCGGCGCGCCCGTTGCGGATCCTGATCATGAACACTCCTCCTCCTTGGTGTCCCCAGCGGTTCGTTGCCGTCCAGGGGTCCTCATCTACGGCCCTCCTTCGGGGGCGCCGTGGTCGCACGGACCACCAGCTCCGGTGCCAGGTGAACGACGGGCGGCTCCTCGGATCGGAGCCCGATCTCGGCAAGCAGCACCTCGGCGCCGCGGCGGCCCGACTCGAGCAATTGCTGGCGGACCGTTGTCAGGCCGACGTAGTCGGCGGCCTCGATGTCGTCGTAGCCGATGACCGAGAGGTCGTCGGGGATATGGAGCCCGATATCCCTGGCCGCGGCGATGACGCCCAGGGCCTGCGTGTCGCTGGCCGTGAAGATCGCGCTCGGTCGCCGGTCGCCTGTCAGCATCTGACGGCCGAGGTCGCGAGCCTCATACCGGCCGTGGGCCCCGTGACCGACCCAGGCATCGGGGATCGAGACCCCCGCGCGCGCCAGCTCGTCGGTCAGGCCCTGTTGGCGGTCACGGCTGGAGGTGAAACCGAACGGGTCATGCAGCGCATCGCCGACGAAGCCGATCTCCCGATGGCCGAGATCGAGCAGGTGTCGCGCAGCCATCGCGCCCCCGGCGGCGTCGTCACCGACCACTCGCGGCAGATCCGCGATCGATGGTGTGTGGACGTCGATGAACACCACCGGCACCGGGCCGCGGCCCAGGACAGGGACCGCCACGTCGGGCGGTGGCAGCGACATCACGATCAGCCCGTCGGTTCGCTGAGAGTGGGCCAGGGTGCCCAGGTAATGGTCCCGCTTCTGGACCGATTCGACGTTGTAGATGACGAGATCGAACTCGCTGTCGGTGAGCACGGCGTCGACACCGCGGAGCCGTTCCGCCGCCTGTGGTCGGGTGAGGAACGACACGACGACGCCGATCGTGAGCGTGCGCCCGAGGCTCAGCCGCCGCGCCGCCGGGCTCGGGGAGAAGCCGAGCTCCTCCATCACCGTGAGGATCCGGTCCCGCGTCTGGGGGTTGACGACGTCCTTGCCGTTCAGCGCCCGTGAGGCAGTCGCCACGCTGACTCCGGCGTGGCGTGCGACGTCGCGGATCGTGACGGCCTTCCTGGCCACGGCAACCTCGCATGAAACCGGTTACATGAGACCGGTTTCAACAAGGTAACAGCAACGTCAAGAGCGTTCGAGGAAGCCTGAGCGCTGCCGGCAACCCAGCTCTGGCACCGACTGGACCGCGATGACGATGTAACGCGATGTCCGCCTGCGCCAACCCGCGACCGTTCGAAGGCCCCGCTAGGCTCAACCCATGAGTGCGGACACGGGATCGACCGGATCGCTGGCCCTCGCCATCGCGGCGTCCACGCGCCGGTCGGGCCTGCGGGCCCTGATCGTCTCCATGGCCGTGGCCTTCATCCCGGGCTTGATCGGCGTCCCGTTTGTCGATCGCCACTGGTACGAATCGCTCGACCGGCCCCGATGGTCGCCGCCGTCCGAAGTCTTCGGACCGGTGTGGACCCTCCTCTACGCTTCGCTCGGTGCCACCGGCTGGATCGCTTGGCGAGGCCGGCCACGGCCGCTTGGCGCGCTCTCGCTGTACGCCATCCAACTGGCCCTGAACGGCCTCTGGACACCGGTCTTCTTCGGTGCCCGCAAACCGGGCGCGGCCCTGGCCGTGATCGTCACCCTGTGGGCCGCCTCGATGGCGACCGCGATCGCCATGTTCCGTGCCCGCGCCGTGGCGGGCGTGCTCCTGGTCCCGTATCTCACCTGGGTTGCGTTCGCCGCCCTCCTGAACGGGGCGATCTGGCGCCGATCCCGCACTGCGATGGCCACCAGCGATCCGGATCCGTCGCTTTCCTGGAATAGGTAGACGACCACGCTGGCCGTCTGCGGGCGGCGGAGGACTGGCTCGCCCGGGTCCCGCGAGCTCTGGAGAAAGAGGGCCTCGTAGCATCTCGAGTGACCGGCTCGCGGCGCGCTCCGCGAGATGACCCACCGGCTCACCCGCTCGTCGACCCGCCGCGTGTACGAGAATCCACGCAGACGAGCAACTGCAAGTGCCCCCCGGCTGCCGGGTCCGGCACCCTGCACCGAGCACGAAGTCGAGATCCACTTGGGGGCTTTTGGAGCATGACGACAGGCGCTGGCACTCTCACCGTTGGCGTCATCGGGGCCGGGATCGTGGGCCTCGCTGTCGCGCGCGAAGTGACGCTGCGCTTCCCCGGCGCACGGGTGACCGTCCTCGAGAAGGAGCCTCGCGTCGCGGCACATCAGACCGGGCACAACAGCGGCGTCGTCCACGCAGGGCTCTACTACAAGCCTGGATCGCTCAAGGCGACCCTCTGCCGCAGGGGCGCCCCGTTGCTACGGGAGTTCTGCGAGGAGCATTCGATCGCGTTCCGCGAGCTGGGCAAGCTGGTCGTCGCGCTCGACGATCGAGAGCTGGCCGCCCTCGCCGACATCGAGCAGCGCGCACGCCAGAACGAGGTCCCGGGCCTCGTCCGCCTGGATCGAGCCGGCCTGCTCGAGATCGAACCGCACGTGGCAGGGCTGGCGGCCCTGCACTCGCCGCACACGGCGGTCGTGGACTTCGTGCGGGTGAGCGAGGTCCTCGCCGAGCAGATCACGAAGGACGGCGGTCGGGTCCTCCTGTCGAGCCCGGTCACCGCCATCTCCGAGCGCGGGGACGGGGTCACCCTCTCGACGCCCGCCGGTCCGCTCGTCTTCGACCGCGTCATCGCCTGCGCGGGACTGTCGAGCGACGCCGTGTCGCGGATGGCCGGACCGCGCGACGACCTCAAGATCATCCCGTTCCGGGGCGAGTACTTCGCGCTGAACGATCGAACGGCGCGCCTCGTGCGCGGCCTGGTCTACCCGGTCCCCGACCCGCGCTACCCGTTCCTTGGCGTCCACCTGACGCGGGGGATCCATGACGACGTGCACGTCGGTCCGAACGCCGTTCTGGCGACCGCGCTGGAGGGCTATCGGAGACGCGATGTCAGCGTTCGCGACGTGCGTGACATGGCGACCTGGCCGGGATCCAGACACCTCGCGGCCCAGCACTGGCGCAGTGGGCTCCGGGAGATGTGGGGCTCGTTGTCCCGCGGGGCCTATGCGTCGCGCGTGCGCCGCTACCTGCCCGCCGTGACAGCAGCGGACATGACGCCAATCCCTGCCGGCGTCCGCGCCCAGGCGGTCGATCGGAAGGGAGCGCTCGTCGACGACTTCGCCCTCCAGCACCTGGGCCGGGTCCTGGTCGTGCGCAACGCGCCATCGCCGGCGGCGACCTCCAGCTTCGCGATCGCGGAGCACCTCGTCAGCGAGGCATTCCGCGCACACGGCGATTAGGTGTGGTGACCGAAGACGTCGTTGATGGAGGACGTGGCCATGACCAGCCGCCGGCGATTCAGCAGCCATCGGGGCCTCGCCGAGGCGCCGATCAGTTGCCCGCCTTGAAGGGGTAGACCACCCAGTTGTCGGTCTCGGCGCCGTATAGGTCCGGCTGGCCGGGGACACGCGACCGCCGCGGTTTGTAATGCAGGACGGCAGTCGTGGGGATGCCGCCCGCCTGGACGACGCGCTCGGTGACGGCGTGGATCGTGGTGCCGCTCTCCCAGACCTCGTCCACGATCAGCACGCGTTGGCCGCGCAACAGCGGGTCGGCGGGGAACTGCAGGAACGTCGGATGCGGGCATGGCACGCCTTCGTCGTCGTAGAACGCCACGGCGGCGACGAGGATGTTCCGGATCCGGAGCCGGTAGGCGAGCATCCCCGCGGGCACGAGGCCACCGCGGGTGATGCACAGCATCACGTCGAACACCGTCCCGGCGAGCCGGCTGGCGAGGTCCGCCACGAGGCGGTCGAGGTCATCCCAGCTGACGATGTCCCGCTCGGGAGTGACTGGTGCGGACATGCCCGAAGGATATGGGGAACGCGCCCCAAACCGTTCGCATCCGCCGCGGCGTATCTCCGTGCACAAGGAACATCGGAAGGTGCCATGAACATCCGGGCAATCCCGGCAACCGCTCGATCCCGCGCATTCGCGGCGCTGCTGCTGTTGCTGCCGATCCTCGTTGCTGCGTGCGGAAAGGGCGGTAGCAGCTACTGAGTCAGCGGCGCCCTGGACGCGGGGCCGCCGTAGCGACGCTCAGGCCGCCTCCTCGAACAGCGGGCAGGTGACGCGCCCGAACGCGCGCTCGCGGGCACCGTAGGCGCGAATCGCGTCCCTCGGGTCGCGACCCTCGATCAGGGCAAGGGTCGCCTCGGACACGAGGTCGTCGTACAGGGGGTCGTGCAGGCTGACGAGGGTCGTCGTTCGCGGCCCCACGATCTGGCGCGCGCGCTCGAACAGGGTGTGGCCGATGTGCAGGCCGGGGACCGGGGCCATCGCGCGGCTGGCCCGATGGGCGTACTCGGCCGAGCGATCGCCCCGGCCGTGGCGTCGGCGACGCTCGTTGCGGAGGCGGTTCTGGCGTGCGCGGTACTCGGGATGGGCCGCGCGCCAGGCGCGGTAGTAGGCGGCGTTGCTCATCGATCGGCCTCCCCTGGTGCGCGGTGGTCGCGACGGGCGGGCAGGCGGACCGTTGTTCCTCGGGTGCTCTGGGGGCAGCAGGGCACAGCGACTCCTCTCGGACGTGGCGGTACGGCTGAGCCGCAACGCGGACGGGTGACGGGAAGCGGCGAGGGACCACTCGGCGGGCCGGTGCGATGGAACCGGCTGTGCGGCGATCCCGACGCCCACACCCAATGGGCGGGCGAGCAAGGTCCGTTCTGGCACCATTGGCCGGCGGTGATGGGCCGGCATCGGCGCGGAGACGGCCGATGGGCGACGAAGCACCCGATGGGCCCCGGCGTGCGCGCGGCGGGCAACAGCCGGGGCGGGGCGGTTCACTGTCGCGCCCCCTTGAGGGGGGCACTCAGGGTGGACCGAACGCGCCCGAGTATACGTTGATGCCGCTTATCAGCCAATTAGGGATCCGTTACAACGGGCTTGCAATCGGGACGCGCGGGCATACGAGATGACGCCGACGACGATCTTCGGCGTGCTCGGCTCCGGGCCGGGCGGCGCCACCCGCTGGCGGTTGTAGGCGACGCATCTCCCCGGCGACAAGCCGTCCGAACGACGGTCGCCCTCGGATCTACGGGTCGCCGCGGATGCGGGAATAGACCACGCAATCGACGGGGACGCCGGCGTGATGGAGGTCCCAGGCGCGGGCGACGCCCTCGCGCTGGAATCCCGCGCGCTCGACCATCCGGTGCGACGCCTCGTTGCCGACCATGATGAACGCGTCCAGGCGGATGGCCTCGGTGGTCGCGAACGTCCAGTCCGCCACGCATCGAAGTGAGCGGGTGCCGACGCCGCGACCCCGTGCGCCCGGTGCCAGCCACAGGCCGAACGTGGCCTGATGCCCCTCGGGCCCGAACCGCGTCACGGCTCCCAGCAACCGGCCCGAGGCGCCATCGACGATCGCGAACGGAGCGCCGGTACCTTCGCGCCACATGGTGAGCGCAGTCGCGATGAAGGCGTCCGCGTCGCCGGCCGTGAACGGCTGGGGGATCGTCACCCAGCGGGCGATCTCCGGGTCCTGGCAGATCGCCAGCACGTCGGGTGCATCCGCGGTGCGCCAAGGTCGCAGGATGAGTTCGTCGACGGTGAGGGTCGTCCCGGGTTTGGCGTCCACCCGGCCATTCTGACCGCGATTCGACGACACTAGGACGCGCCACGAGGCAGCGGTGCGAACGAGGGTCCGATGTCGAACACGCAGCCGATCGCCGGATGGGGCGCCCGTCGCCGGCTGGGCGCCGATGGTGGAAGATCCGCGCCTCGAGGCGCTGCTGCGCCCCGGCGCGGTCCTGCACCGGCTCGCGACGGGCGCCATCTGGGCCGAAGGGCCAGTGTGGCTGCCGCGCGATGGGTCCGTCCTGTGGAGCGATGTCGTCAACGACCGAGTGCTGCGCTGGGACCGCGGCGGGCAGGTCTCGGTGTTCCTCGAGCCGGCCGAGTTCCACAACGGCCACACCCTGGACCGCGACGGATCGATCGTGGCCTGTTCGCAGGGTCGCCGGCGGCTGGAGCGCCTCGCCCTCGACGGCACCGTCACCCCGATCGTGGACCGGTACCGGGGCATGCGGTTCAACTCGCCCAACGACGTCATCGTCAAGTCGGACGGCACGATCTGGTTCACCGATCCGCCCTATGGCATCACGAGCAACCGCGAGGGCCACCAGGCCGAGTCGGAGATCGGTGACTGCCTCGTGTTCCGGTTCGACCCGGCCACCGGCGAGCTCGACGTCATGACCGATTGGGTCGAGGAGCCCAACGGGCTCGCGTTCTCGCCCGACGAGCGCGTGCTCTACGTGTCGGACACCTCCGCCGCGTTCCGCGACGACGGGGCCGGCAATCACCACATCGTCGCGTTCGACGTGGTCGCAGGGCGGGCGCTCGCGGATCCCCGCGTCTTCTATGCGATGGACGACGGCCTCGCGGACGGCTTTCGGGTCGACGTCGACGGCAACGTCTGGACGTCGGCCGACGACGGCATCCATATCGTCGCGCCGGACGGGCACCGCCTGGGCAGGCTGCCGGTCCCGGAGCGAACGGCGAACTGCGTGTTCGCGGACACGGACGGCGGCCGCCTGTTCATCACCGCGTCGACGTCGCTGTATGCGCTCGACGTTGCCGCGCGGGGTGCGGTATCGGCGCCGTTGCCCTAGACGACTGGGCCGCGGCGGTTTGCCCGTCCGGCTAACGGACGTCCTGGCCGAACGCGGCCGGGTCGATTCCTGCGGCCGCGCTCGCATAGTCGTGCCCGAAGTACTTCATCGACAGCTGCTTCAGCGTCCCATCCGCGAAGCGCGCCGCCAGCGTGTCGTTCACGAAGTCGTACAGCGGCTTCTCCGTCAGGCTCGACGAGCGGTCGATGGCCCCTGCCGGTATACCGATGTAGGCCGCCGGTTCGATGCCGCGAAGGGGCGCTCCTGCATCGATCAGGCCCTGGGCGACGGTATCCGCGCACAGGAACGCGTCGAGCTTGCCGTCGACGACGTCCTGCAGCCCGGACGCCTCGATCGCGTAGCCAACGATCTTGGCGTCATCGACCTTGAAGTCGATCTGCATGCCCGGGACCGAGAGGCGCTTCTGCAGGTACAGGTCGGCCCAGCAGTCCGCGCAGACGCCGATCCGCTTGCCGTTGAGGTCGCTCATCTGGTGCGCCGTGGCGTCGTTGCGAACCCACAGGCGCTCGGGCGACCCGATGTAGGGCTTCGTGAAGTAGAGCGCCGCCATCCGATCCGCGGCGACGCCGATTGACGCAAACGCGATATCCCAGCGGTCGCCCCAATGGCCGGCGAGCATCTCGTTCCAGGGGGGCACGACATAGCACGGCTCAACGCCGATGGCGTCCGCAATCAGTTTGCCGACGGCCACGTCGTATCCGTCCAGCTCCGCGCGCGTCAACTCCTGGGCGTTGCACTTGGTTCCATCCGACCTCGAGGCCCCCTCGACGGCAACGACGACGGCGGATAGGCCGGGTTAGTCGGCAGCACCAAGGTGCCGCGGGCCTTGATCTTGGCCGGCGCGTCGTGGGTCGGATCGCCGCTGGGCGACGGAGCCGCCGTCGCGCTGCACGCCGCGACCATGGCGACGATGACGAAGGCGAGCGTGCTCGCGCGATCTCGCGGGGACGGACACGGAGCACCTCGCCTCGATCGGAGAGCGCTGGCTCGGGCAAGCCGCGAGGAGTATAGGCACGGCCCACGACGTCGTACGGCCAATTCTGATCACTCAGGCGCACCGCCGGTCCGCCTCCGCCTCCATCGATGCGGCATCATTCCCGGCGGTGGACCGCGCCATCGCGGCGCGGGCGCAGCCGGGGGAACTGGCGTGAACTGGAAGTTCGTGGCGATCGCCTTCGTGATCACGCTGGGCGCGATCGCGATCGGGATCCTGCTGTCCGTGATGGCAACGGCGCCGTCCACCGTGACATGAGCGCCCCGGCGCCGCGCCGGGTCAGTTCGACGGCGTGAAGTCCAGGATCTCGGCGGTGGCCAGCGGCTTGCCCTGATCGTGGCGCGCGTCCAGGCGCGCGTCGCCGCCGATCACGAGCAGGCTGCCGTCGAGCAGCGTGGTGAGCGCGAATCGCGCCCGCTTGTCGGCCATCTCGGGCCCGGCGCTGAATGAGCTCGTCGCCGGGTCCCAGACCTCGGTCGCGGCCGTTGAGGGATCGATGAACTGGTCGCTCCGCATGTCGCTGCCGCCGACGACGATGACGCGCCCGTCCGGCAGCAGGGCAGCCTGGTGCGCTCGACGACGGACGTCCATCCGTCCGGCGCGCTGGAACGTCCCCGACGCGGGGTCCCAGGTCTCGGCGGTCTTGAGCGGGCCAAAGTAGTGGGGATCGCCGTTCGGCTCGCTGGTGTCGCCCCCGGTGATCAGCACGCGGCCGTCGCCGAGCAGCGTCGCCGACTGCGCGCCCTCAACGAGCTCGCGGGGCTCCCCGACACGGATAAAGGTGTTTGTCGCGGGATCGTAGACCTCCGAGGACTCCGGATCGTCTGCCGACCAGCTCCCATTGCCGACCAGCAACACGCGCCCGTCCGGGAGCAGCGTCGCCGTGTGCCAGGACCGTGGCTCGTTCAGCGGCGGGCCGACCGTGTAGGTCCCGTCCGGGTTCCAGAGCCAGGTTGCGGCCGACGCGCCAGGGCATCGGGATCGTGAGTCGTTGGGTTGGACCACCTTCGCGACGAGGCAGACATCCGAGCCGACGATCAGCACGCGGCCATCGAGCAGCGTCGTCGCGGTCAGGCCAGAGGGCAGGGGAGGCATCGACCCAGCGGACTCGAAGCGTCCCGTGGCCGGATCCCAGACGTCCGTCTCATACTCGGGACCCGTTGCCAGCCCGTCCTGGCCACCCACGATGAGGACGCGCCCGTCGTGGAGCAGCGTCGACGCGTGTCCGATCCGCGGCTGCGCGAGGGATCCTGCCGCGGAGAACGTCCGCGTGACGGGATCCCAGATCTCGGCGGACGTAATCGGCGTCCTATCGGAGGAGATTCCGCCGACCACGAGCACCCGACCGTCGTGCAGGAGGGTCGCGGTGGGCAGGATCCGGGCCTGCGCCATCGTCCCCGCTGGCTGCCAGCCCGAGCTGATCCCGGGCGCGGTGACGTCGACGATCGGACCGGGACCGTTGGATGGCGATGCGGGTTCGAGCTTGGGGCCGCGATCGACGGCAGGGACGACGCGGACGGGGACGGAGAGTGGACGGCAAGACGACCATCGCAGGCTGCGACGGCTTCGGCTCGTCCGGCGACCGGCTACCGGCGAGCATGGCCCAGCCGGCGGCGCCGATACCGAGCGCGACCATCGCCGCGAGGAGGGTCAGGCCGGCTCGCCGACCCATGCGGGTCCTCTTTGCTCCCGCGGTCCGCGGGATCGCCAGGACGTCGGTCCGCAGGGCGAGGGGCGTCGGATCCATCGCGCGCTCGTCGCGGAACTGGGCCCGGAGGCGCCGCTCGAGCTCGATGTCGGTGTCGTTCATGGGGTCGTCCCCTCGAGCTCGAAGCCATCGAAGACCTCGTGCAGCTTCCGCAGGGCGTAGTGGAGTCGCGAGTGGACGGTCCCGACGGGGATGTCGAGCCGCCTGGCAATCTCGTCGGCCGCCAGGTCGCGGTCATAGCGCATGGCGATGACCACCCGGTGGTCGGGGGATAGCGTGGCGAGCGCCGCGTCGATCGTGTCGCGTTCATGTGTCATGGCATACGGGTCCGCCGTCGCGAGGCCGAGCTCGTCGGAGATGTCGCGCGCGACGAGGCGGGATCCCTGGCGCAGCCGGTCCTTGCAGGCGTTGACGAGGATGCGGTCGAACCAGGCCTCGAACCGATCGGGGTCGCGAAGGGTCGACCACTTCCGCCAGGCCTGGACGAAGGCGTCGTGGGTGGCGTCCTGCGCCTCCGTCGGATCGCGAAGGATCACCCGGGCCAGCCGATAGGCGGCGTCCAGGTGCCGGTCCGCCAGCGCCTGGAAGGCCGCGGCGGCCGTTGTCGGCCCCGACCGCAGATCCGTCGCCTCGCTCCCGGCCATCTCAACCGCCTCGCGTCCAATGTTCACGACACCAAGACGATCCGCCCCGCCAAAACCTTCAATCGACGCGCCGCGAACGCGCGCGGCCTACAGGTATCGTCGCTGGCGACCCTTCTCGGACTCGTAGGTCGCACGTGCCTCGCGCACCGTCGAGATCTCGGACGTCTCTGCGACCGGGACCTCCCACCAGCCGCCACCGCTGGGAGCGGCCAGCAGGGGATCGGTCTCGACGTGGATCACGACCGGCCCCGGCCAGACCTCGCGCCGCGCGGACTCTAGGGCGTCCCGCAGCGCGGCGATCCCCTCGACCTTCACCGTTCGCGCTCCGAGGCTCGCGGCGTTGGCCGCGAGGTCGACGGGCAGCGTCCCGCCCTCCAGCAGCCCCGAGCCAGCATCGCGGAACCGATAGCGCGTGCCGAACCGCTGGCTGCCGACCGACTCGGACAGCGCCCCGATGGACTGATAGCCGTGGTTCTGGATGAGCACCACGATGAGCGGGATTTGCTCCTGGACGGCCGTCACGAGCTCTCCCGAGAGCATCAGGTACGACCCATCGCCGACCATCACGAACACGGTTCGATCCGGGGCGGCCAGCTTGACGCCGAGCCCGCCCGCGATCTCATAGCCCATGCACGAGAAGCCGTACTCGACGTGGAACCCCTTCGGGTCACGCGTGCGCCACAGGCGATGCAGCTCGCCGGGCAGCGACCCCGCCGCGCAGACGACGACGTCCCGCGCGTGGCTGGCCTCGTTGACCGCCCCGATGACCTCGACCTGGGCCGGCAGCGGGCTGTGCCGCTCGGCGTAGGCGCTCGTCACCGTCGCGTCCCAGGCCACCGCGCGCTCGGACGCTTCCGCGCGATAGGCCGGATCGACCGACCAGCCCGCGAGCCCGGCGGACAGGGCCACCAGCCCCTCGCGGGCGTCTGCCTGGAGCACGAGGCCGGCGTGCTTGACGGCGTCGAACGAGGCCACGTTGAGGTTGACAAACCGGACGTCCGGGTTCGCGAACGCCGTGCGCGAGGCCGTCGTGAAGTCGGTGAACCGGGTGCCGATGCCGATGACGACGTCCGCCGTCGCCGCCAGCTCGTTCGCCGCGCTCGTCCCCGACGTCCCGATCGCGCCGACGGCTGCCGGATGGTCGTAGGGCAGCGAGCCCTTGCCGGCGTAGGTCTCGGCGACCGGGATGCCCGTCGCATCCACAAAGGCGAGCAGGGCGTCGGTCGCCTCGGCATAGATGGTGCCACCGCCGCTCACGATCAGCGGCCTGCGGGCCGCACGGATCGTGGCCACCGCGTCCTCGAGCGCCGCCGGCTCCGGCACGGGCCGTCCGACATGCCAGACGCGCGGCGCGAACAGCTCGGCGGGCCAGTCCCACGCCTGCGCCTGGACGTCCTCGGGCAGGGCGATGACGGCGGCACCGGTCTCGACGGGGTCGGCGAGCACCCGCATCGCACCGAGCAGCGCGGCTGGCAGCTGCTCGGGTCGCCAGACGCGGTCGAAGAACCGCGCCACCGGCCGGAAGGCGTCGTTGACCGAGATGTCGTTGGCGCTCGGGTGCTCGAGCTGCTGGAGCACCGGGTCGGCGGTCCGGGTCGCGAACACGTCGCTCGGCAACAGCAGCACGGGCAGGCGGTTCACGGTGGCGGTCGCCGCGCCCGTGATCATGTTGGTCGCGCCCGGGCCCACCGACGAGACGCAGGCGAGCGTCGAGAGGCGGTTGCGCTGCCGGGCGAAGCCGGTCGCGACGTGGACCATGCCCTGCTCGTTGCGGCCCTGGTAGTAGGGGAGGGCGTGGGGATCCTCGAGCTGCGCGCCGAGCAGTGCCTCGCCGAGGCCGGCGACGTTGCCGTGGCCGAAGATCCCGAACACGCCCTCGACCAGGCGGTGCTCGACGCCGTCGCGCTCCGTGTGCTGGGCGATCAGGAACCGGACGATCGCCTGTCCGACGGTCAGGTGCACGGTGCTCATGGGGTCCTCCGATCGCCCGTCCGCGCGATCAGCCGCGGGTCGACCTCCTGGCCGGCCCAGGTGTCACGGACCCAGGCGAAGGCGGGTTCGTCGGTGATCTGCCACGACCGGTCGTCGCCCGGCCCGGCCATGACGTTGAGGTAGTAGATGTCCCAGCCGGGCGCGGCCATGCACGGGCCGTGCCACCCGTGCGGGACGATCACGACGTCGCGATCGCGGACCTCGGCGAGCAGGTCCAGCGGCCGGTCCTCGGTCCCGTGCAGCCGCATGAACCCCAGCCCCGGGCCGCCCGGTCCGGGCGCGATCTCAAAGTAGTAGATCTCCTCGAGCACGACCTCACCCGGGCGTTCCTCGTCGTGCTTGTGAGGCGGGTACGAGGACCAGTTGCCGCCCGGCGTGATGACCTCCACCGCGATGAGGCGGTCCGCCGGGAAGGCCGCCGGTGCGGCGAAGTTCCGGACCTCGCGCGAGCTCGCCCCCGCGCCGCGCAGCTCCACCGGGACGTCGCCCGCAGGCCCGTAGCGGAACGCGAGGTGGCGATCCGCCCTCGCGGTGCACACGGCGACCCGGGCCCCGGCCGGGCTCGAGATCGAGAGAACGGCGTCGCGCGGGACGTAGGCGAAATCGGTCGGGCCGTCGAACACGCTCCGACGGCCCCGGAGCTCTATGGCATCGCCGTCGCAGCCGACGACACAGCCGCCCACCAGCGGCAGCACGATCGCCTCGTCATCGTCCGTCGGGAGCTCGATCCGCCCGCCGGGCTCGAGCTCGGCGACTCGCAGGCCGGTGAACCGCCACCCCGCGCTCTCCGGCGTGATGACAACGCCCCAGCCGCCCGAGGCGGTCGACGCCGCGGGCCGGTGGAGTGGATCGGTGGCCCGCGGAACGCTCATCAGGACTCCGCGAGCAGCTCCGCCTTGGCCTCGAGCATGGCCGTGCGCGCCGCCTCGTCGATGACCGGGAACTTGGGATCGATCTTCACCAGCTCGTCGAGGATCACCGCGGCCGACGCGAGGCGCATCAGCCACTTGCGGTCGGCCGGGATCACGTACCACGGCGCGTGCTCGGTGCTGGTCTTGCTGAGCACCTCGGCAAACGCCTGCTGGTAGTCGTCCCAGCGCTTGCGCTCGCGGATGTCGGCGGCCGAGAACTTCCAGTTTCGCTCGGGCTCGGCGATGCGGCGCATGAAGCGCGCCTTCTGCTCCTCGCGGGACACGTTGAGGAACAGCTTCACGATCCGGATGCCGTTGTCGGTGAGGTATCGCTCCCAGTCGTTGATCTCGCGGAAGCGTCGTGCCCAGACATCGCCACGCTTGGCGCTGGCCGGGAGGTGCTGCCCGAGCAGGATCTCCTTGTGGACGCGGACGACGAGGCACTCCTCGTAGTAGCTGCGGTTGAAGATCCCGATCGTGCCGCGGCCCGGCATCCGCTTCGCATAGCGCCACAGGTAGTCGTGGTCGAGCTCCTCGACCGAGGGGACCTTGAACGAGCTGACCTCGACGCCCTGCGGGTTCACGCCGCTCATCACGTGCTTGATCGTCCCGTCCTTGCCCGCGGCGTCCATGGCCTGGAACACGACCAGCAGGCCGTAGGTGTCCTGGGCCGCGAGCCTCGCCTGATACTCGGCAAGGAGCTCGATGCCGCGCTGGAGCAGCGGGCCGGCGTCCTTCCGGGCGAGGTCGTCGGGCACGTAGCGGGTGTCGTAGTCCCTGGGCAGCCTGACCTTGCGGCCAGGTTCGACCCGCATCGGTCGGATGAGCTCGCGCAGGGTCTCGAGGCGGACGGCCTGCGGGTCGTCGGCCATCAGGCTGCCGCCGGGGTCGCGTCGACCACGACCACGGTCTCGGGCGCTCCGTCGAGCGGCGTCTTGATCACGAGCTGTCGTTACCTCCGACGAAATCGGGCGGCCATTGTCGCAGCCGCGCCCCGGGTTCGGAAGGTCAGGCGAACGTCTCGCGGTCGCTCAGCTGCTCGAACAGCGTGAGCTGCAGGCCGGCGGGCGCCTCGAGCCGGGCATTGAGGGAGTGCCAGGGCGTCTCGACGGGCTCGGCGATCAACGTCGCGCCAGCCTCGACGAGGCGCCGTGTGCCGGCCTCGGTATCCGGGACCTGGAACGCCACCCGGATGTGGCCCGCGACCCGCCGGCCAACCTCAACCTCGTCGATGAACTCGGCGTGCGGCGGGTCCGCGATCTCCAGCGTCGCGTGGCCGGCCTCGAGGATCGTGACCCGGCGACCGGGCTCGTGGTAGGCGCCCAGCTCGCGCAGCCCGAGCGCGTCGCGGTAGAAGGTGAGCGCCTCCTCGTAGTCGGGCGCGGTCACCACGAGGCGCATCTCGATCACGCCATCGGCCATCCCGGACCTCCTGTGCCGCGGAATGAGACGGACCCGGAAGCGGTTCCGTCGCCTCCGGGCCCTGGCCCGTCCCCCATGGCTATGGGCGGCGGGTTGTGGCCAGCCTAGCAGCGCTCACAGGGCGATCGACTCGCGCAGGCCCTCGAGCACGGCCTCCTCGATCGTGCGCGGCGACAGCACGTCGCCGATCGCGCGCACTTCGAACGGCGCGCCGGCTTCGCGCGCCGCCTCGAGCTCCCCGAGCAGCGAATCGTCGGGCGTCTGGCCCTGGGCGAGGACCAGGGCCGCGACGTCCTCGACCACGACCGCGTCGCCCGTCAGCACGTCCTGCAGGTACACGGCGTTGGCGTCGGCCCCGTACAGCCGCATGGTCGGCCGGATCTCGACGCGCGCCCGACGCGCGGTGGCGGTCATCGTGTCGCGCACGTACTGCTGGATCCGCTGGCCCGCCATCGTCCCGACGACGGCGAGCGTGACCCGGTGCCCCCGACCCGCGAGCATCGTGGCCACGCCGAGCCCCGTCCAGTCGGACCGGAAGTCCGCCACGACGACGTGGCCCGCGGGGATGGCCGCGCCCCGGATGACGTCCCACGTCTGCACGACGACGGGCGAGCCGATGATCTCCAGCGGCGGCCGGTAGGGGACGGCGCCGGTGGCGACGATCACGGCATCGGGCGCCCGCTCGCGGACCCAGGCGGCGTCGGCGCGGACGCCGGTGACGATCCGAACGCCCGACCGCTCGGCCTCGGCGAGGAGGTTGGTGATCGCGCCGCCGATCTCTGCCCGTGCGGGGAGCTCCTGCGCCAGCAGCACCTGCCCACCGACGCGTCGGCCGGCCTCGACGAGCGTGACGCGATGGCCACGCTCGGCGGCGACGGCCGCGGCCTTGAGCCCGCCGGGCCCGCCGCCGATCACGAGCACGTCCTTGACGGCCGCCGCGTGGGGATGGCGCTCCTCGCCCGGGGCCCCGAACCGGGGGAATTCGCGCTCGCGGCCGCTCTCGGGAAACTGGATGCACGAGATCGGGTAGCCGGCGTGGAAATGGCCGATGCAGGCCTGGTTGCAGCCAATGCAGGCGCGGATGTCGTCGAGCCTGCCTGCGGCCGTCTTGGCCGGCAGCTCGGGATCGCAGATCAGTGCCCGGGTCATCACGCACGCGTCCGCCTGGCCGGCCGCGAGGATCGCCTCGGCCTCCTGGGGCTGGTTGATCCGGCCGGCGACGAACACCGGCACGCGGACGGCGGCCTTGGCCCGCGCGGCGAGCGGCGCCGTGTAGCCGTTGACCCACGGCGACGGCGGCACGATGTGGTCGGAGCCCGCGAGCGTCGCCGACGAGCCGGCCACGACGCTGACGTAGTCCATCGCGCGGTCCTCGTCGAGGGCCGCCAGCGCCGCCAGCGCCTCGTCGTCGGTCATGCCATCGGGGGTCATCTCGCCGATCGAGATCCGCAACCCGACGACGAAACCGGGCCGGGTCGCCGCGCGGGCCGCCGCCAGCGCATCCCGCAGGAACCGGAGCCGTCGCGTCGGGTCGCCCCCGTACTCGTCCGTGCGCAGGTTGGTGCGCGGGTTGATGAACTGGGCGGGCAGGTAGCCGTGGGAGGCCACGATCTCGCAGCCGTCGAGGCCCGCGCGCTCGAGACGAGCCGCCGACGCGCCGAAGCCATCGACGATCTCCCGGATCAGCGCCGCCGGCATCGCTCGCGGCATGACGTGGAAGCGCTCGGTCGGGACCGCGCTCGGGGCCAGCGCGACGGCGAGCGTGCCCTCCTCGGTGTCCATGATCTCGCGGCCCCCGTGGAACAGCTGGCCGAAGATGGCCGAGCCGTTGACGTGCGCGACCTCGGCCAGCCGCGCGAAGCCGGGGATGCAGGCGTCGTCGTCAGCGGTCAGCTCGTGCGACGTGTAGCGCGCCGTCGGGTGGACGCCCGCCACCTGGATCACGATCAACCCGACCCCGCCGCGC
Organism: uncultured Chloroflexia bacterium; assembly: GCA_963725745.1. Taxonomy (GTDB): domain Bacteria; phylum Chloroflexota; class Limnocylindria; order Limnocylindrales; family CSP1-4; genus CAIXZV01. The sequence goes on from CAVRZS010000004.1 coordinate 97,594, forward strand.
GCCCGCGCCTCCTGGTAGGCGACCAGCCGGTCGGACACGAGGCCCGCCTGGGCCATGACCGTGTCGTGCCCCGAGGACACGATCCGGTTGCGCAGCGTGACGTGGCCGATCTGGAGCGGCGTGAACAGGTTCGGGAACGCCGTCGCGCCGGGTGATGCCATCGCCCAAGGATGGCTCGGCCAAATCCCTCCTGCGCGACCGATCTCGCACACCGCGACCGCGATCCGGGGTCGGCGTGGCGCCGATCAACGGACGTGGAACGGTGCCTGCTATCGTGCGGCCATGGAGCCTCAGGCGATCGTGATGCGCTGGCTGGGCGGGGTGCCGTATCGCGACGCGTGGGCCCTCCAGAAGCGCCTCGCCGCCGCACGGGCGGAGGGACGGATCGGCGATCAGCTGCTGCTGCTGGAGCACCCGGCGGTGCTCACGCTCGGCCGCCAGGCCGACGAGAGCCACGTGCTCGCGTCGCCTGCCGAGCTCTGGACGCGCGGGATCGAGGTCGTCCGTGTCGAGCGTGGAGGTGAGGTCACCTACCACGGCCCCGGCCAGCTCGTTGCCTACCCGATCATCCGTCTCGCGGACCGGGCGCTGCTCCTGCGGCCGTACGTCCGCGCGCTCGAGGCCGCCCTTGCGGATACCTGCCAAGCCCTCGGCGTGGACGCGTCCCGCAGGGAGGGTCATCCGGGCTGCTGGGTCGATCCGGATGGACCCGCGCCGCGCAAGATCGGCGCCCTGGGCATCCGCGTCGAGCGCGGCGTCGCCTACCACGGGGTCGCGCTGAACGTGGCCGTCGACCTGCGCGACTTCGACCTCATCGATCCGTGCGGGATGCCGGGCCTCGTCTCGACCTCGGTCGCCGCCGAGCTCGGTGACGCGGCCGCGCCCGCCTCGACGGGCGATATCGCCCAGGCCGCGTCGAGCTTCGCGAGCTCCCTCGCGCGCCACCTCGGCGCGGGGCTCGCCGGCCACCCGCCGCCCGACGCCGATCCGGTCGCTGAACTGGCGGCGATCGAGGAGCTCGCCGGCGCCGTGCCGGCCTGAGTCGAGGAGGACGTGAGCCAGGGCCTGTTCGAGCTCCGCAAGGACGCGATCACCGGCTGGTGGGTCGCGACGGTCGTCGACCGCACGTTCGCGCGCGAGCGGTTCGCGCTGGCGGCCGGCCCGATCGAGGATCGTGGCGACTGCTTCAACTGCCGGATCCCCGAGGGCGAGGGAATCCGACTGCGCACGCTCAAGGACTTCGCGTTCACCGTCGCCGGCACCGAGGAGGAGGCGCATGCGCGCGCCGGCAGCGTGGCGCAGGTCACGATGGGCGACGCCCGGGCCGCCGGGGCGTGGAGGACCGTGGTCGCCCCGCCACTCGAGCACCGGCCGCTGCACGCCGTCGGCTCCGCGATCATCGAGGGCCTGCTCCAGCGCTGCCGCGACGAGATCGGGGCCGCCCGCCGGGCCGCGAGGACGCAGCACCTCCAGGTCGTCCAGAACTGGGGAGCCCAGGCGGGTGCACGCACCAACCACCTGTGCTTCGACCTGTACGACCTCCCGCAGATCCCGCACCGGATCGCGGAGGAGCTGGGCGGCGCGGCCCGGTTCCTGATCCGCGAAGGCGAGTGCCCCTACTGCCGGCTGGTGCGCGAGGAGGTCCGCCGCCCGGACCACCTCCTGTACGCGGACGACCACGCCGTCGCGTTCGCGCCCTACGCCTCGCGGTCGCCGTTCGAGGTGTGGGTCGTGCCGCGCCGTCACGACGCGGACTTCTCCCGGGCCTCGGATCCGGACCTCGCAGCGGCGGCCGAGGCGCTGCGCCAGGTGCTCGGCCGGCTGGCCGCGAGCCTCGACGGGCCGCCGTACAACCTCGTCCTTCACAGCGCACCGCTCCAGGAGGCGGTCGACGCCACCTACCACTGGCATTGGGAGATCCACCCACGCCTGCGGGAGATCGCGGGCCTCGAGCTCGGGACCGGCCTGCCGGTGAACCCGGTGTCACCCGAGGACGCGGTCGAGGAGCTGCGGTCGGGCTCCGAGGCCGTCGAGGTGCTGGAGCATCCAAGCCGATGACACGCTCGGGGGGGCGGGGCCGTCACACCACGGCGGTAGGTCCCGTCAAAGCCAGTCGGAGCGCGACGCTCCCGATCGATGAGCCCATCCGATCGGACCGATTGGAGCACCCGTGGCAGCCGATCATCTCGAGCTTGATCAGCGGCGCACCCTGCCCGTGGGTCTCACCGTGAGCACCGGCTGGGACCGCGACGAGGCGTATTCGTTCGTCGAGGAGCTGTTCGCCAAGCACCAGAACGAGATCTACGCCTACCTGCTGCGCATGCTGCGCGACCCGGATCTCGCCGCCGACCTGACCCAGGACGCGTTCGTGAAGGCCTACCGCGCCTACGATTCGCTGCAGAAGCCAGAGAACGCCCGCGCCTGGCTGTACCAGATCGCCCACCGCGTCGCCCTCGACCATCTGCGCAGGGGCCGCATCGTCCGGTTCGTCCCGCTGGTCGGTGAGGCGCGCAACACGGCGCCGTCCGCCGAGCACCTGGTGATGGACGCCCGCCTGTCGGGCGAGCTCCAGCGGGCCCTCGAGCGCATTCCAGAGCGCCAGCGATCGGCGCTCCTGCTGGCCGAGCTCCACGACCTCTCCGGTCTCGAGCTCGCCGCCGCGCTCGGCGTGTCACACGTCGCGGCCCGGGCGCTGCTTACGCGGGCCCGCGAGAGCCTTCGCCAGGCGCTGGCCGCGGAACGCAAGGCCGAGCTGGACTTCGAGGCCGCCGCTGAGGCGCGCGCCGAGGCGAGGCGGGACGACGATCCGGGCCGCCGATGGGGTCGGCGATCGTGAGTCCCCGCTTCCGGCGCGAGCCGTTTGCCGCCGACCACGTGCGAGCGCGCGAGCTCGCTGCCCAGCGGGTCGACGGACCGGTGAGCCCGGACGACGCGGGCTGGCTCAACGACCACCTCGCCTGGTGCGGTCCGTGCCGCGCCGTCGCCGCCGAGTACGACGAGCAGCGACTCGCCCTCCGGGCCCTGCGCCACGACCAGCCGGTGCCGCCGCGTGACCTGTGGGCGCGGACCGCGGCCTCGATCGAGGCGGACCCGTCCCGGCGGCGGCCAGCCAGGCAGGGCCGCCGCCCCGGCGTCGTCGGCTACGTCCCGCTCGTGGCCGCGCTCGCGGTGGCGATCGGGCTCGGTTCGACCCTGCTGAACAGCACCGCCCAGCTCGGCAGCACCACCAAGGGCGAGGAGCCGGATGCAACGCCGATCGACCTCGTCGCCGGTGACATCGAGGTCCTCAGCCACGGGGACAGTGGCCAGCTCGAGATCCTGAGCAAGCACCTCGACCAGCTGTGTCCCGTCGCCGCGAACAGCTGCGGGCTCCCGAACGAGCTCGATGTGACCCAGGTCGCCAACATCGGATCCATCGGCCAGCTCGACGCCATCGTCTCGCCTGACCGCGGCCAGATCGTCGTCGTCGAGAGCGGCCCCCGATCGAGCACCGTCTACGTGATGCCGCTCAAGCAGCACGCGACCGCGGAATCGACCGCGGCCCCGGCCACCCCGCGGGCGTCGGACGCCCCGCAGCCCACGGAGACCGCCGGCTCGGCCGTCACCACGGCCCCCGAGAACACCAAGGCGCCGGCCTCCGCCGCGCCCGACACGTCGCCCAGCGCCGCACCCGCGAACCCGGACGCCAGCGACGTCCCGCCCGGCGACGCCGCCGGGTCACCGGGCACCACGCCCGAGCCCACCGCGAGCGCCACGGCCTCCGACGAGCCGAACGCAACCCCTGAACCCACGGACAAGCCGGCCCGAACGGACGAACCCGCGACCCCCACGGCGACGCCGGAGGTCACCGAGCCCGCACCGAGCGTCGAGGTCACGCCCGGTCCGGACGGCGCGATCGAGATCGCCCGCAACGTCGTGCTCGTCGGCCAGGCGGCCGCCTACTCACCGGACGGCTCGCGGTTCGCGTTCTCGGCCCGGCCGGCCAACGGTTCTGCCGGCCCCGACGTATTCGTGTGGCGCGTCGGCGACCGCCTCGCCAAGGCCGTCACCACCGACCATGGCTCGCAGCTCGCGGGCTGGCTGGGCGAGCGACTCCTCGTGAGTCGCGTGGTCGACGGCAAGGCGCACACCTCGATCCTCGACCTCGGCGACGGCTCGCAGCGCCAGGCGGGCGACGGGGCGATGTGGCGCCCGACGGTCGGCCCGGGACGTCGGACCGCGGCGTGGTGGGACGGATCGGTCCGGCTGGCCGACGACGACACCTGGGTCCCCGATCACGGCCGGCTCGTCCTCGGCGCCTGGCCCGATGGCGGCGCCGACGACCAGGTCCTCGCGGAGGGTCCGATCACCGACTGGGATGTGCGCTGGGACGACACGGGCACGAAGCTCGCCGTGTGGGTCTCGAGCGCGGGACCCGGCAAGCCCGGCAAGCTGAGCCTGTACACGGTCGATCCGGCGACGGGGCAGGCCGACCTCGCGCACCCGGCGCTCGACGCGGTCCCGGCGCTCGCCGGCTTCGCCCTGCGGCCCGGACGGCTCGCATGGTCGAGCCCGGCAGCGGGAGGCGACACGAGCGTCGTCGTCCTCGGCTGGTCGGGAAACACGTTCGGCAAGGTCGATCTGCCCACGCAGGACGGCTCCACGATCCTTCGCTGACGGCCGTTCGTTCCGGCTTGTCGCGGGGCCCGGAGGCGGCCCGCGGGGCGCATCCGATTCGGCGCCGAGGGGTCGCATGGGGTAACCTCCGGCGGTCATGCGACGGAGAACGGTCGTCGCGGTCGCGGCCCTCATCGCCGCGTTCGCACTGGCCGGTCTGCCGGTTCCCGCAGGATCGAGGTCACCTTCGATTGTCCGGGCCCTGGATCAGGCCGCGCTTACGTCAGTCACCATCCCTGCGAACGCCACGGCCCTGAGCGCCCCCGGCGCATTCGGCGCTGCCACCCGGTCGGCGAGCCACGTCGCGGAGGATTCGCCGTTCCTCGAGCCCGGCGTCGTTCCCGACGGTCCCACGGCGCGGCCGAAGGTCGAGCAGCCCGCATCGCCATCCGGCTCGGCCTGGAAGCCGCCCAAGCGGAAGATCACCGGCTTCGCGACGTTCTACGACAACGGCACGACCGCGATGCGGCTGCCGCGCGGGACCCTCGTCCGCATCTGCGGCGCCGGCGGCTGCATCCAGCGCACCGTCACCGACTACGGCCCGCAGAAGCCATCGCGCATCGTGGACCTCTACCGGCCCGACTTCTTCAAGGTCTGCGGCTGCGCCTCCTGGTCCGGGACGACCAAGGTCACGGTCTCGATCTACTGATCGGTCGCCCGCGTGGCGGTCCGGCGGCGCGCGCCGCGCTAGACTGGAGCCGATTTCCGCGCCGGTCCCGTGAGGCCGGAGAGGCCCCGTGAGGCCGGGAAGGAGGACCTGCTCCGTGCGTTGCCGCAGCCCTCGCCCATGAGCGGTCGCCGGATCATGGCCGACGAGGACGTCCGCCGGGCGACGACCCGTATCGCGCACGAGATCGTCGAGAAGCAGGCGGGGACCGATGGCCTCGTCCTCATCGGCATCCAGCGCCGTGGCGTGCCCCTCGCGCATCGGATCGCGGCCTCGATCCTCGAGCACGAGGGAGCCGAGATCCCCGTCGGCGCCCTGGACATCACCTTCTATCGCGACGACCTCTCGCTCGTCGCCCAACAGCCGGTGGTCAAGGGGACCGAGATCCCGTTCGACCTCAACGGCCGCACGGTCGTGCTGGTCGATGACGTCCTGTACACGGGACGCACGATCCGTGCCGCGATGGATGCGCTGATCGACTTCGGGCGGCCCCAGGCGATCCGCCTGGCCGTGCTGGTGGACCGCGGCCACCGCGAGCTGCCGATCCGTGCCGACCACGTCGGCAAGAACGTGCCCACGTCGCGCGAGGAGATCGTCCGGGTGCAGCTCGACGAGATCGATGGCGAGGACGGCGTCGAGATCGAGCGCCAGCCCCTCCTCGAGCCGGTCGTGGACGCCCGCGGATGACGGCCGAGGTCGACCGCCCGCCGGCGGCGTCCCCGGGTTCGCAACACTGGCCGCATCGCCACCTGCTCGACGTCGACGCGCTGACGCGGGCCGACATCGACCTGGTCATGCGCACGACCGACGGCATGCACGAGGTCCTCGGCCGGCCGATCCCCAAGGTGCCCACGCTGCGCGGGCTGTCCGTGACCATCCTGTTCTACGAGGCGTCCACGCGGACGCGGGTCAGCTTCGAGGTGGCGGCCAAGAATCTGTCCGCCGACGTCGTCAACGTGGCCGCCTCGACATCGTCCGTGTCCAAGGGCGAGTCGCTGGTCGATACCGTGCGGACGATCGAGGCGCTGGGCGCGGACATGCTGGTCATCCGCCACCAGGCGTCCGGCGCGCCGTACCTGGCGGCCGAGGTGTTCAGCGGGTCGGTGCTGAACGGCGGCGACGGCTGGCACGCACATCCGTCGCAGGCGCTGCTCGACCTGTACACGCTGCGATCGCGGCTTTCCGGCGGCTCCGTGGAGGGTCGCAAGGTCGTGATCCTCGGCGACCTGCTCCACTCGCGCGTCGCCCGCTCCAACATCTGGACGCTGACCGCGATGGGCGCCGACCTCTGGCTGTGCGGCCCGTCCACGCTCCTGCGCGGGTTCGAGGCCTGGGCCGTCCGTGGCGCCGCCGGGCGCCGGTTCACCGTGACCTCGGACGTCGACGCGGCGCTGCGGGACGCGGACGTGGTGATGGCGTTGCGGATCCAGCGCGAGCGAATGGCGTCCGGCCTGCTGCCGTCCCTGCGCGAGTACGCGGCGCGCTACGGGCTCACGCGCGAGCGACTGCGCGCCGCATCGCCCGACGTGGTGGTGATGCACCCCGGGCCCATGAACGAGGGGGTCGAGATCGCCGCCGACGTGGCGGTCGACCCGCGATCCGTGATCAAGGACCAGGTGACCAACGGCGTCGCCGTCCGCATGGCGCTGCTCTACCTGCTCGCCGGGACCCGGCCGGAGCCCGGATCGTGAGCGAGGTCGGTGCGGTCGCCGACGACCTGGTGCTGCGCGGCTGGATCGTCGATCCGGCGGCGGGTCGCGAGGGAGCGGGCGAGGTCAGCGTGCGGGACGGCCGCCTGCGCGCGCTGCGCTGGCTCGACGGATCGGACGCGGACGGTCTCGGACCCGACGGGCTGCTGATCACGCCCGGGTTCACCGACCTCCACGCGCACTTCCGGGAACCGGGCAACGAGGACGCCGAGACCGTGGCCTCGGGCGTGGCCGCGGCGGCGCACGGCGGGTTCACGACCGTGTGCCTGATGCCCAATACCACGCCGGCGATCGACGACCCGTCGGTGGTCGCGCGCATCGCGGCGGCGGTCGAGCGGAGCGGATCACCGGTGCGCGTGCTCGTCCACGGCGCCGTGACCTCGGGTCGCGAGGGCAAGACGCTGGCCGCGCTCGGGGAGCTCGCCGATGCCGGGGTCGTGGGCTTCTCCGACGACGGCGCGCCGGTGCGGTCGGCATCGATCCTGCACAACGCGCTGGCCTACGCCGGCGCGCTGGGGCTGCCGATCGTCGACCATCCCGAGGACCCGTCGCTCACCGACGGCGCGGAGGCGGCCGAAGGCTACGTGGCCACCGTGCTCGGCCTCAAGGGCTGGCCCGGATCGGCCGAGAGCGGATCCGTCGCTCGCTCGATCGCCATCCTTGCCGACGTCATCGGGGACGTCGCCGGGGCGCGACTGCACCTGACGCACGTGTCCACGGCGGCGGCGCTCGCCCACGTCCGCGCCGCGAAGGCAGCAGGGTTGCCCGTCACCTGCGACGTGACGCCGCACCACCTCGCCCTCACGGACCAGTGGATCGCCGGGTCGCGGCGCTGGGCGTGGGAGTCCCTCGACGGCGATGGGCGGGCGATCGATCCCTGGACCGACGGGTCGCTGCGCGCCTCGCCGTTCGACACCGCACTGCGCGTGAACCCGCCGCTGCGGCCGGCCGAGGATGCCGCCGCGTGCCTCGCGGCGCTCATCGACGGCACGGCCGACGCCATCGCCACCGACCACGCGCCGCACACCGAGGTCGACAAGCACGTCGAGTTCGGCTGGGCGGCGAACGGCATCAGCGGCATCGAGACGGCCATCGGGATCGTCCTGGCGGCGGTGGACGCCGGCGTCCTGCCGCTCGCGCGCGCGATCGACGCGCTCACGGTCGGACCGGCCGCGGTTCTCGGCGAGGCGTCCACGCGTCCGAGGACGTCCTTCCGGGACGGTGAGCCGGCCGACCTCGTGGTCATCGACCGCGCGGCGACCTGGACCGTGGCACCTGACGCCCTGCTCTCGAAGGGCAAGAACTCGCCGTTGCTGGGGCGCGAGCTGCGGGGGGTGGTGCAGCTGACGGTGGCCGGCGGTCGGGTGGCCTACCGGGCCTGAGCCCCGGCGGACACGGCGTCGACGCCCTTGGCGAGGACCCGCAGGGTCACGTCGTCGACGACCGCCCACACGAGCTGCGGCGTCTGGGGCTGCTTGGGCGTGACCCTGGCCGTCAGCCCCCGCACGTACCAGACGAGGCCATCGGGCGGGTCGCGGCGGACGATCCGGAACGCCTTGGGATCCATCACCCGCAGGGTCGCCGGACGAACCAGCGCCGCCTCGAGGACGACCCCGCTGGGCCCGACGGCGAGGGCCTCCGCCGCATGGCGGTTGCTCAGGACGCCAGTCTCGAGCGATCGCGTCGATCGCGGGACCGATGAACGGCTCGGCCTGGTACGGGCCGCCGTCAGCCCACACGACCGCGTCGAGGTTGAAGCCGATCTCGCAGTCGAGCTTGACGGTGCCGCAGCCGGCCGGGAACGACGTGTCGAACCGGCCGACGATGACGGCGCCGAGTCGGCGACCCGCCCGCGGCGATGGTCGTCCCGGCGATGGCCGCCGGGAGGTGGACGCCCACGGGGACGTGCGCGTGGACGTGGGGTCCGAGGTCGGCGAACGAGGCGCCGCCGGTCAGCACCCACGGGATCTCCGCCAGGATCGCCTCTCGTTCGCAGCGTGGCCCGAGCGGATCGAAGCCGTCGCCGCAGTCGGTGGGCGGGTCCATGATGCCGAGGTAGCCCTGGATCGCCACGACGTCGCCAGATCGGTCGGCTGAGCGGTCCGCGAGCACCGACGGGACGGTCTGCACCGCGAGGCCGTCGATCGCGACGGGGAACGGCGGCCGCCGGGGACGGTCCGGGAAGCTCGGATCGCCATGGGGCACGGCGACGAGCGAGGAGGGCTGCGGCGTCGCGCTGGCGACGGGTTGGACATCGGCCGCGGCGGGGACCGTCGGTGGCGTCGCCCGGCCGGCGACGGCGACGCCGACGACGACGGCCAGCAGGACCAGCGGCACGAACAAGGCGGCGCGGGCGAGCGCGCGCCGGAGCCGGGAAGGGCTGCCGGTCGGAACGGGCTCGACGATCATCGCGTTCCGACGATACGCCCCGTTGCCGGGGACGGATGTGCCGGGACCGGCGGACAGCCGCTACTCTCGGGCCGATGACGGCACTCCCCGAGCTGCGCAACGTCGAGCTGCGCCCGTTCTGGCAGACGACGTTGCCCGAACCGCCCGACCACCGCGGCCGCGATCTCCCGGACGCGGCGGACGTCGTCGTGATCGGCGGCGGTCTGATGGGCCTGTCTGCCGCGCGTCGCGCCGCGGAGCTCGGTGCGAGCGTCGTCCTGCTCGAGGCCGAGCGAATCGGCTGGGGCGCGTCGACGCGCAACGGCGGGTTCTGCCACCCGGGGTTCAAGCAGTCGCTCACGACGCTCCGGCGACTCCACGGCCCCGATCGGGCGGCCGCCCTGTACCGCGAGACGATCGCGGCGTTCGACCACGTCGAGGCCCTGTGCACGACCGCCATCGACGCCGACTTCGACCGGTGCGGGCACCTCGTGCTCGCCTCTGCCCCGTCCCACGCCTCGGGGTTCGAGGACGCGGCGACGGCGCTGCGCGACGTCGACATGGCCGCCCACGTCGTCCCGCGCGCGGACCTGCGGACGGAGATCGGCAGCGACGTCTACTTCGGGGGCCTCGTCGTCGAGCACAGCGCGGGGCTCAATCCGGCCAAGCTCACGGCCGGGCTCGCGACGCTCGCCGAGGGCGCCGGCGCCGAGCTCCACGAGGACACGCGGGCGATCCGGATCCGGCCGCAGGCCGATGGACGGTCCGTGGTCGAGACGACGCGCGGGGCCCTGCTCGCGCGCGAGGTGATCGCCGGGACGAACGGCTACACCGGGGCCCTCACGCCGTCGCTGCGCCGCCGGATCATGGCGATCAGCAGCTTCATCATCGTCACCGAGCCGCTGCCGCCCGAGGTCGCGGCCGGGATCAGCCCCAACCGGCGGCTGTTCTTCGACACCAAGAACTTCCTCTACTACTGGCGGCTCACCCCGGACAACCGGATGCTGTTCGGCGGGCGGGCGAGCATGTGGCCGACCTCGGTGGAGCGGGCGGCCGGGATCCTCCAGCGCGCGATGGTCGGGGTGCATCCGCAGCTGTGGCAGACGCCGGTCGCGTACGCCTGGGGCGGCCGCGTGGCGTTCACCTTCGACCGCATGGTGCACGCGGGCCGGGCCGATGGCGTGACCTATGCGACCGGCTGCTGCGGCGCCGGCGTGGCCGTCATGCCCTGGCTCGGGACGCGCGTGGCCGAGTGGGTGGGCGGCGGCGCCCCGCCGGAGATCGCCTCGCTGTCGTTCCCCCTGGTCCCGGCGCCGTACGAGGGACGGGCCTGGTTCCTGCCGCTGGCGGGGGAGTACTGGAAGGCGAAGGACCGGCTCGGGCAGCGCGAGGCGGCCAGGGCTCGCTGACGGGCGCCGTGGCTAGGCGAGGGCCCGCAGCGTCGCGAGCAGCCGGTCGATGTCGGCGTCGGTGGTGAGGTAGTTCACGACGCCGGCGCGGAGCCACGTCGAGCCGCGCAGCGACGTCGTCGACAGCCAGCCGTCGCCGGACTGCTCGAGGGCGGCCGCGAGGCGGTCCTGGTGGGCGTCGAGCTCGCCCGCGGGGAGCCGGGCGGCGGCCTCGGCGCCACCCGGGAGGTGACGGAAGCACACGACGCTGAGCTCGGGGCGATCCGGGAGGGCCTCGAGGTCGTCGGCCTCGGCGCATCGCTGGGCGAGGTAGGCGGCGACGTCATCGTTGGCCTCGATCAGCCGGCCCAGACCGCTGGTCCCGAGGTGTTTCCACGTGGCCCACAGCTTGAGCGCGCGGAACCGCCGGGTGCCCTCGAAGCCCAGCTTGTAGAAGTTGAGCTGGCCCTCGTGGGCATCGTGCGCGGCGGTTGCGCCCGAGTTCGCCGCCGTTTCCTCGCCGCCGCGGTAGTACTCGGGCGATCGGTCGAACGCCTGGCGGAGGTGGCGGCCATCGCGGACGAGCAGGGCGCCCACGTCGTAGGCCTGGAAGAACCACTTGTGCGGGTCGATGGTGACGCTGTGTGCGAGCTCGAGGCCGGGGACCCGGCCGGCGTCGCGCGCCGAGAGGCGGGCGGCGCCGCCGTAGGCCGCATCGACGTGCAGCCACAGGTCCTCGCGCCCGGCGAGGGCCGCGAGCTCGGGGACGAGGTCGACCGACCCCGTGTTGGTCGAGCCCGCGACCGCCGCGATGGCGATGGGCCGCAGACCGGCCGCCCGATCTCGCGCGATCGCCTCGGCGACGGGCGTGGCGTGGAGGCGGAATCGATCGTCGGCCGGGACGACGACCAGCGTCTCGGGCGGGAAGCCGAGCTCGTCCAGCGCCCGCGTGATCGAGAAGTGCGCCTGGTCGCTGGCGTAGACGCGGACGCCCTCGAGCGCGGCGCCCCTCGGCGGGCGGGTGGCGCCCGTGATCGCGCGGAGGTGCACGTCGCGCACGAGCGCGAGCGCGATGAAGTTCGCCATCACGCCGCCCGACGCCAGCAGCCCGAAGCTGCCCTCGCCGTACCCGACGAGATCGCACAGCCAGCGGACGACCTCCTCCTCGACGAAGGTGCCGACCGGCCCCGCGTGCCACACGTCGATGCCCTGGTTGGTCCACTGGGCGAGCACCTCGCCCACGATCGACGCGACCAGCGGCGGCGGCGTGAAGTAGCTCAGGGCGCGCGGGTGGTAGCTGTTCAGCGTGTGCGGCGCGATCCTCGTTGCGAACTCGTCGAGCACTGCCTGCAGCGGCTGCGGGCCGGCCGGCGCGCTGCCGGGCTCGGCGCTCGCCCCGAAGTACTCGCGACGCAGCTCCGCGTAGCCGGTCGGCAGGCCCATCGCGCGGACCATGGCCCGGTCATACAGCCAGTCCAGCGACGCCGACCAGGTCGCCTCGCCCGCGCGCTCGAGGGCGGCTCGCGAGGCGCCGGCGTCGCGGATTCCGATCAGCTCGGGCTCGGGATGCCAGCGGAAGGGCTCGAGCGGGTCGTCCATGCACGCGATGGTAGGGTGCGCGGCCATCGGCGCGAGGCGATCGGGCGCGCCTGGCGGGTCCGGCGGTACCCTCTCGCGTCGTGACCTCCCCCGAAGAGCCATCCTCGGTTCGCCCTGTCGCCTACAAGGGCGAGCCGCTCGACGCCGAGCGTGGCCCGGGGCTCGGCTGCTTCCGGTTCCAGGTGGGGCTCCTGGTCGTCCTGATCGTCCTGACGCCGCTCAGCGTCGCCTGGAGCTGGCCGGTCGGAATCAGCATCGCGTTCCTGTTCATCACGCTGGTCCTGCTGCTGTTCGCCGGGCAGACGGTGATCTTCCTGCTCCGCCTCGTGGCCGCCGATCGACGAGAAGGTCGCCGCCGGCCGCTCGGCAGCACGAGCCGCACCGTCGGCGAGCTCGAGGACGCCGAAGCCGGATCGGCGGCCGACCCCGGCGCCGGTCCGGATCCGGATGTCGCCGGCGATCAGCCGGACGAGGCGGGCGTGCGAGAATAGCCCGGCCCAATCACGGTCCCAGGGAGGCTTGCTCGCTCCGTGCCCGTCCTCGCGACCTACTTCTCCGTCCGTCGCGGCCGCGATCCGTTCTTCAAGTTCTTCATGAAGACGATCTTCCCGCGCCAGGTGAAGGAGTACGAGGAGAAGTTCGGCATCCGTTTCGTCGGTTGGTTCAACGTGGCGCACGGCTGGGACTTCGACAACGTGATCATGTTCGACCTGCCGGATTACGCAACGCTCGACAAGCTCGAGGCCGACGAGGCGACACGCGCGCTCGGCCACCGGGCCGGGGAATGGATCTTCGAACGACACCACTCGATGTTCCTCCGGGAACGTCTCGGCCCCGACCTCGAATACCACGGCTGAAGGAGGCGATCGAATGGACCTGGGCCGCAATGACCTGCTCGGCGAGCTCGCCAACGACGCCGCCCTCGAACGGACGGACTTCCTCGTCCAGGCGACCGAACAGCTGCACAAGTTCCTGGATCGCAACCGCGACCGGATCTCGCAGCTGGGCGGCCTGACCCTCGTCGATGACGATCCCGACTACCTGTCCATCGCCCCGGACTGCACGTTCCGCGTGCGCAGCCGGTACGAGGACCCCGAGACCGGCGAGTGGACGACCGACACCGAGGTCGTCGACACCCCCTCGGAGCTGATCGAGCTCTACAACCCGGCCGAGATCTTCGCCGCGTTCGCCGAGGCCGCCCGCGAGGCGGCCGGGTTTGCCGCCGAGCCGACGGCGACCGGCGACCTGCTCGGGGCGGCCGGCGTGGCGCCCGAGGACACGTTCAGCCTCGGCGTGGACGATGCCTATGCCGGTGCCGCCGACTCCTGGGCCGCGGGCCAGCCGGCGGTGCTCGACGCCGACGACGAGGAGGGGGCGGCGCTGTCCCTGTACAACCTCGCGCTCGACTTCCAGGAGCGGAGCCAGCAGAGCGAGGCTCGGCTGCTCGACCAGTTCGAGGAGTCCTCCTCGCGGCTCATGGATCGCCTGGGCGACCTGATCATCGTGGACGACGACGACGAGCGCCTGGTCCTCGCCGCCAATGGACGGTTCAAGGCCGAAGTCCTGCCCGAGGACAGCGACGGCGAGTGGCGGGAGCTGACCGCGACCGACGAGCTGGTCGAGTTCTACGACCCGACCGACATCTTCGGGGACCTGGCCGACGCGCTGGCCGAGGCGTTCCCTGGGATCGCGCCCGATCTCGAGGCCGGCGACGCCGCCGAGGCTGGACCGGCCGACGCGGCCGAACCGATCGAAGGCGCGGCTGAACCCGACGGCGGCGCCGTCGGCGTCGAGGCCGCCGAGGACCAGCCAGACGAGGGCGACGAGCGCCGGTAGCCCGGTCTCCGCGACCTCCTCACCGCCAGCACGCGAGGCGGTCGGTGCGCGCCGTGGGCGCGGAGCTCGTCGATCGCCGGGAGGTCGTCCCCGGGCAGTGGATGACGGTCTGGCATAGCCCCACGATCGTGTCCGGGGTCCGCGCCGGGCAGTACGTCCACGTGCGCACGGTCGAGGCGGGCGGGCTCCCGGTCCGCCGGCCGTACCCGATCGTGACGGCCGACAGCGCGAGCGGGACGCTCACGATCCATGCCCCCGGCGCGCCGCCGCACGACGGCTGGCTCGGGCGCGTCCGCCCGGGCGACGTGGTTGACATGATCGGGCCGCTCGGGCGGCCGTTCGAGGTGGATTCGCGATCGCGGCACCTGCTGCTGGTCGCCGAGGGCAATGCGGTGGCGTCCGTGCGGCTGCTCGTCGACGAGGCGATCCGCGAGGGCCGGTCGGTGACCCTGCTGTTCGGCGCGCCATCGTCGGCGGAGGTGTTCCCGACGAGCCTGCTGCCCGACGAGGTCGAGTACGTCGTGGCGACGGCGGACGGCAGCGTCGGCCACCGGGGGTCGGTGCTCGACCTCGTGCTCGACTACGAGGCGATGGGCCGACCAGGCGTTCGCCGCGGGACCCCCGACGCTGCTCGCGTCCCTCGCCGCGCTCGCCCTCGGGCGGCGGGGCCGCATGGGGGTCGCCACGCTGGGCCGGAAGCGCGGTCGGGGGCCGGCCGCCTGCCGCGGGCTCACCTGAGGCCAGGCGCAAGGCGTGGCTCCAGGTGCTCGTCGAGCCGGCGTTCGGCTGCGCCGCCGGGACGTGCCTGGGCTGCGCGATCGCGGGCAACGGGGGACCCGTGCGGACCTGCCGCGAGGGCCCCGCGTTCGCGGCCGACGAGCTCGACTGGGGCGCCGACTCGTGAAGGCCAAGCGCCGCGGGTTGACGGCGAACGCGTCACGGACCCCGACGGTCCGCCGGATCAAGCCCGCGATCACGCCGGCACGGCCAAGGCCAACAGCGCCGCGCGCGCCCAGCACGTCCTCCGAGGCGGCCGCGGGCAGCGCGTTCGTCGACGCGCTGGGTGGCCGCCCCGTCGCCCTCGAGGTCGATCTCGGCCGAGGCCTCGTCCTCGTCAACCCCGTCATCGTCGCCTCCGGCCCGTTCGGGTATGGCGTGGAGGTCGCCGACGCCGTCGACCTGCCGCGGCTGGGCGGCCTCGTGACCCGCAGCACGACGCTGAAGCCACGATCCGGCCAGCCGGCCCCGCGCACGGCCGACGTCCCGGCCGGCGTCCTGCTCGGGATGGGCCTCCAGAACCCGGGGATCGAGGCGGTCATCGAGCGCTACGCATCGTCCTGGGCGGGGTGGCCGACGCCGGTGATCGTGAGCCTGGCGGGGGAGTCGGCGTCGGATCTCGCGTCGGCGGCGCGCCAGCTCGAGGGCCTGCCCGGCGTCGCGGGCATCGAGCTCAACCTCTCGTGCGGCAACGCGTCCCGGGGCGGCACGTCGTTCGGGCTCGAAGCGGATGCTGCCGGGTCGGCGGTCTCGGCGGTCCGCCGGGTCACCGACCTCCCGTTGATCGCCAAGCTCACGGCTGCCGCCGGTGATGTCCGCGCGGTCGCCCGCTCGGTCGAGGACGCCGGGGCGGATGCGATCGCGGCGATCAACACGCTGCCCGGGCTGGCGCTTGCGGCCGATCGGGCCGGCCCCGCGCTCGGCAGCGGCTACGGCGGCCTGTCGGGCCCTGCGCTGCGGCCGATCGCGCTGCGCGTGGTGTACGAGATCGCGCAGGTCGTCGACCTGCCCGTGATCGGGATCGGCGGTGTCGCGACCATCGACGACGTGCTCGACCTCCTGGCCGCGGGTGCGTCGGCGGTGGGCGTCGGGATCGCGGCGCTCGCCGATCCGATGCTGCCGGTCCGCCTCGCCGACGAGCTCGCCGATGCGTGCCGGGCGCGCGGCGTCGCGTCGGCCGCGGACCTCGTCGGCACCGCCTTGCCGAAGAAGGCCGGCCCACCGTCCACGAGAGGCGCGGAGTACGCCCGCTGATGCCGCAGCTCCTCCTGTGGTGGCTGATCGCGATCAACCTCGTGACGGCGGCCGCCTACGCCTACGACAAGCTGGCCGCGCCCCGCGGTGGCCGTCGCATCCGGGAGCGGACCCTATGGATCCTGTGCCTCGCCGGCGGCGTCGCCGGCGCCTGGATCGTGTTCTTCGGCATGCGCCACAAGACCCGCCACCAGTCGTTCTGGGCGGTGCAGATCGCGGCGACCATCGTCTGGGTCGTCGTCATCGTGTGGGCGGCGTAGCGGTGACGGCGCCGCTGCACGACGACGGAGCCGCCGAGCCGCAGGACGGCGCACGCCCGGGAAGGGGCGCGTTCGCCGTCCTGCCGCAGGCGCTCGGCAGCCGAGCGGCGCGCCGGCCCGTTGCCGTCGTCGCGGTCGCCGTCGTCGCGGTCGTCGGCCTGGCCGTCGTTGGTGGCCAGCTCGGGGACCGGGGCCGGCCCACGGGGCCGGCAGAGGTCGAGGCCAGCGTCGCGCGGATCATCCAGCGACGCCCACGCCGGGCCCCGTGAGCATCGATGACGGCCCGATCACCTTCGACGTCGCGACGCTGCGGGACGCCGTCGCCACCGGCGCCCTGGCCGGATCCATCGTCGTGGTCAACGGACGGGTCGCGAGCGAGGGCTGCGAGCCCGAGACCGGCTGTGAGTACAGCATCGTCGGGTTGCCCGGCCAGCCCGTCGTCCTCGCCCCCGATCTGTTCGGCCGGATGTCGGTCGCGTCGCCGTTCGACGACCAGGCCGTCCGGCCCTACGCGTTCCGGGTGCGCGACGACGGCGCCTTCGTCGTGCTCGGCGTCGTTGGCGCGGGATCGGTGCTCGCCGGAGTCGGTCGGCGCGCTTGCGGCCATGGCGGCGCCGAGCGGACAGCTCGTGCGGGTGGCGGGCTGGCTGAGGCGCTGGCAGGCTGACGGCGCCGCCGCCCCGGTCTATGCGCTGCGCGGCAGCCGGCCGCCTGCCGACCCGTCCAGCGACCAGCCAGCCGGTCTCGAGGTCGCGGTCGCGCCGGATGCACGTCTCGACCGGCTGGAGCTCGCCGACGCCGCGACGTTCCTGGTCACGCGCACGGACGGTGGGTGGCGCGTCGAGGGGCGATACGGCGCGATCGTGACGCCGCCGGGAACCCCCTCCAGAGGCCTCCGACGGCCCGTAGACTCGCCCGATGAAGGCGTCGCGAGTCGCATCGGGCGTGGACCGGGTGCGGGTCCGTGCGCTCAAGGACGCCGAGGACGAGCGGTTTCGCGAGGAGCGGCCACGGTCGGCGGCGCTGCTCGAGCGCGGACGGCGGGTCATGCCCAACGGCGTGCCGATGGCGTGGATGGTCGGCAGCTACCACCATCTGCCGCTGTGGGTCGCCGACGGGAAGGGCGCCCACTTCACCGACGTCGACGGCCACGAGTACCGCGACTTCAACATCGCCGACCTGTCGATGTTCTGCGGCTACGCGCCCGAGCCGGTCGTGCGCGCCGTCTCCGACCGGGTGTCCCGCGGCAACCAGTTCATGCTCCCCGTCGAGGACGCGATCGTCGTGTCCGAGGAGCTGGGCCGCCGGTACGGCCTGCCGATGTGGCAGTACACGAGCTCGGCGACGCACGCGAACACCGAGGCGATCCGCGTGGCCCGCGTCGCGACCGGCCGCGACACGGTCGTGATGTTCGACGGCAAGTACCACGGCCACCTCGACGAGGCGCTGGTCGAGCTCGACGAGGACGGCCGGGTGGTGATCGAGGAGCGCGGCGTGCCGTCGAGCACGGTGGACGGCACCGTGCTCGTGCCGTTCAACGATCCGGCTGCGCTGGCCCGCGCCCTCGAGGGGCGCGACGTCGCGATCGTGCTCACGGAGCCGGCGATCACCAACAACATCGGCCTCCTGCTGCCCGACGCGGGCTTTCACGCCGAGCTCCGCCGGCTGACCCGCGAGACCGGCACCCTGCTCGCGATCGACGAGACCCACACGCAGGTCGCCGGCCCCGGCGGCCTGACGGGGCAGTGGGCCCTGGAGCCGGACATCGTGGTGGCCGGCAAGTCGATCGCCGGTGGCCTCCCGTTCGGTGCCTGGGGCATGACCGAGGAGATCGGCTCGCTCCTCGACCAGCGCAAGGGCCCGGACGGGGAGCGGAGCAACCTCATCGCCACCGGCGGCACGATCTTCGGCAACCCGCTCGCGATGGCCGCGGCCAGGGCGGTCCTCACCGAGATCCTGGTGCCCGATGCCTACGCGCACACCCAGCGGCTGGGGATCCCGGCTGGCCTCAGGGATGCTTGCTTCCGTCGAGCGGCATAGGTTGCCGTGGCACATCCACCACCTGGGGCCGCGCTCGGGCTACACGTTCCAGCCGGCGCCCATCCGGAACGCCGCGGAGGGCCGCGCCGCCGCCGACGAGCTGCTCAGCCGCCTGATCCGCGTCTGGCTGGCGAACCGCGGGGTGTGGGAGGCGATCGTGGGCGCCGGCCCGGTGTGCTCCATCCCGTGCGAGGACGAGGACGTCGACGCCTATCTCGCGGGTTGGGACGCGCTGCTCGACGCGCTGACCGCGTGATTCGCGGCCGCCATGCCGGATGGGCGCCTGCGGCTAGACTCCAAGGCGATGACCACCCTTCGACGCACGCTGTCGACGACGCCGCGCGGCGCGCGATCGCCGCGCGGACCGAAGCGCTGTTCCGCTCCAGTGGCGCGCTGCGCAACGGGCACTTCGAGCTCAAGAGCGGGCGCCATTCGGATGCCTACCTGGAGAAGTTCCAGGTGCTCCAGGACCCGGCCGCGACGAGCGAGCTGTGCGGGTTCTGGGCGGGCTGCTACCGGGACGACGACGGCGCGGCGACCGTCGACCTCGTCGCCGGCCCGACGACCGGCGGCGTGATCCTCGCGTTCGAGACCGGTCGCCAGCTCGGGACCCGGGCGATCTTCGCGGAGGAGGTCGCATCGCCCGACGGCGGCCCCCGCCGCGAGTTCCGGCGCGGCTTCACGATCGAGCCCGGCGAACGGGTGCTGCTCGTCGACGACATCCTGACGACCGGCGGCTCGCTGCTGGCGATGATCCCCGCGGTCGAGGCGGCGGGCGGCGAGATCGTCGAGTGTGTCGTCCTCGTCGACCGGTCCGGCGGCCTGTCGACCCTGACCTCGCCATCGACCGGCCGCGTCTATCCGCTCGCGGCGCTGTGGCAGCTCGAGCTGCCGACGTACGAGCCGGGTCCCGGCGACCTGTCCGGGGTGCGCGGCCGGGGAGCCGGCGGTCAAGCCCGGCAGCAGCGGGACCGGCGCTGGGTCCGGGGTGATCGCGCGGCTCCGGACGGCGTCGGCTGGCGCCGCGAGCCCTCGCGCTCGGGGCCGCCGCCGTGCCCCGCGCCAGCCACGACGGCGGCCGGCCCGATCGGATCGAGCTCGCGCAGCGTGCCCGCGAGCGGCACGCCTGCGGCGGTCCCGGCGTCGCCGGTCGACGGGATCCTGACCGACATCGACTCCGAGGGCCTGACCAAGGTGACCGGATTCCAGCTCCGCGACGGCCGACGGGCCGGAGGTCGCGTTCAGGATCGGCACGCTCGAGAACGGCGCCGAGTTCCCGCCGGGGCACCTGGCCGAGCACATCGCCACGTCGTCGCCGGTGCGGGTGTACTTCCGCGACGTGGGGACCAGCACCTGGTCGGTACCGGCTCGAGGACGCGCCCCCGGGCTGAGCGCTCGACGGCGACTCGAAATGGCACGAAACCGCTGGGTCCGCCCGCGCCGGATCACCGACCGCCTCGATCGCGGCCTTGAGCTCGTCGGGCCGACGACGCCCTCGAACGACCCGTCGACGATGCCGTCCGCGCCAACCGTGAAGATCCACGGCTCGGACACGAGGCCCCACTGTGTCCGACGCCGTCGACGGTCTGGAGCTGGTTGTTCGCGTCGAGCACGGGCTGCAGCCGGCCCTCCGTGTAGTCGAGCTGGTACGGCTCCACGTTGATGAACGCCACGTCCTTGGGCGACGCGGCCGCCACCGCCTTGACGCGGTCCAGGGTCGGGCCGCACTGGGCGCTCTGGCAGAACGCCGGGCGTCGCAAACACGAGCACGAACGGCTTGTGCTGGGCGAGCGCGTCGGCGACGGTGAGCTGGTAGAAGCGCGGATCCGGCTTCGGGTCGGTCGAGATCTTGCTCAGGTCGCCGTCGACATCGGGGCCGTCGGGTTGTCGGTCGCGGGCGCGGGCTGGCCGACGGCGACGGTCGTGCCCTTGTCGGCGGACCGTGAACCCGACGCCGATCGCCTCCTGTTGCTTGCCGGGGCCTTCGTGAGGAACACCGCCTTCCAGTCGCCGGCCGTCGGGAACGTGGTGTTGGCCACGTAGTCGCCCCGCTGGCCCTCGATCGCCCACACGAACGTCGCCGGGACCGCGGGCCCGGGGTCGGTGTCGCCGGGCGCGATGAATGCGACCGACGCCGGTCCGGTCGGGCGTCGCGACCGGGCAGGTTGGTGTCGGGTCGATGAACGAGAACACGAACCGGTTGCGGCCCGACCGACCTGCTCGTGCATCACGATGAGCGGGATGACGCCGAGGGCTCCCGGCGGCCGAGGAGGAGGATGCCGCGGGCGCCGAGGGCGCCGCCGGCCCGGCCGAGGAGCAGGCGCGGCGACGAGGGCCGCGACGAGCGTGGCAGCGACGGCCGGGCGCGGCGCGGGGAGACGACGAGCGTCGGGCGGGGCATGACCGAAGCGTAGCCGGGGCGCCGCGGATCCCGCCCGGGACGCGGTCCGCGTAGAATGTCCGCGGCGCCCGCCCGCCCAGCCGAGCGACCTGCCCGACCCGAGGTCGGCCCCGTCCGTGACCCGGTTCCAGAAGCTCGCCGCGGCGACCGTGGTGACGACGATCCTGCTCGTGACGATCGGCGTCGATCGTCCGCGCGACGGGTTCCGGCATGGGCTGTCCCGACTGGCCGCTGTGCCACGGCCAGGTGATCCCGCCGCGCTGAACGACCCCAGGCGTGGCTGCGAGTGGATCCACCGCACCATCGCCGCCGTCATCGGGTTCGAGATCCTGGGCCTCGCGCTCCTCGCCTGGATCGACCACCGGGACCGGCGCTCCATCCTGTGGCCGTCGCTCGCCGCCGTCCTGCTCGTCGGCTTCCAGGCGTGGCTCGGGCGCGAGACCGTCCGGCTCAACAACTCCGGCGAGTCGGTGACCGCGCACCTGGCCGCCGCGATGGCGCTGCTGGGCTGCTCGTGTTCGTCATCGTCGCGAGCGTTCTACCCGGCCCGCTCTCGGGCGCGGCGCCAGCCAGCGGTTCACCCTGCTCGCGGCCTTCAGCGCGGCGCCATCTACGCGCTGCTGCTGTTCGGGTCCCACGTCACCGCGACGTCGCAGTGGTACGTGTTCCCCGACTGGCCGCTGATGAACGGCGCCGGTGCTCCCGCCGCTCACCGATCGCCGAACAGCGCCCACGTCCTCCACCGCTGGGTGGCGGTGGTCGTCGGCTCGTCGTCTGGGCGACAGCGATCGCGGCCTGGCGGCACGCAGCGCACGCACCGGCCGGACCGTCCGGCTCGCCGTGACGGCCGCGGTCCTGTACCCGATCCAGGCCTGGTCGGCGGGCTCCAGGTGCTGACCGGCCTGGCGGCCTGGACCCAGACGCTCCATCTCGCCCTCGGGGCGCTCATCTGGGCGCTCGCCGTCTCGCTCGCCGTCGTCGCCTACTCGAGGCCCGGACGGCGCGGTCGGACGGCGTGGCCGCGGGGATCGACGGCCCGGGGCGGCCAGGCGACGACGCCGACGCCGGCCAGCGCCGCGACCGGCCGGGGATCACCGTCCGGGCCTACATCGCGCTGACGAAGCCCCGGATCATCGAGCTGCTGCTGGTCACGACGATCCCGGCGATGGTCCTCGCGACCCGCGAGATCCCGGGCATCGAGCTCGCCGAGTGGTTCCGGCTGGCGTTCTGGACGCTGATCTGCGGGACGCTCGCCGCCGGATCGGCCAACGCGATCAACCAGTACCTCGACCGCGACATCGACGAGCTGATGACCCGGACCCGGCGCCGGCCGCTGCCGGCGCACTAGGTCACGCCCGAGAACGCGGTCGTGTTCGGGATCGTGCTGGGCGTGATCTCGATCGCGCTGATGGCCTGGTTCGTCAACCTCGTCGCGGCGTTCCTCACGCTGCTCGCGATCGCGCTTCTACGTGATCGTGTACACGATCATGCTCAAGCGCACGACCCCGCAGAACATCGTGATCGGCGGCGCGGCCGGGGCGCTGCCGCCGGTGATCGGCTGGGCCGCGGTCACCGGGCGGTCGGGATCCCGGCGCTGCTGCTGTTCGCCCTGGTCTTCTACTGGACGCCGCCGCATTTCTGGGCGCTGTCGCTGCGGATCCGCAAGGACTACGAGGCGGCCCGGCGTGCCGATGCTGCCGGTCGTCCGGGGCGTCCCCGAGACCGCCCGCCAGATCGTGCTGTACACGGTCCTGCTGGTCGCGATTCGCTCGTGTTCTGCGCCGTGGCGCGGATGGGCCCGATCTACCTCGTCGCGGCGGTCGGGCTGGGCGCGGTGTTCCTGTGGCGGGCGCCGACCCTGTGGCGCGCAGGCGACCTCGCCGGAGGCCTCGCTCGCCCAGGCGATCCGCCTGTACAAGTTCTCGATCAGCTACCTGACGCTGCTGTTCGTCGCGGTGGCCGTCGACAGCCTGGTCGTGGGCCCGCTGACCTGGCCGCGCGCGAGGGGCAGCCATCGCCGACGGGGGCCGCGCGCCTCGGCATCGCCGCCCGGCGGTCGCCGTCCCGGCCGTTGCGCGTCGACCGCGCTAGTGCGCGCCCGGACCGGCGCGCGACCCGGCCGCGGCCGACGGTCGCCGCGCGGCGGCGATCCCGCCCGCAGCAATCCCGCGACCAGCACGTGTTCCTCGGGCGCGGTCCGCGCCCGCCGGAACGACAACCGACCGGCAGTCGGGCCTGGTCATCAGCCCTCGCACGACGCGGACGGATGGCGGACGAGGTACGGTCCGGTCCACGGCGATGGGCCGCCGGCCGCGAGCACCAGCGCGAGCCGCGCCGCACGACCTCGACGGCGCTACGGGTTCGAGCGAGACCAAGTCGGGCCGTACTACGAGGACAATGTTGAGCACGGTGCCGACCCCGGACGGACGACCTCGCCCAGCCGGCCGACAAGTGCGGCGAGGATCCGGATGCCCTCGGGCTCGCCGTCCGATGTCATGGACTCGCCCGAGTCGTGCCTGGTGCGCCTCCCACGGCCCGATCCTAGTCGCTGCTCGTCGCG
This sequence comes from uncultured Chloroflexia bacterium, assembly GCA_963725745.1. Classification (GTDB taxonomy): domain Bacteria; phylum Chloroflexota; class Limnocylindria; order Limnocylindrales; family CSP1-4; genus CAIXZV01. The sequence continues at coordinate 121,129 of CAVRZS010000004.1, forward strand.
ATCGTCCCCTACATCCTCGATCCTGCGGACGGCGGACACGGCCGCCCGACGGAGGGTGCGGTCAGCGGCGGATGGTACCGGCGGCGCCTCCGGCGCGGGCCCGCTCGATCTCGGCGAGCAGGGCCGTCGCGTCGGGCGGCCGGCCCAGCAGCTCCCGCAGACGTCGCCCGCCGGCCGCTCGAGCCCGAACCGGTAGATGCGGTCCGTGACCCACGCGTACCAGCCCGGGTCGCCGTCGATCCAGTCGCCGCGCGCCGTCGCGGATCGCGGCCCGCAGGTCGGCCGCCAGGACCGCGCCGACCGCGTAGTTCGCCATGTAGCCGGGCTCCTGGACCAGCTGGCCGCGGATCGCCCACCACGACCACTCGGGGTGCGGCGCGATGCCCAGGTAGTCCGAGGTGATCTCGGTCCAGGCCTCGTTGGGCGACGGGTCCGGGCTCCGCGTTCAGGCGCATCTCGAACAGCGCCCACGCCGCGTCCATGACGACGTCCGCGTAGCGGCAGCGGACGCGACGGGGCCCGGGATCGGCGTCGCCGCCAGGGGATCCACGCCGAGCCAGGCCGGCTCGCCGAGGTCGAGGCGACGAGCTCCGCGAGCGCCTCCGTCAGGGCGTCGGAGTCCGGCCAGTCCGCGAACGCGGGACGCGTCCGGACGACCGCGATGTGGACCGCGTGGCCGGTCTCGTGGATGAGCCGTCAGGTCGTCCAGCCCGCCGTCGCGATCTCGGCGAGCATGTCGGCGCGCCGGGCGACCAGGTCCCGACGCCGACGGGCGGCCGCGCCCCGAAGGTCGTGAACGCGACGGCGACCGGCGGCCGTCCCGGGCGCGGCACGGTGTCGAACCGGACCCGAGGGCATCGAGGTCGGCGCCCAACGACGCGTAGACCGCCGGTTGATCTCGAACACACGGTCGAGCGGCAGGGCCGGCCGACGCGCGCTGCGCCGCGCCCGGTCCGCCACCACCAGTCCCACGGCTCGACCGCGGGTCGCCGGCGCCCGGGCCGGGATCGTCGACCGCGTCGCGCCACGCCCCCAGCGCGTCGAGGCCCACGCTCGACGTCGCCGGCGGCAGCCCGAGCGCCGCGTTCGTTGGCGGCGATCGGCGAGCGGCCGGCGGCCCAGGCGCGCGACGAGTCGCGGATTAGGCGCGGTACGGCGAGCCGCCGCAACCGTCGTCGCCCGTCGACCCCCGCCACAGCGGCTCGAGCCGAGGAACAGGCGCCGACGCCGATCGCGGGGTCCGGCTCCTCGCGAGGCGCGCGAGGACTGCAGGCGGGTCAGGCTCGCCATCGACGGAGAGGTCCTCGGCCATCGCCCCGAAGCCGTCCTCGAGCCGGTGGCGGAGCGCCGCGCCGCCGGCCTCGATCGCCGCCGGCCATGCCGCCGGATCGTCCACGTCGTCGTCGGGTCCTCCGGGTGGACGGGCGAGCTCGCCATCGTCGTCGAACGCGGTGTCGATGCCGGCGCGGATCGCCGCGAGGGCCGCGCATCGTCCGTCGCCGAGGGCGCCGGCCTCGTCGGCCTCGCCCGACGCGAGCGCCTCGCGGACCGTGCGGCTCCGTCGCCGCGGCCTCCGCCTCGAGCGCCGACTGTCAGGGGGCACGCCGGCGCCTGCGCCACGTCGAGCCGGTCGCGGGCGTCCCGCGCGGCGAGGTACGCGGACTCGAGGGCCGCGAGCGATCTCGGGCGGGCACGGCCGATCGTGCCAGCCGTCCCGCCTACGACGCGATGTGTCACGATCGCGCATGGAGCTGACCTTCCTCGGCGGGGCGCGCACCGTCACCGGCTCGCGCCACCTCGTCGACACGGGTCGCGCCCGCGTCCTCGTCGACTGCGGCATGTTCCAGGGCGGCCCCGACGAGACGATGCGCAACCGGGTGCCGCTGGGCGTCGACCCGGCGACGCTCGACGCCGTCGTCCTCACGCACGCCCACCTCGACCACTGCGGCCTGCTGCCGCTGCTCGTCCACGAGGGGTTCCGGGGCCGATCGTGTGCACCGCGGCGACGGCGGAGCTCGCCCGGCTGGTCCTCCTCGACTCGGCGAAGCTCCAGGTGGAGTTCGCCAAGCGAGCGGCGCGCCGCGGCGCCGCGACCCGGAACGCGCCGCAGCGCGACGCGGCCCGCGACGAGACGCGTTCGACTAGGCGGTCGAGCTCGCGGCCGAGGGTGCCGAGAGCCCCGGCGGCCCCGATCCCGAGGAGCTGCTGCGGGCCGCCGGCCCGGAGGTGATGCTCCGCCTGGTCGACCCGCTGTACACCGAGGAGGACGTCGACCTGACGCTCGTCGATGTTCCAGCACGTGCCCTACGGGCAGGAGCACGAGGTCGCGCAGGGCATGCACGTCACGCTGCGGACGCCGGCCACATCCTGGGCTCGGCGATCGTCGCGGATGCGGCTCACGCGGCCGGGCGGAGGCCGCGACACGCTGGTGGTGTTCTCGGGCGACCTCGGCCGGCCGGGGACGCCGATCCTGCGCGACCCACGCCGATCACCGAGGGCGACATCGTCGTCTGCGAGTCGACCTACGGCGGCCGGGAGCACGAGCCGGCGGAGGCGGTCGTCGGCGGGCTGGCGGAGGCGGTCAACGACGCGGTTCGGCGCAGGGGCGCGCTGCTGATCCCGTCGTTCGCGATCGGGCGGACCCAGGAGATCGTGTGGGAGCTGGCCGGCTGCTCGATGCGGGGCGGATTCCGCAGGTCCCCGTGTACCTCGACTCGCCGATGGCGAAGTCCGCGTCCGACGTCTACCGCAACCACCCCGAGGCCTACGACGAGGAGACCGCCGCGCTGCTGCGGGCGCACGAGGCGCCGCTCGACTATCCCGGCCAGCACATCGTCCAGAACGTCCAGGAGTCGGAGCGGATCGCGCAGGCGCCGTCGCCGTACATGATCGCGTCGAACGGGATGCTGACCGGGGGCCGGTCCGTCGGGCACGCGGAGCGCCTGCTGGACGATCCGTCGGCGACCGTCCTGTTCGTGGGCTACCAGGGCGAGGGCACGCTCGGCGGCCACCTCGTCCGCGGCGCCGAGACGGCGCGCATCGCCGGCAACGAGATGCCGGTCAAGGCGACGATCCGGTCGCTGGACGGGTTTCCGCGCACGCCGACGAGCCCGAGCTGCTCGCGTGGCTGGGCGGGTTCATCGGCGGCCGCCGGCCGGCGACCCGGGCGTGCCGCGCGACGTGTACCTCGTCCACGGCGACCCGCCGGCCCAGCGGCGCTGGCGCCGAAGGTGGAGGCGCTCGGGCCTCCACGCGAGATCCCGGCCTGGCACCAGACGGTGTCCCTGGACTGACCGCGGCGCCGCGCGTGCGCGCAGGTCTTTGTGTGCGCGCATGCCGCGGACCTGCTGGCGCGCACACTGACGGCGCCAACACCGTCCCCATGCGCCCCAAACGTGTGGCTCGCATGCGCGCCACGCTCATGACACGCGCGACACGAATTCCGGTGCGGCTACCCGGCTCGGCCGTACGGCTCGACTCCGCTACGATCGCGGCGTCCGCTCGAGGTCACCGCTCTTGGCCGTCACGCCCGCCCCCCGCACGCCCGCCCCGCTCACGCCCGAAGAGATCGCCCGGATCCGCGCGCCGTTCCGCGGCGCACGGCTCCTCCCCGGTCGGGCCTACCACGACGATGACATCTTCGCGTGGGAGACCGAGGAGATCTTCTTCCGCGACTGGCTCGCCATCGGCCGCGCCGAGGAGCTCGCCGAGCCCGGGAGCTTCCTGGTCCGCGACGTGCTCGGCGAGAACGTGCTCCTGGTCCGCGGCCGGGACGAGGAGATCCGCGCCTTCTACAACGTGTGCCGCCACCGGGGCACCGCGGTGGAGGAGCGCGAGTGCGGCACGGCGGTCCGCTTCCAGTGCCCCTACCACGCCTGGATCTACGACCTCGACGGGCAACCTCGTGCGGGCCAAGCACACCGAAGACCTCGACGACTTCAGCCTCGAGACCTACGGCCTCGCGCCCATCCGCTGCCAGGCGTGGCGGCGGCTTCGTGTTCCTGTGCTTCGCCGACGAGACGGTCACCCCGGGGCTCGCGACTCCATGGGCGACTGGTACGCGCACCACGCGGGCTTCGAGCGCGACATGCCACACTCCCGGGCCGCCCGGCTGACCTACGACGTCGGCGCCAACTGGAAGATCGTGGCCGAGAACTACAGCGAGTGCTACCACTGCCCGCCGGTCCACCCGCTGCTCAACAAGCTCACCCCGTACGACCTGGGCGAGGACTTCCTGGCCGACGGCCCGTGGAAGGGCGGCTGGATGCCGTTCGCCGAGGGCTGCGAGACGATGTCGATGAGCGGCACGCTCGACGGCCGGCCGCTGCTCTACGCCCGCGACGAGACCGAGGCCCGGCGGATCTACTACTACATCCTGTGGCCGAACCTGATCGTCTCGGTCCACCCGGACTACGTGCTGACCCACCAGGCCTGGCCCGTCGGACCCAACCGGAGCACCGTCAACTGCGACCTCTACGTCGAGGCCGACAAGCTGGGCGAGATCGACGTCAGCGGGGCCGTCGAGTTCTGGGACATCACCAACCGCGAGGACTACCACGTGGTCGAGCCCCAGCAGCAGGGCACGCGGTAGCGCTCATGGATCGCCGGCCGCTACTCGAACCAGGAAGCGTCGGTCCACGCGTTCGACATCATGGTCGCCGACCGCTACGTGAACGACGGCTCGCGCACGATCCGCGGCTGGCGCACGGAGTCCGCGAGCGACCGCCGCCGGGTCACCGGGATCCTCGGCCCTGGCCAGCAGGCCGAGGCCGCTGAGTCGGGACGGCTAGTCCGGCAGGTGGACGGCGTCAGCGCGGTTGTGCTTGCAGATCGGAGGGGAGGGTGGACTCCGCTGAGGGTAGTAGCCCGATCCATCGAGCGCTGATTGGGCCTCGTAATCGATCCGCGACAAGCCTGCATGCTCGCCTCTGGGCCGGCTGCATCGAGGCGATGGCGGCATTCAGGCCGGCGAGCTGGCGCGCTCCCAGGGCGCTGTGCTCACCGACGAGCGGGGGCCTCTAGCGGGTCGCCGTCTCGCCGTTCGGTCCGCTGTCCCGCGGGCAGGGCGATCATGGCCGCGAAGCAGCCGCGATGACCACAGCTACAGGAATGAGGGGAGCGATCAGCGCGGCTCGCGACGGGGCGTCGTCGAGCCGGCCGACCGAGTTGTGCTTTAGCCATCCTGTCGCTCCCTTCGGGGGACATGACGCGGGACCGTCAAGGCGCTCCCGTCGCCACCACGACTCGACGGAGGGTTGAATAAGTCACCAACCGCGTTTTGCGCGGCCCGTGACGTGTGGACAATCCGGGACTCATCGCGTCATGGCTTCACGTCGTCAGGCATCCAACCGGTCACGCGTTGATGCGGCGTTGTCTGGAGCCACATGCCAGTGCAGCTCGAGCAGGTCTATCGTTGAAACGGGCCGGAGGGCACCGGGCCGTGGACATCGTGGCCGCCTACGACGCGAACGAGCGCGACCTGTTCACGGGTTCGCCCTGGGAGTGTCACGCGAGGACCCCGGGGCCGCCGAGGACCTCGTGCAGGAGGCGTTCCTGCGCCTGGATCCGGGGGAGGCGCGCGCCGGGCGATACCCAGACAACGTCCGGGCGTGGCTCTACCGGGTGGCCGTCGGACCTGGCCCGCAGCCGCGCCCGCCGGCGAGAGTCGTGGCCGACCGGTGGCGGGAGCTTCTTCGTGAACCGGGATGTGGGCAGATCCCCGGAGGGACGAGCTGGTAGGGCGTGAGCGCGGGCTCGGAGAGCCTCCAGTCCGCCCTCGCGGCCCTTTCGACGGAGGCCCGGATGGCGTTCCAGCTCGTGAGCGACGGCCGCTCCGGGCACGAGGTCGCTGCGCTCATTGGACGCAGCGAAGGCGCGACGAGGACGCTGCTCTGGCGCAGCGCGCCGTGAGCTCCGGCAGCGCATTGAGAGCGAGGCTGGGGGAGATGAAGGAGCATGCGCAGTTCCAGGGAGCTCGGCCGCGTCCGCGGTTGGACTTCGACGCCGCCGGCCACCGACATGCAGCGAGCTCGACGCGCACCTGCATGCGTGCGCTCCATGCCGGGGCTTTCGCCGCCGGCCTGCAAGCAGCCGGCGCTCGCCCGTAGCCTGCCGCGCCCTCACGCACCGGACCGTGTTCGACAAGCAGTCGTCGCGGCCGCGTACCAGCCGGCGCAGTCATCCAGCGTCGGGCCGGATAGCCCCCGCCGTCGGGGCGGCCGCCGTGATCATCGTGCTGCTGGCCGCGTTTGGCTGGCTCGCCCGCCCACGGATCGAGGGCCCAGCGCAGCTGCCGGGACGAAGCTTCACCCGGATCGAGGACAGTACGGCATTCGCAAACGGCACCGTGTCCGATGTGCTCGGCACGGGCGGGCAGCTCATTGCGGTCGGCAAGGTCTCAGAGGGTGACCGCCGGGCGGCCGCCGTCTGGATGTCCGCGGACGGGCTGTCCTGGCAGCGGATGCCGGCCGACGCCACGTTTCCAGGACAACGAGGCTTTGAACGTCGCCACGGATGGCAACACGCTGATCGTCCTTGGCACCGACTTCTCGGCGAATTCCAGGGGCAGGGCACCTATGCGGCCCGAGTCTGGCTCAGCCGGGGTCTGCGGACATCTGATCATTAGGGCTCGGCGCCCCGTCCGGCGATCCCTGGCAAGCGGCAGGGGTGTCCTCTCCCCGCGGCACTAACCGGTACCCGATGTTCGCGGCGATCGCCGACGGCGGCCCCGGCTTCGTGTTCGTCGGACAGGAGATCAAGAATTCCCAGGTAACAACCCGGAAGCAGTGGTGGGCGCCATCGTCGCAACATCCCCCGACGGGGCTCCCTGGAGCTTCAACGACCCGGTGAGTCCCGAGTTCGCCGGAGGTTCGATGTCCGGTGTCGCGGCCAACCCCTCGGGCGTCGTGGCCGTCGGGCAGACGGGCCTGGCCCCCACGGTGTGGACGTCGAGTGACGGCCTCTCCTGGCGGCGTCTGTCCGACGCGATCTCCGGGCCCGGCGTGTCGCTCCGGAGTGTGGCGGCGGGGCCGGACGGCTTCGTGGCCGTCGGGGATGCCGGCGGTTCGGCGCTCTCGTGGGTGTCCTCGGACAGTTCATCCTGGCGCGCGTCTGCAGCCGCTCGAGAACGCGCGGATGCTCCCGCATTCGCCTGGCTCGGCTCGGAATTCGTGGCGACCGGCGAGGGCGGTGGAGACGGGATCGCCTGGAGCTCGGCCGACGGCGTGACGTGGCAGCGGCTCGACACGGGCACGATCTTCACGGGTGCGCAGATGCAGGGCGCAAGCGCGATCGGGTCGCGACTGGTGCTGTACGGCGCGGACCCCTCGGGTGGGCTCGTCGTCGCTGTGGCAGACAGTTCCGGCCAGCGCTGACAGCCCTCCGACCGTCGGCCTAGCTGCCCGCCAGCTCGCGGTCGCGGTCGAGGTTGGCGTCCTCCACGATCCGGCCAGCCGTCGCGCTCACAACCGCCTGGCCGGTGACCGCGGCGAGGAACTCCGTGCGCCCGATGCCGAGCAGCTGCGTGTCGCTGGTCGCCGTGACCGTCGCGGTCCGCGGCACGTTCCGGAGCAGCGCGATCTCGCCGAACCCGTCGCCTGGCGCCGACAGCCGCCGCACGAACTCGCCGGCCCGGCTGACATCGACCGTCCCCGTCTCGAGGACAAAGAACCGCTCGCCGGGATCACCTTCTCGAAATCACGACTGTCGCCGGTGGCACCGATTGCCGACGCCCGAGCGGGCGAGCGACTCGAGCGTCGGCGGCGCGAGGCCGGCGAACAGCGGCAACCGGCGTAACGGCCAGGGCGCGCACCGGCACGTTGGCGCGGCGATCGATAGCCCGCAGGCCCGGCGACGCGAGCACGACGACGAGCGGGATGACGGCCGCGAAGGCTGCGGCGGCTGCCGGGATCCCGAACACCCCGACGGCGAGCGGCAGCAGGATCGAGCCGACGGCGAGACGCACCGTCATCAGGCTCTCGAGGATGCCGAACACGCGGGCCAGGACCTCATCATGCACGGCGCGCTGGAGGGCGGTGCGACCTGCCACGTCCATCACCGTGAGCGCGATCCCGCACGCGACGAGGAGCGCTGGCGCCAGCGTGGCCGGCGCGACAACGCCGAACAGCACGAACAGGACGCCCCACGCGAGGCCGGACACCGGCACCGCCGCAGCGAGCCGCGCCTGCCTGCGATTGAGCGCGAACGCCAGTCCGCGGATGCCGTGGCGACTGCGTCCACAGGGCCCTGGTTGCGGCTCACCAGTACCGAACTGTTCAATCGCCATCAGCACCGAACGGCAGCCGGCCGGCGCCGATCAGCAGCATGCGCGACGAAAGGATCGCAACGGTCGGCCTGCGCATCGGGATGCTCAGCCAACGCGCGGAACCCACCGAGGATCGCGGGGCCGCGCACCTCCGGATGGCCGTGCTCCGCGGCATGCAGCACGGCGTCGTACGCCTCGTCGGAGAGGTGCGGCGCGCCCGGGTGGGCATGCGGGCGCAGACCCAGGACGAGGCCCGCCGCGCACGCGGCGACCAGCGTGAGGAGGGCGAGCACGGCGCCCGGCCCCGCCACGGTGAGGATCGCCGCCGCCGACAGAGGCCCGAACAGCAGGCCGCTCGACTCCGCGATGCTGGTGACCGCGTTGGCTGCGGTCAGCTCGGACGGATCGTGGGCCAGGCCGGGAAGGAGCGCGTTGTGCGCTGGCCGCACGAGGGTGAGCGTCATCGACGCGGCGATCGCGGCGAGGTAGACCACCGGCGCCGACCACGCGAGCAGCATCCCGAGGGCGATCGACACCGTCCAGGACGCAAACAGCGCGTAGGCGAGAAGGAGGACGCGCTCCCGCCGGAACCGGTCGCCGAGCGTTCCGGCGAACGGGGCGATCGCGGCGGCCGGGAGCAGCTGCGCGAGCGCGACGAGACCGACGGACGCCGGTCCTGTCTCCGAGTAGGCGTACAGCAGGATCGCGACCCACGACCCCGTAGACGACCGTATTGAAGGCGAGGAAGGCCAAATCGACCCGCCGCAGCGTCGGGGTTGTCGAGGACGCGGCGGACAATTCGCAGCGTGCAGCGTGTCCGGGCGACTGCGGCGGTCATGGGCGGCCAGTGTGCACCGAGGTGCCCTGGCCCGGCGGACGATCCGCCCGGTGCTCACGTCTCGGTCTTGAGCCGCGGGCTACTGGGGGCGCCGGGGCGGACCCGTGCAGGGGTGGTCGGCACCGCGCGATGGCTCCCCGTCGAGGGCAGTGAAGCTCGTCACGATCGACACGCCGGGAGCCGCGTAGCCGGGCATGTATGTGGCGTCTGGCCGCGTGCGGCACCCCCGGAGGGGACTTGAACACCGGGCCAGTCCAGTCGGGCTCAGGTCCTGGCTGACCCACAGCCCCGGTAGCGTCGTCATCACCACCAGGCGGATCCAGCGCCCATCGAGCGGGCGGGTCCCCGCAGGTGCGGAGCCAGTCGCGCGGGATCGATCCGATGAGCGCGCGCCTCCCGACCCGCGGCTGTCGAATCGCCAGCGAGGAGAACGTCGCGAGGGAGGATGGCGGCGATATCCCCCGCGTTCTCATTCACGCGGCGGCCGGCGCGACGGCGCACAAGGCCCTCGACCCGGGCATGCAGCGAGCCGCGGCAGCTTCGACGCCGGCCGCAAACACCTTTCGTGTCGCGACGCGGATCGAGCCGCTCCTCGGTGACGCGCATCCCGTGGCCACAGCTTCGCCCGTGACGTCGTCGAAGTTGGCGATCAGGCAATACCGGGGCGACAAGGAGCGTCTGGGGAGCCGTGCCACCCGGCAGCCACCACAGCGAGGCGGCGCGCCCGCTCGGGGTAGCAGGAAGTGATCGAGTCCGCAGACCTTCCGATGGCGTTGACGATCTCGTCCGGCCCGTTGTCCGCGAGGAGGCTCGCCAGCCACACGGCGGTTGGCTGGTTGCCCCCATGCACGCCGGACCGGCGTATGACCACATCGCCCGACCTTCGTAGACGACCGTCTTGGCGGTCGTCTCGTCGACGACCTCCAGGTGTTGCGGTGTTCGTCAGACGCATATCCGAGATCTGCACGATCGAGTTCGGCGTCATTCGCCGTGGAGAATCAGCGTCACCGCGGGATTGTACGGACGGTGGTCGAGACACTTGGGAGGCCGCTCGCGGCGAACACCCCTCGACCCCTTGACCCAGCGCCGCCGGCTCGCGACCATGGCCGCACGAACGACTCTTCTGCCTCACCGCTGCGCCGATGGCGGACGGGCCTGCATCCGCGCGCGGCCGAGATGCGGATCAGCTCCCTCGGGCGCGTGCACCTGCGGCTGGGCGAGGCCGGTGGGGTCTGGAGATGGTGAGCGCCGCCGGGGACGACGAGGACGTCCACCTGCAGTACTACATCTCCACGGAACTGGGACCGTGGGCGCTCTGGCTCTCCGCTGCGCCCGATGACCTCGCTGGCTGCGAGGCCTCCCTTCGGGATCTCACGCCGCCATTCGGTGAAGAGGAGCAGCCCTAGCCCGGGCAGCTGAGCCCGCGGCAACGGTCAGGTTTCGCCGACCTCCTGGTCAGCCTGCAGGAATCCCTCGACCACCCGCCCGGCCTCGGCGTGCACCACCGGATGGCCGGTGACCGCGGCGAGGAACGGCGGCCGGTCGATCGTCAGGAGCTCGCTGCTGGCGATCGTCGTGACCGTGGCCGTGCGCGGCACGTCGCGCAGCAGCGCGATCTCTCCGAAGCCGTCGCCCTGCGCGTCGAGGATGCGAATCGGCTGACCGCCCCGGGACACCTGCACCGCGCCGAGGTCGAGGATGTAGAACGTCTGCCCCGGGTCGCCCTCGCGGATGATCGCGGTGCCGGCGGGCACGGTGATCCAGGTTGTCGCCCGCGCGAGACCCTCGAGCACCGGCTGGGGAAGCGACTCGAACAGCCGCGTGCGACGCAGCAGTGCGAGCTCGCGCATCGGCACGGTCGCCCGGCGGTCGACGGCCCGCAGGCCGGGCCCCGCCAGCACGACGATCAGCGGCAGCAGGGCCGCGAAGATCAGCACGGCCGCGTCGATCCCGACGAGCAGGACGATCACCGGCACCAGCACGGAGCCCAGGGCGAGGGCCGCCATCATCAGGCCCTCGAGGACGCCGAAGACCCGGGCGAGGACCTCGTCCCGGACGGCGCGCTGGAGGATGGTGCGTCCGGCGACGTCCATGACCGCCAGCCCCATGCCGGCGACGACCAGCAGGAGCGGCGCGTAGGACCCGGCCGCGACTCCGATCAGCGCGAACGCGACGCCGAACAGCACGCCGCTCCCTACCAGCACGGGGGTGATCGTCCGCCGGCCGACCAGCGCGAACGCCGCCGCCCCGCCGAGGATGCCACCGGCGCCGATGGCCGCGGACAGGATCGCCGCGCCCGACTCGCCGGTCCCGAACACCTCGATCGCGAGCAGCACGAACAGGACGTCCGTCACGCCGATCATCAGCTGCCGGGCCGACAGGATCGCGACGACGAGCCGCGCGTCACGATCCGCGGCGATGGCCCGGAACCCGCCCATGAACCCGAACCCGGCCGGCGTCTCGATCGCGTCGTCGACAAGCGCCTGTGCGGTGATGCCGGCCGGCGATGGTCGCAGCCCGAAGGTGAGCAGCGCGGCACAGCCCGCGACACCGGCGAGCACGGCGATGACCGTGCCGGGGACAGCGACAACCAGGATGGCCGCCGCCGTCAGTGGACCGAGGAGGATCCCGGCGGCCTCGGCGATGCTGGTTGCGGCGTTGGCCGCCGTGAGCTCGGACGGGTTATGGGCGAGCGAGGGCAGGATGGCGTTGTGCGTGGGGCGGACGAGTGTGATCGGCACGATGTCGGTCACGGCGATGGCATACACGACCAGCGGAGGCCAGCCCGCCAGCATGCCGATCGCCGTCGCGCCGATCACGACCGCGAGCAACGCATAGGCGCCGAACAGGACGCGCTCGCGGTGGTAGCGATCCCCAAGGGTGGACAGCGCGGGGGCGACCACGGCCGCCGGGACGAGCTGGATCAGGGCGACGATGCCGACCGAGGCTGGACCGGTGGCGTCGTACGCATACAGCAGCAGCGCGACCCAGCTGCCGAACTCCACCGCGGCGAACGCGAGGTAGGCCAGCTCCACGCGGCGCAGGGCGGGATTGTGGACCACCTCGGCGGCGATCCGGCTGGTCGCCTGCACGCGGTCCGCGAACCCACCCATCGAGCGCTCAGTGTGCCCGAGTGGTGTCCAGGGGCCCCGCTCGATGCGCCCACCGGGCCGCCGCCTTGGCGGGTGGGCACTCGGCAGGGGACAATGCCGCCATGGCAGTCCTCACCGCCGATGAGCTTGCGTCCGTCCGCCGCGACTACCGATCGGCATCCCTGTTGCCCGCGCGGACCTACCAGGACCCGGCGGTACTCGACTGGGAGCGGGAGCACATCCTGCGCCGCGACTGGCTCGCGGTCGGCCGCGCCGAGGAGCTCGCCGCACCCGGCAGCTTCCTGGTGCGCGAGGTGCTGGGCGAGAGCGTGCTCCTGGTGAAGGGCCGGGACGATGTCGATCCGCGCCTTCTACAACGTGTGCCGCCACCGGGGCACGGCAGTCGAGGAGCGCGAGTGCGGCACGGCGGTCCGCTTCCAGTGCCCCTACCACGCCTGGATCTACGACCTCGACGGCCGGCTGGTGCGGGCCAAGCACACCGAAGACCTCGACGACTTCTCCCTCGAGACCTACGGCCTCGCCCCCATCCGCTGCCAGACCTGGCAGGGCTTCCTGTTCCTGTGCTTCGCCGACGAGTCGGTGACGCCCGGGCTCGAGAGCCAGCTCGGGGACCTCGTCGAGCTCCTGGATCGGTTCGACTTCAGCTCGCTGCGGTCGGCGAAGCAGATCACCTACGAGGTCGGCGCCAACTGGAAGCTGATCGCCGAGAACTATTCCGAGTGCTACCACTGCCCGGGCGTCCATCCCCAGCTCAACAAGCTCACGCCCTACGACTTGGGCGGCGACTTCGACCCCAACGGCGCCTGGCAGGGCGGCTGGATGGAGCTCGTCGAGGGCGCCGAGACGATGGCGCTCGACGGCGGGCACGGCTCGCGTGACGGGCGGCCGCCGATGTGCGGCATCACCCCGGTCGACGAGCAGCGGGTCTACTACTACGTCCTGTGGCCGACGACGTTCCTGTCGATCCACCCCGACTACCTGCTGGTCCACCAGCTCGTGCCCACCGCCGCCGGCCACACCCAGGTCATCTGCGACTGGCTGTTCGAGGGCGAGACCATCGACGGCGAGGGGTTCGACCCCACCGACGCGATCGCCTTCTGGGACCTCACCAACCGCCAGGACTGGCACGTGTGCGAGCTCCAGCAGCGTGGGACGTCGTCCCGCAGCTGGGTCGCCGGCCGCTACTCCAACCAGGAGGCCTCGGTGCAGGCGTTCGACCTGATGGTCGCCGACCGGTACGCGGAGGATGGCGTCGAGAGCCACCGGGTCGTCCGCGAGCGGTACGACACGCCGCCGCCCAAGCCGGGCGCCGGCGACAACGGGACCCGGACGACGGTCGCCGAGCTGGCCCGCGAGGGAGCCGCCGCGAGCCGCGGCTGATCTCGGGGGCCACGCTCACACGCCGGCGGCGCCGCTCCGCGTCTCGCCGCGCAGGCCGCCCAGGCGCCAGGCCACGAAGATCAGGATCGCCGTGATCGACACGATGATCGTGGAGATCGCGTTGATCTCGGGCGTCACGCCGAACCGGATCTTGGAGTAGATGTAGATCGGCAGCGTCGATGACCCGACGCCCGCGTTGAACGACGTGATGATCAGGTCGTCGAACGACAGCGCGAACGTGAGCATCGCGCCGGCGGCGACCGCCGGCAGCAGCAGCGGCAGCGTCACGAACCGGAACGCGCCCCACGCCGACGCCCCGAGGTCGCGTGCCGCCTCTTCGAGCTGTGGGTCGAGGCTCGAGGCCCGGGCGCGGACGACGACCGCGACGTACGAGATGCAGAACGTCACGTGGGCGATTGAGATCTGCTGGATCGACCCCTGCCCGTTGAACAGCTGGGCGAAGAACAGCAGCAGGCTGATGCCCATGACGATCTCGGGGGTCACCATCGGCAGCAGGAGCAGGGTCTCGCTCGGCCCGCGCGACCGGCGACCCATCCGCGTGAGCCCGAGCCCCAGCAGCGTGCCCAGCACGGTCGCCACGATCACCGCGACCAGCGCGACCTCGAGGGTGACGAGCAGCGAGTTGAGCAGGTCGTCGTTGCGGAACAGCCGGGGATACCAACGCAGGGTCAGGCCCTCCCACGCGAAGTTCCGCTTGGAGATGTTGAACGAGAACAGGATCAGGATCGCGATCGGCAGGAACAGGAACACGTAGACGACGGCCGCGTACGCCGTCAGCCACACGTTTCGGTCGCGGCGCACCTACAGCACCTCGCGCCGCAGGATCCGGAGGCTGAGCAGCGTGCCCACGATCGTGACCAGCATCAGCAGGAACCCGAGCGCGGCCCCGGACGGCCAGTCGCGTGCCGAGAGGAACTGGGTCTGCACGACCTTCGCGATGGTTGTCGTCTGGGCGCCGCCCAGCAGGTCCGGGGTCACGTAATCGCCGATGGCGGGGATGAACGTCAGGATCGAGGCCGCGATGATCCCGGGCATGGTCAGCGGCAGCGTCACGTGGATGAACGCCTGGCGGCCGTTCGCGTACAGGTCGCGGGCGGCGGCGATCAGGCTGTCATCGAGGCGGTCGATGGACACGTACAGGGGCAGGATCGCGAACGGCAGGAACCCGTAGGTCATGCCCAGGACCACGGCGAGGTCCGTGTTGAGCAGGATCACCGGCTCGCTGGTCAGGCCGACCGCCTGGAAGATCGAGTTCACGACGCCGTTGTCGCGCAGGATGATCATCCAGGCGTACGTCCGGATCAGGTAGCTGGTCCAGAACGGGAGCATCACCAGGATCAGGAGCAGTGTCTTGTTGCGCCCGCCGTAGCGGCTGATCCAGTAGGCGATCGGATAGCCGATGGCGATCGAGAACACGGTCGTCAGGGCCGAGTAGCGGAACGAGTTCCAGATGGTCGGCAGGAACGTCGGCGACAGCGCGCTCGCGTAGTGGTCCAGCGTCAGGTGGTCGTAATGGACCACGCCGAACTGGTCCTTGGTGCCCAGGCTGACGATCAGGATCAGGACCAGGGGCAGCAGGAAGAACGCTGCCAGCCATCCGATGCCCGGCAGGACGAGGGGGCTCGCCCCCAGGCGGCTACGCACCGGAGCGGAGCGTCGTCCAGCGGCTGGCGTACTTGTCGAGATCAGCGCCGAGGTCGAGCAGCTCGACCAGCTTGTCGACCACGGCCTGGTCGGGGTTGACCGTCGGGTCGTTGAGGATGTACGGCTTGATGAACTCCTTGGCCGCGGCGTTGGGGCCCATGTAGCCGATGTAGTTCGTGTTCTTCGCGCTGACCTTGGCGTCGAGCAGGTGGTTCATGAACAGCTGCGCGGCGATCGGGTGCTTCGCGTTGGCGAGCAGGGCGACGGTGTCCGAGCCACGGATGCCGCCCTCCTCGGGGATGTAGAACTTGACGCTCGGGCGCTCGCTGACGACCTGGTACACGTCCGAGCCCCAGGCGTGCGAGACCCACGCGTCGCCCGTCGACAGCACCCCGATGTCGTCCGTGGTGTAGATCCGGACCAGCGGCTTCTGCTCCTCGAGCAGCTGGAGGGCGGCGTCGAGGTCGGCGTCGTTGGTCGTGTTGGGGTCCTTGCCCAGCAGGAACAGGGCGGCCGCGAACGCCTCGCGCATGTCGTCCAGGACCGCGATGTGCTGCTTGTACTTCTCGTCCCACAGCGCGTTCCAGCTGGTCAGCTTCTCCGACACCTTGGCGGTGTCGTAGGCGACGCCCGTGGTCCACCACATGTACGGGATGGAGTGGGCGTTGCCCGGGTCGTAGCCCGGGTTCTGCCACTCGGTGCCGAGGTTGCCGATGTTGGTCAGCAGCGACTGGTCGAGCGTCTGGACCAGGCCGCGCTGGAGGAGGCCCGGGATGTCGGTCGAGGTGGGGAACGTGATGTCGTAGCCGCCACCGCCCTGCCCGATCTTCGCGAGCATCGTGTCGTAGTTGTCGAAGAAGTCCATCGTGACCTTCACGCCGTACTTCTTCTCGAACGACGGGATCACGCTCTTGCCCATGTACTGGGCCCAGTTGTAGATGAACAGCTCGCCCTCGGGCGTCGGGGGCGGCGTGGCCGGGGTCGATGGCGCCGCCGACGCACCCGAGGGTTCCGCCGAGGCGGGGCCGGCGGCGGCCGACGACGATGGCTTGGCAGCGCCGCTGCTCGTGCTCGGCTCGGGCGTCGCGTTGGCCGCGCTCGTGCAAGCGGCGATGACCGGGGCGAGCGCGGCCGCGGCGCCCAGCACGGCGATCCGATCGAGCAGGTAGCGGCGGCTGATCCGCCGCTCGGCGAGGTGGCGCACGAGCGCGCGTTCGAGGTCGATTGATGAACCGTCGTGGGGATGCTTCATGCGGGTTCCTCCTGGGTGATCGCCGGCGCAGGTCCGCGGCCGAGCACGAGGGCATCGGCGGCGTCCCAGGCGACGGCGACGTCGCTGCCGACCGGGAGCCGGACCCCGGCCTTGGGTGCGAGGATCGTGAGTCCGGTCCCGCCCGTCGTGCGGACGAGGTACGAGACGGTGTTGCCCATGTAGGCGGCCTGTTCGACGCGAGCCGGGATGGCATCCGCCGCCGCCGCGGGCAGCAGCCGGATCGACTCCGGCCGGATGCTGATCTCGATCGTCGCGCCGTTCGCGTGGCCGTTGCGGTCGATGGCGACGGGTTCCCCCGTCTCGAGCCGGGCGCGGCCGTCGGCATCGAAGGTCGCGCGCAGCAGGTTGGTGGTGCCGATGAAGTCGGCCACGAAGCGCGAGGCCGGGCGCTCGTAGAGCTCCTCGGGCGTCCCGAGCTGCTCGACCTGGCCGGCGTTCATCACCGCGATTCGGTCGCTCATCGTGAGCGCCTCTTCCTGGTCGTGGGTCACGTACACGAACGTGATCCCAACCTCCGACTGGATCCGCTTGAGCTCCACCTGGAGCTGGCGCCGGAGCTTGAGGTCCAGGGCGCCGAGCGGCTCGTCCAGCAGCAGCACGTCCGGGCGGTTGGCGAGCGCGCGGGCGAGCGCCACCCGCTGCTGCTGGCCCCCGGAGAGCTGGTTGGGCTTGCGCTTCTCGAATGCCTCGAGCCGGACCAGGGCCAGGGCGTCGCCGACGCGCCGTCGCACCTCGTCCCTGGCCATGCCCTTGCGCTTGGGGCCGAAGGCCACGTTGTCGCCGACCGACAGGTGCGGAAACAGCGCGTAGTGCTGGAACACCATGTTCACGGGACGCTTGTCGGGTGGCTCGCGGGTCATGTCGCGGTCCCGGAGCAGGATGCGTCCGCCCGTCGGCAGCTCGAAGCCGCCGATCATCCGCAGGGTCGTCGTCTTGCCGCAGCCCGATGGGCCCAGGAGCGAGAAGAACTCGCCGGTGGCCACCTCGAGGGACACGTGGTCGACGGCTAACACGTCTCCGAACCGCTTCTCGAGGTTGTCGAGGCGGATCTCGGACGTGGCGGCGCGGGGGGCAGTCGCCATCGGGGCGACGTTACGCGGCTGAACCACGCAGCGAGCCGACCAGTCTTGCCTTGTGGAACACGCGAACCTCCGGTGAGCGGCGGGGCCCGCGAAGTATTACCGCCAGCGCGAAATCGCGCGGATTTGCGCGGAGACGCCCGACGCCGGCCGGCGTGCCGTCAGCGGCGGGGCTTCGTCCTGGCGGCGATGCGCTCCAGCGCGCCCGCCCAGCCGGGGTCGAACGGCTTGCCCGGCTCGTCGAGGTCGACGACGACCGGGGCGTGGTCGGACGGGGTGGGCGGCCCCTTGCGCGCCTCGCGATCGATCTCCGCCCACACCACGCGCTCGGCGACCGGCGCCGTCGCGTACAGGAGGTCGATCCGCATGCCCTCGTTGCGGTGGAACATCCCGGCGCGGTAGTCCCACCACGAGAACCGGCCCGTCTCGGGGCGTTGCTCGCGGTAGCCGTCGATCAGTCCCCAGTCGCGGAGCGCGGCCAGCGCCGCGCGCTCCCGCGGGGAGACGTGGGTTCCGCCGTGGGCCTTGGCCTCGCTCCAGACGTCGTCGGGACCCGGCGTGACGTTGTAGTCGCCGCCCAGGATCAGTGGCTCATCTGTGGAGCGGGTCTCCGCGAGCCAGCGAAGGACGCGCTCGAACCAGCGCAGCTTGCCCTCGTAGAACGGGGAGTCCACGACGCGTCCGTTGGGCGCATACAGGCTCACGACGCGGATCCCGCCGCACACCGCCGACACCATCCGCGCCTCGTCGAACGGGTCGAAGTCGTCCTCGGCCACGCTGACCGAGCTCCCCGGCGAGCTGTCACGCACGGGCCCATCGCCGAAGTTCGTGATGACGTCGTCGGCGCCGACGCGGGTCAGGATGCCGACCCCGTTCCAGCGCCCCTCGCCGTGGTGGACGAGCTCGTAGCCCAGCATCCCGAACGGCATCACGGGAGCGTCGGCGTCCGCGAGCTTGGTCTCCTGGATCAGGAGAACGTCCGGCTCGGCGCGCGCGAGCCATTTCTCGACGGCCTCCATCCGGGCCTTGAGCGAGTTGACGTTCCAGGTCGCGATGCGCACGGGCTGAGGGTAGCGCGGCGGCGCCCCCGACTGGCTACGCCGCAGGCTCCGGCAGATCCAGGACGTTGGTTGCGATCCGCCTGTTGATCCCGTCGCGCACGGCGGCCGCGGCGGAGCTGTCGGGCTTGCGCCGCGCCTGGTCGGCGAAGCAGGCGGTGAACTCGGCGACGAGGTCGAGCCGCGGGTGGACGGCGAGGACCTCGGCGCGCAGCTCCGGTGCCCACAGCCCGGGATCTCGGCCCGAGATGTCAATCGCCGTCCCGACCTCGAGCAGGTGCCCCTCCGCGTCGAAGGCCGGGTCCACGCTGTCCCACATGTGGCGAACGATGACCTCCGAAAGCCGGACCCGGCGGTCGACCGGCCAGCCCGCGCCGGCGGCGAACATCCAGGCGACGTTGCCCCCGGCCTGGTCGAACGAGACCGTCGCGTTGTCGAACGCGGCGACCAGCCCGATGTCGTGAAGCATGGCCGCCACGTAGAGGAGCTCCTCGTCGAACGGGATTCCCAGGTCCGCGCCGCGCGCCGCCGCCCAGAGGTAGGCCCGGTGGTTGTGCTCCATCAGCGCTCGGGAGCACCAGGCTGCGGCGGCCTCCGCCGCCTGTTCCGCGACGAGTGTCGTGGGCACGTGGACGTCAGCGAGCCGCAGCACCTGCATCGTCAGTACCGCCTGCCGCGGACGCGGGTGAGGTCGAAGGCCGCGGTGTCAGCGACGGCCATGACGGCCATCGTGCCGGCCTGGACGGGATCGCTGACCACGAGGTCCACGTGGTCGGTGATCGAGCCGACCATGTTCAGCGCGATGATCGGGATTCCGGCCGCGCGCAGCTCGTCGGCGGCCCGGCTGATCTCGCCGCCCATGATCGAGCCCGCCAGGACGAGCAACCGGGCACGCGGCAGATCGGCGACGGCACGGACGGCGGATGCGATGGCGTCCTCGCCGACGAGCGGGATCGTGTCGACGGAGATCCGTTCGCCGCGCAGGTTGTGTCGGTCGGCCTCGGACACCGCGCCCAGCGCGACCTGGGCGACCTGTGCCCCGCCGCCCACGACGATCACGCGTTTGCCGAAGACCTTGGCCAGCGCCCGCGTGAGACGGATGGCGATGACCGAGTCGAGGTCCTCCAGGGCGGCGATGAGGGCGTGCTCGTCGGCGTCGTCGATCTCGACCTCGAGCTCGAGCTCCGCGACCGGGACATCGTCGGGTTCGATCCCCGCCGACGGGGTGCGCCGCACGGTGGACAGCGTCCGGACCCGGCCGCCGGCCTCCGCCGCGCGCGCCGCGATCTCGGTCATGGTTTCCGGCCGGTCGATGACCTCGAGGTGGACCGCGACGGCAGGCGGCAACGGCTCCGGAGGGCGGGGCGGCATGGGCGGCCTCAGCCCGATCGGCCGGCGACGACGTCGCTGATCGTGAGGTCCGCGGGCGAGCCACCGGTCGGGTCGTGCTCCTCGAACGCGATCCCGATCGCCGCGAACGCCTCGCGCGTCGCGGCGGCGTCGCTGGTGGTGAGCATCAGGGCACCGTCGGTGTCCTCGGCAACGCCGACGATCCCGGTGATGTTGACGCCGCGATCGGCGAGCGCCTGGGCGACCCGCGCCAGGGAACCGGGGCGGTCGTCGAGCTGCACGGTGAACCAGATCGTCACGCGGAACCTCCTGCCCGCCCATGGTACGCGGGCCGCACGTTACGCTGCGCCGCGATGGCCAGACTCGAGCCGCGCTGATGCCCGCCCCCCTGGGCAAGACCCCGACCAAGAAGATGCCCAACATCCAGGTGTTCGGCATGGACGACAACAACGCCACGCGCGGCGCCCTCCGGTTCTTCCGCGAGCGGCGCATCGTCGTCCACTACGTCGACCTCCACAAGAAGCCGATCGCCGCGGGCGAGCTTCGGCGGTTCGTGGACCGCCTCGGTGCGGCGGCGCTGTTCGACACCGAGAGCCGGGCGTACCGCGACGGGGGACTGGCCTACCTCACTACGGACAACGCCAGCATGACGCAGCGCCTGCTTTCGGACGTACGGCTGATCCGGCTGCCGCTCGTCCGCTATGGCGACGACGTCACGGCCGGCAAGGCCGAGGGCACCTGGAAGGCCTGGCTGGCCCGTCCCCGCTAGGCGCCAGCCTCGGTGTGCGTCGGACGCACATTCCTGACCGCCACAGGGCGAAGAGCGCCGGATTCGTGCCACCCACTCACATCCTCGACCCGGCTCGGTCCGGGCCGGCCTCAGCTTGCTCGATCCGTGAGCCCGGAGCACGGATCCGGCCCCGGAGGCCATTCTTACCGTCGGCTCCGGTCAGGAATGTGCGCCTGCCGCACGGCCGATCGGGCGGACCTACCGTTTGGTCGGATCCATCACGCGGCCCATGAACAGGATCGCGCCGGTCTTGGTGTCCCGGATCAGGAACATGAACGGGCGGTCGAAGCTGAGCTTCTTGTGCTGCAACGCGAACGGTGATCCGCAGCCGCCGGTCGTGTCGCCAACCACCGCGGTCGCGGCCGCGGCCTCGGTCCCGGTCTCATCGACGTCGATGTTCGCCTGGTGGATGACCTTCCCGATGAACATGTCGCGACCGCCGGTGATCCCGGAGAAGTTGGCTTGGTTGGCGTCGACGGCGTCGCGCATGCCCATGGCCTTGAGGATCGGTACGAGGCCGGTCCGCGTGTCGATGCCGAACTTCGGGAGGGACAGGTTCACGTCGTAGGCGAACGCCGGGCAGTTCATGTCGCCATCGTCCTGCGGAATGATCTTCGCGATCCGCTTCTGCTGCTTCGCGATCTCGGCCTGGATCGAGTCCAGCTTGTCGACGGTCAGGCCGGCCTCGAACGAGCTGAGATCGTCGGGCAGGATCAACGTCATCTCGAGCGGTGATCCGTTCGCCCCAGCATATGGCAGCTCGGTTGCCTTCCAGCCGTTGCCCCCGGCGAGCGCGACGTTCTGACCGCCGGCCATACGCATCATCGGGACCCGCGTGGTCGTACCGACGGTTGTCGCAAACGGTCGCTTGACCGTCTGGCTGGGATCGAACTCGTTCGCCCAGTTGGCCTTCATGTAGATCGCGTTGACGAGTGCCAGCCGCGTGGCGGAGGTGATGTCGCTCGGCCCCAGCAGCTGCTTGATCCGGTCGTGGGTCTGGCGCGCGACCCACGCGTTGATCGTGTCGCGCGCGCCGTCGGGATCGGCGATGTAGTCGACGAGCGCAACGCCCGCTCCGAAGGCGCTCGCGATCCGATCGAGGAACGACGGCTTGATGGCCCAGCCGTCCTGGCCGAACGCACGATTGACCATGTTCAGCGACAGGGCATGCGGCGTACCCTCGCTGTCCTCCCACGTCGCGTTGTAGCCGTTGAGGATCTGCTCAAGCGATCCCATGCCACTGGCGAGGTCGCTCCATCCGTTGGCGCGCAAGACGTCATCCATCTGTGACGCGGTCCTGCCGGTGGCGCCCGCGCGAGCCATCGCAAGGGCCGAGGCGATGCTCGTGGGCGACATGACGACGCCCTTGCCGCCGCCCGAATCCGCCAGCAGGCGCTTGTACATGGCGAGCCCGAAGGCGTTCATGCCCGCGGCGGTCTCCTTCGCGTCGGCGACGTTGACCGGCTCACGCCCAACGGACGACTGGGCAACCGTGAGGCCCGCGAGTGGGGCCTCGGAGGCCGCGACCCAGGGTGTTCCATCGTGGTCGGCGATCGCGACCCAGCCGTCGCTCACGCCGGCGTCGAGGGTCATGCCCACGGGAGCAACGCGGACCCACGTGTAGCCGCTGTCCTGCACCGGCCCCTCGAGGACCTGGAGCTCGGTCCCGACGGGCAACACGGGTTCGTATTTGATCGAGTCGTCGGCGACCCGCGGCTGCGAGCGTACACGCAGCCGATCGGACACCGTCACGGCGAGCGCCCCCTGAACGAGGTCTCCGGCGTTGCCATCCGGCGGGCTGCTGGCCTCGGGGCTGGCGTCGGGCGATGCCTGCTCGGTCGGCAACGCGGATGCTGCCACCGATGGTGAGGGCTGCGGCGACGCGGAAGGCAATCCAGGGCTGGCAGACGGGACGACGCTCGAGTCGCAGGCGGCGACCAGGAGCACCACGAGAATTGGGGTCAACCGCCGTCGCCACTGGAACATCGGGCTGGGCGGGGTCAATGGGCGCATCACGCCGCTACCTCTTCCTGCGGGCCATCGGCCCAGGTCGACCGCGGCCCGGTCGGGCTCGACAGGCATCGGGTCGCCGGGCCTGAGACTCGCGCCTGCCGCCACGCGTGACGGGGGCGTTCATGTCACGCCGTCCCCGGGCGAGTGGCATCCTGCGCGCATGACCGATCCAGAGCAAGCCGCGCACGACCGATCCGCCCAGTCGCCGAGGACCATTCGCCGCGGGCGCGTGTCGATGCGGCCCGAGGCCGCCGAGCGCCTCTCGCAGGGACGGGTGACCGAGGACGAGAAGCTGCTCGCCGGCCACCCGCCGGAACGGCCCGCGTTCCTGGAAACCGACACGTGGCGTGCGCTCCGGATCCTGTCCGAGTTCGTCGAGGGCTTCGAGGCGCTCGCCGAAGTCGGCCCGGCGGTCGCCGTGTTCGGTTCCGCGCGGGTCGCCGAGGACGATCCCGCCTACGTGCTCGCGCGACGGATCGGCGGGGCGCTCGCCGAGGCCGGATTCGCCGTGATCACGGGCGGCGGTCCGGGCGCGATGGAGGCCGCCAACCGCGGCGCGCACGAGGCGGGCGGCATGTCGATCGGATGCAACATCGAGCTGCCCCATGAGCAGCACCTCAACCCGTACGTCGACGTGTCGATCGAGTTCCACTACTTCTTCGCGCGCAAGACGATGTTCGTGAAGTACTCGGACGCGTTCGTGATCCTGCCCGGCGGATTCGGGACGCTCGATGAGCTGTTCGAGGCGCTGACGCTGATCCAGACCGGCAAGATCCTGCATTTTCCGGTGGTGCTCCTGGGCCATGCCTACTGGGACGGGCTCGTGGCCTGGATGCGCGAGACGCAGCTGCCGGCCGGGGCGATCAGCCAGGACGATCTCGACCTGCTGCGGGTGACCGACGACCCCGACGAGGCGATCGCGATCATCACGGCGTTCGCGTCGGAGAACGGGATCTCGACGAACCCGGCCTAGGGGCGCTCCGGCAGCGCCACCTCGATGCGCCCCCGCGTGATCCGCACCGGGTAGTAGCGGAACCGGCGGACGCGGGTCAGGCGCCGCGCCTCGGCCTTCTTGCCGGGCGGGTCCACCTTCGGATCCTTGCCGGCGGGGGACCACGTGGGGTGGTAGACGCCATCGGGGTCGAGCCCGCCGGTGGTCGGCATCTGGGCCGGGTCGCCACTGTCCAGATCGAACCGTCCGTCGTGGAGCGGGCAGGCGACGATGCAGCCGTCGAGCTCGCCGATGGACAGCGGCGCGCTCATGTGCGGGCAGCGATCGTCCGTGGCGTAGATGCCGCGAGACGTGTGGGCGAGGAGGATGTCGAGCTCACCGACGCTGACCCGCACCATCGACCCGGGCGGGAGCTCGGCGAGGGCGAAGAGGTCGCGATACGGACGATCCTCGGTGCCGAGGGCCTGGAGGCGCGGCGGAAAGGCGGCGGGGGCGTCGATCATCTGGCGTCCATGCTATCGGGCGGGAACGAAGAAGACCCCGGCGGCGGTGCCACCGGGGTCCTCTGGAAGCTGCTTGGTTGGCGCGGTCAGTCCGTGGTCGGGGCCGGGTTGGTCGTCGACTTGGCTGACGCTGCGCCCGCGGGCACGGCGCCCGCCGGCTCGCCCGCCGGGGCCGGCTCGGCCCCATGAACGGGCTGCATGTTGGAGGTACGCAGCGGGATCTCCTTGATCGCTGCGGCGGCAACCGTCGCGACGATCGCCCCGAACAAGCCGAGCCAGAATGTCTGGCCGACCGCCAGGCTGAAGGCGCCGTGGATGCCCTCGATGATCTGGGGCAGGAGGGCCTGCACCTGGGCCTGAAACGCCGGCGGCGTGCTCCTCAGGATGATCGCTCCCAAGTCGCCGACGCCCGTCAGATTGTTGAAGTCAAAGCCGCCTCCGCCACTAGCCTGCGTGAAGAAGGCGACGCCCTGCGGCGGGACGCCTGCGGCCGACATCTGCGGGCCGAGCTGGTCCTTGAAGGTCGTGCCGAAGATCGTGCCCACGAACGCCAGTGCGATCGTCCCGCCGATCTGGCGGAAGAACGTGAGGTTCGAGGTCGCGACGCCGAGCTCCCGGAACGGCACGGCGTTCTGGATGACGATCGTCGGGACGGAGAACGTTGTTCCGACGCCCATGCCCACGATGAACATCCAGGACCACACGATCGGCACCGGCGTGTCCTTCGTGAGCTGCGTCATCAGCAGGACACCCACGCCCATCAGGGCGGACGAGCCCACGATCAGCCACTTGTAGCGGCCGGTGCGGGACACGATCAGACCGGACACGACCGAGCTGAAGATCAGGCCGACCATGAGCGGCAGGAGGCCCAGGCCCGAGTTGGTCGGTGAGAAGCCTTCGACGACCTGGAGCCAGCGCGGCAGGAACACGACCGCGCCGAAGAACGCGAACGCGGCGAAGAACACCGAGACCATGGTGGCCGCGTAGGTGCGGCCCTTCCACAGGTCCAGCGGGATGATCGGCTCCTTCGCACGCGACTCCGCGAAGATGAACACCAGCGTCCCGACGAGGCCGATGATGATGAATCCGCCGACCGTGAAGGTCCACCAGTCGTTGGACTGCTTGAAGGTCAGGCCGACCAGCAGGAACACCATCGAGATCGTGAAGATCAGGCCACCGATGATGTCGAAGTTGCGAGTGGCGGCCTTCGTCTTGACCGTGGGCAGCAGCCGCTGGATGACGATCAGCGCGACGATCCCGATGGGGATGTTGACGTAGAAGATCCAGTGCCAGCCGAAGTTCTCGGTCAGGAACCCGCCCACGAGCGGGCCGACCACGAACGCGATGCCGAACACGGCGCCGAACAGGCCCTGGTAGCGGCCTCGTTCCTGCGGCGTGAACAGGTCACCGATCACCGCCAGTGCGACCGGGAACAGCGAACCTGCGCCGATGCCCTGGATGCCCCGGAACAGGATGAGCATCGCCATGTTCTGACTCAGGCCGGAGAGCGCCGAGCCGATGAGGAAGATCACGATGCCGATCATGAAGATCGGTTTGCGCCCGTAGATGTCGGACAGTTTGCCCCAGAACGGGACGCTGATCGTGCTGGTGAGCAGGTAGATGGTGATCGCCCAGACGTAGATGTCGTTGCCCGACAGCTGGGTGACGATGGTGGGCAGCGCCGGACCGACGATCGTCTGGTCCAAGGCGCCGAGGAACAGGCCGAGCATGACCGCGAAGAGGATCTCCATCTTCGCGCGGTGGCTCAGGCCGAGCGCCGGGTCCTCTTCGAGGGATGGCACCTCGTACGTATCGGGGAAGCTTTCCATGGGTTCCGTTCATCCCTCCTTCAGGGCGTCGTCGGGGCGAGCGGCCTGGGGGAGGGGCCGGACGCGGTGCTTGGATCGATCGTCTAGCGCGATCGTGGGGAATGTGTGGAGATCGGGCGCCAATCCGGTGCAGATTGGGTGGTGGCCGCTTCCAGCGCGGCGCGAACCTCGGCCACGGCATGGGCGATCACCGGCAGCTCCGCCGGGTCCAGGCGAGCCAGGACGTCGCGCATCAGCTCGTCGCTCAGGGCATCGTTCTCCTGGATCATCCGGGTGCCGGCGTCGGTGACATGGACGAGCACGATGCGCCGGTCTTCAGCGACACGCGTGCGTTCGATGTAGCCGCGCTCCTCGATCCGGTCGACGAGGCCCGTCGCGTTGGACATCGACACGCCGAGGAGCTCGGCGAGGCGGCTCATCGTCATCACGCCGTTCCGCTGGAGCGTGTACATGATGTTGAGCTGGGCCATGCTGATGCCCAATCGCACCAGCCGCTCGCTCATCGCGCACTTCATCGCGCCAATCGTGACGCGGAAGTCGGCGATGATCTGATCGGCGAGCTCGCCGCTCGCAGGCGCCCGCCCTTGGGCGGTTGTTGCGGGCTGGTCAATAGTTTGGGTCACGTCAACTATGTTATTCGGATAAATCATCGTGTCAACATGGATGATCCGTCCCACGCGCAGGAGTCGAGATGCGGTTCGCGCTGATGATCGAGCCCCAGCAGGGCCTGTCCTACGACGAGCAGCTGGCCGTCGCCCGCCGCGCCGAGGCCGCTGGCTTTGAGACGCTGTTCCGCTCCGACCACTATGAGAGCTTCCCGGGCGGGGCGGGCCGCCCCACGACGGACGCGTGGGCCGTGCTGGCCGGGCTCGCCCGGGACACGTCGAGCATCGGCCTCGGGTCGCTCGTGTCGCCGGTCACATATCGCACCCCCGGCAACCTCGCCAAGGTCGCGGCTACCGTGGACGAGATGAGCGGCGGGCGGGTCGAGATCGGCGTCGGGGCCGGCTGGCACGCGGCCGAGCACCGGCGCCACGGGTTCCCGTTTCCGGAGATCGGCGAGCGAGCCGAGATGCTCGAGGAGACGCTGGAGATTCTGCACGGCCTGTGGGACGAGCCCGACGGGTGGTCGTTCATCGGCAGGCACTTCGCGATCGAGGACTCGCTGTTCCAACCGAAGCCGAGCGCCCTGCCGGCGCGCAACGGCGGCCGGCCGCCGATCCTCGTGGGCGGCGAGGGGTCGCCCAGGTCCTTCCGGATCGCGGCCCGCTACGCGGACGAGTTCAACCTCTCGTCCGCGAGCCCGGCCGTCGCGACCCAGAAGTTCGCGGCCCTCGACGAGACGGTCAAGGCGGCGGGGCGGGATCCGTCGTCGATCGTTCACTCGGCCATGGTCGGCGTCCTCGTCGGGCGCGACCAGGACGAGATCAAGGCCCGCGAAGCGGCCCTGCTGGCGGAGTTCGGCGAGACGCAGGATGGCGAGGCCTGGTTCGCGACGCGCCGCGCGCGCTGGATCCACGGGACGCCGGACCAGGCCCGGACCTCGCTGGCGGCGTTCGAGGCGGCCGGGGTCGAGCGGATCATGCTCCAGGACTTCCTGCCCCGAGACCTCGAGATGATCGACCTCGCCGCGGAGTCGCTCTTCGGCTGAGCCGGCTCTCGCCGGCGTCTGCTCGCTCCACGCTCACTGCGGCGGCATCGCCCACGGATCGATCGCGCAGCGAGCCCGGCGCCGGCTATCGCCACGTGAACCGGGCGTTTCGCACGCGCGGCGTGCAGCCTGACCCATCCGTCCGCTGCAGTGCACGCGCGGCGAGCGGGCGCGTCGCTACAGCGCCGGGTCGTCCGCGAGGTCTGCGGCGCGCAGGTAGGCCCCTTCGTGGCGGCGGATCAGGTCCGGGTTGGTGCCCCGGGCGGCGGCGATGGCGAGCGTGACCAGCTGCAGCGGTCCGGCCGCCCCGAGGAGGGACGCGAGCGCCGGCGGCAGGTCGCTCGCTTCCGGGAGCACGATCCTCCCGCCGGGCGTCAACGCGTGCGGGATCAATGCCGCCGCGTCGGCGCCCAGGATCGCGGCCGGCCGGATGCCCAGCGCGGCCGAGGCGGCGAGCGCCTGGCGGGCACGCTTCGCCCGAGCGGCGAGACCGGCGCGTTCGGTCAACACGAGCAGCACCGCCGTCTGGGGCCCGGTCGCCGGCAGGTGGCCGTGGAGGTACGTCTCGAGGTCGCGGACGGCCGCCGGCAGCCAGGACGCCTCCTCGACCTTCAGCGCGAGCTCGCGGGCCGTGATCCGATCGGCGCCCGTCCCGATCACGAGCAGCTGATCCGCGGCGGCACAGGTTGCCGCGACGGTGGCGTCGGGTCGCGACGTGTTGTGGTCGGCCGCGTGCGCGGCCTCGATCCCGTCCAGGACGCGGCGAGCGATGGCGCCTGAGGGAAAGGCTCGGCCGTCGAGCGCGGCCGCCACGACCGACGCCGCGACGACTGGCGACACGTAGCCGACCGTGTGACACCAGCTGCGGTCCATCTCGACCGTCGCGAGCACGACGTCCGCGCCGGACGCGGCGGGTGCGTCCGCACTGCCCGTGATCAACGACGTCCGTGCGCCTGCGGCCTTGGCGGCCGCCATCGCGTCGATCGTCGCGGTCGTGCCGCCCTCGTGGCTGATCCCGATGACGACGCCGCCGGCGGGCGGATCGAGGGCAAGCTCGAACGCCTGGGCCGCCATCGGGCCTGCTCCCGGCAGCCCGGCCGACCGCCACGCATCGCGCAGGACCGCCGCAACCGCCATCGCCGCATGCTCGGACGTGCCACAGCCCGTCGCGACGACCGGAGCGCCGCCGGCCGCGGCCTCCTTCAGCCAGGCCGCCAGGGTGGTCGCGGCACCGTCGGCGGCGAGCCGAGCGGCGACTCGATCGGCGAGCCCGGGCTCGGCGGCGATCATCTCGGCCATCGCCCACGGCGGCCCCTGGCGTTCGGTGGGCGTGGGCATGAACGCCCACGGGTCCGGCGAGGCGGGGAGGAGAGCGTCGGCGTCGAAACCGGCGAGCGTCGCGCGGAGGTCGTCCATCGGCCGATCCTACGCGGGTGGCGTGGCCTCATCGGCCGCGGCCCGCCCGATGCGACCGATTCGACCGATGCGCCTCGCGGGCCAGTAGCGGAACCAGGCCCGCGCGACGAGCGCGTCGACGGTCACGGGGCCGTAGCGCCGCGAGTCGACGGGCGTGCCGTGCCCGCCTGCCTGAAGCGCCTCGTCCGTCGCGTCGCCCTGCAGCCAGGCCTCGTCGTCGGCCAGCTGCAGCCAGGCGTCGGCGAACCGGCACCCAGTCTCCGGGTCGCCCGACGACCCGCTTGATCGCCAGCAGCCCCGACTCGGGCTCGTGGAACACCACGACGGCCCCGCGGCGCGGCCACCGGCGCACGGTCGGATCGACCAGCAGCCAGTCGCCCGCGCGGATCGACGGCTCCATCGACCCCTCGATGATCGCGACCCGCCACGGACCCGATGTGCGGGAGGAAAGGCCGGCCGTCCGCGCAAGGCCCCGGACATGCCGAGGCCCCGTCGCCGGACGGGGCCCCTGGTCGCTCAAGGAAGGCCGTGGATCAGGCGGGCCGGCCGGCCACGCGAGTCTTGCCTTCGCCGCCCGTCGCCTTCCAGGCCGCATCGACCTCGTCGATCATCTCGAGCAGCTTCCTCGCGTCGTCGAGGTTCGTCGACGCCTTCACCTTGCTGACCTGCTTGTTCGCGTTCCAGAACAGCTCATGCAGGTTGGGCACGGTCTCCAGGTGCTCGGGCTTGAAGTAGTCGTGCCACAGGACGTCGAGGTGGTGCTTGACCAGGTCCGCCTGCTTCTCCTTGATGGCGATGGCGCGGGTGCGGAACGTGGCGTCCTCGTTGGCCGCGTACTTCTCGACGATGCGGTAGCAGGATTCGGCCTCGATCCGCGCCTGCTCGGGGTCGTAGACGCCGCACGGCAGGTCGCAGTGGGCGTGGGCGACCGCGGTCGGGGCGAACAGCCGGGTGAGCAACGACATCTGGGCGACCTCCGGGGAGTGGGGCGGGCTTGCCCGTCGTGGGTCGGGCCGATCGATGGCCCGTGATCGAAGTGTCCGGTCGCCCGTTGGGCCTGTCAAACGGATCGCGGGAGAGGAGACGAGGTCCGCGAGCTGTCGCACCCACGACCTGGACGGACGTTCCCCTTCGTCGGTCACGCGCTCGCCGCGGTCGAGGTTCCGCAACAGTTGTTTGGTGGCCTGCTCCGGCTGCAGGAAGTTGTCAATCGTCTGGGTTCGGCGTCATGGGGTCATACTCGCGGTCGCGTGGTCCCACTTCCCACCTGCGGCCGCGGCACCGAAGGAGACGGCTCATGCTCCGCGACTTCCGGATCCATCCGCTCCTCGCCACGTCGGACGCCGTGCGAGCCCGCGCCTGGTACGCGGACAAGCTCGGCCTCGAGCCCGTCTTCGAACGGGAAGGGCAGCTTGTCTATTCGGTCCCACCGACCGTGTTCACGGTCTACCAGACGCCATCCGCGGGCACAGCGCAGAACACCGTCGCGGTCTGGACCGTGGACGACCTGCGGTCCGAGGTGGCCCGGCTGCAGGCCCGCGGTGTGATGTTCGAGGAGCTCGATTTCGGGCCGGACGGTCGGACCGTTGACGGGATCATGACGAGCCCCGATGGGCCAAGGGAGATCCTCAACGCCTGGTTCAAGGACGTCGACGGCAACTGGATCTCGTTCGTCCAGCAACCGCCGGAACCAGGCGAGGAACCCGCGGAACCCGGGATCCACCCGTCGCTGGCCGCGTCGAACCTGGACCGTGCCCGCGCCTGGTACACGGAGAAGCTCGGACTCGAGCCGTACCGGGACTACGACGGCGAGCTGCTCGCCTATCGGTCCGGACAGACGCACCTGTCGATCTACGTGACACCCTCGGCTGGCACGGCCATGAACACCGTGGCCGAGTGGCACGTGGACGATCTGCGAGCCGAGATGATGGCGTTGCGCGCCCGCGGGGTCGTCTTCGAGGAGTACGACCTCGGCACCCTCCGCACGATCGACGGCATCTCGACCGAGAGCGACGGTTCACTGAACGCGTGGTTCACCGACTCGGAGGGCAACATCCTCGGGCTCGTGGCGGGACAAGGCGACCACATGACCTGACGGCTCGTTGCCGCCGGGATCACGATCACGTCGTAGTCGAACGCGCTGCCTCCCACGGA
The DNA here is from genome assembly GCA_963725745.1 of uncultured Chloroflexia bacterium. Lineage (GTDB taxonomy): Bacteria > Chloroflexota > Limnocylindria > Limnocylindrales > CSP1-4 > CAIXZV01. The sequence goes on from CAVRZS010000004.1 coordinate 152,456, forward strand.
GGGGGCCGCCTCAGGGCACCGGATGGGAGTCATGCAGCTCGGACAAGGCTGTCATGGCCTCGAGCGGCGTGGCTCCCGCGTCGATACGAACGCCCATCTCACGAAAGAACTGTTCGAGGCCGGCCGGCGCGATGATGATCAGCGTCCGCGATGGGGCCACCAGGGTCCGGAAGTGGTGACGGGTGCCCCGTGGCACGAACACGACCTGCCCCGGACCGACCTCGATCTCGTCGGTCCCGCGCGTGAACGCGTAGCGGCCCTCCAGGACATAGAACGACTCGTCGCGCTCGCGGTGGACGTGCGGCGGCGGACCGCTCTCCGAGGCCCGTTCCTCCTCGAACAGCTCGAATGCGCCACCCGTGAGCTCACTCGAGGCGAGCAGCGTCCACCCGGGTCGACCGAGGCCAACGCCGCGGGTCTCATCGAGGGGGGCGTGGCGACTCATCTGCGAGCTCCGGTGCTGGCTGTGCGTCGGCACATGATAGGCACGAGGCTCGGGCCTCCGGCGGTCGCACCATGGTCGGTTCGACGCCGGATCGAGGCCCGCCGCTAGAATGACCGCCGATGACCGACCGCGGGCTCCCGATCGTCGACGGCGCTCCCGCCTGCCCCTTCGTGGCCTACGAGGACGATCGGGACGGACGCGGGCAGGCTCCCGACCACCGCCATCGCTGCTTCGCGGAGCCGCGACCGGCGCCACGTGCGCTCGCCCACCAGGAGGCCTACTGCCTCTCCTCGGCGTTCCCGGTGTGCCCGACGTTCCAGGACTGGGCGCGACGCGAGGCGGCGACCGCCCGGGCACAGCAGGAGCGCGACGAGGAGCTCCGCGAGCCACCGCCGGTGAGCCAGCCGATGCCGCCGCCCGAGCTCGAGGCGCGCCACGCGCCGCCAGGCACCGACACGCCGCCTCAATTGCCGCCGCGTCGCAACCCGCCGCGCGCCTGGGCGGCACCGCCTCCATGGACCGGCGACACGGACGGCGAGTCGGCGGAGCCGCCCCCGTTCCTGACCGACAGGCCCGCAGACCCGTCCATGGATCGCGCCGCGGAGGCCGCCGCGTGGGGCGCCGCGTCGCGCGGGCTCGCCGGCAGCGCGGCGGATCGACTTGCTGGGCCGTACTCGGATGAGGTCGACGCCCTTGAGCCGCACCCCGTGCCGGTCTCGTCCGCCGTACCCGACACCGGCGATCCATACGACCGTGATCGGTACGAGCACGATCCCTACGAACACAGCCCGTACGAGCGACCAGCGGCGGTGCCGCCCACGACGCCCGACCGGTCGTCCGCCGCCGCGGGTGCCGCCGTGGGTGCCGCAGCCGCCACGCCCGCTGCCGACGAGGTGCGAGCCGCGCCGCCCGCGAGCCGTTCGCCGAGTGCGGGATCCTCGAGCAGTCGCAAGCCGGCCTCCGCCTCCCGACCGCAGCCGCAGGACCCGTCCGAGCTGTTCGGCCCGGCATGGGAGCGCCCCCGTCGGTACGAGGCGTACCCGTCGCTGCGGACACGTGTCGGGCTGCCATCGATCGGCGTCCCGTCTCGCCTGGGCGTGGCGGCCATCGCGGTCGTCCTCGCGGCCGTCGTCCTGTTCTTCGTCGGGCCGATGATCCTCGGGATCGGGAGCAACAGCCCAGGGGGCGGAGCCGGCTCCACGGCCGCGCCGCCCGCCGAGGAGGGCTCGGCGACGCCGGTGCCGACGCAACGGCCGGAGGCCACGCCACGGGTCTATGTCGTCGCGCGTGGCGACACGATGCTCAAGATCGCCAGGAAGTACCACGTGACCGTCGAGCAGCTGCTGGCCGCGAATCCCAAGATCAAGAACCCCAACCGGATCGCGATCGGGGACGAGATCACGATCCCGGTCCCCGAACCCGACGCAGGCTCGGCGGCGCCCTGACGGGCACGCTCACGCGGGCCGGGCAGCAAGCCAGCTCGAGCATGGGCTGAGCCGCCTGCCCGCCCAGGGCTGAGCCGCCTGCTCGCTCAGCGAGCGTTGCGCTGGGCCCGCCTGCTCGCTCAGCGAGCGTCGCGGCGGATGCCACAGGGTTCTGGGGCTGAGCAGCCGCGGGCCGGCTCGAACATCGAGCTGCGGCCGCGCCGTCGATTCGCATGGCGTTCCGGGCAGGCCGATCACCGGCGCAGGGCTCCCTGGGCGAACCGGCGGGAGGACGAGCGGGCTTCTTGGGCGAGCCGGCGGGCGGGCCCGCCGCGCGGACGCGCGTCAGCGCGAGAAGGGCGTCAGGTTGATCGACGTGATCTTGCCGGCCTCGACGCGAAACTGGGCATCGAGGTGCTGGCTGGGCGCACCGGGGCGAAGGACCACGAGGTCGGCCTGGTAGGTGTTGCCGAGGTCCCGCACGTCGCCGGGGATCATCTTGATTCCCTTGTCGGCGCGGAGGAACCAGCCGCCGACCTGCTCGACCCCGCGCAGCGTCCGGGCGTTGTCGCCGACGTGGATCCGCATCTCGGTCCGTTCGTCCATCATCGCGACCGCGCCGTTCACGTCACCGCCGTTGAGGCGTTCGAAGAACACCTCCATTGTGTCCGTTGCTCCCATGTTCGCGAGTGTACCGCGCGACGATCAGAAGCCGCCGCCGGCCCCACCGCCGCCACCGCCGGAGCCGCCGCCACCGAAGCCTCCGCCGCCACCCGAGCCCGACGAGGACGGCGAATTCCCGATCGTTCCGAGGGCCGCCATCATGCCGCCGAAGTTGGGGATCGGCGACGAGCTCATCAGGCCCGGTGCCCAGCCGCCACCTCCGCCGCCCGAGTCGCCGCCCGCCCCCGCTGCCGTACCAGGCGGGCATGTAGCCGAACGGCGCCGAGCCGGACTTGACGTCATCGGCCGTCCGCTGGAGGACGTCTTCGACGGCGGACTGCAGGCCGAGCGCGACACCCCACACGACGGCGTCGTCGGGGCTCTCGATGAGGGGGACCGCGGCGGTTTCGACGACCTCGCCCATCGACCGCGCCTGCGCCATCGTCTTCTCGAGCGTCCGCCGGTAGGCCTCGAGCATCGCGCGGATCATCGCGCCGGGCATCGTGCGCGCGGGCATGGTCGACGACAGGATGATCATCACGACCCCGGCCGCGATCAGGGCGCCGCCCAGCACGAGCAGCCCGTCCGACGGCAGGTTGAGCCCGAGGAAGACGCCGATCGCGCCGCCGATGATCGCGAGCACGCCGCGACCGACCCAGCGGCCGGACGCTTTCGACGGCGGTTCGGTGAACCACCCCTGGCTGACGACGTGCTCTTCCAGCCGCTTGTTGAAGCCGCTCACGTCGGTGCCCAGCTTGAGCAGCTCCGTGTGGTCGATCAGCCCGGCCGAGCCGCCGATGCTGTGCATGCGCTGGAGCAGGAACGCGGTCGCCTCGTCGGTCGGGCGAGCCCTCGCCCGCTCCAGCCGCGCCATCTCGACCGGGTCGGGGGTCGACGCGGTCTCGGTCAGGATCGACAGCTCGGTCGTCTTGGCGAGCAGCCCCGTCTGGGCCGCATTGAACCGGATCAGGCCGCGCGCGGCGAGATCGAGGCTCGCGGCCGTCAGCGCGCGTCGGCCGGTCTTGCCGTCGCGAACCAGCGCGCCGGCGGCGGGCGTGAGGCCGACGGGCGGCGCCGGGATGTGGATCGACGGGTCATCGAGGTACACGGGGTCGCGGCCGTGGCGGTACCAGGCCAGGAGCGCCGCGCCGACGAGGAGGACGAACACGATCGGCGCGACGAGCAACCCCAGGACGGCGTTCAGGAGCCGGAAGAAGCTGAGCTCCGCGGCGTGCTCCGGGGTCGCCGCGGCGTCGACCTTCTGCATGGCCACCAGCAGGGCGCCGTCGAGGTCGCATCGCTTGAGCAGCGGCAGCATGTCGTTCTCGTAGACGGACTGGCGCTCGCTGTTGGACAGGAACTTCGCCCGATAGCCAGGGCCCGCGTAGAGCTGGACCTGGCCGTGGCACGGGTCGTCCTCGTTGAGGTCGAACAGGATCACGAGGCCGTCGTCGAAGCCCTTCCGGCCGACGCCCCACTGGTCCATCAGGGATTGGGCGTTGCTGCTCCGCCTCGTCGGTCGACTCGCAGCACGGGACGAGCTGCGTATACACCGCGACCTCGGACCCGGTGCGCTGCTCGATGGCGTCGATCGTGTTCTCGACCTGCGAGATCGTCGCGGGGCGCAGGGCGTTGGCCGTGTCGTACACCGCCTGCCCGTCAACGGGGGGCGGGAAGGGCGGTCCGGCCGCCAGCAGCGCGCCGGCGCCAACGGCAAGGGCCATGAACGCCGCGGCTGCCGCGCCGATGATCGTGAGGGACGCCTGGCGGCGGAAGGGTCGGCTGCGCACGGCAAAACGATACAAGTGCCGGGGGCGGGCGTGTGCCTCGGCGGACAGCTTCAGGACGCGGCGGCGCGCTCCACCGGGTGCCGGACCCGAACGCGGCGGACGAGCTCGGCGGCCTGCTCGTAGCGGCCGAAGCTCGGCATCAGGTACGTGCCGGCAACCTCGTCGCCCACCGCGGCCAGCAGCGCGTCGGCCATGTCGATGCCGGCCTCCGTGCCGGCGGCGCCGGCCGCCCGCATCCGGGCGCGGGTCTCCTCGGGGATCGTGATGCCCGGGACCTCGTTGTGCAGGAACTCGGCGTGACGGGACGACACCAGCGGCAGCACCCCGAGCAGCAACGGCACGGGCAGCCCGCCCGGCCCGAAGCGCCGCCGTGCCTCGGCCAGCATCGCCTCGACCTGGGCCACGTCGTACAGCGGCTGGGTCATCACGACGTGGGCACCCGCCGCCAGCTTGCGCTCGAGCCGCTCCCACTCGGTCCGGGTGTCGGCAGCCGTCGGGTCGAGCGCGCACGCGATCGTGAACAGCGCCGGCTGGCCGATCGGCGAGCCGGCCTGGTCCTCGCCCCGGTTGAGGCGGGCGAGGATCTCGATCAGCCCGATCGAGTCGACGTCCCAGACGCCGCTGCCGGTCGGGTAGTCGCCGATCCGCGGCGGGTCGCCGGTCAGCGCGAGGACGTTGCGCACGCCCAGCGCGTGCGCGCCGAGCAGCTCGGATTCGAGCGCCATCAGGTTCCGATCGCGTGTTGTGACATGGACCAGGCATTCGAGGTCGAGGTCGTGCTGGAGCCCGAACGCGACGGCCATCGCGCCCATGCGCACGCGCGCCATCGCCGAGTCCGAGACGTTGATCAGATCCGCGCCGGCGTCCTGCAGGAGGCGCCCGGCCTCGATCGTCCGCTCGATGCGCACGCTTCGCGGCGGGTCGATCTCCACCGAGATCACGAACCGGCCGGCGGCCAGCGCATGCCCGAGGCGGGAACCGCGCTCGTGCTCGGATCCGGCCCCGGGTCCCGCCTCGGCCAACGCCGTGCGGGGGGTCGCGCCGGCGATGATCGACGGTGACGGGGCGTCCTGCACGCGCGGTGCCTCGCGCCGACGCGCCGTCGAGGGCCACCCGCATCGCCGCGATGTGGGCGGGCGTCGTGCCGCAGCAGCCGCCGATGATCCGGGCGCCCGCATCGAGCAGCCTGGGCACGATCGAACCGAACCAGGGGGCTCGGCCGCGTAGATGAAGCGGCCCTCGAGCCGTTGCGGCAGGCCGGCGTTGGGCATGATCGAGCGGGCGGGGTCGCCGGCGTCCGCGGTGCCGAACCGGGCGAGGGCGTCGATGCAGGCGAGGGGACCGACGCCACAGTTGACGCCGATCGCGTCGACGCCGGCCGCCGTGAGGGCGAGGACGGCCGCCTCGGGCGTGGTGCCGTCGGCGAGCACGAGGTCCTCGCCGAACGTCATCGACGCGATCACCGGAACGTCGGCGGCGTGTCGGGCCTCGTCGACGGCCAGCAGCAGGTGCGCGAGATCGAAGAAGGTCTCGAGCGACGATGAGGTCGACGCCACCCTCGAGCAGGCCATCGATCTGCTCCCGGAAGGCGGCCCGGATCGCCGCCTCGTCCGGATGGCGCATCTCGCGCGCCGGCGGTCCCAGTGGCCCGACGCTGCCGCCGACCCACGCGTCGCGGCCGCTCACGTCGCGCGCCTCCCGGGCGACCTGGGCGGCACGGCGGCTGAACGCGCCAGCCCGGTCGGCCAGCCCGAAGGTCTCGAGCCGCATCCGGTTGGCGCCGAAGCTGACGGTCTCGATCAGGTCCGCGCCCGCGTCGAGATACTCGCGGTGGAGCGCGGCTACCAGGTCGCTGCGCGTCGACGCGAGCTCGTCGAGGCACGCACGCTGCGGGATGCCGCGCGAGAAGAGCAGCGTGCCCATGCCGCCATCGGCGAGCAGCGGGGCGGCCGCGAGGCGGGCCGTGAACCGGTCGCGGGGCAGGCTCATCGCGGATCGGCAGTCGTGATCGAGTCAAGGAATGCGTTCATCGGCCCACAGCCTAGCCGGTCGGGCGCGGTCAGCGGGACGCGGCCCTTCGCCGGCGGCCCAGCGTGAGCGAGCCGTCGGCCTCGAGCAGGACCTGCGCGGGGACCGGTCGCCCGTTGTAGGTCATGGCCATCGACGCCGCGTAGGCGCCGGCCTCGCCGATCGCCACCAGGTCGCCGCGTCGAACCGGTGGCAGGGGGTATGCGCCGAAGGTGTCGGTGCTCTCACAGATCGGGCCGTCGATCCGGGCGGCCGTGGGCGCGACGGCGGACCGGGCGGCGTCGGCCCGGCCTCGTCCAGCGGCCGGCCGAGCGACGTCAACGCCACGATCGGGTGGCTCGCGCCGTACAGCGCCGGGCGGACGAGCTCGGTCATGCCGGCGTCGAGGACGACGATCCGCTCGCTGTCCGCGCGCTCCCGCACGTGCAGGACCCGGGCGACCAGCCAGCCGGCGCCCGCAACGAGGAAGCGGCCGGGCTCCACGGCGAGCCGCGCCGGCCGGCGGTCCGGGGGGAGCGCGTCGAGCAGGGCGCGAACCTCGCGCGCGAAGTGGCCGGGCGTGGGGCACGCTGCCCGGATCGCCCACCGGGAAGCCGCCACCCACGTCGAACGTGTCGAAGCCCGGCCGTCCGGCGCCGATGAGGGCCAGCAGCGCGAGGCCGCGGCGCACCGCGTCGCGCCAAGCGTCGACCGCGCCCAGCTGCGAGCCGACGTGCAGGTGGATGCCCCGCACGCGCAGCGCCCCGCCCAACTCGACGCCCGCCACGGCCGCCGTCAGCTCGGTCTCGGTCATGCCGAACTTCGAGGTCCCGCGGCCGACCGCCAGGCCCGCGTGCGTCTCCGGCGTGACGTCCGGGTTCAGGCGCAGGAGCACCTCCAGGGCGGCCCCGCGCAGGGTCCCTAGGCCGGCTCGGCCCGCGTACCGGCTCAGCGCCTCGAGCTCCTCCGCACTCTCGACCGCGACCCAGCGCAGCGGGTCGCCGTCGGCCGCGGCCCGGACGGCCGCCCGGAGGTCGGCATCGGTCTTGCCCACGCCCTCCAGCGTGATCCGGTCGTTGGCGATGCCGGCCCGCCGGGCCGAGGCCCATTCGCCGCTCGAGACGACGTTGGCCCCGATCCCGTGGGCACCGAGCCGGGCGATGATCGCCGGGACGTCGTTGGCCTTGACGGAATAGGCGCGCAGCCACGGGTCTGCGAAGGCGGCCCGCGAGCTCCGCCACGGCGGCGTCGAGGGCCGGCGACGGACGTGACGTAGACCGGCGTCCCGAACCGCCGGGCGGCGGTCCGCAGGGCGTCGTGCGTCATGGCCGGTCCCTAGTCAGGGACGACGAGACCGATGACCGTGGTGATGATGCCCATCACGATGGACGCGACGATCGCCGTCCCGATCGCGTCGATCGAGAGGGACTTGTCCGGGAAGCCCGCGATCGTGAACGGGATGTCGAACCAGGTGTTGGCGACGTAGGCGACCGCGAGCAGCAGCAGCCCGTTCACGACGACCCCGAACAGGCCGAGGGTCATCGCGTTGACCGGGAGCGAGAGCAGGCCCACGACCGGCTTGATGAAGCTGTTCACGAGCCCGATGAGGGCGGCCAGGATGACGATCTGCGGGATGTGGTCTGTCGGGTTTGCGAGCCGCACCGACGGCAGGATGTAGGTCACGAGCACGATCGCGATCGAGGTCACGATCAGGGTGACGATGAACCCCTTCACGCCTGGTCCTCCGAGCTAGTGACGAGTGGGCCTGGGACGGCGGGTCGGCGGGCGTTGTGGCCGAGACCAATCATGGCAGACGGACGGCTAGACTCGGGCTGCGCGGCATCGCGACAGCGTCCCGCCCAGCGAACCTGCAGGAGTGCCCGTTGACCGCGTTCGCCGACCTCGTGTCCTACTTCCTCGACGAGCTGTTCGCGCTCCAGCCCGACATCGCGACCGCCGTCGGCGATCACCGCTACGACGACCAGTGGCCCGATACCAGCGAGGCCGGCCGGCAGGCGCGGCTCGCCTTCGCCGACCGCTGGCGATCGGCGTTCGCGGGCCTCGACGACGCGACGCTGTCACGTGACGACCGCATCGACCGCGACCTGATCCTCGGCGAGCTCGACGCGGCCGTGTTCGGCGAGGCGGTGCTGCGCGAGGAGGTCTGGAGCCCGCTGCTGTGGGTCTATTTCCTGGGCAGCGGCCTGCACCCGTTGCTGGCCCGGGAGTTCGCGCCGCTCCACGACCGCCTGGCGTCCGTCATCGGGCGGCTGGAGGGGATCCCGACGATCGTGGCCGACGCGCGCGCCGTCATCGGCAGCCTGCCGGACCGTCCGGTCGTGAAGCTCCACGCGGAGGTGGCCGGTAGCCGGATCGGGGGCGTCGCGGACCTGGGACGGCAGGCCGTGGAGACCGCGGTGGCTGCGGCGCCGAACGACCCGCTGGTCGCGGTGCTGCTGCCGCGCCTGAGGGCAGCGTCGGAGGCGGCGGCGGAGGCGCTCGAGGGCCTCGGTCGGTACCTGTCCGACGAGGTGGCACCCACCGCGACCGGCGACTCGGCGATCGGCGAGGCGCTATTCGCCGAGAAGCTGCGCCACACGCTGCGCGACCCGGAGGTCACGCCAGCGACGATCCTCGCCCGGGCGGAGGCCGAGTTCGCGGCCGTGCGTGCCGAGATGGTCCGCATCGCCCGGGACGCGTGGCCGACCTGGCGACCGGGCGAGCCCTGGCCCGACGACGACGGGGCGCTGGTCCGCGGCGTGCTCGACGCCATCGCCGCCGACCACCCGGCGGCGGACGAGCTCGTCACGTACAGCCGCGACGAGCTCGTGCGGATTGAGGCGTTCTGCCGCGAGCAGGACGTGATCACGCTCGTCGACGAACCGCTCGAGATCGATTGGACGCCCGAGTTCATGCGCTCGTTCGGCGGGGCGATGCTCGACTCGCCCGGACCGCTCGACCAAGGCCAGAAGACGTTCTTCTCGATCACCCCGCCGCCCGCGGACTGGTCCGCCGAGCTCGTCGAGTCCTACCTGCGCGAGATGAACACGCGGCAGATGTCGCTGCTCGTGATCCACGAGGCCGTTCCCGGCCACTACCTGCAGCTGGCGTATGCCAACCGTGGGTCATCGCTCGCCCGGCGCGTCTTCCGGTCCGGGCTGTTCGCGGAGGGCTGGGCGGTCTACGTCACGCAGGTCATGCTCGATCGCGGCTACGGCGACGGCGACCCGGCCCTGTGGCTCAACCACTGGAAGTTCTACCTGCGCTGCGTGACCAACACGATCATCGACGTCCGCATCCACACCCGCGGGATGACGAGCGACGAGGCCATCGCGCTGATGGTCGACGGGGCGTTCCAGGAACGCGCCGAGGCGGTGCAGAAGGACGAGCGGGCGCGGCTGTCCTCGACCCAGCTGTCGACGTACTTCCTGGGCTCGCTCGGGATGTGGGACATCGAGGACGCGATGCGCCGGCGGGCCGCGGTCGCGGCGGGCGCCGGCGGTGACGCCGTGCCGGCGCCGCGTGTCGTCGGCGGCTACCCGGCGACCCCGGGCTTCGACGAGCGCGCCCACCTCGAGGTCGTCATCTCGCACGGCGCCCCGCCGATCCCCACCCTGCGGCGGATCCTGCTGGACGAGGCGTAGGGCAGGCGGGGCACGACGCCGGAGGCGTCCAGCGTCGTGCCCGCTGCGCTGGTCAGTCCGATCCCTCGATCACGGCGCACGCGATCCGCGCGCCGCTGTTGCCGTTGGTGGCGTCCGTGACCTGATCGTCGGTGTTCGCGTGGACGATGAACGCGCTCCCGTTCGCGTCGAACAGGGAGTCGTCGCCCGGGGTCAGCGTGACCCGGTCGGTGGTCGCGTCGAGGTGGCCGACGCCGTTCGCGTTGACGACGAGGTTCGGCAGGTCGCCGGCGTGCGCGCCGTCCGGGTTGTCGAGGCCGTGCTGATGGCCTTCCGGGTTGAAGTGCGGGCCGGCGGCCGCGAAGGTCGGCGAGCACTGGCCGACCGCGTGGATGTGGAGCCCGTGCAGGCCGGGCGCGAGACCGGCGACGTGCACGTTGACGTGGACCGTCCCGCGCGCATCCTCGACGAGCCTGGCCCAGCCGACGGCAGCGCCGGTCGCATCGACGAACGTGGCCGTCGCGTGGCGCTCGGCGTCCGCCGAGACCAGTGGAGCGCCCGCGGAGACGAGCAACGCCCCGATCCCACAGCGCTGAGCAGGATCCGTGACCGCATCGAACGACCCTCCGTCTTCATATATCGAACCTCGGTATATCGAACCACGATATAACGCGGAACGGAGGTCGTTGTCAAGGGGGAGGCGCGGACGCGTGTAACGCAGCCGGCGAGTCGGCAGCCGGGAATGCAGGTGGCGAACGATCGCGGATCGGCCCCTGCCGAGTCGGTCTGGGCAGCCGCCGCGCTCGCCTTGACGCATCCGGCGAGTTGGGGCGCGGTCCCGCGGCTACGCGCCGGGCGGATCGCCCTTGCGGGAGCGGGTCTTCGCCGCCTGCGTGTCTTTCGGGCCCGGTGGCAAGCCCGTGGCCCGGGGCAACCGCGGCGTTGCGCCGGGTTTCGCCGCGGATCCCGCCGGCGGTGCCGCGAGCGCGGCCCGGAGGCCCTCGACCTGGTAGCCGGATGCGACGCCCGCCTCGACCAGCCGGCGGGCGATGACGGAACGCTCGACCGGGCGGCGCAGGCGGGCGTCGGGCGGCGTGAGGGCCCGTTCGAGACGGTCCGTCCAGGCGACGAGCTCCGCCCACGACTCGCGGTGGAACCACTCGGCGTCGTCCCAGCGATTGATCCGCAGGAACGAGCGGACGACGGGGTCGGCCAGCCACGCATCGACGAGCCGCAGCGGCAGCGTGGACGCGCCCCCGCGACCGCCTAGCGTGGATGGCAGGGCGAGACCGAGCAGCATCCTGATCCGCTCCGCCGCCCACCACGCGCCGGCCTCGTCGAGGCCGCGATCGCGAAGCCCCTCGACCACGGGCGGGGCGAGCCGCAGCTCCTCGAACCATGCCCGGCTCGTGGCGCCGGGATCGGCGCCGGCCGGCAGCGTCCCGAGCGCGGCCAGCAGCGTCCACAGCCGCATCGCGGATTCCTGCGATGGGTCCTCGATCGAGGCGATGACCGGCTGGGCACCCGCCGCCCGCTCGGCGACGATGTCGACGACCGCGGCCTGGTCGCCGGCCGTCCCGGTGGCCGCGGCGACCGCCGCGACGAGCCGCTCCACGGTGGGTCGCGACGGGTCCGCGATCGTCGCGCGCAACGCGTCGTGGACTGGCGCCAGCTGGAGCTCGCGCAGGGCCCCCTCGAGCGAGGGCACGCCGCGCCCGCCGAGTCGCTCGGCGAGGCGGCCCCAGACGCCGGCCGTGTCGGACAGCTCGCGCAGCTCCCAGAACACGCGCGTCTCGTACGCCCGCAGCGCGACGTGGATCCCGCGCTCGCGGATCTCGGCGACCGAGCGCAAGTACTCCAGGCCGGATCGCTGCTCGCGCAATGCGAGCCAGCGTCCGTCCGCCGGCCCGTCGGCGAGCCCCAGGCCGTCGGCGAGGGTCCGGCGAACCATCGACTTCGACCCATCGGCTGCCTTGAGCGCGAACGGCACCGAATTGCGGATCCAGCCCGCCGACTCCGCGTAGCGGTTGTGGTAGACGATCAGCGAACGCGAGGGCCCCGAGCCGTTCGAATAGGCGAACACGTGCTCATCGACGCCGCCGCCGTCGGACGCGAAGTCGAACAGCAGGAAGTCGCGCGCCTCCGCGAAGTCGCCGCGCCGGTGGAGGAGGGGAACGACCTCGCGCTCGTGGCGCTCGATCAGCCACGAGTCCGGCTGCTCGTCCATCGATGCCCGCCGAAACTCCATCCCGTACTTCTCGGCGAAGCCCTCGAACTGGCCGTGCCCGAACATCGGCAGGCCCGGCAGCGTCGCGAGCAGCGTGGCGACGCCGACGTACTTGTCGCCCTTGCCGAACTGCTCGGCGGCCGACTTCTCGTCGGGGTTGTTCATGAAGTTCACGTAGCGCTTGAGGATCTCGGGGTCGAACTCGAGCGTCTCCTTGAGCACGCGCCGGTAGCCCGCGTTGTCCTCGTCGCGCAGCATGTGCATGAACGCGCTGTTGTAGACCCGGTGCATCCCGAGCGTCCGGACGAAGTAGCCCTCGAGCAGCCAGAACGCCTCGGCGAGGAGCAACGTGTCGGGCGCCTCGACGGCGACCCGGTCCACGACCTCGCGCCAGAACTCGGCGGGCATCGCCGCGTCGAACTCGGCCTGCGACATCGTCCCGAACTCGGCCCGCGACGGGATCGCGCCGCCGCCCTCGCCGGGACCCGGGAACCACAGCCGCCGCACGTGCTTGCGCGCCAGCACCATCGCCGCATCGAAGCGGATGACCGGGAACCGTCGCGCGACGTCGACGATCGTCCGGATCACCTGCTCCCGGACCTGGGCCTGGCTGAAGTCGAGCTGGGCGGTGTCGTTCCAGGGGAAGCTGGTGCCGTCGTTGCCGTGGTAGATGTACTGCCGCTCGCCCGACGATCGGTCCCGCCGCTCGAATACGACCGCGGCGTCGCTGTTGTCCCAGTAGTGATCCTCGAGCCGGATCTCGACCCGGCCGTCCTGGGCGACGTTCTCGCCGCCGAACGTGTAGCCGGGGTAGGGCGGCTCGGGCAGCGAGATGAACCACTCGGGATGCTCGACGACCCAGTGCGAGTCGAGGCCCATGTGGTTGGGCACCATGTCCGACGCGAGCCGGACGCCGCGCGCCCAGGCCCGCTGGCGCAGGTCCGCCCAGGCGGCCTCGCCGCCCAGGTCGTCGGCGATCCGGTAGTCGTCGAGCGAGTACGCGGAGGCCGCCGCGTCGGGGTTGCCGCGCCAGGTCTTGATCGTGCGCGAGGCCCGGCTGCGCTCCCAGAGTCCGATCAGCCACAGGCCGGTAATCCCCCAGCGCGCCAGCCGGTCGAGCTCCTCGTCGGGGATCGCGTCCAGCGTGCGGATGTCACGCGAGTACCGCCGAGAGAGCTGGTCGAGCCACACGTGGGTGCTCTTGGCGATGAGCACCAGCCGGGGCATCCATGCGGAGTCGCTGGAGAACCGCTCGGGCTCGGCATCGAGGCCGGCCAGGTCGGGCGCCTCGCCGCGGCCGCCGCCGCCTCCGTCTCCGCCGCCGCCGAACCGAAGGTGGAGGCCGCGCTCCTCCTCGGCGATGACGTCGAGCGTGATCAACAGCCGGTCGAGCATGGCGTCGAGGTCCGCGCCGAGCAGACCGCGCCAGTGGTCGCGGATGTAGCGAAGCTGGCCCGCCAGCGACGTCGGATGGGCGCGCGCGGGCGCCCGCAGGAGCTCGACCAGGGTCTCGCCGTTGGGGCCGATGGGGGTCAGGTCCGCCTGGTAGGCCTCGAGCGCGGTGATCGCCTTGGTCCGGGCGTCGGCGGGGAGGGGCGTGTCGTCGACGAGATCGCGGAGGGGCCGCGCGGCAGGGTTCTCGTTGGCCAGCCGCAGCAGGAGCAACTCTTCCAGTCGTCCGGGCGGCGGGCGGTCGTCGACGTCAGGAAACTCCTCGGCGACGGCGTCGAGCACGTCGTCGAGCATGGGTTCGCCGACGGTGGCCTCGACCACCTCGGTGGTGACGGGCATGGCCGACTCCGGCACGAGCTCGCCCGCCTTGATCACGAGCAGATGGAAGATCTCGTGCAGCAGCTCGAATGCGGCAAGCTCGCCAGCCTGGGCGCTGGGTTCGCCGGCACGGCGCGTCGCGTTGACCTTGGCGACGACCTTGCGCGCCTCGACGATGTCGGCGGCGAGGGCGGGCTGGCGCGGGCCGCCGGCCGGGCTCGCCGAGGCCAGAGACTCAAGCCCGAACCGCCGGCGCGCGGTTCGCGAGATGGGCAGGGCTCGCATGCCGAAAGTGTCGCACCTCGCCGCGAGGACGCGACGCGCCTCCCGCCGCACGCAGGGCGTGCCTCACGGGCACAGTTCGGTCCGTTGCCGTCCGCTCGAGGCGGATCCGCAGGGCATTCCGGGCGGAGTGGGCCTGGAGGGCAGCGTTTCGCGTCGGGCGGCCGGCACATAGGGTTCTCCGACGACTCACTGCGCCTCCCAGGCCCGAAACGTGCGCGCTTAGGTGAGACCAGGGCGCCAAGCGCCGCGCCAGCCCGGCTTCAGGCGGTTTCGCGGGTCTGTGGGGCCCGGGGCCGGCTCACCGGGCCAGCGACACGAGCCAGCGTGGCCGCTGGGCCGGCCTCAGGCGATGTTCTGGCCTGTGAGACCAGCGATGCCATCGTGGACGTACGGCGGCCGACGATTGCCGGGATTTCGCGCCCGGTTCCTGGCCTGGCAGGCCAGCCCGTGGGTCCGGGCGGGAGGGATCCAGCGGGGAAGCCAGCTAGGCTGGGACGTGCTCCCGGGCGGCGTCGACACGCTCGATGGCCCGGCGCAGCAGCTCGAGACCGGCCGGGTCGAACTCGTAGCTCCATTCGCGAAGGCGCTCGGGCCGTTCGAAGCGGGAGTCGAGGCCGAGGGCCATCGCCTCGCGCGACAGGAGCACAAGGTCCGCGTCCCGATCGACGAGGTCCAGCTCGGCCTCCGTGTGCGCGACGGCCGAGACGATCTCGACGCCGCTCGCGCCCGCGAGCGCGAGCACCTCGGCGATGTTCTCGACGCCGCGCTGCGAGCCGCACACGAGCCCGACCTTCGAGCCCGGCGGCAGCCCCGCCACCTCGTGGACGAGCGACATGTAGCCGGGGCCCACCAGCATCGCGACGACCGGCACGGCGCCGCCGACGTACGCCTGGGCCTCGTCCGCGTGGAAGGTGGTGGTGGCGACGAGGTCGTAGTGGTAGCGCTCCAAGCGCTCGGGCAGCTCTTCGAGCAGGACCCCCATGGCCTCGATCCGATCGGGGAACGCCTCGATGATCCGCTCGGCGTCGAAGGTCGCGTCCGCCGAGGTGCACTCGGCGAACAGCACGCGCACGAGCGGCCCGGGCCGGCGATGCTCGCTGGCCGCGGTGAACGTGGCCTGGGCCACCTCGTCGGGCGTGAACCCGAGCTGCGCCGCCCGGCGCAGCGTCTCCGCGACGATGCCGGCCAGGGCGTCGGAGCCGCGTCGCACGGGAGGCCGGTCCACGACTCGCGTGCCGGCCCCGTGCCGCCCCACGACGTACCCGGCGTCGGCGAGGCGCCGGTAGACCGCGCGCACGGTGTTGGGGTTGACGCGCAGCGCCGCCCCGAGCTCCCGCACCGGTGGCAGGCGGGTCCCGGGCTGGAGGCGGCCCGACTCGATCTGGTATGCCAGCTGCCAGTAGATCTGGGTCGAGATCGGCACGTCGGAGCCGCGCTCGATGTCGAGCTCATGGCTGCCCGAGCTCGAGGACGGCGACGGCCGATCGGCGGATGCGGCAGACCCGCTTCGGCTACTTGACATAGTGCAGTAGTCCAACTAACGTCGAATTTGGCCTAGCGGACTATACCAACCGCAGACAGATGCCACGAAGGACGCGCACATGGACCTCCTGTTGATCGCCATCATCCTGGTGTTTGGCGCGTTCCTGCTTTCCTCGGTCACGTTCGGGACCGACTCGCGCGACCTGCTCGACGACCCGCGCGAGTGGACGTCCCACGCGGGGATCAGCTGATCTTCGCACGCCGGGCGCACGACTCCGCGCCCGATCTGTTCATGCGGGCGGCGGCTGTCCGACCTCGCTGAGCGCGTGGCGGTAGATCTCGGCGCCGTCGACGTCGAGTGACGGCGAACGCAGCGTCGACAGATCGGCGACCAGCCGCGGCTCGAGGCGCGTCCCCGCCAGCCGGTCGATGATCCGGACTGCGCGCCCCGCGGATCGCAGCACCTGGCGAGTCTCCGGCCGGGAGGGGTCGTCCCAGTACCAGCCGTCCGAGGCGAACATCGCCAGCCGCCAGCGCTGCGCCTCCAGCAGATCGACGAGTCGCCCACGGTCGACGGCGCCGGCACGGCGGGCGAGGAACCCTGCCGCGAACGCGTCGGGCTCGGCGGCCCCGATCACCACGTCGACGTAGGCGTCCCGCGCCGCCCAGACGTCGTCGAGGCCCGGAAGCCCGCGCGCGAGCTCGCTCTGACACCGCGTCGATCGCGCCCGCCAGCCGGTCGAGCGACGCGCGCAGCGGCGCCTTCCAGCGGCCGTCCGGGACGTCGGGACATTCCGCGAACCAGCGCAGGACGCCGTGATGACAGCTCCACGAGGTCCGCTCGCGAATGCCGATCGCCGGGTGGCGGTGGCCATCGGGCTCGGACAGGGCGGTGGCGAGGCTGACGACATCGAAGCCGCGATCCGGGCTGGCCACCTCGGGCGCCACGAGGCGCTCGAGGAACAGGTCGCGGAACGATTGGTGGTGGCCGTAGAGCTCGCCGTCGCTCGCGATGACGACCAGCGCCGCCCCGGAGCCGTCCGGGTCACCGGCGGACGACGCGCCCATCCGGGGCACGATCCGTTCGCGCGCGAACCGATCCGCGTCGGCGGTCGCGGCGGGCTCGAACGAGACCGCGCCCGACAGGTCGCCGTGGTAGAACGCGACCGTGACGTGACGCCCGTCGCCGACGTCGACGCGGTACGGGCGGCGCGAGTCGAGCGGCGTGACGTCCGCCTGCCACGGGGCGAGGATGGTGGACCCGATGCCGGCCTCGGCGAGGGCGCGCAGGGTGGCCACATCGACGGCCGTCTCGGGCAGCCACATCGCCGTCGGCCGCCGACCGAAGCGGACCTCGAAGTCGCGTGCGCCCCACACGATCTCTGTGCGCCGGTCGTGGGCGGCCGCCAGCGGCAGGATCGTGTGGTGGAACGCCTGTGCGATGCCCGTGCCGCCAGCTTCGCGATCGGCGGCCGCGAAGCCCGCAAGGACCTCGGGGGCGTTCGCCGCGAGGTACCCCGTCAGCGTGGGTCCCATGTTCCACGAGATATGCGCGGCCGTGCCGCGCTCGGCGATCGGCCGATAGCACTCGTCGGTGATGCGGGCGCTCCAGTCCCGGTACGGGGCGGCAGACGCGTCCTCCGGCACCCGGCCGGAGAACGGATCCTCGCGCAGCGGCTGGTAGAAGTGAGCATGGACGACGAGCCGGCCGCGCCTCACGGTCGGTGGTTCGCGACAGGGCTCACGCGGGTGCCGCGGCCTCGTCGACGGCCCGGTCGCGCGCAACGCGCGCCACCTGGCGCACGGAGAACCGCTGCATCTCGCCCGGCACGAGCCGGACCGGCCACGAGATGAGCAGGTTGCTGCCCTGGTACACGCGCTCGAACCCGGACTCCGAGTTCGACACGGTCTCGATCGGGCTCCACCACGCGTCCGCCGCGGGCTCCGGCAGCGCCTCCACCGCCACGCCAACCCAGTCGTTGCCGTAGCCGATCGCCTCGATCGCGTCGGCCTGACCGCGCCCGTCGTGCGCGGACCGGGTACCCGCGACGTCGTACCACGCCGACGGGTTGCCGCCGCCGCCCAGCAGGTGGACCGACAGCTCCAGCCCGATCCGGGTGTCGACGGCCTCGGCGCCCCGGTGATGCAGCTCGAGGTCGATCACCAGCTCGGGCGCGAGCCGGTCGCCCCGCAGGCGGATCGACTTGCTGAGGGTGATCGGCTGACCCGCCACCGTCCCGTTGCGCGACAGCGACACCTGGCCCGGCGCGAGATGGTCGACCGCGAACTCCCCATCGCGGAGGTCGCCGAGCTCGGTCTCGGCGGCGGTCGCGAACGCCTCCGGGGTCGTGTCCGGGGGCAGGAACCGGACGAGCCCGGAACGCCGCTCGTGGTCGTCGTAGAACAGGTGGGCGGCGAGCCCTTCCTCCTTGACCATCACGATGTCGTGGATCGACACGGGCTTGCCGTCGTCGCCCGCAGGCGCGAGGTCGCCGGCGCCGCCCGGATCGGCGGCCGCCGCATCGTGGGCGCGGAGGGTCTCGTGGTAGGCCTCGGGACGCCGTCGCAGCGCGGCCGCCAACGCGTGCCGGGCCGCACGGATGTCCCAGCCGCCGATCCCGCCGCCCTCGCCGGGCTTGACCGCCACGACTTGGCCCTCGTCGGCGAGCAGCACCTCCGGCAGCCCGTCGAGGTCGAGGTCGGCCATGGTCGCCGTCGACATCGACCCGGGCGGCCCCGCCCGATCGGCCGCGTCCTCGGCGGCGATGAGGTGCTCGTACGTCGCGAGGCGCATGTGCGAGATGTAGATCCCGCCGAACAGGCCGTGCCAGTAGCAGTCATTCGACTGGCCGCGGTGGAGGTGATCGATCGCCAGCTCCTTCGCCCGCCCCATCGGCATGGTGGCGACCTTGGCCGACGTCCGCAGCATCTGCTTGTGGAGGTCGTTGATCTCGCGGTACTTGACCTGGAAGTTGCGCCAGAAGCCGCCGCGCAGCCAGCGTGCCTCGGGACGGTGATCCGCCACCGCCCGGTGGAGCAGGGGGGTGAACACGACCGTCTCGTCGGCCGGCAGGGCCCACTCGCCCATCTCGGCATACGAGGACGTGGGCACGTAGACGCGCCCGATCGGCGGCTCGCGCTCGAGCCACTGCGACGGCGTGACCGTCGTGAGCCAGTCGCGGCTCGCCTCGAGCGCCTCGAAGAAGCGATCCACCCAGCGGCCCTCGCCCCAGCAGTGGGCGTACGTCGACGGCCAGGCGCCGAACTTCTCGCCATCGTCGCCCATCATCCCCACCCGGTCGCCCGCCTCGGTCGCGTGGTCGCGGAGATAGCCGATGACGTCCTCGACCGCCCCGAACGGGATCCGGTAGCGCAGCCCCTGCTCGGTGCCGAACACCGTGAGCAGCTGGCCCTGGTCCTCGGTGGTGTACGCGCCCCACAGGTTCTCCTCGGGGATCGAGGCCGCCCGGAAGTGCTGGTCGTCGAGGATCGTCCAGCGGTAGCCAGCGGCCGCGAGCGCCGTCGGCAGGTCGGGCTCCCAGACCCGCTCCGCCAGCCACGCGCCGAGGGGTCGCCGCCCGGCGATGTCCTCGATGAGGCCGGCCATGCGTGTCAGCTGGTCCACGCGGTCGCGCTCCGGCAGCGACGCCAGGACCGGCTCGTAGAGGCCGCCGCCCAGGACCTCCACCTGGTCCCGATCCACGAGGGTGCGCAGCCGCTGCAGGAAGGCGGGTCGCTCGGCGGCGAGCCACTCCAGCAGCGGGCCGGTGTAGTGGAGCGAGAGCCGGACGCCCGGGTGGCGCTCGAGGGCCTCGAGCATCGGCAGGTACGCCTGTTCGTAGACCTCGCCGAACACCCAGCCGAAGTTGCCGACGGGTTGGTGGTTGTGGATCGCCAGGGCCAGCGAGATCCTGGGTGCCAACGGCGTGTCCTCTCAGCGCGGCGAGGTGGCGACCGGCGGAGCTGCGGCGGCTGCACCGGCATCGGCGGCCGCCGCCGGCAGGTACAGACGCTCGACGTATTCGTGGAGCATGCGGGTGGTCGAGAAGCGCCAGATCGTGCTCGCGATCGAGCTCCGCATCAGCTGCAGCCAGCGGGTCGGCACGCCGTTGGCGTCCCGCTCGTAGTAGGCCGGGATCATCTCCTGCTCCAGGATCCGGTACAGGTCCTGGGCGTCGGCCCAGTCCTGGGCCCCCTCGTCGTGGTTGGTCTCCCGGCCGCCGATCGCCCAGCCGTTGTCGCCGGTCCAGCCCTCGTCCCACCAGCCGTCGAGCACGCTGACGTTGACGACGCCGTTGGCGGCGGCCTTCATGCCCGAGGTCCCCGACGCCTCGAGCGGGCGCCGCGGGTTGTTGAGCCAGACGTCGACGCCCTGGACGAGGAACCGCGCGATCCGGATGTCGTAGTCCTCGAGGATGAACACGCGGCCCCGCAGCTTGGGGCTGCGCGACCGGCCGAAGATCTCCTGGATCACGCCCTGCCCCGGGCGGTCGGCCGGGTGCGCCTTGCCCGCGAAGATGACCTGCATCGGCCGCTGCTCGTCCCACAGCAAGCCGGCCAGCCGGTCGAGGTCGCTGAACAGGAGCGACGCGCGCTTGTAGGTCGCGAACCGGCGGGCGAAGCCGATGGTGAGGATCGACGGGTCGAGCACGCCCTCGAGCTCTTCCAGCGTCGCCGGCGCCTCGCCGTGGCGGGCGAACTGGTTGCGCAGGCGGCCGCGGGCGAAGATCGCGAACTCGAGCTTCTGGCGCTGGTGGGCTTCCCACAGCTCGGCGGCGGGCACCTTGGCGATCCGCTCCCAGAACCGGCGGGCGGCGGGCTGGTCGTCCATCGCGTCCATGTCGGCGTTGGTGAACCGCTCGAGCGCGTCGCGCATCGGCTGGCCGAGCCAGGTCGGCGTGTGCACGCCGTTGGTGAGCCCCAGGATCTCGTGCGGGCTGATCTCGTGCCACGTGCTGTTCGCCGTGCGGCCGTGGAGCTGCGACACGGCGTTTGCGCCGTGGGTCATGCGCAGGCACAGCGCGGTCATGTCGAACTGCGACGGGTCGTTCTCGACACCCAGCCCGAGGCCCAGCAGGCGCTCCACCGGCACGCCACCGGTGCTCGGCCGGCCGTCACCGTCGAGCAGCGGGCCGGCGACCCTGCGGACCAGGTCGGCGTCGAAGCGCTCGTTGCCCGCGGCGACGGGCGTGTGGATCGTGAACACGCTGTTGCGGCGCACGCTCGCGAACGCGTCATCCAGGGTCTGCCCGCCCGCGACGAGCTCCCGGGCGCGCTCCGCGAGCAGGAACGCCGAGTGCCCCTCGTTGAGGTGCCACACCGCCGGATCGAGCTCGAGCTGGCGCAGCGCCCGCGCGCCGCCGACGCCCAGGACGAGCTCCTGGTGGAGGCGCATCTCGCGGCCGCGCACGTACAGGATGTGGGTGATCGGGCCGGTCGGAGTCGTCGTTGTCGGGGACGTCGGTGTCGAGCAGCAGGACCGGCACGCGGCCGACCTGGACGACCCACACCGCCGCGAACAGCTCGCGGCCCGGCAGCGGGACGCTGACCATCAGGGGTTCGCCCATGGGGTCGAGGGCGCGGCGGATCGGCAGCCTCGCCGGCTCGTAGTCCGGGTAGGCGTGCTCCTGGTGCCCGTCCGCATCGATCGTCTGGCGGAAGTAGCCCTTGCGATACAGCAGCCCGACGCCGATGAGCGGCAGCGCCATGTCCGACGCCGTCTTCATGTGGTCGCCCGCCAGCACGCCCAGGCCACCCGAGTAGATGCCCAGCGACTCGTGGAGGCCGTACTCCGCGCAGAAGTACGCGATCGGGCCCTCGAGCTCCTTCGCGTGGCGGCGCTGGAACCAGTGGTCTGCGCCGTTCGACATGTACGCCTCGAACTCGGCGAGGATGTCCTGGTACTCGGCCATGAACGCCGGGTTGGCGAGCAGCTGCGACCAGTCGACGGGGCCGGACAGGACCGGGATCGGGTTGCGGTAGCGCGCCCAGCCGCCCGCGTCGATGCGCGAGAACAGGATCCGGGCGCGCGGGTGCCAGCTCCACCACATGTTGTAGGCGAGGCTGCGGAGGCCCTCGAGCTTGGGCGGCAGGTGGAATGAGGCGCCGGGCGCGACCGGCACGTGGACCAAGGGCTCCATGGGCGGAGATCATAGACTGGCCCACCAGCCGAGTGTGAACCGGTTTAGTACCGCAATCCCGGCGGCGAGTAGGATCGAGCGATGACCTTGCGGGTGGCGATGCTCGCCGCGGAATGCGAGCCGTGGGCCAAGACCGGCGGCCTCGCCGACGTCGTCGATGCGCTGGCCCGCGCGCTCGGACGGCTGCCCGAATCGGCAAGCGGACCGGACGCGCCCGTCGACGTCTTCCTGCCCCGCTACCGGTCGGTCGCCGTGCCCGACGGCGCGACGACCGAGCCGCTCCTGACCATCGCCGACCCCAGCCTGGCGCACCCCGGCGCGACCATCGCCGTCTCGATCGTCAATGTCGCGGCCGACGGCTACCGGCTGCGCCTCGTCGACGTGCCGGCGGCCTTCGATCGCGACGCCTTCTACGACCATCCCGACGACCCGTGGCGGTTCGCCGTGTTCTGCCGGGCCGCGTTCGCCGCGCTGCGCCGTGACCGCCGACCGATCGATGTCGTCCACGTCCACGACTGGCATACGGGTCCGGCCCTCCTCGAGCGGGCACGCGCGGACGCCGCCGCGGACCCCGTCTTCGCCGGCACGGCCGTGGTGGCGACGCTCCACAACCTGGCCTACCACGGGTGGACCGGCAACGACGCCATCGGCCAGCTCGGGTTGCGCGTGGGCGAGCCGCTGGCCGGGGCGAATCCCGATGGCATCGACCTGCTGCTGACCGCAATCGAGCGGTCCGAGATCGCGAACACCGTCTCGCCGGGCTTCGCGCGCGAGGCGTTGACGCCCGCGTTCGGCATGGGGCTCGACGGCGCGCTGCGCGCGAAGGGCAACCGGTTCATCGGGATCCTCAACGGCATCGACCCCGATGTCTGGGATCCGGCCAGCGACCCGGCGCTCGCGGCGTCCTACTCCCGGACCTCCCCCGCGGGCAAGGCCGCCTGCCGGCGCGACCTGCTCGGCCGCCTGGGCTTCGACCCCGTCGACGACGGCGTGGTCCTCGGGATGATCGGGCGGATGGACCCCCAAAAGGGCTTCGACCTGCTCGCTGCGGGGATGCCGGAGCTGCTCGCGTCGGGCGCGCGGGTCGTCGTCCAGGGCAGCGGCCATGCGTCCCTCGCCGATCCGTTCCGGGCCCTCGCGCAGCAAGCAGCCGTCGCGCGTCGCGTTGATCGAGCGCTTCGACCGCGACATGGCCCGCCGGATCTATGCCGGCGTCGACCTGTTCCTCATGCCCTCGCGCTTCGAGCCCTGCGGCCAGGGCCAGATGATCGCGCTCCGCTACGGGACCCCGCCCGTCGTTCGCCGCACCGGCGGGCTCGCCGACTCGGTCCTGCACGTGGACGCGAGCGCATCTCGGGGCACCGGGTTCGTGTTCGATGACGCCACGCCGGCCGCCCTCGTCGCCGCGGTGGTGCGCGCCGCGGCCTTGCGGGCCTCGAATGCCGACGGCTGGGACGCCGTGCGCGACCGGGGCATGGCGGTCGACTTCCGCTGGGAGACGGGCTCGGCGCCGCGCTACGTCGAGGCCTACCGGCGGGCGGTCACCCTGCGCAGGGGCGGCGCGTAGAATCGGGCTCGTCCCGAACCACCAACGGGCGTCAGCCCGGAGGCCGCCAATGCCCAGGCAGTTCGTCGTCCAGGTCAACAACCAGCCCGGCCAGCTCGCGGTCCTCGCGGAGCAGATGGCCGAGCGCGGCGTCGACCTGCGGGCGATCGGCGGCGGCGGCATCGGCGATCTCGGCCACATGATCATGACGACCGCGGACGACGACGCGGCCCGCCAGGTGCTCGAGGACGGTGGCTGGACCTACTTCGAGGGCGAGTCGCTGCTGGCGGAGGTCGACGACCGGCCGGGCGGCATGGCGCGGCTCGCGCGCGAGCTCGCGGACGCCGGGGTGAACGTTCACGGCCACCTGTTCCTGGGCCGCTGGAGCGATCGCGCGACGTTCGCGTTCGTGGTCGACGACCCGGAGAAGGCGCGCCCGATCCTCGAGCGCCGCTGACCGCGCCGAACGGGCCCGTGCGCCCCCGGCCCCCCGGATAGGGGATTTTGGCGGTGCGCCCAGGCAACGTAGACTGGTCCCCGCGCATTCCCAGGACGTCGATCGCACGGCATCCTGAGGACTCAGGCCCGGCCGCTCGCGGCCACTTCGCATGCGCCACAGCCATCATCCGCTCTTGGGGACCCTTGCCCATGCTCCGTCGCCTTACGCCGCTGCTTGCCCTCCTCATCGTGATCATCGCCGCCACACCGGTGAACGCCGCATCGCTCAAGCGTGAATGGAGAGCCTCCCTCGGCAGCGGCGGCGCGAACGGGAGCGTCGTGATGGATGCCTGGACCAGCGGGACGGGCACCCTGCACGCGAACGTGAAGGGACTCAAGGCGAGTTCGACCTACCGGATCGTGCTGACCAAGGGCTCGTGCAGCAATCCGAAGACGGTGCTGGGCAAGCTCGGCACGTTCACGACGGATGGGTCGGGCGCGGCATCGAACGTCACCAAGACGATCACCAGCAGCCAGATGGCCTGGGTGTGGTGGGCGCGGACCGGCAAGATCACGGCCCGCTTCATCTCGGGCTCGTCGCTCAAGTGCGCGACGTTCTGGTACTACCACGCGACCCGCGTCGTGATCCCGCGCTACGACATCGACCTCGCGGTGGTGAAGGGACCCAACGGCTACCCGTACTGCAACGTCGCGATGTACATGCGCTCGCTGTACCAGCCCACCGAGCCCGGCGTCACGTTCATCTACGCCCACGCGCGGACGGGGATGTTCCTGCCCCTGCTCAACGCGTCCAAGAAGAACGACGGCGCGGCGATGATCGGCAAGACGGTGTACGTCTACACGAGCAAGTCGATGCGCTACACGTACACGATCACCAAGGTCCGGCGGCACGTCCGGAGCATCGACTCCTCGCTCAAGATCACCAACGAGCGGCTGTGGCTCCAGACCTCGGAAGGTCCCAACCACACCTATCCCAAGCTGATCGTCGTCGCCCAGCGGGTCGGGTCCACCTCGGTCTCGTACGACGCGGCGCACCCCAACGCCCACCCCAAGCGCTGCTGACCGCTCGGCTGGACCGGCCCCGATCAGGGAGGGTTCACTGCTACAGGCCGCCGAGCGCCCACAGGGGACCGACGGCAAGGAGCATGAGGGCAGCGGCCTGCAGGGCGAGAACGACGAGCGCCGGGCGCGTGGCTGTCGGAAGCCACCGGTAGGCGAAATACGCGACGAGCGGGATCTGACCCACAACGAGCAGCTGCCACAGGTGGGCCTGGGCGCCCTCGTCGGGCTGGTGCACCACGCCGTGCACCGCCACGAACCAGACGATCATCGCGAGCGCACCGATGGACATCGCCACGGGCAGGTATCCCGTCGGTTGGCGCAGGAGTGCCTGGACGGTCATCGACGCATCCACATCGGGCCCCGAAGCCAGCATCGTCCTGACGAGCCTAGCATTCGGAATTGCGTCGCGGCGCGAGTCGGTCGGAGGCGTTGACCTCAGGCCGCGCGGACCCTCAGGCCGTCCACCTGACGGCGTCCGACCCGATGTCTCGGCCGTCCTCGAGGAACCGCAACATCGCGCGGGCCTCGGTCTCGACCGCCGACCGTTCGGTGGCGGTGAGGGCGGTCATCGGCTCGAGGGTCAGGGTGCGGGCGCCGGCCCTTCCGGCCGTCGTCCAGAACCCGGCGGCGAACCCGTTGACCATGAACGCCGCGCCGCCGATGAGGCTCCGCGCGTTCGCCCGGATCGGCTCGGGGATCACGCGGCTGCGGTCGTCGTGCCCCAGCAGCACGTTGTCGTAGTCGGGCAGCAGGCGCACGGGCGCGGGAAGATCGGCGTCGGCGATCGGCGCCTCGGGCAGATCGAACAGCTCGCGGCCACGCTCGTCGCGGAACGTCCGGAGCCTGGGTCGCAGGCGTTCCATCGGTCCGCGCATCCCCTGGAGGCGCGACCACGCCGCCACGTCGCCGGTGCTGGCGGGTCCGAACGCCGCGAGGTAGCGCAGGATCGTCGCGTCCGGCGCGGTCTCGATGGCGATGGGGCGGCCGCTCCAGTGATCGATCGTGGTCAGGGCCACCTGTCCGCTGCGGTGCCACAGGCCGCGCGGCGGAACCTGGAACGTGGGCAGCTGGTTTCGGCAGGCGTAGGCGAGCGTGGTGGCATCGCGCTCCGGCCACCGCTCGGCGATCGCCGCCCGCAGCTCGCTCATCGGGCGTGGCCGCTCCTCGACCATGCGCCGGCCCAGCTCGAGCACCGGCGCCAGGTCGACCCCCTGGAGGCCCACGCTCCAGGTGCGGTTCTTGAACAGCTCCGCGTCGAGCACCGGCTGCATGACGGGCCGGAGGGCGAGCGCATCGTCGGTCGAGACGAGATGGATCGTTCCGCGCATCAGGACCATGCGGACGGCCAGCCGCTCGAGCAGCAGCCGTTCGAGCTCGAGGGGCTCGAAGGCATCGAGCCGCGACCACAGCCCGAGATAGGGGTTGGTCGGGATCTGGGCCTGCATGCCGACGAGGTGCTCGATCATGTCGAGCGCCGGCAGCGACGACCGCTCGATCAGGTGCTGGCGCGTGAGCAGGGTCCGGTTCAGGACCTGCGTCGAGAGCACCGGTACCGCCACGTCGTCATTCTCGCAGCCGGCGGCGCCCAGACCCGTCTTGATTGGCGCTACTGTGCCGGCGTGATGCAGCATCGAAGGGCCGAGGCCACGGTCACGGTCCTGGACGAGGCCGGCGACCCGCTGCCCGACGAGGCGGTCGTCGTCGCCCAGCGTCGCCACCGGTTCCTGTTCGGCGGCACCGACTTCGATCTCATCGAGCTCGTCAACGGCGAGCTGGCCGGCGAGCGTCGGGCCATCGTCGAGCGCTCGGCGGCCGCCTTCCTCGACGTGTTCGACTTCGCGACCCTGCCGTTCTACTGGGGGCGCTTCGAGCCCGTGCGCGGCCGGCCGGATACCGCTCGGATCCGCGCGGCCGCCCGCTGGCTGGCCGAGCGCGGCGTCACCGTGAAGGGCCATCCGCTGTGCTGGCACACGGTCACCGCCGACTGGCTCCTTGACCTGCCGGTCGGCGAGGTGATCGACGCCCAGCTCGCGCGGATCCGTCGGGACGTCGCCGACTTCGCGGGCGTCATCGACGCCTGGGACGTGATCAACGAGGTCGTGATCATGCCGGTGTTCGATCGCGGCGAGAACGGGATCACACACATGGCGCAGGCCCTGGGCCGAGTCGGCATCGTCGAGGCGACGTTCGCGGCAGCCCGCGAGACGAACCCGGCCGCCACGCTGCTGCTCAACGACTTCGACATGTCCGCCGACTACGAGCAGCTCATCGAGGGCTGCCTCGCGGCGGGGATCCGGATCGACGCGCTCGGCCTCCAGTCGCACATGCACCAGGGCTGGTGGGGGGTCGAGAAGACGCTCGACGTCCTCGAGCGCTTCTCGCGCTTCGGGCTGCCCCTCCACTTCACCGAGACGACGCTGGTGTCAGGCCACCTGATGCCGCCCGAGATCGTGGACCTCAACGACTACCAGGTCACCGACTGGCCGACGACGCCCGAGGGCGAGGAACGGCAGGCCGACGAGGTCGAGACCCACTACAGGACGCTGCTGGCGCACCCGGCGGTCGAGGCGATCACGTGGTGGGGCTTCCCCGACGGCGGCTGGCTCAACGCCCCGTCCGGCCTCGTCCGTAGCGACGGCTCGCCCAAGCCCGCCTACGAGCGGCTCCGCGGGTTGATCAAGGGCGAATGGTGGCTGCCGCCGACGACGATGCGGACCGACACGACGGGGCGCGTCGGGGTCCACGGCTTCCTCGGTGAGTACGACGTGTCCGCGCGTGGCCGGGTGGCGACCTTCGCGCTCGAGGCACCGGGCGCCGTCGACGTGGTGGCGAGGCTGGGCTCGACCGGCAGCTGAGCCGCAACCCAGGGGAAACGAAGAACGCCCGCCGCACCTTCCGGTGCCGGCGGGCGTTGCCTGTGTGGTTGCGGGCTAGAAGCGGCGGCGGCCGGGGGTCACGGCCGCGCCGACGACGGCGGCCTTGGCGACCGGGGACGGCCCCGGGCTCACGGCGGCGCCGACGACGGCTGCCTTGGCGACCGGCGACGGGCCGGGCTTGGCGACGGCGACGACGGCAGCGGTCTTGGCGACCGGAGCACCGACGACACCCACGCCTCTGCGACCAGGTCCAAGCGGCATGTCAGACTCCTGCGGTTTCGAGCGCTTCGGCCTCGTCGGCCTCCACGGCAGCGATGATGGCCTGGATGGGGATGCGGCCGTTGGCGATGAGCTGCCCGCCCGCGCGACGCATCGCGGAGGCGAACGGCGCGGCCCACACGTTCTCGTACACGAGGACTCCGGCGACCGTGCCGGGATCCATGGCCTCGGCCAGGTTCACGACGTCGTCGACGGCCAGCGTCTCCGCCAGCTCCGCCTCGAGCTGCTGCAGCTCGCCGAGGTCGCCCATGTCGGAGATCTCGTGTCCCTCGACCGTGCCGTCCTCGTCCTTGACCAGGATCAGCATGTCCATGACGCGGATGATGCCGGCGTTGTGGAGCCGAAGCAGCTCATCGACCCCCTCGCCCGTGAAGTTCTGCTGCCCGGCCGGGAACTCGACGATCAGGTAGTCGACGGGCCCGAGCTCATCGAGCGTCTTGTCAGCCATAACGGTTCCTTTCGCGTGGCTCGTCTCGTCGCCCCGGTGACCACGAGATCGTGTCGCTGGATCAGGCGACGCGGATGGCGCTGGGCGGCACCGCCGCGTCGCCCGGGTGCCCTATGCGTCGACGAGGCCGAAGGCCGTCTTGACCGAGGGCCGGTTCAGGTACCACAGCAGGATGAACGGGAACGCCGTCTGGGCGAGGGCGTAGCTCAGGTTCCCGGTGCCCAGCAGCGCGAAGATCGCCTCGAGGATCCCGATGATCGCGACGATGTGGCCCAGGGCCCAGCCCCACGGCTCGAGGCGCCAGGCCGCGAGGCCGCCGGCCCAGAACGCCAGGCCGGTCAGGACGATGAGCCAGCCCCAGATCCAGGTGCCCTGCCCGGACGGCAGCGGGCCGAACGTGACGGCCGTGGTCATCTGGAAGCCGAGCATCATGTAGCTCAGGCCGGCCGCCGCGAAGATGATCGCGAGGATCGTGATTCCGATCGGTCGTTTCAAGGTTCCTCACCTCCATCGAATGCTGGCCGTAGCCATCGGCGCGGCCATGGAGCGTCATCCCTCCACCGATGACCGTAGGAGCCGCCCGGCGCCACGTCATCATCCCCATCGGGGGATACGCGACCAGTCTCGACGACGCGAGTTTCAGGTCAATCGGATGATGCCGCCGGGCGGCCAGTTTCGATACTTCGTTCCACTGGCCATGTCGTCGCAGATGGCTTGACCGTCGCCCGGGGTGGGCGCGGGCGCCCATCGCGGCCCCGTGAAGGCATGACGCGTTCGTGGGTCTGCCTGCGAGGCCTCGCGATCTGTGGCGCGCAGGCACGACCAAGGGGCGGCCCCAACGGGTCCCACGAGCATTGAGGAGGCCGGACCGATGCCGGACATGGATCGAAGCCATCTGCCCATTCGGCGGCCATCGTTCGCGGGCGTGACGAACCGGACCCTGGCTGGTTCGCAGCCGGACTGGAATCTCATCGGCCACCCCACGCCGCCGGAAGGGGCTCCGAACGTCCTGCTCGTGCTCATCGACGATGCCGGCTTCGGCAACCCGAGCACGTTCGGCGGCCCGATCCAGACGCCCAACTACACGCGCATGGCCGAGGGTGGCGTCAAGTACAACCGCTTCCACGTCACGGCCATCTGCTCGCCCACGCGGGCGGCGCTGCTCACCGGTCGCAACAGCCACGCGGTCGGCTTCGGGTCCGTGGGCGAGTTCGCCGGCGGGTACCCAGGCTATTCCGCCACGCTCCCGCGGGATTGCGCGCCACTGCCCCGGATCCTGCGTGAGAACGGCTACGCAACGTCCGCGTTCGGCAAGTGGCACCTGACGCCGGACGGCCAGCAGGGACCGGCCGGCCCGTTCGACCGCTGGCCGACCGGCTGGGGCTTCGAGTACTTCTACGGCTTCCTCGGCGGCGGCGCCGGGCAGTGGGACACGGTCATCGCGGAGAACCAGAAGATCATCGGTGTCGATCCGACGTACGGCGACGAGACCGATCCGTACTACCTGCCAGACGCGATGGCCGACAAGACCATCGAATGGCTGCACGGTGTCCGGGCCCAGGATCCGAACAAGCCGTTCTTCGCCTACTTCTCGACCGGCTGCAGCCACGCGCCACATCACGTCGCGGAGTCCTGGGCGGCCAAGTACAAGGGCAAGTTCGATCAAGGCTGGGACAAGCTGCGCGAGGAGACCTTCGCGCGCCAGAAGGCGCTCGGCGTGGTGCCGGACGGGACGGAGCTGACGCCGCGCAACGAGGCGATGCCCGCCTGGGACGACGTGCCCGACAAGCTCAAGGCGTTCTACGCGCGCCAGATGGAGGTCTACGCCGGCTTCTCGGAGAACGCCGACCACAACGTCGGGCGCGTCCTTGACGCGATCGACGAGCTGGGCGAGCTCGACAACACGCTCGTGATCTGGATCTGGGGCGACAACGGGGCCAGCATGGAGGGCACGATCACCGGCTCGTTCAACGAGCTGACCATGCAGAACGGCATTCCGCTGACCGACGAGATGCAGCTCCAGCTCTCGGAGCGCTACGGCGGTATGGACGCGTGGGGCGGGGAGATCATGGCCCCCCACTATGGCGCGGCCTGGGCGTGGGCCGGGAACACCCCGTTCCAATGGGGCAAGCAGGTGGGATCGCACCTCGGCGGGACCCGTAACCCCATGGTCGTTCGCTGGCCGGGTCATGTCCCGGCAGGCGGCGGGCTCCGGTCCCAATTCGCCCATGTGATCGACATCGCGCCGACCATCCTCGAGATCGCCGGCATCCCGGCACCGACGTCGGTCGACGGGATCGAGCAGCAGCCGCTGCATGGGGTCTCGTTCGCGGACAGCCTGGCGACCGCCAACGCGCCGGAGCGGCACACCCAGCAGTACTTCGAGTCGGTCGGCAACCGGTCGATGTACAAGGACGGCTGGTGGCTGTCGATGCGAACCGCCCGGATCCCATGGGTCCTCACGCCCCAGGCGATCGCGCCCTACGCCCCGGGCGTCTGGGACCCGGACCAGGATCCAACCGAGCTCTACTACCTGCCCGACGACTTCAGCCAGGCGCACGATCTGGCTGCCGCGAACCCGGACAAGGTGGCCGAGCTCAAGACGCTGTTCTGGGAGGAGGCGGAGCGCTACCAGGTGCTGCCGCTCCTCGCCACGCTGTCGTCGTTCTTCGGCCAGCTGCCGCCGTTGCCCGAGACGACCAAGCTCGAGTTCCGGGGCGACGTCCAGAACGTGCTCTCGGGGATGGTTCCGCGGGTCTACAACCACTCGTACTCGATCAGCGCCGACCTGGTCGTGCCCGCTGGCGGCGTGGAGGGCGTGATCGTCGCCGAAGCCGACCACCTGGGCGGGTTCTCGTTGTTCGTGGAGGACGGGAAGCTGACCCACACGTACTCGATGATGGGCGTGTTCATCTTCCGCCAGCAGTCGACGGTCTCGATGCCGACGGGCGAGGTCAACGTCCGGATGGAGTTCGCCGCCGACGCGCCGAAGCCCGCGACGGGCGGTCAGGTCTCGCTGTTCATCAACGATGAGCTCGTCGGCGGTGGCCGGATGGACCACACCGTGCCGATGCGGTTCTCGGGCTATGCCGGGATGGACATCGGCCGGGACAACGGCGGCGTCGTGGATCGGAGCTACGCCTCGAAGGCGCCGTTCGCCTTCACGGGGACCGTTCGTAAGGTCGTGTTCGACATCAAGCCGCATCTCGACCACGAAGAGGCCGAGCTCCACGAATCGACCAAGAACGCCGACGTCGCGCACGCGCTGAGCGCCTGACCAAACCAGGGGAGACGTATCCATGAGCAAGGAAGAGACCATCGACGTCCTGATGGCCGGGTACCTGTCGAAGGACGCGGCACAGGAAGACCACGACGCCGTCAAGGCGACCGGTACGGACCTGATCGGGCTGATCATCATCGACAAGGACCTCGCTGGGAACGTGTCGATCGACGAGGAGGATCACGCGGTCCGCACCGGGGCGAAGAAGCTCGGCGGCGTCGGGTTCGTCGTCGGGTTGTTCGCTCCGCCGCTGCTCGCCGCAACCGCGGTCGGCGCCGTGGTCGGGGCGGGTGCCGGGAAGGTCGCGCACAACAAGATCGAGGCCAGCATCAAGGAGGGGGCACAGGACTCGATTCCGATCGGTGGCGCAGCGCTGATCGTCGCCTACCACCCGGCATCGGCCGCCGCCATCGAGGCCGCCGTGAAGAGGGCCATCCAGCGTGGCGTGGGCGAGGGCACCGGCCCGCACAAGCAGGCGCTTGAGGCGGCGATGGCCGCGGCCAAGGCGGCATTGAACGCCCCGGCCTGAGGAGAATTCGGTGGAGATGCCGGCAAAGCCCAGGGCGCTCGTCGTCTACTGGACGTTCAGCAAGCAGACCGAGCGGGTCGCCGACGTCGTCGCTCAGACGCTCGAGGAGCGCGGCGTCGACGTCACCAGGGCGCGCATCGAGTTCACCGACAAGCGCTGGGCGAAGCGCTTCGAGAAGGTCCCGATGCGCTTCCCGATCTTCCACATCGTGGGCATGCTCCCGGCGCAGATTCGCCAGGCCACCGGCGAGATCCAGATCCCGCCCGAGGCCCAGGGTGGCGATTACGACCTGGTCGTCATCGGTTCGCCCACGTGGTGGTTCCGAACCTGCGTCCCGATCCGCTCGTACCTCAAATCGCCGGCCGGCAAGAAGATCCTGGCCGGCAAGCCGTTCGGCGCCTACACCACGTCCCGCCGCTACTGGAAGCGCAACCTCGGTGACATGCGGCGATTCGGCGAGGCCGACGGCGGGACCTGGATCAATGGGACCCACTTCGTCGCCGCCGGTAACCAGGTCCAGTCGATGCTGTCGTGGCTCAGCTTCATGTCGGGATTCACCTACTTCGACAAGGCGCTCCACCTGCCGCCGACGAACCTCCAGCCAGGCTTCGAGTCACAGGCGCAGCAGCTCGCCAAGACGCTCGCCGACAAGGCCCTTGGCCCGGCGACCGGCGGCGATTCGGCGGGCGGCAACCCGCCGAGCGAGGCGGCCTGACCCCGGCCCCGAGGAGACGCATCGAATGACCAAGAGCCCGACGGAAGACCGGGGTCCGGTCGTCGTCACCGGCACGTCGACCGGCATCGGTGCGGCCACCGCCGTCTACCTCGCGGACAAGGGGTTCCGGGTGTTCGCCGGCGTCCGCCGTGTGGCCGACGCGGACGCCCTGACGTCGCAGTCGACGGGCCAGATCAGCGCCCTGTTGATCGACATCACCGATCCGGCGAAGATCGCGAGCGCGGTCGAGACCGTCCGCGCGGCCGTCGGCGACCGCGGGCTCGCCGGCCTCGTCAACAACGCCGGCATCGTCAGGCCCGGTCCGCTCGAGTTCCAGCCGCTGGACGACTTTCGGGAGCAGCTCGAGGTCAACCTCATTGGCCAGCTGGCCGTCATCCAGGCATTCCTGCCGCTGATCAGGCAAGGCAAGGGACGGATCGTCAACGTCGGCTCGATCGGCGGCCACCTGGTGCTGCCCATCCACGGCGCCTACCACGCGTCCAAGTTCGGGATGGAAGCCCTCAGCGACGCCCTTCGACTCGAGCTGCGCCAATGGAACATTCATGTGGCGCTCGTCGACCCAGGCGCCACCAAGACGGCGATCTTCGGCAAGACGCTCGCTGCGATCGATGCGATGACGAAGGCCCTCGACGACGACGGGCACGACATCTACGACGCGCAGATGGCCGCCATCCGCCGGACCGTCGAGAAGACGGCTGCCGACACCGCCCCGGCGCTTGAGCTCGCCGAGGCGATCGGTAAGGCGCTGATGAGCGACCAGCCGAAGGCCCGCTACCTCGCCGGCAAGGGCGCGAAGGCGGCGGTGGCCCTGTCGCGTACGCCGTCGGACCGCATCAAGGACATGGCGATCGCCAAGGACGTCGGGTTGCCAGACCCGGAATAGCCGCCGGCCGGTCGCGCCCTATCGTTCGCCGTTGTCCTCCATCCCCGCGTCCACGTCGTAGCCCAGCGCGAGCGCGAGCTTGGGCGCAGCGGACATCAGCAGCGCCGATCCCGCCAGCCGGGCCACGACCGCGAGCACGGCGGTCACCTGCTCCGTCGATGCGCCCGCGGCCAGCGCGTTCTGAACCTCTGACTGGTAGGCGGGTGTGTCGGCATCGATCACGACGAGTGCGGCCAGCCGCATCAACGACGACGTTCGATCGCCAAGCGCGTCCGGCGGGTTCCCTCCGCCAGCGAACAGATCGGTCATGAGCGACTCGTCGCCGAGGGTCAATCGCCGATACATCGCGGCCTGGGACGGCGACAGCATGCGAGGGACCCCATCTGCTCGAGCGCGAGTTGCGTTGGCCCCAGTAGGCCCTCGGACGATCCCGCGCACATCAGCCGCAGCGGATGAAAGCAAGCGGATTTCGGCTCCTCGTGCACGCTTGGCGATCCTAGGCCCCTCACACCCCCAAGTTCGGGGGATGATCTGGGCGTACGCGGGGCGCGATTCTGATCCCCGAGCCGCGCCAGCCCAGCGGTTGATGGAGGAAGGTGGTCGATGAGCGGGAGCGACGTCGCGGTGACCAAGGGCAGCGAGCCGCCCAACGCAAAGGTCGTCCTCGGGACGCTCATCCTCGTGGCGGCCGTCGCGAACCTGAACCTGTCGGTCGCGAACGTCGCGCTGCCGTCGATCGGCGAGTCGTTCGACTCGTCGCAGACCGCTCTCGACCTCATCGCCGTCGGCTACTCGCTCGGTCTCGCGGCGTCGGTGCTGTGGTTCGGGGCGCTGGGCGACCGGTACGGGCGCAAGCAGATGATCGTGCTCGGGATGCTGATCACCATCCCCGCCTCGCTGACCGCCGCGTTCGCGCCCAGCGACACGGTGCTGTTCTTCGCCCGGGTCGCCGGCGGCCTGGCCGCCGGCATGGCCTATCCCACGACGCTGGCGCTCATCACGGCGCTGTGGACTGGCCAGGCCCGGACGCACTCGATCGCCATGTGGTCGGCGCTGGGCGGCGGCGTGGCGATGCTGGGGCCGCTGATCTCGGGGCTGCTGCTCGAATACTTCGCCTGGGGCTCGGTGTTCATCATCACGGTGCCGCTCGCGATCCTGGCCCTGTACATGGCCAACCGCCACGTGCCAGCCCACGTGAGCGAGAGCACGGAGTCGGTCGACAACCTCGGCGGCGTCCTGTCCGCCGTGATGATCGGGTCGCTGATCATCGCCCTGAACTTCATCACCGTGCCCAACCTCAAGACCGTGGCGATGGGGCTATTCGCCATTGCGGTGGTGGGCGTGGTGCTATTCGTCATCCGCCAGCGACGCGCTGCCAATCCGCTGTACGACCTCAAGGTGGCGTCGCGCCGAACCTTCTGGGTCGCCGCCTGCGCCGGCATCATCGTGTTCGGGTCGCTGATGGGCGTCGCGTTCATCAACCAGCAGTACCTCCAGAACGTCCTCGGCTTCAGCACGCTCCAGGCCGGTGCCGCGATCCTGCCCGCCGTTGTGTTCATGGTGATCGTGGCGCCCCGCTCGGCCAAGCTGGTGCAGGCGCGCGGATCGCGGTTCACGCTGCTCCTTGGCCAGTCGATCCTCGCGCTCGCCTTCGTCGGCATGCTGCTGCTGTGGGGGGAGGGCACGAGCTACCTGTTCGTCGCGATCCCGCTCGCGCTGATGGGGCTCGGGGTGGGCCTCGCAGGGACGCCGTCCTCGAACTCGCTCACGGGCTCGGTCCCGGTTCGCCGCGTGGGCATGGCGTCGGGCACCGCGGACCTCCAGCGGGACCTCGGTGGCGCCCTCATGACGTCCCTGTTCGGGACGCTGCTGACGGCGGGCTACGCGGCCTCCATGGGCACGGCCATCGCCGCCTCCGGACAGGACATCACGGCGACAACCCAGAGCGAGCTTCAGCTTTCGTACGCCAGCGCCGAGGACCTCGCGGCACAGTACCCGCAGTACTCGGCTCAGATCACCGCCGCCGCACGGTCCTCGTTCCTCGAGGGCGATCAGCTGGCCTATCTGGCCGGTCTGGGCGCGGTCCTCATCGGCGTCGGGTTGACGTTCTTCCTGTTCCCGAAGAAGGACGACGAGCAGCGGCTGCGGGCCGAGTTCCTGGCGGAGGACCAGGCATCGGCTCCGGACGCGTCGTCCGCCACCGCACCAGCACGCGTCCCGCAGCCGGGCTGACCGTCAGGGCGGCGCAGACCTGGTCGCCACCCGGCGTCAGTCGGCGATCTCTTCCCAGATTGCCTGCTCGTCGTGGTCCTCCCAATCGCCGTCCGGCATGGCGACAGCCCAGCGGGTCCAGGTCCCGGCGGGCCGTGCCGGCGCCGTCCTGACCCGAGCGCGAACGACCATGCCGGGCGCGAGCGTCACTTGCGAGCGCAACGGCGCCGTCGTCATGCCCCAGTGCGTTGGTGGATCGCCGGGGCCGATGGATAGCGAGACACCGGGCGCGAGCTCCGCGCTGAACCAGAGCGCGAGCGCGTTGGCCGTCCCATGCGCATCGACGGTCAGCGCGGTCTCGGCCTCGTGTGGCCCGCCCGCCTGCTCGAGCGGGATCTGGCCCGCCTCGGTCGTCCACAGCCGGCCAGAGGTCGACCGCCGGTCGTCCGCCGCCAGATGACGGAAGCCGCCTGAATAGGACAGCTCGTTGACGGTCTTCTCGATCAGGTCCCGGAATTCGAGGCCGTATGGGTTGCCGAGCAGGAAGTCAATCGCGTCGGCCAGGTAGCGATCGTGGACGAGGGCGGTCCATGCGGTAACCGAGGCCGGGATCATGGCGCCGCCCGGCTTGAGCCATCGGTCGCGGGCCGCGATGACCGGCACCAGCATGCCCTCGTCGATCCCGAACCCACCGAGCCACTCGGAGACGATCACGTCGACCTGCTCGGGCGGCTCGATCTCCACGATGTCCTCCTGGACCACCCGCACGATGTCGGCGACGCCGTTGGCGACGGCCAGCTCCTGGGCCATGACGGCGATCGTCGTCTGCTCAACCGCGTAGACGCGGGCGGCCCCGGCCTTCGCGGCCAGCACGCTCAGGATCCCGCTTCCGGCGCCGACGTCGAGGACGACGTCGCCGGGCTTCACGATCCGTTCGATCGCGTCCCGGAACGCGTTCGTGCGCACCTCGTCGCGGATCATCGACCGGTGCACCTCGAACTCGGCGTACATGGGGTCGGGCGAGTGCAGGATCGGAGTTCTCACAGGCCGACTCTACGAGTTCGGGCTGCGTCCGAACATCAGCCTCCGCGGGGGATGCGGCGGGCCGTCCGGGTCCCGATGATCGAGGCGACATCAGCCACTGAAGGAGAGATTCATGGGATTCAGGCGAAGGACGCGCCGCCGGGCACTCGTCGCGGGCGCCGTGGTTGCCCATCACCACGAGCAGAAGATGCAGGACCAATACGCGGCCGGGCAGGCCTCGGCCGACCAGCAGTACGAGGAGCCCGCTCCCGCTCCGGCGCCCGCCCCTGCGCCCGCCCCTGTCGCGTACCAGGCGCCGGTGCCGGCCGTGCCGCCGCCGGCCGACCCCGCCGACCAGATCGAACACCTCGCCCAGCTGCACGCCTCGGGCGCGCTGACGGACCAGGAGTTCGCGGACGCCAAGGCGAAGGTTCTCGGCAGTTGATAGATCGTCGCGCGACGACGAGGGGAGTGCAATGACTCGATCACGCAAAGACACGTTGATGAAGGCGCTCGAGGCCGAGCTGGGCCTGGGATCCGGCGATCCGGCGCACCTCTTTACCGAGGACGTCGTCGGCTGGTCGCCGTACGCCCAAGTGAAAGGGCTGAGCGAGGTCGCCGACCTCGCCGCGCTCCGTGAGATCGCGTTCACCAATCCGGTCATCCTCGTCCGATCCCTGGACGAGGTCGGCAACAAGGCCTTCGCCGAGTGGGTCGTCGAGGCCGATCACACGGGGCCGTTCGTCCTCTCCGAGGATGCGATTGTCGAGGCCACGGGGCGGCGAGTCAGCATGGCCGGCGTCACCGTGGCGGACTTCCGGGATGGCAAGATCCGGTCGTTCCGGAGCTACTTCGATGACCTCTCGCTGATCGAGCAGGTCGTCGGCGCCTAGCGCCGACATGGTGGAGTTCCACGTCGAGACCGATCCGGATCCGCTCGAGGTCGAATTCCTCGAGGCGCAGATCCGTCGCGAAGCGTCCGCGGCCATGGGCCTCGGCGACGAGGCGGAGCTCGCGATCTTCGTGCGCGAGGCGGGACGGATCGTCGCCGGCGTCACCGGCTGGACGTGGGGCGACTGCTGCGAGCTGCAGAGCCTGTGGGTGGATCCGAGCCTCAAGGGCCGCTGGCTCGGGGCTCGGCTCCTCGCCGCCGCAGAGGCTGAAGCCGCCGCGCGTGGGTGCACGCAGACCGTCCACTTCACCTGGGACTTCCAGGCGCGGCCTCTCTACGAGCGTGCCGGCTACGAGCTGGTGGGCCGCGTGGAGGACTTCCCGTCGGGGACCGATGTCCTGTGGTTTCGCAAGCGATTGAACCGGGCGGGCGGCCGTCCGGCCTGATGCTTCAACCGGTTCGGGATCCGTCGCCGGGCCATCCTTCCCAGAGCCCACGCCGCCGGACCTGGCTTCGGGTTTGTCGACGCCCCGTATTCTTGCGGGCGATGGCAACGATCGCGCACGATGCGGAGGATCGGGCGTCGACGCGCCGGCCGACGGTCGCCACCCTCCTCAGCTCGAAGTTCGCCCTGCCCGCGGCCCCGGCCGCGCTGGTCCCGCGGCCCGCGCTCACGGACCGCCTGACGCTCGAGGACGGCACGGCCGTCGTCTCGATCGTCGCCCCGGCGGGCTACGGGAAGTCGACGCTCCTGCGCCAGTGGGCGGACCAGCTGCCCAATGTCGCTTACGTCGCCATCGACGACCGTGACAACGACTCCGTCACCCTGATCTCGAGCATCGCGATGGCGCTGGATCGGGTAGAGCCGCTCGACCCGGGCGCGCTCCGCCTGTTCGGGTCGCCCGGTCGCTCGCTTGAGTCGACGCTCGTGCCGGGGCTCGTCGACGCGGTCTGGCAGCGTCGAACGCCGACGGTCCTGATGCTCGATGACGTCCATCGGCTCAAGGCGCCGGCCTCGCTCGACGCCATCGGCTTCCTGATGATGCGGCTTCCGCCGAACCTTCGGCTCGTCCTCGCCGCACGTCGGCGGATGCCGCTGCCCTACGCACGGCTGCGAACGGCAGGTCACCTGCTCGAGCTCGATGCCGAGGACCTGGCGCTCGATGGCGCGGCGACCCAGGCGATGGCGAGCGTGATCGGTGTCCGGGTCGAGCCAGACGAGGTCGCCAGCCTCCTGGTTCGCACGGAAGGCTGGCCCGCGGCGACCTACCTCGGGCTACGGTCGATCGGTTCGGCCCGCAACCGCGATCAACCGAGTGCCGAGCTGCGAGGCACCGACGCATCCATGGCCGACTACATCCGGTCGGAGCTGCTGGATCC
Organism: uncultured Chloroflexia bacterium; assembly: GCA_963725745.1. Taxonomy (GTDB): domain Bacteria; phylum Chloroflexota; class Limnocylindria; order Limnocylindrales; family CSP1-4; genus CAIXZV01. The sequence continues at coordinate 191,916 of CAVRZS010000004.1, forward strand.
CCTGGATCCGGAAACCCGCCAATGGCTGTCCCGATCGTCGGCGCTGGACACGATGAGCGGGCCGCTGTGCGACGCCGCCATCGGGACGACCGGTTCGCTCTCGCGCCTGCGCAACCTCGAGCGGGACAACCTGTTCGTTATCGCGCTCGGCGCCCATCGCGACGCCTACCGCTACCACCGGCTGTTACGCGACCTGCTTCGTGACGAGCTCGACGAACGGGAGCCGGGGATGGCCAACGATGTCGCCGCGCGCGCCGCGGCCTGGTGCGCCGAGCACGGCGAGCCGGAGCAGGCCGTCGAGTATGCCCACGCATCGCACGACCTGGACCTCACGGCACGGCTGGTCTCGACCTATGCCTTTCCCGTGCACTGGATCGGCCGCACCGCGACGCTCGGCCGCTGGCTCGACTGGTTCGATACGGATGCCGAACGGGAGCGCCGCCCCGCCCTCGCGACGCTCGCGGGATGGACCAGCGCGATGGACGGACGGACCCGGGACGCGCGGCGATGGCTGGCCACCGCGGAACGATCGCGGGCTGGGGGCCCGATGCCCGACGGCGCGAGCAAGGACGCGTGGGTCTCACTGCTCCGTGGGTTCATGGCCCCAGCGGGCATGGCGACGCTTGCGGCCGACGCACGGGCCGGCATGGCGGGGATCGGAGCAGCCAGCCCGTTCCGTCAGACGGCGCTGATCCTGGCGGGATTCGCCGACATCGCTGCCGGGTCGCTCGACACCGCCGACGCCGTGCTGGCGGAGGCGGTCGAACTCGCACAGGATCGTGGGGCGGTCCCCGGTCTCGGCCTCGCCCTCGGCGAGCGTGCGGTGATTGCCCTTGCACGGGGTGACACGCAATCGGCCAGGTCACACGTGGAGCGGGGCCTCGTGGTCGTCCGCGAGGCGGGCATGGAGGACTACATCGCGAGCCTGTTGCTGCACGCGGCCGCGACCCGGACGTCCCTCGCCAATGGCTCCCCAAGCGACGCGCGCCTCGCGATTGCGCGCGTGAACAGGCTGCGGCCGCTCGTCACGGCGTCGCTGCCGATCCCGGCGTTGCAGATGCGCTACGAGACGATCCGCGCCTGCATCGTCCTGCGCGAAGCCACTGCGGCGAGGACCCTCATGCTCGAGGTCAAGGAGATCCTTCGCCAATGCCCGGACCTCGGGTCGCTCAGCGACCAGGCGGCGGAGCTGGAGCGGACGCTCGAGAGCGCCCGATCCTCGGCGGCCGGGCCGTGGACGCTGACGACGGCCGAGCTACGCCTGCTCGCCTACCTCCCGACGCACCTGACGTTCCGCGAGATCGCAGATCGGTTGTTCGTGTCGTCGCACACCGTCAAGTCCCAGGCCATGGCGATCTACGGAAAGCTGGGCGTGTCGTCGCGCCGGGAAGCCATCGAGCAGGCGGTCGAAGGGGGGCTGCTGGATGCGTCCGTCATCCGGATGCCTGAGACCGTGAGCGGTCGCTGAGGCCGCAGGCTCGAAGATCACACGGCGACACGTCAGCACCGACGCTCCTTCGGCGTCGGATCTGTCTCGGCCCGACGCCGAAGACACGAGGTTGGACATGGAAGCACTCGGCCGCAGGTACGGCGGCAACGCGACGTCAGTGATCCGGGCGTCGTCGGCGACGGTGGCTGCTGGAGCCGCCGCGTGACCCTCGCCGCCACGACACCGGGCCCCATCCTCACGATGCCGCGGGCGCCGCGCGCCTTCCACGTCATGGTCAAGCCATCCGGCGCGACGTGCAACCTCGACTGCGATTACTGCTTCTTCCTGTCGAAGGAGATGCTCTACCCCGGCAGCCGCTTCCGGATGGCTGCCGATCTTCAGGAGCTGTACATCGGCCAGCTGCTGGCCGCCCATCGGGGTGCTCGCGAGGTTGTGTTCGCCTGGCAGGGTGGCGAGCCAACGCTCATGGGCGTCGAGTTCTTCGGTCGTGCGATCGAGTTGATCGAGCAGCTCAGGCAGCCCGGCCAGCAGGTCCTCAACACCCTGCAGACGAACGGCACGTTGCTCACCGACGAGTGGGGCGAGTTCCTGGCCGCGAACCGGTTCCTGGTCGGCATCTCGATCGACGGCCCGCGCGAGATCCACGATCGGTACCGCGTCGACAAAGGCGGCAAGCCGACGTTCGACAAGGTCATCCGTGGGCTCGACGTCCTGCGTCGCCACGCCGTGGACTACAACGTCCTCACGACGGTCCATCACGCGAATGAGCGCCGCGGGCGCGAGGTGTACCGATTCCTGCGCGATGAGTGTGGCGCGGAGTACATGCAGTTCATCCCGATCGTGGAACGGGCGACACCCGAGACGCTGGCGGCCGCGAATGCCGGTTGGGGCGACCGCGGACAGCTCCGACCGCTGTACGTCCTCGACGGCAGCCTCGTCACGGAGCGGACGGTCACCCCGGATGGGTATGGTCGTTTCCTCGTGGATATCTTCGAGGACTGGGTCCGTCGCGACGTCGGGAGCGTCTACATCCAGATGTTCGACACCGCGCTCGCCAACTGGTACGGGGAAAGCGGCGGGATGTGCGTCCACGCCGAGACGTGCGGTTTGCAGCTCGCCCTCGAGCACAATGGCGACCTCTACAGCTGCGACCACTTCGTCGAGCCGCGCTTCAAGCTGGGCAACATCCGCGAGCTGCCGATGCTCGACATGGTCGGCTCGGCCCAACAACGCACGTTCGGTCAGGACAAGCGCGACACGGTCACGCGGTACTGCCTCGACTGCGACGTTCGCTTCGCCTGCAACGGGGGGTGTCCCAAGGACCGCTTCGCGACCTCGCCGTACGGCGAACCCGGCCAGCACTACCTGTGCGCCTCGTACAAGACGTTCTTCCACCACGTGACGCCGGTCATGGACCAGATGCGCGACCTGCTCCGGGCCGGCCGCGCGCCCCGCGACGTCATGGCGGCGTATGCGACACAGGACGCACGCCGCGGCCGCAACGACCCGTGCACCTGTGGCAGCGGTCGGAAGTGGAAGGCCTGTCACGGCACGGACCCGACGGCGCGCTCGAGCCCGCATCCCCTCCGCACCCCCGGTTGATCGAGCGGCCCCGTTTGGCCGGCTTCACCCGGGTGTCAGTCGACGGTGCAGCGCGCTCAGGCCGGGAACGAGTCGCGGCACTCGCCGGCGGTAGGCCGGATACGTGTCGGGAAAGGTTTTCAGGAGCAGCTCTTCCTCCATGCGGATCTTGACCTCGAACACGATCAGGCCGGCCACGACGAGCAGGATCCCCTGGCCGAGGCCCCCGAGCAGTGCGCTCCCGAGCAGCATGCCGAGCAGGCCCGTGTAGATCGGATGCCGCGTCACCGCATACGGCCCGCTCGTCCTGAGGCGGCGATCGCCCCCGACCTCGGGCGCCATGCTCCACGACGTCCCCAGGGAGAATCGGGCCCACAGGGCGAACGCCGTCGACCCAACCAGCACGGCGAGCCCGAGGAACCGGAGCCACGCGGCGTCGAACGCCAGGCTCTGCACGAAGCCGCGGCCGGCCAGGATGACGACGGCGCACACCAGGAACGACGCAGCTCCAACCAGGACCGGCCTAGACTCGGCGCGGATCCGTTCCTGCGGTGCCTGACGAGCGTTGTACAGCGCACCGGCGAGCCACACGATCACGACGGTGCCCCAGCACACGACGTTCGCCGCAATCACCAGCTGGTCGGTCATTGCCGGGCTAGCCACGCCTCACGCGGACAGTCGGGGGATGCGGCGGGAGGTCGTGCGTCCCGCACTCGGACCACGCCACCCCTGGACCGCCGGTCAGCGGCGGTCGCCCCCTGCCTCGAGGAGCTTGCCGCTCCTGGACACGTCCGGATCGGTGCACGCGGAGAGGTCGAAGCAGCAGGGTCGTCGCTTTCCGCCGTTCATCTTTGCGATGCTCACGTCGACCCGTCGTGCGCGCGTATCAGCGTTCTTGGTGGCGTTGACCCAGCGAACCCATTCCCAGCGCGCCATCGGCGTGATCTCGTCCCACAGGTCCTGGATCTTCGGCGGGGCAGCGTCCAGGGCGGTCGCCAGATCCTGTGGCACGCTCGGCTCCGGCCAATCCTTGGTCACGATCATCTCGACCGTCGCGGTGTCGCCCACGCCGATGCCTGCAGCCTGGTGCAGCGCGTCCGGCACCCGCATCCAGTGGCCGGCATGTCCATCCGGTTCGAGCACGGTCTCGAACCTCGCGCCATTGAACGTTCCGTGGACGGCCACCTGCCCGCGCGATGGCAGGCTCTTGCTCGCCGTCTCGGGCAACCGCAACATCATGGTGGCGTCGATCAGGGACAGCGTCGCGTCGAACCGAATGTTCGCTCCGTTGGGACGCTCCGTCACCGCGTCTGGCGCCGTCTCGTGCCCGGCGGGTCCCTCCGCCGGGGACACGGTTATCGAACTCGTCACGCTGAACACTCTACCGCTGAGTTCGCCGGACCCGCGCCTGGCCGCCTGCGGTCCGCGGCTACCGAGGCTCGAGTCGGAGCGTTGCCCGCTCAGCGTCGGGGGAAACGACGGTCCCGACGATCGCGGGGCCGTGGCGGTCGTACTTCGCGTGATACGCGGCGGTAATCCGGCTTGCAGCCTCCGGTTCCGTGACCTGGAACGCAACGTCGCGCTCGACGCCGCCGACCTGGATCCGACCGTTGCCCGCATGCAGCGCGCGACGGAACCACGGGTTGTCGGATCCATAGGCGGAGCGGACGTAGAGGTCGTCGCCTTCCCGGACCGCCCAGATCGTGACGAATTTGCGCAGGCTGCCGTCGGTCTTCCGCGACGCGATCCGCAACTCCTCGGCACGTCCGATCCGGGTCAGCTCATCCGAGGTCCAGCCGCTCATCGGGCTCGCTCCGCCGGTTCCGCGCGGTACTCGGCCTCGGCGACATGCTCGCCCCACTCGGTTTCGGCACCATCGGCTGCCGCCTCGTAGATCGTGAAGTGGCTCATGAAGTGCTCAGGTGCCGCCCCGTGCCAGTGCCACTCACCAGGCGGTGTGTGGACCGTGTCTCCGGCGCGGATCTCGATCACCTTCGCGCCCCGCGATTGCATGCGCCCGACGCCCTCGGTCACATGCACGGTCTGGCCGACGGCGTGCGCATGCCAGGCATTCCGTGCCCCTGGCGCGAAATGGACGATGCTGGCGCGGACACGCGAGGGCTCCTCGCCGCGCACGATCGTGTCGAACCACGCGTCGCCGACGAAGCGGTCGCTGCCGGCCTTGACCGTGGGCGCTGCTTGCAGGATCTCCATTGGATGCCTCCTATTCGCCAGGCGGGCGCTCAAGGAGCTGTTCCGCCAACTCGCGCCCAAAGCCGCTGCTCACCCCGGTGATGAGCCAGGTTCGTCGGTCCATCTCTTGCCTAGCCCGCAGCGACGCGTACGAGCGACTTGATCGCCCGGCGCTCGTCCATCGCCTCGTACCCCTCGACGATGTGGTCGAGGTCGGTCTCGTAGTCGAACACGCGACCGGGGTTGATCCGCCCGGCCAGGACGTCCGGCAGCAGCTCCGGGATGTACTTGCGGGCCGGGGCGACGCCGCCGCGCAGGCCGACGTTTCGGAAGATCACCGTGTCGATCGGCACCTCGACGCCGTGCGGTGCGCCGACCGCCCCGACGACCGAGCCCGACCGCGCGATCGCGAATGCCGTCGCCATCGAGTCGCCGGTGCCAACACACTCGAGGGCGGCTTCGACGCCGAGGCCGTCCGTCATCTCGAGGACGACGGCGATCGCCTCGGCGCCGCGCTCGGCGACGATGTCCGTGGCGCCGAACTCGCGGGCGACCGCCTGGCGGGACGGGTTCCGGGACAGGGCGATGATCCGCGCGGCGCCGAGCCGCGTCGCCGCCAACACCGCGGACAGCCCGACCGCGCCATCGCCCACGACCGCGACCGTCATGCCGGGGCCGACCCCACCGCTGACGGCGGCGTGGTGGCCGGTGCAGGCCACATCGGAAAGGGCAAGGATCGAACGCACGGTCTCGTCCGAGTGTCCGGTCCCTGGGACCTTGACGACGGTGGCGTCGGCGAATGGCACGCGGACGGCCTCGCCTTGACCGCCGTCCATGCCATGGTTGCCGTAGCCGCCGCCATGCAGGCAGTTCGATGTCCAGCCGGCCCGACACAAGACGCAGGTCCCGTCGCTGTAGGTGAACGGCGTGACGACGAGATCACCGGTGCGCAGTTCGCGTACGTCGGCCCCGACCTCCTCGACGATGCCGATGAATTCGTGGCCGATCGAGCCGAGATCATGGGGTGAGAGGCCGCGGTAGTACCAGAGGTCCGAACCGCAGACGCAGGCGACCGTGACGCGGACGATCGCGTCGGTGGGCTCCGTGATTGTGGGATTCGGGCGCTCGCCGACGACGATGTCGCGAGGTCCGTTGAAGATGGCAGCTCGCATGCTCATCCTTCCTCGAAGTCGAGCGAGGTGAAGCGCTCGCGGTTGAGGTCGATGTCAGCCCGGAGAGCGGCGACCTTCTGCTCGGCCGAGCTGATCGCGCCAGCCCCGGCAATGAACCGCCGCCGGGTCGGTTGCTCGCCCGCGACCACAAGCAGGGCCTGGGCCAGCTTCGCGGGGTCGCCCGACTGCTTGCCGTTCTGGCTCGTCCAGTACGCAAGCTGCTCAACGCGTTGGTCGGCGTAATCGTCGATCGCCGTCGCGGCGAAGGTCGTGGACTCGGGTGTCAACAGCTCGGTACGGAAGAAGCCGGGATTGACGATGGTGGTGTTGATCCCGAACGGCTCGACCTCGGGGCTGAGCGCCTCCATCCAGCCCTCGAGCCCGAACTTCGACGCCGCATAGGCCGTACCGAAGGCAAAGCCCGTGAGGCCCGCGCTCGACGAGATCGTAATGATGTGACCCGACCGCTGGCGACGCATCACGGGCAGAACTACGCGGGTCACGTGCATCGGACCCATGAGGGTGGTCGCGATCTGCTGCTGCATCTGCTGCGCTGTCAACTCCTCGAAGAAGCCGGCGTTGAAGTTGCCGGCGTTGTTGATCAGGACGTCGATGCGCCCGAAGCGATCCACGGCCGTCCGGACGGCGGCATCGGCTTGCTCGGGCTTCGTGATGTCGAGCGCGACGACGAGGATGTTCCTGGCATCGCCGAGCGCCGTCCTGACCGCGCCCGGGTTGCGCCCGGTTGCGATGACGGCGTTGCCGGCGCCCAGGGCAGCTCTGGCGATGTCCGCTCCGAGGCCGCGTCCGGCCCCTGTGATGAACCAGACCTTCCTGTCGGGCATCAGATGCTCCTTCGGATGATGTTCGTCGTTCGTCATGTCTGCGCCATCCAACCACCGACCCATCACGTCGAGGAAGGCACGCGCGATAGGGGTACTGGGAGTACCTCCCACGCCGCCCTGGATCGGCGTACGGTGGCCGCGATGGGTAACCCAGAAGAGATTCGCGAATTTCTGACCACGCGGCGGGCGAAGCTCACGCCCGAGCGCGCGGGCCTGCCGGCCTACGGTCGACATCGCCGGGTCGCAGGCCTTCGGCGCGAGGAGGTCGCCCTGCTCGCCGGCATCAGCGCCGAGTACTACACGCGGCTCGAGCGCGGCAACGCGCGCGGTGTCTCCGATGACGTGCTCGATGGCGTGAGTCGCGCTCTCCAGCTCGATGACGCCGAGCGTGCTCACCTGCTCGACCTTGTCCGGACGGCGAACGCTGAGCGGCCGCCTCGACGCGCTGCGTCCCCGCAGCGTGTCCGCCCGAGTGTTCAGCGCATCGTGGACGCGCTGACGGGGATCCCGGCATTCGTGCACAACGGACGCCTCGACATCCTCTACGCCAACCAGCTGGCGAGCGCTCTGTACTCGGACCACTTCCACGACCCGGTTCGACCACCGAACTCGGCCCGCTTCCTGTTTCTCGATCCGCGTGCGCGGACGTTCTACGCAGATTGGGAGACGGTCGCTCACGACGTCGTCGCCGCGCTACGCGGCGAGGCCGGGCGCAATCCGTACGACCGCGCCCTGACCGACCTCATCGGTCTCCTGTCCACGCGGAGCGACGAATTCCGCGTTCTCTGGGCTGGGCACGACGTGCGTTTCCACCGATCCGGAACGAAGCGCTTCCACCATCCGCTGGTCGGCGACCTCACACTTGCGTACGAAGGCCTCGAGCTCCCTGCCGACACTGGCCTGACGATCGTCGCGTATTCGGCTGAGCCGGGGTCGACGTCCGAGTCAGCGCTTCGCGACCTGGAGCGCTGGAGTGCCGCTCGCGCGAAGCTGGCGCCTGCGGGGACCGACGCGCCGACCTGATCGATGCCGGTTTGCGACGTGAGTCCCTCCGGCTGCGGGCTCGCCAGCTAGACCTGGAGACCTCCCGATCTACATTCCGGTCTGGGCGACGACGCGGCCGTCGCTGGTCGCCTGCACGAGTGCCGCGTGGTCTCGATCGTTTTGTGCGGCGTACAGGACGGCGAATTTCGACACGGCATCGTCGAAGTCGGCCGACTTCCCGAGGTAGCCGGCGATCATCGCCGGATCACCCGTCCTTGCATGGGCATGAGCCAGGACAGTCCCACAGGCCGACGCGTACTGGATCAGCTGCTTGCGGCTCATCGTGGTCAGGTCGGCGGAAACCTTCATGTCACGAAGCTGGCGCACGTAGAACTGCTGGCCCCCTGGTCCGGACACCCAGCCGAGCAGCGGGTCACCTGCCGCCTGAAGCAGGCGCTGCCCCACGACGACGCGTTCGCCAGCCTCAACGGGTGGGGTGTCGATCCGCACGTGCGGCTCAAGGACCGAGGCCACAGCGGCCTTTACCTGGAGGAAGAGTGGGTCACCATCGGCGCTCAGGAACAATCCGACGTAGGCCGGCATCCCGACGCTCCCGACCCCCACCACCTTGCGGGCGAAGTCGATCAGCTCAAACCGATCGAGGAGCAGCCGAAGCTCGGGCCGTAGACCGACCTTGTAGGCCTCGAACGCCTTGCGGACGGCGTTCAGCTCACCCTTGTCGGTGATCCGCACCACGAGAGGCGGGGCCTCCTTGAGACGCCGTTGTCCGCCCACAAGTTCGGTGAGCTTTGGAAGCGATCCAGCACTCGTGCGGGCGAGCGCTTCGGCCACGACGTCGTCGACTCGTTGCCGTGTGGCGCCGGCATCGACCAGCAGCTGTGGGACGGAGGCAACCGACCTCCAGCGGCTCATGACGCCCTGGTCGGCGAGACGTCGCATGCTGGTTCGATAGCCGGCCACCGCCGCGGTGGCAGCGTCTCGTCCAGCGGACGCGCCAAGGCCGACCTCGCGACCCGCCACGACCGCGCTGGTCGCGAGTCGCTTGACGTCCCACTCCCAAGGGGCGGGATACGTCTCGTCGAAGTCATTGACATCGAAGACGAGCGTGCCCTGCTCGGTGCCGAACGCGCCGAAATTGTCCAGATGGGCGTCGCCGCAGGCTTGGGCGAGCCAGCCGGTCGTGGGCGTCGTCGACAGGTCCTGCGCCATCACGATCGCGGCGCCGCGGTAGAACGAGAAGGGGGAGGCGACCATGCGCCCGAAGCGAATGGGCACGAGGCTCGCAACGCGCACGGCGTCCTGGCTCTGGAGCAATGCCAAGGGATCCGGGCGATCGGATGTAGCGACGAACTCCGCGTGCGATGCGTGCGGCACCTCGAGGCGCATGGCCCGGCCGATAGCCCGTCGGTCTCGACTGCTCTCATGGGCGGAGCGTCGAGATTGCGCAAGCAACGACGTCGTCTCCGGCAGCGCCTTCGCCAGGTTGTGAGCTTCTTTCGCCGGCGCTTGTGTATTGCGCTCGCGCTTCATGGCTTCCGGCCAGCTCCTTTCGAACGGCACGACCGCTGGACTCGTCGTCATTCTCCGAACGACTCCGCGGCAACGTGGGCCGCGGACCCGGATCCATCGGCACCAGCCGAAAGGACCGATCCATGGTCGATGTGCGCTCATTCGACCATCCGGACCGGAGATTGGCATCCACCGTCTCGGGGGAAGAGGCGCCTCCAACACCGATCGGCAGGTCCTGGAAATGCCGACACAGGTCGCGGCCCTCCGACCAGGGACTTCCTGTGGAGAACGGAGCGGACGATGACGTAGCGGTGGCACGCGATCGTTGGTGGCTTGGTGTCCTCCAGCGCGAGGTCGTCGAGGAACGCTTGGTACACTTCGCCGACGGCGCGGCGGGATCTGCTGCACCTCGGGCGGGAGTAGCTCAGCTGGCAGAGCGGCAGCCTTCCAAGCTCAATGCCAGGTCATGCCGGGTGCGTGAAGGGTATCGGGCGCACCGAACACGACGTTGGAGTTCGTTCCCGCTGCTCCCATAGCGGCAAGACGATCCGGTCGCGCGACGACCGGGACCCCGCGACTCCGGCGGAAGGCGGGCGATCTGGGCGTGGCGCCCCGGGGCAGATCGGCTTCAGAACTCGCGCGGAAACGCGTAACGACGGAATCGGGTTCGGCCGGACGCTACCGCGTGATCTCCGTGCTGCTCGGCCCTGCGCGTGCCACGAGTCCCGGCCGTCTCAAGACGAGGGCGGCGATCCCAGTGAGGCTTACGGCGGCGAGTACAGGCACCGCCGCCTTCGCAGCGCGGGGTGGCAGGATGAGTTCGAAGAACGGGACGGGATCGCCCCACTCGGCTTGGAGCGGCCCGACCGGACAATCACCGCCACCGACCACGAGCGCCCCTCCCTCGACGCAGAGGAAGGCGACACTCGCCCAGAGGCGCGGACTCCGCCGCCCCGTCACGGCCGAGCCCCAGATGTAGCCGAGGCACCCGAGCTGCGCCACCGACCACGCCGCGTGCACGACGCGCCAGGCCCGCGCTCGACCGCCGAGCGTCGCCCAGCTGCTCGCCGGAGGGTGCGGGTCGACCGTTGCGCGCGTCACGGTCATGCGTCGGTCACCTCGAAGACCTGTGGACGCGGATCGCTCGCCTCCGCGCGTGCCTTGATCCCTTTCAGCATGCCCGTCTCCATGTAGTGGTGCAGCAGCTCGCCGGGTCCGCGTTCGATGAGGGCCGCGACCGGCCACAGCAACGGCCAGAGCACCGGCACCCTGCGGGCGAACGGTTCGAGCCAGCCGCCACGGGTCCGCGCAATAAGACGAGTCCTCGCGCCCGCATCGAGCGGTTCCAGGACCAGCCACTCGCCCGCGATCAGGCAGCTGGGGCGATCGAGCGCGATGACGTCGACCGTGTTGAACCGCGAGTAGGGGACCTTGTCCCCGACGTGGAGGTCCTGCCATTCGGGGTGGATGCGGACTGCCGAGTGACCGTCGGCGTAGGTAATGAACAGCAGGCGCTCGACCCACTCATGCGTGTAGAAGCCGGCTCGACCCGAGCCCATCTGGACGAGCCACGGCCAGACCACTTCGGGCGGCGCGTCGATCGTGATCGCGCGGGTGGAGACGGCCCGACGGCCCGGTTGGCCCTCGAACTGGTCACCCGGCAGGACCATACGGGCCTCCGCCTCGGTCGCGCCCCAGCGGCTGATCCGCGGACGGACAAGGATCGCGTAGACCGATCCGCTCACGCTGGCCGCAGAGGCAGGACGACGATCGCGCCCCGAGGCTTGTTCATGCTGTCCGCTCGATCAGCGGTGGAGCCCCACCAGCGCTGCGGTCGGCACGGCCTTGCGCTCTCTGAATGCGACGATCGCGCCGAGGAGGAGAAGGCCGAGGCCGGCCAGATAGGCCATGAAGACGACCGCGGTGTCGGCGAGCGCAGGGATGACCCCCGGGGCCACGGAACCAGCAAGCAGGACGGCAACGATCATCAGCAGGGCGGCGAGACCCGGCCTGGCGCCCGCGAGGGAGGCGCCGACGATCGCGATCACGCCGGCTGTGACGGTCATCAAAGCACCAACGATGACCGTATCGGCACCGCCCACGAGGAGCGCTGCGATGCCACAGAGAACGGCGAGGGCTCCGCCTAGGAAGCCGACCAACCTTAGATTCGTATGCATGGGACACGACCTCGCTTCTGGCTCACGAGGTAACGCCCCGTCGCACGTTGGCTCGCTTTACGGCGCTCCGACCCTGAGCCGTCAGGACGGGAGCCCGCGCACCTAAGCGCCTCATCTTGGGGCTCGGCATCGACCTGGCACAGTGCCACTCGGCCTCAAGTCTTACGAGGGCGTCCTCCGCCGTAGCGTCTCCACCCCGGATCTGGCGCATCGACGATACGGAGCGGAGAGGCGGAGGCGGGTCGCGCTCCAGATTGGCGCGGTCGACTGACGGAACCGGCCACTCCTGCTCGCCGAAGTGCGGGCGGGTGTGGCTCAACTGGCAGAGCGTCAGCTCGCTAAGCTCATTGCCAGGTCATGCCGGGTGCGGTAACGGTAGGGACTGACCGAATCGACGTTGAGGCTCGTTCCCGCTGTTCTTCCTGGCCCGAAGATTGCACCGGGGCACCTTCTCGATCGTCCTAGGCGATGCGCAAGTCGCGGCGTACGCTGCCGTCCTGCTCGTGGGTACTCGATCGGGAGGAGCGTGCGGTGGAAGTCTTGGATCGGGCCACGTTCGCCAGCTGGCACGACTTCTACCTGAAGATCGGGGCGGCCTCGGCCAGCTTGATCGGGCTCCTCTTCGTCGCGCTGTCATTGAACCTCGACACGATCACCGAGACGTCGAGCGAGGATCTGCGGGCATTGGGCGAGCAGGCCTTCAACAGCTTTTCGCTGGTGCTCCTGATCGCCCTCTTCTTCCTCATCCCGACCAACGATCCGACCACCTACGGCGTGGCGTTCGTGGCACTGGCACTTGGTGGCGCCTATCGGATGCTTCGTCACGCGCCGGCCGTCTGGCGTGGCCGACGGCGGGATCGCCTCTGCGAAGGGGTGGTCTGGCGATTCGTCCTACCCGCTGCAGCCCTGGTCGGACTCCTGGCGTCCGGGCTAGGCCTTGTCGTGGGCCAGCTATCGGCGCTGTACTGGCTGGTGGCCGTGATCATCGGTTTGCTGATGTCGGCGGCCCGGAGTTCGTGGGATCTCTTGGTCAAAGTCGGCGAAAGTCGACGGGGCACCGCAGACTCCGACCAGTGAGCACGGTCTATCGTCCGCAGCCCGATCAAGTTCGGAAATTCGACTTCCGTGCTTGCTGACGGCGTGACGAAGATGTCCGCATGACGCGACTCCCCGCGCTCGGGCCTCGCGGCGAGGGATGGGTCCTCATCCAGGGCGTCCTGCTCGTTCTCGTCGTGACGGCCGGCTGGGCCCTCGGACCGGACTGGTCAGGACCACTGCGGTTGGCGGGCATCACCGCCGGGATGTTGCTCATCGCCGGCGGCGTCCTGCTCGGCGGTCGTGCCGTGGCTGATCTCGGCACCGACCTGACGCCTCTCCCAAGGCCACGGGACCAGGCCGAGCTGGTCGAGACGGGCGCATACGCACTTGTCCGCCATCCGATCTACGGCGGGCTCATCCTCGCGGCATTCGGCTGGGCGATCGTCCAGGCGTCCATCATCGCCGTTGCGCTTGCCGGTGTACTCGCGGTGTTCTTCCGCGTGAAGTCCGCCCGCGAAGAAGCCTGGCTCGATACACGGTTTCCTGGCTACCCCACCTATCGAGCACGGACGCCGCGGTTCATTCCCCGGATCGGTCGATCGTCCGGATGAGCGGGTCGATCGTGTCATCCGCGGGCGGAGGCCCCCGGGACCAGTAGCTGTTGTAGCCCGAGTAGATCGCTGGCAGACCACGACCGAGGAGCACGAGCGGACTGGCCTCGCTGTAGTCACTCGTCAGGAGGCGTGATCGCGCTGGTCCGCCGGCAGCGAGGCCACGACGGCCTCCACCGTGGACACGAACGCGGGCCATCCGACCTCGTTGGCCGTGTCGGGGACCGTGGACGCGAGCTCTGACTTTGCGTGGTCCGCAACCGGCCAATGTCCTTCGACGTGGGGCGCCCATTACCGAGGCGGAAAGCGAACCCTTCGTCACCGTTGATGTCTTAATGGAACCAGACACGATGTGCCTGGCGCAGCCCGTTCATCCGCGATCCCGAGGTCCCCGACGGCTACGCCGCGGAACCGACCGACGGCTCCGCCATCAGATACCCGCCGAACGCCATGAGCCAGAGCATCGCCGGGTAGACGATCATCCGCTCCGCGCCACCGTGGCCGATCGGACCGAAGACGGCCGTGTTGCCGCCGTCGCCGATCACCATGATCACGACGAAAACGAGCCCGACGATGCCTGCCAGGAACGACAGGACCCGCATCGGACCGTCGACGATCGACGCGCTTGCGATCGCTTCGATGTTGAAGAAGATGAAGGCCACCAGCGCAAACATGCTATGGAGGTCGCCCTTGTCGAGCGGAACCAGGCCCGCTCCGACGGCTCCGAGGCCGGCCAGCAGGTAGACCCCGAGGATCCAGAGATGACCGTGGGTCCGATAGAGCAGGTATCCGCCCAGGATGTTGAGCGCGCCGACGGCGAGCAGCGACAGGTTGAACAGGAGCGCTGTCTCGGAGATCACACCGAGGTCGCTGATGGCACCGCCGGCGACGTTGTAGCCGGGGGCCATCGAGGCCGCTAGCATGATGACCGTCATGAATTGAGCGGCGAGGACAAAGAGGAGGACGCCGGGAGCACGCGGGCTGATGCGAACGGCGTCATCTCGCGTCCGGATGGCCGGGGTTGCTGTTGCCATACGTGCCTCCAACCCGTCCTCGTGATGCGCCGGGGTCGAGACGACACCGGCAAGGGCATGTGCTGGAGAGACGGTGCGCCCGTCGCTGGATGGTGATCAGTGCCGCACGTCCGCTTCCTGCGAGGCCGAACGGACCATTCAGCCAAACGCTACCGATGTTCCTTGGAAGGGAACACCGTCCCGGTCTCGCGAGACTTATGGTGTTCGCTCCGGAACATGTTTCGCGACCCTCGACGATCTGGTGGCGTCGGAACGGGACCTCGTTTTCAGGCCAGCCACCCCTCATCGCACCGTCGGGACTGGTCGATTGGCAGAGCGGCAGCTCCCTAAGCTCAATGCCAGGTCTTGCCGGGTGAGCCCACCCCATCAGTCGACGTGGTCCGTCGATTGGAGGGACTCCAGCCGTTCCTGATGTCCCGTCGGAGATAGGAGCGCTGGGTGGGCGGGTCGTCGACCCGGATCCGTTTCCGTCACGACGCAGCCGGACCGAGGCGTGTCAGGTCGAGCCGACGCAGGCGTTCGGGGTCGGCCAGCACATCGATCTCGAGGATCCTGCCGGCGTGGACCATGAAGCCCATCACCGAGAAGGGCTCACCGTCCTCGTCGCGGGAGACGATGCCGGCCAAGCCGTTGACGAGCGCGTGCTGGACATCGAAGCCGGTCAGACGTCGCGTGATCGTGAGAGCCGATCGCGCCACCATCTCGGCGCCGCGGATCTCCCGAGTGGCTCCCAGCCAGCGTGCGCCGCCGTCCGCTCGCAGGACGACGTCCGGGTCGAGAACCGCGAGCACGCCCTCGAAGTCACCACTGCGGACGGCGGCGATGAACGCATCGACGACCGTTCGCTGGGCACGCAGGTCCCGATCAGGCGCCGGGGCGACCCCTCGCACGCGTCGTCGTGCCCGGCTCGCCAGCTGCCTGGTGGCGGTCGGGGTACGGCCGAGGATCGGCGCGATCTCGTCGAAGGGCAGAGCGAACACGTCGTGCAGGACGAAAGCCACCCGCTCGGCGGGAGCGAGCGTCTCGAGCATCACAAGAAGCGCTAGGCCGACCGAGTCGCCGAGGAGGGCCTCGTGCTCGGGATCCATCCCGTCCGGGCGATCGATGATCGGCTCGGGTACACGGCCGGGTGGGTACTCTTCGTGCCGCGCCTTGCGCGCGCGGAGCATGTTGAGGCAGACCCGTGCGACGACCGTCGTCAGCCACGCACCCAGGTTGTCGATCTCCCTCTCGTCAGTCCGGCTGATCCGGATCCAGGCTTCCTGGACGGCGTCCTCAGCTTCCGTGGGCGAGCCGAGCATCCGGTAGGCGAGCCCACGCAGCCGGCGGCGGTGGGCCTCGAATCGCTCTGCGAGCAACCCCTGTTCGTCCACTCGGTCACGTTCCTTCGTTCGGGGGTGTCACCTCATTGACCCGCCCAGACGGGATGGTGTGACCGAAGGAGAGTACCCATGGACAAGCCGATCCTGGTCACCGGGGGCACGGGCACCCTGGGCCGGCTCGTCGTTGCCCGTCTCCGGGAGGCGGGACGAGACGTCCGCGTGCTCAGCCGCCACGGGGACGTAGGCTCGAACGGCGGGGTCGAGTTCGTCACTGGCGACCTGGCCACGGGCGCTGGGGTCGAAGCCGCGGTCGACGGGATCGAGGTCATCGTGCATTGCGCCGGCAACCGCGTCGGCGACGACGACACGACGCGGAACCTGGTTCGCGCAGCATCGCGGAGCGGGTCCCGGCATCTTGTCTACATCTCCGTCGTCGGCGCCGACCGGATCCCGGTCCGCAGCCGGGTCGACCGGGCGATGTTCGGCTACTTCGGATCGAAGCTGGCCGCCGAGCAGGTCGTGACCGGCTCGGGCATTCCCTGGACCACACTTCGTGCGACACAGTTCCAGCAGTCGTTCCTGGCCGTCGCACGCGGGATGGCGAAGATGCCCGTGATCCCGGTTCCGCGCGGCTTCCGGTTCCAGCCGATCGATGCCCGCGAGGTCGCGGCGCGGCTCGCCGGATCGGCCCTCGCCGAGCCCGCCGGCCTGGTCCCCGAAATCGGCGGGCCGCAGGTGCTCGGCATGGGCGAGCTGATCCGCATTTATCTGCAGGCCACCCACCAGCGCCGACTGATGGCGTCGGTCCCGACGATCGGCGGGGCAGCCGCAGCGGTCCGGGCGGGCGCCAACCTGACCCCCGACGGCGGCGTGGGCCGCACGACGTGGCAAGACTTCGTCGCCGGGCGAGTAGGCCGTGCGGGCGAGATGAGTCCCGGCCCGGCATAGCTCTTGGGCCGCAGACTTGATTCTCCTGGAGCGCGACGCTCCGCGCGTGTGAAGTTGGGAGAGCGGCAGCTTCCTAAGCTCAATGCCAGGTCATGCCGGGTAGGTGAATCCTACGGGCTGACCGAACTCACGGTTGAAGGCCGTTCCCGCTGTTCCGGACGCGAGACCTTCGGCATCGGAACGAGGCGAACGAGGGGAATCGCTCGAGTCGTCGCCCGCTGGTAGCGCTCGTAACTCGGCGCGCGACGCAGCAGGATGGGCCAGAATGCGGCCGCCTCGTCCGCCGACATCTCCTCGGCGCGGACCGCGAGCCTGCGACCCATGATCTCGACGCGCGCGACCGGGGTGGCTTTGAGGTTGTGGTACCAGGATGGGTGCGACGATCCGCCGTCGTTGGCCGCGGCGAGGACCAGGTCATCGCCGTCGCGGAAGAACTGGAGGATGACCGTTCGCTCCTTTCCGGACTTGCGCCCGTGGGTCGTGAGCAGGAGCGCGTCGACGTGCTTGGGGGTGATCCGGCCCTTGGTCATCCGATACAGGGCCACGCCGACGGTGGTCATCCGCTTGTCGGACTCGCGATGGATCCACAGACCGACGCGTTCCTTCCGCGAGAGGCCCGCAGGCTGCTCTGGTCGTCGCAATGAGCCCAGGTCGTACAGCCGCCTGACGGCGATGTCCTTGCCGGCATCGGGGAGGCGCATGACGAGCCTCGCCAGGAAGGGGATGGCGGCCGGATAGCGGGACTTCGGCCGAGCGCTGGCGAGTGCGCTTTGAATGACGCGAGCGACTGCCTCCGGCCCGGGCTCGGTAGCCCTGATGCGTTCGTTGGTGGCTGCAAGGCGGGCGTAGAGCGGCGCGTACGGGGAATCGCGACGCTTCAGCCAGACATGCGAGGTGGCCGCAACAGTCGCCTCGAAGTTCGTCCGGATGGCTCCCGGCTCGACGAGAACGACTTCGATCCCGAACGGCTCCATCTCCCAGCGCATCGCGTCGCTCAAGGCTTCGACGGCATGCTTGGTCCCGGCATAGGCACCATTGGCCGGCCCGGGGAATTTGCCCGCAAGGGAGCCGATGTTGACGATGCGGCCAGATCCTTGCCGGCGCATCACCGGGGCGACGCCGTGGACCATGCGGATGATCCCGAGCAGGTTCACGTCGAACATCCGCGCGACCCGGTCGATCTCGATGTCCTCGACGGCCCCCCGGATCGCAAAGCCCGCGTTGTTGATGAGGACGTCGATCCGCCCGTACCGGTCGAGGACCGCCCCGACGGCCGTATCGATCGAGGCCTGGTCGGCGACATCGAGGGCCAGCATCAGGGCTGCCCGAGGCCGTCGAGCGTTTCGGGGTCGCGCGCGGTCGCGACGACGCGGTAGCCGTCGGCGGTCAACATCGCGGCAGTCGCACGGCCGATGCCCGTCGAGCAACCGGTGATCAGGACGACGCCCTTGCCCGGAGTTGCATCTTGCCCTGACGGGTGTTCTGGTTCAGCCAGCTTGCGAACCGGGCTCTCCGTCTCCTCCTCGGTCACAATCGCGCTCGTCGTTGGGGAATCGACCTGTGTTGCGCGCATGCTTCGTACGACCTTCCTGCCTCGTGACTCACGCAGTGGCCTTGGCGAGTCGTTCAGCGACGTTCAACGCCTTCTCAGGGCACCCACGCTCTGGTCGCCACCACCCACAGCAGGACGGCGTCGATCCCCAAGCCGAGCACCAGCTGGGGCTCGAAGAACAGGACCAGGACGGCCGCCGACGCGGTCGCCCCCAGCACGATGGTCGGCTGCCACCACCCGGACGGGATGATGAGGCCTACCGTGGACAGCGCCGCAAGTGCGAAGGCGCCGACCGTGACCGCGATCAGAATTGCCCCGATGCCACGGACGAGATCGAGATCGAGCCCTGCTCGCGTGACCGCCCACGATCGGGCCATGTCGAAGGGCCACACAGCCCCACCGTCGGTTGCCGCGGGGGTGGGAACGACGAACAGGACGTGGATCACGCCATGGCCGATCAGCAGGGCGGCCAGGAGCCATCGCCCCGCCGCCATGTCCCGCGACAGCAACCACCAGATCGCCCCGCCGATCGCCACCACCACCACTGCCCAGGGCGGCGTGCCCGTCATCGTCTTCACCATCACATCTCTCCGGTCCCGGCCCGGTAGCCGTCCAAGACGATCCGCAGGGTCCTCCGGAAGGTGGCATCGCTCCAAGTGAGCACACTCATGGCGTCAACTCCTGCCGGCCGGCATCGGCGGCCGCTGAAGGGGCACATTGGTCGGCGCCGGCGGGACGACGGACTGCCGTCCGACGGCGCCGCGGACGAAGTAGGCGAGAAGCCCGATGCTGATCGTGGCGATCACGAGGTGGATGGCGATGACCGCCGGCTCGGTCTGGGGACTACCCAGCTCGTTGTCGAGCACCGCTGCCATCGCGAACGCCACTCCACCCAGGCCAGACACGAGGAGCAGCCCGGGAGCGACGACGTAGCCGAGGGCCGCGCGACCCAACAACAGGAGGCCGCCGACGACCAGGACGGGCGTACCCACCACCCAGTCGGCAACCGCGAGTGGGCGCGTTGCCCCCTCCGTCGTCGGATCCCCGAGCGCACTGATGGCGACTCCGATCAGGCCCGCGTAGGCGAGGAGGGCAATGACGACGAGGGCGCCGCCGACGCTGCGCGCAGGCGCTCGCGCCAAGCGCTGCCGAACGTCGGCTGCGTCGATGCTGGCCAGGATGCCGATGATCGTGAACGCGCTCAGGGTCACGAGGCCGACGTGGACGAAGAACAGGGCGGTGAACGGTGCCCCGACGACGTACGGCACGTACGCGTAGAGCACGTAGAACAACGCCCCGGGCCACAGCAGCAGGCCGATCAGTGAGCCACGCCGCGCGAGCCACATCGAGCCGAGCAGGATCGGCAGGACTAGGACGAGGTTCGCAGCATCCGCGCCCCGCGAAACGAGGACGAGCGCCGACGTGCCGTATGGGTCCCCGGCGAGCCCGGCAGCGGAGGCTACGACGAGACCGACGGCGATGGCCAAGGAACTGAGGTAGGCGGCACTCAGGCTGCGGATCGTCGGCGAGCCCATGATCATCGCCCCCTTCCGCTATCACTTGCGAGCGCAATTCGATCCTGTCGCGTTGCCACCTCGACAGACGCCCGTCGCCTGAACAGGACACTCAGCAGCACGCCACCTGCGATCAGGACGGTCCAGTTGATCGTGAGGACGATCACCTCGAAGGCGACAAAGTCGTGACCCAGAATGCCCAGCCAGATGAGGGCCGCGACGGTCAACGTGAAACCCAGGACGAACAGGCCTCGGATCGCTCGCTCGACTCTTCCTCCGCTGAAGACCGCGGCCGCGAAGAGGAACGCGACACTCATCGCGAAGTAGCCGAGTGACTCCAGGGCGATGAAGAGCCCGTGCGGGTTGTACTGGGTGAGCATGGTCAGGCCATCGGTCTCGCCGGCCTGGAGGCTCGGCACCACGACCGCGAACTGCACGAAGTAGTCGACCGCGAGCACGACCGCATAGACCAGCGCGAACGAAAGGGCGATGCGGCTGTAGATCCTCTGCGGTGCCGCCGCGTAGGCGTGGATGCATGCCATCAGGACCACGAAGATCGGCACGAGCATGATGCCGGGCACCAGCCAGAGGTAGTCGCCCGGAATGAACCGGGCGACATCGACGTACGGATACGCCACGCAATCCGATACGCAGAAGGGGCCGCTCCTCGCCGGGGTCGTGACGCCGACTCCGGCGAAGGCCGCGGTCACGAGGACGGTCAGGACGGCCGCCCAGAATCCCAGGCGCGTCGCGTCGCTCCCGGTCGATATTCCCGGCTGGTCCGCTGCTGTGCGACAGCGCGTTCAACGTGGACTCCTACCTTCCGAAGGTGGCCTGTGACGGCCATTGAAGCCACAGCACGGCAACCACGACGGTCACATCGACACCGAGTCGCGGCGAGCGTGTTGAACATCGGCCAGGTGCCAAAGAAGAGGACGATCCCCGCGATCGACACAAGGGCGGCCGCGACACCGACCGGCCGCCACCAGTCCGTCGGCACGATTACGCCCCAGACCGACAGGGCCGCGACCACGAAGCCCACCAACGCCACGACCCAGAAGGCGCTCGCGATCACCGCCGCTGTGTCCGCGGTCAGTGTCGGCAACGCCCACGCCCGTGACGCCGACCAGGCGCCCGTCTCGGTCCCAGGTCGGAAGTGGATCCAACGCCAACGCCGCGAGCGCTCCGCCGTGTCCGAGCCCGTGGAGCATGAGCACGCCGCCGACGACCCACTTGAGCATCTGATCGGACATCGACCGACCTTTCTGCTGAGCGACGCTCGCGAGGCACGTCAGAACAGCCCCGGCCTCGATGCATACGCTCTCGCGATCCTCGACGCAGAACCAGTGCCGGACGGACCGATCGGGCCGAGGCTAATGGCTTCGACGCCCCGTCCAGGAAACGGCCTTCACCGCACTCCACACTCCGCCTCTAGGAACCTCGCCTGGTCCACGAGACGCGCCGACCGGGGTCACGGATCACTCTGCCCTCGTGGTCGACCTGGGAACTTGAAGGTCAAGACTGGCGACCGACGGCCATGCACCGGCTCGCAATCGCCGCTTGAGGGCTATGCCCTGGATGCCTGCCTGGGGGTCTCAACGCCGCACGTGTCGATGCGTCGGCAGGCCCCCTCCTAGACGGCAAGCCCAACAAGCAACAGGGCACGTCGTTCGACGTCCGCCCGGGTCGGCAGCACGCCGGAGCTGATGCACTCCAGCGCCACGCCGTCAAGGAGCGCCGCGAGCGCACGAGCGGTCGTATCCACGTCAAGAACCCCCGGGAACTCGCCCGCGGCGACGCCCTCCTGGAGCATGACCGTCGCGACGGTCGCGATCCTCTCTCGTCGCTGGGCGACCATGTCGCGGATCAACGGTTTGCGCGACGCGGCCGCCCAGGCCTCGGCGAGGAATGCCGGCACACCGGGTGCCTCGATCGTGTATCGATACCAGCCGGCGATCGCGCGGCTGACCCTAGTTCGCGACGAGCCATCCGATCGGATGTCCTGGAGCACTGCGTCGCTTTCCGCCTTGTTCGCCGCGAGGATGCACTCGCGGATGAGTTCGTCCTTGCTCGCGAAGTACGTGTAGATCGATCCGACCGACAGACCAGCGGCCATGGCGACGTCATGGGTGGTCGCCTCATGGAACCCCTTGGCAACGAACACGTCGCGCGCGGCCCGAAGGATCGACTGCCGTGTGGCTGCCTCTCGTTCGGCGGTGATCCTGGGCATCCGGCTCGTCCTCGTCTACTCATGATGAATGACCACTCACTCATCATGGATGATTGCCCTTGATGGCGAATGTTCCAAATGGCACTACAAAGAACCTGAACGCTCATTCAGTATAGGGTTAATCGGAGATCGGAATCTGGAGGAATGGTCCATGACGACAACCACCAACGAAGCCCCGACCCGGGCAGCCATCAGTGATCGCGTCGATACGATCGGGTGGGGCCTGTTGTTCGTGGCGATCGGTGCCGTCAGCTTGATGCCGGCGATGCCCGACGGAGCGTGGCTAATCGCCGCCGGGATCGTGCTGCTCGGGGCGAGCGCGGTCCGTGCCTGGATGGGACTTGGTGCATACGGCACCACCATCGTCGCCGGGATGGTCGCCATGTCGGCGGGCATCTTCACGATCGCCGGCCTCACGACCGAGGTCGGTCCTCTCGTTCTGATCGTGCTCGGCCTGGCGCTGGTCGTCGGAGCGCTCTATCGGTCGCAGCGGAGCGATGTCGCCCCGCTGGCGCCCACCAACTAGGAGGGCCCACATGTCCATCCCGATGCGAGACCGGGTCGCGACGGTTCTCGTCGCGACCGGAACGCTCATCTACGTTCTCTGGTTCACCGGCTTCCTAGGTGCGCTCACGCCCGGTTCGATCGCGCTGATCATCCTCGCGCTTGGGTTCGTGGCTTCCGCGTCTGCGGTCGTCCCGGGGTTCGCGGCGCTGCTCGCGGGATCCAAGCTCTACCTGGCCCTCGCGTCACTCGGGGGCCTTGTTGCGCTCGTATGCGGCGCCATCACTGTCACCCGGGCGACCGAGGGGACGCTCGCCATCCTCGTGATTGCCACGATCGGCCTCTGGGCGGCCGCGACCGTGCGGCATGGCATCAGTCATGAGGCGAAGCTGGCGATCGGCTGAGGCAGTCGCCATCCCACTCGAGGCAAAGGGGCGACCCGCCCTCTGACGGGTCGCCTCTGTCGTTCGCGCCTCGAGTGACGGTGACCGAGCCGATCCGACAGGCCCGGCGCCCGCGCTGTTCAACGAGCGGATGCTCGACTGGCTGGACGAGGTCATCACCGGTGCGCCGTCGCGGCCCCAAGAGGTTGCTGTGCGCTGATCAGGCTACGGCAGCGTCTCGAGGTGCTTGCGATAGGTGAGCAAGACGGTCCGCTCGAGCGACGCCAGCGTTATCGGCCGGCCGGTCCGAATCAGCCACATCTCGATGCGGACGATGTTGTAGCGGTAGCGCGCGATCGTGGTTGGCCTGGTGCCCTCGAGCGCGAGGTCGTCGAGGAACGCTTGGTACACTTCGCCGAACGGCGTGGCGGGATCTACGGGCTTGTCCATCCGAGGCTCCAGGTGTGCCTCGCCTGACCTGGTCTAGGTCCTCATTCGCCGTTGGCTGAGGGAACCTCGGCGGGGTTGTGTAACGGTCAACCCCGATCGCGGTGGTACCTTCGCCGATGCCTCGGGCGGGAGTAGCTCAGCTGGCAGAGCGGCAGCCTTCCAAGCTGCATGTCGCGGGTTCGATCCCCGTCTCCCGCTCCAACTTCCCGGTTTGTGTTCAGCACCACACGAAAACTGGCGAGTCCGGCCCATTCAGGCGGCGGGTCGAAGCCCCGGATCGTGTGCTAGAACGCTCACCGAGGTGCCGTGATCAAGCGGGAGCGCCTTCCCCATGACCAGCCTGGTGATGAGGTGAGGATCGGCGATCCGCGTCGCGAGCAGGTGCAAATCTTGCTTTTGCGAGAGGCGAATCACGACCCAAGAACGCCCCTGCGCGGCCGGCTCCGGCCACTCGTAGACCACAAAGTCGTCCACATCGATGGAGTCTCGAGTGGCGTCAGCGCTCATGGCGCGAGCTCACCTGCCGGGGTCAACGTGATCTGCCGCCCGGCGCCGTCGTTGCAGCACCCAGCCCGCGAGGAGCAGTCCCCAAGCGTCACCACGATCTGGTTGGCTCGCCCGATCTCCAGATCGACCACCCTCGATCCCGCAGCCATGCGGTACGGCCATCCGTTGACGACCCCTCCGCGGCCGTCGAGAGCCACGACCTCGGTCTGATCCTCAGTCCAGGGCGCGAGGTAGAGCGTCCCGTCCGCGGACAAGGCGTGTGGGTAGTAGGGGTAGCTATCGGTGTCGCACTGCACGCCGGCAAGTGAGGCGCTTGACCGGTACGGCCAGCCGCGCCCCATCCGGCCCGCGGTGGTGAGCACGATGACGTCGGCGTCCGACGTTGACCCGTCCCCATGCTCGAACCCGCCGAGGATGAACATCAGACGGCCATCCGGCCGCAGTTCCGGGGCCGCCCTGTAGGCCAGCGGGTGCGGCCATCCGTCGATGATGCGACCACGCAGGTCATGGCCCCACACCTTCCCAGTCTCGCTCGTGTAGAAGATGCTCCCGTCGGTCGTGACAACGGGAGAGGTTGCGGTGCCGATCGAGGTGATCGGCCATCGTCCAGGGAGCGTCTCGCCGTTCGGCCCGATCATCGTGTACTTGGTGCGTGCGGCCTGGGTGTCGAGCGTGTCCGGTCTCAGGTCCTCGTACCACCAGCCCACGACGGTGCCATCCAGCGCGAGGGTGAAACCCGGGACCGCTCCCGGAAGCGTGCGAGGCCAGCCCGAGCGGGGTCGGCCATCCGGCCCAAACGCGTGGATCGTGAGGCCACTGCCGTCAGCCCGCTTCCTGGTGCCAACGAAGACGGTGTGGTCAGGTCCGACGAACAAGGCCCTTTCCGGCCCGGCTTGCCCCTCCGCCTCCACGGGCCAGCCTGGCTGGGCCGAGCCTGTGGCCCCGAAGGAGCTGATGACGGTCAACCCATCGCCGGTCACGCAGGCCACGTACAGGGCCTTGGCGATGTCAAAGGCGACATTGTCCTGCGAGCACCAGCCGGCGAGAGGGACCGGCGAGCCGGGAAGCTCCCGCCCGTTCGCGTTGTAGAGATGGAGCTCGCATCCGCTTGGGTCGTTCTCGCGGCAGATCAGGTCGTGGTGCCAGGTGACCGCGAGCCCGGACGCGGGGGTCGTCGGAGATATCGACGCACCTGGCTTGGCCTTCGCGGGTGCGACGGCGGTTGGATCGGACGAAGGGGCTGGCGTCGCGCTCGGGGTCGGGGGCGACAATTCCGCCGGCGTCGGGCTAGGCGCAACAATCGAGCATGCGGCGAGGAGGACCGCGAACAGGAAGGACGCGACGAGTCGCTTCGGGTTCATCTGATCGCCGCCGGCGGTGCTGCGGGTTGAGCCGCGGCTTGGACGCCTGACGCGGGCAGCCGGTGACAGCCCTGATCGTTGTCAGTCACCACGGCGGGGCTATTCCATCCCCGCCAGGGCGCTCGGCATGAAGGTCGAGTCGTTGGGCGTCAGGCTGGGCGGTGATGGCATCGGCAACGCGACCACCGCGACCAGGGCACGAACGCCCATGTGACGACACGACAACTGGACGCGTTTCGCCTGAGCCCGCGAGCTAGGGTCCCCGTGCGGACCATTGCATTGCTGGGACGCCAGGTTGCCCCGCCTACCTGTAGACCACGAATGCGTCCACGTCGACGCGATGGCCCGCGAGCGCGCTGCGGAGTTCGAGCGTGTGTGTGCCCTTCTTGGCCCAGCTTGCGCTAAAGAGCACCTGCTTCCAGTAGTCGTAGGTCGAGTCGACCTGAAGGTCCACCGTCGTCCGGTACCCACCATCCACATAGACCCTGACTCGACCCCGGGTCGGCCCCGTTGACGTGACCCAAGAGACTGCCCGGCCGGTGAATGTGAACCGCGCCCGGGCATGGGTGCTGGTGCTCCACCGGGTGGCGCTGCCGGAGGCCCGTGCTTTGCGTTGCGTGTGCCAGGCGCCGACCGGGTAGTGCACCTGGCGTGCGGTGCTCTGGATCAGCGTCGGTACGAAGGTTGCGCCAGCCTTCCAGGCGCCGACGTTGCCGCCCCGATCGTGGGCCCGAACCCGGTAGCGGTACGAGTGGCCGAATACCAGCGAGCGTCTTACCTCGTTCGCTTGGGTCGTGATGATCGTCTTCCACGACCTGCCGTCCCTCGATTGCTGGAGGTCGTAGGAGACGATGCCGGAGCCGGCTCCGTCGCTTCCCCTCCAGCTGATCTCCGTGAGGCCTGACCCGAGCGTCCCAGGGACCGCCCCGACCCGGGGTGCCCGGGTGATCCACGGCGCCGTGATATCGCCGTGGAGGAGGTCAAAGGCGTAGAGGTTGAAGTCAACTGACCCAACGTATACAACACCGTTCGAGACCGCCGGTGAGGACGCGACCTGATCGCCGGTCGCGCCCGTCCACAGCGGTGTGCAGGTCCCTCCGCCACCACTGCAGCCGGCCGCGAATGCGTACAGCTTGCCATCGAAGGACCCCACGTAAACGACGCCGTTGGCGACCGCGGGCGATGAGAGGATCGCGCCGCCGGTCGCCGCCGTCCAGAGCGGCGCGCATGCCCCGCCGCCGGTATTGCAGCCGATTGCGAATGCGTAGAGCCTCCCGTCATCGTCGCCGACATACACGACGCCATCGGCCACGGCCGCCGAGGATTGGATTGCTCGACCGGTCGCACCCGTCCAGATCGGCTCGCACGGCCCACCCCCGCTATTGCACCCGACGGCAAACGCGTATAGCTCGCCACCCGCGGACCCGTCGCTGGAGCCGAAGTAGACGACACCGTCGGCGACCGTCGGCGGGGAGTAGGTCCCGGCGCCGGTGGCACCCGTCCAGAGGGGCATGCAGACCCCGCCGTCGCCGCGGCAGCCAGCCGCGAATGCGTATAGCTTGTGGTCTACGGAGCCGACATACACGACGCCGTCGGCGACCGCGGGCGACGAGCCGATCGGGCCGCCAGTCGCCCCTCTCCACAGCGGCGCGCAGGCCTGGCCATCGGTGTTACAGCCGACCGCAAACGCATACACACTTCCGTCGTACGACGCGATGTACACCACGCCGTCGACAACCGCCGGCGACGAGCTGAAGATCGAGTCTCCGGTCATCCCGGTCCAGATCGGCTCGCAATGCCCACCACCCGTATTGCAGCCGACCCCGTAGGCATACAGCTTGCCGTCTCGGGAGCCGACGTACACCACGCCGTCGACGACCGCCGGCGCGGAGTCAATTGGGCCGCCGGTTGCTGCCTTCCAGACGGGTTCGCACGATCCGCCGCCGCTCTGGCAGCCGACCCCGTAGGCATAGAGCGTGCCGTCCGTGGACGCGACGTATACGACTCCGTCGGCGACCGCTGGCGAGGAATCGATCCAACCGCTTGTGCGGCCCATCCACGCCAGGCCCAGCTCGTGGACGTTGGCGGCCGAAATCGTGTTCTCGGCTGGGTTGAATCCCGTGTGCGCAGGACCGTAGTGGAACTGCGGCCAGTCACCGGGTCCCGCGCCGCTAACGGTCGCAGGCCCGTCGGCCCTGCCTACCGCGGGAGATCCGAGCGACCCGACGAGGAGGACGCCGCAGGCGATCACCAAGAGTCGCTGCTTCACGGCGTCCTCGCTTCGCGTTGAGTTGGTTCCGACAGGGTCTGCAATGCGCCATCGGACGCTCTGGCCAACTTTTCGCAAAGCTCGCCGGGGACGCGGGACGCGCAAGTAGCTCGCATGCGGTGCCTCGGCCCTGGGCGCAATGGGCTGTGACGACGGGACCGTCCCTAACTACGACGCATGACGTCGAGGGAGACGAGGTTGTTACAGGCGGCCTCCGGACCGCACGACCGACGCGGCCGACGCGGCCGACGGGCCGACGATCAGGGACGCGCACGAACGGCGACAGAGACTCTCGTTCACGACACGATAACTGGACGCGCTTCGCTGGTGCCCCGGATCAGGATGCTGTAGCGCATGGACGTTGAGGCCTTCCAAGCTGCATGTCGCGGGTTCGATCCCCGTCTCCCGCCCCAAACCCTCCGATCCGAGAGGATTAGGCCCCGCGGCTCAACCTCCGAGCCGGGAACAGGTCGCAGGATCTGCGCAGTAAACGGGGCGCCCGCCGACGATCGTGGCGACGACATCCATGGCCCGGATCTCGTCGGGCGTGGCCGCGAGGATGTCACCCGACAGGATCGTGACGTCGCCCAGGGTGCCCGTCGCCAGGTGGCCGCGGCGTGCTTCGTCACCGAGGGCATACGCCGCGTCGAGGGTGACCATCCGCAGCCCCTGCTCGGCGGTCAGCAGCTGGTCGAGCAGCCACGGCGGCGTCTTCGGGCTCGTGCGAAGGCGCCCGTCCATCCCGGCGGCCATGTGGTCGACTGGCCGGCCCATGTCGTCGGCCACCCCGTCCCCCGGAAACGTCCACGGCGCGTCGGTCGCCGACGCGACGTGCAGTCCGGCGTCGACGAAGTCGCGCCAGCGGGTGAGCCAGCGGATCTCGTCGCCCGGGTTGTCGCGGTCGAACTCGGGTAGGACATCCTCGTCCAGCAACCAGTCGGCGGCGCCGTCCAGTTGGATCACGACTGGGATGTCCATCGCGACCAGGCGATCCAGCTGCTGGTCCGAAACCCGCAAGGCGTGCTCGATCCGGTGATGGAGCGGGTTCGGCCCGGTCGGGCCGAGCGTCGCCTCGTAGGCGTCGAGGACGATTTCCATGGCCGCGGAGCTCATGGCGTGGACCGAGACCTGCCAGCCGGCCTCGTTGGCCCGGCGGATGGTCTCGGTGAGGTCCGCGGGCTCCCAGTTCACGACGTTGCCATAGCCATCGTCGAGGTGGATCTTCAGCCCTTGGACGCGGAGGTGGTCGTCGACCGGGCCGGGATTGCGCGACGCGTACCAGTCCCCGAGGAAGTCGCGGTCGTAGTTCAGAGCGAGGTAGGCGTCGACCCGGAGGGGGAGGGCGTCGTCGGCGGCCAGGGCCGTCAGCTCGTCGAGGCGCTCGGGGTTGACCCACTGCTCGCTGATCGAGGTCCAGCCGCGGGCGAGGGCGAGGTCCATGGCCGCCGCAGGGGTCTCGACCCCGTAGTACTCGCGGTCCCCGATCCAGTGGGCATGGGCGTCGATGAACCCGGGATAGGCGACGTTCTGGCCGATGTCGATCGACCGGCACCTGGTCGCTCGGCGCGCGCCAGGACCTCGTCCCGGGTGCCGACCGCGGCCACGGTCCCGTCCTCGATGAACAGCGCCTCGGCGATGGGCGGCTCGTCCATCGTGACGATGCGGCCGACGATGACGATGCTGCCCCGCCCGGTCGCGGAGCTTGCCGTCGCGATCGGCGCTGCGCTGCTCGCTGGCGGCGAAGGGGATCCAGTGGCGCTCGTCCCGCAGCCGCTCGCGAGGAGCGCGGCAACGAGTCCGACGGCGAGCCGCGCGGGCGGGACGTTCATGTCGCGCTCACTCCTCGGATGGGACAGCGATGGGCAGCCGGTGAGGCTACCCACCGATCGATCAGGATCGTGGCCCGGTCCAGGCGATCGGGCACTCCAGATCGTGGACGGACGGTGAGCTACGGCGTCGCGGACGGCGCCACATCAACGGCATCCTCGGGCTGGAGCTTGACGGTCGCGAGGACCTCCTCGAACCACGCCCGATCGTAGGACGCGACGGCGGAGGGGTCGTCGCCAGACCTACGGAGGATCATCCAGTAGCCGCGGCCATCGGTTGTGACGACCGCGAGGTCGCAACCCTCGGACCCGATCAGTCCGGACGCCTCGCCCACGGCGATCGGCTCGGTTGCCGTGCATTCGCCCGCCATTTGCGCGGCCATCCACTCATCGGGGGTGGAATCGCCGATCGGCTGCGAGGTCATGGTCAGGAACAGGTGGTCGGTCAGGATCGGGTCGTACAGGTGGTCCGCATCGGGTTGGGGGTCATCTATCGCAAGGTCAACGGAATGGCTGGACGGGCCATCCGTCCAGGGCTCGGTCGCCGCTCGAGCGAGCCATCCCTCGGGATAGGACACTGAGATCCCGTGCAGCGGCGAGGTGAAGGTCTGGGTCAGCGGCGGGGGGGACGAGGCAGGCGACGCGCTCGGAGAGGGAACGGGCGTCGGCGAGGGCGTGGGCGACGGCTGGACCGACGGGACGGCCCCGACGCCTCCCGGCGCAGGGGAAGCGAGGAGCTGGATGCCGGCGAGGACCACGACCACGGCGGCGACGCCGAGGCCAATGGGGACGAACTTGCTCATGTCGGGGAACCTCCACGGGCCGAGGACGACCCGTTGTCGTGTCGTTTCCATGCGATCGCGGACCGCGTCGAACGACGGGTCGGGCAGCTCGGTCGGGCCGTCCGCGAGGAAGGCATGCAGCTGTCGGTCGAGGTCGTGCGGCGCGGTCATGCGGTTCGCTCCTGCGAAGCGGAGGACGTCCTGGCATCGGCCTCGAGGCCGGCCCGGAGCGCTTGTTTCGCGTGATGCATGCGGGACTTGACGGTCCCTAGGGGAATGCCGAGTCGCTCGGCAACCTCGGGCAGCGGAAGCTCGAGGTAGTGGTGGAAGACCAGCACGGCGCGTTGTTCGACGGTGAGCCGCTGGAACGCGCGTTCGAGCTGGTCGCGATGTTCGACGTTCAGGTACTCGTCGGGCCCGTGCACGGGCTCAACGGGAAGGAGCCGGATCTGTTCCGACCATCGGCGGCGACGCCGAGCCTCGGTGTAGCAGGCGTTGGTCAGGATCCGGTGGAGCCAGGGCTCGAAGAGCTCGGGATCCCGCAGGGCGCGGATCTCGCGCCACGCGGTCAGCAGCGCGGCCTGGACGGCGTCGTCTGCATGGTCGAAGTCGCGCAGGATCCTGAACGCGATCGCCATGCATCGGTCGCCGGTCAGGCGAGCCAGCGCGTCGAAGGCCTCTCGATCGCCCTGCTTCGCCTGGATGACCAGTGCTGCGTGCACCCAACCCTCCGAACCGAGGTCCTCAGTCGCGCCCATCCGGACGTGATCGGACTGGAGAGTGCTCGAGGCAGCCTAGCGGTTCAATCACCGCTCGAACCGCGCAGGCGGCGAGGAGCCTCGCGCGGGCGACGAACATGAGTCCTCCAAGGCGCGGCCGAGTCCGGACGTGTCACTGATGGAGAGTGCCCGACCAGCCGGATGGTTCAGTCGCGGGCGAACGCGAGCGGCGGGCGGCCACGTCCGGGCCGCCCGCGAGGGATCGTGGCGATCGACCGGACGGCCGGCTACTCGAAGGTGGCCGACTCGGCGAATGCCCGCGCCTCGTCGACGAGGTCGGCCTGAGTCGCCGGGCCCTACGTCGCATCGAGGATCACGAGCTCGCCGTCAACGTACGCGGGCGGTCCGTCACCGAAGCCTTCCCGGTGACTCACCGCAGGCTC
Source organism: uncultured Chloroflexia bacterium (assembly GCA_963725745.1). Classification (GTDB taxonomy): domain Bacteria; phylum Chloroflexota; class Limnocylindria; order Limnocylindrales; family CSP1-4; genus CAIXZV01. Next base: position 223,341 of record CAVRZS010000004.1, read on the forward strand.
ACGCCGGCGCCAGGCGCACCAGCTCGGCGTCGATCGCGGCGGCGGCCTCGTCGACCGTGCCAAGTCGCAGCTCGATGTGGGCGTCGGCGGCCCCGATGAGCATCGCGTTGTACGGGATGTCGTCGGCGTCGCCCGAACCCCGGAAGTCGCTCCGGAACAGCACCACGGGCTTCTTCCTGGCGTACGCGTAGCCGCACTCCCAGCACGTCCCCGAATCGGGGTCGGCGCCGTCCATCACCGCGACGACGCCATCGGCCCAGTCGAGGCCCTCGAGGTCTTTCTGGAAGATCGCCTTCCCGGTCCGTTCCGACGCCGGGTGCTCCTGCGGCACGTAGACCTCGTGCCCGGCAGCGCGCAGGCGCGTCGCCAGCTGGACGTTGAACTCGCGCTCCGGCGTCGTGAACAGCGGCCCGGCGAGGTAGATCTTCACGTCGGTCACCCGCACTCCCGTGATCGGCCCGACGACACCCTGCCGCGCGGCGTATCGGGCACCATTGTCGGCGACCGCAGCCGTCGTCGGGGAGCCTCGCCCAATGGCAGACCAGCCGCGCATCGCCGTCGTCGGGAGCACGATGATCGACCTCATCGCCTACCCGCCCCGGGTCCCGGCGGCCGGCGAGACGATCCAGGGTCACGACTTCCAGCTCGGGTTCGGCGGCAAGGGAGCGAACCAGGCGGTCATGGCCCGGCTGCTCGGCGCCGAGGTCGCGATGATCAACGCGCTCGGCGAAGACGTGTTCGGCGAGATGACGGTCGCCAACTTCGCGTCGTTCGGCATCGATGGCGCATACCTGGCCCGCGTCCCCGGTCCCAGCGGCGTGGCCTCGATCTGGGTGGAGCCGGACGGCACGAACCGGATCATCTGCGTGGCCGGCGCGAACGACGCGATGATCCCCGACGATGCCGCGAGAGCCGTCACCGAGCTCGCGCCGCTCGCCCTCGTGATCGGCCAGTTCGAGATCCCGCAGGTCGTCACCGCCGCCGCGTTCGCCGCCGCTCGCTCCGTGGGGGCGGTCACCGTGCTGAATCCGGCGCCGGCCGCCGACATGGACGCGGCCCTGCTGTCGGTCTCGGACTGGGTCATCCCCAACGAGGTCGAGTTCGCCAGGCTGGCCGACGCGTCGAGCGACGCCACCGACGACGAGATCGCGGCCTTCGCCCGGCGGACCGGGACACGCGTCGTCGTGACGCTCGGAGCGCGCGGTGCGGCCCTGCTCGGCCGCGACGGGACGGTCCACCGGATCCCGGCGCCCGCTGTCGAGGCGTCCGACACGACCGGTGCCGGCGACGCGTTCGTCGGCGCGTTCGCCTACGGCCTGGCCCGAGGTCTCGTCGAGATCGAGGCCGCCCGATTGGGCGTGCGCTGCGCCTCGGACAGCGTGCAGCGACCCGGGACGCAGCGGTCGTTCCCGCGCGCGGTGGCGTTGGGCGAGTTCCTCGCGGAAGCCTGAGGCGCGGTCGTCGGCCGCGGGGCAGACTGTCTCGATGGGCTCGCCGGATCTGCCGACGCTGCTGTCACAGGCCTTCCTCGCTTGGACGATCGAGGTCGATAACGTCTTCGAGGCGACGATGCCTCACGTGACGTCCGCCCGTCGCCGATCGGCCGAGCCCGGCGCACCGTGGCTCACGTCCTGTGCGATGTACTGGACATGCCTCCGCCATCTCGACGACGGGATGACGCTCGCGGAGCTCCACGCTCGTACGGGCCTCGAGACCAACCTCAACGGGATGCGGCGTTGGGGCTACGTCAGCGTCGACGGCGCCCCGGACGATCGGGCGGCGGTGCGGCTGCGGCCGGAGCTCGTCCTTCGCGCAACCGACGCCGGCCGGCGGGCGAAGCGGACATGGGCCGCCGCGCTCGACGAGGTCGATCGGCGTTGGCGCGACCGGTTCGGCGAACCGGCATCGAGGCTGGCCCGGTCCTTGGCGACAATCGATGCGTCCCTGCCTTCGGCCACGCCGGACAGCCTGCCCATCATCGGACCCGGGTTGTCGAATGCCGGCCGCGCGCGGGATGTCATCGAACGAACCGGTTCAGCCTCCGAGCCGCCGCTCGCGATCCATCTCGGGCGCGTTCTCGTGGCACTCGCCCTCGACCTCGATACGGCGTCACCGGTGCCGATGGCCGTCGCGTCGAACCTTCTCCGGTTGGTCGACGAGGAGCCGACGGACCGTCGCCTGCTGCCGGTCCGAGCGGGCGTCTCCCGGCCGGCCATCGCGATGGCGCTTGACGTGGCTTCGAAGCGCGGGCTCGTCGAAGCTGCTGGGACGGACGGGCAATCGAAGCCCGTCCGTCTGACGGCACCGGGCGCGACGGCCCTCGCCCGGTTCGAGGCGGCCGTCGAGGCCGTGGAGGATCGCTGGACCGTACGGCTCGGCGCGGCCCGGATGGATGCCTTGCGGTCCGCCCTCGCCGCCCTCGTCGAACCCCTGGATTCGGGCTTAGCGCTGATCCGTATCGGGCTGGCCGCCCCGCCGGACGGTTGGCGGGCCGCGGAGCCCGCGACCCGTGTGCTCCCGCACGCTCCGATGGTGCTGCACCGTGGGGGTTATCCCGACGGTGCCTGAGCGGATGGACAAGAGCGCCGACGACGGACCCGTGCTCCGCGGGGAGCGGGTCACCCTGCGCCCGGACCGACCCGAGGACATCGATCGCCTCCGGAGCATCCTGGCCGAGCCCTCGGTCGCCCGGTGGTGGAGTGAACCGCGACCCGACGACCCGACGTACGACGTCGCCGTCGACTGGCTCGACGTCGACGAGTCGGATCACACGTTCGTGGTCGAGCTCGATGGCGAGGTTATCGGGAGCGTGCAAGCGTCAGAGGAGCTGGAGCCAGACTATCGCCACGGCAGCATCGACCTGTTCCTCGACACGGCGCACCAGGGGATGGGCCTCGGCCAGGACGTCGTGCGAACCATGGCCCGCTGGCTGATCGAGGAGCGGGGCCACCACCGGGTCACCATCGATCCGTCGGCGGCGAACGAGCGGGCGATCGCCGCCTATCGGCGGGTCGGCTTCCGGGACGTCGGGATCATGCGGCGCTACGAACGCGGGCCCGATGGCACCTGGCACGACGGGCTTCTGCTGGATCTGTTGGCCGACGAGCTAACCTGAGGACATGACGCTGCTGCGGCAGCCAGGGGGTCGTGCCCGGCCGCCCGACCTCGTCCCCGGCGGCCGCCGCATCCGCCGCGGAACGCTGGCCCGCCGGAAGGGCGTCTCGGCGCCCTAGACTGGGCGCCATGGAAGATCTCAAGGATTCGGTCGTCGCCATCACCGGCGCCAGCGCCGGGATCGGCCGTGCCACGGCACGCGAGCTCGCCGGGGTCGGCGCAAGGGTCGTGATCGGCGCCAGGCGCCGGGAACGGTTGGAGGCCCTCGAGGCCGAGTTCCCGGGCCAGGTCGTGGCGGTCGAGATGGACGTCCGCTCGCCCGAGGACGGCCGGCGCCTGATCAGGACCGCCGTCGAGCGGTTCGGGCGCCTCGACACGCTCGTGGCCAACGCGGGGATCGGGATGTACGGCGGCATCCTGGACCACAGCGACGAGGCCCTTCAGACGATGCTCGACACGAACGTCGCGGGCACGGTCTGGCCGATCCGCGCCGCCGTCCCCGAGATGCGCAAGACGGGCCAGGGAGACATCGTGATCGTCGCCTCGGTCGCCGGGTTCCGCGGCGGGGCCGACGAGGCCGTCTATGCGGCGACGAAGTTCGCCCAGGTCGGTCTCGCCGGGGCGCTGGATCGCGAGCTGCGCGAGCAGGGCATCCGGGTCACGACCATCGGGCCCGCCGGGACCTCGACCGAGTTCGCGATGGGCGTCGGCCGGACCGAGGACATGCCCGCCCTCAAGACATACCTCGAGCCCGAGGACATCGCCTTCGCGATCCGGACGGTCCTCGAGCAGCCCCGCCGCCTTCGAACGCAGTACTGGACCCTGTGGAGCATGGCGCAGGGCAGCTGACCGCGTGACTCGACGCAGCCTCGGGGGATGGGCAAGCAACCGTGCGACGGCGCGGTGTTCCCGCCGGGCTACGGTCTCGATGCCTCCGGGGCGCTGCTCGGACCCGCGGCCTGCGCCAGCACCCGGTAGTCGCCGTCGTAGCGGACGCCGAGGCTGTTGTTGAACAGGTTGAGCATGTTGATGTAGCCGATGAGGAACGTGAGCTCGACGAGCTCGGGGTCGGTGTACGCCGCCTTGAGCTCCGCCATGAGCGACTCCGGGATGTGGTTCGAGTCGAGCGTCGCGGCGCGCGAATACTCGACGGCGAGACGGTCCCTCGTGTCCAGCGTCGTCGGCTGTGCGATGAGCACGAGCGGCTCGTCGAGGATGCCGCCGATGTCGACGATGTCCACGTGGGCGTTGGTGCAGAACTGGCACTCGTTGGCTTGGGACGCGGCGAGGATCACGAGCTCCTGCACGCGCCGCTCCAGCAGCCCGCCCGGGTAGAGGGCGTCCCCGAACCCGCCGAACGCACGCAGGATCTCGGGGCGCAGGCACATCGCCTGGAGCATCTCGACCGGCGGCCTGCCGCGCTCCCACAGGCCACGGCTCTCGTCGAACGCCGGGTCGTCCTTGACGGCCTCGAACGCCGATCGGATCTGGTCCGGTGTGACGGTGACTCGCACGATCGCTGGCTCCTTGCTGGGATCCGCAGCGTACGGGATCGTCGCCAAGCCGCCATTCGATACCCAGCCGCGCCTTGACGGAGGCGACGCGGCTGGTAGGCTTCGGCGCATGAGTGAGGTCGCCCTCGTGGGCTGTATGGGTCTGCAGTGCTCCTGTCGTCGGCGAGTGCCGGCGAGGGTCGAGCGCGCGGACGCCTAGGACCGCTCACTCTCCGACCTTCTCCGGGCCTCGCAATCGTCGTCACCGGACCGGCCTTCGGCCGTGCCCGCCTGTTCGTTCGACCCGGAGACCTGCTGATGTCCCTGCTCACTCCATCGCCCGCCCGGCACATTGACCCACGCGGCATGCGTTTCGGCGCGGGCATCTCGGCGATCATCCTCCTGATCGCGTTCCTCGCGAATCTCCCGTGGCTCGCGGTGCTCGTCGGCGTGAACCTCGGCGTGTCCTCGTTCTTCGGGACCCGCCTGTTCCTGCCGAGCCGGCCGTGGCCGCTGATCCGCCGGACCCTGCACCTCGGCCCGCCGGTGCCCGAGCACGAGTACCCGCCGCGCTTCGCGCAGGCACTGGGCGCGACGTTCCTCGGCCTCGCCGGGATCGCGTTCCTGGTCGGCGTCACGCCGCTCGGCTGGCTGCTGGTCGCCGCCGTCGCAGGCCTCCAGACGCTGCTCGCCGTGACCGGCATCTGCGTCGGCTGCCGCTTGTACTTCCTGCGCTGGTGGGTCCCGTCCCTGTTCGCCCGGCTGTTCCGCCGCACGGACGAGCTTCGCCCTCTCGACGTCCCGGCACTCAACCGCATCGGCTGAGCGTCCGCTCGGTCAGTCCTCGATCGGGTCGAGAAGGCCCGAGCGGTAGGCGACGATCGCCGCCTGTGTCCGGTCCGCGGCACGCAGCTTCCAGATGATGTTCTGGACGTGCTTCTTCACGGTGTCCTCGGCGATCGACAGCTCGTTCCCGATCTCCTTGTTGGTCATGCCCTCGGCGAGCAGGCGCAGGACGTCGAGCTCCCTCGGCGTGAGCGCGAACAATTCGATCCTCGCCCGGGCGGTCTGGGCCGGCGTCGGCTCGGTCGGCGTGTTGAGGGCCTCGCGCAGCAGGCCAGGCTCGATCGCCAGCTGGCCATCGCCGACCGCGGCGATCGTGGCGAGCACGTCGGCGGTCGACGCTTCCTTGAGCAGGTAGCCGGCGGCGCCGCGACGGATCGCCTCGAGCACGTAGTGGCGGTCGTCGTACATGGTCACGATCACCACGGCGACCGGATGCTCCAGCTTCTTGATCTCGGCCAGGCAGGCGAGCCCGTCGACCCCGGGCATCCGGATGTCGAGCAGCACGATGTCCGGGCGCCGTGCCCCGATCTCGGCCAGGCCCAATTCGCAGCTGCCTGCCTCGCCCACGACATCGACCCAATCGGCGGTCGACAGCATGGCCTCGAGGCCACGGCGCGACATCTCGTGGTCGTCGACGAGCAGGACCCGGGTCGGCGACTCACCCATGTCGATCTCGAACGCGATGGATCACGAGTGCTGCCCCCGTCTCGAGCGTCCCGTACGCCGAGCGAGCCACCTGCCCGCTCCCGTCACCCTACCGGGAGATCATGCGCCACGCGGGCGTCATCGCGCATCCGGTGGCGGGCGGAGGCTGTCGATGGCGGCGCGCAGGTCACGGATGGCATCGAGCACCGCCGCCTGGGCGGCGTCGAGCTGCGACTGGACCCGGTCGGGTTGCGCCGCGGCCATGGATGCGCGTGCGGCCTCCAGGAAGCGGTGCGCGCTGACCAGCGACTGCGCCACCGTGTCGTGGAGTGCGTGGGCGATCCGCTCGTTCCCCAGCCGGGCCTCGGCCTGCACTGCGTCCATACCGGCCTCCGCGCTGAGCGCGCGGCGCTGGAACTCCTCGGTGGTGGCGATGAGCTGGGCCAGCGCCGCCGTGGCGGTCTCCGCCCGCTCGAGGTCGCTCACGGGCGTGTCGCCCCGTGACTGACGGTCGGTCTCGGATGACATCGGTTCCGAGTCTAAGCGGCGCGCAGGGGTCCCGGCGCACCCGCTCGCGGGCGGCGCCTATGCTTGCCCCATGACCGCCGAGCGAACGCCCCACGCCTTCGTCGGCCGCGTGCCCGCAGGCGTGGATCCCGTCGTCCCCGGCCCCGACGAGGAGTCGGTCTGGGACTATCCCCGACCTCCTCGCATCGAGGCGGTGCCCGAGCGGATCCGCGTGGTGGTGGGCGGGGTCACGATCGCCGACTCCACCCGATCGATGCGCGTCCTCGAGACGGCCGGCGCGCCGGTCTACTACGTCCCGCGCGGCGATCTGCGGGCCGACCTGCTGTCGCCGACCCGGCACACCTCGCGCTGCGAGTGGAAAGGCGACGCGACCTACTGGACCGTCGCGGTCGATGGACGCCGGGTCGAGGACGTGGGCTGGTCCTACGAGCAGCCAAAGCCGGGCTTCGAATCGATCACGGGCTACGTCGCGTTCTATGCGGCGAAGGTCGACGAGGCCTGGGTGGGCGACGAACGGGCGACGCCGCAGCCCGGCGGGTTCTACGGCGGCTGGATGACGTCGCGGATCGTCGGCCCCGTGAAGGGCGTGCCGGGCTCGGCCGCCTGGTGACCTAGGCGTCGGGCGTCGCGCCCTCACTGCCCGACCGGTACACGAGCACCTGGACGCGCTCGATCGTCAACAGCCCGCCGCCGATGATCGGCACCAGCTCGTCGAGGACGGGACGCAGGCGCGCCTCCTCGTCGACGACCTCGATCAGGATCGGCAGGTCCTCCGACAGGGCGAGGATCCGCGTCGTGTGGACCCTCGATGACCGGCCGAAGCCCTCGATACCCCGGAACACCGACGCGCCGCGGATCCCGCGCTCGCGCAGGCGCCGGACGATCGCGTCGTAGAGGGGGCGGCCATCGAGCGTGTCCGACTCGCCGATGTAGATCCGCGCCAGGAGCGCCTCGCCCTCGATCGTCATCGTGGCTCCTCCGTGCTCGTCGCGACCGCCGGCAGCCCGGTCATGGCACCAGCCGGCCGACCGCGAGGCCGGCGACCACCGCGACCAGCCCGAGTGCCACCGACCCGGCAAGGTTGGCCGCCGCGAGTCCGTACGCGCCCTCCTCGACCAGCCGCCATGACTCCAGCATGAACGTGCTGAACGTGGTGTACGCGCCCAGGAACCCGACCATCAGCGGCAGCCGCACGTCGGGCGGCAGGACGTCACGCTCGATCACCCACGCGAACAGGAAGCCCAAAACGAACGAGCCGGTGAGGTTGACGACCAGCGTCCCAAGCGGCAACGCCGTGGGGTTGCGCTCGCTGATCCAGCCGTCGATCAGCCAGCGCGCGACCGCGCCGGCGAACCCGCCGAGCCCGACGAGGACGAGCTGCACGGATCAGTCGAGCGAGGGAACGCCGATGATGTTGAAGCCGCCGTCGACGAACGTGATCTCCCCGGTGATCGCACCCGCGAGGTCCGACGACAGGAAGGCCGCCGTGTTGCCGACGTCCTCCTTGGTCACGTGGGCGCGCATCGGGGCGATCTCGTCGAACGGGCCGTAGAGCTTGCGGAAGTCGCGAACGCCCGACGCGGACAGCGTCCGGATCGGGCCGGCGGAGATGGCGTTCACCCGGATCCCGTCCGGGCCGAGGTCGGCGGCGAGGTAGCGGACCGTCGCCTCGAGGGCGGCCTTGGCCACGCCCATCACGTTGTAGTTGGTCGTCACCCGCTCGGACCCGAGGTAGGTGAGGGTCAGGATCGAGCTGCCCCGGTGGAGGAGCGGGCGCGCCGCGCGAGCCATCGCGACCAGGGAGTACGCGGACACCTCGATCGCGAACAGGTAGCCGTCGCGAGATGTCTCCACGAACGAGCCCTCGAGGTCCTCGCGCTTCGCGTGGGCGACGGCATGGACCAGGATGTCGATCTCGCCGTAGGTCTCGCGCCAGCGGTCCATCACCCGCTCGATGTCGGCGTCGGACTGGACGTCGCACGGTTCGACGAAGGTGCTGCCGATGGACTCGGCGAGGGGCCGGACCCGACGATCGAGCAGGCTTTCGACCGACGAGAAGCCGACGGTGGCGCCCTGGTCGTGGAAGGCCTTCGCGATCCCCCACGCGATCGAGTGGTCGTTCGCGACCCCGAACACGAGCGCCTTGCGGCCCTCAAGCAGTCCCATCTCGCTCCTCAGTGATGAGCCCTGGCCCAGGCTCGGTTACCCTCCGCCCATCATGCCCGAGATGCCCCGACCCGACGCCGCCCTGCGTGCAGCGCTGCACGGTGTGCGCGGCCTGTTGCTCGACCTCGACGGGGTGCTCGTGCTGGCCGGCGGCGCGATCCCTGGCGCCCCGGGGGCGATGGACCACCTCGACGGGATGGGCCTCCCGTACCTGCTGGTGACCAACACCTCGCTCGTGTCGCGGGTGTCGCTCGCGGCATGGGGGAGGCGGGTCGGGTTCAAGACCGCGCCCGACCGGCTCCAGTCCGCCCTGTCCGCGTCGGCCGAGCTCGTCCGGCGCGAGTACGCCGACCGGGCCGTGTTCGTGATCGCCTCCGACGACGCGAAGACCGAGTTCGCGGGCCTCAACGTGGTCGATGCGGGGGGCGTGGATGCGGCGCCGGGCGACGTGGCGGCGGTGGTGCTGGGGGACTCGCCCGACCAGCTGACGAAGGCCAACCTCGACCGCGCATTCCGGCTCGTCCGGGGCGGCGCCGAGCTGATCGGCATGCATCGCAACCCGTGGTGGCTCACGCCGGACGGCCCGACGCTCGATGCGGGCGCGTTCCTCGTCGCGCTCGAGTGGGCGACCGGGCGCAGGGCACGCATCGTCGGCAAGCCGTCGCCGGCGTTCTTCCGGGTGGCCATCGAGCAGCTCGCCGGGGAGGCGGCCAAGCGCGGCGAGCCCCGGCTGCGGCCGCACGACCTCGCGATGGTCGGCGACGACGTGGGCTCCGACATCGGTGGCGCCCGACGGGCGGGCCTACGAACGGTCTTCGTGCGATCCGGCAAGCACGGCGATGCCGAGCTGGCCGCTGCGGCGCGTGGCGCGCGAGGCTACGCCCCCGACGCGGTCGCCCCGTCCATCGCCGAGGTCGTCGCCGCACTTGGCTGATGCCGGGATGCGTGAGGGATTGTCCGTTCGCATGCGCGAAGGCCTGTCGCGGCAGCGCGTCCAGGCATTGCTGTTGCTCGTCGGAGTGTTGCTGGTCGCCGCATTGATCCTCCTTCGACTGCCGCGTCCAGTCGCGGGCGTGGCCACGCTCGACCAGTGCCTCGGGGGTTGGCCGGTCATGGTGTTCGAGGGGGAGGACTGGAAGAGCGCCCTCCCCGACGACCTTCGCGCCTACGCCCCCCGCTATCTCCCCATCGCGGAATGGCCGAACGGGATCCACTTCGACGAGGCGACTGGCGCCTTGCTCGACATCCATGGAGACGAGCTGTTCCGCAAGGGCGACCGGGTGAGGATCAAGGGATCCGTGGTCGAGGTGCACGGCGACCCGTCGCCCTGCTTCTACACCCTGGCCGTGAGCGTCGAGGAGATCGCGAGCCCGTAGGGCGGTCAGCTCGTGGGGCGCGTCACGCGCACGTCGTCGATGCCGGCCTCGACCGTCGACGCACCGTCCCCGTCGGAGGCCTCGAACCGGATCCGCACCGTCTGGCCGGCCCACGGATCCATGGAGATCGACGCCCGGTGCCACGCGCCCGCGACCACCGACGACGATCCCATCTGTTCGAACACCACGGTCTGGGTGGCGCCGGCTTCCACGATCGCACGCAGGTGGTCGGCGGGCGACGAGTTGGCGGTGTGGGCGAACAACCAGGCAAAGGTCAGCCGCTGGCCTGCGCCGGCGGGGAGGGAGATCGGCGTCGAGCGGATCGTCGTCAGCCCGTCGAGGTCGTCGGCCGCCGCGGACGACCCGGCCGCCAGCCCGGTCGCGAACGCCGCCCGACCGGACGGGACGGTCGTCGGCTGCAGGGTCACACCTGACGCCGTCGTGCCCGCCGGGTTGCCGCGCGCCCATCGCCCGGATGCGGGCGCCGTGTCGGTGCCGTCGGGGTTGACCGTCCAGCCGCGGGCGACCTCGAGATCGTCGTCGAAGGCGCCGCAGCGCGCCGTGGTCACGGCCGTGCCCAGCACCGAGAGCGGGCACCAGGCACGCTCGGCTAGCCACAGCACGGCTTCCCGGTTGCGCCCGGTCTCGGGCGCGATCATCCGAGTCTTCGGGTAGTCCTTGATCGACATCTCGAACGTGTACGAGAAGATCCGGTAGACGCCGTACTCGTAGTCGCGGGTCGTGCCACGCGAGATGTACAGGTCGCTCGCCTGCTCGGGCCGGTAGCCGTTGGTCCTGGCCATGTGGCGCCCGATCGCCCGCAAGGCCGCGTGATCCTGGTTCGTCATGTCGCCGGGCACGTTGGTGTGCGTGTAGCCGTAGGGCCACATGACCAGGCGCCCCGACTCGTGGAACGTGATGGCGGCCCGGATCTGCTGCCGACCGCCCACGACGCGCGACGCGAGGAAGTCGCGCATTGCCCGGGTCTCGGGCGCCGAGAAGGCGCGTGGCCCGTGATAGGTGATGGCCTGGGGATTGCTGCTCGTCCGGCCGCCCAGGCCCCAGCGGTAGTCGTAGTTCCGGTTGAGGTCCGTGCCGATGGACGACGAGCCCGGGGTCGGCTGGCGGTTCTTGCGCCAGAAGTGGAACCGTCCGCCGTTGATGTCGAACTGGGCGCCATCGGGGTTCATCTCGAACACGATCCAGATCTCGCGCGAGTTCACGATGTCGGTGATCCGCGGCCTCGATCCGTAGTCGTCGGCGAACCAGTGGAGGATGTGCAGGGTCATCTCGAGGCCCATGTGCTCGTCGGAGTGGTGGACGCCGTCGAACAGGACCTCGGGTTCGTTCTCGTCGAGGCCGACGTTGTCGCTGACCTTGGCTGCCCACAGCTGCCGGCCCTGGTAGCTCTGACCAATGGAGAACAGGTGGACGATGTCCGGGTGCGCCGCGGCGACCGCATGGACCTCGGCGACCATCTCGGGATAGCTGTGGTAGCCCTTCCAGCCCTGGGGGAATTCCTTGGCCGCGAAGGCAGCCGACGGGGCGAGCGCCGGCGCGATGATGGCGAGGGCGATCGACGGCAGGAGCACGAGGCGGCGCAGGTGTCGATGCATGCTGCCAGCATGCGCCCCGCACCAGGTTGCGGGGCGCATGACGATGGTCCGGTTCCGGGGGTCCCGGACTAGACTGGCGTCAACGTCGACGTCTCGGCGCCGTCCGCCACACCCACGCGGACGGTCGCCTCCACGGGAGCCCTGCAATGACCGCTGAGCGGATCAAGATCACCTACGCGACCCTGCGCGCGGACAACGAAGACCTCCAGCAGGCCTACGAGGCCGGGCTCGAAAAGGCCAAGGCCCGCCTCGGCGCCTATCACCGCAACTTCGTCGACGGCCAGGATCGCGACGGCGACGGCACCTTCGAGGTCCGTTCCCCGATCGACAGTGAGATCCTCGTGGGGACCTTCGCGAAGGGCACCCGGGCGGACGTCCAGGACGCGGTCAAGGCCGCGCGACGAGCACAGCCTGCGTGGTTCCGCCTCGGCTGGGAGCGGCGGCTCGAGATCCTCAAGCGCGCCGCCGAGCTGATCTCCGAGCGCCAGATGGAGTACGCGGGGCTGATGGCCGTCGAGATCGGCAAGACGCGGCTCGAGGCACTGGGCGAGGTCGAGGAGGCGGCCGACCTGATCCGCTACTACGCGAAGACGGCGGAGGACAACGCCTACTACGACCACCCGATGGACAACCTCGGCGACACCGCCGTCCACACCCGGACGATCCTGCGGCCGCACGGCGTGTTCGCCGTCATCAGCCCGTTCAACTTCCCGATGGCCCTCGCCGTCGGCCCGTCCGCCGCCGCTCTGATGGCCGGCAACACCGTCATCTTCAAGCCTGCCACGGCGACGGCGATGACCGCCATCGCGATCCTCGAGGCCTACGCGGACGCGGGCGTCCCCGATGGCGTGTTCAACCTCGTGATGGGCCCGGGCGACACCGTGGGCGACGAGCTCCAGCACAACCCCGGAATCGACGGGATCGTGTTCACCGGGTCGTTCGAGGTCGGGTTCGAGCTGTTCCGCAACTTCTCGGTTCGCTTCCCGCGCCCGTGCATCGTTGAGATGGGTGGCAAGAACCCGGCGATCGTGCTGCGCTCCGCTGATCTCGAGGAGGCGGCCGAGGGGATCATGCGCTCGGCGTTCGGGTTCGGCGGCCAGAAGTGCTCGGCCAACAGCCGGGTGTACGTCGAGAAGCCGGTCCACGACGAGCTCGTCCGGCTGCTGGTCGAGAAGACCGAGAAGCTCGCGGTCGGCGACCCCCTGCCGCGGCCGGCGTTCCTCGGCCCGGTCATCGACCAGCGAGCGGTCGACCGCCACCAGCGCGCCGTCGCAGACGCCCGCCGAGAGGGGACGGTGTTCACCGGCGGCGAGCACCTGACCGAGGGCGACCTCGCCCGCGGCTTCTACGTCGAGCCGACGGTGGTTGGCAAGCTGCCCGCATCGCACCGGCTGTTCCAGGACGAGCTGTTCGCGCCGTTCACGGCGGTCCACGCCGTCGACTCGCTCGATGAGGCCCTCGCGCTCGCCAACGACAACGTCTACGGCCTCACCGCGGGCGTCTACTCCTCCGATCCGGCCGAGGTCCAGAAGTTCCTCGACGAGATCGAGGCCGGCGTCCTGTACGTGAATCGCCGCGCAGGGGCGACGACCGGGGCGTGGCCGGGCGTGCAGGCGTTCGGCGGCTGGAAGGGCTCCGGCTCCACCGGCAAGGCCGGCCTGTCGATGTACTACGTCGCCCAGTTCCTGCGGGAGCAGAGCCACACCGTCGTCGACTAGCGCCTGTCGCCGATTGGCGCCGGTCGCCGAGGCACTGGTGATCCTCCCCAAGGTCCGGGATCCGCGGTTCATCACCGTGCGTCGTGGCGGGACCCTCCAGGACGACGATCATCGCCTGCTCGCGATGTGGGCGGCCGATTGCGCGGAGCACGTGCTGCACTCCTTTCAGCTCGCACGACCGGACGACGACCGTCCGCGGCGGGCGATCGACCTCGGGCGTGCCTGGGCGCGGGGGGAGATCCCGTGGGCGGCGGCCCGCACGGCGGCCGGCCATGCCAACGCCGCGGCCCGAGACCTGGACGGGGCCCCACGGCACGCCGCATACGCCGCCGGCCAGGCCGCGGCAGTGGGCCACGTGGCGGCCCACGAGCTCGGCGCCGCGGCCTATGCCGTGAGGGCCGCGCGAGCCGCGGCATCCGGTGGCGAGAGCGACGCGGCCGGCCGCCTCGAGTGCCAATGGCAGCGTGCCCAGCTCCCCGACCAGATCCGGGACCTCGTGCTCGACGACCAGCGGTTGCGCAACGCGTTGTGCTGGTTCGCGTTCGACTGCTGAGGCCCGCGGCGGGACCATCGGGTCGTCGCTGGGGCCGCCCCAAACTGCTATTCTGATATTCACTCTGCATAACATCTATGCGCTCCGGCGCGCCCGACGGACGACCGTTCGGGGGCGGCGCGACGCCAGGATCGACAGCCAAGGAGGCCACGTGGCGACCCCGCTCGAGGCGCGCACCGTCCCGGACATCGTCACGGAGCTCCCCGGCCCCAGGGCCCGGGCTCACATCGAGTTCGACCACGCGTGGACGAGCCCGAGCCTGCCCAGGGCCTATCCGATCGTCCCCGTGCGCGGCCTCGGCTGCGCGGTCGAGGACATCGACGGCAACGTGTTCCTCGACTTCGCGGCCGGCATCGCCGTCAACTCGACCGGTCACAGCCATCCCGACGTGGTCGCCGCGATCCAGCGCCAGGCGGCCGAGCTGCAGCACTTCAGCGCCAGCGACTTCTACCTGCCGATCTACGCGCAGGCGGCGGCGGAGCTCGCCCGGATCGCGCCGATGTCGCCGGCCCGCGTGTTCATCGGCAACTCCGGGGCCGAGGCGGTCGAGGCCGGCCTCAAGCTCGCCCGATACGCGACCCAACGGCCGAACGTGATCGCCTTCCTCGGCGCGTTCCACGGCCGGACCATGGGCGCCGTGAGCCTGACCGCATCGAAGGCCAAGTACCACGCCCACTTCGGGCCCATGCTGCCCGGCATCTACCACGTGCCGTTCGGCAACGAGGGCCTCGACGAGATCGAGGACCGCGTGTTCAAGCGCCTGATGCCGGCCGACGAGTTCGCGGCGGTGATCGTGGAGCCGATCCAGGGCGAGGGCGGCTACGTCGTCCCCGATGACGACTTCCTGCCGCGCCTGCGCGAGCTGTGCGACTACCACCGGATCCTGCTGATCGCCGACGAGGTGCAGTCCGGCGCGGGACGCACGGGCAAGATGTGGGCTGTCCAGCACTGGGACGTCGAGCCGGACATCCTGCTCACGGCCAAGGGCATCGGTTCCGGCATGCCGGTCGGGGCGATGATCGCCAGGGCCGAGCTGATGACCTGGGGACCGGGAGCGCACGGCAGCACGTACGGCGGCAACCCGGTGGCGCTCGCCGCGACCCTCGAGACCATCCGCCTGCTCGAGAACGGGCTGATCGCCAACGCCGCGATCCGCGGCCGCGAGATCCAGGACGCGCTGCGGCCGTTGCTCACCCGTCACCCGGCCCTGGTGAAGGACGTCCGGGGCAAGGGCCTCATGATCGGGATCCAGTTCGACTCGGGCGAGACCGCGGAAGCGGTCCAGATGCGGGCGTTTGACCAGGGCTTGCTCGTGCTCGAAGCCGGAGACGATTGCGTCCGGATGTCGCCGCCGCTGGTGGTCTCCCAGGCCGAGGCCGCCACCGCGGTGAGGATCTTCTCCGAGTCGGTCGACCATGTTGCGGCGCACCGGCTCGAGGACCGCGACGAGGTCTCGGCCGAGCGCCGGGCGGGCCTCGTCAGCGAGGGCTTCGGCGCCTCCGGCTGATCCGGCACACTGCCGACATGCCCGGCAAGGTCGCCTCCATGCGCGACGCCATCGCTGACCTCGTCCGCGACGGGGACACGGTGGCGATCGAGGGGTTCACGCATCTCATCGGGTTCTCGGCCGGCCACGAGATCATCCGCCAGCGCCGGCGAGACCTGACGCTCGCGCGCATGACGCCGGACGTGATCTACGACCAGATGATCGCGGGCGGCGTCGCCCGCAAGCTGATCTTCAGCTGGCTCGGCAACCCGGGGGTCGGCGGCCTGAACGCCATCCGACGGCGCATCGAACCGGCGTCGGTGGGGGAGGGGACCGCGCTCGAGGTCGAGGAGTACAGCCACTTCGGGATGGTGGCCCGCTACACCGCGGGCGCCGCGAACCTGCCGTTCATGCCGCTGCGCTCCTATTTCGAGACGGACCTGCCGGTCGCCAACCCGCTCATCCGCCCAATCCAGTCCCCGTACTCCGACGAGGTCGTGTACGCCGTCCCGCCGCTCAACCCGGACGTCACGATCGTGCACGCGCAGCGCGCCGATGCCGACGGCAACACCCAGGTCTGGGGCCTGCTCGGCTGCCAGAAGGAGGCGGCGTTCGCCGCCGACCGGGTGATTGTGGTGGTGGAGGAGCTGGTCGACGAGGCGGTGATCCGCGCCGACCCCAACCGCACGATCATCCCGGGCCTGATCGTGGACGCCGTGGTGGTCGATCCGTTCGGCGCCCACCCGTCCTACGTGCAAGGCGCGTACGACCGCGACAACCGGTTCTACCTCGACTGGGACCCGATCAGCCGCGACGAGGACGCGGTCCAGGCGTGGCTGCGCGAATGGGTCTACGACCTGGACGGTCGGGCGGCCTACGTCGAGAAGCTGGGCTCGGAGCACGTCGCCGGCCTGAGGCCCGGCAGCGCGCCGTCGGGCTCGGTCGACTACGGCACGTACGACTGATGACCTTCTCGAAGTCCGAGATGATGATCGTCGCGGCCGCGCGCGAGCTGGCGGGCCAGCACGTGTGCTTCGTCGGCGTCGGGCTGCCCAACATCGCCGTCAACCTCGCCAAGCGAACGGTGAACCCCGAGCTCGAGCTCGTCTACGAGGCCGGCGTGTTCGGGGCCCGGCCGGCGCGCCTGCCCCTGTCCATCGGCGACCCGACCATCGTTACCGGCGCCACCGCGGTGGTCTCGATGTTCGAGCTGTTCGCGTTCTACCTGCAGCGCGGCCTGATCGACGTCGGCTTCCTGGGGGCCGCCCAGATCGACAAGTTCGGCAACATCAACACGACCGTCATCGGCGATTACCACCACCCCACGACCCGACTGCCCGGGTCGGGCGGCGCGTGCGAGATCGCGATCAACGCCCGCAACGTGTTCGTGATCATGCGCCAGTCCTCGCGCTCGTTCGTCGAGACGATCGACTTCCGGACCTCGCCCGGCAACCTCGGCGGGGCCGAGCAGGCCGAGGCGATCCGGCGCGCGGGCGGCTGGAAGGGCCGCGGCCCGAGCGTGGTCGTCACGGACCTCGGGATCTGGCACTTCGACGACACCGGCGAGATGCGCCTGGACTCTCTCCACCCCGGCGCGACCCTGGACGAGATCCGGGCGACGATCGCCTGGGAGCCGCGGATCAGCCCCTCCCTGACCGTGACCCCGGAGCCGACGCCGGAGGAGCTGCGGCTCGTCCGCGAGGAGCTCGACCCGGGGGGCGTGTACACCAGGTCGTGACAATCGGCCCTTAACGCGATCGGCATGGGTGCGTTATACGCACAATGGGGACGAATCGATGACCACCCCGAAGGGCGCGCTCTCACTGCTGGTGCTCGCGTTGGGCAGTTTGGCCTGCCCCGTGCCGGCCGCGGCGGCAGCGACCGCAGCCATCCCCTTTGATTTGAACGGCGACGGCTACGCCGACCTGGCCATCGGCGTGGCGTACGAGGACCTCGGCACGAAGACCGATGCCGGATCCGTCAACGTGCTGTACGGCTCGGCCGAGGGGATCACGGCCGCGGGGGACCAGGCGTGGTCCCAGGACACGCCAGGGGTCCTCGGCCTCGCTGAGGGGGGCTGCGGAGACTGCGGCCCGCGCGACCACTTCGGGTGGGTGCTGGCCTCGGGCGACTTCGACCGCGATGGCTACGCCGATCTCGCCGTCGGCGTGCCGGGCGACCGCGTGTCGGGATCGGACTGGTCGGGGGCGGTCAACGTGCTGTATGGCTCGTCGCAGGGCCTCACCGCGGACCGCGATCAGCGATGGTCGAGGTCGGACCTGTTACCCGCCCCGGACGTGCATTTCGCATTCGGCGCATCGATGGCCGCCGGTGACTTCGACGGCGATGGGTTCTCCGACCTCGTCATCGGTGGCACCGAGTATCTCGGCGGCGACGGCTATGCGGGCACGGTCTCGGTCCTGTACGGCGGCGATGCGGGCCTGTCGGCCGACGGGTCGGCGGTACTCACCCAGGACATGGTCGACGGCACGTCGGACATCCAGCGGGAATCGTTCGGCGACACCCTGGCCGCCGGCGATGTCGACGGCGACGGGGACGCGGAGCTGGTCACGAGCCTCTCGTCGCCGACGTGCTGCGGCACCAGGGTCGGCGTCCTGTTCGGGACGTCGAGCGGCCTGACGACGACCGGCGCCCAGGCGTGGAGCCAGGACAGTCCGGGCATCCTCGGTGTGACCCAGCCCGACGAACGATTCGGGGCGGCGCTGGCGATCGGCGACTTCGACGGAGACGGGTTCGGGGACGTGGCTGCCACGAGCGCCGGGGAGGCGGTGGGCACGACGTCGAACGCTGGCGCGGTCAACGTGCTGTACGGGTCGCCAGCCGGGCTGACAGCCGCTGGCAACCAGCTGTGGAACGAGGACGTCGCGGGGGTCCCCGGAACCGCGGACAACGACGACCAATTCGGGCGCGCGCTGGCGGCGGGCGACTTCGATGGGGACGGAACCGCCGACCTGGCGGTCGGAGTCCCCCTGGAGGCCCCCGGCGGTGCCGTGATCGCGCTGTACGGGTCTGCGGGCGGGCTCGCGGTCGCCGGCTCGCAGCTCTGGTCGCAGGGCAGCGCCGGCGTCCCTGGAACGCGCGAGACGGCCGACCGGTTCGGGAGCGCCCTGGCGGCCGCGGACTACGGGCGCTCGGGACGTGCCGACCTCGCGATCGGCGTCCGCAACGAGAAGCTTCGCGGCAAGCACCAGGCGGGCTTCGTCAACGTTCTCTACGGTCGCTCCGGCGGCCTGGCCGGCGCCCATGCCCAGGGCTGGTCGCAGGGCAGCGCCGGCGTCCACGGAGCGGTGGAGGCCGTAGACCGGTTCGGGCGGGCGCTTTCGCCCTAGCGATCCGCGCCCGGGCGCCTTATCACGCGTCGGGCGGCAGGATCACGAGCGCGGTCACCATGCCGTACATCCCGTCCGGGCCCTCGACGTGAGGCAGGATGTGGCAGTGGAAGGCCCACACGCCGGGCCGGTCGCAGGTGATGATCGCGTCCCAGCGCTCGCCCGGATTCACGCCCAGCGTGTCCGCCTTGAACCCGGCCGAGCCGAGCTGCGCGCCGTCGCGCGCGACGATGTCCATCCGGAACCCGTGGGTGTGCCACGGGTGCATCATCGTGCCCTCGTTCATGAACCGGATGAGCACCTTGTCGCCCTGCTTGGCGACGATCGGCGTGGTCGCCGGGAACCCGTGGCCGTTGATCGTGAAGCCACCCAGCACGTCGTTGTGGATGAACACGACCTCCTGGGTCACGCCGTACTTGCGGGCGTAGCTCTCGGCGGCCCGCTTGGGCTCCACGATGAAGGCGCCGAGCAGGCCGCGGCCGACCTGGTCCGTCGCGTTGTGGTGCGAGTGGTACATGTGCGAGCCGGCCGGTGTCGCGGTGAACTCGTAGGTGAACGTCTCGCCCGGCACGAACGGCAGCTGGGTCACGAACGGGACGCCGTCCTGCTTGAAGTCTGTGAACTCGATGCCGTGGAAGTGCACACCGGTGGGCTCGGTCATGTTGTTGGTGAACGAGATCCGGACCTTGTCACCGTCGGTCACCCGGATCGTCGGCCCGGGCCACATCTTGTTGTAGCCGAGCGCCTTGACCGGCGGGTTGAGGGCGTCGATCGGCCATTCGATGTCGTCGACCGTGAGCTCGAACACCTTGGTGCCGTCGGGATCGACGCGGATCGGGTCGAGCGGCTGGTTGCCCTGGGCGACCTTGGTGAACTCGGGGTCGTCGGTGTTGGGCCCGAGGACGTTGTCGAGGAAGGCCGACATGCCCAGCGGACCGGCGAGGTTGCCGACGAACCGCCGGACCTTCACCTGGCCGTTGAGATCGTGCTCGGTCCAGCCCGCGGGAAGGTTCGGGATCGGGGAGCCCGACGGGCTCGGCGCGACAGATCCCGAGGGCTCGGGGGTGGCCGGTGCCGGCGAGGGCGTCGGCGTGGGGCTCGCTGCGGCGGCGAACGCCCAGCTGGGGGTCGCCGCGGCCTGGCAGGCCGCGACGCTGGCCGCGACGCCGACGAGGCCGACGGCTCCGGCGGCGCGCAGGAATCCACGGCGGCTCACCGGCGATACGGGCGCCTCGGGCGACGGCTCGGGGGCGGCGTCGATCTCCTCGATCGACGGGTCGGCAGACGCAGTGACGGATGTGTCCACGGGCGCAGGCTCCGGTAGCGGCAAATGCAATGGTTCGGCTGATTGTCCGGACCGACCCTTCGCATGCGAAGTGACCAATGGCCCATTTCGGCCGGGCAGGTGATCCGCAGGGGCGCGACGTGCTGCCTGCTAGGCTGCCACAGATGGCCGGGATGTCCTTCACATTGCCCGCGCCCTGTGCGGCCGGACGGTAGCGCATGGAGGACGACCTCGTCGCGTGGGGCCGGATGCTCCGTGTCGAGACCCGCGGGCGCATCACGGGCCTTCTGGCGGCCGCCGTCGTCGGCTACGTGCCGCAGCCCGACGGGTCGGTGGTCGTCTCGGCCGGGTCGTCCGATGCGAACTGGGCACTCAACCTCCTGGACGACCCGGCCTGCCGGGTGACCATGGGCGACGCATCGTGGGCCGGCGTTGCGCGTCTGCTCGACCGTGACGAGCACCGGGCCGCCGTCCGCGACCTGATCCTCCGCTACGGGACGCCGTCCGAGAACCTGGGCGCGGGTCCGTCGTTCGAGATCCGCCGGCTGGAGCCCTGACGACCGTGCCCAAGCTGACGCCCAAGATCATCCTCGAGGGCACCCGGCTGACCCACAAGACGGACCTGGCGTTCGCCCTCAACGAGCACCCTCGGATCGTGGGGCCGCGTCGCTATCGCTACCACTCGCCGTTGATCTCCGCGGAATGGTGCGGCTTCACGCCCGAGCCGTGGGGCCGCGGTCCGATCAACTTCGAGCCGGGTGGTGAGGAGGAGGCGCGCGCCCTGGCGGTGTTCGACGCCTGGACGCGACTGATCGAGCTCCAGCCCCATTACTCGTGGGTCATCGACCGGTTCCACCTGTCGGCCCGGGCGTACCAGCTCGCGGTCCACGGGCGCGACGTGGACTTCGGCTGGCTCGAGGACCGGTTGCTCGCGCTCGACGTCCACCTCGTCCTGTGCACCCGTCGCGACGGGACCTGGGAGGCGGCCCGGGCGGCGCGCCTGCCGATCTCGGGCAAGCCGTCCCAGTACGACGACCTCGATGCGTTCCGGCAGGAGCAGGAGCTGTTGCGCCGGCTCGCCTCGGACTCGCGGCTGCCCCTGCTCGAGCTGGACATGACGGACGGGGACACCGGGGCGGCCTGCGAGGCGATCGCGGACTGGATGGCGTCGACCGGCGGGCTGTGGCCGCGCGGCGACGTCGCGACCACGTAGCATCGGGATCGTGGATCGCCCCGCCGAACCGACGGCCCCGCGCGAGCTCCGCGGCCCGCTGCTCATGCTCGCGGCGACCGTGATCGTGGTGGTCGGGATCGGCCTTGCGGCCAGCATGTTCGCGCTGCTGGCCTTCTCGGCCCTGGCCGCGATCGTCGCCCGGCGCGCCCAGCTGTGGCTGATGGCGCGCGGCACCGCCTCGTGGCTCGCACTGCTGGTCACCACCGGCGGGTTCATCCTGATCCTGGTCGTGATGGGGATCGCGGTCGTCGCCTCGATCGCCGCCGTCGGGCTGCGCGTGGTCGACGACTCGACCCAGATCCAGCAATGGATCGACCTCGCCGAGGAAGCGTGGGGGAACGTGACCGGCGTGCCGGGCGCGACGCTTCCTCCGATCGAGCCAACCGCGGCGCTGGGCGCGGCCCGCAGCGTGGTCGCGGCCCTCGCGCCCGCCGTCACGGCCCTCGCGATGTCGGTCCTGATCGTGATCTACGTCCTGCTCGGCGCACCGGGCCTGCGCGGCCGGATGCTGCGCGCGACGTCCGCGGAGATCCTCGCCCGCTACGACGCGCTGGCGACCGAGCTCGTCACCTACGTCCGGGTGCGCGCGGTGCTGGGCGCCGCGGCGGCGCTGGCCGACACCGTCCTGCTCCTCGTGCTCGGGGTTCCATACGCCGTGCTGTGGGGCCTGATGTCGTTCCTGTTCAGCTTCATCCCCAACATCGGCTTCATCCTCGCCCTCATCCCGCCCACCGCGTTCGCCCTGCTGGAATACGGACCGGCGTCCGCCATCGCGGTCGTCGTGGGCTACGTCGTCATCAATCTCGCGTTCGACTACGTGCTCCAGCCGCGGGTGATGTCGACCACGCTCGAGGTGAGCCCGGTCATCACGATCGTGACGATCCTCGTCTGGACCGCGCTCATCGGGCCGGCCGGCGCGCTCCTGGCGGTGCCGCTGACGATCACCCTGCGCGCGATCCTGCTGCCGTATGCCGAGGCCGCCTGGTTCGTGGCGTTCCTGGGCAGGGAGGTGGCGCTGCCCGCGGGCGACCTGCCCTCGCCGGCCGCGCCTGAGGCCCCGGACGCCGCCGAACCTACAATCGACGCGTGATCTCGTCGTCCGCTCCGGGTCCCGCTCGTTGAGCGGCCGCGTCTTCCGCCGGGCCGTGTCGCCGGAGCCGCCGGTGGCGGTCGAGGCGCATGGCTCGACGATCGTCGACGCCGACGGCCGCGAGTACCTCGACGCCGCGGGCGGCGCGATCGTCGTCAACGTCGGCCACGGGCGGCGCGAGATCGCCGCCGCCATCGCGGACCAGGCCGGCCGGCTCGCCTACGCCCATGGCAGCGCGTTCACCACCGAGCCGCTCGAACGCTACGCCCGCGAGGTGGCTCGCCATTTGCCGATGGCGGATCCGGCGATCTACCCCGTCTCGGGCGGGTCCGAGGCGATCGAGACCGCGCTCAAGCTGGCCCGTGCGACGCAGCTCGCGCGCGGCGAGCCCGATCGCCTGGTCGTGTTCGCGCGCTGGGGCAGCTACCACGGCAACACCCTGGGAGCGCTCGATCTCTCGGGGCGCCGGCCCCTGCGCCGTCCGTACGAGGGCTGGCTGGGCCGGTTCCGCCACGTGAGCGCCGCCTATCCGTACCGGGGTGACGATCCCGGGTCACAGGCCCTGGGCACCACGCAGGCCCTGGTCGACGAGCTGGACCAGGCGTTCACGATGGCGGGCCCCGGGACCGTGGCCGCGTTCGTGGCCGAGCCCATCGTGGGCGCGACGCTGGCGGCGGTCGAGCCGCCGCCCGGCTACTGGCCGGCCATCGCCGACGTCTGCCGCCGCCACGGCGCCCTGCTCATCGCCGATGAGGTCATGACCGGCTTCGGCCGAACCGGCGCCTGGTTCGGCCTCACGCATTACGGCGTGCAGCCCGACCTCCTGGTCGCCGCCAAGGGCGCCACCTCCGGGTACTGGCCGTTCGGGTTCGTCGCCGCGTCGGGCGAGGTGTATGACGAGGTCACGGCCGCCGGACCGTTCATCCACGGCTTCACGTATTCCCACCAGCCGGTCGCGGCGACGGTGGCCCTCGAGGTGCTCCGGATCCTGGAGTCGGAGGCGCTCGTCGAGGCGTCCGCGACCAAGGGCGAGCGGCTGCTCGCGCTCCTGCGCGAGCGGCTGGACCGCATCCCGGCGGTGGGCGACATCCGGGGCCGCGGGCTGATGGTCGGCGTCGAGCTGGTCCGCGATCGCGAGACCCGCGAGGCATACCCGCGGGCGGCCCGCCTGGTCGAGGCGGTGGTGCGGACGGCGCGCGAGCAGGGGCTGCTGCTGTATTCGGGAACCGGCAATGCCAACGGCGTCGACGGCGACACGGTCCTGCTGGGCCCGCCGTTCGTGGTCACGGACGCGGAGCTCGTCCGGATCGCCGACGGGCTGGCCTCGGCCATCGAGGCGTCCGTGGCGTCGGTCGAGGCGGCGGCCGGCGCCTGAGGCGGCCGCCGCCTGAGGCGCCCTGGATGATCCGCCCGGACCGTCGCGCCGTATCGTCATCGAGATGACGACGGAGGAAGCGCCGGCCTATTCGGTGCCGCCCGAGCCAGTGGGCGGGCCGTCTTCGCCCCGTGGCCCCGTGCGCCGGCGACGGCTCGTCGCGGGGGCGGTCGTCGCGGTCCTTGCCCTCGGCGGGATCGCCGCCCTCCTCGTCGCGACCGGGAGGCTGGGGCTGCCGGCGACCCCCGGCGTCCGGGTCGCGCTGATCGACCCCGACGGCGCGCTCGCCATCGTGGATGCCGATGGCGGGAACCGCGTCGTCCACGCGACCGAGGGCACGACCTTCTCGTTCCCGGCTTGGTCCCCGGACGGGACCCACGTCGCGGCCGTCACCAACAACCAGGCGGGCGCCGCGATCGAGGTGTTCGCGGCCGGCGCCGGCGGCGCCTCCGCGGCCGACGGCAAGGTGCTGTACCAGAGCGATTCGTCGGCGCCGTTCTATCTCTACTGGACCCCCGACAGCTCGGCCGTGACGTTCCTCACCGAGGAGGGCTCGAGCCTGGCCCTCCGCTCGGCGCGCGCCGACGGGAGCGACGGCGCGCCGACCCTGCGCGAGGGCGCCCCGATGTACTGGGCGTGGGACGGACCCACCCGGATGCTGGTCCACTCGGGCATCGACGCCGATGCCTTCATCGGCACCGTCGGCCCCGACGGCAGCACCATCGCGACCGTCGATAGCCCGCCAGGGTTGTTCCGGGCGCCCGCCGCCTCCGCGGATGGGCGCTACGAGGCGTATGTCGTCGCGCGGCCGCCGAACGGGAACACGATCGTGGTCGCCGCTGCGGACGGGACCTCACGCTACGAGGTCCCGGTCTTCGGCCCTGCAGCAGTGAGCTTCGCACCATCGGGATCCGAAGCGGCGTTCATCGGGGCCGCCGAAGGCGCCCAGAGCGGGCCGATCCCGGTGGGCCAGCTCAGAGTCGTGGATGCCGCGACAGGCGTCGTCCGCCCGCTGCCCGCGAGCGACGTCTTGTCGTTCTTCTGGTCGCCCGATGGACGAACGATCGCCAGTATCGGGGTGCCCCACCAGGCCGATCCGGGGGCCGCCAGCACGAGCGACGGCGCGGCTACCACGGCAAGCGGCGGCGCGCGCCTCGCATCGGTGCGGGATGGCGGCGGGACGACTAAGCCCGACGCGGACGCCCCCGGGGTCGACGCGGCGCTCGTGTTCGTCGATGTCGCCGCAGGGACGGCGACCCCGGCGCAGGTCGTGAGCCTCACGCCGACGTTCGTGAACGAGGTGATGCCGTACTTCGACCAGTACGCGCTCAGCCACCGGGTGTGGGCGCCCGACGGGTCGGCGATCCTGCTGCCGCTCGCCGCGGCCGACGGGACCGAGGCGCTGCAGGTGCTGCCGGCCGATGGGTCGCCAGGACGTGTGCTGGCGCCGGGCTCGATGGGGTTCTGGAGTCCGTGACCGAGGGCTAGCGGCGGGGCGACATCGCCCGGACCAGGACCACCACGCCCAGCACGACCAGGGTCACGGGCCAGATGATGTCGCTGACGTTGGGCAGCGCGACGCTCGAGATCCCGATCGCGAACAGGATCGCGCCCAGCACCAGTTGCCAGCCCCAGCCGGCGTTGCTCATGCCGCGCACCAGCGCGATGAACAGGAAGGCGATGCCCAGGCACAGCGTGCCGACCCCGGGTCCCGAGATGACGCCGGCCGCCGCGAGCAGGTCGGGAGCGGCGAGCGCGGTGATGATCGCGCCGAGATAGAGCGACCCCAGGCCGCGGTTGACGACCCACGAGACGAGGAATGCGACGCCGACCGCGAGGAACAGGAGCGAGCCGGCGGTCTCTAGGGCGGGGAACACCTGGCGCAGCAGGAGGAGCGCACCGAACACGACGAGGAAGATCCCGAACCACGGCAGGCGGCTCCGGCCGCGAGGTCCGCCGATGTCGTTCCACTCCCAACCGTAGATCCGGACGCCGCCCGAGTCGTACACGTCGCCGGTGAGGGGTGCCTCGTCGTGTTGCTCGCTCATGTGACCTCCGTCCCGCCTCCTGCCGTGAGCGTACCGCGTGTCTCGCCGTGCTGGCCGACGAGCGCCGCCAGCTCCTTGAACCAGCGCAGCCGCACGTCCCACGGCACGGCCGCGTTGGCGGGGGACGTCGAGGGCAGGACGAACAAGCGCGTGGCGCCGAGCGTCCGCGCCTGGAGCCCGAGCTGTGGCCGCTCGCCGAACGGGCCCCGGTAGGCCTCCTTGCCCACGAACGCCATGAGGGCCGGCCGCAGCTCGGTCGCGATCCGCTCGAGCCGGCGGGCGCTGCCCTCGAAGTCGGCCACCCGCAGGTCACCCGAGCCCGGCGTCGTCCGCAGGGCCGCGTTCGTGATGCCGATGCCGTGCCGGAGGACCTCGGCCTGGCGGTCGGGCCCGAGCAGCTCGGGCGTCAGCCCCGAGGCGGCCAGCAGGCGCCAGAAGTCGTTGCGCGGGTTGGCGAAGTGGGCGGCCGCCGCCGCCGACGCTCGTCCCGGATTGATCCCCACGAGAACCAGCGGCAGGTCCGCCGCCAGGAGGTCCGGGACGTCCGACGTGAGCGCCACGTTGTTCGTGCGCGCCCTCAGGCGGGTCCGGCCGCCGGTCGCCCGGCGGGGTCGGTCACCGGGGCTGGCTCGTCGCCGGTCGGCACCGCCGCGTCGTCCTCGACGTGGCTGAAGCCGAGCCTGTCGGCGAACCGGGCCAGCGGCCCGGGTGCCCACCAGTTCCACTTGCCCAGCAGCCGCATGGTCGCCGGCACGAGCAGGATGCGGACGATCGTCGCGTCGACGAACACGGCGATCGCCATGCCCACGCCGATGCTCTTGATCGTGATCGTGTCGGCCAGCGCGAAGGCGGCGAACACGGTGACCATGATCGCGGCGGCGCCGGTGATCACGCCCGCCGTCCTCGACAGGCCCTCGGCCACCGCGGCGCGGTTGTCACCGGATCGCCGGTAGGCCTCCTGCACCCGCGACAGCAGCAGGACCTCGTAGTCCATCGACAGGCCGAACAGCACGCTGAACATGATGATCGGGTTGCCCGCGATGGTGAACCCGGGCGAGGTGAACCCGAGCGGCCCCGAGAGGTTGCCTTCCTGGAAGATCCAGACCATCGCCCCGAACGAGGCGCTGATCGACAGCAGGGTCATGAGGATCGCCTTGATCGGCAGCACGACCGACCCGAACAGCAGGAACAGCACGAAGAACATGGCCAGCAGCACGACCCCGACGGCGTACGGGATGCGATCGGTCTGGGAGACCAGGAAGTCATAGCCGCCGGCCGCCTGGCCGCCGATCATCGCGGACAGGCCGGCTCCCGGGTCGATGGTCCGGGCGGCGGCGACGACGGCGGTGCCGGCGGGCGCGGACGGCTGGAGCGGGCTGATGGCGTCGAAGCGGACGGTCGAGCCATGGACATAGCGGTCCCACAGCGGCGCCAGCGGCGCCGGCCAGGCGGAGCGCGGCTGCCCGTACAGGGCCACCAGCTCGTCGGTCGTCAGCGGCTGGCCGGTCGATGGATTGGTGATTCCGGTGAACGGGCTCTCGACCCGCTCGACGCCACTGACGCCGCCGAGCGCGGCGCCGTACGCCGCGAGCGCCCGCACGTTGGCATCCGAGGTCGGGTCGCCCTGGACGTCGACGAGCGCGATGATCGGAGCGGTCGTGCCCGCCTCGAAGCCGCTCTGGACGGCGACCGCGGCCTCGCGACTCTCGAGCCCGGCGGGCAGCGTGTAGGCGTCCGGGATGCCCTGCTCGAGGCTCAGGAACGGCAGGCCCGCGAACACGAGCAGCACGAGCGTGGGGATGATCACGATCACGGGATGCGCCATCACGGTGTTGGCGATCCACTCCCAGCGGGAGCGCGACAGCTCGGTGGCGGCCTCGCCGACGGGCCGGCCGAGCGCGCGGCGGACGCCGTCGATCAGGCCGCGCACCGACAGCGCGTTCACGCGCGGCCCGAGGATGCCCAGCAGCGCCGGCAGGAACGTGAGGGCGAAGAACAGGGACGCAAACACGGTCAGCATCCCCCCGATGCCGAACGATCGGAGCGCCGGGGCGCTGAACACCAGGAGCCCGCCGAGCCCGATCGCCACGGCGATGCCCGAGAACGTGACGGCCTTGCCCGAGGTCGCCACGGCGATCTCGACGGCCTGGCCGGTGCTGCGGCCCTTCTTGAGCTCCTCGCGGAACCGGCTGACCATGAACAGCGAGTAGTCGATCGCCAGCGCGAGTCCGAGCATCGTGGACACGTTCTGGACGTAGATGCTGAGCTCGATCTGCTGGCCGACGAGGTAGACGAGCGCGAGCGTCGTGGGGATGGCGAGGCCGGCGACCAGGAGCGGCATGCCCGCGGCGATCAGGGAGCCGAAGACGAGGATCAGGACCAGCGCGGCGATCGGCAGCGAGACGGTCTCCGCACGGGCCAGGTCCTGCTCGGACTGCTGGCCGGAGTCGCGGGTCAGCGCCGCGTAGCCGCCGATCAGCATCTCGATGCCCGCGCCCGGCTCGTGCAGCTCCGACTCGAACCGATCGAGCAGCGGCACCGACTCCTCGTCGGTCACGTTGAGGTTGACGACGACGTAGGCCGAGTGACCGTCGTTGGAGATGAACCGGGCATCGCCGGTCTCCGTGTAGCCGATCGTGCCGGTGACCGCCGGGTCCTTGGTGAGATCCGAGAGCGAGGCGGCGATCTCCGCCTGGAAGGCCTCGCCTCGCGCGTCGGCGTCGGCAGGGCCGCGGTAGACCGCGATCAGCGCGGCGCGGCCCGCGCCGAACTCGTCGGCCAGGCGATTGGCGACCGCGGCGGACTCGGAGTTGGGGTCGAGCCAGCCCCCGGCGGAGAGCACGGACGCCGCCCGCCCAGCTGCGGTGCTCGCGGCGATCCCCACGACGATGGCGAGGACGAGGACGATCTTGCGGTGCCGGTAGACGAAGGCTCCCCAGCGGCTGAACATCGTGCGCTCCGTTGTGGTGTCGAAGTGGTGGCCGGGACGGTCGTGGGCCCGCGGGTCGAGCGGGTTGGGAGTCACAATAAAGAGCGGTCATTCTCCTTGTCAACCGCGACATATGTCGCATTTGCGTTGCGGCATGGTGTCTTGCAGAACGGTCATTCGCTCTGCTAGCCTGCACCCATGCCGCGAGTGAGCGCCGCCCACGAACAGGCGGTCCGGACACGGATCGTCGAGTCCGCGCTGCGCGTGTTCGCCGAGAAGGGATACCACGGTGCCACGATCGGCGACGTCGTCCGCGACAGCGGACTGTCGGTCGGCGCGATCTACACCTACTTCCACGGCAAGGACGAGCTGTTCCTCGCGACCTGCGAGCTCTCGTCCGGCGAGGGCCTGGGCGAGCTCGGCAACCGCCTCGTTCGGGGCCGGACGGTCGCCGAGAAGCTGGCGATCGCCGTTGGGTTCTTCCTGGACTCGATGGTCGGCCTGCCGGGCGAGCCGGACATGGCCGGCATGCTCGTGATGCAGTGGGCGCGCGCGGACGCCGAGCCCGCCATCCGCGTCTCCCTGTCCCGTCGCCGGGACCAGATCGCCGGTGCCGGCGAGATGCTGATCCGCGAGGGCATCGCGAACGGCGAGCTTCCCGGTTGGACCGACGCCCCGGCCCTGGCGGCGGCCTACGTCACGTTCCTCGACGGGCTGCTCCTGTGGCGGCTCGAACAGGGCGATGCATATCGCCGCGAGGATGCGGAGCGACGCGCGCTGGCGCTGCTGCGCCCGATCCTCGCCTCGGCGGCGGTCGCGGAGCCCCCGGTCGTGCCCACGGTGCCGGGCCGTTCCTGGAGCATCACGGACAAGGTCGGCAGGCCCAGGCTGTCCTAGTCCTGCGCTCGAGCCCGGCGTGGTGCCCCGGCGCCCGTACTCGGCACGGCGCCCCCGCCGCGCGGCTAGGATCACGAGATGCCGCACGTCATGACCGTGCTCGGGCCCGTGGAGCCCGCAGCGCTCGGGTTCACCCTCCCGCACGAGCACACCCAGATCGCGCTGTGGCACGTGCAGGACCGCTGGGATTACTGGGAGCTCACGCGCGACGAGCCCGTGATCCTCGACGAGCTGCGGCTGTACCGCGAGGCCGGCGGGAGCGCAATCGTGGACCTCACGGCACCGGGGGTCGGACGCGATCCCGTCTGGCTCAAGCGGATCGCCGAGCGGAGCGGCCTCCACGTGGTGATGGGCGGCGGCTGGTATCGCGGCGCCTACTACCCGGCGGAGGCGATGATCGACCGGCGGTCGGTCGACTCGCTCGCCGAGGAGCTCGTCGGCGACGCGACCGTCGGGGTGGGGGAGAGCGGGATCCGGATCGGCATCATCGGCGAGATCGGGACGGACAAGCCGTGGCTGACGCCGGCCGAGGAGCGGGTCCACCGGGCGGCGGCACGCGCCTCGCGCCGGACCGGGCTCGCGATCACGACGCACGCGGTGATGTCGGCCGTCGGTGCGGCTCAGCTGACGGTGTTCGAGGAGGAGGGTGTGGATCCCGGTCGCGTCGTCATCGGCCACGCCGACAGCTACCCGGTCCTCGACCATTACCTGTCGCTGATCGAGCGCGGGGCGTCGATCGAGTTCGACTTCCTGGGCATGTCGTTCACGCCCACCGAGCGCCATGGCGAGGGCCGGATCGTCGAGCTGCTGCTCGAGCTCCTCCATCGTGGCCATGGCGATCGCATCCTGCTGAGCCAGGACGTGTGCCACAACAGCCAGCTGCGGCGGTACGAGGGCAACGGCTACACGTACCTGCAGTCGACGTTCCTGCCGCGGTTGCGCGAGGCCGGGGTGTCCGAGCCCGAGATCGACCGGCTGACGATCGAGAACCCACGAGGGATCCTGACGATCGGGTAGGGCGAGCGCCCTGCGCCCTGGTGTGACGTCCGCCGTGCCGTCCGCTGGTCGCCCGGCGGCTGGTCGCCCGGCGTTCACTCCAGCGGATCTACCGGCGATCTGGTCGCCCGGCGTTCAGATCAGGGGCCCGTGACCCTCGAAACCGCCGTCTGGGTCGCCAGGCGATCAATCCAGCGGAGCAACCGCTGCAGTGCACGCTGGGCGACCAGCGACCTGCGCGGCGGCGCGGCACGGTCCCAACGGCACGGAGGCGACCACGCTCTGCGTGCCGCTAGACCAGCTGCGCGTCGACGACCAGCTCGACGTTGCCCTTGAGGGCGACCGAGACCGGGCAGTTGTCCTTCGCGTCGTCGGCCAGCTCCGCGAACTTGGCGGCGTCGATCCCCGGCACGGCTCCCCGCACGGTGATGTCGCTGCGCGTGATCTTCCAGCCGCCGCCGCTGTTGTCGAACGTGATCGTGACCCGGACGTCGAGCGACGACGGCGGCGTGCCGTTCTTCGCCAACCGGGCGCTGAACGCCATCGAGAAGCACGATGCGTGGGCCGCGGCGATCAGCTCCTCGGGGCTGGTGCGGCCGTTGTGGTCCTCGGTCCGCGACCCCCAGGTGACCGGCAGGCGCGCGATTGCGCCCGACGACACGTAGTTGATCGTCCCGGCGCCGTCCGTCAGGCCGCCGGACCAGTTCACGTCCGCGTAGCGCGTGATTGCCGCCATCGTGTGACCTCCTGTCTTCGAGGTTAGGGTGCCATGGGCCGGACGATCTGCGCGACGCCCGGCCCAGGCGACGCGAGCCTAGGCGGCCGCAACCGGTTCGGCCGGCTCGGTGGTCTCCGGCGGCGAGAACCGCCGGCTCAACCGGGTCCGCACCCCATCCACGAGCGAGTACACCACCGGGATCACCAGCAGCGTCAGGAACGTCGAGCTCAGGAGGCCGCCGATGACGACCGTCCCGAGCTCGGCCGCGATGATCGAGCCCTGGTTGAAGCCCGCGGCCAGCGGGACGAGCGCGAGGATCGTCGCGATCGCCGTCATCAGGATCGGCCGGACACGTGTCCGCCCGCCCTCGATCAGCGCGTCGTAGGTCGACATGCCCTCGCGCCGGAGCCGCTCGACGAGGTCGAGCAACACGATCGCGTTCGTGACCACGATCCCGATCAGCATCAGGAACCCGATCAGGGCGCTGACGCCGATCGGCCGCCCCGTCAGGAGCAGCGCCGGGAAGGCGCCGATGGTCGCGAGCGGGAGCGTGAACAGGATGATGAACGGGGTCACCAGCGAGTTGAAGGTCAGCACCATCGCGAGGTAGACGAGCAGGATCGCGACGCCCATCGATGTGAACAGGCCGCCGAAGGCCTCGTTCTGCTGCTGGGTGACGCCGGCCAGGCGGGCGTCGACGGTCGAGGGGATCTGGCCCGACGCCACGAGCCCGTCGATCTCCTCCTGGACCGCGACGCTGACGGCACCGGTGTCCACGTCGGCGATGTCGGCGGTGATCGAGGCGGCGGGCGAGGAGTCGATACGCGTGATCGATCCCTGGGCGTTGGCCTGCTCAACGGTCGCGATCTGGCCCAGCGGGACCTTGACGGCGGTGCCGACGGGCAGCGACTTCAGCGTATCCACGGACGTCACCTGATCGGGGTCCAGGCGGACGACGATCGCGGTGGTGCCATCCTCGTCGGGCAGCTGGACCTGCGTGGCCGTGGTCCCGACGAGCGCGCCGCGGACCTCCTGGGCCACCTGCGCGGTCGTCAGGCCGACGAGGATCGACTTGTTCGGATCCGGGGTGACGCGAATCTCCGGCGTGCCCTGCGACAGGTCCGATTTCAGGTTGAGGAGATCGTCGTTGTCGGCCAGGGTCGCGAGGACGGCGTCATTTGCCTGCTTGACCGCCGCCGGGTCGGGGCCCGAGACGATGACATTGATGGAGTTCGACGTGAACCCGGCGGCCTGTGCGACCGCGATGTCGTACCCGTCGGTCTGGACCGGGGCGAGCTCCTCCGCGAGGTGGATCGTGTAGGCGGTCAGGTCGACGTCCGGCGCGAGGCGCACGGTCATCCGGGCGCTGTTGGCGGGCCGGCCGCTGGACGCGGCGGTGATCGTCTGGAAGCCAGCCTCCCCCTCGCCCGGGATGCTGGTCTGGACGAGCTCCACCTTGGGGTCCGTGAGCAGGATGGTCTCGGCCTGGATCGCCCGCTCGAGGACGGCCTCGGAGGAGGCGCCGGCCGGCGGGGCGAGCGTGACCGCGAGAATCTTCTCGGACCCCGCGTTGATGAACTGGGTCGGCAGGAGCGGGATGATCAGCGACGTGGCGAAGAACAACGCGACAGACGCGCCCACCACGCCGAGCTTCGTCCAACGGCTGCGCAGGGCGAACGTGATCGCCGGGACGTAGGTCCGGATCCAGAACGAGTTCTTGGGCTCGCCGTCCTCGTCGACGTTGGACTTCACGTTCTTGATGAGCAGGTACGCGAGCACCGGGACGACCGTCAGTGCGCACACCAGCGAGGCCAGCAGCGCGAACGTCACGGTCAGGGCGAAGGGCAGGAAGAACTGGCTGACGAAGCCGCCGACGAAACCGAGCGGCAGGAACACGCCGACGGTCGTTACGGTCGCCGCCGTGATGGCCCCGGCGACCTCGCGCGGGCCGTTGATCGACGCCTTGAGGCGGTCTTCGCCCAGGGCGCGGTGGCGATAGATGTTCTCGAGGACCACGATCGCATCGTCGACCACGCGACCGACCGCGACGGCGAGACCGCCCAGGGTCAGGATGTTCAGCGTGATGCCGGTGATCTGCATGATCACGAGCGCCGCGAGCAGCGACAGGGGGATGCTGACCGCCGCGACCAGCGTCGAGCGCAGGCTGGAGAGGAAGAAGAAGATCGTCAGGACGGCGAACAGGGCCCCGGTGCCACCCTCGCGGACCAGCCCGTCGCGCGATTCCTTGATGAACGAGGACAGGTCGGACACGACGGTCACCGTGACCAGATCCGAATGCTGCTGGCCCAGCTCGTTGAGCTTCGCGGTCACGGCGTCCGCGACCTGGACGGTGTTGGCCGTCGAGGTCTTGGTCACTGACAGCGAGAGCGACGGGTGTCCTCCGTCTTCGGGGGTCGCGGTCCTGGCGAAGCCCGTCGTGGGCACGCCGACCACGGCGACGGTCCCCAGGTCGCCGATCGTGATGGGCTTGGGCGCGACGGGGGTGACCGGCGCGGACGACGGGCCGGCGCTCGGCTGGTCGGACGCGGCGGGCTGTCCCGATGCCGCCGGCTGCGCGGGCGTGCCGGCGCCCGACGACGCGGGGGCGGCCACGCCGACGACCATGTTGCTGATCTCGTCGACGCTGCCGATGACCCCGATCGTGGACACCGGCGTCTTGGTCCCGTCGCCCTGGACCTGACCTGACGGGACCGTCACGTTGTTGGCGGTCAGGACGCCGACGACCTGCGCCTCGGAGACGTTCGCCTTGGCGAGCTTGGCCGGATCGAGCGTCACGGCGATCTGCTGCTCGTCGCCGCCGCTGACGTCGACGCTCTCGACGCCCTCGATGGCGAGGAGCGCGGGCTCGATCTCGTTCTGGACGATGCGTGCGGCCTCGCTCAGGCCGTCGGGGGTCGTCGCCGCCACGGACGCGACGATGACGGGCGAGGCATTGATGTTCAGGGCGGCGACCGTCGGCTCGACCGTCGGTGGCAGGTTCGCCGCGTCCACGTTCTGCTGGATCAGCGCCTGCGTCTCCTTCACGTTCGTCCCGACCGCGAACTGTGCGATGACGAGGCCGAGCGAGTTGGCGGACGTGGACTGGAGGGCGGCGAGACGCGGGACGCCGGAGATGGCCTGCTCGATCGGCTTGGTCACCTGGTCGGCGACGTCGGCGGCCCCGGCGCCGGGCAGCGGAGCGATCACCGTGATGACCGGCAGCTCGATGTCCGGCAGGAGCTCCTGCTTGAGGCTGCCCCAGGCCGCGATGCCCGCGATGAACAGGGCGCCCGCGAGGAGCAGCGTCACGCTGCGCTTGGCGACGGCGAACTCGGTGAGGCGGCTCATGCGGGATCCTTTCGGGTTGCGGCGCGGCTCGCGGCCGACACCCGGTCGGCGGCGCTGGCGAGGGCGGTCAGGGCCTGGCGGACGGTGACGAGCTGGTCGTCGTCGACCAGGTCGAGCAGCGCCCGCATCTGGACGGCGTTGAGGTCACGGAAGTGCTCGATGAAGGTCTTGCCTCGATGCGTCAGCCCGACGACGACCTGGCGGCGATCGACCGGGTCCTCGTGGCGGCTGGCCAGACCCTGGTCCACGATGCGGTCGACGAGGCCGCTCACGGTGGACAGCGAGACGCCCAGGCGGATGACCAGGTCCGACATGTGGAGGTCGCCCGAGGCGCCGAGCAGGTACAGCAGCTTCGCCTGCGGCATGGTGATCGCGATCTCGAGGAACTCCGGGGCGTGGAGCTCTGCGAGGCTGTGCATGAGGGCTTCGTAGCCGGCGATCACCGCCTCGATGGTGGCGTTGCGTTCGGTGGCGTCGATGACGTATTCCTTCGGGCGTGGCTGATGGTACGGGCGGACCGAACCATTCGGTCGACACGATACATCGGATCCGGGCGCCGGTGCCCGGACGTTGGGCCCGCCCGGGACGGGCTACCCGATCGCGCTTCGACGGGCCGTCATCCCGCCTCGCGCGCGGTGTAAGGTGGCCTCGCCTCGCGCGATCACAGCGAGGCGCACGAGCACGAGGGAGAACATCGGTATGGGGTTCCGTGACCTGCGCAGCCTGCTCGTCAAGCCGGCGTTGCCCGGCCTGGCGCTGCTCGGCCTGCTGGTGGCCGCCTGCAACTCGGTCGGCACCTCGACGCTGACGTTCTGGGACGTCATCTGGTCGATGGTGTTCTTCTTCTTCTGGTTCATGCTGATCTGGATCTTCATCTCGATCTTCGCGGACATCTTCCGGCGCAACGACCTGACGGGTGGCTGGAAGGCGATCTGGATCATCGTGATCTTCATCATCCCGTTGTTTGGCGCCCTGATCTACATCGTGATGCGGCCGAAGGTGACCGCCCAGGACGTCCAGATGATGGCCCAGGCCGACGCGGCCCAGAAGGCGGCAGCCGCCGTCAGCCCGGCGGACCAGATCGAGAAGCTCAACCAGCTCAAGGCGTCGGGCGCCATCACGGAACCCGAGTACAACGAGCTCAAGAAGAAGGCGATGGAGGGCTGACGCCCGCCTGAGTCAACCGTCCGGAGGGCGGCGCGTCCGCAGTCGTCGCGACACCTGCGTCGCCCTCCTCGTTGCCCCCCGTCGACGTTCCGGTCTGGCTGGACCGGCTGGCCGCGTCGGCTGGCGGGCGCTGGCGATCATTGCGCCCTCCGGCAAGGCCTCGCCGGGCGGTACGTGACCGGCACGGCGCCTCCACCTGCTCCGGACGTTTCACCTTGCGTGGAAGACGACGACGGACGGCTGGAGCTCGAGAAAGGATCCAAACGACCCTTCGCCTCCGCTTGATCTGCGGCGCACCATAGAGGCCCTGCGCGCCGGAGGTCCGATGCCCGGGAGGAGCGCTGCCACGGGCGGTCGCGACAAGCCACGGAATCGTGCCAGCCCGGCCGTTCCGGCAGACGAGGGCGTCCCGTTCAAGGACCGCCCGGACCAGACGGCTCTCGCTGCCAGCCGGCGCGACATCCTGCTGCTGCTCGCGCTGGCCGCTGTCGCCTTCGCCATACGGGCCGTCCCCGTCCTGCTCGGTGGCGGCATGTTGGGGCTTCAGGGCTACGACGATGGCGTCTACTTCGGCGCCGCTACGGCGCTCGTCCACGGGGTGATCCCATACCGGGACTTCCTGCTGCTGCATCCACCCGGCATCGTCGTCGGACTCTCACCGCTTGCCGCGCTGGGGAACCTCACGGGAGATCCGACCGCGTTCGGCATCGCGAGAGCGACGATCATGCTGCTGGGCGCCGTAAACACCGTGCTCGTCGGCCTGGTGGCCGGCCGTCACGACCGGCTCGCTGGCCTCACCGCGGCGGCCCTGTACGCCGTATGGAGCACCGCCTCGAACTTCGAGCGGACGACAGACCTCCACGCGCCTCAGAGCACGCTCCTGCTCCTCGCGTTGCTGGCCCTGTCGGCCCACGACCGGGTCAGCCCTCGGCGGGCAGGGTTCGCGGGCGTCGCCCTCGGGCTCGCCACGACCGTGCAGCTGTGGCAGGCCGTCTCCGTGATCGTCGTGTTTGGCTGGCTCGTGTTGGGTGCGCGCAAGAGGGAGGGGGACGGCCTTCGGCCGATCGTGGCGTTCGCTGGCGGGGCCGCCATCGCCTTCGGTCTCGTCTGCCTGCCGTTCCTGGCAGCCGCGCCTGAGGCCATGGTCCGCTATGTGCTTATCGACCAGATCAGCCGCCCGAATCAAGGCGTCGGCATCATCGAGCGCCTGCGGGCGCTGGAGGGATTTCCGCAACTGGTCCAGCTGCCCGAGACCTTTCGCCGGCTGATCGCCGACCCGGTCGTGGTCGCGGGGGCCATCGCTGGCATGGTGATCGTGGCGATCACGGCGTGGCGCTGTCCCTGGACCCGCCTGTGGGCGGCGCTGACGATCGTGCAGGCGGCGGTTGTCCTGTCGACGCCCGCGTTCCACAACGACTACGCGGCCCTCGTGGCGCCTGCCGCTTCTCTCGTGATCGGTACCGGCATCGGGATCGCCTTGGGCCGCATGCCGCGGCGGGCCCCATGGCCCGCACTGGCCCGCGGCGCTACGGTCGTGCTGCTCGTGCTGCTCGGGGCCATCTCGATCGTTCGCCAGGAGGGACAGGCGGTCCCACTTGCCGACCTCGAGAGCGACATCTCGCGAGCACGCTGCATCACGTCCGACGCCCCTGCCCTGCTGGTGCTGACGTCCGCCATGCGCCGGAACCTGGATGCCGGCTGCGCAACCGTCCTCGATCCGGGTGGCGTCGTGTACGACGCAGACCGCGGCCGGTTGCGTACCGATTCCGACGTGCACCTTCGCAGGGACGCCCCGGGATTCCAGCAGGCCATGCTCGCCTGGTATACGAGCGGGGACGCCGCCCTGTTCTCGAGATCCGCGCCGCGGCTGTCGAAGGCGACCCAGGCCGCGATCGCGCAGCGGCTGCCCGTCGAGCGTCGCCACGGCTTCATAACCGTGCGGCTTGCGGCCCCGCCGTAGCCGGTACATGACAGCTCCGGGTGAGCTCGACCCGTACCATCAGGCCCAGTGAGCCCGGATCATCCCAGAGTCGTCTCCGCCGCCGCCGCGCGGCGGTTCCTCGTCACCCGCCATCTGCTCGCTCCGCCCCGCTCGCTGCCCGCCGAGCCCGCGTCGGTCATGCGCGTCGTCGACCGGCTGGGATCGCTCCAGTTCGATCCGCTCGAGGTCGCCGGCCGCAACCACGACCTGGTCCTGCTCGCTCGCATCGACGGCTACCGGCGCCCGTGGACGGACGACCTGCTGTACCGCGACCGCGTCCTGTACGAGACGTACAACAAGATGTTCTCGATCGTGCCGACGGCAGAGCTGCCCTGGTTTCGGGTCACCTGGGATCGCCGGCATGCCGACCATCGCGGCGCGGCCTTCGACGAGCACGCGCCGCTGGTCGAGGAGCTCCTGGCACGGATCCGGGCGGATGGCCCGCTGTCGTCGACGGACGTCGGGCCGCGGGCGGCGATCGACTGGTACTGGCGGCCGACCAACCAGGTGCGCGCCATCCTCGAGGCGCTCGCGGAGGCCGGGATCATCGCGATCTCGCGACGGGAGGGGAACCGGCGCGTGTACGACCTCACCGAGCGCCTGTTTCCGGCCGAGCTGCTCGCCCGCCGGATTCCTGAGCGGGAGCAGCATCGCCACAAGCTGTTGACCCGCTACCGCGGCAACGGGCTCCTCGGCGCGACGGGGGACTACACCCTGTGGGCGGGCACGGGGGAGACGTCGGGCCGGGCGTCGCTGCGTAACGAACTGGTCGAGATGGGCGCGATCGCGCCGGTCCAGGTCGAGGGCCTGCGCACCAGCCGGTTCGTCGTGGGCGACGAGCTGCCGATGCTGGACGCCGCCGAGGCCGAGGTCGCCGACGAGGCGGCGACGCGGTCGGCTCCTCGTCCAGCAGGCTCCGATCCCGGCGTCGCGTTCCTCGCACCGCTGGATCCGCTCGCCTGGGACCGCGACCTGTTGCTGCGGCTGTTCGGGTTCGAGTATCGGTGGGAGGTCTACGTGCCCGAGGCGAAGCGGCGCTACGGGTATTACGTGCTGCCCCTGCTCTACGGCGACCGGTTCGTCGGCCGGATCGAGCCGCGCATCGACCGCTCGACCGGCACGCTGCGGGTGCTCGGGTTGTGGTGGGAGGACGGGTTCGACCCGCTCGATGCTCACAATCGCGGGTTCGTGGCCGCGTTTGCGGCGGCCCTGCGCGCGCATGCCGAATTCGCCGGGCTCGCGAAGACGGCTCTCCCGCGGGTCGCCCGCCATCGCCCGTTCGTGCGGGCGGTGCGCGAGTGGCTGTAGGCGCGCCTATCCCGCCGCGGCGAACTCGGCCGGCGCCGGATCGCGCCGGGTGGCGACGAGGCCCATCGCGAACACCGCGAGGCCGAGCAGCA
Source organism: uncultured Chloroflexia bacterium (assembly GCA_963725745.1). GTDB lineage: Bacteria > Chloroflexota > Limnocylindria > Limnocylindrales > CSP1-4 > CAIXZV01. Next base: position 262,700 of record CAVRZS010000004.1, read on the forward strand.
GCGACAGCCCCATGACCGGCGCGCCGATCTCCTTCAGCGTCTCGTTGGCCGCGATCAGCCCGACGACGAACACCGCCAGCCCGGCGTTCATCCCCCAGAACACGAGCTGCCGCAGGACGACGTTGCCGGCGGCGGCGCCGAGCAACGCCGTGAGCATCGCGAACGACGTGTTGGTGATGACGCCGATGTAGGTCGCGTGGTCACTGGCGATGAGGATTCCGAGGGGGATCCCGGACTGGTCACCGTTCGCGGCGATGAACTGGGTCACGAGGTACATGAAGATGCCGAGCGAGACGACGATCCACACCGAGGCGACGGCCAGGTGGCGCTCGGACGATGCCGCACCCCAGCCGATGCGCAGCGAGGTCGGCAGGATGCGTACGATGAACAGGACGACGGCGATCAGCTCGGCCAGCAGGTAGAGCAGCCCGCCCACCTGCGCGGCCCCCGTGAGCAGTGCTGCGACGAGGACCAGGCCGCCTGCGAACAGGGCGCCAAGCTGGACCAGGCCGCCGCGCGGCATCCCGGTGGTGCGCTTGACCCGCCACTCTTGGATGGCCATGGCGGCGAGGACCAGATACCCGAACGTCATTGCGCCCGCATGCGCCCCGATGCCGTCGCCCGGGACGATCGCCGTCCCCGCGGCGAACCCGACCTGGAGCAGCACCCCGACGACGGCACCCAGCGCGAACGTCGACAGCGCCAGCGCGAGCCCCAGCAGCGGCAGGCTGCGCGACGAGGCAAGGTACGCCCGCCAGACCCACACGACGAGCCAGGCGATCACCACGAACAGCAGCACGCCCGCGATCGCGCGGAATTGGTAGTTGCCGGTATAGAACGCCGCGACGTAGACGGGTACGAAGATCGCCAGCGCCGTCGCCAGGCGAGCATCGGCGGAGCGATACGCGATGAACGTCATCGACACGATGCCCAGCGTCAGCCAGCCGATCGTGCCCGAGTGCACATGCGTGAGCAGCTGGTTGCGGTCGAACTCGACCACGTTGAGCCCGTTGAGGATCCCGATGGCGATCGTCACCAGGAAGATCGTCATCGCGACCAGGAACAGGGATCGGGTCGTAGTCGCCCACCCGGAATCACCGCCGTGTGCGGTCATCCTCACCCTCCTTCGCGGGGCCGCGCGCCGCCGACGCTCGGGCGCGGTTGGCCGCGGCTCCCGTATGGGCGTCATCGTGCCCCGTTCGCCAGACCTTCGCAGGCCCGTTGCGCGCGGCGATCAGCCGGTGGGCTGGCGTCCGATCATGCCCGCCGCGACCGTCTTGTTGCTGGCTTCGTCGACCAGGATGAAGGCCCCGGTCGCGCGGTTCTGCAGGTAGGGGTCGACGAACAGCGGCTGGGTCGCGCGCATCTGGATCCGCCCGATCTCGTTGAGTGAGAGCTCGGTCGCCGTCTCGTCGCGATGCAGGGTGTTGACGTCGATCCGGTAGTCGATCTCCCGGATGAGGACCCTGGCCCACCGCGTCGTGTGCTTGATGTGGTACTTGCGCCCGACCGTGAGCGGGGCGCTCTCGTCCATCCAGCAGACCTGGGCGTCGATGTCCTGGGCGACCGTCGGCACGTTGTGCGGCCGGCACAGCATGTCGCCGCGCGACAGGTCGATGTCGTCCGTCAGCCGGATCGTCACCGACATCGGCGGATAGGCTTCGTCGACCGGCCCGTCCGCCGTCTCGATGGACGCGATCGTCGACTCGAAGCCGCTGGGCAGGGCCTGGACCAGGTCGCCCGGCTTGAGCACGCCCGACGCCACCGTGCCCGCGTAGCCCCGGTAGTCGAGGACCTCCTTGCTCTGCGGCCGCACGACGTACTGCACGGGGAAGCGCACGTCGACGAAGTTGCGGTCGCTCGCGACATGCATGTGCTCGAGGTGGCTGAGCAGGGTCGCGCCGTCGTACCACGGGGTGTTCTCCGACCGCACGACGACGTTGTCGCCCAGCAGGGCGGAGATGGGAACGAACGTCATGTCGCGGACCCGCAGCCGGGTGGCGAACGCCTCGAACTCGGTGCGGATCTCGTCGAACCGCGCCTCGGAGTACTCGACGAGGTCCATCTTGTTGACGCAGATGATCAGGTGGGGAACGCCCAGCAACGTGGCCAGGAACGAATGGCGCCGGCTCTGCTCGGTGATGCCCTTGCGGGCGTCGAGCAGGATCAGGGCTACGTCGGCGGTCGACGCCCCAGTCACCATGTTGCGGGTGTACTGGATGTGGCCCGGGGTGTCCGCGATGATGAACTTGCGCCGCGGGGTGGCGAAGTAGCGGTAGGCCACGTCGATCGTGATGCCCTGCTCGCGCTCGGCACGCAACCCGTCCGTGAGCAGCGCGAGGTCGGTGTAGTCGTTGCCCCGGTCGCGGCTGACCTGCTCGACCGCCGCCAGCTGGTCGCTGAACAGCGACTTGGAGTCGTACAGCAGCCGCCCGATGAGGGTGCTCTTGCCGTCGTCGACCGATCCGGCCGTCGCGAACCGCAGCAGCTCGCCGGCCACTAGAAGTAGCCCTCTTTCTTGCGGTCTTCCATGGCGGCCTCGCTGACCTTGTCGTCGCCGCGGGTCGCGCCCCGCTCCGTGATCCGCACGGCCGCGATCTCGGCCACGATCTTGGCGACCGTGTCGGCCTCGGACACCACGGCCGCCGTCAGGTTCGCGTCGCCGACGGTCCGGTAGCGGACGCGCAGGACCTGCGGCGTCTCGCCCGCGCGGAGCGGGATGAACGGGTTGACCGCGTACAGCATCCCGCTGCGCTCGACGACCTCGCGATCGGCGGCCAGGTACAGCTCCGGGATCTCGATGCCCTCCTCCGCGATGTAGGTCCAGATGTCGAGCTCGGTCCAGTTCGACAGGGGGAACACCCGGATGCTCTGGCCCGGGAACACGCGGCCGTTGTACAGGTTCCAGATCTCCGGCCGCTGGTTCTTGGGATCCCATTGCCCGAACTCGTCGCGGAACGAGAACACGCGCTCCTTCGCGCGAGCCTTCTCCTCGTCCCTCCGCCCGCCGCCGAACAGGGCGTCGAAGCCGTGCTTCTCGGCGGCCTCGAGCAGGACCGGGGTCTGGATCCGGTTGCGCGACCCGTTCGGCTCCTCCCGTACCAGGCCGCGCGCGATCGCATCCTCGACCGAGGCGATCACGAGCTGCAGGCCCAGCTTCTCGATCCAGCGGTCGCGGTAGGCGAGGATCGAGTCGAAGTTGAGGCCCGTGTCGACGTGCATGACCGGGAACGGGATCCGGGCAGGCGCGAACGCCTTGCGGGCGATGTGGAGCATCACGATCGAGTCCTTGCCGCCCGAGAACAGCAGGCACGGGCGCTGCATCTCGGCGGCGACCTCGCGGAAGATGTGGACGCTCTCGGCCTCGAGCGTCCGCAGCTGGGACATCGAGTGGGGGGTCACGCGCGGACCGCCTCGGCGACGCCCGCCCCGGTGAGCAGGCCGCGGACGTGCGCCTCGAGGCCCGGATGGCAGACCACGAGGTCAGGCGACCAGGGACTCGGCTGGTTGTAGACGAGCGGCGAGCCGTCGAGACGGGTGGCGACGAACCCGGAGGCGATTGCGACCGCCACGGGTGCCGCCGAGTCCCATTCGTGCTGGCCCCCGCCATGGACGTAGGCATCGACCGTGCCGTCGATCACGCGCGACACCTTGACTCCGGTCGAGCCCATCGGAACGAGCTCCACATCGGGCCGTTCGGCGAGGCGAGACGCGACCTCCGGCGGGCGGCTGCGGCTGACCGCGATGCGCAACGGGCGCCGGCCATCGAGGACCTCGCGAGCGGCGGCGTCATCGGCGGTGAGCGGGGCGCCCGAGCTCAGCACGACGCCGCAGGCCGGCAGCGCGACGGCCCCGTCGGTCAGCCCGAGATCGCGGCGCCACAGCGCGATGTGCACCGCAAAGTCGTCTCGCCAGCGGCCGTCGTCGAGGTGCTCCCCGAACTCGCGCGTGCCATCGAGCGGGTCGATGATCCAGACGCGCGCAGCCGCCAGCCGGACGGGATCGTCGGCCGCCTCCTCCGAGAGGATCGCGTCGCCGGGGCGGGCCGCGGCCAGCGCGGCCGCGAGCCACGCCTGTGCGCCGGCGTCGCCCGCCCGCCGGAGGTCCGCAGCCCCCGCGTCGATCGGTTCCCCATCCCTGCGGTCGGCGTCGGCCTGCAGGCGGAGCCCCAGGAGCACGTCGCCGGCGCCCGAGGCCAGCGCGGCGGCGAGGTCGGCGTCGTCGAGCGCGGAGAGGTCGTGCGGCGCGTGGGTGATCACCGGTCGCAATGGGCCTCGTTGCATGAATGTGGCGGGTTGGACGCGGCCGTCGGCCGTCGGTCACCGAGCCCGCAGGGTGGGGTCGCCCGTGAGGTCCGAAGGTATCATCGCCGCATGGTTCGTATCCCGGCCGCCCATCAACCGGCGCGGTCGACGGCGTGACCCTGGACGTTCCCCTCGCCCTCGGCGGGCTGTTCGTCGGCATCATCGTCGGGCTGACCGGGATGGGCGGCGGCGCGCTGATGACGCCGATGCTGATCTTCTTCTTCGGGGTCGATCCGCTGACGGCGGTCTCCAGCGACATCGTCGTCAGCCTGTTCATGAAGCCCGTCGGCGCCTTCGTGCACCTCCGCCACGGGACCGTGAACCTCAAGCTGGTCGGCTGGCTGTGCCTCGGGTCCGTCCCGCTGGCGTTCGCCGGCGCCTGGCTGATCTCCCTGATCCCGCCCGACGTGTCCGTGGACGCCGTCCTCAAGCGGGCCTTGGGGGTCGCGCTGCTGATCACGACCGGTGGCCTGGTGGTGCGCACGGCGATGCAGATGTGGCGCAACCGTCTGCCCCTGGGCGAGGGGCCGGCGGTCGAGACGCGGCCGAACGTCGTCATCCGTCCGATCCCCACCGTGATCCTGGGTGCCGTCGCGGGCCTGATGGTCGGGCTCACGTCGGTTGGCGCGGGCTCGATCGTCGTCGTCGTCCTGCTGATGCTGTACCCGCGGCTCAAGGCGTCGTCACTGGTCGGGACGGACCTCACGCAGGCCATCCCACTGGTCGCGGCCGCCGCGCTCGGGCACATCATGTTCGGGAGCTTCTCGCTCGCGATCGCTGCGTCCCTGCTGGTCGGCGCGATCCCCGGGACGTACATCGGCGCCCACATCTCGAGCCGGGCGCCGGGTGGCGTCATCCGGCGCGTCCTGGCGGTGGTCCTGCTCGCATCGAGCCTGAAGCTGCTCGGCGTGCCGGACGCGGTCATCCTCGGCGTCACGATCGCCGCCATCCTGTTCGCCTTCGTCGCGTGGAGATACATCCGGGACCGGATCACGCGGATTCCGCCGGTCGCGGCGCCCAGCCTGGCGCTCCCAGAGCTCGCGACCCTGGCGCCTGGCGGCGAGGAGCGCCTGCCGGAGCACGACACCACCGCCCCGTGACCGGCGCATCGGAGCCGACAGATCCCGCGGACACCGACGTCGCGTGGCAGCCGCGCGTCGTCCTCGACGACGACGGGCTCGACCGGCTCGAGCTCGTCCTGGGCGGCTGGCTGCCGTCCTCGGCGCTGTCGGTCCGACCGGAGCCCGGCGAGGAGCTCGTCCTGACCGATTCCGAGAACACGCCACTGGCGCGTGTCATCGGCGGATCGAACGTGGATGACCTGCCCGATGTCCGACCGCTCCGGCCGCTGGCACGCGGATCCGGACCGCAGTGGGATCCCGCGGTCCGGCTGAGCGTGGAGGACGTGCGCGAACGGCTCGCGGGCCGGCGCGGGGTCTCGGCCTACGTCGTCGACCAGCTGCCGACGTTGCTCGACGAGGCCAGGGCCCACGCCCGGTATGCCGTCGTCGTCATCGGGGTTCGCCGTGGGCAACGCCCCGACGACGGCGTCGGATGGGCAGGCATCACCCGGGCGGGATGGGCGATGGCCGACGCGATCGACGCCGGCTCCGCCGACTCCGCCGGCTCCGCCGGACGGCGCGTCCTCCGGATCGTCGTCCCCTGGCCTGCAGAACGCCCACCTGACCTGCGCCGAGCCGGCATCGATGCGTGGGATGCCGTCAGCACGTTCCACGAAGACAACCTCGGCCCGGCCGTGCCCGCGATCGACCAGCTTCGCGACGACGAGATCGACCAGCACTACCCGCTCGCGTCGGCCATCGAGATCCGGCGCGCCCGGCGCGCGGCCGCCGGCCCCGGTGCGGTCGTGTTCTTCACGGGCCTCTCGGGCTCCGGCAAGTCGACGATCGCCCGCGCGCTCGCCGACGAGCTCGCCGACGAAGGACCTCGAAGGGTGACGCTGCTCGACGGCGACGAGGTCCGCCAGCACCTCTCGCGCGGCCTCGGCTTCGACGCCGAATCGCGCGCCATCAACATCGACCGCATCGCGTGGGTCGCCTCGCTGGTCGCGGGCCACGGCGGCATCGCCGTCGCGGCGCCCATCGCGCCATTCGACGCAGGCCGCCAGGCCGCTCGAGCGATGGCGGAGCGAAGCGGCGTGTTCCTGCTCGTGTGGGTGAGCACGCCACTCGCCGTCTGCGAGGCGCGCGATCGCAAGGGCCTGTACGCGCGGGCCCGGGCCGGCGAGGTCGCCGAGTTCACCGGGATCTCGTCGCCCTACGAACCGCCCGGCGATGCCGACGTCGTGATCGACACGTCCGAGCTCGACGTCACCGAGGCCGTTCGGCGGGTCAGCGGCGCCCTCCAGGCGAAGCTGAGACGCGTTGAGCCCGGGATCGCCTGACTGGGCGCTGGCCCGATCAGCCGCCGGCGGTGGGTGATCCGCCGGCGCGCTTGCCGCCCGGCAACCGCCGGCGCACCGACCACGCACCCCGCCGCACCAGGACGCCGAACAGGTCCCACGTCCGCACGCGCACGAGCTCGATCGGCTCGCTCCGGATCGCGACGCGACTCGCGCGCTTCCAGCCGCTCGCGTCGGCGCCTGACCCTGGAGGCTGGGCGAGACCGCTCGAGTACAGCACCCCCATGGCCATCGTCGCGGCGATCGAAGGCGGGACGGTGACCGGCGGCTGACGATCCCCAGCGAGGCGGCTGACCGGCACCTCGGCGAGCGGATCCAGGTCGCCCACGACGCGAACGCCGGTCGCGGCGATCGCGTCGACCATCTCGCGAGCGACGAGGCCGGCCCGGTCGAGCGCCCACTGCGGAGCTTCCACGCGCGGCGCATCGGCCGGCGGCGGTGCCTCTCGCATGTAGCGCGCCGCGCCGAGGTTCATCACCCGGCTGTGCAAGGGGCGGGTGAGGCCCTCTTCCCGAAACGCGATGTTGAACGCTCGCACCGCCTCGGTCTCGGGCATCGTGAGCGACCGGTTCTCCAGGTCGGACGTGGCTTCGAGCGTGCCGGGCGTGAGGCCCAACAGCCGCTCAAACGCGCGCAGGAGGAAGTCGCGGTCGTTCTCGTCGAGGGCGACGACCGTCATCCGGTCGTAGCCCACGACATCCGCCCAACGCGCGATCAAGTGGTCGTGGCGATGGCGGAACCAGAAGGAGGGCGTAATCCGCCCGGGTTCCGTGTTGAGCATCGCGTCGAGCCAGTCGTCGAATGAGATCCGCAGGTTGCTCTGCACGTACTGCTGCCACTGCGACGTGAGGATCCGCGCCAGCGGGCGCAGCGTGACCACCACGTGCACACGATCGGCGCCCAGGTCGTCCACGACGGTCCTGATCGTCTCGGGCCTGGCGTCGGCGAGGAACTCGCTGCTGAGGACGACCCGCTCGGCATCCGAGCGCCGCGTCTCGTTGACGAGCTTGCGCCAGCTCGAGATCGGCGGGCTGCCCTCGGTCTGGTAGAACCCCGGCTTGCCGAGGACCGCCTGGATCGCGGCGACCGAGTGCCGACTGCGGCCGGCGTAGTGAACGCCTTGCGCAGCCGCGGCGGAGCGTGCCGCGTGAAATGCGCCCTGGAGCGCGGTCGTGCCTGTCTTCGGGGGTCCGATGTGGAGGAGCAAGGTCCCCTGAGGCAGCAGGAGCCGGTCGTCGTCGTCGCTGTGTTCCATTCGCCTCTGGCCGGTGATCTCTCGCGGACGAGTCCTACCATACCGAGCGCCGCCGCCCGCATGCACGCTGTCCCGGCTCCGCAGATCGCTCGAGCGGCGAACGCCGGCCCGGTGAAGCCGCCCGCGCACGTCCTTCACGAGGGCCAGCCCCGCTGCCAGCATCCGGTTGCCGATCGTGCCGAGCATGAGCCAGCTCGGTATCGAGGAGGCGTCCGCCTCGAGCTTGCCCCCTGCGCCCGCCCGGTGGCGGGTCGCTCCCGACGCGATCAGGACCCCCATCGCCAACGACGCCGCGATCGCCGGCGACGCCTGGACCGGCTCCGACGCGCCCGTGTGGGCTGCGCCGGGGTCGGGTGAGGCTCGGGCGGGACCGAGATCCGGCACCGTGAGGTCGCTGAGGTCGCCGACGACGCGCACCCCCGAGGCCGCGATCCGATCGGTCACCTTCGCTGAGACCTGCGCTACCCGTTCCAGCGACCAGGCAGGCAGATGGATCCCTGCCTCGTCGTCGCCGGGCTCGCGCAGCTTCAGGTGCTGTGCGGCCCCGAACCGCATGATCCGCGCGTGGAGGGCGCGGCTGAGCCCCGCCTGTTTGAACCGGATGTTGAAGGCCCGCACGGATTCGGCCTCGCTCAGCGTCAGCGAGCGGTTCGTCCGGTCGTGCACCAGCTCGAGCGTCCCCTCGCGCAGGCCGAGCATGCGCTCGAAGACCCGCAGGCTGAATGTGTGGTCGCGGGGGTCGACGACCACCGCCGTCACCCGATCGACGCCGACGACCTCGGCCCAGCGCGTGATGAGCTCGTCGTGCCGGCCGAGGTTCCAGAACGGGGCGCTCGAGGTCGCCGGCGGCTCGGGGAACAGGTGATGCAGCCAGCGCTCGAGGGGCATCCGCTGGCCACCCTGGACGCTTTGCTGCCACATCGAGGGGATGACCCTTGCCAGCGGCCGCAACGTGACGACGATGTGCAGCCGCGACGCGTCGAGGTCGGCGGCGATCCGCCGGATCGCCGCGGCGTCGGCATAGGCGAAGTACTCGCTGCTGACGACGAGTCGAGGCTCCCGCGCGTTGGCGATCTCGTGGACAAGGGAGCGCCACTCCCGCATCGGCGGCGGCTTGTCCGAATACAGGCTCTCCTGCCCAGTGACGGCACGGACCGCGCTCGCGGGGTTGCGATACCTGCCGGCATACCGCACCCCCTGGTCGTGCATCGCATCGCGCGCGCCCCACATCGCCGCCTGGAGGGCTGTCGTGCCGGTCTTGTGCGCCCCGATGTGGACGAGACGCGTGCCCTCGGCGAGCAACAAGGAGCTCTGATCCTGGGCGACGGGGCCGAGGGCCGTCATCTGCCGCTCGATCGCCGGCGGAACGCGTGTCGAACCCGATGACGCCCGGCCCGGTACCGTCCGCGCACGGACCCGACCACGCGTCGGCGGATCGTCCTGACGATGCGCCGGCTCGGCACGCGGGCGAGCTCGGACGACTCGTGCGAGCCGCGGGCGACGCCGCCATCAGGGGGTTGCCGGCGTGCGAACCCACCAGCGATCAGGACACCGATCGACATCGAGGCGGCGATCGCGGGCGGGATCTGGGGATCGGGCATCCGGTCGCCCTGGACCCGGCTCGTCGTCCCCTCGGCCAGGCGTGCCAGGTCGCCCACGATCCGCACGCCCGAGGTCGAAAGGGCGGCCACCACCTCGCGGGAGACCTCGCCCGCACGATCCATCGCCCACTGCGGCGCCTCGACCCTCGGCTCGTCGGCCCCGGGCTGGCGCCTCTTCATGTGCAGGGCGACACCCTGGCGCACCACCCGAGTCCGCAGCCCGCGCGACAGACGGGCGTCGACGTAGGAGACGTTGAACGCGCGCAGTGCCTCCACCTCGGCCAGCGTGAGCGAACGGTTCGCAAGGTCGGCCTGCAGCTCGAGGGTCCCGGGCCGAAGGCCCAGCAGGGCCTCGAACACCCGCAGCACCTGCGCATGGTCCCGATCGTCGACGACCACGACCGTCAGGCGGTCGCGACCCACGATCCGCGCCCAGCGTTCGACCAGCCGATCGTGCCGATGGCGGTACCAGAGAGACGCGGCCTGGTCCGGGGGCTGCTTGAACAGGTGGTCGAGCCAAGCCTCGAAGGCGGTCGTGCTCCCGGCCTGGACGGTCTGCTGCCACTGGGAGCCGAGGATCCGGCCAAGCGGCCGAAGGGTGACGACCACGTGGATGCGGTTGGCGTCCAGGTCGTCAACCACGCGTCGGATCGCGTCCTCACGAGCGTGAGCGAGGTATTCGCTGCTGACGACGATCCTCGGCTCCTTCGCTTGCCGGACGTCGGCAACGAAGTCCTCCCAGAGGCTGATCGGCGGCGGTACGGGCTCGTCGGCGAGTGGGGAGCTCAGCCCGGCGATCGCGCGAAACGCCCCCTCAGAGTGGCGCTTGCGCCCCGCGTACCGGACGCCCTGCTCGCGCATGGCGTCTCGACCGACCCACATCGCGGCCTGGAGCGACGTCGTTCCGGTCTTCGACGGACCGATGTGGACGAGCCTCGTTCCGGCAGGTACGAGCAGCGCCTGGCGATCGATGCCCGGCTCCATGTGCCTCCATTTCCGTGTCCCGTTCGACCGGGCTACGATACCCGGCCGCATGGCGCACCGACGCCGTGGGGCCGCGAGGTAGAGTCCGCCGATGACCATCGATGTGCGCACCGTTCGCCCGGAGGAGTACACGGCCTACATCGAGGCCGTGAGCACGGCGTTCCTGGACCGTCCGGACGTCGAGAAGCTCGTCCGGCTCCTGACGCCGGGCTGGGATCCCGGCCGCACCTGGGCCGCGTTCGAGGGCGAGCGCGTCTGCGGCACCTTCCGCTCCTGGGCGACCGAGATCACCGTGCCCGGCGGGGTGACCCTGCCGGCGTCGGCGATCGCCGGGGTGACCGTGCTGCCGACCCACCGCCGGCGGGGCATCCTGTCGGCCATGGCCGCGGCCGAGCACGCCGCGATCCGCGGGCGTGGCGAGATCGTCGGGTTGCTGTACGCGTCCGAGTACCCGATCTACGGCCGGTTCGGCTACGGGCCTGGCTGCCGCGTCGCCACCTGGACGCTGTCGACGTCGCGGACCTCGTTTCACGGCCAACCGGCCACGGGGATCGACCTGATGCGGGCCGATGCCACGGCCATCGCGACGATCAAGTCGGTGTTCGATGCGTGGCGGGTCCGGCAGCCTGGCGAGATCCGCCGCCGCGATGCCCGCTGGGAGGACGACCTGGGGCTGCGCGAGAACAGCTTCGGGCCGACCTGGCGAGGCTTCCTCGCGGTCCATCGCGGCGCCACCGGCCAGCCCGATGGCTATGCGCGCTATCGGGCCGAGGAGAAGTTCGTCGACCGGCAGCCGGCTGGCGTCGTGATGGTCGACGAGCTGCACGCGCTGACCGAGGACGCGAACGCCGCGCTGTGGCGGTTCCTCGCCGAGATCGACCTCGTGACCACGGTCCGCGCCGAAGGCCGGAGTCCGTCGGATCGCCTGCCGTGGCTGTTGACCAACGCCCGCGCCGCCATCCCGAGCGACTTCGGCGAGGGGATGTGGGTGCGCCTGTTCGACGTGCCGCGCGCACTCGAGGCGCGGACGTACGAGAACGAAGGGCGCGCCGTCCTGGAGATCGTCGACGGCGAGCTGGGGGCGCCGCTGCGCGTCGCCCTCGACGTGTCACCCGACGGGACGACGTGCGTCCCCACGGATCGCTCGCCCGACATCACCCTGTCGGTGGCGGCCCTGGGCGCGGCCTACCTCGGTGGCACGAGGCTGCGCCACGCGGCCATCGCGACCGGGGTCGACGAGCACACGCCCGGCGCGCTGGCGGCGCTCGATGCCCTGCTGCGGACGGCCGACGAGCCGTGGTGCTCGACCTTCTTCTGAGCGGATTGCGATCGGCACGATTCGCCCGGTCGGCCGCTGGCTACCCGTCGTCCTCGTTGCTGTTCGGGGAGCGGCTCAGCCGGTACCCGATGAGCAGGCTGTTGGCCAGGACCCCGAAGAACACGACGACCGCGATCTGGGCCAGCACGCCGGTCTGCGCGGCGACCGATGGCTGGAGCGCGACCGCGACGAGGATGGCCGATCCGATCAGCTGACCCACCGCCAGCAGCCCCTGCGTCAGCCGGCGACCCGTGTTGTCGATCCGCTCGAACTGGGTGCCGAGATCGCTGGCATCGATCGCCACCGTGATCTTGCCCTTTCCCAGCTGGTCCAGCCACAGATAGGCGGCCTGCTCGAGCGTCGGGATGCGGCGCACCACCTCCCGTCCGACGCGTAGCCCGGTCGTCGTCGCGGTCTGGCGCAGGTTGTCGATGTTGAGGCCGCCCAGGACCGCGTCGCGCGCCTCGCCGAGCGCGGCCTGGCCGATGTCGATGTGCGGATCGAGGGCCGCGGCCGTCTCCTGGGCCTGGATGACGGCCTTCATCGCGAGCGTCAGGTCGTTGCTCAGCCGGAGGCCGTTCTCGTACACGGCGCCGAGGACCGCCGAGAGCGCGTCGGCGAGCGTGCCGCCCTCGCGGTGCACCAGGTACTGGTTGACGATGCGGTCGATGGCGTAGCCGAAGCGGCGCTCGTCGAACGACGACGAGGGGCTGCCGAGGCTCCGGATCGAGGCGGCGATCGCGGCCGAGTCGGCCATCTGGAGCCCGTTGATCAGGTCCAGCAGGTCGAGCCGCTGATCGCGCGTCAAGCGGCCGATCAGCCCGAAGTCGAGCATCACGATGCGGCCCGTCTCGGGTTCGACGAACACGTTGCCCGGGTGCGGGTCGCCGTGGAAGAAGCCATCCACGAGGACCTGCTTGATCAGCGCCCGGACGAACAGGGTCCCGATCTCGCGGCGGTCGATGCCGGCCGCATCGAGCTGATCGACGCTGGTGATCTTGACGCCCTGGATGAACTCGGCGGTCATCACCCGCTGGCCCGACAGGGCCCCGTACACCATCGGCACGTGGAGGCCGGGGAACTTGACCATGTTGTCGGCGATGCGGCGCGCGTAGTAGGCCTCGTTGCGATAGTCCAGCTCGTCGATGACGCCGCTCGCGAACTCGTGGAGGATGCCCTCGATGTCGAGGCGGCGGGCGAGCTCCGACCGGCGGGCGATGACCTTGGCCAGCTCCTGCATCACGCCCAGGTCGGCCTTGGTCTTGGCAACGATGTTCGGCCGCTGGACCTTGACCGCCACGAGCGTGCCATCGTCGAGCGTCGCCCGATGGACCTGGGCGGTCGAGGCCGCCGCGAACGGCTCGCTCTCGATGGTGGCGAACAGCTCCTCGGGAAACTTGCCCAGCTCCTTGCGGATCACGTCGCGGGCCTCTTCCCACGGGAACGGCGCGACGTCGCTCTGCAGCAGCTGGAGCTCGGCCAGCCACTCGGGCGGCAGCGCCTCGCCGCGGCTGGCCACCATCTGGCCGATCTTCACGTAGGTCGGCCCAAGGCTCTGGAGCATCACCCGCACCCTGGCCTGCGGGGTCATGCCGGCCAGCTCGTCGGTCTCGCGCAGGATCACCCGCTGGAACCAGCCGCGCACCCGGCCGATCGGCGTGCCGCCGAGGAAGATGTCGAGCCCGTAGCGGTAGATCGTGTCGTAGACCTGCTGGAACCGCAGGTTCTCGAGGATCGCGTTGCGCCGCGGGGTCGGCAGGCCGTCGAGCAGCCGCCAGACAAAGGTCCCGTGGCCCTCAGGATCGAGCGTCGGCCGGCTCAGGCCGAACAGCGCGTCGATCAGCACCGAGCTCACGGAGAACAGCGCGGCGGCCAGGAGCGACCACAGCCACAGCGGGTCGGCGACGACGAACAGCTGCGGCGCGAAGCGCGAGGCGATCAGCAGCATCAGCCACGTGATGACGATGAGCATCAGGCCGCCGGTGGCGAGCACGAGCCGTCCGGTCAAGGCGACGACGATCGGACGCACCACGCGGTTCACGATGCCGAGGATCGCGGCGAACAGGAGATACGCCGGCGCGCCCGCATCGACCCGTTCGAAGATCGGGGCGGACCCCGGCCCGAACGGGAACGGCTGCCCGACGTGGATCAGCGACAGCAACAGGCCGACCGCCAGCACGATCACCGCGTCGATCAGGACCTCGACGACGAATCGGCGCATGGCTATGGACCTCGTTTCCCGGCTGTCATCGCGCGATCAGCTGTACCGGTACCGGCTGCGCTCGATCGCCTCGAAGCCGATGCGCCGGGTGTCCAGGTACTGGAATCCGAACCCGATCGCGCTCAGCGCGAGCCACACGACGAGGCCCACGGGCTTGCCGTCGAGCGCGCCGAGCGGCCCGTTCTGGAGCTGCTGGACCGTGATCTGGTCGAGCAGCAGGTAGACGCCGGCGACGAGGTACGCGGACCCGCCCAGGGCGGTGACCGCGGCGACCAGGAGCGTTGGCGCGTCCAGCACGATGGCGATGACGGCGAGGCCGACCCCGACCACGAGACCGGCGATGAAGGTGATCAGCCCGGGATCGAGGCCGATCGCGATCAGGAGCCCACTGCCCAGCTCGTAGCCCACGACCCCGAACAGGATCACGACCGCCGCCCACCACCACAGGCCGGCGAGGACCGCGAACACGGCGCCCACGATGAAGCCGGCAACCCAGCTGGTCAGCGTCGAGAAGAACCCGTCGCCGAAGATCGCGGTGACGATCTGCGCGCCCACCCCGAAGCCGACGATGAAGCCGAACAGCGGCAGCAGCAGGAAGAACCCACGCGCGCCGTAGGCCGCGATCAACGCGCCGACGCCGACCGCGATCAATCCAACCAGCAGTCGCTCCACAGGACTCCTCCATCCCCCACGCGCCGCCCCATCCGTTCGGCCGTGCCCCGATCATGGCACATCGGCCCGAACGGTCGGCCCGGACTTCGGCGTTCGCCAGCGCCGGATCGTGCGGCCGGGCGGGGCTCATTGACGATTCGGCCGGTAATTCCGATAATTCCACTCGGGATTAGCCCGCGGCCCACGTCTCGCGGTCGCGGCGTCCCGGACCAACGACCCACCACGCGGCCGCTCGGCCGTGATTGGAGCAGCGATGACCTCGACCCGCGACCTCGTCCGTGACGAGCGCGACCAGTTCGCCTTCCACGACGACATCGTCTATCTGCGCGAGACCAAGCGCGGGCTGACGCGCGACACGGTCGAGGAGATCAGTGGCTTCAAGGGCGAGCCGGACTGGATGCTCCAGTTCCGCCTGCGCGCGTACGACCACTTCCTGAAGCGGAAGATGCCCACCTGGGGCGGGCGGCTCGACGACATCGACTTCGACAAGATCGTCTACTACCGCAAGCCCTCGGAGCGCGAGGAGAAGTCCTGGGACGACGTCCCGGAGCAGATCAAGGCGACGTTCGAGAAGCTAGGCATCCCCGAGGCGGAGCGCAAGTTCCTCGCGGGCGTCGGCGCCCAGTACGACTCCGAGGTCGTGTACCACTCGGTGCGCGAGGAGCTGTCCAAGATCGGCGTCGTGTTCATGGGCACCGACCAGGCGCTCAAGGAATACCCGGACATCTTCCGCCAGCACTTCGGCACCGTGGTCCCGCCCGAGGACAACAAGTTCGCCGCGCTGAACTCGGCGGTGTGGTCCGGCGGCTCGTTCGTGTACGTGCCCAAGGGCGTCGAGGTCCCGCTGCCGCTCCAGGCCTACTTCCGGATCAACGGCGAGAACACGGGCCAGTTCGAGCGGACGCTGATCGTGGTCGACGAGGGCGCCAAGGTCCACTACATCGAAGGCTGCACCGCGCCGATCTACGCGACCGACTCGCTCCACGCGGCGGTCGTCGAGGTCGTCGCCCTGCCCGGCTCGAAGGTCCGCTACACGACGATCCAGAACTGGTCGAACGACGTGTACAACCTCGTGACCAAGCGCGCGCACGCGCACGCCAACTCCATCGTGGAGTGGATCGACGCCAACACGGGCTCGCGGCTCACGATGAAGTACCCGGCCATCTACCTGCGCGGCGAGGGCGCGCGGGCCGAGGTCATCTCGGTCGCGGTCGCCGGCAAGGGCCAGCACCAGGACACGGGCGCGAAGGCCGTCCACCTGGCGCCCAACACGACGTCCCGCATCGTGTCCAAGTCCGTGTCCAAGGATGGCGGCCGGGCGACCTATCGCGGCCAGCTCAAGGTGGCCCCAGGGGCGACCGGCGTCACGGCCAGCGTGCGCTGCGACGCGCTGATGCTCGACGACCAGAGCCGGAGCGACACCTACCCGTACATCGACATCGGCGAAGACGACACGACGATGACCCACGAGGCCACGGTCGGGAAGATCTCCGCAGACCAGGTCTTCTACCTGATGAGCCGCGGGCTGACCGAGAACGAGGCGCAGAACCTGATCATCCAGGGCTTCCTCGAGGTGTTCACGAAAGAGCTGCCGATGGAATACGCCATCGAGTTCAACCGCCTCGTGAAGCTCGAGATGGAGGGCTCGCTCGGGTGACCGAGGTGGCCGACCCCTCGCCGGCGGCGACGCCGCGGCCCCGCCCGGTCCGGACGGGGCCCCAGGACCTGACCTACCGCCTGGATACCGATCTCGTGGAGCGCTGGGCGTCCGCCGAGCCGGCGTGGCTGGCCGACGCCCGCCGGGGCGCCCTGGCTGCCTACGCGACGCTGCCGATCGAGCCCAACCGGCTGTACACGCCATATGTCGACCTGCGCGCCGCGTCGCTCGGGGAGGTCCGCGCCTACGAGGCGCCCGCCACGGCGCCGTCCGCGGCGTCGTCGGCGCCCGGCGACGGCCTCGCGGCCCTCGCCTCGTTCGAGGAGGACCGCGTCCTGACCATCGCGGTCGGGGAGGCCGCGCGCGCCGCGGGCGTCACGATCGACACCCTCGCCGGCCTGGTTGCCCGGGACCCAGACACGGCCCGCCGCCTGCTCGTCGACTCGGCCACCCTCCCGGCCGAGGACCGGCTCGCGCAGCTCAGCCTCGCCGCCTGGAACCAGGGCGCCGTCGTCCGCGTGCCCGCGGGCGTCGTCGTGACCGAGCCCATCGTGGTCCGCTGGTCCGTCGGTGCGCCGGGACGGGCGCTCCACGCGCGCACGATCATCGAGCTCGGTGACGGCGCGGACGCCACGCTCGTCGAGGAGCTCGTCCCGTCGCCCGGGATCGTGCCCGGCGGCCAGGCGCTGTTCACCGCCACGACCGAGATCCATCTCGGCGCCAGCGCAAGGCTCGCCATGGCCAGCCTGCAGGAGCTGGGCCTTGACCAGGTCGTGTTCCAGCAGCGGCACGCGGAGATCGGCGAGAACGCCGACCTCCACTGGGCGCTCGCGCAGCTCGGGGGCCGCGTCGTGCGCTCGCGCGTGGACAACGTGCTGGGTGGCGATCGGAGCCGGGTCGAGCAGGTCGAGATCGTGTTCGGCGCCGGTGACCAGCTCCATGACCTGACCTCGTACACCCGTCACACGGGCCGCGACACGACGGGGCAATTGCTGTCCAAGGGCGTGCTGATGGACCGGGCGAGGAGCTACCTCAAGGGGCTGATCACGATCGACAAGAGCGCGGTCGGGACCGACAGCTACCTCGGCGAGTTCGGCATGAACCTGTCGAAGTCGGCCCGCGCGGTGGCCATCCCGTCGCTCGAGATCGATCAGCCGGACTGCCGCCGGGCGGCGCACGCGTCCTCGGTCGGCCCGATCGACGAGACCCAGCTGTTCTACCTCGAGAGCCGGGGCATCCCGCCCGACGAGGCGCGCAAGTTCATCGTGCTCGGGTTCCTCGAGCCCGTCGTCGCGCGGGTCCCGCTCGAGGACGCCCGCGAGCGGCTGCGCGAGGCACTCGAGGCGAAATGGGCCGCCGGCCTCGCAGCCGGATCGCGATCCGGCGGCGCCGCGGCCTGATACCGCCGCTGCCGCCTTCGATCGTCGCGTGACTCGCCGGATCGACCTCCTGGGCGTCGACGAGCTCGCCGAGGGCGAGATGCGGATGGTCTGGGTCGACGAGACCGATCCCGTGCTCGTGGTCCATGTCAACGGCGACTTCCACGCGCTCCAGGGCACCTGTTCGCACGAGTACTTCGAGCTCGATCGCGGCTTCCTGACCGCGGGCACCCTCACCTGTGCGTTGCACCTGTCCCGGTTCGACCTCACCGACGGCGAGCCGCTGGACCCGCCGGCGGAGCTGCCGCTGGCCGTCTATCCGGTCGAGATCGTCGACGGGCGGGTGATGATCGAGACGAACGGCCCGCTCGAGGTCAACGAGCAATAGCCTCCTCCGGCGTCTATCTCGTGACACCGCGGCTGATCCTGCGGCAGATGACGCCCGAGGACCTGGACGATCTCGTGGCGCTCGACGGGGACCCGGCGGTCATGCGCTACATCACCGGCGGCACGGCGACCCCGCGGGACGAGATGCGCGACGACTACCTGCCGTTCTGGCTCGCCTACTACCAGGCGGGCGACGCGTATGGCTTCTGGGCGGCGATCGAGCGCGAGAGCGGAGCGTTCCTGGGCTGGTTCCACCTGCGACCGCTGCCGGAGGACGCGCCGGACGAACCGGAGCTCGGGTACCGGCTGGTCCGGGCGGCGTGGGGCCACGGGTACGCGACCGAGGGCAGCCGGGCGCTCATCGACAAGGCGTTCACCGAGCTCGGGGCACGCCGGGTGCACGCGTCGACGATGGCCGTCAACACCGGCTCGCGGCGGGTGATGGAGAAGGCCGGGCTGCGCTTCGTGCGCACGTTCGTCGCGGACTGGCCGGTCCGGATCGAGGGCGACGAGGACGGCGACGTCGAATACGCGATCACGCGCGAGGAGTGGCTCGACGCACGGACGCCACCCGGCTGAGGACCCGGCCGGCCTAGACGACCGGACCCGCGCCCGCCTCGACGAGCGGCGCGTGCTCGGGGGTCGACCGCAGCTGGAGCACCAGCGCTCCCGCGAGCACCAGCGCGCCGCCGAGCACCTGGACCGGCGCCAGGCGCTCGCCGAGGAGCAGGCCCGCAAGGATCACGCCGACCACGGGCTCGAACAGCATCAGGATCCCGGTCCGCGTGCCGCCGATGCGCCGGATCGCCGTCAGGAACAGGAGCGACGACAGCCCCGCCGCCACGACCCCCGCGAGGAGCAGGACCGGCCACGGAGAAAGCGATCGGAGCGGGGCGACCAGGTCGTCGGCCTGTCCGAGCGCGACGGCCAGCAACGCGCCTCCGATCATCGAGGCCCCGAGGATGACGAGGGTCGCCGCGTCGGCGGGCACCGATCGGTAGCCATCGCGGCTGATCGTGATGAACACGACCTGGGCCGCCGCCGCGCTCAGGGCGAGGAGGACGCCGACCGGATCGATCGGCGCGCCATCGCTGCCGCCCATGCCTCCGACGAGGACGAGCGCGACACCGGTGGTGGACAGCAGCAGCGCGACGACCCGGGTCGGCGTCACCGTCTCGCGACCGAGCGCCGCATCGACGACGACGACGCCGGCGGGGTACGTGTAGAACAGCATCAGCGCGAGCGCGATCGGGATCCGCTCGAACGCGGAGAACACGGCCGCGTTGAGCGCGAGCCCCATCAGCGCGGCGATCGCGAGCGATGCCCGGGCGCGACCGTGGAGTCCCCGGAACGCCGCGATCGATCCGCCGACCCTGCCGCGGACGACGATCAGCGCGATCAGGAACGCCACCCCGAGCGTCGCCCGCCACGAGGTGAACGCGACGCCGTTGACGCCGGCCTCCGCGCCGAAGCGGGCGAGCGGCCCGAGCATGCCGAACAGGGACGCCGCGATGACTGCGGCCAGCGTGCCGGTGACGAGGTTCCGATCGCGGGGCATGGCGGCCCATGGTACCGACGGCCGCCGACAGGTTGACGGCGAGGTCCACCGTTAACGGTGAGCGACAGGGGGCACTGGTCAGATGCGCCCGAACGCCTCACCGCGGACCCCACGCCCTGCCCATCCCGCATGTGGGTCCAGATCCGAAAGGAGGCCGACGCAGATGTCGAAGGCCACCCGCGCCCCGTATGCGCTCGTCGTGGCCCTGGTATGGGGGCTTGGCATGGCGCAGGCCGCGAACGCGGCCACGATCGTGACCATCCGCGAAGGGGACCTGATCGGGGTCCTGTCGGACACGCGTCCGGCGGGCCACGTGACGTTCCTCACCGACGGACTCCACGTCCAGACCGATGACACCTCGAGCGACGCGAAGGCCGCCGAGTACTTCGAGACCGGCGGCGCGATGCCCACGGCGGGCTCGCTCACCTGGTTCGGGACCGATGCCCGACCGGCGACGCAGATCGTGTTCGACGTCGACGCGACGACGGGCAACGGCAACGACTTCAACATCCTCGTGGGTGAGCCGCTGTTCTACGGGGAGAACTGGTGGCTCACCCCGGCCTCGTCGGACGACGCGAAGGCGGCCGACCCGTCGGGCGACGACAACGCCGGCAACGGCTCGGACTGGTTCGGCACCCTTGCGGACTGGGAAGCAGCACTTCCCAACGCCCGTTTCCTCGCCGGTGGCTTCTCCCTCGGGTCAGGTGTCAAGGGCGACGGCGTCATCGACTCGATCACGTTCGACACCATCGAGTACCGGTTCACCAGCACGGCCCCGACGGCGACCGCCAACGTGACTGGCTCCTACACGTCCAAGAAGGACGGGCGCCAGGTGATCATCAAGCTGACCAGCAACGCTCAGCCCGCCAATACAACGCTCGGGGCCAAGCTGCTCTGGCGGATCAGGGTGGACGGCAACGTCAAGCTGCGGGCGGAGCAGGGCTTCAGCGACTACGACAAGTTCAAGCACACATTCAGGGACAACTCGGGCAAGCACACGGTCAAGATCTTCAAGAACGACGTCCTCGTGAAGACGATCGAGGTCAAGACCTAGACCCGGGCACGTCCTGCCAGACCTACCGGGTGAGCAGGACTCCAACGCCCATCGTCTCGGCGGCCTCGAGGATGGCGGTGCCGAACACCACGTCCGCGAGGCCCGTGCCGAGATGCGTCGCGACGATGCGGCCGGCCGGACGGCCGGCCGCGGCCCCGAGCGCCTCGCCGAACATCGCCGTGGGATCCGGGTAACCATCGAACTGGCCGGCGTCCCGGTTGGCGAGGAACTGGTCGCGGTGATCGACGACGAACAGCGCCGCGTCCCGCGCGACCTCGGCGGCGCAGTACGTCGCGTAGTCGATCGGGACGACCAGCGCATCGGGCGCGAGCCAGTCGTTGGTCATCGTCTGCCGCTCGCCCGGCGGCAGGAACGAGGCCGCGCTCACGACCACGTCGGCGCCGTCGACCGCGTCCCGCGCCGACGGGGCCACGGCCGCCGCGGCGATGCCGGTCGTCGTCCGGGCGGTCGCGGCCAGGGCGGTCGCCCGGTCCGGATCCGGGTCGTAGACGGCCAGCTCAACGCCCGCGAGGACGTGCCCGATCACCGGCACGTGGCTGCCGCCCTGGACACCCGCCCCGATCAGCGCGGCCCGGATCCGGCGCCCGGAGACGGCGGGCGCCCAGGCGCGGATCGCGACCCCGGAGATGGCGGCGGTCCGCTGCGCCGTGATCGGTCCCGCGTCGAGGATCCCGGTGGGAACGCCCGTCTGCGGGTCGTTCAACAGCAGCGTCCCGTGGATGGCGGGCAGGCCGAGCGCGTTGTTGGACGAGTAGCCGAGGACCCATTTCATGCCCAGCCGGTCCGGGCCGTCGCCGCCCGGCATGAATGCCGGCATGGCGTGCGCGAACGAGCCGTCGGGGGACGGGTGGACGCCGATCTTGGGCGGCAGCTCCGCCGCCCCGGCGAGTCCG
This sequence comes from uncultured Chloroflexia bacterium, assembly GCA_963725745.1. Lineage (GTDB taxonomy): Bacteria > Chloroflexota > Limnocylindria > Limnocylindrales > CSP1-4 > CAIXZV01. Next base: position 284,426 of record CAVRZS010000004.1, read on the forward strand.
CGAAGGGTCCGTTCGGCGAGGTCGAGCCGCGCGTCGATGCCCGGCATCGCGGCGGCGACATCGGCCGCTGACAGGTAGCGGAGCGGCGGGGGGACCGACATGAACGGAGTCTAGGTCAGCCCGCCCGCCGTTCGGTACGCTGTGAACGTGGACGTCGCGCAGAGCCTGGAGAACCTCAAGCTCGAGCAGGACGCGATCACCCTGTATGACCAGCTGGCGACGATCGAGAAGGACCCGCGGCGCGCGGCGGCCTTCCGGCACATCGCCGGCAACGAGCGCCGGCACGCGGACATCTGGGCGGCGCGGCTGCAGGACATGGGCGCCACCGTCCCGCCGAGGAGCGGACCGCGGGTCCGGGTCCGGGTGATCATCGTGCTGGCGAGGCTGTTCGGCACGCGCGCGGTCTCGGACCTCGTCAAGTCCCTCGAGGGCGACGAGGAGGCGATCTACGAGACCCAGCTGGACGGAGAAAGCCCGGAGATCGACGCGATCGCCGCGGACGAGCGGGAGCACGCGGAGATCTGGAAGCGCCTCGACGGCGATCCCGGGACGAGCAGGGCGGGCGGCGTCCGTCGCGCGGCGGCGGTCGGGGTCGTGACCGCATCGGATCACCCGCCGATCGGCGCGGGGCAGGCGAGGGCACCCGCCGCGATCACCGGTTCCGAGCGCTGGCACCGCAGCGCGCGCTCGGGGACCCTGCGCGCGACCATCTTCGGTGCCTCGGACGGGCTGGTCTCGAACCTCGCCCTCGTCATGGGCGTCGCGGGCGCGTCCGGCCAGGCGAACTTCGTGCTCCTGGCCGGGATCGCGGGGCTGCTGGCCGGCGCGTTCTCGATGGCCGCCGGCGAGTACATCTCGATGCAGAGCCAGCGCGAGCTGTTCGAGCGCCAGATCGAGCTCGAACGCGCCGAGCTCGAGGCCATGCCCGAGGAGGAGGAGCGTGAGCTCGCGGCCCTGTACATGGCCAAGGGCTTTCCCCGCGCGGAGGCGGATCGGATCGCGGCCAAGATGTTCGAGGACCCCAACACCGCGCTCGACACGCTGGTCCGCGAAGAGCTCGGGCTGGACCCGGACGAGCTCGGGTCGCCGTGGGGCGCGGCGTTGGGGTCGTTTCTCGCGTTCGGCGCGGGGGCGATCATCCCGGTCATCCCGTACCTGCTGCTCGACGGCACAACCGCGTTCGTGGCGAGCATCGTGCTCAGCCTGATCGGGCTGTTCCTGATCGGGGCCGCCGTCAGCCTGCTGACCGGACGGTCGATGGTGTTCTCCGGGCTGCGCCAGCTCGCGATCGGGGCCGGCGCTGCGGCCATCACCTTCGCCGTGGGCACGATCATCGGCGTCAACGTCGCCGGCTAGACGATGGCAGCCACCCTCGCCGATCGGCTGCGCGCCGAGGGCCTCGCTCCAGGAACCTGGTCCAACGGGCCGCACGACGCCTATGCCGCACACGCCCACGACTACGACAAGGTGCTCGTGTGCACGACGGGCTCGATCCGGTTCGGGCTGCCCGACCGGGGCACGGCCGCCGAGCTCGGACCGGGTGACCGGCTCGAGCTGCCGGCGGGCACCGCGCACGACGCCACGGTCGGCCCTGACGGCGTCACCTGCCTCGAGGCGCATCTCCCCGCCGGGCGGCTGGCCGAGCTGCGGCGCCTGCCCGCGGGGGAGTGGTGAGGGCCCGTTCGACCCCTTGACCACGGCCAGAATCATCGACGCCCCAGCCGGAGCCGGGGCGTCGATGGGATAGGCTGTGGTTCGCGCCTAGCGGCGGCCGAGCTCCGTCAGGATGTACGGGCTGTGGCGGGAATCGCTCAAGCGCTCCGGTTCCTCGGCGCTCAGGACGATGCTGATGATCGAGAACAGCGCGAGGAGCGCGAACACGGTAACGATGACCATCGTCGTGCACTCCAGTGCCAGGACTGCCGCGGACCGGTTGCCCGGGTCCCACCGGCCAATCCGGCGGGGTCGACGTCCAAATGACCCTTTGAATGGCTATTCTACCTAACAATCTAAGGTGCGGCAAACGTCCACCCTAATGAACAGGGACACCGTGTCGAAACACCCGGCCATCAGCCAGACCGACGCGCGCCTGTTGTCGCTGCTTCAGCTCGACGGGCGCCGCTCCTACGCGGAGCTCGGCGCCGACCTCGGCATGGCCGGTCCGTCCGCCCACGAGCGGGTCAAGAAGCTCGAATCGCGGGGCGTGATCCGCGGCTACGCGGCGGACGTCGACCCGGTCGCGGTCGGCCTCAGCGTCGTGGCGTTCACCTGGGTCACCCAGGCCCCGGGCACCATCTCCAGCGATCTCACGCCCCAGTTCGCCGCGATCCCCGAGATCGAGGAGTGCCACTACATCGCGGGCGAGGCGGACTACATCCTCAAGATCCGCGCGCGCGACATGGACCACCTCGGGGCGATCGTCCGCCGGGTGCAGACGACCGACCACGTGTTCTCGACCGAGACCGACGTCGTGTTCAGCACCGGGTTCGAGCGCCGGCCGCTGCCGCTGGTCGCAGCCGGACGCGCCCGACCGCGAAACCGGGCGCGACGGAAGCGCGTAAGCAATGACGGAGCGCCGGGTCGGCGAATCCGACGAGGCCATGCTCGTCCGGGCGGTGGCACGCGGTTCGGAGGAGGCCCTCGCGGCGCTCTATGACCGGCACGTCGACGGCGTCCACGCCGTCGCGCTCCGGCTGACACGTGACCGCCAGGTCGCCGAGGAGGTCGTGCAGGAAACATTCCTCGCACTGTGGAACCGAGCAGAGCTGTTCGATCCCGCGAAGGCGTCGCTCGCGACGTGGCTGCGGACGATCGCGCGCAACCGGACCGTCGACCGGTTGCGGGCGACGGGCCGGCGGCCACCGCTGGTGTCACTGGCGGGTCGGGGGGACAGCGACGATTCCGAGGGCGCCTTCGACCGACTCGGCCCATCGGCGACGATGGTGGGGGGCGCCGCGACAGACCCGAGCCCCGAGGCCGCGGCCGAGGCGGCGGACCTGCGCGCCGCCGTCGGCGCGGCGCTCGCGGAGATGCCCGAGCCGGAACGGGTCGTGATCGTGCTCGCCTATCGCGAGGGCCTGACCCAGGTTGAGATCGCCGAACGGCTCGAATGGCCGCTCGGTACTGTGAAGACACGCACGCGGCGGGCCCTGGGCCACCTGCGCATGGCCCTCGAGGGGGGCCAGTCGCCGGTGGGATCCCGGGGCGGCGAACCGCGAGATGGATGGTGATGGAACACGCTGAGGCGCTCGAGCAGATCGAGACGGCCGCCGTCGAGCCCGATGGGCTGGAGCGGCTGATGGCAGGCGACACGCCCGATGCGGCGGCGGTCGCCGGGCACCTGGCGGGCTGTTCCGCATGCGCGGACGAGCTCGTGCGCATCCGTCGCACGGCGACCGTCGCGCGTGAGGTCATCGCGGCCGAGCCGGATCCCGCCCTGCGCGAGCGGACGCTGGCCTTCGTGCGTGCGGTCGGTCGGGATCGTTCGGCGCCTTGCCGACGAGGCGATCGGTGAGCCGTCCGCCCCGATCACGGTGCTGCCGATGCCTGCCCCCGCGGCCGCCGCGAGCGGTCCCGGAGCGTCCGGCAGCGCCAGGGGACAGACCCGTCGCGGCCTCGGGCTACTGGCCGTCGCGGCTGCCGTCGTCATCGCGGTCGGCGTCGGGTTCGCGGCCGGCAACGCCTCGCAGCGGACCAATCTGGACGGCCGCGCGGCGGAGATCGCCGTCCTCCAGGATGCGACATCGACCGCGCTGCGGATCCAGGCCCAGCCGGACGCCCAGCTCGTGGCGCTGACGCCCACGCCCGCCGGCGAGGATGCGTCCGGCTCGCTCGCGTTCTCGCCGAGCACCGGGGAGCTGGTCGCGGTGGCCACCGGCCTGACGCCCGAGGCGTCGAGCGAGGAGTACGCCTGCTGGGTCGAGGTCGACGGCCAACGCCGGCGGCTCGGCCGCATGTTCTGGGCCGGGGACCTGTGGACCTGGGCGGGTCCCGTGGAGGGCCTCGACGCGCTGCCACCTGGCGCGCTGTTCGGCGTGTCGCTCAGTGCGGCCGACAGTGGCACGGGACAACCGGTCCCGGTCCTGACGGGGAGCCTCTAGCCCGGCGGCCCGCCCCGCTCGGCCCGGACCGGCGGCGCCTCGACGGCCGGCTCCCGGGGCGCATCGGCGCCCGCATCGGAACTCTCAGGGTCGGCGTTCGCGGTGCGCCCGTCCTGGAGCGCGTCCAGCTCCTCGGGGGCGATCAGCACGTCCGGCGGCGGAAACCCGAGGTAGCGGCGGTGGGCCCGCAGCACGAGCTCGGCGGTCTCGGCGTCGACACCGGGCGAGCCCACGGATCGCGAGATCCATGTCGCCTCCGCCGGCAGCTCGCGCTCGCTGACCTCTCGCTCGCGCCGGCCCGAGTCGGCGACCACGAGCCAGGTCAGCGCCGCCCCCGCGACCACGCCGACGATCAGGAGCCACCAGTTGAACTCGGCGCTCATCGGCGGCCACGGTGGATCGGGGGATGACCGTGCATCGCGGCCGAGGATAGCCGACACGGCGCGCACCCGCGGGCGGGCTGTACTCTGCGCCCCATGCCCCTCCCGACCATCCTGGCGGCGCTCGCGCCCGTGCTGGCCCTGATCGCGCTCACGCCAGACCCGATCGCCTTCTACGTTGGCCCGATCCCCGTCGCCTGGTACGGCATCTGCTACGCGATCGGGCTCACCGTCGCCTATTTCGTGATCACGCGCGAGGCGCGACGCCGCGGGCTCAACGCCCGGCTCGTGGACAACGGGATCATCATCGTCGCCGCCGCCGCGCTCGTCGGCGGCCGGCTGTACCACGTCATCGACCAGTGGGTCCTGTACAAGGACGACCCGCTCAAGATCATCCTGCCGCCCTACTCGGGCCTCGGCGTCTACGGCGGGATCGTCACCGGCACCATCGCCGCCTGGTACATCACCCGGCGCTGGCACCAGTCCTTCTCCAAGTGGGCCGACGTGATCGCGCCCGGGCTGTTCGCGATGCAGGCGATCGGGCGGCTCGGCAACTTCTTCAACCAGGAGCTGTACGGGCCGCCGACCAGTGCGCCCTGGGGCATCGCCATCGACTGCGCCCACCGGGTCGTCGAGTACCCGTGCACCGTCTACCCGGAGGCGACGACCGGGTTCCACCCGCTGTTCCTGTACGAGTCGCTGAGCGGCCTGCATCGGGCTGGTCACGCTCCTGTGGATCGCGCGTCGCTTCGGCAGCCGGATGCGGCCGGGCGACCTGTTCCTGATCTTCCTGATCTGGTACGCCGTCGTCCGGTTCCTGCTCGAGACGCTGCGGGTCAACAACTGGACGTTCTTCGGGGTCCCCACCGCGATGGTGGTCTCGGCCGCCGCGATCGTCGGGTCGCTGGTGCTGCTCGCGATCCGCCATCGGCCCGGCGCCGTGTACGAGCCGTGGGGCGAGCCGCCGCCGCCCGAGGACGAGTTGCTCGACGACGACGAGGAATGGATCGACGACGACGAGGCCGACGACGACGAGACGGAGGCCGACGACGAGGGGGCTGGCGACGCCGACGGACGCCGACGACGCCGCTCAGGCGGACGACGACGGGAACGCCGCCGAGCCCGCAGGCGACGACCCACCCGATGGTGGCGAGGCCACCGCGGCCGACGAGGGCGGAGACCATGGCGAACGAGCCGACGATCAGCGGGGACGGCGCCGGAGCCGGCGACGACAAGGCAGGCGGAGCCGCCTGACCCGGCTGCGGCCGGCGCACCGCAGCCGCGTCGTCGACCGCCTCCGTCGAGGCTGTCCCCCGAGGCCCTCGCGAGCGCGCGCTCGGACGGCGCGGCGCGAGGGACTGGCCTGGCTGGGTCGCGAACCGGAGGCCAGGGCCTCGCTCCTGTACCGGTTCCTGCGCCTGGTCGCGCGGTTCGTGATCTTCGGCCTGTTCCGGTTCCAGATCTCGACCAGCGGACGCGAGCTGCTGCCGTCGTCGGGCGGCTATCTCCTGATCGGCGCGGCGCACCGGGGCTGGATGGACCCGTTCGTCGTCATGCACGCACTGCCCGAGCAGCCCCGATGCTGGTTCCTGGGCAGCGCGCCGTCGACGTTCACCTCGCGCTGGCGGGAGACGCTGATCCACCGGCTCGGGGGCCTGCTGCCGGTGTGGCGTGGCGGCTTCGGGGTCGAGAGCCACGTGGACGCGGCCAACGCCGTCATCCGCAACGGCGGCGTGTTCGTCCAGATGCCCGAGGGCACCGTGAGCGGGCCGGCTGGACGGATCGGGCCGTTCCGCAACGGCGCGGCGCTGATCGCCCTGCGCACGGGCGCCCCGATCGTGCCGCTGGCGGTTGCCGGCACCGAGGAGCTGTACATCGGGCGCCGCCTGGCGTCGCGCATCCTGCCGCCCACGACGCCGCGCCAGCTGCTGGGCGACGGCTGGGACGGCACGCTCCCGGCCCAGGGCTCGCGGGAGGAGCTCGAGCTCGCCCGGCGGCTCACCGAGCGGTTCGAGACGGTCCTTGGGCCGGCGGTCGAGGCGCTCTACCCGGGCACCGTCGATCCTCCCGGGCACCCGCGACGCCTGAGGAAGCGGCTCACCTGGTTGCTGCTCCGGCCCGGACGCCTCGACCGCGACGGCTGAGCGGCCGTCGCTGGGCGAGCGCCGGCGGCGCGGTATCCTCGCGGCCGATGCAGTTCGCCGACTCGATCCTCGACCTCGTGGGCAACACGCCCCTCGTCCGCATCTCGCGGCTCACGCGCGACCTTGGTCCCGAGGCGGGCCGGCCGTTGATCCTGGCCAAGCTCGAGATGCTCAACCCGGGCGGATCCGTCAAGGACCGCATCGGGCTGCCGATGATCGAGGCGGCCGAACGCGCCGGGCTGCTCGAGCCCGGCGGCACGATCATCGAGCCGACATCGGGTAACACCGGCCACGGGCTCGCGATCGCGGCCGCGCTCAAGGGCTACCGCTGCATCTTCGTCATGGCCGACAAGCAGTCGTCGGAGAAGCAGGCCCTGCTGCGCGCGTACGGCGCCGAGGTCGTCCTGTGCCCGACCAACGTCGCCCCGGAGTCGCCCGAGAGCTACTACTCGGTCGCCGCCCGCCTGGCCCGGGACATCCCGGGCGCGTTCAAGCCCGACCAGTACTGGAACCCGGCCAACCCGGACGCGCACGAGCGCACGACCGGCCCCGAGATCTGGGCCCAGACCGAGGGGCGGATCACCCACCTCGTCGCGTCGGTGGGCACGGGCGGGACCGTCACCGGCATCGCGCGCTATCTCAAGGCGCAGCAGCCGTCGCTGCGGGTCATCGGCGCGGATCCCGAGGGGAGCGTGCTCTCGGGCGACACGGCCCGGCCGTATCTCACCGAGGGGGTGGGCGAGGACTTCCTGCCCGGCACGTACGACCCATCGGTGGTGGATCGCTGGGTGCGCGTTTCGGACCGGGACGCGTTCGCGATGGCCCGTCGGATCACCCGCGAGGAGGGGATCCTGGCCGGGGAGTCGTGCGGGACGGCGATGCTGGCGGCGCTCGACGAGGCGGCGCGCGTGATGCGCGAGGAGCCCGCGACCGCGGCGGACGCCGTCATGGTCGTGATCCTGCCCGACGGCGGCCGGAACTACCTCTCGAAGCTCTACAACGACGAGTGGATGCGCGCGAACAGCCTGCTGCCGACGACCGGGGCGGTCGCCCGCGTCGGCGAGCTGCTCGAGGCCCGGCACCACGGCCAGCCGATCCCCGACGTGGTGCTGGCGCGGACGACGGACCGGGTGGGGTCGGCGATCGACCTCCTCCAGCGCTACGGGATCAGCCAGCTGCCGGTGACGGAGCACCCCGACGACGCCGACCTGGCCGGGATCGTCGGATCGGTGAGCGAGAAGAGCCTGCTCGATCGCGCCTACCGCAACCCCGACGTCGTCGAGCGTACGGTCGGCGAGGTCATGGACCGGCCGCTGGCGACGCTCGACATCCGTGCCACGGTGGACGAGGCCTTCGGTCTGCTCTCCGACGGTGCCGCCGCGCTGCTCGTGATCCGCAGCGGGCGACCGGCGGGCGTCGTGACCAAGCTCGACCTGCTGGAGTTCCTCGCCCACAGCCGAGGTTAGGCCGCCGGCGGGACGCGTCGCAGCGGCAGGATGCCGAGCACGTGGGCGATGGCCGCGCGAACGACCGTGCGGTTCGGCCGTCTCGAGCGTCGCCGCGCCGGTGTCTGTCCCGGCCTGCAGGCGTCGCCGGACGTCGGCGGCGCTGGCGGTCGCGCTGCGCTCGATCCTGGGCGAGGCTCAGGTTGGCGGCGTAGGTCGTCGTGGGGTTGCGCATCGTTCGGCTCTCCGGTCCCGTCGCTTGCCTGTGGGGCATGACCACACGGTGGCCGTAAGGGGCCGGGCGCGACATCGTGCGATGCCTTATTCGCGGGGGGCGGTGGGCCTCAATCTGGCCGGCCGCCGTCCCGGCGACGATGCGATGATCGGCGCATGCAGGACGACGACGTTGCCCCGTCCCCAGGACCGCACGACGCCTTCAACACCCGCGTCGTCCACGCGGGCGCCGAGCCGGACGAGACGACGGGCGCGGTCTCGCCGCCGATCTACCAGACGTCAACCTTCGCCCAGGACGGCGTCGGGCGGCCGCGCGGCGGGTACGAGTACGCGCGCAGCCAGAACCCGACCCGCGAACGGCTGGAGCGTGCCGTCGCCAACCTCGAGGGCGGGCGGCACGGGATCGCGTTCGCGAGCGGATCGGCGACGACCGCGGCCATCGCCCAGCTGGCGGGGGAGGGCGACGAGATCGTCGTCGGCGACGACGTGTATGGCGGCACGTACCGCTACTTCGAGCGCGTCCACCGACCCGCGGGGGCGGGCGAGGCGCGATACGTCAACCTCGCGGCCGGCCAGGACGCGCTGTGGGAGGCGCTGACCGAGCAGACCCGCCTGGTGTGGTTCGAGACCCCGTCGAACCCGCTGCTCAAGATCACCGACATCGAGGCGTCGGCGGCGCTCGTCCGCGACCGGGCCGCGCAGGCAGGCCGGGCGCGCCCCCTGATCGTCGTCGACAACACGTTTGCGTCGCCGGCCCTCCAGCGTCCCCTCGAGCTGGGCGCGGACGTCGTCTTCCATTCGGCGACCAAGTTCCTCGGCGGCCACTCGGACGCGATCCTGGGCATCGCCGTCACGGCCGACGACGCGGTCGCCGAACGGCTTCGCTTCCTGCAGAACGCGATGGGCGGCGTGCCCGGCCCGTTCGACTGCTTCCTTGTCCTGCGCGGCATCCGCACGCTGGCCCTGCGCATGGAGCGCCACTGCGCGAACGCCATGGCCGTGGCCCGCTTCCTCGCCGCGCGCGACGATGTCGTGTGGGTCGGCTATCCGGGGCTGGCCGACGGCCGCCATGCCCATCCCGGCCACGAGACCGCGGCGCGCCAGATGCGGCTGGCCGGGAGCCCCGCGTTCGGGGGCATGGTCTCGTTCATGGCTGCCGCAGGCCCCGGCGGCCGGAGCGGCGCCGATCGGGCGCGGGCGGTGTGCGAGCGCGTGCGGCTGTTCACCCTCGCCGAGTCGCTGGGCAGCGTCGAGTCGCTGATCGAGGTCCCGGCCGCGATGACGCACCTCTCGGTCACCGAGTCGGCGCTCGCGGTGGACCCGGCCCTGGTGCGGCTGTCGGTGGGCATCGAGGCCGTGGACGACCTGATCGCGGACCTCGCCCAGGCGCTCGACGCGTCCTAGGCGTCCCGGCCGGCGATCCCGGCTCGCGCCGCCAGCAGCGCTGCCTCCGTCCGGCTCGACACCCCGAGCTTGACCAGGATGTGGGTGACATGGACCGAGGCCGTCTTGTCGCTGATGAACAGGGCGTCGCCGATCTCGCGGTTGGTCCGTCCCTCGGCGACCAGCGCCAGCACCTCCCGCTCGCGGGTCGACAGGCCCCAGGGATCGGCATCGGACGGGGAGGCGGCGTCCGCGGCCGGGGCGTGAGTCGCCCCGTCGTCCGCCGCATGCGGCGGGATCGCCAGCCGGGCTCGGCGAGCCAGCCCCTCGATGGCCGCCGTCAGGGGCACGGCCCCGAGCGCGCTGGCCGCTGCGGCCGCCTCGCCGAGGGCGGCGGCGGCACGGGCGCGATCGCCCGAAGAAACGGCCGCCTCGGCCTCCCGGTAGCGGGCATAGGCGGCCGATGGTCGCGTCCCGAGCGCGTCGTAGGTGGCCGCGGCCCGATGCCAGGCCTCAGCGCTTGAGCGTCCTTCGGCGCGCAGCCGTTCGGCGTCGGACGCCGCACCCAGCGCGACCATCCAGGGTGTCGCGGAGGCACCTTCGAGATGTGTCCCGGCGACGATCGCCCCCGTGAGGATCATCAGCTCGTCGATGCGCTGCAGTGCTGCGTCGAGGTCCGGGGCTCGTTGAGCCGCACGGGCCGCCTCCGCGCGGTCCGCCCAGGCACGAACGGCGACCGAGACAGCCCACGCGAGCGGCGAGACATTCTCCGTATCGATCACCGCCGCGACCGCACCGTCTGCCAATCGGGCCGCGGCCGCTGCGTCACCCTCCCACAGGGCTGCCAAGGCCAGCGCGGCACCGAGATCGCCGCGCATCCCCGAGTCGGGTCCGACGGCTGGATCGAACGTGACGTCCGTCCACGACGAGCGGACGCCACGCGCGCCATCGAGGAGGGCGCGCCCGATGCGATTCCCCCAGTCGAGGAAACCCATGAGCTCGGTCTCTTCCGCGCGATCCAATCTCGCTGCATCCTCGGGCCACCGGCCCAGGAAGAACATCGCCCGTGCCACGATCTCGTCGAACCATGGCCGCCAGGCCCGATCGAGCTCAAGGTCGCTGACATAGGACGCGATTCGCTCGTCGAAGGCCACCGCCGCCTGGAACTCCCCCGAGAACACCAGCGCGGCCAGCTCATTGGTCAAGGCCGCCCCGATGTGCCACGTCGCCGCTCGTTCGCGCCCAGCGATGCCCGAGATGATCACCTCGGCGGCAGACAGCGCGTCGCTCGCGTGGCCAAGGAGTGCAAGCGACTGGGCACGGGTCGCGACGAGGTCGAGCTCCGCATCCCATGCCCCGACGAGCCGGCACACGCGCCGCGCCTCGTCGGCTTCAGCGACCGACGCGCGATAGGCGGAGCGGAGCATCTGGCTCGAGACATGCCCGACGAGGACCCGGGCGAGCTCGCGCGACGGTGGCTCCTTCGGCATGAGCTCTACGGAGCGATCCGCGGCGGCTCGTTCCTGGGCGAAATCCCCGGCGTCGTTCGCGATCCCGGAGTAGTCCGCCCAGCGTAGGGCCGACTGCACCGGGTCCGTCCCTTCGTCGGCCGCCATGGCCTCGATCGCCAGCTCGTATGCGCGCCGCGGCTCTCCCGAGAAGCTGGTCATCATCGCGGCGCGCATCCCGAGGTCCGCGCGTCGAGCGGGATCATTGCCTTCCGGGCCGGCAGCCGCGAGCGACAGCGCGCGCTCGTACGCGCTCGCTGACTCCCGCCAAGCGTGCGCGGTGCCCGCTGACCGACCGGCCTCGATCCAGGCGGGGAAGGCATGGCCGCTATCGCCTGCCTCGGTCCAGTGGTGGGCGATCTCTGCCGCCGCGGTCGCCGGCGACTCGGCACGGAGCTCGGGCCGCGCGGTGAGCACTGCGGCGAGCCGCCGGTGCAGGCCGATCCGCTCCGCCGGGAGCAGGTCGTCGCGGACCGCCTCCGCGAGCAGGGCGTGGCGGAACCGGTAGCGGCGGCCGTCGGGCGTTGGCTCGATCACCTGGTGCCCGACGGCGTCCTGGAGTCCGGCCGCGACGCCAGCCGTCGAGATCTCGACGATCGCCTCGAGCAGCTCGCGCTCGACGTCCCTTCCGATGACCGCCGCGCCAGAGAGCACCTCGAGCGTTGGGTCCGAGAGCCGCGACAGTCGGGCCGCGAGGACATCCCGGAGCGACTGCGGGAGCCGCGCCCCCTCCAGGTCGAGCGCCGCGAGCTCCTCGACATAGAACGGATTCCCGTCGGCGAGCTCGACGATCCGCGCGACGTTCGATGCCGGAAGCGCCATGCCCGAGATCGCTTCGAGCTGCGCCGCGACGTCATCAGGGGAGAGGGGACCGAGCCGGAGATGGGCGAGGCCCCCAGCGTGTTCGAGCTCGATCAGCACCGGACGCAGGGGATGTCGCCGATGGAGCTCGTCCGAGCGGTAGGCACCGACCAGCATCACGCGCGCATCGCCGAGCCGCGGCGCGGTGAACGTCATCAGCTCGAGAGTCGACCGGTCGGCCCAATGGAGGTCGTCCACGACGAGGACGAGATCCAGCTCGGCCGCGCCGTCAACGACGACGTCGCGGAACCCGAGGAAGGTGTTCGACCTCGTACCGGGCGATGACGGATCGGCTCCGCCGCCGGCGAGGTCGGCGTGTAGCCGGCTAACCGCGTCGGTGGCCCGGCCCGAGGCGACCAGGCCGTCGAGCAGGTCGAGAATCGGCAGGAACGGCAGGGAGCCGGCTGCGAGCTCGGAGCACGTGCCGCGGACCACGAGGACCGGCCGACCAGTCGGCGAATCCGACGAAACGGACGCCTCGAACTCGTCAAGCAGGCGGGTCTTCCCGATGCCGGCCTCGCCGCCCACGAGCACCACGTGCCCGCGCTCCTTCCCGACGTCGATGACGGCCTGCCGCAGGGCGTCGAGCTGCGCTCGACGGCCGACGTACGCCTGACTGGCGGCTCGCCCGGGCATCGCCGCCATGCTGGCAGGTTTTGAGGGACGCGGATCAGCAGTCGGCGTCGTTGGTCCAGACCATGTCCGGGACGGTGGGCTGCGGCGTGTTGGGACCGAAGCCGGAGCCGTGCGGGGCCTGGGCCGTCTGGCGGCGCGTGCGCTCGGTGAAGGTCATGGTGGCCGAGCCATCCGTGTCGCTGATGGGCATCTTGACCGTGCCGGAGACGTCGGTGCGCTGCTCGACGGCGACTGCTAGGCGTCCCGGCCGGCGATCCCGGCTCGCGCCGCCAGCAGCGCTGCCTCCGTCCGGCTCGACACCCCGAGCTTGACCAGGATGTGGGTGACATGGACCGAGGCCGTCTTGTCGCTGATGAACAGGGCGTCGCCGATCTCGCGGTTGGTCCGTCCCTCGGCGACCAGCGCCAGCACCTCCCGCTCGCGGGTCGACAGGCCCCAGGGGTCGGCGGGCGGCGTCGGGCGGCTCGGCGCGTCGGCCTCGTCGGACCGATCCAGCGACACGCGTGCCGCACGCGCGAGGCGTTCGATCGGCTCGCGCAGGGCGGTTGCGCCCATGGCGTCGACGTGCTCGAGCGCCCGGCGGATGGCGGGCTCGGCGGATCCAGGGGAGCCAGCGCGCAGATGCGATTCGGCCTCGCCCTGGCGCGCGATAACGGCGAGCGGCAGGTAGCCCACGCGTTCCAGCTGGACGGCAGCCTTAGCCCACGGCACCGGATCGCCGCGGCCGCTGTACTCGGCGAGGAGCGCGTCCGCGAGGTCCAGCTTGGGATCGATGCCGTCCCGGTAGTTGCCGCGTTCGCGCCCGAGCTCGACGGCGTCGGCCGCCAGTTCCGCGAGCGCGTCGCCCGTACCGCGGTCCCGCCGGTTGGCCAGCAGGTTCGCGGACCACGCCGCCAGCCATGCGAGCTCGGAGCGCCAGTAGCGATCGACGGTCTTTGCCCACGCCTGCGACGCCGCCCGGAGACCGGTGGCTGCGGCGGCCGCATCTCCGCCCAGGATGTCCACCCACGTCATCGCCGAACGCGCTTCGATCGACTCCTCCATCGCGGTCGGCCGGGCGAGCCGCAGGGCCTCGAGCGCAGCGACCCGCGCCGCGGGATGATCGCCTCGACCGGCGTGGATCCGGGCCAGGACGGCCTGCTGCGTCGAGGTCGGGCTCGGTGCGCTCGCGTAGCGGGCCGACCCCGCGATCGTCGCCAGGGCGTCGTCCCACCGCCCGAGCCGGTACTCGGCCTCCGACTGGGGCGCGGTCAGCCACTGGCCGCCCCCGATGTCCATGCCTCGCTCCTCGGACATGGCCATCGCCCGGCGGCTGGCCGCGATGGCGCCTTCGAAGTCGCCGATGGCGAGCCAGATCCAGGGTGCGTTCGTGGTCACGGCGAAGAAGTCGTCGTCGACCCCCGTCCTGTCGAGGGCTGCCTCGGCGGACTCGATCGCCGCCAGCGCCTCCCGCGAGTGGCCGAGCCCTGCATGTGCACCGGCGAGGTAGGCGAGGATCGTCACGATCGACGACTCGTCGTTCGCGGCGCGGGCGATCGCGAGCGCACGCTCGAGGATCTCCACGGCCTCCCGCGTGCGCCCGGCGATCCCGGCCTGGGCGCCGAGGGTCCCCATGGCCATGGCCAGCTCCCGGGTCGGCACGTCGGCCGGCAGGATGCTGGCCGCCTCGCCTGCCAGCTGCTCGGCCAGCTCGATGTCCCCCATCTCGAGGACGTACCAGGCCTCATGGTCGATCAGCCGCGCGAGCCGCTGGGGATCGGCGCGGACATCCGGTTCCGCCTGGGTCCGGCGATTGAGGCTGAGCGCCGCCCGTGTGTCCCCCATGTACCAGGTCATGGCCGCGGCGTTCTCGAGAAGGCGCGACTTCGGCACGCCGGCCGAATCGGGGTCCGGCACGCGATCCCACAGGGCGAGCGCCTCCTCGTAGGCCCGGCGCCCCTCGGCCCAGGCGTAGGCTGCATCCCGCCGCCTGCCCGGAGTCGATCAGCGCGGCGAAGGCCTCGGGCTCGGCGCGGGCTGCCAGCCAGTGGTTGGCGAGCTCGGCGAGGGCAACGCCCGGCGTCCGGGTCGCCCAGATCAGGGCGGGCGGTCAGGGCCTCGGCGATGCGCCGATGGGTCGCGATCCGTTCGACCGGGCGCATGTCGTCGTAGACGGCCTCCCGGAGCAGCGCATGGCGGAATCGGTAGTGCCGTCCATCCGGGTCCGAGACGAGGATTCGCGCGTCGTCGGCCACCCGCAGGCCGTCGTCGACGGCCGCCTCGCCGGCCCGGGAGATCGCCAGTAGGAGATCCGCGTCCACCCGCCGGCCGATGACGGCCGCCTCGCGCAGGATCTCGAGCGTGCCGTCATCGACCTGGCCGAGCCGCGCGTCGAGCACGTCGCGCAGCGAGTCGGGCAGGGGACCCGACCCCTCGAGCGCGAGCAGCTCCTCGACGTGGAACGGGTTGCCGTCCGCGAGCGCGACGACCCGGCTGGTGTCGGTTGGATCGCCCGAGGAGCCTTCGATGGCCGCGATCTGCGCCCTGACCTCGTCCGAGCCGAGCGGTTGCAGGCGGACATGGTCGAGGGCCGCGTTGCGTTCGAGCTCGGCGAGGACCGGGGTCAGGGGGTGTCTGCGGTGGAGCTCGTCGGAGCGGAAGGCGAGGACGAGGAGCACGCTCGTGCCGGCCAGCCGGCGGCCGAGGAACGAGACCACGTCGAGGGTCGAACGGTCGGCCCAGTGCAGGTCGTCGATGATCGCGACGACGTCGCCGCCGCCGGTCGTGTCGACGATGACGTCGCGCAGTCGCTGGAGGCGGGTCGATCGGCCGGGGCCCGCGTCGCCGTCGCTCGGCGCCGGGCCGAGGCTGCCGCCGAACTGGTCGCGCAGCGCCATGGCTTCGGCGCCGCGCTCGCCCTCGTCCCGCGCCAGGTCCCCGAGCCACTCGAGGATCGGCAGGAAGGCCAGCGTCTCGCCGACCTCCAGGCAGCCGCCCTGCAGGATGCGCACGGGTCGACCGGGTGGGTCGGAGGCCAGGGACGCCGCGTACTCCGCAAGGAGCCGGCTCTTGCCGATGCCGGCCTCGCCGCTGACCAGCACGACCGGCCGGCCACTCGTGCGGGCGGCGCCGAGCGCGGCGCGCAGGCGTTCGAGGTCGCCCTCGCGACCGATCAGGGTGGGGCTGGATCCGCGCGCCATCCCGGCATCGTGGGCCAACGAAGTGCCGCGTGTCCACGCGATCCCGTCACGGCGGCCCGGCGCGAAACCGGAACGTGACCATCGGCAGACTGGCCCCCTGACCGATGGACGGCTACAATTCATCGAAACCGAATCGCAACCTTGACTGTGGAAGCCGACTCCCGGGCCATGCGCCCGTCACGCGCGGCCGGTCACCGAGCGATCGTGGGCGCTCGACGCCCGCGATCCAGTCGAGGACACGATCGTGACCATGACGAGGCCCGCCCCAACGCCCAGGCTCGGCGGCAACGTCCTGACGAATCTCTCCGTCGCCGAGCTGTACGAGCGCGCCGTCGCCGCGGAGGAGGGCGTCATCGCCGCCGACGGGCCGCTGGTCGTTCGAACGGGCCAGCACACGGGCCGCTCGCCGCAAGCGACAAGTTCATCGTCCGCGAGCCATCGAGCGAGGCCAAGGTCTGGTGGGGCGAGGTCAACAGCGAGATCAGCGAGGCCAACTACGACCGGCTGCGCGCTCGCCTGATGACCTACCTCGCCGACCGCGAGCTGTACGCGCAGGACATGTACATCGGCGCCCACCCGGACCACCGCCGCAGCCTTCGCGTGTACACCGAGACCGCGTGGGCCAGCATCTTCGCCCGCAACCTGTTCCGCCGGCCGCCGCGCGAGGACCTGGCCACCTTCGAGCCCAACTTCACGATCATCGACGTGCCCAGCTTCGAGGCCGACCCGGCCACCGAGGGCACTCGCACCGGCACCGCGATCCTGGTCCACCTCAAGCGGATGGAGATCATCATCGTCGGCACGCAGTACGCCGGCGAGATCAAGAAGTCGGCGTTCACGGTCATGAACTACCTGATGCCCGACGAGGGCGTCCTGCCGATGCACTCGTCGATCAACGTCGGGCCGGCCGGCGATGCGTGCATCTTCTTCGGCCTCAGTGGGACCGGGAAGACGACCCTGTCCGCCGACCCGCTGCGGAGCCTGATCGGCGACGACGAGCACGGCTGGGGCGAGGGCTACACGTTCAACTTCGAGGGCGGTTGCTACGCCAAGACCATCCGCCTGTCGCCGATGTACGAGCCCGACATCTTCGCGACCACCAAGCGCTTCGGCACCATCCTCGAGAACGTCGACATCGACCCGCTGACGCGCGAGCTCGACCTCGACTCCGAGCGATTCACGGAGAACACGCGCGGCGCCTATCCGCTCGACTACATCGGCAACGCGGACCCGACCGGGATCGCCGGCGGGGCGACGCAGCATCGTGTTCCTGACAGCCGATGCGTTCGGCGTGCTGCCGCCAATCTCGCGCCTGACCCGGGAGCAGGCCGCGTACCACTTCATCAGCGGCTACACCGCCAAGCTGGCCGGCACGGAGGTCGGCGTCAAGGAGCCTATCGGCGACGTTCTCGGCGGGCTTCGGCGCCCCGTTCCTGCCCCGCCACCCGGGCGAGTACGCCGCGATGCTCGTCGACCGCCTCGAGCGGTTCGACGTCCCGGTGTGGCTCGTGAACACCGGCTGGACCGGCGGGCCCGTACGGCACCGGCGAGCGGATGAACATCGTCCACACGCGGAACATGGTCCGGGCGGCGATCGGCGGCGACCTCGCCGGCTGTCGCCACGGTCGAGGACCCGATCTTCCGGGTCGCGGTGCCCGTCAGCGTGCCCGGGCGTGCCCGACGAGGTGCTCACGCCTCGCGCGACGTGGGCGGACCCGGACGCCTACGATGCCGCGGCCCGCAAGCTGGCCACGATGTTCCACGAGAACTTCGCGCGGTACGCCGATGGCGTCAGCGAGGCGATCCGTGACGCCGGACCCGACCCCGGTCCACGCGGACCACGGCGACATCGCGGTCTCCGCCCCGGGCGAGGGCTGACCAGCGCCTCTCGCACCGGTCACAATGCGAGTCCGTCCCCGGCAGCTCCTGGAGGTCCGCGCGTCATGGCTCGCAACAAGGTCACCGTCATCGGCGCCGGCAACGTCGGCGCCACCACCGCCCAGCGGATCGCCGAGGCCGGTCTCGCGGACGTCGTCCTGATCGACATCGTCGAGGGCCTGCCGCAGGGCAAGGGCCTCGATCTCGCGGAGGCGGCCCCGGTCGTCGGTCACGACGCGCGCGTCATCGGCACCAACGACTACGCCGAAACGGCGGGCTCCGACATCGTCGTGGTGACGTCGGGCCTCGCCCGCCAGCCCGGGCATGAGCCGCGACGACCTGCTGGCCAAGAACGCCGGCATCGTGGCCAGCGTCGTCGGCCAGGCGGCGGCCGTCTCGCCCGACGCGATCCTGATCGTCGTCACCAACCCGCTCGACGCCATGTGCCACGTCGCGCTGCGCGCATCGGGCTTCCCCCGCGAACGGGTCCTGGGCATGGCCGGCGTGCTCGACTCCGCGCGGTTCCGGACGTTCATCGCCCAGGAGATGGGGGTGTCCGTCGAAGACGTCCACGCGTTCGTGCTGGGCGGCCACGGCGACACGATGGTGCCGCTGTCGCGCTACTCGACCGTCGCCGGCGTCCCGATCACGGAGCTCCTGCCCGCCGAGCGTGTCCGCGCCCTCGAGGAGCGGACCGCCAACGGCGGCGCCGAGGTGGTCGCGCTGCTCAAGACGGGCTCGGCGTTCTACGCGCCGGCCGCCTCGACCTTCGAGATGGTCGACGCGATCCTGCGCGACCGGAAGCGTGTGCTGCCGTGCGCCGTGCAGCTCAAGGGCGAGTTCGGCGTCGACGGCCTGTTCGTCGGCGTGCCCGTCGTCCTCGGCCGCGGCGGGCCTCGAGCGCGTGTTCGAGATCACGCTCACGCCGGACGAGCGGGTCGCGTTCGACGCCTCCGCAGCGGCTGTCCGGGAGCTGGTGGACAAGCTCCCCGCCTGAGCCGCGTACCTCCGCAAATCGACATTGACCGCGCGTCGTCGACGGCGGTAGGGTCCGAAGCAGCCCCAACGGCGCATGGTGCCGGGGGACATGGGGCGTCGCGTGCGCGCCTGTCGTGGTGCGCGACCTGGGAGGAAAGGGAGCGCATGAAGCGACTCGTCAGCGCCCTGGCCGTTGGCTGCCTGCTGCTCGGACTCGTGCCCTCGGCACTGGCCGCCGGCCCAACTCGCCACTTCGAACGCGCGGAGATCGACAAGATCGATGCCTCGTTCCGACCGATGCTCGCCGATGCGACGCGCAAGGTGACCGTGGTCCTCGAGCTGGCCGCCAAGCCCGCGGTCGCCCGCGGCGGCTCCGCGGCCGACCGCAAGGCACACGCCGACGCGCTGCGCTCGGCTCAGGGCCGGCTCGACCCGCGGATCAAGGCCGCCGGCGGCACGGTCCTCCATCGCTACCAATACGCCTACAACGGCATCAAGGTCCGTGCAACGGGCGCCGAGCTGCTCAAGCTGGCGGCGATGCCCGGGGTGGTCGGGGTGCGCCGCCTCGCGACCTACAAGCCGACCAACCTCAACGCGATCCCGTACGTGGGAGCGCCGACCGCCTGGCAGTCCACCGGCGTGACCGGCGCCGGGCGGACCATCGCCGTCATCGACACCGGCATCGACTACACGCACGCCAACTTCGGCGGGCCCCGGCACGCCCGAGGCATATGATGCCAACGACCCGACCGATCATCGAGCCCGGCACCTTCCCGACGGCGAAGGTCATCGCCGGCTACGACTTCGCGGGCAACGACTACGACGCCGATGGCGAGGCCGGCTCGACGACCCCGTCACCCGATCCGGACCCGCTCGACTGCTTCGGTCACGGCAGCCACGTCGCCGGGACCGCGGCCGGGCAGGGCGTCCTCGCGGACCACAGCACCTACACGGGCCCGTACGACCCGTCGATCTACAACGATCCCGCCGCCTTCCAGATCGGACCGGGCGTCGCGCCCAAGGCGAAGCTGGTCGCCCTCAAGGTGTTCGGCTGCGATGGCTCGACCGACCTCGTCGTCGACGCCCTCGAGTGGGTCGCGGCGTACAACGTCTCCCACGCCGACGGCATCGACGTCGTGAACATGTCCCTCGGCGCTCCGTTCGGCGAGAAGGACAGCCCCGATGCGATCGCCACCAACAACCTCGTGTCGATGGGCGTCGTGGTCGTCGCGGCCGGCGGCAACGCGAACGCCGTCCCGTTCATCGCGGACGGCCCGGCTCCGCGACCAAGGCGATCAGCGTCGCCGCGCTGGACGCGCTCCCGACGATGCCGCTGGCGATCGTCGACCTGCCGGGCGACACGGACATCAACGGCAACAACCAGAACGCGTTCCCGGACCTCCCGGTCTCGGGCACCCTCCACGTCGTGCCCAACGGCACCGGCGGCGTCAGCCTCGGCTGCACGGCGGCCGACTACGACGCGGCGAGCGCGGGCAAGATCGTCGCGATCAAGCGCGGCGTGTGCGCGTTCGTCGACAAGGGCGCCGCGGCGGCCGCCGCCGGCGCGATCGGGATCATCGACATCAACCGCGACGACACCGCGCCCGGGCGCGCTGCCGACGTTCATCGGCTACAACCCCGAGATCTTCCAGATCCCGATGGTCGGCGTCGACAAGACCGCCCAGCCGACGCTCCTCGCGAACGAGGGCGCGGCCGTCACGCTCAAGGCGAACGGCGTCGCGCCCAGCCCCACCTACAAGCAGATCGCGGACTTCAGCTCGTCCGGGCCCGCGCTACGGCGACAACTGGCTCAAGCCCGACGTCGCCGCGCCGGGCGTCAGCATGCTCTCGACCCTCAGCGGCAGCGGCTGGAACGGGACCATGTTCTCGGGCACCTCGATGGCCACGCCGATGACCGCGGGGACGGCCGCGCTCGTCCTGTCGGCCCATCCGGCCTGGTCGCCGCTCAAGGTCAAGGCCGCGATCGTGAACACGGCCGACGCCGCGAGCGACAAGATCGTCGACTACGACCCGCTGCGCGCCGGCTCGGGCGTCGTCCGGGCCAACCGGGCGGTCAACACCGTCGGCCTGGCCACGACCAGCCAGGGCACCGCGAGCCTCTCGTTCGGGTATGCGCCGGCCGATGGCGCCTACCACGAGTCCAAGACGATCCGGCTCACGAACACGAGCTCGCACGCCATCACGTACAACCTGGCGGCGAGCAGCTCGCTGGTGTCGATCACCCCCTCGACCGTGACCGTCCGGGCGCGCGACTCCAAGGTGGTACGGTCACCGCCTCGCTGTCGGCGAACGCCGTCGCGGCCCTGCCGTCGGCCGACCAGTTCATCACCGGCGCAGTTCGGCGAGCTGAACAGCCTGTCGGGCGCGGTCACGGCCACCCCGACCTCGTCCGGGCCCGGGATCTACCCGCTCCGCGTCGCCTACCTGCTGGTGCCGCGCGGCCTCTCGGACGTCGACACGACCTTCGTGCGCCATCCCAACAAGCCGGGCCCCAACCTGCGCGGCAACCTCAAGCTCAAGAACGACGGCGTCCACGACGGCGTTCGGCGACGTCTACGCGCTGGGCCGCCTCGACCCGCGTGGCGACGGCGCCCACGGCACCGACGTCCGGGCGACCGGCGTCCAGGCGATCCCCGCCTCGGTCCTCACCGGCGTCGATGACCCGACCGATCGCGGCATCCAGTTCGCGGTCAACAGCTGGGACCGGTTCTCGACCGACTCCCCGAACGAGATCGACGTGGCCGTCGACACGAACGGCGACGGGGAGCTCGACTTCTACGTCGTCGGCATCGACGACGGGCAGCTGTTCGCCGGCGCCTACGACGGGCTGTTCATCAGCGCGATCTTCGACGCCAAGTTCAACCTCGTCGACGCGTGGCTGGCGGACGCGCCGACCAACGGCTCGACGGTCATCCTCCCGGCCCTCGCGAGCGACCTCGGCCTGACCGCCGATGCCGGCTCGTTCAGCTACTGGGTGACCGCCTTCGACGGCTTCACCGGCGTGGGCGACCAGACGCGGGCATCGCGCCCGTTCGACGCGTTCGCCCCCGCCCAGTCCACCGGTGACTTCGTCGCCGTGGACAGCGGCGACAAGGCGAAGGTGCCCGCCTGGGCCAGCAAGGTTGCCATCGCCTCGGGCGACGTCCGCGGCTGGCTGGTCGTCACCCTCGACGACCGGAACGGCGGCGCCCAGGCGGACGTCATCCGGCCCTGACTCCCGGCGGGGCGACCCGCCAGCCACCGTCCATGGAACGAGGCCCCGACCGCCGGTCGGGGCCTCGGCATGTGGCCGCTGTCACGCCCGAGGTCAGCCGCTGACGACGCCGCCCTCGCACAGCTTCACGCTGCCGGACTCGGTCGCCCGATAGTCGAGCGTCTGACCGCCGGCCTCGAGCACGATCCGATAGCCCGGCACGAGCGCCTGCGTGTAGAGCTTGCCGGGCTGCGGACAGCCGAGCGCGCCACTGTTCCAGATGGTTGCGTCGGTGGAGACCACGGTGATCGTCCGCCGGATCGACGCCGGATCGGCTGGCCGCGTCGGCGATGGCGGCGTGGAGGATCTCGTCGGGGACCGCGCCGGCCCCCGGCGAGCCCGGCGGGGAGGGGAGCGGACCGCGGGTTGCCTGCGGGCTGGCGATCGTCGATCCGCTTGGTCCCGCAGGCGCTCCTGACGCACCCGTGCCGGTGGAGCAGGCGCCGAGCGCGACGAGCGACGCGAGGACGAGCGAGGTCAACGAGGCGACGCTGGAGAGGCTGCGGGGAGGCACGGTCATGCCACCCATGACGCCCGCGAGGGGACCGCGGGTTCCCGCCGCCGGCGAACCCGGCCCCGGTTCGGCCGTCGCGGCGGGGCCGGTAGACTGCCCGCGTCGTGCTGCTGCCGTCGTCGATCCACGCCGTGATCGAGTTCACGTTCGCTCCGATCGCCCAGGTCGGTCCCTGGAGCGTGCGCCTCGAGACCATCGCCCTCGCGGCGGTCGTGCTCGTGGCCCTCGTGCTCGCTGCCCGCAGCGCCCGCGGGACGCCGATCGACATCCATCGCTCGACCAGGGCGCTCCTGCCGCCCGACGACGAACCCAACCACCTCCGGGCGGACGACCTGCTGTTCATCACGGTCGCCGCCATCCCGGGTGCGGTCGTCGGTGGTCGGATCGGCTACATGCTGCTGCATCTCGACTATTACACCGCCAATCAGGGCGCGATCTTCGACGTGGGACAGGGCGGGTTCGAGCTGTCGCTGGCGGTCGTCGGCGGAACGCTGACCGCCGCGATCGTCGCCGGCCTGCTCGGCGCGCCGGTCGGCCGCTGGTTGCACGCCGCGATCCTGCCGTTGCTGTTCGCGCTGGCGGCCGGCAAGGCGGCGATGATCCTGGGCGGCAACGGCCAGGGCCTGCCGTGGGACGGCACGTGGGCGACCGCCTATCTCGGGCCGGGGCCGTGGGGGTCGCTCGCGCCCGAGCTGCCGTCGAACCCGTCCCAGGCCTACGAGGCGTTCACGACCGTGATCGTGATCCTGGTCGCTCCTGATGCTGCTGACCGCTCGGGCGGTTCGACCGCCGCGCCGGCGGCGCGTTCCTGTTCGGCATCGCGCTGTGGGCCGTCGGCCGCGCCATCGTCGCCGGCACCTGGCGCGACCCGGCGGTGGTCGGGCCGCTGAACATGGGCCAGGTGATCGCCCTCGGGGTCGCGGCCGGGATGCTGGTGCTGCTGGCGATCCAGTGGCTGCTGCTGCGGCGGCGCCCGGACGAGCCCGTCGAGGAGGTCGTGGTCCCGGCCGATCCCGACGACGGGACGTTGCCGCACTGGGCGGACCCGACCGAGCGGCCCCGCATCTGACCTCGTCGCCGCTCGCCCGGCTCACCAGGGAGCGCTAGAGTTGCGGCGTACCGCTCGCCGCCATTCCCTGTCCCGGAGGCCCTTTCCATGACCCAGGTCGCCGAGCCCAAGGACGCGACCGCCGCATCGTTGCCGTCCATCGGCCACTGGATCGGCGGCCACCAGGTCGCGGGGCGCTCCGGCCGGCGAGGCCCCGTGTTCGATCCCGGCGACGGGCATGCAGGCCAAGTGGGTCGACTTCGCCTCGGTCGAGGAGATGGACGCCGCCGTCGCCGCCGCCAAGGCCGCGTTTCCCGCCTGGCGCGCCACGTCGCTCTCCAAGCGGACCGAGATCATGTTCCGGATCCGGAACCTGGTCGACCAGCATCGGCGCGACATCGCCGCCCTGCTCACGGCCGAGCACGGCAAGGTCCCGTCCGACGCCCTGGGCGAGATCGCCCGCGGCCTCGAGAACCTCGAGTTCGCGTGCGGCGTCCCGCACCTGCTCAAGGGCGGCTTCAGCGAGCAGGTCTCGAGCGGCGTGGACGTCTACCAGATCCGCCAGCCGCTGGGCGTCGTGGCCGGCATCACGCCGTTCAACTTCCCGGCCATGGTGCCGATGTGGATGTTCGGCAACGCCCTCGCCTGCGGCAACACGTTCATCCTCAAGCCGTCGGAGAAGGATCCGTCCGCGTCGCTGTTCATGGGCGAGCTGCTGCGCGAGGCGGGCGTGCCCGAGGGCGTGTTCAACGTGGTCCAGGGCGACAAGGTCGCCGTCGACCGGATCCTCGAGCACCCCGACATCGCCGCCGTCTCGTTCGTCGGCTCGACGCCGATCGCGCGCTACATCTACGAGACCGGCACCCGCAACGGCAAGCGCGTCCAGGCGCTGGGCGGCGCCAAGAACCACATGCTGGTCCTGCCCGACGCCGACATCGACATGGCCGCCGACGCCGCGGTGTCCGCGGCCTACGGCTCGTCGGGCGAGCGGTGCATGGCGATCGCGACCGTGGTCGCGGTGGGCGACGTCGCCGACCCCCTGGTCGAGGCCATCGGCGCCGCGCCTGCCGAAGATCAAGGTCGGTCCCGGCACGGACCCGTCGGCCGAGATGGGCCCGCTGGTCACCGGGCAGCACCGGGACAAGGTCGCGTCGTACCTCGACAGCGCGGCGGAGCAGGGAGCGACGGTCGTCGCCGACGGCCGCGAGCACCCGTTGTACCGCGGACTCCAGCGGGTACTTCCTGGGCCTGTGCCTGATCGACAACGTCCAGCCCGGGATGGACGCGTACCGGGACGAGATCTTCGGGCCCGTGCTGACGGTCGATGCGGGTCGGGACGTACGAGGAGGCGCTGCAGCCTCATCAACGACAACCCGTACGGCAACGGGACGGCGATCTTCACCCGTGACGGCGGCGCCGCCCGCCAGTTCCAGTTCGACGTCAACGTCGGCATGGTCGGCATCAACGTGCCGATCCCCGTCCCCGTCGCCTACTACAGCTTCGGCGGCTGGAAGTCGTCGCTGTTCGGCGACCTCCACATGTACGGGCCCGAGGGGATCCAGTTCTACACGCGGGGCAAGGTCGTCACCGCTCGCTGGCCGGACCCGGGCACCTCGTCGGTCGACCTCGGCTTCCCGCGGACCCGCTGAGACGCAACCCTCGAGCCGCGACGGGCCCGCTCGCTCGGTTGGCCGCGACGCGCATCGTCAGCGCTGGTAGACCTGCGTCACCGGCCAGTCGGCACACGCTCGGCAGACGAAGACGTACACCGATCCCATCCCCAGGTCGACACCGGGCGCCTCCTGGACGGCCAGGCGCGTCGCCGTCGGCCCCGCCCACAGGCCGGCCTCTTCCTCGGGGATCCAGCGCGACCACGACCCGCCGTCGAACTCGTGGTCCGAGACCGTGAGCAGATGCTCCATGGCGTGTCCCGCGGCGCAGGTGGGCCACTGCGGATCCTGGAACCAGTGCGGGAATCCGCCCACCTTGGTCCCAGGCGCGACGCTGAGCCGGTACTGGTATTCCGGCTCGCTTGAGACCTCGTCCTCCCAGGCCCAGATCGCCCGGGCCAGGTCCCGGTCGAGATCGAAGATGCTCGGGTACTCGAGGACCCGCTCCGGGTCGAGCACGCACGGCCTGGGCGCATAGACGCCTGCCGTCGCTGGCCGGCCACGGCGCCGGCGCCACGAACGGCACGAGGTCTGCGCTCGACCACCACCAGGCGCGGACGACCGGCCCGTACTCGTCGGGATGACTCGCCGGGCACCACAGCAGCTGGAACAGGTCAGTGCCGTCCGGGAAGCCGATCTCGGGCACGTCGTCCCGACGCAGCTGCAGGACCAGCACGTATGGCCGCCCGTCCGGCGGGGCGTCGAAGGACGACGGCTCGGCCGCCGGATCATAGGCGTGATGGGACCGTTCGCAGGTTGGCCACGGCACGTCCGGCGGCCACGAATGGCGGCCGCCGAGCTTCGTCGCGTTGGCTGCGGGCTCCGCGCCCCGACGCGGATGGAGGCGGACCGTCGTCCGCGCCTGCGCCGCCAACGCCGGAAACGCCGCCGCGACGTCGTGGTTCGGCGCCGTCGTCGTCCGGGTCACCGCGCGACCCGCGCGCCTCCGATGGCATCCATCACGCCAGGCGGGCGTAGTCCGCAGTCGCGCGCTTCACGAACCGGCCGTAGCCCTTGGAGCCCGCGAATTCGCCGTCGCGCACCACGACCGAACCCCGGCTGAGCACGACGTCGGATCCGCCCTGCACCGTGCGGCCCTCGTAGCAGGAGTAGTCGACGTCCATGTGGTGCGTCGTCGCCGAGATCGTTCGCTTGCGGCTCGGGTCGTAGACCACGAGATCGGCGTCGGCGCCGACGGCGACCGAACCCTTGCGGGGGTACAGCCCGAACAGCTTGGCCGGGCCGGTCGAGATCACGTCGACCCAGCGCTCGCGCGAGATCCGGCCGCCGACGACCCCGCCGTCGTGCAGCAGGTCGACGCGATCCTCGACGCCGGGCAGGCCGTTGGGGATCTTCCGGAAGTCGCCCCGCCCGAGCTCCTTCTGGCCGTGGAAGTCGAACGGGCAGTGGTCGGTCGAGACCACCTGGAGGTCGTCCTTCCGCAGGCCCGTCCAGAGCTGCTCCCAGTGCGGATCCTTCGGCCGCAGGGGAGGGGAGCACACGAACTTGGCGCCCTCGAAGCCGTTGCCCAGGTCGTCGAGCGAGAGGAACAGGTACTGCGGGCAGGTCTCCGCGAAGGCCTGGGTGCCCCGGTCACGGGCGTCGCGGACGGCCTCGAGCGCCTCGGTCGCCGACAGGTGGACGATGTACACGGGGACGCCGGCGGCCTCGGCCAGGCGGATGACGCGGTTGGTCGCCTCGCCCTCGAAGATCGGGTAGCGAGCGACGCCGTGGTAGTAGGGGTCGGTCTTGCCGTCCGCCACCAGCTGGGCGGCCACGACGTCGATCGCCGGCCCGTTCTCGGCGTGCATCATGATCAGCCCGCCGTTCTTCGCGGTCTGCTGCATGGCCCGGAAGATCGCGGCGTCGTCGCTGTAGAACACGCCCGGGTAGGCGGTGAACAGCTTGAAGTCGGGGATGCCCTCGGCGACCAGCTGGTCCATCTCGGCCAGCGTGTCGTCGTTGACGTCGCTCATGATCATGTGGAAGCCGTAGTCGACGACGGCGTTGCCTTCGGCCTTGGCGTGCCACGCGTCGAGGCCGGCCCGCAGGCTCTGGCCCTTCGTCTGGACCGCGAAGTCGACGACGCACGTCGTGCCCCCGAAGGCGGCGGCGCGGGTCCCCGTCTCGAACGTGTCCTTGGCGAACGTGCCGCCGAACGGCAGCTCCATGTGGGTGTGGACGTCGATCGCGCCCGGGATCACGTACTTGCCGGACGCGTCGATGGTCTCGTCGGCGGTGGCCCCGTTCGCCGCCAGCCCGCTCCCGACCTGCGCGATGACCTCGCCGTCCACGAGGACGTCCGCCTCGTACGAGCCGTCGGCGGTCACGACCGTCCCGTTGGCGATCAGGGTGCGCATGGTGCCTCCTCGCTCAGGCCGGCCGGGCCGGCCGATTTCGGACCGCGTGGCGGTCCATCGTAGCGAGGCGGACGAGGTGGCGGGGTCCGATCCCCCGCGGCGGAACCCTGGCTCAGCCGAGGCCGAGGCGGCTGTGGAGGAACGCCGTCACCCCGACCTGGACCCACCAGGCGAAGGCGGCCCCGGCGACGGCGGCCAGCGAGGCGACGAACGCCATGGT
The DNA here is from genome assembly GCA_963725745.1 of uncultured Chloroflexia bacterium. Classification (GTDB taxonomy): domain Bacteria; phylum Chloroflexota; class Limnocylindria; order Limnocylindrales; family CSP1-4; genus CAIXZV01. Next base: position 312,238 of record CAVRZS010000004.1, read on the forward strand.
CGAGACGATCCGGTCCCGACGGCGCTTCGCTCTTGCCGCGGGCCCGTCGATCTCCCAGAACGGATCGCGGCGACGGAACAACGTGAACGACATCAAGCACCTCCAGCTGGCCCAGTGTCCGCGTTCGCGCGCCCGAAATCGAGAGTGACCTCTGTCCCCCTGACCCCCGCCCCAAAGGCCCACCGGCACACCGGACCCATCCGCACCACCCGCCCCACACGGCGGATAGGGCGACCTCCCGAGGTGCGTCGGTGCACCGCATCGGTCACGGGGGCCGCGCCGGTTGCTCGTTCCCGTCGTCCGCCGAGATCGAGGCGGCCGCCCAGGCGGCGGGGCTCGACGCAACGACGACGGCTCCCGTGGTCGACGACCACGAGGCGGCCCAGCTGCAGGCGCTCAAGGCGGGTCTCCTGGCCGCTGCCCTGATCGCCCTGGCATCGCTCGCGTTCACGGGCAACCTGCCGACGGGCGTGCAGGCGACGGAGGACGATGCGGCCGAGGCGCGGTCGAGCCGCGACGGCCCGGCGACCGCGGCTGCCTAGGCCCGGGCGGCCTCGAGCCGCCGCACGGCCGGAATGATCTGGTCGCCCCAGATCTCGAGCTGCTCTTCCTCATCGCCGTTCATCAGGTACAGGTTGAACTGGTCGACGCCCGCGGCGGCGAGCGCCGCCAGCCGTTCGACGTGGGTCTCGACCGAGCCGATGAGGCAGAAGCGGTCCACGATCTCGTCGCTCACGAAGGCGGCATTCGAGCTGCCGACCTCCGCGTGGTGGTGGTAGTCGTACCCCTCCCGGTTGCGGACGTACGTCGTGAGCTCCTCGGGCAGGTCGTCGCGCGGGTACTTGTTGACCAGGTCGACGACATGGTTCGAAACGAGAGCGGGGAACCAGCGCGTCCGGTCGCGCGCGTCGGCCGGGTCGCCGACGTGCCCGGGCGCCGCGGCCATGATCTTGACCGCGCCGGCATCGCGGCCCGCATCCGCCTCCGAGGCCCGGACCTGGGACACGAACCAGCGGATCAGGTCCGGGTCGCCGATCTGGAGCATCGATCCGTCGGCGATCCGGCCGGTGAGCTTGAGCGCGACCGGACCATAGCCCGCGACCCACACCGGCAGCCGATAGGCGGGCGTCCAGGGCAGCTCCAGCGTCGCCCCCTCGAACTCGACGGAGCGTCCCTCGGCGAGCTCGCGGATGACGTGGACCGCCTGCTCGAGGTCCTTCATCGACGTTGGCGCCTTGCCCAGGACGCGGCGCGCCGAGTCGCCGCGACCGATCCCGAGATCCATGCGTCCGCCCGAGATCTCGTTCAGGACGGCCAGGGTGGAGGCAGTCACCGACGGTTCCCGCGTTGCCGGGTTGGTGACGCACGTCCCGAGCCGGAGGCGGGTGGTGCCGCGAGCCATCAGCGTGAGGAGTGGATACGGGTCGCGCCACAGGACGTGGCTGTCGAACAGCCAGCCGTAGTCGAATCCGGCGGCCTCGGCCTGACGGGTCAGGGCGAGCGTTCGCTCGATCGTGTGGTCGGGCTTGAGCGTGAACCCGAACTGCATTGGCGCTTGGGGCCTCCCGGGGCGATGGAGGCGTCAGCCTACACCGGCGCGACGGGCGATCGTCGGGGCCCGCCGCGAAGCAGTCGCATGGCCAGCAGCGACAACGAGCCCCAGCCGATCACGACCGTCGCACGCTGGATCAGCCCGGCAAGACCGGCGAGCCGGCCAACTCCGCGGAAGCCGCGCCCGAACAGGCCGGTGCCGGCCGCCACGAGGAAGCCGCTGATGGCCATGTAGGCGGCCCAGCCGGTATCTCCGCCAGCCGCGAATCGTCGGGCGACGGCGACGCATGCCGCGGCCAGCGAGCCGAATGCGGCGAGCGAGGTGCCGATGTGAAATCAGCCCACTCCTGGTTGGCCCGACGCGGTTCGGTGCATCGAGCGAGGGTTCGAGGATGGGGTCCGTGGAGAACGTCCCGGCGCCGATCAGCCCCACCCCGAACCCAGTGACGAACCGCGGCGCCCAATGCGCGCCGGGCAGCGCGCGACGCAGGCCAGCCGCGTACGCGAGCATCAGCACGCCCGTCGCGAGGAAGCTCGCGCGCTGCGTCCAGCCGTGCTCACCGAGAGCGAGCTCGCTGATCGGCAGTCGGATCTGGTCGAATTCGCTGCGCCGGAACCCCTCGCGGGTGAAGGTTGCGACGAACAGCGGCCCGGCGACAGCGCCGCAAGCTAGCAGCAGTGTCGCCAGCCGACCGTCGCTCTGTGCCGGCGTCGAAGGAACCACGTCATCGATGGTATGTCGCCATCCCGCCGCCGGGCCCAAAAAGGGCTCGGCTGCCCTCCTCCAGGCAGCCGAGCCGCGCGATGATAACGCGTCCGCAGATTCGCGTGTGCGCGGGCACTCAGGCCGCGCGGCGGACCTACGGCGCGACGAGGTCTCCGTACGCGTCGGGCCGGCGGTCCCGATAGAACTGCCAGGTCTGGCGGACCTCGTGGATCAGGTCGAGGTCCATGTCGCGGATCAGCAGCTCCTCGTCATGCGGGCTGCCGACCGCGCCGATGAACTGGCCGCGCGGATCCACGAAATAGCTCTGGCCATAGAAGTCGTCCGGGCCGATGTCGGACTCGATGCCGACCCGGTTGATGGTGCCCACGAAGTACCCGTTCGCGAGCGCGTGGCTCACCTGCTCGACGCGCCACAGGTACTCGGACAGGCCGCGGCTGGTCGCGCTCGGGATGAACACCATCTCGGCCCCATTGAGCCCGAGCGCCCGGGCACCCTCCGGGAAGTGGCGGTCGTAGCAGATGTAGACGCCGACCTTGCCCACGGCGGTCTCGAACACGGGGTAGCCGAGGTTGCCGGGGCGGAAGTAGAACTTCTCCCAGAAGCCCTGCACGTGGGGAATGTGCGTCTTGCGGTACTTGCCGAGGTACTTGCCGTCGGCGTCGATCACGGCGGCGGTGTTGTAGTAGATGCCCGAGGCCTTCGCGTCCTCCTCGTACATCGGCACCACGAGGACCATGCCGGTCTGCTTGGCCAGGTCCTGCATCCGCTTCGTCGTCGGCCCGTCCGGGATGAGCTCGGTATAGCTGTAGTACGACTTGTCCTGCACCTGGCAGAAGTACGGGCCGTAGAAGAGCTCCTGGAACAGCATCACCTGGGCGCCCTGCGCGGCCGCCTCGTGCGCGTAGCGCTCGTGCTTCTGGATCATCGACTCCTTGTCGCCGGTCCAGCTCGCCTGCAGCAGCGCGCCTCGGACGTTTCGAGGCATCGGACATCCTCCTCGGAGGATGCGCACCCGGCGGAAGCGGTGCGCTCGGTGTTCGGTCGGCCGGCCGGGGCCGGCGAGGTGCGAAGAATACGCCAGCCGGCGGGCGCAGACCGGCTGGGGGCCCGGCGTCGGCAGTCCCGGCCCGGTGGCGGAGGGTCAGCGACCTGCGGTCGGCCCCGATCGTCGTGGTGGGCCCGACGACGACCAGCCCGTCGACGTCGGTCGACACGGTCGCCCGACGCGTCATCGTCGAGGGGCTCGAGCCGGAGCACGTGCTCGCCGCTGATCGGCCACGCAGATCGAGTACGCCATCCTGGCCGTATTGGCTCCTGCGCCCGCCGCGTCAGATTGGTCATCGTCACTGATCGTATCGTCAAGGAATACGCTGGCCGACCCTCGCGTTGTCCCGGGCGTGGCGATCCACGCGATCTCGCGTCCCGGTGAACGTGAACGAGAAGCTGGCACCCGCACCGCCCGAAACCAGGGCGTGGCCGCCGACCTAGCCGTCGTTCGCCCGTCGCGTCCACGGCCCAGAGGTCGCGGTGCCGGCAGCCACCTCGCTGATCCTGCGGATGTGGAACGACGGCAGCCGTCGCAAACGCGCTCGGATGTGCCGACGCCGTTCGTCGCGCGGACACGGACCTGATAGTCGGGCCCGGGCGCGAGCCGCAGCCTCGCACGCACGGCGGCTGGGCGAACGAGGGCCACGGGCGACCATGGTTCGCCGGCGACGCGCAGCTGAAGCCTGTACTTGCCGCGATCCCCGCCGGATCCGTCTCGGCCCAGGTGGACTTGAACGGGATCGTGTCGGTCGCCGTTGCAGTTGCCCCGCAGCTTGCACGATCGCGTCCACGGGCGCAGAGACCGTCGGGGGTGTCGTATCGAGCTGCACCCAGGGCCGCGGCCGGCACGGCGCCGGCGGAGGCGACGACCAGGACTGCGGCGGCCAGGCGACCGACGCCGTGTGCATGGCGGATGGTGGGCGACATCCGGGGCTCCTCTGCGGGCTGGAAGTGGATCACGGCCCGGCGGGAGCTGACGGTCGCCGGTTGAAGGCGCGACGAAGACTCGATGTTGCGCTCGCGTCGGGCTGCAGAAGCGATCCCGACGCGGTCTGGGCCTGATGGCCCTCAGTGGCAGTCGCCGGAGCCCTCGTCGTGCCAGGTGCCGCTGCCGCTGGGGATGAACTGCCAGTCGTAGCCGTCCCGACCGCAGCGTCAGCTTCAGGACGCCGTGCGCCGCCGCGTAGCGCGCGACGCTGTTCGCGGCCACGCGCGTGAACGCGCGCAGCGGCGCGCCGCCGGTCCCGACCACGAACTCGCGCATGCCGTCGGCCGATGCGGCTCCGTCCGCGGTCTGGGGCGCGAACCGCTCGTAGTCGTGGTCGTGCCCATTCAGCACGAGGTCCGCGCCCGCAGCCGCCAGCGGCCGCCACAGGCGCCGCGACGTGGGGCTGTTGCCGTGCTCTCCGGATGAGAACAGCGGGTGATGCCAGATCGCCGCGACGCAGGTCCTGGGATGGGCCGCGAGGTCCGCGCGCAGCCAGCGACCCTGCGCGGAGTCGCGCCCACAGTGCACGATCCCGCAGTTCGAGTTCAGCACGTAGACCCGCCACGTGCCGAGGTCGTACGCATACCAGCCCTTGCCCGGGGTACCCGCGGCGGTGCCGAAATAGTCGAAGTAGCGGCGGGCGCCGGCGGTCTTGTACTCGTGGTTCCCGACAGCGGGTGACGTCCTCGACCGAAAACGGCCCCAGGTCGGGCCGTAGCAGTCGCGGAACTGCCGGGCCGTGCCCTTCGGATAGGCGAGGTCGCCGGCGACGAAGACGTGTCCGGCGATGCTGTCGATCAGGTCGGCCGTCCGGGTGTCGGCGGACCGGTCGCAGTCGCGACATCGGCCGCCCCGACGAGGACGGGGTCGTCGCTCGCTGCGACGGTGACGACGGGGCTCCGGCCCAAGCCGGCGGGCCGGCCGATGCGCCCGGGGCGCCGAGCAGGACGACCGACGCGAGGACGCCCGCGAGCGCGGCGACGCGGCGCCTGAGGCGGCCGCTCACCCGCGTGCCATCATTTCTCCGTCTCGAAGACCTCGGTGTAGTCCCGGCATCGGCCGTCGGTGTCGAACGCCATGAGGAACACGTTGTGGTAGGTGCGCTTGCCGTCCGCGTCGTCGTAGCGGCTCGTTCCCGTCGCGACGACGCGGTCGCCCTCGACGGCCCAGGCAGCGTAGCTTGCCTCCCACGCGCCCGGATCGTCCTTGTTGGCGAGCCAGTCGGCGACGATCGCGTCGCGGCCCTCGACCGGATCCTCCCACGGGTGGTAGCGATACCGGGCGTCTTCGGTGAACAGGGCCGCGATCGCGGCGGGGTCGTAGGAGCGCCAGGCGTCGACATAGGCTTGGAGCCAGCGGTTGGCGTCGTCGTGTGTCATCGGGGAACCTCACGAAGTCGATGCAGTCCGTCTTGCGGCCGCTGTAACCTATCACCAGCCTCAATCAAGTTACAACCGAGGAGGCCAGAAGCCGTCATGAATCGCGCCTCGGCCACCACCCCGACGGACGCCGCGCTGGAGCGGGCCGCGGAGATCGCCCGCGAGTTCATCGCCGGGCTGCCCGAGCGCCCGTCGCGCCGACCGTCCCCGTCGACGAGCTCAGGCGACGGTTCGGGGGACCGCTCCCCGGCAGGGCCTCGATCCGGTCGACGTGGTGGACGCCTGGCCGCCAACGCGGAGGGCGGCCTGGTGGCGAGCGCCGGGCCCCGCTACTTCGGGTTCGTGATCGGCGGGGGATTGCCGGCGGCGGTCGCCGCGGACTGGATCACCAGCGCCTGGGATCAGAACGCCGGCCTGTACGTGATCGGGCCGGCCGCGGCGGTCGCCGAGGAGGTGGCCGGCGCCTGGCTGGCGGAGCTGTTCGGGCTGCCGGCCGGCGTCGAGCGTCGGGTTCACGACGGGCGCCACGATGGCGTCGTTCACCGGGATCGCGGCCGGCCGCCACGCGCTGCTCGCCCGGTCCGGATGGGACGTCGAGCGCCAGGGCCTGTTCGGGGCACCGGAGATCCCCGTCGTCGTCAGCGACGAGTCGCACGTCACGATCTTCGCCGCCCTCCAGATGCTGGGCATGGGTCGCGATCGCGTCACCCGCGTGCCGACCGACGACCAGGGCCGGATGCGCGCGGATGCGCTGCGCCGAGTGCTGGCCGGGTCGATCGGCCGGCGCTCGTGTGCGCGCAGGCCGGCAACGTCAACACCGGCGGGTTCGACCCGCTGCCGGCGATCGTCGAGGCCGTCCGGGCCAACGGCGGCTGGCTCCACGTTGACGGGGCGTTCGGCCTGTGGGCGGCGGCCGATCCCGCGCGCCGCCATCTCGTCGACGGCGTCGGCGCGGCCGATTCGTGGACGACCGACGCGCACAAGTGGCTCAACGTCCCGTACGACTCGGGCCTGTCGTTCGTGGCGGACCCCGCCGCCCACCACGCCGCGATGACCCTCGGGGCCGCGTACTACGTGGAGACGACCGGGGCCGAGCGCGACCCCTACAACTGGGTGCCCGAGTCGTCCCGCGGGCCCGCGGCTTCCCGTCTGGGCGGCCCTGCGCCAGCTCGGCCGCGCCGGCGTGGCCGAGATGATCGGGCGAACGTCAGATCATGCGCGGCGCTTCGCGGCCGGCCTCGCCGACCTGCCCGGGCGCCGGATCCTCAACGACGTCGTGCTCAACCAGGTGCTGGTCCGGTTCGAGGACCCGTCGGGCGACGTCGAGGCGGGCGACGCCCGGACCGACGCCGTGATCGCGGCGATCCAGGCCGAGGGCACGCTGTGGCTGGGCGGCACGCGCTGGCACGGCTGCGGGCGATGCGGATCTCGGTGTCCGGCTGGTCCACGTCGGAGGCGGACGTGGACGCGTCGATCGCGGTGATCCGGCGCTTCGCGACGAGGTCGCAGGCGTAGCCGTTGCCCCGGAGTAATCCCTCCGCCACGATTGACGGGCGCGTCGACGGGTCTCGTGGTCCCACGCGCCACGAAACCGCCGAGAGCTGAAACCGCGCCGGCGGTGGCGGTCACGGGGCCGCACCGCATCGCCGGCGCGTAGGTCGGCCACGGACCGCGGTGCGACTGGACGCAGGGACTGCCCGGCCGTCGCGCCCGGCTGTCGAGCCGGCGGGCCGTGTGCTGTAATGGCCGCTGCGGCTGACCGGCCGCCGCCTTGGCTGACTGGCTGCGGCGGCGGGCGCCGCAATCCCGAAGGCGACCAGGCTCGGGCGGCCGCGCAGTCGCCCGGAACGGAGGATCGATGGGCATCAGCACCTCGCCGGGCCTGACGAGCGAGGAGATCGTCTCGCTGTCACGGGCCCACACCCTGTTCTCGTGGTCCGTCCAGAACGCCCTCGATCCGATCGCGATCGACCACGCCGAGGGCGTCTACCTGTACACCCCCGAGGGTCGGCGGATCCTCGACTTCAACGCGCAGCTGATGTCGGTCAACATCGGCCACGGCGACCGGCGCGTGATCGACGCGATGCACGAGCAGGCGCTGAAGCTCCAGTTCGTCCAGCCCGCGTTCACGACCGAGATCCGCGCCCGGCTCGGCGCGAAGCTGGCCGAGATCCTGCCGGGCGACATGAACAAGGTGTTCTTCACGCTCGGCGGCGCCGAGGCGATCGAGAACGCGATCAAGCTCGCCCGCCACTACACCGGCCGGCACAAGCTGCTCGCCCGCTATCGCTCGTACCACGGCGCGACCCACGGGGCGATGACGCTGACCGGCGACCCGCGCCGCTGGGCCAACGAGCCGGGCCTCGTCGGCGTCGTCCGCTATCCCGACACCCACCGCTGGGGCGAGGCCGAGCCGCGCCCGGTCGGCGGAGTCCCTCCAGGGCCTCGAGGACGTCATCAAGTACGAGGGCCCGAGCTCGATCGCCGCGGTGTTCCTCGAGACGATCGTCGGCACCAACGGCATCCTGATCCCGCCCGACGGCTACCTCCAGGGCGTGCGCGAGATCTGCGACCGCTACGAGATCCTGATGGTCTGCGACGAGGTCATGGCGGGCTTCGGACGGACCGGCCGCTGGTTCGCCGTCGACCACTGGGACGTCGTGCCCGACCTGATGACGATGGCCAAGGGCCTGACGTCGAGCTATCTGCCCGCTGGGCGCGGTCGCGATGCGCGACACGATCGCCGAGGCGATGGAGGGCCGCATGTTCTACGGCGGCCTCACGTACAGCAGCCACCCCGTGAGCCTCGCGGCGGCGCTGGCGACGATCGGCGTGTACGAGGAGGACGACCTGATCGGCAACGCCGCCCGCCTCGACGGCGTGATGCGCGCCCACCACGAGGACCTGGCGGCCAGGCACCCGTCGCGTCGGCGCGCACCGCAACCTCGGCCTGTTCGGGATCGTCGAGCTCGCCCGGTCGCGCGATCCGTGGACGCCGATGACGCCGTTCAACGGCACCAGCGACGAGATGAAGGCCGTGGGCAAGTTCCTGCGCGACAACGGCGCTGTACACGATGATCGCCAACAACGCGATCCACACCAACCCGCCGCTGTGCATCACCGCGGAGCAGCTGGCCGAGGGCTTCGAGATCATCGACCGCGCGCTCGATATCGCCGACCAGGCGGTGACCTCCTAGCCCATGACCTCCGCGAGCGGGTCGCTGCGCCGCCCGTTCGGCAGGCCGGCCGCCGCCACCGTTCGCGCCCCGGCCAGGTCGACGCGCGCCCGGCTCACAGTCGGCCTGCTCGGCGTCGCCGTGGTGCCGCTCCGTCGGCCGACGCGACGCAGGCCGACCTCGCCCAGAAGGCGCTCGACGCCCTCGGCTCTTCGGTCGACACGAAGGGTGCCAACTTCCGGAAGGGGACGCGGGCGGCAACTAGCCGCGGAAATCACGCGCACCGATCCATCGGCCATCCGACGGCCGGTCCCGCGAGGGGCCGGCCGTTTCCATCCCTGTCGTGTGATGGCGGGCGCCTGCCCGGCTGCTATCGTCCGCAGGAGCGAGGCTGACTATTGCGAGCGGCCCTCGAACCGTGGAGGGTGACGATGGCCACCAAACGAGCTAGACCCGGCACGGTGATCGAGGTCCCCGCCGAGACGCGGTCGTCGCGACGAAGGTCGCACCGCCCACCAGGGTCGAGCACTTCACGCCCGCCGAGCGCGTCGCCCGCGGCAAGGCCACCCGTGCGGAGGTGTCCGCGCGGCTCTCACGCGCAGTGGCACCCGTCGGCGACGCGACCCGACCCGATTGGCATCCTCGAACAGCAGGCGCGTGACCCGCGAGCAGGGCCTGTCCCGATCCGCTACGGCCGGATGCTGGTGTCCCCGTTCACGTTCTACCGGGGCGCGGCGGCGATCATGGCGTCGGACCTGTCCGACGGCCCCCGGACGGCGCTGTACACCCAGCTGTGCGGCGACGCCCATCTCATGAACTTCGGCACCTACGCGGCGCCGGACCGCCGGATGGTGTTCGGGATCAACGACTTCGACGAGACGCTGCCCGGGCCGTTCGAGTGGGACGTCAAGCGCCTCGTCGGCGAGCTTCGCGGTCGCGGGCCGCGATCGCGGCTACTCCGCCAAGGTCCGGGCGGCGATCAACCGCGACGTGGTGCGCGGCTACCGCGAGGCGATGGCGGGCTTCGCGCGGGATGCGCAACCTCGACATCTGGTACGCCCGCCTCGACGTCGAGAAGCTCGATCGAGCGACATCGCAGCGCGCCTGTCGCCGGCGGCGGTCGAGCGGATGGAGCGGAACGTCGAGAAGGCGCGCACCAAGGACAGCCTCAAGGCGTTCGCGAAGCTGACGCACATCGTCGACGGCGAGCCGCAGATCGTCGAGCGACCCGCCGCTCATCGTCCGGATCGACGAGCTGATCCCGAGGACGAGCGAGCGCGAGACCCGCGAGGCCGTCCAGGCGCTGGTCCGATCGCTATCGGCGGTCCCTGCCGGCGACCGGCGCAGGCTCCTCGAACGCTTCCGGTACGTGGACATGGCCCGCAAGGTCGTGGGCGTCGGCAGCGTCGGCACGAGGGCGTGGATCGTCCTGATGATGGGACGGGATGGCTCAACGACCCGTTGTTCCTCCAGGCGAAGGAGGCCCAGGCATCGGTGCTCGAGCCGTACCTGGGCAAGAGCGCCTTCGTCAACAGCGGCCAGCGTGTCGTCGAGGGCCAGCGGCTGATGCAGGCCGAGAGCGACATCCTGCTGGGCTGGCTGCGCACGCCGGGCTCGACGGGCTGACTCGCGACTTCTACTTCCGGCAGCTGTGGGACGCGAAGGGCTCGGCGCTGGTCGAGGTCCTGGAGCCGGCGGCGATGGCAGCTACGCGCGCCTGTGTGGGTGGACGCTGGCCAAGGCGCACGCGCGGTCGGGCGACTCGATCGCGATCGCCGCGTATCTGGGGACGTCGACGGCGTTCGACGGCGCATGGCGGAGTTCGCCGAGACGTACGCCGACCAGAACGAGCGCGACTATGCCGCGCTGGCGGATGCGGTGGCGTCGGGCCGGATCGTCGCGCAAGCCGGCGTTTAGCCGCCGAGGGCAGGCGCCGCGTCGTTCGAGGCCGTTCAGTCGTCGGAGAACGAGACCGTCTTGATCAGCAGCCGGAGGATGATCGCGGTCGCGGTCGCGAGCAGCGCGGAGACCCAGATGCTCGTGAGCGAGTCGACGCCGGCGAAGGTCTTCGAGCAGCCAGCCGGTCAAGAGGGCCGCGATCAGGCCGATGGCGAGGCTGGGCATCCAGCCACGCATGTCCGCCCGCCGGCGATGATTCCCGAGATGACGCCCGCGATCAGGCCGACGACGATCCAGCCAACGAATGTGAGGTCCATCGGCGGAGTATGGCAGGTCGCAATCGGCCGCGATGCCGCGTTTTCGGCGCCGCATGGGCGCCGCGGCCGGACCGGCGAAGGCCCGACGGAGCCCAAGCTGACGGCGCATGATGCGCGCGTCGCGCGCCGCCCTCGAGGGCGCGGTCGCCCAATGCGACCGACTGCCGGCGACAGGGAGAGGAACACGGTGGAACCGGTCACCAAGCGCCCCGCGGGGATCACCGTCATCGCGATCCTGCGCTCGCCGCGGGCGTCATCTACCTCCTCCAGGGCATCAGGATCCTGGGCTACGTCGCCTTCGGGCCCGGCCAGGCGTTCAGCAACGTCTCGTTCACCGGCTGGACGACGGTGCTCTTCGGCGTCGTCTGGATCGCCGTCGGCGGCGCGTTCCTGTCCCTGAGGCCGTGGGCCTGGCTGTTCGGCGCGATCGTCGTCGGCTTCTCGCTGATCGTGGCGTTCTTCGGCAACCTCAGCGGCTGGCAGTTCGGCGACATGTTCATGGCGATGATCGTCCCGCTGGTGATCCTGTTCTACCTGACCTCGGACAACGTCAAGCGGGCGTTCGGGATGCAGGACGACTGAGGGCCACCCTCGCTAGGTCGGTGCGGCCGGCTCAGTGGCGACACCCCGGAGGCCGGCGCCGACGCACCGCCAAGGGGCGGGTCCGTCCAGGTGAGGGTTATCCCGTCGTTTCGGGCGGGCGTCGCGCTGCTAGCGTCCGCGGCATGACGTCGATCCGCCTCACGATCCTCGCGCTGGCGATCCTCGCCGCCTCGGCGGTCGCGGGCATCGCAGCGTACTCGGCCGGCGTCGTGGACCCCGGGTTCACGTACGGGTTCTCGCACGACGACGCCGGCAAGCAGACGCTGGTGGTCGCCTCCGTGCGTCCCGGCGGCCTCGCCTGGCACGAGGGCGTGGAGCCCGGGTTCATCGTCCTGAGCCTGGACCTGGCCGTGAACGGGGGCGGGATCGACGAGCAGGTCTACACGCCGCCCGGAGCGGTGGAGGCCCAGCAGGCCGCCGCCGCGACGTTGCCGATACGTGGTCTACATGGCCAAGCCGGGCGAGCTGCCGTCGCCGCTCCCGCCGGACTACCTCGGGTCGCAGGTCTTCGAGCCCAACTGGGCCGTCGTCCGCCTCGAGCAGAGCGCGTTGGCGCTCATCACGGCCGGCCTGCTCTGCCTCGCCGGCCTCCTCTGGCTCGGCTACCGCAGGCTCGCCCGAAAGCCGGCCCTGGGCGTCGAGGCGCCGCTCCTCGCCGCCGCGGCCTCGCCGCTGTTCCTGCTGCCCGCGTACCTCACGCTGATCCCGCTCCTCGTCGTGCTGACGAGCGTGCTCGTGGCCGCTGCCGTCCTCGTCGCCGCCGCGGCCTTCGCCCAGCTCATCGCCACGCCCCGGGCGCGGCGCCGGGCGATGCTGGGCTCGACGGTCCTTGCCCTGGCCGCCGCCCTCGTCGGCGCGGTGGCGGTCACCGCGGGCATGGAGCGCGGCGTCGTGTCGATCCTGCGCTGGGCCCTCGCCTCGGCGGTGGTGCTCGTGCCTGCGCTCGTCCTCGCGGCGCAGCTCCGGCGCGACGCCGGCCGCCTGACCGGCTCGAGCCGGCTCGCGACGGTGCTCCGCGCCGGCGACATCGCCGTTCTCGCGACGCTGCCCGCGGTCACGCTCGCCCCGCTCGCGGCGCTCACGAGCACGCCGTTCCTCCAGCCGCTCGTCGTCTGGTTCGCCGTCGTGGGCATCACCCGGGTCGTCGCTGTCCTGCCCGTCGCCCGCGAGGCCGCCCGGGAGGCGCGCGACCGCAGTCTGGTGGTGGACGAGGGCGAGTCGGAGCGAGCGCGGATCGCCGCGGACATCCACGACGACGTGATCCAGGACCTCTCGATGCTGGTCCACCGGCTCGACCGCGCGGGCGAGGACGACGCCGCCGCCACGCTGCGCGGCGCGATCGACCGGCTGCGGGCGATCTGCGCCGACCTCCGCCTGCCGGTCATCCACGACCTCGGGCTCGCGGCCGCGCTCGAGGCGCTCGTCGGCGAGGTGCGGGCCGCATCGGGGATCGACATCGACCTCCGCTGCGACGGCGACGAGCGGCTGCCGTACGACGTCGAGCTCGGGCTCTACCGCATCGCGCAGGAAGCCGTCGCCAACGCCATCAAGCACGGCCGCCCGCCGATCACGGTGCGCCTCCGCGCCGAGCTCGGCTCGGCCGAGCTCGAGGTCGAGGACCGCGGTTCTGGCGTCGGCGAGGACGCCCTGGCGAGGCCGGCCAGCCCCGGCCACCTCGGGTTCCTCACCATGGCGCAGCGCGCGGCGAAGCTCGGGGCCGAGCTGGCGGTCGCCGACCGGCCCGAGGGCGGGACGCGGGTCCGCGTCGTCTGGTCCGGCGGTGCCGCCAGCCCGGCGGCCGAGGGCGCTCGGGCCGCGGCCACATGACGGCCGAGCCCCGCCCCATCCGCGTGGCGATCGTGGACGACCACCCCGTCGTCCGCGACGGCATGGCGGCGCTGCTCCGCGAGTACCCGGGGATCGAGATCGCGGGCACGGCGGCGTCGCTCGGCCTGGCCGAGCCGCTCCTCGACCCCGCTCTCGTGGACGTGCTGCTCCTGGACATCCGCCTCGGGGAGGAGACCGGGTTCCAGCTCCTGGAGCGCCATCGCGATGCCGCGCGGCGGCCGGCGGTCGTGGTGCTACCGCGTTCGCGCAGGCCGAGTACGCGGCGGCGGCGCACCGCCTCGGCGCCGCCGCGCTCGTGCTCAAGACCGCGCCGATGCCGGAGCTCGTGGCCGCCATCCGGGCGGCGGCGCTCGGCGAGCCCGTCGACGCCGCGCCCGGCCCCCGGGCGACCGACCCGACGCTCACGACCCGCGAGCAGGAGATCGTCCGGCTCGTGGTCGACGGCCGCTCGAACGACGAGATCGGCGCGGCGCTGGCGATCGCGACCAAGACCGTCGAGGGCCACCTGCGGCGCGTGTTCGAGCGCCTCGGCATCGAGTCGCGGGCGGCGCTGTCGGCGAGAGCCGTCGCGGAGGGGTGGCTCGACGTCCCGACCGTCGCCCGCCGCCGAGGGCTCGGGCCGACAGCCGGGGGCGACGCCGGCGGGCGACGCGCCCTGACTGGCGACGTCCCTGCCGGCGTCAGCCGCTGTGGCCGGTCCCGAACTGGCGGTCGCCGGCGTCGCCGAGGCCCGGCATGATGTAGCCCTTGTCGTTGAGCTGGCGGTCGAGCGCCGCGGAGTAGATCTCGACGTCGGGGTGCGCCGTCAGGACCGCCTCGACGCCCTCCGGCGCCGCGATCAGGTTGACGAGCTTGATCCGGACCGCGCCCCAGCTCTTGAGCACCTCGATCGCCGCGGTCGCCGACCCGCCGGTCGCGAGCATCGGGTCGAGGATCAGGCACAGGTCGACGGTCGCGCTGTCGGGCAGCTTGTTGTAGTACTCGACCGGCCGCAGCGTCTGCTCGTCGCGGAACAGGCCCAGGTGCCAGACCTCGCGCGGTCGGCATCAGCTCGAGCATCGCGTCGACCATGCCCAGGCCCGCGCGCAGGATCGGGATCAGGCCGATCCGGTCGGCCAGCTCCTCGCCGGCCATCGGCTCGATCGGGGTGTGGACGTCCAGCGGCCGCGTCCGCGCGTCCGCGAGCGCCTCGTAGCCGAGCAGCCACGACAGCTCGCGCACGACCTCGCGGAACTTCTTGGGCTCGGTCGTCTCGTCGCGCAGGATGCCGAGCTTGTGGCGGACCGCCGGGTGCTGCGAGACGTGGAGGTTGGGCCAGGTTGCCACGGGGTCCCTCGAGCTCTTCGGGCGGGAGTGGCCGGCGGGCGGCCCTCGTCGCCGGCGAATCCTAGCGCGCGGCCGACCCGCGGTCAGACCGGTCGTCGCGGCGTCCACCCCGCGCTATGCTCGGGGTTCATGGCCGTTCGATCCGCCCCCGATCCGCTCCAGGGCTCGCGCACCGACGCCGTGAAGGCGTCGGGCCAGCGCGTCCGCGGGAAGTGGACGGTGCCGCCGGTGCTCGTGCGCCAGGTGCGCAACGGCGTCGTCGAGTCCGTCCATCGGGGCGACATCGTCGAGGTGGACGCCGCCGGCCGCATGCTCCACCTGCTGGGCGACCCCGATCGGATCGTGAACCTGCGCTCGACGGTGAAGCCGTTCGGCTTGATCGCGCTGCTCCGCGCGGGCGGCCGCCGCGAGTTCGACCTCACGACCGAGGAGCTCGCGATCATGACGTCGAGCCACTCGGGCGAGGACGTCCACGTCCGCACGATCCAGGCGATGTACCGCCGGCTCGGCATCCCGCAGGGCGTGCTCGCCTGCGGCGCCGAGGGGATGCCGCTCGACGCGCTGACGGCCGCGCGGCTCGCGCGCGACGGCGAGCGACCGTCCTCGCTGCGCCACATGTGCTCGGGCCAGCACTCGGTGTTCATCCTGCTCGCGAAGCTCGGCGGCTGGGAGCTCGAGACCTACTGGCAGGACGACCACCCGGCCCAGGCGGCCGTCCGCGAGGCGGTCGGCGCGGCGTTCGCGACCGATCCCGCCCGCATCGTCACCGGCATCGACGGCTGCGGGATCCTCACCTACGCGTTCCCGCTGCGCGAGGTCGCCCGCGCGTTCGCGATCCTCGCCGATCCCGACGCGCTGCCCGCCGGCGACCCGCGGGTCGGCGCTCGCGCCGCACTACGTCGAGATCCGCGACGCGATGCTGGCCTACCCGGAGCTCGTCGCCGGGACGCGCGATCGGCTCGACACCTCGCTGATGAAGGCGACCGGCGGCCGCTGCGTGAGCAAGAGCGGCATGGAGGGCCTGCGCGGCATCGGGATCCTGCGCGGCCGGCGAAACGGGGCCGATGCGCCCGCGTCGGGGATGGCGATCAAGATCGAGGACGGCGACGGCTACGACCGCGGGCCGTGGGCGGCAGCGTCGAGGCGCTGCGCCAGGCGGGGTGCTCGAGGGCCAGGCGCTGCGCGTCCTGGCCCGCTACCACCGTCCGCCCGCGCTCGATCCGCACGGCCGGGTGGCGGCCGAGGCGATCCCGCAGTTCGAGCTCGCGCCCGTCGGCGAGCTGATCGGCTGACGCCCCGCGCTTCGATGACGCTTCCAGGCCGACCCGTACCGGACCCTCGGCGTGACGCCGGGCGCCTCGCTCAACGAGATCCGGTCGGCGTACCGGCGGCTGGCGAAGCAGTACCACCCCGACGCCGCGGGCGAGCGCGCGCTGCCCCGGTTCCTCGCGATCCAGGCGGCGTACGAGCGGCTCGTCGATGGCGAGGGGCGGCTGCGCCCGGCGACCGGTGGCCGGGATCGGCGGCACGGCGGGCTCGGAGGGCGCGCGCGCCGACCCCGCGCGCGCTCGTGCCTCGCGGGAGGCGTGGCGGGCGCGCCGCGCCGGCGGCACGACGACCGGTGGCGCCGCGAGCGCGGCGTCGCGCGGGCCGGCGGGCTGGCCCCCGGCCCGCCGGCGACGGGCAACCGAGGGAGTCGCCGCCGCGCGAGAAGCACACGCGGCGCGGCTCGCGCAAGGCGACGCCGGGCTCGACCACCTACGACGAGGCCGCCGAGACGCCGCTCGACCCGGAGTGGGACGGCGGCGCCTGGTACGGGCCCGTCGTCGAGGACGTACTGGACGATCAACCCGCGCGAGTACGCGGACCCGCGCAAGCACGGGCCCGAGTACCAGGCGCGAGCCCGCCGCGCGACCCAGCAGGATCCCGGCGCGCCGGGACCGGACGGGCGACCCGCCCCGCGAGCGGGCCTCGCGCGGCCGACGCGGCCGCCGGCGCGGACCCGAGCTGGGACTTCGCGGCAGCGAGTCGACGACCACGGGCGGCGCCGACGGGCTGGGGGACCCACGCCTGGGCGTACGAAGAGGCCGACGCCTCGGACGCGCCGCGGACGCAGCGCCGCGCCCGTGCGGACTCGGCCGGCCCGGCCCCGATCCGACGCGGCCGCCGAGCCGCTGCCGGACCTCGAGGCCGTCGCGCGCAAGGCGGCGCCGCGGAGCCTGCTCGCGCTCGCGCGGCGGCCGGTCGCCGATGGCGGCTGCTCGTCGCCCTGATCGCGTGGCCGCCGGTCGGCTACGCGATCGGCACGTGCTCGCGACGCGACCGGCTGCGCGCAGTTCTCGGCCGCCTGTCCCGGAGCCCCTGCCGCTGCTCTCGCTCGCCGTGCAGCCGCTGGTCATCGCCGCCCTGTTCGCCATCCCGCCGGCGGCGCGGTGGGCGCGTTCGCGACGCTGCGGCGCTCGCGGTCGGCGTCGCGGTCGCGACCGTCCTGTCCGTGAGCCCCGGCCCGAACGCCGCGTCGGCACCGCGATCCTCGGCGTTGCCGTGACGATCGCGTACTTCGTGGCGATGGTCGCCGGTGCCATCGCCGTGTGGCGCCCGCGGCGCGACGGCGATCCGGGTGGGGGTGACGCGCCCGCCTGATCGGGCGATGACCCGGCGGGTCGCGGGCCTACACTCGGAGCCATGCAACGCCGGCACGATCCCGCGGACATCTCGGCCGCCGCCCAGGAGTACCTGCTCGCGCTGCGCGTGATGGGCTCGGACGGCCGGGTGGCCACGACCGCCCAGCTCGGCCGCCACGTCGGCGTGACGACCCAGGCCGCCAGCGAGATGTGCCGCGGCTCGCGGCGGACGGCCTCGTGGAGCCGGCCACGGGCCGCGGGCTGTCGCTGACCGCGGCCGGCCGCGCCGCCGCCGACGCGATCTTCCGCCGCCACGCGCTGCTCGAGTGGCTGCTGACCTCGGTCGTGGGGCTGACCTGGGCCGAGAGCGACGTCGAGGCGATGCGCCTCCAGGGCGCGCTGTCGCCGCGGGTCGAGTCCAAGCTCGACGAGCTGCTCGGCCACCCGGAGACGTGCCCGCACGGCAACCCGATCGACCTCGAGACCGCCCGCCGGCGGCCGGCCGGGATCCCGCTGTCCGAGATGGAGTCGGGCTCGAAGGCGACCGTGCTGCGGATCACCGAGGAGGCCGAGGAGGACGCGGGCCTGCTGTCCTACCTCGAGGCGCGGGCGCTGACGCCGGGCGCCGCGGTGACGGTCCTCGCGCGGAGCGAGTCGCTCGACTCGCTGACGCTCGACGGCCCCCGCGGCCGCGCGACGCTCGGGCTCCGGCCGGCGGCGCTGATCCGCGTGCTGCCCGGGGACGCCGATCCCGGCCTGTTCCACAAGGTCCCGGCGCCGCTCGGCGGGATAGGTCCTCGACCGCCCCTAAATCGGGCCATGGCCTCCGACGTCCGCGTCCGCATCGCGCCGAGCCCGACGGGGCCGCTCCACATCGGCACCGCGCGGACCGCGCTGTTCAACTACCTGTTCGCCCGCCATGCCGGCGGCACGTTCGTCCTGCGCCTCGAGGACACCGACGTCGCCCGGAGCACCGAGGCGTTCGAGAAGGACATCCTCGACGGGCTCCACTGGCTGGGGATCGACTGGGACGAGGGCCCCGGCGTCGCGGGCATCGAGGAGGCCGGGCCCTACGCGCCGTATCGCCAGATGCCGCGGCTCGACCGGTACGCCGAGGCCGCGCGCGGCTGCTCGCGGACGACCTGGCCTATCCCTGCTTCTGCACGCCCGAGGAGCTCGACGCCGATCGCAAGGCGCAGGAGGCCGCGAAGCTGCCGCCGCGCTACGTCGGCCGCTGCGCCGACCTGACGGCCGAGGAGCGGGCGTCGCGGGCGGCCGAGGGTCGGCGGGCCGCCATCCGGTTCCGCGTGCGGCCCGGCGTCGTCGGCTGGGACTGACCTGGTCCGCGACCGGGTCGAGATCGACACGGCCAACCTCGGCGGCGACTTCGTCATCGTCCGGGCCGACGGCACGCCGCTGTACCACTTCACGGTCGTCGTGGACGACGCGGCGATGGCGATCAGCCACGTCATCCGCGGCGAGGACCACGTCAGCAACACCCCCAAGCACATCCTGCTGTTCGAGGCCCTCGGCTACCCGGTGCCGAAGTTCGCCCACCTGCCGCTGATCCTCAACCCCGACGGCACCAAGATGAGCAAGCGCAAGAGCCAGACGGCGGTCGCGGACTACATCGCCCAGGGGTTCGTTCGCGAGGCGCTCGTCAACTACTTCGCGTTCCTCGGCTGGTCGCCGGGAACGGAGGAGGAGGTGTTCTCGCTCGACGAGCTCGAGCAGCGCTTCGAGCTCGACAAGGTCCAGAAGGGCGGGCGCGCGCTTCGACCGCGAGCGCCTCGAATGGCTCAACGGCCAGTGGATCCGCCGGCTCGAGACCGACGACCTCGTCGAGCGCCTGCTGCCGTTCCTCGAGGCGGCGGCGCTGGCTGGGGAGATCGACCGGGCGCCGTCCGAGGACGAGGTCCGGGCGCTCCTGCCGATCGTCCGCGAGCGCCTGCCGACCCTCGCCGCGATCGTCGAGCTCGTGGGCTTCCTGTGGATCGAGGACCTCGCGGTGGACCCGGCGCTGCTCGTCCCCAAGCGCTGGGACGCGGCGACGACGGCCGAGGGCCTCGACCGCCGCGCGCGAGCGGCTCGCCGCCCACGACGCCGTGACCTGGGAGGCCGACGAGCTCGAGCCGCCGCTGCGCGAGCTCGTGGAGGCGCGCGGCTGGAAGGCCGGCGACCTGTTCATGGCGATCCGCGTCGCGACGACGGGCCGCACGGCCACGCCGCCGCTGTTCGACACGCTCGTCGCGCTCGGGCGCGAGCGGACCCTCGCGCGCCTCGACGCGGCGATCGTTCGGCTTGGCGCGCCGGCCGGTGCCTGACGGGGCGACGCCGGGGCCCGCGGACCACGTGAACGGATCGTTAACACCCGCGTCCGGACCGGGTCCCGTGGTGAACACCACGTTAACGCCCGACCGGCACGATCCGTCGCGCATGGCACGCACGATCCTCGTCGTCGACGACGAGACCACGCTCCGCGAAACCCTGGTCGACGCGCTGGAGCGCGAGGGCTATCGAGCCATCCCCGCAGCCGACGGCCGTCAGGCGCTCGACCGGTTCCGCGCCGAGCGACCCGACCTCGTCCTGCTCGACCTGATGCTGCCCGAGCTGTCGGGCGTCGAGGTGTGCCGGATCCTGCGCGCCGAGTCGAGCGTGCCGATCATCATGCTCACGGCCAAGGACGCCGAGGTCGACAAGGTCGTCGGCCTCGAGCTGGGCGCCGACGACTACGTCACCAAGCCGTTCAGCCTGCGCGAGCTGACCGCGCGCATCCGGGCGATCTTCCGGCGTGCCGAGCAGCTCGCCGCCGCCGACGTCCCGCCGCTGGTCGACCTCGGCCGGGTGCAGGTCGACCTCGCCGGCCATCGCGTGCTGCGCGACGGCGAGGCGGTGCCGCTCAAGCCCAAGGCGTTCGAGCTGCTCGCGTTCCTGCTCCGGCACCCGGGCCAGGTGTTCACCCGGGACCAGCTCCTGGAGCACGTCTGGGGCTACGACTACGGCGGCGAGTCGCGGACGGTCGACGTCCACATCCACTGGCTGCGCAGCGAGATCGAGGAGGACCCGGCGACGCCGCAGTACCTCCACACGGTGCGCGGCGTGGGGTACGTCTTCCGTCGACCCGCCTGACGTGGCACCGATCGAGCGCATGACCGGCAAATCGATCGGCCTGCCCGACGCCGTCGGCGAGTACATCGTCCGCTGGGGCGTCAACGAGGATCCGATCCTCACCCGCCTGCGCGAGGAGACCGCGAGCCATCCGCGGGCCCAGATGCAGATCGCGCCGGAGCAGGGCGCCCTGTTCGGCATCCTGGTCGAGCTCCTCGGTGCCCGGCGCTACCTCGAGATCGGCACGTTCACGGGCGTATTCCTCGCTGGCCGTGATGCTCGCGATGCCGCCGGATGGCCGGGCGGTGTGCTGCGACGTGTCCGACGAGTACACCGCGGTGGCCAGGCGCTACTGGGCCGAGGCCGGCGTCGCGGATCGCGTCGAGCTGCGGATCGCGCCGGCGCTCGAGACGCTGGACGCGCTGCTGGGCGAGGGCAGGCCGGGACGTTCGATCTCGCGTTCATCGACGCGGACAAGGCCGGCTATCCGGCCTACTACGAGCGCTGCGTCGAGCTCGTCCGGTCCGGCGGGCTGATCGCGCTGGACAACGTCGCTGTGGAGCGGGGACGTCGCGGACCCCACGATCCAGGACCGGGACACGGTCGTGCTGCGCCAGGTGAACGAGGCGGTCGCCGTCCGATGCGCGCGTGCACCACGTGATGCTCGCGATCGCCGACGGGATGACGCTCGCCCGCAAGCGGTAGCCGCGGCGGTCGGGCCGTCAGGCGTTCTTGGCGACGATCCGCTCGATGACCTCGACCGCGTCCTCCGCGGCGTCGATCGTGTTCTCGAGCGCCGTGTAGATGTCGCGCCACTTGATGACCTCGATGGCCTCGATGCCGTCGCGGAACAGCCGGGCGACGGCGGCGCGCGAGAGGCCGTCCGCCTCGTTCTCGAGCTCGTGGATCTGGCGCACGTGGGGCTCGATGCCCTTGAGGCCGTCGAGCTTCGCCGATGGCCTCGCTCAGCTGCAGCGCCTGGGCGGCGAGGATGCCCGCGAGGCGGCGGGCGTCGTCGGTGGGCTGCTTGACGTCGTAGATCAGGAACGTCTCGGCGACCTCCTGGATGCCGTCGAGCACATCGTCCATGCGCGACGACCAGCTCGTGGATGTCCTCCCGATCGAACGGCGTGATGAACGCCCGGTCGAGCCGCGCCTCCACCTCGTTGTCGATCTCGTCGCCCTCGTGCTCCAGGGCCCGGATCTCGGACACGCGCTCGTCGAGGCGGTCGTAGACGCCGACCATCTCCTCGAGCTTGCGCGCGGCCTCGAGCACGATCCGGGCGTCCTCGACGAACAGCTCCTGGAACTTCTCGTCCCTGGGGATCAGTCGGACCATTGGGGTTCCTTTCTTGCCTCCGGCCAGCCGCGCGTGACGGGCAGCAGGTGGACGCGGCGGTGGATCACTGGATGCCGAGCGCGTTGAGCAGGTACCACGCTGCGGCGCCGACGAACATCGCCACCGGGATGGTGAACACCCAGGCGACGAGGATGCTGCGGGCGACGCCCCAGCGGACCCCCCTGGTGCCCTTGCTCGAGCCGACGCCCATGATCGCGCTCGAGATGACGTGCGTGGTGGACACCGGCATGCCCAGCAGGGCGGCTCCGTAGATCACGGTCGCGCCCGTGGTCTCGGCGGCGAACCCGTGGATCGGCTCCAGCTCCACCACGCGGTGGCCCATCGTGTGCATGATCCGCCAGCCGCCGACCGCGGTGCCCAGGCTGATCGCGGTCGCGGAGATCACGATCACCTCCCACGGGATCACTCGAAGCGTCCGGGAGGACGCCCGAGGCGACCAGGGCGAGGGTGATGATGCCCATCGTCTTCTGGGCGTCGTTCGAGCCGTGGGCGAACGCCATGTACCCGGCCGAGAGCACCTGGACCCGCCGGAACCCGCGGGTCAGCGGGCGGCGCGTCGCCTTGCGGAACAGCCAGTACAGCCCGACCATCAGGGCGAGGGCGATCGCGAAGCCGAGGATCGGCGACAGGACCAGCGGCACGATGACCTTGCTCCAGATCCCGGGCAGGTTGAGCTGGTCGAATCCCGCGCCGACGATCGTCGCCCCGAGCAGGCCGCCGATGAGCGCGTGGCTGCTCGAGCTCGGCAGGCCCATCCGCCAGGTCAGGAGGTTCCAGAAGATCGCGCCGAGGAGGGCCGCCGCGACGATCGCCTGGGTCGTGCTCGCGTCGTTGACGAGGCCGGCCCCGATCGTCTTGGCGACCGCCGTCCCGGCGAACGCGCCGATGAAGTTGAACGCGGCGGCCATGGCGATGGCGACTGCGGGCCGGAGCGCGCGCGTGGCGACGGAGGTCGCGATGGCGTTCGCCGTGTCGTGGAAGCCGTTGACGTAGTCGAAGAAGACGGCCAGCGCGAGGACGACGAGCAGCACCAAGGTGACGTGTTCGATGAGTGGACTCCCTCTGGCCGCGGCTCGGGCGGCCCAAGGCGAGGATAGCCGCTCGAAGGATTTGTTAACGCTGCCGCGGGCATCCCGTTGACGGATCCTGGGCAGGATGGCCCCGCGTCGCAGCTCGCTCGCGCCCGGGCAACTCCTCCGTCCGGGCGGAGCGACGGCGCATCGAGGCACGGCCCGCAACCGCCGCCGGTATCCTTCGCGCCATGCGCCTGTCGACCCTGTTCTTCACCACGCTGCGCGACGACCCCGCGGACGTCGAGATGCCGTCGCACCGCCTCCTCCTCCGAGGCGGCTACATCCGCCCGTTGGGCTCGGGGATCTACTCGCTGCTGCCGCTCGGCAAGCGGGTCAACGACCGGGTCGAGCAGATCATCCGCGAGGAGCAGAACCGGATCGGCGGCCAGGAGATGGAGATGCCCGTCGTGCATCCGGCCGACGTGTGGCGGGCCAGCGGGCGGTATGACGCCATCGGCGCCGAGCTGACCCGGTTCAAGGACCGCAACGGGCGCGACATGGTCCTCGCGATGACGCACGAGGAGGTCGTCGGGATCCTGCTCGCGGACATCGTGCGGTCGTATCGCCAGCTGCCGATGATGGTCTACCACTTCCAGACCAAGTGGCGCGACGAACCGCGCGCCCGGGCCGGCCTGATCCGTGTCCGCGAGTTCGTCATGAAGGACGCCTACAGCTGCGACCGCGACGAGGCCGGCCTCGAGGTCAGCTACCAGGCCCAGTACGACGCCTACGTCCGGACGTTCGAGCGTCTCGGCCTCAAGACGGTCGCGGTCAGCAGCGACGTCGGGATCATGGGCGGCAGCCTGGCCCACGAGTTCATGGTCCTCAACCCCGCCGGCGAGGACGTCCTGGTGCTGTGCGAGGCGTGCGGCTACGCGGCGAACCGGCAGGTTGCGCGCATCGAGCATCCGTCGCCGGCCGCCGAGGAGCCGGGCCCGCTCGAGACCGTCGAGACGCCCGGGACGACCACGATCGCGGCACTCGCCCGCTTCCTCGACATCCCGGAGACGAAGACCGCCAAGGCCGCGTTCTTCGTGGCCGGCGACGGGCGCCTGGTGACCGCGATCGTCCGCGGCGATCTCGAGGTCAACGAGACGAAGCTCGCGAACGCGGTGGGCGCCTCGACCGGTCTTCGGCCGGCCACGGTCGACGAGATCAAGGCGGCCGGCATGGAACCCGGCTACGGGTCGCCGATCGGCGCGCACGACACGGTGGTGGTGGTCGACGAGCTCGTCGCCCGCTCGCCGAACCTCGTCGCCGGCGCGAACCGCGAGGGGTTCCACTATCGGAACGTCAACGTGGGGCGCGACTTCACGGCCGATGTCGTCGAGGGCATCGTCAACGCCCGCGAGGGCGATCCCTGTCCCACCTGCGGCCAGCCGGTGATCCTGCGCAACGGGATCGAGGTCGGCAACATCTTCAAGCTCGGAACGAGGTTTGCCGACGCGGCCGGCGCGCGGTATCTGGGCGAGGATGGCCGCGAGCACCCGATCGTGATGGGCTCGTACGGGATCGGGGTGGGGCGCAACGTCGCCTGCGTCGTCGAGGACCACCACGACGAGAAGGGGATCGCGTGGCCCGACGAGGTCGCGCCGTATCCCGCCCACCTCGTCGCGCTCGGTGGGAATCGCGAGCCCAGGGTGACCGAGGTCGCCGAGGCGCTCTACGCGGCCGCGGCCGGCGCGGGAGCCGCGCGCGAGATCCTGTTCGACGACCGCGACGAGTCGCCGGGCGTCAAGCTGACCGACGCCGAGATGCTCGGGATGCCGTGGATCCTCACGGTGAGCCCGCGGTCGCTCGCGGCGGGTGGCGTCGAGGTCACGCGGCGCGCGACGGGGGAGCGGTCCGTCCGCTCGATCGACGACGTGACGGCATTCCTCGACGGCCGGGCGGCGTCGCCGGTCTGACCGGCCGGCGCACGGAGACCGCGAGCGATGGCCGGCGCGCTGGTCCCCGACGATGACCTGTACGCGCGGTTGGAGGTCGGCGTCGACGCATCGCCGGAGGCCATCGAGCTCGCCTGGCGGGCGCTGCTCAAGCAGCATCACCCCGACGTCGCCGGCGACGACGCGAACGCGCTCGACCGGGCCAAGCGGATCAACGTCGCCCACGACTGGCTGGGCGACCGGACGCTCCGGGCGCGCTACGACCGCGAGCGGCTCGGCCTCGGCGCGGTCCCGGCCGGCCGCGCGCGGACGGGGGTCCGCCACGGACGGCCGCCCCGGGCATGGCCACCGCAGCCCGCGCCGAGGCCATCCTCCGCACGGACGAGGCGCTCGACGCGCCCGGACCTCGTCCGGGGCGATCCCGGCGAGCGCCTCGACCGGTTCCTCGACCGGGTCTCCCGGCTGTCGACCGACGAGCTCGACCGTCTCGCCGCGGCCGAGCCGCCGCCGATCGCGTTCCTCGCGACGATCCGCCGCTTCCTCACGCCCGAGGCATCGGCGGCGTTCGCGGACGTCGAGCTCGCCATCGCGACGCGCGTGCCACACGAGCGCTGGGCCGAGGTCGGTCTCCGGGAGGGGCTGCTGGGCGTGGCGGCCGAGCTCGTGCTGTCGCCGTTCCTCGACGATACCCTGGCGGAGCCGTTCCGCAGCCGGGCGCGCGACCGGCTGCTGCGCGCCTGGGAGGCGTCGATCGACCAGCCGCGGTACGGGCCCAACGGGACGGAGGTAGCGGCGGTTCGGGATCGGGCCCATATCATGACGCCGAACGAGGTCGCGAGGCTGATCCAGGCCTCGACCGGCGTGCCGGGCGACGAGCGGCCGTGGCCACCGGCGCTCGACCTAGGCGAAGACGAGGCCCTGCGGATCTCCGCGCTGCTCGCGTCTCGCGACTTCGCTGCCGCGCTGCGCGTCGAGGGACTCTCGTCACCCACTGCGACGCGGGCCCGACGGCTGCTCGCACGCACGGGTCACGTCGTCGCGCTGCGGCACGCGTACCCGCCGGCGGTCTATGCGCAACTTATCGGCCCGTTCGCGGCATCGATTGGCGCGCCCGTTCCAAAGGCGAATTGGGAAGCCCCGGGCGTCCGCCGGGCTCGCTGATCGAACCCGGGCCGCATGCTCGCTGCGGTGACGGCTAATGGGCCGCACCCGGGCGCTCGCTTGACCTTCAAGTCGCTTGAAGGTGTACGGTCCGGGTATGCGACTGGCCTTCCTCTCCGACATCCACTCGAACCTGCCGGCCCTCGAGGCGGTTCTCGACGACATCGCCTCGGCACGCGTCGATGCCCGCTACGTCCTTGGTGACCTCGTCGGCTATGCCCCGTGGCCCAACGAGGTCCTGGAGCGCCTTCAGGCCGAGGGCATCCCGACGGTGATGGGGAACTACGACGAGGGCACAGGCTTCGACGCCGACGAGTGCGGCTGCGCCTATACCAACCCGACCGAGAGGTCCCTCGGCGATGCCTCGTTCGTGTGGACGAAGGAGCATGTCAGCGAGGCCAACAAGGCGTGGCTTCGAGCGCTTCCCCGCGAGATCCGCTTCGAGGCCGATGGGCTCCGCGTCCTGCTCGTCCATGGATCGCCGCGGCGGATCAACGAGTACCTGTATGAGGACAAGCCCGACAGCACGTTCGCCCGGATCGCGGCCGTTGCCGAGGCCGACCTGATCGTCTGCGGGCACACCCACCGCCCCCATGAGAAGTCGGTCGCCGGCGTCTGGTTCGTCAACGACGGCTCAGCCGGCAAGCCCAAGGACGGCGATCCACGAGCCTGTTGGGCGCTCGTCGACACGGCGGCCCGGTCGGTTACGTTCCGGCGTGTCGTGTACGACATCGAGCGGACTGCACAGGGCATCCTGGCCAGTGACCTGCCCCACGTCTTCGCCGACCAGTTGCGCGAGGCGCGCGGCTACACGAACCCCACCGTGGCCGTTCCTTGAGCGATGACCAGGCGGGTACGAACTGGTGGACTCCGTCAGAAGAGGTAGCCTCGCTACCTGCTGTCTGGGCTTGCGACGGCGATCATCGTGGCAGTCACGATCGTCGTGCTGTCGGTCGCTCTCCGATGACGGCGCCTGTGCGATGAGGGTGTCCGAGCTTGCGCAGCGAGTCGGGATCGCCCCCTCTGCCGTTCGCTGGTATGAGTCGGTCGGCATCCTGCCGCCGGCCACGCGACAGCCGAACGGGTATCGCGAGTACGCCGAGGAAGACCTGGCCCGCCTGCGCCTCGTCGTCAGCCTCCGACGTCTCGGGCTCGGGCCCGAGGACGCCGGGCGGATGGCCCGACTGTGCCTGGAGCATGGTGAAGTCGATCGCGACCTCGGCCCCCTGCTGGCCGAGCAACGGGCGCAGATCGCCCGCCAGCGCGACGACCTTGACCGTCTCGACGCCGAGTTGATCGACCTCGAGGAGACCATCGTCGCCGCTGGGCGCGCCCGCGGCCGCAGAAAGGAACGACCGATGTCCGACGCGCCGATTCGCGTCCTATTCGTATGCACGGGCAACAGCGCCCGCAGCCAGATCGCCGAAGCCGTACTCGGCCGCCTCGGTGGCCCGGACTTCGAGGTCCATTCGGCCGGGACCGAGCCCAAGGGCGTGAACCCGTACACGGTGCAGGTCCTCGATGACGCCGGGATCGATTGGACGAGCGCTGGCAGCAAGTCGGTCGACGAGTTCGTCGGGCAGTCGTTCGACTACGTCATCACGGTCTGTGACCGGGCGCGCCAGACGTGCCCCATGTTTCCCGGGTCGCACAACTCGCTGCACTGGGGCCTCGAGGATCCGGCGGAGGTCGACGGCAGCGACGCCGAGCGGCGCGGCGCCTTCCAGCGCACCTACCTCGAGCTGAACCAGCGATCAGGCCGTTCGTCGAGGTCGCCCTGCGCGCCGCCGGCCGCGGCCGGCGTGCCTCGATCGCAGGTTGAAGCCACCGACGATCGGTCCCGCCCTGGTCGCCGAGGCGATCGGGACGTTCGCCCTGGTCTTCGCCGGGTGCGGCGCGATCGCCGTCGGCCAGCTCGGCGATGCGGGTGTTGCCGCCGCCTTCGGTCTCGCGATCATGGCGATGATCTATGCGCTCGGACACGTCTCGGGCGCGCATTTCAACCCCGCGGTGACCGCGGCCTTCGCGGTCGGGCGGCACTTCCCGGTCAGTCGGGTCTTGCCCTACTGGACGGCACAGGTCGCAGGAGCGATCGCCGCTGCCCTGGTTCTGCGGCTCAGCCTCGGCGATGTCCCGCTCGGGGTCACCCAGCCGTCCGGCAGCGACACCAGGCACTCGTCTGGGAGGCAATCCTGACGTTCTTCCTGATGCTGGTGATCGTCGCGGTCGCCACGGACACGCGGGCCGTGGGTCAGGCAGCGGCGATCGCCATCGGCGGTACTGTCGCCCTCGGAGCGTTGGTCGGGGACCCATCAGCGGGGCCTCGATGAACCCTGCCCGCTCGATCGGGCCGGCCGTTGTGAGCGGCGACCTCTCGCACCTGTGGATCTACGTGGTCGCGCCACCGATCGGGGCGATCGCCGCGGCGCTCGTCTACCGCTACCTGCGGCCGACCGTCTGACTGCCTCCGCCTCGTGCCATCGGGCCCGCGCGATGGGGCCGAACGCCACATGCGGTACCTCACCCGCTGGTGTGATGTTCATCGGGTGATGAGACGTTCCCATCCGATCACGAAGGTGTCGAGATGATCTGCCACGAATGCGCCCGCGAGGGCCTGACGGCGGCCGCCGTCAGCCATTGCCGCTTCTGCTTCGTCGGCCTGTGCAAGGACCATCTGGTCGCCTCGTTCCACGGCGACACGGTCCCGCAATACGGGTGTGAGCACCACCCCGAACGGGCCTTCGCCCCACAGCCGCGCGAGGCCGCCCGACCTGCCCCGGTGCACGCGGCCGCCTGACCCGATGACCGCCCGCCTGCTGGCCAAGCTCGAGGACTTCCGCCTCCTGCCGTTCTTCGTGCTGTTCAGCATGGTGATCGGCATCGCCATCGGGAACCTGCTGTCGGTGTCCGACTTCGCGCTGACCCCGCCGATCGACTCGATCAAGGCGATCGCCGCCGGCACCTTCGAGGCGTCGGTCCCGAACCTGATCTCGCTGGGCGTCCCGATCGGCCTGTTCGCGATGATGTACCCGGCGATGACGAACATCCGCCTCGACGAGGTCGGGGAGGCGGCCCGGTCGCCGCGCCAGCTCTCGTGCTGCTGGGCTTCAACTACCTCGTCGCGCCGTTCGTGATGCTCGCCCTCGCGAACGTGTTCGTGAGCGACCCGGAGCTGCACACGGGCCTCGTGCTGTACGGCCTGGCGCCGTGTATCGCGATGGTGATCATCTTCACGTACCTCGCCCGCGGGAACGCCGCCATGGCGCTCGTCTTCGTCGCGCTCAACTCGGTCATCCAGATGATCCTCATCCCGGTCTATGCTCGGCTGCTGATCGGGAACGTCGAGTTCGACGTGAGGGTGGTCGCCCAGAGCGTGGTCCTGTACCTCGGGCTGCCACTCGTGCTCGGGGTGCTGACGCGCTACCTCGTCACGAAGCGCGGCGGCGAGGCGGCGATGGACCGGCTCAAGCCCGGCCTGACCGCGATGTCGATCCTGGGCCTGCTGTTCACGCTCATCGTCATGTTCGCCCTCAAGGGCGACCTGATCCTGCAGCGCCCGGCGGTCGTCATCGAGATGGCGATCCCGATGATCCTGTTCTTCCTGACCATGTTCTTCGTCGTCCTGTTCGTCGGCTGGCGGCTGCATTTCACCTACCCCGATGCCGTCGCCGTCGCCTTCAGCGCGACCGGGCGCGACTTCGAGATCGCCATCGCCATCGCGATCACCGCGTTCTCGCCGACCGTCGCCCTCGCGACCGTGGTCGGGCCGCTGATCGAGGTCCCGGTGATGCTGTTCCTCGTGTGGTCGGCGATGCGCCTCGCGCCACGCTGGTTCGGGGTCAAGCCGGGCGAGGCGACGACGCCCGCCGTGCCGGCGCCGGCCGGGCAGGTGGCGTGATGGCCACGCGGATGGAGCTGCCGGTCCTGCCGGAGCTGCGCCTCCAGGTCGCGCCGCCGGAGGTCACCGATGTGGCCGCGACAGCCGCGCTCCTCGGCGACCCCATCCGGGCCGGCATCATCGCCATCCTGGGTTCCGGCCCGCACTGCGTGTGCGAGATGGCGGCGGCCCTGGGCGAGCGCCAGAACAACGTCAGCAACCACCTCGCGAAGCTGCGGCGGGCCGGCCTGGTCCGCGCCAGCCGGCACATGGTCGACGCCCGCTGGGTCTACTACGAGCGCGACGAGGCCGCCTGCGCGGCAGCACTGTCGTCGTTCGAACGACTTCTCCGATGACGACGCTCGCCGTCCGCCGGACCCACGTGCCGTTCTGGCCGGCCGTCGGCCTGGCGGTCGTCGCCTGGTTGATCGCCTGGTTCATCACGCTGCCGCTGGCGAACTGGGTCGCCTACGACCTGCTCGGCCTGCAGGAGGGCTCGCAGCTCGGCGATGCGGTCGCGTTCTTCCTGTACGACGTGCCCAAGGTCCTGCTGCTCCTGACCGGGATCGTCACGCTCGTCTCGTTCCTGCGCTCGTACGTGTCGCCCGAGCGCGTCCGGTCGGCGCTGGCCGGCCGCGGCGTCCTGCCCGGGACGCTGGCGGCGGCTGGCTTCGGGGTCATCACGCCCGTTCTGCTCGTGCTCGGCGGTGCCGCTGTTCATCGGGTTCGTCGAGGTCGGCGTCCCGCTCGGCGTGACCTTCGCCTTCCTCATCGCCTCGCCGATGGTCAACGAGATCGCGATCGTGCTGCTGTGGGGCCTGTTCGGTCCCGCCGTCACCGCTGATCTACATCGCGGCCGGACTCGTGGTCGCGGTCGTGGCCGGCCTGGTCATCGGCCGCCTCCACCTGGAGCGCTACGTGGAGCCGTACGTCTGGGAGATCAAGTCGGGTGGCGCCGGGGCCATCGAGATGAAGCTCACCCTCGAGGACCGGGTGCGCGACGCCTGGACGTCCACGCGCAGCCTCGTCTGGAAGGTCCTGCCATTCGTCCTGGTCGGGATCGGCATCGGCGCCGTCATCCACGGCTTCGTCCCGACCGACCTCGTGGTGTCGATCGGCGGCAGCGGCAACCCGCTCGCTGTTCCCGGCGCTGGTGCTGCTCGGCGTCCCGCTCTACAGCAACGCCGCCGGGACCATCCCGATCATCGAGGTGCTCATCGCCAAGGGCCTGCCGATGGGCTCGGCGCTCGCGTTCATGATGGCCATCACGGCCCTGTCGTTCCCGGAGATGGTCATCCTCCGGCGGGTCATGAAGCCGCAGCTCATCGCGGTCTTCGCCGGCGTCGTCGCCGTCGGGATCCTGTTCGTCGGCTACCTGTTCAACGCCCTGTACGCCTGAAGGAGGACGCCATGCGCGTCATCGAAGTGCTCGGTCCCGGCTGCCAGAAGTGCCAGTACACCGAGAAGGTCGTCCGCGAGGTCGTGGACTGCCGCCGGCATCGATGCCGAGGTCCGACACGTGACCGACTACGGTGAGATCGCCTCGCACGGCGTCATGTCGACCCCGGGACTCGTCATCGACGGCACGGTCGTCCTCGCGGGCCGCGTTCCGACGCGCGAGCAGGTTGCCGGCTGGTTGGGCGTCGCCCAGGATTTCGACGCCGTTTCCGACGCGAACCCTCCAAGGTCAGGCTGGCGCTTGAATCACCGTAAGTCGACGCGAGGCCGGCGGCGGGAGGGTGACCGCGCTGCCCAAGCCGCCGGCGAGTGCTCGGAACCGGCCCACGGCCTCGGGGCGCAGTGAATACCAGACCCAGGTCCCGCGCCGCTCGCCGCTGATCCATCCCGCGTCGCGCAGGACCTTGAGATGGTGCGACACGGTCGGCTGGCTGCACGTCGCA
The DNA here is from genome assembly GCA_963725745.1 of uncultured Chloroflexia bacterium. Taxonomy (GTDB): domain Bacteria; phylum Chloroflexota; class Limnocylindria; order Limnocylindrales; family CSP1-4; genus CAIXZV01. The sequence continues at coordinate 344,089 of CAVRZS010000004.1, forward strand.
GCAGGCGTTGAAGTCGCACGCGCAGACCTCGTCGGCATCGCTCAGCTGGCGCAGGATCGCGAGCCGGGTGGGATCGGCCACGGCCTGCAGCAGGAGGACATCGGGGTCGGTATGGCGCTTCATTCCGGAACACTGTATTGACAGATGTCTATATCGTCAAGTATCAATACAGAAGACACGACGCCACCGACGACGCCGCGAACACGAGCGAGGAAACCGAGTCCGATGACCACCGAGTCGATCCACGAGACCGTGCGCGAGCACTACGCCGCCGCGGCCGTCAAGGCCTCCCAAGGAACCTCATGCTGCAGCGACCCCGAGACCATCGGCGCCACCCTGTACTCCGCCCTCGAGCGCGACGAGCTGCCCGACGCAGCGGTGCTCGCGTCGCTGGGCTGCGGCAATCCGACGGCGGTCGCCGACCTGCATCCCGGCGAACGCGTCCTTGACCTCGGGTCCGGCGGGGGCATCGACGTCCTGCTGTCCGCCAAGCGCGTCGGGCCCAGCGGCCGGGCCTTCGGGCTCGACATGACCGACGAGATGCTCGCGCTCGCGCAGCACAACGCAGCCGAAGCGGGGGCGACCAACGTCGAGTTCCTCAAGGGACACATCGAGGCGATCCCGCTGCCGGCCGAGTCGATCGATGTCGTGATCAGCAACTGCGTGGTCAACCTGGCCGCTGACAAGCCGTCGGTGTTCGCCGAGATCGCCCGCGTGCTCCGGCCGGGCGGCCGGATCGGCATCAGCGACATCGTGGCCGAGGACTCGCTGAGCCCCGAGCAGCGCGCGGAGCGAGGGTCCTACGCCGGCTGCATCGCCGGCGCCCTGTCCGTCACCGAGTTTCGCGAGGGGCTCGAGGCCGTCGGGTTGACCGACGTCTCCATCACGCCGTCGCACACGGTGACCGAGGGCATGATCAGCGCGATCATCAAGGCGGAAAAGCCTGCCACCGCGCGCGCCGTTGATCGACCTCACGGCATCTCGCGGCCTCCCCGTCGCCGAAGCGGGCTGCTGCGGCGGCGCCGGCTGCTGACGGACGTCCCGGCGCGACGGCGCCGGTTCGCATGGGACTCCCGGCCTGTGCGATCCTCGGACCGTGGACGCGGTCTTCCTCATCACGGTGGCCGGGCTGGCGATCGCGCTCGTCGCGGCGTTGCTGGTCATTCGGCGTCGCACGGATGAGACCGATGCGCTGCAGTTCGAGCTTGCGCGGCGCACCGCGGTCCAGGCGACGGCCGCGGCGGCATCGGCGGCCGACGCGGCGGCTCGATCCACGACGTCCCTCGAGGAGCTCCTGCCGGTCGGGGTCCTGCGCTTCGACGCGGACCGACGGATCGAACGCGCGAACGAGCGCGCCTACGCCCTGCTCGAGGCCAAGCCGGGGCGTCTGATCGGCCGGACCGTGATGGAGGCGTTCCTCGACCCGCGCGCGGAGGGCCTGGTCGACGGCGTGCCGATCGGGGGTACCGCCACCGGCGAGGTCAGGGTGGGTGATCGCGAGCCGCGGGTGCTCGTGGTCCGCGTCCACCGGCCGGACGCGGGGGGCCAGCTGGTGGTCCTCGAGGACGCCACCGAGCTCCGCCGCCTGCAGCAGATCCGCTCGGAGTTCATCGACAACCTGAGCCACGAGCTCCGCACGCCGCTCAGCACCGTGAGCCTGCTGGCCGAGACGCTCGCCCGGGACGCGGCGGCTGGCGACGTCCCGGGACGGATGCGCGAGCGGATCACCAAGATCGAGGTGGAGACCGGCCACCTGGTGCAGATGGTGACCGAGCTGCTCGACCTGGCCCGGATCGAGGGCGGCGCGCAGCTGGCGATGGTGGACGACGTCGACCTCGGATCGCTCGCGGCCAGCTCCGCCGAACGCCTCCGGCTGTTCGCCGATCGCAACGGCGTGGTGCTGGTCGTGGACCGGGCCCCGGACCTGCCCCTCGTCCGGGGCGACGAGGCACGCCTCGGCCAGGTGTTCGTCAACCTCGTCCACAACGCGATCAAGTTCAGCCCCGACGGCGGCGAGGTCCGGCTCGCGGTCACCACCGACGACGGCGACGTGGTGTCCGCGGTGATCGACCACGGGGTCGGCATCGCCAAGGCGGACCAGAAGCGCATCTTCGAGCGCTTCTACAAGGCCGACCGGGCCCGGCTCCGGGGCGGCGGCACGGGCCTCGGCCTCTCGATCGCGCGGCACATCGTCGACGGCCACGGCGGCCGCATCTGGGTCCAGTCGGAGGAGGGGCGGGGATCGACGTTCTCGTTCGCGATCCCGATCGCGCCCGCGCTCACGGCGAGCGCGCCCGACGCGACGCGTCTCGCCCAGGCCGCCCGGCCCTGAGCGACGAGGAACGCATGGACCGCCTGCTCGTCGCGACCTTGAACATCCTCAACCTCGCCGACCGCTGGGCCGAGCGGTTGCCCCTGCTGCTGGCCGACATGGCGGCCGTTCAGCCGGACGTCATCGGGCTGCAGGAGGTCGTCTACCCGATGCAGCAGGACCGGCTGCTCGGGGCGGCGGGCGAGGGGCGGTACGAGGCGGTCCGCGGATGGGCCGGGCGCCCCGAGTACGGCAACAGCCTGCTGGTGAAGGCGCCGCTCGTGGCGAGTGACGTGGAGCGGGTCGACCTCGGGCGGTCGCGCGCGGCCCACCGGGTGCGCATCGTGCTGCCGAGCGGGGCGGTGCTCGTGTTCGTGGTGACCCATCTTCACCACCCGCCCGATGCGGCGGGCGCTCGCCTCACCCAGGTCGAGGCGCTGCTGCCATGGCTCGAGACATCGCCCGCACACGACGCCCTGATCGTCGTCGGTGACTTCAACGCCGGACCGCATGAGCCCGCCTACGCCCGGATGTGCGAGGCCGGCTACCGCTCGGCCTACGAGGAAGCGACCGGGGCTGAGCCCGCCATCACCTGGCCGAGCGGCCTTCAGGCCGAGGCGATGGACACCGATGGGGAGCCCCACTGCGTGGACTACATCTGGCTTCGCGGCGCCGTCGCCGTCGACGACGCGAGGCTCGCGTTCGACCGCCCCGCCGCCGGCGATCCGACGCTCTACCCATCTGACCACATGGGCATCGTCGCGCGGGTCGCGATCGGCCCGGCGGACGGATTGTCCGCGTGAGTCCCGCCGCCGAGCCTCCGCCCATGCTCCGCCTCGCCCATCGCGGGGACTGGCGGCTCGCCCCCGAGAACTCGCTCGAGGCGCTGATCTTCGCGGTTGGCATCGAGGGCATCGACGGCGTCGAGTTCGACGTGCGGCTGAGCCGGGACGGCGTGCCCGTGCTGCTCCACGACGAGACGCTGGAGCGGGTCCAGGCCCGCGAAGGCGCCGTGACCGACCTCACGGCGTCGGAGCTGCGCGGGGCGGGCATCCCGTCGCTGGCCGAGGTCCTCGGCGCGCTGCCCAAGGATCCGTTCCTCGACGTCGAGCTCAAGGGATCGGGTCACGGCGCAGCGACCGCGGATGCCCTGCGCGCCGGTCGCGGCAGGGCGCCCAAACGCGCGATCGTCTCGTCGTTCGACGAGGCGTCGCTGGCGGCGATGCGGGACCTGCTGCCTGGTTGGCCACGCTGGCTCAACGCGATGGAGCTTGGTGCGGACACGCTCGCCCGCGCGACCGCGCTCGGCTGCCGGGCGGTGGCTGTCCAGTGGAAGGCGATCAAACCCGGGGCGCTCAAGGCTGCCCGATCCGCCGGCCTGGATGTCGCCGCGTGGACGCTGACCCGGTCAGCATCGGTCGAGCGGATGGCGAGCCTGGGCGTGGTGGCCTGCTGCGTCGAGGGGACGGCGCTCGATGGCTAGCGGCGAGGTGGACGCGGGTTCGCCGGCAGCGCCGCTCGTCCTCGAGGCGGGCGACGTCAGGGCGACGATCGACGCCGGCCACGGCGGGCGGGTCGCGTCCCTCGTCGTGGACGGACGTGAGCTGCTCGTGACCGGCGACCCGGACCGCATGCGCTGGGGGAGCTACCCGATGGTGCCCTACGCCGGCCGGATCCGGCGCGGCCGGTTCTCGTTTCGCGGTGTCGACCATCAGCTCCCGTTGGGCATGCCGCCCCACGCGATCCACGGCGTGGGCTACGACCGGCCGTGGCGGGTCGAGGATGCGACGACCCTGTCCATCGAGCTCGACGATCGCTGGCCGTTCCGCGGCCGCGCCGTGCAGCGCTTCCGGCTCGACGACGACGCGATGACGTTCGAGCTGACCCTCGAGGCGAGCGAGCCGATGCCGGCCACCATCGGCTGGCACCCGTGGTTCCGGCGCCAGCTCGAGCCCGGCGCCGCGGCCGTGATCGTCGAGTTCGCCGCCGACGAGATGCTGGTGCGCGATCCCGAGGGCATCCCCAGCGGCGAGCGGATGACCCCACCGCCCGGGCCCTGGGACGACGCCTTCGTCGGCGTCCATCGTGACCCGGCGCTCCTGTGGCCCGGGCAGCTGCGTCTCGTCCTGTCGTCGAGCTGCCCGTGGTGGGTCGTCTACACGGCCCCGGAGCACTCGGTGTGCGTCGAGCCCCAGAGCGGTCCGCCGGACGCCGTCAACGGCACGCCCCAGGTCGTGGAGCCGGGAACGCCCCTGACGCACACCATGCGCTGGAGCTGGGAGCGCCTGGGCTGAGGGTCGGTCGCGCGCCCGCGGTCCTACTTGGTCGGCAGCAGCTCCGGCGGAAGCAGGTACCGCAGCACGCCGCCACCGGGGCCGACGTTGCGGTCCGGGATGTCGACCCGGGCGATCGCGCCCTTGCGCATCCCGATCGCGTGCACGCCGAGCAGCTCGCCCAGCAGCTCCGAGAAGTCCGGATCGTGGCCCACGATGCACGGCCGCTCCGCCCGGCCCGCATCGCCCAGGATGGCGCCGATCCGGCCGACATCCAGCGGCTCCGCGAGTCGCTCGTCGACGATGACCGGCACATCGAGCGCCTTGGCCACGATGTCCGCCGTCTGGCTCGCCCGCAGCCGGGGCGAGGTGATGAACAGGTCGGGCGCCTCGTCGAAGGCCCGCAGCAGGCGCCCGAGCCGCTCCGACTGCCGGATGCCCTTGTCGGACAGCGGCCGGACGTCGTCATCGCCCGTCCACTTCAGCGCGTCGCCGGCGTGGGCGTGGCGGAGCAGGTGGAGGGCGATCAAGCGAGCTCGACGGGCTTGCGCTCGGCGGCGAACCGCTCGGCGATCGGGAGGAACTGGTGGATCCGCTGCCCGAGCTGCGTGAACACCGACCGGAACGCGGCCAGGCGCTGTTCCTCGCTGCCCTCGACCTTGGCCGGATCGGGATAGCCCCAATGGAGCGACTCGTGGACGCCGGGGAACACCGGGCACACGCCGCGCGCGTCGTCACACACGGTGATCACGTAGTCGAACCGTTGTCCCAGGTACTCGTTCACGGACTTCGATCGTAGCCCCTCTGTCGGCAGGCCCGCTTCCTCGAGCACCCGGATCGTCAACGGGTGCACCCGGCTGGGTTCGATGCCCGCGGAGCAGGCGTCGATACCGGCCCCACCGAGGTGACGGAACAGGGCCTCGCCGAAGATCGAGCGCGCGCTGTTGCCCCAGCACACGACGAGGACCCGGACCGGTGCGACGGCACCGTCCTGCGTCATGGGTTGAGGTCCTCGACTTCGCCCGAGGACAGGAACACGATGTCCTCGGCGATGTTGGTCACCCGGTCGCCGATTCGCTCGAGGTAGTGCGAGGCGAACAGGATGCGCGTGCCGGGCTCCACGTTCACCGGATCCTCGCGCATCAGGCGCAGCACCTCGTCGAAGATCGCGTGGTACAGCTCGTCGACCCGGTCGTCGAGCGCCGCCACCTCCCGGGCCCGGGTCTCGTCGATGTCGACCAGCGCGCGGATGATCCCGTGCACGAGATCCGCCACCAGCCCGCCCAGGCGAGGCAGGTCGACGTAGTCCTTGAGCGGCGCATACGGGGCGAGCTTGCGCGCCTGCTTGGCCACCGAGCTCGCGTGGTCGCCCATGCGCTCCAGCTCGTAGGACACGTGGTCGAGGGTGAGCAGGTACCGCAGGTCACGGGCGACCGGCTGCTGGGTGGCGATCGTCGCCGCGATCATGGCCGTCGCCTTGCGTTGGACCTCGTTGATCTGGCCATCGTTGATGATCACCTCGAGCGCGGCGTCCGGGTCGTGGGTGACCAGCGCGGAGATGGCGGCGTGGATCTGGCTCTCGACCATCGCGCCCATGCGCAGGACGTTGTCCTTGACCTCCACCAGCTCCGCGTCGTATGTCGCGCGCACCGGGCGCCGGACCTCGCTCGCCTGGAGCGGGTTGCCGGCGTCGCGGGACGCCTCGGCAACGGGTGCCAGGGCGCGACCCAGCCGGTCGCCGGCGCTGCTGTCGTCGTGCTCGGTCATCTGGTCCTCCCGGCTCAGCCGAACCGGCCGGAGACGTAGTCCTCGGTCAGCTGGTTGTTGGGGTTCGTGAAGATCGTCGTCGTGTCCGCCATCTCGACCAGGTAGCCCGCCCGGTCATCGCCCATGTTGAAGAATGCCGTCTGGTCGCTGACCCGGGCGGCCTGCTGCATGTTGTGGGTGACGATCACGATCGTGTACGTCGCCCGGAGCACGTGCATCAATTCCTCGATCCGCAGCGTTGCAACGGGATCGAGCGCCGACGCGGGCTCGTCCATGAGCAGGACCTCGGGGTCCACCGCCAGCGCCCGGGCGATGCACAGCCGCTGCTGCTGCCCGCCGGAGAGCGAGGTGCCCGGCTCCTTGAGCTTGTCCTTGACCTCGTCCCACAGGGCCGCCGATTGCAGGCAGCGCTCGACGGTCGCATCCAGCTCCGCGCGTGGCCGGCGGCCCGTGAGCCGCAGGCCCGCGACCACGTTGTCGTAGATCGACATCGTGGGGAACGGGTTGGGCCGCTGGAACACCATGCCGATGATCCGCCGCAGCTGGACCGGATCCACGTTGGGGGCGTATAGATTCACGCCGTCGAGCAGCAGCTCGCCCTCGATCCGGGCGCCCTGGATCAGCTCGTGCATGCGGTTGAGCGAACGCAGGAACGTGCTCTTGCCGCACCCCGACGGGCCGATGATCGCCGTGATCGAGTGCGGCCGGATCGTCATCGAGACCTCGCGCACGGCCCGGAACGTGCCGTAGTACGCCGACAGGTTGTCGATCTGGATCCGGCCGGTGGCCTGGTCTGTGGCCTCATCTGCGGCACGCTCGGCCACGGCACGCGGCTCGATCCGTGGGATCGCCAGCGGCGTCGGAGTCGGTGCGGACGCGGTGTCGGCGTCGGTGGACAGGTTGGTCGTCATCGTGGTCCTCATCCGGCCCTGCGGCCCCACGTGCGATAGCGCACGAGGACGTTGATCGTCAGGACGAACAACAGGAGCAGGAACGCCGCCCCCCAGGCCTGCTGGTTCAGGACCGGATAGGGCTGGCGAGCATTGTTGTAGATGAACAGCGGCAGCGCGTCCATCGGACGCGAGAAGTTGCCCACGTTGATCAGGCGGCTGCCGAGCGCCGTGAACAGGAGCGGCGCCGTCTCGCCCGCGGCCCGCGCGATCGCGAGCATGAGGCCGGTCAGGATGCCGGCGAGGCCGGTGGGGATCACGACCGACAGCACGGTCCGCCAGACCGGCACGCCCAGGGACAGCGACGCCTCGCGCAGGGTGCCGGGGACGATCTTGAGGATCTCCTCGGTCGTCCGCATGATCACCGGGATCATGATGACCGCGAGCGAGACGCTGCCGGCGAAGGCGTTGAACTGCTTGAACGGCAGGACGAGGATGGTGAACACGAAGATGCCGATCAGGATCGACGGCACCCCGACCATCACGTCGGCGGCGAACCGGATCCCCCGGGCGGATCGGCGGCTGCTGAACTCGTTGACGTAGACCCCGGCGAGGATGCCCAGCGGCACCGCCATGAGGGTCGCGAGCCCGACCATCTGGATCGTGCCCAGGATCGCCCCGGCAGCCCCACCGCCGACGCCCAGCGCCTTGGGCGCCTTGGTGACGAGGTCGAGGTTGAGCGCCTGGATGCCGTTGATCGTGACGTACGCGATGATCGCGAACAACGGGATGATCCCGGTGATCGCGGCCGCCAGGGACAGGGCGCGGAACGTGCGATCGACGATCGAACGGCGTCGATCCCGCGAGGTGCGGACGAGGGCCCGGGAGACGCGGACGGGGCTGGTCGAGGCGGTCATCGCATCACTCTCCCGCGACCGGACCGGCGACTCGCCACACGAGCGTGCGGGCGATGATGTTGAGGGTGATCGTGATCACCAGCAGGATCAGCCCGAGCGCGATCAGGCTCGAGACCTGCAGCTCGCTGGTCGCCTCGTTGAACGTCGTCGCGATCTTGGAGGCGATGGTCTGCGACTGGTCGAACAGCGACGTCGGGATGTCCGGCGCATTGCCGATGACCATGGTCACCGCCATCGTCTCGCCCAGCGCCCGGCCGAGGCCGAGGATGATCGCGCCCACGATTCCCGAGCGGGCGGCCGGCAGGACGGCCCTGGTGACGACCTCCCAGCGTGTCGCGCCCAGGGCGAACATTGCCTCGCGCTGGGACATGGGCACCGACGTGATGACCTCGCGCGAGACGCTCACGATCGTGGGCAGGATCATGATCGCGAGGATCACGCCCGCGGCGAACAGGCCGATGCCGAGAGGCGGGCCCTCGAACCATGCGAAGTGCTGCCCCAGCGTGCTTGTGAGCCAGGACTCGACGGTGACCTTGAGCGTCGGGTGACAGGACGAACACTCCCCACAGGCCGATGACGACGGATGGGATGGCCGCGATCAGCTCGATCAGGAACGTCAGCGGGATCGCCACCCGGCGCGGGGCGAGCTCCGCGAGGTAGATCGCGGTCAGGAGCGCGATCGGCGTGGAGATCACGAGCGCGATGCCGGACGAGAGCAGCGTCCCGATGATGTACGGCAACGCCCCGTACACGGACGCGACCGGGTTCCAGTCGGTCCCGGTGACGAAGCCGACGACCCCGAACTCGCGGAAGGCAGGGATGCTCGTCAGCAGCAGCATCAGCCCGATCGCGATGAGCAGCCCGATGATGCCGAAGGCCGCGATTCCGGACCCGCCTCGGAACAGGCGGTCGGCGATCTTGCCGGAGCCCGCGTCGAGGCGCCGCTGCGGGCCCGCGATCGTGGTCATTCGTGGTCCTCGTATGCCGGGGAAGAGAGCGCCAAGGCTACGCTCCCCAATGGACAGACCGACCCCGCTCCGAGCTGCGGGGCCGGTCTGAGAGGGAGGAGGAGGCGGATCAGGGCCAGACGGCGGTGCCGCCCGACATCACCTTGTGGAGCTCGTCGATCGCCTTCTGCTGGACCTCGGTGGGCAGCGGCGCGTAGCCCAGCGCGGTCTCGGCCTGCTGCCCGTCGGTCAGCGCCCAGTAGGTGAACGACACCATCGCCTGGGCTTTGGCCAGGTCGGTCCAATCGACCGGGATGAGGAGGTACGTATACGAGGCGATCGGGTAGGTCGCATCTCCGGCGCCGTTGATGATCGGGGCCTGTCGGAAGTCGGCAGGAAAGTTGGCCACGGCGGCCTCGGCAGCCGCCGTCACGGCGTCCGTGCTGCCAGGGACGAACTTGCCCGCGGCGTTCTTGACCGCCGCCGACGGGATGCCCGTCTGCGAGGCGTAGTTCAGCTCGACGTAGCCGACCGCGCCCGGCGTCTGCTTGACGCCGCCGGCGACGCCGTCGTTGCCCTGAGCGCCGACGCCGGCCGGCCACTGGACCTCCTTGCCGGCGCCCACCGCCGAGTGCCAGTCCGCATTGACCGTGTCGAGGTAGGTCGTGAAGGCGTTCGTCGTTCCCGAGCCGTCCGAGCGATGGACGACCGTGACGGGGAGGTCCGGCAGCGTCACGCCCGAGTTGAGAGCGGCGATCTTCGCGTCGTTCCAGTTGGTGATCGTGCCCGCGAACAGGCCCGCGATGGTGTCGGCGTCGAGGTTCAGGACCGGGACATCGGGCACGTTGTAGATGACGACGACGGCGCCGAGGGCCGTGGGCACATGCAGCACCTTCACGCCCGGCTTGAGCGCAGCGATCTCTTCGTCCTTCATCGCCGCGTCCGAAGCGCCGAAGTCGACCGTCTGGTCGGTGATGTTCTTGATGCCACCACCAGAGCCGATCGCCGAGTAGTCGATCTGGATGTTGGGATAGACGCCGTTGTAGGTCTCGAACCAGGTTTGGTACAAGGGTGCCGGGAACGTCGCCCCGGCCCCTTGGAGCGTCACATCGCTGGTCGGGGCGACCGGTGCGCTGGCGCCGGACCCGGCGGACGGGCTCCCAGCGGCCATGCTCTCGGCGGCCATGCTCTGTGCCGCCTGGGTCGGCGCCGCCTGGCTCTGCGCGGGCGCAGCGGTGGCGGCACCACCGCTGCTGCACGCGGCGAGGAACAGCGTCGCGGCGGCGACGAGGCTCCCGAGGCGCTTCGATGATGCGAGCGTCACTTCCGTAATCCTCCATGTCCGACGGCGGCGGGGCGTGCCGAACGGATCGACTCCACGTCTTGACGACCAGACGGTCGAGCCGCCCCGTCAACGGCTCGTGTCCGGGGTGTTAAGGGCCGGTTAACGCTGGCGACGACGGGGACCCGTCACGCCTGGCCGTCATCGAGGCGATAGCCCAGCCCGCGGACGGTCAGGAGGCGTACCGGCGCATCGGGTCGGCGCTCGATCTTGGACCGCAGCCAGCGGACGTGGACATCGACGGTTCGGGGGCCGCCCGAATGCGCTGGTCCCCAGACCAGGTGCAGCAGCTCGCGGCGCGAGTACGCGCGACCGGGATGTGCGGCGAGCAGCGCGAGCAGCCCGAACTCCTTCGGCCGCAGGTGCACCACCACGCCGTCGCGACGCAGCTCATGGGCCGCGAGGTCGAGCTCGAGACCTTCATCGATCGTGAGGACCACGGGAGAGCCCGGCCGCGCCCTCGCCTTGGCTTCGAGCCAGGCGAGTCTCCCGGCCAGCTCAGCAGCGTTGGTCATCGTGGTCAGCGCGTCGTCGAAGCCCAGCGCGAGCGCGGCAAGGCGTTGCGCGACGGCATCTGGGGGAGCGATATGTACGGCGCGCATCGCGGTGCGCCGGCGCCGCTCCTCGGCGACGATTCGAAGCGCCTCCGCGTCCGCCGGCGGCTCGGCGCACACGACGATCCGCGGACGTTCGGCGAGCAGCACATCGCGGAAGCGGCGCGGGTCGGCGATGACGCGCACGACCGACGACGAAACGCGGTCAGGCACCTCGGTGGCCGGGCCGTCGGCAGCCAGGATCAACCACGCCGCGCGCCCGGTACGCATCGGGGCGGCGGCGGACCCCCGTTGATCCTGGCGCACGACGACGACCACGCCCAAAGGCTCGAGGGCGGCCGTGAACGGCCTGTTCCGGCCTCGTTAACGCTGGGTCAACGTCGCCGTGAGGTTGTCGCGCCGGCGCCCTTCCTTCATTGCATCGATGCCCCCGGTCGCGGCGAGCGCCGGGGAACAGGCTGCGTCAGACTGGATCAGAGCATTGTCGAGGCGCCGGTCACCGGTGCACACGAGGAGCGGTCATGGTGAAGAACTCGGAAGCCGGCACAGTGGCGCCGCCCGAGGGTGCGCCGTTCGCCGACTCGAACCTGTCCGACGCCCGCGGCTCGAAGCGCGAACGCAAAGCGGCCAAGAAGGCGGCAAAGGCCGAAGCGAAGGCGGCCAAGAAGGCCGCGAAGGTGGCCGCCAGGACCGCGAAGGCCGACGCGAAGGCCGCCAAGAAGGCCGCAACGACAGAAGCAAAGGCGGCCAAGCGGGCCGCGAAGGTGGCCGCCAAGATCGCCAAGTCCGAGGCCAAGGACGCGAAGCGTGCGGCGAAGGCCCAGGCCAAGGCTGAAACCGGCCCCAGTCCAGCGACGACGGCAGACGCGACCGGTGCGAAAGGCGCTGGCAAGACAGGGGCTCCTGGGCCGGGTTCGGCGCCCGATGCCGGTCTGGCTGAGGCCAGTCGTGACCGAGCGGCGGCGACCGCGGCGGCCAAGGCGGCTCGCAGGGCGGACGCCAAGGCCGAGGCGCAGCAGCAGAAGACCGAGAAGCTCGAGCGCCAGGCGCGTGCGCTCGCGCTGCATGCGGACGTGGACGACCCCGAGGCCGCCAAGCTCGCGAAGCAGGTTGACAAGTCGGAGCTCAAGGCCATCGAGGCCGTCGATGCCGCAGCCGAGGCCGAACAGGCAGCACAGGCCGAACAGGCGGCCGCGGAAGCCGACGAGCCGGAGCACACGGACGAGGCCGCCCGCTCGCGCAGGCCCCGAGCCAAGCGGGCCGTGCCGGCATCGGAGGACCTGGCGGAAGCCGCGATCCTGGTCGGCCGCACCAAGGAGCCCGCAGCCTCGCGGATCGTGGATCGGGTCGACGCCGTACCCCGCGAGACCGCAGCCGCGCCGGAGCCCGAGCCCGCGCCTGAGCCCGAACCTGAGCCCGAACCCGAGCCCGCGCATGAACCTGAGCCGGAGCCCGAACCCGAGCCCGAACCCGAGGCCGCGCCTGAGCCCGAACCCGAGCCCGCGCTTGAACCGGAGCCCGAACCCGAGCCCCAACCCGAGCCCGAGCCCGAGCCCGAACCCGAGCCCGAACCCGAGCCCGAGCCCGAACCCGAACCCGAGCCAGAGCCGGAGCCAGAGCCGGAGCCGGAGCCCACACCCGAACCAGAGCCGGAGCCGGAGCCCGAGGCCGAGCCCCAGCCGGAGCCCGAGCCCGAGGCCGAGCCCCAGCCGGAGCCCGAGCCCCAACCCGACCTGGAGCCCGAACCAGATTCCGAGCCCCAGCCGGAGCCCGAGGCCGAGCCCCAGCCGGAGCCCGAGCCCCAACCCGAGCCCCAGCCCGAACCCAAACCAGAGCCAGCCGAGCCAGAGCCCGAGCCCGAGCCCCAACCGGAGCCCGAGCCCGAGCCGGAACCAGAGCCCGAGCCCCAACCGGAGCCCGAGCCCGAGGCGCAGGCCGAGACTGTTTCGGCCCTCGATCCCGAGGTCAGTCCCTCGTCAGCTCCGCCCGCGGAGGATGTCCTTCGGGCCGAGCCGGAGCTCGAACCGGGTGCGTTTCTCGCGCCGGAGCCGGAGCCCGAATCGGAGCCGGCGCCCGAGCCCGAGGCACCGGCCGAGCCGGCTGGGGCGACCGGGGCGCCGCCCGAACCCGAACCGGAGCCGGCTGGCGGCTCGATCGCGCACGAGCCGACCACGCCCGCGGACGGCGCCGTCGTCGGGGCCGCGATCGACGTCGGCGCCAACAGCATCCATCTTCTGGTGGCAGCCGTGGCCGGTCACCGGGTCGAGCCACTGATCGACGAGTCCGCGTTCCTCGGTCTCGGTGATCGCGTCGCACGGGACGGGAAGCTCGGGCCGGAGGCGCGTCGCGATGTCGTCAACGCGCTCGCGAGCTACGCGGCAACCGCGAACCGTCTCGGAGCCAGCGAGATCACGATCGTCGGCACCGAGCCGATCCGGCGAGCGTTCGACGCGACCGCGCTGGTCAGCGAGGTCGAGGCCCGCGCCGACGTCTCCCTGCACGTCCTCGAGCACGACGAGGAGGCGATGCTGACGCTGCTTGGCGTCACCAAGGGGCGCCGCGTGCGGTCGGACATGCTTGTCGTCGATATCGGCGGTGGCAGCTGCGAGTTCGTGATCGTCGAGCCCGGGCGGCCCGTCCGGTCCGTCGGCATCAGCCTCGGTTCCGCGAGCCTCACCCAGCGATACCTCCACTCCGACCCGCCGACACCAGCGGAGGTCGACACCCTGCGCGAGGTCGTCCGAGCGGCGATGGCGGAGGCCCCGGATGCCAGGCCGGTCGACCTGATCGCCGTCGGGGGCACGGCGTCGAACCTGCTGCGACTGTTGCCCGCGACCGCCATCGACCGCGTCCTGACGCGGCGCAGGATCGCCGTCGCGCTCGCGATGCTAACGGTGGAGCGCAGCCTCGAAGCGGCCGAACGCCACGCACTGCGGCCGCAGCGGGCGCGGATCCTGCCTGCTGGTGCAGTGATCGTTGACGCTATCCTCGAGCGCTACGGCGTCGACAAGCTCCAGGTGTCCGAAGAGGGGATCCGCGAGGGTGCCGTCCTCGCCGCCGCCATCGCGGGCGGCGCGTGGCGCGACCGGCTGCCGTTCCTGGTTGCCGGCTGGGACGACCAACCGCAACCGGCCTGAGGACCGGCCTGGGGTCCACAAACGGCGGAGTTCAGAAGGGACCATGGACCAGATCCTGCATCCGAAGCCCGGCCGCCCTCAGACGATGGCCGCCACGCTCGCGGCCATCGTCATCGTCGCCGCCTGTGAGGCGACACCGCTTCCATCGTCGGGGGCCGTCTCGGCGCCCGCGCCGTCGGTTCCGTCGCCCTCGGGTTCCTCTGCCGCGCCGAGCGCTGCGCCGGCTGCGTTCCACTGGGCCGCGCCGGCCGAGGGAGCGACCCAGAAGAAGCGACGCCTGACGCTCAGCGTGACCGCGGACAGCGATGCCGGCGGGGACAACGCGACGGTCGTGTTCACTGTCGACTGGCCCGGTTCCGAGCCCAAGCAGGCATGCGAGACCGAGGCGAAGCCTGGCGGTGCGCTCTGGGAATGCGAGGTGGATCTCGCGGCCCTCAAGGCGCCGAGCGGGACGCTCCACCTCGACTTCGACGTGACCAGCGGCGGGGCGACCGACACATCGCCCGACGGCAGGCGCACGCTCGACTACCAACCGCCCGCCCCGACCTGGCGAACCGCCAGGACGATCCTGCCCAAGTCGTGCGACCTGCCCGCGCTCACGGTCAATGACGGTCGATATCACGTTGCCTCCACGTGCGGCAATGCCATCCGCTACGCCGAGGGCGCGGCCACCGGCGCCTGGACCGAGAAGACGTTCCGCGCGCCCGCCGATCACGTCGAGGCCGGCCCGCAGCTCGCCGTCGACGGCAACACCCTCTACCTCGCGTACACGCGGTACGGCCCGGTGACCGACGCCGAGACGTGCGGCGATGGCGTGGTGTACAAGGATCTGGGCGTCTATTACCGCACCCGGACCCTTCCCGACGGCAAGTGGTCGGCCCCGAAGCGCATCGGCAAGAACGGCGACATCCTTGACTCGATGCGAGTCGCCGACGGCACGATTCACGCGGTGGTCGCGCCAAATCTCGCCTCGCGGGCCGTGTACGAGCGGATCGACGGCGACTCGGCCGAGCGCGTGCCGCTCCCAGGCGCGTCCGGCGGGACCTCCCTGCGCGTCGGGAGTGATGGCAAGCCTCGCCTTGGCTACCTCGACTCGCGCGACGGCAGCATCCGTGTCGCGACGGTGGACGGGACGAACGTTTCGACGACGACGGTGGCAAGCAAGGGCAACCTCCTCAACCCGTTGCTCGTCCTCGGCGGCGGCAATCAGCCGCACCTGGTCTGGACGCGCGACGCGACGGCAGAGGCGGGTTGTGCGGTTCCGGATCCGGCGCCCGCCGATGGCATCTATTACGCGACCCAGGTCGACGGCGCCTGGAAGGTCGAGCGGATCACGAAGGACACGGGCACGACCTCGCTCGTCCTCGACACGGACACGGGCACGGTCCACGTGCTCGTCGGTGGCAACCCGAACAAGGAAGGCGGCGGCCGCCTCCGTCACTACGAGCGGGCGCCCGACGGCGACTGGACGTCGACGCCGCTCCGTCCGGGGCCGGCCGAGGGCGGCGAGGTCATTCGCCGCGACGACACGGACGGCACGCTCGTGGCCCTGTTCAAGGACAGGTTCGGCGCCAGCGTCCAGATGACGACGCGCCGGTAGGCGTCAGAGCCCGGCCACGAGCCTCCCGAGCGCGCGCCGGAACGCGAGGCTCGACACGCCCCGCCACGGCGTGCCGACCGTCCGGCGCAGCCGGGCGAGCTGTCGCTCGCGGTCCACGAGGTAGCGGCCGATCGCGGCGCTCTCGGTTTCGGTCAGGTCGCCCGAATGCTCCACCAGGAACGAGCGGGCGAGTCCCGCCGCGACGTCGGCGTCGTGGAGCCAGCCGAGATGGTCCTGCAGGGCGACGACCTTCTCGATCACGGGGCCGGCATCGCGGCCAAGCGCCTCGCGCACGAACTCGAGCGTGTAGCGCAGCCACTTGGCGGCGATCCGCAGCTCGTGGAGCGTCGGGACGTCGGCCCAGCGCATGACCGGCTCGTAGGCCCGGACGGACTGGTAGGCCGCCCACACGCGCGACGGCATGGTGTCGCGCACGCGGTGCGGCTCGACGGGTCCGACGCTATGGACGCCCTGGCCCTCGGACTGGACGAACGCGACATAGCCGTCCAGCCAGCGCCGGTAGCGCTCGGCGTCGAGCTCGCGGACCAGCACGCCGCGCGCGACGTCGCGCCGCTGGCGCCACGACCGCACGAGCGGCTCCAGCGCGACGGCCTCTGCCCCCGGCTGCTGCGCCTGGTAGGCCTCGATGGACTCGATCAGGACGTCCAGGTCGCGCACGGCGCCGAGGTCGGCGGCGACCATGCGCAGCCGCTTCCGGTGGCGAGCCGTGCGCTTGGGGTCGAACGCGTCGCCGAACACGCGCCAGGCCGCGCGCTGGCGCCGGGTCGCGACCCGCATCGCGTGCAGCTCCTCGAGATCCTTGCCTTCCCGCGTCCCGGCCTCGCGCGCCACCATCCGCGCGAGGTGGAACCGCAGCACCTTGCGGCCGGCCTCGGCGATGTGGTCGTCGGCGAGCACGCCGGGCGACTTCGGGACGAGGATCCGGGGCACCTCGACGGTCTCGCGGGCGTCGTCCGCCGCGATCTCCGCGACGGCCGGTCCCGAGTCGGGCGACGCCGCCTCCGAATCGGCCGGGACGGCGACGAGCTCGGGCGCCTGTTGCGCGGCCTTCCGCCGCCGCCGCCGCTGGGCGCCCGATCGCGTGTGCCTGGTCTCCGGCTCGCCTGCGGCGGGAGACGCCTCGGCCGTGGCATCGAGCTCGTCGGCATCGGTCTCCCGCGGCTCGCGCCGCACGACCTCCAGGGCCCGCTCGAACTTCGAGCTTTCGACCGCCACGAGCTCCTCGATCTCGCCCAGCATGTCCGCGAGCGGCTCGAGATCGACCTCGTCCCCGTCGCGCAGCTCCAGCTCGAGCTCCGCGAACCGCTCCGCGACCTGCGCGCCGATCAGCACCTCGACGTCGTCGACGGAGACCTCGACGACCGTTCCGTTGCGCTCGTAGTTGCGCTTCTGGCGGACCTGACGCAGGGCGACGAGATCCTCCAGCGGACGATCGCCCACGATCCCGATCACGGCGTCCCGGGCAGCGGAGGCCGGCCAGGCTGCGGGCGGCAGGTCGGGGTCCGCGGGACCCTCGTGCTCCTCGCGCTTGTGCGTCGGGCCGCCGTTGTCCTGGCGGACGAGGCCCTTGAGCGTGATGATCGTGCCCGTCCCGGTCGATCGCAGCCGGCCCGCGTAGCCCGCCGCCTCCAGCGCGCCGTCGGCCGTGTCGAGGTATCGGTCCTCGTGGTGGACGATCTCGGTGGGACCCTGGGCGCCGAACCCGGCCAGCTCGTCGGCCGCCAGGAGGCGCTCGCCCGTGGCCACGTCGGTCATCCGGTACTTGAGCTCGATCTCCGTCGGCCGGATGCCCTCCAGCAGGTCGGTCATACGCGCGGATCCATCGAGCCCGGCGAGACGTTCAGCCGGTGGTTGTGGTCCGAGCCGGCGATCGCGGACGCGGCGTCCTCCTTGAGCACGGCGAAGGTGTCGATCGTGCCCTCGATCGATTCGATCGTCTCCGTCCGCCGCCACTGGCCGTCGGCGCCCAGCTGCCACGACCGCCGGTCGTCCGCCAGCATCACGTCGATGATCCGCGCCAGCCGCGCCTGGGCTTCGCCATCCTCGACCGGTGTCACGACCTCGACGCGCCGATCGAGGTTGCGCTCCATGAGGTCTGCGGAGCCGATGTACCACTCCGGACGGCCGGCGTTGGCGAACATCCAGATCCGCGAGTGCTCGAGGAACTCCCCGATCACCGAGCGCACCCGGATGTGCTCCGACACCCCCTCCACGCCGGGCACGAGGCAGCACGCGCCGCGAACGATGCAGTCGATCTCGACGCCGGCCGTCGAGGCCTCGTACAGGGCCTCGACCACCTGGGTGTCCACCAGCGAGTTCACCTTGAGGACGATCCGTCCCGGGGTCCCGGCACGCGCGTGCAGCGCCTCCCGCTCGACCAGCTCGAGGAACCGCGATCGGAGCGTGGTCGGGGCCACGATCAGGCGCCGGAACACGCGCTGGCGTGACAGGCCGGTCAGCGAGTTGAACAGGTCCGTGACGTCCGCGCCGAGCTCCTCGCGGCAGGACAGCAGCCCGAGGTCGACATACGAGCGGGCCGTCTTGGAGTTGTAATTGCCGGTCCCGATGTGCACGTAGCGGCGCAGGCCGCCGCCCTCGCGGCGCACGACGAGCGCGACCTTGGAATGCGTCTTGAGCCCGACCAGGCCGTAGACCACGTGCGCGCCCGCCTGCTCGAGGCGACGTGCCCAGGTGATGTTCGCCTCTTCGTCGAAGCGGGCCTTGATCTCGACCAGCACCACGACCTGCTTGCCGCGCTCGGCCGCACGGATCAGGTTCTGCACGATCGGCGAGTCGCCCGACGTGCGATACAGCGTCTGCTTGATCGTGAGGACATCGGGATCGTCGGCGGCCTGCGCGATGAACCGCTCGACGGAGGCCGTGAACGAGTCGTACGGGTGGTGCACGAGCAGATCGCCGGCGCGGATCTGGGCGAACACGTCGACGCGCTCGTCCTCGTCGGGCGGAAGCAGACGTGGCGGCACCACCGGGACGTGAGACGGCGACTTGAGGTCGGGCCGGTCGAGGTCCACGAGCTGCCACAGGGCCGTGAGGTCGAGCATGCCCGTGACCTCGTAGACATCGTCGTCGCGGACGCCGACGCCCTTGCTCAGAATGCGCCGCGTCAGCTCGGGCATCGAGCGCTCGACCTCGAGGCGGACGGCCTCGCCGAAGCGTCGCCGCCGGACCTCCTCCTCGATCGCGAGCAGCAGGTCGTCGGCCTCGTCCTCCTCGATCGCGATGTCGGCGTCGCGGGTCACCCGGAACAGGTGGGTCTCGAGGATGTCCATGCCCCGGAACAGCTCGTCGAGGTTGGCCTCGATCACCTGGTCCAGCAGGACGAAGCGCCCCCGCTCAAGCTCGACGAGGCGCGGCAGGAGCGGGGGGATCTTGACCCGCGCGAACCGCTGCTCGCCGGTCTCCGGGTCGCGCAGGCCGACGGCGATCGAGAGCGTGAGCGTGCTGATGTAGGGGAACGGGTGGCCGGGATCCACCGCGAGCGGCGTCAGGACGGGATAGATCTCGTCGTGGAAGCGCTGGCGGAGGGCCTCGTGATGCTCGGGGACGTCGTCGTAGTCGAGGATCTCGATGCCTTCGACGGCGAGCTCGTGCCGCAGGTTGGCGAAGATCGTCGCCTGCTCCGCCATCAGCTCGAGGACGCGCGCCTGGATGGCGTCGAGCTGCTCCGCCGCGGTCCGACCGTCCGCGGAGATCGCCTGCGAGCCGCTCAGCTCCTGGCGGCGCAGGCCCGACACCCGCACCTGGAAGAACTCGTCGAGGTTGTTGACGAAGAAGAACAGGGACCGGACGCGGTCGAGGAGCCGGTTGCGCTCGTCACCCGCCTCGTGGAGCACCCGGGCGTTGAACTCGAGCCACGACAGCTCCCGGTTGAGGATCGGGGGGCGGTGTTCCCGCGCTGGCCGTCGGCGACCGCGGGGCGCGGTGCGCGGTCCGGGTGCGGGGCGAACGGCGGTCATGGTCCTCACAGACAACTGACCGAGCTCGGGACGCGGGGCATCACGGCACCGACGACCCGATCCCGGTCGGGCCGCCGAGAATACCACGCCGCCCTCATCCGGCCGATGAGGAGGCCGCCGTATCGGTGCGTCGGCACACCTCGATTCAGGCCGCCGGCGCCGTGCCCTCAGCGCTCGGCGAGGTACCGTCGTTCCCCGGTCCTCGGGTCCGCGAACACGCGCATCTGGACGCCCGTGGTCGGGTCGACGAACCGCTCGTCGGTCGGCCGGAAGCGGGGTTCCGGGAGGTCGGGCTCGCCGCCGCCCGGACCGTGGCTCTCGCCGACCCCATCGGCGGCCAGGGACCGATAGCGCAGCCGCTCGATGAGCGCCCCGATGATGAGCAGGGCGCCGGGCACGACCAGGAACAGGAACGCGAACAGGTTCGCGCCGGGAGCCGCCGCGGTCACCAGCAGCCCGACGACCAGGAGCACCACGCCGGTGCCACCGATCAGCCCGCGAGCGATCGAGACGCCCATCTGCTGCTACTCCTGGGCCTGGCTCGCGGTGCCGTCGGGCTCGACGACCACGGCCGTTCCATAGGCGACGATCTCCGACATCGTCCCGGCCAGCTCGGACGAGTCGAAGCGCATCGAGATCAGCGCGTTGGCGCCCACCAGGGTCGCGTTCTGCACCATGCGGTCGATCGCCTGGCGACGGGTGTCTTCCAGCAGGCTCGTGTACTCGTGGATCTCACCGCCGGCGATGGATCGCAGGCCGGCCATCAGGTTGCCGCCGATCCCGCGGCTGCGGACGACGAGGCCGAACACCTGGCCCTTGGTCTCGGTGACCCGATGGCCCGCGATGAACGGTGCGGTCGAGATGATCATCGAACTCCTCCCGCATGCGTCGCATGCGACTGCGCCCGGTCCCTCGTGCAGTCCGCGCACGGGCATCGATCGCGGAGCATGGTGAACGAGTAGTAGCCGGTGTGGTGGCCGTCGCCCCACATCGGCATGATCGCGTAGCTGCCGACGAGCGACAGGTCCACGAGCTGTGTCTGATCAGGCGTGAGGGTGGGCGCCGTGTCGAGCCAGCCCGGCATCCCGGCCTCGCCCCGGCAGTACGCACACGGGCACATCCAGCGCAGTGTCACGGTGTCGTAGGTCGATTCGTGCTCGTCCCCCCAGCCAATCGTCACGAGGCCCGCGGCGCGCTGGGCGTCGATCCGGATCGGTGTCGTTCGTCGCTGGTCCTGCACGTGTCGATCGTACCGCCGCGGGTCAGTGACCGATCACCCGCGTGAGGAGCTCGAAGCTCGCGTCCGACCCGGTCCAGCGGCTGCCCATGGTCGCGAGCCCGACGCGGCGCCGGACGTAGCGCAGGGCCACGACCGCGATCACGATGTCATCGGCTGGGCCGATGACGGGGATGAACTCCGGGATCAGGTCGATCGGCGAGACGATCCACGCCCCGGCGAACAGGATCACGATCCGGACGTCGAGGGGCGTGGATCGATCCGCGACGAGGCTGCGCAGGAGACGCAGCAGGTCGGGGACGACGGCGACCAGCTCGCGCAGGCTGGTGCCGCGCGGGCGCAACACCCACAGCAGGGCGAGGAACGCGGCCCACACGAGGACCAGCGCCGCGACGATCCCCACGATCACTGCCGCATCCACGCAGGCGATGGTGCCAGACGTCTACCGGGACCATCATCGATCGCGGGGGCAGGACCTTCCCTCAATGGCGGGAACGGGCATGGCCGCTATGCTCGGGATCGAATGTCGTTCCTGGCCTCCGCATGACCCTCGTCGTCGACCACCTGTCCAAGCGGTTCGGCTCGGTCGTCGCGCTCGACGACCTGGCGTTCGAGGTCGCCCCGGGCCAGGTGTTCGGGTTCCTGGGCGCGAACGGCGCCGGCAAGACCACCACCATGCGGATCGCGCTGGGCGTCCTCGAGCCCGATGCCGGACGGATCACCTGGCGCGGCGTCGAGAGCCACCGCCTGCCGCGGTCCACGTGGGGCTACCTGCCCGAGGAGCGTGGCCTGTACCCGCGGATGAAGGTGCTCGAGCAGCTCGAGTTCTTCGGCGGCCTGCACGGCGTCCCGCCCGACCGCGCGCGTCGCGAGGCGCTCAGCTGGCTGCGGCGGTTCCGCGCCGAGGACCTCGCGGACCGGCGCGCGGAGCAGCTGTCCAAGGGCAACCAGCAGAAGATCCAGTTCATCGCCGCCGTCCTGCACGATCCCCAGGTCCTGCTCATGGACGAGCCGTTCACCGGGCTCGACCCGGTCAACGTGATGCTCCTGCGCGAGGCGTTCCTCGAGCTCCGCGACCGCGGCCGGACCGTCGTGTTCTCGACCCACCAGATGGAGGTCGCCGAGGCCCTGTGCGAGTCCGTCGCCATCGTCGACCGCGGCAAGGTGGTGGTCGGTGGGCCGTTGCGAGACGTGCGGCGGGCATCCGGACGGCAGATGGTCCGCATCTCCATCGCCGGCGACCACCGCCTGCCGTGGCTGGCCGACGTCCCCGGCACCCGGGTGATCCAGGTCGGGATGGACCGCACCGTGATCGAGCTGGAAACGGGCGTCGAGCCCGACGCCATCCTCGCCGCGGCGGTCAACGCCGGTGCCAAGGTCCTCCACTTCGAGGTCGCGGACGCGAGCCTCGAGCAGGTGTTCATCGACTTCGTTGGCCGCCCGGCCGACGAGGAGCTGCACCTCGCCTCGGCCGATGGTTCAGGTGGTGCCGCCGCAGGGGATGCGGCAGCCGCAGCGCCTCGACCGCCCGTCGGCGCCCCCAGCGAGGACGCGGCATGACCGACGAGCCGCAGCTCGAGGGGGCCGAACGCGGACCGGGTGGCCGGAGCAGCAGCAACGCGACGAACATCTTCCTGGTCGCGCGCCGTGAGTACGTCGAGCGGGTGCGGTCGCGCGCCTTCGTGTTCTCCACCCTGCTGCTCATCGGCCTCGCCGTCGTCGTCGCCCTGATCCCGGTCGGGGTCCGGCTGCTGGATCGCGCGACGGTGACCCGGGTCGGCGTCGTCGCCGAGGACTCCGCGCTCGCGTTGAAGGCCGTCAGCGTGATGGACGGGTTCCTGAACGCCCAGCTGTCACCGGACGACACCGGCGCCCAGCGGTTCGACTTCGAGCCCCGGACCGACGCCGCCGCCGCCGCGGAGGACGTCCAGGACGGGGTGCTCGCCGGGGCCGTCATCATCGATCGCAAGGCCGATGGCGGCCTCGACTTCCGGGTCCTGACCACCGGGGCGCTCAGCCCCGACCGCGCCCAGCTGCTCCAGATCGGGGCGTTCGGGGTCGGCGTGCTCGACTGGACCGCCTCGCAGCCGCCCTCGACCGGATCGAAGTTCGTCGTGCCGACATTCAGCGTGGTCGATGTGACCGCGGACACCCCCGGCGGCGCGGGCATCGCGCTGGACACGGCTGACTACGCGAGCCGGCGGATCGTCGGCATCGTGTTCGTCGTCCTGTCGTTCCTGACCCTCGTGTTCTACGGGCTGTGGGTCGCGTCCGGCGTCGTTGCGGAGAAGGCCAGCCGGGTCATGGAGCTGCTGATCTCCGCGGCCACCGCGCCGCAGCTGGTCGTGGGCAAGATCAGCGGCATCGGGCTCGCCGGGCTGACGCAGGTCAGCCTCGTCCTCCTGCCGGCCGTGGTGGCGCTCCTCCTGTCGGGCCGGCTGGCCAGCGCGATGTTCGGGACCGGCGATCTTGAGCCATCCTCGCTGGGTGGCCTGTCGACCGGACTCCTGGCGGCGTTCCTCGTCTACTTCACGCTCGGGTTCGCGCTCTACGCCGCGCTGTACGCGGGGGCCGGGTCACTGCTGAGCCGCCCCGAGGACCTCCAGATCGTGGCCCTGCCGCTGTCGATCCCCGCGATCATGGGCTACTTCCCGGCCGTGCTGGCGCTGTCGGGAGGGACGGGGCCGATCATCCGGTTCTGCTCGTACGTGCCCCTGTGGAGCCCGTTCGTGATGATGGCGCGGCTCTCGGTCGGCTCGGTGGAGCCGTGGGAGCTTGTGCTGTCGGTTGGCCTGCTGGTCGTGACCGTGCCGATCGTCACCTGGCTCTCGATCCGCGTCTATCGCGCCGGCGTCCTGATGTACGGCCAGCCGCCGACGCTCGGGACCTTCGCGCGGGCCGTCCGGGGGTAGTCGCTCCCCGTCCGCGACCTCGCCCGCATCCATGACAGATCCTCGGGCCGTGACTCGTAGCCAGGATTGAGGCCAGGGCGGGGCTCTTGGGCGCCGGTACGGGCGGGTGCGCGACCGCGCCTCGTGCTCGCACACGCACGAATCCAGGCCGCACGGGTGGTGGGCGACCCAGGCCGGCGCATCAACCGGACACCCGGCGCTGGCCAACGATCGCCAGCTGATGATCTGGCAGGAACGCCGGGCCGCGAATTGTCGGACGAACCATCCCGCAGATCGCGAGTCTCGCCGGGCCCTATTCGGCGGGGTCGTCCTCGAACGGCAGCCGGCGGAACAGCGCGAGCACCGGTGCCGTGGCCGTCGCGTCGCCCTCGAGGGCCGTCGCCGAGGCCGCAGCCGGATCGCCCTCGCCTGGAGCGTCGTCGGCGGGCGGCGGCCCGGCCACGATCGATCGCCACAGGGCGCTGTGGACGCCCGGCAGGTACGGGCTCGTCCGGCGCCGGGCGAGGACGCCCGCGATGCCCTGGGCGGTCACCGCAGCGTGGAGCGCCCGGCCTTCGCCGGCGATCGCGGGCACGACGACGACCTCGTCGCCCGGGCGCAGCACCGTGCGCAGGATGTGCCGTCGCTTGTCCAGCGGCACGTTCAGCAGCCAGCGGCCGTCGACGTGGAGCACGTCGAACACGAGATAGGCGACCGGGCGCCCGGGCTTGCCGTTGAGTCGCTCCCGCAGCGCGTCGTCGTCGGCGCGTCCCCTGGCGTCGACGACGACCAGCTCGCCATCGAGGACCGCCGATCGGGCGGCCACGCGCACCGCGAGCCCCGCCAGCTCGGGCAGCCGGTCGGCGAGGTCGCGTCCCGTCGGGTCGACGATCCTGACCGCGCCGTCCCCCTGGCGCTCGGATGGACCGACGAACGCGAGCACCCGGTGCCCGCCCCAGGTGGGCTCGAACAGGTAGTCGGGCGAGTCGAACGGTTCCGGGCGCGCGGTCGGCCACATCGGCGCCACGTCGCCCGGGCGAGGCAGCGCCGGCTCGAGCCGGAGGTTCAGCTGCTCGACCATCGCCCGCCGATGGTAGCCCGCCCACCGGCGATAGACTCACGCCAATCACCTGCGCCCGCCCGTGGCCAGCGCCCTGGCGGCCCATCGACCACGCGCGCGGCGGATGCCCGACCGCGGCACCGGAGGTGCTCGTGCCCCGTCCCGCACGCCCCGACGACATCTACGGGCTGTCCGTGCCGCTCGATCCCCGCCTGTCGCCCGACGGCCAATCGGTGGCCTTCGCGGTCAAGCGCGCGTCCGTGGGACGCGACGGCTACCGGCACGCGATCTGGCTCGCGCCGGCCGACGGCTCGGCGCCGGCGCGCCAGCTGACGATCGGCAGCCGCACGGACCGGCATCCGCGGTTCTCGCCCGACGGTCGCACGCTCGCGTTCATCTCGGATCGGCGACTGCTCGTGGAGGAGGAGCCCGAACGGCCCAAGGAGGCCAAGGATCGCCTCGACTGCGACCAGGTGTTTCTGCTGCCGCTCGATGGCGGCGAGGCGCGCCGGCTGACCGACCTGCCGCGGGGCGTCGACGACTTCGCCTGGTCGCCGGACGGACGCTGGCTCGCGGTGGTGTCGAGCTCGCTCGGTGCGACCGCCGACGAGGAGGCCCGCCGGCGCGGGCGGCCGCCCAAGCCCAAGCCCGGCGAGACGCCGCTGTCGGACTACCGCTACCTCGACCGCCTCGCCTATCAGTACAACGGCCGCGGCTTCATCGACGATCGCGACGCGCACCTGTGGCTGGTCGACGCGACGACCGGCGAGGCGACCTCGCTCGTGTCCGGCCCGACGGCCGAAGGCGAGCCCGCCTGGAGCCCCGACGGGCGCCGCCTGGCGTTCACGGCGAACCGCCGGCCGAACCCCGACCTCGACGGGCGGTCCTCGGTGTTCGTCATCGACCTCGCGACGCGGCAGATCACGACGATCGCGGGCGGTGCCGACGCCGCCTTCTTCGCCCCTACCTGGACGGCCGATGGGAGGTCCATCCTCGCCCTCGGTGACCGGTTCCCGCGCGTGTACTACCGCGTCGGGATCTGGCGTTTCGCCGCCGACGGATCGGAGTCGGGCCGGGCCGGCGGGACCGACCTGCTCGCGCGGAGCGAGCTCAAGCCGGACTCCGCCATGAACAGCGACGTGACCCTGGGCGAGGCCGCCCACCTCGTGGCCGGCGCCGACGGGGCGAGCGTGCTGTTCACCGCGGCGGTCGACGGCAGCCTCGAGCTGTGGCGCGTCCCGCTCGATGGGGGCCACGAGCCGGTTCGCCTGACCGATGACCGGCATTACCTGTCCGGCTGGGACGCCGTGGCCGCGGTGGTCCGCGACCGGGTCGTCGCGGTCCGGTCGACGACGACGTCGCTGCCCGAGGTCGTCGTGTTCGAGGCCGGTGCGACGGCGCGCGGCACCAAGGCACCGCGGCCGATCGCCGCCCTTAACGAGGCGGTGGCGGCGGACATCGCGTGGATCGAACCGATCGAGCGGCGCTGGCAGAGCGACGGACGCGACATCGCCGGCTGGCTCTATCCCGCAGGCGAGGGGCACCGGCCGATGGTGCTCGAGATCCACGGCGGTCCGCACACCCTGTACGGCAACGCGCCGATGCTCGAGTGGCAGATCCTGGCCGGGTCCGGCATCTCGGTCCTGGCTTCGAACCCCCGTGGGTCCGAGGGCTACGGGGAGGCGTTCAACCGCGCCAACCTCGGCGACTGGGGCGACGGACCGATGGCGGACGTGCTCGCGGGTGTCGATCAGGCGGTCGAGGACGGGCTGGCCGATCCGGACCGGCTGGGCGTGACGGGCGGCTCGTACGGCGGGTATCTCACCAACTGGATCGTCGGCAAGACCGACCGCTTCAAGGCCGCCCTGACCTGCCGCTCGGTGGTCGACATGCGGCTGCTGTTCCTCACCGGGGACATCTCGGGCGCCGAGTGGGCGCGGGTAGAGTTCGGGCGCAATCCCTGGGAGGACCCGGCCTACTTCGACGCCATCTCGCCGCTCACCGTGGCCCCCAACATCCGGACGCCGCTGCTGATCCAGCACTCCGAGCGCGACCTGCGCACGACGGTCGGCCAGGCGGAGGCGCTGTTCACCGTGCTGCGCTCGTTGAAGCGGCCGGTCCGCTTCATGCGCGTGCCCGACGAGTCGCACGAGCTCACCCGCGGCGGGGCCCCGTACCGGCGGGCGGAGAACCTGGTCCAGGTGCGCGACTGGTTCGTCCACTTCCTCGTCCGCGGCGAGCGCCGCCTGCCCCGGCCGCCAAAGAGCCGCGCCGGCCGCTGAACGCTCGGGCGCGATCCGGCGCGATCCGGCGCGATCCGGCGCGAATCGCCGCCAGCCGGGCACGCTTGGGGGCCGATGTAGACTCGCGGCGATGACCACCACCGTCGCCCGCGACGCCGCCGCGCGCGAGCGTGCGAACGAGCTGATCCGCGCCTGGGACAGCCGCGCCGGCAGCCTCGGCAGCCTGCTCGGGCGCGTCACCCCGGTCGACGCGGTCGGGATCAACGAGCGCGTCGCCTCGCTGACCCGCCGCTCGATCAAGAAGGCGTCGAAGGTCTGGGCCCTCGACCTGGCGATCCGGATGATGGATCTCACGACGCTCGAGGGGAAGGACACGCCGGGCAAGATCCGCGCCCTGTGCGCGAAGGGGATGCGGCCGCAGCCGGGCGACCCGTCGATCCCGCACGTCGCGGCCATCTGCGTCTACCCGACGTTCGTGGCCGAGGCCAAGGAGGCGCTCGGGTCGTCGGGGGTCAAGGTCGCATCGGTGTCGACGGCGTTCCCCTCGGGCCAGTCGTTCCTGGACATCAAGCTCGCCGAGACGCGGGCGGCGGTGGCCGCCGGTGCCGACGAGATCGACATGGTCATCGACCGTGGCGCCTTCCTGGCGGGCGACTACGCGACGGTGTTCGAGGAGATCGTCGCCATCAAGGAGGCGAGCGGCGAGGCGCATCTCAAGGTCATCCTCGAGACCGGGGAGCTCGTCACGTTCGACAACGTCCGCCGGGCATCGGTGCTGGCGATGGCGGCGGGCGCCGACTTCATCAAGACCTCGACCGGCAAGGTCGTGCCCGCGGCGACACTCCCCGTCACCCTCGTGATGCTCGAGGCCATCCGCGACTTCGAGCGCGTGACCGGCAAGGTCATCGGCATGAAGCCCGCCGGCGGCATCCGGACGGCGAAGGAGTCGATCCAGTACCTGGTCGTCCTGTACGAGACCCTCGGCCCTCGGTGGATGACCCCGGACCGGTTCCGGTTCGGTGCCTCATCGCTGCTCAACGACGTGCTGATGCAGCTCGAGAAGGAGCGCACGGGCGCCTACCAGCGCCCGGACCACTTCACGATCGACTGAGGGACGACCCTCGGCTCAGGCGGCGGTCAGTCCGGCCGCCGCCAGGTGGGCGTCGAGGCCCTCGAGTCGCTCCACGCCCGGCACGCTGCGCGACAGGAAGTCGAGCGCGATGGCGGTCTGGCGGACCCGCTCCTCGACGTCGAACGACGCGTGGCCCGTCGCGTAGGTGTAGACCTCCGGTTCCATGCCGCGCGAGCGCAGCCGGCCCACGTAGTTCCACACCTGGCGGATCGGGCAGCGCGAGTCGTTCTCGCCGGCCAGGATCAGCAGCGGCGCCGCGACCGCGTCGGCGTAGGTGATCGGGTTGCGCTCGCGGAACAGCACGGGCGCCGTCTCGGGCGAGCCGCCGAACAGGGCACGGTCGAGCGCCTGGAGGATCGGCGCCTCGTCCTCGTAGGCCGCGACGTAGTCGGCGACCGGCACGCCCGCGATCCCGGCAATCCAGCGCTCCGGATGGCGACCCATGCCCAGCAGCGTCACGTAGCCGCCCCACGACCAGCCCGCGAGCACGACCCGCTCGGGGTCGGCGAGATCGCGGGCGACGAGGTCGTCCAGGCCCGCGAGCACGTCCTCGAGCTCGAGGAAGCCGACGTTGCCGGTGAGCTCGTCGCGCCACGCCTGGCCGAAGCCGTCGGAGCCGCGGTAGTTGACCATCGCGACCAGGAACCCGGCATCGACGTGGGCCTGGATGTCCGGCACCCAGCGGTCCATGTCGAGCGAATGGGGCCCACCGTGCACCCGCATGATCACCGGGTGCGGCCCGTCGCCCGACGGGCGGACGAGGAAGCCGTGGACCTGCTGGCCGTTGGGGTTGTCGAACCGCCAGGCCTCGAACGTCCGGCCGGCGGGCGCTGCCGCGCCTTCCGGCTCGAGCAGCGGCGTCGTCGAGCCGACCGCCAGCAGCGTCGCCGGGTGCAGCCCGTTGTGGACGCGGTACCAGACCTCGCCGTCGGGGCGGACGGCCGCCGCGGTGATCGAGCCGGGCTCGGTCTCGAGGGTGGTGGCGACGCCGCTCGCGACGTCGTACCGGTGCAGCCGGTGGCGCCCCTCGAGCAGCTGGAGCAGGAGGATCGCGGAGCCGTCGGGCCACCAGTCCACCGGCTCGACCGGACCCACGAGGTCGACCGGCAGGTCGACGAGCTCGCCGCTGCGCGCGTCCCAGGTCGCCGGACGCCGTTCGCCCGAGCGCTCGTGGGTGATCGTGATCCGGTTGTCCCCGGGCAGCGGCGAGAAGGCGAACCCGGACAGCGCCAGTCCCTCGTCGCGCTGCTGGGCCACGGTCTCGCCGGTCACGGCATCGATCGACCGCAGCGACGGATGGAGCACGTCGCCGTCCTCCATGACCTCCAGGACGACGACCGCTTCGTCGCTCGAGAGGGCCCGCCGATCGACGGAGCTCGTGAGGCCCCAGCCGCCGGCCAGTCGCACCGGCTCGGGATGCTCGTGGATGCGGCGGGCCACGCCGCCGTGCTCCGCCGTCCAGACCGAGAACCCGTCCTCCGTGGTCAACGCCGCCACCGAGCGCGTCCGGCCGATCGCCAGCCCCTCGGTCCAGCCCTTGGGCAGCCCCTCGATCAGCGGTTCGGGCGCGGTCCGCTCGTCGAACGGCGCGATCACGTAGCTGCCGGACTCGGCGCCGGTCTCGTCGTGGAACCAGATCACGCCGCTGCCGTCGCGCGTCGGCCGGCCCTCGAGCACCCCGACCGGGTCGTCGGTCACCTGGCGGCGCGCGCCGGTGGCGCGATCCCAGGTGTGCAGCTGGTAGCTGCCACTTTCGGTCGAGGCCATGACGAGCCGGTCCGGCGCGTCGGTCGCCCAGGCGGGAAAGGACAGGATCGGGGCGCGGAAGCGGCGCTCCCAGGTGGGCATGTCTGACATGAGTCGAGAGTAGCGCGGCCCCGGTCCGGCGGCTCCGCCGCGCGGTTCGCGTTCCGCCGGGTCAGACGTCGCCGGCAGCGCCGAACACCAGGGCGGCGTTGAGGCCGCCAAACCCGAACGACGTCGAGAGGATCCGCTCGTAGCGGCCGTCGCGACCCTCGCGCAGGAGACCCGGCAGCAGGTGCGCGAGGTCTGGCTCAGGCGCAACGAGGTTCGCGGTCCCCGGGACCCAGCCGTCGCGGATGGCGAGCGCCGCCATCACGGCCTCGATGGCACCGGTCGCCCCCAGCGGGTGACCCGTCATCCCCTTCGTCGCGCTGACGGGCACCGTTGCGGCTGCCGACGGGCCGAGCGCGGCTGCGAGGGCGCGGGCCTCCGCGATGTCGCCGATCGGCGTCGACGACGCGTGGGCGCTGACCCAGTCGAGCTCGTCGGGGGCGACCAGGGCGTCGCCGAGCGCGATGGTGACCGCGCGGGCGGCCTCCTTGCCGTCGGCCCGTGGCTGGACCATGTGGTGGGCGTCGGACGTCGCGCCGTAGCCCATGACTCGCGCGTAGGGTTGCGCGCCCCGCCGGCGGGCGACCTCCGCCGAATTCGAGCACGAGCAGCCCCGCCCCTTCGCCCATGACGAACCCGTCGCGGCCGGCGTCCATCGGGCGCGACGCGTGGGCCGGGTCGTCGTTGTGGTGGCTGCTCAGCGCACGGATCAGGTCGAACGCGCCGAACGCGAGCGGCGACAGCGGGCACTCGACACCGCCGGCGATCGCCGCGTCGATCTCGCCCGTCCGGATGGCGCCCATGGCCTCGCCGATCGCGACGGCCCCCGAGGCGCACGAGTTGGCGGTCGAGAGGATGGGGCCACGGACGTCGAGCGCGATGCCCAGGTTGGCCGGCGCCGCACCGCCGAACACGGCCAGCGCGAGGGTGGGCGAGACCGACTTGAGGCCCCGCTCGAGGTACTTCTCGTGCTGGGCCTCGGCGAACGCGATGCCGCCGAGCGCCGAACCCAGGTAGATGCCGATCCGGTCGCCGTCGGCCGCGCCGCCCTCGCCCGGAACGAGTGCCGCGTCGGCCATCGCCATCCGCCCCGCGGCGAGGCCGAACTGGGAGAACCGGTCGAGCGCGCGCACGGCGCGGGCGTCCATGTAGTCGGAGGGCTCGAACTCGTCGATCTGCGTGGCCACCTGCGACCGGAACGGCGACGGGTCGAAGCGGTCGATGCGCTGCACCGGCGAGGCGTTTGCCCGCATCCCGGCGCGAAACGCGGGCAGGCCGATGCCGATGGCCGAGATCACGCCCAGTCCGGTGACCCAGACCTCCCGACGCTCGTCCACGTCAGGCGTTCCCCGGTGGCCGGGAGAGAGGTTCGCGAGTGGGCGCGTCGTCGGGACCGAGGGCCTCGGCGAGGTCGCGCATGGTCGCGAGCGTCCGGCCGGCGATCGGCCGCGTGAACAGGCGGTCGACGAACGGCGCGAAGCCGGGGAACCGGGGCCGGAAGTCGTGCGCGATCTCGATCCGCGTCCGGCCGGACGCCGTCGTCTCGATCGTCCAGGTCACGTCCATCCCCCGGGTCGCGCCGGCCACGTGGTGAAAATGGAGCCGCCGGGTCTTCGGATCGTGCCAGGTCCGGCTGCGCCACGCGACCGGGATTCCCAGGCCGAGCCACGGGACGATGACCCGCCGCGCCACGAAGTCGCACACGAGTGACCCGTTGGGCTCGCGTCGCACCACCCGCGACCGGGCGTAGTGGGGGAGGAGGCGCTCCCAGCGCGTGACGTCACGGGCCAGCCGGTAGACGAGATCCGCCGGGGCGGCCACGTCGATGCCGATGGTCGAGCGCACTAGCGGCCCACGATCTCGCGCCCCCAGGCGGCGGTGTCGACGAGGGTCAGCGTGTCGAGGCGGTCCAGCGGGATCCACGCCGCCCGGTCGGTGGAGCCCTCGGGCTCGTCGCGCAGCTCGCCGCCCGAGGGCGTGACGCGGTACAGGATGCCGACGAAGTGGATCCGGTGACCACTCGCGGTCTGCCCGGGCTCGTAGACGCCGGACCGGATGCCGATCAGCCCATCGATGCGACCGTTGATGCCCGTCTCCTCGTCCATCTCACGGAGCAGCCCCTCGGCGGGATCCTCCCCGAACTCGAGGCCGCCGCCGGGCAGGGCCCACATGCCCGCGTCGGGGTAGCCCGGCGCGACCCGGACGAGCAGGACCACGTCGTCGGCCTCGCACCACGCGTAGGCGCCGAGGCGTGTCCGCTGGACGACGCCGTCCAGGCCGATCGGCGCGCACGTCACGGGCGCAGGAGCGCGGCGAGATACCGGGGGTCGAGCGCACGGGATGCCGGGACCAGGTCGCCCATCACGAGGCCCATCGTCGCACGGATGTCATCCCGTCGGGCCAGCTTGCGGGCGGCCGTCTCGAACAGCGGCGGGGTGCGCAAGGAACAGCAGGACAACACGCGAGACGACGTCCTTGCTGGTGAAGCGGGCACGCATCGCCCGCTCGTACGGCAACAGGCCCACGCTCGCCCTGCCGGCCAGGCTGGCGTCGATCGCCGCGGCCGCCATCCGGCCCGAGACGAACGCCCGGTGGAGCCCTTCTCCGGTAAACGGGTCGAGAAAACCGGCGGCGTCGCCGACCACCAGCCAGCCCGATCCTGCTCGTCGCGAGACACGGCTGCCCAATGGGCTGGCACCAACGACGGCGTCCGTCGCCCGGCCCGTCCGCCACGCCTCGGTCTCACCGGGGAGTGCAGGGACGGCGCGCAGCACCCGATCTGCCGTCGCGGCCGCGCCGTCGCGTGCCAGTCGGTCGCGCCAGGCACGGCCGCTGAGCACGATTCCGATGTTCACCCTGCCGCCCGGGACGGGCGCGATCCCGCAGTACGCGCCCCCGTCGAGGACGACCATGCGGGCGTCCTTCGGCCGGTCGCCGGGCTCGTCCTCGAGGTGCCACGTCAGTCCGACGCGATGGGCGAGGGCCGGCGAACGCACTGCGCCGGCCGCCGCCGCGACCATCGAGCGTGGCCCGTCGGCCCCGACGACCACGCGCGCCTCCAGGGTCTCGCCATCGACGATGACCCGTGCCCGCCCGCCGTCGCCCGGCACCTCGACGCGGCGCGCGGCGACCCCGCACCGGACCTCGGCTCCGGCCGCCGCGGCCAGCGCCAGCAGCGCCGGATCCAGCGCGGACCGGTCGAAGCCGACGGCCGTCGCGCCGGTGCGTTCGGCGCCGTAGGTCAGGCGAAAGGACGTCTCCCGTGCCGACTCGACACGCATCGCCGGGATCGAGCGAGCCACGCGTGCCAATGTGGCGGGATCCATCCCCGCACGCCGCAGCTCGCGGACGGCCGCGGGGGAGGCGAACACGCCGCCGGCGCGCCAACGCCAGGTGGGCGCGCGCTCCAGGAGGAGGATCTCGTACCCGGCGCGCGCGAGGTACGCGGCCGTGACCGCCCCGGCCGGTCCGCCGCCCACCACGAGCACGTCGACGCGTCGCGCGCTCACCGGGGATCCGCCCCGGCCGTCGCGCGCCTCGACGCTCCGCGCATCGGCACGGCGGCGATCGCGACGCGGTGACCGCCGAGCGCCCGTGCCTCTGCGACCGGCCGCAGCTCGGCACCCGCGAGCAAGGCCCGCAGCTCGACGCGCGTGTACGCGCGCCGCACGGACATGGGCCCGTCGTTGCGCGTAAAGCGGTTGCGAGTCATCAGCGGCAGAACGATGCGGGCGGCGACGAGGTGCCGCCGCGCCCGCTCGAGGTCGTTGACGATGACGCCGAGGCGCGCGACGCGCCCTGCCTCGCGCAGGAACGCGATCGCATCGCGCGGCTCGAGGTGGTGGAGCAGCAGCGACGCATGGACGACATCGAACGACCCATCCGGCCAGGGCAGCGAGCGTCCGTCCGAGACGGACAGCGCCAGCGACTCGCACGCCGCCAAACGCGGATCGAGCGCCAGCGCGGCGGCGATGACCTCCGGCCGGGAGTCGACGGCGGTCACCCGCACGGGCCGGCCACGCCGGGCACCGTCCGCGATCAGGTCGAGGGGAATGTCGGCCGCGCCGGTGCCGACATCGAGCACGGTGTGGGGGACGGTCCGCCGGCCGAGCAGGCGCTCGAACACCCGCCGCGAGGCCCGCGTCCCGCCGAACCAGCGGTTGATCCGGGCGAGGTCGCGCAGGTTGCCGCGCAGCACGGCCGGATCGTCCAGCGGGCCGTCGAGGAGCTCGCTGGCGCCCGCGAGTCGTCGCATCGCCGCAGGGTAGCCGAGCCCGGCGGCCGGAGTCGCCACGGGCCGATGCCATAATGGCCGGGTGAGCAGCAATCGCGCCGTCACGCGCGGCGACACGCCGGCCCCGTCATCGTGGGGGATGGGCGAGGGGCAGGCGATCCCCTGGGATTACGCGCCGGCGCCCGAGGCGCGCGACATCGTCAAGCTGCGCGAGCGCTACGGCCTGTTCATCGACGGCCGCGACGTCGAGGCGTCCGACGGCGGGACGTTCACCAGCGTCGACCCATCGACCGAGCTGCCGCTCGCGCTCGTGTCCAAGGCCACCGCCGCCGACGTCGACCGCGCCGTCCGGGCGGCCAAGCGCGCCGGCCGCCGGTCGTGGACCGAGCTCCCCGGCCGCGAGCGCGCGAAGTACCTGTTCCGGATCGCGCGCATCCTCCAGGAACGATCGCGCGAGTTCGCGGTGCTCGAGTCGATGGACTCGGGCAAGCCGATCAAGGAGAGCCGCGACGTCGACGTCCCGCTGGCCGCGGCGCACTTCTGGTACTACGCGGGCTGGGCGGACAAGCTCGAGTACGCCTTCCCTGGGCGAGTGGCCCGGCCGCTGGGGGTCGCGGCGCAGGTGATCCCCTGGAACTTCCCGCTGCTGATGCTGTCGTGGAAGATCGCGCCCGCCCTCGCGGCCGGCAACACCGTCGTCCTCAAGCCGGCCTCGACCACGCCGCTCACGGCCCTGCTGTTCGCGGAGGTCTGCCGCCAGGCCGACCTGCCGCCCGGCGTCGTCAACATCGTCCCGGGCCCGGGCGAGATCGGGATGGCGCTGGTGACCCACAGGGACGTCGCCAAGGTCGCGTTCACCGGGTCGACCGAGATCGGCAAGAAGATCCAGCGCGCGATCGCGGGCTCGGACAAGGCGGTCACCCTCGAGCTCGGCGGCAAGGCCGCCAACATCGTGTTCGAGGATGCGGCCCTCGACCAGGCGGTCGAGGGGATCGTCAACGGGATCTACTTCAACCAGGGCGAGGTCTGCTGCGCGGGCTCGCGGCTGTTGGCCCAGGAGTCCATCGTCGACGAGCTGGTCGACCGCCTCAAGACGCGCCTGTCGACGCTGCGGGTCGGCGATCCGCTGGACAAGAACACGGACGTGGGTGCCATCAACTCGCGCAGCCAGCTCGAGAAGATCACCGAGCTCGTGGCCTCGGGCGTGGCCGAGGGCGCGGAGCTGTACCAGCCCGCCTGCGACCTGCCCGAGCGGGGCTACTTCTTCCGCCCGACGCTGTTCACCAACGTCGCCCAGAGTCATCGCGTCGCCAAGGAGGAGATCTTCGGGCCCGTGCTGTCGGTGCTGACGTTCCGCACGCCCGACGAGGCGGTCGAGAAGGCGAACAACACGGCCTACGGGCTCTCGGCGGGCGTGTGGACCGAGAAGGCGTCGAAGGTGTTCGCGATGGTCCAGGCGCTGAAGGCCGGCGTGGTCTGGGCGAACACGTTCAACCGCTTCGATCCGACGGCGCCGTTCGGCGGCTACAAGGAGTCCGGGTTCGGGCGCGAGGGCGGGATGCACGGCCTCCACGCGTACGTGCGCCTGGAGGACCGCTGATGGCCGGCCGAGCGCTCGCCCGCCCCGCGACGTCGCCGGCCGTCGAGCGGATCCCGGTCCTCAAGACCTACAAGCTGTATCTCGGCGGCCAGTTCCCGCGGACCGAATCGGGGCGCTCCTACCTCGTGTCGTCGTCGGACGGTGCCCCGCTCGCGAATGCCTGCCGAGCGTCGCGCAAGGACGTCCGCGACGCGGTACGCGCCGCGCGTGGCGCGGCCGGAGGCTGGGCCTCGCGGACGGCGATGAACCGGGGCCAGATCCTGTATCGGGTCGCCGAGCTCATGGAAGGCCGCTTCGACCAGTTCGCCGCCGAGGTGGCGGCAGCCGAGGGAATCGCGGTCCCGGCCGCGCGGACCGCCGTCGGCCGATCCATCGACCGCTGGGTCTGGTACGCCGGCTGGGCGGACAAGATCGCCCAGATCCTGGGGTCGGCGAACCCGGTCGCCGCGCCCTACTTCAACTTCACCGTGCCCGAGCCGACCGGGGTCGTCGGGCTCGTTGCGCCCGAGCGGTCGTCGCTGCTGGGCCTGGTCTCCCGCCTGGGACCCGTGCTCGCCGGCGGCAACGTGGCCGTGGTGCTCGCGTCCGAGGCCCGGCCGCTGCCCGCGATCACGCTGGCCGAGGTCCTCGCGACCTCGGACGTCCCGGGCGGCGTCGTGAACGTCCTCACCGGCATATCGCAAGGAGCTGGTGCCCGTGCTCGCGGCCCACGTCGACGTCGACGGGCTCGACGGGTTCGGGATCCCCGAGGAGCTCCGGGTCGCGGCGGAGGTGGCGGCGGCCGACTCGGTCAAGCGCGTGGCACGGCGGCCCCACGGCGCGACCGACGCGCGGTTCGACTGGCTCGACGATCGCGCGGCCGAGCGGCCCGAATGGATCGCGGCGTTCCTGGAGATGAAGACCGTCTGGCACCCGATCGGGCTCTGATTCCGTGATCGTCGTCGCCGGGGAGGCCCTCGTCGACGTCATCGAGCGACCGGACGGGAGCGTGCTGGCGGTTCCGGGCGGCGGCCCGTTCAACACGGCCCGGGCCATCGGGCGGCTCGGCCTGTCGGTTGCCTGGGCGGGCGTGCTGTCGTCCGACGGCCACGGCCGAGTGCTCGAGGCGGCGCTGGCCGGTGACAGCGTGTCGCTCGAGCTCGTCCAGCGGACGGACCTCCCGACGACCCGGGCCCTCGCCAGCCTCAACGAACGCGGCGAGGCCAGCTATCGGTTCATCGTGGATCAGACGTCAGCGCCGGCGCTGGACGGCGACCGGCTGCTCGCCGCGCTGCCGTCCGACCTCTCGGCCGTGCACGTCGGCACGCTGGGTCTCGTGTTCGAGCCGATCGCGACCGCCCTCGAGGCGCTGGTGGCCGGGCTGGGCGACGACGTGCTGCTGATGGTCGATCCCAACTGCCGGCCGTCGGCCATCCCGGATCCCGTCGCCTACCGGGCGCGCATGGCGCGGATCCTCGAACGTGCCGACGTGGTGAAGGTCTCGACGGCCGACGAGGCCTTCCTGGGCGTCGAGATCGGATCGCCGGTGGTCGTGGTGACCGACGGCGGGGGACCGGTGCGCGTGCGCGTCGGCGACCGGTCGCACGAGGTCGAGGTGCCGCCCGTGGCGGTCGTGGACTCCGTCGGCGCGGGCGACACGTTCGGCGGGGCGATGCTCGGGTGGCTCGTCCAGGCCGGGATCGGCCGACAAGGCCTGGCCAGCGAGGGCGACGTCCTGGCTGCCGTCCGGTTCGCGGTCCGCGCGTCCGCGCTCGTCTGTCAGCGGGCCGGCGCCGACCCGCCGACCCTCGCCGATCTCGGAGGATGGGCGGCGTAGCGGTGCACGACCCGTCGTTGTTACGAAGTTTCAGTATTGACAGAACATTCAGAACGTCCTAGCGTTCAGTGGCGATGAACGACAGGCAATCGGCCTTCGTCGAGGAGATGGGCCAGTACCTGGGCTCCCTGGGCATGACGCCCATGTCGGGCCAGATGCTGGCCTGGCTGCTGATCTGCGACCCGGCGGAGCAGACCGCGGGCGACCTCGCCGAGTCGCTCCAGGCGAGCCGTGGTGCGATCAGCAGCGCCGCCCGCGCCCTGGAGACCGCCGGCTTCATCCGCCGTTCACGGCGGCGCGGGGACAGGCGCGAGTACTTCAGCGTCCCGCCCGAGGGCATCCGCAACCTGTTGTCGGGCGCCCAGGCGATCTACCACCGGATGACGGTCATCGCCTCGCACGGGATCGGCGTCGTGGCCGACCTGCCCCCGCCGGCGCGACGCCGCATCGAGGAGTTCCACGACTTCGTGGCCTTCGTCGAGCAGGTGTTCCCGACGCTCATCCAGCGCTACGTGGCCGAGCGCGACGCGGCACAGTCCGCCGCCGTCGACACCGGCCTCCAGCTACCGGCCTAGAAAGGATCGGCATGACCAGCATCATCCGTACCGAGCGCCTGACCAAGGCGTACGGCACCCACCGGGGCATCATCGACGTCGACCTCGAGGTCGGCGAAGGTGAGGTGTTCGGGTTCCTGGGACCGAACGGTGCCGGCAAGACGACGACGATCCGGACGCTGCTCGACCTCATCCGTCCGACGTCTGGCCGCGCGTTCGTGTTCGACGTCGAGACGACCGTGGACCCGGTCTCGATCCACCGCCGCATCGGCTACATCCCGGGCGAGTTCTCGCTCTACGACCGCCTGACGGGCGGCCAGACGCTGGCGTACTTCGCCAACCTCCGAGGCGGCGTCGACCGGGCCTATCAGGCCGCGCTGATCGAACGCTTCGAGATCGACCCGACGCGCAAGTTCAAGGAGCTGTCGAAAGGCAACAAGCAGAAGATCGGGCTGGTGATCGCGCTCCAGCACCGCCCGGAGCTGTTGATCCTCGACGAGCCGACGTCCGGCCTCGACCCGCTCGTCCAGCAGTCCTTCTACTCGCTCGTCCGCGAGGCGCAGGCCGACGGCAGGACCGTGTTCCTGTCGAGCCACATCCTGTCCGAGGTCGAGCGGACCTGCGACCGGGTCGCCATCATCCGGGACGGCCGCCTGGTGAAGGTCGACAGCGTCGATGGGCTCCGCGACCTCGCCCACCACGAGGTGGAGCTGCGGTTCGTCGACGCCGTTCCGGCCGATGCCTTCGCCGAGCTGCCGGGCGTGTCCGACGTCAAGGTCGAGGATCACACCCTGCGGATGCGCGTCTTCGGCGGGATCACGCCCGTGGTCCAAGCGGCCGCGCACTATGAGCTGGTCGACTTCGTGAGCCGCGAGCCGAGCCTCGAAGAGACGTTCCTCGCGCAGTACGGCCACGCGACCGAGGAGGTGGCGTCGTGACCGCGCACACCGGCCCCGCCCCGTCGGCGGCCGGGCTGACGCGCATCTCGCCCTGGAGCCGGATCTACGGCTTTGGGACGGTCTACGCGAAGACGCTCCGCGACTCGCGCCTCGCCGTGATCATCCTGTGCGGCCTGATCGCGAGCATGTTCCTCGCGACGGGCGCGGCCTTCGGCGGCGCCTACTCGACGCCAGAATCCCGCCGCGAGCTCGCCAACCTCGTCAGCCAGCTGCCGCCCGTCATGGCCGGCATCTACGGTCAGCCGTTCCCGATCGGGATCGAGACGATGCCGGGGTCGATCGCATGGAAGGGCGGGCCGTCGCTCGCGCTGATCGCCGCGCTGTGGTCGGTGATCGCCCTGTCCTCGACGCTCGCCACCGAGTCCCGGCGCGGCAGCCTCGAGTTCATCGCGACGACCCCGCTCGGGATGCGCCGGATCGCCATCGAAAAGCTGCTCGCCCACGTGACCGGGATGGCGATCGTCGTCCTGGTCCTCGGCCTGACGGGCATCGTCACCGGCCTGCTCTACAACACGCTGCCGGGCGACGAGATTCCGCCGGCCGCCGCCTTCGGCTTCGCGATGTGGGTCGGCGTCGTCGCGCTGGCGTCGGGATCGGTCGGGTTCGCGCTGGCACCGCTCGTCGGCCGGGGCGCGGCGACCGCGATCGCCGGCGCGGTCCTGCTAGGCGGCTACTTCGTCAACGGCTATCAGGGCGCGGTTCCGGCGTTCGCACCGCTGGCAAACGTGACCTGGTGGGGCTGGACCGCGCACTTCCATCCGCTCACGGGCGGCGGCGATTGGATCGGGCTGATTCCCGCGGCGCTGATCGCGGTCGTGCTGTTCGTCGTGGGCATCGAGCTGTTCGCCCGGCGGGACCTCGGCGTCACCGCGCGGATCCCGTGGCCCTCGATGCCCGCCACGCTGCTCGGCCTGAGCGGCCCGGCGAGCCGGTCGTTCGGCGAGCGCCTGCCGATCGCGGCCTCGTGGGGGATCGGCATCGGCCTGTTCGCCTTCGTCCTCGGGGGCGCCGCGTCGTCGTTCACCGAGACGCTCAAGCAGCAGGCCCCGGAGGCGCTCCAGATCTTCAAGAGCCTGTTCCCGACGATCAACCTCGAGGGCGCCGGCGGGTTCCTCGAGCTCACGTTCGTCATGTTCGGGTTCATCCTCGCGGGCTTCGCGGCGGCGACGCTCATCAACGGCTGGGCCTCGGACGAGACCGGCGGGCGGCTGGAGATGCTCCTCTCGACGCCGACGTCCCGGCTGGGCTGGGGGATCCGGAGCGGGCTGGGCGTGTTCGGGGCGATCGCCGTGATGGCCGCGATCATCGCGCTGGGCGTCGCGCTCGGCTCGGCCATCACCGGTGGCGACATCGTGACGCCCATCGTCGGCAGCGCGGTGATCGGGCTGTATGCCATCGCGCTCGCCGGAATCGGGCTTGCCGTCGGCGGGCTCGTGAGCACGTCGTTCGCCGGCGAGTTCGTCGCCGCGGTCGTGATCATCACCTTCTTGATCGACTTCCTCGTGCCCGCGCTCGACCTGCCGGACGTGATCCGCCAGCTGGCGCTCACCTCCCACCTCGGCCAGCCGATGGTCGGGACCTGGGATTGGGCAGGGATGGGCGCTTGCCTCGTGATCGCCTTCGGCGGCCTCGTGCTCGGTGCCTGGGGACTCGCGAGGCGCGACGTCCAGCGCTAGCGAACGTTCAACGCGGGCGGCTCCGGGGGCCCTGCCCGGCCGACCGCGCGGGGCGGGCGACCAGCCCTAGACTCGGGCGGTGGACCCGCTCGCCTTGGGCTTCATCGCGCTCGCCGCGATCCTCCACGCAGCGTGGAACATCCTGCTCAAGGCGGCCGACGACCCGCTGCGGACCGCGGCCGTCGGCGTCGCGGCCGCATCGGTCGTGCTGGTGCCAATCGTCGTCATCGGCTGGTTGACGCTCGGGCAGCCCGCGGTCCCGCCACAGGCCTGGGCGCTGGGGATCACGTCGGGCGGCGTCGAGGTCCTGTACTTCGCGTTCCTGGCTGCCGCCTTCCGCCGGGGCGATCTGTCGGTCGTCTACCCGCTCGCGCGTGGCAGCGCGCCCTTGCTCGCGATCGCGATCGGCGTCGTGATCCTCGGGGAACGGCTGGCGCCCGGGGCGTGGCTGGGCGTCGCCCTCCTGCTCGCGGGCCTGCTCCTGGTCCAGCGCCCGTGGCGGCTGCTGCGGTCGGCGGCGAGCGCCAACGACCGCAGCGCGGCAGGCTTCGCGCTGCTGACCGGGGCGACGATCGCGATCTACTCCGCGCTCGATCGGGTCGGGGTCCAGCAGACGCCGGTCTGGGTGTACGCGGGCATCCTGTGGCCGACCTGCATGATCGGCCTCGCCGCAGTCGTGTACGCGCGACGGCGGATCGCGGGCGGCCGGTTCGCGGTCGCCGATGCCCCGCTCGACCGGCGGACGGCCGTCGTCGGGGGCTTCCTGACGTTCTCCGCCTACGCCCTCGTCCTGGCCGCGCTGAGCCGGGCGCCGCTCGCGATCGTCGCGCCGCTGCGCGAGTCGGCCGTCGTGCTGACGTCGCTATGGGGCGTGTTCCGGCTGCGCGAGGCCACTGGCCGGCGCGAGATCACGATCCGGATCGCCGGCTCGGTCCTGGTGCTGGCCGGTGCCGCGGCGCTCGCGATCGCGAGGTGATGCAACAATCGAGGTCATGCAGCCCTCGACACCGCGACTGAAGCTCGGCTACAAGGCATCGGCCGAGCAGTTCCACCCCCGGCGCCTGCTCGACCTCGCGATCGCCGCCGAGGAAGCGGGCTTCGAATCCGTCTGGACCAGCGACCACTTCCAGCCCTGGCGCCACACCGGCGGCCATGCGCCCAACGCGCTCGTGTGGCTGGGCGCGGCGGCCGCGTCGACCAAGCACGTCACCCTGGGCACGAGCGTCCTGACACCCTCGTTCCGCTACAACCCGGCCATCGTCGCCCAGGCGTTCGCCACCCTCAGCTGCCTCGCCGAGGGCCGGATCATCCTCGGTGTCGGCACCGGCGAGTCGATGAACGAGGTCCCGGTGGGCATCGACTGGCCGGACCAGAGCGAGCGGTTCGCCCGCCTGCGCGAGGCGATCACGCTGATCAAGCAGCTGTGGGCCGAGGAGTTCGTCAACTTCGAGGGCGAGTACTTCAAGACCCACGACGCGACCGTCTACGACCGGCCGAAGGTCCCCGTGCCCATCTACGTCGCCGCATCGGGCCCGGCCGCCGCGCGGCTGGCCGGACGCATCGGCGACGGCTTCATCTGCACCAGCGGCAAGGGCGAGGAGCTGTATACGAAGACGCTCCTGCCCAGCCTCGCGGAAGGCGCCGAGAAGGCCGGCCGCGACGTGTCGGGCATGGACCGCATGATCGAGATGAAGGTCAGCTTCGACACCGACTTCGACCAGGCGATGGAGGACACCAAGGTGTGGGCGGCCCTCGCCCTGCCGGGCGACAAGAAGACCGGCGTCCACGATCCGCGCGAGATGGAGATCCTGGCCAAGGAGGCGGAACCCTACGCGCACACGCGCTGGCTGGTGTCGTCCGACCCCGACGAGCACGTCGAGCAGATCGCGCCGTACGTCGAGTGGGGCTTCAACCACCTCGTGTTCCACTTCCCGGGCGAGGCGCAGACAGAGGCGATCACGCGCTACAGCGAGCTGATCCTGCCGAGGCTGCGCGCCCGCTTCGGCTGACCCGAGGCGGCAGCTCAGCGCGGGTCACCCGCCGGCGGGCTGCACCCAGACGATGGGCTCGATCTTTGCGATGACCTTGCCGTCGTCTCGGGCGACCCACATGTCCATACCCACAGTCATGTCCCCGGTCCGGCCCGGCACGGGGATCGTGACCTCCGCGGGTCCACCGACCACGCGAACGCCCGGTGTCATGCCGGCCCCGTCACCCCGCTTCGGGTTGTCGAACTCCTGGAACCACAGGATCTTCCAGCCTGGGTCCACGGCGAACGTGAGCTTGTCGTCGGCCTGCGCGACGAGCGGCGCCGGATAGGTCAAGTCCCCCACGTCGTACTGCCCACTGGTCCCGCACGTCAGGAGGCCGCCTGACCCCATCGTCGCGGCGATCGGCTCCCGGTCACCGATCCGGACCCGGACGCCGGGCGGGTCAACCTTCCCGAGCGGGCCGGGACACAGCGCATCCGGCGGCTCAAAGTCGGGTGACACGACGACCGTCTCGCTTGACGACGGAGCCGGGACGCGGGTCGGGTTCGCGGGACTCGGGGTTTGACGCCCCGCCGGGACGGCAGTGGGCGCGGGTGACGCCGCGCAGGCAACACACGTGACGCCCAGCACGAGGGCAGCGAACACCGAGAGCCGCTTCGGTTCGGTAACGGGCACGACCCACCTCGATCGCGACGGCGCTCCGCCCCGCGATGTGCACAAGGTTGCCTCACGGCGTGAGGTCATCCCGGCGGGACAGACGCCTGACCTACGATCTCGGTGATGGCGCGCATCCGGCTCCTGTTCGTGCTCAACGGGATCGCCGTCGCCGCCTTCGGGCCGTTCGCGGCCGTCATCCTCGCGAGCCGCGGCTTCGCAACCGCGCAGATCGGGCTGCTGATCGCCATGACATCGGTGGCCGCGATGCTATCGATCACCGTTTGGGGCCACGTCGGCGACGTGGTCCTGGGCCGCGCGCGAACGCTGCGGATCGCGATCCTCGGTGCGGCGGCCCTGCTCGCGCTGTTCATGCTGCCGCTGCCGCTGATCGTCGTCTCGGTGCTCTACGTCGGGTATGCCGCCTTCAATGGCGCGGTCGGACCGTTGTCCGACGCACTCGCGGTCAACGCCCTGCGCGACCCCGGCCGCCAGTACGGCAAGGTGCGCGCGTTCGCCAGCGCCTCGTTCACCGTTGCGGCCGTGATCTTTGGCCTGCTGTATGGGCGCGTGGGCTACTGGCCGGCAGGCGTGTTGTTCGTCGCCATCGCGGTGGCGATCGCGATCAATGCCGGCGGCCTGCCGGACCTCGGCCGCGCGACCCTGAGCAGCGGCCGGCGCGGCGGTGCCATCCGCGAGGTGCTCTCGATTCAGCCTGCCCTCCCGGCTGTCCTCGTGGCC
Organism: uncultured Chloroflexia bacterium; assembly: GCA_963725745.1. Taxonomy (GTDB): domain Bacteria; phylum Chloroflexota; class Limnocylindria; order Limnocylindrales; family CSP1-4; genus CAIXZV01. The sequence goes on from CAVRZS010000004.1 coordinate 388,467, forward strand.
GTGGGGCTCGCCCACGTCGGCGTGTTCGCCGGGTTCACGTTCCTCTCCCTGCGGATCGTGGCGCTGGGCGGCGGCGCGCCGGAGATCGCGCTCTCGTCGGCGGTCGCGGCCGCAGCGGAGGTCGGCGCGATGATCGTCGCCAGCCGGCTCGTGCCCAGAGTCGGGCTGCGGGCGCTGTTCAGCGTGTCGTCTCTCCTGTACATGGTCGCGTTCCTGCTGTGGGCCGTGCTTGCGTCGCCCGTTGCGATCATCGCGTCGCGGCTCATCTCGGGAACCGCCTACGCGGGGCTGTGGATCGCGAGCGTGATGGCCATCCAGACGCTGCTGCCACCGCGCCTCCAAGGATCCGGTCAGGCCCTGATCTCGATGACGACCGCCGGGCTCGCCGCATTCACAGCGAACGTTGTCGGCGGGCTCGTCTATGCGAGCCAGGGCCCCGAGGTCCTGTTCGGGATCTCTGCCGTGTTCGCGGTCGCGGGCGCGATCGCCGGTTGGCTGGCGTTTCCGAGGCGGGGAGCGCGTCGCTACGTGGAGCCGGCACCGACCGTCGCCTGATCGCGCCGCTTGGCGCGCGGACCTATAATTCATCAAGCGATGAATTGAGCTCGGGAGAGTCCGTCGTGGCCATCGATCAGGCGGCTGGACCGGGGGCCGGACGCCCACTGCCCGGCAGCCCCGCGATCAGCGCTCGACAGCTCGTCAAGCGGTTTGCTGCGACGACCGCTGTCGATGGCGTCGACTTCGACCTGGAACCGGGTCGGATCTACGGCCTGCTGGGGCCCAACGGATCGGGCAAGACCACCCTCATCCGCCTGCTGACCGGCATGACCCACCCGACGTCGGGCCATGCGGAGGTGCTGGGCGTGACGATGCCGTCGCGTCCAACGCTCGCCCGGATCGGGTACATGACCCAGGGCGACGGAATCTACCCGGCGCTCACCGTGGGTGAGAACGCGAGGTTCTTCGCGGCGGCCTACGGTGTGCGCGACGATTCGGCCGTCGTGGCAGCGCTGTCCCTGGTCGAGCTCGACGACCGCCAGGATGCCGTGGCCAGCACGCTCTCCGGCGGCCAGCGACGTCGCCTGTCGCTCGCATGCGCGCTGATCCACGAGCCGGCCGTGGTGTTCCTCGACGAGCCCACGGTGGGCGTGGACCCGCTGCTCCGCGTCCAGTTCTGGGGGCACTTCCGGGCGCTGGCGGACGCGGGCACCACGATCGTCGTGTCCAGCCATGTGATGGACGAGGCGGATCGCTGCGACGAGCTGCTGTTCATCAGGGCGGGCCGGGTCATCGCCCGCGGCACGGGCGCGGGCCTCCGGGCCGAGGCCGGAACCGATGACCTCGAGGCGGCGTTCCTCCACTTCGCGGGCGACGGCGGGGTGGCGCCGTGAACCCGCACCGCCTGCGCGCGATCGTTCGCCGGGTCATGCAGGAGATCCGTCGCGACCGCCCGTCGCTCGGCCTCCTGTTCGTGGCCCCGATCCTGATCACGGGGCTCGTGACGTTCATCGTCCGCGAGGGGCAGACGCCGACGGTCTCGGCGACCGTCGTGAGCGACGGCAGCCTCGCGGGGACGGTCATCGCACGCCGGATCGACGGCGCGCTGGAGGGCGCCGGCGTAACGATCGTCGAGGTGACGGATGCCGATGCGGCCCGCGCGGCGGTGGCCGCCGGCGACGTGGACGTGGCCGTCACGCTGCCCAGCGACCTCGCGTCCGCGACGTCGTCGATCACGGTCCTCACCAACGGCCTCGACCCGTCGGGCGAGGCAGCTCAGCTGCGCGTCATCTCGACGGCCCTCATCTCGGCGGCCGCCGGCGTCGCGGGTGGCATCCTGCCCTCGATCGAGCACGCCACCGTCTACGGCGTCCCCAGCACGGACCCGATCGCCGGATTCGCGCCGGCCATCGTCGGCTTCTTCGTCTACTTCTTCGTGTACATCCTGACCGGCGTCAGCTTCCTGCGCGAACGCACGGGCGGGACGCTCGAGCGGCTGATGGCGACGCCGGTCACCCGGGGCGAGGTCGTGGCCGGCTACACGATCGGGTTCTGCCTGTTCGCGACGGTCCAGGTCGCGATCCTGATGGCCTGGGCCCTGGGCACGATCAACGTCCCGTCGATCGGTCCGCTGCCGGCGTTCTCGATCGGGCTCGGGATCCAGGTGGCGGGCGGCCCGCTGGTCGCGTATCTCGTCGTGCTGGCACTCGCCGTGGGCGCGGTCAGCCTTGGAATCTTCCTGTCGACCTTCGCCCGAACCGAGCTCCAGGTGATCCAGTTCATCCCCATCGTGCTGGTGCCCCAGTTCCTCCTGTCGGGCGTGCTGTTCCCGGTCTCGACGCTGCCGGCGGTGCTCCAGCCGCTGGTCAAGCTGATGCCACTCGGCTACGCGGTCGATGGCCTGCGGCAGGTCTTCATCCGCGGCGCGGACCTCTCGGTCCAGGCGCTCCAGGTGGACCTGCTGGTGCTCGCAGGCGCCGCCATCCTGTTCGCGGTTCTCGCGTCGCTGACGATCCGCCGGGACGTCGTCTGATCGTGGCACGGGGACGTCCGCGAGGTTCGGCCGATACCCGAGGCCGGATCCTCGAGGCTGCACGCGCGTCGTTCGGCGAGCGGGGGTACGACGGATCATCGATCCGCGACATCGCCGCCCGTGCCCGGGTGGACCCCGCGCTCGTCCACCACTACTTCGGCCACAAGCAGCAGCTGTTCCTGGCCGCGATGGAGATCCCGGTGGACTTCGCCGTGGCCGTCCCGCGCCTCCTGGCGGGGCCGGAGGAGGAGATCGGGAAGCGGTTCGTCGGCTTCATCCTCGACCTGTGGGAACGGCCCCAGATCCGGCCATTGCTGATGGGCCTCGTGCGCTCGGCCACGACCGACGCCGTGGCGGCCGGGATGATGCGGCGGCTGCTCGAGGAGGGCCCGCTGCTCTCGATCGCATCGGCGCTCGACCGGCCGGACGCCCGCCTTCGAGCGTCGCTCGCCGGGTCGCAGTTCGTCGGCCTGCTGCTGGCGCGCTTCGTGGTCGGGGTGGAGCCGCTCGCGTCCGCGGAGCGCGCGGCGGTCGTGGCGGCCGTCGGCCCGACCATCCAGCGCTACCTCGTGGGCGACCTGGCGACCGAATCGGTCAGCCCGCCGGTCCGCGACACCGATACGCTCAACGCGTGACGCCAAACCCATCGGACGCAGAGGCGGCCATCCTCGCCCGCGATCCCGACGCGCTTCGGAACGCGCTGATCGCCCGCGAGCCGCTGGCCGCCGCGGATCCCGCGGCGGTCCGCGTCGTGCACGCGCCCGGCCGGGTCAACCTGATCGGCGAGCACACCGACTACAACGACGGCTACGTGCTGCCGGTGGCGATCGACCTCGGAATCTCGATCGCTCTCGTGGCCACCGATGACGGGGTGGCCGAGCTGACCCTCGCGGCGACGGGGGAGCGGGCGAGCTTCGCGGTCGGGGATGTCGGCCCTCGACGGGGCACGTGGCTCGACTACGTCGCCGGCATGGCCTGGGCGCTGGGCGCGGCCGGCGCGGCCCCGCGGGGCTTCCGCGGCCTGCTGGCGTCCGACCTGCCTCAAGGCGCGGGCCTGTCCTCGTCGGCCGCGATCGAGGTCGTCTCGGCGTGGGCGCTCTCGGGCGGAGATCCGCCGCCGGTCGATCGGATGGACCTCGTCCACGTCGTCCAGCGCTCGGAGAACGGGTACATCGGCCTCAACAACGGGATCATGGACCAGTTCGCGTCGATCTTCGGCGAGCCCGGCTCGGCGCTCCTGCTCGACTGCCGGTCGCTGGCGCACCGTCCGATCCCGCTGCCGCTCGACGACGTCGCCCTCGTCGCCTGCCACTCGGGTTCCGCCGCGCCGGCTGGAGTCGTCCGCCTACAACGAGCGCCGTTCGCAGTGCGAGGCCGCCGTCGCGTCGATCGCCGCGATCGAACCGTCGGTGCGCTCCCTGCGCGACGTGACCCCCGGGCTGCTGGCGGCGGTCCGCGACCGCCTGGACGACGTGCCCGCCCGACGCGCCCAGCACGTCGTGGACGAAAACGCACGGGTCCTGGCGACGGTCGACGCGTTCGAGGCCGGCGACCTGGACACGGTGGGCCGGCTGTTCTACGCGAGCCACGACTCGCTGCGCGACCTGTACGAGGTCAGCAGCCCGGAGCTCGACACGCTGGTCGCCATCGCACGCGCCACGCCGGGCGTCATCGGTGCCCGGTTGACCGGGGCCGGGTTCGGCGGCTGCACCATCAACCTCGTCCGCCGCGACGCCATCGACGCGTTCCGGGGCGCGGTCATGCGTGACTATCCGGCCCGGACGGGCCTCACGCCGCGGGTGTTCGCGGTCGAGGCCGCGACGGGAGCCGGCCGCATCGCCTGAGCGGCCGGCGCGGTCACTCGGCCGGGTGATCGCCGCCGTGATGCTCGTGGTGGGTGAGGCCGTGGAAGCGGGATACGAGGCCGTAGACCATCGGGACCGCCATCTCGGGGTGCTCGGCGAGCAGGCTGCGGAACTCCCAGGCCGGGACCATGATGCAGGTCACCTCGTCCTCGGCGATCACGCTCGCGGTGCGCGGATGGCGCTCGATCAGACCCAGCTCGCCGAAGAAGTCGCCCGGCCCCAGCATCGCACGCTGGCCCTCGCTCGCCGTCGCCACCCGTGCCCGGCCGCTGGCGATGAAGAACAGGTTCACCGACACCTCGCCCTCCGCGACGAGGGTGGCGCCGGGCGCGTACGTCCGCTGCGTCGCGTTGCCCAGGACCTTGCCGCGGTCCTTGGACTTGAGGGCCGCGAAGACCGGGATGCGAGCGGCGTCTGCTTCGCTCATCTGTTCTCCCCACCTACGGAGGCGCCCGGCTGGGCGATGGACGATCGTCTCGCTGGAATGCTAGACCACCGGCTCAGGCTCTCGTCAGCTCGAACAGCCGGGCCGTGAAGTCGCCGCGCACGATGCGGGTGCCGTCGGACGATTCGTTGGGCGGCAGCGGCATGTCGGGCGGCTCGATGCCCAGGCCGACCGCCATCAGCTCGTCGCCAGCCCGGTCCGCGGTCGCCACGGGCGCCTCGAACGTGTCCATCCAGGTGGTGACCCGGTAGGTTGCCTCGGGGTCGAGGCCACGGAGCCGGAGGCGCATGCGCGCGGGCAGCGGATGGCCCAGCACCCGGTAGAACCCGACCACCGCGTGTGCGCCGTCGTCGTCGACTGCCATCCATGCCGTCTGGTTGCCGTCGCCCTCGAACGGGCTCTGGAGCCGCAGGAAGCGGCCCAGCTGGAGGACCTCGCGGCGATCGAGGTACCACGCGATCTGGCGAGCCACCTCGGCCTGGTCCGCGTCCGGCATCGCGGTCGGATCCAGCTCGTACCCGAACGCCCCGAACATCGCCACGGCCGCGCGGGTGAACAGCGGCGCGACGCGGCCCGTCTGGTGGTTCGGAACGGCAGACACGTGGGCGGCCATCGACGACACCGGGAACGCGAGCGAGGTGCCCCATTGGATCGCCAGCCGCTCGACGGCATCGGTGTCGTCGCTCGTCCATGCCTGTGGCGCGAACGCGAGCAGCCCGGCGTCGAACCGCCCGCCGCCTCCGGCGCAGGACTCGAACAGGATGTCCGGGAACCGCTCGATGAGGCGCCGGTACAGCTCGTACACGCCGAGGATGTAGCGGTGGAACATCTCCCCCTGGCGGTCCGGGGGCACGGTGCCCGTCCATGGCTCGGTGATGTTGCGGTTCATGTCCCACTTGATGTAGTCGACGGGCGCATTCGAGAGGACCGCGATCAGCGCATCCGCGATGTGGTCGACGACCTCGGGGCGCGCGAAGTCCAGCACGAGCTGTTGCCGGCTCTCCGTCCGAGCCCGGCCCGGGACGCCGATCGCCCAGTCCGGGTGGGCGCGGAACAGGTCGCTGTCGGCGTTGACCATCTCGGGCTCGATCCACAGGCCGAACTGGAGGCCGAGCGCCTTGACGTCCCGCGCCAGCTCCTCGAGGCCGCCTGGGAGCTTGCGCCGGTCGACGACCCAGTCGCCGAGCGAGCGGTCGTCGCTGTCCCGCCGCCCGAACCAGCCGTCGTCGAGGACGAACAGCTCGACGCCCAGGGCCTTGGCCCGGCCGGCGATCGCCACGATCCGGTCGTGGTCGAACTCGTAGTAGGTCGCCTCCCAGTTGTTGAGGACGACCGGGCGTGGTCGATCCCGCCATGTGCCGCGAGCCAGCCGCTCGCGATACAGGCCGTGGAGGCCCTCGCTCAGCGCGCCCAGGCCATGCCCGGACCAGGCGATGATCGCCTCCGGCGTCGTGAACGCCGCCCCGGGGTCGAGCCGCCAGGCAAACGCGTCGGGATGGATCCCGATCCGCAGCCGCGTGGTGCCGAACGCTTCCACGTCCGCCTCGGCGAGGAAGTTGCCGGAGTACACGAGGCTGATCGCAATCGCCTCGCCGGCGTCCTCGGTCGTGGCGCCGCGACGCAGCGCGAGGAAGGGGCTGTGCTCGTGGCCGGTCGCGCCCCGCAGGCTGCCGACCGACTGGCGGCCCGGGACGAGGACCCGGTCATGGACATGGCGCTCGCGCGCCCAGGTGCCGCTCAGCGTCAGCAGGTTCCAGTCGTCGTCGGGCAGGTCGAGGACGGCGGACATCGCGCACCGCACGGTCAACGGCGCCGCCCCGGCGTTGGTCAGCGTCAGCGAGCGGGCGACGACCGGACGGTTGGCGAACAGCGTCGTCCTGACGGTCACCCGGAGGCCAGACGGCGCATCGACCAGGTCGACCTCGAGCGTCTCGGCCTCGCCGGCTTCGGCGTACGTCGAGGGGAGTCCGGGGAGCTCTGGTTTGCCGGCCGAGATCCGGTGGCCGGCGTAGCGCAGGTCGAGGACCGTGGACCCGTCCGCGCCCTCGACGATCAGCGCGGGGACCCGGAAGTCGCCGACGCCCGGCACCGGCACCTCGAGGGCGACCGGCTCCCCGACGCGGTTCGCGAACCCGCTGAACGCGGCCGGCCCGAGGTGGGCGAGCGAGGCGCCGGGCCGGAGCGGCGCACCTGCGTGGAGGTGCCCCAGCCAGCCGTTGTCGAGCACCCGCATGACGAAGCTCGTCGCCCCGTTCTCCAGGTGCCACTCGCGCGCGGCCTCGTCCCAGTGGATCGTCACGAGGCGGCCGCTGCGGCGATCGTCCAGGCCCAGCGATAGGTGCCGCCGCGCAGCACGTACGGCTCGAGGGTGTCGGGGCCGCAGCTGGCGGTGCCGACGCCGCGGTGGGCCGCGTCGATGTGGACGATGGTCTCCGGGCGTGGATGGAGCTCGACGTCGTGGGTCGCGGCATCGAGGTCGGCCGCGGTCACGTGGGTCGCCGACACCTGGCCGGGCCGACCGAGGTCGACGCGGATGCCGCCCTCGGGCGTTTCGACCTGGAACCAGCGCGTGTCGGCGTGGCCACCGTTCTCCTGGGGCCGGACGTAGGGGACGAGCTGCTCGGTCACGGTCGAGCGCCAGCGGCCGACCCGGCCGCCGCGACGGCGGTCGGGGTAGGTCTCGTGGGGCCCACGGCCGAACCATTCGAAGGCCTCGTGGCCCGCGGCGAGCTCGAGGACGGTGCCCACCCGTGCCAGGTCCTCGACCGAGGCCGGGACCTCGACGGTCTCCTCGACCCGGATCCGACCATCCGGATGGCCGGCGAGGCGCTGGGTGTGGGCGACCTCGATGCCGGCCCGGGTCGTCCAGGTGGACCGCACGGTGACCGCGTCGGCCGAGCGTTCGACCGCGTCCAGCCGGCGCGTCAGCGTGGTCAGGCCCCAGTCGGCCCATCGGGCGGCCATGCCCCCGATCCGGTCGTTGTCCGTGGGCGCCCGCCACAGGGACAGGGCCGGCGGCGCCGCGAACGAGGGGTGGAGGAGCAACCCCTCGTCATCGAGCGCGACGTCGCCGGTCCAGCCCGCGGAGGTGTCGTCACGTGCATCGCCGGCCGGGCCGGCGTTCGCGTCCAGCGGGACCTGCGCCCAGCCGATCTCGTAGCCCGGCTCGGCCCAGATCGTGGTGTCCGCGGTCAGGAAGCGCAGGGTCAGCCACCGTTCTCCGCCGTCGTCGGGCGGGAGCCGCCAGCCGGGGATGGGCACGTCGGCCGTCTCGCCGGGTGGGATCGACGGCAGCGGCAGGTCGCCGCTGGCGACGGCCTCGCCGCCGGCGGTCACCTCCCATTCGGCTCGCAGCCAGCCGGTGTCGCGGAACTCGCCGCGGTTCTCGAGGCTCACCCGACCCTCGCGTGCGGCCGCGACGGCCGCACCGTCCGAGGCGGCGCGGAGCGGCGAGGCCAGGAACATGTGCTCGTAGATCGCGGGCTTGGGGCTGCGATCGGGGAACGTGATCCCGTCGATGCAGAACACGCCGTCGTTGGGCTGGTCGCCGAAGTCGCCGCCGTACGCGTGGCGCATGGTGCCGTCCGGCAGCCGCTGGTCGAGTCCGTGGTCGCGCCATTCCCAGATGAAGCCGCCCTGGAGGCCCGGGGTCGACTCGATGGCGTCCCAGTACTCGGCTAGCGTCCCGTTGCTGTTGCCCATCGCGTGGCTGAACTCGCACATCACCAGCGGGTGGAGCTGGCGGCCCGACCGGGCGTGGGCGACCAGCGCGGCGATCGGCGGGTACATCGGGCACAGGAGGTCGCTCGCGGTCTGGCCCGACGCCCAGTCGAACTTGATCGCCCCCTCGTAGTGGAGCGGCCGGGACGGGTCGGCTGCGCGGGCCCAGCCGGCCGCCGAGTCGTGGTTCGGCCCGTAGCCCGACTCGTTGCCCAGCGACCAGGCGATGATCGAGGGATGGTGGCGATCGCGCTCGATCATCCGCGCCACCCGCTCGACGAACGCCGAACGGTAGCGCGGGTCGCGGCAGACCTCGTCGTACCAGCCGTGGGACTCGATGTCGGCCTCGTCGATCACGAACAGCCCCAGCTCGTCGCACGCGTCGAGGAACGCCGGGTCGTTCGGATAGTGCGACGTGCGGACCGCGTTGAAGCCCCAGCGCTTCATCGCCACGACGTCGGCGCGCATGTCGTTGGGCGCCACGACGCGGCCCGTCGCCGGATCGAAGTCGTGGCGGTTGACGCCCCGAAGCAGGACGGCGCGGCCGTTGATCAGCAGCTCCGTACCGCGGACCTCGACGCGCCGGAAGCCGATCGCGCGCTCGACCCGCTCGACCACGCTGCCGTCGGGCGCGATCAGGGAGACCTCGAGGCCCGCCAGCGCCGGGACTTCGGCCGACCAGGGCGTGACGCCGGGCACGCGTGCCGAGAGCGTCGCCCGGCTGAGTCGCGGCGGCCGCACGACCGGCTCCGCCTCGCGCCAGCGGGCGGCGTCGGCCGGGTCGGTGAGCGCGCCCGCGGCGCTGAGGCTCTGGAGGTCGACGACGCCGCGGCGTGGCGGCCCCGGAACCACCCAGTCGCCCGGCCCGCCGTCGCGGCCCGCGGCGTGGACGACGCCGGCCGTCAGCGCCTCGCTGAGACCGTCGACGCGCGCCGCGACCCGCCAGCCCGGCTGCGGTCCGTCGTCGCCCCAGCCGACCTCGACATCGATCGCCAGCGTCCCCGTCGTCCCGTCGGCATCGAGCCCGGTGTCGATGACCACCTGGGCGAGGTGCGTCTGCTCGGTCGCGTACAGGTGGACGGAGCGGGTGATGCCGCCATGCCACCACTGGTCCTGGTCCTCGATGAACGACGCGTCCGACCATTTCACGACCGTCAGCCGGAGGCTGTTGGAGCCGGGCCGCAGGAACGTCGTCACGTCGAACTCAGCCGCCAGGTGCAAATCCTTGCTGATCCCGACCTCGCTCCCGTTGAGGTCCACCAGGAGGACGCTCTCCGCGGCGCCGACGTGGAGCACGACCCGGCGCCCGGCCCACGCCGTCGGCACCTCGAACTCGCGCTCGTAGACGCCGGTCGGGTTCTCCTCGGGCGTCTCCGGTGGGCGATGGGGGAACGGCATCTGCACGTTGGTGTAGATCGGGTGGTCCCACGTGTCCTGCATCGTCCAGCAGCCGGGGACGACGGCCTCCGACCACTCGCCGCCGGGCGATTCGTCGGGCCGGTGGAGCAGCTGGAACCGCCAGCGGCCATCGAGCGAGACGCGATCGTCGTGCGGGACGGCGTGCATGGGCAGGCGGCCACGGGATGTCAGCTCGGGATCTGCCCAGGGCCGGGGCGTCATGCGTTGAAGTCCTCCCATGCGCCGCTTCGGCAGGCCTCGATCAGCCCTTGGTCGCCCCGAGCGACAAGCCGCTGATGAAGTGCTTCTGCAGGGCCAGGAACACGAGGATCGTCGGAATCGCCGCCAGCAGCGCGCCCGCGGCGAGCAGGTTGGTGTCCGTGAAGAACTGTCCCTGGAGGTTGTTCAGCGCGGACGTGATGGGTCGCCTGTCGCCGTCCTTGATCAGGATCAGCGCCCAGAAGAAGTCGTTGTAGATGAACGTGAACAGCAGGGTCGCCAGGGCTGCGATGGCCGGCCGGCAGAGGGGCATGATCACGCCGCCCCAGATTCGCAGCACGCTGGCCCCGTCGACCAGTGCCGCCTCGGTGAGCTCGTGTGAGATCGTCTTCATGTAGTTGCTCAGCACGAACGTGCAGAAGCCGAGCTGGAACACGAAGTTGATGAGGAACAGGCCGAAGTACTGGTTGTAGAGCTTGCTGTTGTCGCTCACGGGTGCAGGGATGCCCAGGGCGACGTTGTAGAGCTTGAACAACGGGACGATGATCACCTGCGGCGGCAGCAGGTTGCCGGCGGTGAAGATCAACAGGATGACGATGTTGAACCGCCAGCTGAAGCGCGACACCGAGAACGCCACCATCGACGCCACGATCAGGGTCACGATGACCGCCGGGATGGTCACGATCAACGTGCTCAGGAAGTGCTGGGCGAAGTCGCCGCCATTCCAGGCGTCGATGAAGTTCTGGAAGTTCAGCCGCTGCGGCAGCGAGATGTAGCCGGCGGCTTGCGTGTCGCCGTACGGTCGGAGGGCGGTGTAGACCGCCCACGCGAGCGGGAACAGCCACACGACGGCCATGATCGTGAGGAACACGTACATGGCGATCCGGCCCCACCGGATCGGGCGGCGATGAGCCCGAGCCACCTCGGTCGTCACGGCGCCGGGTGTCGCGGCGGTCATCGCCGATCCTCACGCAGCATCCGGGTGAGGAACGTGATGATCGGCCCCAGCGAGATCACGAGCAGCACCACCGCAATTGCCGATCCGAATCCGAGCCGGTTCGGATTCGCTGATCGCGTTGTTGGTGATCAGCGTGGACAGCAGCTCGAGCCCGTTCTTGCCGCGGTTGATGATGTAGGCGATGTCGAACGCCCGGAGGGCCTCGATGGTCGTGATCACCACGATCACGACGTTGATCGGCATCATCACGGGGAACACGACGCGGAAGAACGTCTGCCGCTCGTTGGCCCCGTCGACCTTGGCGGCCTCGCGCAGCGTCGGGTCGAACGCCTTCAGGCCGGCCAGGTAGAGGACCATGATGTAGCCGACGTGGCGCCAGCTGGTCGCCACGAGGGCGGCCCACAGGTTGAGGCTCGGGTCGCCCAGCCAGTCGATCAGGTTGTTGTTGGCGGTCCGGCCGAGCACGTTGTTGATGAACCCCTGCTCGGGCGCGTACTGGAGCTTCCAGATGATCCCGATGACCGCCAGGGACAGGACGACCGGCAGGTAGAAGACCGTCTGGTAGAAGCGCGTGCCGCGCCCGACGCGGTCGAGCAGCACCGCGAACAGGATTCCGATCGGCGTCGCGATGAACATCAACCACGCGAGCCAGATCAGGTTGTGGAACAGGGCCGGCCAGAAGAACGGGTAGGCCGTGAACAGGTTCTCGTAGTTGGTCGTCCCGATGACCTTGGCGTCGAATGGGCTGCCGATGCCGTTCCAGTTCGTGAACGAGACGAAGAACGACGCGAGGGTCGGGCCCCAGATGAAGATCAGGTCGAGCGTCAGCGGGATCCCGACCATCAGGCCGAGGACGAGCTTGTCCCGGCCGGTCAGCAGGCTGTAGTGACGTCGCCCGAACGGCCGCGTCGTGCGCTTGGCGCTCGGGTGCACGGCGGGGGAGATAGCAGGAACCCCCGCCACGCCGCTTGAGTCGGCGTTGGCGGGGGCGCCTGGTTGGCTTGCGCGATCGGCCACGGTCCGGAGAAGTCTAGCCAGACCGTGGCAACGCGACTACAGGGTGTCCCAGAACTGCTGGATCTTCGCGAGGTACGCGTCCAGGTCCTGATCCGGGTTCTTCAGGAAGTCGAGCAGGAACGCCTGCATGCCGTTCGGGCCAGCGAAGTTGGGGTTGGTGTCGCGGTCCAGGAACTGGGTGATCCGCTGGGCGCCGCCGATCAGCTCCGCCGCCTTCTTCTGGAGGTCGGTGTAGCCGCTCGTGTCGGCATTCTTCGAGGCCGCGATGTTGCCCTTGTCCTGCGACACCCAGGTCACCTGGGTCTCCGGCTGGCCGAGATACTCCATGAACGCCTTCGACGCGTCGAGGTCAGCCGCGAGCGTCGGCGAGTTGGCGCTGATCATGAAGCCATCGATCGGGGCGTCGAGCGCCTTCTCGGCGTCGTACTGCGTCCCGAAGTTCGGATACGGGAAGAAGTCGAGGTCTGCGAGGTCGGCGTCGCCGGCCTCCTGGAACTGCTGCGACACGAACATGCCCAGCAGGTACATGCCGGCCTTCTTCTGGACGAGGGCCTGGGCGGCGTCCTGCCACGTTCGACCCGCGGCGCCCTCCTGGTAGAAGGGGAGCAGGGTCTTCCAGGTCTCGAAGGCCGCCTTGGTCTTCGGGTCGGTCCACTTCTCCGCGCCCTTCATCAGGCCGACATGGAAGTCGTACCCGTTCTGGCGCAGGTTGATGATGTCGAACGTGCCCATCGCCGGCCAGCCATCGCTGTCGCCGAACGCCATGGGGATCAGGCCGTCGGCCTGCATCTTGGTGGCCAGTGTCTTGAACTCGTCGAGCGTGGTCGGGATGGTGTAGCCCTTGTCCGCGAACATGCTCTTGCGGTAGAAGACCGCCCACGGGTAGTTGTAGATCGGGATGAAGTACTGCTTGCCGTCGTCGCCGGTGGATCCCACCTTGAACGCGTCGGAGTAGTTGTCGGCGACCTTCGCCCACACGTCGCTGATGTCGGTCGCGAGCTGCTGGGCAGCGAAGAACCGCATCCGGAAGCCCGAGAACCAGGTGAACACGTCGTCCGGCGTGCCCTGGAGGTACGAGCTGATCTGGTCCTGGAACGTGCCGTGGTCGGTGGTGTTGATCTTGACCGGGATGCCGGTCGTCTTGGTGAACGTGTCCACGATCCCGGCGAGCACGCCCTTGGGAATCGTGTCCGAGTAGTTCGATCCGAGCGTGACGCTGCCGGTGGCCCCCGTCGATGGGGCTTCGGCCGAGGCGGGCGCGCTTGCGGGCGTGCTCGCCGCCGGCTGTGATGCCGCTGCGGTCGGGGCCGTGGTGGCTGCGGGCGTGCTGCAGGCGGCGAGGAAGGCGGAGACACCGCCGAGGGCCGCTACGGCGGCCCCACCCTTCAGCACCTGGCGCCGGGTGACGGACCGGAGACCGTCGAAGTCGTCCATACGAGCTCCTCCTGGATGGACCGACCCGCGTCGTATCGGCGGAGTCGGGGCCACGGTTGAATTGTTGCGAGCAAGCGACACAATGTCAAGGGACTCGCGCGTATTCGAACGGGTTTATTTGTTCGAATTCGTTGACTTCGGGCGGCTTCGGCAGCAAGATGTCCATGCGCCGGGCCGGCAGCGGCGGTCCCGCGGCCGGACACTGGGCTCGTCTTCGGCGCCACAGACTGGGGAACGGAGTCATGCTGGCCCGCCAACGCCAGGCACTCATCCTTGACCGGGTCCGCGAGAGCGGCGCCGTGCGGGTCGCCGACCTCGCGCGCGAGCTCGGCGTGTCGGACATGACGGTTCGCCGCGACCTCGAGATCCTCCACGACCACGGCCTGGTCGAGAAGGTCCACGGCGGCGCCACGCTGATCTCGGGCCTCGCCTCATACGAGCCCGGGTTCATTGCCAAGTCGGCGCTGCAGCAGGTCGAGAAGGCGGCGATCGCGACCGAGGCAGCGCGGCTCGTCGAGCCGGGGATGGCGATCGGCATCTCCGCGGGCACGACCACCCACACCCTGGCCGAACGGGTGGCCGATGTCCCCGGCGTCACGGTCGTGACCAACTCGCTGCGGGTCGCCGAGGTGTTGTATCGGTCCGGCAGGCGTGACCAGACGGTGATCCTGACCGGCGGCGAGCGCACCCCGTCCGAGGCGCTGGTCGGCGCGTTCGCGGTCGCCCAGCTGCGCTCGGTGCATCTCGACCTGGTGTTCATGGGCGTGCACGGGATGGACGGCAAGGCCGGGTTCACGTGCCCCAACCTCTCGGAGGCGGAGACGGACCGCGCCCTGATCGAGGCCGGCCGGCGCCTGGTGGTCCTGGCCGATCACACGAAGTGGGGGGTCATCGGAATCGCCTCGATCGCCCGGCTCGACCAGGCTGACGTCCTGGTCTCCGATACCCTCCTCGATCCGGGCGCCCAGCTGACGATCCGCGAGGTCGTGGGCGAGGTCATCCTGGTCGAATCCGGCGAACAGGAGCCCGACCTGCTCGCGATCGGCATCGAGGAGCCCCGCGAGCGGGCGCAGGCCGCGGGCCGTGCCCACTGACGATTCGGCGCGACCCTCGGACGCCGCGGTGCTGACGCTCGCGGCCGAGCCGCACCGGCGCCACAACGCCCTGACGGGCGAATGGGTGCTCGTCTCCGCCGGGCGCACCGACCGTCCGTGGCTCGGCGCCGAGGAGGCCGAACCGCCCGAGGAACGGCCCGCCTACGACCCCGGTTGCTACCTGTGTCCCGGCAACACGCGGGTGAAGGGCGACGTCAACCCGCACTACGATCAGACGTTCGTGTTCACCAACGACTTCGCGGCCCTCCGTCCGGACTCGTCCGACGCCCTCGTGGAGACGGGCCTGTTCCGCGCGCAGGGGACCAGGGGCACCTGCCGGGTCGTGTGCTTCTCCCCGCGCCACGACCTCACGCTCGCGGGCATGTCGACGGGCGAGATCCGCCGGATCATCGACGTGTGGGCCGACGAGACGACCGACCTCGGGCGGCGCTATCCGTGGGTGCAGGTGTTCGAGAATCGCGGCGAGGCGATGGGCGCGTCGAACCCGCATCCACACGGGCAGATCTGGGCCGGCGATGCCCGGCCCGTCGAGGCGAGCCTCGAGCACCGCGAGCAGACGAGCTACTTCGAGGCGACCGGCCGCCCGTTGCTCCTCGACTACGCCGACCAGGAGCGGGGCGGGCCGCGCGTCGTCGCGGAGTGTCCGGGCTGGCTCGTCGTCGTGCCCTTCTGGGCCGCCTGGCCATTCGAGACGCTGCTCGTCCCGACGACGCGCGCCGCGCGGCTCGCCGACCTCGATGCGGCGGCACGCGACGGGTTGGCCGCCGCGCTCCAGGACCTCACCCGACGCTACGACGCCCTGTTCGACCGGCCGTTCCCGTACTCCATGGGCTGGCACCAGGCACCGTTCGACGCCCCGTCCACCGGGGCATGGCA
Source organism: uncultured Chloroflexia bacterium (assembly GCA_963725745.1). GTDB lineage: Bacteria > Chloroflexota > Limnocylindria > Limnocylindrales > CSP1-4 > CAIXZV01. The sequence goes on from CAVRZS010000004.1 coordinate 404,044, forward strand.
GGTGCATGCCCACTTCTATCCGCCGCTGCTGCGGGCGAGCGTCCGCAAGTTCATGGTGGGCTACGAGCTGCTCGCCGAGCCGCAGCGCGACCTCACGCCCGAGGAGGCGGCCGAGCGACTGCGCGCGGCGGTGCCCGCCCAGGAGGACTGACCCGGCGCGCTCATTCGGGTCGCTGCCCTGGATCCGCCGCCAGTACGATGGCGCCACCTGGCAGCGGAGGGCGCATGCGGATCTGGGGCGGCCGGTTCGACGACGAGCCGGACGCGAGGATGGCGGACTTCACCCGATCGATCGACGTCGACGCCGAGCTCGCGCTCGACGACATCGCCGGGTCGATCGCCCACGTCCGCGGCCTCGGCCGCGCGGGTCTGCTGACCGGCGAGGAGGTCGCGGACCTCGAGGGCGGGCTGGCGGCGCTGCGCCACGACGTGGAGGCGGGCGCGATCGCCTGGGATCCGGTCCTCGAGGACGTCCATCTCAACCTCGAGACGTTGCTCACCGCGCGCGTCGGCCCGGTCGGGGGCAAGCTCCACACCGGCCGCTCGCGCAACGACCAGGTGGCGACGGACCTGCGGCTGTGGTCGCGCCGGGCCATCGACCGCCTCGATGCGGGCATCGTCGACCTCGAGCGGGCGCTGGTGGAGCTCGCCGAGCGTGATGGCGACGCCGTCCTGCCCGGCTCGACCCACATCCAGCCCGCCCAGCCGGTGCTGTTTGCCCACCACCTCCTCGCCTATGTCGAGATGCTCGAGCGTGACCGTGGCCGGCTTGCCGACGCGCGCGTTCGCGTCAACGTGTCGCCGCTCGGAGCGGGCGCGCTCGCGGGCGCCGGCTATCCCCTTGACCGCGAGACGACGGCGGCCGAGCTCGGCTTCGATGCGGTCTCGGCCAACTCGCTCGACGCCGTCTCGGATCGCGACTTCGTCGTCGAGCTGCTGGCCGCAGCGGCGCTGGCAATGGTCCACCTGAGCCGGTTCGCGGAGGAGCTGACCTGGTGGTCGAACCCGCGGTTCGGGTTCGTCCGCGTCGCCGATGCGTTCTCGACCGGATCGTCGATGATGCCCAACAAGAAGAACCCGGACCCGGCGGAGCTCGTGCGCGGACGGACCGCCTCGGTCATCGGTTCGCTCACGGCGATGCTCACCCTGCTCAAGGGCCTCCCGCTCGCCTACCAGCGCGATCTCCAGGAGGACAAGCCGGCCCTGTTCGGCTCGGTCGCCACGCTCGAGGCGTCGCTCGCGGTGATGGCCGGCCTGGTCGAGACGCTGACGATCGACCGGGCGCGCATGCGTGCCGCGGCCGACGAGGGCTACACGACCGCCACCGCGCTCGCGGACGTGCTCGTCCGGCGGGGGGTCCCGTTCCGCGCGGCCCACCACATCGTCGGCGGCCTGGTCGGCGGGGCCGAGGCGGAGCGGATCCCGTCGCTTGCCGCCTTGCCGGTGGAGGCCTACCGCGCCGCGCTCGACGGGAGCGACGACCCGGTGGCGCGCTCCCTGGCCCGGGAGAAGGGCGTCCCGGCCGCGCTGCGCGAGGCGGCGACGATCGAGGGCGCCCTCGCGTCAGCCGACGTGACGGGCGGGACCGCTCCCGATCGGGTGCGCCAGGCGCTCGAGGCCGCACGGGTTCGCCTCGGCTCCTGACGGGGCGCGATCGGGAACTAGGCACCTGCGCCAGGAAAATTAGGCATCGCCTCGCATGACGTATCCGTCGATCGACCGATGGCAGCGGGCGAGCGACCGGCGAGCCTCCCTGTAGCCGACGGCACGACGCCGTCGAGACATGGAGACTCCCGATGGGAAAGTTCATGGACGTGCACAGCGGGTTCGTTGGCGTCACGGCCGAGCAGCTTCGCGAGGCGCACGACCGCGACCTCGCCGTCGAGAAGGACGAGGGCGTCCACTTCGAGCGCGCCTGGATGGATCCGGAGCTGGGCAAGGTGTTCTGCCTCGCCACCGGGCCGTCCAAGGAAGCCGTGATGCGCATCCACGAGCGCGCGGGGCACCCGACCCCCGAGGTCTACGAGCTCACGGTCGAGGTCTAGGCGGCCGCGACCTGCGGTGACGCCGTCCCCGGGGGCACGAATTGACAGGAGAACAGAGTCCGATGGCAAACACATCCTCGCTGACCAGGAAGCTCGGCGCCGTGGTCGGCGCGACAGCCCTCGTCCTGACCCTGGGCGCCGGTGTCGTGGCCGCCGGTGAGGTCACCGGCAACGGCCAGCTCAAGACCGTCAACGGCCATTCCTTCTGCGCGTTCTCGGGCCAGGAGGACCTCCAGTGGTTCACCGACGACTCCGACGCGGTGCGGCGGACGGACCCGACCAGGGGCGACCCGGGTCACGCCCAGAACTGGGGCCAGATCGACAAGGCCACCCGCGCGTTCCTGACCTCGATCGGCCAGAACCCCGGCCTGTCCTGCAACCCCACCCGGAGCACGTTCGGCGAGTAGCCGGGCGGACGCACGCACGAACCTCGGCCCCGGGAGTCCTCCGCTTCTGGGGCCGCTCCATGCCCGGTCGGGCGTCAGCGGGGGAGCGCCGCCTGCGGGCCGCGGGGGTCCGGGATCGCTGCCGCCGCCTCGAGCGCGCGGTCTGCCGGAGCCGGCCGGTCCACCAGCGCCACCCAGGCCGCGATCTCCGCCCGCCGCGTCGCGCCGAGCTTGGCCAGGATGTGCTCGATGTGCGCGCTGACGGTCTTGGGCGACAGCCCGAGCTCCTCGGCGATCGCGGCATTCGTGAGGCCGTCGGCAACATGCCGCGCAACCTCGAACTCGCGCATGCTGAGCGGCCGCCACGGCTCGTCGGTGATGCCGCGCCTGCGCGCGATCCCAGCCAGCTCGGCCACGCGATCCTGGAGCGGTCGGCTGCCGAGCCGCTCGGCGGTCTCGCGGACCTCGTCGAGCCAGGGCACCGCATCGGCGTGACGGTTGCCGCGGATCAGACAGGTGGCAAGGTCGATGCGCGCCCAGGACGACTCCCAGATCCGTCCGATCGCGTCCCAGCCGCGTGCGGCGGCTTCGAGGCTCGCACGCGCGGACACGGTCGAGCCACCCGCCAAACGGATGAGGCCCTCGGCGTGGTCGAGCGCCGGCTGTGCGCGCGCCGTCCAGCGTCCGCCCTCCATGTGCGCTCTGACGGCGTCGAGCCATAGCTCGGCGGCCTCGGGCCGGCGCGCGATCTGGTTGGCACGCACGCCGGTGACGATGAACGGCACGAGGAGCGCCCGCTCGCCGGTTTGAACCGCGATGTCCAGCGCTGAGGCGCAGTGCTCGATCGCCAGCTCCGGCTCGCGCGCGACGAGGGCCGTCTCCGCGAGGCCCCAGATCGCGGGCAGCACGAGCTCCACCTCGCCACTCGCGCGCCCGATCGCCAGCGAGTCGTCGAACAGGATCCGGGCCTGCTCCACCTCGCCTCGCCCCAGGGCGACGAACCCGAGCGTGTCGCGCGAGCCCAGGGTGCCACGACGGCTGCCCCGCTCGACCAGCTCGATCTCGGCGATCAGGATGGCCTCGTCCCAGCGTCCCGCTGCCCAGGCGAGGTGCGCCGAGGTCGCGGCCATGACGTGGCGGCAGTACGACTGCTCGACCTCGTCGGCGTAGCGCAGGCCTTCGGCGAGCCCGTCCGAGGCTGCCCGATAGTCCATGACCCTGACGGCCATCGCCGCTGCCCATCGGTACGCGGTGACGCCCGTGCCCTCGAGCAGCGCGTCACGAGCGTGGCGGGCCACCCCGAGCATCCTCGCCAGGCCCTCCTCGACGCGCCCCGCAAGGATGTCGACCTCGGCTTCGATGTAGTCGATGTCGGAGGTCTCCGGGTCCGACGATTGGAGGCGGAACTCGCGGGACTCCCTGAACAACGCGGCGGCTGCCTCGACTCGCCCCGCGTCGATCTCCATGATGCCCTGCATCACCCGCACGTCCGAGAGGGCGTAGGCGCGCTCGGGCGTGCCAGGGAGAGCCCGCAGCTCGTTCTCGGCCTGGGCGAGCAGCCCGAGCCGCTCTCCGGCGGGACGCACGTCGCGGCGCGCCATCCCTGCGAGATCGATGAGGGAGACGGCGGCGTCGACGGGCATGCCGGCCTCGAGGAAGAACCGGCGCGCCTGGCGGACCGCGTGGTCGATGGCGGGGATGTTGTCGACGGCGAAGGCGGCCCCGGCATAGGCGTTGTACAGCTCGGCGAGCTCGGCGGCCGACAGCCCATCGGGCACGTTCGCGATCGCACGTGCGTACAGCTCGAACGCCTCATTGCGGCTGGAGATGCGGTTCGCCTCCTCGGCGCCGGCGACCGCCGCACGATAGGCCTGCCCGCGCAGGCCGGCTCGCTCGAAGTGGACGGATGCGTGGATCTCCGAGGCACCGATGAGCTCGCCCCCGAACTCGCCCGCGCGCGCCTCCAGGCGGCGCAGGTCGGAGGCCGGCAGCGTGCCGTACAACGCGTCCCGCAGGAGCTGGTGCCGGAAGTCGAAATAGCCCTTGTCGAGCCAGTCGAAGGGGTACAGGAACGCGTTGGCGACCAGCTCCTCGAGGGGACCTTCGAGATCGCCCACCGGGCGGTTCATCACCCCGGCGAGGACGTCGGGGGCGAAGCAGCGTCCGATGACGGCGCCCGCACGAGCCACCTCGCGTGACTCCTCGGACAGGCGCGCGTAGCGCGCGAGGATGGCGTCCTCGATCGTCTCCGGCACGTGCGCCGTGCGGATCGCGCCACCGTCGCGACGCGCATCGTCCCCGAGGGCCCCGAGCAGCTCCTCGATGTGGAGCGGGATCCCGTCGGTCCGCTCGAAGACCGCGTTGACGACCTCGCGCGGCGCCGGCAGCCCGGTGTCGAGGATCAGCGTCACGACGAGGGCCGTCTCGTCGTAGGTGAGGGCGGCGAGGCGCGCCTCCTCGGCGAGCCGCTGGCTCAACAGGCGGGCGCGCCACTCGCGCTGCATCGAGCCGATCGGGAACTCGTCGATCCGGTACACGCCGACCATCAGCAGCGGCGTCCGCCGCACGAGCCTCGCGAGCTCGCCGATGACCTCGAGCGTCATCTCGTCGGCCCACTGGAGGTCCTCGAACGCCAGCATCCGCGGTTCCGTCACCCCGGCCACGATCCGCTCGGCCAGGTCGCGGACCAGCAGGCGGCGCGTCGCGAGGTTGTCGCCGTCGGTGAGCGCGGGCCGTTCGATGATCGCTGTCACCTCGTCCCCGAGCGCCTCGAACCCCGGCGACTCGCGCATCGACCGCGCCATGTCCCGGAACGATGACAGCGGCACCTGACGGTCATGCGGCGCGAGATCGGCCTGCACGCTGGGGATGCCGGCGTTGTTCGCCTTGCGGTGGATCGCCCGCAGCAGGCGCGACTTGCCGATGCCTGCCTCGCCCGCGAGCAGGAGCAGCTGCCCGCGGCCGGCGGCCGCCTCGGACAGCCGCCGATCCGCGAGGACCAGCAGGTCGTCGCGACCGACGAGAAGCGGGCTCAGGAGGGGCCCCACGCGGCTCATGTGGGCCGCAGTGTACGACCACGTTTGCGACGCGGCATCGGTCGATCGACCGATGTGCCGCTGGTGCCCGACGTCACCGCGATGCCTCCGCCAGCGGCCGTGTCCGGTACTCTCGGCCCGTGCGTGTCGGAATGATCGGAACCGGCCTCATGGCGCAGTACCACGTGACCACGATGGTCGGGCGCGACGACACCGTCATTGCCGGAATCTGCGAGCCCTCGGAGACGGCGTACGCCGCGGCCTCGGCGATCGTCGAGGCGACAGGCGCGCCGCGACCGCCCAACGAGCCCGACTGGCGCCGGTTCCTGGACGTGACGGCGCGCGAGCTCCGGCTGGACGCGGTGACGATCATCACGCCGCACGCGCTCCATTTCGCCCAGGCATCGGCCGCGCTCGAGGCCGGGCTCGACGTCCTGCTCGAGAAGCCGATGGTGATGACCGCCGCCGAGGCCGTGGAGCTGGTCCGGACGCGGGACCGCACGGGGCGGCTGCTCGTGGTCGGCTTCCAGGGCAGCCTCTCGCCCCAGGTGCGCACGGCGGCCGCCATGATCCGGTCGGGCGAGCTGGGCCCCATCCTGAACGTCAACGCCTTCGTATGGCAGGACTGGCAGCGCGCGGTGCGCGGAACCTGGCGGACGGACCCCGCGCTGTCCGGGGGCGGCTTCATGTTCGACACCGGCGCCCACATGCTCAACACGGTGGCCGACCTCGCCGGCGAGGACGTCGTCGAGGTCGCGGCATGGCTCGCGGACGATGGCGAGGCCGTCGACATGCGGGGCGTGGTCATGGCCCGTCTCGCCTCCGGCGCGCTGATCACGATGAACGGGTGTGGGCGCGCGATCCCGTCGCTCGGCTCGGACGTCCGGGTGTTCTGCGAGCGCGGCACGCTGCGGACCGGGATCTGGGGCGAGCGGCTCGAGCTCCAGCGACTCGGCGCGAAGGCGCTCCGGCCCGTCCGCTCCGTCCGCCCCAAGTCCGTGTGGCAGCAGTTCGTGGACGTCCGCAACGGGGTCGAGCCCAACCCCAGCCCGCCGGAGGTCGGCGTCCGGATGGCGCGGCTGTGGGACGCCATCCGCGAGTCGTCGGCGCGCGGCGGCGCGATCGTGCGACCGGCGCGCAGCGCGGACGCGCCATGAGCACCCGGGTCACGGTCTGGAACGAGTTCCGCCAGGAGCGCTCGGATGCGGCCGTCGCGGCGGTCTATCCCGACGGCATCCACGCGGCGATCGCCGCGGGCCTCCGCGCCGCCGAGGGACTCGACGTCCGGACGGCGACGCTCGACGAGCCGGACCACGGCCTGACCGACGAGGTCCTGGGAGCCACGGATGTGCTGACGTGGTGGGGGCACCAGGCCCACGACGAGGTCACCGACGAGGCCGTCGACCGTGTCCATGCGCGCGTGCTCGACGGCATGGGCCTCGTGGTCCTGCACTCCGGCCATTTCTCGCGGATCTTCCGGCGCCTGATGGGCACGTCGTGCGATCTCAAGTGGCGCGAGGACGGGCGCCGCGAGCGGCTGTGGGTGGTCGATCCGTCGCATCCGATCGCGGACGGCCTGGGCGAATCGATCGTCCTGCCCGCGGAGGAGATGTACGGCGAGCATTTCGACGTCCCGGCGCCCGACGAGCTGGTGCTGGTGAGCTGGTTCGAGGGCGGCGAGGTGTTCCGCAGCGGCTGCACGTGGCGCCGCGGGCGGGGTCGCGTGGTGTACCTGCGGCCCGGGCACGAGACGCACCCGACCTACTTCGACCCGGGGATGCGGCGGCTGATCGCGAACGCCGTGCGCTGGGCGTCGGGTGCGCACGGGGAGCGCCCGGTCTACGGCAACGCCCGGCCCGTCGAGCCGCCGCCGGAGGGCAAGCCCGGATGATCGCCCCGGACACGATCCGCCAGGCGCCAAAGGCGCTGCTCCACGATCACCTCGACGGTGGCCTCCGGCCCGCGACGATCGTGGACCTCGCCGCCGAGTACGGCTACGACGACCTGCCGACGACCGACGTCGACGAGCTGGCGGCCTGGTTCCGCCGCGGTGCCGACCAGAAGTCGCTCGAGCTGTATCTCGACACCTTCGCCCACACCGTCGGGGTGATGCAGGAGCGGGACGCGATCATCCGGGTCGCCTCCGAATGCGCCCAGGACCTGGCCGCGGACGGGGTCGTCTACGCCGAGGTGCGCATGGCACCCGAGCTGTGCTCGGCCCGCGGCCTGACGCTCGACGAGGCGGTCGAGGCGATGCTGGAGGGCTTTCGCGACGGCGAGGGGCGGGCGGCCGCCGCCGGCCGTCCGATCGCGGTCAGTCTGCTGGTGACCGCGATGCGCCAGGAGGGCCGGTCGCGCGAGGTGGCCGAGTGCGCGATCCGCTGGCGCGATGCGGGGGTGGTCGGGTTCGACATCGCGGGACCCGAGGAGGGCTACCGCCCGACCCGCCACCTCGACGCGTTCGACCTGGTCCGGCGCGAGAACTTCCACATCACGATCCACGCGGGCGAGTCGTTCGGGCTGCCGTCGATCTGGGAGGCCCTCCAGTTCTGTGGCGCCGAGCGCCTCGGCCATGGCGTCCGGATCGTGGACGACATCACCGTCCACGACGACGGGTCGGTGACGCTGGGCCGCCTGGCCGCCTTCGTGCGCGACCGCCGGGTCCCGCTCGAGATGTGTCCCACGTCGAACGTCCACACCGGCGCTGCTGCGTCGATCTCGGAGCATCCGTTCGACCTGCTCCGCCGGCTGCGCTTCCGGGTCACGGTGAACACCGACAACCGGCTGATGAGCGGGGTCTCCGTCTCGTCCGAGCTCGCGGCGCTCGACGCCGCGTTCGGGCTCGGACTGGGTGAGATGGAGTGGCTGACGATCAACGCGCTGAAGTCGGCATTCGCGCCGTTCGACGAGCGGCTGCGCCTGATCAACGAGGTGGTCAAGCCCGGCTACGCGCACCTGCGCGCCGAGGCGTCCAGGGTCGCCGTCCCCGGCTGACCGTCGGCGAGCCCGGCGTCAGGCGACCGGCAGGGCGACCACGAAGCGAGAGCCGCCGTAGCCGTTGGCCTCGATCCACACCCGGCCGCCCATGGCCTCCATCAGGCGGCGAGCCGCGAACAGGCCGATCCCGGACCCGCGCGATCGCACGCGGTCGACCCGCACGTAGGGCTGGAAGACGGCCTCCCAGTCCGCGATCGGGACGCCGGGGCCGTCGTCGGTGACGTAGACCTGGATCTCGCCGTGCTCGCGCCACACGCCGAGCGACACGGCCTGCTCGGGTGGCGCGTACTTCGCCTCGTTGTCGAGCAGGTGCTCGAGGACCTGGCGGAAACGGGCATCGTCGCCGCGGGCGACGAGCGCCCCGTGCGGGGGCTCCCAGCGGACGGGTCGGGTCCTGAGCAGGAGCGCCAGCGTCCCGACCGTGGCCGAGATCGCCGTCACGACGTCGAACGGGTCGCGACGCAGGCCCGTCAGCCCCTCGCCGCGGACCGAGGCGAGGATCGAGTCGACGAGGCGGTCCAGGCGCGTGACCTGGTCGGTCGCGCCGGCTCGCCAGGTCTCGACGACGTCCCGCGACGTCTCGGCGACGTCGGTCGTGGCCGCGTCGGCCAGCAGGTCGACGTAGGCGCGGACCACCGCGAGTGGCGTCCGCAGCTCGTGGGTGACGACGGCCAGCAGCTCGGCGCGGGCGGCATCGAGCTGGCTGAGCCGATCGAGCTGCGCCTCGGCCTCCGCCTGGAGGCGTCCCTTCTCCACGATTCCCGCCAGCAGGGCCGCGATCGTGACCAGGAACTCGACCTCGTCGGCGTCGAACTCGCGCGCCTCGGTCGTCTGGGCGTTGAGGACGCCGACGACGCCTTCGTTCCAGATCAACGGCACCGACAGCATGGCGTGGAGATCCTCGATGTCGAAGCCGCGCACCCAGGAAAAGCGCGGGTCGGTGGTGACGTCGGCGGACATGACCGGTGCCCGCTCCGCGGCGGCGCGTCCGGTGATGCCCTGGCCGATCCCGAGGCTGACCCGGTCCACCTGGGTCACGTCGAGGCCGTTGGTCGCGGCCAGCGTCAGCCGCTCGCCGGTCCGGTCGAGCAGGTAGAACGAGCACACCTCGACGCCCATCGCGACCGTCGTCCGATCGACGAGCGTGCGCATCAGCTCGTCCCAGTCCCGGGCCTGGGTGAGGAGCTGCGCGAACTCCTGGAGGAACGCGAGCTGGCGCAGCCGATCGGTCGCCCGGCGGCTGTGGGTGAGACGGCTGGGCGGCACGGGCGGGCGGGGCTCGCGCGACGACGCGGTCATGGCTTCACCCTACGGCATCCGCCTCGACGCGCGACGGCCTGCCACGACCGGCGCGGGTCCCGGGCGCGGCCACGTTCCTTGTCCAGCCCGGCTCTGCCGGGCCGGTCGCCGGGGCTCCGGGCCCTCTGCCGCGTGGCCGTGCGGCCAACGCACGTTCTTGACGCGAGCGCCGGCTTGGAGCGCGCCCACTCGTCCCGTTCGTGAGTCGGGCACACAAGACGGACGGTTCCGCGCGGGCCATCGCCTCGTTCGTGCGCCCTGCGCAGGTTCGCGACACCTGCGTGGTCCGTTCGGTCAGGAATGTGCGTCCGGCGCTCGGGCGGGTCGAGATCGTGCGCCCGGCACACGGAACCGGCAGGCGGCGAACCCGGCGGCGCGGATCGGCAGGCGGGCAACGCGGAAATCGGGCTTCCCGCGGCCCGACGATCAGCCCGCAGCGACGCCGGCACCCTCGGTCACGGACGTGGGCAGGTCGGTGAGCAGCGGCTCCGTCCACGTCCAGGCCGCGCCGTGGTGCCTGCCGACCGCGCCATGGCGCGCCGCCTCGACGCGCAGCGGCAGCCCGAAGATCTCGATGAACCCGACGGCGGAGGCGTGGTCGAACGCGTCGCCCTCGTCGTACGTCGCGAGGTCCTTGTCGTACAGGCTCAACGGGGAGCGGCGCCCCGTGACCACCGCCTGGCCGTGATCGAGCCGCATCCGCACGTCGCCGGAGACCACCCGCTGCGAGGACATCGCATAGGTGCGCAGGTCGCGTGACAGGGCGCTGAACCACAGGCCGTCGTACACGATCTGGGCCAGCTCGTCGGCGACGAGACGGTTGAAGCGCAACTGGTCCTTGGACAGGACGAGCCCCTCGAGCGCGTGATGGGCCGTGTGCAGGATGACCGCCGCCGGCGCCTCGTAGATCTCGCGGCTCTTGATGCCCACCAGGCGGTCCTCGACGTGGTCGATCCGGCCGACGCCGTGCGCGCCGCCCAGCGCGTGGAGCCGCTCGACCAGCTCGACCGAGCCCAGCCTCTCCCCGTCGATGGACACCGGGATTCCGCCCTCGAAGCCGATCACGAGCTCGATCGGAGCCGGCGCATCGCCCGCGGCAACCGTCCACTCGTAGGCGTCGGCCGGCGGCGTGACCCACGGATCCTCGAGAACGCCCGTCTCGCACGAGCGGCCCCACAGGTTCACGTCGATCGAATATGGCGAGGCCTTGGTGATCGGGATCTCGATGCCCCGCTCCTGGGCGTAGTCGATCTCCTGGTCGCGTGACAGGCCCATCCCGACCCGCATCGGCGCCACGACCTCGAGCCCCGGGTCGAGGGCATGGACCGCGACGTCGAACCGCACCTGGTCGTTGCCCTTGCCGGTGCACCCGTGCGCGACCGCGTCGGCGCCCTCCTTCTGGGCGACCTCGACCAGCAGCTGGGCGATCAGCGGCCGGGCGAGGGCCGTGGCCAGCGGGTAGGCGCCCTGGTACAGCGCGTTCGCCTGGAGCGAGCGCCAGACGTACTGCGAGATGAACGTCTCGCGGGCATCGACGACGTAGGCCTTCGCCGCGCCGGCGGACATCGCGCGGCGCTCGACGCCCTCGCGCAGGGAGCCCCCGCCGACGTCGACCGTCAGCGTCACGACGTCGACCCCGTACTGCTCGCGCAGCCAGGCGACGGCGACGGAGGTGTCGAGGCCGCCGGAGTAGGCGAGCACAACCTTGTTCATCGGGCGGAGGCCTCCAGTGCCGCCTCCTCGGGCGGCTGCAGCATCTCGAATCGCTCGCGCCAGCGGTCCAGCGCCGGCTCGTCGGGGAACAGCACGATCAGCGTATTGTCGCCCGCCACCGTGCCCACCTGGTCGCTGAGCGTCGACTCGTCGATCGCCTGTGCGATGGCGTTCGCGGTGCCGGGCTGGCCGGTCAGGACGAGGATCAGGCCGCTGCGGCCGACGGTCACCGGGATGTCCGCGAGGATCCGCCGCAGGCGTTCGTCCGAGGCAGGCCGGGCGGCCGGGCCAAGGGCTTCCGGGTTCACGTAGACGGCGTGGTCGCCGCGCATGACCTTGGCCAGGCCGAGCTCCGCGATGTCGCGGCTGACCGTGGCCTGGGTGACGTCGAAGCCGAGCGACGACAGGGCGGTGACGAGCTCGCCCTGGCTGCCGATCGAACGGGCGCCGACGAGGCGGCGGATCGCCGCGTGGCGATCGCGCTTGACCACGATCATCGTCATGCGGCCCCAGCCCGTGCGCGTGCGGACACGCGGGTGCCGAAGGTGGGGTCGTCGAGCGCGCGGGTCAGGGCGTCGGGCGCGGACGAATCGGCGATGATCGCCTCGGCGTCGTCGTACGCGAGCGCGCCGAGCGCGGCCCGGACCTTGGGCACCATCCCGCCCGCGATCGTGCCGTCGGCGATCAGGGCCTCGGCCTCGTCGGCGCTGATCGAGTCCAGCTTCGTGCCGCCCGCGTCGCGCACGCCGTCGACGTCCGTCAGCAGGACCAGCTGGCGAGCTCCAAGCCCCGCCGCGAGCCCCGCCGCCGCATCGTCGGCGTTGACGTTGCACACGACGCCCTCCTCGTCGCGCGCCAGCGGGGCGACGACGGGGACCTGGTCGGCGACGAGCAGCGAGTCGATGAGGTCGCGCCGGATGCCGACGACCGTCGCCACCAGCCCGACGTTGGGCAGCCGCTGCCCGATGAGCAGCCCGCCGTCGACGCCCGACAGCCCGACCGCGTCGCAGCCGACGTCGCGCAGCGCCGCCACGAGCTCGCTGTTGACCACGCCGCGCAGGACCGCCGCGGCGACCTCGAGCGCCGCGGGATCGGTGACCCGGAGGCCGCCCTCGAAGTGGGTCGGGACGCCGAGGCGATCGAGCCACTCGGTCATCCGCTTGCCGCCGCCGTGGACCAGCACGACCGGGCGCCGGCGGGCGACGGCCGCGACCTCGGCCAGGACCTGTCGCTGATCGGCGAGCGTGGTCCCGCCGAGCTTGACGACCACGATCTCACTCATGTCGTGTACTCGCTGTTCTCGCGGACGTACTCCTCGGTCAGGTCGCAGCCGAACGCCTCGCCCGAGCCCGCCCCGATCCCGAGGTCGAGGCGGATCACCACCTCCGCGCCGCTCATCGACTCGCGGGCCGCGGCCTTGTCGATCTCGACCGGGCCGCCCGACGGTCCGTCGTACACGAGGTGGCCGGCGATCGCGATCCGCAGGTTGGTCGTGTCCAGCCGCGCCGGCGTCCCGGCGCGGGCGTGTGCGTCGGCCGCTGACAGCCCGGCGGCCTCGAGCACCGCGCGCTGCGCCAGGGTCGCGTTGCCCGCCGCGCCCGCGATCCGGCCCCAGTTCGGGTCCCGGCCGTGAACCGCCGCCTTGACCAGCGACGACGAGATCACCGCACGGGCGATCGCGCGAGCATCGGCGTCGTCGGCGGCCCCGGTGACCTGGCAGGTGAGGAGCGCGGTGGCGCCCTCGCCGTCGGCCGCCTGCTGGCGAGCGAGGTCACGGGCGACCGCCTCGACCGCGGCGGCCAGCGAGCGGCGCGCGCCCGCGTCCGTGGCCGCGTCCGCGGCGCCCGCCTTGCCTGATGCGAGCAGGAACACGGTGTCATTGGTGCTGGTGTCGCCGTCGACGGACAGCTGGTCCCAGGTTCGAGCGGCGGCTCCTCGGAGGAGGGCATGCAGCGTCGAGGGGTCCGCGGTGGCATCGGTCAGCACCACCGACAGCATCGTCGCCATGTTGGGGTGGATCATCCCGACCCCCTTCGCGATCCCGGTCACCGTGACCTCGACCGTGCCGTCGCCGGATGCGGCAGGCGCGGAGACCGTCGCCGTCGCCCGCTTCGTCGTCGTGTCGGTCGTGCGCAGCGCCGCGGCCGCCGACTCGAGCGCCGCGTCCGTGGCCCCGAGGCCGCCCTCGACCACGCGCGCGATCCCGGCGACCACCAGGGGCACCGGCAGGCGCGTCCCGATGATGCCGGTGGACAGGTGGAGGATCTCGGCCGTAGGTGCTCCCAGCGCGTTCGCGACGGCATCACCGATGGCCACCTGGTCCGCGTCGCCGGCTGCGCCCGTCGCGGCGTTGGCGCTGCCCGACGTCGACACGATCGCCCGCGCATAGCCGGCGGCGGCGGTCCCGCCGCCCGTCGCCTGGAGGTTGGCCCGTGACAGGGCGACCGGCGCGGCCGCGAACCGGTTGGGCGTGAACACCGCGGCGGCGGGCACCGGGCCGTCGTCGGCCACGATCAGCACGAGGTCGGGCCGGCCAGAGGCCTTGATGCCGGCCGTCGCCCCGGCCGCCCGGAATCCGGCCGGGAGATGCGCGGCGCGCTCGACCGCCGGCAGCTCCACCGGCACGGGCTGGAGCAGCGGGTCCGCCGCGACGGTCATGGCGCGAGGGGCAGCTGCATCAGGCCGGCCGTCTCGGGCAGCCCATGCACGACGTTGAAGGCCTGGATCGCCTGGCCGGCGGCGCCCTTCACCAGGTTGTCGAGCACGCCGATCGCGAGCACCCGGCCGGTCCGCTCGTCGAGCCGGCACCAGACGCGCGCCTCGTTGCTGCCCAGGACATGCTTCGTCGCCGGCGCGGCCTCGCTGACCGTCACGAACGGCTCGTCCCCGTAGGCCTCGTGGTACAGGTCGTCGAGCTCGGATTGGGTCACCGCGCGCGTCGTCCTGACGTGCCCGGCAGACAGGATGCCCCGCGTCATCGGGATCAGGTGGGGCAGGAAGTCGACGCCGGCCACGCCGGGGTTGGCCGCGGCCCCGCCCCCGAGCGCCCCAAGCTCCTGTTCGATCTCGCCGATGTGGCGATGGGTGAAGATGCCGTAGGCCTTGACGCTCTCGTTGACCTCGCCGAACTGGAGATCCGCCTTGGGTTCGCGACCGGCGCCCGACACGCCGCTCTTGGCGTCGACGACGAGGTCGAGGATCAGGCCGGCGCGGGCCAGCGGAGCGAGGGCCAGGATCGTGGTGGTCGCATAACAGCCGGGGGCCCCGACGATCGCGTTCGGCGCTCGACCCGCGGCGGCCAGCTCCGCGCGATGGAGCTCGGGCAGTCCGTACACCGCCAGCTCCAGGAGCTCGGGCCGGGGATGATCGAAGTGGTACCAGCGCGGGTAGTCCTCGGGATCGTGGAGGCGGAAGTCCGGCCCGAGGTCGACGACGGTCTGGCCGGCATTGAGGAACTCGTCGATGCGGGCCGCGACCGCGCCGTGCGGCAGGGCGAGGAAGACCGCCTCGGTCGTGTCCGGGACGGCATCGAACACGCGCAGGCCCTCGGCCCCGAGGTGGGGATGGATCCCCGCCAGCGGATCACCATGTCGCTCGCGTCCGACGAGGCCGACGAGCTCGACGTGCGGGTGGCGGGCGAGCAGCCGCACGAGCTCCGCACCCACGTATCCCGTCGCGCCGATGATCGCGACCTTGATCGGGTCACCATCGAGCGCCCGCAACCCCGCGGCCGCGGCCGTGCCTGGCAGGGGAGTCGGTTCGAGAGGACGGTCCGCCGCGATCGCCGCGCCCGCCGAGTCCGCGCTCACCGACGCGCCCGACCGCTCACCGGCGGCAGGCTCGTGGGCTCGGAGAACGGGCGGCACGTCATCTCCTCATGACTATACAACTCAGATGCATAGTCATGCAATTGCGTCCTGGACCTCGCATGCATCTCGGGCGGCGCCGGCGGCTCGCGCTGGCGCCGCTCGCTTGGCGAGCGCTGCAGCGGTTGCCGCAGCGAATCGGACGCTGGACGAGCGGGACGGCGTCTAGGCAGGCCAGGGATCGCTGCTTGGATCGGTCGCCGAGCAGCATCCGTGGAATTTCCGCCGGAGGGCACGCTGGGCGAGCAGCGGCCGGCCCGCGACGGCGCGGACGCGCTCAGCTCAGCGTCGCTACGCGAGCTCGGCGAGGTTCGCCGCCTCGGCCTCGAACTGCTCCTGGTACAGGCGCGAATAGAGGCCGCCACGCGCGATGAGCTGGCGGTGCGTGCCGCGTTCCACGATCCGGCCCCGCTCGAAGACGAGGATCCGGTCCGCGCGCAGGATCGTCGACAGGCGGTGGGCGATGGCGATCGTCGTCCGACCCTCGGTCAGGCGCCCGAGCGCCGCCTGGATCAGGCGCTCGCTCACCGTGTCGAGCGACGAGGTCGCCTCGTCGAGGATCAGGATCTTCGGGTTCTTGAGCAGCACGCGGGCGATGGCGACCCGCTGCTTCTCGCCGCCGGAGAGCTTATAGCCGCGCTCGCCGACGACCGTGTCATAGCCGTCGGGCATCTCGGAGATCCGGTCGTGCATCGCCGCCGCCGTGGACGCCGCGATCAGCTCGTCCTCGGTCGCGTCGGGCTTGGCGAACAGCAGGTTGTCGCGGATCGAGGCGTGGAACAGGTACGTCTCCTGGGTCACGAACCCGATCAGCCGCCCTAGCGACTCGAGCTTCACCTTGCGGACGTCGATGCCGTCGATCGTCACCCGGCCCGCGTCGACGTCGTACAGGCGGGGGATGAGGTAGGTGGTCGTGGTCTTGCCGGCGCCCGAGGGACCGACGAGCGCGACCAGCTCGCCCGGCTTGGCCTCGAACGAGATGTCGTCGAGGTTGAACGCGACCGGCGGCTCATCGGTGCGTCCACCGTCGACGACCTCGAAGCCCTCGACCGCGGCCGCCGCCGCCATGGCTTCGGTCGCCTCGGATTCGGCCTCCGCCTGTTCCAGCATGGCCTCGGCCAGCTCCGGGTTCGCCTCGAGGTCCACGGCGACGGCGGCGTCGCCCATCGTCGGCCGGATCACACGTGGCTCGGGCTGGTAATGGAACGACACCCCTTCGAGGGCCACCGCGCCGCGGATCGCCTCGGGCTCCAGCGCCACGGCATCGGGGGCGTCGACGATCTCGGGGTCGAGGTCGAGGTACTCGAAGATGCGGTCGAACAGCGCGAGCGAGCCCTGGATCTCGACCTGGACGCTGAGCAGCTGCCCCAGCGGGAAGAACAGCCGGCTCTGGAGGGTCGTGAACGCCACGATGTCGCCGGCGGTGGGTGCGTTCGGCGAGCCGCTGGCCGCCATCGTTCCGGCGAGCCAGTACACGAACGCGGGCATGATCGAGAAGATCGTCCCGATGATCATGAAGAACCAGCGGCCGACCATCGCCTGGCGGATCTGGAGCCGGGCGAGCTCGCGGTTGAGGCTCATGAACCGCTCGATCGACCGGTCCTGCGCCGAGAACGTCTTGCCCAGCAGGATCCCGGACACGGACAGCGTCTCCTCGGTGACCGCGCTCATCTCGGCCAGCCGCTCCTGCGTCTCGGTGCTGACCTCGCGCCGCACCTTGCCCACCCGGTAGGTGAGGTACATGAAGAACGGCGTGATCGCCAGCGACAGCAGCGTGAGCTGCGGGCTGAGCAGGAGCATCGCGATGATCGTGCTGACCGTGATCGCTACGTTCGACGTGATCGAGGCCGCCGTGTCGGTGACGACCGCCTGGATGCCGCCGACGTCGTTGGCCAGGCGGCTCTGGATCTCGCCGGTCCGGGTCGCGGTGAAGAAGCGGAGGGGCAGCCGCTGCAGGTGCGCGTACAGCGCGTTGCGCAGGTCCTGCATCACGTTCTGGCCGATGACGTTGTTGAGGTAGCTCTGCCCCACGCCGATCAGTCCCGACACGATCGGGACGATGATCATCAGCCCGACGTACAGGTTCAGGTCCGCGTAGTCGCCGCCGACGATGACGTTGTCGATCAGCAGCTTGAGCAGGTAGGGGTTGATGATCCCGAGCAGGCTGGTCGTGAGGATCGCGACCAGCACGACCGTGACCTGGAGGCGGTAGGGCCGGAAGAACCCGACGATCCGGCGTACCGTGCTCCCGCGCCGCTCCTTCGGGACGCGCGCGAACTCGCCCGATGGGGGTGTGAGGCGGCCGGGTCCTGCACTGCCCCGAGCCAGGGCGCGAACGCCGCCGCCGCGAAGGGTCATGAAATCACGCGGACGCCGCTACCAGGCGGTGGCCGTCGACGCCTCCGCGATGCCCTCGGACTCGAGCCAGCGCTCGGCGTCGATCGCCGCCTTGCAGCCGTCCCCGGCCGCGGTGACGGCCTGGCGGTAGCGATGGTCGTGGACGTCACCGGCGATGAACACGCCGTCGATCTTGCTGTGGGTGTGGTCGTGGGCCACGAGGTAGCCCTTCACGTCGACCTCGAGCCAGTCGCGGAACACGTCGGTGTTGGGCTTGTGCCCGATCGCGATAAACAGGCCTTCCATCGGGAGCTCGCGCTCCTCGCCCGACGACGTGTCGCGGATCCGGATGCCCTCGACCTTGGCCTCGCCCAGGACCTCGGCGATCTCGGTGTTGGTGTGCACCTCGATCTTGGGGTGCGCGAACGTCCGGTCGATCATGATCTTTGACGCCCGGAACGCGTCGCGGCGGTGCATGAGATGCACCTTGCTCGCGTACTTGGTCAGGTAGTTCGCCTCTTCCATCGCGGAGTCCCCGCCGCCGACCACCGCGATCTCGCGGTCGCGGAAGAAGAACCCGTCGCAGGTCGCGCATGCCGACACGCCGCGTCCCCGGAGACGCTGCTCGCTCTCCAGGTCGAGCCACAGGGCCGAGGCGCCGGTCGCGATGATCACCGACTCGCCGCGATACTCCGCGCCGCGCGCCCAGACGCGGAACGGCCGGCTGGAGAAGTCGACCCGGTCGATGTCGACGTCGACGATGGTCGTGCCGAACCGCGCCGCCTGCTCGCGGAACCGGTGCATGAGGTCCGGGCCGTCGATGCCCTCGGGGAATCCCGGATAGTTCTCGACCTCGCTCGTCAGCATCAGCTGCCCGCCGGCCGCGGACCCGGCGATGACGATCGGCTCGAGGTTCGCGCGGGCGGCGTAGATGGCCGCCGTCAGGCCCGCCGGTCCGGAGCCGATGATCAGGACCTTGGACTCGGTCCGTCCGTGGGCGGGTGCGCCATCGTTGGGCCCGCCGAGCGCCGGGGTTGCGGCCGCGTCGCCGGCGTCGCCGATCATCGAGATGGCACCGCCGAACGGGGCCGCAAGGCCCGCGGGAGTCGCGCCGTCATCGGCGCCGAAGTTGATCTTGAGGTCGCCGAACGGGCTCGCGGAGCCGTTGCGGCTGGCTCCCGCGGCGTCTCCGCCGGTGCTCTGGTCGTCGGTCATGGGTGCGATTGTCGTCTCTGTGCGCTGTGCGTGCCTGCTCGCACTGTAGCACGCGGCGGGTGATACTCCCCAGGGGTATTTCCCGGGTCGCTCGGCGGTCCCGGTACCCTCGAGACGTGACCAGCACCCAGGAGCGCTCCGATTCCAACCTCGTGATCCCGGGTCCCGTGGGCCCCGAGGAGGTGCCGGTCCACCTCGCCCCGGCGACGACCGCGGCCGAGCCGGGCGAAGAGCGGCTGCGCGACAACCGCGACTTCCTGACGGTGCTGTTCGGCCAGGGGATCAGCTCGTTCGGCGACTCGATCACCAACACGGCGATGCCGTTGCTCGTGCTCGCGCTCACGGGGTCCGGGTTCGCGATGGGCGTGGTCGGCGTCCTGACCACGCTGCCGGACCTGCTCGTCGGGCTGCCCGCTGGCGCCTACGCGGACCGCTGGGACCGCCGCAAGATGATGTTCGGCGCGGACCTCGGCCGGTGCGTGCTGACGGCGCTGGTCCCGATCTCGGTCTACCTCGGTGGCCCGACGCTCGCGGTCATCCTCGCCGTGACCTTCCCGATGAACGTGCTGCGGGTCCTGTGGCTTGCCGCCTACACGGCCGCGGTGCCGGGGCTCGTCGGGCGGGCGGAGGTGCCCAGGGCCAACGCGATCTTCGAGGCCGTGTTCAACGTCGGATGGATCGTAGGCCCCGCGCTGGCCGGGTTCCTGTCCGCGGCCATCGGGCCCGGCGCGACCATCGCCATCGACGCGTTCACCTTCCTGCTGTCGGCCGGAGCCATGCTGCTGGTGAGGCGTCCGCTCCGGGCCGAGGGCAGGACCATCGAGACGCACATCCTGGTGGAGATCCGTGAGGGCGTGGCGTTCGTGGTCCGCCAGCCCATGCTGCGCGCGTGCATCGCCCTGTGGACCACGACGTCCGTGATCTCGACCGGCCTCACGACCGCCACCATCTACTACATCACCGTCAACCGCGGGCTCGGATCGGAGGTCGTGGGCGCGGTGCTGTCGGGGTTCGCCCTCGGGTCGCTCGTGGGGTCGGTGGCGGCCGCCCGGCTCGCGTTCCGCGCCACCGGCGTGGTGATGCTGGTGGGCGCCGCCGTCTTCGGCGCGTCCATCGTCGTGGTCGCGTCCGGCGTGCCCGTGCCGGCGATGATCGTCGCGGCGTTCGTCGCGGGCGCCGTGAACTCGAACATCCTCGTCGCCTACATCACGATGCGGACGCTGCTGTCGCCCGACGCGATGCTGGGCCGGGTCGGGGCGACGGCCCGCACCGTGTCCGTGGGTCTGACGCCCATCGGAGCGCTCACCGCGGGCGTGCTGCTCGACAGTGTCGGCGGCGCCGCGACGCTCGCCCTGATGGGCGGCGCCCTGGTGCTGTCGGGGATCGGTTTCGCGCTCATCCGGCCGGTGCGTACCGCGCGTATCCCGTCGGTGGCCCATCCCGCGTAGCGCGGGGCCCGCGAACGGATGAGGCGAGGCGTTACGCTTCGTGCCATGAGCGGACCCACGTCTTCGTGACCTGCCCGACCTGCGGCGCCGCCAACGAGCCCGGCCGCAAGTTCTGCGGCGAATGCGGGACCAAGCTCGCCGTCGTGTGCTCGAGCTGCGGCTCGGCCAACGGCCCGAGCGCGCGGTTCTGCGGCGAATGCGGCACGCCGCTCGTTGTTGGTGCGGCGGCGCCCGCGTCGGCATCGCTGCCCGGAACGCCCGCAGGCCTCACCCGTGCCGCACCCATCGCCGAACGGCGCCTCGTGACCGTCCTGTTCGCGGACCTGGTCGGCTTCACGACCCTTTCCGAGGGACGCGATCCGGAGGCCGTGCGCGAGCTGCTGTCGACCTACTTCGACCTCGCGACCGACGTCATCAAGCGCTACGGCGGCAGCGTTGAGAAGTTCATCGGTGACGCCGTGATGGCCCTGTGGGGCGCGCCCACCGCCCACGAGGACGATGCGGAGCGGGCGGTGCGCGCCGCGCTGGATCTGGTGGATGCGGTCCGGGCCCTCGGCCCCGGGATCCAGGCGCGGTGTGGCGTGCTCACCGGCGAGGCGGCGGTGACGCTGGGGGCGACCGATCAGGGCATGGTCGCGGGCGACCTCGTCAACACCGCGTCGCGTCTCCAGGCGGTCGCGCCGGCGGGCGCGGTCCTGGTCGGCGAAGCCGTGCAGCGGGCCACGAGCGGCGCGATCGCCTACGAGGAGGCTGGCGAGCAGCTCCTGAAGGGCAAGACCGCGCCGGTGGCGGCCTGGCGGGCCATCCGGATCGTCGCCGAGCGGCGCGGTCGCGGCCGTGACGACCGGCTCGAGGCGCCGTTCGTGGGCCGGGACACGGAGCTGCGCCTGCTCAAGGACCTGTTCCACGCGACCTCTCGCGAGCGACGCGTGCGCCTGGTCTCGGTGACCGGGCAGGGCGGGATCGGCAAGAGCCGCCTGGCCTGGGAGTTCCAGAAGTACCTCGACGGCCTGGTCGAGAACATCCGCTGGCACGAAGGCCGGTCGCCGGCCTACGGCGAGGGCATCACCTTCTGGTCGCTGGGCGAGATGGTCCGCTCGCGCGCCAATCTCCTCGAGACCGATGACCCCGCCACGACGCGAGCGCGTGTCGCCGAGATGGTCGCGGCCCACGTCCCCGACGAAGAGGAGCGGCGGCGGATCGAGCCTGCGCTGCTGGCGCTGCTCGGGGCCGGCGACGCGCCCGCGGGCGGACCCGCCGAGCTGTTCTCCGCGTGGCGCGCGTTCTTCGAGCGACTCGCGTCCGACCGAGTCGTGGTCCTCGTGTTCGAGGACCTCCACTGGGCCGACCCGGGAACGCTCGACTTCATCGAGCACGTGCTCGAGTGGAGCCGCAACTCCCCGATCCTGATCATCACCCTCGCCCGGCCCGAGCTGCTCGAGCACCGGCCCGGCTGGGGCGCGGGCCGGCGCGCCTTCCTGGCCCTCGACCTCGCGCCGCTGGACGACGCGGCCATGCGCGAGCTGCTGACGGGCCTGGTGCACGGCCTGCCGGAGCCCGCGGTCCGCTCGATCGTCGCCCGTGCCGAGGGCATGCCGCTGTATGCCGTCGAGACCATCCGGATGCTCGTCGCCGACGGCCGGCTGCGCGAACGACCCGGAGGCGTCGGATACGAGCCCGCCGGCGAGCTCGGCGAGCTCGCGGTCCCGGACACGCTCCACGCCCTGATCGCGGCCCGCCTCGACGGCCTCGACCAGGCCGATCGCGCCCTCGTCCAGGACGCCGCCGTCCTGGGCCAGTCCTTCACGCTCGATGCCCTGGCCGCCGTCGCCGGCGCCGACCGGGCCGTCGTTGGCGAACGGCTCGATCGCCTCGTCCGCGCGGAGCTCCTCCGGCAGGAGGTCGACGCACGGTCGCCGGAGCGCGGCCAGCACGCGTTCGTCCAGGCGCTGATCCGCGAGGTCGCGTACTCGACGCTGTCCCTTCGCGATCGGCGCACGCGTCACCTCGCCGCGGCCCGCTACTTCGAGTCCATCGGGGACGACGAGCTGGCCGGCGCCCTGGCCGCCCACTACCTGGCCGCCTATCGCGCGTCGACGGATGGGCCCGAGGCCGATGCGCTGGTGGCGCAGGCGCGGATCGCCCTGCGCGCGGCGGCCGATCGTGCCATTGCCCTCGGCGCACCCGGTCAGGCCGTCACGTTCCTCCAGCGCGCGATCGAGGTGACCGACGCCGAAGACGACCGAGCCCAGCTGAACGAGCAGGCCGGGGACGCGGCATTCCTCGCCGCGACCGTTGAGACGGCGCTCGGCCACTTCGAGGCCGCCACCGCCGGCTATGTGCTGGTCGGCGACCGGTCGAGCCAGGCGCGGCTGTCCGCCAAGGTGGCATTGGCCCTGGGCGGCCTCCGTCGGCGCGAGGAGGCAGACACCCGCCTCGCGGGCGCCTGGGAGGAGTTCGCGGACCTGGGGGACGACAATCCCGACCGGATCGCGATCGGACGCCAGATCGCCGCGATCGCGCTGCAGGTCGGCGACTACGATCGCGCAACCGAGATGGCGGACCTGGTTCTCGGGCTCGCCGAACGCCTCGGCCTGCCCGAGCTCGCCGCGAACGCCCTCCATACGCTCGGAACGGCGGCGTTCTACCGAGGACGGCAGTGGCAGGCTCGCGCCCTCATCGAGGGGGCGCGCAAGATCGCGGAGGACGCGAACAACATCGACGCGGTGTTCCGGGCGCTCGTCATGCTGCCGTCGATCGGGGCGCTCGACGATCCTCGCGAGGCGCTCGAGAACGAACGCGACGGCATCGCTCTCGCCCGCCGGATCGGCAACCGCAACGGCGAACTGAGCATCATCTTCAACGCGGTCGAGGACGCACGCCGGACGGGCGACTGGGACTGGGCGGTCGCGGAGATGGCCGCCGTCGAACAGCTCGACATCGACGAGTCGAGCCTCGTCGGCAACCGGGCGCAGCAGGCGTTCTACGAGATCTACCGCGGCACGTTCGATCGTGACGAGCTGCCGGCCCTGCGGCGACGGATCGAGGTCCTCGAGGACCGCGACCTCCACGCGGGTCTGTTCGACGTCGAGGGCACGCTCGCGCACGCAGACGGTCGATGGACCGACGCGGTGGTGGCCTGGCTCTCGGTGGGCAGGCAGAGTGATCTCAACGCGCCATACAGCCTGCCGAGGGTCGGACGCGCCGCGATCCTCGCCGGCGACCCGCTCACCGCGCAGGAGGCGCTCGACGGGCTGGCCACCCTCGGATCCAAGGGGCGGGCGATGGACGCGGATCGGGCCGCGATCCGGGCGGGCCTGGCCGCGATCGCCGGCGACCAGGCAACGGCGAGGACCGGCTACCGGACGGCGATTACTGCGTTTCGCGATCTCGGGCTGGTGTGGGACGAGGCGCTGGCCGGCATGGAGGCCGCCAGCCGGCTGGGCAACGGAGACCCCGAGCTCGCGGGTTGGATCGACACCTCGCGCACGATCCTCACCGGCCTCGGCGCAACATCGATGCTGGCCCGCCTCGACGAAAGCATCGAGCGGGGCAACGCCGCGAACCCGTCCGGCGCGCCGGCCGCCGCGGGTGGGCGCCCGGCGGAGGCCGAGTCGCCGGGGAGCTCCGTGACGGTCAGCGAGGGCTGAAGCGCACGGTCAGAGCCTGGCGACCTCCGGGAGGACGTCGCGCCTGAGGGCCTCGATGGTGCGCGGGTCCCAGACGTCGTGGACACCGAAGATTACGTGCTGGCAGCCGGCGTCGGCGAGCTCGCCGAACCGGTCGATGACCTGCTGCGCGCTCTCGCCGCCGCCGCCGTCGACCGCGATCCGGACCGACTGGAGCGTCGAGCGCTCGATCTCGTCGGGGTCGCGCCCGATCGCCTCGCAGTGGCGGCGCAGGACCTCGTACTTGTGGTGGATCGTCTCCGGGCCGCCGAACACGTTGGTCGCATCCGCATAGCGGGCAGCGAGGCGCAGCGTCTTCAGCTCGCCGCCACCGCCGATCATGATCGGGGGCCGCGGCCGGCTGATCGACTGGGGCGAGTTCAGGAGCCGTCCTGCGCGCAGGCGGGTGCCGGCCAGCGCCTCCTCGGAGCCGCGCTCGCCCTGCCACATCCCGTGGGCCATGCGCAGGGTGTCCTCGAGCATCTCGAACCGCTCGCCGAGGGGCGGAAAGGGGAAGCCCAGGGCGTTGGACTCGTCCTGGTTCCACGCTGCGCCGATACCCAGCCACGCCCGACCACCCGAGAGCACGTCGAGCGTCGTCGCGGCCTTGATCCACAGGCCGGGCTGGCGGTAGTGCACGCCGCCGACCATCAGCCCCAGGCGCGCCCGTTTCGTCTGCGCGGCCATGAAGCCCAGCGCGGTCCAGCCCTCGAGCATCGGCTCCTCCGGCCGCCCGACGCTCCGGATCTGGAAGAAGTGGTCCATCACCCACAGCGAGTCGAATCCAGCCTCGTCCGCGTCGTGGGCGATGCGGCCCAGGGTGGGGCCGATGGCCTCGGTGCCGCCGGGCCAGGTGAACGAGGAGATCTGCAGCCCTGTCTTCATGGAGCGAGCGTAGCGCGGCCGCCGGCTAGCGGAACAGGTCGTTCTCGGCGGGCATCAGGAGCTCGGCGATGCGGCCCTCGCCGGGGTTGGGCCGCGCGCCGCGGACCAGGGCGACCGGCCGGCCGGCCGTCTTGCCGAGCGCGAGCTCAGCGGCCGAGGCGATCTCGTCGGCCACCGCGCGGACTGTCGTGCGCATGACCCGGCCGTCGGCGTCGGGCTGGCCGCGGAGGTCGTCGAGCGGCAGCAGGCCCGAGACGCCCAGCGCGACGTCGACGATGCCCCAGCGCCAGGGTCGGCCGAAGCTGTCGGAGACGATCACCCCGAGGTCGCGCCCGAAGCGCGTCGCGAGTGCGGCCCGGATCCCGTCGGCGGACGCGTCAGGATCGCGGGGCAGAAGCGTCACCACGTCGCCCGAGTCGGGCCCCACGTTCGAGGCGTCGATGCCGCCGTTCGCGCACACGAAGCCGTGCGCGGTCTCGGTGATCAGGACGCCGTTGGCCATGCGCACGATCCGGCGGGCCTCGCGCAGGACGACCTCGATCTGGCGCGCGTCCCTGCCCCAGGCTTCGGCCCAGGCGATCGCCTCCGGCCGCGGCGTGACCTCCCGCAGGTCCGCCACCGCGCCCTCGGCCTTGGACACGATCTTCTGGGTCACCACCAGGACGTCGCCTTCGCGAAGGGGGAGGGCGCCGTCCGTCGCCTCGAGCGCGTCGCCGATCATCGCCGCCAGGTCGTCGCCGTCGCGGACCTCGGGCAGACCCGCGAGCGCGAGGATCTGGACCCGGCCCTCGACGGGGTCACTCGACACCGATCGCCTCCGGCGTGCCCGCGTCGCTTGACTCCGCGGCCACGGCCGCCTCGCTTGACGCCGCCGCCTCCGCCGCCTCGGCGAGCAGCAGGTCGTCGGGTGTGTCGAGGTCGAGGCCGAGGATGTCGGGGACCTCGACGAACGCGGCGTCGGCCGACGAGGCGAGCCAGGCGTGGCCGGCCCGGCTGTCGCCGCCGAACGCCGGGTCGATGACATCGGGCGGGTCGAGCAGCAGCGCGTTCGTCCCGCGGCCATGGCGGTCGGGCGCCAGGATCACGCTCGGGCGGCCGGCGGCGTCGCCCGCGGCGAGCAGCTGGCCGAGCGCCTCGGACGTGACGGCGGGCAGGTCCGCCGGGAGGATCAGGAGGCGGTCGGCGCCCGCGATCGTGCGCGCCTCCTGGAGCGCCGGGTTGAGGCCACGCGACCGCTGATCGAGCCCGAACCCGCCCGACGACTCGGCCACCGCGAGCACGTCGCGGTCCGGCGACACCACGATGACCTCGGTCACCGTGGGCGTGGCGAGCGCCGCGGTCACCGCTCGCCGGAGCAGCCGCTCGACGAGGTCGCGGCGCTCCTCGGCATCGAGGACCGCACCGAGGCGCGACTTGGCGTTCTCGAACGCCCGGACCGGAATGACGACCGTCGTCGACCGCGGCGCGGGACGATGGCCTGCGGCGGGCTGGTGCATGGCGCCGATCGTAGCGCGCCGTGTCGTTCGACCAGTCCGGCTACGTGGTGAGGGTGACCTTGCTGATGTGGCGGGGGGCGTCGGGATCGAGGCCGCGCGCGATCGTGAGGTGGAACGCGAACAGCTGCCCGGGGACGATGGACACGATCGGCGCCAGGTGGTCCGGCACGCGGCGCGGCAGGCGGATCGAGCGCCGGCCGAGCTCGCACACGTCGGCCCGGTCGGACACAACCACGAGGTCTGCGCCGTAGTCGTCGCGGATCTCGCGCAGCAACCCCACGAGGTCCGCGGCCACCGCACCCGAGGTCGCGATGGCGAGCACCGGATAGCCGGGCTCCACGAGCGCGAGCGGCCCGTGGCGGAAGTCGGCGGCCGAGTAGGGGTCGGCGGCGACCCGGGCGAGCTCCTTGAGCTTCAGCGACCACTCGCGCGCCGTCGCGTACTCGTAGCCACGCCCCAGGACGGTGCAGCTGCGCATCGCCGAATGCGCCGTGGCGGCGTCGCGCGCCTCGTCCTCGACGCCCAGGGTCGCCTCGAGGGCCGCCGGCAGGCCGCCGAGATCCGCTCGGGCCGCCGCGTCACGGCCGAGGGCGGCCGCCAGCATCGCGATCGCCGTCAGCTCGGCCGTGTAGGTCTTGGTCGCCGCCACGGCCCGCTCGGGACCGGCGCCGAGGTCGATCACATGCTCGGCCGCGCGCGCGAGCGCGGACCCGGGCTCGTTGGTGATGGCGATGGTCGGCTGCCCCTGGCGCCGCGCCGCGGCGACCACGCCCACGACGTCGGGCGAGGCGCCCGACTGGCTGATCCCGATCACGAGCGAGCGCGCGAACCTGGGCTCCACGTGGTACAGCGACACGATCGACGGCGCGGCGAGCGCCACCGGCAGGCGGAGCCGGATGCCGAACACGTACTGCGCGTAGATCGCGGCATGGTCGGACGTGCCGCGGGCGGCGATCACGACGTGTTCGAGGTCGCGGTCGCGGACCGCGTCGGCGATGGCCTGGATCTCGGCCGACCGCTCGATCAGGCGCGCGAGGACCGCCGGTTGCTCGCGGATCTCGTCGCGCAGGCCCAAGCGTCAGTGCTCCCTCGTGGGGCCGTCGGTCAGCCCGTGCCCGACAGGGTAGAGGCCGGGGATGGGCGCCGGGAGCCGGCCGGGGAACCCGGTCTCGCCGAACAGCGCCGCGGCGACCGCCTCGCAGCTGGGCTCGAGAACGCCGTAGGAGCAGGCGTGGATCGACGATGCCGGGTAGGCCGCGAGGTCGAACGGCGTGCGCAGGGCGACCGTGACCGCCGACACGCCGGTCGCGAGCAGGGCCCGGCACAGGGCCGCGTGGTCGACGCGCATCGAGGCGCTCACGCTGCCGAGCACCAGCAGGTCGGCCCCGAGGACGCGGTCGCGGACGGCGGCGATCTCGGCCTCGTCGGCGGCGTCGATCTCGATCGCCTCGATGCGCGGATGCCGGCGCGCGATCGCGGCCGCGAGACGGGGCTCGACCGTCGACGACGTGTCCGCCGGGGTCAGGTCACGCCCGCGTGGCTGGATCACGACCACCCGCGCCTCGGGCGCGAGCCGAAGCGGGAGCAACCCCGCGTCGTCCCGTACGAGCGTGACGGCGCGGGCGGCCACCTCACGTGCCAGCGCCTGATGCGCGGCGGAGCCCACCACGCCGATCGGTGGCTGGGCGATCTCGCCCAGCCGGAGCCGGAGCGACGCCAGCCGTGCCGCGGAGGCCGCCATCTCGGCCGCATCGAACAGCCCGCGCGCCCACGCATGCCGCAGCCCGCCCTCGATGCGCGCCTGCGCCGCGGGATCGGCGGTGCACAGGAGGAGGTCGACGCCCGCGCGGATCGCGGCGATCACGTCGATCACCTGCGCGTCGCCCTGGGGCAGCGCACCCATGTCCAGCGCGTCGGTGATCGTCAGCCCGCCGAACGCGAGGTCGTCGCGCACGAGGTCGTGCATCACGGCGCGCGAGAGGGTCGCGGGCAGCGTGGCGTCCCCGGTCAGGGCGGGGAGCGCGAGGTGGGCGGACATCACGACATCGGCGCCGGCCGCGATCGCCGCCCGGAACGGCACGAGCTCGGCGGCATCCAGCCGTGCCCGATCGTGGGCGACGACGCCCAGCTCGTGGTGCGTGTCGAGCGCAGAGCCGCCGAGGCCGGGGAAGTGCTTGCCGCCCGCCGCGACGCCGGCCGATCGCAGGCCGCGGACCGTGGCGGCGACCAGCGCGGCGACGGTGCCCGGCTCGCTGCCGAACGATCGGATCCCGATGTGCGGGTTGGCCGGGTTGTCGGCGAGATCGCAGACGGGCGCGTAGACCGTGTTGACGCCCATCGCCAGCAGCTCGAGGCCCGTGGCGTGCCCGACGCGCTGGGCGAGGTCCGGATCGCCGATGGCGCCGAGCGCCATGGCGCCCGGGAACGGCGTCGTGCCGTCGCCCAGCGCGATCAGCTGGCCACCCTCCTGGTCGGCCGCGATCAGGATCGGACCGCCGGCACCGCCTTCGAACGCCGCAGCGGCCCGCTGGATCGACGCGCACAGCTCACGCACCTGCCCCGGCGTGTCGACGTTGAGGTAGCGGAACAGGGTGATCCCGGCGGCCGGCTGGTCGGCGAGCCGGCGCCCCATCGCCGTCGGCAGCTCGCGGCCCTCGAAGGCGAGCATCAGGCGGCCCAGAGGGTCGAGCGGCGCGGTTGCGCCCGTCACCCGGTCAGCCCTTGACCGCGCCGGTCAGGCCGCGCACGAAGTAGCGCTGCACGAAGATGAAGAACAGCAGGATCGGGACCACGGTCATCGTGACGCCGGCCGCGATCGAGCGGAAGTCGGCGGAGAAGGCGCCCTGCAGGGTGGCGAGGCCGACCGGTAGCGTCATGCCGTCGCGCGTGTGGAGCATCAGCGACGGCCACAGGAAGTCGTTCCAGGTGGTGACGAACGTGAAGATCGCCACCGCGGCCAGCGACGGCCGGACCACCGGCAGCACGATCTGCCACCACAGCCGGAACTCGCCGGCGCCGTCGACGCGCCCCGCGTCCAGCAGGTCGTTGGGGACGCCACGGTAGGCCTGGCGGAGCAGGAAGATGTTGAACGCGCTCACGAGGTTGGGGAAGATCAGCGCGGGCAGCGTGTCGTAGTAGTGGAACACGTTGACCGCAAGGATGAAGCTCGGGATGTAGGTCAGCTGTGCCGGCACGACCAGCGTCGCCAGCAGCAGGTAGAAGATCGCGTTTCGGCCAGGAAACTTCATCTTGGCCAGCGGATACGCGGCCAGCGCGGCGACCACCACGTTCAGCAGTCCGACTCCCACGGACACGATCACGCTGTTGAGGAAGAAGCGCGGGATCGGCAGGGCGCCCAGGACGCGCTCGTAGTTGGCGAGCGTCGGGTTGCTCGGGATGAACTGCGGCGGCACCGACGAGATGGGGTCGAGGGGGCCCTTGAATGACGTCATCAGCATCCAGAAGAACGGGAACACCGTGACGATGGCGATCACCGTCAGGATCACGTACCAGCCCGCGGTCGTCGCGGCATTGCGCGCCAGGACTCGCCTCGATCGGCGCACCTTGGTGGTCGGCGCCGCCCGCTCGAGCTCGCGCATCGGGAGCGTCATTCGTCCGCCTGCCCGCGCTCGAGGATCCGGACGTTCACGGTCGAGAACGCGAGCGTGATCCCAAGCAGCACGATGGCGATCGCCGACGCGTAGCCGGCATGGCCGCGCTGGAACGCCTGCTCCCACAGGTAGAACACGATCGTGGTGCCACTGTTGAGGATCCCGCCCGTTCGGTTGGTGAGGACATAGATCTCGTCGAACACCTTGAGCGCCGCCAGGCTGGAGATCACGGCCACGAACACGATCTGGGGGCGCAACCCCGGCAGGCTGATGTAGCGGTGCTTCTGGAAGTCGCTGCAGCCGTCGATGCGCGCCGCGTCGTACAGCTCTTCGGGGATGTTCTGCAGCCCGGCGAGGAAGATCACGGAGTAGAACCCGACCCCCGCCCAGGTCGTGAGCAGCATCGCGATCGGGAGCACGAGGGCGGGCGTCGCCAGCCACTGGACGGGCTGCGAGATGAGGCCCCACGAGAGCAGCATGCTGTTGATGAAGCCGTTGCGCTCAAACAGCCAGGTCCAGGCGAGGCCGATGGCGATGCTGCCGCTGACCGCCGGCACGAAGTACAGGGCGCGGTAGATGTGGATCCCGCGAAGGGCGCGGTTCACGATGATCGCGAGGATGATCGAGAGCACGATCAGGATCGGCGTCACGATCAGGTACACCAGCGAGTGCTGGAGCGCGAGCCAGAACGTCGGGTCCGCGACCAGCTTCTGGTAGTTCTCGAGGCCGACGGGGACCGGCGGCCGGACGATGTCGTAGTCGGTGAAGCTGTAGAAGACGACGGCGATGATCGGGTAGATCACGAAGATCCCGAGCAGCACGAGTGCCGGGGCGAGGAACAGGTAGGGGGTCGCCGTGAACCGTCTCGTCATCGTCGGTCTGCCAGTGTGGCGAGCGACCCGCCCCTCGGGGAAGGGGCGGGTCGCATCGTCGTGAGGAGGAGGGTTACTTCAGAGTCGCGTTGGCCTTCTGGACGGCGTCCGAGAGAGCCTGCTGCACGTCGACGTTGTTGAACAGCGCCGACTCGACCGCGTCGAGCACGATGGCGTTGACGTCGGCCTTATTGGGGATGGTGGGGACGATGTCCGCGTAGGTCGCGACGATGTCCTTGGCCAGTGGCCGGGCGCTGTCCTCGACGGCAGTCGGGGCAGACGAGAAGAACGGGTCGTCGTAGGACGCGGGCGTCGACGGGTAGATGGCGACCTGCTTGCTGAAGTCGGTCATCGCCCGCGCGTTGGTGAAGAACTGCGCGAGCGCCATCGAGGCGTTGGGGTACTTGGTGTCGTTCTTCACGGAGATCGACATCAGGCCCTTGCCGCTGACGTTGGACTTGCCCAGGGGCGCCTGCGCCATCGCCAGGTTGTCGTACAGCGTGGCGTTCTGGTCCTTGACGGTGCGTGCGAGGTTCGGTCCCGTCGCGTAGAACGGGGCGTTGCCCGCGGCGAACGCGTTGAGCCCGACGCGGTCGTCGTTGGTCGTCAGGATCGTCTTGTCCACGGTCCCGGCCTTGACCATGTCGACGTACATCTGGAGCCACGCGACAGCCTCGGGCGAGTCGAACGTGAACTTCTTGCCGTCGTCGGAGAGGACCTTGACGTTGCCCTCGTAGACCATCTGGGCGAGCAGGTCGCTGACCGTGAGCCGGATGTCACACAGGGTGCCGGTCTTGTCGAAGATCGTCTTGCACAGGGCGGGCAGGCCGTCGAGCGTCTTCGGGAAGTCATCGACCGAGACCCCGGCCTTGTCGAAGATGGCCTTGTTGATCAGGTCGACATTGAGGCCCTGGTACCAAGGGAACTGGTAGTTGACGCCGTCGACGAGCTGCTCCTTCCACAGGCCGGGGAAGTAGCTGTCCTTGACAGCCTGGGGGACCTTGTCGTCGAGCGGCAGCAGCAGGCCCTTGCCGGCGTACTCGCTGACCCAGCCCTCACTCACGGAGAGGTTGATGACGTCGGGGGCGTTGCCGGCGGCGAACGCGTTGTTGAGGTCGTCCTTGAACGTGGCCTGATGGTCCTCCCAGTTGACCTTCACGCCCGGGTAGGTCGCCTCGAAGCGGGCGATGGTGTCCTGGATCCAAGGTCGAAGGGATCCTGCAGATAGAACGTCCAGAAGCCGATCTCGGCGTTCGGCTCGACGTTCGGGATCACGGCCTCGGCCGGATCGGGGGCGAGGGCCGCGGGGCTCGCGCTCTCGGCCGCCGCGCTTGCCGACGGCGCGGCGCTCTCGGGCGCGGTGCTGGCGGGGGCGGCGGTGGGTGCCGGGGCCTGACTGGCCGGCGAGGGTGTGGCGCTGGTACCCGTGCAGGCCCCCGCCGCGAAGACGGCGGCTAGCCCGAGGGCCAGGACCTTGTGCTTTCCGATGGTGCGTACGTTCATCGTGCGTTGCTCCTCTGCGATCGTTTGTCCAACGAACCTCCATGCCCGTGACCGCCTCGGGGGACCCACAGGCGGTCCGGGGACGCGGGGTGTCTCGTGCGATCACCTCCTCCAGGTGCACGGGCGGGCGGCTCTTCGAGGGCCCGGCCCTCGTCGCGCTACCCGGTCGCCACCTCCCTTCCGGAAACCTCGGCAGGTCCCGGCCGGCCGGTCGCACCGGCGGCCGCGGAACGAGCGAGGATCACAGCGCCCCAGCCGCCGGCATTCGCGTCGGGGGGCAGCAGATGGACGACATCGGGGGGGAGGGCCTCTCGCGCGAGCTCCGATCGGGACCGGAGGTCGTCGAGGGCCCGCAGGACGGGGGCGAGGAACGTGTCGCCGGCACCGGCGACACCGCCGCCGAGGACGACGCGCCGGACGTCGTAGGTCATGACCAGCTCGTGGACCGCGCGCCCGACCCAGCGACCGGCGGCGTGGGCGATCTCGAGCGCGAGCGGGTCGCCGGCCGCCGCCTCGCGATAGACGTCGACGGCCGTGACGGGCCGGTGTGCGGCGAGTGAGCTCGCCCTGCCGGCGTCGAGCGCGGCTTCGGCCTGCACGCCGACCGCCCGGCCCGACGCAACGGCCTCGAAGCAGCCGCGGAGCCCGCACTGGCAGGCCGGACCCGCCGGGTCGAGGACCACGTGACCGATCTCGCCGGCGAGGCCCCGCACCCCGCGGTGGAGGCGGCCATCGAGCACGACGCCGGCCGAGATGCCCGTCCCGATGCTCAGGTAGGCGAGATCGCCGACGTCCGGCAGGACCCGTCGCGCGTGCAGCCCCGCGGCCGCCGCACGGACGTCGTTCTCGATCATCACCGGGATCCCGTACCGCTCGGCGATCAGGCGCACGAGCGGCAGGTCCTTCCAGCCGAGGTTCACGGCCAGCGTCACGCGGCCGGCGACGGGATCGACCCGGCCCGGGACGCCTACGCCGATGGCGGCCATGTCCGTGGCGGGACGTCCGGCGATCGCCAGCGTGGCATCGACCGCCTCGGCAATCCGGTTGACGGCGTAGCTCGCGTCGCCCACGCCCGTCTCGATCGTGTGCCGGGCGACGAGCTCCAGATCGGTCGTGGCGAGGACGACGGCGATCTTGCTGCCGCCGACATCGACGCCGGCGAGCATGGTGCCGGTGCGCCGCGCTGAATCGCTCATCGCGTCGGCACCAGGGCGAGCTCGCGGGTCATCAGCAGCGCCGCCGCGCCGAGGATCACGACGTTGTCGACGGGTCGCCCGATCTCGATCCGCGTGTCGTCGGCGAGGAGGCGCAGCGACCGCCGCGACGCCTCGTCGCGCACCGCGGACAACCAGGGTTCGCCGAGCGTGGTCACGCTGCCCAGCAGCACCACGCGACCGATGTTGAGCGCTCCGATGAGGGCGGCGATCGACTGCCCGAGGGCCCGTCCCGCCGCGACCACGACCCGGCGCGCGGTCTCGTCACCCGCTTCGAGGGCCTCGGTGACATCCTCGAGGCGCAGCTCGCCGTTCGCGGCCAGCCGTCGTCCGAGGGTGGATCCGGGTGCCTCGCGTGCCGCCTCGGTTGCGGCGCGGACGATGGCCCGGGAGCTGGCCACGGTCTCCAGACAGCCAAACCGGCCGCACCGGCACTGCGGCGCCGTCGTCGACGATCACGGTGTGGCCGATCTCGCCGGCGCCGAAGCCGTCGCCGTTGAAGACCTCCCCCTCGATGACGATGCCCGCGCCGATGCCCAGGCCGACCTTGACGGCGATCAGGCTCGGCGCGCGGCGCCGGCCGTCGAACAGGTACTCGGCGAGGGCCGCGGCCCGGGAGTCGTTGGCGACGCTGGCCGGGAGGCCGGTCCGCTCGCTGAGGATCGATGCCAGCGGGACGTCGCGCCAGTCGAGGTTGACCGCCCAGCGGATGGTCCCGGTCGTCGCGTCGACGAGGCCTGGGGTGCCCACGCCGATCCCGAGGACCGAGCCCGCGTCGGGGGCGAGCGCCACGAGCGCGTCGACGAGCCCGGTCAGCGCCGCGAGGGCTTCGTCGCCGTCCAGCCCGTCGGCGGGGACGTCCCGGGTCGCCCGGACCTCTCCCCGGAGGTTGACCAGCGCACCGGCGAACACGCGCTCGCCAAGATCGACCGCGACGACCAGCCGCGAGTCGTCGACGACCTCGAGCAGGATCGGGGCCTTGCCGCCCGACGAGGGCCCGAGCCCGACCTCACGCACGAGGCCCTCGGCGATGGCGTCGGAGACCAGCTCGCTGACGGTGGTCCGCGTGAGGCCGGTGAGTCTGGCGACCTCAGCACGGCTGACCGGGCCGTAGTCGTACAGCGTGCGAAGGACGAGGCCGCGGTTGAACCCACGCGTCTGCTGGTGGGTGGCCTTGCCGGGCAGCGTCACTCGCTGGCCTCTCAGTTCCCCTCGCTGTCTCACCGGACTTTGCCAAGTGAGTTGACAAAGCCACAATACGCGCTTTGTCAAGACTCCTAACAAAGTTTCGAGTCGGGGTCACGTGGCCCGCTCGCGGGCCCCCTTCGCGCGTCCCCGCGGGCCTCTCGCGCGTGCTCGCTCAGCGAGCCCTGCGCCGGTTATGAGCTCGCTGCGAACGCTCAGCGATCAAGTTGGCGGGCGCAGTCCTCGCGGGGAGCAGAGTCGTGCTTGCAACGGGTCCGACTGCTCCGATATCCGTCGTAGGGCTCGCGGGAGAGAGAGCTGAGACGCGCGGGGGAGCGCATAAGCGCGTGGCAAGCCCGGGATGTCACCCTGCTCGGCATGACATCCAGGCGTAACGCGGCGGACGAGGGCGTCGCGCTTGCTCGCGAGATCCGGCGTCGAGTCGGGACGGAGCTGCGGGTCGCGCGCACGGTTGCCGGGCTGAGCCAGCGATCGGCAGGGTCGGCCGCGGGCATGTCGCACGCGCAGTGGAGCCGGATCGAGCGCGGCGCACTCCCGGAGCTCAGCTTCGATCAGTCCAGTCGGGCGGCTGCGGCCGTCGGTCTGCGTCTCGCGGTGAACCTGTTTCCCGACGGAGATCCGGTGCGCGATGCGGCGCAACTCGCGCTGCTCGAACGCTTTCGTCGCCGCCTGCCCGCCGATGCTCGATGGGACACCGAGGTCCCGATGCCCGTCCCGGGGGATCGCAGGGCGTGGGACGCGGTGGTTCGGCTGCATGGGCGACGCGCGGGATGCGAGGCCGAGTCCCGGCTCCGCGACCTGCAGGCATTGGACCGACGGCTGCAGCTCAAGCTCCGCGACGGAGCGGTCGACGTGCTCCTCCTCGTCGTCGCCGACACGGCGGCGAACCGCGCGGTTCTCGCGGCTCATCGCGAGGTGCTGCGACCGCTGCTGCCGCTCGATGGCCGCCAGGTCCTCGGGAGCCTTAGAGCCGGCGAGCTGCCCGATCAGAGCGGCCTGATCGTCCTGTAGGGGCTGGTTCGCACAGCGAGCCCTGCGCCGGCTTTCGGCGGTCATCGAACCGCCAGCGGTCAATCTGGCGGCTCTCGCTCCGTCGACGTGCCAGGTCAAGGTCAATTAGATAGCAGCGGCCCGGCTATCCGGCGCAAGGCTCGCTGGCGGAGCAGCGCGGGCGCAGCGGCCCGGCTATCCGGCGCAAGGCTCGCTGGCGGAGCAGCGCGGGCGCAGCGGCCCGGCTATCCGGCGCAAGGCTCGCTGGCGGAGCAGCGCGGGCTCGGGCTCGCGGTCGAAGCAGCGCGGGCTCGGCTTGGCCCGGACCTACAACCCCGCCGCCTCCAGCACGACCGAGGCCACGCGTGCTCGCGACCCGTCGTCGGTCATGATCGTGTCCGCGACCACCACGCGGAGTCCGAGCTCCTCGACCGCGGGCGCCAGCGCCGCGTCCACGGCGTCCATGACGAACGTGTCGATCAGGTCCGCGTACAGGCGCGCCACGCCGAGCGCGGTCGCCTCGTGCCCCAAGGAGGCGAGCATCCGATCGGCCGGGCCCTTGAGGGCGCGTCCGCCGATGATCGGGCTCACGGCGACCACGGTCGCGCCGCGCGATCGAGCCGCATCGATGGCCGGTCGCATCCCCGGCACCGCGAGGATCGGCCCGACCGAGACCAGCGGATTGGACGGGCAGATCACGATCGAGGCGGCTCCTCCGATGGCCGCCAGGACCTCGGGCGTCGGCCGGGACGCCTCGACCCCCGCCAGGCGGATCTCGTGGACGTCCGGGGCCTGGCGCTGGTGGACGAAGTACTCCTGGAACTCGAGCCAGCCCTCGTCGGCGCGCACCTCGGTCCGCACCGGCTCGTCGGCCATGGGCAGGATCCGCGCCACGATGCCCAGCGACGACTGGAGCCCGAGGCACACCTCGGTCAAGCGGCCGCCGGCGCGCAGGCGCGCGGTTCGCGCGATGTGCAGGGCCAGGTCGCGGTCGCCCAGCGAGAACCACGACGGCTCGCCGTAGGCCTCGAGCTGGGCCATCGTCGCGTGCGTGTCGCCTTCGATGCCCCAGCCCCATTCGACCTGCTCGATCCCGGCCAGGTTGTACAGGACGGTGTCGTGGTCGGGCATGACCAGCAGCCCGTGCCGCTCACAGTCGTCGCCGGTGTTGACGATGACGCCGAGGCGGGCACCGAGATGCGCCGCCAGCCCCTCGGCCAGCTTGGCGCCACCGACGCCCCCGGCCAGGGCGACGACGGACGGGTCGCTCACGCGTTGAGGAGCTCGATGACTTCGCCGATCCGGCCGATCGTCTCCATGTCGTACGGCGCGGGCGTATCGACGAGGACGTGCCGGAAGCCGAGCTCCAGGATGGGCTGCATGGCCTCCGCGATCTCGGCCGGCGGCCCGACGAAGAAGTTCCAGTCCGGATCGAAGTCTTCGCCGTTCGCCGCGAGTCGAGCCTTGTAGAACGCCAGCCCGGCTTCGTGCGTATCGCGGATCACGAGGTCGACGGTGGTCGTGCGCTCGATCTCGCCATCGTCACGCCCGATCGCCGCGCAGTGCTCGCGCAGGATCGCGTCGCGTGCTGCGAGCTCGGCGAGGTCGCCCATCGAGTTCCACTGGTCGCCGTACCGCGCCAGCGTCCGCAACGTCTTCTTGGGTCCCGACCCCCCGATCATGATCGGCAGCCGGACCTGCACCGGTCGCGGCGCGACGATCGCCTCGCGCATCGCGTACACCGGCCCGTCGTGGGTCACGGTCTCGCCGTCGAGCAGGCGCCGGACCAGCATCACGGCCTCGTCGAGGCGATCCAGGCGCTCGCCGAACCCGCTGCCGAAGTCGATCCCGTAGGCCTCGTGCTCGCGTTCGAACCAGGCGCCCCCGAGGCCCAGGATGGCCCGGCCGCCGGACAGGTGGTCGAGCGTCGTGGCGAGCTTGGCCGTGAGGCCCGGGTTGCGGAACGTGTTGGCGGCGACCATCAGGCCGAGCGTCGCCCGTTCGGTGACCTGCGACCAGCCCGCGAGCGTCGTCCAGCCCTCGAAGATCGGGCCCTCCCAGGGGCCCACGATGCTGTTGAGGTGATCCCACGTCCAGAGGCTCGCGGCGCCCGAGCGGTCGGCGAGCGCCGCCGCGTCGCGCAAGGCCGGCCAGCTCGCGGTCTGCGGCCACAGGAGGACGCCGATCTTGGTCGAGGGCATGCGTCAGTCCTCCAGGTGGTCGTGCACGCCGGTGATCCGGACGAGGAACGTCACCCGGGGCTGGGACCGGAATGCCGCGACGGCCGAGGCCGTGGGTCCCTCGGGCCGGTAGCGATGGGCGAGGGCGACGATGTCGTCGCGGGCACGCTCGACGTCGTCGATGACCTCCTCCACGACGCCCGTCAGTCCGACCCATCGATACGCGTCGGCGCCGTCGATGACCGACAGGGCCACGCGGGGTTCGCGCATCAGGTTGGCGCACCACCGCCGGGGCGTCCGCGAGTTGATCAGGATGCGGCCGTCGGGCTCGAGGCGATACCAGACGACCGCCTGGCGCGGCTGACCGTCGTCGTCCGTCGAGGCGACGGTCGCGACATGCGGCTGCTCGAGGAAGGCACGGACGGCGTCCGAGAGGAGGGGAAATGTGGGCATCGGCCCATGGTATGTCGGGCCAGTCAGCGCAAGCGTTCGCCCGCCTCGATCCGCGTTGGGAGCCGGTTCTCGGGCGGCGCCAGCGGGCAGGCCCACTTCGGATCGAACGCGCACGACGGCTGGAACGAGAAGTTGAGGTCCACGACCAGCGTGCCCGCGCCCGGATCTCCGCCCAGGTCGGCGCCCTTGCCCGTGTCCAGGACGTAGCGGCCGGCCCCGTACGTCTCGTCGCCGCTGGTCGCATCCCGGAACGGCAGGAACAGGCCGCCGGTGTAGCCACGCATCCAGAACAGCGCGAGCGAGCCGTCGCCACCCGGCAGTGGGAGGGTCACCCGTCCGACGCGGTCGAAGGCGAGCGCCTCAGCGCCGCTGTTGGGGAGCGTCAGGGCACCGAACGGCGACGCGCCGTCGCCCGCTGACGCGGCCGCTTGCGCTGGCTCGGGCTCGACGCCGAGCTCGAACCGCAGCCGATCCGCGTACGGCCAGTGGTGGGCGACGAAGGTCGAGCGCTGGTCCGCGATGACCGGTGACGAGGGATGCCCGCGGTACAGGGCCTCGCGCTCCGAGCGCCAGGCGTCCCATGCGGCGACCGCGTCGGTTGCCGCGACGGCGCGCACCTCGGCGTACAGCTCGGCCACCCGCCGTCGCCAGTCCGCGAGCCACATCCGCTCGGTCGCCGCGGTCGAGCCGTCGTCCATCCCCGCATCGTAGGCCGCGAGGGCCGGTTCGAGGCGGCCCATGCGAGAATGCAGCCCAGCGAAGGAGGTGCTTGTGGCGGATCACGCGGAGATCGGCGTGTTCGGCGGTTCCGGGTTCTACACGCTGCTCGACGATGTCCGCGAGGCCAAGGTCGACACGCCGTACGGCCCGCCCTCGGACAGCGTGTTCCTGGCCACGATCGCCGGCCGGCGGGTGGCGTTCCTGCCCCGCCACGGACGACGCCACACCATCCCGCCCCATCGGATCAACTACCGGGCGAACGTGTGGGCGATGCGCTCCCTGGGCGTCAAGGCCGTCATCAGCCCGTGCGCCGCGGGCTCGCTCCAGCTCGCCGTCGAGCCCGGGCACTTCGTGGTCAGCGACCAGTTCGTCGACCGGACGACGGGGCGCGAGGACACCTTCTTCGACGGCCCGATCGTGTCCCACGTCTCCTCGGCGGAGCCGTACGACCCGACGCTGCGCCGGATCGCGCTCGAGGTGATCCGCGAGCACGGGATCACGGTCCATGACGGCGGGACCGTGGTGGTCATCCAGGGCCCGCGCTTCTCCACCAAGGCCGAATCGAAGTGGTTCAGCGACGCGGGGTGGGAGGTCATCAACATGACCCAGTACCCCGAGGCGTTCCTGTGCCGCGAGCTCGGCATGGCCGTGGTGAACATCGCCCTGATCACCGACTACGACGCGGGCGTGCTCGAGGGCACGCACGCCGTGACGGCCCACGACGTGCTCGCGGTGTTCGAGCAGAACGCGGAGCGGATCCGAAACGTGGTGGTCGACATGATCGGCCGCTTCCCGCAGGACCTCGACGCCCTCGGGGCACTCGACGCCCTCGCCCACACGCGGGGCGACGGCCACGTCGTGGGCGAGTCGGACATCCGCATCTTCGACATGGGCAGCTGACCGCCGCCGGATGATGTCCGTGCCGACGACCCCGACGCCCACCGCCGCGCCGGCCCCCTCGGAGCCGATGCACGGGTGCGTCCGCTGCGGCGCCCGGATCCCGATCTCGGAGTCCATGTGCGAGGCGTGCAACCCGCTGGGGCTCAAGTCGCCGTCCGCGACCCAGGCGCATGGCACGGCCATCCTGGGGGTGGGCGTCGCGGTCGTGCTGCTCGCCGTCATCGCCCGCCTCGCGATCAGCGGCGTCGGTCCGTTCACGTCGAGCCTGGTCGGCGTGGGCGCGGACCCGGCGGGCGTCCGGGTCACGATCTCGGTCACCAACAGCGGCTCCAACGCCGGCACCACGACGTGCCGCGTCGGCGACCCGACGCTGCGCGGGATCGGTCCCGAGACGGCGTTCGTCCAGACCCCGATCGTCAAGCCTGGCGCCACCGTGACCTTCGACGCGGTCGTGACCAGCCTCGGCACGGTGCCCAGGCCGCTCACCCTCGACTGTGCCGGGTGACGCCCGAGACGGGTGACGCCTCCGCCGCTGCCGGATCCACCGCCGGCGGATCCGCGGCCGGCGGGCGGTTCGCCGACGACCTCGCGTTCGCCCGCGAGACGGCCGAGCGCGCGGGCCAGATCCTGTTCGATCGCTACGAGCGCGTGGGCCGGGTCGACATGAAGTCCGGGCGTGACGTGGTCACCGAGATCGACCACCTGTCCGAGGCGCTCATCATCGACGCGATCCGGTCCCGCTTCCCCGGCGATGGGATCCTGGCCGAGGAATCCGGGGCCCACCGGACGACCACGGCCGACGCGACCCGCGGGCTCGCGGTCGGCCGGACGTGGGTGATCGACCCGCTCGACGGCACGATCAACTACGCCAACGGCATCCCGTTCTTTTGCGTGTCCGTGGCGCTGGTGGTCGATGGCGCGCCGGCCGTGGGCGTGATCCACGACCCGATGCGCGCCGAGACGTTCGCGGCGGCGGTCGATGGGCCGGCGGTCGTGGGCGCGACGCCGGTCCACGCGTCCGACAAGGCCAAGCTCGAGGACTGCGTCATCTCGCTGGCGATCGGCGGGCGTTCGCTCGCGACGCGGGTTCGCGGCATTCGGAAGGCGATCCGCGTGTCGCGGAACATGGGATCGGCGGCGCTCGCCCTCGCCTACGTTGCGAACGGCCGGTTCGACGCCTTCGTCCAGTCCGCGGGGATGTCAGCCTGGGACGTGGCCGCCGCCGGATTGATCGCCGAGCGTGCCGGCGCGGTCGTCACCGACATGGCCGGCGGGCCATGGTTCGACGTCGATCGACCGACCCGGACGTTCGGCATGGTCGCCGCGCCGCCCGCGCATCACCCGGAGCTGCTGAGACTGGCCGCCGAGCCGCAGGGCCGGCAGTAGACTCCCCGCGACAC
Organism: uncultured Chloroflexia bacterium; assembly: GCA_963725745.1. Taxonomy (GTDB): domain Bacteria; phylum Chloroflexota; class Limnocylindria; order Limnocylindrales; family CSP1-4; genus CAIXZV01. The sequence goes on from CAVRZS010000004.1 coordinate 445,483, forward strand.
GCCTCGGCGCGCCCCTGCGCCGCGACTCTCGTGACGCATTGGAGGTCGGCGTGAACATCGTCGAGATCGAGGGCATCGGGCCCGAAAACGCAGCGAAGCTTGACGAGGCTGGGATCACCAACACCGACCAGCTCCTCGCGCGCGGCGCGACGACGCGCGGCCGGGCCGAGATCGAGTCCGCCACCGGGATCTCGGGCAAGCTCATTCTCGAGTGGGTCAACCACGCCGACCTGATGCGGATCGACGGCGTAGGGTCGGAATATGCGGACCTGCTCGAGGCCGCGGGCGTGGATTTGCCGGCCGAGCTCGCCCGGCGCAACCCGGCCAACCTGGCCACGACGTTCCAGGAGCTCGACGCGGCCCGGCCGAACTGGATCCGTCGCATCCCGTCCGAGGCGACGGTGACCGGGTGGATCGAGCAGGCGAAGGCGATGGACAAGGTCGTATCGCACGGCGGTGGGGGATCGACGCCGGATGCCTCGCCGGCAGCGGCGTCGCCGGCGGCCAACCCTGTACCGGCGGCCAAGCCGGCCCGTCGCATCGGCGGCCACACCGGCGAAGGCCGCCGCGCCTGCCGCGCCCGAGTCACGCGGACTCTGGGCGCGTATCAAGCGAATGTTCGGGGGCGGCTGACCCTCAGGCCCAGCGGTGCGGCCGGCTTCGCAGCCGGCCGAGGCCCCACTCGTCGCAGAACGCCTGCCAGGCGGCCCTGTCCGTCCCGCGCCACTCGAGCTCGTCGACGTCCAGCTGGGGGATCGGCACGCCGTCCTCGATCGTTCGCAGCCGAGCGAGGTCGCGGTACAGGAGTGCCTCGGCGAGGTGGTCGCGCAGCGTCGTCGCGAGCCCGACCGGGTTGCGCAACCCGGGCACGTCCCAGGTGCTGCCGTTGGCTGGGATGGTCTCGAAGTGACCGTAGCGGGCGAGGACCGCGGACGCCGACTTGTCGCCCCAGCCCGGCAGCCCGGGATAGCCGTCGGCCGCGTCGCCGACCAGGGCCAGCCGGTCGGGCACGCTCTCGGGCGGCACGCCCCACTTCGCCCGCACCCCGGCGTCGTCGTACACCGTGTCGCGTCGCCGGTCCCAGAGGACGACACGGTCGTCGCGCACGCACTGGGCCATGTCCTTGTCCGGCGTGCAGATCACGACCCGCTCGACACGGGGGTCGGCCGCGAACCGCTCGGCGGCGGCCCCGATCGCATCGTCCGCCTCGTACTCGACCATCGGCCACAGCACGAGTCCCAGCGCCTCGATCGCCTGCTCGGCGATCGGAAACTGCGCGAGCAGCTCCGGCGGCATCCCGGCCTCGGTCTTGTAGCCCGCGTAGAGCTCGTTGCGGAACGAGCGGATCACCCGGTCGGTGGCGCAGCCGACATGCGTCGCGCCCTGCTCGCGGAGGAGGAACAGCAGCTGCTCGACGAGGCCGCTGACGCCCGACAGGGGGACGCCGTCCTTGCCCAGGACCGGCGGTCGCGGGGCGAAGTGCGCCCGGAACAGCTCGTACGTCGCGTCGACGAGGTGGACCTGCATCGCGGCGTCCTGGCTGGCCGGCTCAGCCGGCCGCCGAACCGGTCTCGACCATCCGCTTGAAGCGGTTGAGGTCGGACTGGAAGATCGCGCGCAGGATCGGGGCCTGGAGGACGGCTCCCAGGGCCGGCAGGACCGGGGGTGCGAGGCGCTCCTTCCAGCGCACGATCGTCGTCGTGCCGTCGGCGCCCCGCTCGAGCGTGATCAGCCCCGAGCCCGCGAACAGCCCTCGATGCCGGATCGCGTAGCGGGTCGGCGGGTCGAACTCCACGATCTCGACCGGGTCGCTCATCGGGATCCCGAAGATCCGGATGGTCGCCTCCGCCTGCGTCCCGACGCCGATCGTCGACGAGCCGTCCAGGCGCACCGACTTCATCTCGCGCATCCACTCGACCTGGCGTGGAACGTCTGCCACGGCGGCCCAGGTCGACTCGATCGGCGCGTCCACGACGGCGAGCATGTCCAGGGGCTCGGGCTCGCCACCGGCCCTGGCCGCGAGCCAGCGGTCCAGCATCCAGGCGACCGGGAGCGCGACGACGGCGAGGGCCAGGACGCGGCGCACCACGATGGCCGTCAGCGCGCCCGCGTGGACTGGAGCAGCACCCCGGCGGCCTGGCATTCGTCCAGGGCCCGTTCCCCGTCGCCGCTCTGCAGGTCAACCGAGGCGATCGCATCGGTCAGGACCGTGGGCACGAAGCCGAGCAGCCTCGCGTCGAGCGCCGTCGCCTTCACGCAGTAGTCGGTCGCGAGGCCCGTGACGACGACGTCGTGGATCGCGGCCGTCCGGAGGATCCGGGTGAGCTCCGTTGGAATCGTCTCGCCAGAGCTCGGGTCGCGCATCGAGAAGGCGGAGTAACCGTCCTCGCCGTTGGCGCCCTTGTGGACGATCTTGGCGTCCGCCGGCACGTCGAGGTCCGGGTGGAACTGCGCGCCCCAGGTGTCCTGGATGCAGTGGTCGGGCCAGATCCCGCCGTCCTTCGCGAAGTGTGGCGTGTGCTCCGGATGCCAGTCCTGGGTGAACACGACGAGCGCGCCGCCGTCGCGCGCGGCCGCGATCTCCCCATTGATGACGGGGATCACGTCCTCGCCGCGACTGACGCTCAGGCTGCCCTTCGGATCCGCGAAGTCGTTCTGGACGTCGACGACGATCAGCGCGACGTCGGGCCGGTAGCGAAGCATGCCCAGAGGGTAGCGCGGCGACTCGCCCCGTCACACGACGATGATCGCGTTCCGTGCGGGCAGGCGTCCGTCTGCGAATGCCGCGAGGACGTGCCGGCCGTCCAAGGGGAATGTGGGTCGCAGGTCCTCGCGATGGATGCGGAGGATCGATCGGTTGTTGGCCGTATCGGCGACGACCAGGATCACGGGGTCGAGCCCGCCGTCCCGGGCTTTCAAGGCGATCCGCCGATCAAGCGCCTGGATGTCGCCCAGCCGCGTCTCGCCCTCGCATCCGGCGCGACGTCCGCCCAGCCCGATCACGGCGTCCCACGCCCGACGATCGCCCGGGATGGGTAGTGGCACTTCCGATTGCCAAGCGGTCTCGGGGGGCAGCGTCGACCGAAACCGCGCAAGGAGGCGAAGCTGTGCCGCGTCGCGCACGGCGTCGCCGTCGGGATACAGGCGCGCCGCCAGCCTGACCCCAACGGCCAGCGCGGCACGCGAAACCTGGTCCAGCGAGAGGCCTGGGATCTCGCCGCGCTCGATCCGCCCGAACTGCGTATGCGTCATGCCGGCCGCCGCTCCCGCGGCGCCCTGACTGATGCCGCTCGCAAGCCGGGCGGCGCGAAGGTCCTCACCCAGCTGTCGCGCGATCCGCGTCGCGATTTGCCGACCGTCGGTCTTGGGGTCCGTTCGAACTGGCATGTCTTGAGGATGACCGATGCCGCTTATCCCGCCCTTGCACCGAGGTCGATGGTCGCCGGGCGTTCACTGCGGCGGTTCACGGGATCGATCTGGGCGCCACGCGCGCAGAACAGCGGTTTTCAGCCTCAGATCCGCTGATCTGGGCGCCGGCCGACCAAGGTGGCGGTCCAGCCGCTGCAGTGAACGCCGGACGACCAAGGTGTGCCCGGGGGGCGGGGCATGCTCGGGCGCCGCTCCGCGCCAGGCTCGGGCTCGAGCGGGCTCGCCCGCCGCCTCGCGCCCGTCTCACGCCGGGTCGCGCCTCGCGCCGCCTCGCGTCTCGCTTCGCCTCGCGCCCGGCACCCGCGGGTCAGGCCGTGGCGGCGTCCCGGATGTCGAGCAGGTAGCCGATGCCCTGGAAGGTGCGGATGCGGCCGCTCTGGCCGGGTGGCGTCCCGAGCTTGCGCCGCACGCGCGACACCCAGACCCGCAGATACCCGAGGTCCTCGCGGTACTCCGGGCCCCACACCTTGGTGAGCAGCTCGCCGTGGAGCACCACCCGGCCGGCGTTGGCGGCGAGGTGGCTCAGGAGCAGCCACTCCGTTCGGGACAGGTGCACGAGCTTGCCCCGGCGGGTGACCAGCCGGCGCGCCAGGTCGATCGCGACGTCGTCGAACGCCACGACGCCCTGGCCCGCCGCGGGATCGAGGGTGCGGCGCAGGATGGCCCGGACTCGAGCCGCGAGCTCCTCGGGCTGGAATGGCTTGGCGAGATAGTCGTCCGCGCCGAGATCGAGCCCGCGGGCCTTGTCCGTCGTCGAGCCCCTCGCGCTGAGGAGCATGACCGGGACCGGGCGACGCTCCTTGAGCATGCGCATGATCTCGAAGCCGTCGAGGTCGGCCAGGCCGCTGTCGATCAGGACGATGTCGGGCCGGAGCTCCTCGTCGACGGCCAGCGCGGCTTCGCCGCTGTGTGCCTCGACGACGCGGAATCCCTCGGGCGACAGCATCGCGACCACGTGCCCAGTGACCCGCGGCTCGTCGGCGACCAGGACGAGCGGTGGTGTGCTCATGGAAGATCCCCCTTCGGCGACCAGTGTGCTCTCCGGGCGCAAGTCCGCCTCGCCGGGCGCGACGGCGGGACGGCGCGACGGCGGGACGGCGCGACGGCGGGACGGCCGACGGCGGCGATCGGCGCGACGGCGCGATGGCGCGACATCCCGCGCGGCCGGTGTGCGTCGGGTGGCGGTGGGGTCACGCCGACGTACAGGCGCGTACCAATCCACGCCTGGCCAGCGAGGCCGCGCGTGCGGCGTCAACGAGCGGCCGCATCCGAATCGAAACCCTGGAAATCGGCGCATCGGCGTCGCAACGGGGCTACCCTGTTGCCGGTTCGGGCGAGCGCGGCCCGGCGTCACGGAGCCCCGATGTACTTCGACGAGTTCAAGCACCAGCTGCCCGACATCGACGAGGCCGAGACCCAGGAATGGCTCGACTCGCTCGATCAGGTCGTGGACCAGGAAGGCGAGAACCGGGCTCGCTTCCTGATGTTCAAGCTGCTCAAGCGTGCACGCCAGCGACACGTCGGCCTGCCCAGCCTCACGAGCACGCGCTACATCAACACGATCAGCCCGGAGCAGGAGCCGTACTTCCCGGGTGACGAGGCCCTCGAGCGGCGCATCCGGCGCCTCGTCCGCTGGAACGCCGTCGCGATGGTGCTGCGCGCGAACAACCGCTATGCGGGCCTCGGCGGCCACCTTGCGACCTACGCGTCGGCGGCCAGCCTGTACGAGGTCGGGTTCAACCATTTCTTCGCCGGCAAGGAGCACCCGGGCGGCGGCGACCAGGTCTTCTTCCAGGGCCACGCGGCGCCGGGGATCTACGCTCGCGCCTTCCTCGAGGGACGCCTCTCGGAGGATCAGCTCGATCACTTCCGCCGGGAGGTCGACGGCAAGGGCCTGAGCTCCTACCCGCATCCTCGCCTGATGCCCGACTTCTGGGAGTTCCCGACGGTGTCGATGGGCCTCGGCCCGCTGGCGTCGGTCTACCAGGCGCGGTTCAACCGCTACCTCGCCAACCGCGGCATCCGCGACACCAGCGCGCAGCGGGTGTGGGCCTTCCTCGGCGACGGCGAGATGGACGAGCCGGAGTCGATCGCCGGGATCTCGCTGGCGGCGCGCGAGGGCCTCGACAACCTGACCTTCGTCATCAACTGCAACCTCCAGCGGCTCGACGGGCCCGTGCGCGGCAACGGCAAGGTCATCCAGGAGCTCGAGGGCCTGTTCCGGGGTGCCGGCTGGAACGTGATCAAGGTCGTGTGGGGCCGCGAATGGGACGAGCTGCTGGCCCGCGACGTCGACGGCGTCCTGGTCGAGAAGATGAACGAGACGCTCGACGGCGAGTTCCAGAAGTATTCGGTGTCGAGCGGTGAGTACGTCCGGAACCACTTCTTCGGTCCCGACCCGCGCCTGCGCCGGATCGTCGAACACCTGACCGACGACGACATCCTCAAGCTCCGCCGCGGCGGCCACGACTATCGCAAGGTCTACGCGGCCTACAAGGCGGCGACCGAGTACCGCGGCGCACCGACCGTCGTCCTCGCCAAGACCGTCAAGGGCTGGACGCTCGGCGCGGGCGTCGAGGCCCGCAACATCACCCACCAGGCGAAGAAGCTGAGCGAGGCCGAGCTCAAGATCTTCCGCGATCGGCTGGAGCTGCCGATCCCCGACGACAAGCTCAAGGACGCCCCGTACTTCCACCCGGGCCCCGACTCCGAGGAGGTCCGTTACCTCAACGAGCGGCGCGCCGCGCTCGGCGGGCCGTTGCCCCGCCGGGTCGTCCGGTCGCCGGCGCTGCCGGTGCCCGACGCCGCCGTGGACGCCGAGTTCGCCTCAGGCAGCACGACGGCCGTCTCGACCACGATGGTGTTCGCGCGCATCCTGCGCAACCTGATCCGCGATCCCAACATCGGCCGCCGCATCGTGCCGATCATCCCCGACGAAGCGCGCACGTTCGGCATGGACCCCCTGTTCAAGGAGGTCGGCATCTACGCCGCCAACGGCCAGCGCTACGACCCGGTCGACTCCGATCTCGTGCTCTCGTACCGCGAGAGCCAGGACGGCCAGGTTCTCGAAGAGGGGATCAACGAGGCAGGCTCGATGGCCTCGCTGATCGCCGCGGGGACGTCGTATGCCACCCACGGCGAGCCCATGATCCCGTTCTACATCTTCTATTCGATGTTCGGGTTCCAGCGCACCGGCGATCAGATCTGGGCGTTCGGGGACCAGCGCGGTCGCGGGTTCATGATCGGCGCCACGGCCGGCCGCACGACGCTCGCCGGCGAGGGCCTGCAGCACGACGACGGCCACACACACATCCTGGCCTCGACGGTGCCGGTCGTCCGCGCCTACGACCCGGCCTTCGCCTACGAGCTCGCGGCCGTGATCCGCGAGGGCGTCGAGCGGATGTACCACGACGGCGAGGACGTCTTCTACTACGTCACCGTCTACAACGAGAACTACGCGCAGGCGCCGAAGCCCGACGGCGTCGACGAGGGCATCGTGCGCGGCATCTACCGCTTCGCGGCTGCCCCGGACATCGCCGACCCGAAGGGCCACGTGCGGCTGGTGGGCTCCGGATCGATCCTCCAGCAGGTGATCGCGGCCCGCGACCTGCTTGCCAACGACCTCGGCATTGCCGCCGAGGTGTACTCGGCGACCTCGTTCCAGCAGCTGCGTCACGAAGCGCTCCAGGTCGAGCGCTGGAACCGGCTCAACCCCGACAAGAGCCCCAAGGTGCCGTACGTCGGCCAGGTGCTGGGCCCGGACGGCGGCCCGATCGTCGTCGCGACCGACTGGATCCGCACCCTGCCCGACCTGGTCGCGCCGTGGGTGCCGGACCCGTACATCGTGCTCGGCACGGACGGCTACGGGCGGAGCGACACGCGCGAGAACCTGCGGGCGCACTTCGAGATCGACCCCCCGAACATCGCGGCGGCGGCGCTGGCCGGGCTCGCGCGCTGCGGCAGCATCGACGCGCGCCAGGCGGCCAAGTCGATCCGCGCGCTCGGACTCGATCCCAACTCGACCGACCCGCTCACGCGCTGAGGCCGGCCCACGGCCAGCACGCCCGTGGCTGCGCGGTCCGGAGGCGCCGCGCGCGGCACGGCCCGCGAGGTGTTCCTCGCGACGCTGCGCCTCGGCCTGACCTCGTTCGGCGGTCCCATCGCCCATCTCGGCTACCAGCGCAAGGCGTTCGTGGAGGATCGCGGCTGGCTCGACGACGCCGTGTTCGCCGACCTCGCCGCCCTGTGCCAGACGCTGCCGGGTCCCGCGAGCAGCCAGCTCACGATCGCCGTCGGCCGGTTGCGGGCCGGCTGGGCGGGCGCCGCCGCCGCCTGGCTCGGGTTCACGCTCCCGAGCGCCGTGATCATGACGATCCTCGGCCTCGTGGCCGCCGATGCGAGGGTTCCCTCCTCGGGCCCGGTGTCGGGTGCCATCCACGGGCTCGAGGTCGCCGCGGTGGCGATCGTGGCCCAGGCCGTCGTGACGATGGCCCGTCGCCTGACGCCCGACCTGCCGCGGATCCTCATCGCCGCGGTCGCCACGCCGATCGTGCTGGTGGCGCCATCGCCCGTCGCGCAGGTCACGGTGATCGCGGCGGGCGCCATCGCCGGTCGCCTGATCCTCGAGGGACGGATCGCATCGCGGGACGATGGACCGGGCGGGCGCGAGCCCGGACGGGTGGACGCGGGTCGTCGTTCCGAGGCGATCGTTCTGGTGGCCGCGTTCCTGGTCGTGGTGCTCGGCAGCCAGCTCCTCGCGAGCGTGACGGGCCGGCCGGAGGTCGGGCTCGTGGCGGCGTTCATCCGAGCCGGTGCGCTCGTGTTCGGTGGCGGCCATGTCGTCCTGCCGCTGCTGGACGCGGGGGTCGTGCGACCCGGCTGGGTTGGCGAGGACCAGTTCCTCGCCGGGTACGGCGCCGCCCAGGCGTTGCCGGGGCCGCTGTTCTCGTTCGCCGCCTACCTCGGCGCCGTGGCGACCGTCGGGCCGGGCGGCGTGCTGGGAGCTGCCATCGCGACCGTGGCCATCTTCCTGCCCGGAGCGCTGCTGGTCCTCGCCGCGCTGCCCGCCGTGGGCTGGCTCCGGGGCCGGCCGGGGGTGGGCGCGGCCCTCGCAGGGGTCAACGCCGCGGTTGTGGGCATCCTCGCGGCCGCCTGGATCACGCCGGTGGCCACGGGGGCGATCACCTCACCCCTGTCGGCGGTGGTGGCGCTTGGCGGGGCGTTGCTGTTGATGGTCGCGAGGGTGCCGCCGTTGGTCGTCGTCGCGGCCAGTGCCGCGGTCATGGCCATCGCCGCCTGAGGGTCGACGGGCCCGTCGGGCGGCTGCCCAATCCGGTCAGGCGGGACCCACTCCTGTCAGGCGGGACCCACTCCGGTCAGGCGGGACCCACTCCGGTCAGGCGGGACACAACAAAGAACGCCGCACGACCCGGGAGGGGACCGGACCGTGCGGCGTGAGGCCCGCGGCAGGCCCCGTCACAGGCGCTGCCGCGGCGTTACATGCGAGATCGGACTGATTCTAGGGTGCGCCGTGGCCGCCTGAAGCACCCGGAACGTTGCACCCACATTACAGCGGCATAACAGTTCCGCCCCACAGGGGTCGCGCGGACCGACACAAACAGTCGGACGGCCGGAGGAGGGGGACTCCGGCCGTCCGAAAGGAAGCGGGAACGCCCCGTCACAAGCGCTCCCGAAATGAAGTGTTCTGCGCTCCGCGATGTCGTGGTAGCAAGAGGCTAGAAGGCGCTCCCCTGCGGGGGCCTAGCAGACGGCCGCCGCGACCTTAACTCCGCATTGCGATCGCACCCTACCCGTGGCCGGGCGGCCCGCCACCGTGACCGTGGCCGGGCGGCCCGCCGCCATGACCGGGCCCATGACCGTTGCCGATTCCCTGGCCCCGTCCGCTCCCGGAACCCGGCACGGATGGCGGTGCGACGCAGCCGCCCGCCAGCGGCCCGCCCCAGCCCGTCCGACCCCAGAAGTACGCCGTCCGTGACCCAAGCGGGCCCAGCACGCCGACGCCGCTGCGCGCGCGGGCGAGCCAGTTGGCGACGTCCGGATCCCAGGACCGCGGGCCCAGCTCCGCCTTGACCGGATCGACGACCCACGTGCCGCACGACGCGCCGTACAGCAGACCCGGCTGGTCGATCTCGCCCTTGGCGCCCGGCTGCGTCCCGGAGCGGAATAGCTCCATCCGCGTCTGGCGCGTCCAGGGCCCAGGCGCGCCGCCGGACCAGGCGTCGATGCGGGCACGGACGAGGCCCTTGGGCGGCTGGAAGTCGGTCACCGGCTGTCCGTTGGTCAGCTGGCGCACGACCGACCGCCACAGGGGCGCCGCCGCCGTCAGCGAGATCGCCGGATCCGAGGACCGCGGCATCGAGTGATCGCTGTTGCCCAGCCACACGCCGACGGCGAGTGCCGGCGCCTTGCGGTTGGCCGGCGGCGCGAGATACCCGTACGTCGAGAGGTCGCGCGCGTCCGTCGCCGTGCCTGTCTTGACGGCCGCCGGCCGGCGCTCGCCGTGCGGGCCGTTGCGGATCGCCAGCTTGGCGGCCCAGATCGGGTTGATCGCCGGATTGGTATTGCCCTTCAGGATGTCCGTGACCTGGTAGGCGGCGGCCGGCGACAGCGCCGCCTTGCCCCGATCGGGCGCTCGATAGACCACGTTGCCGTGCGGGTCCTTGATCTCCAGGATCATCCGCGCCGGCTCGTGGACGCCGCCGTTGGCGATCGTTCCGTAGGCCGACACGAGGTCCAGTGGTCTCGTCTCCACGGTCCCGAGCGCGCCCGCGAGGCCGGCCTGGACGAACGCCTTCTTGCCGCCCTGGAACGAGAGTCCCATCTGCGCGGCCTCATCGGCGACCGCGCCGTTGCCGACCCGCTGGAGGGCGCGGATCGCCGGGATGTTGAGCGACATCTGCAGCGCCTGGCGGACGAGGACAGGCCCTCGGTCGAGGCCGTCCGCGTCCTTGGGCGCCCAGCTCTGCGCCCGGTCGAATTGGGTCGTGATATCGAGCAGCAGCGATCCCGGCGTCAGCGCCTTGCGCTCGAAGGCCGTCGCGTACAGCACCGGCTTGAACGCCGAGCCCGGTTGCCGGTACCCGATCCCGGCGGCGTCGAACTTGGGCTCGAAGCGGCGGCTGCGGAGCTTGTCGAGGTAGTAGCCGGCGCTGCCGACGTAGGCCCGGACATCGCCCGTCCGGTAGTCGATGGCCACGAGGGCGCCGTTGTGCAGGTCCTTGCCCCGCAGGCGATGGATCCAGCCCCAATCCTGGCGCGGGATCCCCAGCCGTCGGAACAGCCGCGCCGCCCGCCTGGGGGCGAGGTTGGGTGCCACGACGGCCCCCTCCAGCTCGTGCTGGGCGATCTGCTGGGCATGCCAGTCGAGGGTGGTGATCACCCGATAGCCGCCGGTCTCGACCGCGTCGGCCGAACCGAGGATCGATTCCAGCTGCGAGCGCACCTGCCACATGAATTGGGGCGCCTTGTAGATCAGGGGTCGGTCGCCTCGCAGGACGACCGGCTCGGCTTTCGCCGCCGCCAGCTGGGCCGGGGTCAGGTGCGTCCAGCGCGAGCTCGCGAGGTTGTCGAGGATCCAGTTGCGACGGACGATCGGCGGCGAATCCTGGGGCACCAGCAGCCGGCCCTTCTTGGTCCGGATCGCATAGGCATAGGGGTCGAGGCTCGAAGGCGACTTGGGCAGCGCGGCGAGGAGGGCCGCCTGCGCCGGGGTCAGCTGGGACAGCTTCGAGATCCCGAAGTAGACCTGCGCGGCCGCCGCGATCCCGTACGCATCGTGGCCGTAGAAGACCTGGTTCAGGTATGCGGTGATGATCTGCTGCTTGCCCGTCTGGCCCGGGAACGCCTGGGTGAGCCGCGCCGACTGGATGATCTCCTTCGCTTTGCGCAGGTAGAGGTCGGCCCCGGGCTCGATGACATCCGCCGGCAACAGCCGCGCGCGCACGAGCTGCTGGGTGATCGTCGACGCACCCCGCCCGTCGCCCTGGATCGTCTGGATCGCCGCCGCGACCATCGCGGTCACGTCGTAGCCGTCGTTCTGCCAGAACGTCCGGTCCTCGGCCGTTGTGGTTGCGTCGAGCACCAGCGCGGGGATGTCGTGGTAGCCCACGACCCGGCGATTGGCGCGCTCGAAGCGACCCAGCTCGACCTTGCCGGTGCGGTCGTAGACGATGGTGGGTTCGTCGAACGCGAGCGAGGACAGCGTCTCGGGATCGGGCAGGTCCCGCGAGAGGGTCGCGATCGAGGTGACTGCGACGAAGCCGGTCGCCCCGACAGCGCTGACGCCCGCGAGGACGATGAGGACCGCGACGAGGGCGATCCCGCGCAACAGCATCGACGGCGCCGACGGCCTGCGGCGCCGGTGTCGCCGGCGCGGCCGCACGGCCGATTGAGCCAGGCGCCGCGCCACTCCCGGGGACACCGTCCGCCCGGTCGGATGATCCGCGTGCATCTGCCGATGGTTGCGTCCCGGCGATCAACGATGATCGCTCTCGGCCAGCATCCCACTTGCAGCGCAATTACGCCTTGCAGGCCTCCGAGGGCGGGTTACGAGGCCGCGGTCAGCTTCAGCAGCGCGTTGCCGAGGTCCGTGAGGTACACCTCGCCCGCGTCGTCGACGCCGAAGGAGCTGATGGACCGGCCCGTCTCGAGCAGGTTGATCGGGGCCTGCGGCGCCTCGAGACCGGCGTCGATCGCCCACAGCGTTCCCGAGCAGTTGTCCGAGAACAGGTACGCACCACGGAGCGCCGGGATCGCCGTGCCGTGGTACACGACGCCCCCGATGATCGCGCACCCGGACCCGTGGTCGTACTCCGTCACGGGCATGGTCACGCCGGTGGGATCGCAGCCCGTCGGGGGGTTGAAGCAGTGGCTGCCCTCCCAGCGATGCCAGCCGAAGTCCAGGCCGCGTGCGGCGGCCGGCGCGACGTCGACCTCCTCCCAGGCGCCCTGGCCCACGTCGCCGATCCACAGGTCGCCGGTCGCCGGGTCGATGCTGTCGCGAAACGGGTTGCGCAGGCCGTAGTGCAGGATCTCGGGCCTCGCCCCCGCCTGGTCCGCAAACGGGTTGTCGTCCGGGATCGCGTAGGGCTGGCTGCCGGCGCCGAGGACGTCGATGCGCAGGATCTTGCCCAGCAGGTTGTCGAGCCGGGATGCGCGGTTCTCGGGGTCGCCGCCGCTGCCGCCATCGCCGAGGGCGATCAGGAGCATGCCCGTCGGGATCGAAGCCGATCCAGCCGCCGTTGTGGTTGGCGTACGGCTGCTCGACCGACAGCAGGACGCGGCCGGTCGCCGGGTCGAGGGTCGAGGCGTCGGCCGGCGCATCGAACGCCGCGATCGTCGTGTTGCCCTGGAGGTCCGAGTAATGGACGTAGACCGTCTGGTGCTCGGTCCCGAAGCCGGGTGGGAACGCCACGCCCAGCAGGCCGCGCTCGCCGCCGGACAGGATCCGGTCGCTGATGTCGAGGTAGGGCTCGGGCTGAAGCTTGCCGTCCGTCACCACGCGGATCCGCCCGGCCTGCTCGACCACGATGAGACGGCCGCTGCCGTCGGGGATCCGGTCGACCCACACGGGCGAGACGACGCCGTCCACGACCACCGGAGTCGCGACACGCACGGCGGCGAGGTCGGGGCGGTCCCCGGATCCCGGCCGGGCTCCGTGACGGGCCCGATGAGGCCGGGACCGACGACGGAGCGGTCGACGGCGCGGTCGACGGAGCGGTCGATGGCGCGTCGGCCGTCGAGGACGCACCAGGCGTGGCGACGCTCGAGGTCGGAGACGTTGACGTCGCCGTCCGGTCTCGCGCAACCCGCGAGGGCGAGCGCGACGACGAGGAGCGCGGCGAGCGGAACGCGGGGTCGACGGGGGCTGACGGGCGGCATCGCTCCGCGTAGGGTAGCGGCATGGACGCGTTCACCCTCGCCGACCTCGTGGGGCGCCAGTCGGCCGCGGGCGACCCGTATCTCGAGTTCCTCCGCGTGCCCGACCTGTCGCTGGGCCTGTACGTCCTCGAGGCGGGTGCCGTCGATCGCCAGCAGCCGCACGCCGAGGACGAGGCGTATGTCGTGCTCGAGGGGCGTGCGTCGTTCACGGTCGGCCCCGAGACGCGAGACGTGGGTCCCGGGGACACGATCTTCGTGGCGGCGGGCGTGGCGCACCGGTTCCACGACATCGCGGAGACCTTGCGCCTGGTCGTGATCTTCGGGCCGGCCGAGGGGTCCCGCTCGGGCGCCTGAGCCCTCGCCAACGGGACCGGGTCTGCTCAGCCCGCCGAGCGCGCCCGATCGACACGGTCGCCGAACGCCGCCGCGTGCACGGCGCTCGTGCCGTCCTCGTCGTGGCGGAACAGGACGTACGCGTCCAGGCCATCGTCGAGGAACGGGACGAGGCGGCGCGCCCAGGCGTCGAGCGCCGCATCGTCGTAGGCGGTGCGCCGCAGCCGAAGGTAGAGGAACGGCCCGGTCCGCCGGATGTCGGGCGGCGTCTCGAGCTCGTCGAGGTCCGTCGTGCACAGGACCGCGCCCGCGGCGCGCAAGGCCTCGAACGTCTCGTCGACGTGCCAGGTCTCGTGCTGGGCCTCGATCACCAGCGGCATGGCCGCCGGCCAGGCGGCGAGCAGACCCGCGAGCCGCTCGTCCTGGCGCTTGACCTCGCCCGGGACCCGGAACAGCACCGATCCGAGGCGTTCGCCGAACGTGGGCAGGGTCTCGGTGAGCCACGGCACGGACGTCGCCGGGTCGGCGTACAGCGCGCGGATGCTGGCGCCCCGTTGGGCCTTGACCACGAACCGGAACTCGGGCGGCGTGGCGGCGCACCAGCCCTGGATCTTCTCGACGGTGGGGCGCGCGTAGAAGGTGTTGTTCAGCTCGCACGCGGCGAGGCGCGTCGCGTAATGGGTCAGGAGATCACGGGACCGCGAGCCCGGCGGGTAGAACCGTGGCACCCAGCCCGGGTACGAGAAGCCGCTGGTGCCCGCCAGGAGGCGTCCGGTCGGGGCCACCGGGCGGTCAGGCGTCGGCGCGATCTGCCGGGCTCACCGATGGCGGCGTGGCGTCGAGTCCGTCCATGACCTGGCACAGCCCGCGCTCCAGTGCGTGCCGGTCGTCGGTGCCGATCGCATCGAGGAAGTAGCGCCGCACGCCCTCGAGGTGCGTCGCCGACGCGGCTCGCAGGCGCTCCAGGCCACCCCGGGTGAGGGCCGCCTCGGCGCCCCGTGCATCCGTCGTGCACGTCGAGCGCTCGACCATCCCATCCGCGACCAGGCGGTCGACGAGGCGCGTGATCCCGCTCCGCGACAGCAGCACGCGATCGGCGAGCACGCTCATGCGCAGCCTGCGGCCCGGTGCTTGGGCCAGCTGGAGGAGGGCGTCGTACTCGGCGAGGGAGACGTTGTGCGCCACCCGCAGCTCGTCGTCGAGGCGGCGGGTCAGGCGTGCATGCGCGTGGAGGAAGGCCCGCCAGGAGCCGAGACGGGGGTCGGAGTCCTTGGCGCGCGCGTGCTGGGCGGGCACGGTGGCCGCTTCCCCCTCGCGGCCGCCGGCGACATCGATCGGCATGCCCAGATCGTACCTCGCCCGAAGGTCGTTGACAACACAACTACCGCGTGGCGCGCTAGCATCGGCCGACGATCACCCGCCGAGGTCCCCATGCCCGAGTTCGACGTCGACGCCCTGCGCAGCCGCTTCCCGGCCCTGTCGATCGAACAGGACGGGCGGCCGATCGCGCTGTTCGATGGGCCGGCGGGACCCAGGTCCCCGATACGGTGATCGACGCCGTCGGCCGCTACTACCGCGAGTCCAACGCCAACCACGACGGGCCGTTCCTGACCTCCCAGCGCAGCGACGCGATCCTCGACGACGCACACGCCGCGCTCGCGGACCTGCTCAACGCCGCGGATCGCTCGGAGATCAAGTTCGGCGCCAACATGACCACGCTCACCATGCACGTCGCCCGATCCATCGCGGCGTCGCTCGCGCCGGGGGACGAGATCGTGGTCACCAGCCTCGATCACGAGGCGAACGTCGGGCCGTGGCGCAGCGCCGCCGCCGACCGGGGCCTGACCGTCCGCACCGTGGACATCCGCCCCGACGACGTCACCCTCGACGTCGAGGCGCTCGACGCGGCGCTCCACGGGCGGCCCAAGCTCGTCGCGTTCGGCTGGGCCTCCAACGCCGTCGGCTCGATCAACCCGGTGGCCGAGCTCGTCCGGCGCGCCCACGAGGCCGGTGCCCTGACATACGTCGACGCCGTCCACGCGGCGCCACACCTGCCGATCGACGTCCAGGCGGTCGGCACCGACTTCCTGGCCTGCTCGGTCTACAAGTTCTTCGGGCCCCACGTCGGCGTGCTGTACGGCCGCGGCGACGTGCTCGATTCGCTGCCCACGTACAAGCTGCTGCCCGCGGACGACCGGTTCGAGACAGGCACCCTCAACCACGAGGGGATTGCGGGGTCGCTGGCCGCCGTGGCGTACATCGCGGAGATCGGGCGGCGGTACGGCGCCGAGTTCGGCGCCCAGTTCCCGGGCATGACCGGGCGACGGCTGGAGGCCCACGCGGGCATGGCCGCGATCCGCGCCTACGAGATGCCGCTGTTCGCGCGCCTGCTCGACGGGATCGACGGGATCGCGGGCGCCCGCCTGTGGGGGATCGCGGACCGGGCGCGATTCGAGGAGCGGACGCCGACGGCCGCGATCACCCTGGCCGGCGTCTCGGCCGAGGCGGCGTCCGTCGCGCTCGGGAAGCGCGGGATCGCCACCTGGTGGGGCAACTTCTACGCCGTCGGGCCGATCGGGCGGCTGGGCCTCGAGCCCGAGGGCGTCCTGCGCATCGGGCTGACCCACTACAACACGGCGGCCGAGGTCGACCGCCTCGTCGGCGAGCTGCGCGACATCGCCCTCGGCGACGCAATCGCATGATGGACTCGCGAGCGTGAGCCCGGCCGGTGCGGACGTCGCGATCATCGGCGGCGGCATCGTGGGGACCGCGCTCGCCGCGGAGCTCGCGGGTCGCGGCGCGCGCGTCACGCTGTTCGAGCGGGCCGGCATCGCTTCGGGGGCCTCGGGCCGTAACTCGGGTGTTGTCTGGTACCCCTCCGACCCAGTCCTGGGCGAGTTGTACCGGGAGTCCCTCGCCCGCTACCGCGCGCTCGTTGGCGAGATCGGCGCGGAGCTCCCAGGCGACGCCCCCGAGCAGGCGTTCCGCCTCGACGATCGACCCGCCGGGATCCTGACCCTCGGTGAGGACGAGGCGGCCTTGAGGGTACAGGCGGCGGCCATCGAGACCGCAAATCCTGACTTTCGGGCGCAGTTCGTCGACCGTGATGCCCTGGCGGAGCTCGAGCCGGGCCTCGCCGACGGTCTCGCAGCGGTCCGGCTCGACATCGGATACCCGGTCGCACCCGCGGCTGCGACCCACGCGTTCGCGGCATTGGCCGTCGCCCGCGGCGCCGATGTCCGACCGGGCGAGGATGCGGCCATCGAACGCTACGGGGGCATCGCCGCGGGCGTGCGAAGCCTGGGCAGGGTGACGCCGGCCGGATCGGTCGTCGTGGCCGCTGGCCCGTGGACCCCGTCGGTCGTCGATCCGAGCGGCACCTGGCGCCCGATCCTGCCGTACTGGGGCGTGATCGTCGAGCTGGAGCTCGCATCGCCGCCGAAGCACGTGCTGGAGGAGGCCGACATCACTGCCGTCATCGAGCCCGACGGCGGCCTGGCGGACGAGGCGGACGGCAGCTCTGGCTTCAGCCTCGTCTCGGCGGCCGGGCGCTCATCGCTCGGGTCCACCTTCCTGCCGTTCGAGCCCGAGCCGCGCGACTACGAGTCGCGCCTCCGCGCGTCCGGTGCACGCTACCTGCCCGCGATCGCCGGCACGCCGACCAGCGGGCTGCGGGCGTGCGCCAGGCCGCTCGCCCGCGACGGGCGCCCACTCGTGGGCGCGGTGCCGGGCGTCGACGGCCTGTACGTCGCCGCCGGGCACGGCCCGTGGGGGATCTCGACCGGTCCAGCGTCGGCGATGCACGTCGCCGCCCTCGTGCTCGGTGACGCGGACCCCCGGACGCCGGCCGTCGCGGCCGCGACGTCGGCCTCGAGGTTCGGCGCCCCGCCCGGCTGATCCGGCGCTGCGTTCAGCGCCAGCTGTTGGCGTCGAACAGGTAGAAGGTCGTGATCGCCCAGGTCTCGCGTGCGGTGGCGAGGCGGGCTGCCAGGTGGCCGGTCAGCGTCGTCTTGCTGGCACCTTCATCCAGCTCGAGCAGATCGTCGGCCTGCGCCAGCATCGGCTCGAGCGCCACGCGGATCGACGGCGCGACGATGCGCCCCGGCTCGACCCGCACGAACACCGCGTACCCGGTCATCCCCGCATTCTAGGGACCGGGCGCCAGCGATCAGCCGTGGTCGATCCGGTAGATCGTCCCGCCCAGATCCACCACGTACAGTTCGCCGCCGGCGCTCTGGCCGAACGAGCTGATCAAGGCGCTGGAGTTGCGCAACAGGATCTTCGATGCGTGGTCCGATGCCGTTGCCGACATCGCCCAGATCTCGCCGCTGCAGTAGTCGCCAAACACGTACCAGCCCCGCAGCGCCGGGATGTTCGAGCCGCGATAGACGTAGCCGCCGGTCACCGCGCAGCGCCCGTTCGAGGCGTGCGAATAGACCAGGACCGGCTTCTTCTTGCCCGACGTGTCGCAGCCGCTGGAGGGCCGGTAGCACCGGTAGCCCTCCATGACCCGCCAGCCCAGGTTGGCCCCGTTGCCGTTCGGCGTGCGATCGATCTCCTCGTACCGCTCCTGACCCACATCCCCGATCCACAGGTTGCCGTTGCTGCGGTCGAACGTGAAGCGCCACGGGTTGCGCAGCCCGCGCATGAAGATCTCGTTCTTGCCTGGCTTGCCCACGTACGGGTTCGACTTGGGGATGCCGTACGCCTTGTGCCCGGTCCGGCCGTCGACGTCGATCCGCAGCATCTTGCCCAGCAGCTTGCTCTTGTCCTGGGCACGGTTGCCGGGATCGCCCCCATCTCCGCCGTCGCCCATCCCGATGTACAGGTAGCCGCCCGGCCCGAAGACGAGGTTGCCGCCGTTGTGGTTCGTGAACGGCTGGTGGATCCTCAACAGCGTTCGACCCGAGCCCGCGGCGACCTTGTTGGGGTTCGATATGGATGTCTTGTACTCGCGGACGACGGTGTTGCCGCTGGTGTTCGTGTAGTTCACGTAGAACTTGCGGTTGCTCGCGAAGTCCGGGTGGAACGCGAGGCCCAGGAGACCCTGCTCGTTGCCCTTGCTCACGGCGCCCGAGAGGTCGAGGAGGCTCCCCGAGACCAGCGAGCCGTTGTCGAGGACGCGGATCTTGCCGTTCTTCTCGACGATGAACATCCGGCCGGTGCCATCGTGCGCGCTCGTGATCAGCAACGGGTTGGACAGGCCGCTGACCACGGGCGTGAGCTTGATCGTCGATCCCGACGGCGCGCTTAATGCGGCGCCGCCATCGATCATGGGCCCCAGGCTCGTCGCGGCGGCATGGGCCGGCATGAGGGCCGCGATCGACGCGGCCGCGAGCGTTCCGGCGACGACGGCGGATCGAAGGACGGAGCGGGGCGCGAAGGCGATCGGGTGGGTCACTGGTCATTCCCTGCGGCGAAGATGGACGGGGCCCGGACGCGACCGGCGCTCGGTGAATCCTGCCCGTGATCGGCCGAACCGTCGAACGCGGCATCGTATGCTCGGTTTCGTGACCGCTGTCGTCGGCCGGAGCTACGGCGCCCAGAGCATGACCGCGCCGCTGCGGGACGTCCTCGTCAAGGCGCCCGGCCCGGCGTTCGGGCGGGCGTTCGAGGACCCGGCGCACGGGTTCCTGCGGCCCGTCGACCTCGACCTCGCGCGGCGCCAGCACGACGGGCTCGTCTCGGCGCTCGACCGCCTCGGCGTCCGCGTCCGCGTGCTCGACGCCGAGACCGACGATCCCGACCTCGTGTACGTGTTCGACCCCCTCCTCGTCGCCGACGACGGCGCGATCCCGCTGCGACCGGGCAAGCCCAACCGGGCCGGCGAGCCGGAGCTGCTCGAGCGCTGGAGCTCGGCCGCTGGGATCCCCACCCTCGGCCGCATCGAGGCCCCGGGCACGGTCGAGGGCGGCGACACGTTCTGGCTGCGCCCGGACCTGCTGTGCATCGGGCGGACGCTGCGCACGAACCAGGCCGGCGCGCGCCAGCTGGCGACGATCGTGGGCGGCGACGTCCGCGTGTTCGACGTCCCGTACTGGAAGGGGCCGGCCGCGCTCGTCCACCTGCTGTCGGTGATCTCGCCCGTCGCCGACGACCTCGCGGTGGTGTTCCTGTCCCTCCTTCCGGCCGGGTTGCACGCGCTGCTGGCGGAGCTCGGCGTGCGGCTGGTCGAGGTGCCCGAGGACGAGTACCCGAGGCTGGGATGCAACGTGCTGGCGGTGCGCCCCGGGGTGGTGATCGTCGCCGAGGGCAACGACGGCACCCGTCGCGGTTTGGAGGCCGCCGGGTGCGAGGTCCATGCGATCCCGCTCGACGAGGTCGGGGAGAACGGGTCGGGCGGCGTGACCTGCCTGACCCGGCCGATCCTGCGCGGCTGACCGCCGCCTACGGCGCGACGATGTCGATCTCCCCGGTTGCGGGGCCGGCGCGACGGATCGCCGCCCGGCGCTGGGCCCGCAGGGCGATCACCGGGATCACGATCAGGCCCGCACCCAGGATGCCGAGCGCCGTATACCCGACGGCCGCCACGATGAGCCCCGAGCCGAGGCTCGCGGCGGCGCTCGCGCTCCAGATCAGCGCGTCGGACACGCCCTGGACGCGCGTCCGCTCGTGGAGCTCGACGTTCTGCGAGAGCATCGCGCTGCCCGCGACGAAGCCGAGGTTCCACCCCCAGCCGAGCAGGAACAGCGCCAGCAGGAGCGCCAGGCCGCCGTCTGCCGGGGCGGCCGCCGCCAGCAGCGACGCCGTGGCCAGGATCGCCGTGCCGGCGAAGATCGTCGGCACGGGCCCGAACCGGTCTGTCAGCCGCCCCGAGATCGGCGACAGCGCGAACATTCCGAGCGTGTGGGCCGAGAGGACGATGCCGACCGCCGTCAGGTCATGCCCGTGCTCGGTCATGTGCAGGGGGGTCATCGTCATGATCAGCACCATCACGACCTGCCCGACGACCAGCGCGATGATCGCCGCGGCCACGGCGGGCCGGCGCACGATGTCCAGGATTGGAGCCACGCTCGGCCCGGGATCCTCGCGCGTGGCCAGCCGTGATTCCTTGTCGGCCAGCTGGTAGGGATCTGGTCGCAGGAGGGCGAAGGACAGGATCGCGGCGAGGCCGACGAACACGATCGGGACCAGGTAGGGGCCCACGAGGGCCGGCAGCCCGGCCTGCACCGCCAGGTCGCTCGAGATGGGGACGAGCACCGGTCCGATCACGGCTCCGACCGTCGCGCCCCAGACCACGATCCCGATCGCCGAGGCGCGTCGTGCCGGCGGCACCATGTCCGCGGCCGCGTAGCGCGACAGCTGGTTGGCGCTGTTGCCGAATCCGATCAGCAGGGTGCCCCCGAGCAGCAGCGGAAACGACCCGCTGAACACCGCACCGGCCGCGATCAGGGCGCCCAGCACGCCGATCGCGTAGCCCGCCGACAGCCCGATCCGCCGCCGGCCGATGCGCGCCATCAGGCCCGACAGCACGATCGACCCGATGGCCGCGCCCAGGACGACGGTCGCGCCCGGGGCCCCGGCCAGCGCCTGCGATCCGAGCATCTCCTTGGCCACGATCGTCGCCACCGTCACGGCGGCGATGTGCCCGGTGCTGCCGAGGGCGACGCCCGCGACCAGGGCGTTCCGGACCCGACGCCGCGGGACGGCGAGCTGGAGGTCGTCCGCCTGGGTCATCGCGTCACCCGTCCAGGTGCGGGAACAGGACCAGGGTTGGCTCCTGGGCGCCCGTCCTGGGCGCTGGTGTCGCGGGTGTCGCGTTGCCCGCCGCCTCGATCGCGAGGCACAGGCCGTTGGCGAGGTGCATCTGGCGCGGCGTCCGGCAGGCGACGCGGACGAGCGAGGGGGACATCGCGATCGCCGCGACGCAGCGCGCCCGCGACGTGGCCACGTTCAGGCGGTTGAGCGAATACAGGAACTCCATGCCCCGCGGCGCGTCCTCGGGCGTCGACGTGCCCATCGCGTAGATGCTGATCGGCGCCTCCTGGCCCTGGAACTTGTCGACCGTGCCGGCGAACACCGTCGGCAGGCCGATCTCGGCGCACCGACGCTCGATCAGGCCGACGTGCGCGTTGTAGGGCGCGACCACGACGATGTCGCGCACGGTGAGCCGGTGCTCGATCCCGTGCATGTCGACCCAGTGCGTGTCGTTCGACACCAGGTCGGCGATCAGCCCGGCGATGACGGCCGCCTCCTCCGGGGAGTCTGTCGCGTTGCCGGCATGCGGCACCGGCAGGTACCGGATGCCGGTCCCCGACAGGAGCCCGGATGTCGACCGGCCCGAGCCGGCGCCGCCGACGATGCGCTGGCGCTCGAGGCCATCGACGGGGCGCAGGCGGTTGGCGTAGAACGCCTCGGATGTGAACCGGCAGACGTCGGGATGCAGGCGCCAGGTCTGGTCGAGGAACAGGCCCTGGGCATCGGTGATCGTGGGCCGGTCCGGGTGGACGTAGGCGGGATCGGCGAGGAGGTGCGAGAGCGCGCTCCGCTCCGCACCCGGCGGGTGCGCGCCCTGGGTCGGCTGATCGAGCTGCTGAGGGTCGCCGAGCAGCACGACCATCCTCGCGGCCGGCGCGCACGCAAGGACGTTGGCCAGGCTCATCTGCCCCGCCTCGTCGACGACCAGCACGTCCAGCGCGGGCGCCGGTCTCGCGAGCTCGGGGCGACACCACGTCCAGGCGACCGCGCCGACGACGTCGACGGTGTGGGAACGCAGCGCGTTATCGACAGCGGCGTTGTCATCGAAGACCGTGGCGGCGAGATGCGTCGTCGGCTGGCCGCCCTTCGGCTTCTGACCGATCCGGACCGGGACGCCCGCCTCGACGGCGGCGGTCGCCACCTCGTCGAGGACCTTGCCGATGACCTTGTGGCTGTTGGCCACGACGCCCACGCGCTTGCCGCGCCGCGCGAGGTCGACGATCACCCGGGCGCCGGTATAGGTCTTGCCCGACCCGGGCGGGCCCTGGATCGGGAGGATGCCGGTTCCCGCGCTCGACACGATCCGTTTCGCGGCCTCGAGCGCCGTCTCGCCCGGGCGCCGCAACGACGCGCCCGGCCCCTGCCCGGCGACCGGCGGGAGCCGCAACAGGAGGGCGCGCACCGTGGCCATGCCCGCGGCCGCGGGGTCATCCGGGTCGACCTCGCCGAGCCCGTTGGCGGCGACCCAGTGGCCGGTCCGCAGGAGGCTCTCCGCAAGGTCGCCGCTCGGCACGACGCCATCGGGGACGAGGGACCGAGGGAGCTCCACGCCCGACAGCACCTTTCCCCGACGGATCGTGATCGTGAACGCGACGTCGTCGACCTCGATGACCTCGCCGGCCGACTGCCGCGTGCGCGGATCGGAGACCTTGCTGCTGTCCCCGATCCGGTGGTCCTGCGGCGGGAACGAGAAGCGATAGTAGGTCGAGTGCTTGACGGGCCACGAGTCGATGAGCTCGAGGCCTCCGAGCGGCTCGCGTTCGGCGATCAGCTCGTCGTCGGTCTTGCCCAGCAGCTCGAAGTAGCGCCACCAGGCCGACTTGTCCTCCCGCCGGTGCCAGGCCAGGAGCTGCGCGAGGAGCCAGCGTCCCGCAACCTCCGGCTTGGCGGCTCGGGTCATGGGGTCGCCCGGATCGTCTGCGGTCAGCGAGGCGGCCAGCCGGATGACCGCCTCGTCACGCTCGGTGAGGGCCGCGCTCGCCTGCCCGTCGTCGAGGGTCGGTCTGGCCAGCGGCCCCTCGCGGGCCTCGAGGTCTCGGCGGCGGTCCTCGAGCCAGTCGCGCAGCCGCCAGTTGCTCAGGACGTCGTCGCGGTTGTAGTCCTCGATCCCGGCCAGGATGGCCCGCGCGTCCTCGACGGGGGCGTCTGGGCCGAGCTCCAGCCACGTCTCGAAGGCCACGATGCTGCTGCCCGCGTCCTTGAGGTCGATCTCGCGCTTGAGCGCGTACAGGGGCTCGATGCGCTTGATGGAGTAGCTCTCGACGCCCGCCCTGATGCCCTGCCGGACCACGCGGAACAGGTCCACGAGCACGCGCCCGCGCAGCAGCCGGTCGACCTCCTCCTCCCGCGTGCCGTGACGCTGCGCCAGCCGCCCGAGGGCCGTGCGCTCGTACGCCGCGTAGTGGTAAACGTGCATCGCCGGATCGCGCTCCCAGCGGTCCATGATCAGGTCGATCATTCGCTCGAACGCGGCCTTCTCGGCCGGCCAGGTGACGAGCCCGTCATCATCGAGGCTCCAGATGGCGTGGAACCTGGGCACCGGTTCGCCGCCGGGCGCGGCCCAGCGGGCATCCTCGAGCAGCCGTGGCTCCAGGATCCCGAACAGGTAGTCGACCCCGTCATCGAGGGCGAACGGATCGCCCTCGAGGTCGAGGAACAGGTCGCCCTCCGACGGTGCAGGGAGCACGAGCAGGCCTCGGTCCGGGACGAACGCGCCGTCGGCGTCCCGATCCAATGGGAGCAGCTCCCACCCGATCTCGCCCCGGTCCTCCGACTCCACCTGGATCCGTGCCTGCTCCCGGATCCGCCCGAGCCCCGCGTCGCCGACGCCTTCGAGCCGAGGCACGATCGGGAGCTCGAGGCCGGCCAGCCCGCGCCGCGTCGGGATCCCGCGAGCCTTGAGTGCGCGGCGCTGGCGGCTGCTGGCGCCTGCGACGAGGCTGAGATCGTCGTCCGTGCGCCGACGGGCCTTGCACATCACGACCCATCGGCACACGTCGCAATGCTCCACGGGTTCGGGGTACGTACCGGCCGGGGGGTAGGCGACGGGCGCGGCGGTGTCCCCCCGGAGCCCCACGGCGGCCTCGAACTCGGCCTTCACGCGCCGGTAGTAGGCCATGTAGTCGTCCACGCGGAGCTGGTCCGTGGGCCGCTCGCGGCCGCCGAGGACGACGTACAGGTACTCCGGCTGCGTGCCCTGGACGGCCGTCAGCTGCTCCACGTACGAACAGATCTGGAGGATCGCGGACGCCTTGACGTGCCGCGCGAGCTTCGTGTCCGCGACCTCGTAGTGCCATGGCCCGAAGGCCGAATCGAGCTCGCCCGCGACGTGGTTGCGGCGCAGCAGGAAGTCCGCGTGGCCGCGCCACGTTCCGTCGAAGAACGTCGCCTGGTAGACGACGTCCGCCCCGCCGGCCATCGCCGCGATCGTCTGCTCGGCGGCCGCCCGAAGCTCTGCGCCCGCGTCCCGCACCGGCGGCGCCTCGCCGATGACGTCGAGCGGTGCCACGGCCGATCCGTCCTTCTCGATCTCTACGACCCACAGGCCGCGCTCCCGCAGCTCCTCGAGGTAGCGGTGCTCGTGTTCGATGCCCCGCCTCGCGATCAGGTCGATCGACGGGTCGTCGCGGATGGGCTTGGCGACGAGGCCCGCAAGAGCGGCGCGCTCGAGCTCGAGGCGATGACTACAGGCGAGGAATCCGACGAGGTCGGTGGCGGCGTAGACGGGCCGCCCGTCGATGCGTTGCATGCCGGTCCATCCTACGGGCGGACCGCGTCAGCTCGCCTGTCACGCCGGGCGGACGGATCTCCACATATCGAGGGCCCACTGCCAATCCTCGGAGTGCTCGAACTCCACCCGGATCGCGGAGCCGCTCCCGGTCACCGCGGAGAAGCCCTCGAGCACGGCCACCTCGAGCCCGGAGCTCGCGTCGGACGTCACCCGCGCGCGGCCGTGCACGTCGCCGGCCTCGTGGCGCAGGACACCCTCGCCCAGGTCGCCCGCGACCTTGGTCAGGAAGCGGTCGGCGGACATCGGCATCCCGTTCGAGGTCTGCGTGACCGTCGCCGCGAACACGACCCGGCGGCCGCGCTCGCCCCCGCGCCACTCCCCGTGGGCCAGGTGCGCATCGAACGAGCCCGGCACCTCGAACGCCCAGCCCTCGTGGACGATCCTGACCGGCCGGCGCCGGTAGCCAACGAGCGGGAGGGCCGGGTCCACGCGCTCGGCCTGGCGGAACACCCGGTCACGGACCGGGTCGGGGATCGCACGCAGGCGGATCAGCTCGGCCCACTCGCGCCACGGGTAGGCCAGCGACGCGTCCATGGGCAGGGCCCGGCGAAGCAGCGACAGCGTCTCGTCGAACACGCCGCGTTCGGCGTCGTCGACCGGAGGGCGCCAGCGGATCTCGGTCCACAGCAGCACGAGGGCCCGCTGGAGGAGATAGCGCGCGTCCGTCACGTCGAACCACCACGGCCGGACGTCGGTTGCCGCCCACGGGTCCTTCGTCGCACGGGCGAGCCACGCGTCGTCGCGCGGCCCGAGCGGCGTCGCGATCGCTCCCTCGTGCTGAAACTCGGTGCCGGGCCGCAGCCCGATCCCGATGCCGGGCATCCCGCGGCGTCGCTGCTCGGCGGCGTGCGCGACCACCCGTCCGAGCAGGGCGAGGTGGTCCTGTTCGACGGCGGCCCGGGCGGCCACCGGCTGCTTGCTGCCGACCCACGGTGCCGGTGCCCCGACCTCGCGCGCATCGCGGTCGTGACTCCAGGCGACATCGAGGTGCTCGCCGAGCCGGTCGAGGACGCGGCCCACGAACGTGTGGTAGCCGGGCCCGCCATCGGCGGTGTCAGCGGAGGCCTCGACCCGTCCCTCGGCGTCGACGGTGATCGCGACCGGCGCTGCCGCCGGGTGAAGGTCGAGCCACAGCTCCTGACAGCCTCCCGACGGCGCGATCCGGGCGGATCGGATGAACGTCGAGTATTCCGTCGCGACCCAGTCGCGGGCGTCCTCGACCAGCTTGTCCGCTGATGGGACACGCGGAATCAGGCCGCGTTTCGACGCTTGCCCAACAACCCTGATCGTGACTGCCAATCCCGCTCCCTCGGACCTGCCCCCGTGCCCGCCGACCTTACCTAACGCGACCCCCAGGAAGCGAGTCCCTGCGATGGAGCGTTGGTACTCCCGCAGGGCAGCCGACGGTCCGGTCCCGCTATCGTGGTGGCATGGCACAGCAAGGGCGCCGGCCCGCATCCCGCCGCGACGCCGAGGGCAACCGGCAGGTCGCGCCGACGTGGGAGGGCCTGATTGAGCGGCAGCTGCGCGAGGCGATGGCGCAGGGCGCGTTCGACGAGCTGCCCTTCCAGGGCGAGCGGCTGCCGCTGCTCGACGACTCGGCCGCCGGCGATTGGGCGATGGCGTATCGGATGCTGCGGAACGCTGGCGCGGCCCCGCCCTGGATCGAGGCGGACAAGGACGTTCGGCGCCTGCTCGCGCGACGCGAGGCGATCGTTGCTCGTGCGTCGTATCCGGGCGCATCCGGCGGGTCGCGTCGGCGAGACCGTGCCACGCTCGAGGCGCTCGTCATCGAGATCAACGCCGCGATCGCCCGACTCAACGCCGAGGCACCGACGGACCGCCAGCATCGTCGGCCGCTCGACGTCGCCGACGAGCTGGCGACGTTCGACGCCGCGCTTGACGGGCGCGGCGATCGGCAGCAGTGATGATCTTCGGACCCAAGCGATGAGCGCAGGCTTGCAGGACGGCCGTGATGGCGGATCCATTGCTCCAGATGATGAATCTCGGCCCGTTTGGACTGTCCCGGCGACTTCGACCCAACAGCGTTCATTGGCAGCGATGCGCTGCCCATCGGACCGAGCCGGCGAACCCTACGGCTTCCGCCGGCCCTCGCCGTCGTCGATGATCGAGGCCCATGGGGCCATCGCGAGGATGGCCGCAAATGCGAGCACGATCGGCGAGAAGCCGCTTGCGAGTGCGGCCAGCGCCACGAGGATCACCGCTGCGTCGAGCACGATCGCGAGCGCGACCGCCGGTCGCAGGCGCCTCCGGCGTCGGGTGTCTCGCTCGGGAATCGCAGGCGGCCGGGTCATCCGCGGAGTCTAGCCGCCGCCGTTGTGGCAGATGCCGTCCCTACCCGAACAGGGCCTCGACGGCCTCGCGGAACACCTCGGTGTGGCGGTCGACGTCGGCGGCCGATCGTCGCGGGCGACATCAGCGCCATGTTGTGGAACGGAGTCATCAGTACGCCGCGGTTCATCGCCCACAGGTGCAGGAACTGCTCCAGGTCGGGATCGCTGTTGGCCCACTGCTCGGACCCGTTGCGCGGCGGCCGGGGCATGAAGTGGTATTCGGCGCGGGCGCCGAGTCGGGCGACGTGCCACGGGACGCCGTGCTCGCGGATCACGTCGCCGACGCCCGCCGCCCACCGCTCGCCGAGTGGCAGCATCCGGGCAAACGCCGCGTCCGTGAGCACCTCGGTCAGCGTCGTGCGGATGGCCGCCATCGACAGGGCGTTGCCGGCCAGCGTGCCGCCCACGCCGCCGACGTCCGAATCCTCCACCGGGACGCTCGCGGCGACCCGCTCGCCGAGCGCCTCCGTGAACGCGTAGGCGCCGGCCGGGATCCCGCCGCCGATCGTCTTGCCGATGGTCAGGATGTCGGGGTCGAGGCGGTAGGCGGCCGTGTATCCGCCTGGACCCGCGCAGATGGTGTGCGTCTCGTCGATGATCAGGAGCGTCCCGTGCTTCCGCGTCAGCGCGCGGAGCGCCTCGTGGTAGCCGGGATCGGGCAGCACGATGCCGACGTTCGTGAGGGCCGGTTCCATGAGCGCGACCGCGACGTCGCCGTGGGCCAGCTCGCGCTCGAGCCCGTCGATGTCGTTGATCTCGACGACCCGGGTCGTCGCCGACGGCGGCACGGGTGCGCCGAGGTTCCCCCTCGAGGGCACGACGGAGCCGTCCGGCGCGAGGGTCGCGAACGTTTCGTCGACCGAGCCGTGGTAGTTGTGGTTGTGGACGAGGACCTTGGGCCGTCCCGTCACGTGGCGGGCCAGCCGGATCGCGAACCGGTTGGCGTCGGTCGCCGTGAGCGTGAACTGCCACCACCGGAGCCCGAATCGGCGTCGCAGCTCGTCGCCGGCGACGATCGCATCCTCCGTCGGGAGCATGTGGGTGATGCCGCGCCGAAGCTGACGCTCGACGGCGGCGATCGTGGGGGAGGGTCCATGGCCGGCCATCGCCCCGGTGTCGCCCAGGCAGAAGTCGACGTACTCGTGGCCGTCGACGTCGCGGAACCGCGCGCCGGCCGCCTCGTCGACGAACAGCGGGTACGGCCCGGCCCAGCGGACCATCCAGTTCATGGGAACGCCGCCGAGGAGCGAGCCCTTGGCCCGCTCGAACAGCTCGCGTGAACGCGGGTTGGCGCGTTCGAAGGCGGCCGTCTCAGCCGCCATCAGGCGCGCGAGGCGGTCACGATCCAGGGTCCCGCCCGTCATCGACGCCTCCGTTACCGGCGGCCCCGCTCGTGGAGGTCGCGCTGTGGAGGTCGATGATGGGGGGTGGGGGCAGGCGGCGGGACGCCGTCGCGCGCCCCGAGCTGTGGGCTAGCTCAGGCGGCGGGTGTAGCCGCAGATCTCGCAGTGGGCGACGCCGCCGAGCTCGTCGACGACGAGGTAGCTGGTGCAGCCATTGGTGGCGCAATACATCTTGGTCGAGTTGACCACTCGGCGCCGCATCCGGCGCATCGAGCTGGCGCGATACGCCACGGCGTTCGTGGTGGCGCGTGAAAGCATGTGAAAACTGGTTCCTTTCCGAGGCGCGCGTCGTGTTGGGACTTGCGCCGTGCCGCTCCAACGGCCGGTCTCATACGGAGGCCGGAGCGGCAATTCAAGTTGGGCCCGGCGCGGCGAAGGTTTCGCGTGTTCGGCGACGACCAGGTGGCCGCGTGGCATCGGGCGATACAGGAATCATCGTTCGGATCGGGTTCCCTGTCAACTCACCCGATCGGTGCAGGACCTCCCAGCGTGCCCGAGATAGCAATCCCAGTGCTCATCGGGCGGTATCTGCGAGCCGATGGCGCGCCGAGCGCCGGCCTGGGCACGCGTTGAGCAATGCGAGCGCTCGGAGCGCGATCGGAACGTGCCTGGGATCGCCGTTCCCGTCGATTCCGTGCCGTTGAGCAACGGGAGTGCTGAACATCGTCCCCGCCGCGGATGCGCCGCGGACACGCCGCCGCGCGCGTGGCCGCCCCGGGTCATACCCGCAAGCCGCGGCGAACCGGCGCGGAGTATCGTGCGCAGCCATGAAGGGCGATCGCATCGAGGTCGTGATCGACACCGGCCAGGGGACCCAGACATTCGAGATCAGCGCCTCCCGCGCGGGTCGCCGGCTGGAGGTCACCACGGCGCGCGGTGTCGTCGAGGTCACCGAGGTCACGCGCGGTGGGACGCCCGTGCGGACAGGACGGTTCATGGCCAGCCGCGTCGTGGCGCTGGTCGAGCACCCGGCGGCCGAGGGCGACGCCGCCAGGGTCGAGGTGGAGACCCGCCGGCGCATGACGGCCGGCGAAGGCCGGCGGGGGAGGCGGGCCCCGGCCGATCAGCTCGGGTTGTTGGCCGACGATGACGAGGTGGACGTCAGCGCCAGCTGAACGGCGACCTCAGACGGGGGGCCAGGGCAGCGCGGGACGGCGCGGGTCCGGCTGCGGGAACAGGCCGGCGTCCAGCAGCCGGTCGATCCGCCGGACCGTGGCCGACACCTCGATGGGGGCCAGCAGGCTCCGCAGGCGCTCGCCCAGCTCGTCGTCGAGGCACGCCCGCATGGTGCGCAGGGCCTCGAGCTCGTCCTCGCGCATCGGCTGGCCGCGCCAGCCCCACAGCACGGTCCGGAGCTTGGGGACCGGCGAGAACGTGACGCCGTGGTCCACGCCGTAGACATGGCCGCCGGGCACCGGGAGCAGGTGGCCCGCCTTGCGGTCCGTGTTGTTGACCGCGGCGTCGAACACCGCGATCGCCCGCAGGCGCTCGTCCTCGTCCACGACCAGCGCGACCGGGTCGACCGCCGGATCGATGCGGATCCAGAGCTGGACCATGCCCTCCCCGAACGGGCCGTCGCGCAGGACCGTGGGCGGGACGATGCCCCAGCCGCTGGCCTGGGAGACCGCGAAGGCCGCCACCTCGCGGCGCGCGAGCGTCGCGTCGGGGAAGTCATCGAGCGGCCGCTCGCCCAGGACCGGCTTGTAGATGCAGGCGGCCACGAGGTCGGGCTCGGGGTCCGGGCAACGCCGCGTCACGAGGCACAGCAGCGCATTGTTGGTCGACGCCCACAGCCGCCCCACGACGGACAGCTCGCCTCCCGTCAACAGCTCGAGCGCGACGTCCTCGGGCAGGACCGGCATCGGCAGGCCCAGATCGTCGACCGACGTGCCGTGTTCGTCGTCGTCCTCGAGCTCGTCGTCCTGGTCGTCGAGCTCGTCGTCGGCCGGCCGGCCCTCGAGATCGCCCCGCTCGTCCACGATCGTCGCGTCCCGACTAGTTCAGCCGGTGGCCGTTGCGGCGCGGGCAGAGGTGGCCCTGCGGATCCAGCGGCTGCCCGCACAGGGGACACGGCGGCCGCCCCGCGGCGAGCACGCGCAGCGCCCGGCCCACGAACGCGCGCGCGGCCAGCGCCGTGATTCGGACCCGCATCAGGTCAGGGCCGTCCTCGTCGTCCTCGTCGAACGCCTCGTCCTCTTCCTCGTCCTCGGTCACCTCACGCGCCTCGACGAGGACGAGATCGTCCTGCGTGTCCCAGCCGAGCGACAGCGTGCCGGCCCGGAACGCCTCGTTGATGGGCTCGTCGAGGGGCGCCGGGTCGGCGTCGAAGGCCTCGAGCGTCCCGGCGCCCTCGATGCCCCGCCGCTCGAGCTCGTCGAGCAGGTCGTCGAGCCGCTGGATCAGCGCCGCCACCTGGACCTTCTCGAGCGCGACCGAGATCACCCGCGTGCCGTCGCGGGCCTGGAGGAAGAACACGCGGTTGCCCGGCTCGCCGACGGTGCCGGCAACGAAGCGGTCTGGCGTGTCGAACAGGTAGCGGCGTCGAGTCATCCCTGTCGAGAGCGTACCGGATCGGCGGGCTTTGCTCGCACGGTGCTCAGGCGACCTTGACCTCGATCCTGTGGTGGCCGCGGGCGCCGTCGGGCGGCGGCGGCGACACCAGGTCCGTCTGGACCTCGCCGGTGCCGTCGGTGGCCCGGACCTCGAGGACGTGATCGCCCGCGACCGCCTGCCACGGCAGCTTCCACTGCACCCAGGTCTGGGGTCCGATCTCGGTCGCCAGGGCCGCCGGCTGCCAGTCGCCACCGTCCACGGAGATCTCGACCTTCGAGATCCCCCGATCGGGCGCCCAGGCCACGCCCGCGACCGTGACGACGCCGGCCTTGACGCTCGCGCCCGACTGCGGGACGTCGATCCGCGACTGGGTGAGGATCGGCGCCTCCTTCGCCCAGCCACGCGGCACCCAGTAGGCGTCGAACGCCTCCAGGGTCGTGACCTCGAGCTCCGCCAGCCACTTGGTTGCCGACACGTAGCCGTACAGCCCGGGGACGATGAGCCGGGCCGGAAAGCCGTGCTCGGGCGGCAGCGGCTCGTCGTTCATCTTGACCGCGATCAGCGCCTCGCGCGGGTGGGCCGGATCGGTGATCCAGGCCGTGGGGAAGCCGGCCGTCCAGCCGTCGACCGACCGGGGCACGATCTGCGTGGCGCCGGCCTGGACGCCGGCCATGGCCAGGACGTCGGCGAGCCGGACGCCCGACCACTTCGCGTTGCCCACGAGGTTGCCGCCCACCTCGTTGCTCACGCAGGCGATGGTCACGTACTGCTCGACGAGCGGCAGCTCCACGAGGTCCTTGAACGTGAGCTGGACCTCGTGGTCGACCATCCCGAACACACGCAGCGACCAGGTGTTGAGATCCACGGCCGGCGTGATGAGCGCCGTGTCGATGCGATAGAAGTCCTCGTTGGGCACGACGACGGGCGTGAGGCCGGCGATGTCGAACGACGTGTCGGGACCGATGGCCGGGGCCGGGTCGACGGACTGGGGGATCTCGGTGACCGCCGCCGTGACCTGCGCCGCACGACCCTCGAGCATCCGCCGGCCGAGGCCGCCGCCGACGACCGCGAGCCCGCCCAGGACACCCGCCCGGACCAGGAACGAGCGTCGCGTCGCCGAGCTCGCGAGGGATCCGCCGGCCGACCTCGCCGAGGTCATCAGCGCGTCGAGGACGAAGATCGCGAGGCCCGCCTGGACACCCGCCGACACGAGCACGAGCATCGTCGAGCTGCCCGCGAGGCGGAGCGAGGCGAGCAGACCCACCGCCACGATGCCCAGGATCACGCCCAGCGCGATGCCATGATGCCGGCGGGCCAGCAGGCCGACGCCGACGCCGACCAGCAGCACGACGACCAGCACGAACACGGTCAGCGCCGTCTTGTCGTTGGTCCCGAACAGCGCGACCATGAAGTCCTTCGAGCCGGGCGGCGCGAAGTCGATGATCGCGGAGCCCACGGCGGCGATCGGGGAGGGGACGCCCGCGATGAGGCCCGCGAACAGCTCGCCGACCGCGAGCGCGACCAGCGCGGCCACCGCACCCGCAACCGCCGCCAGCCCGCGCGGCGCCACGGGCAGCAGCGGCGTCGACGACGCCATCGGCTCCGGCGGCGCGGCCTGGAACGCGCTGATCGGCTGGCTCATGCCCGAAGTATCGGCCTCATCCGTGACGGTCCCGTGACGGCGTCGTCCGCCGCCTCGTCGGCCGAGGCCGCTACGCGCGGACCTCCTGGCGCAGGAACAGCACGTAGGCGAGCGCGAACATGGCGACGGTGAGCGCGGTCAGGATCACGATCTGCGGCCAGACCAGCAGGATGCTCTGGTCGAGCGAGAGCAGGCTCGGCAGCTGCTCCTGGGCGCTGACGTACTGACCGAGGTTGCCGACCCCGAGCACGCTCTTCGTCGTCGGGTTCATGAGCGCCGTCACGATGTCCTGGTACAGGGTCGCGGGAGAGATGCGCAGGAACATCTGCTGGGCGGTGGTCGAGGCGAAGTAGTCGTTGGCCGTCCCGCTCGTGTTGGCCGGGAACAGGGCGTTGGCGGCGAGCGGCAGCAGGAACTGGCCGAACAGGATCAGCGCGAGCCAGCTGCCGAAGCCCACCAGGGCCGCCGAGGCCGCGCCCCGGATGACGACGGAGAGCAGCAGTGCGAACGCGAGCCAGAAGGAGGCGTACAGGACCGTCGCCAGCAGCCACGTGATCACCCGCGCCAGCTCCTCGGGGTCGGGGATGATCCCCAGCCGCACGATCCCGAGCGCGGTGACGAGCACCACCAGCGCCGCCAGCATGACCGTGATCACGGCGATCCCCGCCGCGAACTTGCCGTTCACGATGTCGTCGCGGTGGATCGGCTGCGCGAGCAGGCGCGACAGGGTCCCCTGACTGCGCTCGCTGTTGATGCCGTCGAACCCGAACGCGATGCCCACGAGGGGCACCAGGAGCGCCGCGAACGCGACGGTGGTCACGCCGCCCACGCTCTGCGACCCGACCACGAACAGGGCGAGGAACAGGGCGGGCGAGCCCGCCAGCTGGGGCGCGGAGTTGCTGATGTCGGTCGAGATGAAGTACATCGGCACGATCGCCGCGATCGCGATGACCACGAGCAGGACGACGAACCGCACGCTGGCGAGGTGGTCGGCGAACTCCTTGGCCGCGATGGTCCGCCAGCCCCCCGAGGGCGCACGTTCAGCGCGGCGCGCCGAACGGCTGGCGTCGGCGCGGCGGGTGTCAGTGGGTGCGGCCATCCGCGGCCTCCGGGACGTAGCGGCGGTAGAGCTCGAGCAGATCCGACCCGCGCCGCCGCAGGTGGACGAGCGTCAGCCCGGCCTCGGCGATCGCGGCCGCGAGCGGCCCCGCGACATCGGCCTTGGCCGTGACCACGCGAAGGCGTTCGTCGCGCGGGTCCGTGGCGACCGATTGGACGCCGGGCACGGCCGAGGCGACGGGATCGATGAGGGCGGGGTCGCCCTCGATCGCGACCTCGAGCTCGACGAACTGGTCGGTGCCCTTGGCCAGCTCGTCGAGCGGCCCGGCTGCGACCAGGCGACCCGCGGCGAAGAAGCCGACCTGGTCGCACAGCGACTGGACCTGGCCCAGGATGTGCGAGGAGAGGAGGACCGTGAGGTTGCGCTCGGCGACCAGCCGCCGGAGCATCGCCAGCAGCTCGTCGACGCCCGCGGGGTCGATCGCGATCGTCGGCTCGTCGAGGATGAGCACCGTCGGCTCCTTGACCAGGGCGTCGGCGATGCCGAGGCGCTGGCGCATGCCGCGCGAGTACGTCTCGGCCTTCTTGTCCGCCGCGTCGTCGAGGCGGACCTCGTGGAGCAGCTCGTCGATCCGCGCCTCGGCGACGGACCGGGGGAGGCCGTTGAGCTTGGCCGTGTAGCGCAGGTTCTCGCGGCCGGTGAGGCCGCCGTAGAAGCCGACGTTGTCGGGCAGGTAGCCCACCTTTCGCTTGACCGCCAGCGGCTCGCGCGTCGGGTCGAGGCCGACCACCCGGACGATGCCCTTGGTCGGCTCGGTCAGGCCGAGCAGCATCAGCACCGTCGTCGTCTTGCCCGCGCCGTTGGGTCCCAGCAGCCCGAACACCTCGCCCGCCCGGATCGTGAGATCGAGCGAATCGACCGCCGTGAAGTCGCCGTACTGCTTGGTCAGGCGACGCGCGACGATGACGGCGTCCTCCGGGACCTCGGCCAGGATCGACGCGACGGTGCGGCGTCGGCGCTGGCGCGGCTCGTCACCGGGCCGCTTGGCCGCCTCCACCTCCCACGGCCGGACCTCGGCGTCCTGCGCGGTCGCGGTGCCCGTGGCGGCGCCCGCAGGGTCGTTCGCCTGCCGCTCGGGGGCGGGCTGCGTGCCCACCGTCGAGCGAGGACGCAAGCGCCTGCGTGGCACCGCGGGACGCCCGTCGGAGGCAGGCGTCGGCTCGTCGGTCATGTCGGCTACCGCCGCCCGTACGTCCGGAAGACCCAGTAGAGGCCGGCGAACACGGCAATGATCAGCACCACCCCGACGATCCACCAGAACTGCGGCGTCTCCACGCGCACGCGGATCGAGACGTCGTCGCTGGCCTCGGTCGCCTTGGCCGTGACGGTCATCTCGTAGTCGCCGGCGATCGCGTCGCTGGTCGGCGTGATGTGCGCGGTCACGTTCTGGGTGGCGCCGGCATCGATCGAGGGCACGGTCGCCGGATCGAACTCCACCTTCCAGTTGGTCGGGGCGCTCGCGGACATCGTGAGGTTGGTGGCGGGCGCCGTGCCGTCGTTGGTGACGGTCATCTGGAGGTCCGTCGTGGAGCCCGCGTTGGCGCTCGTCGAGAGGACCTGGTCGGGCGTGGACAGGGTCAGCTTGTAGGTGCCGGTGATCGTGACGCCAAGGTCGATGGAGGCGGTCTTGCCACTGCCGCTGACACTGGCCTGGAGCGGATAGTCGCCCGCCGTCACGTCATCGGGCGGTGTCGCGGTGACGGTCATGGACCCCGTGCTGCCGGGCTTGACGGTCACGCTGGTCGCCTGGGCGGAGCCCTCCGGCTTGGCCGAGACGGTCCACCCCGCCGGACCCTGCGCGTCGGTCGTGAAGGGGATCTCCGCCGCCGTGTCGTTGTGGATGGTGACGTTGAACGTGAACGTGGTTCCCGACGGGCCGCGCTGTCCGGGCGAGTCCGTCGTGAGGGTGACGGTGCCCGCGGCCGCGTCGCCGACGCGGACCGAGAGCGGCAGGACGTCGGTCAGTCCGCCGCCGGTCGCGGTGACGGTGATCGTGTTGGACGACGCGGTCGCGCCATCGGGGATCTCGACGTCGAGGGTCAGGCTCGGGGGGGACTTGGGGGTCACATAGACGCTGTCGACCGTGAGGCCGCCGCCGCGGAAGCGAGCGGTCCAGCCGCTGGGCACGCCGGCGGTCTTGAGGTCGACGCGCATCGCACTCGGGACG
This sequence comes from uncultured Chloroflexia bacterium, assembly GCA_963725745.1. GTDB lineage: Bacteria > Chloroflexota > Limnocylindria > Limnocylindrales > CSP1-4 > CAIXZV01. The sequence goes on from CAVRZS010000004.1 coordinate 481,872, forward strand.
TCGACGGTGAGGGCGAAGGAGGCGGTCGATCCGGCCTCGGCGACGACCGCGGGAAACGGCGTCGTGACGGACAGACCGCCGGCCGCGCTGGCGAGTGGTGCCAGCGGCCCAGCGATGACGCCCAACAGGCCCAGGAGGAGGGCTGCCCCGGTGGCCGGCCGCAGCCGGCTGGGGCGGCCCGAAACGCGATCCGACACGTGCATCTCCGCGCTCAGGAACGGTGACAGGTCGTCACAGGCCCGCGATCCCGGTCCCTCGAACCGATCGCGGCGGCCGGATCATAGGCCGAAAATCCTGAGAGAGTGCTGAGAGCCCCAGCCCCTAGGAGGCCGCGGGCTCCGGGGTCGGGGTCGGCGTGGGTGCGGGCGTGGGCTCCGGCGTGGGCTCCGGGGTCGGCTTGGGCGTCGGCTCGGGAGTGGGCGGCTCGGTCGGTGCCTCGGTCGGCGCCTCCGTGGGCGCTTCGGTCGGGGCGGACGATGCCGACGGGCAGTCCGCCGGCGACGCGGATGGATCGACCGATCCGAGCGGCGTGGCGCACGGGTCCAGCGACGCGGATGGGCTCTCGCTCGGCCGCACACAGCCAGGACCGCCGGTGATGGCGCCCCACGAGCGTCCGTACGGGTTGAACACCGGGTTGTAGAAGTACGCGGTCGCCGTGTTCTCCGGGCCGCCGCGGATGCCGGGCCCCCGCCGGGCCCGGCTCAGCCAGCCGCGATCGGCGGCCAGCCAGGCCGGGTGCTCGTCTTCGAACCCGGCGGTGGTCAAGACGGCATCGCCGCAGCGCGCCTCCTGCGGCAGCTGTGACGTCGGCGCCGTGCCGCGGATGAACAGCTCATTGACCGACTTGCCGCCCGGCGACGGCAGCAGGCCGGTCCAGGGGTCGACCGCGACCACGTCGAGGCCGTTGGGCGCGCCGAACCCGTTGATCGTCCAGCCCTTCGTCGACTCCTCGAGGAATCCCTGCCAGACGTAGGTCGTCACGTCGATCGAGAACAGCGGCGCGCCCGGCCGGCTGACGAGCGAGTTGTCGGAGTTGCCGTTCCAGGCCCCGACCACGAGTGCGTACTCGCCGTCCTTGCGAGCCTTGGCGTCGGGCGCCCCGATGAAGCCGTAGGCGTTGAGGTCGCGGGCCTCGTTGCTGGTGCCCGTCTTGAGGGTCGCCGGCCGTCGTCGTCCGCCATCGTGGATCGCGAACTGGCCCCAGAACGGGTTCTTGTTGGGGTTGGTGTTGCCGGCCAGGATGTCCGTGGTGATGAACGCCGCATCCGCGTCGAGGACCTGCTGTGCCTTCGGGCGCTGGCTCTCCACGATCAGCTCCGTGCCGTTGCTGTCGACGACGGTTCGGATCGTCGTCTGCTCCGCGAGCCGCCCCTTGTCGCCGAGGACGCCGTACGCGCGGACCAGGTCCAGCGGGTGGACGACCTCGACGCCCAGCGGGAACGCCGCGCCGGCGTCGACCTTTCCCTGCTGGAACTGGAGGCCCATCGCCTCGGCCTGTCGCTGGATGTGGTCGTTGCCGATGACGACCCCAGCCTTCACGGCGGGGAGGTTGAGCGAGAAGCTGAGGGCATCGCGGACGCGCACCGGGCCGCGCTCGAGGTTGTCCGCATCCGTCGGCGTGTAGCCGCCCCCGAAGTTGGTCACGACGTCCATGAACATCGAGGCCGCGGTGATGCTGCGCTGCGCAAAGCCGGTCGAGTACACGATGGGCTTGAAGGCGGACCCCGGCTGCCGCCAGCCGTCGGCGAGCACGTCGAAGTGCGGCTGGAACTTCTTGGTCGCCTTGCGCGCGTTGGGGTCCGCCGAGCCGACATAGGCCACGATGTCGCCGGTCTCGTAGTCCATCGCCACCAGCGCCCCGTTGTGCAGGTCGCGACTCCGGAGGCTGTCCATCCACGGCTCGTAGGTCAGGCCCAGGGCCTTCGCCGTCGCCCGCGGGTTCTTCGAGTTGGGCACGACCGTCGCGGCCTTGACCCATTTCTCGGCGATCGGCTGGAGGTCCATGTCCAGGGTGCTGGTCACGGTCAGGCCGCCGCGCTCGATCTTGGGACACGTCTCGGCGCCCGCGGGGCACAGGCGCGCGGTGAGCTCCTTGCGCACCTGCCACACGAACTGCGAGGCCTTCCACTGGCTCGACTGCTGGGCAGCGAGCACGACCGGCTCCGCACGCGCGGCGTCGTAGTCGGCGGCCGTGTAGGTGTTGCCGGTGAGCGGCGTTCGCCCCCGCTCCATCAGGTCGAGGACCTGGTTGCGCCGCAGGACGATCGCGGCGTCTGGAGGCACGACCAGCTGCGAGTTCTTGCAGGTGTCTGCCTCGGACTGGTCGGCGCCCGGATCGAGGCACACGACCTCGGCGTTCTGGACCAGGTCGTAGGTCGAGGGGGACTTGGGCAGCGCCGCGAGGATCGCGGCCTCCGCCAGCGTCACGTCCTTGAGCTCCTTGCCGAAGTAGCTCTTTGCGGCCGCGGCGACGCCATACGACTCGTTGCCGTAGTAGTTCTGGTTGAGGTAGGCGGCCATGATCCGCTGCTTGCCCTCGACGCCCGGGTAGGCCTCGGTGACGCGGATCGACTGGATGATCTCGCGCAGCTTGCGGGTCGCGGACAGCTCGGTCTGCGCGGAGCCGTTCTCGGACAGGAGCCGCTGCCGCACGAGCTGCTGGGTGATGGTCGAGGCGCCGCGCGGACGGCCCGTGAGCGAGTCGATCCCCGCCGCCACGATCCCGATCGTGTCGAAGCCGGCGTTGTCCCAGAAGGACCCGTCCTCGACGGCGGTCGTGGCGTCGACCAGCACGGGCGGGATCTCGTCGAACGTGACGACCTCGCGGTTGAACTCGCCGAATCGAGCCAGCTCGATCTTCCCGGTCCGGTCGTAGACCACGGACTGCTCGGGCAGCTCGATCTTCTCGAGGACGGACGGAGGGGGAAGGTCGCTGCTGATCGAGAAGTAGGTGGCCAGCGTCACCCCGGCACCGACGATCCCGGCGAGCAGCAGGGCGCCGAACAGGACGAGGCCCATCGTCGCCGCGGGGCCGATCCCGCGACGGCGAGCGCGCGGCTTGCCGGGCTGTGCCGGCGCTGGCGTGGCGTACGTCATCGGCGCAGAGTGTGCCGTGGCTGGACGGTTCGTGCGGGCGACGCGGTCGGCGATCGGCGTTTCAGCGCCCAGGCGAAGCGGCTGCGACCGCGGTCAGAGCGCCAGGCGCATGACCTCGTAGGCCTCAGGGTGCCGGCCCTGGGCCGCCAGGGATTCGGCCCAGGCCGTGTAGATGCGCCGCCGGCGGAGCGGCGATGAGAGCTGGCCGGCCACGCTGGCGGCATCGGCCCAGGCGGCTTCGGCCTCGTCCGCCCGGCCCGCCTGGGACAGCGCCTGGGCGCGGGTGATCCGGGCGCCCACCTGGTCGTTCGCCGGCCCGTGCTCCGCCTCGAGCGCGAGCGCGCGGTCGGCGAGCCGGATGGCATCGGCGACGTCGCCGCGGGCGAGGCTGATCGTCGCCTGCGTGTCGAGGTAGTGGCCCAGGGCCTGGTAGTGGTTGAGCCGCTCGGCGATCGCCACCGCCTGCGCCGCCAGCTCGGCGGCTCGGGCGAGATTGCCGAGGCGCACGAACGACATCGCGAGCGCGTTCTCCAGCATCGCCTCCTGGACCTCCTGCTCGGAGGCGCGGAACAGGGCGAGTGCCTCGGTGGCGGCGCGGATCGCACCCTCGGTGTCGTTGGCGGCGAAGCGGGCCTTCGACAACGCGTCGAAGTACGTGCCTCGCTTCCGGAGGTCGAGGCCGGCGGCCAGCTCGCGCGCCTCCTCGAGGTACAGGGCGGCCCGCGCGGGATCACCATGCTCGGTCTCAACCTGGGCGAGCGCGATGCGGACGCGAACGTCGAAGTCGGGATCCTCGGTGACCGATGCGTCGTTGCCGAGCAGGCTCAAGAGCAGCCGGCGAGCCTCGTCGGGATCGTCGAGGGCCATGTGGACGTATGCGAGCCAGTACTGGGCGCGCTTGCGATCAGCTGGTCGGCCACCATCGGCGAGCTGCGCGATCGCCTCGACCAACAGGGGTGAAGCCTGTTGGGCATGGTTGAGCTTGCAGTGCGCCTCGGCCGCGCCGAGCAACAGCTCGCCGCGAGCGATCCGGTCGGTGGCAAGCGAGGCCAGGTCCTCGTAGGCCTCTGCCGCCTCGGCCAACCGGCCGGCGGCCAGGTGAAGGTCGGCATCGACGCGGCTCCAGCGCGACGCCTGGTCCGCGATCAGGCGATCGGACGTCGTACCAAGCCGGGGAGCGAGGTAGTCGAGCGCCGCCATGGACGGCTTCGCGTGACCCAGCTCGAGGGCGCTGATGTACGCCTTGGTGTACCGGTCGCCGGCCAGCTCCTGCTGCGTCATGCCGGCGGCGAGGCGTGCCGTCCGGATGCGCGCGCCGATCGCGCGGGCGAGGACGCGCTGGTCAACGACGACGCGACGCCGCCGACGCGTGACTGGGGCTTCCACGAGCAGGATCATACTCGGCAGTCAACTGCGGGTCGACAAGCTGCGCCTCAATCGCGGCGAAGAACTCCGACATCGGCGTGCCGACGCGGGCGAGCATCAGCTCGAGCGCGGGGATCGACGGCACCGTGCGCCCGTGCTCCACGGCCGAGACGAACGCGCGGGTGAGCGGCGAACCGAACGCGGCCTGGGTGAGCTCCTGGCCCGTCCGCCGTCGTCGCAGCTCCTCGCCGAGCGCGCGCCGCCATTCGGGGCTGGTCGCCGAGGAGCGTCGGCGGGGGGTCGTGGGGAACGGCTGTTTAGGAATACTTGACCGCGCCATCGAGTCGAGCCTAGCATTGGGGCGCGGCGGGGGCAAGCACGACCACCTGGCCGGCCCTCCGACCCGCTGCCGTACCTGAGGTGGCTCCACATGCGCCGACTCACCCTGATCACGTCCCTGGGCATGGCGTTCGCCCTCAGCCTGGTGTCTGCCGCGGTGGCCTTGGCGGATGGCGCGGGCGGGTCGTTCCCGAATTGAGTCAATAAACCCGTGACAAGTCGCCCGGCGACCGCGTATGATCCCCGGGCCCGGTACACCGCGGGGGGAGTACCGGGAACCCCCGGCTCGGCAGGTTCGCCCGGCCGGTCCGCTGGGGGAACACGAGAGCCGCACCGCTAACCGCGGGGCGGCTCTCCGTCGCTCATGGACTCCATCGTCCCAGATCTCGTTCAGCAGCATCGGCCGCACATCGCGCAACCATCTGACAGTCCCGTATCCACTCACGTCGTCGCTGGTTCGGATCCCGCGTACCCGGGTCGGGTCGCGCCGCATGCCGAATTAGTGTGGCTCGTCTTCCGCCTCGGTCCGGGCGAAGGTGCCCTGCGCCAACCGGATCCCTTGCCCGCGGAGTGCCAGCGTGTAGGCGGAGCCAGGCTGGAAAGGTCGCGCCACGGCGTACCCGATCGCGGCGGCCAGCACGAGTGGCACGAGCATCTCGTAGCTGCCGGCCATCTCGAAGATCATCAGCGCGCCGAAGATCGGGGCGTGGAAGCTGCCCGCGAGCATCGCCGCCGTGCCGACCATGGCGAACACGACCGGCGAGAGCCCGAGGTCCGGGAATAGCGCGATCACCACCGTACCCACGGCGGCGCCGAGCGTTGAGCCGATCAGCATCGAGGGTCCGATGACCCCGCCGACGAAGCCCGCGCCCAGGCTCGTCGGCGTGAGGAGCGTTTCGGCGATGGCGAGGGCGAACAGGGTGGCCAGGGGGATCGTCGCTCCGCCGAACAGGTCCTTCATCGTCGCTGTGCCGGTGCCCATGACCTGGGGCAGCCAGATCGCGACGAGTCCGACGAGCGCGCCGGCGAGGACCATTCGGCCGAGCGGCGGCAGCGGAATCCGGGCCCACATGGGCTTCGACCGCTTCAGGAAGTTCACGTAGGCGATGGCGGCGATGGCCGCGAGCACTGCGGGCGCCAGGTACAGGAGCAAGGTCGCGTCCCAATGCACGGCGGGCAGTGGGATCGGGTACTGGGCCGGCGTTCCGACGAGCTCGTAGGCGACGAAGCCGGCGGTCGCGACCGCGAGCAGCGTCGGGACCACGAACACGGCCCCGCCGAAGCCGCCCAAGACCACTTCGAACGCGAACACGACTGCGGCCAGCTGGGCGAGGAACGTGGACGAGATGCCGGCGGCGACACCGGCGACGACGAGCGAACGGACGAAGGGGTCGGGCCAGCCGAGCCGGATCGCGGCGATCGAGCCGAGGTGGCCGCCGATCATCGCCGACGGGGTATCGGCACCGAGCGGCATCCCGAAGCCGATCCCCACGGCCGAGCCCGCGATCGTGACGGCGGCGTTGCGGTCGTTCAGGCGCCCGTTGCGTTCGAAGACGCTGTCGATGATGTGGGGTACCGCGGCCAGCGGCTCCGGGCGGACAAACCGGACGATCAGGAACACGACAACGCCGCCGGCCGCCACGATCGGGACGAGCGTCCAGCCGCCGAGCGGGGCGAGGGCATCCGCGACCCCGTCAAACACCACCCGGTGGACGAGCCCGAAGGCCTGGGTGAACAGCCACACGCCAACGGACGTCGCCGCTCCCAAGACAACGGCGGCGACCCCCAACGCAACGTAGGCCGTGCGGGACGGCTGCATTGCGTGAGTGTCGGGCACCGTCGTCGCCCCGTCGGGTTGCTGATCCGGGCTCATTTCGCGGTCAGGGCCCCGCAGCTGCTCAGTTCAGGCTCGCCGATAGTAGGGGATCAAACCAGCGCTGCCGCGCTCAGACGGCTTGCACCCATCATGGTTGACGAGCGAGGACCTGGAGCAGTCGATCGACGAACGTCGCCTGTGCCGGGTTGAGCCGTCGCCGTGCCTCCGTCGGTCCTACCCAGGCCACGCGGTCGATCTCCGGCACGACGATCTGACGGCCGGATCGCGGCGGCCATTCGATCGTGGCGTCCATGCTGTGGAGGCGATTGGGATCGAGGTCGCCCTCCAGCGCCCAGGCGTGCACGATCTTGCCCGAGCGCATTCGGACCTCACCGAGGTCGACGACGGGTCCATCGGGCGCCACGTGCCCGGTCTCCTCGTGGAACTCGCGTCGCGCGGACTCGAGCAGCTCTTCGCCGTCCAGCGGCGCGCCCTTGGGCAGGGACCAGGCTCCCGAGTCACGCCGCGCCCAGATGGGTCCACCCGGGTGGGCAACCAGGACCTCGACGCCGTCCCCGACGTGTCGATAAAGGAGGAGTCCAGCGGAGAGCTTGGGCATGGCGGATCCGGCATTCGGCGCACACGAAAGCGCCCGAAGGAACCGTACCGCACCGTCACGCCCACGACGCTGCCAAGCAAGCTCGGCCTTGTCGCAGCGGCCCCGTGCTCCAGCCACCTCGTCAGCCTTACGGCCGTCGTGGCGGCGGTCCGGGGACCCGGTCCGATGATTGCTCATCGATCCGGCGTCGGTGCCACCGGCCCCTTCGGGCAGATCGAACGATATCGGGCGGTGACCGGGCCGAACAACGGGCTTGTCCACGAACTCGGGACATCAGGTCGACGAGTTGTCCACGATTCGGCGCCGACGTGGACAACCTGTGGACGAATCGACCTGGTTTCCCCCGCGCCTGCGGGTCGGGCGGCGCGCGGCTCGGGCGGCTCGGCCTCGGCGGCGCGGGAGCTCGCGCAGCTCGCAGCTCGCGCCTCGGCGGCTCGCCAGGCGAGCCCTGCGTCGGTCGAGCAGGGCGATTCGGACCATCCGCCCGCTGGGTCGCTCGCCGACAGAGCCGCAGGCGCCCATTGGCTCGCCCCGAGTTCCAAGACCGCCGGTATCCGGCGCAACGCTCGCCTGGAGAGCAGCGAGCCCTGGTCAGCCCTCGCCGGCGACCGCCGGGTCCGCGACGCGCGCATGGACGTCGTCGGCGACGACGCCGCGCGCGCTACCCGCGGGAGCGACTTCGTGGTGTCGCAGGCAGCGAGCTTCGTAGGTCTCGATCGCTGGGCCGTCGAAGCCTCCGATCACGATCAGCGGGTCATCGATTGCCGCCGGCCGGCCGCCGACCAGGCGCTGGGTCCGGGTCGCCGTTTCACCGCACACCACGCAGATCGCGCTGAGCATCGTGATGTCGTCGGCCAGTGCGAGGAGGTCGGGCATCGGCCCGAACGGGCGTCCCGCGAAGTCCGTGTTGAGGCCGCTCGCGATCACGTGCCGGCCACTCTGGCGCAGCGTCTCGACGGTGGGCACCAGGCTCTCGTCGAAGAACTGGGCCTCCTCGATGCCGACCAGGTCGACGTCGCGCTCGCGCGCCAGCGACAGGATCTCGACCGGCTTGCTGCGCGGGACGAGCACCGATGGGTAGCGCGCCTTGCTCCGGCTCTCGGCGTACTCGCCGGGGGTCCGGTCGTCGACGTCCGGGCGCACGAGCAGGATCCGGCGGCGGGCGATCTCGGCCCGGCGCAGCAGCCGCAGCAGCTCGTCGGTCTTGCCCGACGACATGCAGCCGGCGATGACGTGGAGCCACGGGTCGGCGCGGTAGAGCATCGGCGCGATCGTACCGGGTCGGCGGCAAGGGCCGGGCGACGGGCTCGGGAGCGGTCGATGGGCGGGTAGCATCGGGCGTGATGGACGCGATCGCGAGCGAGGGCCTGTCGAAGGTCTATGGGGCGGGAGGGCGCTGGCGACAGGGCGGCGTCGCCATTCGCGCGCTCGACGACGTCACGCTCGGCGTCCACGAGGGCGAGGTGTTCGGCTTCCTCGGGCCCAATGGCGCCGGCAAGAGCACCTTCATCCGGCTGCTGCTCGGCTTCCTGCATCCGACGGCCGGCTCGGCGCGCGTGCTCGGGCGCGACATCGTCGATGACTCGGTCGCCATCAAGGCCCGCACCGGGTACCTGCCGGGCGGCATCACCTTCCACGAGGGGCTGACCGGCCAGCGCCACCTCGACGACCTCGCCGACCTGTCGGGGCGTCCACCGGTCCGCAGGGCCGCCCTGTGCGACCGCCTGGAGCTCGACGCCCGGACGCTCCGCCGGCCCATCCGGGACTACTCGCGCGGCATGCGCCAGAAGCTGGGCATCGTGCAGGCCCTCCAGCACGACCCCGAGCTCGCGATCCTCGACGAGCCGAGCGAGGGCCTCGATCCGTTGATGCAGCTGGCGTTCTTCGACATCCTCGACGATCTCCGCAGCTCGGGCCGGACCGTGTTCCTGTCGTCGCACGTCCTGTCCGAGGTGGAGCGCGTGTGCGATCGGGTCGCCATCGTCCGCGGCGGACGGCTGGTGGCGACCGAGGACATCGCCAGCCTGCTCGCGAGGCGGCGACGACGGGTGGAGCTGCGGGTCGACGGTCCGCTGCCCGCCCTCGATGGCGTGCCGGGCATCAGCGGCCAGGTCGTCGCGGGCGGCACGCTGCGCTGCGAGCTCGAGGGCGACCCGGCCGCGTTCCTGGCAGCCATCGCTCCGCTGCGGGTGACCGACCTGCTCATCGAGCCCGCCCGCCTCGAGGATGCCTTCCTCGAGCTGTACGCCGACCGTCCGGACTCCGCGAGCGACGCGCCTGCGTCGTCGGCCAACCCGTGATCAACGGCGCGCTCCTGCGCCAGACGTGGCGCGACCAGCGGGTGCGCGTCGCCGTGGTCGCCGTGGCGCTCGCGCTGTGGTCGGGCCTGATGCCCGTCATCTACCAGACCTTCGGCCGCCAGCTCGAGGCGCTCCTCTCGTCCGGCATCATCCCCGACGCCTTCCTGCGGCTGCTGGGCGCGGACCCGTTCAGCCTCAGGGGCGCCGTGGCGCTCGGCACCACCCACCCGATCGCGATCCTGCTCACGATGGTCTACCCGGTCGGGTTCGCGACGGCAGTGATCGCCGGCGAGCGCCAGCGAGGCACGCTCGAGGTCCTGCTCTCGCGGCCGCTGTCGCGCCGGACGGTGTTCGCGACCCTGCTGGTCGCGATCGTCGGGATCGCGGCGCTCACCGTCGTGGCGCAGGTGCTCGGGACGTTGGTCTCGGCCGCGGCCTACGGCCTTGCCGGCGGACTGGCCGCGGGCGACCTCGCCTTCCTCGCGCTCAACTCGATCCTGCTCCTGACGGCGCTGGCCTCCGTGTCGCTGGCCGCCTCGGCCTCGTTCGACCGCCTCGCGCCCGCACTGGGGATCGGCGTCGCGATCGTCCTGCTCGGGTACTTCATCGAGGTCCTGGGAACGCTGTGGCCCGACGCCGCCTTCCTGCAGCCGCTGTCGCCGTTCCACTACCTCAAGCCGCTCGAGGTGCTCGGCGGCCGCGGGCAACCGGCGGACCTCGCGGTCCTGGCCGCCATCTCGGTCGCCGCCGCCGCCTTCGGCCTGTGGCACTTCCCCCGCCGCGACCTGGCAGCGCCGTCCTGATATCCCGGGACGCCCGGCAGCCGGTTGATATGCGGTTGTGACTTGACCCTGCCGCCACCCGGCCATTACGTTGGAGGTGCCCGAAGGGGCTTCGAACATCTAGTGATCCGGTCGGTGTTTACATTGATTGGAACAGCTAGTGATCGACGGTTCCTTCGGGCGTTCTTGTGTCTGCCGGACCCCAGCCCTTCGCTAGAGTGGGGCCATGCCCGATGCCCAGCGACGCCCCAGGATCGGCCTCAACCTCCCCACCTGGCCGCTGCGTGGCGGCGGCTACGCCTCGTGGCCGGAGATGCGCCAGCTGGCCCGCGACGCCGAGGCGCTGGGCGTCGACACGATGTGGGTCCCGGACCACCTGATTCGGACGCTCAAGGACCGGCCGCGGTTCGGGTTCTGGGAGTGCTGGACGATCCTCACGGCGACCGCGGAGGCGACCTCGCGGATCGAGATCGGACCGTTCATCGCCTGCACCGGCTTCCGCAACCCGGCCCTGCTGGCCAAGATGGCCATGACGCTCGACGAGGTCAGCGGGGGACGGCTTGTGCTCGGCCTGGGCAGCGGCGTGCCGGCCCGCGACCTCAGCTGGCAGGCGTTCGGCTACGACGGGGAGCGGCACGTCGCGAAGTACGGCGAGGCCGTCGAGGTCATCACCCGGATGCTCCGCGAGCGCTCGGTCACCTTCGAGGGCGAGCACTACCGGACCGAGGCGGCGGAGATCATCCCCCGCGGCCCGCGGCCGGACGGGCCGCCGGTCTGGGTTGCCGGCCTGGGCGAACGCACCGCGAGCGTCGCCGCCCGCTGGGCGGATGCGATCAACGTCAACCTGCCGCTCGCGTCGACGGCCGACCTGGACGGGATCCGGGCGACGGCGGTGGCGGCCTGCGAGGCCGTCGGGCGGGACCCATCCACGCTCGGGCTGACGGGCTGGGGCCGGCTGACGATCGACGAGGATGGGCTCGCGGTCGCGAGGGACGGGTATCTCGCCGGGACGCCGGACGACGTCGCGGCGACGCTGCGGTCGTTCGCGGACGGAGGCCTCGAGCACATCACGCTCTACCCAGGGGTAATCGGTGACCCGAGCCCGCTTCCGGCGCTCACCGCCCCCTCGCTCGAGCGCTTTGCGCCGTTCCTGGAGGCCCTTCGCCCCCCGACGGCCGCCGAACGAGGGTCCTGACCTCGCGGCCGGGCGGGTGTACGCTGCCGCCGTCGGACGCCCGCCTGATCCCGGAGGATCGCCCCGGTGCTCGCCTACGACACCACGCGCAGCCCGGACCGCCGTGACGTTGGCGCTCCCCGCCAGGCGGCGCCGCAGCTGCGCATCCTCGAGCTCCAGCGGCTGGCAGGCAATCGCGCGGTCAGCGGGCTGCTGGCGGCGTCGGTGCAGCGGGACGAGGACGACGATCCCCACCCCGACGCGAGCGCGTCCGGACCGGCCAGGAAGCCGCCGCAACGGGTGACCGGCTTCCTCGGCATGAACCCCATGGCCGGCAAGGAGGCGAAGTCGCTCAAGGACGCCAGCCGCGAGGAGGTCCTGGTCTCGCTGAACGATCCCGTGGCCGAGAAGAAGCTGCGCGACAACCCGGCGGTGTTCGACTTCGTGGGCGACGAGCTGGGGATCGAGCCGTTCACCGACTTCGACCGCTGGGACAAGGCGACCGACATCCTGCTGGACGCCGACCCGCACCTCCGCGAGCAGCTGGCCGACCTCATGCGCTGGTTCAATCGGGCCGAGAAGGGAGAGATCATCCTCGACCGGCTCGTGCTCTCGGGCCACAGCAACGGCGTGGAGCTGTGGGGCGAGGCGTCGGCCGACGCCGAGAGCAAGCCTGGGACCATGGTCGTCGACCGCGATCTGCGCACCCTCACCGAGGCTTTTCCCAAGGCGGCCGGGCAGATCGAGGACGTCATGTTCTCGGCCTGCTTCTCGATCAACGCCGTCGAGCTCGTGATCCGCATGTTCCCCAACCTGAAGTCGTGCTGGGCCTACAGCTCGTTCTCGCCCGACGTCGCGGGCGGCTCGGGAGCCCACATCGCGGGCTGGTCGAAGGCGACCGAGGGCGACCAGACCCTGGAGAAGCGCGACAAGCGCGGGTCGAGCGCAATGTGGACGCGGGAGAAGGGCTACATCGTCGGGGATCCGAGCGCGGCCGCCGTGGGGCCACTGTTCGCCAGCGCGATCGGCGCTTGGCGCGAGAGCGCGGAGCCGATGTATCACGGCGACAAGGACGTGCCAAAGCCCGCCCTCGACCCCGTGTACCAGAAGATCCAGGCGCTGCTCGCCCATCCGGGAGCCAGCGAGGACCAGCGCAAGTCGGCGTCCGCGGCGCGCGACATCGTCCTGCGGCTCCGATTCTGGCCGGTCGTGCGGGAGCGCTTCGGCTCCGAGTACGCGGGCCAGCTCAAGCCCGCCTACGACAGCCTCGAGGTGCCGATGCCGGACTGGAACACGATGACCCGCGTCGGTCTCAAGGCCCACATCGAGGCACTCAAGAAGGCAATCGAGGCCCATCCCGACCAGGCGGCCGCGAAGGAGGTCATCGATCGCCTCGTGAAGGGCGGCCTCAACGGCCTCGACACCAAGGTCATCAAGAGCGACTGGATCTAAGGGTCAGGTCCGGCCCGCCCAGCTGGCAGCGCACCACGTACTGTGTCGCCATGCGCTTTGCCTTCGACGTCGCGCCGCTCGCCGACTTCGCGGACCCACTGACCATCGTCCGCCTCGCCGAGGCGGCGGAAGCGGCCGGCTGGGACGGGTTCAGCACCTGGGACTCGCTGGGACTCGAGTTCGGGACCGTGGCCGCTGATCCGTTCGTCGCGCTGGCCGGGGTCGCCTCCGCCACCGATCGGCTGGCCCTGCTGGCGTCGGTGATCGTGCTGCCACGTCGCCGCCCGCAGCTCGTCGCCCAGGCTGCGGCGACCCTCGACCGGCTGAGCGCCGGTCGCCTCGTGCTGGGCGTGGGGGCGGGTGGGGACGCGCGTGACTACACGGCCTTCGGGGAGGACTGGGAGTCGGCGGTGCGGGTCCGCAAGATGGACGAAGCCGTCCGCGTGGTCGACGCATTCCTGCGCGGGCAGACGGTGACCAGCGACGGCCCCGACTACCCGGTGGCCGGGGTGGGGATCGGGCCCCTGTCGGCACAGCGGCCGCGTCCGCCGATCTGGATGGGCGCCATCCGACCCGGTGGCATCCGCCGGTCGGCGCTGTGGGACGGCTGGATCGCGATCAGCGTCGGCGGCGACGGCGCCTCGCTTGGGATGTCGCCCGACGACCTTGCCCAGCGCATAGAGCTGGCGCTCACGACGCGACGGGAGGCGCGCCGTCAGGACGAGCCGTTCGACGTCGCGGTGTTCGGGCGGACGGGCCTGGGCGGCTTCAGCCCGGCGGACTACGAGGCTGCGGGAGCCACCTGGTGGCTCGAGTCCGTGACCCCCGAGCAGGGGTCGGTCGCCCACGCGCTGGCGATGATCGAGGCCGGGCCGCCGCGCTGACGGCTAGGCCCGCGCGATCCGGCCGTCCCGGAGGACGACCACCGAGGCGGGATCCCAACCGGGCGGTGGCCGGTGCGTCAGCACCAGCGTGGTCCGGCCGGCGATCACGGGCTCGAGCGATGCCCACAGGCGCGCCTCCGTGGCCCAGTCGAGGTCGGCCGTCGGCTCATCGAGGATCAGGATCGGCGCGTCCCGGACGACCGCCCGGGCGATCGCGAGCCTTCGACGCTCGCCGCCGCTGAGGCGCAGGCCGTCGTCGCCGATCCGGGTCGCCTCGCCGTCGGGCAGCGCGTCGACGAATCCCGCCAGCTGGGCGGCCTCGACGGCGGCGCGTGCCCGGGCGTCGTCGAGATCGGCGTCGGCCAGCGCCAGGTTGTCGCGGATCGTCGCGTCGAACAGGTCGACCCGCTGGGACACGACCGACAGCAGCGCGCGGACGTCGTCGGCGCGGAGCGTGCGTAGCTCCCGGCCACCGATCCGGATCTCACCTTCGTCGTACGCCTCGAACCGCAGCAGCAGGGCGACGAGCGTGGACTTGCCGGCGCCGCTGGGTCCGACGACGGCGAGCCGGCCGCCGGGCGGGATCGAGAGCGACAGGCCGTCGATCGCGTCGCGACGGCTGTTCGGGTAGCGGAACCGGAGCGCGCTGATGTCCAGCCCGAACGTGTCCGGCGGGGGCGCGGCCACCGGTGGGTCGACGACCGCCGGCCGCGCGTCGATCAGCTCGAACAGACGGCCGCCGGCCGCCTCGGTCGCGTCGAGTCGCTGGACGGCGGCGGCGAGCGGTCCGACGGCCTCGAACGTCGCGATCGCGGCCAGCGGCAGCACGGCGAGCAGGATCGCCGGGACGCTGCCGTCGTTGACCACGTTCACGCCCAGCCACAGGACCGTCGCGGCGCACAGCCCGGTCAGCATCGACGACGAGCCGATCGCGACCGCCCTGACCGTGGCCAGCTCCCCGGTCGCGCGATCCATCGCGGCCCCGCTGTCCAGGAGCAGCGCGCGGTGCGTCTGCTCGCGGTCGAGCGCCGCCAGGTCTGCAACCCCCCGGACGGCGTCGAGCGCGTACGCGGTCGTCGCGGCGCGCGAGGCGCGATCCGGGTCCGTGATCGGCCGCGCGACGCGGACCGCACCAGCGCCGGGACCAGAAGGCCCGCCCCGAGCGCGAACGCCAGCAGGATCGCGCCTGCCAGCGGATCGATCGCGCCCAGCAGCAGGCACCCGAACGCGATCGCGGCCGCCGCCGCGATCGGCGGCACGGCGACGCCCGCGAACACCTCCTCGAGCGTCGTGACGTCGGCGGTGATCCGGCTCAACAGGTCGCCCGAGCGCCGGTCCCGCAGGCCGGCCGGCGCCAGCGGCTCGATGGAGCGGAAGAACCACGAGCGCAGGTCGGCGAGGACGTGGAACGTCCCGGCGTGGATCACCAGCCGCTCGATGTACCGGGCGACCGCGCGGCCGATCGCGAGGACCCTGACGGTCGTGATCGCGATCGCGAGGTCGGCCACGTTGGTCACGGTCTGCGCGCGGCTGATCAGGTACGCCGACGTGGCGACGAGGGCGACGTTGGCCACGACCGCGATCGCGGCCACGGCCGCACCCAGCAGCAGCCAGCCAGGCCGGCCGGCAACCAGGCCCAGGATCCGCCGCAGCGTCATCGCACGATCGCCCCATGGTCGAGCTCGATAACGGCGTCGGCGCCCACGACCAAAGCCGACCGATGGCTGATCACGACGACGGTCCGACCGGCGCTCAGCCGGCCGATCGCCGCGGCGACCGAGGCCTCGGCGTCGGGGTCGAGGTGGGCGGTGGGCTCGTCGAGCACCACGAGATCGGCGGACCGCAGGAACGCGCGGGCGATGGCGATCCGCTGGCGCTGGCCGCCGCTGAGGCGGACGCCGTCTTCGCCGATGAGCGTGTCGTAGCCCTCGGGCAGCTGGGCGATGAACCCGGCGGCGTCCGCCTGCCGGGCGGCCTCGGCCACCTCGTCCAGCGAGGCGCCCTGTCGTGCCAGGCGGATGTTGTCCGCGACGGTGCCGTGGAACAGGTGCGGCGCCTGGGGCAGGTACGCGATCCGCGCCCGCCACGCGGACGGCGCGACGCTCGCGAGATCGACGCCCCCGATGGTGATCCCGCCGGCGTCGGGCTCGACGAACCGCAGCAGGAGGCGCGCCAGCGTCGACTTGCCGGCGCCCGACGGGCCGACGATCGCGGTTCGCCGCCCGGCGGCCAGGACGAGGTCGAGGTCTTGGATGGCCGGCTCTTCTCGCCCCGGGTATGCCACGGTGACGCCGTGCAGGACGATGTCGCCGATCGGGCCGGCCGGGACCGGCGCCCAGACGGCGGCGGTGGCGCGAGCGCCGGCGTCAACGGCCGCGGTTGGCCGCGGGATCGGCGCGTCGAGGATCTGCATGACCCGTGCCGCGGCCTCTCGTCCGGCGGCGCCCTCGTGGTACGTCGCGGCCAACCGGCGGAGGGGCAGGAAGAACTCGGGCGCGATCACGAGGACCGCGAGCGTCGCCCCGAAGCCGATCCCGTTGGTCATCAATCGCAGGCTCAGCTCGACGGCGATCAGGGCCATCGCGACGGCGGCGCCCCACTCCAGGACGAGGCTCGCCTGGAATGCGGTGCGCAGGACCGTCATCGTGGCGTCGCCGTAGCGCACGCCGATCTCGCGGATCCGGTCGGCCTGCTCGCGGCTGCGGCCGAACGCCCGGAGCGTGCCCAGGCCCGCCAGCATGTCGGCGAAGTAGCCCTGCATCCAGCGCAGGTCCTCCGCGCGCGCGGTCGACGCCGGGCCGACCCGGGCCCCGATCAGGCCGAGCAGCGCGACGAGGACGGGGCCCGTGACCAGCAACACCAGCGCCGAGAGCGGATCGATGACCGCGACGACGACGAAGGCGATCAACGGGACCACGACGGCGAGCACCGACGCCGGGCGGTAGGACCGCACCCAGGCCTCGACCGCCTCGAGGCCCTCGACCAGCGTCGTGGCGACCTCGCCGCTGCGCTCGCCGCTGGTGTAGGTGGGCCCGAGCGCGGACAGGTGCGCGGTCAGCCGCTCCCGCGTCCCGCCCACTAGGTCCTGCGCCGCTCGCCCGACGAGCGCCTCGCCGCCGCCGAGCAGCGCCGAACGGACGGCGATGAGCGCCACGAGGGCGACGACCAGCGCGCCGCTGTCCGACGCGGACCGCGTCCCAAGCACCGTGCCCGCGATCACGGCGCTCATCACACCGGCGGCCGCGATCGTGGCGACGGCGGCGGCGATCGACACACCGATGGCAGCAGCGAGGCGCCGGCCAGCCCGCGCGTCGAGCGCGAGCAGGCGCGCCTCGGGCCGCGGTGACGTGGATCGTCGCGTCAGACGCTCCCGCGGGCCGGTGGCCGCCGCGGCGAGCTCAGTAGCCGTGCGAATCGACGCGGGTCTTGCCTCGGAAGAAGTAGTACACGCCGCCGGTGTAGAGCAGCACGAACGGCATCCCGATCAGCGCGACGATGAGACACACCTGGAGCGTGTTTTCGGCCGCCGAGGCGTTGTAGACCGTCAGGTTGTAGGCCGAGTCGGTCGTCGAGACGATGAGGTTCGGAAACATCCCCACGGCGCCCGAGATGACGAGCAGGGCGATCGTGGCCGCGGACGCGAGGAAGGCCAGGAACTCCTTGCCCTGGCGCACGAACCGGTAGGCCAGCAGGATCGCGGCCAAGGCCGCGGCGGGGAAGATGACGGGCCAGATGTCGTCGACATAGCGGGTCGTGAGCTGCTCGTCCGAGACGACCATCCCGATCACGACCAGGGTGTTGAGGGCAAAGAACACCGCGATCAGCCGCGGAACGGCCCGCCGGATCCGCGCTTGCAGGTCGCCCTCCGTCTTCAGGACGAGGAACAGGCTGCCGTGCATCGCGAACATCGCGACGGTGGTCGCGCCGACCAGCAACGGGACCGGCGTGAGCAGCCCGATCAGGGTGACGCTCATGTTGCCGTCCGCGTCCATGGGCACCCCTGACAGGACGTCGCCGAATGCCACGCCCAGCAGGAACGCCAATCCGGTCGACGCAAGCGCGAATACGGTGTCCCAGAAGGAGCGCCAGCGCGGCGATGGCTCCTTGCTCCGGAACTCCATCGCGACGGTCCGCAGGATCATCACGAACAGGACGAGCATGAACGCGAGGTAGAAGCCGGAGAACAGCGATGCGTAGGCGAGTGGGAAGACGGCAAACAGCACGCCGCCCGCGAGGACGAGCCAGACCTCGTTGCCGTCCCAGATCGGGCCGATGCTGTTGAGCATCGTCCTCCGCTCCGCATCGTTCTTGCCCATCGGGATCATCAGCATCCCGACGCCCATGTCGAAGCCGTCGAGGATCAGGTAGCCGGCCACGATCAGGACGAACAGGGCAAACCAGAGCTCGTCCAACATCAGTCTTCTCCGCTCGAGCCGGCGCGATCCCGGCGCGTGAAGATCTCGCGGAACGTATCGGGGAGCGTCGCGCGGTCGACGGTCTCCACCTCCTCCAGCGGTTCCGGGCCGCGCTGGATCGCCCGGTTCAGCAGGTACAGGAACAGCGCGAGCAGGATCGCGTACAACGCGATGAACATGCCGAGCGAGACGGCGACGTCGATACCCGAGAGGGTGGGCGACACCCCGTCGGCGGTCGACAGCACGTTGTACACGACCCACGGCTGGCGCCCGATCTCCGCCGTCCACCAGCCGGCGATGATCACGGCCTCGACGAAGAACACCGTCGCGACCAGGATCCACAGCATCCAGCGCGCGGTGAGCAGCCGCTGCTTCCGCCACCACAGCAGTCCCGCCAGGAGGCCGATGGGCACGAACAGGGTGCCGATGCCGAACATGAAGTGGTAGACCTGAAACACGAGGTTGATCGGTGGAGTCGGCGCGGGGGCGAAGGAGTCGATGCCCTGCACGACGGCCTGGGGGTTGAGGTAAGCGAGCACGCTCAGCAGGCACGGGATCGAGATCCCGGTGGTGGTCTGGTCGGTCTCATTCACCCAGCCGACGAGGTACAGCGGTGCGCATGACGTGCTCTGCCACAGGCCTTCCATCGAGGCCAGCTTCAACGGCTGTTCGTTGGTGACCTCGATCGCCTGGTTGGGCCCGAAGATCACGACGTTCGCCGTCGCGAACAGGATGAAGCCGGCCAGCGCGACCTTGAGGTTCATGCGCGCGAGGTCCAGGTGCTGCTTCTTGAGGATGTACCACGCGCTCACGCTCATCATCAGCGCCGCGCCCGCGGTCCACGAGGCGAGGAACACGTGGAGCAGCCGGGGCATGAACGACGGGGTGAACACGACCTGCCAGAAGTCCGTCATGACGGCTCGCGTCGGCGCCGGATCGGTCGCGATCGTGTAGCCCTGGGGCGTCTGCATCCACGAGTTGGCCATGATGATCCACAGCGCGCTGAAGTGGGCACCGAAGACCACCACGATCGTCGCGAACAGCCACAGCCTGGGTCCGAGGCGGTTGCCGCCGAACAGCAGCAGGCCCAGGAAGCCGCCCTCGAGGAAGAACGCGAACACGCCTTCGGCGGCGAGCAGGCTGCCGAACACGTTGCCGACGAACCGGGAGTAGTCCGCCCAGTTCATCCCGAACTCGAACTCCTGGACGATGCCGGTCGCGACGCCCATGGCGAAGATCAGGCCGTAGACCTTGACCCAGAAGAAGGACAGCCGCCGCCATCGGAGGTCCCCGGTCCGTGCGTACAAGACGCCAACGACCACCATCATTAGCCCGAGCCCCATGGACAGGGGCGGGTAGATGAAGTGGAAGCTCGCCGTCAGGGCGAACTGGACCCGAGACAGGAACTCCGGATCCGTGGTGGGCCTCCTTCACGAACCGTTGGCCGTCACGCCCGATTCGACAGGATCGTAGACGGCTCGACATCCCCCATGTCGGGTGATCCCCGTCGTCGTCGCTGGCACGGTATGCCGCGGCGCAAGCAGAACGCAAGCCGTCGGCGTCGGGCCATGACTCTGGCGTTACGCCCCGACCCGGACGCTCGCAAGCACATCGGGGGCCACCCCGACCCGAGTAAGGAGTCCGCAATGGACGACATGAAGAAGGCCGGGCGCGAGGTCGAGACCGACGCCAAGAAGGCGAGCCGCAACTGGGACGGCGAGGACCTCGCCGACAAGGTGGGCAACGCGGGCGACGAGATCCGCAAGGACCTCGGCAACGCGGGCGACGACCTCGGCAACGCGGTCGACAACGCCACCGACAAGGCTCGCGAGACCGACACCGCGAACCGCTAACCGCGCCTCAGCAAACGAAAGCGCCACCCGGTCCGCCGGGTGGCGCTTCGTCGTGGGCGAGGGGTTTGGGCTACGAGTGGCGGTACAGGCGGGTATGCAGGAAGCCCGTGAACGGCATCGTCACGGCGTGCAGCCGGTGGACGCTGACGCCGCGGCCGGTCAACGCGCTGATCGCCCGGCCGTGGCCGATGTAGATCCCAACGTGCCGGCCGCCACCCCAGATGACCAGGTCGCCGCGGTGGCCGCGGTGGCGCCCGAACCGGTGGTGCCGGCGGTAGGCCATGTAGATCGAGGCGGCGGACCGACCGCCGCGATGCGCGATCCGCCGGTTGTGGCTGTGGCGCAGGGAGAACAGCACCAGGCCTGAGCAGTCGAACCGGCGGGGGCCGCTCGCGCCGTAGACGTAGCGATCACCGAGCTTGCGGCGAGCGACGGCGATCAGGCGGTCGGCGGCGCTCCGGCGATGCCGGGGGGCGCTGGTCGGCGCGACGGGCGTTGCCGCGGGGTCGGTCGGCGCGGGCACGACGGCGGGAGCCGGGTCGCTCGGGACCGGCGTCGGCGCAGGGGTCGCGACCGGTTCCGTGGGCGCCGGATCGGATGGAGCGGGCTCGGTTGCCGCGACGGGCATCGAAGGGGCGATGGTGCTGAGGGCGATGATCGCGACGGCGACCGGGATGGCGGCGTGGGCGAGGCGTCGTCGGACGTCCAACGGTGCTCCTTTCTACCAACGCGTCACGCCTGGGGGCGGACGGCGGCGGAGGACCGCTCCGGGGCGCAGGGGGAAAGGGCGTGCCCACAGGGGCATCCGGCAGGGCCGGACGGGGGTCGGCGCAGGGGGCGCCGGGGTGCCAGATACGCGAGGAAAGGACCGCGCGAAGGAGCGGTGGCTCTTCGGTTGTGTCCTGTCTGCGTGCGGATGGCCGGCGGCGACTGTAGCGCGGATCGGCGATCGGGGTGAGTACCCGTTCGGGGTGGGTGGGTCCCGGCGGCACGGTATCGTTCGGCCCGATGACGACGCGCGAGGGACCCCGTTGACCGCTGCCGGCCGTCCGGTGGTGGTCCTGCGGCCCGCGCCGCAGCGGGTCGAGCGCATCTTCTCGCCCGAGGCGATCGCCCGGCTCGAGCGCGACTACGAGGTCGTGGACCTCGAAGATTCGGCGACCGAAGAGGCGCTGGACGCGGTGCTGCCGCGGGCGTTCGCGATCGTGGGGCAGCCGGACCTGCCGGCGGCGCGACTCGACCGCGCGACCGACCTGCGGGCCGTGATGAACGTCGAGGGCAACTTCTTCTCCAACGTCGACTACGAGGCCTGTTTCCGCAACGGCGTCCATGTCCTGGGCTGCGGCCCCGCGTACGCGCAGGCCGTCGCGGAATATGCCCTCGGCCTGGCCATCGACCTCGCGCGCGGCATCAGCCGCGAGGACCGGGCGTTCCGCGCAGGTCGCGAACGCTACGTCGCGGCCGGCAACGCCGACGCGATCCTGCTTCGCCGATCGCGCATCGGGCTGATCGGGTTCGGCAACCTCGGGCGGGCTCTGCTCCCGCTGCTGCGGCCGTTCGACGCGACGATCCGCGCCTATGACCCGTGGCTGCCGGCGGCGACGCTGCTCGATGCCGGGCTCGTGCCGTCGACGCTGGCGGGGGTGCTGTCGACCAGCGACATCGTGTTCGTGCTCGCGACCGTCACCGCCGACAGCCAGCGGCTGCTCTCGGGCGCCGAGCTCGACCTGCTCCCCACGGGCGCGCGACTCGTCCTCGTGAGCCGGGCCGCGGTGGTCGACGTCGATGCGCTGCTCGACCGGGTCGCGACGGGCCGGCTGCTCGCCGCGGTCGACGTCTGGCCCGAGGAGCCCGTTTCCGCCGACCACCGGGCGCGCGGCCTCGACGGGCTCGTCCTGTCCGCCCATCGCGCGGGCGGCATCCCGGCCGCGTTCCTCGAGATCGGCGAGATGGTGCTCGACGACCTGGACCAGATCCGGGCCGGCCTGCCGCCCGTCCGGATGCAGCCTGCCGCCCGGGAGCTCGTGACGCGGTATCGCAATCGCCCGGTGACCTGAGCGCGGCTGCGTGTCCCTGTCCGATCTCGTGGTCGTCCCCGACGCGATCGTGTTCGACTGCGACGGCGTGCTGGTCGACTCCGACGCGAGCGTCGTCGCAGCCTGGTCGACGTGGGCCATCGCGCGCGGCCTGGACCCGGCGGCGGTCCTGGCGGTGCTGCCACGGCCAGCCGGCGAGGTCGACCGTGCGGGCGTTCGTCGATGCCGCCGGCGAGGCGGTCGCGCTCGCGGACATCGACCGGATCGAGCTCGCCTCGACCGCGGACACGGTGGCGTTGCCCGGGGCTCGCGAGATCACGTCGCGGCTGCCGGCCGGTGGGTGGGCCGTGTTCACCTCCGCCAATCGCGCGCTCGCCGTGGCCAGGCTGGCCGAGGCCGCAATCCCCGCCCCGCCCGTGCTCCTGACGGCCGACGACGTGGCCCGTGGCAAGCCCCATCCCGACGGCTACCGCATGGCGCTCGTTCGGCTCGGCGCCAAGCCGTCGCGCTCGGTCGTGATCGAGGACGCGCCATCCGGGATCGCCGCGGCGCGCGCAGCCGGCGTCGGGATCGTCATCGGGATTGGCCAACGGGCCATCGGCGCGCCGGTCGATGCCGTCGTCGCGGACCTGGGTGCCGTGACCTGGGACGGGGACCGGCTGGTCGTCAGCGGGGACACTCGGCTCGCCTGACTCGTGTCCGCACTTAACCGCCCAGGGGGTATGGTGAACATTGGGTGATGTGCCGCGTGCACGGCGGCATCGATCCTCGGGGAGATCGGGATTGGGACGCCTGCCGGTACGCGGGCCCCATGACCCACCACGGCTGGGGTGCCGGAGGACGGGCAGATGGCTGACGTAACGGCGGAGTTCTTCGACGACCTGTCGCATCGGGGGCGCGAGCCGCTGCTCGCCAACACCCGCGCGGTCCTGCGGTTCGAGATCGCCGACGACGGACGGGCGGATCAGTGGGTGGTCGACATCCGGGACGGTGTGATCGCCGTCACGCCCGGCACGGGCGAGGCCGACGTCGTGCTCAAGGCGGACAAGGCTGCGTTCGACCGCGTCGCGTCGGGGCGGACGAACGCGATGGCCGCTCTCCTGCGCGGCGCGATCACCCTCGAGGGCGACCCGCGACTCCTCGTCCGCCTGCAGCGCCTGTTCCCGGCTCCGGTCGGCATGCCCGAGGTCTCGGGCGACCGGACCGTCGGCAAGCGCCGGAGCTAGCCATGGTCGCGACCCTGGTCCGGATCCTCGACGGCAACACGTTCGTCGTGAGCGACGAGCGCGGCGACATCGAGGCGTCCACGACCGATCCCACCGGCCTGTTCTCGTACGACACGCGATTCCTGTCGAGCTGGGTGCTGACGGTCAACGACCTGCGGCTCAACGCCCTGTCCACCGACGACCTCCAGTACTTCGAGGCCCGCTTCTTCCTCGTCCCGGCGACCGGCACGGTCTACATCGACCCCAAGCTGTCCGTGATCCGGGAGCGTGCGGTGGGCAACGGCTTCCACGAGGAGCTCACGATCATCAGCCACAGCGCCGAGCCCTCGGACCTCACGATCCGGATCGACGCCGCCAGCGACTTCGCCGACCTGTTCGAGGTGAAGGACGCGCTCAAGAAGCTCGGCACGTACGACACGCGCGTCGATGGCGACCGGCTGGTGCTCGGCTACCAGCGCGAGACGTTCCGCCGCGAGACCACGATCTCGGCGTCGATGCCCGCCGCGCTCGACGAGCACGGGCTCACGTTCACGGTCCGGGTCGAGCCCCATGGCACCTGGACCACCGACATCGACGTGGTCACCTCGCTCGCCGGGCTGGGCATCCGGACGACGAAGACCAAGTACGGACGCGCCGACCGGCAGGCGAAACCGAACATGGCCCACAGCCTCGAGGAATGGATCACCGAGGCGCCCCACCTCGAGTCCGACTGGCAGCCGCTCGAGGCGACCTACCGGCGCAGCCTGATCGACCTCGCCGCCCTCCGTTTCGCGCCGCCGGTCGGTGGCGGCCACAGCCTGCCGGCAGCCGGCCTCCCGTGGTTCATGACCATGTTCGGTCGCGACAGCATCTTCACGAGCCTCCAGAGCCTGCCGTTCGTGCCGGAGCTCGCAGCCACCACGCTCCGGGTGTTGGGCGAGTGGCAGGGGACCCGGCTCGACGACTTCCGAGACGAGGATCCCGGCCGGATCCTCCACGAGATGCGCTACGGCGAGATGGCGGCGTTCGAGGAGCGACCGCACACGCCGTACTACGGCTCGGTCGATGCGACGCCGCTGTACGTGATCCTGCTCGACGAGTACGAGCGCTGGACCGGGGACCGCGCCCTGGTCAGGGATCTCGAGCGCGAGGCGCGGGCCGCGATCAACTGGATCGACCAGTACGCCGACCTGATGGGCAACGGCTACATCTCGTACAAGCGGCGCAACGAGAAGACGGGCCTCGAGAACCAGAGCTGGAAGGACTCCTGGAACTCGATCTCGTACGCCGACGGGCGCCTGCCGAGCTTCCCGCGGGCGACGTGCGAGCTCCAGGGCTACGCCTACGACGCCAAGCTGCGTGCCGCCCGGCTGGCCCGCCTGGTCTGGAAGGACGAGGCGTATGCCCTGCGCCTGGAGGCCGAGGCCGCTGACCTCAAGCGTCGCTTCAACCGCGACTTCTGGCTCGTGGACCGCGGCTACTACGCGATCGCCCTCGACGCCGACGGGACCCCGGTCGACTCGCTGGCATCGAACAACGGCCTGCTCCTGTGGAGCGGCATCGTGGACGCCAACAAGGCAACGTCGGTCGTCGGGCACCTGATGGGTCCGCGCCTGTTCTCGGGCTGGGGCGTGCGGACGCTCGCGGAGGGCGAGGGCCGCTACAACCCGGTGGGCTACCACCTCGGGACGGTGTGGCCGTTCGACAACTCGTTCATCGCCTGGGGCCTGCGCCGCTACGGGTTCAAGGAGGAGGCCGGGCGCATCGCGTCGGGGATCCTGGACGCCGCGGAGGTGTTCGGCGGACGGCTCCCCGAGGCCTTCGGCGGCTACGACCGTGCGCTCACCCGGTACCCCGTCAAGTATCCGACGGCGTGCAGCCCGCAGGCCTGGTCGACGGGCGCGCCGCTGCTGCTGCTGCGGACGATGCTGGGCCTCGAGCCCCTGGGCGACCACCTGGTCGTCGACCCCGCTCTGCCCTCGACCATCGGCCACCTCGAGCTGCTCGACATCCCGGGCCGCTGGGGACGGCTCGATGCCTTCGGGCGGAGCCGGGTCCACATGCACGCCGATCGCCGGCCGCCCGCGGTCCGTGCGAACGCCGGCCGCTCGCGCGGGGCCCACGACGACCAGATCACGGCAGCGGACTCGAAGCGGAGGCGACATGGCGGCTGAGGACACGCGAACCCAGGTCGTCGATCGTCGGGGGCGGGTTCGCCGGCGTCGCCTGCGCCCGAGCACTGGCGAAGCACGACGACATCCAGGTCACGCTCATCGACAAGAACGACTACCACCAGTTCCAGCCGCTGCTGTACCAGGTCGCAACCTCGATGCTCGGCGCCGGCGACATCGCCTACCCGCTGCGCAAGATCGCGGCCGAGTACGACGGGTTCGAGGCGCATCGCCGCGAGGTGGCGTCGATCGATCCGGTTGCCAAGTCCGTCACGACGGTCAGCGGCGACACGTTCGCCGGCGACTACCTCGTGCTGGCGGCCGGCTCCCAGCCGAACTTCTTCAAGACCCCCGGAGCCGAGCACGCGTTCCCGCTCTACTCGCTCGACGACGCCGAACGCCTGCGGACGCGGATCATCCAGGCGTTCGAGGAGGCGGATCGCGACGCGGGCCGTGCCGCGGACGGGGCCCTCGACTTCGTCGTGGTCGGCGGCGGGCCGACGGGCGTCGAGGTCGCCGGCGCGCTGTCCGAGATGATCAACACGACGATGGTTCACGAGTTCCCGTCGCTGGCCCCGCGAGCGAAGGTCCACCTCGTGGACCACGGCAAGGCCCTGCTCGGGATGTTCGCTGACAAGGCGCACGCCTACTCGGCCGAGGTCCTCGAGAAGGACGGCGTGGAGCTGCGGATGGGGACCGGCGTCACCGAGATCGGTCCAGGCCACGTGAAGCTATCCGACGGGTCGACGATCGACACCCGTTGCGTCGTCTGGGGCGGCGGGCTGATGGCGGCCCCCATCGCCGGCGCGAGCGGTCTGCCGCAGGGCCGCGGCGGCCGGATCGACGTTCGCCCCGACTTCACGGTCGACGGCTTTCCGGGCGTGCTCGTCATCGGTGATATCGCGAACATCCCATCGGGCGGCGGCAAGTCATACCCGCAGCTTGGCTCGGTCGCGCTCCAGAGCGGATCGTGGGCCGCGAAGACCATCCTGGCCGACCTCCAGGACAAGGAGGCCAAGCCGTTCGCCTACCACGACAAGGGGACGATGGCCATGATCGGCCGCGGCGCAGCCGTCACGCAGGTCAAGGGCGTCGAGCTCCACGGCAAGCTCGCGTTTGCCGCCTGGCTCGGCGTTCACGCCGCGCTCATGACCGGCGGCAGCAACCGGGTCGACGCGTTCAGGCGCTGGGCCGTCGACTACTTCGGCAAGGAGCGTGCGCCCGAGCCGCTCGACCGGAGCGGCTCGGCCCGGATGCAGTGGGAAGACGACGACGCGGTCGAGACGGCCGGGTCCGCGGGAGGTGCGGCATGAGCAGTGCTGACGACTTCGACGTCATCATCATCGGCAGCGGCGCGGGCGGCGGCACGCTGGCCGGCCACCTCGCCCCCTCCGGCAAGCGGGTCCTGCTCATCGAGCGTGGCGGCTGGCTGCCGCGCGAGATCGAGAACTGGGACGCGGACGAGGTGTTCGTCAAGAACCGCTACGTGTCCGCCGACACGTGGTACGACGAGCACGGCAAGGGGTTCCAGCCCGGGATCCACTACTACGTCGGCGGCCAGACGAAGTTCTACGGCGCGGCGCTCTACCGCCTTCGGCGCGAGGACTTCGGCGAGCTGCGCCATCACGACGGCGTCTCGCCCGCCTGGCCGATCACGTACGACGAGCTGGAGCCGTATTACACCAAGGCCGAGCAGCTGTACGAGGTGCACGGCGCGCGAGGCGAGGACCCGACCGAGCCGAGCGCGAGCGCCCCGTACCCGTTCCCGGCCGTGTCGCACGAGCCGCGGATCGAACAGCTCTCAAAAGACCTCGCGCGTGCGGGCTACCACCCGTTCCATGCGCCGTGCGGGGTTCGACTGCTCGAGGGCGACATGCCCAACAGCCCGTGCATCCGGTGCGCCACCTGCGACGGCTTCCCGTCGCTGGTCCAGGCCAAGTCGGACGCGGAGATCTTCGGCGTCCGGCCCGCGCTGCGCCATCCGAACGTCACGCTCCTGACCAACGCCCGGGCGACGCGCCTCGTGACCGACGCGCGCCGGGACGAGCGTGACCGGCGTGGAGGTCGAGCAGGGGGGCGAGACGGCGACCTATCGCGCCGACATCGTGGTCGTCTCCGCGGGCGCCGCCAACTCGGCGAAGCTGCTGCTCGCGTCGGCCAACGATCGCCACCCCAACGGGCTCGCGAACGGGTCGGACCAGGTCGGCCGGAACTACATGTACCACAACAGCACCGCGGTCCTGGCGATCTCGAAGGAGCCGAACCCCACGAAGTTCCAGAAGACGCTGGGCGTCAACGACTTCTACTTCGGCTCGAAGGACTTCCCGTACCCGATGGGCAACATCCAGATGGTCGGCAAGTCGTCGGCGCCGATGTTCCGCGGCGAGAAGCCCCTCCAGACCAAGCTCGCCCCGACGTTCTCGCTGGACGAGGTCGCCAAGCACGCCGTCGACTTCTGGCTGTCGACGGAAGACCTGGGCCGACCCGAGAACCGGGTCACGCTCGCCAGGGACGGGAGCATCACGCTCAGCTACACGCCCAACAACCAGGAGCCCAAGAAGCGGCTGTACGACCAGCTGAAGTCGATGCTCGGGCACCTCGGCATGCATCCGGACCACCTCATCCCGCGCACGACCTACCTCAAGAACGAGATCCCGATCGCGGGCGTGGCTCACCAGGCGGGGACCGTCCGCTTCGGCGTCGATCCGGCGACATCGGCCCTCGACCCGAACTGCAAGGCGCATGAGCTGGACAACCTGTACGTGGTTGACACCAGCTTCTTCCCGAGCATCGGGGCGGTGAACCCGGCTCTCACGGCGATCGCCAACGCCCTCCGGGTTGGCGACCATCTGCTCGACCGACTCGGGGTCCCGGCGTCGGCGCGAGGCGATCGCGAGGCGGTCGGTACCGTCGCCGGCCAGGCCGGCTAGGCTGCCCCGCCGCCGGTGCCCCTGAACCATGGCCGACCGACGCGAGGTTGCCGCCGTCTACGGGGCGGGGCTGATCCAGGGGGTCGCCCTCGTCACGTTCCCGGCCGCGAGCTCCATCCTGACGAGCCCGACGGAGTACGGCCTGACCAGCACCGCCTATGGCTCGCTGTTCCTGCCGCAGGCCATCGCGGCGATCGCGGCGGCCCTGGCCGGGGCGCGGCTGACCCGCAGCCTGGGCATCAAACGGGTGTTCCTGGCGGGGCTCGTCGGCGACCTGGTGTCGATGACGCTGCTGGTGGTGAGCCAGTTCACGATCGGCGACGGGGCGCTGCCGTACCTCATCCTGCTGCTTGCGACGACCGCGCTCGGGATCGGCTTCGGGCTGACGGTGCCCGCGCTGAACAACCTCGCGGCGGCGTTCTTTCCAGCCGCGGCGGACCGGGCGGTGCTGTATCTCAACGCCCTGCTCGGCCTTGGCACGGCGCTGGCGCCCGTGCTGGTCGCGGTGTTCCTCGGTCTCGGGGTCTGGTGGGGCCTGCCGCTGCTGACGGCGATCCTGCTGGCGGGGCTCCTCGCGGTCAGCGCCGGCCTGCCGCTGGAGATCGAGCCGACGGTCAGCGCCCCGACCGCCTGGTCGCAGCGGCCGCGCCTGCCGCCCGCGTTCCGGATGTTCGCGGCGTTCGCGTTGCTGTACGGGATCGTCGAGACCACCAGCGGCAACTGGTCGACGCTGTACATGACCGGCGACCTGGGCGCCTCCGCGACGCTCGCGGCTCTCGCCCTGACGACGTTCTGGGCGATGGTCACGATCGGGCGGGTCGTGTTCGCGGCGATCGAGAAGCGAGTTCCCGAGACCACGACCTACCGGGTGCTTCCTTTCGTGGCCGCCGCCGCGCTCCTGCTGGCGGCGCTGCTGCCGAGCGGCGATGCGTCTGCCGGCGTGCTCGTGTTTGGCCTCGCCGGCCTCGGTTGTTCGGCGCTGCTCCCACTCACGATCAGCTTCGGCC
The DNA here is from genome assembly GCA_963725745.1 of uncultured Chloroflexia bacterium. GTDB lineage: Bacteria > Chloroflexota > Limnocylindria > Limnocylindrales > CSP1-4 > CAIXZV01. The sequence goes on from CAVRZS010000004.1 coordinate 511,316, forward strand.
AGAAGGACCTCGCCGTGGTAGGCGCCGCGCTGTCCGGGCTGCTCATCGCGTGCTACCAGGCGGGCTACGGCATCGCGGCATTCGGGTTCGGCCCGCTGCAGGATCAGGCGGGGGTGAGCCTCGCGACGATCTTCGCGCTCGCCGCGATCGCGGCCCTCGCCATGGGCGCCCTGTCATTGGTCATCGTGCGCCGGCGCCTGCCGGCGACCTGAGTCACGCCGTTCACGGCACGTCACACTGACTGGAGGATCGAGGATGTTGAAGGACAAGGCGGCCATCGTCACCGGAGGCGACAGCGGGATCGGCCACGCGATCTGCCTCGAGCTCGGGCGCCAGGGCGCGGCGGTGACGGTGAACTTCCACAACAACCAGGCTGCCGCGGACGCGACGGTCAAGGCGATCCAGGACACGGGCGGCAAGGCCCAGGCCGTGCACGGCGACGTCTCCTCGGTCGCGGACATCCAGGCCCTGGTCGACAAGACGGTGGCGGCCTTCGGGCGGCTCGACATCATGGTCAACAACGCGGGCATGGAGACCCGGACCTCGACCCTCGAGACCACCGAGCGACAGTTCGACATGGTCATCGCCATCGACCTCAAGAGCGCGTTCTTCGGGGTGCAGGCCGCGGCGAAGCAGATGATCAGCCAGGGTGGCGGCGGCAGAATCATCAACATCAGCTCGATCCACGAGGACTGGCCGATGCCCGGCAACTCGCCGTACTGCGCTGCCAAGGGCGGGATCCGGATGCTGACCCGCACGGCGGGCGTCGAGCTCGCGCCGCACGGCATCACCGTCGTCGGCGTCGCGCCCGGCGCCGTCCATACGCCGATCGACGAGGTGACGCTCGCCGACCCGGTCGCGCGCGCCAAGCTCGAGGGTGCGATCCCTCTCGGCCGCGTCGCGGAGCCGGGCGAGATCGCCAACCTGGTCGCATTCCTCGCCTCGGACGGCGCGTCCTACGGCACGGCCACGACGTACATCGTCGATGGCGGGATGATGCAGGCCAGCGTCGGACTCTGACGCACCCCGGAGCGCTTCCCATGCAGGCCGTCCTCCCGCCGTCGTCGGTGCTCGCGCCGGTGGCGGCGGGTGCCAGCCACCCGATCGGCGCGACGCTGACGCCGGATGGCGTCAACGTGTCCGTGTACGCCAAGCGGGCGTCCGCGGTCGAGCTGCTGCTGTTCGATTCCCCGGACGACGACACGCCGTCGCGCGTCATCCCGCTCGCCGGGCCGGCGCATCGGACGGGTCCCTACTGGCACGCCTTCGTGCCCGGGATCGGCGCGGGCCAGGCGTACGCGTTCCGGGCCCACGGCCCGCTCGCGCCGGAGCGCGGGCTCCGCTTCGGCGGCGAGCGGATCCTGCTCGACCCCTACGGGCGAGGGCTCGCCGTCCCCCAGGCGTACACGCGTGACGCCGCCGGCCCGGCGATGAAGAGCGTCGTCGTCGACACGGCTGCCTACGACTGGGAGGGCGACCGGCCCATCGACCGCCCGTTCGCCGACAGCGTCATCTACGAGGCCCACGTCCGCGGCTTCACCGCCCATCCAGGCTCCGGCGTGGACCCCGCGCTGCGCGGCACCTACGCCGGGTTCATCGAGAAGATCCCGTACCTCGTCGACCTCGGCATCACCGCGGTCGAGCTGTTGCCGGTGTTCGCGTTCGACGCCCAGGACGCGCCCGGCGGCCGGCCGAACTACTGGGGCTACCAGCCGGTGTCGTTCTTCGCGCCGCATGGCGCTTACGCCAGCCGCCCGGGCGCCCAGGCCGCCGTCGACGAGTTCCGGGACCTCGTCAAGGCGCTCCACCGCGCTGGCCTGGAGGTCATTCTGGACGTCGTCTACAACCACACGGCCGAGGGCGGCGCCGACGGGCCGACGTTCTGTTACCGCGGCCTCGCCAACGACGAGTACTACCTGGCACTGCCGGGCGACAAGTCGCGTTTCGCCGACTACAGCGGCACCGGCAACACCCTCAACGCGAACGAGCCCGTCGTCCGGCGCCTGATCCTCGACAGCCTCCGCTACTGGGTCGCGGACATGCACGTCGACGGCTTCCGGTTCGACCTCGCGTCCGTCCTGTCGCGGGACGAGGACGGCAACCCGGTCCCTCGGCCGCCGATCATCTGGGACATCGAGACGGACCCGGTCCTGGCCGGCACCAAGCTCATCGCGGAGGCCTGGGACGCCGCCGGGCTGTACCAGGTCGGGTCGTTCGCGGGCGACCGCTGGGTCGAGTGGAACGGGCGGTTCCGCGACGACGTGCGCTCGTTCGTCAAGAGCGATCCCGGCAAGGCCGGCGTGGTCGCACAGCGCCTGCTGGGCAGCCCCGACATCTACGCGCACCTCGACCGGGAGCCGCAGAAGACCATCAACTTCGTGACCTGCCACGACGGGTTCACCCTCAACGACGTCGTCTCCTACGACCGCAAGCACAACGAGGCCAACGGCGAGGACAACCGCGACGGCAACGACGACAACCTGTCCTGGAACGGCGGCATCGAGGGGTCGACGGACGACCCGGCGGTCGAGGCGCTGCGCGAGCGGCAGATCCGGAACCTGCTGACGCTGGAGCTGCTGGCGGTCGGCGTCCCGATGCTCACGATGGGCGACGAGGTGCGGCGGACGCAGCTGGGCAACAACAACGCCTACTGCCAGGACTCGCCGCTCAGCTGGTTCGACTGGACGCTGGTCGAGCGCAACGCCGGGCTCCGTCGCTTCTGCAAGGGGCTGATCACGGGGCGCCGGGCGGCTCAGGCGCTGTTCGGCATCCCCGTCGGCCTGACGCTGTCCGAGCTCCTGGAACGATCGCGGGTGGACTGGCACGGCACACGGCTGGGCAAGCCGGACCTGGGCGACGCCTCGCGGACCATCGCACTGGCGGTGTGGGGCGAACACCTCGTGCTCCACCTCATCCTGAACGCGTATTGGGACGAGCTTGAGTTCGAGGTTCCACCGGTCGAGGCGGGGATGGAGGCCTGGCGCCGGATCGTCGACACGACGCTGGCCAGCCCGGACGACCTCTCCGCGGCGGATTCGGCGCCCGTGGTCGGGGGCGCGAGCTATCGGGCCGGACCGCGTTCGGTCGTCGTGCTGGCGGCGCGCCGGACACCGCGGACGCAGGGGGGCATCTGACGATGACGCGCGAGCAGGAGGGTTCCGCCGGGGTGGAGCGGCTGCGCATGGAGCACGCCGGGCACCTCGAGGAGGGCCTCGAAAGCGCGAGTCCCTGGTATCAGTGGGGCCCCTACGTCTCCGAGCGGGCCTGGGGATCCGTGCGCGAGGACTACAGCGCCGATGGCGACGCGTGGGCCTCGTTTCCGCACGACCACGCGCGCTCGCGCGCCTACCGCTGGAACGAGGACGGGATGGCCGGCCTGTCCGACCTCTTCGGGCGGCTCAACCTGGGGCTGGCGCTGTGGAACGGCGAGGACCCGATCCTCAAGGAGCGGATGTTCGGGCTCACCAACAGTGAGGGCAACCACGGCGAGGACGTCAAGGAGTACTGGTGGTACCTCGACGCCGTCCCCAGCAGCGCCTGGCTGCGGTGGCGCTATCACTACCCCCAGGCGCCCTATCCGTACGAGCGCCTGATCGAGGAGAACGCCCGGCGGTCGAAGCTCGAACCAGAGTTCGAGCTGCTCGACACCGGCATCTTCGACGACGACCGCTACTGGATCGTCGAGGTCACCTACGCCAAGGCGGACCCGACCGACATCCTGGCCCGGATCACGGTCCGCAACGTAGGCCCCGAGGCGGCGTCCATTCACGTCCTGCCGACGCTGTGGTTCCGGAACGAATGGTCGTGGGATCCCGCCGCCGTCAAGCCCGAGCTCACGGCCGAGGCCGACGGCGCCACGATCCGCGCCTCGCACCCGGGACTCGGGACCTACGAGCTCCACGTGGGCCCCGCGCCCGACGGGACGCAGCCCGAGCTCCTGTTCTGCGAGAACGAGACGAACGCGCCGCGGATCTTCGGGACGAAGGCCACCACGCCGTGGCCCAAGGACGGGATCAACGACCACGTGATCGGTGGGGCCGCGACGGTGAACCCGGACGGCACCGGGACCAAGGCGGCCGCCTGGTATCGCCTGACCGTCGAGCCCGGTGCGACCGCCGAGCTGCGGCTCCGGCTCCGGCCGCAGCCGCCGAGCCTCGCGCCCGAGGAAGCGACGGGCGACGCCGCGGCGCTGCTCGGTTCGTCGTTCGCCGGCACGCTGGCCAGCCGCGAGGCGGAGGCCGACGCGTTCTACGCGGACCTGCGCCGGTCGGACGCCACCGACGACGAGGCGATGATCATGCGCCAAGCGTTCGCGGGCATGCTGTGGAGCAAGCAGTTCTACGCGTACGACGTCGCCCGCTGGCTCGCCGGGGACCCGGGCAGCCCGCCGCCGCCCGCCGAGCGCCTGACCGGCCGCAATGCCAACTGGAGCCACTTCGACGCCGCGGACATCCTGTCGATGCCCGACAAGTGGGAATACCCGTGGTTCGCGGCCTGGGATCTCGCGTTCCACGCGATCACGCTCGCCCACGTCGACCCGGCGTTCGCCAAGTACCAGCTGCTCGTCATGTGCCGGGAATGGTTCCAGCACCCCAACGGGGCCCTGCCGGCCTACGAATGGTCGTTCGACGACGTCAACCCGCCGGTGCACGCGCTGGCGGCGGTCGCGGTGTGGAACATCGACGGGCGCCGGGACACCGAGTTCCTCGCGCGCGTGTTCCACAAGCTGCTGCTCAACTTCACCTGGTGGCTCAACCGTGAGGACGACGAGGGCAACGACCTGTTCTCGGGCGGGTTCCTGGGCCTCGACAACCTGAGCGCCTTCGACCGGTCGCACCTCCCGGTGGCCGGCAAGCTCGAGCAGTCCGACGCGACGGCGTGGATGTACGCCTACTGCGGATCGATGCTGACCATGGCCACCGTTCTCGCCGCACGGGACCCCGCCTACAAGGACCTGCTGACGACGTTCCTCGAGCGCGCCGCGCGCATCGCTTCGGCGATGAACCAGAGCGGCCTGTGGGACGACACGGACGGCTTCTTCTACGACAAGCTCCGGCTGTCGGACGGCACGACCATCCCGCTGCGGATCCACTCGATGGTGGGGCTCCTGCCGATCCTGCCGGCGGTGGTGGTTCCGCGCCCGGCGACCGAGCTCGGGGCGGCCCTCGGGAAGCACTTCTCGCGGTTCCTCGCCAACATGGGCGTCACCGACGAGCGGCTCCGCGCGCGTGGCTCGCTGATCGAGCAGCCCGGGGGCGAGGCGATGATCCTCAGCCTGCTGCCGCCGATCCACCTCGAGCGCGTGCTCCGCGAGGCCCTGTCCGAGGACGCGTTCCTGTCGCCCCACGGCATGCGGGCGCTGTCGCGCCGTCACCTGGCGGATCCGTTCCGGGTCGACGTCGAGGGCTACACCGCCTCCATCGACTACGAGCCGGGCGAATCGACCACCGGGCTGTTCGGTGGCAACTCCAACTGGCGCGGCCCCGTCTGGTTCCCGGTCAACTACCTGTTCATCGAGTCGATGCTCCGCTGGGACGAGGCGCTCGGTGCCGACTTCACCGTCGAGTACCCGACCGGGTCCGGGACGCGCCTCCGCCTGCGCGACGTCGCGGCCGACCTGTCGGCGAGGCTGGTGTCGATCTGGCTGCCGGACGCCGAGGGCCACCGGCCCGTGGCGGGCTCGATCGCGAAGTTCCGCGACGACCCCGAGTGGCGCGACCTGCTGCTGTTCCACGAGTACTTCCACGGCGAAACGGGGGCCGGGATCGGGGCCTCGCACCAGACCGGCTGGACCGGCCTGGTCGCCCACCTCCTGTGCCGCGGCGGGCCGCTGGATCGCGAGCGATCCAGGGCGAGCACGACCTCGGCCGCGGCGGCCGCGCCGTGACGACGATGCAGCCCGCCGACGCGCTCGAGCGCCTCGCGGCCGGCGCGCGCGCCGTCCTCGACGCGAACTGGCTGGGCGCCTCCACGCTGCCGTCGCGGACGCTGTATCCGCACCAGTGGAACTGGGACTCGGCGTTCATCGCGATCGGGCGGTCGTGGTACGACGAGCCGCGTGCCCAGCAGGAGCTGCGGTCCCTGTTCCGCGCCCAGTGGGCCGATGGGCGCGTGCCGCACATCGTGTTCAACCCGGCGGTGGGGGAGGACGCGTACTTCCCGGGACCGGCGTTCTGGCAGTCGTCGACCCGGTCGCCGTCGGCGCCGCGCGACGTCGAGACGTCGGGCATCACCCAGCCGCCGGTCCACGCGCGGGCCGCGCTCGAGATGCACCGCCACGCACGCGACGTCGAGGCCTCGAAGGCGTTCCTCGCCTGGCTCTATCCGCGGCTGGTCGCCGAGCACGACTATTTCGCCAACCGCCGGCGCCCGACCGGCACCGCCTTGCCGGTGATCATGCATCCGTGGGAGTCGGGCCTCGACAACTCGCCGACCTGGGACCGCGACCTCGCGGAGATGGTCATCCCACCGGGTTCGATCCCGCCCTACGTTCGGCACGACCTCGACCATGCCAAGGCGGCCGATCGACCCACCAACGCGGCCTATGACGCGTTCGTGTTCCTGGCCGCCCGCTATCGCGACTCGGGCTACGACGACGACCAGCTCCTCGACCAGGTCCCGTTCCTGGTCGCGGGACCCCTGTTCAACGCGATCCACTGCTGGTCGACGCATGCCCTCGCCGAGATCGCCGAGATCGTGGGGGCGGACCCGGCGCCGCACCGCGAGGACGCGCGGGCCATCTCGGCCGCGCTGATCAGCGAGCTCTGGGACCCGGCAACGAAGCGGTTCTGCGCCTTGGACATCGTGCGCAACGAGCGGAGCGTCGAGGACACGATCGTGTCGTTCGCCCCACTGCTCGACCCGGACCTGCCCCGGGAGCAGCTCGACGCGATCATGGCCGACCTGCGCTCGGCCAGCTTCCATCCCGACCGTCCCGACGGCTTCGTGGCCCCCAGCTACGACCTGCTGGGCGAGGGCTTCGACGAGCGGCGCTACTGGCGCGGCCCGGTGTGGATCAACACCAACTGGCTCCTGTGGCAGGGCCTGCGCCAGCACGGGCAGACGGCCGAGGCGGACGAGATCCTGCTGAGCAGCCTCCGGCTCGTCGATCGCTCGGGGTTCCACGAGTACTTCGATCCGTTCGGCGGCGCGGCGTTCGGCACCGACGGCTTCGGCTGGACGGCGGCGCTGACGCTCGACTTCATCGAGCGCCAGACGGGCGCCGAGCGGGAGCGCCTGCTGGAGCGGCTGTCCGCGACCTGACGGAACGTGGCCGATGGCCCCGCCCCTTCGGCCCGACCGGCACTGGGCAGGCGGCCGGGACCACGCGAACGTCGACCTCAGGAGGAGCGCGCGGGCGCTCGATGAGGTGCGTCATGCATGCGATCGTCGTCTACGAGTCCCATTGGGGAAACACGGAGGCCGTTGCCCGGGCCATCGGGGCGGGGATCGGGCCCGATGCGGAGGTCCTGACGACCGACGCCGCGACGCCCGCGGTGCTGGCGACCGCGGATCTGGTGGTCGCCGGGGCCCCGACGATGGCGTTCCGGTTGCCGACCGACTCGATGCTGCGGCAGGCCGCGAAGGATCCCAAGGCGCCCGAGCCGGGTGATGTCTCGCATCCGTCGATGCGCGTCTGGCTCGATGCGCTGCCGGACGCCCCGGCGGCCACGGCGGCGCGGTTCGAGGCGTCGTTCGAAACAGCGCTCCACTGGTCGCCGGGTGGCGCGAAGGGCTCGATCGACTCGGCCCTCAGGCGGGCTGGCTATAGCCGGGCCTCCAAGCCGATGCGGTTCCTGGTGGAAGGCAGCTACGGGCCGCTGAGGGACGGCGAGCTGGATAGGGCCAGGGCATGGGGAGCGTCGCTGGTGGGTGCGGGGACCTGACGATTGGACCGGGGGGGAGGCGTGCCCGTACGGACTACCCGGAGATCCTCGAGCCCTGACTGCCAACCAGGCTCGCACCGTCCGCCGCCGCCCGATGACCTCGATCGAGCGCGGTCAGGTTCGCCTCGATCAGCGCGGTGCCGTGCGGGCCGATCACGGTCGCGAGGGCGAGGTGGATCGAGTCGAGGGCGACGATCGGTCGCCGCGCGATCAGCGCGCCCAGGGCCACAACGCTGACAAGGCGATCGTCGCCGGCCTCACGCGCGATGCGCGAACAGGGGACCGACACCACCTCTACGTCCCGCCGACTCGGCTCGACCTCGATCAGGGACGCGTTGACGACCAGGAGCCCGCCAGGAACGAGGAGCGGCTCGAACTTCGCCAGCGCGGGTGGATTGAGGGCGATCAGGCCGTCGGTCGCGTCCACGATGGGCGAGCCGATCGGCCGGTCACCGACGATGACCGTGCAGGACGCCGTGCCCCCTCGCATCTCGGGACCGTAGGAGGGCATCCAGCAGACCGTTCGACCTTCGAGCGTGGCCGCCTCGGCCAGGACGTGGCCCGCGAACAGCAGGCCCTGCCCGCCGAAACCGGCCACGATCGTCGCGGTGAGCATGCTCAGCCCTCCAACCCGGTGGTCGTGGGCTCGGCCGGCCGCGTCCGGTCGACGATCACGCCCAGGGGATAGGTTCTGACGACATCGCGCGCGACGTGGTCCATCGACTCGGTGGGCGTCATGCCCCAGCCGACCGGGCAGGTCGACAGGATCTCGACGATGGACAGGCCATCACCCGCGAGCTGCGTCTCGAACGCCCGCCGCAGCATGCCCTTCGCCTTGCCGATGGACGGCGGGTCGGCGATTGATCCCCGGGCGGCGTAGGTCACCCCGGGAAGCAGCGCCAGCATCTCAGTGATCGGGAGCGGGTACCCGGCGCGACTGGCCTCGCGGCCGGACGGGCTCGATGTCGTTCGTTGGCCGAGCAGGGTCGTGGGTGCCATCTGGCCACCGGTCATGCCGTAGATCCCGTTGTTGACGAAGATCACGCTGATCCGCTCGCCGCGGGCAGCCGCGTGGACGATCTCGCCGGTCCCGATCGCGGCCAGATCCCCGTCGCCCTGGTAGGTGAACACGAAGGCATCCGGTCGGGCGCGCCGGACCCCGGTCGCCACTGCGGGGGCGCGCCCGTGGGGCGACTCGACGAAGTCGACCGCCAGGTAGTCGTAGGCGAACACGCTGCAACCGACGGAGGCCACGCCGATGGTGATCGGCCCGAGGTGCATCTCGTCGAGCAGCTCGGCGACCAGCCGATGCACGATCCCGTGTCCGCAGCCCGGGCAGTAGTGCGTGGACCGATCACTGAGGAGCGACGGTCGGTCGTAGATCACACGCTTGGGATCGGAAGCGACGGTCTGCGTGGCCATCACCGGGCCTCATCGGGAGCGTGCCGGTCGATTAGCGATGGCGGGCTGAGCGACCAGGCCCGGCGGGCCGCACGCACGACGTCACCCGGCGTCGGGACCATGCCCCCCGTGCGGCCGTGGAACAGGATCGGCGGGCCGTCGCCGACCGCGAGCCGAACGTCCTCGATCATCTGACCGGCCGAGAGCTCGACGACGACGATCGCGCGCAGCGATGACGATGCTGCCGCCAGTTCGCGCGACGGGAACGGCCACAGGCTGATCGGCCGGAACAGCCCCACCCGGAGCCCCTGGTCCCGTGCCCGCTCGATCGCCGTCCGCGCCACCCGGGCGGCCGTGCCATAGGCAACGATGCCGATCTCGGCGTCATCGAGATCCTCGGTCGCCCAGCGGACCTCGCGCTCGGCGATCGCGGCGAACTTCACCTGCAGCCGCTCGTTGTGGCGCTCGAGGTCCTCGGGCTGGAGGTGCAGCGACCGGATCACGCGCGGCGGTCGGCCGTCGGCCCCTGTCAGCTCCCAGCCGCGATGCTCGCGTGGTGGGTTGCGATAGTTCGGCACGATCGGTTCCATCGCCTGGCCCATCACGCCGTCGGCCAGGATCATCACCGGCGTGCGGTATCGCTCGGCGATCTCGAAGGCATCCGCGACGAGGCCGACCGCGTCGGCGATCGACGCCGGAGCGAGGACCGGGATCCGGTAGTCGCCGTGGCCGTGCCCCTTGGTCGCCTGGAAGTAGTCCGACTGCGACGGTCCGATGCTGCCGAGCCCCGGTCCGCCGCGCATCACGTTGATGAGCACCATCGGAAGCTCCGAGCCGGCGAGGTAGCTCATGCCCTCGGCCATGAGGCTGATGCCGGGGCTCGACGAGGAGACCAGGACGCGCGCCCCGGTTGCGGCGGCTCCAAGGGCCATGTTGATCGCGGCGATCTCGCTCTCCGCCTGGACGAAGGTTCGACCGCATTCGGGCATCCGGCGAGCCATCCACTCGAGGAGCTCGGCCTGGGGCGTGATGGGATAGCCGAAGTACGCATCGCAGCCCGCCTGGATCGCCGCCTCGGCCATCGCCTCATTGCCCTTCATGAGGATCCGCCGGACCGGGGCATCGATCGGTTCGCTCGTCGTGGGGGCTCCTGCCAGCGTGTTCATCGAGTGGTCGACCTCGGGCGGGCGTAGACGGTGAACACGACGTCGGGACAGATGCGGGCGCACAGCGCGCAGCTGGTGCATGCCGCCGCATCGCCGAGCCGAACCGGGTGATAGCCGAGACCGTTGACGACCGATCCGTCGAGCGCCAGGACGTGCTTCGGGCAGACGCCGACGCACAGGCCGCAACCCTTGCAGTGACCTACGGCGATCGCCAACGGCTCGAACGGCTCGAGTGCCGGCGCCTCCGCTAGGCTGACTGCGGCGAGGGTCAATCGACTACCTCCACCCAGAACCTACGCCGTGGGCAAGGGCCTCATGAGTGCTGGATGACGCATTCCGGGGGGCCGTTCGGCCACAGGACGTCCGTCGCGCTCCGGCGGCGGCGGTGCGGGGACTCGCGACCGTGATATGACTGTCCGCACTGGACAGGAGATCACCATGCCCGACGAGGCAACCAAAGCGGTCCCGGCGCACAACGCCGTGCCGCACCACCGTCGCTACCGGCACCACGTCATCGACCTCGCGGACGGCGGCAAGCTCGTCCTGAGCGCCGACGGCTCGATCGAGCGGTCAGATGCCGCCGGCACGTCGACCAACGTGTGGGCTACCGAGGATCCGGGCTGGCCGGATCAGGCGCTGCGGTTCGGGATCCGTCCCCAGGCCACGACCGTCGCGCCGCGAGTTCGTCGCGACCAGGGATCGAAAGCACCCGGCTGATCGCTGCGGCGGGCTCGGCCCGCCAGGGCGACCCCGGCAGACGCCTCCCGACGGACGAAGTGCTCGCCCTTTGATCACGCTCTCCCGCTGCCGAGCCCAGCTCGCAGCGCAGCGATCTCGGCCCGCTGACCCGCGACCTCGGCTCGAAGGCCCGCCAGCTCCTCGACGATCGAGCGGACCGTGGTCGCGCCGCCCAGCTCCGCGACACTCGGTGCGACGTCGGGCTCCGGCTCCTCGGGTTTGGCTGGCGAGACCAGGAGGCTGGCGAGGATGCTGGCCAGGGCGCCGATGATCCCGATGCCCGCGAACATGACGAATACGCCGGTCACGCGCCCGAGGAACGTCACGGGGTAGTAATCGCCGTAGCCCACGGTGGTGATCGTCACGAGGCCCCACCAGATGGCATCGCCGCCAGTCGTGATGTTGGCCTCGGCGGAGCGGCTCTCGAATTCGAGGACCAGGATGCTCGCCGAGCTGAGCACGATTCCAGCTGCCAGGATGGTGATGAACGTCGCGTACTCGCCGCGGTTCTTGAGCACGTCGTTGACGAGATCCTTGCCCGCCTGACCGCTCAGCAGGCGCGTGATGCGAGCTAGCCGGCTGAGGCGGGCAAGGCGGAACAGGGCGGTGAACGGGATGAAGCCCAAGGTGGGGATCGACCCCAGCAGGTCGAGCCAGCCTCGCTGGCCAATGAGATAGGCGGACTTCGGCCTGGCGGCGGCGAGGTTGAACGCAAAGTCGATCAGGAAGACGACGCACACGATGTTGTCGTAGAGGGTGAGCAGGTCGTGCTCTGCGGGCGAGACCGGCAGGAGCAGCAGCACCATCAGCACCAACGAGAAGATCGTCAGGACCAGGATGAAGATGTTGTAGGCGTTTCCCGGCCTGCGAACCACCGGGGCTTGGTCGCTCATCACCTACAACCTCCTGACCCAAGTGACCGCTCGGATCGCGCCGGCCCATGTCGGCGCGATGCCTCCGGTCAATCAACCGTCACTGCCTGGCGCTTCTCAGGGTCACACGGTCGCGGCGGCGGGAGCCGGCTGTTCGCTCACCGTGGTGCTGTCGCCGATCGAGCTGTACAGATCCTCCTCCTGGGCCTGGTGCAGGCGGAGGATCGCCTCGAGGCCGTAGAGGAGGCGCTGGAGGTCCGTCCGGTCGTCGCGGCCCGGCCCGTCCGGCGGGAGGTCCCGGATGAGGCGATCGAGGAGGCGCGCGAGTCGGAAGATCTCCTGGTGCGTTCGGTGCATCGACGCGGTCGCGTCGTCGGAGCCCATGGCGGCCGCGAGCATCGGATAGACGGTCCGGTCCTCCAGCTCTTCGTGCGGCAGGAGCTCGTCAGACACGAACCGGCGGACGTCCTCGAGGGCGATCGCCGCGGCAGCCGCCGACATCCCGTCGAGGGCATCTGCCGTCGTGCGGATGCGCGTGATCGACGGGTCGAGCTCGACGTGCGCGGCGCGCAATCGCTCGCTCGTCTGGGTCCAGCCCGGGATCCTGATGGGGACCTCCACGCCGCCTCGCAGCGCACGAAGCGCGTTGAGGATCACGGCGACGTCGATGGCCTCCTGGAGGATCGCGCCTGCGACCACCGGCAGGAGCCCGAGCGCCGCGGCTCCCATCGCGACGATCGACATCCCCATCCCGAGGACGACGCTCTGCACGGCGATCGACCGCGATCGGCGCGCGATCTGGACCGCCTCGGTCAGGCGATCGAGCCGGTCCACCGCGATCACGATGTCGGCCGCCTCCGACGAGGCGCTCGCACCCCGTGCGCCCATCGCGACACCCACGTCGGCCAGGGCGAGGGCCGGTGCATCGTTGAGCCCGTCGCCGACCATGACGATGGGCCCGGACGCGTCCGATCGCTCGGCGCGGACCGCGTCGACCTTCTCCGCCGGGATCCGTTCCGAAAGGACGGCATCGACGCCGATCGCCGACGCGATGATGTCGGCCACGCCCGCGTTGTCGCCGGTGACCATCACGATCCGGGTGAAGCCGATTCGCCGCAGCGAGCGGATCGCCCTCGGCGTCTCGGGTCGCAGTGGATCGTCGAGGACCAGCGCTCCACGGACGGCATCGTCGATGCGCACGAAGGCGCAGGTCGACCCCTCGATCGCGGCGCGGCGGCGGACATCGCGCGCCCACCGGGGCAGCCCGCCTTCGCCGGCGCAGAAATCCGCGGTCCCAACCGCGACCTGCCGGCCGTCCACGAGTCCGGTGACCCCGGCACCCGGGGTCTCGACGACGTCGTCCGGCATCGACAGCTCGAGTCCACGTTCCCGCGCCCCATGCACGATCGACCCGGCGAGCACGTGCGGCGACAGCTGCTCGACCGACGCCGCGAGCCGCAGGACCTGCCGTTGCTCGATGGCGAGACCATCGGTCGTTGGCGCGACATCGATCGTTGCCAGCCTGGGTCGACCGGCCGTGAGCGTCCCTGTCTTGTCGAACAGCACGACCCGGGCGCGCGCCAGGGTCTCGAGCGGACCCCCGCCCTTGATGATCACGCCCCGGCGCGCCGCCCGGGAGATCCCGGCGACGATCGCGATGGGTGCGGCGAGCAGGAGCGGGCACGGCGTCGCAACGACCAGCACGGCCAGGGCGCGAACCGGGTCGCCGGACGCGAGCCAGGCCGCCCCGGCGATCACCAGCGTGAACGGGACGAAGATCAGCGCGTACTGGTCGGCGAGGCGGACGAACGGTGCCTTGCTGTGCTCCGCCTCCTGGACGAGCCGGACGATGCCTGCGTACGCGCTGTCGGCGGCCGCCGCCGTGGCGCGGAGCTCGAACGACGAGCCGGCATTGACGGTTCCTGACGAGACCGGATCACCTTCGTCCCGGGTCACCAGCCGGGATTCGCCGGTCAGTGCAGATTCGTCGAGAACCGCTGGGCTGCCGGCCACCATCCCATCGACCGGCACAACCTCGCCGGGGCGGATCGCGAGGAGGTCGCCGGGGACGACGGCCTCGATCGGCACCGTCTCGAGGCCGCCACCCTGGTATCGCTGAACGTCTCGTGGCGCCCGACCCAGCAGTGCGCTGAGCTCGCGATGCGCGCGACCCTGGGCGTAGCGCTCGAGCCACTCGCCCGTCGCCAGCATGACGCCGATCACGGCGGCCGCGAACGGCTCGTGAAGCAGCAGGGCCCCGACGATCGCCAGGATCGCGATCAGGTCGACCCCGAGCTCGCCATGCGCGAGATCGCGCACGATCGCCCAGGCGAGCCGGACCGCCACGACGACCGCCGGGATCGTCCAGGCGAGGCTGGCCGCCTCGTCGTTTCCACTCGCAGCCAAGACGAGCCCGGCCAGGAGCCCCGCGATCGTCATCGGCAGGATGGCGCGCTGCATCAGTTGGCGCGCGCGGTCGAACTGGTTCGTGGGTGCGTCACTCGCCCCGAGCGTGGGTGCGGCGGGGCGGGCGGGGCTGCCGCCGATCATGAGCCGATCCTAGGGGCAGGATGGCCTCGCGCATCCCGGCCGGATCGCCCGTTCCGCAGGGCCGTCAGGCCCTGCGAGCCGCGCGCGAAAGGTCAGCGCGGTTTGCCGCTTGCGACCCAACGTGCGAACAGGTCGATCAGTTCCTGCGACCACTCGCCGTCGCAGGGCATGGTGCCGTCCCGGAGGCGGTCGAGGATCGAATTCGGCATTGTGGCTGACGTCGGCGTGTGACCAGAGGTCAAACGCGAACTCCATGGAGTCGCGGTCACTCTCGCTGAACAATGGCTTGACGTCGGTCTCAAAGCTCAGAGGCTCCGTGGAGTTGGGCATCCTGCACTCTCCCTTCCGTTCCCCCCCAAACACCCGATCGCTCGGATCCCACCGGCGGTCACGCTAGCGCGAGCCCAGGAGCAGCGGACTTCGATGCCGCAGGGCACCGACCGCGGCGATCAGCGGCAGGACCGACGACGACCGCGGTTCGAACAGGCCGATGCGTCCGTCCGGTTCAGGATGCGGCTTCGAATGCCAGGGCGAAGTCCTCCGACGGACCCGAATGACCGGCTGATTCTCTGGCGTGTGCGTCCGCGCAAAGGCCAAGCCTGCAGCCTCATTTCGCACCAACCGGCACGTCCTCCGGAGCGTGGGTGCACCGGACATCATGCGCACGACCGCGGGACCATTGACCCGCTTTACGAATGCGCTTCCGAGTCTACGTTGGAAGCGTCGGGTGGTGCCGCGAGGCTCGCGGTTGCTGTCCCGAGGGCGGGCATTCCGATAACCAACGTGCTCGTCCTTGCACAACTGCCAACGGCGGGGAGGATGCCCTCGTGAAGAAACGATCAGGCCTTGGCATTGCGATCGGAGGATTGGCTTCAGTCGCGCTCGCAGGAGCCGCTCTGGCCTTCAGCGGGCCGACCAACGGCAGCTTCGAGACCGGCGCGTTTGTCGACAACGGGATCGGCTTCGAACAGCTGAACGCCGGTGACACCAGCGTGGACGGCTGGACCGTGGATGCGGGAAGCATCGACTGGATCAGCACGTACTGGTCCGCCCAGGATGGGTTGATGAGCATCGACATGAGCGGCGTCGACGCTGGCACGCTCAGCCAGACGCTCTCGACGACGATCGGCAACACCTACACCGTTTCCTTCTATCTGTCGGGCAATCCGGAAGGCCCCCCCGCGGTGAAGACGCTCGACGTCAGCGCGACGGGTGGATCGGTCGGCAACTACACCTTCGACACGACCGGGAACACCCGCACCAGCATGAACTGGACGCAAGAGACGTACTCGTTCCTTGCGACGGGCACGAGCACCACGCTCAGCTTCGTCAGCACGACGCTGGGCGCATTCGGTCCAGCCCTCGATAACGTCTCCGTGACCGAAGACGTCCCCACCAAGAACGACTGCAAGCACGGTGGCTGGCAAACGATGATCGACGGTGCCGGCAACCACTTCAAGAACCAGGGCGACTGCGTCAGCTACTTCGCCACGAAAGGCAGGAACCCGGGGGCGCTGCCGCCGGCAACCGCAGCCGACCCCAGCGTGGCCGCAGTCGCTGACTCATCGGCCTCGCACGTCAAGCACGGGGCCGTGCACAACGACAAGGTGACCGGCCGGCACGGGACTGAGCGCCACGACGCAAAGGACAAGACAACGCGCGGGGCCGGCGTTGGTCATGGTTCGCGTTCGCACCATTCGAAATAGTCGTCTGACGCTCTCGAGAGTTGGCCCCTTCGGATCGCCGGAGGGGCCAATCCTTAAGACCTTGATCGGGGCGGTGCCTGACCGTCAGTTGTCGGTGACAGCGCTGGCGGAGGCTCTCGTGCCGGAGGCGTTGAGCACCCCGACCGTCCTGTACCCGAGGGGTGTTCCACGCTCGATAAGTGGCCCTTTCGCGATGATGAAGCAGGCTGCGACGGCGTGCTCGGTGTCGCCGACTTCGAACGTGGTCGGCACAACCAGGATGGTGCCGTCGCCGCTCATCGAGTCGAACCCGATCTGCCGGCATTCGAAGTCACCCTGACGGATCCGGTCGCGTAGATCGGCCTGAGCTGCCGCGCCACCTGTGCCCTCCCTCTTTCGAGTCGGGGGTGAGGCCCACGCTGTCACACCGTCCGGGGACGGAAACGTGGGCCTCACGCGTCGGAACGAATGACAAGTGAGCTCCGCTAGGGGGTGAGACGGAATACCGCTGTCAACTGGCAACGGCCACAAGGTCCTTCTATTGGGGAACGGCGGGGGCAACGTCATAGCAGTTACCAGCCGTGATCGACGCACGGGACGCTCCGGTCGCCCCCTGGCCCTGGCGATCGGTCAGGCGCGGTGTGGAGACGGGCCGACGACGATGCCTACGGGTCGCCGCTGACCCGCGACCTGTCCGGCCTCCCGGTCAACTTGTGGGGCGTCCGATAATGACGATCGCCCGCGGATGCTTCGAGGAGCGGAGGATCGACCGTGAGTCGCGACGGGACGAACTCGAGCCGCGTGAGCCGGATCGGGGCGCGTGCCATTCCCGCGATCGCCACCTTGGTCCTCGCCGCCTGCGGGACCGGCACGCCATCGAGCAGCGCGCCCCCTGCCACGACACCGCCCGGCCATTCCGCGTCGTCCGCGCCGGCCGTACAGGAGTCCGGTGGTCCCACCGACTCGGCCACCACTGGCCGTCTGCCGATGGGTCGCCTCGTCTTCGACCGCTTGGCCGGCAGTCCCGAGGGCGACTTCCTCGGGGCCTTCGTGATGGGCGTCGACGGAGCGGCGACGCCGTTGCAGCTTCCCGTCTCGAACATGGGGTTCGCCGGAAACTGGTCGCCCGACGGCACTCGACTGCTCGTCAACGCTTTCACGGGAACCGACTTGATCGTCGGGACGTTCGACGCTGCGACCGCGTCCTGGTCGGAGATCCGTCCCGTCGGGATGGTCGGCGAGCTCGAATGCACGGACTGGTCGCCCGACGCCGCCCGCGTGATCTGTGCCCGTGGCGGACCGGACGAAAAGAACGACGGGATCTACTCGGTCGACGTCGCGTCGGGGGCGGCCACGAGGCTCACGACCAGTCCCTACCACCACGTCGTCGGCACTGCCGGCGAGTGCGGCGGCGGCGAGGGGCGCGCGGTCTATTCCGGCGACGGAAGTCAATTCGCGTACGTGCAGCAGAAGTGCGGCACGGGCGCGGATCCGTCCAGCGACGAGCAGGGAGCGATCGCCGTCGCGTCGGCTGATGGCTCCGGGGCTAAGGTCGTCGTGCCATTCGGTGGCGTCCGGACCCATCCAGGCGGTGAGATCGCCTGGTCGCCGACGGATGACGTGATCGCCTTCGGGACCCAGGACGGGAAGCTGTCGACGATCGCCGCAGACGGGACGGTGCTGCGGACGATCGAACTCCCGCAGCCTGGCTTCGTCTATGGGCCGACCTGGTCTCCCGATGGCAAGGGGATCCTCGTGACGGCGATCTCCACAGCGACCGGCCATCACGATTTGTTCATCGTCACGCCAGACGGCTCGAGGATGAGCCAGATCACCGATACGGCGGAGGTCGAGGCCTACACCGACTGGGGAAACGCCCCGTAGGACGCCCGCGTGCGAACGCGTGCCCCCGGTGGGCGCGGAAGCTACGGGCCGAGGATCTTCATAACATTGCCGGTGCGGACCGGGCGTTCGGCGATGAACCCGAAGTCCTCTTCGGGCTTCCGATCGTCACAATCGACGATCCGACGCGTCCTCGTGCGCGCAGTGTTCGGAGGGGCGGGCGTCCCGAGGTCCCTGCCCGTCACGGCTCGGGAGGCAAGGGATGCGCACCGGCGCGGTCGTCATCGCTCTGCTCGGGGTGATCCTCGCCGGGTGCGAGGCGACGGCGTCGCCGTCGGTCACGCCGGTCCCGCCATCGGCGACGCCGGCGATAGCACTCGGGACCGCGAGTCCCACAGCTCCGGCAGTCGCGACGTCGCGCCCGACGCCCCGTACGACACCCTTGGCTCCGCCGCCACCCCCGACAGACGTCAAGATCGAGCGACAGGGATGCTACTGGGGAAGCGACTCCACGGGCGTAACTGGAACGTGCACCACGACGATCACCTGGAAGAAGGCCGTTACGAAGGGGACCGAGGTCCGGGTATACGGGGTGACCGACTGCCTGTCGCTGACCGAACGCCCAGGTGACGGTTCGTGCCTCGTGAAGCGCACATCGGTCCCGGTGGCCGCGCGCAAGCTGATCGCCAAGGCCCCCGCCTCGAAGGGCAAGATCATCTGGGAAGGGCCAGCCTGGCGAAACCTGATGGTCCAAGCCGATCCGGGTGGGCCGAGGGATCAGAGATACGCCGTCGACAGACACGGCGACGAGACCTACTTCGCCATCGTCGTATCCGCTTACAACGCGGCGGGCCACTCTAGGTTCATCATCGCCGACGCCGGGACGTGGTGCTACGACACGGGATGCAAAGGGTGGGGACCCTAACGTCGCCGCCTCCGGATCGCCCCGGCCGCGGCCTCACGGGCAGACCCGGCGGCGGGGCGGAGCCGTACCAGTGGCCCGTGACCGACCTCAAGGTCGCCTGGGACGACCTCCACGACGCCAAGCCTGACGGCTGGTACGTCGGCCCACCCACCTAGGTCGCAGCTAGGGCATCGGGCGGACACGTTGTCCGGGTCAGCCAATCAGGCCGTCGTGTCGCCAGCGGCGGACCGTTCGAGGGTTGACGCCTAAGGCCCGCAGGAATACGGCCGTCGGTTGGCTTCTCACCGTCCTGCTCGACCTTGGCTCGTGCGCGCCCGTATCGAGCGGCAGGACCGTTCGTCTCCCTGGCATCGTGAGCGTCGATGCAGCGGTCGATCAGGTTCCAGAGGGCCCACGCCTCCTCGGGCATCGCCCTTCAAGGCGGGCGTGCTGACAAAGTCAAGCCAAAGGGTCCGGCAGTCAGGGACCTCTGGCGCGCACGATCCGGGGGAGTTGGCTGGCGAGGAAGGACTCGAACCTTCAATTTCCTGATCCAGAGTCAGGTGCCTTACCAGTTTGGCCACTCGCCAGCGGCCGGCCGAGTCTACCGTGGCGGGTCCCCAGCCGACTCGACCGACAGCGTGAAATGGCGCCGGCAGCGGGCCTGATACGTCTCGGTGCCGCCGACGTTTGCCGCCACCAGGTCATCGGGGCCAGCCGGCGTGGCGGCGATCTTGACGTGGAACACCGCCTCCTCGCCACACATCGTGCAAATGGCCGTGAGCTTGTCCACCTGCTCGGCGAGGGCCATGAGGGAGGGGAGCGGCTCGAACGGGCGGCCGTCGAAGGTCACGTCGAGCCCGGCGACGATCACCGTCATCCCTCGGTCCGCGAGTCGGCCGACCACTGGGATGAGGCCGGGTCCGAAGAACTGCGCCTCGTCGATCGCGACGACGTCGGCGTCGTCCGGCACGGCGCGCTCGATCTCATAGGGGGTCGAGGCGGCAACCGACGGGAAGTCGCGGCCGACGTGTGAGGCAAGGCGGTCCGAACCACGTCGCGTATCGAGGGAGTGGTTGAAGACGACGACTCGCCGGCCCGCGATGACCGCGCGCCGGACGCGCCGCAACAGCTCCTCGGTCTTGCCGGCGAACATCGGCCCGCAGACCACCTCGACTCGACCGATCGCGTCCATGACCGCAGCATGGCACGCCGCTCGGACTCCGCAAACGCCCGCGCGCTTGTACGCTTGGTTCGAGCACACCAGGAGCCAATCGATGACCGATCGCCCGATCCTCGACCATATCAACGCGCTCGCCAACGAAGAGGCGACTCTCTGGGAACGCGCCAGCGCCGGCGGCGGCCTCAGCACCGCGGACCAGGAGCGGCTGGACACGATCAAGATCGAGCTCGACCAGTGCTACGACCTGCTGCACCAGCGCGAAGCACGCCGCGACGCCGGCCTCGACCCCGACGCCGCGGAGCTGCGCCCGGCGGAGGTCGTCGAGCGCTACCAGCAGTAGCGACGTCGTCGCCGCGCAGGTTCATCAAGCGACCGACTGGCATTGATGACGGGCGTTGACACGACCGGTGCGACAATAGGCATCCACGCAGAAGAGCAGGCGATTGGAGGCCTGACATGGCACAGACGATGGCCAACACGATCAACAAGGCGGCCTGGGTGGACCTCTCCAGTGGTGACGCCGCGGCGTCGCGGGAGTTCTACGGCAAGCTGTTCGGCTGGGACGTCGAGGTCAACCCGGATCCCCAGTACGGCGGCTACGCGCTCGCCAAGATCGGTGGCAAGGACGCCGCGGGGATCGGGCCGAAGATGGACCCCAACAGCCCCACCGCCTGGAACCTGTACATCGGCACGGACGACGTCGAGGCCCTCGCGGCTCGCGCGAAGGATGTCGGCGGCACCGTCGTCATGGCGCCGTTCGACGTCGGCGACCAGGGCCGGATGACCGTGATCCAGGATCCGGCGGGGGCGTTCATCTCGGCCTGGCAGGGAACGCGGATGGGCGGCTTCCAGACCGACGAGCCGAACGCCTTCGGTTGGGCTGAGCTCAACGCCCGCGGTGTCGAGAAGGCGCTGCCGTTCTACACGGCGCTGTTCGGGTGGTCGACCAAGGTCAGCCCGATGGGCGCCGACCAGCCGCCCTACACCGAGTTCCAGCTCGACGGCCAGAGCATCGCCGGCGCCTGGGAGATGAACCAGATGGTCCCGGCCGAGGTGCCGAGCTACTGGCAGGTGTACTTCGACGTCGTCGATGTCGATGCGGCCGCGGCCAAGGCGAAGGAGCTCGGCGCACGCGAGCTGACCGCGCCGCAGGACTTCCCCGGCGGTCGGTTCGCGATCCTGATGGATCCGCAGGGCGCGAGCTTCGGCCTGCTCAAGATGCAGCCGCGCTAGGCCGGTCGACCCTTCAGCCGACAGACCTCGAGCCGCGGAGGTCGCCCGGAACCGGGCGGCTCCCGCGGCTCGTTCATGTCCGGGCGCCGCACGCCGCACACTACGGGGAACGATGCACGCCACCGCCCAGCCCGCCACGTTCCTGATCGCCGACATCTCGGGGTATACGGGCTATCTCGCGGACGTCGAGCTCGATCACGCTCAGGACATCCTGGCCGACCTCATCGGCGCGGTTGTCACGGCCCTCCGGCCCGGCTTCCGGCTGGCCAAGCTCGAGGGCGACGCGGCATTCACGTACGCCATCGGCGAGTCGATCGACGGCTCGCTGCTGCTCGACACCATCGAGCGCTGCTACTTCGGCTTCCGGCGTCGCCGTCGCGATGTGCGGCAGGCCACCTCGTGCGAGTGCAACGCGTGCAGCCGGATCCCGGACCTCGACCTCAAGTTCGTCGTCCACCACGGCGAGACGATCGTCCAGAAGGTCGCCGGCCGCCAGGAGCTGCTTGGCTCGGACGTGATCGTCGTCCATCGGCTGCTCAAGAACGTGGTCGTCGAGCAGCTGGGGATCGAGGCGTATGCCCTGTTCAGCCAGGCCAGCCTCGCGGCCGCCGGACTCGACGGAGCCGGCGTGGGCATGCGGCGCCATGTCGAGACCTACGACCGGATCGGCGACGTCGAGTGCTGGGTCCACGACCTCGAGCGTCGATGGTCCGAGGAGGAGGCTCGTGCGCGGGTCTTCGTCGCGCCCGATGCGTCCATCCTGACCGTGTCCGTCCCGACGACGGTCCCACCGCAGGTGGCCTGGGAATTCCTGACGGCGCCGGGTCAGCGCATGACCTGGCAGCCGTGGGTGACCGAGGTGAACGTCGAGGGCGCCGCCGGCGGCAGGCGGGGCCCCGGGTCCTCGAACCACTGCCGCCATGGCAAGGACGCGGTGGTCGAGGAGATCCTGGACTGGCGGCCGTACGACTACGTCACCGACCGGACGATCCTCGACACACCCACGGGCCCCGTGAAGGTGCTCCACACGATCGAGCTCGAGCCGGTGACGACGGGTACGACGATCCACATGCGGTTCGCGGCGCCGAAGACCAAGCGCGAGAAGCAGCAGATGGAGCACATCGGCCCGGCCTACGGCGCCGCGCTCGAGTCCGGCATCCCGAGCCTGCAGGCACAGCTCGAGGAGCGCCTCGCGACCCGCGCGGCGAACGCCGCGCCGGAGCCGGAGCTCGCGACGCCGAGTCCGAATGGGCCCCTCGCCGGCATCACGCCGCTGGCGATGATCGACTGAAGAGATCTGCCCTTCCCACCGAATCGGAGGCGCCGGGCATCCCGTGGGACACCCGGCGCCGGGTCGCGGAGGTGCGAGCCCGTCAGGCGACGGCACGTCCCCGGTCATTGGCTGCGTCGGCCTTGGCCTGTTCGGCCTCGGCGGGCCACACCGCCTCACCCGCCACGGCGGGCGCCTCACGGAACAGCAGCACCAAACCGGCGGCCGCGAGCGAGGTCGCGATCCCGACCACGAACGTCGACGCCGTCGCGATCGAGAACGCCTGGTGGATCGCATCCACGATCACCGGCACGAACGGCTGCACGAGGCCGCGCACCTCGGGCGGCATCGCCGCGAGGATCGCCGCACCCATGTCACCGACGCCGGTGATCGCCTGGACGCCGCCCGAACCGCTCGCACCGGCGGCCAGCGCCCCGCCGACCGCCGGCGGCAGGCCGGCCGACGCCAGCGAGGACGGCACCTCGCGCGCCATGGACGTCGCGAACACCGTGCCCGTGATCGCGAGGCCAACCGTGCCGCCCACCTGCTGGAAGAACGACAGGTTGCTGACCGCGGAGCCGATCTGGCGGACCGGCACGCTGTTCTGCACGATCAGCGGGAACACCGCGAACATCGGCCCGACGCCGAGGCCGGTGATCAGCATCGCGCCCCACAGGAACGGCAGCGGCGTGTCGGCGCGGAGCTGCGTGAGCAGCGCCAGGCCAATCGCCGTCGTCACGAGCGCGCCGAACGTCATCCACCGATAGCGGCCGGTCCGGGCCACGACCTGGCCCGACGCCACGGCGCTGAAGATCACGCCGCCCAGCAGCGGCAGCATCTGGTAGCCCGAGATCGTCGCCGATGCGCCCGCCACGACCTGGAACCAGCGCGGCAGGAACACGATCGCCGCGAAGAACCCGAACGCGGCCAGGAACACCGCGCCCACCGACACGCTGAACGCGCGGTTGCGGAACAGGTTGAGCGGCACGATGGGCTCGGACGCCCGCGACTCGATCCAGACGAACGCGCCCAGCACGACCACGCCGAGGACGATCAGCCCGCCCACCGAGAGGTCGGTCCAGTCGGCCGACTGCTTGTTGGTGAGGCCGACGAGGATCGGGATCAGGGCGCCCGTGAACAGGGCCGCGCCGAGGTAGTCGATCCTGGGCCGCGCGCCGGCGGGGTGGTACGCGGGCAGGTAGCGACGCACGGTCAACAGGACGACGGCGCCGATCGGCAGGTTGATGAAGAACACGAACGGCCACCCGATGGTGTCGGTGATCACCCCGCCGATCGCCGGCCCGAGCAGGCTCGCCACCCCGAACACCGCGCCGAACAGGCCCTGGTAGCGGCCGCGCTCGGACGGCGCGAACAGGTCTGCCAGCACCGCCATCGCGATCGGGAACAGCGCTCCCGCACCGAGGCCCTGGATGCCGCGCGCGAGGACCAGCTGCCACATCTGAGCGGATAGGCCGGCGAACAGGGAACCGACCATGAACACGCCGATCCCGAACAGGAACACGGGCCGCCGGCCGAACAGGTCGGACACCTTGCCGTACAGGGGGCCGCTGATCGTGGACGTCAGCAGGTAGGCCGTGAACGCCCACGTGTAGAGGTTGTTGCCGCCGAGGTCGGTGATGATCCGCGGCAGCGCCGTGCCCACCACCGTCTGGTCGAGGGCCGCGAGGAAGACGCCCACCATGACCGCGCCGAGGACGCGCATGCGGACGGGGTGGGGGAGCTCGATGGGCGGCCGATCGGCCGCACCGCCCCATGCCTGTGTCGTTGGGCTGGACACCGGGAGCACCTCTCTGCTCGTTGCTCTGACGTGTCCACCCTATCGACTCATTAGGCCGATATCGTTCCTAATAGTGGTGTAGATTTGGAAAGCGATGACGACCTCGTCCCGGCTCCTTCGGTTGCTCTCGCTGCTCCAGACGCCCCGCGACTGGACGGGCTCGGAGCTGGCCGACCGGCTCGAGGTCAGCCCACGCACGATCCGCAACGACATCGAGCGCCTGCGCGACCTCGGCTACCCCGTCCGTGCGACCCGCGGCTCGGTGGGCGGTTATCGGCTCGAGGCCGGCACCTCGATGCCGCCGCTGCTCCTCGACGACGACGAAGCGGTTGCGGTCGCGATCGGGCTGCGGACGGCGACGCAAGGGGCCGTGACTGGGATCGAGGAGACCTCGCTCCGGGCGCTCGCGAAGCTCGAGCAGGTGCTCCCGCCACGGCTGCGGCGCCAGGTCAGCACGCTCCAGGGCGTGACCGTGCACGTCCGGCGCGGGCGCCAGGGGCCGACCGTGGATCCCGCGATGCTGACCGAGATCGCGCGCCTGGCGCGCGACCGCTTCACGCTCCGGTTCGACTACTCCGATCGGCGTCAGGCGGCCTCCCAGCGGCGGGTGGAGCCGTACCGGATCGTGAATGCCGGCCTGCGCTGGTACCTCGTCGCCTGGGACCTCGACCGGGACGACTGGCGGACGTTCCGGGTCGACCGCATCAAGGAGGGCATGTCGCCGGGCCCGCAATTCACGCCGCGTGACCTCTCCGACGCCGACGCAGAGGCCCTCGTCGCCCGCGGCCTCCCCGTCGAGGCGCGCCAGCACCAGGCCAGGGTGGTCGTTCAAGCCCCGGCCGCGCAGCTCGTCGAGCGCTTCGGCCCGTGGCTCGGCACGGTGACGCCGATCGACGAGCGCAGCTGCGTCATCCACACCGGTGCCGACACGGTCGAACAGCTGGCCGCCTGGCTGGGCATGCTCGACGCGGACTTCCGGGTCACCGAGCCACCCGAGCTGGTCGCGGCCGTGCGGGCGTTGTCGACTCGCTACGCGGCGGCGGCCTCCTGAGGCGCTCGCCCGCCTTCCGTTGCTTGGCCAGGGCGCCCACTATGGCCGGGTTCATGCGGTACCGATTGGAGGATCGAGATGAGCCGGCTCCTGGTTCACATCGCCACTGGCCCGGAGAACCCCACCCGCGTCGGCCTTGGCCTGCTCGTCGCCCGTAGCGCGCTCGATGCCGGCCACGAGGTCGACCTGTTCATTGCCGGTGATGGCGTCGCGGTCCTGCGTCCGGACGCTCGACGCCGGCAACGGGATCGGGACTGGCAGCCTGCGCGAGCACGTCGACGCCCTCGCCGCCGGCAAGGCACGGTTCTTCGTGTCCGGGCTGTCGAGCAAGGCCCGGGGCATCACGCCGGACGCCCTCGGCGGACTGGACGTCACGATGGCGCCACCGACGCGCCTGGTGGAGCTGGCGTTCGAGGCGGACCGCGTCCTGACCTACTGAGGCTGTCGCCTCAGTCGGCGCGAAGCAGCTCGATCGCTGGGGCGACGGCCTCGAGGCCGGCCATCGTTCCCGGCCCGAGCATCATCTCGAGCTGCGTGTAGCCCGCATCGCGGAAGGTGCGGACGGCATCTGCGATCTCCTCTGGCGAGCCCGAGATCACCTCGGGCCGGGCGCCCGCGGGCAGGGTCGCGTTCACGCTCACGCCCGCGGACCGGCCGATCGTCGCCGGGTCGCGACCGATCTCCGCGCAGATTGCGTCGAGGGTCGCCAGCCGTGGCCCGAGCTCATCTACGTGGGCGCGCTCCTCCGCGTAGCCGCTCCAGATGTCCGCGTGCAGCGCGGCGTGGCGCTGGCCCTTGGGCCCGTTGCCGCCGATCAGGAGCGGGATCCGGTTGCGTCGCGGCCCTACCGGCTGTTGGGGCAGGTCGCGGGCGCTGTGCCAGCTCCCTTCGACGTTCGCGTACCCCTCGCGAAGCAGGGGGACGATGACCAGCAACGCCTCGTCGAACCGGTCGAAGATGTGGTCCTCCGGCAGGCCGAACGCGTGCGCTTGACCCGGCCACGCGTGTCCCGCCCCGAGACCGAACACGAACCGGCCGCCGCTGATCTCGTCGAGCGTCTCCCCCACCTTGGCCGTGATGCCGGCATTTCGGTGCAGGGCCGAAAGGACCCAGGTGCCCACCTTCACGTTCGACGTGATCGCAGCGACCGCGCCGGCGATGGCCACCCCCTCCCACACGCCCCTGGGTGGGCCATCCTCCGTGCGCCACAGGAGCTCGTCGGCCACCCACACGGTGTCGAAGCCGATCGTTTCGGCCTGCAGCGCCCACTCCCGGATCGTCGCCCAGCGCGGCGTCTCCCGGTCCGGTCCGAATTGAGCCACCGGCACCACGAG
This sequence comes from uncultured Chloroflexia bacterium, assembly GCA_963725745.1. Classification (GTDB taxonomy): domain Bacteria; phylum Chloroflexota; class Limnocylindria; order Limnocylindrales; family CSP1-4; genus CAIXZV01. The sequence continues at coordinate 538,229 of CAVRZS010000004.1, forward strand.
GCCGATCTCGAACTTGCCCATGACACCCCTCCTCCAGCAACGACGGTTCCGGACGCTACGTTGACCCCGCGGCCTGGAGCAGGTCGCGGGCCTCGCGCAGGTCCGCGGTATCGAAGCCCTCCGTGAACTCCGCCAGGATGGGCGCGAGCAGGCCGGTCGCTCCGGGCTGGTCATCCGCGGCGATCCGCAATCGGGCGATCCGGGTCGCCGCACGGAGCCGGCCCATCGGCGAACCAAGCTCCGTCGCGCGCTCAAGCGCCTGCCGATACCAGGGCTCCGCATCTGCTGCGCCAAGTGCTTCGTCCGTCGCCAGGGCCAGCAGCAGGTCGCCCTTCAACATGCGGATCTCGGGCAGCATCGACGACCCAGAATCCGCCAGGATCGCGATCGCCTCGTCGATCGCGCGCAAGCCTTCCGCCGGTCGCCCGGCACCCGCGCAGGCGATCGCCTGCACAAACAGCAGGAACGGCCAGAAGATCGGCGGCGACCGGAGCTCGCCGTAGAGGCCGATGCCGAACTGCACCTCGGCCATCCCTTCGTCCGCGCGGCCGAGGGCGACGTGGGCTGCGCCGCGCAGGACGTTGCCGACCGCGGTCCAGATCCGGAACTCGTGCTCCTGGGCCAGGTCAACCAGGCTCGTCGCGAGCTCGAGCGTGATCTCCGGCTCTCGTCGCCAGAACCGGAGCAGGCCGGCATGGAACCGGGCATAGGCGGTCGTGAACGGGTGGTCGAGCGCAGCGGCGAGGGCGAGCGCGGCTTCGGCGCGTTCGGCAGCTCGGTCGGGTCTGCCCAGCAACCACAGGGTGAAGGCAGACGTGGTGAGGCAGGACACCCGCGGGTCGTTGCCCACGCGGACCGACTGGGCTGTCGCGGGCCGCTCCGGAAACAGGGCGATCGCCTGCTCGAAGTGTTCGAGCCCGCCTCGCAGGTCGTCGAAGCTCATGAGGGTCGTACCAACGAGCAGGTGGCCGTCGATCTGCATCGCGGCATCGCCCTCGGCCTCGCCCAAGTCGAGGATCACCCTGCCGAGCTCCGCGGACTTGTCGAGCTGGGCGCGGAACAGGTAGAGGCTGGCCAGCCCACGCAGGACCGCGAACTGCTGCCGGACGTCGGCGCCCTGCTCGAACCGCTCGAGCGCGCCGGCAAAGGCCGCCTCGACTTCCGGGGTGAACCCTTTCGTGGTCATCAGCGCCCTGGCCAGCGTGGTCCGGAGCCCGATCTCCTGGTTGATCCGTTCGGGCGACGGGGGAACGGCTTCGACCACGGCCAGCATGTCCGACGCGAGCCTGACCGTATCGAGGTACCAGCCGTGGGCATCGTCGAGCGCGAGGAGGGTCTTCGCCAGCCCGTCCAGGCGCCCGAGGTCGCGCGCCTCCACCCAGTACGTCCAGGCGATGCGCAGGTTCCCGACGTCGGCGTGGAGCGCCTCCAGGGCAGCCTCACGCCCGGCGCCCGTCAGCTGGCCGCGCAGGCGACGCGCCAGGTCCGCGTAGTACGTGGCATGAACCTCGCGAGTCCGGGACGCGAGGTCGGGGTGCTGGTCGAGCCGGTCGGCGGCGAACTCGTGGATCGTCTGGAGCATCGCGACCCGCGGCTCCCGACCCGGCCGGTCCACCCGGCGCAGGAGGCTCTTCTCGACGAGACCGGCGAGCACGTCGAGCACGTCGACCGCCTCTCCATCGACCGCGCCGACCTCGCCGACCACGGCCTGGATCGCGTCCACCTCCGCGTCCGCGAACACCGCCAGCAGCTCGAACAAGCGCTGTTCAGCGGGCGAGAGCAGCTCGTAGCTCCAGTCCATCGCCGCCCGCAGCGTCTGCTGGCGCTCCGGGAGGTCGCGCGGTCCGCTGCGCAAGAGCCCCAGCCGGTCGTCGAGCCGATCGCGAAGCACCTCCGGCGAGAACAGACGGAGCCGGGCGGCCGCGAGCTCGATCGCCAGCGGCAGGCCATCGAGCCGGCGGCAGATCTCCGCGACCGCGGCCGCGTTGTGGTCGGTGAGCTCGAATTCCGGACGGACGACGCGGGCGCGGTCGACGAACAGCTGCACTGCGGCAACGTCGCGGATGTCCGCGGCCGTTACCTGCCCGCGGGCGTCCGGCGGCAGCGCGAGCGGCGGCACGGGGAAGAGCTGTTCTGCCCGGACGTGGAGCGCCTCGCGACTCGTCGCGAGCACCGTCAGCCCGGGGCAGTCGCTGAGCAGCTGGGCCACCACGGCGGCCGATTGGGTGACCTGCTCGAGGTTGTCGAGCACGAGCAGCATGCGTTGTTCCCGCAGCCGGTCGACGAGCTCGTCCTGGAGCGGCCGATCGATGATCTCGCCCAGGCCAATCGATCGCGCGATCGCGACCAGCACCGCGTTCGTGTCATGGGCGCTGGCCAGGTCCACGAACGAGGCGCCGTCGCGGAACCTCGGCGCCAGGTCCGATGCGACCCGGATCGCGAGTGTCGTCTTGCCGGTCCCGCCTGGCCCGATGAGCGTCAGCAGGCGGACGGAGCCATCCGCGAGGCGTTCGGTGATCTGGGCGATCTCGTTCTGACGACCGATCAGGGCCGCGACGCGCGAGGGCAGGTCTGCCCCGGGCTGACGAGCGGTGACCAGCGGCGGGAACTCCGACGGGAGGTCCGGGTGGACGAGCTGGTAGAGGTGCTCGGGCCGGCCGAGGTCCCGGAGGTGGTGCTCCCCCAGGTCGCGGAGCCCGGCCCCGCCCGGCAGCCGCTCGGTCGCCAGCGCACCCGCCGACGCGGACAGCAGTACCTGGCCGCCGTGCCCCGCCGCCATGATGCGGGCGGCGCGGTTGACGGTGGTGCCGAAGTAGTCGCCGTCACGCCGCTCGGCCTGGCCGCAGTGAATGCCCATGCGGACCCTGAGCGGGCCGGTCTCGCCCCACGACTCGGCGATCAGCCCGCGCTGGGCCTCGAGGCTCGCCGTCGCCGCATCGATCGCCCCGGCGAACACGGCCATCATCCCGTCGCCGGTGGTCTTGACCACGGTGCCGCGGGCTGCCTCGATCGCGTCACGCAGGATCGCGTCGTGTCGGCCCAGCGCGGCCTTCATCGCGTCCGGGAACTGCTCCCAGAGCCGCGTGCTGCCCTCGAGGTCGGTGAACAGGAACGTGATGGTTCCAGTCGACGGCATGTCCACGAGCCCATCATCGGGCTTTCGGGCCACGCGGGGTGTCACGGCGGCGACACAACGCTCGGGCCGGCGACCGTGTGTCGCCAGCTACGGGAGCACGATGAACCGACCGCCATCGAGGGGGCGCACGACCTCGAAGTGCCGACGATCGAGCGTGACGATTGTCTTCGTTCGATACCTGGCCGCGAGGACGACGATCGAGGCGTCGGCCACGCCGATCGACTGGTCCCCATAGCGCTCCACCAGGCGGCGCGCGGAGTCCAGATCCGTCGCATCGAACGATGGCAGCTCCCACGCGCCGCCGGCCAGCTCGGTCAAAGCGGCCAACTCGGCGTCCATGCCGTGTCGCGATGCGGCGAGGTAGTCCGTCTCTGCGACGACGTACGGCGAGACCACCAGCGGCTCGGTGGAGCCCTCCAGCACCTCGGCGACGGCCGCGTGGTCCGGCTCTCCGCTGTCGAAGTAGGCGAGGAGGGCGCTCGTATCGACGATCACCTGTCGCCGAACCCGCGCAGGTGTTTGTCCGCGTCCCGAGCGATCGGCGCCTTGCCCGCGTACAGCCCGCCCTTCGGGCGCGGCCGGGCGTCGCCCATGACCGCCTGGCGGATCGACTCGCGGATGACCTCGGCCTCCGAGACGCCTCGCTGGAGGGCAGCACGGCGAAGCGCGGTCTTGAGTTCGAGGGGCAGATAGACCGTCGTCTTGTCCATGGATATATGGTACCACCGGTGGTACCAGCGACGACACGTTCACCGTCCCCGGCGGTCTGGCCTGCCCGACTACGATCGGAGCCGTGCTCATCCGCCACGAGACCCTCCGCCGTATCGCGTCGGGCGAGGTCGACACCGTGTTCCGCCGCCAGCGCCGGCCAACCGTCAAGGCCGGCGGCACGCTGCGGACGATGATCGGGATGCTCGCGATCGACACCGTCGAGCGCATCGAGCCCGGGGACGTCACCGAGTCCGACGCGCGGCGCGCGGGCATGGCCCGGGACGAGATCCTGGCGATGCTGGCCGCCAAGACCGAGGGCGAGTGCTACCGCGTCCGGCTCCACGTCGCGGGCGACGACCCACGGATCGCGCTCCGTGAGGACGCGGCGCTCGACGAGGCGACGGTGACGGCGCTCCGCGCGCGGCTGGACCGGCTGGACGCCGCGAGCTCCTGGGGCCCATGGACGCGGCCGACGCTGCGGTTGATCGCCGAGCGGCCCTTCGTCCGCGCGCCAGACCTGGCCGCCTCGATGGGTCGCGACACCCCGTCGTTCAAGGATGACGTCCGCAAACTCAAGGCCCTGGGCCTGACGATCAGCCACAACCCGGGCTACGAGCTATCTCCACGCGGCCGGGCGCTTCTCGACCGGCTCTGACCCACGGGCGGAGTGGTCTGGGGTCGCTGCGCATCCGCCGAGACGAACTCCTACGCGATGGTGTTCCGTCGCGGTCGGTCGATCTCGCCTCACGAAGGGGGGTACGAAGCGACTACCACGGCGGGCTCCGAGCCTTGCTACGTTGCGGACATGGGCGAACCGTGGAGGGTCAAGTACGACGGAGTCTGTGCCCGACGCGAGACCCCGCCGCATAAAGGCAGTCCGGCGGTCTGGGATCGTGCCACTCGCTCAATCCGATGCGTCACGTGCCCTCTTGAGGCATCGCCTCCGCCGCCCGCGGCGGTGATCGAAACTGGCACGGCTGGTCGCTCGGCCCGCGTTAGGTACGACCACCCCGCGGCGAAGCGTGACACCGCAAACGCCGACCGATGGGGAACGGGCATCGTCGCGAAGGTGATCCGCGCGGTGTCCGACGAGCCGCAGTCGACGCGTGCATGGGCGATCGGCGCGGCGGGCGAAGAGAAGCTGGCGGCCGACCTCGATGACGTCCCCGGCATCCGCATGCTTCACGATCGGCGTATCCCCGGGACTCGCCGTAACATCGACCACATCGTCATCGGCCCGGCCGGCATCTTCGTCGTTGATGCGAAGAACCACAAAGGGCGCCTCGAGATCCGCGATCGAGGCGGACTGCTCCGCTCTGACCTGCGCCTCACCGTGGGTGGCCGCGACATCTCGAGTGCTGCGGACGGTGTGTTGTCGCAAGCCGACGTCGTGGCGACCGTGCTCGAGCGGGCAGGTATCGAGTTAGCACCTTCGGTGACGCCCGTCTTGTGCTTCCTCAGGGTCGAGTGGCCGCTGCTCCGGCCGCCGTCGGTGTTCCGTGGCGTCAGGCTCGAGAACGACCGATCGGTCAGGCGACTTGTGACCACGCGCTCGACACTTGCCGAGGCGCAGGCCGACCATTTGCTATCGACGCTTGCGGCGGGTCTTCCTCCGAGATAGGTCCCAGCTGGGGTTCATACGTCGCCCGCCAGGAGGCAGCCCCGAGGGCGGCGTACGATGCGCCTGGCTACATCATCGGGAGCTACGACTCGCGGCATGCGCCTCTTCGAGCTCTATCGCTATGCGAAGCCGAGTCCGGGGCCGGAGATCGAGTTCATCGATGGCTACCGGAATATCTTCAACGTCACGCGTTGGCCCAATTGGCCTGCCCTCGCGGGTGCTGGGCGCGTGCAGCTCGACCACGGCATCGACTCCGTCAAGAAGGTCATGGCGGTCGACGGCGAGCGACGTCCCGCGATCCTGATCGCCTCGAAGCCACATCGGGCCGGTTCTGACTGGACGCCCTGGCATGACGAGCTCGACGCCGAGCGCGGGCACGTGCGCTATTTCGGAGACAACAAGGCCGACCTCGGGTTCGATCCGCTCGGACCACCCGGCAACCGCTCGGTCGTCGAGCAGTTTGGCCTCCATACATCGGCGAGTCGATCAGACCGACTCCGCGCGGCGCCGCTTCTGTTTTTCGAGAGCCTGGTGCATGAGGGACGAGCGAAAGGATTCTGGCGATTTCTCGGGGTGGGGCTCATCGAGCGTGCGGAGCTGGTCGCTCAGGTTGACCGAAAGGGACGGCCGTTCGTCAACTACGCCTTCGACTGCCTCTTGGTCGATCTGACCGCGGAGGGCCTCGGAATGGCATGGGAGTGGATCGCCGCCAGGCGCGACCCCACGAAGTCCGCTGACGAGTGCCTGCAGTTCGCGCCGGTGGCGTGGCGGCGCTGGGTCGACGGCGGCGCGGCCGTGAGAGACCGGATCCGCCAGCAATTGACCCGGGCGTCGACACTCACTCCAGCCGATCAACGCCCAGATGCTGGAACCCCGGCCGAAGACGCTCTTCGACATGTGATCGCGCACTACAAGCGACTGGGTGCATATCAGGGTGTCGGCGAACATCGCTTCGAGGGACTTGCGTCCGAGATCACGGGAAGCGTGTTGGGTGAAAGCGGCCAGTACCGGCCGGGTTGGATCACGAAGCGAGCCGGCGATGGCGGGATCGACTTCGTGAGTCGGCTGGATCTCGGGTCAGGTGTGGGAGCCCTGAAGCTGGTCGTCCTCGGCCAGGCGAAGTGCATTGCCGGGGTCGCGCCAGTGACGAGCGGACTCGATCTCGCGAGAACTGTTGCCAGGCTGGACCGCGGATGGGTCGGGTCGTTCGTGACGACGGGCTACTACAGCGAGCAGGCCCAACGCGAAGTCGTCAGCGACCGATTCCCGTTGCTCATGCTGAATGGTCGACATGTCGGCGAGACCGTGGTCCGAGAGTCAGCCTTGCGAGGCATGACCGTGCCCGAATACATTGCTGGGGTCGACGCTGAATACGACGCACGGGTGTCCAACAGGCTGCCCGCGGAAATTCTTGGGGACTGACGCCGAGGCGTGTAACGGGACGCACCGGCTCACCCTTTCGCCTGCGCCCTCGCCCACGAGTCCTTGAGCGTCAACGTTCGATTGAACACGAGTCTGTCGGGCGCCGAGTCGAAGTCTGGCGTGAAGTAGCCGAGGCGCTCGAACTGGACCGTCTCGCCGGGCGGCGTGTCCGCGAGGGCCGGTTCGAGCATCGCGCCTCGGACGATGGTCTCGGACGCCGGATTGATATCCGAGAACAGGTCGCCCTCCGCGCCGGGGTCGGGCCGCGTGAACAGGTGGTCGTAGAGGCGGATCTCGGCCGGAACCGCGTCGGCCGCCGAGACCCAGTGGAGGGTCGCCTTGACCTTGCGGCCGTCGGGCGAGTCGCCGCCGCGGGTCGCCGAGTCGTAGGTGCAGCGCAGCTCCACGACGGCACCGGAAGCGTCCTTGACGACCTCCTGGCATGTCACGAAGTAGGCGTTTCGCAGCCGCACCTCGCGACCGGGCGACAGCCGGAAGAACTTCGGGACGGGCTCCTCCATGAAGTCGTCGCGCTCGATCCACAGCTCCCGCCCGAACGCGACCGCGCGCGTGCCGGCGGCCGGATCCTCGGGGTTGTTGACGACCTCCATCGACTCCACCTGGCCCTCGGGCCAGTTGGTGATGACCACCTTGATCGGGTCCAGCACCCCAAACCGCCGCGGTGCGCTGCGATTCAGGACAGAACGAACGGAATGCTCGAGCAGCTCGATCTCGTGGACGCTGTCGGCCTTGGAGACCCCGATCTCGGTCGCGAAGTCGCGGATGCCCTCGGCCGGGAAGCCGCGTCGCCGCAAGCCCGAGATCGTCGGCATCCGCGGGTCGTCCCAGCCGCGGACGTGGCCCTCGTCGACCAGCCGCTTGAGCACCCGCTTGGACAGCACGGTGTAGGTGAGGGTCAGCCGTGCGAACTCGATCTGGCGCGGTCGCGCCGGCACCGGCAGGTGCTCGATCAGCCAGTCGTACAGCGGCCGGTGGACCTCGAACTCGAGCGTGCACAGCGAATGGGTCACGCCCTCGATCGCATCCGACTGACCGTGCGCCATGTCGTAGGTGGGGTAGATGCACCAGGCGTCGCCGGTCCGCGGGTGGCTCGCGTGGACGATCCGGTACAGCACGGGATCGCGGAGGTTGATGTTGGGCGAGGCCATGTCGATCTTGGCCCGCAAGACCCGCGTACCGTTGGGGAACTCGCCTGCGCGCATGCGCCCGAACAGGTCGAGGTTCTCCTCGACGGAACGCTCCCGGTGTGGCGAGTTCGCCCCGGGCGCCGTGAGCGTGCCGCGGGTCTCGCGAATCTCGTCGGCCGACTGGTCGTCGACGAAGGCGTTCCCGGTTCGGATCAGGTCGACCGCCCAGTCGTAGAGCTGCTCGAAGTAGTCCGACGCGTGTACGACGTTCCCCGCCCACTCGAAGCCGAGCCAGCGGACGTCCGCCTCGATCGCGTCGAGATACTCCTGCTCCTCCTTCTCCGGGTTGGTGTCGTCGAAGCGCAGGTTGCAGCGGCCGCCGAACTCGTTCGCGATGCCGAAGTTGAGGCAGATCGACTTGGCATGCCCGATGTGGAGGTAGCCGTTGGGCTCGGGCGGGAAGCGGGTGACGGGGGAGGGGATCCGGCCCGCACCGACGTCGGCGGCCACGATGTCGCGGATGAAGTCGCGGCGCTCGGGGGCATCGGGCGGAGCAGCGGTCTCGGAGTTCACGGCGGCCGAGGCTAGCACACGGCCTCCGCTTCCGGAGGCCGCCAGGCGCCAGGCGCCGATGCGCGGCGCCGCTCCTTCCTGGGCACGCCCTGCCAGATCTGAAGGTCGCGACCGTTAGCCAGCGAGCGGAGCGAAGATCGCCTGCAGACGACTGCCAGCCTGTCGTGCCGGCGCGTTGGTGTCAGGCGCAGAGCACCATGCTTCGCATGTACGACAGTCGGGCCCGCCATCGTCCTGGCCAACGGTCGGAGGCTTCGGATATGTCAGGAAGCTGGCGCTCGTGAGCTCGTCATCCTGAGGAAGAACGTGGCGAACGCCGACACCGTCGCCATGACGTGGCGCATCTCGTCGCCGCTCAGGTCGAAGGGCTGCGGTGCGCTTCCAGCCACAATGACCCTTCCGCCGCCGGCTTTCGAAATTCGCGCCAGCGTACCGCTTGGGCGGCGCGTCCGGATCAGCCGAACATCACCTGCTGGCCGTACCCAGGGGCGCCCTCGAGCTCGAGCATCCGGCGCTTCGTGTCGAGGCCACCCGGCGCCGAGAAGCCGGTCAGCGCCCCGTTCGCAGCGACGACCCGGTGGCACGGGACGATGATCGGGAATCGGTTCCGGGCCAGGGCCACGCCGACGTCGCGCGCACCGTCGGGCCGCCCGATCGCCCGGGCGATCTCCCCGTAGCTGCGGGTCGTGCCGGGCGCGATCTCGCGGGTCGCCGCGTACACGGCGCGCCGGAACTCGTCGATCCCGCGGTCGTCGAGGGGAACATCTCGCAGATCGACCGCCCGCCCGGCCATGACCTCGCGCATGCCCTCGATCGCACGCAGCGCGAACGGGGGAACGGGGGCGCCGTCCTCGAATCGCGAGCCGGGGAGTCCCGTGGCCCCCGGGAGCAGCACCCGCGTGATCCCGGCATCGCTCCAGGCGACGCCGCAGCGCCCGAGCTCGGTGTCGAAGGTGACAGTGTTGGTCGCGGTCATCGGTTCCATCAGTCTCCAGAACACCGCGACGCGGTCACCCGTTTCACGGTGGCCGGTCAGCGCGCCGCTGCAGCCTCGGTGCTCGCCTGCTGGAGCGCGCTGAGGAACAGCTCGGTGGGTTGCGCGCCGGAGATCCCGTACCGCCGGTCGATCACGAAGAACGGGACGCCGTTGATCCCGAGCGCGTGCGCCTCGTCGATGTCGGCCTGGACGTCGGCCGCGTACGCGTCGCCGGCGAGGACGTCGCGGACCTCGTCCGCGGGAACGCCCACCTCGGACCCGAGCCGCGCCAGCGTCTCGACGTCGTCGAGGACCTCCCCCTCGACGAGCTGGCCCCGCAGCAGCCGCTCCTGGATGGCGTCCTCGAGCCCGTGCGCCTTGCCGAGATAGGCAACGCGGTGGGCGTCGAGCGTATTGATCACCTGGTAGCGGTCGAAGTCGTAGGCGAGCCCTTCGGCGGCCGCGAGGTCCACGACGCGCGCGTTCAACTGATGGACCTGCTCCACGGTCGTGCGCAGCTTGGCCGCCAAATACTCGTCGTGGGTCGTGCGCACGCCGCGCGGCTGCTCGGGGTTCAGCTGGAAGGCTCGCCAATGGACCTCGACGTCCGCAACGCCATCGAAGGCTTCGAGCGCGTGCTCGAACCGGCGCTTGCCGATGTAGCACCAGGGGCAGACGACGTCGGACCAGATCTCGACCTTCACGGCCGATCGTCGATCGGGAGGCACAGGTCGTCGACGCACACGGCGCCGTCGTCGGAGGCAAGGATCACCAACGGCGGGGGCGTCGGGCGCGGCTCGAAGACGGCGGGAACCGCCGTTTCGTCGTCGATCCGCGTGTCCGCTTGTTCGTTGACCATGCAACGAGTGTAGCCCAGCCGGCGAGGGCCTTGACAAGTTACTTAGTGCTCGCTAAGTTGCTCGCCATGACGCCCGCCACTGCCCAGCGACTCACCGCCGACGAGCGCCGCGACGCCGTGATCGCCGCCGCCACCGTCGAGTTCGCCCGGGGCGGCTACGCAGGGACCTCGACGCAGGCGATCGCCCGGCGAGTCGGCGTCTCGCAGCCGTACCTGTTCCAGCTGTACGCGACGAAGGAGGACCTGTTCCTCGCCACGATCCGGGCGTGCTTCGAGGCGACGCGCTCGGCGTTCCAGGAAAGTGGGGGAGCGGCACGCGACGCCGGCGCCGACTCTAGGGGGATCCTCGCGGCGATGGCCCACACCTACATGGCCCTGCTCGCGGATCGCGACCGGCTGCGGCTCCAGCTCCAGTCCTACGCGGCCTGCGGCGACCCGGCGATCCAGGCCGTCGTCCACGAGGAGTGGACACGCCTGTACCAGACGGTTTCGTCGATCTCGGGTGCCGACGAGGTGCGGATCCACCAATGGTTCGCCGAAGGGATGCTGCTCAACGTGGCGGCCTCGATCGGCAACCTGGATGAGGCCATCCGGCTCAAGCTCGCCCTGTTCGCAGAGGACGACATCGAGGGAGGTGACGCCCACCCGCGATGACCCGGACTTGTTTTTGCGCTGCGAACTTAGCGACTAGTCACTAAGGAAGGGAAGAACCCCAGCCATGCCCCGACTCCGTTCTTCGACCGGATGGACGTTCGCGATCAGCGCGATCGGCCTGTTCATGGTCGCCCTCGACAACCTCGTCGTTACCACCGCGCTGCCCGTGATCCGCAACGATTTGGGCGCCTCGCTCCAGCAGCTCGAATGGATGGTCAACGCCTACACGCTGACGTTCGCGGTGCTGCTGCTCACCGGCGCCGCGCTCGGGGACCGGTTCGGCCGTCGCCGGATGTTCGTCATCGGGCTCATCGTCTTCACCGCCGGCTCGCTCGGGGCCGCCCTGGCGCCCAACAGCGACGTGCTTATCCTCGCCCGCGCCATCCAGGGCGTCGGCGGCGCGATCGTCACGCCGCTCAGCCTGACGATCCTGTCCGCCGCCGTGCCCCCGGAGCGACGCGCCCTCGCGCTCGGCGCGTGGGGTGGGATCGCCGGGCTCGCGATCGCGATCGGCCCGCTCGTGGGCGGCGCCATCGCGCAGGGGCTGAGCTGGCACTGGATATTCCTGCTCAACGTCCCGGTCGGCATCATCGCCACCGTCTTCGCCTACCTGTGGCTCGACGAGACCTACGGGCCCGAGGGCGGGCTCGACATCCCGGGTCTCGGCCTCGCGAGTGCGGGCCTGCTGGGCGTGGTGTGGGGCGTGATCAACGGCAACGAGCGTGGCTGGACTGACCCCGCGATCCTCGCGGCCATCGGCGCCGGCGCCCTGCTCCTGGGCGGCTTCGTGGCCTGGGAGGCGCGCGCCAAGAACCCGATGCTGCCGATGGACATGTTCCGCAGCCGCGCGTTCGCGGCCGCCAACACCTCGTCGCTGCTGATGTACTTCGGGATGTTCGGCTCGATCTTCCTGCTGTCGCAGTTCTTCCAGGTCGTCCAGGGCTACAACCCGTTCGAGTCGGGTCTCCGCGTGCTGCCGTGGACCGCGATGCCGGCCGTAGTGGCGCCGCTCGCGGGCTACTTCAGCGGCCGCATCGGCGCCCGCCCGATCCTGGTCGTGGGGCTCGCCCTGATGTCGGTCGGGCTCGGCTGGATCGCCGCCATCGCCACGCCGACCGCCCCGTACATCGCGTTCGTGCCCCCGTTCATCGTGAGCGGCATCGGCATGGGCATGTTCTTCGCGCCGATCGCGAACCTCGTCCTGTCCGCCGTGCGGCCGGAGGAGGAGGGCAAGGCGTCGGGCGCGAGCAACGCGATCCGTGAGGTCGGCGGCGTCTTCGGGGTCGCCGTGCTCGCTTCGGTGTTCTCGGCCAACGGCTCCTATGCCAGCCCGCAGGCGTTCGTCGACGGGATGGTCCCGGCCGTCTGGCTGGGGGCTGCGGTCGTCGGTGTGGCGGCGGTCGTGGCCCTGGCCATCCCGCGCTGGGTGGCGGCCGGTCAGCCGCGCATCGCCGACGCCGCGGCGGCCACGGGACGGCTCGCCGGCAGCGAGGCCGGCTGAACCACAGCCCATACCGGGCGGCCGGCGGCGCGAACGCCCGCCGGCCGCTACGACCTTCGACCCATGACACATCGTCGGCTGGCGACCGGTAGCCAGCGTGCGGCAGAAGGGTGTGCCCCCCGCGCATGCCAGACGATCGAGCCCGTGCACCGCCGACAGGAAGTCGGGCGCGATTCGACCGCTTGGGCGGCCTCCAACGCAGCTCGCCCCCGGCTAACGGCCGTGAGCCGGCGATCTGTCTGGAACTGAAGGGCCGCGAGAATTCAGCCACCCGCTCAGGCGCCCTGGAGGACCGAGAGGATGTTGCCGGCGGGATCCTTGAACCACGCGATCGACGGGCCGTTGTCCCGTGCGATCCCGCGCTCGTCCTGGTCCAGGCCCTCGTAGCGCTCGAACCGAACGCCCTTGCCGGCCAGCTCGTCCACGGCGGCGTCGATGTCGTCGACCTCGAAGTTGAGCACGGTGAACGTGGCCGGCTCGTGGTTCGGCTTGGGGTAGATGAACACCCGCTGGCCGCCCGCGAGGTCGAGCATCAGCGAGCCGTTGTCCTCGTGGACGGTGACGCCCAGGGTGTCGGCATAGAAGGCCTTCTCCGCGTCGACGTCGCCCGCCGAGAAGCCGGAGAACGCTGGTCGTGTCCCAATCATCGGTGCCTCCTTGTCCTTGCTTCAGCAAAGACGGTACGCCGGGGGAGTGCTCATCGCGTTCACGAACAGCGGCGTCACCAGCCTCTTGCATCCTGGCAGAGTATACGTATACTCATGCGTATCCAACTCGCATGGGACGAAGGTTACGATGTGGCCGTGCCGAACAAGACCATCTACGTGTCCGACGGGGACCTCAAGCTCTACCAGCGCGCCCAGGAGATCGCAGGCGGCAACCTGTCCGCCGCGATCGCGGCCGCGCTCAAGCGCTACGTCAACGTCCAGGAAGGCCTCGCTGAAGGCTTCGACGACGTGGTCGTCCGGGTTGGGATCGGCTCCGGGCGCAAGGTCCGGTTCACCGGCCTCCTCGTGGGCGACTGGGTCGACGCCAGCACCAAGCGCGCGGATCACTACCGCGTCTGGCGAGGTCGCACCGGCAAGTTCGTCGTCCACAACGAGCGCAGCGCCGAGTACTGGTCGGTCGATGCCGAGGGCAAGCCGGCCGGCTGGCGGGGCTGGATGGGCGTCGGGGACGTCCGCTACGGCGGCACGCCCAAGGAATCGACGCTCGATGTCTTCGAGTCGCTCGATGCCCTCCGCGAGAAGGTCCCGCCCGACCTGTTCGAAATGGTCGCCCGCTCCTCGCGCCTCCCGACCGTGGAGGAGCTCGACATCTAGCGACGGGCGCCGCCCGGCGACGATCTCGGGAGGCGCACGATGACGGCGCACGCGATGACGACGACCTCGGCGATCGAGGTCCGCGGCCTGCGGAAGTCGTACGGCAAGCAGGTCGTGCTCGACGGAATCGACCTCGATGTCCCGGAAGGCACCGTGTTCGCGCTGCTGGGCCCGAACGGCGCCGGCAAGACGACGGTCATCCACATCCTCTCGACCCTGATCGCCGCGGACGCGGGCGAGGTCCGCATCGCGGGCTTCGACGTCGCGCGCGAGCCCGACGCCATCCGGGGCGTGATCGGCCTCACGGGCCAGGTGTCCGCTGTCGACGGCCAGTTCACAGGCGAAGAGAACCTGCGCCTCATGGCCGACCTCGAGCATCTCGGCAAGGAACGGGGACAGCGCCGCGTCGCGGAGCTGCTGGAACGGTTCGAGCTCGTCGCGGATGCCGGCAAGCCCGCCGCGACCTACTCGGGCGGCATGCGCCGGCGCCTGGACCTCGCCATGACGCTGGTCGGCGACCCGCGGATCATCTTCCTCGACGAGCCCACGACCGGCCTCGATCCCCGCAGCCGGCGGGTGATGTGGGACATCGTGCGCGAGCTGGTCGCGGGTGGCGTCACGATCCTGCTCACCACCCAGTATCTCGAGGAGGCCGATCGGCTCGCGAGCCGGATCGCCCTGCTCGACGCGGGCCGGATCGTCGCGCAGGGCACCCCGGCCGAGCTCAAGCGGCTGGTGCCGGGCGGCAGCGTGCGGCTCGAGTTCTCCGATGCGGCGATGCTCGACCGGGCGGCCGGGGCGCTGCACGGCGCGATCCCGCGACGACCAGAACCTGGCCCTCCAGGTGCCCAACGACGGCGGCGTGCACTCGCTTCGGGCCCTGCTCGACCGGCTGGACGCCGAGGCCATCGAGGTCGAGGGGCTGGCCATCCGGTCCGCGGATCTCGACGACGTGTTCCTGTCCCTCACCGGCCGCGAGAACGGCCAACTCGACGACAAGAAGGTGCCGGCATGACCGCCTACATGCTCACGGACTCCACGACCATGCTCCGGCGGAGCCTGCGGCGGATGCGCCGCTACCCGTCGCTGACGTTCTTCATTGCGGTGATCCCGGTCCTGCTCCTGCTCCTGTTCGTGTACGTGTTCGGTGGGATGCTCGGCGCCGGACTCGGGGGGCCCGGCCAGCCGGCAGGCCCAGCCGGAGCCGCCGTCGGACGCGAGGCATACCTCGCGTACATCATCCCGGGCATCCTGCTGATGACCGCCGTCGGCGCCGGGCAGGGGACGGCGATCACCGTCGCGATGGACATGACCGCCGGGATCATCGCGCGCTTCCGAACGATGTCGATCGCTCGTGGCGCCGTCCTGGGCGGCCACGTCTTTGGCAGCGTCATCCAGACGGCGATCGCGATGCTGATCGTGATCGTGGTCGCCCTCCTGGTCGGGTTCCGGCCGACGACCGAACCGCTGTCCTGGTTGGCTGCGCTGGGGCTCCTCGCCCTGACCTCAATCGCCGTGAGCTGGCTGTCGGTCGGGATGGGGATGGTCACGGGCAGCGTCGAGACCGCCAGCAACATCCCGATGATCCTGACCCTGCTGGTGTTCCTGAGCTCGGCCTTCGTCCCGACGGCATCGATGCCCGACCCGCTGCGCTGGTTCGCCGAGCACCAGCCGTTCACGCCGATCGCGGAGACGCTGCGCGGCCTGCTGTTCGGCACGCCGATCGGGGACAGCGGCATCGTCGCCGTGGCCTGGTGCGTCGTGATCTCGGTCGGCGGCTACCTCTGGGCGCGCCGTCTCTACGAGCGGGCGCCGATGCGCGTCGCGGCGTAGCAGGGGTCAGCCGGGTCGCGGCGCCGGGGACGCGACCCGAACCGGCAATCGGTAGCGAGGACGCGGCTCGGGAACCAATGGGCCCTCGACGGCACCATAGGATTCGAGGTCCGCATCGAACCGGGCTCGGAGGCCACGGCGCTTCCGCGAGGACGGGCGCACCGTGATCGTCAAGAACGGCACCCGGAAGGAGAGCCGGCTGATCGAGGCGCCCACCGGCGGCGACGGCGAGGTGCTCCCCTGGGCAGCCGACGGCATCACCGGCTGGCAACGGCTGGCACCGTAGAAGCACCTGCTGGGGCGCGTCCCTGGCCGCCTTCAGGTGCGCTTACGCCAAGACGGCCTCTGGCTCGCGGCGGTGCCGCTCGACCGGTGCCGCCTCGCCCGGCGCAGGGGCGGCGTCGATCAGCGGGTCGCTGAAGGCGTGCAGGCGGAGATACCGGAACCCGAGCCAGCCGAACAGGGCGCGGACGGGGCGCGCAAGGCCAGGCACCTCCGCGGGCGTCTCGAGGACCGGCTCGTCGAGCTCGAGCAGCAAATCGCCGAGCACGAGCCGGCAATGTCCCGCGGCGAGCACGTTGCGCACCCACTCCGACTGTTCCCCGATCGGGACGATGATCCGGTAACCGTCTTCCGTGGGCATCGGGTGGATCGGCGTCCGCCGCACGATCCCGGATGTCCGGCCGACGTGCTCGATCAGGCCGAGCTCACCGTGGGACGCGCCGATGAGACCCCGACGTTCCAGCCACGGGTCGACGGTCAGGTTCACGAACTGCGCGCCGGCGCGCCGGTTCTGGCGCCACCATCGCGCGGCGCCGTAAAGCTCGACGGCGACCACGGCAACCAACAGGTACTTGCGCATGCCGATCCCTCTCTAGCACCGCAAGCCTGCAGATCGCGGCGCCATCGACACAAGGGCCGAAGCGACCGAAGCGGGCAGCCGACGTGCCAAGTCAAAGGCCCTCCGGGCGATCCGGAGGGCCTCGTTCGTGCCGATCGGCCCCGACACGTTTGCCGGTGCCGATCAGGGCGTCAGTGCGTTCGATTGGGGTTGGGGGGAAGGGGCGTCCGGTTGGGGTTGCATGCGACGCCGGGGTTGAACGCGTGCGGATCGGCGAGGCCCAGCTTCACATCCTGCCCGAACGACTGGGAATGACCGCCCGGGCCGTTGGGCCCGGAGCCATCCAACGGGGCTCCCGGGTCGTCATTGTGTCCCGAGAACGAGCACCAGGACTTCCCCTGGTTGTGATCGGGGTTCTTGCCACTTCCGGTGACTTCCCCGGCCACTGCCACACTGGCGGTCAGGGTCAGGACCATAGCGGCGGCAGAGACACCGAGTCCGATTCGTGCCAAGCGTCGGCCAGCCATCGGCAAACCTCCCACGGACGAAGTCGGTCTCGCCATTGGCTTTCGGCACGTGTCGGGCGACCGCTCGATGGGGACCGTGCCGTAGGAACGCCCCCCGATGGCTCCCGCCACCCCTCCGTTCTCGGGCATGATGGCGAACGCGGTGGCGTTGTGCCAGATCCGTGGGGCGATAGGTGGTGCCAGGCCGCACCGCCGCTGCAAGCGAATGCCCGTCCGGGGCGATCCGGGGGGAGGGTCAGGCCAGCGCCCGGCGCTCACGTACGGCCTACTCGGATCCTTCGCGGCGATCCATCGGTGGCCCGCTCCGACGTCGTCGGGGCGTCCTCGGCCAAGGGCTGGAGAGCCTGATTCGGGATGGCCGATGCCACCGATCGGTCCGATCGGCACTTCCGTCGGGCATGCCGTGGCGGTGACGCTCGGGTGCGTACCGGCAGAGGTCGCCCCGACCACGCCGGATCGACGAGCTGGAACCAGGAACGTGAGCGCGTTCGCAGACACCGGATCCTCGGGCGTCCAGATCGAGGACGTCGCCGCGAGGGACCCTGTCCGGGACCCCTGGGCGGCCAATGTCCCGGAGGTCGTTGCCGCGCTCGGCTCCGACGGCGCCCGGGGCCTCGACCCCGACGAGGCTCGGCGGCGCCTGTTCGCTGTCGGGCCGAACGAGCTCGCGGAGCGCGCCGCCAAGTCCGCGTGGCGCCTCCTAGCTGAGCAGTTCACGAACGCGATGATCCTGGTCCTGCTCGGGGCCGCCGCGATCACCGCGGCCATCGGCGACCTGAAGGACACGGCCCTCATCCTGGTCATCGTCGCGCTCAACGGGATCATCGGATTCGTCCAGGAATACAGGGCGGAGCAGGCGATGGACGCGCTGAAGCGCATGACCAGTCCGTCAGCGCGGGTCATTCGTTCCGGCGTCACGAGCGTCCTCCCGGCGGCCGAGCTCGTCCCCGGCGACCTCGTGCGCCTCGACGCGGGGGATGTCGTGACGGCCGACATGCGCCTCGTCGAGGCTCGATCCCTCCGGATCAACGAGGCAGCCCTCACCGGCGAATCGGAACCGGCCAGCAAGATCACGGCCGAGCTTCCCGATGTCACACCCGCGGTCCTCGCCGACCAGCGGAACATGGCCTTCAGCGGCACCGCGGTGACCTATGGACGCGGCCTGGGCATCGTCGTGGCGACCGGGATGAAGACGGCACTGGGACGGGTCGCCGAACTCCTCGAGGAGCGCGGCAGCAGCCAGACGCCGCTCCAGCGACGGCTGTCGACCCTCGGCAAGCGACTGGCGGTCGCGGCCTTCCTGGTCTGCATCTTCGTGTTCATCAGTGGCGTCGCCCGTGGCGAACCGGCCGACGTGATGTTCCTCGCGGCAGTGAGCCTCGCAGTCGCGGCTATCCCGGAGGGACTGCCGGCCGTCGTCACGATCGCCCTGGCGCTGGGCGCCCGACGGATGGCCCGGCGACACGCCCTCGTTCGCAAGCTGCCGGCGGTCGAGACCCTCGGGTCGGTCACCGTGATCTGCAGCGACAAGACCGGCACCCTGACCCAGAACCGAATGCTCGCCGAACGGGTCTGGACCCCGAACGGCGACTATCGCGTGACCGGCGATGGCTACGCGCCGACCGGACAACTCCATCCGGAGCCGGCGGCCGACGCCGCCCTGGGCCGACTCGCGCGCGTGGCCGCCGCCTGCAACGACGCATCGCTCCACGCCCCGGTCGCCAGCAATGAGCCGTGGACCATCAGCGGGGATCCGACTGAGGCTGCGCTCCTCGCACTCGCCGGAAAGCTCGAGGTGGATCTACAGCTGCTCTCCGCCGAATACCCGCGCGTCGAGGAGCTGACCTTCGATCCTCAGCGACGACGGATGGCGACCATCCACACGGGCGGTGCGAAGGTCTGGGTTGCTGTGAAGGGCGCCCTGGAGGCAATCGGACCCCTCCTCGATGCGACCGACGCCGGCCTGCTGCGGCAGGCGGAGCGCGTCGCCGAGCGTTACGCAGCCGACGGATACCGCGTGCTGGCGTTCGCGGAGCGCATGATCGACGACGTCCCCGCCCAGCTCGACGACGCCGAGCATGGTCTCCATCTTCTGGGCATCGTCGCGATGGCGGACCCGCCGCGTGAGGCCTCCGCCCCGTCAATCGCGGCCTGCCGTCTGGCGGGCATCACGCCGATCATGATCACCGGCGATCACCCCCTGACGGGCAACGCGATCGCGCGACGGATCGGCGTCCTGCGCGACGGCAGACGCAGCCTGACCGGCGCCGAGCTCGAGGAGCTCGACGACGCCGCCTTCGAATTCGATCGTGGCCGATGTTGCCGTGTATGCGCGGACCAACCCCGAACAGAAGCTCCGCATCGTTGATGCCTGGCGACGCCGTGGCGCGATCGTCTCGATGACGGGCGACGGCGTGAACGATGCACCAGCCCTGCGACGGGCCGACATCGGCGTCGCGATGGGCGTCACCGGGACCGAGGTGAGCAAGGAGGCGGCGGACATGATCCTCGCCGACGACGATTTCGCGACGATCGTCGCCGCCGTCGAGGAAGGCCGCCGGATCTACGACAACATCCGGCGCTTCGTGCGCTACCTCCTGACCACCAACTCCGCCGAGATCTGGGTGATGACGCTCGCCCCGTTCCTGGGCCTCCCGTTCCCACTCCTCGCCGTCCAGATCCTATGGGTCAACCTCATCACCGACGGGCTGCCGGCCCTCGCCTTGGGCGTGGAGCCGGCGGAGCGCGGGACGATGCGACGGCCGCCGCGGCCGCCGTCTGAATCGATCTTTGCCCGCGGCCTGTGGCAACACACGATCTGGGTCGGACTGTTGATGGCTTCCGCCGCGCTCGCGGTCCAGGGGTACGCGATCGGCGAGGGCTGGCCGTGGCAGACCATGGTCTTCGCCACCCTGGCCTTCCTGCAGCTCGGGCATGCCTTGGCCATCCGGTCGGAGACGGACAGCCTCTTCCGGCTCGGCCTCAGGTCGAACCTGCCGCTGACGATCGCCGTCGCTGCCACCTTCGTCGTGCAGATGGCCCTCATCTACCTGCCGGGCCTGCAGCCGATCTTCGGGACGGTCCCGCTGACCCTTCCCCAGCTGGCCCTCGTTCTGGTCGCCTCCACCGTTGGCTTCGCGGCGGTCGAGGTCGAGAAATGGGTCGGGCGCCGGAGGTCCGTGACGCGTCACGCGCCAACCGCGAGCGACACGGGAGGTTCAGAGATCCGGGCGGCGAGTCGCACGCCGTCGTGACCTTGCCACCGGTTGATTTCAGAGGCGGGTCCCCGAACGGGGCGGGTCAGGAACTAGAGGGTGGGCTCTGCCGCACCATAAGGACAGAGGCTCCCGAGTGCATGAGCACGTTTCGCGCCACGCTGCCGAGCAGCCATCGATCGAGGCCATGCAGGCAGCGCGAGCCGGTCACGACGAGGTCCACCTGGCGCTCGACGGCCGCGGCAATGATCGCCTGTGCCGCGTCCCCGGTCCGAACCTCCGCCTGGGCAGGAATTCCCCTGTCCGAGAGCCGTGCGGCCATCGCCGAGGCGTGCCGCTGATGCCGTTTCCGCAGTTCCTGCCGGTCGGGCTCGAGCGACAGGCTGCCGAGCGTGTACAGCCTCACCATCAAATCGAAGGCTGCGGAATCGACCGGTGCGACGCTGAGGGCGATCGCTGATAGCCCGACGAAGGCCCCCCAGGCGGCCAGGGCGTCGGGAATGGACTCGGCGCACGGGGATCCGTCGGTTGCCACGAGCAGGCGAGACACGCCCGACCCTCGAGCGACCAGGACCGAACAGCTGGCCCGTTCGACGACCTCGGCAGACACGGAACCCAGCAACATCGACAAGATCGGGCCACGCCCGCGGGAGCCGAGCACGATCAGATCGGCAGCCAGGTCTGCCGCTGCCTCGACGATCACGGCCGCGGCGCGGCCACGGACGACGCGGCGATCGACGGACCAGCCGCGCCCGCCGAGGGGCGCGGCGAGGTCGGCCACGGTGGTGTCCGCGTCAAGGCGCACGCTTTCTTCGGCCTCGGCCAGCCGTGCCCCCCCAGAGGCCATCGGTTCGCCGAACCACGTGGCGGGAAGGTTGTATGCCGTGAGCAACGTCACGGACGACCCGACCGGCAGCGATAGCGACGCGACCAGATCGCGTGCCTGGATCGATGACGACGAGCCATCGATCCCGAGGAGAATCCGCACCGCTCGCCTCCGATGAGATCGAACCCGGCTCAATGATCCACTCATCGACCCGCGCGGCGGCAGGGCTATTCGTCACCTTCGGCGATCGATGCAACCGCTATCAGGGGCCGCGGGACATCAGTCGCATAGCTCAGCGAGTAGAGCGGCCGCATTCTGACTGACGGTGCTTGTGCGGCGTGCTGCCGAGCGTGGGTGCCCTCCGGGCAAACGTCCATGTCATACCGCCATATTGGGCTCCGCTAGCGGTACGAATAGCGGTTCGGCACAGTAACGCCCCGGTCGCCCGCTGGCCCTCCCTCGAGGTCAGGCGCGGTGCGGAGCTGGGACCGAGACTGTTGTCACCGCGCGCATCGACTCGAGGTCGCGGAGGTCGGCCTCGTTGAGGGTGATGCGTTGCTCGAGGGTCCGGTCGAAAGCTTCCCGATCGAACGCCAGCGCCGGGTGGAGCCGCACCAACGTCGAGGCGAGCCATTCGAAGTGCTCATAGAGCCCCGGATTGACGTCGTCGGCCCGCACCCGGTCGACCCACTGGGCAAGCACGCCCCACCAGTTGTCGGCCCCGCCGAGGCCCTCCGCGACCAGCCGAGGGGCGGCGGTCATGGACACCCTGCACGGCAAAGGGCAGGCAGGTGGAGGTCGGACCGCACTCGATCCACCGCATCCGCCATCCTGCTCGTGGCGTCACGCCGATGCCTCGCCGCGATGTAGTAATCGGCCATTGACCCGGCGGCGAGAAGTGCCGACGCCTTGCGATTCCACGCTTGGAGCCGCATGACCTTCCGGATCAGACTATGCAGATCCGCCGCCGTGTCGGCAGGGACGGCGACCTTCTTCAGGTCAGCTGCGAACTGGCCCCAGATCTCCGCTGCCGGCTTCGGGGATGACGCATCGAAAGCCTGGACATTGGCATCGGATGCTGCCAGGTACCCGGCCGCGGCTGCCGTCCGGAGCGCTTCAGGGTCGGGCGTGGGTGTCGGTTGTGGCGCGGCGGAAGCGGACGGCTCCGGGTCACCGGAGCTGGGTGGAGCCTCGACGCCGTTTGCGGCAGGCGCCGAGGCATCCACGTGCGCCACCGTACTGCTCGCGGGCGACGCCGGCGGCGAGGTGGGCGTCGTGCTCCCGCAGCCGGCGAGTAGACACGCGACGACGAACGCGATTGACGCCAGCTTCATGTCGGACGGCTCCTCTCGTGACGGATGGGTCACCAGGTATGAGGGGGGAATCCGTCGAAACCGTTCATGCCGTGCGCGACCACCTGACGCTCGCCATGGAGGGGCGCGCGGCGGCGCGTATGGATCGGATCCTCGGCCGCGCCGCCGGATCACGGCACGAACGGCGGTACGGCCCCAAAGCGAAGCCCCTCCGGGCGATCCGGAGGGGCTCATTCGTGCGGGGAAATTGGCTGGCGCGCCAGGATTCGAACCTGGAACCCCCTGATCCAGAGTCAGGTGCTCTACCGTTGAGCCACGCGCCAGCGGCCGGGCGGCATGATACCCCAAGGGGTCCAGACCCCGGGTACGCAAGGGCCATTGCGTCGATCGGGGATGTCGGCGAACGTTGCGTGGCCGTTCGACCGGCGGCGGGGGCAAACAGGGGACATATTTGGCCCGGCGATCCTTCGTTCTCTCCATGTTGATCGGCATGCTCGCGGCCGCCTGCGCGACCAGCGGGCCGCAGGCGACGAGCTCGAATATCCCGGCTCCCGTGGCCGTCACGTCACCGCCGACCGCGGCACTGACGGCGACGGCCCAGCCGACCGACGCTCCGGCGACCAAGAAGCCGCGCAAGACGAAGAAGCCCAAGCCCACGCCCACGCCGGAGACCTGGACCCCGGCGTATCTCGCGCACGTCTGCGCCGCGATCGGGTACCTCTCGGATACGCAGCCGCACCTCGACGAGGCGGCGGCTCGAGTGAGCTCGCGCGAGTTCCCGAAGGCGCGGGCTGAGGCGTACGAGATCGTCTCCCTGTCCGTGCAGGCGACGGGCGAGATCAATGCCGCGCCGGCCTGGGCCCCTGGCAGCGATCTCAAGACCCTGCTCGCGACCTCGGCCAGCACGTTCGGCCACGGCGCGAGCCACCTGATCGACGGCATGGCCGCGATAGATTTCGACATCATCGGGGCGGCGCAAGCCGAGATGAGCGCCGGTCGAGACCAGCTGGCCCAGGCGCGGGCCGCCGTCGCCGGGCTCGCAGCGACCTACGGGCCCGCCGGCTGCTAGGACCTCCGTCGACGAGGACAACCATGCGACACGGACCGGCCATCTTCGCGGCCATGTGGACGCTCGCCCTGATCGCGTTCGGCGGCTTCTTCGCAATCATCGGGTTGGCGGTCACCGTGCTCGGAGGACCCGACACCTTTGCGATGTGGCTGCCCTTTGGCCTGCTCGTGATGGCCGTCGGCGTCGTCGCGCTCGCCGTCATCTGGCGCAAGGCCCGCTGAGACGCAAACGAGCCGGGCGATCCCGAGGGACCGCCCGGCTGAGATGGACGAGGTTCAGGCGGCGACGGCCACCTCCTTGCCGATGACCACCGGCCGCGGGTCGGCCGGCAGGCCCAGCCGACCGCGGGTCGCCACCAGGACGACGATCGCGAGGGCCGCGAAGCCCGCGTAGACCATGACCGGATCGACGCTCGGCGCGATGAGCGGCAGGAAGCCGGCACCGGCGGCGACGCCCAGGCCCGCGTGGTAGAGGCCGGCGATCGGCACGCTGCGGCCGCTCGCGTTGTAGATCCAGGTCAGCGTCATGCGGACCGGGATCGGCAGGACGAACAGCGCGACCAGGTAGAACGGGATGTTCTCGGGCGCGACGCGACCGGTCGTGACGCCGTCCGCGATGAACACGAGGGGCAGGTGGAGCGCGGCCTGCATCCAGGTCGTGACGACGCTGGCGCGGACCGGGCCGATGCGGCCCTGCAGGCGATGGAGCGCGAAGCCGGTCCAGGCGGCCTCCTCCCACCAGTTGATGAGCGCGAACGCGATAACCGCGCCGAGGACGGCGCTGATGGCGATGGACGGGTCGGAGACCAGGGCGACCACCGGGGCGGCGCCGGCCAGGACGAACGCTGCACCAAGCGCCGCTCCGGGCAGGGCGACGAAGGCGATGACGTACCAGCGCGGGCTGACGCGGAACCGGAACACCCGGCTCCGGAGCTCGCGCACGCCACTGCGGCCGTCGGCGAGGGCCGTGGTGACGAAGGCCGCGCCCACCAGTGACATGGCGGACAGGAGGATGAACGGGGCGGCGCCGGGGAGGTCGAGGTCGATGACCCCGATGCCCGCGGACGACAGGAGGGGGATGGCGAAGATGGCCGCGGTCGCCGTGTAGACGATCGCGAGGAAGGTGCGGATGGGATGACGTCGGGCGAAGGAGCGCATGGCGGATGGTGTTCCTTGACTTGTGCGGCTCGGGTGAGTCGCGATGGCCACACTGTCCTTCGGCGACCCTTGCCACGTCGTCCACCACGCGTCTCGATCGGTCCGAGCGTTTTGACCTACCCGAAGGTGGCCACGCAATACCCGGGTATCGGTCCGGACCATCCCTGAGACGGATGCGAGCGCCGGCCCCGGCCGCTAGGGTTCGCGATGACCATGGAATTCCTGTCGCGCGCCCGCGCCGCCCTGTCCGAGAACCCGCTGATTGTCGATACCGCGATCGCCGTGTTCCTTGCCGTGCTCTCGCTCCTGACGTACGCGAGCGCCTCGCCGGACGTCGGTCCGACGAGCGCGGTCATCGTGGCCCTGCTGCTGCTCGAGAGCCTCCCGCTGATCGTGCGCCGCCGCTATCCCCTCGCGGTCATGGGGGTCATCTCGGGCGCCACGATGGTGCACCTCGCGATCAACCCGCCCGGCGAGGCTGTCCAGGCAGGGCTGGGCATCCTCGTCGCGGTCTATACGGTTGGAGCGCGGCTCGACCGGCGCACGTCGCTGACGGCCACGGCGTTGACCGGCGCCCTGATCGCCGTCGTCTTCATCGGTCGCGCGGGCATCGCCGTCGTATTCGCGTCGCTCGTGCAGACCGAGCTGATCTTCGTCCTTGCCTGGTTGCTCGGCGACGCGGCGCGGATCCGCGGCCTGTACGCGGGCACGCTCGAGGAGCGGGCACGGCTGCTGGAGCGCGAGCGTGACGAGCAGACCGAGCGTGCCGTCCGCGACGAGCGGGAGCGGATCGCGCGCGAGCTCCACGACGTCGTCACGCACCACGTGAGCGTGATGGTGATCCAGGCAGGCGGGGCGCGGCGGGTCATCGACAGGCGGCCCGACGAGGCGCGGTCGGCGCTCGACGCGATCGCGACCACCGGGCGGCTCGCGCTGACGGACATGCGCCGGATGCTCGGCATCCTGGGCGAGCAGGAGGCCGCGGACCCGACGCCCGGGCTCGACCGCCTCGACGAGCTGCTCGACCAGCTCCGCTCGGCAGGCCTGGCGGTGGAGCTGGTGATCGAGGGCGAGCCGCGTGCCCTCGATCCGGGACTCGCCGTGTCGGCCTACCGGATCATCCAGGAGGCGCTGACGAACTCGCTCAAGCACGCGGGTGGGGGAACGGCCCGCGTCGTCGTCCGGTATGCCACGGATGCGCTCGAGATCACGGTCGAGGACGAGCGAGGCCCGGGTGCACCCAGCGTCGTCGAGCCACCGCACGAGGGCCGCGGACTGATCGGCATGCGGGAGCGGGCATTGATGCTCCGGGGGACGCTGGTCGCGCATCCGACGGCCGCCGGGTTCCTGGTCACGGCGCGCCTGCCCCTCAACGCGGCGGGATCCCCCGCATGAGCATCCGGATCCTGCTGGTCGACGATCAGGAGCTCGTGCGGACGGGCTTCCGCGATGATTCTCGCCGACGAAGAGGGGATCGAGGTGGTGGGGGAGGCCGCGAACGGGCGCGAGGCGATCGACGCCGCGGCCCGGCACCGCCCCGACGTGGTCGTGATGGACATCCGGATGCCGGTCATGGACGGCGTCGAGGCGACCCGTCGGCTCACCGCGCCGGGTTCGGTGGACTCGCCGCGGGTCCTGGTGCTCACGACGTTTGACACCGACGAGCACGTCATCGAGGCGCTGCGCGCCGGCGCGAGCGGGTTCCTGCTCAAGGACGTGACGCCGGCCGACTTCGTCGCCGCGATCCGGATCGTCGCCTCGGGCGAGGCGCTGATCGCCCCCTCGGTGACCCGCCGCCTGCTCGAGCGGTTCGTGCAGCTCGCCCCCTCCACCGACGCCCAGCGCGACCGCCAGCTCGGGCAGCTCACTGAGCGGGAGCGCGAGGTCCTGACGCTCGTCGCCCAGGGCCTGTCCAATCGCGAGATCGCCGACCGTCTGGTGCTCGCCGAGCCGACGGTCAAGACCCACGTGTCCCACCTGCTGCTCAAGCTCGATCTGCGCGATCGCGCCCAGCTCGTCGTGCTCGCATACGAAGCGGGGATCGTCCAGCCGGGGTCGGCCAGACCCGGGGCCTAGCCCAGTGAGAGCGGCAGCTGGCCCGGCGCGGGCACGAAAGCGCCGATCGGGATCGTCGCGTCCGGTCGCAGGCGAACTGGCCGCCGGTCCTCGATCCCGTGGCGTTCGCGCAGGCCCGCGACGCGCGCCTTGACCGGGCCCGCGACGTCCTTGCTGAGATAGGCGCTCGTCGCGTACAGCCGCTCATAGGTCGGGATGAGCGCCGGCCAGTCGCGCGCCAGGTGGTCGAGGAAGTGCTCGCGCGTGCCGGGCTTGAGATACAGCAGGTTCGCCCAGACGCCCGTCGCGCCGGCGTCGCGGGCGGCCCTCACGACGTCATCGAGGAGCTCCGGCCGGTCCGAGAGCCCGGGCAGGATCGGCGCCATCCCGACGCTGGCATTGATGCCGTGGTCGACCAGCTCCCGCAACGCCCGCAGCCGCTGGCGCGGCGGCGCGGTCCCGGGCTCGGTCAGGCGCCAGATCTCGTGGTCGAGCGTCGGCACCGAGAACGTGACCGACACGTCGGTCATTCGGGCGGCCTCGGTCAGCACGTCGAGGTCGCGCACGATCAGCGGGCCGCGGGTGATGATCCCGAACGGCGTCGCGAACTCGTCGAACGCCTGGATCGCGCGGCGCGTCAGGCGCCAGCGTCCCTCGGCGGGCTGGTACGGATCGGTCGCCGTCCCGACCGCCACCTGCTCGCGTCGCCAGCCCTTCCGAACCAGTTCGCGGCGGAGCACCTCGACCAGGTTGGTCTTGACCCGGATCGACGTGCCGTAGCGGTCGTCCGCGGGCCGGTCGGCGAGCGACTCGAACGCCCGGACGAAGCAGAACGTGCACCGGTGGGCGCAACCCATGTACGGATTGAGCGACCAGCGGAAGGACATGCCCTTCACGCGGTTGAGCGCGATCTTGCAGGGCTCCTCGCGATAGTCCGGCCGCATGGTTGGCGTAGATTAGAACATCCGTTCGAATCCCGCCACCCCCTGGCCGTCGTGCTCGATCGGACCTAGGGCGACGCGGCCGCCAGCTCATCGAGGAATGCGCGCGTCGCGGTCACGATCCGGTCCTGTTGCGCCGTGCGGCTGATCGTCGCCGGCGGATCGTTCGGCTGACCGGTGTACCAGCCCATCTGCTCGTGGTTGCCGCCCGCGATGGGATCGAACGTGATGGCCTCGGCGCCACCCAGCTTGGCGATCGCGTCCGAGCTGGTGTACGACGGCACGCCCTGGTCGAGCGTCCCGTAGCTCGAGAGGACGCGAAGGCCATCGCCGGACAGGTCGGCCGCCGAGTACGAGGCCCACAGCACGAGGCCACCCACGACGCCAGGATGGCCGTCGATGAACTGGGCGGCCATCGAGCCGCCGAGGGAATGGCCGCCGACGGCCCAGTGCTCGATCTCGGGATGTGCGTCGATCACGCGCTGCGCCGCGTTGATGTCGAACACGGCGAGGTTGAACGGCACGTCGACGATCGTGACGAGGTAGCCCGCCTCGGCGATCGCCTGGGCCGCCGGCGCATACGCCGCCGGAGGCACCTTGCCGCCGGGATACAGCACCAGCCCGGTGGTTGGCTCGCTTGCACGCGGCGCGAAGACCAGGTTTCCATCGCCATCGACCGAGTAGTCGACCGCGTCCGTGGAAGCGAGCGCGGCGGTCGCTTCCGGCAGCAGGGGGACAGGTTGGGCGTACCACAGGAACGCGGCCGTGCCGACGACCAGCAGGACCAAGACGACGCCGATGGCGACCGCGGCGATCCGGCGTGGGCGAAGCCGGGACCGGGTGGGCTCAGTGGTCGTGGGTTGCCGCCGGACGGTCATTGCCTTTGGCCGCCTCGGCGCACGCGGCGCACAGGCCGGTGATGGTGAGGTGTCCCACGTCGGCCGTGAACGAGAAGCGGCGTTCGATCGGCCGGACGATCGCGGCGGTGACGTCGGCCCCGAGCTCCCAGGTCTGGAGGCACGAGCGGCACTGCAGGTGGCCGTGATCGGCCGCGGGCAGGACGTGGAACTCCTCGCGACCCGCCGCCGAGTGGCTGTGGCGGATGTAGCCCAGCTCCTCGAGCACATCGAGCGTCCGGTACACGGTCGAGGGCGTGGTGTCTGGATCGCGGGCGCGACATCGCTCGACCAGCTCGCTGCCGGTGATGTGCCCATTGGTCGCCTCGAGGACGTCCAGGATCAGGCGTCGCTGCGGCGTCCAGCGCAGGCCGTGTGCGCGGAGATCGTCCCGGATCCGGCTCCACAGCTGCGGATCGGCATCGGCCGCGCTGCCGCCAAGGGGAGCGGGTGCGGGTGATCCGATTCTGGCCATCGGCCGAAGTATAGGTGTGCGTTGATCGCTCCGCTCGTTGTTGCTCATCGTTGCAACAGATACAGGCAGCGATTACCATCGACAGCCACGCAACCCAGGAGGAACGGATGATCGCCGCGCTGGTCGCATCGGGGCTCGAAACGACTCCCGCGCCGCCCCAGATGCACGCGCCGGACGGCTTCCTCTCGCTGCCGATCGCGGCCGTGATGTGGCTGATCACGATCGTCGTCCTGGCCTTCGCGGTGCGCAAGACCAACGAGACGCTCGACGAGCGAGCCATTCCGTTGATGGGCGTGACCGCGGCGTTCATCTTCGCGGCCCAGATGTTCAACTTCCAGGTCCTGGGCGGGACCTCTGGACACCTGCTGGGCGGCGTCCTGGCGGCCGTCCTGCTGGGTCCGTGGGCGGCCACGCTCGTGATGGCCTGCGTGATCGCGGTCCAGGCGCTGGTGTTCCAGGACGGCGGGCTGGTCGTCATGGGCGCCAACATCTTCAACATGGGCATCATCGGCACGCTGGGCGGCTACTACATCTATCGCGCCGTGGCGGCGCTCCTCGGCGGCGAGGACCGAGCGCGAATCCCGGCGGCGGGCATCGCCTCCTGGGCCGCCGTCGTCGCCGGCGCAACCTGCATGGCGTTCGAGCTCGCGCTGAGCGGGACGACGACGCTCGCGATCGCCCTGCCGGCGATGCTGATCACGCACGTGTTCATCGGCATCGGCGAAGCGCTGATCACGATGGGCGCCCTGGCGTTCATCGCGGCGACCCGCGCGGACCTGTTCAAGCTGCGCGACGCCCGGTTGAGCGAGCCACGGCTCACGGTGGGTCCGGCGAGTGGCTGAGGCGTCCGAGGGCCCCGACCCCGACGAGGCCACCGACCCGGCACCGGACGCCCCCGGCGAGGCCACGGAGCCGCGCGGCATCCGGCGCTACTGGTGGGTGGCAGGCCTCGCCATCGTCGCCCTCGTCGTCATCGTCCTCGTCCCGTTCGCCTCGGGCGACCCGGATGGCCTCCAGCGCGTGGCCCAGGACAACGGCTTCCTCGGTTCGGCGCAGGGCCCCGCGTATTCGGTGATCCCGGGCTACACGATCCCGGGGCTCAGCGGCGGCCTGTCCAAGGTCGTCGCCGGCCTGATCGGTGTGGCCGTGATCTTCGGGCTGATCGTCGTGGTGGGTCGCGTCCTCGCCCGTCGCCGGCGCTAGCGGCACCGCCATGAACCTCGATCGCTACGTCGACCGCGAGAGCCCCGTCCACCGCGCCGACGCGCGGGTGAAGTTCATCGCCACGATCGCGTTCATCGTCACGGTGAGCCTGCTGCCGATCGGCTCGTTCGTCGCCCTCGTGATCGCGGAGCTCGCGGTCATCGGTGTCTCGGTCGTCGCCCGCCTGGGGCCCCTTCGGCCCGCGCGGCGGGCGTTCCTGGCGGCGCCGTTCCTGCTCGCGGCGGTGCCGTTGATCTTCACCAAGTCCGGCGATCCGCTGGGCACGATCGACCTGGGGCCGCTCACCCTGACCATCAGCGGCGAGGGGCTCGTGCAGTTCGCGACCATCGCGCTCAAGAGCTGGATCAGCGTCCAGGCGGCGCTGCTGCTCGCGTTCACGACGCCGTTCCACGACCTCGTCGACGGGCTCCGCCAGCTCCACCTGCCGCGGATCATGGTCGCGATCATCAGCTTCATGTACCGCTACCTCGCCGTGCTGTCCGAGGAGGCGACGCGGATGTCGCGGGCGCGCGCGTCCCGCTCCGCCCAGCCCGACGGCAAGGGCGGCGGCTCGATCGCGTGGCGGGCGAGGGTGACCGGATCGATGGTCGGCTCGCTGTTCCTCCGCTCGTACGAGCGCAGCGAGCGGATCTACGCGGCCATGCAGGCGCGCGGCTTCGAGGGCGAGTTCCGCCACCTCCACAGCCGGGCGCTGCGACCCGTCGAGTACGCCTGGCTCGCGGTGATCCTGCTGCTGTGCACGGCGTTCACGATCGTCGGTCCGCCTGTGGGTGCCGGTGGCATGAGCGCGGTCGAGCAGCCGGGACACGTGCACGAGCACGTCCACGCCCACGAGCACGCGGTCGGCCACACGCACGACCACGACGAGCCGGCCCACCCGCACGCCGGCGTCGCCTCGACGGCCGTCGTGATCGAGCACCTTCATTACCGCTATCCCGACGGCTTCGAGGCGCTCAAGGGGCTCGATCTCGTCGATCGGGGCAGGCGAGAAGGTCGCCCTCGTCGGGCCCAACGGGGCCGGCAAGAGCACGTTGATGCTCCATCTCAACGGGATCTACGAGCCGAGCCACGGCAGCGTGCGCATCGGCGACATGGTCGTCGACCGGTCGACCGTGCGCCGGATCCGGGCGAAGGTGGGCCTCGTGTTCCAGGATCCCGACGACCAGCTGTTCAGCCCGACGGTGTTCGAGGACGTGGCCTTCGGGCCGCTGCACATGGGCGTTGCCGAGGCCGAGATCCACGACCGGGTCGAGCGTGCCCTGGCGGCCGTGGGCATGGCCGGCAGCGAACGGCGCATGCCGCACCGCCTGAGCCTCGGCCAGCGCAAGCGGGTGGCGCTCGCCACCGTGCTGTCGATGGACCCGGAGGTGCTGGTGTTCGACGAGCCGTCGGCGGGGCTGGATCCACGGGGCCGCCGCGAGCTGATCGGGGTGCTCGAGGGCCTGCGTCAGACGCTGCTCGTCTCGACCCACGACATGCGTCTCGTGGACGAGGTCTTCGCACGCACGGTCGTCATGGACGACGGCCGGATCGTGGGCGACGGGCCGACCGGCTCGATCCTGGGCGATGAGCGGTTCCTGCACGACCACGGGCTCGAGCGACCGTAGGTCCGGTCAGCGCTCGACCGCGTCACCGGCGTAGAACGGCTGATGCAGCGAGCCGCGCACGCCGGTGACCGGATCGCGCCACGCGAGGTGGAGCACGAGCTGGCCGACGACCCGACGGCGGACGGGGATGGTGCCCGAGACCGTGCCGAGACCCAGCGCCCGCCCGGCAGCCGACCCCACTCGCCAGATGTCGACGAAACTTCCGCCGGCCGTCTGCCCGATCCTGCCATTGGCCGCATCGGTGAGCCAGGCCGAGACGTGGGCGAAGCGGAGCGGCGCGGACGCGCTGAACTCGACGTCCGGCCGATGACCATCGCTGCTGACCAGTGAAACGTTCCACAGCACCACCGCGCCGCCGCCGTTCAGGCTGATCGTCTGCGTCACCTCGACCGCTCCCTGCGGGAGGACGACCACGGCGCGGACCGTGGCCGGGAGGGTGACGCTCGGCGCGAACACCTCGACATACCCTGCCCAGGTGCCGTCTGGTCCGGTCGTGACGCCGCGCCAGCCGAGCACCGCGCCGCCGACCAGGACAGACACGTGGACCCTCTGGTGAGCGGCTGTTCGCAAGGTGACCGCGACCTGCCCACCTGTCACCGCCGCCCCCTCGACGGGCTGCACCAGCTCGATCGCCGGCGCCACCGACGGTTCCCATGGGTGAGCGTCCTTCGTGGGCATGGATCGAGCTTCCTGCGGTTCCGCGGCCCGGTCGAACCCGGGCGCCGGACGCGGCAGACTTGGTGGCGCCATCGCATTGCTCACGAACCCGAAGCAGACGACGGCAGCGATCGCGGCGAGGGCGAGCAACCAGCGCCGATCCGTTGCGCCGACCGGCCGCGCAGTCGAAAGGTCCTCGAGCACCACCCGCTCCTCGTCGCGCGAGCGTCCGACCGTGGAGAGGTCCATCGTCGGCATCCCTACGGCGCCAGCCGCTGCTGCGTCCAGGCCCGCAGACCCGGAACGGCAATCACCGTCTCAGCGCCGGTCTCCGCGTCGATCTCGATCAGGCGATTGGCGTCCCCGTTGGGGACCGTGAGGATCCCGATCACGTACCTGCCGTCCGCAGACCATCCGACGGCCGGCGCATTGCCGTCGTAGTCGATCGCCATGCGAGGCACGCCCTCGTGTGCATATCGCCGGACGTTGGATCCGTCCGCGTCGGCGACGTCGACCTCGGGGGGGAGGCTCGGGTCTGCCGATGCGTGGAGCCACGCGATCCGTTTGCCGTCCGGCGACCAGGACTGCGAACCCACGAAGGCTCCTCGATCGACCAGGTGCTCGTTCGCACCATCGACATCGACCATCCACACCGTGGTGGAGCCGTCACCGCCCGAAAACATCAGCCGCCGACCATCGGGCGACCAGACCGGCGCGAACGCCCCGGCATTGCCCGAGACCGTCGAGATGCGACGCGCTCCACTGCCGTCCGCTCGCATGACATAGAGACCTCTGCTCTGATCGGAGGCCCCGCCACTGAAGGCGATCAGGCTCCCGTCAGGCGACCAGGCGGGGAGCTGGGCCATGAGTGCTGGGTCGCCGAGTTGCGTCACGCCGGCACCGTCGGCGCGCGCAACGAACATCTGTGACTGGCTCGCCGTGTCAGCCCAGTAGGCGATCGATTGCCCGTCCGGGGACCACGCCAACGAGCCATCGTGGTGAGTGCTAGCGCCAACCTCGGCGAGTTCCGCGCGGGCGACGGCGTGCCGCCCCGACCCGTCGGCGTTCATCACCACCAGATCCGACAAAGCCTGGAGGATCCCCGTCGACCAGAACGCGACCCTGGTCCCGTCGCGTGAGAACACGGGGTTGGAGTCCCAGTCGACGCCGGAGGTGAGCGCGTGCTGGCGCGTGCCGTCGGGCGCCATAGAAACGATATCGCCGTAGAGGTTCAGGACGAAGATGCCCGGCCGTGCCGGCCCGAATGGCGGCGGGACGCGCGGCCGCGAGCCGATTGCGAGGATCGCGGTGATCGCGATCAGCAACACGAGCGCCGCCACGGCGGCGTAGCGCAGCACCGTCATGGACTGGCTCGGCCGCGGCAGCCACCGATCCGGAGTCAGCCATCCCGGCCGTCGCCTCGTCCTCGCCGTCTCGGCGGCGATGGCATCGACGAGATCCGACGGCGCCAGGGCGGGTGCGTCCGCCCGGAACCAAGCCTCGAGGACGCGGTCGAAGTCGTTCGCGGCTGTCATCCCAGGGGTCCCTCCGGCAGCAGCGACGACCGCGCATCGGCGTCGAGGTTGGCGCGCATGGCGGCGGCGGCCCGGTTGAGGCGCGACTTGGCGGTCCCGAGCCTGACGCCCATCGTGTCCGCGACCTCCGCGAGCGAAAGGCCTTCGTAGAAGCGAAGCACGAGGGCCGCGCGCAGGTCGGGGTCGAGTCGCCGGAACCCTCGCTCGAGCTCGTCGCGCTGGGCGAGCTGGGCCGACGAATCGGGGACCGCGCCGACGCCTGAGAGCGGGATCTGATCGATGTCGACGTGCCTACGCTTGCGCTCCCGGCCGGCCTCGCGATAGCAGCTGCGAACGACGAGCCGCCGGACCCAGGCGTCGAATCGATCGGGATCCCGGAGCGACGAAAGGTCGCGCCAGGCGGCGACGTACGCCTCCTGCGTCGCGTCGCGGGCCAACTCAGGGTCGCGCAGGATCAGGGTCGCGAGCGCATGGGAGCGGTCGATCGTCTGCCTGACCAGCTCCGTGTACGCGTCTCGATCGCCCGAGATCGCCCGTTCGACGAGGTCCCGGTCCACCGGTCCTCCCCAGGTGGGCGGGCCCCGTGCCCGCCGTCACAGCCTAAGGGGCGACCTGATGCCCAAAGGTTCCCGAAACGCTCAGGCCGCGCCCGCGACGACATCCTCGTCGCCCTCGCTCGCGGTGCCCCGGCGGGCCCGCCGCACCCGGGCGTCCGCCAGCGCGTCGCCCAGGATCCGCGTCAGCTGGTCCCACTCGATCAGGAACGCGTCGTGGCCCTTGGTCGAGGCGAGCTCGCGGTACGTCGCATCGACGCCGGCCGCGCGCGCCGACGCGACCAGCGCCCGGACCTGGGCGGGCCCATACAGGATGTCGCCCTCGATGCCCAGGCCGGTGAGGCCGGTGCCGGCGTCCCCGAGGGCCCCGAACGCGGCCTCGATTCCGCCCCGGTCGCGGCCGACGTCGTGGCCGTCCATCACGCCGACGAGCGTCCGGTACGTGTTGCGGTCGAACCGGTCGACCAGCTTGTCGCCCTGGTGGTCGAGGTAGGAGTTGATCGAGAACCGCCCGTCCGCCTCGCGCTCGCGCCCGAACCGGCCGTTGAAGTCGCTCTCCGATCGATACGTGGTCATGGCCAGCTGGCGGGCGAGCGCCAGGCCCTCGTCGCCGAGCCGGTCCACGAGCTCGAGCTGGATGTGGTTCCAGGCAATGGCCATCGCCTCGGTGGCGGCCGGTGCCGCGATCGGGACGACGTGGTCGACCCGCTCCGGTCGCTCGAGCGCAACCTCGAGCGCGATCATGCCGCCCAGCGAGCCGCCGGTGACGACGGCCCAGTGGTCGATCCCGAGGTGATCCGCCAGGGACCACAGGGCACGGGCCTCGTCGCGGGCTGAGACCTGGGGAAAGGCGTCGCCCCAGGCCTCGCCGGTCGACGGATCGACGAATGCCGGACCCGTCGAGCCGTAGTTGCCGCCGAGCAGGTTCGCGCACAGCACGCCGACGGTGTCGGTGTCGATGGCGAGGCCGGGGCCGATCAGGGGCGCCCACCAGTCGCCGGCCGCGTCGGCCGAGCCGGTGAGCGCGTGGATCACGAGGACCTGCGGCGCGTCGGGGCCCGGGCCGTCGTGGCGATAGGCGAGCGTGAGGGGCAGGGGAGGTCCGCCGGCCTCGAGCGCGAATGGCCCGAGGTCGGCGTGGGCGACCCGCCCGGCCCCGAACGGAGACCGGGCGGCGTCGGGCCGGGATTGGGGCGTTGGCGCCATGGCCGGCGCCTCAGGCCGTGACGAGCTCGCGCGGGGCCGACGGGTCGGTCGCGGCGCGGAGCGCCTGGTCGAGGTCGGCGATGAGGTCGTCGACGTGCTCGAGGCCGACCGACAGCCGGACGAGGTCTTCGGTGACGCCCGTCGACGCCTGCTCATCGGCCGAGAGCTGCTGGTGGGTGGTGCTGGCGGGATGGATGATCAGGCTCTTCGCGTCGCCGACGTTCGCCAGCAGGCTGAAGATCTTGACGCTGTCGATCAGCCGCCGGCCGGCCTCCGCGCCGCCCTTGACGCCG
The DNA here is from genome assembly GCA_963725745.1 of uncultured Chloroflexia bacterium. Lineage (GTDB taxonomy): Bacteria > Chloroflexota > Limnocylindria > Limnocylindrales > CSP1-4 > CAIXZV01. The sequence continues at coordinate 574,376 of CAVRZS010000004.1, forward strand.
AACGTCAGGACGCCGCCGTAGCCACCCTTGAGGTAGCGCGCGGCCACGTCGTGTGCCGGGTGCGACTTGAGGCCCGGGTAGCTGACCCACTCGACCTCCGGCCGGTCCTCCAGCCAGCGCGCGATCGCCAAGGCGTTCTGGCTGTGGCGCTCGATCCGCAGCGGCAGCGTCTCGAGGCCCTGGAGGAACAGGAACGCGTTGAACGGGCTGAGCGCCGCGCCCACGTCGCGCAGCCACTGGACGCGCAGCTTGAGGATGAACGCGAGGTTGCCGAACGCCTCGCTGTAGACGACGCCGTGGTACGACGGGTCCGGGTTCGTGAACTCCGGGAACCGGCCCGAGGCCGCCCAGTCGAAGTTGCCGCTGTCGACGACGATGCCGCCGATCGACGTGCCGTGGCCGCCGATCCACTTGGTGGCCGAGTGGATGACGATGTCGGCGCCGTGCTCGATCGGCTTGGTCAACAGCGGCGCGAAGGTGTTGTCGATCAGGACCGGCACGCCCTTTGCATGGGCGACGTCGGCGATCGCGCGGATGTCGTGGACGTCGAGGCGCGGGTTGCCGATGGTCTCGAAGAACACGGCCTTGGTGCGATCGTCGATCGCGGGCCCGAAGCTCGCCGGGTCGAGCCCGTCGACGAACTTCACCGTGATCCCGAGCTTGGGCAGCGTGTAGTGGAACAGGTTGTAGGTGCCGCCGTAGAGGCTGCTCGAGGAGACGATGTTGTCGCCCGCGCTGGCGAGGTTGAGGATCGAGAGCGTCTCGGCCGCCTGGCCAGACGCGACGGCGAGGGCTGCGATGCCGCCCTCGAGCGCGGCGACCCGCTCCTCGAACACGCCGTTGGTCGGGTTCATGATCCGGGTGTAGATGTTCCCGAACTCCTGGAGCCCGAACAGGCGCGCGGCGTGCGCCGCGTCGTCGAACACGTAGCTCGTCGTCGCGTAGATCGGGACAGCCCGCGCGTTGGTCGCCGGGTCCGGCTTCTGGCCGGCGTGGAGCGCCTGGGTCTCGGCGTGGAGGTTCGGGAGTGCGGTGGGATCGAAGCTCATGACCTGCGGTTCTCCTGTGCGTTTCACGTGGTTACGGTGAGCAAGGCCCCTCGGGTTTGATCCGGGCGGCTCCCGTCGTGTGTGCCGGAGAACAAAAGAGCCGTGAACCCCTCTGGTTCACGGCCCCGGGACCTCGGCTCCGAGATCCCGCTGTCACTCGCTGAAGGTCAGCGCGGGAAGTCTCGGCGCCCATCCTCCGCACGGCGGGGCCGCCCACGCATACACATCTCCCAGGACATGGTGGTGTGTGTCATCAGGCTGCGGAGGATGCCGGAGGTGGGACGGATGCGTCAACCCCTGGTTGCGTGTGCAACCGAAACACAATCCTTGTGGCAGGTGACCCGCCGCTGCCGACGGGTCACAGGTGCTCGCGAAGATCAGCGGTGTGAGCTGTCAGCTGCCCGCGCTGGGCGAGGGGGAGGCACCGGGTGCGGTGCCGTCCTTGCCGAAGCCGTGGCCGAAGCCGAAGCCGGGGCCGCGACCGCCGAAGCCGCCGAACATGCCCCGGCCGATCGACTGCAGCTCATCGGTCGTGATCTTGCCGTCGTCCATCAGGTTGGTGAGCTGGCGGAGCGGGCTGTCGGCCGGGAGCTGGTTCAGCTCGTCCTGGGTGATCTGCCCATCGGCGAGGAAGTCCTTGACCTTGGCGGCCTGCGCGCGGAGCGCCTCCATGCGCGCCTTCATATCGGCGGCGCGCTGCGCTCGTTCCGCCTGGAGGCCGTCGAGGATGGCCTGCTTCTGGGCCGCACTGATGGTGCCCTTGGTGACCAGGTCATCGAGGACCGAGGCGAGCGCCGGGTCCTCGAATACGCGCTTCGGCGCCCCCGAGGCGGCGGGCGAGGGCGATTCGGCAGCCGGGGCGACGGCGGCACCGGCGGCCGCCGGCGAATTGCCGGTGCTCGCGAGCGCCGCGCCGGCGCCCAGGATGACGAGCAGGAGCGAGACCGGGATGACGAGCGACTTGCTGAGCTTCACGTGAACTCCCCGATTGGACGCCGTGACGGGCGTGACGCTGGACTTGATCACATCGTGGTTTCGTCGGCTGAAGGCAGCCCGTGGGCCTGCTGTGAGTTTGCTGTGAGCGGCAGGCGGACGACAAACGTCGCCCCGCCGCCAGGCGTGGCCTCGTGCCACACCCGGCCGTCATGCGCCGCAACCAGCGAGGCGACGATCGACAAACCGAGCCCCGTCCCGCCGTTGTCGCGCGACCGGCCGGGGTCCGCGCGGTAGAAGCGGTCGAAGACGGTCGACCCGACCGCCGGGTCGATGCCCGGGCCGTGGTCGACGACGCGCAGCTCCGCCTCCCCGCCGTCGGCGCGTCCGAGGACCTCGATCGGGCTCTCCGGAGGGGTGTGGATGCGCACGTTGGCGAGCAGGTTGCCAACGACCTGGCGCAGCCGGTCCTCGTCGCCGGTGACGAGGACGCCCGGCTCGACGACGTCGACGATGCGCCGCCCTGGCTCCAGCGCACGCGCGTCCGCGACCGCGTCCTCGGCGACCCGCGACAGGTCCACCCGGTCGCGGCGCACCGGCCGGCCCTGGTCCAGGCGCGCGAGGAGCAACAGGTCGTCGACCAGGGCGCCCATGCGGCGGCTCTCGGTCCCGATCCGGGCCATCGCCGTTGCCAGCTCGTCGGGATCGGACAGTCCGCCGGCTCGGTACAGGTCGGCATAGCCGCGAACCGCCGTCAGCGGCGTGCGCAGCTCGTGGGAGGCGTCGGCGACGAAGCGGCGGAGCCGTTCCTCGCTCGCGGCCCTGGCGTCGAGCGCCGACTGCTGTTCCGCGAAGCTCGTCTCGATCCGGTCGAGCATCGTGTCGAACGCCATCCCGAGGCGGCCGACCTCGGTGTCGTCGTGGCGCACGCCGGCTCGATGGGTGAGGTCGCCTGCGGCGATCTGTTCGGCCGACCGCGCCATGCGCTCGAGCGGCAGCAGGTCGTGGCGCACGACGACCCACGCGACGGCCAGCAGCCCGACCAGGGCCAGCGTGCCGGTGAGGATCAGCGTCCGCACGAGGGTCGCCACCGCCGCGTCGACACCGGCGAGAGGCGCCGCGATCGCGATCGACCCGTTCGGGCGCACCCGCTGGGTGAGCACGCGGTAGGTCGTCGACCCGTCCGCGGACGCACGGTCGTCGATGCGACCGTAGGCATCGGCGGGGATACCCGACGCATACACCGGCAGGGCGGGCAGCGGGTCGGGATCGCCCGCGAAGCCCGAGGGGTAGGAGCGCACGACGTTGCCCTGGCGGTCGAGGCGCAGGACGGCGAGCCGTCGACCGGCCTCGCTGTCGCCCGCCGCCAGCTCGCCCAGCCGCTGGAGCTGGCCGCCGGGGCCGTTCAGCGACTGCAGCTCGCGATCGACACGGTCCACGAGGCTCGCCCTCGTCAGCTCCACCAGCAGGAAGCCGGCGGCGACGAGCGCGACGGTCAGCATGACCGCGAGCGACGCGAGCAGCCGGGCGCGGAGGCTCATCGGCCGTCAGGCGGCGTTGGACTGGCCGTCGGAGCGGCGGTCGCGGCCGTCGGCCCGCAGCACGTAGCCGAACCCGCGAACGGTCCGCAGCAGCCGGGGCTCGACGGCATCGACCTTGCGTCGCAGGTAGCTGACGTAGGTCTCCACGACGTTGTCCTCGCCGTTGAAGTCGTACTGCCAGACGTGATCGAGGATCTGCTGCTTCGACAGCACCCGCTCGGGGTTGAGCAGGAAGTAGCGCAGCAGGCGGAACTCGGTCGGCGACAGCTCCACCTCGTCGCCGCCGCGCCAGACCTGGTGCCGGTCCTCGTCCATCTCGAGGTCGCGGTAACGCAACCGGGCGTCCCCGGAATCGCCGCCACGGACGCGGCGCAGGAGGGCCCCGATCCGGAGCGTCAGCTCCTCCAGGGAGAACGGCTTGGTGACGTAGTCGTCCCCGCCGCGGACGAAGCCCGTGACGCGGTCATCCTCGGAGTCGCGCGCCGAGAGGAAGATCACGGGCACGAAGTCGCGGGCGTCGCGTAGCCGGCGACACACCTCGAAGCCGTCGATGTCGGGCAGCATGACGTCCAGCACGACGAGGTCCGGCGCCGCCGATGCCGCGGCCTCGAGCGCCGCGTGACCCGACGCCGCGGTCGACACCCGGTAGCCCATGTAGCGCAGCGCCGTGGCGAGGAGGTCGGTGATCGCGGGCTCGTCGTCGACCACGAGGATGTGGGCCGGGCCCGCGGGTGCGGCATGCATGGGCGAATCTCACGCTCTGGACCTGAGAGGTTCCTGTGAGCCTGCCGTGAGTTGCGGCCACCGGCAACGCCTCGAAACTCCATGACGAGCACCCTATGATCCGGCCCATGCCCCACCATCCCGCCGCCGTGCCGGCCTCGTTCCCCGCCTACGTCGTCGACCGGCCCGACGGCGGCGCGTTCTCGCGCGGGCTGCGGGAGCTCGCCCAGGACGACCTGCCGGCGGGCGAGGTCATCGTCCGGGTCACCTGGTCGGGCGTGAACTTCAAGGACGGCCTCGCGGCTCGCGAGGATGGGCGGGTGGCGCGCTCGTACCCGCTGGTGCCGGGGATCGACCTCGCCGGCGTCGTCGCCGCCTCGACGGACCCGGCGTATGCGGTCGGGTCGCCGGTGCTGGCGAACGGCTACGACATCGGTACCGCGCGCCACGGCGGGTTCGCCGCCTACGCCCGCATCCCTGGAGCCTGGGTCGTGCCGATGCCCGTCGGTCTCACCGCCCGCGACGCGATGGCGATCGGCACGGCAGGCTTCACCGCCGCGATGAGCGTCGCCGCCCTCGAGGACCGCGGGCTGCGACCGGGTGACGGGCCGGTGCTCGTGACCGGCGCGTCGGGCGGCGTCGGATCGGCCGCGGTGTCGATCCTCGCGGCACGCGGTCACGAGGTCTGGGCGGCGACCGGCAAGCCCGACGAGCGCGAGCGGCTGAGCGACCTGGGGGCGGCGGGCTTCCTCACACGGGACGAGGTCACGGCGCCCGGACGGCCGCTCGAGTCGGCACGGTGGGCGGGCGCGGTGGACACGGTCGGCACGGCCACCCTCCCGTACGTGTTGCGGACGCTCCGCCTCGGCGCGGCGGTCGCGTCGTCGGGGAACGCCAGCGGCGCCGAGCTCAGCACGACGGTCTTCCCGTTCATCCTGCGCGGCGTCGCGCTGCTGGGCATGGACTCGGCCAACATGCCCATCGAGACGCGCCGGACCCTGTGGCAGCGACTCGCGACCGACCTGCTGCCGAGGGGAATCGACGACGGGATCCGCGAGGTGACCCTCGAGACGCTCGAGCCGGCGCTCGACGGGATCGTCGCGGGCGAGGCTCGCGGGCGTTGGATCGTCCGCGTCGGCGAGTAGCGGCCCTCAGGCGTCCAGCTCGCCACGTAGCTGGGCGACGGCCCGCTCCAGCGCCTGCCGAGCGGGCGCGGCCGAATATGGCGCGCCCTCGATCGCATCCTCGAGCGAGACCTCGCCTGCCGCCACCTGCGCGCCGAGCTCGGCGATCGTCCGGATCCCGTCGAGCGTCGCTTCCACGAACGGTCGATCCGCATGGTCGCCGTGGCCGGGCACCACGACCGTGCGCTCGCCGACACGTTCCAGGACCGCCTCGAGCGTCGCCGGCCAGTCCATCGGGAAGCCGTCGCCGAAGGACGGGGGAGCGCCGTTCTCGACCAGATCGCCGGCGCACACAACGTCGGCGTCCGGAATCCGGATCACGATGTCGTTGTCCGTGTGGCCGCGCCCGAGGTAGGCAAGCTCGATCGCGCGCCCGTCGAGGTCGATCGTGGCGCGGTCGGCGAACGTGACGTCCGGGGGATCGAGCACGACGTCTGCGAGCTCCGCAGCCAGCTCCGGCATCGCGTCGCTGACCCTCGAACGCTGCAGCTCGCCCGTGAGCCGGACCATCGCCGCGCATCGCTCGTGACCCCAGATCACCGCCGGCCGGAACACGGAGTTGCCGAACGCGTGGTCGAAGTGGCCGTGGGTGTTGATGACGATGCCCACCGTCGGCGATCCCAGGTCCCGGAGGTCGTCGACGATCTCTCGGGCCTGCGCCCGCGTGGACCGCGTGTCGACGATCACCGCCGCGTCGCCACCCAGGATCGCGACGATGTCCTGGTCGAAGAAGTCATACCGGCGGACGAACACGCGCTCGCCGACCTCGGTCCATCGAAGGCTCACCCCGGCATCGTACTCACGGGGCGGGTGTAAACTCGGCCGACAATCGAAGATCCGCCTCCGGGGAGCGCGCGAGCGCTGAGAGTGTGGTGCAGACCACAGACCCGCGGAACCTGATCCGGTTCGTACCGGTGTAGGAAGCAGGCCCGCAGCCACAGCACGCCGTCCCCGGCATCGGGGGCGGCGTTCGTGCTTGACGGAGGTCCAGGGATCGATGGCGACGACCGTTTCGAGCCCCAACGCGGCGGCGCCCGCCTCGAACGCGTGGCGGACTCGCGACATCGTGGTGACCGCCATCATCGGCGTCGTCTTCGGCGTGGTCTTCTGGGCCTGGAACCTGGCCTGGGGTGCGTTCGACGCCGTGTTCGTGGTCGCGCCCCCCGCGAAGGACCTCCTGTACGCGGTGTGGCTCGTGCCGGCCGTCCTGGCGCCGTACATCGTCCGCAAGCCCGGCGCGGCCGTGTTCGCGGAGCTCGTGGCCGCCGGCGTGTCGGTGATCGGCAGCCCGTGGGGACCCGACACCCTGCTGTCTGGGTTCGTCCAGGGCGCGGCTGCGGAGCTCGTGTTCGCGTTCACGCTGTACAGGCTGTGGACGTTCCCGGTCCTCGCCGCGGCGGCGGTCGCGTCAGCGGCCGGAGCCTGGATCCACGACTGGGCGATCTATTACCCGGATGCATCGCTCGAGGTCCAGCTCGTCCGCGGCCTGATGATGGCGATCTCGGCCGTCGTCATCGTCGCCGGCGGCTCCGTGGTGCTGGTACGTGCCCTGCGCCAGGCGGGCGCCCTGGAGGGGTTCCCAGCTGACCGCTGAGCCGGCGGTTGGCCGCCCCGGCGCGATTCGTGCCCACGGGCTGGCCTTCCGGTTCGCGAGCCGCCCGGTCTTCGCCTTCGAGGACGTCTCGTTCGAGGTTGAGCCGGGCGAGTGCCTGCTCATCGTCGGACCGTCCGGCTCGGGCAAGAGCACCCTCGCGCTCGCGCTCGCGGGCCTCGTCCCGCGTGAGTTCCCCGGGGAGTGGCGTGGGCGGCTGACGGTCGACGGCCTCGATCCGGCCACCGCGTCCGGGGTCGAAGTGGCCGCGAGGGTCGGCCTCGTGTTCCAGGACCCGGAGAGCCAGCTGGTGATGGACCGGGTCGAGGACGACGTGGCGTTCGGGCTCGAGAGCCGGGGCTGGGACCGGGCGGCGATGCACGCGCGGGTCCCCGAAGCGCTGGGCGAGGTCGGCCTGGCCGGGTTCGAGCGGCGACGCACCACGAGGCTCTCCGGCGGGCAGCAGCAGCGGCTCGCGCTGGCGGGCGCGCTGGCGCCGCGACCGGGCATCCTCGTGCTCGACGAACCAACTGCCAACCTCGACCCGCCGGCGGCGCGGGCGTTCGCGGCGAGGCTCGCCGCACTGCGGGCGGCGCGGGCGGTCACGATCGTCCTCGTGGAGCACCGGGTCGACGTTGCGTGGCCCATCGCGGACCGGGTGCTCGCGCTCGGTCCCGAGGGCCGGCCGATCGACGTGGGCCGGCCGGCGGACGTCCTGGCGCGGTCGCGCTCGAAGCTGGTTGCCGCCGGGGCGTGGCTGCCCGATGAGGATGTGGCGCAGCCTCCGGCGGTCGCGCACTCGGCCCTGGCCTCGGGGCCCGTCGTCCTCGCCGCCCACGACCTCGCGTTCGCCTACGACGGCGGGGCCGACGTCGTGCGCGGCGTCGACTTCGCCCTGACGCCGGGGGAGCGGGTCGCCCTCGTTGGCACCAACGGCTCGGGCAAGTCGACGCTGGCGAAGCTGCTGGTCGGGCTCCTCCGCCCGCGCGATGGCGAGGTTCGCCTGGCCGGCGACGCTCCGGCCGACCTGGCGCCGGCCGAGCTGGCGCGGCGGGCGGCCTACGTGTTCCAGGACCCGGAGCAGCAATTCGCGCGGCTGCGCGTGGACGAGGAGGTGATGCTGGGCCTCGACGACGCCGGGCGGCGCCAGGCCGCGGCCCTGATGGACCACATCGGGCTGCCGCTCGGCCTGTTCGGGCCGCGTAGCCCGTACACGCTCTCGGGCGGCGAGCAGCGGCGCCTGTCGCTGGCGACGGCGCTCGTGCGCAGCCCGTCGGTCATCGTGCTTGACGAGCCCACGTTCGGCCAGGATCGCCGGGGCCACGACGCACTGCTCGACATCCTCCGTGCCCATGTCGACGCCGGGGCGGCAGTGCTCGCGGCGACCCACGACGAGCGGTTCATCGAGGCGTTCGCGAGCCGCATCGCTCGCTTGGAGCAGGGCCGGATCGTGCACGTGGAGACGGCCGACGGGCGGGCTCACCACCGCGGAGATCGTCGCGTGACGGCGATCATCGATCGCTACGAGCCGTCCGAACGACAGCTGGCCAGCGTCCTCGGCCGGACGAGCCCGCTGGTCAAGCTGGCCGTCGCCCTGGTCTGGCTCGTCGGCCTCGCGTTCACGCTGGACCTGCTGCCGCCGGTGTTCATCACGATCGTCGTCCTCGGGGCCGGCCACGTCCTGGGCGGGATCCCGGGCGCGCGCCTCGCGACTGGCGTCGGGCCGCTGTGGATCGCGGCCCTCGGCATCGGCCTGTTCAACGCCCTGTTCTCGGGCTCGAACTCGGACCCGACCCTGCCGGTGGCGTTCGTGATCGGCCCGTTCACCGTCACCTGGGCGGCCCTGGCCGCGGGCGTTGGCCTCGCGGCACGGGTCATCGCGATCGCGTCGGTCGGCGTGGTGTTCGGCCAGACGACGGACTCGACCCATCTCGTCGACGCGCTCGTGCAGCAGGCCCGGGCGCCCGAGCGGTTCGCCTACGGCGCGCTGGCGGCGTACCAGGCGATCCCGAGGCTCGCCGAGCAACTCACGACGCTGCGCCAGGCGCGCCGCATGCGCGGGCTGCGCTGGAGCTGGCACCCGCGACTCCTGGTGGGACTGCTGGTGCTCGCGATCCGCCACGGGGATCGGCTTGCCCTGGCGATGGACGCGCGCGCGTTCGGTTCGGGGCCTCGGTCGCGGTACCGCGTGGTGCACTGGACGTGGCTCGATGCGGCGATCGCGGTTGGGGCTGCCGTGGTGCTCGCGATCGCGCTGCGGCTGGGCTGAGTCCGGTCGGGTTGGTTCCGCCGCGGCGCCCGCCCTACACCGCTCCGCTGCGCTCCGGTCCGCGCCGCTGCGCGCCCGTGCGGGCCGGCTGGTCGCCCGGCGTTCACTCGAGCGGTTGGTCCGGCGGATTGGTCGCCCGGCGTTCAGGTCAGCGGTTTGCGGCCCCGTTTCCGGCGGATTGGTCGCGTGGCGTGCAGAACGATCCCGTTATCCGCCGCAGTGAACGCCCGGCGATCAGGCACGAGAGGCGCAGCGACCAACCACGAGAGGCGCAACGAACGCCCGGCGACCAGGCGCCGACCAGGCGCCAAACCAGGCGCGACGGATCGGGTCACCAGACGCGAGCCGTGCCATGATCGAAGCAACGACCGACTGAGCGACGGATGAGGTGGAGCGTGGCCGACGGCCGGACGATCGTGTTCTTTCCCGAGGGCGCCTACGGGCCGACCAACAACTGCGTCGGCATCGGGGACGTCCTGCGCCGACGGGGCCACCGGGTAGTGTTCATCGTCGAGGAGTCGTTCGCGGGCAACCTCGAGGCCAAGGGGTTCGAGGAGCGGCTGATGCGCCTCGGGCCGCCACCCGCCGAGCCGGAGGTCCCGGGCCAGTTCTGGATCGACTTCATCCGCGACACGGCGCCGGTCTTCCGCAAGTCGACGCTCGAGCAGATCGCCGAGTTCATGCAGCCGACCTGGCAGGCGCTGATCGACGGGTCCAAGTACGTGAACCCGCGACTTGCGGAGATCATCGGGGAGCTCGAGCCCGACGTCGTCGTCGAGGACAACGTCGTGTCGTTTCCCGCGGTCATCGCCAGCGGCCGGCCGTGGGTGCGGATCGTGTCCTGCAACCCGGCCGAGGTCCGCGACCCGATCATCGCGCCGTTCTCGTCGGGCTATCCGGCCGCCGACCCGAGCCGATGGGCGATCTTCCGCGCCGAGTACAACCGCGTGCACGCCGACGCCTGGCACGACTTCGACGCCTTCTGTCGCGACCACGGCGCCCCGGGCCTCGCCAACACGCCGTTGGGCGCCGAGTTCATGCACGAGTCGCCGTTCCTGAACCTGTACGCCTACCCGGCGGAGGCCGACTATCGCCGCGCCGAACCCCTGGGCCCGACCTGGCATCGGCTCGATTCCACGATCCGGGCGACGGACGGGACCTGGTCGCTGCCGGAGCATCTGGCAAGCCGCTCGGGCGCCCTCGTCTACCTGTCGCTGGGCTCGCTTGGCTCGGCGGACGTCGAGCTGATGCAGCGTTTGGTCGACGTCCTCGGGCGGACCGACCACCGGGTCATCGTGTCCAAGGGGCCGCTGGCCGACCAGATCCGCCTGCACGACAACATGGCCGGCGAATCGTTCCTGCCCCAGCCGGCGGTGCTGCCGCAGGTCGACCTCGTGATCACGCACGGCGGCAACAACACGGTGGTCGAGAGCTTCCACAACGGCAAGCCGATGGTCGTCCTGCCGCTGTTCTGGGACCAGGTCGACAACGCGCAGCGCGTCCACGAGACGGGCTTCGGGCGACGCCTCCCGGCGTACGCCTTCCGCGACGAAGAGCTGACCGGAGCGATCGACGCGCTGCTGACCGACGAGGCCCTGAAGGCTCGCATGACCGCAATCGCCAACCGGATGCAGGCCGCTCGCGGCACCGAGCGCGCCGCCGACCTGATCGAGCGCGTCGCGACCACCCAGGCGCCGATCCTCGACGGGCGATGACCCTGCCTGTCGTCATTCGACGAGCCGTCGATTAAGGCAGGTGGCGGGCACCGAATCCGGCAATCGCCGGATGGCGCGCCGTGTGCTGACACCTATGGTCGAAGCATCCCCGGACGGAGAGCCGGGGCCGGATCCGCCCCCACAGCGAGCGGACAGAGGATGCGACCGATGACGGCACGAGAACGCACAACATTCTTCGATCGGCTGGTTGGGATGCGCGAGGCCTACCGCTCCCTCGATGCCCTCGACCGCGCCGGGATCACATCGATTACCGAGGCGATCGCGGACGCCGAGCGGGAGCTGGCGGCCACCGACACGGAAGCCGACGCCGTGTCGACCGACCCTGCGCCGACCGCCCACCACCCCGTCTGAACCGGATCGGTCCGTCGTCAGCCCGTCGCTTCGAGCTCCGTCCAGGTTCGGACCGGCATCCGCGGGTCGAAATACGCGAAGGTGCCCTTGCCCAGGGCCTTGGCCGCATACATTGCCGCGTCGGCGCGGACCAGCAGGTCCTTGGCCACAGCGCTTCCCTCGTGGCCGGGCCCGTGGCGCACAGCGACGGCGATGCCGATCGACCCATCGACGACGATCGAACGCCCGCCGAGCTGGATCGGTCGCCGCAGCTCGCCGAGGATCCGCTGGGCGGCCGCGGAGGCCTCCTCCTCGGCGACGACGTTGACGAGCAGGATCGCGAACTCGTCGCCGCTCTGGCGGCCGACGACGTCGCCCTCCCGAACCGCGCGCGCCAGGCGCTCCGCGACGCGACACAGGATGTCGTCCCCGGCCGCATGGCCGAACGTGTCGTTGACCCGCTTGAAGTCGTCGAGGTCGACGAACAGGAGCGCCACGCGACCGAGCTCGCGTCCCTGCCGCGCGAGGGCTCGCTCCAGGTGATCGCGCAGCAGCACGCGATTGGCCAGGCCGGTCAGCGGATCGTGCAGCGCATCGTGGATGAGCTGCGACTCCAGCCGCTTGCGGTCCGTCGTGTCGACCAGCAGGCCCTGCGAGACTCGCCGCCCGCTCCGGGTATCGTCCGCCATCGCGAAGGCCTCGTCGCGGACCCAGACCTCCGAGCCGTCTCGGGCCAGCATCCGGTACTCCGCGCGGAGCGGCTCGCCGGTGCGCCAGTGCGCGTCGTACGCCGCGATCGCCGCCGATCGGTCCTCGGGATGGATGCGACTGGGCCACAGCTCGGGGTCGTCGACGAGCTCGTCGGGCCCGTAGCCGAGGATGCCGGTGATCTGCGGGCTCATGTAGGCGAGGCGGCCGCCGTCGGAGACGTCGGGGTCGGCCATGTCGATGTAGACCGCCGCGGGCACGTGCTCGACGAGCACCCTGAGGCGCGTTGCCGAATTCGCGCCTCCCGCGTCGAACGCTCCAGGCCGGCCGCCGCGGCACGCAGACGCACGAGCAGGATCGCCCCGCAGCCGAGCACGAGGGCCAGCGCACAGACGGCGATCACAATCCGCGCGGACGTCGAGCCGATCACCGTCGCGCCGAGGATCGACGCGATGCCCAGCACCCCGAGAACGATGGCGCCGCCGAACAAGCCGACCACGTGAACGCCGTCGGGCACGCCGAACCGTTGCGTGGGCTGATCCACGCCGCGACGCTACGCTCGCCCCTTGGGGCCGACCACCACGCAATGGGACCAGTACCTCGGTCGCGCACGGGAACGATTCGGCGACGAGGCACGCCCTAGCATTCGAGCGCGTCCTCCAGTGTCGCGCCAACCGAAGGGGCGTCCGTGGACCAGCGAGGTCTCGTCGAGCGAGCGCAGCGGGGCGATCATGACGCCTTCGCGGTGCTGGCCGGCGCGTCCATCGCGCGGCTGGACTCGGCCGCCCGCCTCATCGTCCGGGACCAGGACCTCGCGCGGGACGCGGTCCAGGACACGCTCGTCCGCTGCTGGCGCGACCTGCCCACGTTGCGCGACCCGGTCGCCTTCGACGGCTGGCTGCACCGGCTCCTCGTCCATGCCTGTCTCGACCTCGTTCGCCGTCGACGCCGACGGGTGATGGAGGTCGAGCTCACCTCGCTGCACTCGCCGGCGATCGGCGACTTCAGCGGCCAGGTGATCGACCGCGACCTCCTTGATCGCGCGCTGTCCGGGCTCGCCCCGGACTGGCGCGCGATCGTCGTCCTGCACTACTTCCTCGAGGTGCCGCTGCCGGAGGTGGCGGCAAGCCTCGGGATCCCGCTCGGGACCGCGAAGTCGCGGCTGCACCGGGCGATCGGCGTCCTCCGCACGGCCGCCGGCAACGACGCCGTCCAGACCGGCATCGCGATCGCGGAACGGAGGCCGGCATGACCCAGTTCGACCGCTTCGAGCGCGAGCTCCCCGTGGCGCTGGGCGACGTGGCCGGCACCGGGGCGCCCGACTACCTCACCGACATCCTCGGGCGGACCGCCCGCACCCGGCAGCGACCCGCCTGGGCCTCCCTCGAAAGGTGGCTCCCCATGGACCTCGCAACCCCGCGGGCGGCGACCGCCCGTGTCCCGTGGCGCGCGGTGGCCGCGCTCGCCCTGATTGCCTTCCTGCTCGTTGCCCTGGTGGCCATCTACGCCGGTGGCCAACGCCATGTCCCGCCGCCATTCGGCCCGGCCGCCAACGGCCTGATCCCGTACGACGTCGACGGCGACATCTTCGTCGCCGACCCGATCGACCGGCGCTAGTCGCCTCCTCTCCGGCGGGCCCGCAAACGACTACATCCCGACGCTTCTCTCCCGATGGCACCCACGTCTCCTTCCTCCGGGCGTCGTCCGACTGCCCCACCCCCGGCGACGTGTGCCCGGGGGGCGAGGAGATCATGGTCGTGGCCGCTGACGGCAGCGGCGCGCACGCGATCAGCGGCCAGCCGCTCGTCGGCCTGCGGGTCGCGAACTGGGTCCCCGACAGCCGCAACGTCCTCGTCGGCTACGTCGACGACGGCGTGTTCCGGCTGGTGGAGTTGCCGATCGACACCGGAACGCCTCGCCATGGTCGCCGAGGGTTTCGAAGTCGATTGCGGCCGTGTTCCGACCCGCCGGCCGGCGACGAGCTCCTCGTGCGTGGCCTCGTGGACGGCAACGTCGGGCCTGTATCGCATGAACGCGGACGGCTCGGACCTGCGGCTGCTCGCGAACGCCGCCACGCCCGGCGAGACGCTCGGCGACAACCAGGACCTCAACTTCCCGGCCTATGCGCCCGACGGCAGCCGGATCTTCTTCAACCGCTACGTCCCGGCGGCCCAGACGATCCAGGCCTGGGTCATGAACCCCGATGGCTCCAACCCGCACCGGTTCAACCAGGCGGGACCCGTCTGCTGCTGGTGGGAGGGCGAGATGGCGCCGTCGCCTGACGGCAAGTCGGTGCTGATGTGGCGCGTGTCACCCGACAGCGAGGACGGTGGCGGCATCACCGTGTATCCGGCGGACGGGACCGGCCCGGGACGGTTGATCGGCCCCGACCTGGCGGATACCGGCCACTGGGCCTGGGCACCCGACTCGACCCGCGTCCTCGTGAACCACAACGACGCCGCGCAGGGCGGCCAGGTGCTGATCGACCCTGCCACCGGCACCTGGGAACCGGCACCGTGGCATGACAACGCCGAGCCCGACTGGCAGCGCACCGCGCGCTGAGTCGCATCCAGGCAGCCACTGATGGGAGCCCCGGCCCCGCGGCCGGGGCTCGATCGCGTCCCGCTTGACGGGCGTCGCTGGTCGGCGGACGCGGGGAGGGGCACAATCCGGGCATCACCAACCGGATCCGCGGCAAGCGCGCTCGTCGGCGCGCCATGGAGGCCCCTGTGACCGACACCCTCATCCCCGCCAAGGCGTACCAGCAGTTCATCGGCGGCCACTGGGTTGACGCGGCGTCCGGGGAGACGCTCGATGTCGAGAACCCGGCCACGGGCGAGGTCGTCGCCACCGTTCCCGCATCCGCGGCGACGGACGTCGACCGGGCGGTGAACGCCGCGGCAGACGCCTTCGACACCTGGTCGCTGACCACGCCCCAGACCCGCAGCCTGGCGCTGCTCAAGATCGCCGACATCATCGACGAGAACGCGGTCGAGCTCGGGCGCCTCGAGTCGAGCCAGACGGGCAAGCCCACCGGCGCCGCCATCGACGAGATGACGACCTCGTCCGACCTGTTCCGCTTCTTCGCCGGCGCCTGCCGCGTGATGGAGGGGCTCGCGGTCACCGAGTACCTCGAGGGCCACACCTCGATGGTCCGCCGCGATCCCGTCGGCGTCGTGGCCTCGATCGCTCCCTGGAACTACCCGCTGTACATGGCCGCCTGGAAGCTCGGGCCGGCCCTCGCGACCGGCAACACGGTCGTGCTCAAGCCGTCCGCGCGCACGCCGCTCTCGGCCCTCCGCTTCGCCGAGCTCGTGGCGGGCGAGCTGCCCGATGGCGTGCTCAACGTGCTCTCGGGCACCGGCGGCGCGATCGGCGACCTCCTCGTCGGGCATCCGAAGGTGCGGATGGTCTCGATCACCGGCGACACCGTCACCGGCAAGCACATCGCCGAGCTCGCCGCGGGCACCGTCAAGCGCCTCCACCTCGAGCTCGGTGGCAAGGCCCCGGTGATCGTGTTCGACGATGCCGATGTCGAGCTGGCGGCCGAGATCATCAAGTCGGCCGGCTACTGGAACAGTGGCCAGGACTGCACGGCGGCGTGTCGCGTGATCGCCGGCCCGGCGGTCTACGACAGCTTCATCGCCGCCCTGACCGACCAGGTGAAGTCGATCAAGTGGGGCAACCCGGCGGACGCCGACGACCTGGACATGGGCTCGCTCATCGCGCAGGCCCAGGCCGACAAGGTCGAAGGCATGGTCGACCGAGCCCTCGAGGCGAAGGCCGAGCTCGTCGTGGGCGGTCACCGGCCCGACCGGCCCGGCGCCTATTTCGAGCCGACGATCATCGCCAACCCGAACCAGGACAGCGAGATCATCCAGGACGAGGTCTTCGGTCCCGTCGTCACCGTCCAGCGCTTCTCGGACGAGGAGCAGGCGGTCCAGTGGGCCAACGACGTCAAGTTCGGGCTCGCGTCCTCCGTGTTCACGGGATCGATCGGGAAGGCCATGCGGACCGCGCGCCGGCTGCAGTTCGGCACCGTGTGGATCAACGAGCACTTCACGCTGGCGTCCGAGACGCCGCACGGCGGCGTGAAGGAGTCGGGCTACGGCAAGGACGGCAGCAAGTACGCCCTCGAGGACTACACGACGGTCAAGCACATCACGATCAACACCGGGATCTGACCGTCGACCGCGACGCCGTCGAGGCGGCGGTTCGCGACCTCGACCTCGAGGAGCTCGCCGGGCGCCGCTGGTTCGCGTCCAAGGGCCTCGTCCCATCGTCCGCGCGGCTCGCGCACGCGTTCGTCGTCACCGGCGGTTCCGTGTTCGCGCTCGTCGACCTGCGCATCGGCGAGCGTTGGGACCGCTACGCCCTCGCGTTCACAGCGGCCGATGACGAGCTGCGCGAGGCCGCCGACGACGACGGCGCCTGGCGGGCGCTTGCCGCTGCGATCGCGCACGGGCGGACCATCGGCGCGCTGCAGCGCGAGGGCGAGGCGTCGCCGAGCGCCGCCCTGGTGTGCCGGCCCGCGCCGGCCTTCGCGGACCTGTGGGCGGAGCGTTGACGGCTCCCTCGGCGATCTTGCCGATGCCGACGCGCGGCCGCTCGGCCGCGACCAGTCGAACACGTCCGTGGTGCTCGGCGACCGGCTGCTGCTCAAGGCCTATCGCCGTATCCAGCCGGGCCTCAACCCCGACCTCGAGCTGACGGCCTTCCTGTCCGAGGAGGCCGCGCTCGAGGCCGTGCCGCGGCTCGCGGGCTGGGCGGAGGTCGTCACCCGCGAGGATGGGGCGTCGACGGTCGCGATGCTGCAGCAGTTCGTTGCGAACGGGTCGGACGCGTACGAGGCGACGGCCGAGCGGCTGGCGTCGCTCGTCGCCGACCCGGGCCGAGCGGACCTCGAGGCGGCCTCGGACATCGCCGAGGACCTCGGCCTCATGGTCGCCGATCTGCACGCGGCTCTCGCCGCGGCGCCCGGCGACGTGCCCGATCTCGCGCCGCGCCCCGCGACCCACGACGAGCTCCGGGCGTGGCGCATGGATGCGGTCCGCCAGCTGCATGCATCGATCGCGGCGCTCGCCGCCACCGACCCGAAGGCCGCGGACACGTTGCGCGGCTGGGCTCCTGAGATCACCGCCACGGTCTCGCGGTTCGAGGCGGTCGCGACCACCCCGTTGGTGATGCGCATCCATGCCGACCTGCACCTGGGCCAGGTCCTGGTCGCGCCCGAGGGCTATCGCGTGATCGACTTCGAGGGCGAGCCCCTGCGCCCGATCGAGGAACGACGGCGCCTCGACTCGCCGCTGCGCGACGTGGCCTCGATGCTGCGGTCGCTGGACCACGTCGCGCGGAGCGCACGCCGCCGCGCGACGGACCGCGCGGGCGGGCGCATCGAGCGCCCCGGGCTCGACGTCGAGGCGTGGATCGATCGTGCCCGAGACCGGTTCATCGCGGCCTATGCCGGACGGCTCGCCCGGGCCGGTGCCCCGATCGTCGTCGACCTCGACCTGCTCGACGCCTTCGAGGTCGCCAAGGAGTCCTACGAGTTCGAATATGCGGCGACGGTGCTACCGTCGTGGCTCTGGGCACCGCGCGACGGGATGCGCTGGTTGCTGTCGCGCAGGGAGGCGTCATGACCGAGGCTGTTCGCCCCGAAGAGTCCCCGCAGCCGACGGTCGACGAGGCGCCGGATCGCTCGGCGGACCTGCTCGCGGACATCCTCGCGAGCCCCGATGAGCTAGCGGCGGTCCTCGACCTGCATGCGCGGGCCATCGCCGGTTTCGACGAGGCGCTGTTCGACCATCCGCGGTGGCGCTTTCTCGGCATGGGCAGCTCGCGGCTCGCGGCCCTCGACGCGGCGTCGCGGTTGCGCGCCGTCGGCGTGGATGCGGCGGCCGAGGTCGCCTCGGGCGCCTCCCCGAGCGAGGCCCGGGCCGACACCGTTGCGGTCGTGATCTCGAACTCGGGGCGGACGCCCGAGGTCGTCGCGGCTGCCGACCGCCATCGCGACGGGTCGCATGTGATCGCCCTGACCGGGGATCCGAAGTCACCCTTGGCGGGCCGCGCCGACGCCGTGCTGCAGCTCGTTGCCCAGCGTGGCGAGTCGGCCGGCATCGCCAACCTGTCGTTCCGGTCGACGGTCGCCGCGCTCTCGATGATCGTCGACCGCATCGAGGGACTGACGGCCGGCGCCGGGCTCGCCGCCGCCATTCCCGTGCTCGAGGCCCTGCTCGCCGGTCGTACGGACTGGCTGGGCTCGGCCGCCGACGTCCTCGGCGAGGGCCGCGAGGTGCACGTCCTCGCCGACGCGTCGCGGATCGGCATCGCCGAGCAGGCGGCCCTCGTGCTCCGCGAGGGACCGCGGATCTCGGCGCACGCGTTCGACACCGGAGACTGGCTCCACGTCGGCCTGTACACCCTGCTCCCCGGCGACCCCGTCCTGCTGCTCACGGGCGCGGCCGCGGACGAGGCGGCCGTGGCGACCACGGTCGCCCGCGGCGGTCGGATCGTCGCGGTCGGCGGCAAGGTGAAGGACGCGGTCGCCTCGATCCCGCTCCCGGACTCGGTCCTGGCCGACGATCGACTGCGCGCGCTCGTGGAACCCGCGGTGACGGAGCTGATCGCCGCGGAGCTGTGGCACCGGGCGAGCGCGACGACGCTGAGCGAGCATTCGCCGGCCTGATCCACGTCCGGCCGGGCGGAGGGATCAGCCGTCGAGCTCGGCCCGCAGGTCGGCCACGCGGTCCATCGTCTCTAGGTCGAACGGGCTGCGGAAGACGAAGATCACGTGCTCGAAGCCCACGGCCCGGTAGGCGCGGAGGGCCTCCGCGACCTCGGCGGGTGAGCCTCCGACGCTGAGCTCGTCGCGCGGGGGGCTGTGGATCTCCCGCCAGCCCGCCCAGGCCTCGTCCGCCTCGGACCGGTCCCGCCGGACGACGACGTTGAGGTTGGTCGTGCGCTCGATCGTGCGCTCGTCGCGGCCCGCCGCGGCGCACGCGTCGCGCAGGATCGCGTCGGCGGCCGCCAGCGTCTCGGGCGAACCGTAGGCGTTCCAGATGTCCGCGTAGCGGGCCACGAGGGGGAGCGTCTTGCGCGGCCCCGAGCCGCCGATCAGGATCGGCAGCCGAGCCTGGATCGGGCGAGGCTCGCACACCGCGTCGGTCATCACGTAGTGGCGCCCTTCGTGGGTGACCCGCTCGCCGTCGAGCAGGCGCCGGATCAGCGGGACCGCCTCGCCCAGTCGGTCGAGTCGCTCGCCGACGCCATCGCCGAAGTCGAGCCCGAACGCCTCGTGCTCGCGCTCGAACCAGCCGGCGCCGAGGCCCACGATCGAGCGACCCTCGCTCATGTGGTCCAGGGTCGTGGCGATCTTGGCGGTGAGGCCGGGATGGCGGAACGTGTTGGCGGCCACGAGCAGGCCCAGCGTCGCCCGGCTCGTCGCGGCGGCCACCGCCGCCAGCGAGGTCCAGCCCTCGAGCTTGGGATCGCGCCAGTCGCCCTCGTCCGACAGGAGGTGGTCGTCCAGCCAGATCGAGTCGAAGCCCGCGGCGTCGGCGTGGCGGACCGCGTCGCGCAGCCCCGGCCACCCCGTCCGCTGGATCCAGAACGCCGCGCCGAAGCGCATCGCCATCGGTCGCCTCCTCGACCGTATCGTAGGGGGGTGGGAGACCCGCTCGACCCCGGCGTCACCGTCCCGCCCGTGCTGCGGGACGCCGTTCTCGGCTGGTACCGGGGCCACGGGCGCGCGCTCGCGTTCCGGGCGACGCGGGATCCGTACGCGATCCTGGTGTCGGAGCTGATGGCCCAGCAGACGCAGGCGGAACGGGCGGCGATCGCCTGGACGGCATGGATGGCGCGCTTCCCGACGGTCGACGCACTCGCGGAAGCCCCGGTGGCGGACGCGGTCAGGGCATGGGCGGGCCTCGGTTACAACCGTCGTGCGATCAACCTGCACCGGGCGGCGCGCGCGATCGTCGCCGAGCACGGCGGGCGGGTACCGGACACGGTCGAGGGATTGATGGCGCTGCCCGGCGTCGGCCCGTACACCGCCCGAGCCGTGGCCGCGATCGCGTTCGGACGGTCCGTCGGGGCCGTCGACACCAACGTCCGGCGCGTGCTGGGCAGGGTCGCCGCCGGGGGCGCGGACGGGCTGGCCGCGGCCGACGTACAGGCGCTCGCCGACGCGGTCGTGCCGGACGGGATGGCGAGCGACTGGACGCACGCGCTGATGGACATCGGGGCCCTGCGCTGCCGCCCTCGGGCGCCGCTGTGCGCCGACTGCCCGGCCGCCACGTGGTGCCGGTACGCCGCCGGTGCACGGCCGTCGGCCTCCGTGCCCGCGAGGTCGTCGGCCGCCCGGAACCGCGAGCCCGCCTTTCCCAGCACGACCCGTTGGCTGCGCGGCCGGATCGTCGACCGCGCCCGTGACGCGGACGGCGGGGCCTGGGTGTCGTTCGGCGACCCGATTGGCGACCACGACCGCCCGGCCGTTCGCGAGGCCGTGTCGGCGCTCGCGTCGGACGGCTTGCTCGAGGTCCGCGAGACGCTCGACGGTCTCGAGGCCAGGCTGCCCGGCTAGGCCGACGATCGGGCGGCCGCCGCGGGGTACCCTCTCACCCGTGCCGACCGAGACGGTTCCCCTGCCCGCGGACGACCCGGAGCTGCGATCGTTCACGCTCGACGAGCTCGAGCGGCGCTGGGCCGATGCCGCCGCCCGCGGCGCGATCACGGGCGAGACGATGACCGGCCTCGATCGCAAGGCCCAGGCGACCGGCACGCCGGGCGAGACGCTGATGGAGCACGCGGGCACCGCGGTCGCGGCCGCGGCCCACGCCCTCGCGCTGCACAACGGCCGCCAGGACCGCCCCGTGCTGATCCTCGCGGGACCGGGGAACAACGGCGGCGACGGGTTCGTCGCGGCGCGGCGCCTCGCCGCCTGGGGCGTCGCATCGATCGTCGTGCTCGTGGCCGCCGAGGAGAAGCCCGGCACCCGCGACGCCGCGCTCAACTGGAAGCGGCTGGACGGGCTCGCGGGCGTCACCCGCGCCCACGCCCCTGTCGCTCGTGACGTCGCGATCCTGGGGCAGGGGATCGAGAAGGCGGGCGTCGTCGTCGACGCGCTGCTCGGATCCGGCGTCCAAGGCCGGCTGCGCGAACCGGTGACGTCGGCCGTGGGCCTGATCGGCCGGGCGCATGCCGCCGGGGTTCCGGTGCTCGCCGTGGATACGCCGACGGCCGTCGACCTGACGTCGGGCGATCCGTCGGACCCCGTCGTCCGGGCCGATCTCACCGTGACCTTTCACCGGCCGAAGACCGGGCTGCGAACGAAGATGGGGCGAGCGCTGGCCGGGCGGGTGCTGGTCGCACCGATCGGGATCACCGCGGAGGTCGACCGTGCCTGACGTCCGCCAGCCCGGCGTCCGCGACGTGCTGCTGGTGGCCGCGGTGGCCGTCGGCGTCGTGCTGCTCGCGGCCGCCGTCACCGCGCTCCTGCCGCGGGAAGGGCAGGGGATCGTGTTCCACACGCCCCTGCTGCCCCTCGTGCTCGTGGTGGGCACGGTGTTCGTCCTGTGGCGCATCCTCCGGGCGCCCAGGGCCTGACCGCCCTCCATGACCGACGCCCAGCCTCAACCGGGACCGCCGTCGCCGCTGGAACGGCGCTCGCAGGACCTGCGGCGCCTCGCCGACGAGCCCTGGGACCTGCTGATCGTCGGCGGCGGGATCGTCGGCGCGGGCGCGCTGCTCGACGCGGCATCCCGGGGGCTGCGGGTCGCCCTCGTGGAGCAGGACGACATCGCCTCGGGCACGTCGTCCCGGTCGAGCCGGCTGATCCACGGCGGGTTGCGCTACCTCCAGCAGTTCCACGTCGGCCTCGTGCGCGAGGCCCTCGCCGAACGCGCCCGCTTGCTCCGGCTGGCGCCGCACTTGGTGCAGCTCGAGGAATTCCTGTTTCCGCTGTACGGCCTGCCGATCGCCACGCGCGTGTTCTACGAGACGGGCATGTCGATGTACGACGTGCTGGGGTCGGCGAAATCCGGCGGGCGGCATCGGCACCTGTCCACCCCGGCGACCCTCGAGTACGCGCCGAACCTTCGGCGGGCAGGCCTGCGCGGCGCGCTTCTCTACCACGACGCGATGGAGGACGATGCGCGCTACACGCTGGCCGTCGCCCGGACCGCGCTCGCGCACGGCCGCGGATCGGCGATCGCGGTCACGCGGGTTCGGGCGACCGCGCCGCTGCGGGAGGGCAACCGGGTCACGGGGGCGGTGCTGACGGACATGCTCTCGGGCGCCACGATCGATGCGCACGCCACGGCGGTCCTCGACGCGACCGGGGTGTGGGCCTCGCTGCCCGAGCGCCCCTTCGGCGCGGGGTCGATCAGCGTGCTGCCGTCGCGGGGCAGCCACCTCGTCGTCGCGCGCGACCGCATCCCCGCGCGGGGCGGCATGACGCTGCGGATCCCCGGCCGGGTCGCGTTCCTGGTCCCCTGGCCGCGCCACTGGCTGATCGGGACGACCGACACGCCGGATCACGGCGCCGTCGATCGGCCGGCGGCGAGCGCGGAGGACGTCGACGAGCTGCTCGGCACGGTGAACGGGGCCCTCGACATCGAGCTGTCGCGCGAAGACGTGGTCGGCACCTACGCCGGGCTGCGGCCGTTGATCGCCCCGTCGGACTCGACATCGACCGTGAAGGTGTCCCGTGAGCACCGGGTGAGCGTCGAGGGCGAGGGGCTCGTCCGCGTCAGCGGCGGCAAGTACACGACCTACCGGGTGATGGCGGCCGATGCCGTGGACGCCGTCCTTGGCCCCGCCGGTGCGAGGCGCCGGCCCAGCGCGACGGCCGAGCTCCCGATCATCGGTGAGGCGGCGCGCCCGGATCTCGAGTCGCTCGTCCAGCGCCTGGCCGGCCGCCATGGGCTGGGGCCCGAGATCTTCCGGTCGCTCGTGGACCGCCACGGGACGGAGGCGGAGGCGCTGCTCGAGGCAGGGGCGGCATGCGATCTCAACGGGCCGCTCGCCGACGACGTTCCCTACCTCGAGAGCGAGGTGACCTGGGCCGTCGAGCACGAGCTGGCGCAGACGCTCGATGACGTCCTGGTCCGCCGCATCCGGCTGGCGCCCGAGCGGCGCGACCGCGGCGCGTCGATCGCGCCGCGGGTCGCCGAGATCATGGGGCAGCCGCTGGGCTGGGACGAGGCCCGCCGGGCGTTCGAGATCGAGACCTACCTCGACTTCGCTCATCGCCAGTTCGACGTGCCCGGGCCGGCGGCATGAACGACGGTCGCGTGATCCTCGCGCTCGACCAGGGCACCACGTCGTCGCGGGCGATCGCCTTCGACCGCTCGGGCTCGCCGGTCGCGTCTGCCCAGCGCGAGTTCCCGCAGGGGTTTCCGTCCCCCGGCCACGTGACGCATGACCCGGAGGACATCTGGTCGAGCCAGATCCGCGTCGCCCGCGAGGTCGTCGAGGCGGTCGGCGGCCCGGACAGCGTCACGGCAATCGGCATCACGAACCAGCGCGAGACCGCCGTCGTGTGGGAGCGGGCGACCGGTCGCGCGGTCGCACCCGCGATCGTGTGGCAGAGCCGGATCACCGCCCCGTTCTGCGACCGGCTGCGCGCCGAGGGCCACGAGCCGTTCGTCCGCGAGCGCACCGGCCTGCCGCTGGACGCCTACTTCTCCGGCCCCAAGGTCCGGCACATCCTCGATGAGGGCGACCTGCGTGGCCGGGCCGAGCGTGGCGAGCTCGCCTTCGGCACGGTCGATGCCTGGCTCGCGTGGCGGCTGACCGGTGGCCGGATCCACGCCACCGACGTGTCGAATGCGTCCCGGACGCTGCTGTTCGACATCCGGGCGCTCGACTGGGACGACGACCTGCTGCGCCTGATGGAGGTGCCGCGCTCGGTCCTGCCGGACGTCCGCCCGTCGTCGGTCGCCTGGGGCGGCACCGAGCCCGCGATCTTCGGGCGGCCTATCCCGATCGCCGGCGTCGCCGGCGACCAGCAGGCGGCGATGTTCGGCCAGGCCTGCTTTGCGCCAGGGGACGCGAAGAACACCTACGGGACCGGCGCGTTCCTGCTCGCGAACGTGGGCGACGCGCCCGTTGCGTCGGAACACGGCCTGCTCTCGACGGTGCTGTGGCAGCTGGGCGAGGGCGGTCCGGCCGCCTACGCGCTCGAGGGCTCGGTGTTCATCGCCGGGGCGGCCGTGCAGTGGCTGCGCGACGGGCTCCGGGCCGTCTCCTCCGCCGCGGAGGTCGAGGAGCTGATGCGGGGCGTCGAGGACACGGGTGGCGTCTACCTCGTCCCGGCGTTCGTCGGCCTTGGCGCTCCGTACTGGGACCCGGACGCGCGGGGGCTGCTCATCGGCCTCACCCGCGGCACCGGCCTGCCCGAGATCGCACGGGCCACGATCGAGTCGATCGCCTACCAGCTGCACGACGTCGTCGAGGCGATGACCGCCGACCGAGGCGGGCCGCTGACCGAGCTGCGGGTGGACGGTGGGGCCGCCCGCAACGACGACCTGCTGCAGTTCCAGGCGGACATCCTCGGCATCGCGGTCGAGCGGCCGGTGGTCACCGAGACGACCGCCTGGGGCGCGGCGGCGCTGGCCGGCCTTGCGGTCGGGTACTGGTCGTCGCTCGAGGAGCTGGCCGCGATCCGCGCCGTCGACCGCCGCTTCGAGCCCGCGATGGCCGACGAGCGTCGGCGGACGCTCCTGCACGGCTGGGCTCGCGCGGTCGACCGATCCAGGGGCTGGGCGACCGGCTAGCCTGCACGGCGATCGCCGGCTGGGCAGGCGCGTCCACGCACCACGCTAGGCCGATCGTCCCGATCAGGACGCTCGAAAATAGGGACTCGCCACCCTCGAGGTTTGCCCGTAGACTGCGCGTGGCGCGGAACGCCGCGCCTGCACACACACGTTCGCACGTTCGACACTTGGTCTCCTCCGGCACAGACACTCGAGGATCCCGGGCAAAGGGCGGCGACTTACGGAGGAGATCGGCAAGTGGCCGACAAGACCCTGACCTGTTCCGACTGCGGAATGGAGTTCGCATTCACGGAGCGCGAACAGGCCTTCTACGCCGAGAAGGGATTCTCGGAGCCCCGCCGGTGCCCCTCGTGCCGCGCCAGCCGCAAGGCAGCGCGCTCGGGCGGCGACAGCGGGTATGGCGGCGGCAGCGGCTCGTATTCGAGCGGTGGCGGCAGCTATGACTCCGGGTACGGCGGTGGCGGCGGCTATTCCGCCGGTGGCTATGGCGGCGGTGGCTACGGCAACCGCAGCAGCAGCGGGCCGCGTGAGATGTTCACGGCGACCTGCTCGAGCTGCGGCAAGGAAGCCCGCGTTCCGTTCCGGCCGACCAATGGCAAGCCGGTCTATTGCTCGGACTGCTTCCGCACGATGCGCGGCGGCTGACCAGCACCTCGCTCGGACCGGGTCGCGGCGACGCGGCCCGGTCTTCGCGTTTAACCGGTCTTCGCGTTCAGCAGGCCCGGGGGCCCGGGCGGGCCCATCTGGCTCCAACCCGGCCGGTGAGTCAGCGGCGCCTCGGCGCCGCACGGACGTGACACGTCCAGGCATCCAGCGGCCGCATCCGTGCGGGTAACCGGACGATTTGACTCTGAGCGTGAGTTCAGGGGCGCGGATCGGTGGCGGCGAGACGGGGCGCGAGCTAGTCCCGGCCCAAGAGGCCCAGGTCGAAGCGCCGTTCCGTGCCGTGCAGGAGCCGCTCGACGTTGTCGGCGTGGGCCAGCCAGACCAACGCCGTTCCGAGCGTCGCGTACACGGGATACGCGAACGGCACCGTCCCATTGGCTGCCAGCCACCAGATCCCCACCAGGATTGCGCCGGCGGTGATCGCGAGCAGCGATCCCAGCGACACGTAGCGCGTGACCAGAATCACCCCGATGAACACCGGCGCCCCAACCAGGACCGCCGGCGGGAAGATGACCAGCATCGTGCCCACGCTCGTGGCGACGCCCCGCCCGCCCTTGAAGCCGACGAACATCGAGCGGGTCGAGCCGAGGATCGCGGCGATCGCGCACAGGACCTCGATGGCGGCGCTCCCGGTCAGGTATCGGGCGACGACCACGGGGATCACGCCCTTGAGGACGTCGCCCGTGACCACCAGCAACGCCCGCTTGCGACCCATCGCCCGCAAGGCGTTGGTGCCGCCGGTCCGGCCGCTGCCCAGCGTCCGCGGATCGGGGGCGTGGGTGAGTCGCGCCACGACGATGCCGAACGGGATCGACCCCGCGACGTACGACAGCCCGACGAGCACGATGGCGACGAGGATCTGCTCCGTGGTCACGCCGCGCGCTGCCTCCGGGACGCCGGCGACGCCGGCTGCTGTCGGCGGGAATTTAGCACCGCGCCGATCCGGGCAAACTGCTCATCGGCCCGCTCAGCACTCCCATGACTCATGCGCCGGCTATCGACCCGGCCTGACGCTCAGCTGGCCCCGCCAACAGCACGCTGAGCAGTCGGGCGACTCAAACGGGCCGTGGAGCGCGTCGGGCGCGGCGACAGGCGAGCGAATGCCTGCGGATGAGCAATGGGAGTGCTGGGCCGGCGCCTGGCGGCGGGACGGCGAACGGCGGGACAGCGGGCGGGAGGGCGGCCAGCGCCCGGTGTACGATCGACCCGATGCCCCGAACCTCCCACGCCGGTGCGCGCGTGACCCCAGCGGAGACCCCCTGACCGATGGCCGTCGGCTCTTCCAACGACTTTGACCTCGTCGTCCTCGGCGCCGGCACCGGCGGCTACGCGGCGGCGTTCCGCGCCTCGCAGCTGGGGCTCAAGGTGGCCCTCGTTGACGAGGACAAGCTCGGCGGCACGTGCCTTCACCGCGGCTGCATCCCCACCAAGGCGTTGCTCGAGTCCGCGGCCTTCGCCGAGCGCCTCCGCCACGCGGCCGACTTCGGGCTCAACCTGCCCGGCGAGGTGACGATCGACTACGCCCAGATGGCCAAGCGCCGTGACCAGGTCGTGACCCGCATGTGGAAGGGCGTCCAGACGCTCGTCAAGAAGTACGACGTGACCTGGATCCAGGGTCGCGGCAAGCTCGACGGCGCGCACAAGGTCCGGGTCCAGATGGCGGGCGACGACGGCACCCCCGGCGCCAAGGGCGAGCGCGTCCTCAACGCGACTGACGTCATCCTGGCCACCGGATCGCGGGTGAAGTCGCTGCCCGGCATCGAGCCCGACGGCAAGCGGATCGTGACCTCCGACGACGTCCTCAAGATGGGCACCCTGCCCGCCAGCGTCATCGTGATCGGGGCGGGCGCGGTCGGTGTCGAGTTCGCGTCGATGTACCACGACCTGGGCTCGACCGTGACGGTGCTCGAGTACCTGCCGGCGATCGTGCCGCTCGAGGACCGCGACGTCAGCAAGGAGCTGGAGCGAAGCTTCAGCCGGCGCGGGATCAAGGTCATGACCAACGCCCGCTTCGACGCCAAGTCGGTCAAGGTCGAGGACGACTGCGTCAAGCTCACCGTCGGGCCCGAGGGCAAGGACACGAGCGAGATCGAGGCCGAGATCCTGCTGGTCGCGGCCGGCCGCGCCACGAACGTCGAGGACGTCGGCCTCGAGACCACGAGCGCCGAGGTCGACCGGGGCATCGTCAAGGTCGACGGCCACATGCGGACGAAGGAAGCCCACCTGTACGCGATCGGCGACATCGTCGGCGGCCTGATGCTCGCCCACACGGCGGCGCACGAGGGGATCACCGCGGCCCACACGATCGCCGGCGACCCCGACGTCCACCCGATGGACTACGTGATGCAGCCGCGGGCCACGTACTGCCGGCCCGAGATCGCATCGGTCGGGCTCACCGAGCAGCAGTGCGAAGAACGGGGCCTGCCGATCAAGGTCGCCAAGGTCCCGTTCCAGGCGATCGCCAAGGCGATCATCGGCGGCGAGTACGAGGGCTTCGCCAAGGTCATCGGCAACAAGGAGACCGAGGACACGCTCGGCATCCACATCATCGGCCCCCACGCGACCGACCTCATCGCCGAGGCGTCGCTCGCCCTGTACCTCGACGCGACGCCGTGGGAGATCGGCGCCTCGACCCACGCGCACCCGACGTTCAGCGAGATTCTCGGCGAGACCTCGATGGCGGTCGACGGACGGTCGATCAACTTCTAGCCTGGCGAGCGGTCGCGGCGGCTGACGCCCGGTCGCGCACCGGCGCACGGAGGACGCGATGACGGTCACGGATCGGAGCGGGGACGCCGCGACGAGCCCGCTCGCCGCCTCGGTCGGCCTCGCGGACGACGACCTCGTCGCCATGTACCGCACGGTCGCGCTCGCCAGGGCGGTCGACGAGCGGATGTGGATCCTCAACCGCGCCGGCCGCATCCCGTTCGTCATCAGCGGCCAGGGCCACGAGGGCGCCCAGGTCGGCCTGACCTGGCCCCTGCAGAAGGGCCACGACTGGATCGCCCCCTTCTACCGGTCGATCGCGACGTGCCTCGCCTTCGGCATGAGCGCGCGCGACATCATGACCGCGCAGTACGCGACGGCGAGCGACCCGTCCTCGGGCGGCCGCCAGATGCCCGGCCACTACGGCTACGCCGAGCACCACCTGGTGTCGGTCTCGTCGCCGGTCGCCACCCAGATCCTCCACGCGGTCGGAATCGCGCTGGCGGCGAAGATCCGCCACACCGGCCAGGTCGCCGTCGCGGTGATGGGCGAGGGCAGCTCGAACCAGGGCGACGTCCACGAGGCGCTCAACTTCGCGGCGATCCACAAGCTGCCGTTCGTGTTCGTCGTCGAGAACAACGGGTACGCGATCAGCGTCCCCGCCGAGAAGGAGCTGAGCGTCAAGGACGTCGCGGTCCGGGCGTCCGGGTACGGCATTCCTGGCGTCATCGTCGACGGGACGGACGTGCTCACCTGCTACGCGGCGGCCCGTGAGGCCGTCGACCTGGCCCGGGGTGGCGGCGGCCCCACACTCATCGAAGCCAAGGTGACGCGGCTGACGGCGCACTCGTCCGACGACCAGCAGACCAAGTACCGATCGGCGGACGACCTCGAGGCCGGCAAGGCCAACGACCCGGTGCCGATCTTCCGGGCGCAGCTGCGGGACGAGGGCGTGCTGACGGACGAGATCGAGGCCGCGATGACGGCGGAGATCTCCGGCATCGTCGACGACGCCACCGACTACGCGGAGGGCCAGCCGGACCCGGACCCGGCGACGGCCCTCGACTGGGTCTACGGCGAGCATTGGCCGGGTGAGACGCCGCCGCCGTGGCATGGCGAAGCCGGGGGCGGGCACTGATGCCGGTTCGCACGTTCATCGAGGCGATCCGCGACGGCATGGCCGAGGAGATGCGGCGGGACGAGTCGGTCATCGTCCTGGGCGAGGACGTGGGCAAGAAGGGCGGCGTCTTCCTGGCCACCGACGGGCTGTGGGGCGAGTTCGGCGACGACCGGGTCATCGACACGCCGCTGACCGAGTCGATGATCATCGGCACCTCGATCGGCGCGGCCATCAACGGCCTGCGCCCGGTCGCCGAGATCCAGTTCGCCGACTTCATCCACCCGGCGTTCAACCAGCTGGTCTCCGAGGCTGCGCGAATGCGCTACCGCTCGAACAACGGCTTCAGCGTGCCGATGGTCGTCCGCGCGCCGTACGGCGGCGGCGTGCACGGCGCCCTGTACCACTCGCAGTCGGTCGAGGCGTTCTTCACCCACGTGCCGGGCTTGAAGGTCGTCATCCCGTCGACGCCCTACGACGCCAAGGGCCTCCTGCGGACGGCGATCCGCGACGACGACCCCGTGCTGTTCTTCGAGCACAAGAAGATGTACCGAAGCGTCCGCGGCGAGGTGCCCGACGGCGACTACGCGGTGCCGCTCGGTTCGGCGGCGGTGCGCCGGACCGGCAGCCAGGTCACCGTCATCGCCTACGGGCTGATGACGCTGTATGCCCTCGAGGCCGCGGAGCGGGTCGGCAACGAGGACATCGACGTCGAGGTGGTCGACGTGCGGTCGCTGCGGCCGCTCGACCGGGACACGATCCTGTCGTCCGTGCGCAAGACCGGCAAGTGCCTGGTGGCGTACGAGGACAACCGGTTCGGTGGCTACGGCGCCGAGATCTGCGCGATGGTCGCCGAGGAGGCCTTCGACTACCTCGACGGCCCCGTGACGCGGATTGCCGGCCCCGACGTTCCTGGCGTGCCGTACAACCATGCGCTCGAGGACTGGTTCATGCTCAGCCCGGCGAAGATCGCCGACGCGATCCGCAAGCTCGCCGCCTACTAGTGGCGGACCTCGCCGCGGTCGAGGCCAGGCTGAACGCGATCCTGGACCCGTATCGCGATCGCCTCGAGACGGCGACCATCTACAACATCCCTACGCTCCGTCGGGCCGGCGCGAAGGCCCACGACTGGTTCGCGTTCGTGAAGCCGGCTTCGAAGCACGTCAGCTTCTTCCTGATGCCGATCGTGACCTGGCCGGACCTGCTCGACGGCTGCTCCGAGGCGCTGCGGAAACGTCGGCAGGCGAAGTCGGCCTTCAACTTCGCCACGGTGGACGAGGCCCTGTTCCGCGAGCTCGAGGCGCTGGTCGCCCGGGCGTTCGCGCGCTACACGGCCGCGGCGTAGGCGGGCTCGCCGATCCGCCGTCGCGTCCCTGACAGATCGTCGATCGGCGACACTTAGCCACGTTGGCCGGTCTGATCTGGGGCAACGGAACGCCGAAATCCTGCCCGTTCGTGACGTCGCCTCATGCGGCCGCGTGCTCAGATCACATCGCGACGAGCGCGCTGGCCGGCGATTTACCCGTCCGTCCGGCGTAACGTGCTGGCTAACGGTCGCCAGCCTCGCATGTGTCAGGGCGCGCTCAGCCGGTCGACGCAACGACCTCCGCGAACGCCTCTGATGGTTTCAGCCAACCGAGTGTTTGTCGAGGACGGCCGTTGAGCTCCCGGGCGACGGCGTCGAGCTGCTCCTGGCTGTAGACCGACAGGTCACTCCCCTTGGGAAAGTATTGGCGGAGCAGGCCGTTGGTGTTCTCGTTGCTGCCTCGCTGCCAGGGGCTGTAGGGGTCGCAGAAGTAGACCTGGACGCCGGTGTCGACGGTGAATGCGAGATGCTGGGACATCTCCTTGCCGCGATCCCAGGTGAGCGTTCGGCGCAGCTGCTCGGGCAGGGTGACGATGCGCTCGCCAACCGCATCACGGACGGCCTCGGCGGTCCGGCCGTGGGGCAGCGCGACGAGCATCAGGTAGCGCGTCCGGCGCTCGACCAGGGTGCCGATGGCCGACCGATTGGCAAGGCCCATGATCAGGTCGCCCTCCCAGTGGCCCGGCACGGCGCGGTCCTCGACCTCGGCCGGGCGCTCGCTGATGAGGACCATGTCCTGGATCTGGCCGCGGGTGCTGGGGTGACCGCGACCCCGCGGACGACGGCGCGTTCGGCCCGTGCGCAGACAGCGCGTGAGCTCGGCCCGCAGGGCTCCGCGGCCCTGGATGAACAGCGACTGGTAGATCGTCTGGTGCGACACCCACATCTCCGGCTGGTCCGGATGATCGTGGCGCAGGCGGGCCGCGATCTGCTCGGGCGACCAGCGCAGGGCGAGCAGGGCCTCGACACGGCGCCGGAGGCGACCGTTCGCGGCGAGCTTGCGCGGCTTCGGCCGTCGGGCTCGACCGGCCGCCAGCCGCTCGGCGTGCCAGGCCCGGTACGTCCTGCCACCGCCGCCGGCGCTCGTCACCTCGCGGCTGACGGTGGACGGCGCGCGACCGAGGCCTGCCGCGATCGCGCGCAGCGAGCGCCCGGCGATCAGGCCCCGGCTGATCTCCTCGCGCTCGCCGAGCGACAGCCGCAACGCCGATCGGTGCACGCGTCGGGGCGGCACGCCGCCCGCCTCGAACACCACCGCGATGACCGTGCTTCGCGCCCGACCCAACGCCAATGCCACATCCGCCATCCGCTCTCCGGCCAGGACGCGGCGGAGGATCTCCTCACGCTCCTGCGCCCTGACGAACAGACCATGCGCCATCGCGCACCTCCTCAGACCTCATCTGGAGAAGGTGTTGCGATGACAGCTGGAGCACGCCCAGGAACGGCGGCCAACGCGTGACGCTACGACACGTCTCCGATTTCGACCTGTGCCGGGGCCGCGAGGAACGCGCCGATCCTCCCAGCCTCGTCGTCGATCGTCGATCGCTCCCGTTTCGACAGCCGCCGCCAGGGTGCAATCTCGACCGACAGTCGGTCCTTCCGGACCTCATGGGTCCAGGTCCCGACCACGGCACCCCCGACGATGACGACCGCGCTGATCCAGCCCGCGGCGCGGGATACGAGCGCACGCCGCGCCATCGGCAGCAGCGGCTCGGCCTCCCTCTGGAGCGACAGCGTGTACGGGTCGAAGCCCGGCAGCAGTCGAAGAGGGGCGGCCGGTTCGAGGTTCGCGAGCTCCGTGACATCTTCGCGTCGGACGAGCACCTTCGTCCCATCGGCCGTGACCTCGCAGATCCGGTCCCCGAGACCGTTGAGCGGCTTGCGCAGCGGTGCGCCGCCCTGGACGCCCCACCATCGGGCGAGCTCACCGCGGGAGCTGCCCGGGAACGCGGACAGGTGGCGCATCAGGACGGCGCCGATGGCCTCCTCGCTCGGTTCCGGCATGTCGCGGCCCAGCCACTGGCGCGGGTCGACGAACGTGACGATGCGGCCGTCATCGGGCCCGAAGCACAGGAACCCGCGGCTCGCGGCCGGCTTGAGGAAGGTGCCCCAGCCCGAAGATACGCGCTCGGCGAACGCCGGGTCGCCGAGCTTGTCCGCGAGCGCGGCTGCGAGCGCAGCGCGAGTCATCGGCTGGTCCGTGAGCGTGTGGCCGATCGCGTCCTGGAGCGCCACCATCTCCTCGGCCGTCACCTTGAAATAGCGCAGCCAGACCGGCCGCAGCCAGTTGATCCGCGTGCCGAGGGCGCCGACGAGCTCGGGCAGCTCATCCGCCGCGACGAGGTGGAGCGTCCCGCGCATCGCCCAGGTCTTGACGAGCGCGCGGTCGCCCCACAGGGCATCGCGGACGTCGTCGCGCGCCAAGCCGTCGACCCGGGCGTGGATCGCCAGCTCGGCCGAGCCCATGACCTGCGCCTGGATGGCGACGAGATCGCGGACGACATCGAGCATCCGGGTCCGTGGGGCTCGCTCGGCGAGGTGCTGGCGCACCATCCTGAGCGCAGCGATCCGCTCCCACGTCGTGTCCGTCACGCCTCGAGCCTACCGGTGGGGCGCCCAGTGGTGTCACGTTCGCGAGCCTCGCCGCGATGCACGCCGATGGCGGGGATTCGCGGGCGTGGGGCGCGTGGACGAAGATGGTCTCGATCCGATCGCGGATCACCCGCAAGGAGGGCGCTCGATGACGGATCCCACGCCCATCGCCTGGCGGGCCATCGTGTACGGCACGCCGGTGCTCGCCGCGGACGGCACGCGGCTGGGCACGGTGCGCGAGGTCCTGGGCTCCGACGCCGACGACATCTTCCACGGCCTGCGCGTGGGACGTGACCGCGACGCGAACCACGACGCGATGGTTGCGGCCGAACGGATCTCCGCGATCACCCACGACAACATCACGACCAACGTCGGCCCGGCAGAGGTCCTCCCGGCGTACGACGAGGCGGCCACGTACCACCTTGCCTCCGTGGGCTGGCTGCGCAAGCACCTCGGCTGGGTCAAGGACTCGGAGCGGGACGAAGAGCCGGGCTGACCTCCCGCGCGCGCTTGCGGCATGCCCGGCCGGGATGCGCGACACTAGTCGCCAAGTGACGGCGCCTGCTCGCAGTGCCCCATCGGAGGAACGGACCCAGTGGCCAAGGTGACGATGCCCCAGCTCGGCGAGAGCGTGGCGGAGGGGACGATCGGACGCTGGCTCAAGCAGCCCGGCGACAGCGTGGAGAAGTACGAGCCGCTGCTCGAGGTGATCACCGACAAGGTCAACGCCGAGGTTCCGTCTCCCTTCGCGGGCGTCCTCAAGGAGATCCTGGCGCAGGAGGGCGACACCGTCCCCAACAACGCCGAGATCGCCGTCATCGAGACCGAGGACGAGGCACTCTCCGGCGGGACCGAGGCGCCCGCAGCGACCGCCCCCGCCGCATCCGCCCCCGCCGCGTCGACTTCGGCCAACGGCCCGGCAGGCTCCGACGAGCGCCCGGCCGCAGACCCCACCCCCAGCCCGTCGCCGCCGTCGCCGCCCCGCCCGCCTCGCGCGCAAGCACCCGCCCTCCAGGCGGCCGCGACCGCCGCACCCACGCTGACCGCCGACGCGGACCCCAACGCGCGCATGACCCCCGCGGTCCGTCGCCTCCTGCGCGAGCACGGGCTCGAGGCATCGCAGGTCGTCGGCACCGGCGGCGGTGGGCGGATCACCCGCGAGGACGTCATCGCGGTCGTCGAAGCGCAGCGCACCGGAACAGCCGCACCCGCGCGGCCCCGTCGCCACACGACCGGCTCCGGCCGCGGCGACCCCCGTGGCGGCACGATCCGCACTGCCCGCTGCGGCCACGAGCGCCGGCATCGCGTTCCCCGCCGGCGCGGACGAGGTCCTCGTCCCGATGACCCAGATGCGCAAGGGGATCGCGGCGCAGATGACCCGCGCCCTGGCGGTGCCCCACGCCTACGTGCAGATGGAGATCGACGTCACCCGTCTCGTCGCCCTGCGCGAGAAGGCCAAGCGCGAGTACCAGGCCAAGGAAGGCCTGTCGCTCAGCTACGTCCCGTTCGTCGTGAAGGCGTCGGCCGAGGCCCTGAAGCGCAACCCGACCTTCAACGCCCACTGGACCGACGACGGCCTGCTGGCCAAGCGCCGGATCAACATCGGCGTGGCGGTGGCGGTCGACGACGGCCTGATCGTGCCCGTGATCCGGGACGCGGACCAGCTGTCCGTCCACGGCCTCAACGCAGCCATCCTCGACGTGGCCAACCGCGCCCGGCTGAACAAGCTCCGGCTCGATGACTTCGGCGGCGGCACGTTCACGGTCGACAACACCGGCTACCTGGGCACCAACCTCGTGATGCCGATCATCAACGTCCCCGAGGTCGGAATCGTCACCATGGAGGCGATCACGAAGCGCGCGGTCGTGGTGTCGACCGACGAGGGCGACGTGATCGCGATCCGGCCGGTAATGAACATGGTGCTGGGCGTCGACCACCGGGCGAACGACGGAGCCGGCGGGGCGGCGCTCCTGCGCGACATCAAGGCCTGGCTCGAAGGCGTCGGCCCGGACACCGCGATCTACTAGGCGATCCCGGGCGACCCTCGGTTCGTCCCGATGCGGATCGTCGTCAGCGGCGGCGCGGGACTCGTGGGACGCGCTGTCGTTCGCAAGCTCCGCGAGCGCGGCGACACCGTCCTTGCCCTCGTCCGCGACCCGGCCAAGGCAGGGCACCTCGAGACGCTCGGCGCGGAGCTCGTTCAGGACGACCTCTCCGACGTCGCCCGCCTGACCGCCAGGCTTGAACACGCGGACGGTGCCGTCCACGCCGCGGGCAGCTATCGCATCGGCATTCCGAAGATAGAGCGGCAGGCGATGTGGGACGCGAACGTCGGCACGACCACGCGATTCCTCGATGCGGCGCTGGCCGCCTCGGTGCCGCGGATCGTGTACGTCTCGACCGGCAACGTGTACGGCAACACCCACGGACGGGTCGTCGACGAGGGCTACCAGCGCGACATGCGCGAGGGCTTCCTCAGCTGGTACGACGAGACGAAGTTCCGGGCCCACGAGGTCGCCGAGGAGCGCATCGACGCCGGCGCGCCGGTGATCATCGTCCTCCCGAGCCAGGTGTACGGTCCGGGCGACCACTCCGGGTTCGGCGAGCAGCTCCAGCTCGCGTACGAGGGCCGGCTGCCGTATCGGGCGCTGAGCGACGCGAGCATCGGGCTCGTCCATGCCGACGACCTCGCGGCCGGGATCGTCGCGGCGCTCGATCGGGGACGCCTCGGCGAGTCGTACAACCTGTCCGGTCCCGCGACGACCCTGGGCCAGGCCGTCGCGCTGGCGGCGAAGCTGGGCGGCAAGCCCCTGCCCCGGCTCAGCATCCCCAACGCGGCTGCTGCAGGCCATGGCGCCGCTCGGGCGCCTGGCCGGCCAGCCGAACCTGCGCGAGGTGGTCAGCGCGTCGGTCGGCGTGACGTACCTGTTCAGCCCGGCGAAGGCGGAGGCCGAGCTCGGCTTCGTCACTCGCGGCGTCGAACAGGGCCTTCGCGACACGTTCGCGAACGCCTGACCTACACTCGGACCATGGCCCGCGAGCTCCCGATGTTCGACCCGACCCCGGGACACCATGCGCCGTCGCCGGTCGACATCTCGATCGCGATGGGCGGCGGCCCGTTCGGCCCGGCCGCCGACGGCACCATCCCGCTCCGCCGCCATCCCGACTGGATCAAGGCGCGGATGCCATCGGGCGACAACTACCACGACCTCAAGGGCCTGCTTCGCGGCCTCAACCTCAACACCGTGTGCGAGGAGGCCCGCTGCCCCAACATCGGGGACTGCTGGGACCAGCGCACGGCCACCGTGATGATCCTGGGCGACACCTGCACCCGCGCCTGCGGCTTCTGCGCGATCAAGACCGGCAAGCCCACCTGGTTCGACGACGACGAGCCGCGCCGGGTCGCGGAGGCCGTGGCGGAGATGCGCCTGGAGCACGTGGTCGTCACCTCGGTCGCCCGGGATGACCTGCCCGACGGCGGCGCCGGCGCCTTCGCCGCGACGATCCGCGAGCTGCGCGACCGCAGCCCCGGCATGGGGGTCGAGGTGCTGATCCCCGACTTCAACGGCCAGGAGGCGCCCCTGCGCACCGTGATGGAGGCGGGTCCCGACATCCTCAACCACAACCTCGAGACGGTCCGTCGCCTGCAGAAGCCCGTCCGCAAGCGCGCACGCTGGGACCGGACGCTGGGCGTGCTGGAACGCGCCAAGGGCTACGCGGCGGAGTACGGCCATGCGGCTCACACCAAGAGCAGCCTGATGGTCGGCCTGGGCGAGACCCGCGACGAGCTGAGCGAGGCGTTCGAGGCGCTCCGCACCGTCGACGTCGACATCCTGACCATCGGTCAGTACCTGCGGCCGACCGAGCAGCACCTGCCACTGATCCGCTACTACCATCCCGACGAGTTCGCGGAGATGAAGACGGAGGCCATGGCGCTGGGCTTCAAGCACGTCGAGTCCGGCCCCCTCGTCCGCTCCAGCTACCACGCCCGCGACCAGGTCCCGGGCGCCGAGCTCAGGGCCCTTCGCCGCCAGGCGACGATCGACGCCGACGGCCGCGTGATCCCGGCGGCCGGCTGACCCCAGGCCCGCGACGCTCGAGGGGCTATTCTTCGAACGATGGTCGCGAAGCTCAGTCGCAAGGTCCCGCTCGCTGAGCTCCACTGCCACCTCGGGGCGGCGGTCACGCCGGCGATCATGTGGTCGATCGCCCATGCGCAGGGCATCAAGCTCCCCACCCGAGACTACTGGGACTTCCGCGACCTGATCACGGTCCACCCCGGGCGGCCCAAGAGCTTCGACGGCTACCTGCAGCTGTTCCACTGGACCGAGCTCATCCAGTCGAGCCCGATCGCAGTCGAGCGCGCCGTGTACGAGGTGGTCGGCGGCGCCTACCGCAAGAACAACGTCACGACCATGGAGCTGCGCTTCAACCCGATGAAGCGGAACCGGGGCGGCGAGCAGGACCTCGACCACATCATCGCCGCGGCGGTCCGGGGCATGGACCGCGCGACGCTCGAGTACCCGGTCAAGCCCGGTCTCATCTTCTGCCTCGACCGCGCCTTTCCCTACGAGCTCAACGAGATCCTCGTGGAGAAGGCGATCACCTGGCGCGATCGGGGGGTCGTCGGCGTCGACATCGCGGGCCCGGAGTCGGCGACCTTCCGCGTCGCCGACTACCGGCGGCTCCTGCGCCGCGCCCGCCAATACCGACTCGGGATCACGATCCACACCGGCGAGGCCGGACCGGTCGAGGAGGTCGCGCGGGTCATCGAGCTGCTCGAGCCGGACCGTATCGGCCACGGCGTGAAGGCCGCCTACGACCCGCGGGCGATGGGGATGCTGCGAGAGCGTGGCATCGTCCTCGAGATCTGCCCGACCTCGAACCTCAACACGGGCGTGGTCTCGGGCTGGGACGAGTTCCGCTGGATCTTCGACCAGCTGCACCGCAACGGCGTGCGCTACACGATCAGCACCGACGGCCCCGAGATGCTCAAGACCTACATCCGCGACGAGCTGGCGACGCTGAGCCGCCTCGGCATCCTGTCGCTCGACCAGCAGCAGCAGATCGCGGCCACCTCGCTGGCGGCCTCGTTCGTGCCCAACGTCTCGGACGTGCCGCCCGCCAGCCGCGCCCCGGAGCGACGTGCGGTCGTGGAGCGCGAAGAGGGCTGAGCCCAATGGACCTCGACCTGTCGCCCGACCACGTGCTGCTGCGCGACACGATCCGCGCGTTCATGGAAACGGAGGTCGCGCCGGTCGTCGACGTCCACGAGCACGAGCGCCGGTTTCCGGCCGAGATCGTGCGCAGGATCGGCGAGCTCGGCTGGCTCGGCATCAATGTCCCCGAGCGCTGGGGCGGCGCCGGAATGGACACGCTCGCCTACGCGATCGCCGTCGAGGAGATCGGGCGCGTCTGGGGCTCGCTCGGGCTGATCGTCGCGGCCCACACGAGCCTGGGCTGCGGACCGCTCATGATCGCGGGCACGGACGAGCAGCGCGACCGATGGCTGACGCCCCTCGCCTCCGGTCAGGTGATCGGCGCCTACGGGCTCACCGAACCGTCGGCCGGCTCGGACGCGGGCGGCACGCGCACGACGGCGCGACACGAGGACGGGCCGGACGGCGGCACCTGGGTGATCGACGGCCAGAAGCGGTTCATCACCAACGCCGGCCACGCCGGGACCTACATCATCACGGCGCGAACCGGCGACGCGGCCGACGGTGCTGGTGCGATCTCGGCGTTCATCGTGCCCGCGGATGCCGGCGGGTTTTCGGTCGGGCGGCTCGAGGAGAAGATGGGCCTCCACGCCTCCGCGACCGGCGAGCTCCGGTTCGACGGCGTCCGCGTTCCGGCGGCGAACCTACTGGGCCAGGAGGGCCAGGGATTCCGGGCGTTCCTCAAGGTCCTCGACGGGGGCCGGATCTCCATCGGCGCGCTCGCGCTCGGGCTCGCCCAAGCCGCGCTCGATGCCGCCGTCCCGTACGCGCGGGAACGGGAGCAGTTCGGGCGCCCGATCGGCACCTTCCAGGGCGTCGCGTTCATGATCGCGGACATGGCGACGGAGATCGAGGCGGCCCGTGCGCTCGTCTACCGCTCGGCATGGCTCAAGGATCAAGGCCGCGACTACGCCCTCGCATCGGCCCAGGCGAAGCTGTTCGCCTCCGAGGTCTCGTCGCGCGTCACCAACGCCGCCATCCAGGTCCACGGCGGGTACGGGTACACCGAGGACTACAAGGTCGAGCGCTACCTGCGGGACGCGAAGCTCACCGAGATCGGCGAGGGCACGAGCCAGGTCCAGCGGCTCGTCATCGCCCGCAGGATCCTGGGGCTGCGGATCGTTTAGCCCGGATCCACCGATGGCCGCTTGCATTTCGCGCGCTGATCCGGCTCTCCCCGGCGTTGGCTCCTGCGCGCGCTCGCTCACGCATCATGCAGATGCGCTCGCTCGCGTGCTCGTCGCCGCCTTGGGCCGAGCGCGGCTGAGCGGCGATCTGCAGCGCGGCCCCGGTGGATCCGGGCTTAGCCGCGGACCTGGACCAGCCTGACCATCAGCCGGTACTGGCTCCTCGCGCCGACGCACGTCTGCAGGGTCATGGACGGCGATGACAGCGACGCCCACGCCCAGCTCGCGCTGGTCGTCGGCCGGACGAGCTTCCACCAGCGCACTGCGTAGGTGCGGACGCGACCGTTCGCATCGGCGTAGATGGCCCGCATGCCGACCCGCAGGCGCCCGCTCGTGTAGGCGTCGTGGAGGGGCTTGAACACGCCCCACGCGTGGCCGAGCAGGTAGACGTTGTTCGATCCGGCGCAGCCCCAGCGGTAGACGTAGTTGTCGGGCTCGCGCGACCGGCTGCAGGCGAACCAGGCGATCGAGCGGTTGACGCCCAGGGACGGGATCCAGAGGTGGTTCCGGCCGCTGTAGCTCGGGCTGGCGGCAGGGCTCCGGTGCCCGGGCGCACGCGCGGGCGAGGCGTGGCGCCGGTGGTGGATCGCGGGCGCCGCGGGCTTCGCGACCCCAGCCGAGTGCGTCCTGTGCTTGTCCGGGCTCGGATGCGCCGTCGCCTGCGCGGGCGACGCCGCCGGGGGATCGGCCGGCGATACGGTCCGGATCCGGCCCGGCGCGACGGAGCGCGGTACCGGCGCGACGAACCGGCCGTCTGCGACGGCCGGCGCGGGTGCCATCGCGGCAGCGGGCGTCCGATGGACCGGGACCGCGTCCCTGGCTGCCCCGACCTGTGCGGCGGCCGCGACCGCCGACACGGATTCGATCGCCAGCACGAGGGCGAGGATCGTCGACAGGGCGCGACGCCGACTCCGCGTGATCTCCATGCGACCGAGGATCGGCCGGGGCCCCCGCATGCTCGACGGCTCGGTGGTCCCGGGGGGACTGGGACGGTCTTCCCGGTACCGGTCGACTCCGGTGGGGCTAGGTGGGGATACGGGCAGTACTCGCGCGGGACCGTTCCTGGGTATCGGTGACCCCTAGCGCGGATCGTCCCCGGGCGCGGCGAGCATCGCGACCATCTGCCGGCAGTGGCGACAACGTCCCGTCTCGCCACATTTCAAACACCCGACGGCGACATCGGCCCCGTATCAGCCGCCGGTGCCGGCCGCCTGCTCGAGGACCTTGCGCACCGCCGCCTCGAAGCCGGGGGCCCACGGGCCCTGGCCGGCGACGATATACGGGGACGCCTCCACTTCCTCGTAGGTGTTCGGATCGGTCACGAATGCCGCCGCGCAGGGCCCCACCGCGTCCCGATGGCGGTCGAAGGCGGCCCGGTCGCGGAAGATGTACAGGTAGATCCGGACCGGTTCGGCCTGGTCGACGCCGCTGGCCGTGAAGCTGATCGCGCTCGGGATCAGGTCCGGATCGGTGCAGCCCGCGTCGCCGGACACCCAGTCGCGAACCGTCACGTGCGAGGCGTTGAAGCGCCCGGTCAGCCCTGGAAAGTCGGTCGGGGTGGCGGGTTCGGGCGTGATGGTCAGCGCTCCACACCCCGCGACCAGCAACGTGAGCGCGGCCGCTCCCAGCGCGCCGCGCACGGCGCGCCTGACGGCGCGGAGGCGTCCGCGCCCCACGATCGACGGTGGCATCGCCGGGAGGCTAGCACCGCTGCGCGGGTGACGCCGCCAGGCTCGCTAGCCCTGGCGTCGGCGCTTGGCTTCGCGAAGGCGGGCGAGCGTGTCGTCGGGTCCGGAAGCCGGGGGCGTCGCAGCGGCGGAGATGGGTGTTGGCGCCGCAGCCGGGGGCGGGGCAGCGGGTGATGGTGCTGTCGATGGCGGCGGCGAAGCCGGCGCGGGCGCGGTTGCGGCAACGGCGCGGCGCTGCAGTGGATGCAACGACCGGCGGCCGTGCGGCGGCCGGCATGGACGGCGCCGCTTCCGTCGGAGCGGCCACCGGTGCGCTTCGATCGGACGCCTCGCGCACGATCGCCGATCGGGCGCCCGATGCCCCCGCCCGGTCGCGCGCGGCGAACAAGCCCTCGACCGGCTGGGTGCGTGCGGCGACGCGCCGTCCGCGGACCCGGTCCGTCACCCAGCGACGACCGTCGGCGAGCTCGCGCCTGCCCAGCGACACGCGCCGGAGCGCGATGTCGAGGGGCCACAGCAACATCGCGAGCACCAGCAGCCAGGGCCACAGGTCCGTGAACCGGCTGGTCGTCTGGAGGTCGTGCGCCCAGGCCTCGGCCGGCACGTCGAGCTCGCGGCCGCCGGTCGCGGCGCGGATCGCGGCCAGGAGCGGCTCGTTGGCGCCCAGCAGCCGGTACTCGGCGGCCGTCGGTGCGACGAGCCCGAGCGTCCGTCCGAGCGGTGCCGCGCCGGCCAGCGTCTGGGTCACCCTGACCGCGTACGCGCCGCTGGCGAGGTTCTCGATCGGCGCTTCGTAGACGCCGGACGCGACCTGGTTCAGGTTGACCGTCGCCGGCTGGAGGTCCGGGCCGATCATGGCCACGCTGGTCGAGTAGAAGTCGCGGCCCGAGCCGTCGCTGTTCTGGCTCTCGACCCGCAGGTACGTCCGCCCGCCGCGGTCGACGAACGACGCCTCGATGCCCCCACTCTCCTCGCCCGGGAATGTCCAGCCGACCAGCTGGCTGAAGAATTTCGAGAATCCCTGCCAGGCGACCCAGTTGCGGGCCCAGTGCCCGGTCGAGTCGGACGTCCACGCGATCGAGCGCCCGAGGCCGTACTGCCATTGAGCCAGCAGCGGATCGTCGCGCGCGGTGACCAGCACCGTCTGGGCGGCCGGTTTGGCCGTCGTGCCGTTGTAGCCGAGCAGCTGCGGCAGGCCGCCGTCGATGCCCCGCAGGACGGGCGAGCTCGAGGTCAGGATCGGGAAGAACGGCTCCTCGACGATCTGCTGGCCCGAGACCTGCTGCGTCTCCTTGAGGAAGATGTCGGGGATCGAGGCCGGGTTGGCGGCGGCGTAGAAGCGCCCGCCGCCATCCTTGGCCAGCTTCTCGAGGAACGGGTTCGAGCCGCCGCCCGCTCCGACCGTCGAGAGCGTGATCCCGTCGGCCTTCATCTGCTTGAGGATCGCGTCGTACTGGCCGCTGGTCGACCAGCCATCGGTCAGCAGGATGATGTGGCGCCGGGTCGCCGTTGCGCCCTCGAGCGACTGCACCGCCTGGTCCAGTCCCGCGAAGATGTTGGTCTGCCCGTTGGGGGTGATGCCCGCGATCTGCGCCTGGATGTCCTGGAGCCCACCCAGCGGC
The DNA here is from genome assembly GCA_963725745.1 of uncultured Chloroflexia bacterium. Taxonomy (GTDB): domain Bacteria; phylum Chloroflexota; class Limnocylindria; order Limnocylindrales; family CSP1-4; genus CAIXZV01. The sequence goes on from CAVRZS010000004.1 coordinate 617,379, forward strand.
GCCGTCTGGATGACCCAGTGGGCGGCCTGGTCGAAGGCGACCACGCCCAGCTCGTCCTGGGCGCTCAGCGCCGACGCCGCCCGCAGGATCGCCTCCTTGCCGATGTCGACCTTGCGCACCCCGCCGATGCCACTGCCGCCGCCCATGCCGCCGTTGAAGCTGTTGCAGTGGCAGGCGTCCATCGAGCCGGACTTGTCGATGACCACGACGAGGGCGACGTCGGGCTGCTTCTCCCGGTCGCGCACGCCCATGTCGACGGGCAGCGTCGCCTCGAGCGGCGTGTCGGTGTAGCCGCCGGCGCCGTAGCTCCGCGGTCCGCCGACCATCACCAGGCCACGGCCCAGGTCGCGCACGTAGACCTGGAGGGCGGCCATCGCCTTGTCGGTGAGCCGGATGCGGGGCACGTCCACGAGCACGATGGAGTCGTAGTCCGCGAGCCCCGCCAGGTCCGCCGGCAGGGCCTCCGGGATGACGGTGTCGACGACCTGGCGCTCCGTCTCGAGGGCGGTGACCAGCTCCGCCGCGACGTTCTCGTCGCCCTTGACGACGAGCACCTTGGGCTCGCCCTTGACGATCGTGTTCGCCTCGGCACGGTCGTTCTGGTTGAACGTGTCGCGGGCCGCCTCGACGGCCATCCGGAAGCGCAGGAAGCCCGGCTCCTTGGGCGTGAAGCTGAACGTGACTGAGGTGGTGCCCGCCTCGAGGTCGACGGGCTTGGTGCCGGCCAGCTCGCCGTTGACGAACAGCCGGACGGTGGCCGCCTGAGCGACGGACGACGTGATCTCGCCGGTGACGTCGATCGCTTCGCCGAGGCGCGCGGTCGATGGCGAGGTGAGGCGCTGAACCAGGACCTCGTCGCGTCCGCCGATGCCGGTCAGGACCGTCTCGACCTGGATCCCGCGGGCGGCGGCGAGCGCCGCCTCGGCCTGCCCCGAGCCCGTCGTGTCGTTGCCGTCGGACAGCAGCACGATCCGCTTCTGGGCGTCGTCCGGGAACAGGGCTCCCGCGAGCCGCAGTGCCGCGCCGATGTCCGTGGCGTCGCGGACGGGGGTCGATGCGATCCGGTCGATCTCGGCCAGGTCCGACGGGAGGCGTTCGACGAGGGCGTCGGCGCCGAACGCGACGATCCCTGCCACGTCCTCGTCCCGCTTCTCGCCCAGCGACTCCCGCAGGTACGCCAGGGATGCCTCCCTGCCCGGCGTTGCCGACCGAATCCGAGAGGTCGACGACGAACACGACCGCGAGCCGATCGACCGGCAGGACCAGCTGCAGGCCCGCGAGCGCGCCGACGAGGCAGGCGAGCACGAGGCAGCGCACCGCGAGCGCGGCGCGTCGCCGACCCTTGCCCAGGCGGCGGCGAGACGTCAGGTGGAGGGCGATGACGACCGCCAGCAGGGGCGGCAGCAGGAGCAGCGCCGAGGGAACGTCGAACGAGATCCCCATCAGGCGCTCCGCCCGGTCGGGCGAGACCGGCCAAGCCGGGCGGCGACGGCGCGTCGGACGCGGGCCAGCGTGTCGCGCTCGTAGACGAGCCACTCGAGGGTCAGGACGACGAGGGCGATCAGCACGATCGGGATCCACAGCTCATCGCGGGCGTTCGGCCGCTCGACCGGGACGCCGGATCCCGATCCCGTCCCGGTCGCCGTCCCGAGGGCCTCCAGCCTGGCCGGATCACCGGGCGCGATCACCGACTCGTCGACGTCGAGGAGATCGACCGCGAACCGGGTCGGGGCGTTCGCCTCGGGGGGCCGGAACGTCGGCGCCCCGTCGGAAGCCGTCGCTCCGGACGAGCCGGCCGCCGCAGCCGACGACCCGGGCGACGCGCGCGCCAGCTGGTGCGGCCGAGGCGTCCGGATCGGGGATCCCGGTCACCGCGTAGACGCCCAGCAGGTCGGTCCGGGCAAAGGTGACGCTGGCGGCACCCTTGGTGGGCGCCACGAGCTCGTCCACGCTGCCGTCGGGCCGCTCGACCCGGACCCCGAGCGCGCCCTGGGGAACCGCCAGCGTGACCGGGGCGCCCGGCGGGACCGCGTCGGCCGGCGCGTCCGAGCCGCCCATCAGCTCGCCCGACAGGTTGGCCAGCAGGACGGGAAAGGCGACCTGGAGCGGCAGGTCGGAGTGGCGCGGCTCGAACGCCAGCACGGCGGCCGGACGACCCTCGAGCGTGCCCGCATAGAGCAGCGGCGAACCCTGTGGGCCCGGGACGACGGACCGGGCCCACGCGGGGAGGTCGAGCCGCTGCGCCTCGGCGATGTGGACGGTGGACAGGTCGACATAGCGCAGGATCGGGTCCGACGGGTCGAGCGTGCCGATGCCCGGGTTGGCGAGCGTGCCCGAGACGGTGCCCAGCGCCGACGTCTGCGGCGGCGCGATGGCGAGCACCGGCTTGGCCGGCAGGGTCGGCGGCAGGAACCGGTTGAAGATGACGAGCTCGTAGTTGTCGAGTCCGGTCAGCGTCGACCAGTCCTTGCCATCGCGGAAATACAGCTCGGTGTCGGGGAGGAAGCTGAGCGCGGTCTCGAGGTACGGGTCCGGCTCGCCGGCCAGCAGGACCTGGCGCTGCTGCTTGGGCGGGACGATCGCCCAGGCGCGGTCGTCGACCGCAAGCCCGTCGGGCGCTGGGCTGGTCGCACCATCCTTGCCGACCAGCCGCACCTCGACGACCGAGGCCGGGTGCCCGGGATCGTCGATGTCGTCGATCGAGACGTCCGTCCGCCGCTGGGGATCGAGGCGCAGCGTCCGCGAGTCGCGCAGCTGGCCGTCCGCGTACAGCTGGACCTGGCGCTCCACGAGCTCGAGCCCGACGTTGGCGACGGAGATGAAGGCGCTGTGCGAGAGGCCGCTCGGGGCGGTGCGCACGGCGAGCGCGACGATCGCCTGGTTGTTCGCGTCACGCCCGACGCGGAGGACGCGCACCGGCGCCTTGACCTCGTCGCCGGGCACGGCCGCGAGGGCGGCGTCGGTGGCGACGAGGATCTCGGCGTCCCCGGATCGCGCCGCGAGGGCGGAGGCGAGGCGCATCGCGTCGGCGAGGTTGCCGATGTCGGAGCTTGCGGTCACGCCGCCGATCGCCTGCTTCACCCGGCCCAGGTCGGCGGTGCCGTTGGCGACGACCTTCGCCGTGCGGCCCGGCGGCGATCACGCTGACCTTGCCGCCGGCCGGCAGGTCCTTGAGCGCGTCGATCGCCGCGGCCTTGGCGGCCTCGAGACGGTTGGGCGTGATGTCGGTCGCCTGCATCGAGGCCGAGGTGTCGATCACGAGCACGAGGTCGCGCGCCAGGCCCGCAGGCCGCTCGAGGAACGGGCGTGCCGCGAGCAGGACGAGGATGGCCACGAGCAGGAGCTGGAGGAGCAGGAGCAGGCTTCGCCGAAGCTTCTGCCATGGCGCGTTCGCCTCGACGTCGGCGACCAGCCGATGCCACAGGAGGGTGGACGGGACGACCGCCTCGTCGCGCCGCAGCTTGAGCAGGTACATCGCGACGACGAGCGGGATGAAGACCAGGCCAGCGAGCGCCAGCGGCGCGAGGAACGGCATCGCGGGTCCTACCCGACCACGCGACGGCGGCGGAGCTCGGCGAACACGAGGTCGGACAGGGGCACGTCCGTCGACAACGGCACGTACGTCGCCCGGCGCTTGGTCGCGAGCTGCGCGAGCCCGTCCTGCCAGGCGGCGAGGCGAGCCTTGTAGTCGTCGAGCGTCGCGAGGTCGACGGTCACGTCGATGCCTTCGCCCGACTCGCTGTCGACGAGCCGCAGGTCGCCCTCGAGTGCGGGGTCCAGCTCCTCCGGCGACAGCAGATGGAGCACGATCAGCTCCGAGCCCGTCGCCGCGAGCTCGCGGATCACGCGGTCGGCGCCCGGGTCGAGCAGGTCGGACAGCAGCACCACCACGCCCCGGCCGGACAGCTGCGCGGCAGCGTGGCGCGCCGACGCGACGAGGTCGGTCGCGCCGTCGGCCGGCTGGATCGACGAGAGGTTCGCGAGCAGCCGGAACACCCGGCCCGAGCCGCGCAGCCCACTCTGGCGGCGCGCCGTCCGCCCGGTGAGTGCCGTGACCACGATCCGGTCCTCGGACGCGAGCCCGATGTAGCCCAGCGCGGCCGCGGCGCGCTTCGCGAACAGGAGCTTCCCGGGCCGCCCGAACGCCATCGAGGGGCTGGCGTCGACCAGGAAGGAGATCGTGACGTCCTCCTCCTCGATGAACAGCTTGACGAACAGCTTCTCGAGGCGGGCGTACACGTTCCAGTCGAGCTGGCGCAGGTCGTCGCCCAGGGCGTACTCGCGGTAGTCGGCGAACTCGACCGACTGCCCGCGCTTCACGCTCCGGCGGCCACCCTTGAGCCCGCCTCGGACGGGCTGCTTCATCAGGACGCCGAGGCGCTCCAGCTGGCGCAGGAACGACTCGTCGAACACGGTCGGGTCGAGCTCGTTGGGCAGGAACGACTTGACACCGGATGCGTGCGCGAGGGGCGTTCCGGCGGCCGGCCGCGCCGGCGGACTGGCCGCCTCGTCCGGCGTCTCGGGCGGGGTGGGGGAGGCAGTCATGCGAAGGGTGCCGGGTCCGCTACTCGACGGCGGGCGGCGCAACCTCGTCCAGGATCGAGCGCACGACGGCCTCGGTGGTGATGCCCTCCGCCTCGCCCTCGAAGTTGAGGATCACGCGGTGGCGGAGCGCCGGCAGGGCGGCGGCCCGCACGTCATCGATCGAGACGTTGAACCGGCCGTCCATGAGGGCCAGGATCTTGCCCGCCGTGACCAGGGCCTGCGCGCCACGCGGCGACCCGCCGTAGCGGACGAACTGCCGGGCGAGTCCCGGCGCCCGCTTGTTGTCGGGGTGGGTCGCGGCGAGCAGGGACACGGCGTACGCCGTGATGTGGGGGGCGATCGGCACCGCACGGGCGAGGCGTTGCATCTCGACGACCTCGACGGCCGTGGCGACCTTGTGCGCCGTCGGTGCGTCGGCGCCGGTCGTGCGATCGAGGATCGACACGAGGTCCTCCTCGGACGGGAACGGCACCATCGCCTTGAGCAGGAACCGGTCCAGCTGCGCCTCCGGCAGCGGATACGTCCCCTCCATCTCGAGCGGGTTCTGGGTGGCGAGGACGAAGAACGGCGGATCGAGCTGGTAGCGGTTGCGCGCGACGGTGACCTGGTGCTCCTGCATCGCTTCGAGCAGCGACGACTGGGTCTTGGGGGTCGCGCGGTTGATCTCGTCGGCGAGGACGAGGTTGGCGAAGATCGGGCCGGGCTGGAACTTGAACACCCGGCTGCCACCCTCCTCGACGAGGATGTTGGTTCCGGTGATGTCGGCCGGCATCAGGTCGGGCGTGAACTGGATCCGGTTGAACGTGCAGTCGATGACGTCGGCGATGGTCCGGATGAGCATCGTCTTGCCCAGGCCGGGCACGCCCTCCAGCAGGACGTGGCTGTTGGCGAGCAGGCCGACCAGCGTGTGGCGGACGAGCTCCTGCTGGCCGACGATGACCTTGCCGATCTCGGTCTCGATGCGCCGGGCGCGTTCGGCGAATGCCTCGGGGGCGAGCCGGGCCGGACCGGCCTCGGGAGCTGCGGATGCGTCCATGGGTCCTCCGAGCTGTTACTGGCGGGGATCGAGGGAGCTGAAGTAGTCGCGCACGTAGTCCTTGACCGAGATCGGGACATACGACCGGTCGAGGGTCGTCAGCGCGTACTGGTAGAAGTCGCCGTAGACCTGCGAGTAGGGGACGTAGCTCCCGTTGTTCTCGCCCTGGCCCTGCTGGCTGCCCTGCTGGGTCTGGCCGTCACCGCCGGTGCCGGCCACGTACGAGGGGTCGCCCGGCTTCCCGAGGCGGTCGAACGGCGCGAACACCGACCCGATGTCGGGCCCCAGCACGCTCGGTCGGTTCGGGTTGGTCGGACCGCCGGGCGTGCCGCTGGACACGCCACTGCCGAGGTAGGCGGCGTTCGAGCCGCCACCACCGAGGGATCCGCTGCCCTGACCCTGCCCCTGCCCCTGACCCTGCCCCTGGCCCTGACCCTGACCCTGGCCCTGACCTTGCCCCTGACCCTGCCCCTGACCCTGCCCCTGACCTTGCCCCTGACCCTGCCCCTGGCCTTGACCCTGCCCCTGGCCTTGGCCTTGGCCTTGGCCCTGCCCCTGTCCCTGGCCCTGACCCGTTCCCGGCGATCCGCCGGGGTGCGCGGAACCCTGCGCCTGCCCCGTGCCCGGCGAGCCGCTGGGCTGGCCGTTGGCTTGACCATTCCCTTGCTGCCCGTTGCCCTGCTGCCCGTTGCCCTGCTGGCCCGTCTGCCCGCCCTGCGCGCCCTGCTGCCCGCCGGCGTTGGCGAGGTTCCGGCGTGCGTCCTGCAGGTTGGACGCCGCGGTCGCGAGATCGCGGTTCACCTCGACGCGGTTGTCAGCCGCGTCCAGGGCCTCGCCCAGCCGCTCGAGCGCCGACCGCGCCCCTGCGGTATCGCCCTGGCTCATGCTGGCGACCGCGTCGCGGAGGGCCTGGCCGGCGGCACCGTCCGCCTGGTTCGCCTGGCCCTGGAGCTCCGCGAGATCGCGCGCCGCGGCATCGAGCTCGGGCTGCGTCATCGTGTCGAGCTTGTCCCCAAGGTCCTTGAGATCGTCCTTGGTGACCTTCGGGTCGCCGCCCGGGTTCGCCTGCGGGTCGCCCGTCGCGGCACGCGACAGCGACCGAGCGAGCGACGCCAACGAGGCCGCTCGCTGCTCGTTCGCCGGATCGAGCTGTGCCCGGACCTCATCCTCGATCGAGCCCAGCTGTGAAAGGTTCAGGTCGAGGTCGCTTGGCTTCGTGCGCAGTCGTTCGGCGAGCTGCCGGAGCTCTTCGGCGAGCTGCGTCCGCGGATCGTTGGCGTCCACGCCCTTGTCCTGGAGCTCCTTGGCCACGTCGTCGATGCGCTCGGCCTGCCGCTGCGCCTCCTCGCGGACCTGACGGTTCTGGGCAATGACCGCGTCCTGCGGGTTCGGCAGCAGAACGGCGGGGACGAGCAGCACCGCGGCGACCAGGGCGACCACGGCCGGACGGGCGGCGACCCGGGGGCGGAACAGGCGCGGATCCATCGCCCGCAACCGGCCGACCGCATCACGCCGCTGGCGACGGACGAAGCGCGCCTCGGCGGCACCCAGCTCGAACCCCTCGCCGACCGCGATGGTCCCGTCGTCGTCCTCGGTCGGTGGACCGGCCGTGCCTGGCATCGACTGGGCAAACGCGAGCGCGGACGCCAATGCGTCGCCGGATCCGCCCTCGGCATCGAGCGCAAGCGCCGTCTCGCCAATCGACGGCCTCGCCCGCACGACCAGCACCAGGAGGACGACCATGCCCGCGATCGGCACGGCAGCCGCCAGCTGGGGCGCCCACTCGAGCGGGGCGATGCGCATGGCAAGCGCGAGGATCAGCTCCGCGACCGCAACGCCCGCGAGGACGTACCAGCCGCGCCGGGCCGATCGGCGGAGCCACAGCCGGCGCCGGTACGCGATGAGCCCGGAGCGCAGGGTAGTCAGCTCGGGGTCGAGCGGAACGCCGAGCCGCGCCGGATCGGGCGGAATGATCGCCGGCGCCGGTCCGGCCTGCGTCGTGCGCGCAGGGCGTTGCGGGACGCGGATCCGCGGCGGCCGCGCCATCAGGCGAGCTCCTCGATGGGCGATGGAGGCGCCGGGGCCTTGGGCCGGCTTCGTCGCAGGCGCCACCGCCGGGTTGGGGCGACGAGCTGGACGGACAGGATGACGAGCACGACGGCCGTGATCAGCATCGCCGCCACGGCGCGCGGCCAGAAGGTGTCGTGATCGATCCCGAAGCCCTGGTCGCCGATGTTCCCCGATGCCACCGAGTCGAAGTCCGTGATCGCAGCGATGACCGAGCACGTGCCGCCGAACCCGGTCTCCGTGCCGCAGATCACGTCGAGCTGGGCCACGAACGGGTTGAAGTACAGCAGGGCCTCAGGCGGCCGCCGGGTCAGGGTGGAGATCAGGCTGTCGTCGCGTGCCCCGGCCTCGTTGGGCAGCAGCCCGTTCGCGGTCATCGCCGACCAGAAGGCGAAGATGAACGTCGCTCCAGCCGTGACGGTGATCGTGACCACGAGGTTGATGACGGTCGCCGCCTGGGTTCGCTTCACGAACGCCGACACGAACAGGCCCATCGAGCCGAACGCGATCGCGGTCGCGAACAGGATCACGTAAGCGCGCACGAGGTCTTCCGGCCCGACCCCGCCGAAGGTGAAGACCAGGGCCGCGACCGGGATCGACGCCAGCAGCAGCAGGAACACCCAGCTCAGCGCCGACAACAGCTTGCCCAGGATGATCGCGAGCGAGGAGATCGGCGTCGTGGTCAGGAGGTCGAGGGTCTGCTTCTCGCGCTCGAGGCTGATCGCGCCGGCCGTCGATGCGGGTGCCAGCACCAGGACGATCAGCGTCAGCAGCATGATCAGGGCCGAGAAGACCGAACGGCCGATCTCGGCCGACGCCGACACGTTGCCGCCGCCGAACCCGCTGCTGACCGACTGCTCGGCGAGCGTCGCGACCATCCACGCGAAGCCCGCGACCACGAGCAGGTGGACCGTGAGGACGATGAACGCGCGTCGCCCGCGCATCCGGCCGCGGAGCTCCTTGACGCCGACCGCGGCGATGCCGGTGCCGACGTCGCGCAGGGCGCCCAGGCGGCGAGTCGGCTGAGGTCTCACGGCCGTCATGCGACCGCTCCGGTTGCGATCGGCTCCTGCGCGGTCACCTGGAGGAACAGCTCCTCGAGGTCGCTCGCGGCACGCGAGAACGTGGCGACCCGCAGATCGTCCCGGACGGCCGCCGCCAGCAGGGCCGCCGCGCCTTCGTCGTTGCCGTGGAAGCCGATCTCGATCGTGCCATCGTCGAGCACCTGCGCCGAGACGACGTCCCGCTGCTGGGCGAACCAGGTCGAGGCCGCGGTGACCGCGCCATCGTCGCCGAGCACGCGCACGCGGTAAACGGCCCCGACCCGGAGGCGGCGCTCGATGTCCGCGACGCGGCCATGGGCGAGGACCTGCCCCCGGTCGATGATCGCGACGGAGGTGCACAGCTCCTCGAGCTCGGGGAGGATGTGCGAGGAGACGAGGATGGTCTTGCCCAGGTTCCTCAGCTCGCGCAGGAGCTCGCGCAGCTCGACGCGTGCGCGCGGGTCGAGCCCCGACGCCGGCTCGTCGAGCAGCAGCACGCTCGGATCGTGGACGAGCGCATGGGCGAGGCACAGGCGCTGCTGCATGCCCCGCGACAGCCCCTGGACGTAGGTGTCGCGCTTGGCACCGAGGTCGACGAGGTCGAGCAGGTCGCCGATCATGCGGCGCCGGCGTTCGGCCGGGATCCCGTAGCACCGGGCGAAGAAGTCCAGGTACTCCCAGACCTTCATGTCGTCGTACACCCCGAACGAGTCCGGCATGAACCCGAGGACGCGACGCACGTCGTTGGGGTTCCGGCGCACCGAGAAGCCGCCGATCTCCGCGTCGCCGGCGTCGGGCACGAGCAGGGTCGCGAGGATCCGCAGGGTCGTCGTCTTGCCCGCGCCGTTGGGTCCGACGAGTCCGAAGATCTCGCCCTCCGCGACGTCGAGGTCGAGCCCCGCAACGGCCAGCGTCCGGTCGTAGCGCTTGACGAGCCCGCCGGCGTGCACGATTCCGGTCATTCGACCGTCCCCGTGATCTCGACCGTGAACTGGAACCCGATCCCATCCTGGCGCTGGTTCACGAACTTGACCTGGACCTGCCCCGTTGACGGGTCGACCCAGCGGGCGGCGTTCTCAACCTCGTAGGCCTGGCCGGCGCTCATGTGCGCGAACTGGACCCACGTGCCGGTCCGGACGTCGAGCACCTCGATCTCCGGCAGCCCGTCCTGGGGGGCGACGCAGCCGTCGGCCTGCGGGTCGCAGCGCTCCTCCTCGGTGAGCATGGCGTGCTTGCCACCCAGGAACCCGATATTGCCGCCGAACTGCATGGCGAGCACCAGCTGCTCGGGCGCGAAGCTGCCCTCGAACGGCAGCGGCTGGTAGGCCATCGTGACCTCGCCGACGCCGAAGCTGATGTTGAAGGGGTCCTTGGAGAAGAAGTTCGCGCTGACGTCGAGGGGGCTGCTGCGCAGGAGGTCACCGCCGAACGTGTTGCGGCCCTTGATTGTGAACGCCAGGGGGACCTCGTACAGAACGTTCGCCTCCCGCCTGATCTCGGCGCCCTCGAGCTCGGCGCCGACGACCGGATCGTTGCCCCACGCGAGCAGCGTCGGGGAGTCGCCGGGCAGGACGCCGCTGATCCCCGTGGTCGGGTCGAACGAGAGCTGGTCGATGACGGCCCGCCGGATCAGCTTCCGCTGCTGGGCCTCGGTGATCTGACTGCCGTCCCAGTCGTACGGGCCGACGACCTCGTCCGACAGCGCCTGCCCGTTGAACCCGTTGGCGGTGATCGCGAGGTTCACCTGGCCCGTCGCGCCGGGGGCGAGATCGGGCAGGGTGGCGACGGACGAGCCCAGGACGATCGCGGGCTGGAGCAGCGTCCGGTCCGAGGTGTTCGTGACGGTGCCCCGGATGTGCCCGCCGTCGAGTTCGAGCGTCGCCGAGACCCTGGGGCCGGTCGTGCTGGCCTCGGCGCGGACGGTGCGCATCGACCCGAAGCCGACGGCGAGGTCGCGCACGCGCGAAGGATCGCCCTGGAGGACGTCGAGGTCGGCGGTGCCGCCCCCGCCGGACACGTCGCCGTTCATCGGCGACGCGAGGAGCGCATCGCCGGGGACCCGCAGCTGGAAGGTGGCCCGGGACGGGCTGAAGATGCCGAGGTAGGACTGCGCCACGGCGGCGTCGGTCCCCGGCGCACCGCGCACGATCGCGACCTCGTTGAGGATGACGTCCGAGCCGCGCAACAGCGCCCCGATCCCGAACGCCCCGACCGTGAACACGGCGATCAGGACCGGCACGGTGACCCACGCCCACTCGCGCCGGTCAAGGTAGCGGAGCACCAGGTAGTTCACCGGTCCGACCAGGACGATGTAGCCCGCGAGCAAGACCAGGAGCGCCCCGATGGGCGGCAGCGCCAGGCTGGGCAGGTTCGCGACGGCACCGACGATCGTCTGGTCGTCGGCGAGCGCCACGTTGCCGCCCGACCGCGGCGGCAGGAGCCGTCGCCACAGCGGCGTGTCGATCGCGTCGCCCTGGGCGATCCATGTGGTGGCCGGGTCGAAGCCGAGGAGCGTGACGGAGCCCGAACCGAAGCTCATGTCGGCGGCGATCACCCGATCGCCCGAGGTGGCCAGGGTCCGTCCGGAACCCGGGTCGCCGGCGAACGCCGTGAGCGCGGTGGCGTCTTCCGGGGGCAGGCCCAGCAGCGGCTGCAGCACGGCGGGGTCGACATCGACGATGCCCGTGGGGCGGTAGGGGAGGATGTCGTCGGGGAGGCCGGTGAGCACGTCCGCGGAGGCGGTGCCACCGACGATCACGAGCCGGCCGCCGCCCGCGATCCAGGTGCGCAGGGCGCTCAGCTGCCCCGGCGTGAGCGACGCGGTGTCGACGTCCTGCCAGATCAGGCGATCGAGGGGGGCCCAGGCCTGGACGCGCTCGGGCAGGTCCGCGATCGAGAGCGGGACGATGACCGGGGCGATGCCGTTCTGATTCGGAAGCAGATCGAGCTCGCCGACCAGGCGGGCCGGGTTCTCGGCGACCAGCCCGACGACGAGCTGGGTCTGGTCGTGCAGCGCGACGGCTACGGGCGTTTTCGCGATCACCTGGCCGCCGCTCACCAGCTCGACCGTCATGTTGCCGCCGAAGGTGGGCGGCAGCGCGTACAGGAGGTACTCCTTGCGCGACCCTGTCGCGAGCTCGACCGGGGTGCCGAATCGGGTCCGGGAGTCGAGGCCCCCGGAGATCCGCAGCTCGCCGTCGATCGGTGGCCCGTCGTTCTGGAGGTCGACCGCGACGGCGAACCAGGACCCAGCTCGCACGTGGCCCTGCATCAGCGCCCGGGCATCCATCTTCAGGCCGTCGGCGGCGGACGCCGAGGCGACCGGGATCAGCAGCGCGCCGCACACCACGGCGATCACGGCGAGCAGGCCGGCGATGCGGCCCGGGACGGGCAGGCTCGGACGAGTCAAGCGGGCTCCTGGACCGGGCGACGGGGTTCGGTCGGACCATCGACGCCCCGGCGACCGGAAAAGTTGCAAGCGCTGCATTCCGGTCTCTGCCACGGGCGCCGCCCCCTGCTGGTGGCCGTCCGACCGCGCCTATCGTACGATGCTTCGGCCCCGGGTTCGACGGAGCCGCCGTGCGCCCAGCGCCGGTTCCGGCCCGTGTCCGCGCGCAGAGGAATCCGTGCCCGTCATCCGTCCGTTTCGCGCGCTCCGGTTCAATCCCGAGGTCGTCGGTGACCTCGGGCCGATCGTCTCGCCCCCGTACGACGTGATCGGCCCGGACCTCCGTCGGTCGCTGCTGGCCCGCAGCCCACGCAACGCCGTGCGCCTCGACCTCCCGTACGAGGAGCCGCCCGAGGACCCCGACGAGCGCTATCGGCGGGTTGCCCGCACGTTCGCCGCCTGGCGCTCGGACGGCGCGCTGCGCAAGGACCCGCGGCCATCGATCTACCTCTACGAACAGACCTATCGGGTGCCCGGCACCACGATCGAACGGACGCAGCGGGGCTTCTTCGCCCGCCTGCGCCTCGAGCCGTTCGGACCCGACGGGGGCATCCTGCCCCACGAGCGAACGCTGGCCGGGCCGCGGGAGGACCGCTATCGGCTGCTGCGGGCGACGGGCGTGAACACGTCGCCGGTCGTCGTCCTGTACCGCGACGAGGATGGGTCGACGCGCGCCGATCTGGCGGCGATCGCGGCCCAGCCGCCGGCCACTGACGTCACCGACGACGACGCGACCCGCCATCGCCTGTGGGGCGTCGCCGAGGAGGGACCCGAGGGCGCGGCCGCACGCGTCACGGCCGCGGCCGGCGCGGGGCCCGTGTTCATCGCGGACGGCCACCATCGCTACGAGACGGCGTTGCGCTACCGGGACGAGCGGCGCATGACGCGCTCCTGCGAGCCGGATCCGCCGTTTGACTTCATCTTCGCGCTGTTCCTCGACGCGCGCGACGAGCTGACGGTCCTGCCCACCCATCGCGTCGTGCGAGGCCTGGGCGACGACGGGCTGGCCGCGCTGCGGGCCGGCCTCGACGGGCTGTTCGAGGTCATCCCCACGACCACGGACGCCCTGGTGGAGCGCTACGACGCCGCAGGCGGCCTCACCGGCGGCGCGGGCCGGTTCGGACTCGTGACTCGCGACGGCGCATGGCAGCTGGTGGCGCGGCGAGACGCGTTCGAGCGCCTCGTGGCGGGCGGCTCGGCCGTGCGCCGGCTCGATGTCACCCTGCTCGGCGCGACGCTCGAGGCGCTGGCGGGCATCGACGCGGCCGCGGTCGCGGGCGGCGAGCGCGTTGGCTACACGAAGTCCGCAGGCGAGGCCGCGGAGCTGGTCGCCCAGGCCACCGACGCCGCCGATGCGGCATTCCTGCTCGAGCCGACGCCGGTCGCCTCGATCCTCGACGTTGCCTCCGCCGGTGACGTCATGCCCCAGAAGTCGACCTATTTCTATCCCAAGGCCCTCACCGGGCTGTTGTTCAATCCCCACGAGTGGTAGGCACAACGCACGACCGATGACCGACTCCACCTCCTCCGAACGCCTGCTAGCCCGCACGGCCCCCTCCAACGGCCGGCCCGTCCGCAAGGACGAGATCGAGCTGGTCGACCGCGGCCTGTACATCGAATCCTGGCTCCCCGAGCGCAGGTCTCGGCGCAAGCCGATCCTGTTCGTCCACGGCGAACTCGGCGGCTCCTGGGTCTGGGAGCGCTACCTCCATCATTTCGCGGGTCGCGGATGGGAAGGCCACGCGCTCAACCTGCGCAACCACTTCTGGTCGGCGACCGCCGACCCCGCGACCCTCGACGTCGCCACCTACACCGAGGACGTCATCGCGGCGATGGAACGCCTCGGCCCGTCCGTGGTGGCCGTGGGCCACGGCCTGGGCGGTCTGCTCGTGCTCAAGGCGCTCGAGCGCGTGCCCGCGTCCGCCTACGTGCTGATCGCGCCCGAGCCGCCGCGGGACCTGCGCGACCCGGCGCGACCCCATGTCGTGCGCGACGTGCCCGACGCGTATGGTCGCGCGGAGCTGGGCTGGGAGACGCTCCCCGAGAAGCTGCAGCGGGAGCATCGGGACCTCACGCTGGGCGATGTGCTGCGCATCCAGCACCTGCTCGGCCAGAAGCCGTTCGAGTCCGGCCGGGCCAGGCGACAGGTGCTCCAGGGCGTGCCGGTCGATCGCACGGCCCTCCCCGACGTGCCCCGCTTGGTCATCGGAGCGGGCCTCGACACGTACGTGCCCGAGGCCGACGTCGAGCGGCTCGCGGACTGGCTCGAGGCCAGCTACGAGCCGTTCGGGGCGCATTCGCACTATGGGCTGGTGATGGGCGAGCAGAGCTATCTCCAGGTCGCGGAGACGCTCCGCATGTTCCTCGAGACCAACCGGCTGTAGGGGGTCGCGGCTGGCGGATCCGTCCGGATCTTGGTATCCTCCGCCACCGGTTCGGCCCCCGCCGGAACGCAGGCCGCATTCGTCTAGAGGCCTAGGACACCGCCCTCTCAAGGCGGAGACCACCGGTTCGAATCCGGTATGCGGTACCAGACGTATCACCCCAGCCCCCGGCCCCGCCGCCGGGGGCTTTTTTCCGGATGCCGCCGGCACATCGGCTCGCGGAGCGGACCACCGGGGTGCTAGCGGTGGTCTACCTGCTGTTCAACCAGGGCTACGCGGCCACCGAGGGTGGCTGACGTCGGGGTAAGAGCCGCGCGGCGGTGGCGTAGGCTCGCGGGACTGAACATTTTGCGGCGCTCGCGTGTCAATTCAACGTGAACCGTTCGTCCGACGTCCTGGAACTCGCCGACCCGCCGTCTGCCCCTGCGCGGGATGCGAAGCGGCGCGACGCGGCGTTCCTCGCGCTGGCAAATCGGCATCTCGACCGAGCGTACCGGCTTGCGCGGGCGATCGTGCGTGACCCGACGGAGGCGCAAGACGCCACGCATGACGCGTTCGTCCAGGCCTGGCGGAAATGGGACACGCTGCGAGATCCCGATCGCTTTGAACCATGGTTCGACCGGATCCTCGTCAACACCTGCCGCAACCGGCTGCGCGCGCGACGCCCGCAGGCGACCGACATCTCGGCAGAGGTCGCATTGGTCACCGGCGACCACGCGAGCCGGACCGAGGACCGCGAGGTCGTCGGCGCGGCGATCGCTGGGCTGTCGCCGGACCACCAGGCAGTCGTCGCGCTCCGCTTCTACCGCGACCTGGCCGTGGACGAGATCGCCGTCCGGCTGGGAATCCCACCCGGAACCGTGCGGTCGCGACTCCACTACGCACTGAAGCAGCTGCATGACGCGATCGGCCGCGGAGAGATGGGGACCGGACGATGAACGACCGAGAGCTCGAGCAGCGGCTGCGCGGCTGGTATCACGACGCCGTGGGCGAGACGGAGCCCGCGCCGGCGGATCTCCTGCAGCGCGTCACCGCCATCCCCGTCGCCCACCCGATCCCGATGCGGCCATCGCGGCGAAATTGGACGCTCCTCGCGGCCGCGGCACTGCTGCTCGTGGGCGGGGCGGTCGCCGCGGGGTCGGGACTGCTGCGCCCGACGCCGGTCGTGCTGCCGAGCCCGTCGGTGGCGATGCTGACGACACCGGAGCCAGAGCCGACGGCGTCGAGCGCCGGAACTCCGGCGCCGGCGGCGGCGGTCCGCAACGGCGACCTGATCGCGTTCTCCCTCGCCGACAACACCCAGGCGTGCACCGGCAACGAAGGGTTCTGCCGAACCCCACGGATCTGGACCGTACAGTCGACCGGCAGTGGTGCACACGAGCGCTTCGGGAAGGGAGAGGGCCGCCAGGAGCTCCTCGCCTGGACGCCCGACGGATCCGACATCCTATACTCGGACCGGGGGTCGCTGTACCTCGCAGATCCCGCTGACGGCGCGCCGCTACCGCTGGATCTCGGGTGCCCGGCGTCCGAACCGGGATCCACGGCGCCTGGCGCGTGCGCGAGGGACTCGGGCGCGGCGTTCTCGAGCGACGGCCGGCACCTCCTGTTCCTGCGCGCGACGGCCGACGCCGACGGATACGGCGGCTCGGTCGCGATCGCCACCATGGATCTTGAGACCGGGCAGGTAAGCGTGCTGACGTCGACCTCGCCGTCCGGCGGGGTCCGGCCCGGATGGTCGCCCGATGCGAGCCAGATCGTGTTCGGACGTTACGGCGAAGGAGACACCGCTGGACCGACGCCGCCGACGCGCGACGCCGTGTTCATCGTCGATGTCGACGGACAGAACCTGCACCAGGTGAGCCCGCTAGACCTCGATGCGATCGACCCCGTTTGGTCGCCCGACGGCGCCACGATCGCCTTCATGTCGCGGGGCCCGCAATCACTGGATGGCGCCATCTACACGATGCGTCCGGATGGGGGCGACGTGCGCCGGCTGACCTCGGGCGGTGGGGCGGTTTGGCCGACCTGGACGCCCGACGGCCGGATCCTGTTCACTCGAGCCTCGGCCGTCGACGGTCAGGCGGCCGGCTGGTGGGTGATGGACGCCGACGGGACTGACGCGACGCTGCTGGCGTCGGCGAGCACGCTTCGGCTGGAGGGCCTCGACCTCCTGCTCAGCCATCCGATGATTCAGCCGATCGGCGGGGCGGCGATCCTGCCGCCGCCCTGGACAGTCCAGGTCGGCGTCCCACTCGGGCCGCCGCCGCCGACGCCCGAGCCCACCCCGGTCCCGGCCCTGGCCGCCGGGTTCAGCTGGACCGACGTCCTCGCCCTCGAGGCGGATGGCACATCGAGTGGCACGGCGACCCTCCTCGCCGACGGGCGGGTGCTGTTCACGCAGGGCTGCGGCACCGCCGCGGCGGAGTACGACCCGTCGACCGGCGCGTTCACAGAAACCGGATCGATGACAGTGGCGCGGAGCGGCAAAACCGCGACACGCCTCGCCGACGGACGCGTGCTGTTCACCGGCGGCATCAACTGCGGCAAGGGCGGCGACGAGGGAATCTGGGCCTCGGCAGAGGTCTACGACCCGACGACCGGAACGTTCACGCCGACGGGCTCGATGACGACGCATCGCTATTCCCACACGGCGACGCTGCTCACAGGCGGCCGCGTCCTGATCGCCGGCGGGATGACAGGACCGGCGGCGACCTCTGCGAATGGGGTGATCCTTGCAGACTACCGGACGGTCCAGACCACAAACGCCCTCGCCAGCGCCGAGCTCTACGACCCGGCAACCGGCACGTTCAGCAAGACGGGGCGCATGACCGAGATTCGGAACAACCACACCGCGACCCTGCTCGATGACGGGCGCGTGCTCATGGTCGGCGGCGGCGGCGACGGGTACGACAACATCGCGTCGGCGGACATGTACGATCCGGCCACGGGCACGTTCAGCGCGACGGACTCGCTCAAGACGGGCCGCTATCTGCACACCGCGACCCTCCTCGCGGACGGGCGGGTCCTCGTCACGGGTGGCCGGTCGCCCAGGGACACCGTCTACAAGAGCGCCGAGGTCTACGACCCACGGACAGGCAGGTTCGCCTCAACAGCACCCATGGTCGATGGCCGGCAGGAGCACACCGCGACGCTGCTCGCCGACGGGCGGGTCCTGATCACCGGCGGGTACTGGACCAACGGCGATCACTGGAGCGTGTTGTCGTCGGCGGAGGTGTACGACCCGGCGACCGGCACCTTCAGCCCGATCGGATCGATGGGGACAGCGCGCGCGGGCCACACCGCAACGCGACTCGGGGACGGCCGCGTGCTCATCGCCGGCGGCAGCAAGATCGGGGTCGATGGCGCAACGAGCGTCGCAGAGGCGGTCCTCTACCAACCGTCGCCGTAGCCGGCGGCATCCCCGGATGACCTAGACTCGGCGCCATCCCTGCGGCGATCGCCGTTCAGGCCAGCGGGAGATCGATGCCGCCCTCCGTCGAGCGCCGCCTCGTGATCCTCGCCGAGGGCAACTTCGGCTTCCACCACGGCAAGACCGCGATGGGCGTGATCCGCTTCGGCCAGGACAAGGTCATGGCGGTCATCGATTCGACCCAGGCCGGTCACAACGTCCGCGAATGGCTAGGTGATTCGGGACGCAACGACATCCCCATCGTCGGCACGCTCAACGATGCGCTCGGATTCCTGCCGCGGGCGAATGCGCTGCTGATCGGCATCGCCCCGACCGGCGGCAAGCTGCCCGACGACTGGCGGGCCGTGATCCTGGCCGCGATCAAGTCCGGGCTCGACGTGCTGTCGGGCCTGCACACCTTCCTGTCCGACGACCCGGAGTTCGTCGAAGCCGCCCGCACCTCCGGCGTCCGGCTGATCGACTTCCGTCGACCGCCCGATCGAATGGAGACGGCCGTCGGGCGGCGCCACCTGCCCGGAAAACGCGTGCTGCTCACGGTCGGGACGGACTGCGCGATCGGCAAGATGTCCGTCGCGCTCGAGCTCCGTCGCGCGGCCCAGGTCGCGGGCCGGGCACCCGTGTTCGTGGCGACCGGACAGACCGGGATGATGATCGAGGGCTGGGGCGTGACGGTCGACCGGATCGTGGCGGACTTCCTCCAGGGGACCGTCGAGGGGCTGGTCGAGGAAGGCGAGTCGCGCGGCGACTGGGTCATCGTCGAGGGCCAGGGATCGCTCGACCACCCCGCCTACAGCAGCGTGACCCTCGGCCTCATTCACGGGGCCACGCCGCACGCGATGGTGATGGTCCACAAGCCGGGCATGGCCGACCACGACTTCGATCACCTCCCGGAGGCCCGGTTTCCGATCGCCGCGCTCGGCCCGTTCATCGCGGCGCACGAGATCGCGGCGGGCCTGGTCGCGCCGTCGAAGGTCGTCGCCGTCGCCCTCAACACCTCGCTGATCACCGACGATGACGAGGCGCGGCGGGTGATCGCCGCGACGGCCGCCGAGACGGGGCTCCCGTGCGACGATCCCGTCCGGTTCGGTGGCGACGACCTGTGGGCCGCGATCGAGAGCGCCGTCGACGCCCTGCCCTGGGTCACGCTCGCGACGCCCGCAACCGTCGAGGACGCATCCGCGTGACCCTCAGGGTCGAGCTGCGGACGCTCGTCCTGCCGCTGCGCGACCCGTTCGTCATCGCGCGGTCGTCGCACGACGACGGTCAATCCGCCACCACCGTCGTGGCCGTGCTCCGGGACGACGCCGACGGGCCTGGCGGGCCCGAGGGGTTGGGCGAAGGCTTCCCCGATCCGTTCTATGGCGAGACGCCGGACACGATCGCCGCCGTGGTGCCGCTGCTGTTGGCGGCCGTGGAGCCGCTCGCAGGCGCGCTCCGCTCGGGGCCCGGCGAGGCGCGCGCGGCGCTCGACGAGGCGGCCGATCGGATGGCCGGTTCGATCAACCACAACGGAGCGGCGAAGTGCGCCCTCGACATCGCCCTCCACGATCTCGTGGGCAAGCGGCTCGGTCTCCCGATCCGCCACTTGCTCGGGATCACGGGCCCGGTGCCGCCCACGGACTTCACCCTGGGCCTCGACGAGCCTGCGGTGGTCGCCGAGCGAGCGCGCAGGGCCGCCGATTTCCCGGCCCTCAAGGTCAAGGTCGGCGGGCCGACGGACATCGAGACCGTGCGTGCCGTCCGGTCGGTGTTTCCGGGGTCGATCCGGGTCGATGCCAACACCGGCTGGTCGCTCGACGAGGCGATCGGCCTCCTGCCCGAGCTCCAGCGCCTTGGCGTCGAGCTGATCGAGCAGCCGTTTCCGGCCCGCAACCACGCTGAGCTGCGGGCGCTCCAGGCTCGTTCCCCGCTGCCGCTGGTCGCCGACGAGAGCGCCGTGACGATCGAGGATCTCGACGGGCTCGTGGGCGTGGTCGACGGGGTCAACGTCAAGCTCGCCAAGTGCGGCGGGATCGGGCCAGCCCGACGGATGCTCGAACGCGCCCACGAGCTCGGCTTCCGCACCTTCCTCGGCTGCATGGAGGAGACGTCGATCGGCATCGCGGCGTCCGTGGCCGTCGCGCCGCTCGCCGACTGGGTGGACCTGGACGGCTGCCTGCTGCTCGCCGACGACCCCGTCGAGGGCCTCGCGCTGGGTGCCGACAAGCGGTGGATCCTGGCCGATGCTCCCGGCCTCGGGCTGCGATTCCGGGGCGCCTCCGCCGGCTGACACGATTCGACAAGGCACCAAACGAGGGGGGTGCGTCCACAGGTTTCACGGGCTTGGCCCGGCCTGTCCACCGACCGTTGCGGGGTGTGGACAAGTCGGGGAGGAACATGGTGGAGAAGCCCCTACCGGGTCATCGCCACAGGACCTACGATGTGCCGATCGCCGGTGGCCACGGGAGGTCCGAGGGAGGGACGCCGGGCGAGCAAGCAGATTGCCCCCGGCGGCGGGCGGCCCCGGCCCGCCGCCGGATCGCCACCGCGTGGCCGAGGGAGAGGAGGACCCATCTCGATGCTGCCCGCTGGCACCGCCGCCTGCTCGTCACCAGAGGCCGAGGCCTTCGTGCGGTTCTGCTATCAGCGCCGCCGGGTCGGCTGGCCGGAGCTGTACGACGAGATGTGTGCGGTCGCGACACGCGGCCTGTTCCGAGGGATGGGCCACGAAGCGTTGGCGGAGATCGGCGTCGGGTTCAGCCTGTTCCAGACCCCTCGCCTGGCCGAGCTCGTCACGAGAATCGTGACCGACGAGCAGGCCGCGCGGCGCGCGGCGCGGGCAGCGATGATCGAGGCCGCTGAGGCAGCCCGCGCGGAGGCCGGGGAGACCGTCGTGACCCCGGCGGGGGAGACGGGCCACGCCATCGACCTGCGGACGACGATCCCCGCGGCATCTGCGGCCTAAGGTCAGGCGGGGACCAGGTCAGGCGCTGCTTCGTTCAGGCGCGACCCAGGTCAGGCTCGATCCAGATCAGGCGCGGATCCGGCGACGCGCCATCTCGCCCTCGATCTGGCGCTCGGCTTCCACGTAGCGGTCGATCTGCTCGCGGAGCTCGTTCGCCTCGGGGGCATAGAGGTGGACCTGCTGCTGAAGGATGTACGACAGCCGGCGGCTGGTCATCCGGACGTGGTCGAGATTCTTCATCAGGACCAGCGGGTCCATGGCGGCGAGGTCCGACGGCGGGTACATCTGCTTCATCGAGGCGTCATGCTAGCCGAACCGCGACCGACGGCGCGGAGCGGACGGACGGCGGGCAGATCGGAGGAGTGCGGTGAGCGGACCGGTGGTGTTCGTGTCCGATCTCGGCCTGCGGGACGAGTTCGTCGGGGTCTGCCACCTCGTGATCCTGCGGATCGCACCCGAGGCCCGGGTGGTCGACCTGTCCCATGGCGTGCCGCCCCACGACATCCACGCCGGCGGGATGATGCTGGCCAACGGGATGGCCCACGGGGGACCGTACGCGGTCGGGCTGGGGATCGTTGACCCGGGCGTCGGCACCAGCCGCCTCGCGATCGCGGTCGCCACGGCGGCCGGCCCGCGCCTCGTCGGTCCGGACAACGGCCTGCTGTCACCCGCGTGGAAGGCCCTCGGCGGGATCACCGCGGCCATCGAGATCGACCCCGACGCCGTGGGCTCGGAGCGCGTGTCGGCGGTGTTCCACGGTCGCGACGTGTTCGCGCCGGCGGCCGCGCACCTGGCGGCGGGTGCCCCGCTCGATCGCCTGGGCAAGCCGGTTGACCCCGCGATCCTCGTCGATCTGGAGCTCGAGGACGCAGAGGCTGAGCCCGGGCGGATCCACGGCCAGGTCGTGGACGTCGACCAATTCGGCAACATCCGGCTCAACGCACGTCTGGCCGATCTCGACAAGGCGGGCTTCGCGGTCGGTTCGTCGGTGGAGGTCGCGACCACGGCGACATCGGTGCGGGCGCGCCGGATCGTGACCTACGGCGAGGTCAAGGCGGGCGAGTACGGGATGCTGCTCGACGCATGGGACTGGGTGTCCGTGATCCGGTACGAGGCCAGCGCCGCGGACGGGATGGCGGTCACGCGCGGCGATCCGGTCTGGATCGCGGCCGTGTCCTAGACCTCGGGCGGATCGAGCCTCAGAGGGCGCGCAGCCTCGTCGGCGGCCAGGTCCAGTCGATGGGCGTGCCGGCCCCGGCCAGGGCGCGGCGGCGGCCGGCCTCGTTGGCGCCCAGCACCAGGATCCGGTCGGTCTTCGTCGCCTGGCCGGCCTCGTCGCCCCACAGGCGGGTCATCTTGCGGTTGGCGGCGACCTCGTCACGCACGAGGCCGGCGAGCCGATACCCCGCCGGATACGCGGCCTGTTCCCACACGGCCTCGGCGAGGCCCAGGCCCGATCTCGAGGGCTTGCCGCGATCGTTCTCGACGTCCCCGATGATCAGGACCGCGATCCCGTCATCGCTGAGCGCCGGGCGAATGTCGGCGAGGACCTCGCGCATGAACGCGAGGTATGGCTCGCGCTGGTGGGCGTCGTCGAGCGCGGCGTCGATCGCCCTGGCGTCGAACCCCAGGAGCCAGGTGCGGAGCCAGTTGTAGTAGCCGTACTTGAGCACGCGCAGGTAGGGGGGCGACGTGATCACGAGGCGGGCGCGGTCAGGCAGTCCCCGGCCACGCAGGGCGGCTCGCGACCGTCGCCCGGCCGTGCGCGCGTCACCGAGCAGGCTGATGCCGTCGGTCGCCGGCAGTGGCTGGCGATACAGGCGGTCGAGCTTGGTCCCCAGGAGGTCGAACACCTCGCGTTCCGGCGGCTCGTAGCCGGTCCGCGCAACGAAGTCACGCACGTAGCGGGGCGCCATGCTGAACGTGTTGGGCATCACCGTCGAGAGGTAGGCCGGTGTCTTGCCGTGCAGGATGCCCGCCAGTGCGCCGGCCAGGAACAGATCGGTCCGGTCGTCCAGCCGAAGCTGCGAACGTACGAGGAGCAGCTGGGCCAGCGTGCGCGGGTGGAACGCCACGCTGACCTCGTCGGGAATGGGTTCGGTTCGGGCGTCGGGTCCCTCGCCGCTGCCGGCTGCCGGCACGAACGCCGACGGGTGCCCGGGCCGCGCGACGACCCGATCGGCAAGGTCCAGCCAGTGCCCGGCCTCGCCGGCCCACACCAGTCGCAGGGCCGCGAGCCGGGTCCGAGCCTCGGCCGGCGTCGCGGGCCGGAGCTTGGCCGAGGTCAGGACGTGGGCCAGCGGGTTGAGGTCGTTGCCGACGCCGATCCGGCCCTCCGCGGCCGCCTGGACGGGAGCCGTGCCACGGCCCGAGAACGGGTCGAGGACGACGTCGCCGGGCCGGCTGTAGCGCGCGATGAACGCATGCGCGAGGGCTGCGGGAAAGCTCGCGAGGTACGAGCACATCGGGTGGAGGCTGTGGCCCCATAGCCGGGGCTGCGCCTTCCACTCGGGCTCGAGGCCAAGGTTCGGCAGGCCGCTCGGCAGGTCGAGCGCGAGCTGGCCGGTGTCTGGTCGGTTCGTGGTCTGGTCGGGCATTCCCGGGCTTCGATTGGACGCGCGGAACTTGGGCTACCCGCGCGAAGGGCCGGGAGCATACCACGCTGGATTCGAGGTCCGGCAGTGGGTTGAACGCCCCATTCCGGGGCTCGGGGGCGCGGCGGCCAGTGCCGGTCGCCCGCGTGTGTCTCCTCGGCTACGCCACCGGCACGCGGGCGCGCGCAAGCGCCGGGTCGCGCATATCCATGAGCCTCACGCCGATGCCGTAAGTCAGGAATCGCCCCTCGGGCGCGAGCTCGATGATCACGCTCGATTCCTTGCGATCTTCCGGGACGAGCCGTGCAAGCTCCTTCGAGACCGACGTGACATCCAGCGAGCCCGCCGGGTGGACTGACGCCGTCGCCGTGAAGGTGATCGTGGCGGGAGGGATGGGCGCCATGAGCGACAGGATGCCGCCGCGGCGCACCGGCACGGTGACGGCGACCTTCTGGCCGGTGGCGATCTGCCGGGCCTTCCAGCCGTCAGCGGCGACCGCCATGTAGAGCCGGCGATCGACGATCCCGTAGACGACGCCACTCGACCGGGGTTCGCCGGCCGAGTTGACGTGGCTGACGACGGCGAATGAGGCCTTCGAGAGCGCCTGCCAGACGGCCTCGCAGCTCACCGGGGCGTGGCCCGTCGCAGCTTCGGTGGTCGCCGGGCTGGATACCTGTGCCGGCCGGGCCGTCATTCCGTTCGCGTTCATCGACGATTCTCTCGATCTGAGGCCACCGGTCGGGTATGTCGCGGATGGCTGGGCGCGGTCCTGGCGGCCATCGATGTGGGCCGCGCGTCGACGCTCCCGCGACAACGCCACCGTAGGGGCGATCGCGGCCGATCGACAGTGCCGGAGGTCGCCAATTGGGCCTCAGGCCGCCAAGCACCGCCTCGCTTTGCCTCCGGAGGTCGGGCAGCGTCGAGCACGGCTGCATCCCGAGCGATGCCGCCTTCGCTGCTGTTAACCCCACGCCTTCGTTCTGCACCGGCGATGCGGCGTGCTCCTGAACGTGGGACCGCCGTCAATCGAGCGGTTTCGTGCGTAGACTGGCCGCCTACCCGAGCCCCCGTAGCTCAGCGGATAGAGCAGCCGCCTTCTAAGTGCTCCGGACAGTCCGACGTGCTAGCGAGCGTGGGCAGGGGACCGAAACGGCCTCAGTTAGTTGCTCAGTCGTTGGGATCGCGGTTGGCGAACCCGAGAGCGGCCGGCGACTTGTCCTCGTCGAAGCCGGTGACACTGGCTGCGACGATCCCCCCCTGGTCCGACTTTATGGGCCTGGAACTGCCTCGAAATGACGGCGCACCGTGAACCGAAACGCCTCGTCGGGCACCGCCCAGGCGACCGTTTCGACGAGGAAGGCCATCGCCTCGGGCGCCGGGACCTCGGCTACTAGCGCCTCTTCGGGCGAATGCCCGAACTCGGAAAGTGTCAGATGCGGCACGAAGTCCGTGGTATGCGGCAGGTCGAGTCGAAACAGGCCGGTCGCGAGCAGGGCGGCCCGTAGCTCGAGGAGGCCCTCGCTGGGTGCAACGGGGAGATACACGACCGAACTTTCGCTGAACTGAGTCGGCCGACCGAGGTGCAACGTCATCGATGTCGCGTGGCGAACGGCCTCCCGCACGCGTTCCTCATCGGTAGGGCTCGGCGCGGCCGCGAACGGGGGCGTCACGGTGATGTGTGACCCGAAGGAACCCGCCGAGAAGGGGTCGAAACGCTCGCGAAGCCGGTTCAAAATCGAAGCAAGTTCATGCGGGGGCTCGATGATGAGCAACCCGTGTCGGAAGGCACGCTGCCACGTCGGCCAGCCGATGCCATTCGGGAAGCTCACGCACGCAGGATAGGCGAGATATCCCATGCTATGACCGACCTCGAAGCCGCCTGGGACGAGCTCCACGACGCGAAGCCGGACGGCTGGTACGTCGGCCCGACCACGCACGATGAGCATCGTCACGAGTGGACGATGTACGCCTTCGACTCGCTGGAGCGGGTGAGGCACGGGCACCGATCGAGGGAGTGGACGGCCATCGCCCAGTCCGAGCTCGAGGTCGTGCGCAATTGCCCGCTGATTGAGGCGATCCCGACTCCCCATCAGTGGAACGAGGACAGCGCTCGGCGGAACCCGATGATTGGTGGCGGCCTTGCACCGAGCGCCCGAGACAGCCGCTCCTGTCCCGTTCGGCCGACGTCAGGATGGCGGCTTGGGGTGGTCGACGAAGAACTGCCAGATGAGGTCCGTGGCGGAGATGTCACGCGTGGTCATCGGCTCTTGCCACGGGCTTCCGGGCCACGTGTGACCTCCGTGCCCAACCTCGTAGAGCCGAACATCCGCGTCGCAGCCGGTCCAGAAGAGCGGAACGACCTCGCCGATCGCCGCCTGCTCAACCGGCTTCCCGTCGCATCCATCCGACGTTGCCCAGCCCGCGGCCCACCGCTCGACGCCGATGACTGGGGGAAGGTCCTTGGTCGCCCCGTGCTCCGGGTCATCGATCGGACCTCCGCGGTAAGGGACGATCGGGTCGAGCTTCCCGTGGAAGGCGATGACCGGCACCGTCCGGTCGGGGACGCAATCGCCACCCCAGTTGGGACCGTAGACGCCGGAGACGGGCGCGATCGCGGCGATCCGTTTCGCGAAGCGACAACCGATGAGGTTCGACATGCCGCCACCGAGGGACATGCCTGTCGCAAACATCCGCGTCGGGTCCACGCACAGGTCCGCTTGGAGCTTCGTCAGCAGCGCATCGATGAACGTCGTGTCCGTTTCTCCGGCGAAGTCCCACTTCGTCGGCTCGCCGAGAGCCGCCGGATAGACGGCGATGAAGCCTGCTTGGTCGGCCTTGACGGACATCGCGGTCATTGACTCGACGTCGGCGGGCGCATCGCGATAGCCGTGGAAGACGAGGACGACCGGGAGTGCCAAGCGACTGGCTGCAGCCGGTGGGATGTGCACCAGTGCGTGACGCGTCTGGCCCCCGGACGTGATCGACCAATCGCCAGTTGCCGCCGCGGGAGCTCCGCACGCAGCCGGCCGGCTCGTCTTGGCCACGGACGTCGGTCCCGTTGACGGACCTGGTGAGGCTGCGCACGCGGCCAAGACGAGACTGACGGTCCCGGCGAGGAGGACCGTCCGGACGCGGATCCCGGCCATCACGGGACCCACGTAACCCTGCTCGCCCCATCCGACCCGGTCCAGATCGTGTGACGACCCGACCCATCGCTGTTCGCGATGTCGATCTGGCTGCCATTCGATGATTGATCCAGGAATGCGATGAACCGGCCGTCCGGCGACCAATAGACGTTGTCGATCCCAGCTCCCGTCAGGGCCGTCGCTGTCCAGTCGCCGGCACGCACGATCAACGTCGATGGCGCATCGCCCTGTTGGACCACCACCGCGAGCCGCCCACTGTCCGCCGACCACACGGGATCGCCATAGAAGGCGGTGCGACCCGGCCCGAGATCGATCGGCCGAAGCGCGCCGCCGTCGATTGCCAGGATCCACAACCGTGTCTCCTGCGTCACGACAAGGAACCGGCCGTCTGGCGACCAGGAAGCGCCATCGGCGCCGCCGGACGCGAAGTTGGTCACGTTCCGCTGGCCGGTGCCATCCGCGTTCGCGATCCAGGCGTCGCCATTTCGGATGAAGGCGAACTGCGCCGCATCGGGCGACCAGCTGCTCGGCATCGGGAACGTTCCGACCGAGCGGAGCTCCGAGCCGTCCGGTGAACCGACGAGCAGGTCGCCGTTCTGCGCCTTGACCACGAGCCTCCGGCCGTCGGGCGACCAGGACGGCGACGCCGGGACCGAACGCTGGCTCCGACCGTCCGGGCTGATGACGAGGAACTGGGGGCATTCGGCACCAGCGCCCGGCGGGCAGGCGGGCACCGAGAGCCACCGGCCGTCGGGAGCCCACGTGATGCTCTCATCGCTTCCCGGCTGGAGACCCATGGCCCCGATGCTCTTGGAGGTCGATCCGTCGCGCTGGACGATGGTCAGGTCCCCATCCGATTCGGGGACCGCGAACTCGGTCCCGAGCGGTGCGGCGACGACGACGCCGCCCCCTTCCGAGCAGCGAGGCCCCACGAAACGCTCCGTCAGAGTGCGCAAGTCGAGCCACCCCGCGTTGCAGTAGGAGTCGATCGCCAGGCCCGACCAGGCCTCGCTTGGATCTGCTGGCGGCGCCGCTCGAGGCGATTGCGGCGGGACGGTCGACGATTGGGCGGCCGCGGTGGAGGCCGGGACGCTCGGCAATCGGGGAATGGTCAGCCCGGCGGCGATCGCCTGCCAGTCGTAGCTGTCCACGCCGGGCGCGTTGATGATGGGTCGCTTCGTCCGATCGCTGATCCGGACTTCCGACAACCCGAGCCCCAACCCGGTTGTCGGATCGATTTCCGAGACGTCCACGGCGCCACCATCGGCGCTCCAGCTGAAGGGCGCGCCGTACCCGCTGATCTCGGCGAGATCGCGCAGGTCGCGGCCATCGGGCCGCACGATCGAAAGGGTTTGCGCAGCCGGGTCGCCAATTGCGCTTGACGCGAAGGCGATCCAGGTGCCATCAGGCGACCAGACCGGGTTCGACGCGAGCTGCGTCGGGTCGCTGATCGCGATGGCGTGAGACAGGTCCGCGTCAACGACGACGACCGAGCTCTGGCACGGAGGGTTTCCGCCGCAGTCGTCGGGGCGCGCGTAGGCGAATTGCCGGGAGTCCGGCGACCAGTGCGCCCCCGGCTCGGCCAGGTGGTACATCGGCGCGATGTCGACGGTCTCGCCTGAGGCCGCGTTGATCCGGACGAATCGCTTGCCGCTGCCCGCGTTCGCCGGCGCGAGGAACCACCGGCCATCGGGCGACCATGCGAGCGGCACACCGACCGACTGGCCGGGTTGGAGCCTGTCCTGGAGCTCGCGAGTCGCTCCCGTCTCGACCTCCACGATCTCGATGGCGCCAGCCCCGTTCGACGACGACCGTACGATTGCGAGCGACTTGCCGTCCGACGACCAGGTCGCGCCCCATCCGTCCGCCAGGTGCCGAAGCTGGAGCGTCTGTGGGTCGAGCACGAACACGCCGCCGCCGCCCTCGAGCGCGAGCCACCGATCATCGGGCGACCAATGCGGCGCCGAGAAGGCAACGCCGGGATCGTGAACGGCCCTGATCGCGCCGCTCCCGTCGGGGTTCGCGAGGTACACGTCCCCGTCCTGCGCGTAGGCGAGGAGGCCTGGGTGTGCCCTCGGGGAGCGCTGGCCGACGAGCGCAATCGCGAGCACCGCGAGCAGGATCGCCGCGAGAACGAGGAGCGCGACCCACGCCGGCCGAAGGCCAGGCATCGACCATGCGCTCGCGAGTCGGAGGCGCCACGCCGCCCGCTGCCCGGTCGCGGCCGTCATGGCCAGGATCTCACCGCGCAGCTCGACGGGAGCGGGCCGTCCGGCGCGCCGCTCGAAGGCCGCGTCGATCAGGTCGTCGGTCAGCCAGTCCGATCGGTTCATCGTCGTTCCACCTCGAGCGCGCGCTCGAGCAGGCGACGCGCACTGAAGAGCCGGGACTTCACGGTCTTGCTGGGCACTCCGAGTCGCTCGCCGATGTCGTCGAGCGAGAGGTGCTCGAAGTGATGGAGCGCCAGGAGTGACCGATCGGATACCGACAGGCGATCGAGCGCCCGTTCGATCACGTCGAGGTCGGCGGTGCGATCGTCATGAGGATTCGCCGCGGATGGCAGCTGCTCGCCCTCGCCGGGCAGCGCCCCGACAGAGATCTCGCGGACGATCCGGCGCCGGCGTCGACGGATCGCCGTTCGGCAGGTGTTGACGACGATCCGACCGAACCAGGCATCGAAGCGGTCCGTCTCGCGCAGCTCCGGGAGGTTGCGCCACGCTCTGAGGAAGATCTCCTGGGTCGCGTCGTGCGCGTCCGCCTCGTTGCCTAGGATCGCGCTTGCCGTCTGGAAGGTCGCGGCGAGCCGGCGATCGACCAAGGCGGCGAACGCATCGTGATCACCGCCACGGGCGCGCTCGACGAGGGCCATTTCGCCCGTTCGGATGGTCGACGCTGCCAGACCGCCGGTCACGCTCGTGTGAGTCCCTCGCTCTGCCGTGTGCAGAGGATGACTCCGCCCGCGTAGCAATGGTTGGTTGAGGGTGTGGGAGCAGTACGCCTTCGATGCTGGCGAACGGCCTCGAGCCGGGCACCGCTCGCGGGAGTGGACGGCCGTCGCCCAGTCCGAACTCGACGTCGTGCGCGAGATGGCGCGGTGCCTCCGGATCATCCGGGACGGGCGAGTCCCCAAGTAGGGCAACCGTCGCGTCCCCCGCCACGATGTCCGATCATCAGTTGAAGGTCACGTCGCTGACATCGAGGCTGTCGAGGATCGGCGCGACGGCTTTCTCCAACCGCAAGCGCTCAGCGCCAGGTTTGGCCTCGACGTGCGGCCCAGGGTCCATGGTGCTGCCGACGACGGCCACCAGCAGCAGGTGGCGGTCCGTATCCGGGCCGATGGTGGCGAGGTAGTAGCGGGTGCTGTGCGTCGACGCGACCCACCAGGCTCCATCCCCCCAGTGCGCTGGATCCGTCAGGATGGGGAAGCAGGTCGGCTTGGCGGGCTTCTTGGCGCAGCCAGGGTCCTTGTTCACCGCTCCGGCGGCCACCTTGACCACGAATGTCGTGGTATGCAGGCCCTTGCCGATGACCGTCTCCGTCGGGTCGGTCACCACGAGCTGAGGGTCGGCCCTGAGCCAGTCCGTGATGCCGGCGACCGTCGATGGGACGCTCGTGAGGAAGGTGCCGTCTGGCTCGACCGGGATCATGTCACGCCAGAAGAACAATCCGCTGTCGGGAAAGTCCGGATTGTTGAGGTTGAACTCGCCGGCGTCCTGCTCCGTGCTGTTCCAGCCATCGGGGATGGACATCGTCAGCCCGGGCAGGAACGCCCAGCGACCGAAGGTCTGGTACGTCCCGGCCGTGAACTGGCAGGGTTGGCCCGGCGGGGTGTCGCAGTGGCCGGGCGCTCCCGGCACCCGATCCCCAGGGCCGGTCCAGATCGGGATCGGCGTCGATTCGGCCCGGGCGGACGGCTGGATCGAGGGTGCGGTCGATGACAACGTCGACGACGGATCGGCTGCGGCCGTGGGCGCGATTGACGGGTGGAATGAAGCAACTGAGGACGTGCTCGGCGTAGCCGCCGATCCGCTGCACGCGGCCGTCACGAACGCGGCCGCCACCATCGCGATCGCCAGGCGCCGCCATCGGAGAGGTGTTCGGGCCGGCGAATGGCTTGCGCGGATCATTCGGATCCTCCGTGTGCGAGAAGGTCGGGTCACGCCTGTTGGTCGCACCTGCGGGCAGGAATCATTCGATGCCGCAATCGACCGGCGATCTCGTTCTTGGGCCGGCCATTCGTATGACGAGGGGCCCAGCGTCTGGGAGCAGTCCGCCCTCGACCCTGGCAACCGGCCCCGAGCCGGGCATCGCTCGCGGGAGTGGATGGCCGTCGCGGGGTCCGAGCTCGAGGTCGTTCGCGAGATGGCGCGGTGCCTGCGGCTGGCACGCATGATCGCCAACCAATCGACGGGGTTCGGGCAGTCGCATCGCTATCCTGCTAAAGGTGAACCCCGAGACGCACTACGCCCGTGTCGATGGCCTGTCCCTCGCCTACCAGGTTCTAGGCGAGGGGGCGATCGATCTCGTCCTGGCGGACCAGTGGGTGAGTCATCAGGAGGCCCAGTGGGACGTGCCGCCGGTCGCGGAGCTCCGTCGACGGCTCGCGAAGATCGGGCGGCTCATCACGTTCGACAAGCGCGGCGTCGGCATGTCCGACCCGGTGCCGATTCAGTCACTTCCGTCGATCGAGGCCTGGATCGACGATGTTCGCGCGGTCATGGACGCGGCCCGCAGCGACCGAGCGGCGCTGATCACGACCCTGGGCGGCGGGCTGATGGGGCTCGTCTTCGCCGCGACCCACCCCGATCGCCTCCGGGCCCTCATCGTGGTCGACGGCTGGGCTCGCGCCCGAGCCGACACCGACTATCCGATCGGGCTATCGCCAGCCGAGGTCGGTCGGCGAGGGGTACCGGAGATGGCCTGGGGTCAGGGCCTGCTGCTCGACGCCTTCGCGCCGAGCATGCGGGCTGTTCCCGGCCTACGCGAGTCCTGGTCACGCTACGAGCGGTTCTCCGCGAGCCCCGGCGTGGCCCGGGCCATGGTCGAGAACCTGCTGGAGCTGGACGTGCGGCACGTGCTGCCGGCGATCCATGTCCCGACATTCGTGATCTCACACGCCGACGTCACCGCCTTCGGGCCGCCGTTCGGCCGGTACATCGCGGAGCACATCGAGGGCGCCCGGTTCGTCGAGCTGCCCGGGATCGACAACCTCATGTGGGCCGGCGACCAGGCGGCCGTCGTCGCGGAGATTGCATCGTTCGTGACCGGCGCCAACTCCGTCCACGCTTCGGATCGTCGTCTCGCCACGGTGCTCTTCACCGATATCGTCGGCTCGACGAAGCGCGCCGCCGAGGTCGGTGACCGCGCTTGGCGGGAGCTCCTCGGTCGCCACGACGAGCTCGTCCGTTCGTCCATTGAGCGCGCGGGCGGCCGCCTGGTCAAGACGACCGGCGACGGCGTCCTCGCCACCTTCGAGGGGCCAGGTCGCGCGCTCGAGGCCTCACGCGAGATCTCGACGACCGCGCCGACGCTGGATCTCCACGTTCGGGCGGGCCTCCACGCCGGGGAGATCGAGATTACCGCGGACGACATCATCGGGCTGGCCGTCCACGTCGCGGCTCGCGTCTCCGCGCTCGCCGGCCCGGACGAGGTCCTCGTCAGCAGCACGGTTCGGGACCTCGTCTTCGGTTCTGAGGTGGCGTTCAGCGACCGTGGCAGCCGCGTCCTGAAGGGCGTGCCCGGTAGGTGGCATCTCTACGCGGCCGACTTCAGCCGCAGGTGACATCCGCGGAGGCGGGTCGGAGTCTCTGCAGCTCGGCGTTTGTGGCGGGGGCAGGGGCATAAGGGACTCGCCGGCGACGGAGCCCAGACGATGCCGCTCACCGACACCTATCTCGATGTCTTGCCGATGGACGGCTCACCGCCGACCCGAGGACGCTTTCGGGTTGACACCACTGGTATGAACAAGGCCGGATGGACTTCGTGGTGTTGCGGCTGATCCACGTCGTCGGCGGTGCCTTCTGGCTGGGTGCGGCCGCGACGTTGTTCCTCTTTCTGCAGCCCACTGCGCTGGCAACCGCTCCGGAAGGCCAGCGTTTCATGCTCCATGTTCTGCGCAATCGCCACTTCAGCGAGGTGGTCCTGGTCGATGCCCTCCTCACCGGAGGAGCAGGCGCGGTCCTGTTCTGGCGCAACACCAATGGCTTTGAGCTGGAGGTGATGACCCAGCCCCAGACTCTTGGGTTCACCGTCGGCGCCATCGCGGGGGCCATCGCGTTGCTTCTGTTCCTGGTTGTCGGATACCCCGCCGGGCGGCGGATGGTTGCGATCGGCAATCAGCTCGAGGTGGAGCGGCGACCGCCGAGCGAGGATGAGCAGCGCATCCTCGCCACTTCTCAGCGCGTCTTGCACCGATTGGGCCCCACGGTCCTCGCCTTTCTCATCGTGGCTGCGGCGGCTATGGCGACGGCACGGTACTGGCCGCTGGTCATCTGACGAGCTCCACGACGCGAAGCCGGACGGCTGGTTCGTGGGCCCACCTACCCACGAGGATCACCGCCAGGAGTGGACCCTCTACGCCTTCAACACGCGGGAGCGCCCGAAGGCTGGCCGCCGCTCCCGGGAGTGGACGGCCATCGCGCAGTCCGAGCTCGAGGTCGTTCGCGAGAAGGCGCGGTGTCTCCGGTTGATCCGCGAGGGACGGGTGCCGGAGTAGCCGATAAGCGTCGCCCAGCCGGTCAGGGAGACGCGAAGTCGGGCGGGAGGGGGTTTGGCCAGCGGAACGGGAGTTGCGGCAGGCCGAGATCGGACCGGACTCGGTGCGCAGCCGCCCCCACCTTGTCCTGCACGTTGGCGTATCGGTACTGGTAGCGGGCGTCGGAGCGGTAGAGCACCATGTCCGACCGGCGCTCGGCGGTCACCGCCTGGATCCGCCTGACCGCCCGGATCAGATCCTGCAGGTCCGCCGCCATGTGGGCGGGGACCTGGAGCTGCTTCAGGGCCGCGGCGTACTGCCCCCACAGCTCCGACGCCCTTCGGCCTATTTCGTTGTGGTACGCGGGGGTCCCGCTGTGGACGTGGGCCGCACCGGCGGCCAGGAAGCCAGCCGCGGCGGCCTGTCGAAGCGCATCGGGATCGGGCGTGGGGGTCGGTTGGGGCGCGGCGGATGCGGACGGCGTCGGCACGCCCGAGCTGGGCGCCTGGACGCCGCTGACGACGGGCGCCGAGGCATCGACCTGGGCGACAGGGCGGCCCTCGGGCGACGGCGGCGGAGAGGTGGGTGTCGTGCTCCCGCAGCCGGCGAGCAGAAACGCGACGGCGAACGTGATCGGAGCGAGCTTCATGTCGGACGGCTCCTCTCGTGACGGATGGGTCTCAATAGGTATGACTGCGGAACTCCCGAAACGGTTCATGCCGTGCCCGGCTTGTATGCCGGGGTTCACCGAGGTATGGCGATGGGTTTAGGCAGCGAGTTCCATCTTCTCGATGGAGCATGCGAAGGCCGGGCACCGCTCCCACGAGTGGACGGCAGTCGCAGGGTCCGAGCTCGATGTTGTGCGCGAGATGGCGCGGTGCCTCCGGCTGATCGGCGAGGGTCGAATGCCGGGGAGAGCCGCTCGGCGTCTCGCCGCACATCTCGAGCCCGTCGTCGATCAGTGGTTGCATCGTCGACAGGTTCGGGTACTTCTGCAGCACCTTCTTGGTGACCTTGGGCAAGCCGGCATCGCGAGCGGCGCCGTTGATGCCGTACTCGGTGCCGTCGGCTGGCCCCTCGTGGGAGACGACGACCAGTCGATCTACGGCTGGCGGCTCGCCGACGTCAACAGCGCGGTTTGCCATCAGCTGCGCAGATTGACAAGAATGCCCGGACCTTGACTCATACCGTGTGACAGGCGTCGGACGAAGCCGCCGCCGTCAGCGGGAGTGAGATGGATTCCGAGCTGGTCGAGCGAGCTCAACGCGGCGACAAGGGGGCATATGGCCTCCTTGCCGGCGCGATCGCCGACCGGTTCCTCGCGGTCGCGCGTCGGATCCTGCGCGACCAGGACCTCGCCGAGGACGCCACGCAGCAGGCGCTGCTGGCGATCTGGCAGAACCTCCCGCGGCTCCGCGATCCAGGTCGCTTCGAGGCCTGGTCATACCGGCTTCTCGTGCATGCCTGCTATGCCGAGGGCCGCAAGGAGCGTCGCTGGATGCCGAACCTCCGGCTCCTGCCGGTTGAGGAGGCTGTCGCGAGCGATGACCTGAGCTCGGTCATCGATCGCGAGCAACTCGAGCGCGGCTTCCGCCGCATGTCGATCGACCATCGCGCGGTGCTGGTCCTGTACCACTACCTCGATCTGCCGCTCGACGAGATCGCGAGGATCCTCGAGATCCCGGTCGGGACGGCGCACTCACGTCTCCACCATGCGATGCGCGGGCTTCGCGCTGCGCTCGAGGCCGACCTCCGGCCGCCGGCGCGGGAGGCTAGCTGAATGAGCCGCGAACGCGACGTCACGCGCATCTTCCGGTCGTGGATCCGGGAGGACCAGCACGAGTCCGCGGATCGAATCCTCGGCGTGGTGCTCGACCTCCTGGACGCGACCCCACAGCGCCGCTCCTGGAGGCCGGCGTGGAGGTCCAACGCGATGAATTCCTACGCGAAGCTGATCGTTGCCGCCGCGGCGGTGCTGGTGGTGGCATTCTCCGGCTTCCAGCTCCTGCCGCGCAGTGGCGGCGTCGGCGGCCAGCCCACCATCGCGCCATCGCCGAGCCCGTCCCTGCTCGCCCGGGGCAACTTCACCGCACATGAAATAGCTGCGGAGCTCGATGCGACCGGAAGCGGCGCAGACGTCGCCGGAACGATGTCGTTGTCGGAGGCCGGCAAGGGCAGCGCGACGGTCGATCTCGAGTGCGCCCGAACGACCGCCGACGGCCTGATCGAGATCGGCGGTCTGATCACGCACTCAACGTACCCCGCCAACGACCAGGACTGGCACGGCGGCTTCCCCGTAGGGGAACGCGTGGCCATCATCTTCCAGCCGGGTTCCCCGGTGAAGGCAGTCTGGAATGTTACGGCCCCGGACCAGGGGCTGGCGAGCTGCGCAGCTATGTTCGAGAACATGGACGGTTCGGGTGATGAGATCTTGCCCGATTCACCTGGCCTCGACCCCATCCGGGGGACCGTGGAGTTCGGTCCGTAGCTTCGATTCTGCGACTCCGATCGCCGGCGGGGCATTCGCTCCGCCGGCGTTTCCGAGACTCCGACCCGACCCGCCTGGATTCAGCCTCCCGTGGCGAGTAGATGAGAGGGCCAGCAGGCCCTCATCTCATCTAAGGGAGGTTGACATGAATGAACGCAAGGAACCTTCAAGCCGCGCAGCGAGCAGGTAACTGCGCGTCAATTGCACCGGATCGTGCGTAGACTGACCGCCTAACTGCTGCCCCCGTAGCTCAGCGGATAGAGCAGCCGCCTTCTAAGCGGTTGGTCGCAGGTTCGATTCCTGCCGGGGGCGCCACGCTCTTGCTGCTCTGCACGTGGATAGGGCATTCATCCCCTTGCCCGGTGGCTTCCGCGGTCCCACCATGCGCGCCGTCGAGCGCTCCCGGGGTTCCGGAGCGGGGCGATGCTCGGGGCCGGCCGTCGCGAACCGAGGACGCGTGGCTGTGCCCCTACGCGTCGGAGCGTGACGCCGGCCTGACGGGCCTTCGATCGCCGCGAACGCATGTGGCGCCGAGCGGGTGACGCCCCGCCCGCCGCCCAGCCCGCCGCCCCGGTTGGTACCACCGGATAGTCGAGAGTACGGCTTGGCGAGGGCGTGCCTGACTCGGACACTCCCATCAGCAACGAGCCGGACCGCACCGCAGTGCCCTCGCGGACCGCCCGGTTCATCACACACACGAGGCAAGACACCGAATGGCGTCCATGGCGATCACTGAACTCGGCCCGATGCTCACCGCGAGCGAGGTGGCCGAGATGCTGCACCTCCACGTCAACACCGTGAAGCGCCTCGGCGACCGTGGCGAGCTTCCCTACTATCGTGTCTGCAAGCGCGGTGACCGAAGGTTCCGCCTCGAAGACGTCATGGCGTTCCTGGCCCGCAACCGCTAGACGGGCGCGGGTGGCGGCGCCTTAGCGAGGCAGCGCCTGCTCGAAGATCCGGAGGGCCTCCTCGACCTCGGGCACGGTCACGTCGAGCGGCGGGATCCAGCGGATGACCTGGTGCTGGATGCCGCAGGTGAGCAGCAGCAGGCCCGCCTCGGTCGCCCGGCTGGCGACGGCCTCCGCCATCCCGCCGTCCGGTTCGCCGGTCGCGCGATCCTTCACGAACTCGACCCCGATCATCAGCCCAGGTCCACGGACATTGCCGATCGCGGGATGGTCCGCCATCAGCTCGCGCAGGCCACCCGTCAGCTCGACGCCGCGCGCGTGGGCGTTGTCCACGAGGTGTTCGTCACGGATGGTCTCCAGGACGGCCACGCCGGCGGCGCACGCCACGGGGTTGCCGCCGTACGTGGTGCCGTGCGCGCCGCGACCCCAGCGCTCGCCGAGCTCGCGGCGGGTCACGATCGCCGACAGCGGCAGGCCGTTCGCGATCGCCTTGGCGACGCACACAACGTCGGGGACGATGCGCGCCCGCTCGAACGCCCACATCTCGCCGGTCCGGCCGTAGCCCGATTGCACCTCGTCGGCGATGAGCAGGATCCCGTGCTCGTCGCACAGGGTGCGCAGCGCCTGCAGGAACGCGATCGGCGCGGGGTAGTAGCCGCCCTCGCCCTGGACGGGCTCGATGAGGATCGCCGCGACCTGCGACGGCGCGATGACCGTGCTCAGCAACGAGTCGAGGATCGCGAGACTGGCTGCGGTTGCCGCAGCCTCGTCGCCGTCGAACTCGGGATAGGTCGCCGGAAACGGCGTGAAGTACACGCCCGGCAGCAGCGGCTCATAGCCCGTGCGGTAGTTGAGGCTCGACGTGGTCACGCTCGTGGCCCCGATCGTCCGCCCGTGGAACGCGCCCCGGAACGCGACGATGCCGGGCCGCCCGGTGACGCGCCGGGCTAGCTTGAGTGCCCCGTCGATGGTCTCCGAGCCCGAGTTGAGGAACAGCACCGAGTCCAGCGGATCCGGGAACGTGTCGGCGAGCATCCTGGCCAGGGTCACGGTCGACTCGGCGAAGCCCAGCGCGTGGACCGGCCCCAGCAGGCGGTCGACCTGGGCGTGGACCGCCGCAGACACCCGGGGATGGGCGTGGCCCAGCGCGGTCACCGCGATTCCGTTCGCGAAGTCGAGGTAGTCGCGTCCCGCCGTGTCGAACAGCCGGTGGCCGACGCCATGGGACCAGCTGCGATCCATGTAGCGGCCGATGACGGGTGACATGTTGGGCCGCGAGAGCGCCGCGAGGTCGAGGGCGTCTGCGGTGTCGGTGCCGGGAGTTCGTTCGGTCGTGTCCACGGGCCGAGTATAGGGAGGCGCATGGTGGGCCCGCCCGGCGGTAGGATGCCGCAGCGTCCGCAGCCCGAGGGCATCCCGTCGTGATCGACTTCACCCTGACCGATGAGCAGCGCCTGGTGCGCGAGGCCGCCCGCGCCTTCGCCGAGGTCGAGATCCTGCCCCACATCCGCGACTGGGACGAGAAGGGCGAGGCGCACCCCGAGGTGTTCGCCAGGATGGGCGAGCAGGGCCTGCTGGGAGCCCCGATCCCGGAGCGCTACGGCGGCGGGGGCATGGACTACATCAGCTTCGCCCTGCTGTGCGAGGAGCTCGAGCGCGCCGACACCGCGTTCCGCGTGGTCCAGAGCGTCCACGTGGGGCTCAACAGCCTCACGCTCCTGCAGTGGGGGACCGAGGAGCAGCGCCAGCGCTGGCTGGTGCCCCAGGCCAAGGGCGAGAAGCTGGCCACGTTCGGGCTCACCGAGCCCGGAGTGGGCACCGACGCCGCCAACCTCGCGACCACGGCCCGCCGCGACGGCGACCGCTACGTGCTCAACGGGCACAAGATCTGGATCAGCCTGGCCGACCTCGCCGACCACTTCCTGGTGTTCGCGACCGTCGACCGCGCGCGCGGCCACCGGGGGATCACCGCGTTCCTGCTCGAGCGGGGGATGGCGGGCCTGACGACCGGCACCCTGCACGGCAAGCTCGGCATCCGGGCCGGCAACACCGGGCTCATCGACATGGAGGACGTGCGCGTCCCCGTCGAGCACCGGATCGGGGAGGAGGGCGAGGGCTTCCTGATCGCGATGAGCGCCATCGACCAGGGCCGGTTCACGGTCGCGGCGGGCGCCGTCGGGCTCGCGCAGGCCTGCCTCGATGCCTCGGTCCGCTACGCGCACGAGCGCGAGACGTTCGGCGACGAGATCGGCCGCCATCAGCTGGTCAAGCAGATGATCGCGAACATGGCCAAGGGGACCGAGATCGGCCGGCTGCTCGTGTTCCAGGCGGCGGCCCTCAAGAACAAGGGCGTTCGCAACACTCGCGAGACCTCGCTCGCCAAGTGGCACGCAACCGACCATTCCGTCCAGGCGGCCCTCGACGCGATCCAGATCCACGGCGCCAACGGCTACTCCAACGAGTTCCCGGTGGAGCGTTACCTGCGCAACAGCAAGGCCGCCGTGATCTACGAGGGCACGAGCCAGCTTCACACCCTCATCCAGGCCGACTACGCCCTGGGCTACCGCGAGGACCGGCCGCTGCGCTGCGAGCCGTGGCCCGCGCAGGGGTTCGAGCGCCCCTCGGCCTGATCGGGCGGGCCGACGCCACGGGCCGACCTCAGCTCGCGAGCTCGGCGACCTCGTCCGTGAGTCGACGGGCGATCCCGGCCACCATGCGCAGCAGGACAGCGAGGAACGCGCTCGTCGTTGCCGGGTCGGTCCGGGTCAGCGCGTCGAACGCGTCGGTGCGCAGGACCCACGCCTCGACATCCGTGTCCGCGTAGACGTCGGCGGTTCGCTGCTCGCCGCCGAGGAAGGCGAGCTCGCCGACCAGCATGCCTGCCTCGAGCGTGGCCAGGCGCCGGGAATCGTCTCGGCCGATCGGGATGCGCACCGAGAGGCGCCCGCCCGTGATCACGAGCAGGCTGTCGGCAGCCTCGCCGCGTCGCACGAGCGCCTCGCCGGAGGCCCAGGTCCGCCGCTCCATCACGCTTGTCAGGGCCGTCGCGGCGTGCGAGGACAGGCTCGCGATCGCGGGGTGGCGGTCCAGCGGCACGCGCGACAGGCCGTCGGGTCTCGCCCGGTCGTCGGTGCGGCTGAGGACGACGTCCTCGGCCCACTCGAGGGCGAGGTCGAGCTCCGCGAAGCGGGCTGGCGCAGCGAGGCGCAGATCGCCGAGGCGTGCGTCGATCGCCTGCAGGGACTGGGCGTGTTCCTCAGCCGAGCTCCAGGCGAACGCCGCGCCGCGACGACCTGCAGCGGCGATCAGCTCGGCCAGGAGTTGAACGGCGGCCGCATCCAGGCGCTTCACGCGGCGCAGGTCGACCACGATTGCCGTCGGCGCATGCTCGACGTCGCGCGTCGCGCCGGGTCCGCCGAGCACCTCGCGCGCAACGGCCTCGAGGGCGACGAACCCAAGATCCCCATACAGCTCGAGCACGAGCGACCGCCGGGGATCGGCGCGGAGCCGGACACACTCGCTCGGTGATCGGCGACGCTTCGACGGCGTGGCGGCGACGGTCGTCCGGACGCGCACGGGACCCGGCTGGCGGCCGCCGCGCATCATGTGCAGGTCGAGGTCCTCGACCAGTTGCCGGCACACGGCGACGCCCCGCACGCTGTTGCCATGAGCATCGAGCGGCGGCGACCACACGCCGATCCCGAGCCGACCGGGAACGACCACGAAGATGCCGCCCGATACGCCGCTCTTCGCGGGCAGGCCGACGTCGAACAGCCAGCGGCCGGCGCCGTCGTACATCCCGCAGGTCAGCATCACGGAAAGCGTCGCGCGGGTGGCGGCGACGGACGCTGCGCGCTCGCCGGTGTGCGGGTGGACGCCGTCGTTCGCGAGCGTCGCGGCGACCAACGCGAGATCCCGCGCGTCGACGGCCAGGGCGCACTGGCGAACGTAGGCGTCGAGGACGAGGTCCGGATCGTCGTCCAGGGCGCCGGTGCTCCGCAGCAGATGGGCGATCGCGCGGTTGCGATGACCCGTGTCCCGCTCCGACGCATAGACGGACTCGTCGACCGTCAGCGGCCGGCCCACGAACCGGCCGCACGCCGCGGCGAGCCGGGCAGCCCGCCCGGGTGCGTCGCCTTCCGGCATCAGGCCGACGGCGGAGATCGCGCCGGCGTTGACCATGGGATTGAGCGGCGTCCCGGCGCCAGCCTCGAGGGTGATCGCGTTGAACGCCTCGCCCGTGGGCTCGACGCCGATCCGTCGCCGGACCGCCGCCTCGCCGTGGAGGTCGAGGATCGCGGCATAGGTCAGCGGCTTGGACATCGACTGGATGGTGAATCGCGTGCGCGTGTCGCCCACCTCGTAGACGGCGCCGTCGACCGTTGCGACGGCGATCCCGAACCCGGCCGGGTTCGCGCGCCGGAGCTCCGGGATGTAGGAGGCGACGTCGCCAGCAAGGTTGGATCGATGGCGATCGAGCACCCGTTGCAACAGGGCGAGCACGGGCGTATCGCCCGACGGTCCCGTGCCCTGGTCTGGAGCGACGGCACCGAACTCCACGTCGCGCGCCGGGCCGACGATCGTTGCGACCGACCGTTGCCCATCGGCCCGGGACCGCACGTGAGTCGAGACCTGGCCGTGCACTCCCGGTCGTCCTCCCTGACGCGGTTGGCGATGACGATTGCCGCGCGGGACGGACGCTAGAACGCCGATCACGACCGGGACAAGGAACGAAACGGTGCCGTTCCAATCCGGACGCGAACGAGAACCGAGGCGCAACCGCCGGAGGTGACGGCCCGGGACCGTCCTGGTGGCGCCCGGGAACGGCGGTGCCGCCGCCGTGGTACACGGTCGA
Organism: uncultured Chloroflexia bacterium; assembly: GCA_963725745.1. Classification (GTDB taxonomy): domain Bacteria; phylum Chloroflexota; class Limnocylindria; order Limnocylindrales; family CSP1-4; genus CAIXZV01. The sequence continues at coordinate 658,961 of CAVRZS010000004.1, forward strand.
GGCCGAGCCTCGCGCGTGGGCCCGCTCAGTCGAAGGTGATGGAGCGGACGAGCTCGTCGGAGGCGGGGTCGAAGCCGGGCACGCCCCCGTCACTCCACGTCACGTAGAGGACGACGTCGTCGCCGGTCGGGATGGCATAGATCCGTCCCGCTGGCACCCGCGGACCCGCCGAAGCCGACGCACCGTTCGGGCATTCGACGGTTGCCTCGAACATGAGTCCTTCGCGACCATCGACCTCGATCGCGACCGGATCCGGAACCCTCAGCACACCATTCGATCGGAGCCACGCTCCGACGGCGTCCGGGGTCCCCGGCACGTCGGACAGCGTCCCCTTGGCCGGGTCGCACATGTCGACGTAGAGCGGCTCGTCGTCGACGAACAGACCCTTCCAATAGATCATGCCGATCCGAAGCCGGTTCGGGCCGAGCCACGTCCACGCGTATGCCGACCCGAGTGCGTCGGGTAACTCGAACGCGAATGGCTCTCCGAACGACCAGCTGGGATGCCGCTTGGCCGTCTCGATCGGCACGACCATGTGGGTCCACGCCTTGTCCGTCAGGACGTTCGCCCGCTCGGCGCACGCGTCGTGGATGGGTGCGAACCGGAGCTCGGCGTCGTCATAGGTGACCCGATACCGGGCCGGCCCGCAGACACCTCCGTCCAGCCGGAGCTCGCCTCGTCCCGAGCCGGCCGGGACGAATCCAACGGCCCTGCCCGACCAGCCGGGCACGTCCCCCGGTGATGCCCAGAGGTCGTCAGGGCCGCCCACGTCAGTCGGGCCATGGATCAGCGCCGGTCCGGTGAGATCGACGAGGAACCAGGGGTAGCTCACACCTCCGTCCGGATCCATGCGTGCGACCTGGAACTGGAACTGGCCGGTCAGCGCGATCGGTACTCGATCGAGATCAATCGACAGCTCATTCCGGCGCCCGGTCGCGCTCAGGGCGAGAGCGAGGATCGAGGCCAACACGAGTGCCGCCGCCACGAGGGCCGCGACCGCGGCCCATCTCCTGGCGCCGTCCCTCGCCGCTGATCCCGCGTCATGTCGCGATCCGGCGATGACAATCCGCGCGAACGCCAGGGCCTCGGGCTCGGGCGGCGCCTCGGCCGCGTACTCACGGATCGCGCGGACGAGCCGGCCTTCGAACGCGTCGTGCTCAATCATCACCGAGCTCCCCTCGCAGGCGCGTCGTGATCCGGGACAGCCGCGCCCGAATCCCGGACGCCGTGCGGCCGGTCATCGCTCCCAGCTCGGCCGCGTCGAGCCCGGCCACGTAGCGCAGGGCCAGCAGCGCGCGGTCGTCGGACGAGAGTCCCGCCAGCGCACGCACGAGGTCGACACGCGCGATGCTGTCGCCGGGATCGGCCCGCGGTCCCGCACGCAGCTCGGGATCGATCTCGACCACGACAACCCGCCGGCGCCGGCGCACGATCTGCCGCGCCTCGTTGGCGGCGATCCGGAGCAGCCATGGCTCGATGCGTTCGGCGTCGCGGACCGAGCCCAGCTTCCGCCACGCGTTCGTCCAGGCGGATTGGACCGCATCCTGCGCGAGTCCCGCGTCGCCGGTGATGACGTACGCGACCTGGATCATCGGCCGGTAGTGCCGTGCCACGAGCCGGGCGAACGCCTGCTCGTCTCCCGCGGACGCGAGTTCGACGTCCGATCGGGTCGCGGTTGCAGACGGGGCGCTGCCGCTCATGACAGCAAGATGCTCGCACTCGTGGAAGCGCTTCACCGCGCTCGCGAGGAGCGACACGTGCCGCCGCAGCGCCTGCCAGACTTCGACGGGCCGCCGCGGGTTCCGAGGGTCAGGCGGCGGTTTGCTCCGAGCGGCCGTCGATCTCGACCTCGATGGGCTCGGCTGCCACCGCCGCGGTGCGCAGCTGCGCCCGACCGCGCGCCGTGACGATCAGCACGACCGCGACGACGATGACGACCGTGGCGACGAGCGTCCGCGGGGACAGCGGCTCGCCCAGGACGAGGGCGCCGAGGAAGACCGCGACGACCGGGTTCACGTACGCGTACGTCGCGACGCGTGGCAGGGGGGCGACGGAGAGCAGCCAGGCGAACGTGCTATAGCCGACCAGGCTGCCGATCAGGAGCAGGTACAGGAGCCCGGCCCAGCTCTCGGTCGAGACCGCCGCGGGATCGAACCCGCCGAGCTCGCCCGTGATCACGCTCGCCGCCAGCAGCGCCACCCCGCCCGCGACCATCTGGAGGCCGCTCGCGAACAGGGCTGGCCCCGGCAGCACCGCCCGCCTGGCGGCGTAGATCGCGCCCAGCGCCCAGCAGATGGGCGAGATGAGGAGTGCGATCAGGCCCGCGGGGTCGAGGTCATCCACGCCCGCGGTGGGCCAGGCGAGAATGGCCACGCCGACGACGCCGATGGCGATCCCGATGACGCCGGCGCGCGGCAGCCGCTCGCCGAGGAACGCCAGCCCGAAGATCGCGAGCCACATGGGCATCAGGGCGATCAGCAGCGCCGCGATGCCCGACGGGATCGTCTGCTCGGCCCACGCGACCAGGCCCAGGCCGCCCAGGAGCAGGCAGGCGCCGACGATCGAGGTGTCGACGACCTCCCGTCGGCTCGGGCGGCGGATCGTCCGCCGATTGCGCAGGGCGACCGCGCCGGCGAGCAGCAGCCCGGCCGGGACGAAGCGCATGAAGCCCATCACGAACGGCGGCATCGTGTCGACCGTGACCTTGATGCCGAGGTAGGTCGAGCCCCACACGAGGTACAGGACGACGAGGCCCGCCCAGATCGCGATCGGGCTGGCGGTGTGACGCATCGAGATGGCTGGCTCCGGCGGCGAGATTGCCGGAGTGTACTGACTGGGGACCGCGTTGCGCTAGTCGGCTAGGCCAAGCCGGCGGACGAGCGGCAGGCGCCTCACGCCGCCGCTTCGACCCCGACCGGCCGACAGATCTTGCACGGCCGATAGCCACGCGATCGCGCCTCGCGCAGGGACCGGAACGAGACGCGGTAGCGGTCCTGCACCCGTCGCGCGTGCCGGCACGTCGGCCAGCACACGATGTGCGTCGTCGTGGATCCCGACAGGCGCTCGCCGCCGCGCGCGGCCGCCTCCATCGCCGCGGGGTCGAGGCCCTCGGCGGTCAGGATCGTCCGCTTGTTGCCCGGACCGCCGAGGCTGTACTGGCCGATGGATCCGTCGGTGCGGACCACGCGATGGCAGGGCACGATCAGCGGGACCGGGTTGTGCCCCAGCGCCGTACCCACGGCGCGGACCGCCTTCGGCCGGCCGATCTCGGCCGCGATCCAGCCGTATGGACGGACCTCGCCACGCGGGATCTCGAGCGCCTTGGTCCAGACGGCCACCTCGAACTCGGTGCGACCGCGCAGGTCGAGCGGGATCCGCACCCGCCGCTCGCCGGCGAGGCGGCGCGTGATGGCATCGGCGAGGGGCGCGGGCAGGGCCTCGGCGACGCTGGTCGCCCGGCCGGTGCGGGCGGCGTGTCGCGCCGCCGCAGCCTGCCCATCGAACGCCTGCTCAACCTCGGACACGCCACGCCCGTTCCAGGCGACCCACAGGGTCCCCAGCGGGGAGTCGATGGGCGCCATCCGGTCGGCCAGCCCGACCTCGACCAGGACGTCGTCAGCCAGACCGGCCGGGGCCGGCGCGGCGAGCGCCCGCAGGCCACCCGGGGCCTCGTCGGCGAGGGATCGGAGATGCGAGCGGTTCATGCGGTCAGCTCCTCGAGCTCGGTACCGGCTGCGGCGGCCCGGAGCATCGCGAGACCTCGCGAGACCTGGGCCTTCAGGGTGCCCTCCGGGCGACCGAGCACCTCGGAGAGCTCGGCATAGGACAGGTCGTCGACGTGACGCAGGACGACCGGGATGCGATAGCGATCGGGCAGGGTCGCGAGGAGGGCGGCGAGATGCTCGCGGTCTGCCGTGCGGTCGGCGATGCTCGCCGGCTCGTCCGACCCCGCGGCCACGGGCTCGATCCCCATCTCGAGCAGCGGTGCGAGCGGGGTCGTCGGCGGGGCATGCCGCCGCGTCCGGTTGCGGCACAGGTTGACCACGATCGTCGCCAGCCACGGGCGGAGACGAAGCTCCCGGATGCGCGCCGCCGGGTAGCCGGTCAGGGCCCGGTAGGCGCGGACCAGCGCATCCTGGGCCACCTCTTCGGCGTCGTGCGGATTGCCGAGCACGCGCAGCGCGATCGAGTAGCAGCGGTCGGCGTGCGCCGTGACCAACGCCTCGAACGACCCGTCGAGGTCCCGCGCGAGCGATTCGGTGAGCTCGGTGTCGTCCATCACCTTCCAGAACACGCCCGACGCCGGGACGGTTGCATGGCGTCACCCAATCGCGCCCGGACCGCCCGAGGCAGCATGTCACAATCCGGCGATGCGCCTGGACGACCGGTTCGACGAGCTCGTGGTGAGCCTCGGCGGCTTCTACCGCACGTGGTACGTCGTTGCTGGCCTGGAGCTGGGACTGCTGGAGCGGCTGCACCTGGCGGGTATCGCGGGCCTGACGGCCGAGGCGTTGGCGGAGCAGACGGGCACGGAAATCGAGCTTGCCCGCCGCTGGTCGTGGGGCGCCGCCGTGCACGACCTCCTGGAGCTCGAGGACGACCGGATCGTGCTCTACGACGACGTCGCCGCCATCCTGCTCGATCCGGACCGGCCGGAGTACCTGGGCGGGCAGTTCCTGCACGCGGCCATCGGCAGCCTCGACTTCGCCAGTCTCCCGGACGTGTTCCGGACCGGCAATCCGCTGCCCGAGCGCCCCGACCGATACCGGATGGCCATCGAGCGGCTGACCGTGCAGGACATCGCGGTCTTCTTCCAGGAGGTGCTGGGGTCACTCCCGCAGCTCGTGGTCGATCTCGGCGACGGTGCCCTGATCGTGGACATCCACTGCGGCGGCGGCCGGTGGCTCATCGCGATGGCCAAGCGCTTCCCGGGCACGAAACTGGTCGGGGTCGAGTTCGAGCCCGACTCCGTGGAGCGCGCACGGACGCACGTCGCCGAGGCCGGCCTCGCCGACCGGATCACGATCGAGCAGGGCGATCCCGGCACGGTCGGCCACGCGGGCGAGGTGACCCTCGCCTACTTCCAGTACGCGCTCCACCAGCTCGCGGACCCAGCCGGGGCCATCGCCGCCGCCTGGCGGACCACCCGGCCGGGCGGCTGGCTGGTCGCCCTCGACTGGTACCTGCCCACGGACCCCGACGAGCTGCGCACCCGGCATGCCGAGCTGATCGCCGGGGTGCAGCTCGACGAGATGATCCAGGGCACGCGACTGGTGACGCGCTCCGAGGCGCTGGGCTGGTTCGCCACCGCCGGCGTTCCAGCCCCGGCGCTGATCGACCTCCCGTCGGGCGCGACCGTGATCGTCGCCCAGCGCAGCTGAAGGTCGTTCCGATCGCTGCTAGTTGACCGTGAGCGAGCCCGTCATGCTGGTGTGGATCTTGCAGTGGAAGGCGTACGTGCCGGGCACCGTGTAGGTCACCGTCACCGATGAGCCGCTGTCGACGGCCGTATCGCACGAGCCGTCGTCGAAGGTCACCGTGTGGTTCGCGCTGTCGCCGTTGGTCCACGTGATCGAGTCGCCGGCCTTCACAGTGAGGCCCGTCGGGAACGAGAAGTTCTTGATCTCGGCGGCCGTGCCGGTGCCGCTGCCCGTGCTGCACGCGCCGGCCGCGGCCGAGGCCGGGGCGGACGCGGCCGGAGCCGACGCCGCGGGCGCCGATGCGGCCGGAGCGGACGCCACGGGTGCCTGCGATGCGGGCGCGGCGCTGGCCCCACTGCCGCTTCCGCAGGCGGCGAGGGCGAACGTTGCGATCGCGATGAGAGCCCCGAAGCGGAGTCGTCGGGTCATGCTGGCCTCCTGTTGCTGCGGGCACCAAGGGGCGGGCGCCGCACGGGTCTGATGACGACATTACGCCGCATGGTGAAGCCACGGTTTCGCCTGTCGGGCTGCGCTGGGACGGCTCGCTATCGTGGTCGGGTGATCCGCTCGGTCCACCTCGACGACGCGACGGTCCGCCGCCTCGAACGGCACGAGACGATGGCACATGCGATCCCCGGCCGGATCGTTCGCGACCTCGGTGACGCGCTCGTGCTGTTCGACCCCGACGATCCGGATCCGTTCTGGAACCGGATGGTCAGCGTCCGCTGGCCGGACGAGCCGCTGGCATTCGATCATCGGCTCAACGAGACCATCACGATGTTCGCGCTGGACGCGCGACAGCCGCACATCTGGCCGTCGCCCGCGCACAACGCGCCCGCCGACCTCGCGCGACGGCTGGAAGCGGCAGGGTTCCGCGATGTGGGCGGCGGGCACATCATGGTGCTCACGGACCCGGGTGCGTGCCCGCCGGTCGATGAACGCGAGCTCGATCGACACGTGACGATCGCGGGCATCTGCGGTCCCGACGACGCCACTGAGCGCGACATCGACGAGATCGCGGCCGTCCTGGCCGAGTCGTTCGGGGCCCTTCCCGGCCGGGTGGCTGAGCTGGCCGATGATCTCCGCGTCGCGATCGGCGATCCGCGGGTGTCGCTGGTCCTGGTGCGCATGGACGATGACGCGGCCGCGGTCGCCAAGGCGACCGCGTTCGATGGGTTCGTCTACCTGTCCTCGATCGGCACCCGGGCGGCCTACCGTGGTCGCGGCCTCGCCGGGCTGGCGACGCGTCACGCGGTGGCGATCGCCGGCGGCCCGGCCGGGCCGGTGGTCTACCTGGGCGTGTTCAGCGGCAATGCGCCGGCGATCCGCCTCTACGAGCGCCTCGGGTTCGCCTCCGGCGGCGAGGCACCCGACCTGCTGCTCGAGTGAGGACGTGGGCCAGCCTGACCTGGCAGGTTGACGATCCGGCGACCCGGGCAGCCGACATCGCGCGCCGGCTCGGCACGGTCGCCGCCCCCGATCCAAGAGCGGCAGGCTGCTACGTGCTCGACCTCGGTCTGGCATCGCTGGGCGTCGTCCCGTGGCGGCGGGAGGGCCCGACCGACGACGCGGTCCCCGGCGGGCGGCTGGCGTTCGAGCCAGTCCTTGGCGGCGAGGCTGCGCGACGCCCCGAGACGCTGCGGGCCGTCGTGCTGGCGGGCGTGGGCTGGGCGACCGTGGAGCTCGACCGGGCGGAGGGTGAGCTCGCCGAATGGTTGGCCGGGCCGGCACCCGATCCAGCCGACGATATCGCCGAGCCGCTCCTGGGCGCCCGAGCCCGCGTGCGTGACAGCGACGGGCTGCCGGGTGACGAGATCGTGCTCCTCGAGCCGGCCACCGAGGGACGCCTCGCCGCCTCATTGGCAAGGGACGGCGAGGGCCCGTGCGCGTTGTTTCTGTGGCCGTCCCGGGGGCTCGACGCGTGGCTCGTCGAGGCGGCGGCGCGGGGCGTGAGCGTGAGCGCCCGCGCCGAGGGCCCGTTCGGGCCGTCCGCGCTCGTCGCGGGGCCCGCGGGTGCCGGCGTGGGGATGGCGGGTCCGCACCTGATCGTGGTCGAGCGGCTGTGGTCGCGCACCGGGCCGCCCGGTACCATCGCGGGATGAACGACGTTGCCCGCATCACGCTGCGCGCCGCCGCTGGCGACGACGCGGAACGCCTCGCGACCCTCCTCACCGACGAGGGCTATCCGGCCGGGCCCAGTGATCTCGCCGCCAGGATCGAACGCTTCTCGACGGCCGACGCCCGCGTGATCGTCGCCGAGGCGGGCGGGACGGTCATGGGGTTCGTCGCCTTCCACGTGGTTCCCCGGTTCGAGACCGACGAGCGGTTCATCCGGATCATCGCCGTGGTCGTCGATGCGCTCGAGCGAGAGCGTGGCGTCGCCCATCGGCTGCTCGCGGAGGTGGAGCGCATCGCGCGCGACGAGGGTGTCTCGTTCGTCGAGGTGACCGCCGGGCACCACCGGCCCGAGGCGCGCCAGCTGTTCGAGTCGTTGGGCTACGACGCCAGCGTCACCGCCTACCTGCGCAAGCGACCCTGAGTCGGACCGCGCCGGCGCCCGCCCTGAGCGCGCCGCGATGATCTTTCCCCGGCTCGTCCTTCGCGACGAGGTCGCCGACCTGCTCGAGCTGCCCTGGGAGCGGCCGCTGGGCTCTTGGGGCGACACGGGCCATCGCTTCCGCGAGCTCCCCGTCGGGCCCTCGCGGCACCTGGTGCGGTTCCTGGTCGTGGACGGGATCGTGTACGCGCTCAAGGAGCTGCCCGAGGAGGTGGCGGAGCGCGAGTTCCAGGTGCTGCGGCATCTCGAAGACGCCAAGCTGCCATCGGTCCGCGCCGTCGGGCTGGCCGCCCGGCCGGACCGGGGCGACGCGATCCTCGTGACCGAGTACCTCCGGCACTCGATGCAGTACCGGCGCCTGCTGATGCTGCTCCGGCCCGGCAGCACGGGCTACCGGGGCCGCCTGCTCGACGCGATGGCCCTGCTCCTCGTCGATCTCCACCGCGGCGGCGTCTACTGGGGCGACTGCTCGCTCGCGAACACGCTGTTCCGTCGCGACGGCGATCGGATCCAGGCCTACCTCGTCGACGCCGAGACCAGCGAGACCTTCCCGACCCTGTCCGACGGCCAGCGCGCCTACGACCTCGAGATCCTTGTCGAGAACGTCGCCTTCGGCCTCGCCGACCTCGCCGCCTACCTCGGGCGGGAGGAGGACATGGACGACGCGATCGAGGCCGCGCAGTCGGTCAAGATCGGCTACGAGGCGGTGTGGCGCGAGCTGCACGACCAGCCCGAGCTGATCCCGGGCGATCGGCAGGCGATCCGGGCCCGCCTGCGGCGCCTGAACGACCTGGGGTTCTCCGTCGATCTCGAGGTCGACCCGGTCGGGCCCCACGGGGCGGTGCGCCTGCGGACGTCGGTGACGACGCGCCGCTATCACGCGAGCGAGCTCGAGCGTCGGACGCGGATCCGGGCGCTCGAAGGGCAGGCGCGGATCCTGCTCCACGATCTCGCCGAATACCAGGCCTGGCTCGAGTTCTTCGAACGCCGCTCGATCGAGTCGGAGGAGGCCGCCGACCGCTGGCTGCGCGAGGTCTATCGGCCGACGCAGGCGCGCATCGCCGGTGTCGTCGGCCGCGAGCGGGACCTCGTCCAGGCCTATTGCGACGTCCTGGAGCACAAGTGGCTGCTGTCGGAGATGGCGGGTCGCGACGTCGGCCTCGATGCCGCGATCGAGTCCTATCTCGCCGAGGGCGCCCCGGCGCCGGAGCGCCGCGACGCGGATCCCGTCGACGGGGTCGACCCCGCGCTCGACGTCCTCGACATCGCGAGCGACGACGCGCCCGTCCTCGAACCCTGAGCTCAGGCCTCCCAGCGCTCGAGGTGGACGATCTCGTCGATCGGGCGACGGCCACCGGCGCGATTGGGCGCGCTGAGCACGGCAGGATCCGCCGGATAGCCGAACGAGAGCAGGTACTCGCAGTGCATGTCGGCCGGGAAGCCGAGCAGCTCGCGGGCTCGATCCGGCTGGTAGACGGTCGCCGGGCAGCTGCCCACGCCGAGCTCCCACGCGACCAGCATCATCTGCGCCGCCGCTCCGCCCAGGTCCCACAGGACGCTCATGGGCGCGTCTGGCCCATTCGGGTCGGGCGTGACGAGGGCCACGGCGGCCGCGGCGCCGGCGACGTGGCCGGCGTAGGGGCCGACGGTCGAGAGTGCGGCAAGTCGGTCGCGGTCCTGGACGACGATGAACGCCCAGCGCTGCTGGTTCTTGGAGCTGTGGGCGCGTCGCCCGGCGTCGACAATCGCCTTGAGGTGCGCCGGCTCGAGCGGGCGCCCGTCGAACGAGCGCACGGCGCGCCTGGTGCGGACGGCCTCGCGCACGTTCATCCGGAGGCGGCGTCTCGGTTCGGGCCGGGGGCGGCCATCTCCTGTCTGCGCAGCACGCCCGTGAGCGAACGGAAGCCGCCCGGCTCCGCGTCGAGCGTCGTGAGGCGCTCGGGATCGGGCAGGCGCTCGGCGTGGACGGCCGCCGCCACGGCCGCCGCCTCGTCGGGCGTGAACGGACCGCCCAGGCTCGCGGTCAGGAACCGCGCGATCGCGGCCCGGTACTCCGGGAACTCGTACAGCCACGAGTGCCGGCCGCCCTCGACGACCAGCGTCTCGGTGACGGCGTCCGGCTGGGCCGCCCGGCGGGCCTTGGCGAGACGCGCGAGGTGGGCGAGCGGGACCACGCCATCGTCCGAGCCGTGGATCAGCAGCACCGGCCGATCAATGGCCCGCACGGCCGCGGTGGCGCTCACGGACGCCACGGTGTGCCCGCGCGGGCGTAGGAAGATCCGCGTCGTTAGCCAGGCGAGCGGCCACGCAATCAGGCCCGGGAGCGGGAGCCGGGCGAGCAGGAACGTCTGCCGGGTGAGCCGGTAGGGATCGGCGGGGGTCGAGGCGGCGATCACGGCATCGACGTCGTCGTCGCCGGCCGCCGCGACCAGCGAGCCCGCGGCGCCCATCGAATGGCCGAGGAGTGCGATCCGCGTGACCTCCGGGTGGCGCCGCAGCTCCGCGACGGCCGCGCGCGCGTCGGCCGCGTATTCGCCGACCGACATCGGCAGGGCCTCCGGCCCGTTCGAGCCGTTGCCGCGGACGTCGAACGTCAGGACGTGGAAGCCGGCGGCGTGGAGCACCTGCGCGTGCGGGATGGTCCGGTCCCGAGCCGACTCCCAGCCGTGGACCAGGACGACGCCGGGGCGCTCCGCGGGCCCGGCGGGCATGTACCAGCCCGGCAGCCGAAGCCCGCCCGACGAGGGGATCTCGACGTCGTCGTAGGCCAGGCCGACGGCGTCGGGCGTCCAGACCGCGGGGTGGCGGTGCGGATAGCCCGCCCGCACGCGGTACACGAGGGCGAAGCGGTAGGCAAACGCGAGCGGCAGGGCGGCGAGGGCCGCGACCACGCCCGCGCGGCGGGCACGCTGGAGTCGGTGACGGGCGGCCATAATGCACAGGGGACCGTGCTCTGCGTGCGCTGTCAAGCGACGGGTCGCCGGAGGGCGGACGGGGCATCGGTACACTCACGTGGTGCCCAAGGAACCGCATGCCGTGCTGGGCATCGAGCCCGGTGCCAGCCCCGAGGCGATCAAGGTCGCCTGGCGTGGCCTGGCGCGGCAGCACCACCCGGACCTGATCGGCGACGACCCCGAGGCCGCACGCCGGGCGACGCGCCGGATGGCGGAGATCAACGCGGCCTACGCGGCGCTCACGCGGGCGGGCGAGACGATCGAGGCGCGGCGACGGTCGGGCGACCGGGCCGCCGGCCCGAACGGCCCGGCCGGCAGGGCCGGACAAGCCGGCACCGAGACCACCCGGCGTGGCGGGCCGCCGCCCGCAAAGCCGACGCGACCGATCACGGCGCGCCTGGACCTGAGCGGCACCATCCCGCCCCGAAACCAGACGACGACCCCGCCCGGCGCCCGGATGCCGCTCATGGGCCAGCCGCCGCTACGCCCCGATCGTTCCTCGGCCGAGCTCCGCGCGTCGCAGCCCACCGGCCCGGCCGAACGGGACACGCTGGCGGGCCACGTGCGCCCGGAGCCCCCGACGCTCGACGAGGCGCTCGAGCGCGAGCTCGACTTCGGCAAGTTCCACGGTCACACCCTGGGCGAGGTCGCCGCCTTCGAGCCGTCCTACGTCGACTGGCTCGCGGGCACGGTGACCCGCGACCCGGCGTTGACCATGGCCGCGCGCGTCATCTGTGCCGAGCTCGACCGCCGGGGGATCCGGCGCGCTCACCGGCCCGCACGTCCAGGGTGGCAGTCGAACCCGTTCCGCTAGCCCGCGGCGGACATGAATACGCCCCCGGCAATCGCCGGGGGCGCAGATGAAGATCGATGTATGAGTTCGACCGCCCCGCGACTCGGGCCTGCTGGCCGTCCGATCTGTTACTCGGCTCGTGATCGAGGTCTCGGTGCCCCCGGGCCGTCTAGCGTCCCAGACGGCCGGGTCGTCCGGCCCTACGATCCGTGGCCGACGCCCCAGGTTTCCCCCGGTGCGTCGCGGGTCGGTGCGTTGCGAACGCGGATCACAACGTACGGCCGCTCCATGGGGAACACAATGGGCTTCCGGTCCCGTTGTGGCCGATGGCGATCGTCAGGCGCGTCCGGGCACCGCCGGGACCATCGAGCCAGGCGTGCCCTGCGACCATCGGCGGACTAGGGAATCCGCCGCATCCGGCGTTCGCGCACGTTCGGTGCGTGGGCGTGGCCGTCGACGGCGCCGTCGGGCAGCGGCCGGTACGCTCAGGCCATGACCCGCCAATTCCGGGCATGGCCGCAAGGGGCCAGCCTACGCCCCACCTTGCCCGCGATCCGCGTCGCGATCGTCGCCGGCTCGTTGGCCGCGATCGTCGCCGCCTGCGGCTCCGCCATCCCGGTCGTCTCGTTCGACCCGTCGTCGGCGTGCACGACGGACGGGCGGCAACCGGGCGCCTATCCGGACCTCGAGGCGCTGCTGCCGGCCGCGTACGAGGGACGGAAGCCCGACAACGTCGATTCGGGCCGCAGCTGCACCCCGGCGGCCCTCGGTTCGCTCGCCGACGCCGGGATCGACGGCGTCCGGTTCGCGGGCGCCACCTGGGGCCTTGGCGGGTCCAGTGGCCTGACCGTCGCCACCTTCGAGGGCAAGGGTCTCGACGCGGACAAGATGATCACGTTCTATACGACCAGCGCCCGCCGTGACACGCATACCGAGAAGCTCTCGACCAGCGATCTCGCGGTCGGTGGCAAGCCGGCACACCGGCTCGATGTGCTCGCCAGCAACGGGGCCGGCAGCACCATCGTGACCTGGCCGGGGGACCAGCCGGACACCGTGTTCGTGCTCCTGGCATCGGACGTCGGGGACGCCGCTGTCGTCCAGGCGCTGGGCGAGTTCGCGCCCGACTGAGCGGCCCGCCGCGCACCGAATGCTAGAGTCGCCGGCATGAGCGACCGTCCCGACGCCTGGGCGGCCCGACGGCGCACCTGGCGGGTCGAGCGCCGGGCGCCATCCCTCGAGCGCCTGCCGGAACGCCGCGAACGGTTCAGCACCCTCGGCGACCTGCCGATCGAAGGCGTGTACGGCGCCTGGGACTGGACGGCGCCCGACGACGGCGACCTCGCGGGCCCGGGCGGTCCGACCGCCGTCGATCACCACGGGGACCCGCTGCGCGACGGCGCGGGCCGGTACGCGGACATGGATCCGGTCCGTGACGTCGGGCTGCCCGGCGAGCCGCCGTTCACGCGGGGGATCCACCCGACGGGCTACCGCTCGCGGCCGTGGACGATGCGCATGTTCGCGGGGTTCGGGTCGGCCGAGGACACGAACGCACGCTTCCGCCAGCTGCTCGAGGCCGGGCAGACGGGCCTCTCGATCGCCTACGACATGCCGACCCTGTACGGCTACGACACCGACGACGCCGAGGCCGAGGGCGAATTCGGGACCTGCGGCGTGGCGGTCAGCAGCCTCGCCGACATGGAGCTGCTGCTCGAGGGGCTGCCGCTCGACCGGGTCAGCACCTCAATGACGATCAACGCGCCCGCTGCGCCGATCTGGGCGATGTACATCGCGGCGGCCGAGAAGGCCGGCGTGCCGCGGGCCGCGCTCGAGGGCACGACCCAGAACGACATCCTCAAGGAGTACGTCGCGCAGAAGGAGTTCCTGTACCCGCCGGAGCCGTCCATGCGGCTCGTCGTCGACACGATCGAGTTCGGGTCTCGCGAGCTGCCCCGCTGGAACACGGTCTCGATCAGCGGCTATCACATCCGCGAGGCGGGTTCGACCGCGGTCCAGGAGCTCGCCTTCACCATCGCCGACGGCATGGCCTACGTCGAGGCGTGCATGGAGCGCGGCATGCGGGTCGACGAGTTCGCACCGAGGCTCTCGTTCTTCTTCAACAGCCACTCGGACTTCTTCGAGGAGATCGCCAAGTTCCGGGCGTCGCGCCGGATCTGGTGGAAGCTCATGAGCGAGCGCTACCGGGCCGAGAACGAGCGCTCGACGTGGATGCGCTTCCACACCCAGACCGCGGGGGTGTCGCTGACCCCCCAGCAGCCGCTCAACAACCTGACCCGCGTCGCGACCCAGGCGCTGGCGGCGATCCTCGGCGGGACGCAGTCGCTCCATACCGATGCGTACGACGAGGCGCTCGCCGTGCCGACGGCGGAGGCCGCGTTGCTCGCTCTGCGCCAGCAGCAGATCCTGGCCGAGGAGACGGGCGTCGCGTCCACCGTCGATCCGCTGGGTGGCTCGTGGTTCGTGGAGGCGCTGACGAACCGCGTCGAGCGGGAGGTGTGGCGCTACCTCGACGAGATCGACCGGCGGGGCGGGATGGTTGCCGCGATCGCCGAGGGCTACCCGCAGCGCGAGATCGCCGACGCCGCCTACCGGTTCCAGCGCGAGTTCGACGAGGGCGAGCGGGTCATCGTCGGCGTCAATCGCTTCGTCAACGACGAGCCGGTCACGGTCCCGGTGCTCGCCGTGCCCGAGGGTTCGTTCGAACGGCACCTGGCCCGCCTGGAGCGGACCCGTGCCGATCGCGATGCCGAGGCCGTCGGCGCGGCGCTCGAGGGCCTCCGGGAGGCGGCCTCGCGCCCCGGCTCGAGCGAGTCCAACCTGATGCCCCACTTCCTGCGCTGCGCCGAGCGTTACGCGACCCTCGGCGAGCAGTGCCGCGTCCTGCGCGAGGTGTTCGGGGAGTACCGGGAGCCGGTCTCGGTCTGACGGTCAGCGGGTGGTCGGCGGGTCTACGATGCCCGCATGTATCTCGATGCCCTCTCCTTCCTCGAAGACGAGCGCGATGGCTTCCGCGCCTACGAGGCCCTCGACGCGCTGACGGACGATGAGCTCGATCGCCCGGTCGAGGCGGCCAACGGCTGGTCCGGCCGCGACCTGATGGGCCACATCGTGCTGTGGCAGGAGGCCGCGCTGACGTCCGCCAAGGAGCTCGCGGTCAACGACACGAGCCCCAGCAAGGCGTGGCTCGACGCCGAGTGGGACAAGCCCGGGGTGGGAGACAAGATGAACGACGACGGCCTCGAGCGGTTTCGCGCCCTGCCGATCGGCGAGGTCAGGCGGCTGTTCCGGGAGACCTCGGGCGAGCTCCGCGGTTACCTCACCGTGGTCCCCGAGTCGCGCTGGATCAAGCACTCGGACAACCAGAACTTCTTCTTCTCCGAGACGCTCGAACACTACGAGGACCACGAGTCGGACCTGCGCGCGATCCTGGCGGCGGCCGGACGGTGAGCGGGACGGACGATCCAGCGGACGGGGGAGCCGCCGACGGCCTGGACGACGACGCGCCGCTCGACGAGGCAGAGGCCGCCGACGCCGCCGCAATCGCTGGCGCAGACATGGAGGAATCACTCGACGAGCGGGTTGGGGCCGTGCTCGACGAGCTCGGCGACGTGATCCGAACGCGCGACGGGGAGGTCGAGCGGCTCGCGGTCGGGGACCGGGTGTTCGCGTTCCTGGGCGCCGACCTGCTCGAGGTCGGCCTCGAGCCGGTGGTCGCGAAGGCGGCCCTCGCGACGCCCGACACCCACTCATCGCCGCGCGGCGCGGGCTGGATCGCCTTTACCCCGTCGGTGACGGATCGTTTTGCGCTTGATCGCGCCGAGGCGTGGGTCCGGCTCGCCTACCGCCGGGCCGGCGGCGGCTGACCTCACTCCCGGACGCGTCCAACTCGCACGGTGAGTCAGGCGCGCCCACTGGCCCCCAACGAAGCGCGCGAATCGGGCTCGAAACGGGCGCCTCCATCGAGCCAGCTCGTCGAACTGACTCACTGCCCGAGTTTCGCGTGGCAGCGCACGGCCGCCGACCCGGCTCAGGCCTCGGCGATCACCGCGATCGAGATCCGCATGGTGGGCAGCTCGAGGGGATGCTTCGCGCCCTGGCGGGCCGGCGGGTCGGTCGGGAACCAGCGGACCCACTCCTCGTTGAAGCCAGCGAAGTCCC
Organism: uncultured Chloroflexia bacterium; assembly: GCA_963725745.1. Lineage (GTDB taxonomy): Bacteria > Chloroflexota > Limnocylindria > Limnocylindrales > CSP1-4 > CAIXZV01. The sequence continues at coordinate 674,861 of CAVRZS010000004.1, forward strand.
CGGGGTCCCGGAGGATGAACGTGGCGCTCACGACCTGCCCCATCGAGCTTTCAGCAGCCGCGAGGATCGCTTCGATGTTCCTGAGGCTCTGCCGCGTTTGGTCGCCGATCGTCTCACCGACGACGCTCCCCGTGGCGGCATCGGTTGGGCCCTGGCCGGACACGAATACCAGCCCCCCGGCCTTGACCGCCTGGCTGTACGGGAGCCGGCCATCCGAGCCCGGCGCCTGCGCCGTCCGCACGATCTGTCTGCCCATGCCAGCCTCCGCTGTGAGTGGTCCTTCGGCCTTCGTCCGCCAATTCGTCGGAACGGCGGGTATCGGATCGGGAATCAGAACGACCCCGGCCGGCGGCCGGGGTCGCGACGGGTTGCGGTGACGCCTACGCGTTCGGCGCGGGAGCCTCGATGACGGTGTTTGTCGCCGCGGGTGCCTCGACCGAGCCGAGCGCGAACGCCTGCTCGAGCTGCTCGAGCGGCCGGAAGCCGACCACGCCCTGCGGCTGCGCGCCGGGCTTGAAGTAGGCGATGGTGGGGATGCTCATGATCCCGAACGCCTGCGACAGCCGCGGGTTGGCGTCCACGTCCACCTTCACGACGTCGACCAGTCCGTCGTACTTGGCGGCGAGCTTCTCCATCTCGGGGGCGACCATCTTGCAGGGCCCACACCAGGATGCCCAGAAGTCGACGACGACCGGCTTGTCGTTGTGCAGCACCATGGCCTCGAACGTGTCGTCGGTCGCGTGCTTGATTTCCGCCACGTGGCGGCTCCTTTCTTGCCCGCCGGCTGGCGGGATCTCCCAGTGGCCCGTCAGCGGGCGATGGCCTGGAGAAGCTGGTAGGCCTCGATGACCCGGGGGTCGGTGAGGCTGTAATAGACCGTGTTCCCGTCACGACGGGTCGCGACGAGACCGGCCGAGCGCAGGACCGCGAGGTGCTGGCTCATGTTCGGCACCTGGCAGCTCACCCGGATCGCCAGCTCGCCCACGGATGCCTCGCCGTCGGCGAGGGATTCGAGGACACACAGGCGCTTCGGGTCACCGAGGGCACGCGCGACGGCGGCTGAGCGCTGCCGGTCGGCCTCGGTGGTGGGCTCGGTGACGATCACCCCAAAAGTCTCTCACTGCTTGCGCAAAAACGCAAGTGTCGCCGGCCTGGGCTCAACGGCATACTCATCGCCGTGCCCGACGCCGTCGTGAGCCTCGCCAGCATCGAGGAGATGCGCGCCCGCCTCGGCGATCGCATCCACCACACGCCGATGCTCTCGTCGCAGACGGCGGCCAGGTTCGTCGAGGCCGCCACCGGTGCGGCGATCGCCGACGGGCGGCTGTTCCTCAAGGCCGAGCACCTCCAGATGCTCGAGGACCTGCCCGACGTCGACGTCGTGGTCGCGGGCATCGGCGGCGGCGGGTTGATCGGCGGCGTGGCGACGGCGATCAAGGAGAGCCGTCCGTCCGTGCGCATCTACGGCGTCGAGCCGGTCGGGTCCGAGGCGATGAGGCGTGGCCTCGAGGCGGGCGAGCCGGTCCGCGTGGCGCTGGTGAGCGTCGCCGACGGCCTCGGCGCGCCGTCCGCCGGCCGCTACGCGCTGGAGGTCGTGCAGCGGTACGTCGAGGACGTGGTCCTCATCGACGACCCGACGATCCTGTCGGGACTGCGGTTCGGGGTCGAGCGGCTGAAGCAGGTGCTCGAGCCCGCCGGGTCGGCCGCGCTCGCCGCCGTGCTCACCGGCGCGATCCCGATCCGGCCGGGCGACCGCGTGTGCGTGATCCTCTCGGGTGGCAACGTGGCCGTCGACCGGCTGGGCGAGCTGCTGGCGGCCGCGGCCCCGCTTCAGTCGCCGGACTGAGGTCGTCCGGAGGGTGGGCGAGGGCGAAGCGTCGAGACCCGGGCAGCCTCTCCTCCCGCCGCCACCGCCGCACCCGGGCATCGTCCGCCTCGTCTACGCGCCCCCATTCGGCGGCCCGGTCCTGCCGCCGCCCTCGCCGCAGGCGCTCGCGCTCGCCGCGCAGCCGCCGGTCCGGCCCGAGATCCTCGCGATCCCCACCGGCATCCGGCCGCTGGTCGGCGCCTCGATGGACATCCTGTTCGGACGCGAGGCCGGCCTCCGGGCCCCGTCGTTCTACATCGGTTTCATGCTCCTGGTCACGCTCGCGCCGCTGGTCGCCATGGTGGGGATGCAGCTCGCCCTCGGGTACCCGGTCCTGGACCAAACGGCGCCGCCCACGCCACTCGACCCGTGGATCGCGTTGGCCGCGCTGCCCGCGCTGTTCGGCTACCTGGTGGCGAGCGTCGAGGCCCGAACGATGGCGACCGCGGTGACCGCGGGCCGCATGGAGGGCCGGCCGCTCGGCCTCCCGCAGGCGGCCGGGGTCGCCCGGCGTCGCTTCTGGCGGATGGTGGCGGCGCAGCTCCTGATCTCGATCACGACCCTCGCCGTGGTGACGGTCGCCACCCTGGTCGTGGACGTGGCCCTGCTCGCGGTCGGCCCGATCGAGCTCATCGATGTGGGCATCGGCCTCGTCCTGGGCGTCGTCGTCGCCTATCCCTTCGTCTACGTGCCCTCCGCCATCGTCCTCGGCGAGGTGGGCGTGCTCGAGGCGGTCAGGCGATCCTTCCGGCTGGTGCGCCTGCGCGGACGGCTCGCCCTCGTCCTCGCGCTGTTCAGCGCGGCTCCGCAGGTCGTCGTGGGGATCGGCCTCGGGATCGGCCTGGACATCGCGATCCGCATCGCCGGCGGGCCGGACAACCTGGCCTCGTTGCCCCTCGCGCTGGTGATCCCGGTCGCCGCCGTCCTGACCTTCGCCTTCGGGACCCTCGTGTTCCTGGCGGAGGCGCTGGCCGCGTCGCCCGCGGTCCACGCCTTCGCCTCGCTGACCCACTACACACACGGGCTCGAGATCGGTCGCGCCCGGCCCGTCGACGTGCGCCGTCCCTGGGCGCCGTGGATGACGCCGGGGCTCGCGGTTGCCGCCCTGGTCGCCGTCCTCACGCTGGTGGGCGGGATCCTCGCGCTCGACTGACTAGTCGATGCCGAGCTCGGCCAGCCGGTCCTCGTCGTCGATGCCCAGGTGGTGGGCGAGCTCGTGGAGGATCGTGATCCGCACCTCGTCCGCGAGGTCGTCGGGATCCGGAAAGTCGTCCTCGAGGGGCAGGCGGAACAGCAGGATCCGGGTCGGGATGGGCATCCAGTCCGCGCCCCACTCCGAGCGCGGCACGCCCTCGTACAACCCGTACAGGGTCTCGTCGGGTCCGAGGTCGTTCTCCCGTCGCTGCTCGGGCGAGGGGTCATCGGCGATGACGATGGCGATCTCGTCCAGCGCCGCTCGAAACGGCTGTGGGATGCCGGCGACGGCCCGATCCACCAGCCGCTCGAACCGCTCGTGGCGGACCGCCCGGGGCCGGGTAGCTGCGAACCGGGAGCCGCGCCTGCGCTTCGCCATGGCGCCCGTATCCTAGCCGCGATGAGCGGCGCGCCCGACGGTCCCTCCAGCATCGAGCCGTGGGCGCCCGACCCGGCGACCAGCCCGGACCCGGATCCGGGCGCCGAGCCGGCGGGCTTCATCGTGGAGGGGGACACGGACATCCGCCTCCATTTCCACGACTGGGGCGGGCCCAAGCGCGACCCCGGCGTCCTGCTCCTGCCCGGCCTCCTGCAGCCGGCCTGGTCTTGGGCGCCGGTCGCCCGACGGCTGTGCGCGGAGCGGGCGACGATCGTCGCGGACCTGCGCGGCCAGGGCCTGTCCGATGCGCCGATGGACGGCTACGACGTCGAGTCGCTGGCGGCGGACGCGATCGCGGTCGGCGAGGGATCCGGGCTCATCGCGGGCGGGCCGATCGTGGTCGCGGGCCACGGCTTCGGGGCGATCGTCGCGGCCGCCGCCGCTCGCCGCCTGGGCTCGCGGTGCGCCGGCGTGGTGCTGGTCGACGGCGGCTGGGAGCGGGCCGAGGAGACGACCGGCGTCGATGTCGACGAGTTCCTGCGCGGGCTCGACGAGCCCCCCGAGGTGCTGCGCTCGATGCAGGCCTGGCTCAAGGATCGGCGGGCGTTCGATCCCGCGACCTGGGACGCCGACCAGGAACGGGCCGCGACCGACGCGGTGGTGGAGACGGCCGCGGGCCACGTCGTCCGGGCCGTCCGGCCGCACGTCGTCGACGCGATCGTGCGGACGATGTTCGCGTACGACCCCGCGCCGGTCCTGGCGGCGGTCGCGTCGCGGGTGACGGCGTTGATCGCGCTGGGCGCGGGCGACAACGGCCCGCGCCTCGCGGAGCTCCGCCGCTGCGGTGAGGCGCGGGCGGCCAACGGCGGCACGCCGATCCGCCTGGCCGGTTATCCGGGCGTCGCGCACAACCTGATGCGTTATCGGCCGGCCGAGGTCACGGCGGCGATCCTGGCCGCCGCCGACGATGATCCCGGTCTGTAGGATCGCTCGATGCGTGTCGTCTACACCCCGGTCCACCTCGGCCACGACGCCCTCACCCAGACGTCGATGGGCGTCCAGATCCCCGCGAGCGAGGTCCCGGATCGCGCCGAGCGGATCCGCACCACGCTCGAGGCCGACGGCGGGTTCGAGCTCCTGGCGCCGATCGAGCACGGCGAGGCGCCGATCACCGCGGTCCACGACCCGGGCCTGCTCGCCTTCATGCGCGACGCGTGGCAGGCGACCGTCGAGGCCGGGATCACCCACGACTTCCTCGCCCCCGAGACGATCGCCTCCGCCTTCGTGTACGAGGGCATGTCGGACGCGCTTCGCCGCGAGCCCCCGCACATCGCGGGCCGGTCGGGCTATCGCGCGCTCGACACCTCCAGCCCGATCGTCGCCGGGACCTACGCGGCCGCACGCGGCGCGGTCGACGTCGCCTTGACGACCGTCGACCTCGTGCTCGGCGGCGAGACCGCGGCCTACGGCCTGTGCCGGCCGCCCGGCCATCACGCCGCGCGCTCGATGTACGGGGGCTACTGCTACTTCAACAACGCCGCGATCGCGGCCGATGCGATCACGCGCCAGACCGGGGAGCCGGTCTCGATCCTCGACGTCGACTACCACCACGGTAACGGGACCGAGCAGATCTTCTGGCGGCGGGGCGACGTCCTGTACGTCTCGCTCCACGCGCACCCAGACCGCGAGTACCCGTACTTCCTCGGCTGGCCCGACGAGACGGGCGAGGGCCCGGGTACGGGCGCGAACCTGAACCTGCCGCTGCCGCCCGGCGTGACGGACGAGGCGTATCTCGGGGCGCTCGACCGGGGCTTGGAGAGGATCGCGAGGCATCCCGGCTCGGTGCTCGTCGTGTCCCTCGGCTTCGACACCTACCGCCTGGACCCGCTGGGCGACTTCGCGCTGACCACCGAGGTCTACCACGAGGTCGGTCGGCGGGCGGCGGCGATCGGCAAGCGGCTGGTGATCCTCCAGGAGGGTGGCTACTACGTGCCGGCGCTGGGCGACAACGCCCTCGCCTGGCTGCGGGGTGCCGGAGGCCGCGCCTAGGGGCGGTCGTCGGTGAAGGTCAGGTTCGCGAACGCGCGCGGCGGCCATCCGCCCTCGACGGACAGGGCGATGACCTTGGCGGCCGCCTCGGGCGACAAGGCGGACGTGTCGACCTCGAGGTCGTAGCCGCCGACCTGGTGGACGACGTCGAACTGCGCCGCAGCCTGGCCGATCGTGCGTTCGCGCCGGGCCCGCTCCCGCTCCACGACCACCTCAAGAGGACAGCGGACGCCGACGAACAGCACATCGTGCCCGGCGAGGCGCTTCGCGAGGTCGACCACCCAGTCCGGATCGAGCAAGACGTGATCCACGATGACCGACAGGCCGGCGTCGGCGAGCGAGGCGACCGTGCGGTGCAGCCCATCCACCATCTGCCGGCCGAGCTCGCCGGTCTCGATTCGGAACGGTGCGTCGGCACCCGGCTCGGCGTCGACGTAGCGGAACACCTCGCTCCACAGGGGCTGGTCGAGGTAGCGCTTGGGCAGGGCGTACACGACCGTGTCGATGCCGACCCCGAGCCACGCACCCTCGAGACGGGCCTGCAGCGCCCGCATGAGCGTGGACTTGCCGGAGCTCGAGGTTCCGTTGAGCACGATCACGCGACCGGTCGGCATCTGGAGATGATGGCGGGTTCGGGGCGCCGGTGGGTGGCGGGCCGCCGGCCGCGCGCTACCATCGGCCGAAGATGAGTGACAGCACGACGTCCCGGCAGCTCCCCGACCACGTACGGGAGCTCGTGGAGGAGATCGAAAACGAGATCGGGGACGATGGGAGCGTGCCGATCGCACCAATCGAGACCAACGGGCGCATCGAGTCCGCCGTCCGCGAGATCCTGGTCGAGATCGGTGAGGACCCGGATCGCGAGGGCCTGCGCACGACCCCCGATCGGGTTCACCGGATGTACGCGGAGCTGACGGCGGGCTACCACGTCGACCCGGAGCGGCTCATCAACCGCGCCGTGTTCGAGGTCGATTACTCGGAGATGGTGGTCGTGCGCGACGTGCCGTTCTACTCGCTGTGCGAGCACCACCTGCTGCCGTTCTTCGGCAACGCGCACGTTGCGTATATCCCCAATGGGCGGGTGATCGGGCTGTCCAAGATCCCGAGGATCGTTGAGATGTATGCGCGGCGGCTCCAGGTGCAGGAGCGGCTGACCCAGCAGGTCGCGGACTTCCTCATGGAACGGCTCGAGCCGCGGGGCGTAGGCGTGGTGGTCGAGGCCACCCACCTGTGCGCGGCGATGCGCGGCGTTCGCAAGCCAGGCACCGTGATGACGACCGCGGCCGTGCTCGGCATCTTCCGACGCAACGACAAGACGCGCGCCGAGTTCTTCGCCCATCTCGGACGGCCGGCGCCGGGCGCCTGACGCCGCCGATGGCCCACACCCACGTGACGCCCGCTGCTGCGAACCGGGACCGGCTCGCGACGGTGTTGCTCATCACGCTCGGGGTGTTCGCATTCGAGCTCGTGGGCGGGATCGCCGCCAACAGCCTCGCGCTCGTCGCCGACGCCGGCCACCTGCTCACCGACATCGCGGGGATCGGGCTCACCCTGGTCGCGATCTGGTTCGCCGGACGGCCCGCCAACCGCAACCGATCGTTCGGCCTGATGCGGCTCGAGATCCTGGCCGCGGTCGTGAACGGGATGCTCCTGTTCGCGGTGGCCGCGTTCATCCTGGTGGAGGCGTGGCGGCGCTGGAACGCGCCGCCGGAGGTCGAATCGGGCCTGATGCTGGTGGTCGCGATCGTGGGCCTGCTCGCCAACGGCGGCTCGCTGCTACTGCTCCGCCAGGCCCAGCGCGAGAGCCTGCCGATGCGCGGCGCGTACCTGGAGGTCATGGGGGACCTGCTCGGGTCGGGCGCCGTGATCGTGGCCGCGCTCGTCATCGCGCTGACCGGCCGCGTCCAGGCCGACGCGGTCGCGTCGGTCCTGATCGCGCTGCTGATCCTGCCCCGCACGTGGTCGCTGCTGAAGGATGCGGTCGACATCCTGCTCGAGGCCTCGCCCAAGGGGATCGACCTTGGCGAGCTGCGCGCGCACATCCTCGAAGCCCGCGGCGTGGCCGACGTGCACGACCTCCACGCGTGGACGATCACCTCGGGCATGAACGTCGTATCCGCGCACGTGGTGCTGGAGGCCGGCGCGAACCCGCCTGCGGTCCTCGACGAGCTGTGCGGCTGCCTGTCCGGCGACTTCGACATCGAGCACTCGACGTTTCAGCTCGAGACCTCGGACCGCCGTCGGCTCGAGACCGCCCACCACGCCTGAGCGGCCGGGGATCACCGGCCGCTGTCGCCGGTTGTCGGCAGGTCCGCCTCGCCTGACCCGCCACAGGCCGGGCCATCTCGCCTGAGCCGCGCCCCCGGCCGGGCCATCGCTGCGGGTGAACGCTTTCGGGTCGAACGGCCCGCGGGACTCGTCGTCGGGCTTCCACGACGCGATCCGATTGGTGCGGGCGATAGAACCGCAACGGGATGGCCGCCTGGGTTGCCCTCGACTCAAGAGCGATCACCAACACCGATCGTCGGGCGGTTGACCGACGGGGCGGCGTGGGTCGAACGATCGCGTGATGCCGGTGGGGCAACGATCTTGGACCGAGGCGCCCGAGGGGGCCCAAGGCCGGGCGCTTGGCCGGAGGTAGGTGTCTGGCGGGCATAGAAGCGGTTCCAACAGCCCTTGGAGCGGCGCCTGGATGCGAAAGCGTTGTCTGCCAGGCATTGCGGAGGGCGATTGGCGGCCCGGCGTGCGGCAACCGCGCCCGCCTACAATCGGCCCATGACTGATCGACCGCTCAAGGTGCTGATCGCCAAGCCCGGGCTCGACGGGCACGATCGCGGGGCGAAGGTGCTCGCCCGGGGGCTGCGCGACGAGGGCTTCGAGGTCGTCTACACGGGCCTTCGCCAGACGCCCGACATGATCGTGACGGCGGCGCTCCAGGAGGACGTCGACGTCGTCGGCCTGTCGATCCTGTCCGGTGCCCACATGACGCTGGTGCCCAAGGTCTGCCGCCAGCTGCGCGAGAAGGGGCTCGACGACGTCCTGGTCACGGTCGGCGGCATCATCCCGGACGACGACGTGGAGCCGCTCAAGGCCGAGGGCGTGGCCGCGGTCTTCGGGCCGGGCACGACGATCCGCGAGGTCGCCGACTTCATCCGCGCCAACGCCACCCCGCGCGACTAGCCGGGCCGGGCGACGGTGGCCGAGACCCCGGCGGCGCGCGCCGAAACCCTGGTGGATGCGGCCCGTGCGGGCGACCGTCGCGCGCTCGCTCGCCTGCTCACGGCCGTCGAGAACCACACGCCGGTCGCCGAGCACGCCGTGCGCCGCCTCTATCCACTGGCCGGCGGCGCCCACCTGATCGGCATCACGGGGCCGCCCGGCGCCGGCAAGTCCACGCTCGTGGCCGTGCTCATCGCCGCCATGCGCGAGGCCGGGCGGACCGTGGCCGTGGTCGCGGTCGACCCGTCGTCGCCGATCACCGGCGGTGCCCTGCTCGGCGACCGGGTCCGCATGCAGGCGTACGCGAGCGACGACGGCGTGTTCATCCGCTCGATGGCCTCGCGCGGCCATGCCGGCGGCCTCGCGGCGACCTCGACGGTCGCGGCCACGGTCCTGGACGCGGCCGGGTTCGACGCCGTCCTGCTCGAGACCGTCGGAACGGGGCAGAGCGAGGTCGAGGTCGCGGCGGCGGCCGATACGACCGTCGTCCTCGAGGCACCCGAGATGGGCGACGAGGTCCAGGCGATCAAGGCCGGCCTGCTCGAGGTCGCCGACATCGTCGTCGTCAACAAGGGCGACCGGCCCGGCGCCCAGCGGACGGCGGCGCAGCTGCGGGCGATGCTCGTGCCGACGGTGGCGCGCAAGGACGCCGACCCCTCGCGGCCCGCCCCGAAGCGGCCCGAGGTCCTGGTGACGACCGCGCTGACGGGGGAGGGCGTCCCGGCGCTCCTGGCCGCGCTCGACCAGCATCGGGCCGCCGCCGGCGACGGGGCCGGGCGCCGCCCCGCCGAGCCCGCGCCGTCGCACAGGTCCGGGCCGTGCTCGTGGAGCGGCTGTGGGACCGCCTCGGCGGGCCCGGGCTTCGAGAAGAGACGGACACGGCGATCGACGCGGTCGCGGGCCATACGCTCGATCCGTACGCCGCCGCGGACGAGCTCCTCGCGGCGGTCGCCCGGGAGGATCAGCGATGAGCGTCGAGCGGGTGTTCGTGGCGGGTGCCGGGCTCATGGGCCACGGCATCGCGCAGGTCCACGCCGCCATTGGCAAGCGGGTCGCGCTGTATGAGCCGGACATCGCCCGCGCCAACGCCGGCAAGGACCGGATCGCCGGCAACCTCGACCGCGCGTTCGCCAAGGGCAAGCTGTCCGCCGACGACCGCGATGCGACGCTTGCCCGACTACGCCCCACCGCCGACCTCTCTGCCGCCGCCGATGCCGACCTGGTCATCGAGGCCGTGTTCGAGGACCTCGAGGTGAAGTCCCGGTTGTGGGCGGACCTCGACGCGAACGCGCCGGCGACCGCCGTCTTTGCCTCCAACACCTCTTCGATCTCCATCGACCGGCTGGCCGCCGCCGTGGGGGAGGCCCGACGCGAGCGCTTCGTCGGCATGCACTTCTTCAGCCCGGTGCCGGTGATGCCGCTCATCGAGCTGATCCGTGGCGCGGCGACCGATGACGCGACCGAGGCGGCGGTCCGCGACCTCGCGGCCGAGCTGGGCAAGCAGGTGATCGTGTCGGCCGACCGCCCCGGCTTCATCGTCAACCGGATCCTGATGCCGTTCCTTGCCGAGGCCATGCGGGCATACGAGGAGGGCCTGGGCACGGCCGACGACATCGACACCGGCGCCAAGGTCGGGCTCAACCATCCGATGGGCCCGCTCGAGCTCGCCGACTTCATCGGGCTCGACGTGTGCCTGGGCATCCTGCGCGTGCTCGATGAGGGCCTCGGCCAGCCACAGTTCGAGCCGCCCAAGGTCCTCGAGGACCTGGTCGCCGCCGGTCATCTGGGCCAGAAGACCGGGCGCGGGTTCCACACCTACCCGCGGTAGGGCCCGGCCCGGGGCCGGTGTACATTCGGCCGCATTGAACGGACGAGCGGCCCCGACGGCCACGCCTACATCGTCAGCGCCGCGCGGACGCCGATCGGCAAGTTCGGGGGTGCCCTGTCGGGCGTCCCGGCCGTGGAGCTGGGCGCCGTCGCGATCCGCGCCGCCGTCGACCGGTCCGGCCTGCCGGCCGACGGCCGGATCGACGAGGTCATCATGGGCCAGGTGCTCCAGGGCGGGTGCCGGCCAGGCTCCGGCCCGCCAGGCGCTGTTGCGCGCCGGGCTCGCCGACACGACGCCCGCGACCACGATCAACCGGGTGTGCGGCTCGGGCCTCAAGTCGATCATGTTCGCGGCCGCGGGGATCCGGGCCGGCGACGGCGACGTGTACGTGGCGGGCGGGATGGAGTCCATGAACCAGGCGCCGTTCCTGCTGCGCCGGGCCCGGTTCGGCTACCGCCTGGGCAACGGGACGCTCGAGGATTCGACCGTCCTCGACGGCCTGTGGTGCAGCATCGAGGATTGCCACATGGGCACCCATGCCGAGCGCGTGGCGATCAAGGACGGGGTGTCGCGCGAGGACCAGGACGCGTTCGCGCTGGCGTCCCACCAGAAGGCCGTCGCGGCCACCGATGAAGGCCGGTTCGACGCGGAGATGGCGCCGGTGACCGTGCGCGACGCGAAGGGCCGCGAGACGGTGGTCGCCGTCGACGAGAGCCCGCGGCGCGACACGACGGCCGAGGCGCTCGCGCGGCTGGCCCCGGCCTTCGACCTGCCCGACGGCGAGGACCGGGGCTCCGCGACGACGGGCACGGTGACGGCCGGGAACGCGCCCGGGATCACGGACGGGGCGGCGGCGACCGTGGTGGCCTCGGAGCGCGCGGTTGAGCAGCATGGCCTGACGCCCCTTGCCCGGATCGTCGGCTATGCCCAGGCCGAGGTCGCGCCCAAGTGGCTGTTCCTCGCCCCGGTCCAGGGCGTCCGCGGCCTGGAGCAGCGGACGGGGCTGCCGGTCGACGCCTACGACCTGGTCGAGATCAACGAGGCGTTCGCGGCCCAGGCGCTCGCCGACGGGCGCGAGCTCGGCTTCGACTGGTCGAAGGTCAACGTGAACGGCGGTGCGATCGCGCTGGGCCACCCGATCGGGGCGTCCGGGGCGCGGATCGTGGCCACGCTCCTCCACGAGCTCAAGCGGCGCGGCGGCGCGCTACGGGATGGCCACCCTGTGCCTCGGCGGCGGCGGCTCCGTCGCGATGGCGTTCGAGCGGGTCTGAGCGCGAGCGTAACGGAGCGTCATCGGCCGCTCACTGCCGTGACCGTGTGGGTCCAGCAATCCCATTGCTGAACGGCACGATCCCCGCTTCGACAAGCGTCCGCTGGCCCGGCTTGTGGCCGCATCTAGCCATCGGAGTCCTGATAGCACTCGTAGCCACCCGGCGACATGACCGAGCAACAGCGGTTCGCTGCATTTGAGCACTCGCATTGCTCAGGGGTGAGAGACGGCGCCTCGAGCCGGCGCCACAGCACGGGCCCGTCGCCGAATGACGTTGACGATGCGCGCCGCGCCACGGAACATCGTCGGCAACCATGCAGCCCAGCGAGGAGCCCGCCTTGACCGAGGTCGCCGCGCCGCCCGCGACGCATCGCCTGTTCATCGCCGGCCGGTGGGTCGAGTCCGTCGCCGGCGACACGTTCGAGAGCGTCAACCCCGCTGACACGCGCGACGTCGTCGGGCAATTCCAGGCGGGCAGGGCCGCCGATGTCGCGATGGCCGTCCGGGCGGCGGAGGCGGCGTTCCCGGCCTGGCGCGCGACGCCCGCCCCCAAGCGGGGCGAGATCCTGTATCGCTTCGGCGCCCTCATGGCCGATCACAAGGAGCGCCTCGCCCGCGCGATGACCCGCGAGATGGGCAAGGTCATCGCCGAGGCGCGTGGAGACGTCCAGGAGGGCATCGACATCGCGTTCCTCATGGCCGGCGAGGGTCGCCGGATGTTCGGCGACACGGTGCCCTCCGAGCTGCCGGACAAATGGGCCATGAGCATCCGCCAGCCGATCGGCGTCGCCGGGATCGTCACCCCCTGGAACTTTCCGATCGCGATCCCGTGCTGGAAGACGATGCCCGCGCTGGTCGCGGGCAACACGGTCGTGTTCAAGCCGTCGTCGGACGCCCCACACTGCGCGACGCTGCTGGTCGAGCTGATGGACGAGGCCGGTTTTCCGGCAGGGACGATCAATCTCGTCACGGGCTCGGGCGCCGAGGTCGGCGACGAGATCGTCGACAGCCGCGACATCCCGGTCATCTCGTTCACGGGCTCGTCGGACACCGGGCGGCGGATCGCGCAACGCGCCGGGCGGCAGCTCAAGCGCCTGAGCCTCGAGCTCGGCGGCAAGAACGCGGTCGTGGTCCTGCGCGACGCCGACCTCGACCTCGCCGTCGACGGGATCCTGTGGTCGGCGTTCGGTACCACCGGCCAGCGATGCACGGCCTGCTCGCGCGTCATCGTGGACCGGCCCGTGGCTGACGACCTCGTCGCGCGACTGGAAACCCGGGCCAACGCCCTCCGCCTCGGCGATGGGCTGCTCGACGACACGGACGTGGGGCCGCTCGTGAACGCGCCGGCCGTGGACAAGGTCGAACGCTACGTTGGCATCGGCCGGCGCGAGGGCGAGCTGGTGACCGGCGGTGAACGCGCGACCGACGGCGCCCTCGCCAACGGCCACTTCTTCCGCCCGACGATCTTCACGGGCGTCGCCCCGATGGCCACCATCGCCCAGGACGAGATCTTCGGGCCCGTGCTGTCGGTCGTCCCGGTCGACGGGTACGCCGAGGCGATGACCGCGGCCAACGAGGTCAAGTACGGCCTGTCCGCGTCGATCTATACCCGGGACGTCAACGCCGCCTTCCGCGCCATGCGCGACTTCGAGACCGGCATCGTCTACGTCAATGCCGGGACCACCGGCGCCGAGACGCATCTCCCGTTCGGGGGCTGGAAGAACACCGGCAACGGTCACCGTGAGGCGGGCCACGTCGCGCTGGACACGTTCACCGAGTGGAAGGCCGTCTACGTCGACTACAGCGGGCGCCTCCAGCGCGCCCAGATCGACAACCAGTGACCGTGGCCCGACCGGGCCGGGAGATCGGCTCCGTCTCGAGCGAGCTCCCGCTCGGCGCCGCGGGTGCCGCCGACATGGCCGTCTGGGCGGTGGAGCTGCGCAAGACATTCGACGTCCCCGTCCGCGAGGCCGGGATCCGGGCGGCGACGAAGAGCCTCGTCCGGCGCGAGATGCGCGAGGTCGCCGCGGTCGATGGCATCAGCTTCGAGATCTCGCCCGGCGAAGTCGTCGGGTTCCTTGGCCCCAACGGCGCCGGCAAGACGACCACGCTCAAGATGCTCTCGGGCCTCCTGTACCCCACCTCGGGGGAGGCGCGGGTGCTGGGACACATCCCGTCGCGTCGGGAACGGGGCTTCCTGCGCCGGATCACGATGGTCATGGGCAACCGGAACCAGCTCCAGTGGGACCTACCCGCGCTCGACTCGTTCGAGCTCCTGCGCGCCATCTACCGCCTGCCGCGCCCCGAGTTCATCGCGATGCGGGACGAGCTGATCGAGCTGCTCGAGCTCGGCGACCTCGTGACCAAGCCCGTGCGCAACCTGTCGCTCGGCGAGCGGATGAAGGTGGAGATCTGCGGTGCGCTCCTCCATCGGCCAGCGGTGCTGTTCCTCGACGAGCCGACGATCGGGTTGGACGTCACCGCCCAGAAGCGGATCCGCGCGTTCGTGGCCGACTACAACCAGCGAACCGGCGCGACCGTCCTGCTCACCAGCCACTACATGGCCGACGTCCAGGCCCTGTGCAAGCGGGTCATCGTGATCCACCGCGGCCGGATCCTGTTCGACGGCGCCCTCGCGTCGCTCGCTGATCAGTTCGCCGCGACCAAGACCATCGGCGTCACGATCCGCGAAGGCTCGCCCGACCTGTCCAAGTATGGGGAGGTGATCTCGAGCGAGGAGGGACGGACGATGTTGCGCGTCTCCCGCGCCGACGCCGCGAAGGTCACGACCAAGATGCTGCGTGAGCTCGCCGTCGCCGACCTGACCATCGAGGACCCGCCGATCGAGGACGTCATCGAGCACGTGTTCGCGAGCGCCCTGCCGGCCGATGAACCGCCGGTGGACCCAGACCCGATCGAGGAGGCCGCACCCGCAGAGGACCCGGTCCCTTGACGACGCCCGACGCCGTCGCCGTCCCCGAGGCGCCCGACAGCCTCACCACGACCGCGCTCGCCTGGATCGACCTGTACGCGACGACGATGCGGATCGCCATCGCCGAGCAGTTCCAGTACCGGGTGGCGAACTACTTCTACATGATCGGCATGATCGCCGAGCCGGTCGTGTACCTCGTCGTCTGGACGACGGTCGCGAACCAGCAGGGCGGTTCGGTGGCCGGGATCACGTCCGGCGAGTTCGCCGCCTACTACATCGTCTGGACGCTGGTCCGGAACATGAACGTGGTGTTCACGCCGTTCGGCTGGGAGGAGCGGATCCGCGAGGGCCAGTTCTCCGGCCTGCTGCTGCGCCCGGTCCACCCGATCCACTGGGACCTCGGCTACTTCGCCGGCTGGAAGGTCGTCGTGATCATCCTGTGGCTGCCGATCGCCTACGTGCTGTCGCTGGTGTTCCACCCGACCGCGCACATCACGCCGCTCGGCGTGATCGTGTTCCTGATCTCGATCTGGGGCGCCTATCTGATCCGGTCGCTCAACCAGTCCGCGCTCGGCATGGTGACGTTCTGGACGACGCGCGTCGGGCCGGTATTCAGCCTCTACTTCGCCGCGGAGCTGCTGCTCTCCGGGCGTCTCGTCCCCCCGCAGCTGCTCCCCGACTGGGCACGCCAGCTCGCCGCGATCCTGCCGTTCCAGTGGACGTTCGCGTTCCCGATCGAGGCGCTGATCGGCGACCTGCCGCCCGAGGTGCTCCTCGGCGGCCTGGTCATGCAGGGGCTGTGGATCGTGATCGGCGCGGCCATGGTCAAGCGCACGTTCGCCATCGCGATCCGGCGCTACTCGGCGGTGGGCGGCTGATGCGCGCCGTCCGCCTGTTCTGGACCTTCGCCCGGATCGGGGCGCTCAACGAGCTCCAGTACCGGGCCAACCTGCTGATCCAGCTGGTCGAGTCGGCGATCACGCTCGCCACCGGCCTCGTGGTGCTGGCGCTCGTGTTCAACCAGGTGGAAGAGCTCAACGGCTGGTCCCACGCGGAGCTGCTCGCGGTGATGGGCGTCTACACCCTGGTCGGCGGGATCATCGGCACGTTCATCCAGCCCAACATGGAGCGGCTGATCGCCGACGTCCGGCAGGGAACCCTCGACTATGTCCTCACCAAGCCCGACGACAGCCAGGTCCTGATCAGCGTCCGCGAGATCCGGATCTGGCACCTCGTCGACGTCGTGCTCGGGATCGTGATCCTCGTGCTCGCGGCGCGCGAGATCCCGGGCACGCTGGGGCCGACCGGCATGCTCGCGTTCCTCGTCGCCCTCGGGCTGGGGGCGTCGATGGTGTACTGCTTCTGGTTGATCCTGACGACGGCGGCGTTCTGGATCGTGCGCATGGACGAGATCGTCGACCTGTTCTCGGGCGTGTACCAGGCGGGTCGCTGGCCGGTCTCGATCTATCCCGAGTGGCTGCGCCTCGGGCTGACGTTCCTCGTCCCGATCGCGTTCGCCGTCACCGTCCCCGCCGAGGCGCTCACCGGCCGGCTGACACCCGAGGTGCTGGGCCTCGCGGCGCTATTCGCGATCGGGCTGCTCCTGGGCACCCGCCTGCTGTGGCGGCGGGGCGTCCGGCGCTACTCGGGTGCCTCGGCCTGACGTCGCGAACGGCATTGACGCCCGCGCGAGCGTTTACGCCGCTGTAATGGGGGATGCTCGATGATCCGCCGATGCGATGGAGCAGGGGACACACGGGCGGCATCGAGGACCGCCGAAGCCAGGGGGCTCTCGGCGGCGGCGGCATGGGCGGCATCCCGATCCCCGTCACCGTGGGCGGTGGCGGCGGGTTGCTGCTGGTCATCGGGATCATCGTCCTCAACCTCCTGCTCTCGAGCGGCAGTGGCACGAGTGCGGGCGGCCTCGGTGGCGTGCTGGACCAGCTCGGCGGCCAGGCGGTGGGCCCGGTCGGGACGCCCGACCTGACCAACAACGGCGACGAGGTCGAGTTCATGGGCTACGTGCTCGACGACGCGAACGCCATGTGGGCTGACGTGTTCACCCAGTCGGGCGAGACCTATACGCCGACCAAGCTCGTGCTGTTCACCGGTGGGACGCGGTCCGGCTGCGGCCCGGCGAGCTCGGAGACCGGTCCGTTCTACTGCCCGGCCGACCAGAAGGTGTACCTCGACCTCGATTTCTTCAAGGAGCTGCGCAACCGGTTCGGCGCCCAAGGCGACTTCGCCGAGGCGTACGTGGTCGCGCACGAGGTCGGGCACCACGTCCAGCAGCAGACGGGGATCGAATCGGATGTACGCAGTGCCGAGGAGCAGGACCCGAGCCGCCAGAACGAGCTGTCGGTGAAGCTGGAGCTCCAGGCCGATTGCCTCGCCGGGGTCTGGGCGCAGTCCGTCTACCAGCAGGGCGATCTCCAGCCGGGCGACATCGACGAGGGCCTCAGCGCGGCGTCCGCCGTGGGCGACGACCGGATCCAGGCCGGCGCCGGGATGGCCGTCAATCCCGAGACTTGGACGCATGGCTCCGCGGCGCAACGGTCGAGCTGGTTCGGCAAGGGCTACTCGACCGGCGATCCGGCCAAGTGCGACACGTTCGCGGGCGTCTGACCGGGCGCTGGCGCCGCTCGCGGCCCCCATTCACTCGTGGATGAGGCGCGCCTTACCCGAGCGTGCAATCGCGCTCGACGTACGGTTTGGGCCTCGATACCACGGTCCGGCCGCGCCGAAACCACCCACAGGTGAATAGCCAGCGCTCGCGCGACTGCACGGCGCGGATCGCGCCCGGCGGCGCAGGTGCGCTATCCTTCGCGCCGGTTCCGGGCCGGTAGCTCAACGGTAGAGCAAGTGACTCTTAATCACTAGGTTCAGGGTTCGAATCCCTGCCGGCTCACCAGCAATTCACGCACGAAAAAGCCCCTCCGGGTCGATCGGAGGGGCTTTCGTTTGGGGGCTGTAGCCCACGTTGTAGCCCACTCAGCTTCCCGACGCCTTCCGCATGACCTCGTCCATCCGGTCGGCCGAGCGGCGCAGCATCGACGGCTGTACGTGCCCGTAGAACCCGGCCGTCGTCGCCACCGACGTGTGGCCGAGGATGCGCGACACCACGAACAGGTCCTCGCCAGCCTCGAGTAGCGCGGTCGCGGCGAAGTGCCGCAGGAAGTGCCAGGGGACGTTGGGCCAAGCCGAGCGACGACTTCGCGCTCGCGAGCCGAAGCGCTCGGGCCGGAGCAGCTGGTGCAAGGCGTGCACATACGAGCGCACTCGCCAATGGCGGCAAGAGAACATCGAGGTCGTCCGCTCGGCGGGACGAGCGCGGTACGCGGCGGCACGCGGCGACGCCTACCGGTCCCGGATCGCGGGCGACGGCGATGACTGAGGGCGGCCACCACACGGGCAACGGTCCTCAGGACGACGTCGCACCGAGGCGGGTTCCTTGACCGCTGGCACGGTCGCCGCCGTCCTGCCGGACGCCCACGACCCCAGGCGTCGGCGGATCGCGTACCACGAATTCCTTCACGCTTTGGTGGCAATTTCCCTGCACATCCCCGTCCGGGCGGTGAGCCTGAAGCCGGGTGAGGCGTTCGCGGCTGCGACATACCTCGGCCGCGGGGGACGCAAGGACCCGTGGGCGCGGGAGGACCGCATCGTCGTGACGCTCGCCCGCGCCTGCCGGGCCGATCCCGGGTCGCCGGCAGACAGCGACGGAGCGACCGGAGGCCGCAAGGTCATCGGAGAAGATCCATCCGCCAGACGGCGAGGTGGTACCTGCTGCTGCTCCCCTTGTCTTCCATCAGCCCGAACGCGAGCAGGCCCGCGGGGCCATCCGCTAGCTCCTCGATCGGGGTATGCCCACGCGCCGCGACGGCCAGACGCCAGGTCACGCCATCCGCGCTCAGCCAAGTGAGTGCTTGCTCACCTCCTCGACCCGCGGCAACGTACGTGCCGTCCGCTCGAGCGAGCGTCCAGACAGCTGCCTGCGACCCGCCCGTCGGAACCGGTAACTGGGTGGCCGTCCAATTCGCCAGATCCCGTGACGACCATGCCATTGCATCGAACTGCCCTGCGCCAGCGACGACCCAAGTGTCGTCCCCCGCCGGGCCCACGACGCCACTGATCCAACTGCCGGGCGGCGACTCGAACCCTGCGATCCTCGCCCAGGTGCGACCGTCCAGTGATGAGGCAAGGGCGGCCACCTCGTCTGTCCCATCGTCGCTGTAGCAGGCGACGGAGGCTAGCCGGCGACCTGATTGATCGGCAGCGAAGTGCCACGAGGCCTCGGTATCCACCCAGCACGGCCAGTCCCGGAAGGCGTCGCGAGCGTTCCGCACAGTCCAGGTGCGCCCATCATCGGAGTGCCATATGGCGGGACCCGTGGGCTCCAGGTCGTCGGACTCATCGCTGCCGCTGAATAGCTGCGCTGCGTCCCATCCGCCAGACGGGACCCCCCAGAGAGCCACGAAGTCGCTTCCCGCCTTGCCTCGCGGTCCGAGACGCCCGGTCCAAGGTCCGGATGCCTTCCAGGTGCGACCGTCCCGGCTCACCCATGACACGGGACGAGCGCGACAATCAAAGAACGGGTTGGCGTTATACGCGAGCCGCGTGCAGGGCGAGTAGGACCCGCCGACGATCAGTGACTTGCCATTCGACGCGGCTGCTTTGAGGGCAACGACGATCCCGTACGACAATGGGGGCTGGACGGTGGTCCACGCCATACCGTCCTCGGAGGCCTTGATGATCGGCGAACCGTCCACGAGGACGTACCCGTCATCGAACCCGGCGACGTCGTACACGCCGTAACCTTCCGCGATGTTGGGGGCGCGCGTCGTCCCGATCCGCCTCCAGCTCACCTCACCGGTCGGCTCCGTGGTCGGCAGCTCTGGCTTCGCGGACGGGGATAACGGCGGCGTGGGACTTCGTCGAGCGCTAGGGGATGGTTGGGCCAGCGGGAGTGACGCCGCGGGCGGCCGGGCACCGATGGCCAATGTCTCAGACGCTGCGCCCTTGGATGTTGTTGTCGGACCGATGTCGCCGCAGGCGCTCACCAACAGCGCGAGCGATGCGACCAGACAGGCGATCGTCCGCATGTCCTCACCTCTTGCCCGCGGCTCGAGCCGCCGGCCATGTCGTTGCCGGCCGCCGAATGCGGATCAGCACACCCAGGAGACCACATGGCTGCCCGGGAGGCAGCGAACCGCTGGCCCGCCGGCCTCGGAACCCCCAAGGGGGTCGGCGCTCGGAGTCGCGAGGGCTAGTGACGGTCGCAGCCCGTCCGGTCAATGTCGCTTCGGGAAATCCAACGCGCAAGTGCCATTCGGCCGCGAATCAGCACGCCCGGTGTCGATGTTTCGGTGCGGTCGAGACGCGCGCCGGCTGCAGTCCGGGACCCGCCCTTCACGGATCATCCGCAGTCACCGCCATCTCGCGCACCACCTCGAGCTCGGACTCCGCGACCGCCGTCCACTCCCGCGTCCGACGCGCCGCCTTCACTCGCTCGCGGGTGTCGAAGGCATAGAGCGTCCACTCGTGACGATGTACCTCGGGGGTGGTGGCGCCGACGTACCAGCTATCCGGCTTCGCCTCCTGGATCGTCCCCACGCGGCCTCGAGCTCGGACAGCGGCGGATGGTACGGCTCTCTGACGCGCGCCTTAGGGAGTGGCGAACCGGATCGAGGACACCATCCCCGAGAGCTCGTCCGCGATTCCCGAACCGCAACAGAACTTGGTGGCGTCGACGACCAGCCGCTGTCCCTCGACATCGATCACATACAGCTGATCCATCTGACCGTCGACAGGCTGCTGGCTGCCTGAGCCATAGCCCGGCCATCGCTGGAACACCGGTGCCCCATCCGGACCGACGTCGCACGATTGCGGATCGACCGAAACCCGACGCTCGAGGTAGCTGCCCGAGTACCCGGCGAGCTTGATGTCGTAGGCGCGGTAGCGCCCCGTCGCCGTCGGCTGGGCCTGGAGGGCCTTGACCAAGTCGGAGACGGTCGGCCCCGGATCGAACGCCTGACCTTGCCAGTGGCAGGGGTGGCGGAACACCTGCGCGACGTCCCACACGCTGAGTTCCCCATCGCGGTTCGGCCCCGCGTTCACGAACTGCCCTCCGATGTTGTACCAGCCCTCCGGCACCTTGACCGAGATGCTGGGATAAGTTCCGGTGCCGAGGACCTGCAGGACGTGCCGCCCAGCCGCGATCGGCTGCATGTCGGTTGCAGGCGACGGTGATGCCGCCGACGCGGCGGGGGTCGGGGTGACCGCGACGTTGGGTGAGGCCTCGACGGTCGGAGGAGCGCTCGCGATCGCGACCGCGCGCGGCGTGGTTGGCACCGGCGGGACGACCGGCGTCCGCCGCAGGACGCCGGAGCCCACGGCCAGGGTCCCGCCGACCAGCAGCAGCGCAGCGGCCGCCAGCAACGTCATGCTGCGGCCCCGGCCGAACGGACGGCGACGGGTTGTCACAGTCCGAGAGATGGCGGCGACATCACGTTGCAGCGAGAGCGGCACGGGCTCGGTCGGACTGACCTCTGCGCGGTACATGGCGCGCAGGCCTGACTCCAGTTCTTGGTCGTTCATCGCGGGGTCCTCTGGCTATCGTCGGCGTCGAGCGCCTCGTGCAGCCGTTTGAGCGCGTAATGCAGGCGCGACTGGACGGTCCCTGCGGGGATTCCGAGTCGGCCCGCGATGTCCTCGATGGTGAGATCCCGGAAGTAGCGCAGCGCAACCACGATCTGGTGGTCGGGTGACAGCGTGTCGACCGCGGCACGGAGGGTGGTTTGGTCGTCCGTGCGCGCGGCGTGGTCGCCGGTCGCAAGGCTGACCTCGACGGAAATGTCCGTCGCCTGCCGGCTCCGCCCTCGCAGTCGAAGGCGGCAGACGTTGACGAGGATCTGGTCGAACCATTGCTCGAAGCGATCCGGGTCGCGCAGCGTCTCCCACTTGCGCCATGCCTGGATGAAGGCGTCGTGGGTCGCGTCCTGCGCCTCGGTCTCATCGCGCAGGATCGCCCGGGCGAGGTGATACGCCTTCCCGAGATGCACGTCGGCCAGCCGCGCGAAGGCGACCGCTCGCGCGGAACCCTCGCCAGCCCCTGGGGAGGGGCGGTCTGCCAAATCGATGACCTCGGACGATTGCCTCATGATGATTTGATGATCCAGCGGGGCAGAACCTTCAACTGCCCGGCGGACACCGGTCACGGACCCGGGCTCAGTTCGCGCTCCGACGGTTGACTGGCAACCCCTTGGTTGAGGGCTACTTCGGCTGGTCGCGTTCGCCGATGATCCTCAGAGAGCGCGCCATCTTGCGCGCGACCTCGAGCTCGGAGACGGCGACGGCCGTCCACTCCCGCGATCGGCGCCCGGCCTTCGCCCGTTCCCGGGTGTCGAAGGCGCACATCGTCCACTCATGACGATGCTCCTCGTGGGTGGTCGGGCCGACGAACCAGCCGTCGGTATTCGCGTCGTGGAGCTCGTCCCAGGCGGCCTCGAGGTCGGTCAGCGGCCCGATGGTATGGCTCTGGCGCGACCGACCGACCAGCGGCCTACGGGCGGAGCCTGGACGGTCAGGGTTTGTCGTCGTCTTTGTGCTCGTCCGAGCCCCAGTTGTATCGTGCGTCATCGTCCTCCCGGGCCTCGTCCGACGGTCGGCTGCGGGGTCCGTGGTAGCGCCACGGGGTGATGTTCACGTTCTCTGGAAAGAAGCGCGACCCGACCAGGACCAAGGCCACAAGCAACACGATGGCCAAGCCGATCGCAAGCGGATCTAGGGGCATGTCCTGCCTCCTCGCCGATCTGGCGCGACCCTAACACTTGGTAGACTCATCGAACAGCCTGCTCCTTCGCCCCTCCGGCTCCGTCGGCTCGATCCCGGTTCGCCGGCCAGACCGCGACGGGGCGACCGGAGGTGCCGTTTGTGGCCCATTCTTGTAGCCCACAACCTGTCGTAATGAGGCCTACGCCGGGGACATAGTGGACGCCCTGTACGCACGAATCGGCGACGCGAACTGCCGCTGGGGCAGACTCTTAATCACTAGGTTCAGGTTCGAATCCCTGCCGGCTCACCACATCCCCGCGAACGCGCGACCAGGTCCTTCCGTCGGCGCGAGGGACCCGTCTACCCGGCCGGAGGAGGCGCGATGAGGCGTGCGACGCTGCTCCTCGGGGCGATCCTCCTGTGCGCGGCGTGTGCCGCACCGACGTCGACCGGTGACGCGCGAACCGCGGGCGCGTCCGCCGCCGGGCCCACCACGACAGCGGCCTCCGCGCCGGCGCCGGAGTCGAGCGCGCTGCCCTCGGACCTGGTCGGCTCCTGGACCCGGCTGCAGTCGTGCAAGCAGCAGCTCGCCGCGTTCGAGGCGGCCGGCCTCGCCGTCAGCCATGGCCGCGACTGGGTCCGTGACAACTGGGTCGACTCGGGCGCGGCCGGCGGCACCAAGGACCTGTGCGCCGGCGCCCGTCCGCGCGAGGCGCACACGCACGAGTTCACAGCCGACGGCCAGTTCGGATCGCTCGACGCCAATGGCAACCGGGTCGACGACGGCGACTACGTGATCGTGGACGGCGACACGGTGGCCTTCCCGTCGCACGCGAGCGACTTCGGCTACGACGGCGACCTGACGGTCGACTACAGCGTGAAGGGCGACGCGGCGACCTTCGCCGTCACGCTGCCCAAGGACTGCGCCGGCCCCTGTCGCGACGCGTACGCCTGGGCGCTGGCCGCGTTCTTCGACGGGCGGGAGTGGTCGCGCCAGTAGCCTGCTGCCGGTCGCCGCGGGGTAGCGGTTCGGTTGCTCTCATGCGACTCTCAGGGCGGGCCGGTTGCATCAGCGGGGCAACGAACCCGACCTGGAGCGCTCCTCATGACCTCATCCCAACCGACCCGGAACCGTGGCGCGATCCGTCGTCGGCGTCGTCGTGCTCGCGCTCGTGATCGCGGGCGCGGCGGGGCTGTGGTACCTGTTCTTCCGGCCGGCCGGTCCCGCGCCCGTGTCGCTCGCGAGCCTCCCGCCCGTCGCCGCCGCATCGGCTGACCCGAGCGCAGCGGCCTCGGCCGGTGACCCGGCGCCCGCGAGCGTCGACCCCGGGGGCTCGGCAGGCACGTCGACGGCCGATGGCATCGGCGGCACCTGGACCGTCGACACGTCGGTCGGTTCCGCGACCGACGGCACCGGCACCTTCGTGGGCTACCGCGTCAAGGAAGAGCTCGCCACGGTCGGCGCTCAGGAAGCCGTCGGACGGACGGCGGGCGTCACGGGGTCGATGACGATCGACGGCACCAAGATCACCGCGGTCGATATCACCGCCGACCTGACCCAGCTGCAGAGCGACGAATCCAACCGCGACCGGCAGCTCCAGCGCCAGGGGATCGAGACCGCCACCTACCCGACGGCGACGTTCAAGCTGACGCAACCGATCGAGGTCGCCTCGGTGCCGGCCGACGGGGAGATCGTCGACGCCACCGCGACCGGTGACCTGACTCTCCACGGGGTCACGAAGTCGGTCCAGATCCCGCTGCAGGCCCGGCTCGACAGCGGCGTGATCACCGTCGCGGGATCGCTGCCGATCCAGTTCGCCGACTACAACATCTCGTCCCCGCAGGGCATGATCGTCCTCTCGGTCGAGGATCACGGCACGCTCGAGCTCCAGGTCCACTTCGCGCGGTCCTGATCTCAGCGGCCTCTCAGCGAGGACCGCTTGAATGCACATTGACGCGGCGCTCCCGGCGACCTCCTCCCCGCCGAGAGCGCCGCGATCCTCTGTGGACTCCCGCCGATGACGACCCAACCGGGCACCCAACCGCTGTCCGTGCCCCTGCCGCGACGGTGGGGAACTCGCGCCACTGACGTCGTGGCCCTGCTCGCCGCGAACGGCGTGTTCATCGTCCTGATGTGGCTCCGCCATGGCGGCCTCGACCAGCTGGGCCAGCCGGGCGGCCCGTTCACGGCCGCCGGCCAGATCACAGCCCTCCTTGGCACCTACCTCGCGCTCATCCAGCTCGTGCTCATGGGCCGTAGTCCCTGGCTCGACGAGGCGTTCGGCATGGACCGGCTCGCGTGGGCCCACCGGTGGCTGGGGTTCGCGACGATCTGGCTGATCGCCGCCCATGGCGTTCTTACGATCACGGGCTACGCGATGGGGGACGGTACGACCGTCATCGCCGAGGCGATCACGCTGCTCACGACCTTCCCGTACGTGCTGTGGGCGATGGCCGGCTTTGGGCTGTTCGTGCTCGTCGGCGTGACGTCGGTTCGGGCTGCCCGTCGCCGGCTGTCCTACGAGACCTGGTACGGGATCCACCTCTATGCCTACCTCGCGATCGCGCTGGCGTTCCTGCACCAGCTGTTCGTCGGCGCGGACTTCATGCACGACCAGCTGGCGGCGATCTACTGGATCGGCCTGTACGTCCTCACGGCGGCACTCGTGCTCACGTTCCGCATCGGCCAGCCGCTCCTCACGTCGGTCCGCCATCGCCTGCGGGTGTCGGCCGTCGTCCAGGAGGGTCCGGGCGTCGTCTCGATCTACCTCGCCGGCCGGGATCTCGAGCGGCTCGCGGTGCGCTCGGGCCAGTTCTTCGTCCTTCGCTTCCTGACCCGGGACGGCTGGTGGCGCGCCCACCCGTATTCGATCTCGTCCGCGCCCAACGGCCGATGGCTGCGGTTCACGGTCAAGGACCTGGGCGACGACAGCGGGCGGATGCACACCCTTGCGGTCGGGACACGGGTGTTCGTCGAGGGGCCGTACGGCGTCCTGACCGGCGCGCGGCGGACCCGTCGCGGCGTGACGCTGATCGCTGGCGGCATCGGGATCACCCCGCTGCGTGCCCTCCTCGAGTCGCTGCCGGCCGGCCATGGGGACCTCACCCTGATCTATCGCGCGAGCCACGAGCGTCATCTCGTGTTCCGCGAGGAGCTCGAGACGCTGGCGCGGATCCGCGGCGCGAGCGTCCACTTCCTGGTCGGCTCACGCCACGCCCACGGCCCACTGCACCACG
The DNA here is from genome assembly GCA_963725745.1 of uncultured Chloroflexia bacterium. Classification (GTDB taxonomy): domain Bacteria; phylum Chloroflexota; class Limnocylindria; order Limnocylindrales; family CSP1-4; genus CAIXZV01. The sequence continues at coordinate 700,609 of CAVRZS010000004.1, forward strand.
TCGCGCGCCCGGCCCTCGATGCGCCCACGATCGCCGGGCTCGTCCCGACGATCGCCGACCAGGACGTCTACGTCTGCGGGCCGACCGGCTTGATGCGCACCGTCGAAGCGGCGCTGGGCGAGCTGGGCGTGCCACGTCGCCAGATCCACACGGAGCGCTTCTCGTACTGACCGCCGCCCGGCCCGTGGCGGCTCTCACGACCCTCTCAGCGGCAGCCTCGAACCTGACACCAGCGTCACCTCTCCGATCTCTCGCGAACCCAGCACCACTCCGGAGACTCATCTCATGCCGAAGCGCGGCGCCTTCGCCCTCGGACTGACCGCCCTCGCCCTCGCCCTGCTGCTGAACTTCCAGACCCCCAGCGCAGCGACGATCCAGGAGCCCACGACAGGATCCGGATCGTCCCGGACGACCAGCACGACCGCCGGCTCGGGCACGTCCGTTCGGCGAGCTCCGGCTCGTCGAGCACCTCGGGCTCGTCGAGCGCCACCCAGGCGACGGCAGCGCCGGCGGCCGGCAACCAGACCGTGTCCGGCCCAACGGTCGGCACGCGATACGGTCCGGTGCAGGTCTCCGTGACGATCGAGAAGCGGCCAGATCGCCGACGTCACGGCGCTCCAGCTCCCGTCGGGCGGGCGGTCTGGACAGATCTCCAGCATCGTCGAGCCGAGGCTGCGCAGCCAGGCGCTGAGTGCCCAGAGCGCGAACATCGACGGCGTGTCGGGGGCGACCTACACCAGTGAGGCCTATGCCCAGTCGCTGCAGGCGGCGCTCGACGACGCGGGCTTCGGCGGCTGACGGCGCCCCGGCAATGGCGCTCGCGAGGCCGGCCAGGCGCGTGACCGCGAGGATCGTCCGGGTCGAGCCCGTGATGGGCACGACCGTGAGCATCGACCTCCGGCCGCCGCTCGTCGAGGCGCCGGCGATCGACGAGGTGATGGCCTGGTTCCACGACGTCGATCGCCGCTTCAGCCTGTTCCGGCCCGAGAGCGAGGCGAGCCGCGTGGCCACCGGTTCGCTGCGCCTCGAGGATGCGAGCGCCGACGTCCGGGCGATGGTCACCCTGGCGGAGACCGTGCGCGAGCGCTCGGACGGCTACTTCGACGCCCGGCGGCACCGTCCGGACGGCCTCCTCGATCCGACGGGGATCGTGAAGGGCTGGTCGGTCGACGAGGCCGTCCTCCTGCTCCGGCTGGCCGGTGCGCGCAACGTGCAGGTCGTCGCGGGCGGGGACCTGTTCGCCGCCGGCGAGGCGGCGCCCGGGGAGCCGTGGCGGATCGGGATCCGCCACCCCGCGAGGCGGACCGAGTCGCAGCTGTCCTCGCGATCACCGACGGCGCCGTCGCGACCTCCGGCCTGTACGAGCGGGGCGGGCACATCCGCGACCCCCACACGGGCCGGGTGCCCGATGAGCTGGTCAGCGTCACGGTCGTCGGCCCGACCCTCGCGCTGGCCGACGCCTATGCCACCGCGGCCTTCGCCATGGGCGAGCCGGGGATCGCCTGGGTCGACCGCCAACCGGGCTTCGGCGCCCTCGCGATCACGCGGGACGACCGCGTCGTCTGGACGCCCGTCATCGACGAGCTGCTCCTGCCCGCCACCGCCTGACGCAGGCCGGCAGGCGAGGGTCCGTTCTCACGCCAGTCTCAGGCGGGCGGCGTTGACTGGGTCCAGTTCGATCGCCATCGCCGCCAGGAGCGCATCCCTGATGACCCAGCCGTTCCAGCCCGCGAACCCGGACCCGGACCCGGACCCGTTCCAGCCCCGGTTCGCCCCGCCACCCGCCCCCAGCACCGTGTGGGCCGCCCCGACCCCGGAGGCGGATGCGCCGGACTCCGCGCCGTCGTCGCCCGCGCCGGCGCCCGTGCCGACGTCCACGGTGCGCCCATCGACCGAGGGTCCGCGCGGGCGTGGGATCCGCACGGTCGTCGCCGTGGCCGTGCTCAGCGCGGTCATCGCGGCGGGCGGCACGACGGCCCTGGTCCATCAGCTCCTACCCGCCGCACCCGCCGCGCCGGTGTCGATCGTCCCGACCGGCACGGCCACGAGGACCGGCTCGACCACCGTCACCACCGACGACCTGACGGCGATCGTCGCCGCGGACAAGGAGTCGGTGGTCACGATCACGGCCGACGGCCAATCGACCGACCGTTTCTCGCCCTTCGGGCAGCCGACCACGGGCATCGGGTCGGGGATCATCGTGACGGCCAACGGCTACATCCTGACCAACCGCCACGTGACTGAGAACAGCTCCAGCCTGAGCGTTGAGCTCAACGACGGCAGCACCTACCCGGCCACGCTCGTCGAGGAGGCGACCGACAACGACCTCGCGCTGATCAAGATCGACGCCAGCGGCCTGACCGCCGCCCGCATCGCCGATTCGTCGTCCGTCAAGGTTGGCGAGACCGCGATCGCCATCGGCAGCCCCCTCGGGACCTACACCGAGACCGTGACCCGGGGGATCGTGTCCGGGCTCGGTCGCGACGTGACCGTCGCCGACGAGTCGACCGGCCGCCCGATCAAGCTGACCGGCCTCATCCAGACCGACGCTGCGATCAACCCCGGCAACAGCGGCGGGCCGCTGCTCGACGCGACGGGCGCCGTGATCGGCATCAACACGGCGGTCTCGTCGTCCGCCCAGGGCCTGGGTTTTGCCATCCCCATCAACGACGCCTCGAGCCTGATCGCGCGCGCCACCTCGGGCCAGGGCGCTTGACGCCGACACCCACGGAGAGAGGACCGACACGCCCATGAAGCTGAAGTTGCTCGTCATCGTCGTCCTGGTGGTGGCCGGCGGGGCCGCCATCGCCTACTCCGTCGGCGGGTTCCAGCTGGCCGGCTCGGCCAGCGCGACCCAGTACCTGACGACGCGTGCGACCACGGGCGACGTCACCGACAGCGTGGCCGCCACGGGCACGATCGCCTCGACGACGGCGTACGACCTGGGCTTCGGTGCGGCGCCCGTCCTGACGACGGACTCGAGCCCGGCCGCCGGGTCGGGGACATGGACGGTGACCGACGTCAGCGCCAAGGTCGGGACGGCCGTCAAGAAAGGCGACGTCCTCGCGAAGGCATCGACGGAAGACCTCCAGCACCAGCTGCTCAACGCCGAGGCGTCGCTGCGCTCCGCCCGCCTCCAGGAGAAGCAGGCGAAGCAGGCGCTGAAGGACGCGTCGGGCACCGACGCAATCCGCCAGGCGAAGGTCAACCGCTACAACGCGGTCAACGCGCGCCGGGATGCGCAGCAGAGCGTCGACGACTTGAAGAGCCAGATGCGCTACGCGACGCTCACGGCGCCGATCGACGGCGTGGTGACCGCGGTCAACATCGGCAAGGGACTCGATTCGACGGGCACCGCCATCTCCCTCGTCGTCGTCCACCTACGAGGTGACCGCCGACGTGGTCGAGAGCGACATCAGCTCGATGTCGGTCGGCCAGGACGCCACGATCGGCGTGGACGCCATCGGCGCGACGATCGCCGGCACGGTCTCGGCGATCGCGCCGACCGGCAGCACGAGCAGTGGCTCGGGCAGCGTCGTCTCCTATCCGGTGACGGTCACGCTGACCGGCGCCCCGAAGGAGTTGCGCGCCGGGATGACCGCCGACATCACGATCGTGACCGCGTCCGCGACCAACGTCCTCACCATCCCCGCCGAGGCGCTGCGCGGGACCGCCGGCGACTATCGCGTCCAGGTCCTGGGCGCCGACGGCACGCCGACGGTCACGCCCGTCACCGTCGGGCTCGTCACGAGCACGACGGCCGAGATCAAGTCGGGCCTCTCGGCGGGCGACACCGTGATCACCGGGACGACGGCGGACCGCGTCGCGACCAGCGGCAACAACAACGGCAACGGCTTCAACCGCGGCTTCGGCGGCGGCACGGGTCCCGTGGTCGTGAGTGGTGGCCCGGGCGAGTTCACCAGGCCATGAGCGCCGCGACGGAACGGTCCGTTGAGGGCTCGGTGGCCAGCGACCCGATCATCAGCCTCCGCGGGATCAGCCGCACATACGACATGGGCCACGTGACGGTGCCGGCGCTGCGCGATGTGGACCTCGACGTCCACCGCGGCGAGTTCCTGGCCATCGTCGGACCCTCGGGTTCGGGCAAGAGCACGATGATGAACATCGTCGGCTGCCTCGACCGCCCGACGGAGGGGACGTACCGGCTCGCCGGGACGGCCGTCGAGGAGCTCGACGACGACGCGCTCGCCGGCGTCCGGAGCCGCACGATCGGGTTTGTGTTCCAGTCCTACAACCTGCTGCCGCGGACGACCGCGCTCGAGAACGTCGCGACGCCGTTGCTGTACCAGGGCGTGCGACGAGCCGAGCGGCAGCGCCGCGCGACCGAGGCGCTGGAACGACTCGGCCTGGGCGACCGGATCCACCACGAGCCATCCGAGCTCTCCGGCGGCCAGCAGCAGCGCGTGGCGGTGGCCCGTGCGCTGGTCACGGACCCGGCCCTCATCCTGGCCGACGAGCCGACCGGCAACCTCGACCAGGCGTCTGGCCACGACGTCCTCGAACTGCTGCGCGAGCTCAATCGGGCCGGCAGCACGATCGTGCTCATCACCCATGACGCCGAGGTCGCCGCCGCCGCCGGCCGCCAGGTGCACATCCGCGACGGGCGGCTCGTGGCATGAGGATCATGGAGCTGATCCGGCTGGCGTTCTCGCGCCTGCGCACCGGCCGCCTCCGGGCGGCGCTCACGATGCTCGGCGTGATCATCGGCGTGGCGTCCGTGGTCGCCCTCGTGGGCGTCGGGCAGGGGACCACGGCCAACATCACGGAGCGGCTGTCCGGCCTCGGCACGAACCTGCTGACGATCTCGGCCGCGGGCGCCAACGGCGGCGCGAGCTCCACGCTCACGACCGGCGACGCCGACGCGCTGCGTGCCATCTCCGGCGTGGCCGGCGTTGCCCCGGAGTCGCAGACCCAGGCGGTGGTGGGGGCGGACGGCGAGACGACGACCACCTCGATCATCGGCACCAGCGCCGACTACGCGAGCGTCCGCGCCTACGACGTCTGGCAGGGCACCTTCCTCACCGACACGGCCGTCGAGCAGGACCTTCGTGTCGCCGTGCTGGGCGCCACCACCGCGGACGACCTCAAGCTCGACGCGAGCTCCATCGGCACCGAGATCACGATCGGCGGCCTCCCGTTCCGCCTGATCGGCATCCTCCAGCCCAAGGGCGGCGCGGGGTTCCAGGATCCCGATGACCAGGTCATGGTCCCGATCGGCATCGTGCACAAGTACTTCGTCTCCGGCGACGATGTTCGGACGATCGGGGTCAGCGTGGCCGACCAGGCCCAGATGGCCACGGTGCAAGCGGAGATCACAAGCACGCTGCGCACGCGCCACGAGCTGGCGGCGACCGACGACGACGACTTCTCGATCTTCGACCAGGCCCAGCTCCTGGAGACCGCATCCTCGATCAGCGGCACGTTGACGCTGCTGCTCGGCGGCATCGCCTCGATCTCGCTGATCGTGGGCGGCATCGGGATCATGAACATCATGCTGGTCTCGGTCCGCGAGCGGACGCGGGAGATCGGCATCCGCAAGGCCGTCGGCGCCCGCCGCCGCGACATCCTGGCCCAATTCCTCATCGAGGCCCTGACGCTGTCGGGCGTGGGCGGGATCTTCGGCATCCTGATCGGCCTGGCCGTGTCGGCGCTCATCTCCCGCGTGGGCGGGATCACCTTCGCCTTCAGCCCGACCACCCTCGCCGTCGCCTTCCTGTTCAGCCTCGGCGTCGGCGTCGTGTTCGGTGTGTGGCCCGCACGGCAGGCCGCTCGCCTCGACCCCATCACTGCGCTGCGCTACGAGTAGGAGAACCCAGGCATGACCACGCCCATCGACCCGACGAACCCGTCCGCGGACGCCTCGCCGACCGAGCCCATCCCCGCGGTTCCGGCGTTCGAGCCCCCGGCCCAGCCGGCCCCGGTCCACCCGCCGGCGTTCCAGCCGGCCCCGGTCCACCCCCCGGCGTTCCAGCCGGCAGCCCCCGAGCCGATGCCCGCGACGACGCCGGTCCAGGGCGCTTCCCCGGCGTTTGCGGCGGCACCCGCGGCTGCGCCCGCGAAGCCAGCTCGCCGGTCGGGATCCGTGTCGATCCTCAATGTCGCGCTCGGCGTCGCCGTCCTGGTCGCGGCGGCCGGCGTGGCCTTCGCTCTCGGCCGGACGACCGCGCCCGCCGCGGCGTCGCAGGCCACGGTGCTCACCCCGGGCGGTGGCCGGATCTTCACCAACGGGGGACCCAACGCCAGCTTCGATCCCAACGGTGCCTTCCCGCCGGGAGCCGGCAACGGCAACGGCCGGTTCGGGTTCGGCGGCGCGCCGACCATCGAAGGCACCGTCGACTCGATCACCGCAGACTCGATCACGATCAAGACGGCCGACGGCAACACGGTCACCATCGGCCTCGATTCTGCGACCACGTACCATCAGCAGGCCGCGGCGACGGCGTCGGACGTCCAGGCCGGCAAGAGCGTGATCCTCAAGCTGTCGGGCGGCTTCCGGCCCGGGAATGGCAACGGGAAAACGGCAACGGCAACGGCAACGGCTCGGCCACCCTCGGGGCGGCCAGCGATGTCACCGTCGTCCCCTGAGCGAGGACCAGACGACACCATGCACCTGCTCCTGGTCGAGGATGACGAGCGCCTCGCCCGTGCCCTGACCCGCCTCCTCGAGGAGGACCGGCATATCGTCGAGCACGCACCCGACGGGCAGACCGGGATCGACCTCGCGCGGGCCATCGTGGGCCTGGACGCGGTCATCCTGGACATCGGGCTGCCGGACATGTCCGGCCTCGACGTGGCGCGCCGCCTGCGGCACGAACGGCTCGAGGTGAGCATCCTGATGCTCACGGCCCGCGACACGGTCAACGACCGGGTCACCGGGCTTGACGCGGGCGCCGACGACTACGTCGTGAAGCCGTTCGCGTACCAGGAGATCGCGGCGCGCCTCCGGGCGCTCGGGCGCCGCGCCGAGGCGGGACCCCGCCGGCCGGAGCCACGGCTCGAGGTGGGCGCCATTGCGCTCGACGAGGCCGCGCGGCGGGTGACGGTCAACGGCCGCACCGTCGACCTCAGCCCGCGCGAGTTCTCGCTCCTCGAGGCGCTGATGCGCCATCCGGGCCAGACGCTCACCCGCGACCAGCTGCTCGACCACGCGTGGCCGTTCAGCGTCGCGGTCACGCCCAACGCCGTTGACGCCTATGTGCACTACCTGCGCACGAAGCTCGCCGAGGCCGGATCCCAGGTGGAGACCGTGCGCGGCGTGGGATACCGGCTCGGCGATGACTGACGGGCGACGCCTCGATCCCCGGGACGACGACGCGGAGCAGGCGGCGCTGGGCGACGAGGCCAGGCTCATCCGCCGGGTGCGCTGGCGCCTGGTCGCCTGGAGCGGCATCTCCACGCTGGTCGTGCTGGTGATCCTGGGTGCGGCCCTGTACGCGGCCGTCGCCAACTCGCTCGAGGCGGCGAGCGTCCAGCAGCTCGAGAACCGGGCACGCCCGTTTGTCGCGCTGCTCGAGGGGCCGAACGGCGACACGGACAACGGGCCCGAGCAGGGGTTCGTGTTCGGTGGCGGCAACGCCGTGCCCTACATCTTCGATGCCAATGGGGCCCCGGTGCAGGTGGGCGACCGGCCGGTCGTCGTGCCGACCGGCCTCCCCGAGGAGGCCGGGCTGACCGCCGCCGCCGCATCCGCCGATGGGACCGACATCCGGACGGCGACGCTCGAGTTCGCCGCGCCGTACGCCGGGCCACCGGGGAGCGAGCCAGGGACCACGGTCCAGGTGCCAGTCCGCGTGCTCACCCACGAGATCGTCGCGCAGCAGGACGGCAACACCTACTTCCTCCAGGTCCTCCAGGACCGCTCGACGGAGGTCGAGACGCTCCAGGCGCTGCTCACCGTGCTGCTGGTCGGTGGGGTGCTGGTCGTGATCGTCGCGGTCGCGTTCGGCTGGATCTACGCCGAGCGGGCGCTGGTCCCGATCCGGAACTCCCTTGGCGCGCAGCGGACCTCCTTGCGACGGCAGCGGGAGTTCGCCGCCGACGCCAGCCACGAGCTGCGCACGCCGCTGACCGTCATCCGCTCCTCGCTCGAGCACGTGTTCCGGCACCCGGAGCGGCCAGTGGGCGAGTCCCGCGAGGCCCTCGACGACATCGATGCCGAGGTCAGCCATCTCACGGCGATGGTCGACGACCTCCTGCTCCTCGCCCGCTCGGACTCCGGGGCCGTCTCGATCGAGCGGATGCCGGTGGACCTGGGCGACGTCGCCTTCGATGCGGCCTCGGCGCTGGAGCGCACGGCCGAGGACCGAGGCGTGCACATCCAGGTCGATCCGGAGCCCGCGATGCTGGTCGGAGACCCGGCCCGCCTTCGCCAGCTGGTCATGATCCTCGTCGACAACGCGATCCGCCACAGCCCCCGCGGGGGATCGGTGACGGTCACCGTCCGGGCCGCCGGTGCGACGAACGTGGTCGAGGTCGCCGACGAGGGCCCCGGGCTGCGCGAGGAGGACATGACCCACGTGTTCGACCGCTTCTGGCGGGCTCCGGGGGCGCCATCGGGCGGTACCGGCCTCGGCCTCGCGATCGCGCGCTGGATCGTGGACCGTCACGGCGGCCGGATCGGCGTCGCGAACCGCGACCCGCACGGTGCGGTCTTCCGCGTCGAGCTGCCGACCGCGCCGCCCGCGCCGCTGCCCACGCCCGCGCCGGGGACGGACGAGGCGTCGACGCCGGCCTGAGGGTGCTATCGTCAGGGCATCCTGATGGCCGGTCCTGAGAGGCCGGTGTGCCGGTCCTGAGAGGCCGGGTAGGAGGCCAGATGCTCGTGCGCATGCCCGCACGCGGCGCCCGCTCGCCGCGTCCCGCCGCCGGGACCCCGTGATCGCCCCACCGACCGTTCCGCATCCCCCGCTGCCGCGCGCCGACGCGCTGGTCGATCCCCGAATCGGCGATGCCGGTCCGGCGCTCCTCGCGCTCGAGGACGGGACGGTCTTCCCCGGCATCGCGTTCGGCGCCCCGGTGGCGTCCGGTGGCGACCTCGTCGTCAACACCTCGCAGACGGGCTACCAGGAGATCGCCACCGATCCCTCGTACGCCGGCCAGGTCGTGGTGATGACCTACCCGCTGATCGGCAACTACGGCCGCCTCAAGGACGAGGACCAGTCCGAGCGCCCGTGGCTGCGCGGGCTCGTCGTCGCCCACGCGACCGCCGCCGTCCTCGACGACGCGCGCCAGCTCGCGACGATGCTGCGACGGGCCGGGATCCCCGCCATCGCCGGAGTCGATACCCGCGCGCTCGCGCGTCACCTGCGGGCCAGCGGCTGCCTGCGCGGGGTGATCACCGAGCCCGGCGTGAGCGACCCGGAGGCGGCCGTCGCCATGGCGCGGGCCGTCCCGCGGTGGGAGGACCAGGACTTCGTGGCGCAGGTCTCGCCGGCGGCCGTCCGGGAGGTGGGCGACGAGCCGGGCGAGCCGCTGGTCGCGATCGTCGACTACGGGCTCAAGGCCAACATCGTCAACTCGCTGCGCCGTCGCGGCGTACGTGTTCGCGTCCTGCCGCACACGGCGACGGCCGGGGAGGTGCTGGCGGACGACGTGCGCGGCGTCGTGTTCTCGCCGGGTCCGGGGGATCCGGCGCGGCTCGACGGGCCCGTCGCCCTGGCGCGGGCGGTGATCGACGACGGCCGGCCGCTGCTCGGGATCTGCCTCGGCCACCAGATCGTGGCCCGGGCGGCCGGCGCGGACACCACGAGGCTGCGGTTCGGCCACCACGGGGCCAACCACCCGGTCCAGGACCTCGACACCGGCTACGTCCAGGTGACCGCCCAGAACCACGAGGTGCAGGTGGTCGGCGGGTCGCTGCCGTCCGCGTCGGGCTTCCGCGTCAGCCAGGTCAACCTCAACGACCGCTCCGTCGAGGGCCTGCGGCACGCCCACAAGCCGATCGAGACCGTCCAGTACCACCCCGAGGGCGCGCCCGGACCGCTCGACGCGCTCGCCGTGTTCGACCGCTTCGTCGACACCTGCCGGCAGGGCGCGTGACCGACGCCCGCCGGGAGCGCCGCCCGAAGCCGGCGTCCGTGCTGATCCTGGGCAGCGGGCCCGTCGTGATCGGCCAGGCGGCCGAGTTCGACTACGCCGGCACCCAGGCGTGCCGGGCCCTCCGGGCCGAGGGCGTCCGGACGGTCCTCGTCAACTCCAACCCGGCCACGATCATGACCGACCCGACGGTCGCCGACGCCGTCTACCTCGAGCCGCTCACGGTCGACGCGATCGAGGCGGTGATCGCCCGCGAGAAGCCCGAAGGCCTGCTCGCGGGCCTGGGCGGGCAGACGGCGCTCAACCTGGCCACGGCGCTCGCGGAGGCCGGCGTCCTGGAGCGCCACAACGTGCGGCTGCTGGGCACTCCGCTGGAGGCGATCCGGATGGCCGAGGACCGGGAGGCGTTCCGCGACCTGCTCGACCGGATCGACCAGCCCTACGCCCCGTCGTTCATCGTCGAGGGGCCGGACGAGGACGCGCGCCACGCCTCGGCGGAGGCCGCGCTGGCCGACATCGGGCTGCCGGCGATCATCCGGCCGGCGTTCACGCTGGGCGGCACGGGCGGCGGCATCGTCGAGACCGAGCCGGCCTACTGGGAGCGCGTCCGGGCCGGCCTCCGGGCCAGCCCCATCAAGCAGGTGATGATCGAGCGCTGCCTGGTCGGCTGGCAGGAGATCGAGTACGAGGTCATGCGCGACGCCGAGGACACGTGCATCGCCGTGTGCTCGATGGAGAACGTGGACCCGCTGGGCGTCCACACCGGCGACTCGATCGTGGTGGCGCCGGTCCAGACGCTGACCGACCAGGTCCACCAGCGGCTCCGGTCGGCCGCCCTCGCGATCATCCGCGCGCTCGGCGTCGAGGGCGGCTGCAACGTCCAGTTCGCGCTGTCGCCCGACTCGACCGAGTACGCCGTGATCGAGGTCAACCCGCGCGTCTCGCGCTCGTCGGCCCTCGCCTCGAAGGCCACCGGCTACCCGATCGCGCGGGTGGCGGCCCAGATCGCCGCCGGGCGGACGCTCGCCGACATCCCCAACGTGGTGACCGGGACCACGGTGGCGGCCTTCGAACCGGCGCTGGACTACGTGGTCGTCAAGCTGCCGCGCTTCCCGTTCGACAAGTTCCCGACCGCGGACCGCCGGCTCGGGTCGCAGATGAAGGCGACGGGCGAGGTGATGGCGATCGACCGGACCTTCGGGGCGGCACTGAACAAGGCGCTCCGTGGCCTCGAGCAGGCCGGAGCGGGGCCGATGGGCGAGGACCCCTCCTGGCGGCCGACCTTCGACTACCTCGCCGCGGTGTATGCGTCCGGCGACGACGCCGAGGACGAGGACCTGGTGATCCGCTGGATCGACGAGCGCGGCCTGGCCTGCGAGAGCTCGAGGTTCGCCGAGCGGTCGGCGGCGCCGATCGTGCTGCGCCGGTTCCTCGAACCGTCCGACTCGCGCCTGTGGCGCGTGCTCGGCCTGCTGCGCCGGGGCGTCGCCCAGGAGACCGTGCGCGAGGCCACCGGGATCTCGCCCTGGTTCCTCGCCGAGATGGGCCGCAACGTCGGGCTGGAGGCGGACGTCCGGGCGGCCGGCGCCGGGATCACGGATCCGACCGACGACGACGGCGCTCGCCTGCTCGCGACCGCGAAGCGAGCGGGCTTCGCCGACCGTGACCTGGCCGTCCTGGCCTCGGTGGGGGAGTCGGAGGTCCGGGCCGCGCGGGGCGTGCTGGGCCTCGAGCCCGGCTACGCGATGGTCGACACGTGCGCCGCCGAGTTCGCGGCCGAGACGCCGTACTTCTACTCGACCTACGCGTCGGCAGGCTCGCCGCCCGAGGCGCCGCCGGTGGCGCGGCCCGGGGCGCTCGTGATCGGCAGCGGCCCGGTGCGGATCGGGCAGGGGATCGAGTTCGACTATTGCGCTGTCCAGGCGGCCGATGTGCTCCGGCGCGAGGGGTGGAGCGCGGTGATGGTGAACTCCAACCCCGAGACGGTGTCGACCGACTTCGACGCCTCGACCCGCCTCTACTTCGAGCCCCTCGACCACGAGAGCGTGCGCAGCATCATCGCGTTCGAGAGCGGCGGGATCGACTCCTCGCCCGGGGACACGCTGCCCGCGGTCGTCGCGTTCGGCGGCCAGACACCGCTGAACCTCGCCGCCGCGCTCGTGCGCTCCGGGGTGCCGCTGCTGGGCTCGAGCCTCGAGACCATCGACCAGGCGGAGGAGCGGACCCGGTTCTCGGCGCTCCTCGACCGCCTCGGCATCCCGCAGCCCGACGGGGGCATGGCCGAGTCGATCGAGGAGGCGCTGACCCTGGCCGAGCGCATCGGATACCCCGTCATCGTTCGCCCGTCGTTCGTGATCGGCGGCCTCGCCATCGACTTCGCGTACTCGCCCGAGGATCTGGCCCGGCACCTCGCGGCGGCCGCCATCGTCGACCCCGACCGCCCGGTGCGCATCGACCGCTTCCTCGAGGGGATCGAGGTCGACGTCGACGCCATCTGCGACGGGCACGGCGTGCTCATCCCCGGCCTGCTCGAGCACGTCGAGCGGGCGGGCGTCCACTCGGGTGACTCGATCGCGGTGTTCCCGCCCCAGCACGTGGCCGAGGGCGACCGCGACCTGATCGTGTGGACGATGGAGCGGATCTGCCTCGCGCTCGGGGCACGTGGCCTCGTGAATGCGCAGTTCATCGTGCGCGAGGACGGCGTGTACCTGATCGAGGTGAACCCGCGCGCGTCGCGGACGGTGCCGTTCATGTCCAAGGTGACGGGCGTGCCGATGGTCGAGCTGGCCGTGCGGATCGCCCTGGGCGCGACGCTCGCGGAGCTCGGCTGGGCGTCCGGCCTGCGACCCACCCCGGCGTTCGTCGCGGTCAAGGCGCCGGCCTTCTCCACCGCCAAGCTCAAGGGCGTCGACCCCTCGGTCGGCCCGTTCATGCAGTCCACGGGCGAGGTCATCGGCATCGCCGACGACGCGCGGGTGGCGATGGCCAAGGCGCTCACCGGCGCGTCGCTGATCCCGCCACGGACGGCTGAGGCCGCAGGCGAGGCGCCGCTCGCGCTGCTCTCGATCGCCGACCGCGACAAGTGGGGGCTGTTGGACCTCGCGCGGGCCCTGGACGTGGCGGGCTACCGGCTGGCCGCGACCGCCGGGACCAGGACGGCCTTGGAGCGGGCCGGGTTCGCGGTCGAGCCGGTGGCCAAGCTGGGCGCGACGCCCGAGCCCGGCGAGTCGGGGATCCTCGAGCTCATCGCGGCCGGCCACGTGCGGCTGGTGGTGAACACGCCGACGCCAAGATCGGGCGCCGTGCGCGACGCGGCGGACATCCGCCACGCCGCGATCGCGGAGGGCGTGCTGTGCCTGACCGCGATCGAGACGGGCGTGGCGGCGGCCGAGGCCCTGGCGCCTGACATCGTCGACGCGATCGCGGTGGTCCGGCCGATCACCGAGTGGGTGCCGGCTGCAGCAGAGGTCGCCGCCTCGGCCTGAGCGTTGCGGCGCGACTCCCCGGCGCTCGGCCTCCCGGCGCGCCGCTCACCGGCCCCGCGCTCACCGGCGCTGCCCGGCGTGGCGCTCCCCAGCCTCGCTCTCTCCACGCACCTCGGGCCGCCCCCCGCCACTCCCGAGCCGGCCCCCGCCACTCCCAGCGGCACACCGATGAACATGTCGCGACGATGCCACCAAGAGTCCCCGAATCGGCTCGTTTTCGCCGTATCGAGGCCATTTGGCCACCCGTATGCCCCGTTTCGAGCGCATCCGTGCCGGTGTGCGCGCCGTGGTGGCACCGGCCAGTCGCCGGATCGTGGCACCGGCACCGGCCGATCGCCCAGGTAGCGCGCCGTTGGTGGCCACCGGCCAGTCGCCGGATCGTGGCACCGGCACCGGCCGATCGCCCAGGTAGCGCGCCGGGGTGGCACCGGCCAGTCGCCGGATCGTGGCACCGGCACCGGCCGATCGCCCAGGTAGCGCGCCGGGGTGGCACCGGGCGACGCAGAACGCCGCGCGGCGACCCTACCCGGGCGCGACGACGCTCGCCGCCGGCACAGCGTCCTGCGCCGCCGGTTCCACGACGATCGACTGCCCGAGCGACCACAGGGTCAGCGTGGTGAGCGCGACCATCACGACCGCGAGCGGGATCTCCCGCTGCCGCACGTTCGGGATCCGCCGCCTCGTCGTTGACGGGATCTTGCGATGGCGCATGTCGCGCGGCGGCTTGGCGAGGGCGAGGGCGGCCATGTCGCGCTGGGCGGTCACGTGGCCCGCCCAGGCGCCGACGACGTGGCCCCCGACGACCGACGCGAGCTGGAGCGTCCACACGAGTCCCGGTGGCAGGAAGTTCACGGGCGTGTAGAACGCGGTCCCGATCAGGTCGGCGCCCGTCTGGAGCGGGTCCGAGGCCGCCACCACGATCCGCTGGCCATCGATCAGCAGGTAGGTGAGGTAGTGGGCCACGAGGTAGCCGACGGCGATGGGCGTCAGCCCGGCCCCGATGGCCCCCCAGCTCACCGAACGGCCCACGATCAGGGCCACGCCCGCGATGATCCACAGGAACACGATCAGGATCACGGTCTTCTGGACGAGGGCGGGGTTGCCGAACACGGTCGCGAAGGCGACCGTCTGTGACAGCCCGTCGAAGATGATCGAGGCCGTGCCAAGCGCCACCAGCGCCACCCGCGGGACCTCCCAGGTCGCGTCGAGCAGGCCGCTCGCGAACGGGCGCCGGATGACCGCCGCCGCGTCGACCGCGTCCGGGTCCTCGTCGTCGGGGTCGACGCCGCGTTCCTCGGCGGTTCGCGCCGCCGGCGCGACACCGTAGATCGCCAGCCGGTTGAGCGTCCGGAACCAGACGGTGAACGTCTCGCCCTGGGCGAGCCACTGGTCGCGCCCGAACTGAGCCATGAGCGCAAGCGTGAGGACGGTGTACCCGACCAGCACGACCGTGAGGGTGCCGACGCCGGCCAGGGCGACGAGCTCGAGCCAGATGAAGAACATCAGCCCGGCCACGGCCGGCCACAGGCGCAGGGCGCGCGGCAGCTCCGTCGCCTCCCAGCCGTTGATGCCGGCCCGGCGGATGGCCCAGGCGAGGATGTCGTGGATGGTCGCGAACGGATTGACCCACTCCCAGACCGGCGCCAGCAGCGCCGACAGCATCGCGACGCCGACCCATCCGTAGACCCACAGGAACAGGCTCGCCACGGACGCCTCGGACGTGCCGCCGGCGATCCCCTGGACGACGATCCAGATCCAGCCCAGGAGACCCAGGGCCCGCAGCGGGATCCGGAGGGCCGACGGCACGTGGACGATGCGGCCCGGCGGCGTCGGCGCGGCACGCACGTCGCGGGCGAGGACGAACACGAAGCTGAGCGCCACCGTGGTCGCGGCGCCGACGAGGTAGACGGCGAGCGGCAGCGGGCTCTGGTAGACGGTGCCGAGGTTGTGGGCCGCGACGACGGCCGGCGCCCCGAACGCGACCGCGACCCCGGCCGCAGCCCCGGTCGCACGTGCGATCGAGTGGCGCCCTCGCCCGACGATGACCTCCACGCCGATCGCGCTACGCCGCGCGATTCCGGCGGAGGACGTAGGCACCCACGCCCGCGACGATCAGGAGCCCGACGATGATGGGCAGGAGGACGTCGCCGGTCGACGACGCGGGCGAGGCGGGCGCCGCCGACGGGGCGGGGGTCGGGGCGACCGATGCGACCGGGGTCGGGGCGGTCGACGGCGGCGGGGCCGCGCTCGTCGCTTCGCTCGACGGGACGTCGCTCTGGGTCGGGGTGACGGACGGCGACGCAGCCGCCGCGACGCTGAACGTGAGCTCGCCGCGCGCGATGTCGCCGTCTTCGGCGGACGCCGAGGTCCACTTGACCAGGTACGCGCCCGGGCCCAGCGTCAGCCCGTCGAGCGTCATGACCTTGGCGCCCGTGACCGCCCCCGTGCCGATCGCGGCACCGTCCGCTCCGGACACCTTGAACGAGCTCTTCGCCGGGTCGAGGGTCTCGGTGAACGTCAGGGTGATGGTCGCCGGGCTGGCGTCTAGGACCGTGCCGTCGGCCGGGTCGGAGGTGTCGAGCTCCGCGTGGGCCAGGGCGCCGGCGGCACCCACGCCGAGCAGCAGCAGGGCCGCGACGAGCGCGACGACCGAACGACCCGCGTAGGCGACGGGAGCGGTTCTCACGAGCGGGGAGTCTAGCGGCGCCCCCAATTCCGTGCGCCTGTGCCCGTGGCGGCCCTCAGGCGTGCTGGCCGGCGACGACGCTGCCGAAGGAGATCAGGCGGTGCCCGACGGCGAGGCGGGCACGGGCGAGCAGGCTCTCGCGCTCGCACGGGTCCGACGGGCGGCGTCCGACGCGCCGCTCGTTCGAGATCGCGAGCAGCTCATTGATTCGGTTGTTGACGTGGAGGTTGGCCTCCGACGGGTGTCGAGCGTTCATGGTTCTCCCTTCCGTGCCGTTCCTTGCAATCGTTCGTCTTACGTGTGTTAGGTATCGATCTAACTCGAGGCCGTGCCCCACGAGGGCGGCAAGGCCGGAGGGACTAGGTCAGGTAGCGCTTGAGCTCGGTCGAGGCGTCGTCGAGCCGGTCTCGTCGCAGGCTGTAGTAGGACAGCCCGCCCTCCTCGGTCAGCGTCACGAGGCCGGCGGCCCGCAGCTGCGCGAGGTGGTGCTTGATGGTCGGCTTGCTGAGCTCGAGTCGCTCCGCGATCTCGGTGAGGTACCAATCCCGATCGCGCAGCAGGCGCAGGATCCGGAGCCGCGTGTCGTCGCCCAGGGCGCGGTGCAGGCGCAGGACGCCGACCGGTGGCGCGAGGGGATCGGTGGACTCGAGCGCGGCGTCGGAGACGGGATAGACGAACATCCGCCAGTCGCCGCCCGCGAACGTGAAGTTGTAGGGGCGGGCGAGGTAGGAGGGCGCCAGCACGACACGCCGGACGCCGGGCTCGGACAACCACCGGATGCCGTTGGTGGTGCGCTCGATGAGGTCCGTGGGCCGCAGCCGGGTGAGGTCGTTGGCCCGCAGCGCGACGTCCCGCTCGATGATCGCCGCCACTCGCGGCTCGATCTCCTGGTACAGGGGCAGCCAGGCCTCCATGAGGTCGACCACCTCGCCGACGAGGGCGTCCGAGTCCGACAGGATCCGGCTCAGCCAGGCGTGCCGTTGCTCGGGCCACGAGCCCAGGACGGCAGCGATGGCCGCCCGGTCGCCGTCCAGGGCAGCGTCGATCTGGGACTCACGCGCCGGGTCGCGCAGCTGGTCGGCCAGGACCGCCGCGGCGAACGGGCGGCCTGACGTCCGCCGCATCAGGTCCACGAACGCGGCCGCGTCGGTGACGTCGGGCAGGTCGACGATCAGCCCTGTTCCGAAGATGCAGAACTCCGAGTCGACGGCGGGCCGCACCCGGTCGGGGAGCGCGGCACGGGCCCGATCGAGCCAGCGCCGATCCTCGGCGGGCAGCTCGTCGTGCTCGCCGACGTCCGGGGAGAGGCTGATCGCGAAGTCGTACGCCGTTCGGACGTCGAACCGCGCCGGCATCCCGCTGCCCGCGCCGACGTCGCGCACCATCGCCCGGCCGCCCTGGGCGGCGGGGGTGCTCGGCTGGATCTGGCGGGGGGAGGGGGGCATCGGTGGCTCGTGTTGGTCGATCGACGTGATCGAACTCGTGTTAGACAACGATCTAACATGCCCGCGCCGATGTCAAGTGGCCAAAACTCCATTGGCGGCGGCTCGCCCTACAATCGGCGTCCCAGACACCGCGTCGCCCGAGGTCCCGTAGCGCATGCCCGTTCCCGTCGTCGAGTTCTCCGACGAGCGCCTGCCCAACGGGCTGCGCCTGATCGTCGCCGAGGACCATCTCGCGCCCGTCGTCGCCGTCAACATCTGGTACAACGTCGGCTCCAAGCACGAGGTCCGGGGCAAGACCGGCTTCGCGCACCTGTTCGAGCACGTGATGTTCCAGGGGTCGGCGCACGTCGGCAAGGCTGAGCACATGGCGCTCGTCCAGGCCGCGGGGGGCACCCTCAACGGCACGACCTGGCTCGACCGCACCAACTACTACGAGACGCTGCCGTCCCACCAGCTCGAGCTCGCGTTGTTCCTCGAGGCCGACCGCATGGGCTCGCTGCTCGACGCGCTCAGCCAGGAGAACCTCGACAACCAGCGCGAGGTCGTCAAGAACGAGAAGCGCTGGTCGTACGACAACCGGCCGTATGGGACGTGGAACGAGAAGCTGCTCGGTCACCTGTTCCCCGAAGACCATCCGTACCACCACCCCACGATCGGATCGATGGAGGACCTCGACGCGGCCTCGCTCGACGACGTCAAGGCCTTCTTCCGGACCTGGTACGCGCCCAACAACGCGGTCATCTCGGTGGTCGGCGACTGCGATCGTGCCCAGGTGCGCGCGTGGGCGGACAAGTACTTCGGGCCGATCCCCAACAACGCGGCGCTGCCGCCGGCGCCCGACCTGTCGATGCCCGCCCTCATCGGCGAGGAGCGGCGCGAGACGGTCGAGGATCGAGTGCCGCTGCCGCGCGTGTACATCGCGTTCCGCGCGCCCATCTTCGGCGACCGCCGGCTCGACGCGCTGGACCTCGCCTCCCAGCTGCTCGCTGGGGGCAAGGGGAGCCGGATGCACAAGCGCCTGGTCCGCGAGGAGCGGCTGGCGCAGGACGTCGCCGTGTTCACCCTGCCGTTCATCGGCGGGGCGTCGATCAACGTGGGCTGGGTGACGGTGCGACCCGGCGTCGACATCGCGACGGCGGAGGCCGCCTACCTCGAGGAGCTGGAGCGCCTGGCGTCGGAGCTGCCGACCGACGACGAGCTCGAGCGCGCGAAAGCGCTGACCGAGGCCGACGAGCTGGGCGCCCTGGCGCGCGTCGAGGAGCGCGCCGACCGCCTGTCGCAGTACGCAACCCTGTTCGACGACCCGGGCCTCGTGAACACGCTGCTGCCGCGCTACCTGTCGGTGACGGCCGAGCAGATCCGGGATGTCGCGCGGGCGGTGTTCCGCGCCGACAACCGGGTCGTGCTGACCTACGTGCCTGCGGCGGCGGACGCCCCGACCGACGCGCCCGCGTCGGACGAGGTGGCGGCATGAGCGGCGCGGTCGAGCTGGTCGCGGAGCGCCCCATCCCCGGCCACCCGCGCGCCTACGAGTTCCCGGCCACGGTCCGCACGACGCTCGCCAACGGCCTGCGCGTGATCGTCACTCCGATGCCCGGCCGCGCCCTGGTCGCGGCGTCGCTGGTGATCCGGGCCGGCGCGGGCGACGAGCCCCCCGCGCTCGGGGGCGCGACGGTCCTGGCCGCGCGCGCCCTCACCGAGGGGACGGAGGTGCGCGACGCGGTCGCGCTGACCGAGGCCGCCGAGCGCCTCGGAGCCTCGATCCACGCGGAGGCCGGCTGGGACGCCACCTTCGCCGGCCTCGACGTGCCTGCGACACGCCTGCTGCCAGCGCTGGAGCTGCTCGCGGAGGTCCTGCGGCGGCCGGCGTTCCCGGAGCGCGAGGTCGACCGTCTGCGTGACGAGCGGCTCACAGATCTGCTGCAGGCCAAGGCGGACCCGAGGCGGCGCGCCGAGGAAGCCTTCGTCGACGCGATCTACGCGCCCTCGAGCCCGTATCACCGGCCGTCCGGCGGCGCGGCCGACACGGTGGCCGGGCTGACCGCGACGGCATTGCGGACCATCCATGACCGCGACATGGATCCCGCCCGGACCGCGATCGTGATCGCCGGCGACGTTGAGCCCGACGCCGTGATCCGTGACGTCGACGCCTTGTTCGCCGGCTGGACGGCCGCATCGACCGCTGCGGCTCCGGGCCCCATCGACGACACCTCGGCCGTCGATGGCCGGTTCGTCAACGTCGTCCATCGCCCCGGATCGGTGCAGACCGAGATCCGGGTGGGCCATCCCGCGCTGCCGCGACGCCAGCCGGACTTCCACGCCGTGTCCGTGATGGGCGCGATCCTCGGCGGGCTGTTCAACTCGCGGCTGAACATGAACCTGCGCGAGGACAAGGGGTACACCTACGGCGCGAGCGCGGGCTTCGACATGCGGCGGGCCCGCGGGCCGTTCGCGGCCCGGGCCGCGGTCAACACCGAGGTCACGCTCCCCGCGCTGCGCGAGCTGCTGGGCGAGCTCGACCGGATCCGGGAGGCGCCCGTCTCCGACGCCGAGCTCCGCGCGGCGCGCGACTTCCTGATCGGCGTGTTCCCGCTGCGCTTCGAGACGCCGGGGCCCGTGGCCGGGTCGCTGGCGGGGCTGTTCGTCCACGAGCTGCCCGACGACGAGCTGGTCCGCTACCGGGCCGCGATCGAGGCGGTGTCCGCCGCCGACGTGCTGCGGGTCGCCCAGGAGCACATCCATCCCGAGGCGGCCGCGATCGTGCTGGTCGGCGACAACGCCCAGTTCGGGGAGGCGCTCGAGGCGGAGTCGCTCGGACCGGTCACGGTGATCGAGGACGCCGAGGGCTGACGCCGTTGCGCCCACGCACCCGTCGGCGCGCTCGCCTGAAACCTTTGTCCGGGCCATCGCCTCAGGTGGGGTGAAGCGACCGACAGGCCGGTCGCGCCATCTCACCGGAGTTGCCCACACCATGCGCCACACCAACCGCATGCTCCGATCGATCGGCACGTCGATCGTGGCGCTGTTCCTGGTCGCCGGCGCGGCCTTCGCGACGACGGCGTTCGTCGGCGGATCCCGCCACGCCGACACCGCGCCGGCCGCGCAGAACGAGGACGCGTCCGACGCGCTCGAGACCGACGAGCCCACCGAGACCGCGGCCGACGAGACCGCCGAGCCGGCCGAGACGAACGAGGTCGAGACCGCCGAACCCGCCGAGACGGCCGAGGCCGCCGAGACCGAGGACGCGACGGCCGATGCCGAGGCCAACGGCGGCCATCACCACCGCGGCCACGCCGCGAGCAACGTCGACAACAGCGGGCCGGGCGGCAACAACGCCGGCAACCACGACAACCAGGGCGACAGCAACGACCAGGGCGAGAACGAGGACGCCACCGACGACCACGGCGGCGACAGCGAGGACGCCAACGACGACGACCAGGGCCAGACCGAGGACGCCACCGACGACAACGGCGGCGACTCCGGGCACGATGGCTCCGGCGACAGCGGATCCGGCGACGGCGGGTCCGGCGGCGACTGAGTCGATTGGCCCATCCGGCCCTCGTGGCCCATGACCTCTGTCCCGCGATGGGAACCGCGCCGACCCCTGATCATGGTGTCGGGAGACGGCGCGGCTCCTTCTGTCTCGCGCGTCGTGACGCGCCAGACACGCAGCGGGGAGGACGGGGCGACGGACCGGGCACGGATGGCGATGGTCGAGACTGGAGCCACGAGCGATGAGCGCCAGGTCGTCGATGCCGTGCTCGGCGGCGACCGGGAGGCATTCCGGCGCCTGGTCGAGCGCGAGAGTCGCGCCGTGATCGCCACCTGCACCCGGATCCTCGGCGACCGGGCTGAGGCCGAGGACGTGGCCCAGGAGGCGTTCGTCATCGCCTACCGATCGCTCGCCACCTGGCGTGCCGACGGTCCGTTCGGCGCCTGGTTGTCGCGGATCGCCGTGCGGCTCGCGATCCGCCGCGCGGCCCAGCGCAAGCAGGTGGCCTGGCTCGACCCGGAGGCCGTCGCCGATGGCGGCGACCCGGCCGTGCGCGCCGGCGCCGGCGATGCCGTGGATCCGGCCCATAGCCTGTTGCGCTCCGAGCGCGACGCGGAGCTGCGGGCGGCCGTCGCCGCGCCTCGACGAGCCTTACCGCGAGGTCGTCGCGCTGCGCTTCTTCGCCGAGCGGTCGCTCGCGGAGATCGCCGTGGCGACCGACCGGCCCCTGGGGACCGTGAAGACGCACCTGCATCGGGGCCTCGCGCGCCTGCGGCGCACGCTCGACGAGACCGACCGATGACGCAGCCGTTCCGCCCCGGCGAGCTCGACGGCGTGGATGACCTGCGCCCGGACGAGCTCGCGGCCGACGCGCGGGTCGCGCGCGAGCTCGAGGGGATCGCCGGCCCGTCGGGCGCCGCGCTCCCCGCCGACTTCGTCGACCGCGTGATGGCGGCCGTCGAGCTCGAACCCCTGCCGGCGCCGGCGACGGCGGCCGGACATGCGCTCCGGCACGGGGCGATCGGTGCCTTCCTCGCCTCGTTCGCCGACGCCTGGCGTGTCGCGACCCGGTCCGGCTTTCCCGTCAGCGTGCGGGCGCAGGCGCTGGCCCTCGTGATCGTCGTGGCCGGACTCGCCGCAGGTTCCGGCGTCGCGGCCGCAGGCGCCCTCGGCTTCATGAACGGCACGCCAGCCCTCCCATCGCCCAAGCCATCGCTCGACGCCGTGCCGTCGCCGAACGGGGAGTCGACGCCGTCCGTGGCGCCGACCCCGTTCCCGTCGACGCCGCCCGCGTCGGTCGAGCCGACGGAGACGGCCGAGGCACCCAGTGAGCCGGCCAGGACGGCCAAGCCCGACGGGACCGACGGCCACGATGGCGGCGGGCGTGGAACCTCGGGCGGCGACAACGGCGGCCAGCGCACGCCCCGGCCCACCAGGGACTCCAGCGGCTCCGGCGATTCGGGTGGCTCCGGCGGCGACGACGGCGGCGACGACCACAGCGGGTCCGACAGCGGGTCCGACGGCGGCGACGACCACAGCGGGTCCAGCACCCAGACGCCGGACCCGTCCGAGACGCCCGACGACGGCGGCTCGGGGTCGGGCTCGGGCTCGGACTCGGGCTCGGGCGGCGACTGAGTCGGACGCGACACGCGAGGCGCGGCGTGCGCCTCGCCCGAACGTGGGCCGGGCGGTCAGCGGCGGGGGTAGGCTTGGCGGGTGATCGCGATCGTCGGCAGCCTCGCCTGGCGCCTGGGTGATCCGCCTGGACCGGCGGGCCGGGCCAGCGACATCGCGTTCGCCGCCGCGAGCGCCGGCGCCCGGGTGGAGATCGTCGCCCGGGCCGGCGACGACCCGACCGGCGACGCCGTGCTGCTCGCGCTGGCTCGCGCCGGGATCGGCCACGTCGCCGTGCTGCGCGACGCGTCGCGCCCGACACCGCAGATCGACGCGCCGGCGATCGACGACGAGGCGGTCGATGCGCCTCGGCCGGTCGCGGGGCCTGCGCTCGACGCCGCCGACGTGTCGCTCGGCCTCCAGTACCTCACCGCCTTCGGCGTGCTCGTCGTGACCGACGACGTGCCGGGCGCGGCGGTGCCTGTCGCGATCGAGGCGGCCGGGTTCACCGGTGCCCACCTCATCCTGCTGACGCCCGCCGACGCAGCGCCCCCGGAGGCAACGGGTGCGGTGACCGTGCTCGTCGTGCCCGCGGCGGGCGACGACGGCGCGTTCGCCAGCCTCGTGGGTGTCTACGCCGCCGGCCTCGATGGCGGCGCCGACCCGGCCGCCGCCTTCGCCGCGGCCGTCGGTCGAGCCGGCTGGGAGGCGCTCGAGCCGTCGGTCTAGAGCAGGCCCAGCCCCTCCTCGGGCGGCTCGATCTCGATCCGGGCGACGAGCTCGGGTCCGTTGTTGCGGACGCTGTTGACCAGCGGCGGAACGGGGTAGGCGGCCAGCGCGATGTCGTCGCGAGGCTCGAGCAGGGCCCGCAGCTCGCCGGGATCGCGCATCGTGGGGTCGAGCCAGGCCGTCCACGATTCCGGCGGGACGACGACGGGCATCCGGTCGTGAATGCCGGCCATGAACGCGTTGGGCCTCGTGGTCACGATCGTGAACGTTCGATGCCACTCGCCCGATTCGGGATCCTGGCGACCCGTCCACAGCCCCGCGAGTCCGAGCGGACGCTCGGCCGGATCGTAGATGCGCATCGGCTGCCGGCGCGTCCCATCGCGCAGCCACTCGTAGAAGCCGTCGACCGGCACGAGGCAGCGACGGCGCCGGAAGGCGTCGCGGAACAGCGGGCTCGTGGCCACGGACTCGGACCGCGCGTTGAACGACCGCGACGCGATCCTCGGGTCATCGGCCCAGCCCGGGATCAGGCCCCAGCGATAGCCGACGACGGCGCGCCGGTCGTCCCGCTGGACGATGACCGCGGCCGGGTCGGTGGGCGCCACGTTGAACCGGCCACCGGGATCATCGAACAGGTCGTCGGCCTCGAAGATCGCGGCGATCTCCGAGGTCGGTCGTTGCTGGGTGAACCGCCCGCACATCGGCGCCGAGTCTAGTGCCTCCATCCGGCCGGCCGTCGTTTCGCGCGGCCGGCTTTCGTTTCGCGCGGCACGCCGGTCAGGCCGCCTCCTGTACAGTCGCGCCCGTGACCGCGCAGCCGCCGTTCGACCTCAACGCAACCCTCGCGCAGGACGGACCGCTGACGCGGGACCAGGCGCTGGCGTCGCTCGATCATGCGTCGGCGCTGATGACGACCGCCGACTTCATCGACGCCGCCCGCCTGTACCAGCGGGTCATCGGCTTCAACGACGTCGCGATCACCGGCGCCGCCCTGGTCGGACTGGGCGAGGCCCTGCACCGCCTCGACGACGACTGGCAGGCGCTCGCGACGTGGGAGGAGGCCACGCGGCTGCCGGACAACCCGGCGACGTACCCCGCGTGGCGCAACGTGGCGGCCGCCCGGGTCCGCTCCGACAACCTGTCGGGGGCGATCGACGCCTATCGCGAGGCGGAGAAGCGGGCGCCGGCGGCCGACCGGGCGGAGATCGCGTCGCGGCTGGGCTGGTTGTCGAAGGAGGTCGGAGACAAGGGCGCGGCCAGCCGGTACTTCGCCCGCGCGAGGGGAGAGCAGGGGTTCTCGGTCGCGATCGGGGTCCTCGCCGTCACGGTCGTCATCTCCCTCACCTGCAACTTCGCCGGACAGGCCGGCAGCGACCTGTTCGACCTGCTCCTGCTCAACAAGCCGCTGGTCGCGGTCGGCGAGCTGTGGCGGCTGTGGACAGTGACGCTCGTACACGCGCCGCTCCAGGAGATGCCGCTCCATCTCGTGTTCAACATGTACTTCCTGTACCTCGCGGGTCCGTTCGTCGAACGGCTGTACGGGCGCTGGACGTTCCTCGCCCTGTACCTGCTGTTCGCCGTCGGCGCTTCGCTCACGTCGTTCGCGTTCAGCAGCGCCCCCCTCGCGGTCGGCGCCTCGGGCGCGATCTTCGGACTGTTCGGACTCCTCGTCGCCGCCGAGCGGCTGCATCGACCGGTCCTCGATCGCCAGAGCCGCGGCTTCCTGGGGCAGCTCACGGGTCTCGTGATCTTCAACCTGCTGCTCGGATTCATCATCCCCAACGTCGACAACATGGCCCACATCGGTGGCCTCGCGACGGGCCTGGTCATCGGCTTCCTGTTCGCCCCCACGCGCGTGCCCACGCTCCGCTCGCTGTGGGTCCGCCCCGGCCCGACGCCCGGGACGACGGTGCCGGTGTTCGGCAACACCTGGACGCTGGCCGTCCGCGGTGGCGGCCTGGCGCTGCTCGGGGTCGCGATGCTCGTCCTGTGGGTCATCGGCGAGGGAGTCTGGGGCTAGCCGATGTTCTCCATGGTCAACGGCCGCTGGCCGCGCATCACGGCCGACGGCGTGGCGCTGGCCGACCTCGAGGCAGACGTCGAGGCGGGGACGCGATCCCCCGACGAGCTCGGGGCGGCGATCGACGCTCTCGTCGCGCACGTCGTGCGCGTGCAGGCGGACGCCGGCCTCGACCTCGTCACCGACGGTTCGGTCCGCTGGGCACACCCGGACAATGTCCTGCTGCGGGCGCTGGCAGACGACGACGTCGGTCCGGACGGGCTGCTGGTCCGAACCTGGCGGGGGACGGCGGCGGTGGCGGATCGGACCGTCGCGCAGGCGATCACGGGTCCCTACACGCTGGCCCATCGCATCAAGGGAGATGAGGGTGCGTCGCTGCGGACCGAGTTCACCCTGGAGTTCGCGGCCCACATCGCGGCTGAGATACGCGCCCTCGCGGATGCCGGCTGCCCGATGGTGATGGTCGAAGAGCCCGACGCGCTCAAGATCGGCCACTACCCGGCGGAGCACACGAGCGAGGTCGAGCGCGAGCTGTTTGCCGCGACCATGGAGCGCCTGCTCGCCGAACCGTCCGGTGCGCACGTCATGCTCGTGCTGACCGGCGGCTCGGCGTGGGAGGCCGGTGCTTCGACGATCCTCGGGGCGCCCTTCGGGTCGTTCCTGTTCGACCTCATCGACGGCCCGGACAACTGGCACCTTGTCCGGGCGGTGCCGGCGGATCGAGGCGTCGTGTGCGGTGCGTTGCGCCCGGACAGTCCGGCCGACCAATCGCCCGAGCTCGTGTGGGCCGCGAACTACGCGGCATCCTCGATGGGCCGGGGGCTCGAGCGCGTGGGCCTCTCGAATGCGTCGTCGTTCGCCTCGCTCGGACCGGACGCGATCGCCCGGTCGACGGCTGGCCTCGCGCGGGCCGCGCGCCTCGCCCAGCTCCCGATCGAGGACGCGATCGCCGAGGGCCTGGACCCCCGGACGATCCGACAACCGTTCGATCGTCCCGGCCGTCGGCGCGGGGCCAGGAAGCCGCCGGCTACCGGCCGATAGGCCGCGTCCCGAACCGGAGTGCCGCCTCGGCGCCGCATCAAGGACTCACTCGGAAACTCGGGCTCCGAGTCGTGATCGGGATACGCGTGCCGCGGGGCGTGAGCAAGTGGTGTTTGCGACGCGATCGCTGCATCGGCTGAGCGACCGTGACTCGCCCACTGAGTTGGGCGCCCGCGACTCATGAGGACCCGGATCTGTGCCGTCGGCGCCTGAGGGATGTGGCTGCGTCGGCGTAGTTGGCATACGCCGATCGCCGACGGCGCCCATGGACCGCCGCTGGCCTTAGGCCGAGCGATCTCCGACGCACGAGGTCGGCCGCGAGGATCGTCGCGCCCATCGGCGGTGGTTCCGTGGGTGACGCTAGCCATTGAACGAGCTGGCGCGGATCGCCAGGAAAGGCGCGCCGCAGCTGCGCCGCATTGTCCCGAAGGACCGCCGCGACCGACTCCGTGTCCAGTACGGCCAGTACCGGAACGATCACGCGCGGCCGCCACCCGACGCGTCGCGCCGCCCAAGGCGCCTCGTGGGTGTAGTAGGTCAGCTGTCGCTGGACGTCGCCGGCGTCGTTGATCAGTGTCTTGACCTCGGCGACGGTCATCGCCTCGTCGATCTCCCGATGGGCGACAAGGTCGATCCAACCTCGCGGCGGGTCTCCGCCGACAGGAACCTCGGTGAGGACCGTCCATCTGTGACGCTCGAGCGCGGCCGCGATCGTCTCGAGGAGGCGGGCGTGAACCGCATCCCGCTGTCGTGCGCGGTCGTCGAGATGACGAGCATTTGCGTTCAGGGTCAGGCGGACACCGAGAGCCGCAAGGATGTCGTCGAACACCGAGGGATCGAAGGCGGATGGGTCGCCGTTCTCCAGCCGCCAGATGCGGGTCTGGGACGTCCCTGCTCGGGAGGCCAGCTCGTCCTGGGTCCAACCCATCGCGCGGCGCGCATCGAGAATGAGTGCGGCTGCCTGCGATGGCAGCGAGCCGCGGACGAGCTCGATCCGACGCGACACGGTCATCGACCTGTTGTAGCGCGTGGCGCTTGGCTGCGACTTCATCGGTCCTGCCCGCGAGTCCAGCGGGTGCTCGGACGAGTTGCATCCTGCGGCTAGGCCGAGCGACGCCTCGAATTGCCGGTGGAGCCCGACTCGGGCCACGAGTCAAATTGACCCTCTCCAGCGACGCAGCCGCCGGATAGCCGGCGGAAACGGACGTTCCGTGCGACCAGCACGCGTCGGCGACTCGCCGCCCGAGTTTCGTCGGGGTCACCTGTGGATTCGCGCGCCGCCGGGAGCGCCCGGCGGGCGACCGGGGCAGGACAGGCCGGTCGCCGGGAGCGCCGGGGAGCGCGAGGATGGGACGGGGATCGGGTGGCTCGCCGGCCGGCGACACCCGAAGCCCGCCGTCGCACCCCGCGTCGCGACCTGTGCGAAACGCGGTTGCAGCCGACGCGCCACGGTGGGACTATCCAGTCTCCGCGTAGCACCGGGCTTGCCTCGGCGTCTCGCGCTTCCCCGCGGCGTCACCCCCGAGATCGACGGGGGAAAGGAGGTCTCCCTGGTGAGCGAGCTGCACGTCGCGCTCGAAGTCAACGGCGAGCATCGCGAGGTCGACGTCGAACCCAGACGGCTCCTCGTCCAGGTCATCCGAGAGGATCTCGGGCTCACCGGGACGCACGTCGGCTGCGACACCAGCCAGTGCGGGGCCTGCACCGTCCGCGTCGACGGCCGGGCGGTCAAGAGCTGCACGATGCTCGCGGCGCAGGCGGACGGCGCGGACGTCGTCACGATCGAGGGCGTCGCCGGCGCCGATGGCGCCCTGAGCCCGCTCCAGAACGCGTTCTGGGAGAAGCACGGCCTCCAATGCGGGTTCTGCACACCCGGGATGATCATGGCCGCGGCCGATCTGCTCGGACGCAACCACGACCCGAGCGACGCGGAGATCCGGCACGCGATCGACGGCAACATCTGCCGCTGCACGGGCTACCACAACATCGTTGCGGCGATCCGCGAGGCGGCCCGCGTCATGCGCGAGGGCGTCGGCGCGCCCGTCGCCGCGAACGCCTGAGGAGAGCGACGTGACCACCGACGTTCTCGGCGCACCGGTCAAGCGGGTCGAGGACCCGCGCTTCATCACCGGCAAGGGCCGCTACCTCGACGACATCGTCCTCCAGGGGATGGTCCACATCGCCATCCTCCGCAGCCCCTACGCCCACGCGAACATCGCCTCGATCAACACGTCGCGGGCCAAGGCGGCTCCCGGCGTGCTGGCGGTGATCGTCGGCGCCGACATCCCGTACAACCCGCTGCCGATGGCATGGCCGGCCGGCGGCGCGAGCGGCCTCCAGAACAACATCAACGTCCCGCGCGTGCTGGCGACGGACTCCGTCAAGTGGACGGGCGAGGGCGTCGCCGCGGTCGTGGCCGAGACGGAGGCCCAGGCCCAGGACGCGCTCGAGCTCATCGACGTCGAGTGGGTGCCGCTGCCGGCCGTCGTCGACGCCGAGAAGGCTACCCAGCCCGGCGCACCGCAGCTCCACGAGAACGCGCCCAACAACGTGGTGTTCGTGTGGCCGGTGGGCGACAAGGACGGCACCGACGCGGCCTTCGCCAACGCCGAGGTCGTGGTCAAGCAGCGCCTCGTGAACAACCGCCTGATCCCCAACCCCATGGAGGTCCGGGGCGACATCGGCTGGTACAACCCGGGCACCGACGAGTACACGGTCTGGATGTCGAGCCAGACGCCGCACATCCAGCGGCTCCTGCTGACCGCCTTCGTGACCGGCATCCCGGAGCACAAGGTCCGCTGCATCAGCCCCGACGTCGGTGGCGCGTTCGGCACCAAGATCTTCTGCTACGCCGACATGGCGCTGGTGATGTTCGCGAGCAAGCTGGTCGGTCACCCGGTGAAGTGGGTCGAGGGCCGGCGCGAGAGCTACGGCAGCACGATCCACGGGCGCGACCACATCACCTATGTCGAGGCGGCCGCGAATCGCGACGGCGAGGTCCAGGCGCTGCGCGTCAAGACGTACGCCAACCTGGGCGGGCGCCTGTCGACGATCGGCCCGGGCATCCCGACGACCCTCTACGGCCGGATCCTCGCCGGCCCGTACAAGATCCCCAACGTGTTCTGCGAGGTCACGGGCGTCTACACCAACACGACGTTCGTCGACGCGTACCGTGGCGCGGGCCGGCCCGAGGCGACCTACGTCATCGAGCGGGCGATGGACCTCGTCGCCGACGAGCTGGGG
This sequence comes from uncultured Chloroflexia bacterium, assembly GCA_963725745.1. GTDB lineage: Bacteria > Chloroflexota > Limnocylindria > Limnocylindrales > CSP1-4 > CAIXZV01. The sequence continues at coordinate 730,421 of CAVRZS010000004.1, forward strand.
ATCGACCCGGCCGAGGTCCGGCGCCGGAACTTCCTGCCCCCGGACGCCTTCCCGTACGACAACCCGTCGGGGCTCCTCACCGCGGTCAACGGCTCGAAGCTCTACATCGACTCGGGCAACTACGAGCCCGCGATGGACAAGGCGCTCGCCATGGCGGGCTACGCGGACATGGCGGCGACCAAGGCCGAGGCCAAGGCGCGCGGCAAGCTGCTCGGCGTCGGCCTGTCGACCTACATCGAGGTCTGCGGCGTCGCCCCATCCAAGTGGATCGGCGCGGTCGGCGAGGGCTGGGGCGCCGCGATGTGGGAGAGCTCCAACATCAAGGTCCACCTGACCGGCAAGGTCGTCGTGACCATGGGCACCCAGCCCCAGGGCCAGGGTCACGAGACGACCTACGCCCAGATCATCAGCCACGAGCTGGGCATCCCGATGGACGACATCGTCGTCCAGCACTCGGACACCCAGGGCACGCCGTTCGGCTACGGCTCGTACGGCTCGCGGACCTCCAACGTCGGCACCGGCGCCGCGCTCAAGGCCGCGGCCAAGATCCGCGACAAGGCCAGGCGCTATGCCGCGCACATGCTCGAGGCCAGCCCGGACGACATCGAGGTCGACGGCGCCGAGTATCGGGTCAAGGGCTCGCCCGAGAAGATGAAGACCATCCAGGAGATCGCGTTCGCACTCGATCTGGCGTTCGACACCCCCGAGGGGATGGAGCCGTACCTCGACGAGACGGCCTACCACGACACCCCGAACTGCACGTTCCCGTTCGGGACCCACATCTCCATCGTCGAGATCGACGAGGAGACCGGCACGATCGAGCTCGTGCGCTACATCGCGGTCGACGACGTGGGCAAGAAGATCAACCCCATGATCGTGGACGGCCAGCTCCATGGCGGCATCGCCCAGGGCGTCGGCCAGGCGCTGTGGGAGGGTGCCGTCTACAGCGACGACGGCCAGCTGCTCACGGGCTCGATGCTCGACTACGCGCTGCCGCGGGCATCGTGGCTGCCGAACTTCGAGCTGGACGAGACCGTCACCCCCTCGCCCGTCAACCCGCTGGGCGTCAAGGGCGTCGGCGAGGCGGGCTGCATCGCGAGCACTGCGGCCGTGGCCAACTCGGTCATCGACGCGCTCAGCCCGCTGGGCATCCGCCACCTCGACATGCCGTACACGGCGCAGAAGGTCTGGGGCGCGATCCAGGCGGCGAAGGCCGGCAACGGCAGCAACGGCCACGCGAAGGGAGGCCAGGCATGATCCCGGCGGCGTTCGAGTACACCCGGGCCGCCAGCATCGACGAGGCGCTGGCGCGCATCGCCGGCGACGACGGCGCGAAGGTCATCGCCGGCGGGCAGAGCCTGATCCCGCTGCTCAAGCTCCGCCTGGCCAGCGCCGGGACGCTGGTCGACATCGGGCGCCTGCCGGAGCTCCGTGGCGTCGAACGGCTGGACGACGGGCGGCTGTCCGTCGGCGCGCTGACGACGTACGCCGAGCTGATGGACTCGCCGGCCATTCACTACGGCATCCTGCGCGACGCCCTGCCGACCATCGGCGACGTGCAGGTCCGCAACCGGGGGACCGTGGGCGGCGCGATCGCCCATGCCGATCCCGCCTCGGACCTGCCGGCCGCGCTGCTCGCGCTCGACGCGGAGATCGTGCTCCAGTCGTCGTCGGGCACCCGGACCGTCAAGGCCGATGGGTTCTTCGAGGGCCCGTTCTCGACGGCGATGCGCCACGACGAGCTGCTGACCCACGTGCTCCTGCCGGCACCGCTCGACAACGCCGGCTCCGCCTACGCCTCGCTCGAGCAGCCGGCCTCCGGCTACGCCATGGTCGGGGTCGGGGCGGTCGTCGTCATGGGGCCGGGTGACGTGATCGAATGGGCGGGCATCGGCGTGACCGGGGTCGCCGATCATCCGTACGCGGCGACCGACGTGGGGTCGGCGCTGTCCGGCACCAAGGGCTCCGCGGAGGACGTCGCGGCGGCCGCGGCGAAGGTCGTCGGCGGTCGCGAGGTCAACGCCGACATCCACGCCTCCGCCGAGTACCGGTCGGCGATGGCCGTGGTGTACACGCGGCGAGCGATCCAGGCGGCGCTGGCGCGCCTGTCCTGAGCGGCGCCGGACGCCGCGGGTCACCGGGTGCGGGTCGAGCGAATCGTCCCGGGCCGTCCGGCGATCGATGACCTGACCGGGGCCGTGCTCGCGCGCGACCTGCGGGTGGGCGGCTCCCGCTGGGCGAAGGGCCGGCGTCTCGATCGCGCCGACCTCGACGCCCTCGCGGCGAGCGACCCGGAGACGGTCGGGGTCGACGCCGTCACGGTCCTGGTCATGGAGCCCGGCGACCTGCACGAGGACGAGGCAGCCCTCCGCCTCGCGGCGGCGGTCCGAGGTCCGGGCCTGGAGCAGCGCGGTCCGAACGAGAGCCGCGTCGACCTCGTCGCGGCGCACGGCGGCGTCCTCCACGTCCGAGCCCGGGAGCTGGAGCTACTGGACCGCATCGACCCGCTCGAGGTGTTCACCTCGCTCGACGGGTCGGTGGTGAGCGCCGGGCAGCTCGTCGCGTCGGTCAAGGTGGCGCCGCACGTCGTGCCCGCCGCGATCGTCGACCGGGGGGTCGCCATCGCCGGCGACGGGCGGCGACCGCTGGTGTGGGTGGCGCCGTTCGTGCCGATGCGGGTCGGCGTGCTGGTCAAGGAGTCGCTGCGCGCCGCGGACCGCGAGCGGTTCGAGCGGAGCGTCCGGGACAAGGTCGAGTCGCTGGGCTCGACCGTCGTGCGGTTCGCCTACCTGCCCGATGAACCGGCCGCCGTGGAGACGGCCCTGGCGTCGATGACGCGCGGTCCGGCGTCCGACGCCGTGGACGTCGTCCTGACCGCGGGCGGCCGATCGACCGATCCGTCCGACCCGTTCTTCGTCGCCCTCGAGGCCGTCGGCGGACGCCTGATCCGGCGCGGCGTGCCGGCCCACCCGGGCTCGATGCTGTGGCTCGGGCGGGTGGGCAAGGCGGCGGTCCTGGGGCTGCCGACCTGCGGCGCGTACTCGAAGGCCACCGCCGCCGACCTGCTGCTGCCGCGCCTGCTCACCGGGGAGCCGCCGAGCCTCCGGACGGTGTCCCGCCTCGGCCACGGCGGCATCCTGACCCGCGACATGCGCTTCCGGTTCCCGGCCTATGCTCGGGCCCTCGACGCACCCGACGGCTGACGATGCCCCGCATTCTCGCGGTCGGACGCGGCGTGGCCTTCACCGAACGCTGCGACCGACGACGGTCGGACCCGCTTCAACGTGGGTCAGCCCCGGTCGCCACGCCGTCTGAAGGTTCCTGACTTTGCGGACCTAGTGAACGAAACGCGTCCTGGAATCGGCAGAGGGCCTGTCGATCCGATCCGGGTGGGGTTCGCCGAGGACATGGCGCGCCCCGTCGTGCGGAGGGTGGGCGCCCGCCGGACCAGCGGTGACGCTGACTGGGCCGATTTCGATGCGCAGATCCGCCCTCGGTGTTCGGTAGGTGTGAAAAGTTGTGATTCGGCCTGGAGGTGGTGCATCGCGCGAACGGGCCGCTGACCGCGACGGTCACCGGACTCGCGTCGTATCCTCGGGAGCCGATGCAGACGCCCGTTGACCCGGTCACCTCGAGTCCGTCGGCGTCCGCCGCCGCGACGACGGACGTCGTGGACCCGTGCTGGCCGGGAGCCGTGCCCGAGACGTCCGACGCGCCGCTGATCGGTCGCGACGCCGACCTGGCGTCCATCCGGCGCCTGATCCTGGGGCGTGACCGGGCGTTCGTCACGCTGGCGGGGATCGGCGGGGTGGGCAAGAGCCGCCTCGCCGTCGAGCTGACGCGCCGGGCGTTGCCGCGGCGGGACGGGCGGATCGCGTTCGTGCCGCTCGACGGGGTGAGTGACGCGTCGCTCGTGATGCCCGCCATCGCCGGGGCGATGGGCGTCGCCGACGAGCCGGGGCGGACGCTGGTGGAGTCGCTCGCCGAGACGCTCGGCCGTGCCCCGAGCGTGCTCGTCCTCGACACGGTCGAACACGTCCGCGGCGGTCGCACCCGCCCTGGCCGACCTCCTCGCCCGGACGCCCGGCCTGACCATCCTGGCCACGAGCCGGGTCGCGATCGGCGTCCCGCGCGAACGCGTCGTGTGGGTGGAACCGCTCCCGCTTCCCGCCGAGGACGAGACCGATCCCGCCGAGCTCGTGCGGAACCCCGCGGTCGCCCTGTTCTTCGCCCGGGCCGCGGTCAGCCGCCCGGAGATCGAGGCGACCCCGGCCAATGCCGCCCTTGCGGCGGCGATCTGCCGGCGCCTCGACGGGATCCCGCTGGCGATCGAGCTGGCCGCCGCAGCCCTGCGAGTCCTCGCTCCTCACCAGCTCGCGGACCAGCTCGACCAGCGCCTGGCCGACGAGGCCGTGGACGCGGGCGACGACGCGGCGGCGGGGCCGGCACGGCAGCGCAGCCTGCGGGCCGCGATGGACTGGAGCATCGGGCTGCTGCCCGACCCGGTGCTGCGGCTGTACCGGCGCGTGGCGGTGATCTCGGGCACGTTCTCCGTCCCGACGGCGAACGCGATGCTCGAGGGTGGCGAGCGCCGCGGGCTCGCGCCGCTCGGGATCACGCGCGGATGCTGGCCTCCAGCAGCTCGCCGCCGCTTCGCTGCTCCGGCACGAGGACGAGGGCCGGGCGTTCGCGATGCTGACGACCGTTCGCGCCGACGCACTGGACCGGCTTGCCCGAAGCGGGGAGGCCGTCGCGATGCGCTGGGCGCACGCCTACCAGGTCCTGGCCGTGGCCGAGGAGTCCGAGGCGGCGCTCACGACGGGTCGCGACATCGAGGCGCTCGACCGCCTCGACGAGGCGCACGACGACATCCGGGAGGCCCTCGAGTGGGCGATGGACGAGGGCGATGGCACGTTCGCGCTGCGCCTCGCCGGCGCGCTCGCCGAGTTCTGGCGCACGCGGGGGCACCACACGGAGGGCCGGCTCCGGCTGGCGGCGGCCCTGTCGATGGCGGTGAACCCGCCGCCCGGCGTCCACCGCAAGGCGCTCAGCGGCGCGGGCCTGCTGGCGTCGTTCCAGGGTGACTACCGGCTCGGGCGAGGCGTACCTGCGCGAGGCGCTCGCGATCGCCCGCGCGATGTTCGACGAGCCGGCGATGGCCGAGGTCCTCAACGCGCTGGGCACGAACGCGTACGGCAGCGGGGATCTGGATGCGGCGGAAGCCTTCGCCACCGAGAGCCTCGAGATCAGGCGCCGCCTCGGGGATCCCGCGGGGATCGCGCTCGCCCTCAACGCGCTGGGCGGCGTGTACCACTTCCGTGGGGACCTCGATCGGGCCCGCGAGATGTTCCAGGAGAGCCTCGCCCTCAAGGCGTGGCACGGCACGGCGAGCGGACGGGCCGTCTCGCTGACCAACCTCGGGCTCGTGGAGCGCGACGCCGGACACCCCGAGGCGGCGACCGAGGCGTTCGAGGAGGCGATCGCGATCTGGGAACGCACCGGCGACCCGCAACGCGTCTCGGTCGGCGTCCACAACGCGGCGCTGCTCGACCTCGACTGCGGACGCCTCGACGCGGCCGCCGAGAAGCTGACCCGGGCGCTCGACATCGCGCGTGACCTGGGCGACCGCACCGAGATGGCCTACGCGACGGCGGACCTCGTGCGGGTCGACGTCGAGCGCGGCGACCTCGACGGGGCCGCCCAGGCGCTGGCCACGTCGCTCCCGCGGGCCGCCGCGATCGGCGCGCGGATCATCGTCCCGCTCGCGCTCGAGGGTGCAGCCGGACTTGCCTCGGCGCGTGGCGACGACGTGCTCGCGATCCGCCTGTGGGCCGCGGCCACCGCCGACCGGACCGCGACCGGCTTTGCCAACATGCCCGCCGACCAGCGCCTGCTCGATGCCCGGATGGCGGAGGCGCGGGAGCGCCTCGACCCCGACACGGTCTCGGCGGCGTGGGCCGAGGGCCAGGCGCTCACGGTCGATGCGGCCATCGAGGCCGCGATGACGCTGGTGCCGGCCGCGTCGGCCCACTGAGGTTGCTCGTCGCAGAGGTGTAATCGTCGCCCCCGATCGGCGTTGTCATGGGCGTCACCACCACATCGCCGGAGGACCAGGATGCGCCGATCCAGACTGTTCACGATGCTCGGCGGCACGTTGCTTGCCGCGTTGCTGCTCCCGTCGGTCGCCCTCGCGGGGACATCGGCGGCCGCCACCCCGGCCGCGATCCGCCTCAACTGTGCGCTGATCATCCCCGGCGGCCATCCCGCCAACGAGCGCATCGCCTGCCGTTGGACGGCGGTCACCGGCGTCGACGTCCGCGCCTACCGGCTGTGGAGGATCGTCGACGCGGGCCTGGGCCGGCCGCGCCAGCTCGTGGCCAGGGTCACGCCCGACGAGCCGCTGCGCGCCACCGACCACCAGATCACGCGCGGTCACGCCTACACCTATCGCGTCGTGGCGGTCGGCCCCGACGGATCGCGCGTCGGCGTCAGCAACCGCGTCACGCTGCGTGTCGGCTGGTCGGCCGAGAAGCTCGCCCTCAACTGCGCGTACGTGATCGACACCGCGCGGCAGGGCGTCGCCTGCCATTGGGAGAAGGCCGACCGCCCGAGCGTGGCACGCTACGTCCTCGTCCGCTCCGTCGACAACGGCGCCCGGCAGCGCATCTATCGGACCGGTGCCGACGGACGCCGGTCGTTCTTCGACACGGACGTTGCGGCAGGGCAGACCATTCGCTACAAGGTCTTCGCCCTGGCGCGTGACGGCCGGGTGGTCGGCGTCGGCGGACCGGATATCGTCGTCGTGCCGACCATCGCGTCTCCTTCCGCTGCGGGGTAACCGCCATTCGCGCAGTCGATCTCGGCACACTCCCCAGAGTGAACGTTCGTGCCGAGATCGACGGCGATGAGCGAGCGCTGGTGGAGCGCGCGAGGGCCGACCCGATGGCCTTCGCCGAGCTCTACCGGCGCTACCTCCCACGCGTCCATGCCTTCGCCTACCGCCGCACCGGGGCCGTCGAGGTCGCCGAGGACATCACCTCGGCGGCCTTCGAGCGTGCGCTCCGGAACCTCGACGCCTTCACGTGGCGCCCGGGCGGGTTCGGGCCGTGGCTGTTCCGGATCGTGGCCAACGAGCTCGTCGACCACTACCGGCGGACCGGGCGCGCCGCGTCCGTCCGCTCCGTCGACGCCGCCCGTAGCCTGCTGCCCGACGCGGCGCGGGACCCGGCCGACGAGGTCGGCGAGCGGGACGCCGTCGCGGAGGTCCTGGCGGCGATGGAACGCCTGACCCCGCGCTACCAGCAGGCGCTGGCCCTGCGCTATCTCGCCGGCCTCAGCCCCGAGGAGGCGGCCTCGGCCATGGGCACCTCGAGGGCGACGATGGCCGTGGTCATCCATCGCGCGACGCGCGCGCTCCGGCGCGTCCTCGACGAGGGTGACGGGGCGTGAGCACCGACCCGCGCCGCGACCTTGAGGAGGCCGGCCGCCGCCCGGCGCCGCCCCCGGATCCGGCGTTCGCCGAGCGGCTCGAGGCGCGGCTGCTGGCCGTGGCCCGGTCGGATGTGCCCGCACCGGTGCCGGGCGACCGTCCGCCGAGGCGAAGGCCCGTCGGCTGGCTGGTGCTGGCCGGGGCGACCGTCGCCGCCCTCGTGGTGGCCGTGGCGGTCGTCATGTGGCGTCCCGGCGACACGCGTCGAACGGAGCTCGCCGACGCCGTCAATGTCGAGGTGGCCCTGCAGGACGGGACACTGCTCCAGGACCCCGATGGGCTCGCGTTGCCCGAGGGGGCCGTGGTGACGGTGGGCGACGGCGGGTTCGCGCGCATCGGCGACACTGTCCTGCGACCCGGCGACGTGGCCACGATCGAGCAGGGACGGCTGCGCGTCGAGCACGATCAGTCCGTCGGCGTGCTGCCCGCGACGACGTCGACCACCAGTCCACGTCCCGCCTCGTCGCGCTCGCCCGCCCCGACGCGAAGCCAGAAGTCACCGACCGGATCGTCCAAGCCCCGCCAAACCGCGACCCCGCGGCCGACGAACGCTCCGGTGCGGACACCGGCCCCCACGCCGCCGCCGACGCCACGACCGACGCCCGAGCCGACGCCGACGTCCGCGCCGCCGACGTCGGAGCCCACGCCCTCGCCCACGGCGCAGCCGACGACGCTCACCCGGCGCCCCCGCCTGCGAGCCCATGCCAACCCAGCGGGCGACCGGGTCGTGCTGCGCTGGACCGCGACGCGCCGGGCGGCCAGCTACCTGTTGATCGTGACCCGCTCGCGCGCCGGCGCGCCGCCGGACCCGCAGTACCCGGGCTCGGGCGCCTTCCGCCAGTTCGCAGCCGCGCCGGACCGATGGATCCGGTTCCGGGTGCTCGACCCGGTGGTCGAGGTCAAGGTCATGGTGGTCGCCCTGGGCAGGTACGGCCACGAAGTCTCGCGCAGCCGGATCGTGACCGTGGTCACGGGGACCGCGGCGACCGGGGAGCTCGAGGCGCCGCCCAGCAGCGGCGATCCGCCGCCCGACGACAGCGGCTGAGCCGAGGCGCCGGACCGGCTCGCGCCGGTGCGGAGCGCCGTACCCGGTGTAGCATCGGCGGCCATGGACCCCGTCAGCACGACCCGACCCGCCGATTCTCGCCCCGAGGCGACCCGCTCCATCGAGGGCATCGTGGACGCGTTCCGCGGCCAGGGCTACATCGCCGAGCGGTCGCTCGCGACCACGGTCTTCCTCGCCCTGGAGCTCGGGCGGCCGCTGCTGCTGGAGGGCGAGGCGGGCGTCGGCAAGACCGAGCTCGCCAAGGTCCTCGCGACGACCCTGGGCGCCCGCCTGATCCGGTTGCAGTGCTACGAGGGCCTGGACGTCAACACCGCGGTCTACGAGTGGAACTACCCGCGTCAGATGCTGGAGATCCGGCTGCTCGAGGCCCGTGGCGAGATCGACAAGGCGTCGGCGCACGACATCTTCGGCCCCGAGTTCCTGCTCAAGCGCCCGCTCCTCCAGGCCCTCGAGTCGACCGACGGCAACGCGCCGGTCCTGCTGATCGACGAGATCGACCGGGCGGACGAGGAGTTCGAGGCCTACCTGCTCGAGATCCTGTCCGACTTCCAGGTCACGGTGCCCGAGATCGGGACCATCCGCGCGGTCCAGGCGCCGCGGGTCGTGCTGACCAGCAACCGGACCCGCGAGGTCCACGACGCGCTCAAGCGGCGCTGCCTGTACCACTGGATCGACTACCCGACGGCGACCAAGGAGTTCGAGATCGTGGCCACGCGCGTGCCCGACGCGCCGGCACGGCTCGCGCGCGAGGTGGTCGGCTTCGTCCACCGGCTGCGCGCCGCCGACCTGACCAAGGTCCCCGGCGTCGCGGAGACCCTCGACTGGGCGGCCGCGCTCCTCTCGCTCGGCGCGGCCGAGCTGTCGCCGGACGTCGTCGACGAGACCCTGGGCGTGGTCCTCAAGTACGAGGAGGACATCCGGCAGGTGCGCGGGTCCGTCGCCCGGCAGTACCTCGCCGAGGCCACCGCCCAGGCCTAGCGCGATGAGCGACGACGCGTCCCCGGTCATCCTCGCGCCAACCGGCGAGCTGATCGACGGGCGCCGGCTGCTCGCCGAGTCGGTGGGCTTCGGGCGCGCGCTGCGGGCGGCCGGCCTGTCGATCGACATGGCCGCCTCGATCGACTTCGCCCGCGCCCTCGGGCTCGTCGACATCGGCAACCGCGGCGTGGTGCGTGACGCCGGCGCCGCGCTGTTCGTGCGCCGGCGGGACGATCGCGAGGTCTACGACCGGGTGTTCGCCCAGTTCTGGCGGCGACGTGGCCGGAAGCTGCCCAAGCCGCGCCTCGAGGGGCTCGTCCCGGATGCCGATCGCGACGAGGAGGGCGAGCCGGGCGCGGCGGACGAGGCCGGTGAGGGTCGCGAGGCCACGATGTCCGAGCTCGCGACGATGGGCATCCAGATCGCCGCCGATGCCGACGACGGCGCCGAGCTCGAGGGCGTCACCATCTCGCCCGACGCGTACTCCAAGGGCGAGGTGCTCCGCCACCGCGACTTCGACCGGATGACGGCCTCGGAGCTGCGGGACGCCGAGCGATTCGTCGACCTGTTGCGGCCACGCCTGGAGCGCCGCCGGACGCGCCGCTTCGAGCTCCACCCACACGGTCGGCGCGTGGCCCAGCGGGCGATGTTCCGCCAGAACCTCGCCACCGGCGAGCTGACGAAGTGGGTGTGGCGGCGGCAGATCCGCGAGCCGCGCCAGCTGGTCGTGCTGTGCGACATCTCGGGGTCGATGGAGCGCCACTCGCGGCTGCTGCTGCGGTTCGTGCAGGCGCTCGCGAGGACCAACGAGGTGCGCACCGAGTCGTTCGTGTTCGGGACGCGGCTGACCCGGGTGACGCGGATCATGCGCGACCGGGACCGCGACCGGGCGCTCGCCCGCGTCGCCGACACCGTCACGGACTGGGCCGGCGGGACGCGGATCGGGGAGTCGTTCCGCGACTTCAACCACCGCTGGGCGCGCCGGACCCTGCGGACGTCCGGGATCGTGATCGTGGTCTCCGATGGCTGGGACCGGGGCGACCCGGCGCTGGTGGCGGCGGAGACCGCGCGGCTGCGACGCAACTGCCACCGGCTGGTGTGGCTCAACCCGCTCGCGTCGGCGCCCGGATACCAGCCCCTGGCGGCGGGCATGAAGGCGGCCTACCCGTTCATCGACGACTTCCTCGCCGCGGGCACGCTGGCGTCGCTCGAGCGGCTCGGGGAGATCCTCAGCGGCGCGTCGCAGGGAACCGCCCGCTGGGGATCGGCCGTCACCCATGCGACGGCGGTCGCGCCGTCACTCGGCCTCACCGCGCCCGATGCCACGCCACCGCGTCCATTGGACGGCGACCCGGTCGACGCCGGGATCGCCCGGCCGCTGACGCGATGACGGCCGCGATCGCGACCCACACGCTCAACGCGCGACGGACCTGATCCGCAACGCCTCGGCCGACGAATCGGAGGACAGGATGCAGGAACTGCTGGACTCGCTGGATGGCTGGCGGGCCGAGGGTGCGGGCGTCGGACGGGCCGTGGTGGTGCGGACGTTCGGCTCGGCGCCGCGGCCCGAGGGCGCCGTCCTGCTGGTGACCGACGACGGCCGGCTCGCCGGGTCCGTCTCTGGCGGCTGTGTCGAGGGGGCGGCCGCGGAGGAGATCTGGGCCGCCCGCAGGTCGGGACGCGAGCGGGTCATTCGCTACGGGATCAGCGACGAGGAGGCATGGGACGTCGGCCTCGCGTGTGGCGGCACGATCGACGTGCTGATCTCGCCCCGCGTGCCCGAGTCGGCCGTGATCGCCGCCCGCGAGACGCGCGAGGGTCGGGGCGACGGCCGCGCGATCGTGACGCCGCTGCCGCCGGACGCGCCGCCGGCGACGTTCGGGGCCGCCCAGCCGGGCCAGGGCGCCGAACCGCCCGAGGTGCTCATCGTGCACGAGGACGGCACGCTCGAGGGCTCGCTCGGCGATGACCAGGCCGATGCCGCGCTCGTCGCGGCCGCGCGAGACGCCCTGGCCCACGGGGTGTCGCGCACGATCGAGGTGGCCGGCCGGCAGCTGTTCGTCGAGGCGTACCCGGTCCGGCCGCGGCTGGTCGTCGTGGGCGCGGTGGAGGTCGCCCGGACGCTGGTCCGGCTGGCGAAGGAGCTGGGCTACGAGACCGTCGTCATCGACGGCCGCGCGGCGTTCGCGACCGAGGCCCGCTTCCCCGACGTGGACCGGCTCCTCGTCGGCTGGCCGGACGAGCTCGCGGACGAGATCGGCCTGGGGCCCGCGGACGCGGTGGCCGTGTTGACGCACGACGTCAAGTTCGATGAGCCCGCGATCGTCGAGGCCCTGCGCCGCGGCTGCCGGTACGTCGGGGCCGTCGGGTCGCGCAAGACCCAGGCCGACCGCCGCGCCCGGCTCCTCGAGGCCGGGGTCGCACCAAGCGATCTCGACCGGCTGCGGGGTCCGATCGGGCTCGACCTCGGCGGCCGGCTGCCGTCCGAGACCGCCCTCGCGATCATGGCCGAGGTCGTCGCGGAACGGCGGGCCGGTTCGGGACAACCGATGCGGGAGCTGGCCCGGGCGCGGGAAGCCCAGGTCGCGGCCGGGTCGGCGGGATGAACGTCGGCGCCGTCGTGCTCGCGGCCGGAGCCGGCTCGCGGTTCGGCGGCGGCAAGCTGCGCGCCTCCCTCGACGGCCGGCCGATGATCCGCCACGTCATCGATGCGGCCGTCGAGGCCGGCCTCGATCCGATCGTGGTGGTGGGGCCCCCCGACGATGCGCTCGAGGGGGTCGATCTCGCGCCCGCCCGCCAGGTCCCGAACCCGAGGCCGCAGGAAGGGCTGTCGAGCTCGGTCCGCATCGGCCTGCGCGCGCTCGAGGGCGACGCGCTCGATGCTGCCGTCATCCTGCCCGGCGACCAGCCGCGCGTCCGCGCCCAGGTCATCGCGACCCTGATCACGGTGGCGGGACAACGGCCCAAGGCGGCGTTTATCGTTCCCCGCTATCGGGACGACGCCGCGCCGAACCCGATCCTCGCGCGCCGGTCGATCTGGCGACTCGCCGACGAGCTGGCCGGCGACCGCGGCTTCGGCCCCGTCCTCGCGGCGCATCCCGAGCTCGTCGAACATGTGCCCGTCGAGGGCGCCAACCCGGACGTCGACACGGTCGCGGACCTCGTTCGGCTCCAGGGCGTATCGTGACCACCGATGTCGCCTAGGAGCGCCGCGTCCGCCGATCGACTGGAGTCCGCGTGGGCCCAGCGCGTGCGCGAGAACCGCGATCAGGCCGAGCGCTTCCGCGAGACGCAGACCCCCGACTTCTACGCCCCGGTGTCCTCGCTGTTCGTCGCCGACCCGCGGCGCACCGACGAGCCGGCCCTCGCGGCCCTGCTCGCGTCCGCCACCGAGGACCAGACCTGGCTGGACATCGGCTCCGGTGCCGGCCGATATGCGCTCCCGCTGGCGCTGGTCGTGCGCGAGGTGATCGCCGTCGAGCCCTCGGCGGGCATGCGCGGGGCGCTGCGCACGGGGATGGGGGAGCATGGGATCTCGAACGTGCGCGTCGTTGCGGGTGCCTGGCCGGAGAGCCTCGAGCGCCTGGGCGACCTGCCGGCCGCCGATGTCTCCCTGATCGCGCACGTCGGCTACGACATCGAGGCGATCGGCCCGTTCCTCGATGCGATGGAGGCCGCCACGCGCGACCACTGCATCGCCGTCCTCACCGATCGCAGCCCGGCCTCGGTCGCCGATCCGTTCTGGCCGCTCGTGCACGGCGAGGAGCGCGTCCCGCTGCCGGCGCTCCCGGACCTGCTCGAGGTCCTCCACTCGCGCGGTCGCGCGACCGAGGTGCTGCGTGTCGACCGACCGCCGCGGACGTTCGACTCCGTGCCGGCGCTGACCGCGTTCCTCCGCCGCCAGCTGTTCATCGCCGAGGGGGGCGAGAAGGACCTCCACTTCCGGGCGATCCTGCCCGACCGGATCGTCAACCGCGATGGCGGTTGGACGCTGGTGGATCCGCCCGCGGGCTCGATCGGCATCGTGACCTGGGGACCTCGCTGAGGGCGTCGTCCGGCGGATCGAAAAGCGAACGATTTCGTCGCGGCGAGCATCTATCTAGATGCATGGGGCGCCATGCCCCACTCGAGGAGGGTCGCCGATGGCCAGGATCGAGATCCGATGGCCCGCACGCACAATTCGGCGGGCGCGAGCCGCAGCAGCAATGACGCTCCTGCTCAGCCTTGCCGCCGGTGGGTGGACGCCCGCCGCGGCGGCAGGGCCGAACACGGTCGCGCAGTGGAACAAGATCGCCGAGGACACGGTGGTCGGCTCGGGGGCGTTCCAGATCGAGGCCTTCGTCTACATGGCGTACGCGGAGACGGCCGTGTACGACGCCCTGGTCGGGATCGACGGCACGTACGCGCCGATCGGTCCCAGGATTTCGGCACCCGCGGGCGCGTCACGGGACGCGGCGGTCATCGAGGCCGCGTATGAGACGCTCGTCGCGTATTTCCCGTCGGCCGCCGGGCCTCTTGGCACGGCACGCACGAACTCCCTCGCGGCGATTGCCGACGGTCAGCCGAAGACCGACGGGATCGCCGTCGGCCACGAGGCAGCCACCAACCTCATCGCGATGCGGACCGGTGACGGCCGCCAGGTGCCCATCGGGACGACGTCGTCGTTTCCGACCAAGGCGCCCGGGCCGGGTGTGTGGCGTCTGACCCCACCCGCCTACGCGGCGCCGCAGACCCCGTGGACCGGGACCATGACGCCGTTCATCCTGCCCAGCGCGGATCGCTTCCTGCCGCCCCCGCCGCCGTCTCTCTCGAGCGCGGAGTGGGTGTCGGGCTTCAACGAGATCAAGGCCGTGGGGCAGAACACGAGCACGCAACGGACCGCCGCGCAGACGGCGACCGCGATGTTCTGGACGGCCAACGTCGTCCGCCAGGACAACCGGCTCGTCCGCGACATCGCCGACGCCCGGTCGCTCGGGCTGCTCGACACGGCGCGGCTGGCCGCGATGGTCAACGTCACGGACGCAGACGCGGGGATCTCCGTCATGAACGCCAAGTACCACTACCTGTTCTGGCGGCCCGTGACCGCGATCGATCCGACCTCAATCAAGCCGACCGGCGACGGCTTCGGGCCGGTCCCCGGGTTCAGCGACGGCAACTCGGCCACCGCAGAACAGGCCGGCTGGCGGCCGCTCGTGGTGACCCCGAACCATCCCGAGTATCCGGCCGCCCACGGCACGGTCACGTCGTCTCTCGCCGAGGTCCTCGTCCAGTACCTCGGCACCAACTGGATCAACGTCGACATCCATGGGTTCGACGCCAACGGGGCCGCCGGCAACCTGGACGCCGTCCACCACTTCGCCAAGGCGAACGAGCTTCGCAAGGAGATCATCGGCGCCCGCCTGTGGGCCGGCCTCCACTACCGCTTCTCGAGCGAGGCCGGCATCGACCTCGGGCGGAGCGTCGCCAAGTACGACCTGAAGCACGCGTTCCAGCCAGTGCCCTGACGGGCGACTGTGTGGATCGACGAGGGGCCGCCGCGAGGCGGCCCCTCGTTTCGTGTGTCGACAACCGGACGTTGTGCAGTGGCAGTGAACGTGCCCAGCGGCGATCCGGGAACACGCGCACAATCACGTTGACGCCCCAATTGGGCGACAGGGATACTCGAGGCGCAATCCGCTCGCTACCCGGCCGAGCCGTCGCCGCAATCCAATGACGACCGCTCGCCGAATGTCATGGCATCGCCGAGTCCGACGTGGTGGGGCGTCGGGCCCGTTACCACTCCCGTGCGGGGCGCGGGGAGGAGGGAAGGCAGCGCATGATTCCGGGTCAGTTCGATTACGTCCGTCCGGCGTCGCTGGACGAGGCGTTGCGGATCCTGCGGGACCGCGAGGGTGAGGCCAAGATCCTGTCGGGCGGTTACAGCCTGATCCCGCTCATCAAGCTCCGCCTGGCGCAGCCGGCGCTGCTGGTCGACCTCCAGGCCATCACGGGTCTCGATGCGATCACCGAGGACGCCGCCGGGCTCCACGTCGGGTCCCGGGCGACGCACCGGCAGATCCACGAGAACCCGCTGGTCGTCGACCACTACCCGCTGCTCCACGACGTCTCGGGCGGCATCGGCGACCCGCAGGTCCGCAATTGGGGCACGATCGGCGGCTCGGTGGCCCACGCGGATCCCGCATCGGACTGGCCGGCCGCGCTGCTGGCGGTGAATGCCACGGTGGTCTGCCGCGGCGCCGCCGGTGACCGCGAGATCGTGGCCCGTGACTTCTTCCTCGACACGTTCACGACCGCGATCGAGCCCACCGAGGTGCTCGTCGAGGTCCGCTTCGGGATCCGACCCCGGCTGTTCGGAGGCGCCTACACCAAGCTCGAGCGGCGGGTCGGCGACTTCGCGACGGCGGGCGTCGCCGTGATCGTGCAGCTGGATGCCGACGGGGCGATTACGCGGGCCGGCATCGGGGTCACCGGCGTCTCGGCCTCGCCGTTCGCGGCGACCGCCGCCGAACAGTCGCTGGTCGGCCAGCGAGCCGGCGACGACGCCTTCCGTGCCGCGGGGGCCGCCGCGGCCGCCGCCAGCGATCCGGCATCCGACGTCCGGGGTCCCGCCGACTACAAGCGCGCGATGGTCGCCGAGCTGACGTTGCGGTCGCTCCGCACGGCGGCCGAGCGCGCCCGCGCGTACGCATAGGAGCAGACGATGACGACCCAGCATGTCTCGGTCACCGTCAACGGCGAGGCCCGTGAGGCCGAGGTCGAGCCCCGCCTCCTGCTCGTCCACCTGCTGCGCGACACGTTCGGCCTGACCGGCACCCACACCGGCTGCGACACCAGCAACTGCGGCGCGTGCACGGTCGACGTCAACGGCCGGAGCGCCAAGTCGTGCACGATGCTCGCCGTCCAGGCGGACGGCGCCGAGATCACCACGATCGAGGGCATGGAGCAGGGCGGGAAGCTTCACCCGCTCCAGCAGGCGTTCTGGGACCAGCACGGCCTCCAGTGCGGGTTCTGCACCCCCGGCATGATCATGCAGTCCGCCTGGCTGCTGGGCGAGAACCCGGATCCCACCGAGGCCGAGATCCGCGAGGGGATCTCCGGCAACCTGTGCCGCTGCACGGGCTACGTGAACATCGTCAAGGCAGTCCAGCAGGCAGCGACGGAGTTGCGGGCGGCGGAAGCCGAGCCCGAGACCGCCGCGGCGTCCGCCTGAGCCCCGGAGGAGACACGATGACGACGGAGGCGCAGGCACCGACCACGACCGCCGAGGTCAGCGGCATGGGCCACTCGATGAAGCGCAAGGAGGATCCGCGCTTCATCCGGGGCCAGGGGCACTACATCGAGGACATCACGCTCCCGAAGATGGTCTGGATGGACATCGTCCGGAGCCCGTACGCCCACGCGAAGATCAAGTCCATCGACGCGAGCGAGGCCCTCGCGATGCCCGGCGTGCTCGCGGTGATCACCGGCAAGGACCTCGAGGCCGCCGGGCTCCACTGGATGCCCACGCTGGCCGGTGACAAGCAGATGGTGCTGCCGGTCGACACGGTCATGTACCAGGCCCAGGAGGTCGCCGCGGTCATCGCGCTGACCCGTTACCAGGCGGCGGACGCGATCACGGCCGTCAACGTCGACTACGAGCCGCTCGAGGTGGTCATCGACCCCTACAAGGCCCTCGAGGCCGACGCTCCGGTCCTGCGGCCCGACCGTGGCCCGGACAAGATGAACAACCACATCTGGCACTGGGAGTCCGGCGACCGGGCCGCGGCCGACGCGGCGCTCGCCGCGTCCGACCGCATCGTCCCGATCGACGTCTACATCCCGCGCATCCACGTCGCCTCGATCGAGACCTGCGGCTGCATCGCCGACTTCGACCCCGTCCGCGGCCACCTCGACTTCCACGTCACGAGCCAGGCGCCGCACGCGTACCGGACGGTCATCAGCCTCGTCTCCGGCATCCCCGAGTCGTCGATCCGGGTCAAGACCCACGACATCGGCGGCGGGTTCGGTGGCAAGGTGCCGGTCTACCCGGGCTACGTGATCGCGATCGTCGCGTCGCTGACGCTGGGGCGGCCGGTCAAGTGGATCGAGGACCGGTCCGAGAACCTCCAGGCCGACTCGTTCGCCCGCGACTACCACGTCCACGCCGAGCTGGGCCTCAAGAACGACGGCACGATGACGGGGCTGCGGGTCAAGACGCTCGCCGACCACGGCTATGCCGATGCCGCCGCGGACCCGAGCAAGTACCCCGCCGGCCTGTTCAACGTGATCACCGGCAGCTACAACATGCCGGCGGCATTCGTGGAGGTCGATGCGGCCTACACCAACAAGCCGCCCGGCGGCGTCGCCTATCGCTGCTCGTTCCGGGTGACCGAGGCGGTTCACACGATCGAGCGGCTGGTCGACAAGGCCGCAGATGAGATCGGCATGGACCCGGCCGAGTTCCGGATGAAGAACTTCATCCGCAAGGACCAGTTCCCGTACACCAGCGCGACCGGCTGGGAGTACGACTCGGGCGACTATCACGCCGCGCTCCAGAAGGCCCTCGACACGATCGGCTACGGCGACCTGCTCAAGGAGCAGGCCGAGAAGCGGGCCAAGGGCGAGCTGATGGGCATCGGCATCAGCTCGTTCACCGAGATCGTCGGCGCCGGGCCGTCGAAGGACTTCGACATCATCGGCATCAAGATGTTCGACTCGGCCGAGCTGCGGGTGCACCCCACGGGCTCGGCGATCCTGCGCCTGGGCGTCCAGAGCCAGGGCCAGGGGCACGAGACCACGTTCGCCCAGATCGTGGCCGAGGAGCTGGGGATCCCGGCGTCCAAGGTCATGGTCGAGGAAGGGGACACGGACACCGCGCCATATGGCCTGGGGACGTACGCCTCGCGCTCCACCCCGGTCGCCGGCGCGGCGACCGCGATCGTCTCGCGCAAGATCAAGGAGAAGACGCGCCACCTCGCCGCCCACCTGCTCGAGTGCTCGGCCGACGACCTCGAGTGGACGCCCGGGCAGTGGAACGTCAAGGGCTCGCCCGACCGGGTCAAGACGATCGCCGAGCTCGCGTTCGCCGCGTACACCAATCATCCGGCAGGGATGGAGGCCGGCCTCGAGGCCGTCGACTACTACGACCCGCCCAACCTCACGTTCCCGTTCGGCAGCTACATCTGCGTCGTCGACATCGACAAGGGCACGGGACAGGTGCACGTGCGCCGGTTCGTGGCCGTGGACGACTGCGGCAACATCATCAACCCGATGATCGTTGACGGGCAGATCCACGGCGGCCTGACGATGGGCCTGGCCCCGTCGCTGTACGAGGAGATCTCGTACGACGAGCAGGGCAACAACCTCGCCGGGACGTTCATGGACTACCTCCTGCCGACGGCCATGGAGACCCCCTCCTGGGAGACCGGCAAGACCATCACCCCCTCGCCGCACCACCCGCTGGGCGCGAAGGGCGTGGGGGAGTCGGCGACGGTCGGGGCCCCGCCCGCGATCGCCAATGCCGTCGTGGACGCCCTGTCGCACCTGGGCGTCAGCCACATCGACATCCCGATCACGCCCCAGAAGGTCTGGGCCATCCTGCACGAGAAGGGCGTCGCCTGACGCCATGCCCGGACGGAGCCTGTTCCCGCGCGTCGTGGAGCTGGAGGGCAGCGGCGGGACGTTCGCGGTCGCCACGGTCGTGGCGGTCCAGCGTCCCACCTCGGCCCGGCCCGGGGCGATGGGAATCATCCATCCCGACGGCACGATCGAGGGCTGGGTCGGCGGCAGCTGCGCCCAGCCGGTCGTCGTCCGCGAGGCGCTCCGGGCGCTCGTCGATGGCCATCCGCGCCTGCTCCGGCTGTCGAAGTCCGCACCCGCTGAGGGCCGGCGGGGCGACGGCGTGGTCGAGCTCGTCATGACCTGCCATTCCGGGGGCACCCTGGAGATCTACGTGGAGCCGCATCTTCCCGCGCCATCGCTGTGGCTGGCCGGCACGACGCCGATCGTCGGGGCCCTGGCGGCCCTCGGCGCGGCGACGGGCTGGCGCGTGTCGGTGTTCGATCCGATCGCCGACGCGGACGCGTTCCCGGACGCCGAGCGGGTGTCGACCGTGACCGCGCTCGGGCGCGTCGACCCGGAGCTGTCGCCGTACGTCGTGGTCGCGACGCAGGGCATCTGGGACGAGGAGGCGCTGGCCGCGGCGTTGCGACGCGACGTCTCCTACGTCGGGCTGGTCGCGTCCCCCACGCGAGCGGGCGTCGTCCGCTCCTGGTTGCGCGACGAGGCCAACGTGCCCGAGGAACGGCTGGCGGCGCTGCGGGCGCCCGCGGGCATGGACCTCGGGGCCGAGACGCCCGAGGAGATCGCGATCTCGATCATGGCCGAGCTGGTTCAGGTCCGGCGCGGCCGCGCCACGTTCGTGGCCAGGCCGGGCCCGGCGACGCTGGCCGGCGCCGGGCCGGAGGACGGTTCGCCGCCCGAGGGCGCGTCGCTCGCCCCGGTCGTCGACGACATCGTCCTGCTCGACCCGGTGTGCGGGATGACCGTGGACCGCGAGCATGCCCGGCACCTCGCCGAGCACGACGGCGCGGTGTACGCCTTCTGCTCGATGGGCTGTCGCACGGCGTTCATCAAGGAACCCGGTGCATACGTCCCGGGCTCGACCACCGCGGACGCCTGACCGCGCCGCTCCCCGGAGACCCCGATGCAGTTCAAGGGCACCGTCGATATCGCCGCGCCGCGTGACCGCGTGTGGGCCTTCCTCATGGATCCCAACCAGGTGGGGCCGTGCGGCCCGGGCGTCGAGTCGGTCGAGGTGGTCGACGAGGACCACTTCAAGGCCAAGGCCAAGGTGGGCATCGGCTTCATCTCCGCGAAGTTCAACGTGGACATGACGGTCGCTGAGCGCAACGCCCCCGACCTCGCCGTGCTCAAGGCCCACGGCCAGGCACCCGGATCGGCGGTCGACGCCACCGCCAACATGGCGCTCTCCGGCCCGGCCGAAGGCCCGACGACGATGGACTGGTCGGCCGACGTGCTGGTCGCCGGGACGCTCGCCTCGGTGGGCGCGCGCCTGATCGAGGGCACCGCCAACAAGATGATCGGCCAGACCTTCGACTGCATCCGCTCCAAGCTCGAGGCGGGCTGACCCGGCGGTCCGGCCGATCTGTCGGAACGCTCGCCGCGGCCCGAAACTCACCCGCCGAGTCAGATCGCGCCCACGGCTGGAGCGAAGGGCGCGTCTCCGCCCCCTGAACGGCCTTGACGGCGCTCCACGGCGTCCCGGCGACTCACCCGCTGAGTTCCGCGGGTCCGGCCGGGCACATGGGGCAACCGGCGGGCGCCTCGTCGCGTCAGGGAGGCGAGATGCGACTCGTGATCCCGCTTATGACACTCCTTCTGGTCATGATCGCGGCTTGTGGGTCACCGACGCCGTCGTCGACGCCCGAGGTGGCCAGCGCGAAAGACGCCGACGGGGCGTTCACGCTCACGTTCGAGTTACCGAAGTCGACCTGGAAGGCCGGCGAGCCCATCAGTGGCGGGGCGCGACTGTCGGTGGCGAGCGGGTCGCGCATCATCTACGGCGCTGCAGAGGGACCGCTCAACTTCTCGTATCGGGAGCTGAGTGGCCACCGCGTCATGGGACCGGCTTCCGATGCGGTCTGTGCCCCACACGACATCAGCGAGGCCGCTCCGATCACGTCGCCGCTCGGCAAGTCGGGCGGCTGGGACGACAACGAGGCTGACGGCGCCTTCTATCGAGCCTTCTTCACGCGCCCGGACGTCCGCCTGCCAGCAGGCGACTGGGTCGTGACCGCCCTGGCGACCTTCCTGCTCGGCAAGGACTGCTCGGGCGGCTCGCACGACCTCGAAGCGTCGGTCGTACTCCACATCGTCGACTGATCACCGGATCGACGGGCCGGGTCGGCGCCCCGAACTCACGCGGCGAGTCGGGATCACCTGCGTCACGCACCCAACGCGCGTCTCCGAGCCCTCGCGAGCGTCCCCACCGCGTGCAGCCGCGCGTGCGGACTCGCCCGCTGCGTTCGCGGAGGGGGGTCGGATGCGAGTCTGAGAGCGCCCGTGCGACACTCGAGCCATGGACCGGATCCACGCCGTCGTCGGCCCCGTCGCGACCAACGTCTACGTGCTCGCCGATCCCTCGTCGCGTGAGGCCATCGCCATCGACACCGCGACGCCGTCGCTCGCCTGGATCGCCGGCGCCCTCGACGAGCGCGGCTGGACGCTCAAGATGATCGTCAGCACCCACGGCCACTGGGATCACATCGGCGACAACGCGGCCGTGTCCGCGCACACCGGCGCCGACATCGCCGTCCACCCGGCCGATCGGGCGATGCTCGAGACCCCCAAGCCGCTGTTCCCGCCCCCGTTCGAGCTCGTGCCCTCGGTGCCCGCGGTGGAGCTGGCCGAGGGCGGCGAGGTCCGGTTCGGCGCCATCCGCCTGCGCGTCCTCCACACGCCAGGGCACACGCCCGGATCGGTGTGCCTCGTGGATGCCGACGAGGGCCGGCTCTACAGCGGCGACACCCTGTTCGCCGGCGCGTGGGGCCGGACCGACCTGCCGGGAGGATCCGAGGAGGAGATCGCCGCCTCGCTCGCTCGGCTCGCGGATCTCGAGGACCGGGTCGCCGTGTTTCCGGGGCACGGGAACGCGACGACGATCGGACGCGAGCGGGCCTGGCTCGACCTCGTGCGCCGCGAGGGCCGTCTCCCGATCTGATGGTGTGGCGTGGCCGCCCAGGCGCGCCCCATTCACCCGTGGATGAACGGAGGCTCGTTCACGCGCGCGTTCGCGTCCGAACCCGCGCTGGACGCGGCGGCCGCGTTCGGACGGCGCGGATTCGATGCACACGTGGATCGCGTCCGCGCGAAGCCTCGCGCGCCGCGCCGCGCAGCTGTCGGCGATCGGCGGGATCAGCCGCCGCGGCGGTAGGTGGCGTCGAGCACGGCCTTGCCCAGGACGTCGGCCTTGTCGAGCGCCTTCCGGACCTCGCCGCCGTCGGGCTGGCCGGGGAGCGTGAGTGGGGCCGCGGTCGCGTACAGCGTGAATGCGTAGCGGTGCGTCCCCGACGGCGGGCACGGGCCGCCCCAGCCAACCCGCCCGAAGTCGTTGCGGCCCTGGACCGGCGCATCGGGCGAGGTCCCGACCCCACGCGGCAGGCCCCCGGTCGCCGTGCCGGCCATGTCCAGCACGATCCAGTGCACCCAGCCGCGGGCGTCCGGGTCATCAACGACCAGCGTCAGGGCCGTCGTCCCGTCCGGCGCGCCTGACCAGGTGAGGTCGGGCGAGACGTCCTCGCCGTCGCAGGTGTACCGGCGCGGGATGGCACCGCCGGGCTCGAAGGCGGTCGAGGTGAGGGCGAAGTCAGGCACGGTCGCCTCCTGGGTGGGGGATGGGGCCGGTGAGGCCGATGCAGCGGGGCTGGGCGACGACGGCAGATCGACCACCGACGACGAAGCCACGGCCGATCCCGAGGCACCGGGCGACGACGAGGCGACGACCGACGGCGATGTCGGCGCGGCCGGACCCGCCGCGCAGGCCGACACGAGGACGGACGCCGCGAAGGCGATCAGCGATCGGGCGGGAAGCCGACCCATGCCGGAATCGTCCACCCTGCGCGCAAATCGCGCACGGGCGGCGGCTACTCGGGGTCCTGGCCCTGCGGCAGCCAGTCGTCCGTCGCCGGCTCGTCGACCGGGCGCCCGAACGCGTACCAGCGGCGCACGACCCCGAACCCGAGGCCTTCGTACAGCTGGAGCGCGCCCGTCGGGCTCGAGGCGTCGACCCCGAGCCATGCCTCGTCGAGGCCCTGCTGGCGCAGGACCCGGAACGAGGCGGCGCACAGGGCCTTCGCCAGGCCCCGGCCACGCCACGCCCGGCGGACCGAGACGTGGTCGAGGAACCCGCGGCGCATGCCCAGCCGCTCGTTCTCCTCCCGGAACACCATGTTCAGCACGGAGCCCGCGACCTCGTCGCCATCCCAGGCGACGCACCACAGGCTCGTGTCGGTGTCGGGATGATCCAGCCTCGCGGGCAGGTCGTCCTCGGTCATCTCGCGATGACCCCAATGGTCGCGGAAGGCCTCGTTGTCGGCCTCCAGGATCGCCCGGTGCTGGTCGGGCGTTACCGGGCGCAGCTCGAGACCCTCGGGCAGCGGGTGATCCGGCAACGCGCCGGTGATCGCCCGTCGCATCTCGAAGCCGAACCGGACCCGATTGAACCCCTCGCGTTCGAGGAGGGCGATGTTGCGCGCGTTCCTGCTCCACGGCAAACGAGCGCAGCCAGCGCGGACCCGGCGCCGGGTCCAGCGCGGCCTCAGCCGCGAGTCTCGATCGGGTCGTCCGATGCAGCGCCGTGCCGATTCCGCGACGCCGGTGCTCGGGCGCGACGGCGCCCCAGATCTCGAGCACGAGCTCCCGACCGCGAGGCATCGCCGTGCCGATCGCCATCCCGACGGGCTCGCCGTCGATCTCGGCGATCAGCACGTCGCGCTCGAGGCTGAAGCGCTCGTACGGCTCGTAGTCCGCGGCGAGACCGGCAGCCGTCGGGACCTCCCCGCTGCCGTCGGCCTCCTGGGCGCGGTTCGCGAGGTCCGCGATGACCGCCCAGTCACCGTCCCTCGCCGCCCGGAACTCGAGCCCCGGCAGGGCCGGGGCGTCGACGATCCCATGATCGGTCGCGGTCGTGTCGTTGCGCACGGTCACCGGTCGTCCTCGATCGAAGGCAAGGCCTTGCGGTAGCTCGTGCCGCTCGTGGCGACGTTGAAGCCGCACGACTCGTAGAGGGCATACGCCCGATTCTGGTTGTCCGTGTCGACGCCGAGATAGGCGCTGGTGGCCCCGGCCTCGCGCAGGCGCCGCAGGCTCTCGGCGATGCACGCACGGGCCAGGCCGAGCCTGCGGTGGTCGGGGTGAGTGCAGACGTCCTCGAGCAGGCCGGACCGGGTCCCGTCGGGCCGCGTGTCGAGGAAGTTCATGACCAGCGCGGCGGGCTCCTCGCCGCGCCACGCGACGACCGCGAAGTCGATGCGAAACCGCGGGTCGTCGACCCACTCCTCGATGCGCTGCTCGCTCGCCTCGTACTGGCCCCAGTGGTCGGCGAAGGCGGCCACCGCCATGTCGAACACGCGAGGCAGCTCTTCCGGGCTCGGAGGCCGCAGGTGATAGCCGTCGGCAAGGGCGACGACCGGGATGTCCTCGAGGTCGGGACGCAGCATCTCCGCGTCCCAGCGGACCGCGGTGTAGCCGCAGGCCTGGAGGGCGCTCTCGACCTCCGCGTCGCCATCGAACGCGTAGTTGGCGAGCCACGTTCGCCGCGCGGTCGCGTTGGCCGCGGCGATATCGATGGAGCGGCCCTCGCTCCAGTCGATGAGCGCGGCAGCGATGCCCGAGCCCCACGCGTCGGGCTCGACGACGACCGTGTGATCGTAGATCCGGTCGCCGTCGACCAGGTCGTGCCACTCGACCCGCGCGTAGCCGACGGTGGTGCCGTCGCGCTCGACGACCAGGCAGTCCTCGAGCGGGTTCGAGTGCACGAGATGGGTGTAGCGATGGCGCATCGCGTCGATGTCGATGGGGTCGAGGACGCCGACGTGCGACCGAAGGCGGGCGTTGGCCGCGCCCATGCCGTCGATGTCCTCGATCCCGCGGTAGGGGCGATAGGCGATCGTCGAGCCTCCGGGCGCGTCCGGGAGGCGGGTCAGGGGCGTGGTCACTGGTCGCTCCCGTACTTGTGCTTCATGTGGACCGCAACCGAGGCATGGATGGCCTTCCATCGTCGGCGTTCGGCCGCCCGCAGGAGCGGATCGTTCGAACGAGCCACGTGGGCGGCCTCGCGCTCCAGCTTGCGATGGCTCGCGAAGCGCGCCTGGTCCAGGCGGCCGTCGTCGATGGCGGCCTGGACGGCGCAGCCGGGTTCGCCGTCGTGATGGCAGTCCCGGAACCGGCAGCCCTCCGCCAGATCCGAGATGTCCGCGAATGCGTTCTCGAGGCCGTCGGCCGCGCCGGCGACGCCGAGCGACCTGATGCCTGGGGTGTCGATGAGCAGCGCGCCCGCCGGCATGCGGACGAGCTCGCGATGGGTCGTCGTGTGCCGGCCACGTGCGTCGTCCTCGCGAACGGCGGCCGTGCGCTGGCGGTCATAGCCCAGGAGCGCGTTGACGAGCGTCGACTTGCCGACGCCCGACGAGCCCAGGACGACCGCGGTGCGGCCGAAGGGCAGGTGGTCCGTGGCCAGCGAGGCGACGCCGTCGCCGGTCAGGGCCGAGATCGTCCGGACCTCGACGCCCGGGGCGACCGCTTCGGCAGCGACCCGCAGGCCCTCGGGGTCGGACGCGACATCGGCCTTGTTGAGGACGATGACGGGTGTCGCTCCACCGGTCCACGCGACCGCGAGGTAGCGCTCGAGGCGGCGGAGGTTGAAGTCGCCGTCGAGCCCGGTGATGACGAGCGCCACGTCGACGTTGGCGGCCAGGACCTGCTCGTCGGCGTGCCGGCTGCCGGTCCGACGACCGGAGTCGGCCATCGACCGCCCGAACCACGTCCGGCGGGGCAGGACGACCTGGATCACGGACGGTCCGGCTTCGTCGGACGCGCCGATCGCCACCCAGTCGCCCACGGCGGGCAGGTCGGCGGGTCCGATGGCCTCGTGCCGGAGCCGGCCGGCGATCACCGCCTCGTGCTCGCCCGCGGGCGTGGCCACGAGCCAGGTGTCGCGGTGTGCGGCGACGACCCGGGCCGGCCGCCAGCCAGCCGCGTCGAACGGCAGGAAGGCAGCGGCCCAGCCCGGGTCCCAGCCGAGGTCGGAAAGGGTGGGGGAGGCCGAGATGGCCATCGGCTGGTCCATCTCAGCCCACCCGCTTGAGCTTGCCGGTCCGCTTGGCGTAGCGCTCGGCTCGGCCGAACGCCCACAGCCCGGCCGGGATGAGCACGATGCCCATCACGATCAGCGGCACGACGTCGTACCACAGCGCGGTCACCGGGATCCCGTCGAGCAGGCCGGCGCGGACGCCGTCCAGCACGTAGGTCGCCGGCGACAGCTTCGAGAGCACCTGCATCCAGGGCGGCAGGACGTCGACCGGGTAGTAGACACCCGACACCAGGAGCAGGCACGACTGGATGACGAACGTCATCTGGGCGCCGCGTTCGACGTACAGCAGTGGCAGGATGGCGGCCATCATCCCGATGCCGACGAAGCTGAACGACCCCAGGAGGACGAACACCAGGGCGGTCGGCACGCTCTCGACGTGGAGGTCGAGCTGCCGGAAGAACACCAGCATCACGACCAGGATCGCGGCCGTGTGCAGGAGCCCGTACACCATCGCGTACAGGCACGAGCCCAGCAGCTGCGTCCAGCGCCGGATGGGCGCCATGAACGTGTACTCGAGGGTGCCTTCCCATCGCTCCACCTGGATCGTCTCAGCGATCCAGCCGAACACGACGGACAGGTAGTTCCAGAAGATGGCGCCGATCATGAGGGTGAGGAGCAGGCGGTTGTCGCCCGCCGCGGCGCCGATCAGCGAGATCGAGAGCGCGCCGGCGACGGAGTAGACGAGGAACGCCAGCTCCCACCCCCAGTAGCGGCGGGTGAGGAAGAAGTTGCGCTCGACGAAGGCGTAGGACGCCTTCAGCTCGTGCGACATGACGGTCAAGGGACTGTCTCCCGTTCGGGGTTGGGGGCCCCGCCCGCCGGCATCAGCCGGTCAGGGCGGGGGAGCCGAGGCTGTCACCGGCCACGCGCCGGCCGAGTCGGATGAGCGACTCGCCGATGCGCGACCGGATCGAGCGTCCGGGCTTGCGGGCCCGGCGTTCAGCGGCGCGGATGGAGCGCTCGTGCGCCTGGCGCCGATGCACGTCCGCGAGCTGGTGCTCGATGGAAAACATCAGTTGGTCCTTTCGAGAGGTGTGGTGATCGCGGCTGGCCTGTTCGCTGTTGGTGGTGGTCATCGCGGCACCTCCTTTCGTGTCTGCTGTCGGTTGGTCAGTCGTCGGTCTCGCCGTCCTCCTCGACGTCCTCGTCGAGGGATCGGCCGGTGAAGGTCATGAACACCGACTCGAGCGTCGGCGGCTGCCCGTGCTGTGTGGCGACGAGCTGCTTGAGCGCCTCCGGCGTGTCCTCCGCAACCACGCGCCCCCCGTTGAGGAGCGTGATGCGGCTGCACAGGCGCTCCGCCTCGGCCAGGTCGTGGGTCGTGAGGACGATCGAGGCCTGGTGCTCGGCGTTGACCTCCTCGATGAAGGCCTGGACGTCGAGCTTGCTGCGCGGATCGAGGCCGGTGGTCGGCTCATCGAGCAGGAGCAGCGTCGGGCTGGTCAGCAGGGCTCGCGCGATCGCGACCTTCTGCTGCATCCCCCGGCTCATCTGCTCCACGGGCCGGCCGAGGCGGTTCTCCGCGATGCCCAGCCGGGCCAGGATCGCCGTCACGTCGCGCTTCGCCTGCTTGGCATCGAGGCCGTACAGGCGAGCCGCGAAGAGGAGGTTCTCCATCGGGCTGAGCTTCTTGAAGAACGCCGCGTCCACCGACACCCGGTTGATGAGCCGCTTCACGGCGAGCTCGTCGCGCTCGATGTCGTGGCCGAACACCTCGACCCTGCCCGTGTCCAGGGTCAGCAACCCCGACACGAGCCGGATGAGGGTCGACTTGCCGGAGCCGTTCGCCCCCAGGATCCCGTGGATCGCACCGCGCTCCAGGCGGAGCGAGACGTCGTCGATCGCGAGGACCGGGGGCTTGCCCCGGCGGACATTGAAGGCCTTGGTGACGTGCTCGACGAGCAGTGCCGGCGGGCCGGCTGGCGTCGGTTGCGGGACGACGGTGGCGTCCCCCGCATCCGGGCCGGCCGGGATCCGCGCGGCGGGCGCGAGGTCGGCGATGGTCGCCGGCAGCGGGCTCGACGTCGGATGGGTCTTCGGTTCGGGTACGAGGGTCGTCATTGGACTCTCCCTGCTTGGCTGGCTTGACTCGAGTGAGTGAGCCGGTCCGCGGGAGGTCCCAGACATGGGACGAGCCGCGGGCCCGGTGATCCGGGAGACCTGCGGCTCGTTGTCCGTCGGCGCTTCAGACGCCTTGGAAAACAGAAGAGCCGCGGGCCCGGTGGCCCACGGCTCGGTGGTCGCTCCTGGGGCTTACGCCCCGCGTCCTACCTGCTGGTGGGCACACCTCTCCCGCCGACGGCGCCACTGATAGGCGCGGCCGAGCGCGTGTAGAAGAGGTTCATCGACACCATCTGGCGTTACGCCTCCGGTAGGGAAGCCGAGCGACCTGCTCGACCGCCGCGCAGTCTACGACCGTCGCTGTGACCGCGTCAACCCTCCGCGGCCGGGACAAACGACGTACCGATGTCGCCGTCACGGGCCGCCGACGCGCCCAGGGACGCGCGCCGTCGGTCGGGACGACCGCCCCATGCAGGCCAAGACCCGGGATCACGATGGCTAGCGGTGCAGACGCGTCGGCATCCAGCCGGTCGTCGCCCACTGGTCGACGTAGCCCTCGCGGCCGGTGCGGTTGTTCCACCAGAAGTAGCTCGCGTCGCCGGCAGCGCTGACGACGGCCCGGCCAGACTTGAACGGTCGCCCGGCGGAGTCCGCTGCGACGGTGATGGAGACTGCATGACGAGCGCCGTCACACAGACCTCCACGGAGATGTAGGGCCACTCGAAGGCAGCCTCGCGGTGGGCGCCGAGCACGGGCGGCTGGCAGGCGAACGTGACGTCGACGGCCACCAGCTCCTTCGTGACCAGCCGGATCCCATCGACGGACACGCTCATCCGCGGCTCGGCCGCCGTCGTTGCGACGGGAAAGGCGACCATGGCCAACAGAGCCGCGGTGATCAGGAGCCTGCGCATGGCATCCTCCAGCAATGCCGCGGTGGGGCTCGCCAGTGGCTCGGCGCGATCCCGGCGGCCGGAGAATTGGACCGCGCGTCGACGCCCCCGCTACCCCGACGATGATCCGTCACGCAGCAGGCTAGATGCGAACGGCCCGAAGTCGACAGCTCGCTGTCGAGTTCAACCGTCAGGGCGCTCGGCGCACGACCACCCGCGGCGTGCCGGAGGCAGCCTTGGACGTCGATGGCGCGACCACCTCGAATCCGGCCCGTTCGAACATCGCCGCCGTTCCCGTGTAGACCGACGCAGACGAGATGCGGGAGCCGTCGGTCGCGACCGGATACCCCTCCAGGACCCCCGCCCCGTGATCCCGGGCGTACGCCATGGCGGCCTCGAGGAGCGCACTCGCCACGCCGCTCCGGCGTGACCCCCTGGCGACCACGAAGCAGTTGATCGCCCACACGTCTTTCCCCGGCAGTTGCGGCAGGGTCCGTGACCGGGCCAGCCGGCCGAACGACTCGCGAGGCCCGAGCCCGACCCATCCGATGGCCCTGCCGTCATCGTCGAGGGCGACCAGCCCGGGCGCGGGGCCGCCGCCTGATGCGAGCGCCCGCAGGTCCTCGCGATTGTCGTCGGCCGACGTGTTGGTCCAGTTCGACCCGGGCTTCCGCCAGAACTGGCACCAGCACCAGCGCAAGCCTGACGTACTGTTGAACAGGTCGGCAATCGCGGGCCACGTCTCGGGACTCGCTGGCAGGATCTCCATGGCGGACATGATGACGCCCCGGCACCATCGGAGGAGCGATGCCGAGGCGTCACGGGGTCCACGCTCTTCACACCGCCGGGGGAACGGTTTGCCCTCGCGTGGCCTCAGGCGACGGTAGCGGGCGAGTCGCCGACCGGGTAGGGGGCGCAGGTGTCATTTGGCTGACACCTGTTGGGAAGCGGCGCCAAAACTAGCGGTGCGCGCCGAGCGACGAGCGCGACCCGGGAGCAGGCGGAAAGGCACGCCTGCCGCCGTCGCGCCGAATGCGCGAGATGGCACGATGCCTCGAGCTGATCCGCCAGGGGCGGGTCCCGGGGTAGCGGTGTCGGCTGCGCGACAAGGCGCGAACGCCGGGGCGACCGCTACGTTGTACAAGCATCGGAGGCCCGCGTTGAGGGCATCATCGTTCCCCCGGCGGTGTGGCACATACGGGCCTCCGATCCAAGGACATCTGACGCCAGCCCGTCGCCCGTCGCTGTCTAACCGGCGGACCGGGATCGACCCGACGGGCGCGGAGCCGGAGGCAAGCCGAGCGTCGTCGGCCGGACAGGACTAACGGCCGCCATTCGAGGGCATCGCCGCAAGCGGCGAGGCGCCGCTAAGCGTTTGGGACTCGCAGATATGCCGAGAGGAGTGCGCCCCCTCAGTGCGCCCTATCGCGTGCTGGTCCAGACGATCCCAAAGTCGTCGACGAGCGTGCCGTTGTCGTAGGTCCATGCGAAGGTGAAGCCGCCGTTCCCGACTGGACCGCAGCCGCTCTTGTGGAAGTCCACGACCAGCGTGTCGGAATCCACGACGCCTCGGCCCGCTGCGGTGAACTGGGTCGTCGGACTACCGCCGTTCGCGCAGCTGCTGGCATAGAAGTCGATGTAGGTAACTGCCGGTTCGTTGCCGGCCGAGATCATGAGAACCTGGGTGCTCCCATCGTCGGGATCGGTCGACACCCACATGCCCGAGAACTGGCTCCGGGCCGCCGCGACCGATGGGGCGAACGCCAGAACGGCGACAAGTGACAGGCCCAATGCGAGACGCTTCACGGGTTGCTCCCTCCCCCGTACGACCCCGCCGAACGGCGGGTTGCAGGCGACTCTACGCGAGCCGGAAGCCGCACCGTCGCCCGTCCCGAGCCTTGGGCATCCCGGACGGTGCGCGGACGCACCGGGAATCTTGATGCATCTGTCTCTCTCACGAATACGCGGTGCTGTGCCCAATGCCATCGGCACCGTGACCGACCTCGAGGCTGCTTGTGACGAGCTCCACGACGCCCTGCCGGACGGCTGGTTCGTCGGCCACCCGGACTATGACGAGGGCCGCAAGGTGTGGGAGCAGTACGCCTTCGACGCAGGCGAACGGCACCGAGCCGGGCACCGGTCGCGAGAGTGGACGGCGGTCGCCCAATCCGAGCTCGAGGTCGTGCGCGCGATGGCGCGGTGCCTGCGGCTGATCCGAGAGGGCCGGGTCCCCGAGTAGGTCCGTCCGCGGTCTGGCTGGCGAACCGGGATCGCGCCGGGAGGCTCGGATGTCGCTTGACGTCCGCCACCCGCCTGAGAGACTTGGGCGGCAGGACACTACGACCCAAGAGCGAGGAGACCGTGCCATGTCTCTCAGTGACGCGCCGTTCTTCCCGAGCCTGCCCGCGAAGGACATTGAACGAGCGAGGCGCTGGTACGAGGAGAAGCTTGGCCTGACACCCGTCATGGACCTCGGCTTTGGTGGCCAGGTTTATCGGAGCGGCGGCACCACCTGGATCATCTACCAGACGCCCTCGGCGGGAACGGGCAAACACACACTGGGCGGCTGGACGGTGGCGAACATCGACGATGCAATGCGCGAGCTTCGTGCGAAGGGCGTCACGTTCGAGGACTACGCGCTCGGCGACCAGGGCCCAAACACCGAGAACGGAGTCGCGCGGGACCCGAGCGGCGGGGCGGTGGCATGGTTCAAGGACTCCGAGGACAACGTTGTGTCCATCAACCAGTTGCCGCCTGGCATGGCGCTTTCCGGCTCTACCAGTTAGTGCCAGGGCCACCGGTCGCGGGAGTGGACGGCGGTCGCGGGGTCCGAGCTCGAGGTCGTGGTCGAGATGCGCGGTGCCTCTGGATCATTCGCGACGGAGGCGTACCGATCTAGCCGAGAACTGCCACGCCCGTCGGTCAGGGGTACGAGACGAAGGGCGGGTGCTTCAGGAGCGGCAGGCCGAGGTCGGACCGGACGCGCGCCGCAGCCTCCTGCATCTTGATCTCAGCGTTGTTGAAGCGAGTTTGGTAGCGGGCGTCGGCGTTCCTGAGGCGATTGTCCGACCCCCCCTCGGCACTCACCGCCTGGAACCGAGTGACCCTCCGGATCAGATCGTTCAGGTCCGCCGCCGTGTCGGCGGAGACCTGAAGCTGCTTCAAGGCCGCGGCGTACCGGCCCCACATCTCCGCCACGCCTCGGCCTACATCCTTGTGGTTCTGGGGGAGCGCTCCGCCGGCCTGCAGGTTGGCCGCACCGGCCGCCTGGAACCCGGCCGCAGCTGCCTGTCGAACCGCGTCAGGGTCGGGCGTGGGGGTCGGCTGTGGCGCGGCGGAGGCGGACGGCGTCGGGTCACCGGGGCTGGGCGGAGCCTGGACCGGTGCCGAGGCCTCGACCCGGGCCGCCGGGCTGCCAGCGGGCGACGACGGCGGGGTGGGGGTCGAGCTATCGCAGCCCCCAAGCAAGCACGCGACGAGGAGCGTGATCGTGGCCAGCTTCATGTCGGACGGTCCCTCTCGTGACGGCTCAGCGGCTTGGATCGCCGGGGTTCACTACGTATGAACCTCGGACCTCGCGAAAACGTTCATCCCGCGAGCTGACGGGTTGAACAGCTCGGCAGTCAGGCGGCCGTCGCCCGATCAGAGCTCGAGGTGGTGCGCGAGATGGCGCGGTGCCTACGCCTGATCGGCGAGGGCAGGGTCCCGACATGAAGAGAGCAGCGGGGAGGGTGCGCGCCGAGCGAAGACGCGCGAACCCGGGAACAGGCGGGAGAACGGCGCCTGCCGTCGTCGGGCCGATGCAGCGGGCATGTCACCACTCGCTGCACCGGCCTCCCGGGCCGTCTGGTGACTACAGGCCGAGGACCTTCTGCACCATGCCGGTCGCGCGCCCACGCATGACGGTTCCCAGCAGTGGATCTTGACCGCGCCGATGCTCAGGTCCAGGTGAACGGGCTTCCGAGGTGCGCGGCGTCTTGGGAGCCCATAGTTGCCGTCCTCGAGGCGCACATACCGGGACCAGAGGTCCGTGCCGAAGTAGACAGTGTCCGCCTGCTTGATCTCGTGCACGGCAAGCCGAGATCGGCAGTTAAGGCAGTGGACGAGCCACTGGTCAGGCTCATCCGGCCGCGAGGCATCGGCCTCGAAGATTTGGCCGAGGAGCGCGTCCTCGATCGCGCGCGCAATTCGGGCACCGTCCATGTCGCCGCCACGGGTCGGAGGTCCGGACCCAGCGTCACCTCCGACCAGAGGGCGCGGAGGACCGTGTTCACCTGTGCCGGCGGCCACGACCAGTCCACTGCGGCGGGGATGGCGGTCGCTAGCATCTTGTCAACGACCTTCGCTCGCTCAGCCTCGATTGCTGCTAACCGGCGATCCCGGCCCGCCTTGTCGCGAATGGTGCCGTCCACGAATTGGTCGATGACTCGCTCGCGCTGTACGTCGAACTCCGCGAGCTTCCCGGCGCTCTCCTCGGCCCACTTCAGGCTGTCGCCGGGCACCCGTAGCAGGGTGGCTTCGGCCTTGATCCAGGGCATGATCTCGTCCGCCGACACGCTGGTGGGCCGCGGATGCGAGCGGTCGCCGTCGGCGCGGTGGCAGTGATAGCGAACGTACTTGCCCGCGTGGGACGTCGTGCCGGTCAGCAACCCGCCGCAGGGTTCCGGGCATCGCAGCAGGCCGTTCAGGGCGAACCCGGCCGCCGAGCGAGCGCCTCGCCGGGGGCGATTGGGTACCAGCTCCGGGGCCTCTCGAGCAACGAGGATGCGGACCGACGTCGGCGACCACTTGCGGCCGAGCATCGACGTGATGTGGTCGGCGTTGAGGATGACCGCTGCGCCGTTGTAGCTGCCCGCCTTGCGGAACGCTGCGACGACCGCCGCCGGGTCCTCGCCCGGGGCACTGCCATCGGTCCGCCCGCCGCGAACAGCTCGGCGAGGGCGTCCCAGGATTTTGCGGTCAGCGGCCCGATGTCCACGATCGCTTCGGCCTAGGACTCGAGCGCGTTGACGGGGGCGGTCGCGACGATGCCCTGGACGCGCCGTTCCAGGTCGGGGTCGAGGGTCACCAGCGCATCTGCCTGGAGCTGCGTGAGCGCGACGTACTCAGCCTCGTACGTCGACGCCCAGCCCAGCTGCGTCGCCAGGTCCCACGCCCGACGGCGCAGGACGCCATCGCCCAGGAGCCGAATGCGCATCGCGCCGATCTGGGCGAGATAGTCCCGGGCGAGGGGCGACGCGAGATCACCGCGATCGACGGCCTCGTGCAGCATCGACAGGACCTGCGAGCGCAGCAGCGTCGGGGCGAGGAGCTCGTGGTCGCCGGAGACGTCGATCCCTGCGCTCACGATGTGGATGACGGCGCCGGCGTCGGCGACGAACCGGGTCATCGGGTACCTCCAGGGTGCATCGTCGCCATTGTGGCGGGGAGCACGGTCAGCTCGCGGCAGGAATTGCCGCTCACCCGTTCGGGCCGCCCCGGTTGGGAGGATTGCGGCCCGGCGTAGCCTGACGGCGTGGGCGACGTGTTCGTCGGACGGACGGACGAGGTGGCCGCGATCGGCTCGCTGATCGCGGCCTCGCGGCGCGAGCGACGCATCGCGGCCATGGTCCTCATCGGCGATCCCGGGATCGGGAAGTCGAGGCTGCTCGACGAAGCCGAGGGGGCCTTCGGCGCGGACGGCATCTATCGGTTCGCCGGGTACGAGCCCGAGTCGAGCGTGCCGCTGGCGGCGGCGTCCCCCCTGCTGCGCCGGCTCGCGGCGACCAGCGAGGATCGGACCTTTCACGGGTTGCTCGACCCGGGGGCCGAGGTCGGCGGGCTCGATGCCATCCGGATCTTCGAGTCGGTCCATCGCCAGCTCGCCCGGCAGCGTTCCGCGGTCCTGCTCGTCGACGACCTGCAGTGGGTCGACGCGCTCTCGCTCGCCCTGTGCCACTTCCTCGTCCGGGCGACGGCGGGCTCGGGGCGAGGGTTCGCGCTCGTCGTCGCCTCGCGACCCTCTCCGGCGGCCGATCGCTTCGTGGCCTCGCTGGCCAGCGTGATCGGCGACGAGTCGGCCTGCGTCACGATCCACCTCCGCCCGCTCGATCGGGACGACGGGGTCCGGCTGGTGTCCAGCCGGACCGGCGTCACGGCGGCCGAGGCGGCGCTGCTCTG
Source organism: uncultured Chloroflexia bacterium (assembly GCA_963725745.1). Taxonomy (GTDB): domain Bacteria; phylum Chloroflexota; class Limnocylindria; order Limnocylindrales; family CSP1-4; genus CAIXZV01. Next base: position 765,934 of record CAVRZS010000004.1, read on the forward strand.
GGAGCGTGCTGGCGGCTCGCCGTTCTGGCTGGACCTGCTCGCCCAGGCCGAGGGCGACGAGCGCGACGTCGACGCCGTCGTGGAGGCCAGAACACGTGGACTCGGCGCCGACGCCAGGACGCTGCTCGGGACGCTCGCGATCCTCGGACGGCCGGTCGACGCGCTCGAGCTCGAGGAGCTCGTCGGGTGGCCCGCGGCGCGCTCGGAGCGTGCGACCGCCGACCTCGTCGAGCTCGGGCTCGCGATCGACGACGGCGGCTCGACGCGGCTCGCCCATGACCTGATCCGGGACGCCGTCGTCTCCCGTATGCCAAGACCAACGCGACGCGAGCTCGAGAGTCGGATCGCCGTGTCCCTCGAGCAGCGGGCCGGTGGCGACGTGACCCTCATGCTCGCGGCCCTCGAGCATCGGGTCGCCGCCGGGTCCTTCGACGCTGACCTCGCGTTGCGGATCCTGCGCGCGCCGCAGCGACGCCTGATCGGGTCGGACGGCGTTCGCCGGGTCGCGGCGCTCAGCCGCGAGGTCGACGACGCCGGCGTGCGGGTCCGCGTCGACGAGGCGACGGCCTCGCTTGGCGCCGAGCTCGGCGACCAGCTGTTCGCGCTCGAGGGTTGGTCGATGGTGGCCGGCGCCACCAGTGACCGAGATCTGTCGGCACGCGCCGACCTTGGCGCCGCGCTCGCCGCCTATGACCTCGGTCGCGGCGCGGAGGCACGGCGCTGGCTCGAGGCCGGTCGAGCGACCGGGGAGACGCCCGAGCGCCAGATCGCGGCCGACGCGCTCGAGGCGAGGATCCTGCTCTGGCTCGAGGGGCGCGTGGCCGACGGGCGCGCGGTCGCGATGCGGGGTGTGGAGCGTGGCCGAGAGGCGATCGCCGGCTCGGCTGGATCCGTGCCGCCGGGCCTGCGCACGGCCTACGTCGATGCCCTGATCGCGGCGTGGGAGGGTGCGATCCAGGCCGAGGACGTCGACGCGATCGTGTCGCTCGCCGACGAGTCCCTCGAGGCGTCGCGCGACATGGGCCTGCGCGAGGGCATCCACGCGCGGACGATGGTCGGCCTGGCTCTCGAGTACGGGGCGACCCCGCAGGATGCGGCCGGGATGTATCGCCGAGCCTGGGACGACGCGTGGCGGGCCGTGCTCCCGATCGAGGCCATCGATGCCGGCTATCGCCTCGCCTCCGTCCTTGTCGACGGCCTGGAGCTGGATGAGGCGGGCCGGATCGCGGCGGAAGCCGAGCGGCTCGTGGCCAGGGCGGGGGACCACGGTCGCGTTCGCGACCGGACGCGGCTGGTGAAGTACCAGATCGCGATGGCGACGTCCGACTGGCGGGCTGCGATCGGCGCGATCCTGGCGGCCGCCGAGGACGAGCCCGATCCGCACTACCGCTTCGTCCATCACCAGCTCGTGGCCCTCTGGCTGGCGAGGGTCGGCGTCGACGAGGACACGGCGATCCGGAACACCGACACCGCCCGGTCGCTGGTGGCTGCCGCCGGTTGCCCCGGGTGCGGGCGGGACATGGAGATCGCGGCCGCCGAGGTGTTCGCCCGCTTCGGCAGACGGGCGGACGGCCTCGAGGCGGCCGCCAACTGGGACGCGGCGAGGCGGCGATCGTACGTCGAGGCCGAGTGGCTGCGGCGCCGCGTCGACACGCTGCTCGCGGTCGGCGACGGGCCTCGACGGCGACGCGGCTGGTCGCCGCGCTTGCAGGCCTGCGCGACGAGGCCGAAGGTGCGGGGCTGGCGTTCCACGCCGTGTGGACGGAGCTCGACCTCGGTCGGTCCTGTGTCCGATCGGACCGCGCCGTCGCCGCGGCCGCCTTCCGCCGGGTTGCGGCGAGATCGGATCGTGCCGGCGCACACACCGTCCGACGCCTGGCCGATCAGGGGCTGCGAACCCTCGGCGAGCGTCCGTGGCGACGAGGCCCGACGGCCTCCACGGACGGCGGGATGGCCGCGCTCTCGGCGCGGGAGCGCGAGGTCGCCGATCTCGTCGCGCTCGGTGCCACGAACCCTGAGATCGCGTCGCGCCTCTTCCTCTCGCGCAAGACGGTCGAGCACCACGTCTCGAACGCGCTCGCCAAGCTCGGCCTGCATTCGCGAGCCGAGCTCGCGGCCCAGGTCGGCCGGACCTCGGCCGATCGGGATGGGGCACCTCCCCCATGATCGGCTGATCCGGTCGCCACACGCTGCGTCCATCGATCCAACCGGGGGACGAAGGAGGCGACGATGGACACGCAGGCACGCACCCAGGCCACCAAGGCATTCACCGGTCCCGAGCGGAGCGACGCCACCGCCGCCGGCGCAGGGCGTCGAGTGGACCGTCGACGATGTGGTCCGCACGATCCGCACGGCCGACGGGACCTCCCATCACGCACGCCGCTGGTTGGCCGCGCTCGGTGCGCTGGCGATCGCGGCGGCCGCGACGATGACCGTCGGCGTCGCAGCCGACCAGGCTGCCATGTCGCCGAAGCCGCTGGCGCTGCCATCGCGAGTTGCGTCCGCGGCGGCCGCGGGATCGGCGCGCCTCCCGCGTCGCCGCGTTGCCCGCACCCGCGCCGTTGGCGTCGCGAATCGCGGCCGCGGCTGCAGCCCGGACGGGCCCCGTCGCGCGCAGCCGGCCGCTCGTCGTCGTCATGCCCGCCAATCGGGACTTCCTGGCTGCGACGGGCATCCCCGTGGCCGGGATCGCGCTCGGCCGGCCGCACGGTCCGCGCATCCGCTCGGTCACCGTCGCGCTCTACGTCGGCGGTCGCCTCGCGGAGAGCACCGACCTCGAGGTGTACGCCGGGCGCTTCGCCGGGGTGCTCGCGCTCGAGGAGCCGATGCACCACGCAGCCGCCGAGCTCCGGTTCACCAACCCGGACAATCCCACCCAGGCCGCGGTGGCGCTCCCGATCACGCTCGACGCGCCCGCGACACCGCGTTGAACCGACGGTGCGTTGGCGAACAGCGAGGCGGGCCGGCGGCGTGCCCGCCTCGCCTCAGCGCGCCGCGATGACCGCGATCTCGACCTTGAAGTCCGGTGAGGCGAGGCGGGCCTCCACGGTCGCGCGCGCCGGCAGGTTCGCGGGGTCGACCCACTCGTCCCAGGCGCGGTTCATCGCGTCGAAGGTCGCGATGTCCGGGAGCCAGACCGACGCCGAGAGGAGCTTCGACTTGTCGGACCCGGCCGCCGCGAGGTGCCCGTCGATCGCGGCGAGGATCTCGCGGGTCTGCTCGTAGACCCCGGCCTCCGGGTTGCTGGCGACATGCCCGGCGAGATAGACCGTGTCGCCGTAGGCGACGGCCTGGGCGAAGCGGCGCCCCGGGTCGATGCGCTCGATGCTCACGTGCTCCTCCAGGCATGGCTGCCGACGCGTCGATGGTGCCACGCCGCGCCGACCCGTGGGGAGGTAGCCTCGGCGGCGATGCACGCGTCCTCCCTGGCAACCCTGGTCCGAGACGGCACCCTCGATGCCGAGCTGGCGGCCCTCCTGGACCTCCTCGTCGAGGCACGCGTTCCGGTCGTGGTTGCCGGCTCGTCCGGCGGCCAGGCGCAAGCCATCCGGGACGCCATGTCCGGATCGCTGCCCACCGGCGTGGTCCCGATCGTGCTGACGGGTCCGGACGAGGACTTCGCCTGGATGCCCGAAGCCGTGGAGCTCGGCTGGCGACGGGAGGGGCCGCCGACCAACGCACACTTGCGGGCGACCGCCGCCGCGACCGCCCTGGTCGCCGACCTCGACGGCAGCCCGGGCGGGACCTGGGGCGAACGTGCGCGGATCGCGATCCGGGCCCTGGCCGTCGGCTACGACATGCTCGCGACGGCGGCGGGCGTCCGGCTCGAGGGCGTCCTCGAGCGGCTTTCGACGCCGCCGGTTGGCGCAACGGAGGACGAGCTCGCGAGATTGGGCGTCGTCCTGATCCTCGACGAAGCCGGCCATCGGGTCGCAGCTGCCCACTACCTGCGGCCCGTGTCGCGGGACGCCCACGGCCACGTCCAGCGCCTTGGTCCGGCGGTTATCGCCACCTGGGATGCCGCCGCCGGGCGGTTCGAGCACTTCGCCTGGGGCATCACCGCCGAGCTCGCGGAGCGCGTCGGGATGACGCCCGTCCAGCTCGAGCGGGAGCAGGCCATCCGGGCCGAGTCGATCGCGACGCTGGCCGCAAGTCCCGAGCGATTGACGCCCCGGGCACGAGGTGCGACGCTGGCCGTCCGAGCACGAAACGCCGATCCCGGAGCCTCCCGTGCTCCCTCGACAGCGGAGGCACGGCCGGCCAAGCGCTCCGCTCTGGGCGATCCCGGGAGACTGGGTTCGGCGGGCAGCGTTCGAGGATGCGGCGGTTGTCCGGTGGCGCCTCAGCTGGCCGGGCTGACGGGCCGCACTGAGGGATTGTCGAGGTCCCGGTCGGGAAGGAGCGCCTCGACGTCGATCGAGACTGGATCCAGCTTCTCTCGGGGCCGTCCGAGGAGGTAGCCCTGGCCCACTTGGATCCCGAGGTCGCGCACGGCCTCGAGCTGCAGCGAAGTCTCAATCCCCTCGGCGACCGTGGTCGCTCCGCGGCGCTGTGCCATCTCGATAAGCGCTCGCAGCACCGACCGCGATGGCGCAAGGACCGCCCCATTCTGCACGAGGCTCAGGTCGATCTTGATCACGTCGAATTCGATCCGGCTCAGCAGCTGCAGGCCCGCGTTCCCAGCCCCCACGTCGTCGGCGGCGATCCTGGCGCCAGTCCTCCGGAACACGGCGAGATTTTCGGTGAGCCGATCCATGTCCTCGATCGCCTCGCGCTCGGTCAGCTCGATCACGACACGCTGCGGCTCGATGCCCGCTCGTCGCAGCTCGCCCAGCACCTCGTGCGGATTGAAGGCGACGGCCTCGATGGTCCGCGGAGACAGGTTCACCGCGAGGTACTGATCGGGACCGAGCGCCTTGGCTTGCGCCGCGATCGCGCGCACCGCCGCAAGGTCCAGCTCCACCGTGCGGCCGACTGTCTCGGCGGCCACGAACAACGCGCCGGCATTGCGAAAGCCTGCGGCCTCCGTCGGCCTCACGAGTCCCTCGAAGCCGACGCACCGCCCGTCGCGGAGCGAGAACACCGGCTGGTAGACCGGCTTGAGCAGGCGGTCCGCGACGATCGCGTCGATCGCCGACGAGAGTTCGGAGGCCGGCCGCTCGTCGTCTGCAACACCATGGAGCTTCGGGTCGTAGACCAAAACGTCCGTCCGGCCGTGGCGCTTGCCCCAGTACAGGGCTGCGTCCGCATTGCGGTAGAGCACGTGGCGATCGACGCTCGGCTTGGGGATGGCGGAGATCCCGATCGTGAGCGAGATTGGCGGGAGCCCACCCCGCAGCTGCGGGTCGAGCGCCGTCGCGAGGACCCGGCGGCCGAGCGCGAGGGCGTCAGGGAGAGACGTCCCGGCGCTGAGGATGGCGAACTCGTCCCCACCGATCCTGAAGGCGCGATCCGTCCGCCGGCAATTCGACACGATGAGCCGCGCCACCGTACGCAGGACATCGTCCCCAGCCGAGTGGCCCTCCGTGTCGTTGGTGCGCTTGAGGTCGTCAACGTCGAGCAGGAGGAGGGAGGTTGGCTGGCCGTGGCGATGGGCCATCGCGGCCGCTCGGTCGAGCTCCTCCTGGAAGGCCCGGTGATTGCCGAGTCCCGTGAGCGGGTCGAGGATCGCGTCGAGCCTCGCGCGGTCGTACCTGTCGAGAAGGTCCTCGCCGAGCGTTGAGAGCTCGTCTGTCTCACGGATCGCGGCGCGCATCAGCGTCCTCGCGGTCAGGGTCGTGAGCGTCGCCGCGATGACGAGCAGCACGACAATCGTCGGTAGGGGCACGTCGCGGGCTGACATCGCGAGCAAGGTGATCGCGGCCATCGCGATGACATGCGCGCCCGTGGCCAGTCGCGTGATGCTGAGGCGAATCCGGACGAGCGCGGCGGGGACGTCGCGATCGGGCGCGGCGTCGCCCGACGTCGACTCGATGGCGGGCGTGGTCGCCGCCGTCGCCGTGGCGTGCAGGGCGGTCATCGGCTGGATCATGGATGGTGCCGGTCGGCACCGGCCTGACCTACCGGTACCGGCGATGGGGTACCTCTGGGTACCGGTTCGAGCCCGGACCGCAGGCCTATGGTGCGCAGACCGGTGCGTCATGTCACCGGCGCAAGGAGCCCAGGAGCATATCCGTGAGCCCGTGGCAGGCGTCTGGCCCGGCGATCTTCCGCACGATCCTGGTCAGCACGACCATCGTCATCTCGCTCCTCGCCGTCGGCTGGGTCGACAGCTCGGCGCTCGCGAGGCCGGCCGCGGCCGCCCAGCCGACGGGCCATGGCAGGCCAACGCCAACGCCCGCAGCGACGCCCAAGCCCACGCCCAAGCCCACGCCCAAGCCCACACCCAAACCGACGGCCAAGCCGACGCCCAAACCCACCCCCAAAGCCACGCCACGGCCGACGCCCAAACCCACCCCCAAAGCCACGCCCCGGCCAACCCCCCGACTCACCCCGAAGCCCACGCCCAAGCCGACACTGAAAGCCGCCGCGACACCGGATCCGACCCCGAAGCCGACCGGCTCGGGGTCGCCGAGCCCTGGTCCATCGGCGAGGCCGTCTCCCGCTCCGTCGCCACGCCCGACAACCAGCGGGGACCCGGCGCAGAGCAGCCCCGCGCGTCCGAGCCTGACGAGCGGTGGTGCTGCGGTCGGCGGTCCCCGAGGACCGGCGGGGGTGCCGGAGGGGCCTCCGGTGGCTCGACGCTGCAGGGAGGCGGGGGGCCTGGCGCGGATACGCTCGCCGCCGGGCTCGTCGGGCTCGCCGGGCTCGTCGCCACGCTCGCCGGTGTCGTCGCCCTCCGGTTCGCGGCGAGGCCCGGACGCCGGGGCGGCGACCCGAAGGGGACTCCCTGGCCGTAGCGGATCCTGGGACGCCCTCGGCGGGATCTGCGCCTGTTTGACGGCCCGCGTGGCCCGTGCCACGCTGGCCGTCCGAGCACGAAACGCCGATCCCGGAGCCTGCAGTGGTTCGCTCGACCGCCGATCCCGCCTCGCCGCCTCCCGAGCGCCCCGCCACGGTCGGCGAGCTGCGCGAGTCGGGCTGGCGATCGCGGACCGTCAAGGAAGAGCTGCGCGCGAACCTCGTCGAGCGGCTCGCCGCCGGCACGCCCATCTTCCCCGGCATCGTCGGCTACGACGAGTCGGTCATCCCGTCGATCGAGAACGCGATTCTCGCGGGTCAGGACATCGTGTTCCTCGGGGAGCGCGGCCAGGCGAAGACGCGCCTCGCACGCCTCCTCGCCGGCCTGCTCGACGACGCGCTGCCGGTCCTCCGTGGCGGCGAGCTGAACGACGATCCGTTCGCGCCGATCAGCGCCGCGGCCCGCGCCATCATCGAGGGACAGGGGGACGACGCCCCGATCGACTGGCTGCCGCGTGACCGCCGCTACGCGGAGAAGCTCGCCACGCCGGACATCACGATCGCGGACCTGATCGGCGAGGTGGACCCGATCCGTGTCGCCGAGGGCCGCTACCTGTCCGACGAGCTCACCCTGCACTACGGCCTGATCCCGCGCGCCAACCGCGGCATCTTCGCCCTCAACGAGCTGCCGGATCTCGCCGAGCGCATCCAGGTGGGCCTGCTGAACATCCTCGAGGAGCGCGACGTCCAGATCCGCGGGTTCACCATCCGGCTGCCGCTCGACCTGCTCGTGGTCGCGTCGGCCAACCCCGAGGACTACACCAGCCGGGGCCGGATCATCACGCCCCTCAAGGACCGCCTCGGGTCCCAGATCCGCACCCACTACCCACGCTCGCTCGACCACGAGATCGCGATCGTCCGCCAGGAGAAGCAGGCGTTTCCCGCCCAGGCCGAGATCCCGCCCGTCGCCACGCCGGGCTTCATGGAGGAGCTGGTCGCCGAGCTGACCCATCTCGCCCGCCGCTCGCCCGAGATCAGCCAGCGCAGCGGCGTCTCGGTGCGGGTGTCGGTGGCCAACATGGAGGTCCTGGAAGCCGCCGCCATCAAGCGAGCCGTCCGGCTGCGCGAGCCGCTGGCCGCGCCCCGGATCTCCGATCTCGGCGCCGTCCTCGCCGCGACGACCGGCAAGGTGGAGGTCGAGACGGTGGGGGAGGACACGCCCGAGGAGCGAATCGTCGAGCGCCTGGTCACCAAGGCCGTGTTCGCCACCTTCAATCGGCGTGCGTCGCTCGACCGCCTGGCGCCGGTCATCGAGGCGTTCGAGGACGGGCTGATCGTGGAGACGGGCGAGCGCGTCCCCGCGCGCGAGTACGTGCGCTGGATGGGCGAGGTGCCGGGCCTCAAGGACGCGGTCGTGAGGCTGGGCACGTTCGACGTCACCGACGGCGCGCAGGAGCCGGCGCTGGTCGCATCGGCGGTCGAGTTCCTGCTCGAGGGGCTGCACCTGCAGCGCCGGCTCAACAAGGATCGCGGCGCGGCCGGCGTCACGTACCGGCGCTGAGGGCGCGCGCGGGACCCCGATGGCCTTCCTGACTCCCGATCCTCGTCATCTTGGACGGCTCGATACCGGCCCGCCGGGACGCGAGCGCCCGCTGCCGCCGGCGGCCAAGTACCGGCGCTGGGACGGCAGCCAGGACCTGCCCGACCTGACCGCCGACGAGATCGTCGATGCGCTCGCCGACGACATGCTGGAGCACGGGGACCTGGGCGAGGCGCTCCGCCGCCTCATGGAACGGGGGATGCGCGGCAGCGACCCGTCGCGGGCCGACCTCCACGGCCTCCGAGACCTCCTCGACCGGCTCCGCGAGCGCCGCGAGGAGATCCTCCAGCGGGGTGCCCTGACCGATCCGCTGGCCGACGTCCGGCAGGAGCTGGAGGAGATCGTGGCGGCCGAGCGAGCCGGCGTCCAGCAGCGCCTCGATGCGGGCGCCGAGCCAGACGCCGACGGCAACCTTCCCGATCCCGCGCTGGAGCGGATGCTGCGCGAGATCGCGGCCAAGCGCCTGGACACCCTCGATGGGCTGCCGCCGGACGTGGGAGCGCGGATCCGCGGCCTGCAGGACTACGACTTCATGGACCCGTCCGCGCGAGACCGCTTCGAGGCGCTGGTCGATCGCCTGCGGGGCAGCATGCTCGACCGGCTGAGCGAGGGCCTGGCGGACGCGGTCAAGGGCATGAAGCCGGAGGACCTGGCCGCCCAGCGCGCGATGGTCCAGGACCTCAACCGCCTGCTCGCGAAGCGGCTGGCGGGCGACGAGCCCAGCCGCGCCGAGGTGGACGACTTCCTGGCCCAGCACGGGGACTTCTTCCCGGGGGCGGCCACGCTCGACGACATCGTCGAGCAGCTCGCCGATCGCATGGCCGCCATGCAATCGCTCATGCGCTCGTTGTCGCCCGAGCAGCGAGCGGAGCTCTCGGACACGATCGACGCGCTGCTGCGCGACGACCGGCTGCGGTGGGACCTCGCCCAGCTCGCGGCCAACCTCGACCAGCTGCTGCCCGACGGTCTGGGGGATCGGGTCAGGTTCGGCGGCGACCAACCGATGGGCCTCGAGTCCGCGCTCGAACAGCTGGATCGCCTCCAATCCCTCGACCGGCTGCAGACCGACCTCGAGGAGGTCGGCGGCGACGGCGACCTCGGGGACATCGACCGCTCCGACGTCGAGGACCTGCTGGGGCCGGATGCCGTTCGCGATCTCGACGCGCTCGAGGACCTCGCACGGCGGCTCGAGCAGGCCGGGTACCTGGACCGCGAGGGCGGGCGGATGGAGCTCACGCCGCGCGGCAGCCGGCGAATCGGCCAGAAGGTGCTCGATGACCTGTTTGCGCGGCTGCGTAAGGACGCGTTCGGCGGCCACCGGCTCGACCGGACCGGGCGCGGCGGCGACCGCGAGGAGACGTCCAAGCCGTTCGAGTTCGGTGACCCGTTCCACCTCGACCTACGGGCGACGATGACGAACGCGCTGATGCGCGACGAGAACGCTCCCGCCCGGCGGCCGGCTGGCTCGGCGGTCCGCCTGCGTCCCGACGACTTCGAGGTCTTCCGCACCGAGCGCACGACCTCCGCCTCGACCGTGCTCCTCGTCGACATGAGCCGCTCGATGCTGCTGCGCGGCTGCTACCTCGCCGCCAAGCGGGTCGCGATCGCGCTCGACACCCTCATCCGGACCCAGTACCCGCGCGACCACCTCGCGATCGTGGGCTTCGCCTATTACGCCCGTGAGCTCCGCCCGGAGGCCCTCGCCGAGCTCGGCTGGAACACCTACGAGTACGGCACCAACCTCCAGCACGGCCTGCTGCTGGCGCGCCAGATCCTCGCCCGCCATCACGCGGCGAACCGCGAGATCGTGGTCATCACCGACGGCGAGCCGACCGCGCACTTCGAGGACGGCCAGGTGGAGTTCAGCTACCCGCCGACGCGGCGGACGATCCAGGAGACGTTGCGCGAGGTCGTGCGCTGCACGAAGGACGGCATCACGATCAACACGTTCATGCTCGAGCGCACGCCGGCCCTGACCGATTTCGTGGGCCTCGTGACCGAGCTGAACCGGGGCCGGGCGTTCTACGCAGAGCCGGAGCACCTCGGCGAGTACGTGCTCGTCGACTTCGTCCAGCGGCGAACGCGTCGCGTGTCGTAGAGTCCGCCCGGCGCCCGTCTATCGCCCCGACCCAGGGGCGCGCAACGCCCGTGTGAGGTCGCGATGCTCCAGATCCTCCTCCTGCTCCACGTCCTGGGCGCGATCATCGTGTTCGGCCCGACGTTCGCGTTCCCGATCATCGCCCGGCAGGGCCAGAAGCAGCCACAGCACGGCCACTTCGCGGCGGTGATCATCGACCTGGTCGAGCGCCGGATCGTCATCCCGGGCGCGATCCTCCAGGGCATCACCGGCGTCCTCCTGATCTTCGCCCTCAGCGCGGACCTCACGAGCCAGGCCTACCGATGGCTGGTCGCGGCGATCATCCTGTACGCCGTCACGATCACCTATGCGATCGCCGTCCAGGCGCCCGCCGCAAAGAAGATGGTCGAGCTGACCGCGGGTGGCCCCCCCGCAGGCGGTCCGCCCCCGGATGGCGCCCCCGCCGGTCCGCCGCCCGAGATCGCCGCCACCGGCAAGAAGCTGGAGCGCGGCGGGATGTTCATGACCGTGATGATCGTCCTGATCGTGACCCTGATGGTGACGAAGCCGGGCGTCTGAGCTTCGCCGGGCGCTCGTCGCGGATACCATCTGTGGCGAGACCCACAGGAGAACAGAGCCGCATGCCGCACGTTGCCGAGTCGCCCGCCGACCTCATCGCCAACCTCACCGGCGCCGCCCACCTGGCGGACGGCCGGATCGTCGTCGACGATGAGGCGCGCTTCCGGAACCAGGCGGCCGCGGACCTGGCCTGGACGGCGGCGTTCACCAAGGACGACCCGACCGCCGAGGCGGCCCGCTGGATCGTGTGGGAGGCGAGCCAGGCGCTGGGCGCGCGTTCGGCGAGCATCCAGGATCTCTACCTGGCCCGGGGTCGGGGCGAGGTCTCCGGGTTCACGGTCCCCGCGGTCAACATCCGCGCCCAGACGTTCGACATGGTGCGGACCTTCTACCAGACCGCCGCCCGGGCCGACGTCGGCGCCGTGATCTTCGAGCTCGCCCGCAGCGAGCAGACGTATACCTTCCAGCGGCCGATGGACTACGCGACGTTCGTGCTCGCGGGCGCGGTCGCCGCGGGCTGGCGCGGCCCGGTGTTCATCCAGGGTGATCACTACCAGTTCAACGCGAAGAAATACGCAGCGGATCCCGAGGCGATGACCGAGGAGATCCGGCGGGCCTGCCGGCTCGCGATCGACGCGGGCTATCGCAACATCGACATCGACAGCTCCACGCTCGTCGACCTGTCCAAGACGGACCGTGACGAGGAGCAGCGCGAGAACTACGTGCGCGCGGCGGAGCTCACCGCGCTGATCCGTAGCCTTGAGACGGACGGCGTCACGGTGAGCGTCGGGGGCGAGATCGGCGAGGTCGGCAAGCAGAACTCGACGGCCGACGAGCTCCTGGCCTACCTCGACGGCTACGACCGCGAGCTCTCCGCGCGGGCGCCGGGGGCGCCGGGCCTGTCCAAGGTGAGCGTGCAGACCGGGACGTCGCATGGCGGCGTGCCGCTGCCGGGCGGCGGCGTCGCCGAGGTCAAGCTGGACTTCGAGGTGCTCCGGACGCTCGGCGAGATCGCGCGCGGCCGCGGACTCGCGGGTGCCGTGCAGCACGGGGCATCGACGCTGCCCGACGAGCTGTTCCACCACTTCCCGGCGGTCGAGACCGCGGAGATCCACCTGGCCACGGGCTTCCAGAACTCGCTCTACGAGCACCCGGCGTTCCCGTCGTCGCTGATGGACGAGATCTACGCCTGGTGCGAGGTGAACGCCGCCGACGAGCGCAAGGACGGCCAGACCGACGAGCAGTTCCTGTACACGACCCGCAAGAAGGCCATCGGGCCGTTCAAGCGGCAGCTGTGGGAGCTGGACACGCGCGACGAGATCCTGGCCGCCCAGGGGCGCAAGCTCGGCTTCCTGTTCACCGAGCTGCGGGTCAACGGATCCATGGACATGGTCCAGCGCTACGTCAAGCCGGTACCCGTGTCCCGGCCGATGCCCGAATCGCTCGCCGTCACAGTCCCGGGCTGAGCCCGCCGCGATGACGGCCGGGTCCGGCTGGCTGTCCGAGTCGGATCCGGCGCCGCTGGCCGTCTCGATCCGGCTCGAGCTGCCGGGCGACGCGCCGGGCGTGCGCGCGGTCGAGCTGGCGGCCTTTCCGGGTCCGGAGGAGGCCGAGATCGTGGACGCGCATCCGCGACGACGCGCCCGATGGCTGGCAGTCGCTGGTCGCGGTCGACGCCGGCGGTCTGATCGTCGGTCACCTGCTGATGACGCCCTGCCCGGTCGTGGACGAGGCGGGGGAGCGGGTCGCGACGGTGCTGGCCGTCGGGCCTGTGGCGCGTGGATCCCGCCGTCCAGCGGCGAGGCGTCGGCAGCGCCCTGATGGCCGCCGCGACGAGCCTCGCGGTCGCGCGTGCCGTGCCGGCGCTCGTGCTCCTCGGTCACCCGCTGTACTACCCGCGCTTCGGATTCGAGCCCGCGCGTGGAACCGGCCTGGAGCCGCCCGCCGAGGCCTGGCCCGATGCCGCCTGGATGGCGCGGCTGCTCCCCGCTTGGACCGACGCGATGCGCGGGACCGTGCGCTACCACGAGGCATTCGAGCCGCTCGCCTGAACGCCGCGCAGCCGGCGTTGATGCGCTCTGTGCATCGCGCCCCGACTTTCGTCGGTCGGACGTTGACGCTGCGATCCCGGACGCCTAGTGTCCGCGCCAAGCTTCGCGCTGGAGGGATGCGAGGCGATGCCCTGTCCCCGCGTTCCGGGAGGTCGGCCCGCACCAAGGCGGTGCGGCGGGATGGAGGAGGTCCGTACGTGGCGGGTTCAAATTCCGTCGACCAGGCAGCACGAGACGACGCCCACCTGGAGTCGCTCGGCATCAAGCCGGAGCTGAGGCGGTCGCTCGGCTTCGTCGCCAACTTCGCCTTGGCGTTCAGCTACATCTCGGTGTCCACGGGCACGTTCACGAACCAGGCCGTCGCCTTCGGTGTCGGCGGCCCGGCGATCTTCTGGGCGTGGCCACTCGTGATCCTCGGCCAGACGTTCGTCGCCCTGAACTTCGCCGAGCTCGCCAGCCACTTCCCGGTCGCGGGCTCGATCTACCAATGGTCGAAGCGCCTCTCGAACCGGACCCTCGGGCTGGTTCACCGGCTGGATCTACTTCTGGGCGGGCGTGATCACGGTCACGGCGGTCGCGGCGACGGTGCCGCTCGTGATGTCGACCATCTGGCCCGACCAGATCAAGCTGGCCGACCCGTCGCCGATCGGCTCGCTCGACATGCAGTCGTTCATCGGCCTGCTGGTGCTGGTGACGACCACGATCATCAACGTGGCCGGTGTCCGCTTGCTCGCGCTCATCAACAACATCGGCGTCGGCGCCGAGATCCTGGGCATGCTGGTGTTCGCGCTGATCCTGCTGTTCTTCGCGAACCACCAGTCGCCGTCCGTGCTGCTCGACACCTCGTACACGAGCAACCTCGCCGACGGCAACTACTTCGCGGTCTTCCTCGTCGGCTCGTTCATGGCGCTGTTCGTGGTCTACGGGTTCGACACCGCCGGAACGTTCGGGGAGGAGACCGTCGACCCCGGCCGACAGGCGCCCAAGGGCCTGCTGTCCGCGATCTGGCTGTCCGGCCTCGTGGGCGCGATCTTCCTGCTGGCCGTGACCCTGTCGTTCCAGGACATGAACGCCGCGGTCGCCACCGGCCAGGCGTTCGGCTTCCCGATCGCCGACACGATCAAGCAGAACCTGACCTTCGCGCTCGGCGGCTTCACGCTCGGCGACCTGTACCTGATCGTCATCCTGATCGCCGTCTACGTCTGCACCCTCGCCATCCACGGCGCGACGGTGCGGCTCATGTTCTCGATGGGCCGCGACCGCAGGCTGCCGCTGGGTGGCGTCTGGGGCCACGTGAACGGCCGGCTGCGGACGCCAGCCAACTCCGGAATCATGGTCGCCGTTCTGGCGGCGATCCCGTTCCTGGTCACCGGCGCCGGAACCGCGATCTACATCGCGATCGCCGCGACCGGCATGATCTACATCGCCTACTTCCTGTGCAACTTCGGCGTGCTCATCGCTCGCCGCCGCGGCTGGCCGCACCAGGGCGCCTGGTTCAACCTTGGCAGCTGGGGCACGATCCTCAACATCTTCGCCCTGATCTGGGGCGCGTTCATGATCTTCAACATCGCCATCTGGACGGACCCGGGCCTGTTCGGGGTGTACGGCAACGACCTCCGCAACACCTGGTCCAACCCGTTCATCAACACGTTCGTCAAGGTCGGCGGCACGCTCCAGGACGGGCTCCCGGGATGGCCGGTGTTCGAGACCGTCGTCGGCATCGTCCTGGGCGTCGGCGCCATCTACTACCTCGTCGCCCAGCGCGGCAAGGCGGACGCGACCCAGCTCGCGCCCGACGTCGCGACCGGCGAGGCCGTGATCGGCTAGCCGGTCCTGGTGTCCGTTCGAGACGGAGCGGTGCGCCTGCGCCGCTCCGTCTTCGTGTCCACGTCGCTCGGGGAACCATCGTGACCGCCGACCCGCCCGACGTCCTCCACGGCGAGCTGCGCGACCAGCTCGTGACTGCGCTCCGCCGGCTCCCCGAGCTGGCCGGGCGCGATCTTGAGCTCACCGCCCTCTCGGGTGGCATCACGAACCGCAACTACCTCGTCACGGCCGAGGGAACGACGGACCGCTGGGTGATCCGCCTGGCGGGCAACGACACGCACCTGCTGGGCATCAGCCGAGAGGTGGAGCACGCGGCAACCGTCGCCGCGGCCGGAGTCGGGGTCGGTCCCGAGGTGACCGCGTTCATCCGGCCCGAGGGCTATCTCGTCACCCGGTTCATCGAGGGCTCGCCGGTCGGCGACGAGGCCGTGCGTCAGCCCGAGACGCTGCGCCGGGTCGCCGATTCGCTCCGGCGGATCCACGACGGGCCGGCCATTCCCGGCCTGTTCGTGCCGTTGCGGATCGTGGAGGCGTACCGGGCCCTGGCCCTCGCCCGCGGCGTGCCGATCCCGGTCGAGTACGAGCTGTCGGCGGCGATCGGGCGGCGGATCGAGCTCGCCTGCCTGGCCGCGCCACTGGAGCCGCGGCCGTGCCACAACGACCTGCTCAACGCGAACTTCATCGACGACGGGACACGCATCCGGATCGTCGACTGGGAGTACGCGGGGATGGGGGACCCGTTCTTCGACCTCGGCAACTTCAGCATCAACCACGAGCTGACGCCTGAGCAGGACGAGATCCTGCTGGCGGCCTACGAAGGGTCGGCATCCGCGGCGCGGCTCGCGCGGCTGACGCTGTTCCGGGTCGTCTCCGACTTCCGGGAGGCGATGTGGGGCGTGCTCCAGCAGGGCATCAGCACCCTCGACGTCGACTTCCGGAGCTACGCCGCCGAGCACTTCGACCGCCTGCTCGCGAACGCCGCGACCCCGCGCTTCGAGCATGCCCTGGACGAGGTCGCCCGCGACTGACCCCTGCAGCGGCCGTGCTTGCTCGTCAGGCAAGGATTCGTGTCGCGCCGACCACGAGCCTGCCGCGGGGGCAAGAAAGGAACGAAACCCGGTGTCGATCGAGCCGCGACGAGCTGGTTTCTTGACTCGCGAGCAACAACCTTCGCGAGCTGGCCGGGATCCTTGCCCGATAGGCAACTTGCATGTCGGGAATGGCGGCGCAGGCGTCGCGCGGCACGTACGACGGTCGGACCCCGTACCCTTCGCGCCGTGGAACCCCGTCGCGCCGCCCCGTCCCCGGTTCGCGCCGCGCTCCTGATCCTGGCCCTTGGGATCGCGGCGACCCTCGCCGTGGCCTGGTTGCTCGGCGCGTTCCGCATATCGCCGCCGGGCTCCGTCATCATCGAGGCCTCGCCCACGCCGAGCGCGCCTGCAACGGCCTCGCCGTCCGCGCCCGCCTCGGCCGTCGCGTCGCCGTCCGGCAGCGCGGAAGCCGGCGGGTCGCCGTCCGCCCCGGCGTCCGTCCAGCCATCCGCAGACCCGATCCTCATCGGCACCGGGGACATCGCCCGCTGCGGCATCAGCGGCGACGAGCAGACCGCGGCGCTGGTCGCGCGCAACGAGGGCATCGTGTTCACCCTCGGAGACAACGCCTACGGCTCCGGCTCGCCCGCCGAGTACCGCGACTGCTACGACCCTTCGTGGGGTCGGCTGAAGGATCGGACGGAGCTCCCCGTGCCGGGCAACCACGACTACGGGACGGCCAACGCCGCGGGGTATCGCGCCTACTTCGGCAAGCGGGCGACGCCGGACGGGCACACCTGGTACTCCCGCGACATCGGCGCCTGGCACGTGATCGTCCTCGACGCCAACTGCAGCGAGCTTGCCGGCGGCTGCGAGCCCGGGTCGCCGCAGCTCCGGTGGCTGCGGCGTGATCTGGCGACCAACGACGCGGTGTGCACGCTCGCCATGTGGCACCAGCCGCGATTCAGCAGCGGCGAGCACGGCAACGATCCCTCGGTGGCGCCGTTCTGGGACGCCTTGTACGCCGCCCACGCCGACCTCATCGTCAACGGCCACGACCACGACTTCGAGCGCTTCGCGCCGCAGGACCCGCAGGGCAACCGCGATCCCGACAACGGCCTCGTCGAGATGGTCGTGGGGACGGGCGGGGGAGAGATGCGGGATGTCGGGCCCGCGCGTCGCCAACTCGATGGTCCGGCGTGGTCGGCTCCTCGGCGTCGTGCAGCTCACCCTCCATCCGACCGGCTGGTCGTCGCGGTTCATCTCGACCGACGGGTCGTTCGACGACCAGAGCGATGGCGGCTGCCACTGAGCGGGACGCGCCCGTGCCGGACGCGTCGCACCGCTAGGCTTCGGGCCACGGCGTCCAGCAGGAGGGTTTCGCGACGGTGGTCACGCATGCGCGGGCGGTGATCATCGGTGGCGGCGTCGGCGGCACGTCGATCGCGTATCACCTCGCGGCGCTCGGGTGGACCGACATCGTCCTGCTCGACCGGGCGGAGCTGACCTCCGGGTCGACGTTCCACAGCGCGGGCCTGGTCGGCCAGCTGCGGAGCACCGTGACGCTGACCCGGATGATGATGTACGGCGTCGAGCTGTACCGGCGGCTGGCGGCCGAGACGGGCATCGACCCCTCGTGGCACGAGGTGGGATCGCTGCGCCTCGCCTCGTCGACGGCACGCTACGAGGAGCTGCAGCGCCAGGCGGGCTGGGCGCGGACGTTCGGGCTGCCGCTCGAGCTGATCTCTGCCGGGGAGGCACGCGACCGCTTTCCGCTCATGACGACCGACGGCGTCCTGGGCGCCGTCTGGCTCCCGACCGACGGCTGGCTCGACCCCTCGAACCTCGCCTTCGCCCTCGCCGCCGGTGCTCGCCAGCGCGGCGCCACCATCCTCACCCACCGGCGCGTGGTCGCGATCGGGGTGCGCGACGGGCGAGTGACCGGCGTCGAGGTCGAGCACGGCGGCGAGCGGTCGACGATCGAGGCCGAGGTCGTGGTCAACACGGGCGGCATGTACGCGCCCGAGATCGGCCGCCTCGCTGGCATCACGCTGCCCATCATCCCGATGGCCCACCAGTACCTCCTGACGGGCGCCATCGACGGCGTCGAGCCCGGCCTGCCCCAGCTGCGCGACCCGGACAACCTCGTCTACTTCCGCGAGGAGGTCGGCGGCCTGTGCATGGGCGGTTACGAGCGGAACCCGAGGCCCTGGGCGCTCGACGGCATCCCGGCCGACTTCAACCACCGCCTGCTCGACCCGGACTGGCCACGCTTCGACGAGATCATGCGCGGCGCCATCCGCCGGGTGCCCGCGATCGCCGACGCGCCGGTGACCCGGATGATCAACGGCCCGGAGGGGTTCACGCCCGACAACGAGTTCATCCTGGGCGAATCCGAGGTCAGGGGGCTGTTCGTCGCCGCGGGCTTCTGCGCCCACGGGATCGCGGGTGCCGGGGGCATCGGCCGCGAGGTCGCGACCTGGGTCGTGGAGGGGGAGCCCGGGCTCGACCTGTGGAAGATGGACATCCGGCGGTTCGGCGCCCAGTACCGGAGCCGCGCCTATACGCTCGCCCGCAGTTACGAGAACTACGCGACCTATTACGACATCCACTACCCCAACGAGGAACGACGGGCCGGGCGGCCCCTGCGCGTGTCGCCCGCCTACTCGCGGCTCGCCGACCTGGGGGCCTCCTTCGGCGAGAAGGCCTCGTGGGAGCGGGCGAACTGGTTCGAGCCCAACGCCGCGGGCGCGGGCGTTGCCGACGCGGCCGGCCTCGAGGCGCTGCGTCCGCGTGGCTGGGCCGGCGAGCACTGGAGCCCGGCGATCGGCGCCGAGGCGCTGGCGACGCGGACGACCGCCGCGCTGTTCGACGAGACCTCGTTCGCCAAGATCGAGCTCGTCGGCCCGGGTGCCGCAGGCCTCCTGCAGTGGCTGTGCGCCAACGACGTCGATCGGGACGTGGGCAGCATCACCTACACCCAGCTGCTCAACCGGCGCGGCGGGATCGAGTGCGACCTCACCGTGACCCGCGTCGCCCGCGACCGGTTCCTGCTCGTCACCGGCACGGCGTTCGGCAACCACGACCTGACCTGGATCCGGCGCCATGCCCCACGCGACGGCTCCGTCGTCATCAACGACCTCACCTCGGGTCGCGCTTGCTACGCGCTGTGGGGCCCCCGCGCCCGCGACATCCTGGCGACGACCACGACCGACGACGTGTCCGACGCCGCCTTCCCGTACCTGACCGCGCGGACGCTGACGGTGGGCAGCGTGCCCGCGTACGCGCTGCGCGTGACGTACGTCGGCGAGCTCGGCTGGGAGCTGTACGCCCACGCGGAGTACGGGGCCGCCTTGTGGGACACGCTGTGGGCGGCCGGTGCGCCGCATGGGCTCGTCGCGGGCGGCTACCGCGCGATCGACGCGCTGCGCCTCGAGAAGGGGTATCGCGCCTGGGCCGCCGACATCACGCCGGAGGAGACGCCGTTCGAGGGGGGCCTCGGGTTCGCCGTCGCGCTCGACACGGGCGACTTCCTGGGCCGCGAGGCGCTCGTCGCGGCGAAGGCGGCGGGGCCGTCGAAGCGCCTGCGATGTCTGGTGCTCGATGATCCGCGCTCGGTGTGCCTCGGCAATGAACCGGTGCGGATCGGCGGCGACGTCGTCGGGCGGGTGACCTCGGGCGGGTTCGGGTTCACGGTCGGGAGGAGCATCGCCTACGCCTACCTGCCGCCCGCCGTCGGCATCGGGACCCGCGGCGAGGTCGACGTGTTCGGGACCTGGGTGGGCTGCGAGGTCGCGAGGGAACCGCTGTTCGACCCGACGGGTTCGCGAATCCGCGCCTGACCCCGGCATCATGGTCGCCATGACCGAACCCCTCTTCGGACCCGACTGGTCCGCCGGCCGGGCCCGCGCCTCCGAGCCGCAGCTGCGCGAGTGGCTGGACTTCGCGCTGTCCGCGTGCGACGCCGCCGACGCCATCGCCCGGGCGCATTTCCGGCGCGACCTCGTGCTCGAGCGCAAGCCGGATCGTTCGTTCGTGACCGTGGCCGACCAGGCCATCGAGCGCGAGATCCGGGCGGGCATCCTCGCCCGCTGGCCCGATCACGGGCTGGTCGGCGAGGAGTACGGCGAGGCGCAGGGGGCATCGACCACCCGCTGGTTCATCGACCCCATCGACGGCACCCACAACTTCATCCGCGGCGTGCCGCTGTTCGGGACGCTGCTCGGGGTCGAGCACGAGGGCGAGATGCAGGTCGGCGTGATCTCGGCGCCCGCGATGCGGGAGCGCTGGTACGCGTATCGCGGCGGCGGAGCCTGGAACGTCGGCCAGGACGGCGAGCGGCCGATCCACGTGTCGCGCGTATCGGCGATCGAGGATGCCCAACTGGTCTACGGCAGCGCTCGCGACAACATCGCGAGCGGCCTGATGCCGGGCTTCGACGCCCTCATCGACGCGTCATGGCGCGATCGCGGCTTCGGCGACTTCTGGGGCTACGCGCTGGTCGGGGAGGGCGCCGCGGAGGCCATGATGGAGACCGGGATGCATACCTGGGACCTCGCGGCGCCGCAGGTGGTGATCGAGGAGGCGGGCGGCCGGGTCACCGACGTCAACGGCGAGCGGCGCATCGACGCGACGTCGTTCGTGGGCTCGAACGGCCTGCTCCATGACGAGATCCTGCGACGGCTCCGGGGACCGGCCTGACCCCACGAACCCACCGGATCAGGCGCGGCGGCGCGGCCTCGCGAACAGCAGGCACAGCGCCCCCAGGGCGAGGGCGAGGGCGATGCCCAGCAGCGGGTAGCCGGCCGTGATCCCGGCGCCCAGGACGAACGGGATGCCGAACAGGGCGAGCCCGCCGAACAGGATGAGCCGCAGCCCCCGCTCGCCGGGCAACGGCGCGTCGGGGTCGATCCCGACGGCTCGCTCCTGGTCCTCGAAGCTGCCGGTCGCGGAGATCGGCGTGGGGGCGGGCGCGGACGCGAGCGGCCCGTCAGGCGCGGACGACTCGGCGGTATCGGCTGCCTCGGCGGCGCCGGTGTCGGTTGGCTGGTCGGACTCGGTCACGGTCATCCTCGAGGTGGGTCAGGCGTCGTCGGGTCGCGCGGGCTCGACTTGGTGCTGCCGCGAGCGTCGCACAATCAGCAGGGCGAACGCACTCCCGATCAGCAGCGCGACGAGCGGCCCGCCATCGAATCCACCCAAGCCGATCGCCAGGACGCCGAACAGGAGCAGGTCGATCGCGAGGAACGCGATCGCCGATCGACGCATCGGATGGTCCGCGTAGCCCGGCGGGGCCGGGGCGACCGCGCGGTCGAAGGATCCCTCGTACGCCATGCCGCCGGCGAGGCGGAGGATCTCGGACGCGTCCGCCGCGAGGGCGTCGGCCACCTCGGGATCGACGATGTCGGCCACGACCGCCGCCGTCGCCGCGTCCTGGAGCGCGTCGATGATCGCGACCCGGTCCTCGGTGGTGCCCTGTGAGATGCCCCAGTTGAGCGTGATGAACGTGGGGTGGATCGCGCCCTGCTGGTAGCGCCGCAGGATCATGTCCCGTGCCCGCCGGCGCGCCTCGGCCAGCAGCTCGGTCCGGCCGGCGCGCCGCGCGGCCGACGAGGCGGTCTCAAGCAGACCGGCGCGCGCCGTCGCGTCCCGCCGCCACAGGCCGATGCGCGCGAGCTCGTCCGGCGAGAGGCGATTGAAGCCGGCGAGCACGGCCTCCAGCCGCTCCCTGGCGGCGGCCAGGCCGGCCGCGTCGTCCTTGCCCGGGTTGGGGCCGCTCGCGGTGCTCACGGGCAGATCCTGACCTCAGGCGCCGGCCGCGTCCAGTGCCTCCACCAGGATCGCGATCGACCGATCGACCTCGTCGGCGGTCGTCACCAGCGGCGGGATGATCCGGATCACGTTGACGTAGGTGCCCGCGGTCAGCACGAGCAGGTTGCGCGAGAAGGCTTCCTGCTGGACGCGCTTGGTCAGCTCCGGGGCCGGGACCCGTCCGTCGCCCTCGCCCGGCTTCACGAACTCGATCGCGACCATCAGGCCGAGGCCCCGGACGTCGCCCACCGCGGCCCGGCCGGCGCAGGCGCGCCGCAGCCCGTCGAGCAGCTGCTGCCCGCGCTCCCGCGCGTTCGCGACCAGGCCCTCCTCCTCGATCACGTCCAGCGTCGCGTTGGCCGCCGCACAGGACACGACGTTGCCGCCGTACGTGCCGCCGTGCGACCCGGGCGGGAGCCGGTCCATCAGCTCCTTGCGAGCGATGATCCCCGACAGCGGCAGCCCGGACGCGATGCCCTTGGCCATGACCACGACATCGGGCTCCACGTCCCAGTGGCGGACCGCGAACATCTCGCCCGTGCGCCCGAACCCGGTCTGCACCTCGTCGGCGATGAGCAGGATCCCGTGCCGCTGGGTGATCTCCCGGAGGCGAGGCAGGAACGTGGGCGACGGGACGATGTAGCCGCCCTCGCCGATGACGGGCTCGACGATGATCGCGGCCACCTTGTCGGGGAAGACGAGCTGGTGGAACAGCAGGTCGAGCTGCTCCTCCCAGTCGCAGGTGCAGGCCGACGGGTCGTGCGAGCCGCCGGACGCCCGGTAGCAGTACGGGTAGGCCGCGTGGTACACGGACCCGGGCAGCGGCTCGAACGCGCCGCGGTACACGTCCTTGGCGGCCGTGAGCGACATCGCCTGGGCGGTTCGGCCGTGGAACCCGTAGCGGAACGCGATGATCGCCGGCCGACCCGTCGCCACGCGGGCGAGCTTGACGGCGGCCTCGACGGCCTCGGCGCCGGAGTTGGACAGGAACGCCGACCACGGGCCACCGGGCAGCAGGTGCGCCAGGCGCTCGTAGAGGCGCAGGCCGGCCTCGTGGTAGACGATGTTCTGCTGGCCGTGGATCAGCTTCGTGGCCTGATCGGCGATCGCCGCCGCGACCCGCGGATGCGCGTGGCCCGTGTTGGTCACGCCGATCCCCGACGTGTAGTCGAGATAGCGCTCGCCGTCGGTCGTGATCAGCCACGAGCCCTCGCCGCGGTCGACGATCAGGTTCGTGATCCGGCTCCAGACGGGCGGCACGACCGAGCGGTCGGGCAGGGGCGTGGCGGTCGCGCGAGCGTCGGGATCGGAGATGGTGGTCATCGGTGTGTCCTTCGGGTTGGCTAGCCGCGGCGGCGGGCGCGGACGGTCGTGAGCAGCACGGCACCCACCGCGACGAGGAAGATGATCGTGCCGATCACGTTCACCTGGACCGGGACGCCCACGCGGTTCTTGGCGTAGATGAACATCGGGAAGGTCTGCGAGTTGCCCGAGGTGAAGTTGGTCACGACGAAGTCGTCGATCGAGAGGCTGAAGCACAGCAATGCGGCCGCGATGATCCCTGGCAGGATCAGCGGGAAGGTCACCTTCCGGAACGTCTGGAGCTCGTTGGCGTAGAGGTCCATCGCGGCCTCCTCGAGATGCCGCGGGAAGCCGGCCAGGCGAGCCCGGACCGTCACGACCACGAAGCTGATGTTGAACATGATGTGCGCGATGAGGATGGTCACGGCGTTCAGCGGGAAGAACGGGTCCGTGCCGATCGACACGAACAACGTCAGCAGCGACGCGCCGAGGATGATCTCGGGCGTGGCCATCGGCAGGAAGATCAGGGCGTTCGTCGCCCGCCGGCCGCGGAAGTCGTAGCGGACCAGGGCCAGGGCGATCAGGGTGCCGAGAACGGTCGCGAACAGCGTCGACAGGACCGCGATCACGAGGCTCAGCCCGACCGCCTGCGGCAGCCCGTCCACGCCCAGCGGGTTCATCCAGTACTTCAGCGTGAAGCCCTGCCAGGTGACGTTCGACTTGCCGGCCGGGTTGTTGAAGCTGAACAGGATGATCAGCGCGATCGGCAGCATCAGGTAGACGACCGCGAGGACCGTGTAGATGATCAGCAGGTAGCGGTCGAGGAAGCGCCGCAGGGCATTGGAGCCCTGGCGGCGGACGGCGGGCGCGGCGACGGCCTCGGTCATCTCACAGCCGTCCCGTTGCGACGTCTTCGGTGCCCAGCACGCGCGCATAGATCGCGACCACGACCAGTACGCCCGCCATCAGCATGAACGACAGGGCCGCGGCCGTCGGGTAGTCGTTCTGGGTCAGGAACTTGTTCTGGATGACGTTGCCGATCATCCGCGTGTCCGGGTTCCCCAGGAACTCGGCGTTCACGTAGTCGCCGATGGCTGGGATGAACGTCAACAGCGACCCCGCGAACACCCCCGGCAGCGACAGCGGGAACGTGATCCGGACGAACGATTCGGAGATCAGGAACCAGCCGATCACGCCGCCGGACGCGGCCCCGATCGCGCCCATGATCAGCGGGTCCCATTCGAAGATCACGCCCAGCACCGCGGCCAGCCCGCCGCCCACGACCGCACCCACGATCCCGCCGCCGGGTCGCCAGGGACCCGCGTACAGGTCCTTGGCCGCCTCCACCAGCCGGATGTCGACCTTCTCCAGGGCGACATAGATCGGCAACGTCATGAACGGCAGGAAGTTGTAGGTGATGCCCGAGATCACGGCGATCGGCGTCGCCAGCAGCCGGAAGTCCTCGGGCACGACGCCCAGGTCCTTGAGCGGCCCGAGCAAGAGGCCGTTGTCGGACAGGATGATCTTCCACGAGATCGTGCGCAGCAGGAAGCTCGTGAAGAACGGCGCCACGACGAGGAACAGCAGCAGGTTCTTCTGGGTGCCGCCCTTGAACGCGATGGCGTAGGCGAGCGGATAGGCGATCAGGAACGTGAGCAGCGTCGCCGCGCCGGCGTACACGATCGAGCGGCCGTAGAACGGCGCGAACTGGCTCAGGGCGTCCGTGTAGTTGGTGTAGTTGTCGAAC
Organism: uncultured Chloroflexia bacterium; assembly: GCA_963725745.1. Taxonomy (GTDB): domain Bacteria; phylum Chloroflexota; class Limnocylindria; order Limnocylindrales; family CSP1-4; genus CAIXZV01. Next base: position 790,859 of record CAVRZS010000004.1, read on the forward strand.
GAGAACGCGAATCCCGTCTCCAGGGTCCCCGACCAGAAGGACGAGATGAACATCTGGAACGCGGGCACGACATAGAACAGGACCAGCCACAGGATCCCCGGCAGCAACAGCGCGTAGGGGACGATCGACGAGTGACGCTTGAGCCAGACGCCCAACGGGAGCCCTCGATCCGGACGCGATGACGGACGTGCGGGCGTCGGTCAGCCGACGCCGATCACCTTGGCGAACTGCTCGTTGAAGTACAGGTCATCCTCCTCGGACAGGGCGCCGAAGATGTGCAGCCGAGCGACCCAGTCGGGCGGCGGGATGACGAACTTGTTGTCCGCGGCCGCTGGATCGGCCGCGATCATCAGCTCGTCGGTGCCCTTGACCGGCGAGATGTAGTCGACGCCGGCGGTGAGGATCGCGCTCACGGCGGGGTCGTAGTAGTAGTTGATCAGCAGCTCGGCCGTGCCCTTGTGCTGGGCCGCCTTGGGGATCATCAGGTTGTCGGTCCACAGCATCCCGCCCTCGGTGGCGAGGTTGTAGCGCAGCGACGCGTTGTCGACCTGCGCCGACGGCATGTCGCCCGACCAGGCCATCGCGAGCACCGCGTCGCCCGATGTCAGGTCGGTCGTGTACGACTGACCCTTGACGTCGCGGATGACGCCGTCGGCCTTGGCCTTCTGCATCAGAGCGGTGGCCTTGTCCGCGTCGTCGCGAGTGGGGTTGGCCGGATCGAGCCCCAGGTAGAGCATCGACAGGCCCATCGCGTCCCGCATCTCGGTCAGGTATTCGACCTTGCCCTTGGTCTTGGGATCGACGGTGTACAGCGCCTTCAGGCTGGTGACGTCGCCCGTCTTGTCGAGGTTGAAGCCGAGGCCCGTCGTGCCGGACCGCCACGGCGCGTGGTGGCTGTTATCGGGGTCCCAGGGCAGGTTGCGGTAGACATCCTTGAGGTTCGCGATCAGGTTCGGGACGTTGACCGCCTCGAACGAATCGACCCAGCCGAGACGGATCAGCTTGGCCGCCATCCAGTCGGTCAGCGTGATCAGGTCCCAGCCGGTGTCCTTGCCGGCCTTCGCCGCGTCGGCGATCTTGGCGACGAACTCGTCGTTCCCGTCGATGACCTCCTGGTAGTGGACGGTCGTGCCGTACTTGGCCGTGAACGCCTCGAGGGTCGGGTGCTTGGTCTGGTCGTTGGGATCCACGTCCATGTAGTAGGTCCAGTTCGCCCAGTTCAGCTCGGGCGACGCCGTCGCGACCGGCCCCGCCGCCGCCGAGGCCGCTTCGGACGCGCCCTCGCTGGCACCGGCGCCGGCGGAGGCCGGCGGAGCGGCGCTCGCGGTAGCCGCGGCCGATGGGCTGGCCGTGGCGGCCGTGCCCTTGGTGCCGCAGGCGGCCAGGAACGCGGCCATGCCGGCGAGTGCGCCGCCGGCGAGGACGCGTCTGCGGGTGATCGGTGTCGAGGTGAGCGTGTCGCGATCCACGGGAAAGGCCTCCTCCAGGTTCCGTGCTAGTCGACCGCCGCCGCGGCCGCCACGTCCGTGGTCTCGACCACGAACGTGTGGTCCGGCGACCAGGTGAGATGGACCTGGTCCCCGCGGGCCCAGAGCTCGTCCTTGGTCGTCCGTTCGATGTTCTGCTCGTACACCACGACCCGCGCCCCGCTGTGGGTCTCCACGATGTACTGCGTGCTGACGCCCATGTACGAGGCATCCGCCACCGTGCCCGCCAGGTGGTTGTGCCCGGCCGGCGTGGGCGCATCGTCGTGATGCAGGCGGATCTTCTCGGGCCGCACCCCGACGTCGACGGTCGTCCGCCCGTACACCGCCGCGGCGGGCGCGAACACCCTCGTGTCGTCGGCGAGCCGGATGACGCCCCGGTCGTCCCGCGTCCCCTCGCACGTCCCGCCCAGCAGGTTGCTGACCCCAAGGAACCCGGCCACGAAGCGCGTCATCGGGCGCTCGTACAGGGTCTCCGGGTCACCGAGCTGCTCGTAGCGGCCCTTGTTCATGACGGCGATTCGATCGGACATCGTCATCGCCTCCTCCTGGTCGTGGGTCACGTAGATGAACGTGATCCCGACCTCCTGCTGGATGCGCTTCAGCTCCACCTGCATCTGCTTGCGCAGCTTGAGGTCGAGGGCGCCCAGCGGCTCGTCGAGCAGGAGAACGGCGGGCCGGTTGATGAGCGCCCGGGCCAGCGCGACCCGTTGCGCCTGGCCACCCGAGATCTGGGTCGGCTTGCGCTTATCGAATCCGGGCAGCTCGACGAGCGCCAGCATGTCGGCGACCCGGCTCTTGACCTCGGAATCCTTCACGCCGGTCCGGCGCAGCCCGAACGCGACGTTCTCCCAGATCGTGAGATGGGGGAACAGCGCGTAGTTCTGGAACACCGTGTTGACGTGCCGCTGGTAGGGCGGCAGCCAGGTGACGTCGGCGCCCGCGAGCTCGATCAGGCCCGAGGTCGGTTGTTCGAAGCCGCCGATCATGCGCAGGGTCGTCGTCTTGCCGCAGCCGGACGGGCCGAGGAGGCTGAAGAACTCGCCCTTCAAGACCTCGAGATCGATGTGGTCGACGGCGAACACATCGCCATACGCCTTCGTGACCTGGACGAGCCGGACGTCAACGTCGTTCAACGGTGCGAACGCTCCTGCGGGGGAGGCCGGTGCTGGCGCTCGGGCTGGGCGCGCCCGGTGTCGGGCGCGGCAACCCCCTCACGCCGCCTCCCAACCGTTCGCACGATAGGGGTGGGTCCGGGGGGTGTCAAATGCACGAACCGGTCGCGAAAGGGCCGCTTGAGGTACGAGATTCGCACGACGACCAGCATCCCGGCGGGAGTTTTCGCAGCGTCGTCCGGTCCAGGGTGGCGTGCCGCGTCGCGCGGCACGTGGCGCACGGCAGGAAGGAACGTCTTCGCCCGCCGCGGGCCGAGGGTACGATGGCTGCGGGTCGCGCGACGGACATCCCGCCGACCCGCCGAACAGGAGCGACTCGAACCCCGATGAGCACCATTTCCGAGGCCGCCGTCCTCGATGCCCTCCGCACCGTCCAGGAGCCCGAGCTCGGCGGTGACCTGGTCGCCCGGAACATGATCCGCGACCTCGTCATCGACGGCACCAACGTCGCCTTCACCATCGAGCTGACCACGCCCGCCTGTCCCCTCAAGGATCAGATCGAGGCCGAGGTGCGCACCGCGCTCGATCCCATCGGGGTCACGGGCCTCGCGATCGCCTGGGGCGCCACGGTGCGGCGCGCGAGCCCGCGGACGCCCGAGCAGGTGCTGCCCGGTGTGAAGAACGTGATCGCCGTCGCGTCGGGCAAGGGTGGCGTCGGCAAGAGCACGGTCAGCGTCAACCTCGCGGTCGCACTCGCGCGCGCCGGCGCGGCCGTCGGCCTGCTGGATGCCGACATCACCGGGCCCAACATCCCGATGATGCTGGGCGTCGAGGGACAGCCGACATCGAACGCCGCCAACAAGATCGTCCCGCTCGAGCGCCACGGCGTGAAGGTGATCTCGATCCAGTTCTTCGTGCCCGAGGGCCAGCCGATCGTGTGGCGCGGCCCGCTGATCGGCGGGGCGATCTCGCAGTTCCTGCGCGACGTCGACTGGGGGGACCTGGACTACCTCGTGGTCGACCTGCCGCCGGGCACGTCGGACGCGCAGCTGACGCTCGCCCAGGCCGTGCCCATCAGCGGCACGGTGCTGGTCACCACGCCCCAGGAGGTCGCGCTGTCGGACGTGGGCAAGGCCCACGCGATGCTCCAGCGGCTGAACGTGCCCATCATCGGCATCGTCGAGAACATGAGCGCGTTCATCTGCCCCCATTGCGGCGAGTCGACCGAGATCTTCGGCCGCGGCGGCGGCGAGCGCTACGCGCAGGAGCATGGGATCGACTTCCTGGGCAAGATCCCGCTCGACGTCACCGTCCGCCAGGGCGGCGACGCGGGCGTGCCGGCGGTCGCCCAGCGCGAGCCGGGTCCCGCGGCGATCGCGCTCGAAGCCGTCGCGGGCCAGGTCGCCGCGCGGATGAGCATCCGTGCCGACAGCGTGCAGACGCCGGTGCTGTCTATCTCCTGAACGAGCGACCGATCGCGGGTCGTACGATGCGGCGGTGAGTCAGGCGCGACAGGCGACGGATTCGGCGGCATTCCGAACGGCACTCGGCGGCATGCCGCTGTTCGCCGACCTCGGCGAGGCCGACCTCGAGGCCGTGATCGCGAGCGTTCGGACGCGTCGCTATCGGCGCGGCGAGGTGATCTTCCACCAGGGCGATCCCGGCGATGCGCTGCACATCGTGCTGAGCGGCCGGGTCAAGATCTCGAGCCCGTCGGAAACCGGCGTCGAGGCGATCCTGGCCACGCTCCGTCCGAGCGAGTTCTTCGGCGCCCTGGCCCTGCTCGACGGCGCGCCGCGATCGGCGACCGCCACGGCGGTGAACGCCACGGAGACGCTGGTGCTCCCTCGGGAGCAGTTCCACCGGCTGGTGGACGAGGTGCCATCGATCCGCGACCACGTGTTCGCCGAGCTGGCCCACGAGATCCGGCGCCTCACCAACCACGTCGAGGAGCTCCATTTCCTCGACATCGCCGGCCGGCTCGCGGCGCGGCTCGCCCGGATGGCCGACGAGCAGGGTCGCGCGGCCGAGGGCGAGATCCGGCTGGACGGGCCGATCACGCAGGGAGAGCTCGCGGCGATGGTCGGCAGCACGCGCCAGAGCGTGAACAAGCTGCTGGGCTGGTTCGTTGACGACGGCCTGATCCGGATCGAGCGCGACTCGATCGTGATCGTCGATCTCGCCGGGCTGCGCCGCGCGGCTCACCGCTAGGCGACGGGGCCCAACGCTCGCTGCGCACCCGCCGCTCGCCGGGCCCCCGCTGCTCGCTCGGAGCCCGCTGCTCGCCGGCCCCGCTGCTCGCTCGAAGCCCGTTGCTCGCTGGGCGAGCCCTGCGCCGGTTATCGGGCCTCGCGGCGCCCCGGCAGCCGCCGGCCTGAACGCTGGGCGAGCCACAGCCGACGATCGGCTCGCCGGGCGTTCGCCGAGCCGCGATGACCGCCGTAACGCTCGCCAGGAGAGCAGCGCGGACGGCAGCTACGCACCGTTACTGCGCGGGAGGATTCCTGAGCACGCCGAGCAGGACCGCTGCACTGGCGATCGCTGCGCGCTCGGCGCCCACGCTCCCGCGCAGGAAGGCCAGCGCGTCGGTCGACGTGCCGGCCCAGCGGCGTGACGATCGCGATGCGGACCGCGGTGTCGTTGCCGGCCACCGTGGCCCGGACCGACAGGCCGACGTCGGCACCGGCCGCGGCCCGGATGCGATCCGCCTCGGCCAGGTCGAGCTCGTCGTCGCCGGGCGGCGCGGCGTCAACGGCGTCGCCTGGCTCATCGGCATGGGCCGCGTCCGCGAGCACCTCGGCGCGCCGCAGCGCATCGAGGCCCCGGACCAGCCCGACGAGGGCCCCGCCCGTGCCCGTCTCGACGGTCGCGAGGGTCCAGCCGCGCGCCTCTAGGGCCTGTGCCAGCGCCGCCGACCAGGTGGTGTCGCCGCGGGCCCACACGAAGGCCTCGAGCTGGGCCAGCACGGCGGCCTCGGCGACGTCGGCGAGCTCCCGGGCGCGCCGCCCATCCTCAGATCGGGCGGAGATCCTGACGTCCACGGCCTCCTGCCGGGCGTAGGTCGCGACGATCGGGTTCGGCGCACGCAGGATCGACTCGCCGAGCAGCTCCGCAACCTGCGACTCGCCGATCCCCGTCAGGCGGAGCGTCCTGACCTCGGTCTCCATCCCGACCCCGCGAGTCGCCAGCCTCGGAAGCACCTCGTTCATCCACATCGGACGCATCTCGCGGGGCGGCCCCGGCAGGGTCACGACCACGCGGCCGTCGGGCCGGTCCACCCACCATCCCGGCGCGGTCCCGTTCGGGTTGGGGAGCATCGCGCCGGACGGCAGCACCCAGGCCTGCTTGAGGTTCGTCTCGGGGAACGGCTGGCGGCGACGCGCCCACAGCCCGCGCAGCCAGGCCAGCGTGGCCTCGTCGACGAGCGGCGTCTCGCCGCACGCTTCGGCGACCGCCTCGCGTGTCAGGTCGTCGGGCGTCGGGCCGAGACCGCCCGTGGTGACCACGAGGTCTGCCCGGCCGAGGGCCGTGCGCAGCGCGTCGACGACCACCTCGCGCGTGTCGGGCAGGTTCGAGACCCGGCCGACCGTCACCCCGATCGCCACCAGCGTCCGGGCGAGCTCGCCGCTGTTGGTGTCCGTCGTCTCGCCCACCGTGAGCTCGGTACCGATCGCGAGGAGCTCCGCCGTGAGGATCGCTCGTGCCGGGCGCGTCGCCGATTGCGATGCGATTGCATCCCTCATGGTGCGAGCGTACTCGACGGGTTGGGCCCCGGAGCGCTGCTATCATCTCGGGCGGTTACCCGACCGCACGCCCACCCCGCGGAGGACGACCGCTGGATCCCGAACAGCCGAACCCGGACCCCGCGCGGCCGGACCCCGAGCCGCCCTCCGGCCTGTTGGCGCAACTCGCCGCCACGCGCGCCGCGGCGATCCGGGTCGTCCGCGCGCACATCGAGCTCGCCAAGGCCGAAGCCAACGAGATCAAGGACGAGGTCCTCAGGGCCCTCGCGCTCGGTGGTCTGGCGGCGGCCTGCCTGGTCCTCGTCGCCTTCCTCGTCCCGATCGGCCTGTTCCTGTTCTTCGGGGAGTGGCTGTTCGGATCGCTGGGCTGGGGCGTCCTCCACGGAACCGAGTTCCTGGTCGCCCTCGCGGTGTTCGCGGTCCTGGCCGCGCTGCGCTCGAGCGGCCTGCCCAAGGCGCTGGCGATCGCGCTCGCGGTGGGCATCGTCGTCAGCATCGTGTTCGGCACCAACATCCTGAACACCGCCTATCGCCAGATCGCCCAGCTGTTCCCGCCGCAGGCCGATCCCGGTGACGTCTCGTTCGCCGTGGGGGCCGCCGTCGGGGCGGTGTTCCTGGGCATTCTGGGGCTGGTGATCGGAGCCGGCGCTCGGACCGCGAACTCGGCGATCAGTGGCCTCGTCGCCGGCATCGCGGGCGGCGCCCTGCTGGGCCTGCTGGCGGCCGGCCTGGTCCGCCTCGCGCTGAATCCGGACAGCCGGCCGATGATCGTGGGCATGCTGATCTGGGCCCTGGCCGCCCTCCTCGTGGGCATCTTCGCCGGGTCGCGCTACGGCAGCCGGGCGGCCGCATATGGCGCGCTGATCGGCCTGATCGCGGGCGGCCTGTTCGGGGCGTTCACGGCCATCACGTTCTCGTGGCATGTTGCGATCGCGATCGGTCTCGCCGTGTTCCTCGGCCTGGCCACGGCGCTCGCGGCCGCGTTCGCGGCCAACGGCGGGATCGACATCGAGGCGCTCAAGGCCCGCTACATGCCGCAGGCCACCATCGACACGACCAAGGAGACGATCGAATGGGCACAGGCGCGGATGCCCGGCGGCCGCCGGCCGTGACCGAGCCCACGACCCCGGCCTGGCTCGAGGAGGTCATCGAGCCGACCCCCGAAGAGGCGGCGGCAGCTCGCGCCGTCCTGGACACACGGCCAGGGGTGCGGGCGGCGATGGCGGACGCGCGTGCCTCCCGTGCAGACCTCGCCAACGAGCTCGAGCGCCTGGAGGCGGCCGCCCGAGCCGCCGTCGACGTCAAGGCCAGGGTGAAGCGCAACCCCGCCAAGGCCGCGGGTGCGGCGGCCGGCATCGGCTTCGTCGCGCTGGGCGGACCGCGCAAGGTCTTCCGGCGGGCCAAGTCCGCGGTCTTCGGCAAGCCCGACCCGCTGCCCGATGCCTTGCTGCCCGAGGAGATCGACAAGGCGCTGCGGGCGTTGGGTTCGGACGGCGCCAAGGTGCGGGGGGCCGTCGAGCGCGACTTCGCGGCCTACCTCGAGCAGGCCGTGCCCGCCCGGCGCAACCGGCGCTCGATCGCCATCTTCGTGCTCCTGCCCCTCGCCCGCGTCCTCATCCTTCGCTTCGGCCGCCAGCTGATCGACGAGCTGCTGTCGTCGAGGGAGGGCTTCGGCGAGCAGCTCGAGAAGGTGCGCGCCCGCCAGGCGGCGGGACCCACGGATCTCGGCCGAGCCCACCGACCCAACGGACCCGACCGAGCCGACCGACCTGGGCTAGCCGGCCGCCGAAGCACGCGGGGTCGCGCCGTTATGCGACACTCGCCGACGGGCGAGTGGCGGAATGGCAGACGCGCCGGCCTTAGGAGCCGGTGCCGCGTGAGCGGCGTGTCGGTTCGAGCCCGACCTCGCCTACCAGCTCCCGGTCCCGGCTCGCGGCGTCCGCCCACCCTATACTCGCGGTCCGATGCAAGTGACTGCGACACCCGCCCCCAAGAGCTCCGTCCTCCTCGAGATCGAGGTCCCCGCCGACAAGCTCGATCGCGCCGTGCGCGACGCCGTCGGCCGCCTGTCCCGCCGGACGCGCGTGGCGGGCTTCCGGCCCGGTAAGGCCCCGCGCCCGATCCTCGAGCGGGTCCTCGGCCCCGGCGCGGTGCTCGACGAGGCCGTCGAGCACCTCGTCCAGGACTCGTACCGCGAGGCGATCCTCGAGAAGGACATCGTCCCGCTGACCAACGCGGACGTCGAGGTCGTCGAGGCCATCGAGGGCAAGCCGCTCCGCTTCAAGGCCACCGTCCAGGTGCGGCCGGAGGTCGAGCTTGGCGACTACGCCAACTTCACGTTCAAGCCCGAGATCGAGGCCATCGACGACGCCAAGATCGACAACGTCATCGCGGAGCTGCGCGACCAGAACGCCACCCTGGCCGCGGTCGAGGACCGCGGCGCGAAGGACGGCGACTGGGCGGTCATCGGCTTCGTGGGGACCAAGGACGGGGCGCCGTTCGACGGCGGGACGACGGAGCGGATGCCCCTGATCCTGGGCGAGGACCGGCTCATCCCGGGCTTCGAGGCGAACCTGGTGGGGCTCACGCCCGGCGAGTCGACCGAGTTCGACATCACGTTCCCGGACGACTATCCCGAGGCGTCGCTGGCCGGCCAGCAGGTCCACTTCGCGGTGGACCTCAAGGAGCTGCGCGAGAAGGTCCTGCCGGACGCCGACGACACCTTCGCCCAGTCGATGGGGGACTACGCGGACCTGGCCGCCCTCCGGGCCGACATCGCCGATCGCCTCGGGCGCGGCGCCCTCGACCGTGCCCGCCACGAGTTCAGCGACCGGATCATCGAGTACGCGGTGGCCAACTCCACCATCGAGCTGCCCGACATCCTCATCGACCAGGAGGTCGAGGTGATGCACGACGAGTTCCGTGCCACCCTCGCCCGCCAGGGGATCTCGGAGCCCGCCTACCTCAAGGCGACCGAGAAGACCGAGGCCGACCTGCATACCGAGTTCCGGCCTCGGGCGGAGCAGCGCGTGAAGGTGCTGCTCGTCCTGTCCAAGATCGCCGACGTCGAATCGATCGACGTGCCCGACACCGAGGTCGAAGAGCAGGTGCAGCTGGCGCGCTCGCGCTACCAGAGCGAGCCCAAGACGGTCGCCTACTTCGAGTCCGAGCGGGGCCGGAACTTCATCCGCAGCACCCAGCGCCGGACGCGGGTCGTCGAGACGCTCGTCGATCGCTGGCTCGCCGCCCATCCCGAGCACCCGGCCCTGCCGCACCTCGAGGACGACGCCCCGTCAGGGGTCGAGGCGCCCGAGGCCGAGGCTGCCGCATCCATCGACGCGACCGATCCAGGCTCGATCCCCGGCGCGACCGCCGCCACGGCCGTCGCGGAGCGCTAGCTAAGAACCGGCTCGAAACCACCACCGAACATGCACCAGACGCCTGATCCAGCGCAGGGGAGACCCCAGATGCTCGTCCCGATGGTCATCGAATCCACCAGTCGTGGCGAGCGCGCCTACGACATCTACTCGCGCCTGCTGCGGGAGCGGATCATCTTCCTCGGCGACGCGATCGACGATCACCTCGCCAACCTCGTCATCGCCCAGCTGCTGTTCCTCGAGTCCGAGGACCCCGAGAAGGACATCAGCCTGTACATCAACTCGCCCGGTGGCGTGGTCACCAGCGGGCTCGCGATCTACGACACGATGCAGTACCTGCGGGCGCCGGTGAGCACGATCTGCATCGGCATGGCGGCCTCGATGGCGGCCGTGCTGCTCGCGGCCGGATCGAAGGGCAAGCGCTACGCGCTGCCGCACAGCCGGGTCATGATCCACCAGGGCTCGGGCGGGTTCCGGGGCAACGCCCCCGACGCGGCGATCCAGATGAAGGAGTGGGAGTATCTCGTCCGGGTGAACCACGAGATCCTCGCGACCCACACGGGACAGACGGTCGAGAAGGTGATCCACGACACGGATCGGGACTATTTCATGGGTCCCGACGACGCGAAGGCGTATGGCATCATCGACGCGGTGTACACCCTGACCGGTGACTCGCTGATCGCGCAGGCGCACGACGCCGGCCGGTCGGGGGGCGAGGGACCGATCGGGGAGGCGGAGACGGACGCGGCCGAGCCGGGTCCGGCGACCGACCAGTAGGACAGGGGTAACCAGGGTGCCGGTGACCACCTCGGGCTCGAAGGGAACCAAGGTTCCCTACCGCTGCTCGTTCTGTGGCAAGAGTCAGGAGCAGGTCCGCAAGCTGATCGCGGGCCAGGGCGTGTACATCTGCGACGAGTGCATCAACCTGTGCCAGGAGATCATCGAGGAGGAGATGCTGGAGGCGCCCAAGACGCGCCCGGCCCAGCAGAAGCTCCCGAATCCGCGCCAGATCACGAGCTCGCTCGACCAGTACGTGATCTCGCAGGAGAAGGCCAAGAAGGTCCTCTCGGTCGCCGTCTACAACCACTACAAGCGGATCAACGCCGGCTCATCGGTCGACGACGTCGAGCTCCAGAAGTCGAACGTGCTCCTCGTCGGGCCCACGGGCTCGGGCAAGACGCTCCTCGCGCAGACCCTGGCCCGCATCCTCGACGTGCCGTTCTGCATCGCCGATGCCACATCGCTGACCGAGGCCGGCTACGTCGGCGAGGACGTCGAGAACATCCTGCTGCGCCTGATCCAGGCCGCGGACTTCGACGTCGCCCGAGCCCAGCGCGGGATCATCTACATCGACGAGATCGACAAGATCGCGCGCAAGGCCGACAACCCGTCGATCACCCGCGACGTGTCGGGTGAGGGCGTGCAGCAGGCGCTGCTCAAGATCCTCGAGGGGACGCTCGCCAACGTGCCGCCGCAGGGCGGCCGCAAGCACCCGCACCAGGACTTCATCCAGATCGACACCACGAACATCCTGTTCATCTGCGGCGGGGCCTTCGACGGCCTGGAGAAGATCGTCGAGGAGCGCGTGGGCAAGCGCCCGATCGGCTTCGGGTCCGAGGGCGGCATGTCCCGCGCCGACCGGGCCAAGATCATCGAGAAGCTGATGCCCGAGGACCTGCTCAAGTACGGGCTGATCCCGGAGTTCATCGGCCGCCTGCCGGTGATCGTCACCCTGTCGCCGCTGACCGCCGAGGACCTGATGCGCGTCCTCGTCGAGCCCAAGAACGCGGTGACCCGCCAGTTCCAGAAGTTCCTGCAGCTGGACAAGGTGGAGCTCGTGTTCACCGCCGGCGCGCTGAAGGCCGCGGCCGAGGTCGCGCTGGACCGCAAGACCGGCGCCCGCGCCCTCCGCTCGATCGTGGAGGAGGCGCTGCTCGAGGTGATGTTCGACATCCCGGAGCGCACCGACGTCCGCAAGTGCATCATCACCGAGGAGACGATCCGCGAGCGTCGCGCGCCGCTGCTGCTGACGAAGACGGACGTCGACAAGGGCGTCGACGAGACCAACTACGAGGAGTGGATCGCCGCCCGCGGCGAGAGCGCCTGAGGCAGCGCCATTCCCGAGGACCGTGGCCCGCCGACGGACCCGACCTCGCCGAGCCAGCGCCACGGCGCCACGAGCAGGTCGACGACGACCGAGGCGACCCGCCCGTCCTTGTCGAGGCCCACGAACACCGGGTACCCCCCGTCGCCGTAGCCGGTCGAGAACCCGATGACGTTCGCGCCGGTGGCCGCATCGGTCGTGACGTTGGCCCAGTTCCAGGTCGGGACGTCGTGGGCCTCGATGGCTGCGAGGTAGCCGTCGATGTTCTCGATCGTGGCTGCGCTGACGGCCTCGGCCGAGCCGATTCCGCCGGTGCCGCCGTCGACGCCGAAACCGATCGGCGCGTCGGCCCAGCGCACAACGGGCTGCGTCGAGAACCTCACGTGAAGGAAGGCCACCCGCTCGTCCGCCGGGTGGAGCTGGGCGACATGCAAGCAGACGGGAAAGCGGCCCGTCTGGCCGCCGAGGTCGATCGCCGGCAGATCGTCGGGGTTGACGGCCATCGCGAACAGGTCGGCGACCAGCAGCTTGTCCGATGGCAGCACGACGTCGCCGAGCCCGACGGCCCTCAGGCCGACGACGCCGGACGGGTCGACCGAATCGTTGGCGGCCAGGAGCGCCGGTGGCGCCGGATGGCCCCCATTGGCCGGGTCGGGGTCGGTGACGCACGGCGACGCGGGGTCGAGCTCGGCCTTGGCGGGCAGCGGGTGGTTCGGGTCCTGTGTCGGTGCCGTCGTCAACGTGCCGAGCTGGCAGCCGGCAAGCAGGAGGGCGACGCCGAGCAGCGGGATCCGGCGACGAGACCCGGCGGGGCCACGACGCCCGTCGTTCATCCCGCCACGCGGCCCCGTGCAGGGGACGAGCGCGGACGCGCCCGGCGGGGCGTTCCTTCCGGGGCGAACAGGAGCTCGAGGTATGCCCGCACCTGCAGCACCTGCCCGCGCACGAGCTCGGGGTCGCGGGTGGCGCGGGCCACGATATACGCGCCCTCCGAGGTGCTGAACATGAGGTCCGACAGCGCATCGAGGTCCACGTCGATACGCGGCGGGTAGCGGGCGACGACCTCGTCGAGCTTGGCCCGGAAGCGCCCCCGCCACGCCTTGACGGATGCCTCGATCAGATCGTTCGCCCCGTCGACGCCCAGCTGGCGCTCGTAGATGAACGTCGCGTAGAGGCAGCCGGGGTCGTCGGTCGCGAGCTCGGGCAGGTTGGCGAACAGGCCGACGAACACGAGCAGCTGCTGGAGGGGATCGCGCGACAGCTGCTCGGCCTGCGTCCACAGGCGATCGAGCGTCTCCAGGTCGGCGGTCGCGTACTTGTCGAGGATGGCGCGTCCAAGGTCCGCCTTCGAATCGAAGTGGTGATAGAAGGCGCCCTTGGTGACTCCGGACTGGCCGAGCACATCATCCAGCGACGCCGCGGCGAAACCGCGGTCGAGCGCCAGCTCGGTCGCGGCGTCGAGGATGCGCTCGCGCGTTTCTGCGCCGGATCTGGGCATGCGACCAGCCTAGCAGACCGGTTGGTCTTGTCGATCGGGACCTCAAATTCGCGTCTTGACGGCGACACCGGCCGTCCATACCATACCGACCAGTTGGTATCTTTCAGCGCCGTCGCACGACCCGCGGCGGGCGGCCCGAGATGGAGGACCAGATGGAAGCCACCGCGTCCGAGCGTGTTCCCGCCGCCATCCCGGCCGAGCGTCTGCTGCGCCCGGGCGATACCGGGTACGACGTCGCCCGCATGGTCTGGAACGGCATGATCTCCCACCACCCGGCCGTCATCGCGCGCGTCGAGTCGACCGAGGAGGTCGTCGCCGCGCTGGCAATCGCGCGTGCCGAGGGACTGCCGGTGTCGATCCGTGGTGGGGGCCACAACGTCGCCGGGCTGGCCGTGGGCGACGGTGCGCTGGTGGTCGACCTGTCGGCCATGCAGGCCGTGAGCGTGGACCCGGTCGGCCGGCGCGCGCGCGTCGGCGGTGGAGCCCGGTGGGGCGATCTCGACGCCGCGGCGCAGGCCCACGGGCTCGCGACGCCGGGCGGCGTCGTGTCCGACACCGGCGTCGCCGGCCTGACGCTGAGCGGGGGCTTGGGCTGGCTGCGCCGGGCCTTCGGCCTCAGCTGCGACGCGCTGCGCGCCGCGACCGTGGTCACCGCCGATGGCCGCATCGTCCGCGCGAGCGCGGACGAGAACCCAGACCTGTTCTGGGGCCTGCGGGGCGGCGGCGGCAACTTCGGCGTGGTCACCGAATTCGAGTTCGAGCTGTACCCGGTTGGCCCGACCGTCGCCACGACGGTCGCGATCTGGCCGCTGGCGGAGGCGGCGGCCGTCCTGCGGGCGTTCCGGGACCTGGCGCCGGCCCTGCCCGACGAGGTGTCGCCGGTGGCGGTGCTGTCGCCCGTGCCCGACGACGAGGCGTTTCCCGAAGCCATCCGCGGCGGAGACGGCCTGTTCATCCTGTCGATCGCTGTCGCGTCCCTCGAAGCCGGTGCCGAGATGCTGCGACCGATCGCCGCCCTCGGGAACGGCGCCGCGATCGACATCGGCGGCCAGGCGTCCTACGCCGAGTTCCAGCAGTTCTTCGACGAGGAGTACCCGTCGGGAACGATGCGCTACTACTGGAAGTCGTCGTTCACCGACGACCTGCCGGGCGACCTCATCGACCACCTGGTCGAGGCCTTCGCCCGTCGCCCGTCCCACCACTCGACGATCGACATCTGGGTCAATGGCGGCGCCATCGCCCGGGTCTCGGCGGAGGACAGCGCCTTCGGCCAGCGGACGTCGCCGTGGCTCGTGAGCCCCGAGTCGAACTGGGAATCGGAGGCCGACGACGCGGCGAACCTGGCCTGGGGACGCGACATCGTGGCCCTGGTTGGTGGCAGCGCCTACCTGAACTTCCCCGGCCTGCTCGAGGAAGGGGAGCAGCAGTCGCGGGCAAGCCACGGGGCCACGTTCGAGCGCCTGGCCGAGGTCAAGCGAGCGTGGGATCCGGACAACCTGTTCCGCTTCAACGCGAACATCGCCCCGGCGCCCAGGGCCTAGCGTCGCCGAGCTCCGGCCGCTGGCGCCACCGTCAGCCGGTCTGCGCCAGGCGCACCACCAGCGCGACCAGCACCACGGCGCCGAGTCCCACCGCCAGCCCCCGTCGACGTGCGAACGCGGCGGGGAACCGAACCGCCGGCAGGACCAGGAGCGCGACCGCCGCGTACAGCAGGTGCAGCCCGTCGGCGGGTCGCGATCCCGTGGCGAACAGGACGACGCCGCTGCCGATCGCAATTACGACGAGGACGATCGCCGCCAGCACGCCTCGGTCGACCGCCAGCCGCCCCGGCCGCCCGAACCGTGCCCAGCCGATGCTGGCGATGGCGAGCACGAGGCCCGCGAACGCGACGACCGCGGCGAGCGCGCGATGAACGTCGAAGGCTGACACGACTCTCCGTGGCTCGCGATCGAGGCGAGATGAGTCTGCAATGCCGGAGCGGCGGTCCGCGAGCGTAGGATGGCCGCGGAGCCACTGGCACGCGATGGTAGACCGGTCGAGCCCATCCCACGCAGGCGTCCCGGGCCAGCCTCGATCCCGATCGGGGCAGCCTGTCTCGACGCAGCCTTCGCCGGCCGGCACCGCCGACGCTGCGGCCGGCCGGGCGCCGTCAAGGCCGCCATCGGGGCGCCGGCTGCTCCTCGGCTACGTCGCGCTCATGGCGATCGTCGGCATTGTGCTGGCCACCGTGGGCGGCGTCGGCGGCGGGGTCGCCAGCGCGCAGGAGGCCGGCTCAGGCGCCGCCGTGACGGTCGCCGGCCGTGGCGAGGAGCTGTTCCTCACCAGCTGTGCCTCGTGTCACGGCCCGCAGGGCGCGGGTGGCGCCGCCGGTCCGGACATCCGGCATGCGGGCGCCGCGCTCGCGGACTTCGTCCTGCGGACGGGCCGGATGCCGCTCGCCGATCCGGCCGCACCGCAGCTCAGCGGGCCCCGCCGATTCGACGAGGCGGACACGCAGGCGCTGGTCGACTACGTCGCCTCGCTGGGCGACGGACCCGCCATCCCGAACGTGGTCGTCAGCGGCGCCGACGTCAACCACGGGCGCCAGCTGTACGTGGCCAACTGCTCGGCGTGTCACGGTCCCGCGGGCGGCGGCGGCGCGGTCGGCGGCGGTTTCGTCGCCCCGGACCTCACGCAGGCGGGCCCGACGACGCTGGGCGAGGCGGTGATCACCGGCCCGGGTCCGATGCCCAGGTTCTCGTTCGCGCCCGGCGAGCTCAATGACCTCGCGGCCTACGCCGAGTTCCTGCGCAACGCCCCGCATCCCGGCGGTGCCACGACGCCCGCCGTCGGCCCCGTGACCGAGGGCTTCATCGCGGCGATCGCCCTGCTCGTCCTGCTGCTGATCGCTCGCTGGGTTGCGGTCCGCCACGAGGGGTCGGCGTGAGCCCGGTGGATCCGGCGACGCGACGGGTCGAGCGCGCCATCGCGACGGCGTTCGTGATCGCGGCGATCGCCGGCGTCGCGCTCCTCGGCGTCTACCTCGCCGGCGGCCAGACGCAGCTCGAGGCCATCCTGCTCGGCATCTGCCTCGGCGGCATCGGCCTCGGGATCATCGCCTGGTCGCACTGGTTGCTGCCCGGCGAGGAACGGGTCGAGGGGCGACATCCGCTGACCAGCCCCGAGGACGCCTCGCCCGACGCCGGCGCGGCGGCGGAGACCGCGTCGATCACCCGCCGTTCGTTCCTCGTCCGGACGCTCGCTGCCGCGTTCGCCGGCCTCGGCGCCGCGCTCGCCGTGCCCGTCCTGTCGCTCGGTCCGCCGCCGGGCCGCGGGCTGTTCGAGACGCCGTGGGCGGCCGGGACTCGGGTGGTCGGGATCGACGGCCTGCCGGTGGGGATCGACGACCTGCCGGTCGACGGGGTCCTGACCGTGTTCCCGGAGGGCGCAGTCGGCTCGGCCGACGGCCAGACCCTGCTCATCCGCGTGGCGGACGGCCTGTTGCAGCTGCCGCCCGATCGGATGGCCTGGGCGCCGCAGGGCTGCGTCGCCTATTCGAAGCTGTGCACGCATGCCGGCTGCCCCGTCGGCCTCTACCGGGCGGCCGAGCACAAGCTCATCTGCCCCTGCCACCAGTCGACCTTCGATGTGCTGACGGGGGCGACCCCGACCTTCGGTCCCGCCGCGCGACCGCTGCCCCAGCTGCCGATCCGGCTGGCCGCCGACGGGACGTTCGTCGCACTGGGCGACTTCCCCGAGCCCGTGGGGCCCGCCTTCTGGGACATGACCGATGGCTGAGCGACCCGATTCCGGCCCCGCGCCGCAGACCGACCGCCCCACCGAGCTGGAACGAGTGGCCGGCTGGCTGGACAGCCGCACGGGCATCACGGCCGTCACCCGCGGGGCGATGCGCAAGATCTTCCCGGACCACTGGAGCTTCCTGCTCGGCGAGATCGCCCTGTTCGCCTTTGTGATCCTGGTCGCGACCGGCACCTTCCTGACGTTCTTCTACACGCCGGACGCCCGGGAGACGATCTACGACGGGCCGTACGCAGTGATGGACGGCTCGCCGATGTCGGCCGCCTACGCCTCGGTGATGCGCCTCTCGTTCGAGGTCCAGGCGGGCCTCCTGATGCGCCAGGTCCACCACTGGACGGCGCTCGTGTTCCTCGGCGTGATCGCCGTCCACCTGGCCCGGATCTTCTTCACCGGCGCGTTCCGCCGGCCGCGCGAGATCAACTGGCTGATCGGCATCGGCCTGCTACTGTTCGCCCTCGGGGAGGGAATCACCGGGTACTCGCTGCCCGACGACCTGCTGTCGGGGACCGGCCTCCGGATCATCGACTCCGTCATCCTCTCGATCCCGTTCGCCGGTCCGTGGGCCGCGTCGCTGTTCTTCGGCGGCGAGTTTCCGACGCCCGACATCCTGAGCCGCCTGTTCGTGTTCCACGTGATGCTGCTGCCGGGCCTGTTGATCGGCGGCATCGCCGCCCACCTGGGCCTGGTCTGGCTCCAGAAGCACACCCAGTACCGGACGCCGCGGACCCGCGAGGACAACGTGGTCGGGCTGCCGTTCTGGCCGGGCCAGGTGTTCCGCTCGATCGGGCTGTTCTTCCTGACGGCCGCGGTCGTGACCCTCGTCGCCGGACTGATCGAGATCAATCCAGTGTGGCTGTACGGCCCCTACGTGCCATACGTGGCCACCGTGCCCGCGCAGCCGGACTGGTACGTGGGCTGGCTCGAGGGCGCCCTGCGCCTGGGTCTGCCGATCGAGCCGACCATCCTGGGCGTCACAATTCCCTCGCCGTTCGTGCCGGGGGTGCTGATCCCGGGGTTGCTCGTCGGCGCGCTCGCGGTCTGGCCGTTCGCCGAGGCGCGACTGACCCACGATCACACCGAGCACCACCTGCTCGACCCGCCGTGGCGGACCCCGATCCGGACCGCCACCGGGGCGGCGGGCGTCGCGCTGTTCCTGGTCCTGACGCTCGCGGGCGGCAACGACGTCCTGGCCACGATCCTCGCGGTCCCCGTGGAGGGGCTCACAACGGTCTTCCGCGTGCTGCTCGTCGTGGCGCCGGTCGTGACCTGGATCGTCGTGTACCGGCTCGCGAAGGATCGCCGGGCCCGGGAGGCAGACCTCGGTCCTGCGAGCGTGCTCCTGGTTCGGACGCCCGAGGGCGGCTTCACCGAGGCCGACCGGTGAGCCGGCCGCGACGAGCGAGCCGGCTGGGCGCGCTGGCGATCGTCGCCGCCGCCACCGCGGGCTGCCTGCCCGCGCCCAGGACGACGCAGGCGCAGGACATCTCGAGCCTGTACGCGATCTTCCTGGGGGCGGGGATCGTCGTGGGGGCGATCGTGTGGGTGCTCGCGACCCTCGCGATCCTCCGTAGCCGGCGGCGGCGCGAGGGCGACCCGGCCCAGACGCACGGCAACGTGCGGATCGAAGCCCTGTGGACGGCGATCCCGCTGGTCACGGTCCTCGCGCTGTTCGTGCTCACGATCCAGACGCTGGGCACGGTGGACGCCAAGGGCAGCGGCGGCGTGAACCTCCACGTCACCGCGTTCCGCTGGCAGTGGCAGGCGATGTATCCCGACCTCGGGGTGCGAATCGTGGGCACGGTCGATCGCCCGCTGGAGGTGGTCCTGCCGGTCGGCGAGACAGTCCACGTGACGCTCGACTCGGTCGACGTCAACCACGCCTTCTACGTGCCGGCGTTCCTGTTCAAGCGCGACGCGATCCCGGGCTCGCCGACCGCGTTCGATCTCCAGGTCTCTGCGCCGGGGGTGTATCCCGGCACCTGCGCGGAGTTCTGCGGCGTTGGGCACGCCCAGATGCCATTCACGATCCGGGGCGTCGACCGGGCCACCTTCGAAGCCTGGCTCGCGGGGCAACGGGCGAACCCGGCGAGCAGCGTCCCCGCCGCGAGCACCGCCCCGTGAGCGCCGCCGAGGGCCGCGTCGGCTCGGGGACCGCCGTGCCCGCGACCAGTGCCCCGATCGGCCGCGTGGACCTGCTCGAATGGCTCACCACGACCGACCACAAGCGGATCGGGATCCTGTACATCACGGCGGCGTTCGGCTTCGCGCTCGTGGGCGGGCTGCTGGCCGAGATCATCCGCCTCGAGCTCGCCGCACCCGGACAGCAGCTGGTCGACGCGTCGGTCTACGACCAGCTGTTCACCGTCCACGGGACGCTGATGCTGCTGTTCTTCGCGGGCCCGCTGGCGATCGGCTTCGCGAACGCGATCGTCCCGCTGCAGATCGGCGCGGCGGACATGGCATTCCCGCGCCTGAACGCGCTGTCGTTCTGGCTGTTCCTGTTCGGCGGCCTGATCGTCATGGCGGGCTTCCTGACGAGCGGCGGGGCGGCGGCCGCCGGCTGGACCGGCTACCCGCCGCTGTCGAACGCGCAGTACTCGCCGCAGGCGGGCATGGACCTGTGGATCATGGGCGTGGCCCTGGTCGGCGTGTCGGGCATCCTCAGCGCGCTCAACTTCATGGTCACGATCTACGGGCGGCGCGCCCCGGGCATGCACATGTTCCGGATGCCGATGTTCACCTGGACGATCCTGGTGACGTCGATCCTGATCCTGTTCGCGTTCCCCTCGGTCACCGCGGCGCTGGCGCTGCTGTTCTTCGACCGCCACTTCGGCGGCGGCTTCTTCGATCCCACCCAGGGCGGCGCGCCGATCCTGTGGCAGCACCTGTTCTGGTTCTTCGGCCACCCCGAGGTCTACATCCTCGTGCTGCCCTACTTCGGGATCGTCAGCGAGATCGTGCCGGTGTTCTCGGGCAAGCCCCTGTTCGGCTACCGGTACATGGTGCTGGCCGTGATCGCGATCGCGGCGCTGTCGATGGGCGTCTGGGCCCACCACATGTTCACGACGGGCCTCGTCGCCCTGCCGTTCTTCTCGCTGCTGTCGTTGCTGATCGCGGTCCCGACGGGGATCAAGATCTTCAACTGGATCGCGACGATGTGGGGTGGCCGGCTCCGATTCCCGGTGCCGATGCTGTGGTGCGTCGGCGTGATCTACGTGTTCACGATCGGCGGGATCTCGGGCGTGATGCTGGCCTCGCCGCCGATCGACTACGGCGCCCAGGACACCTACTTCGTCGTCGCCCACATGCACAACGTGCTCATCGGCGGCTCGGTGTTCGCCGGGTTCGCGGGGATCTACTTCTGGTTCCCCAAGCTGACCGGCCGGATGCTGTCCGAGGGCCTCGGCCGGATCCACGTCCTGCTGTGGGTGGTCGGCTTCGCGCTCACGTTCGTCCCGCAGTACGTCCTGGGCGCCGAGGGCATGCCCCGGCGGATCGTGGACTATCCGGACAACCCGGGCTGGGCCGAGCTCAATCTCGTCTCGACGATCGGCGCCCTGGTGTTCGCCGCCGGCATGGTGCCGTTCCTGGCCGCGGTGTGGCTCGCGCTCCGCCGGCCGGCGGACGCGCCCGCCGATCCGTGGGGCGGCAACTCGCTCGAATGGGCGACGTCCTCGCCGCCGCCGCATCACAACTTCGACACGCTCCCGCCCATCCGATCCGAGCGGCCGGTGTACGACGCGCGGACCGCGGCGCTCGCCCCGGCCACGCCCCCGACGCCGGTTGGCGGGCTGGGTGCCGACCCGGGCGGGCAGGGCGCGACGGAGGAGGCCTCCTGATGGCCGACGAGGTCAGGCTATTCGGCCGCCTGTCGGCCTACGCGCTCGTCGTCGGCACGATCTACTGGTTCGTGAGCTACGAGCTCGCGGGCACCGTGCTGCTGCTCGGGTTCGGGCTGGCGACCGGCCTCGCGTTCATCATCCTGTTCCGGCGCGACCGCAAGGTCCGTGGGGGCGGGCCGGCCCGCGCGGCCCGCGCGCCGATCGCAGGCGACGGCGTCGGTCGAGGGCCCGACGGACCGTTCGGCGACGAGTCCGGGCCCGTGCCCACCCGCAGCGCGGCACCGCTGGTCGTCGGGTTCGGCGTTGCGGTGATGGCGCTGGGCGGCGCCTTCGGGCCATGGTTCGTGATCACCGGCCTCGTGCCGGTCCTCATCGGGGCCTCGGACTGGCTGCGTGCCGCCAACCGCGAGCTGGACCAGCGATCGGAGGCCGACGGCGTCGTCCGCCCCGATCGATAGCGGCCGCCGACGCGCGGGACGCGATCCGGGGCACCATGGGGCGATGGACCACACCGATCACGTCGCGCTGATCCGGGCGGGCGTCGAATTGACGGGTCCACGCTGGCTCGAGCTCGGGGCGGGGGAGGGGGCGTTCACGCTTGCCTTGGCCGACGTCCTGGGCTCGGCTGGGCAGATCGTCGCCGTCGACCGGGACCGACGCGCCCTGGCGACGGCCCGCGAGC
Organism: uncultured Chloroflexia bacterium; assembly: GCA_963725745.1. Classification (GTDB taxonomy): domain Bacteria; phylum Chloroflexota; class Limnocylindria; order Limnocylindrales; family CSP1-4; genus CAIXZV01. The sequence goes on from CAVRZS010000004.1 coordinate 812,502, forward strand.
GTGTCGGTGCGCGATTCCCGGCCACGGCGATCGAGGCCGTCGTGGCCGACTTCCGGAACGGCCTGCCCGAGGGGCCGTTCGACGGCGTGCTGGCGGCCAACAGCCTCCATTTCGTATCGCCGCTCGACGGCGTGCTCGCGGCGATCCATGCCGCGCTCGGTCCGGGCGGACGGCTGGTCGTGGTCGAATACGACGCCGACCGCGGCAACCCGTGGGTGCCCCATCCGATCTCGTTCGCCGCCTGGCAGCGGCTCGCGCCGGCCGCGGGGTTCGACCAGCCGCGGCTCATCCACCGCGTCCCGAGCCGGTTCCTCAACGCGATCTACGGCTCGGTCGCCAGTCGCCGCTGACGCGGCGCCATCCAGCCGACGAGTTGCGACTGCGCGATCCGTGAGGCCTCAGGGTGCCGGAAGCACACGGGCGACCCCTGGGCCGGTCGGGTCGAAGGGTCCGATCCAGCCGAAGCCTGGGAAATACACCTCGACCCAGGCGTGCGCCTGGCTGTTGGTCACGGTCTCGGTCGACCCGGAACGAGCGCCGGGGAGGAATCCCTCGACCAGACGCGTCGGGATCGGGTTGTCGGGATTGGCCGCCCGCAGCAGCATCGCCATCGTCGAGGCGAAATGGAGGCAGTAGCCCCGCTTGTAGCGCGCGAAGCACTCGACCTGGCTCGGGCTGTCGCACACCTGGTCGGTGATGTCCGTGTCGTAGCGGTATACGGACTGGTTGCCCAGGATCTTGATGACCGCCATTGCAAGGTCGTAGGGATCGGACGACGTGGCCTCGAGCTTCACCTGGGCCAGCAGGGCCCGCGCGTCGGGGCCGAGGGCGTCGCGCGGCACGTCCGTGTAGAGGTCCTCGATCTCCTGGGGGTAGACCTCGGGCGCCGCGACCAGGCGGCTGCCGCTGATCTTGTTCGTCTCGTCAAGGCGCAGCATCTGCGCCTCGACGGTGTAGGCGCCCGTCCCGGACGGCAGCTCGATGCCCGTGAACCAGCCGTCCGCGCCGGCCACCTTGACCGTGCTCGGCTGATCGACGGCCGTCGGCGTGCCCAGCGAGAGGAGCTCGCCACCGCTGAAGGCCGCGGGTCGGATGGTGACGGTGATGGGCTTGGTCAGCGTCGGATTCGGGAGCTCGGCGGTCCCTGCCATGAGGGGTTCGCCGGCCGCGACGCGAACGTCGCGGAGGTCGCTCTGGTCCCAGCCCCCGAGGGTGAACCGGTTGAACGTGCCGGCCCGCCAGTACAGGTCCGCGGGCGTGCCGGCCGACAGCACCGCGGTGAAGGCGGTGCCCTGGTCGGTGAGCCACTTCCCCGCGATGAGGGCGGTTGGTCCAAAGGCCACGCCGTTGACCGTGGCGCCGACCTCGGTAGAGCGCCCGACGGAATCGGTCGACCTGCGGCCGACCACGGCCATCGCCGCCACGACGACGACGACCGCCAGGGCGACGGTGACCCATCGTCGTTCGGCGCCCGAGGGCGACCACCAGCCACGACGCCCGAGGACGCGGTATCGCTGGCTCGTGCGGCCGACCTCTCGCAGGGCAGCCGCCGCGTCCTGGACGGGCGCACGGTCGGGTCCCTCGGCCAGCCACGCGCCAAGGATGCGGTCGAGATCGGGATCGCTGATCATGCTGGACGCTCCGCCGGAATCTGCAGTCGCGAAATCGGCGTCGATCGCGGCCCGCAGCGCGTTGCGCGCGCCGTGGAGCCGCGATTTCACGGTGCCCACCGAGATGCCGAGCGACGCCGCGATCTCCGCGACCGACAGGCCCTCGTAGTACATGAGCACGAGCACCGCGCGCTGGTTGATGTTGAGGGTCGCGAAGGCGCGCTCGAGCTCATCGCGGATGGCGACCTGTGACTGGCTGTCGCCGGTCGGGCCCTCGATGCCGGAGATATCGATCGAGGGCACACGACGACGGTCAGCCCGGCGCGCGTCGCTGCACGCGCGAAGCAGCACCCGATACGACCAGGCCTCGTACAGGTCCGGATCGCGCAGCGTTGGCAGGTCGCGCCAGATCCGAACCAGCGCCGCCTGCATGGCGTCGCTGGCGGCGTCAGGGTCGCGGAGGACTCGGAGGGCGACGGCGTACAGCCGGTGGCTCGACACGCTCGCCACCTCGGCGTAGGCGTCGCGATCGCCGCCTCGTGCGCGCTCGATCAGTGCTCTGTCCACCGGCACCTCCGGGCTCGGCGCCCACGCGCCGACGTCACTCATCTTGGCGCGCGGATCGACCGTTCGGTTCGATGTTCGCGTTCGTTGAGCGCGAGATCCCGGGTGGTACACTCCGGCCCTCACGGCGACGACCGAGAGGAGTAGGTCCGGGTCGGCCCCCAAGCGAGCGCGGGACGGTGCGAGCCGCGCGGGAACGACGGACGCGAAGGTCGCTCGCGAGCCGTGCGGGTGGCGCCCGATAGCGCGCCGCGAGGACGCCGGACCAGGACCGGCCGCGATGAGCGGCGGGCACCGGCGTCGAACCAGCAGGTGGTACCACGACCCCGTTCGTCCGCTGGACGACGGGGCCTTTTGTGTTCGGGAGAGCCGATCGATGACGCAGCCTGACGGAGGAGCCTCGCGTACCGAGACCCTGGCGCGCGCCTACGTCCCGGCCGAGTTCGAGCACGACGTCTACGAGCAGTGGCTGGCTGCCGACGTGTTCGCGCCCGATGGCGCGGGCTCGACCGCCGATCCGTCGCTGCCCCCGTTCGTGATCATCCAGCCGCCCCCGAACGTCACCGGCAGCCTCCACCTCGGCCACGCGCAGCGGACCACGGTCGAGGACCTGATGGTCCGCCATGCGCGGATGCGCGGCCACCCGGCGCTGTTCCTGCCGGGCCTGGACCATGCCAGCATCGCCGCCCAGTTCGTGCTCGACGGGATCCTGGCCACGGAGGGGGAGAGCCGCGCGAGCCTCGGCCGCGAGCGATACCTCGAGCGGATGCGCGAGTTCATCGACGCGACCCGCACCGTGATCCTGGACCAGCAGCGGCGGGTCGGCGGCAGCTGTGACTGGAGCCGCCTGCGGTTCACGATGGACGAGGTCTCCGCCCGGGCGGTGCGCGAGGCGTTCCTGCGGCTGTACCAGCGCGGCCTCGCCTACCGCACGGAGGCGCTCGTCAACTGGTGCCCCGGCTGCCGCACCAGCGTGAGCGACCTCGAGGTCATCCCGACGCCCGAGACGGGCACGCTGTGGAGCGTCCGCTACCACCTGATCGACGATGCGACGGGGAAGCCCGACCCCGACGCCTCCCTGACGGTGGCCACGACGCGTCCCGAGACCATCCTGGGCGACACGGCGGTCGCCGTGCATCCGGACGACGCCCGCTACACGGGCCTGGTGGGGAGGCGCGTGCGGATCCCGTTCGTCGAACGCGACGTGCCGGTGATCGCCGATGCGGTCGTGGACCCGGCGTTCGGGACGGGCGCGGTCAAGATCACGCCCGCCCACGACCACGACGACAACGAGACGGGTAAGCGACACGGGCTGGCGATGCCGACGATCCTCGACGACGAGGCCCGGGTGGCGGGCACGGGCACGCCCTATGACGGTCTCGACCGCTACGAGGCGCGGAAACGGATCGTCGCCGACCTCGACGCGCGTGGCGACCTCGCGGGCGAGCGACCGCACGAGATGGTGATCGGTCGCTGCCAGCGCAGCAACGACGTCATCGAGCCGCGGCTCAAGACCCAGTGGTTCGTGCGGACCGGGCCCCTCGCCGCCGCGGCGCTCGAGGCGACCCGGTCGGGGCGCACGACGATCCTGCCTGCCAGGCTCGAGAAGACCTGGGAGCACTGGATGACCAACATCCGGGACTGGAACGTGTCGCGCCAGCTGTGGTGGGGCCACCGGATCCCGGCCTGGTACTGCCCCGACGGCCACGCGACGGTCAGCGCCGAGCCCGAGGGCCCGTCGGCCTGCGAGGTGTGCGGCCGGCCCGCCGCCGAGCTCGTCCAGGATCCGGACATCTTCGACACCTGGTTCAGCTCGGGCCTGTGGCCGTTCTCGACCCTCGGCTGGCCGGATGCGACGCCCGACCTCGCCGCGTACTACCCGGGATCCGTGATGGAGACCGGCTACGACATCCTGTTCTTCTGGGTCGCCCGGATGATGATGCTGGGCATCGAGCTCACCGGCGAGGCCCCCTTCCACTCCGTCTACCTGTCGGGTCTGATCCGCGACCCGTACGGCCAGAAGATGTCGAAGACGAAGGGCAACACGGTCGACCCGCTGGGGATGATCGACGAGCTGGGTGCCGACGCGCTCCGCTTCGCGGTGGTCCACGGCACGACGCCCGGCAACGACCAGCGCTTCGGCGAGGCCAAGGTCGAGAACGCCCGCAACTTCGCCAACAAGCTGTGGAACGCGACGCGGTTCGTGCTCGGCTCGCGCCCCTCGACGGTGCCCGCGGGCGCGAGCCGGCGGCTGCCGGATCCGGCGCAGCTTGGCCCCGCCGATCGGTGGGTCATGTCGCGGGCCGCCGCGACGGTCGCGGGCGTTGACCGGGCGATGGCCGACTACAACTTCGGCGAGATGTCGCGGCTGCTGTATGAGGCGATCTGGAGCGAGTACTGCGACTGGGGCCTCGAGCTCGCCAAGGTCCGCCTCGCCGACCCGGAGCGCACGGACGCCGAACGGGAGGCGACCTGGTGGGCGCTGGTCGACGCGCTCGACATCTACCTGCGGCTCCTTCATCCGCTGATGCCGTTCATCACGGAGCGCCTGTGGCAGGCGCTCCCGCGCGGAACATCCGATCCGGGCCTCCTGATCGTGGCCCGCTGGCCGGGGCCCGGCACGCGGGACGAGGCCGCGGAGGCGGAGGTCGGCGCCCTGGTCGAGCTCGTGCGGGCGATCCGCAACGCCCGCGCGGATGCGAAGGTCGAGCCGGCGACGTGGTTGCCGCTGGACGTGTTCGTCGAGCCCGCCCTCGGCCATGCGCTCGAGTCCCTGCGGCCGGCGATCGAGCGCATGGCGCGCGGCCGGCCGCTCCGACGTCACCTCACCCGGGAGGATCTTCATGGCACGGCCGGCGCGGCCGGCGGCCTGGCCGTGATCGCCGGCCCAGCCGAGGCGATCGTGGGGGTGCCGGCCGCCGACCCCGGCACCGCGAGCGCAGACCGAGCTCGGCTCGAGAAGGAGCTGGCCGACACCGAGCGGCTGCTCGAGGCAGCGCGGGCGCGGCTCGCCAACGAGGCGTTCACCTCCAAGGCGCCCCAGGCCATCGTGGACGGCGCTCGTGCGAGCGAGGCGGAGCTCGCCGACCAGGCGGACCGGTTGCGTGATCGCCTCGGCCGCTGATCGGGCGCGCCGACCGGCGGGATCGCGGCCGCGCGTCGTGCCCGACCGCGTCCGCCGTGGGCGGGCGCTGCTACGATTTGACCGTCCTGTCCGCTGGCTGCGTCCGGAGGAGTCGTGCCCCTCGAGTTCCTGAAGCGTCGCGGGGGTGACGCTGATCAACCAGCTCAAGCCGCTCCGGCGAAGGCCGCCCCGGGCATGCCCGAGGAGGTCGTCGCGCAGGAGTACCAGCTCAAGCTGTATTACGCCGGCAAGAGCAGCGAAGGCGTCCGGCTCAAGGCCGGTCCCCGGGCCCTGGCGGAGCTCCCGTCGATGCTGGCCGGGGTCGCCCGCGGCGACGTCGAGGTCGTCGAGCCGCTGCCGCTCGAGTATTCGCAGGCCATTCCCCAGATCGTGCGCCCGTCGGAGGCGATGCAGTGGCTGAACGCCCACCACCAGTTCAGCCCGATCACTCGCCACGCGCTGGTGGTGCTGGAGTCGATCGATGCGATCGACCTCGCCTTCGATACCTTCGCGTGCGGGCTGCTCGACGGCGAGACCGACACGTCTGGCTACCCCGAGTACAACGCGGTGGTCGGCGGCGTGGCCTCGCATTGGGACGAGGCGACGGGCGACATGATCGTGCGCAGCGTCGTCGGCTGGGGTGGACGCGGGGTTCGTGGCGACACCGATCGCATCGCGAGCCGGATCCTCGGTGGCCTGCTCACGAACATCCTCGCCAACCAGTTCGCGATGGGCCTGACCGCCGTGGAGCGGCCGGTGCCGGCGGCCGGCCGCGGTGGACTCGTGTGTGCGCACTGCGGCTTCGCGTCGGGGCACGAGCGGGCGTTCTACTGCCCGAAGTGCGGGATGCGGCTGCTTCGCGGCTGATCTCGACGAACCGACGATGCCGATCTACGAGTACCTGTGCAGCGCGTGCGGCAATCGCTCCGACATCCTGCACGGGATCAACGACCCCGAACCCGTCTTCTGCCCGTCGTGCGGTCGCGAGGGTACGTTGCGCAAGCAGTTCGCGCCGCCCACGATCCACTTCAAGGGCTCGGGCTGGGCGAAGAAGGACCGCGGCAGCAGCACGACCCGCGCCGCAGCGGCCTCGTCGAAGGGGGAGTCGGGGAGCGACGGCGGCTCCTCGAAGGGCGGGGGCGAGGGCCGGTCGGAGGGTGGCGGTGGCTCGTCGTCGAAGGAGTCAGCCAAGGAGTCGTCGAGCGGATCTTCCTCCGAGAGCTCGTCCGCGACATCGTCCAGCAGCGGCGGGACGTCCTCGAAGGAGGGTGACTGACCGTGCCCTCGGCCGCCGACTGGATCACGCTCGGCGAGGCCGCCGAGATCCTTGCCGCCGCCAACGTGAAGTTCCGGCCCGAGACGATCGGGGCGTGGGCGAGATCCGGCCGCCTGTCGAGCATCAAGCTCGGCGGCCGGCGCTACGTGCGCCGGGGCGAGGTCCGGGCGCTCGTCGCGGCCCCGCGTCGCGTCCACGCCGAGGACGTCCAGCCCGGCCTGTTCGAGGATCTGAGCTCCTGACGCCATGAGCGCCGAGGAGGAGGCGGACGGGCAGGTCGCACGGATCCGCGCGCTCGCGTCGAGCGTCGCCAGTCGCGTTGGCGGCGTGCCCGCGGTCCAGGCGCTCGCGGCGGTCCTCGACACCTACGGCAACGCCGGCGGCGGGCTCGTCGCCGGGGGCCTCGCCTACGCGGCCCTGTTCGCGCTCCTGCCCGGGCTCCTGCTGCTGCTGTCCGTCTTCGGCCTGGTGGTCAAGGACCCGGCGATCCAGGAGCAGCTGGTCACCGCGATCGGCAACGCCGTGCCGCCCCTGGAGAGCTTCGCCCACGCCGCGCTGACCCAGGTATCGGCGGGCGCGATTCCCGGCGGGATCATCGCGCTGGTCGGCCTGCTGTGGGGGTCGAGCCGGTTCTACTCGACGCTCGACTACGCCATGGCGCGGATCTTCCGCCAGGACAAGAACAGGAACGAGATCGTGCGCACGATCCGGGGTCTCATCCTGACCCTGCTCCTGGTCGCGCTCCCGATTGTCGCCGTGTTCACCGGGGCCATCCTGCAGTCGCTGCTCGACCTGATCCCGGATGCCGACGCGACCAGTCGGTTCGCGAACCTCATCGTGCAGATCGCGACACCCCTCGGGGCGATCGTCCTGTTCGTCGCGACCACGGCGATGATCTACTGCTTCGTGCCGGCGGAGCGCGTGCCCGCGCAGGCGTGGCGGCGGCCGGCGATCATCGTCGGACTCCTGCTCGCGGGCTTCACCCAGCTGTTCGCGTTCGTGGCGCCGCTGATGCTGCGCACGGCGGCCCTGTATGGCGCGATCGTCGCGGTGTTCGCGCTGCTGGTCTGGCTCTCGATCGGCTTCAACATGCTGCTGATCGGCGCCGCCTGGACCCGTGTCCGGGCGCTCGGGATCGCCGCTGCCGACGTGGCGCCAGCGGCCGGTGATCCGACGGGAGGCCTCGGGAGCTAGGCCTGGCGAGTGCCGCAGCGGCGGCAGAACCGCGCGCTCGCGGACAGCGACAGCCCGCACTGCACGCACGGCTGCGGGGCGGTGGACGCCGCCGGGTCGACGATCGGGGCGGTCAGCACCTCGCGCGCCGAGGCGGCCCACAGCGCCGAGGCGTCGGGCTGCGGAAGCAGCGTGCGGCCCGCGAGCGTCGTCGGCGCGTCGGTGTTTCGCGCTCCCGCCCGCCAGGCGGGCGCGGATGGCCACTGCGGCTCGGGATGGGACGCCTCCTCGGGCGCCACCATGAGCCACGGCGCGGCGGCGGGGGCCTCGGGCTCCGGAGCCGTCAGCGGCGCGGCAGGCGTCGCCGGGGCGACCGCGTCGGTGGTCGGCCAGGTCGGCTGCGGGACGACGTCGACGCCAGCCGTGCTGTCGGCCGCGGCGGCGACGGGCTCCGGCTCGGCCACAGGCTCGACTGCGGCGGCGACGGGCTCCGGCTCGGCCGCGACAGGCTCGGCCGCGGCGGCGACGGGCTCCGGCTCGACTGCGGCGGCGACGGGCTCCGGCTCGGCCGCGGCGGCGACGGGCTCCGGCTCGGCGACGACAGGCTCGGGCTCGACGGCGACGGGTTCAGGCTCGACGGCGATCGCCTCGGCCGCCGCGGAGACGGGTTCCGGCTCCGGCTCGACCGCGACCGGTTCAGGCTCCGATGCGACCGCGACGGGCTCCGGCTCCGGCTCCGGTTCGAACCGAGCGGCCAGCAATTCCGCCGTGACGAACTCGTCCTCGATGGGCTGCTCGACCGGCTCGTCGTGCTGCGCGGCGAGCGCCGCGGCGGCGAACGCAGCCAGGGCCGCCTGGTGCTCGTCGTGGTCATCGGCATCGGGCTCACCGACGGCCTCGACCGGGGCGGCCTGCGGCAGTTCTGCCGCGGCGGCGACCGGCGTCTCGGGCTCGTCGACCGCGGTCAAGGCCGCGGCTGCAAGGGCAGCCTCCGCGGCGACGGGCTCGGGTTCGGTTGCGGGCTCCTCGACGACGGGTTCGCTCGCAACCGCGTCGGCGACCACCGCCGTCTCGGCACTGACGTCGGCTGCCTCACGCTCCTCGGCGGCCAGCCGCGCCTCGTAGGCTGCGATGGCCTCCTCGAGGCTCTGGCCGGGGGCGACGCCCGACACGCTCTGCTCGACGTCGTCGTCCTGGTCGAATTCGAGTGCGGGATCCATGACGGCCTCGGCCGTCGCGTCCTGCTCTGCAGCCGACGCCTGCGCATCGAAGGTTGCCGCTTCCTCGGCCGCGACAGCCGTCAGCTCGGCCGCGGTGGGCCCGGCCGCCTCCGCCTCCGCGTCCACGGCGGCGCGGTCGTCCGCGGTCGCGGCGACTTCGTCAAGGTCGGCTCGGCCGGTCTCGACGACGCCCGATGCGTCAACCGCGGCCTCGACCGAGGCTGCGAGGGCGACGTCATCGACGACATCGATCGCGTCCGCGTCAACCGTCGCGTCGTCGGTCGCGACCGGCTCGGCCTCGAGCCACACGTCGTCCATCGCGACCGGCTGTGCCTCGTCGATCTCGTCGACCGCGGCGGGCACATCGACGACCCCGGCGGCCGCCTCCGTCTCGGGCGCGTCGAACGCCTGCGCCGCGGCGTCGACCTCGAGCTGCGAGGGGACCTCGTCCTCGATCAGCTCATCGGTCGCGATGGCCTCGGCGCCGAGTGCCCGGGCGAGTCGATCCTGCGACAGGTCCGCCTCGGGCCACAGGTCGTCGTCCACCAGCTCCGCATCGTGGCCGTTCGTCGTGGCGGCACCGGCCATCATCGGGATGCTCGCTGCCGCGATCGCCGGCTCGACGCGGCCCTCCATCGGGGCGCACGTCAGGCACCGGCCGTCGGTCGGATTCCAGCAGTCGCCGCACGTGTACTGGCGGCACGTCAGGCAGAAGTTGAAGGTCTTGTGGAACGCGTCGAGCTGGTGCGCGGTCGCCGCCAGCTCCTCCTCGCCACGCGCGTCGGCCATCGCCTCCGAGAACGAGGCTTCGTCCGACATGACGAAGTTCTTCACGCCCCTGGAGAAGGTCCGGACGCGCCCGATCCGCGAACGACGCGGGGCGCTCGATTCGAAGGTGTAGCGGGTGCCGCACCGTTCGCAGAACGACTCGGTGAGGATTTCCGTCATGCAGGTTCCCGGGCAGCCGTGTTGCATACGCCCGAACGAGTCCGGTCGGGCAGGCCCAAGAGTATAACCACGTGCTCAACGGTCCCCCCAGACCGTGGTACCCCGCAAATCCGCCGTTGGTCCCGCGCACCACTTCGGCGCGCCCACGCACCGCGCCGGGCACGAGGCCGCCGCGTCCCGAGTACCGCGGGGGTCACGAAGGGCGCAATGCCGAGCCTCTGGTACGGTTCCCGTCGCCATGGCCTCGTTCGCCGACGTTGAACGCCTCTTTGAGCGCTTCTTCGAGCGCTCCAGCGCCACGCTGTTCAGAGCCCGCGTCCAGGCGGTCCAGCTCGAGCACCGGGTGGAGCGTTCGATGGAACGCGCGCGGACCCACCAGGGGTCGCGGACGGTCGTGCCCGCGCGCTATCGCGTCCGGCTCAGCCCGACGGACCTCGCGAGCCTGGCGCCCGACGCGTCCGAGGCCTCCGCACTGGCCGCGCGGCTCGCGGACGCCGCACTGGCCTTTGCCCGCGCCCATGCCTACCACGTGACGTCGCGACCTGTCGTCGTCCTCGTCGCCGACCCCTCGCTCGCCCGGGGCCAGGTGGAGGTCGACGTCGGGCCGGTCCAGGTCGCGCCCGCGATCGCGATCGAGCCGACCGCGCAGCCCGCCGACGAGTCGGCGAACGAGGCGCTGTGGGTCGCTCCGGCGGCGATCGGCAATTCCGATGACGGGCCGGAACCCGCCGCCCCAGAGCCGGCGGCCGCGGCGATCGTGGCAACGATCCCGGACGGGGTCCGGGGCGACGGGACGCAGACGCTCGTCTTCCGGCGCCCCGCGCCGCCGGCGGCCGCCGCCATGATCCGCATCTGCTCATCCGACGGGCGAGAGCGGACCATCGAGGTCGGCGCCGCGCCGCTCGCGATCGGCCGGTCACAGGACAACGACGTCGTGCTCCTGGACGCGCGGGTGTCCCGGCAGCACGGCCGGCTGCAGGCGCGGCGCGGGGCGCTCGTCTACACCGATGTCGGCAGCACCAACGGCAGTCGCGTCAACGGGATCCGGGTGGACGAGATCGCGCTCGGGCTGGGCGATCGCGTCCAGGTCGGCGACACGATCCTCGTCGTCGAGACGCTCCCTGGTTGACGTGGACGGGTTCGTCCTGACGCTGTGGCTGCTGCGCATCCTGTTCCTGGCCCTGCTCTACGGCTTCCTGTTCGCGGTCGCGCGCGTGCTCATGCGGGACCTGCGGGCGGCAAGCCGGGGACCGAGCGAGCTGGGCCGGCTGGTCGTGCTCGCTTCGCCGCAGGCTGAGCCACCGGTCGGGACGTCGTTCCCGCTCGACGCCGTCACGACGCTGGGGCGGGACGTGAACAACACCATCGTCATCGAGGACCCGTTCGCGTCCGCCGAGCACACGGTACTCACGTTTCGTGGGCGGACCTGGTACGTGGAGGACCTCGAGAGCACCAACGGCACCTACGTGAACGGCGTCCCGGTGGAGCGCGTCGCGCCGCTCGGCTTCGGCGACGAGGTCCAGGTGGGCGAGGTCCGGTTCCGCCTCGATCGGGGACGCGAATGAGCGCGCTCGTCGCGGCGTCGGCGACGCCTCGCTGGCGCGTCCACCCGCGGATGCGCCGGACCGAGCTCGCGCTGCTGGGGGTCGTCTCGGTCACGCTGCTGGTCGGCGGCGCGTCGCTCGGCGCCGGGCTCAGCGCCCAGCGCGCGATCCGCGCGGGCGAGCCGATCGGATCCCTCGACCTGATGCCGCCCGACGCCCGCGCGCTGGTCGTCTACATCGCCGCCCTGTTCGTCGTCCATCTCGCCTTCGTGCTCGCCGGACGGCGCATCGACCAGGTCCTGCTGCCCGCGACCGCCATGCTCGGTGGGATCGGGCTGCTGCTCATGCAGCGCCTGCCCCAGGGCCTGGTCGTCCAGCAGTTCGGCGACGCGGTCCTGGGCCTCGGCCAGCTGCAGCTCGGATGGCTTCTGCTGGCGTTGGCGGTGATCGCGGGACTCGCGCTCGCCGTCCGGTCCGACGCCTGGCTGCGGACGTACAAGTACACCTGGGCGGCCGCCGGCATCGCCTTGTTGTTGCTGACGTTCGTGTTCGGCAACGACGTCAACGGCGCGCGGCTGACGCTCTCGATCGGGCCGCTGTCGGGCCAGCCGTCCGAGCTGTTGAAGGTGATCCTGGTCGTGTTCCTCGCCGCGTACCTGTCGGAAAACCGCTCATTGCTCGCCGACGAGAGCACGCGCATCGGTCCCGTCCGGCTGCCGCCGATCCCGTACCTCGCCCCGATGGTGGCGATGTGGGCCATCGCCCTGGGGATCGTGATCGTGCAGCGCGACCTGGGCGCCGCGCTCCTGTTCTTCGCCGTGTTCCTCGCGATGCTGTACATCGCCACCGGGCGGCCGTCGTACGTCGTCTGGGGATTCGTCCTGTTCATCGCGGGGTCGTGGGTCCTGTACACGCTGTTCGGGCACGTCCAGCAGCGCGTGGACAACTGGCTCGACCCGTTCCGGGATCCGCTCGGAGCGGGCTACCAGACGGTGCAGGCGCTGTATGCCTTCGCGCGCGGCGGCCTCCTCGGCGTCGGGCTCGGCGCCGGCCTGCCGACGATCGGGGGCAACCTGCCGATCCCGGCGGTGCACACGGACTATCCGCTGGCCGCCCTGGGTGAGGAGCTGGGCCTGATCGGCCTGCTGGCCATCCTGGGCACCTACCTCGTGGTCGTGGAGCGCGGGCTCCGGATCGCGGCCGCAGCGCACGACGAGTTCCGGGCGCTGCTCGCCGCGGGGCTGTCGCTCGTGATCGCCGTCCAGGCGTTCATCATCGCGGCCGGCAACCTCAAGCTGATCCCGCTCACGGGCATCACGCTGCCCCTGATCTCGTACGGCGGTTCGTCGCTGCTCGCCAATGCCGTCGTCATCGGATTGCTGCTGGCCCTGTCCGACCCCGGTGCGGAGCCGCCGCCCGTGCCGCAGGCCGCGCGCCGTCGTCGGCTCGATCGGCTCATGCGCCGGCCGCCTGACCGCGCAATCGGGACGGGCGCCGGGTGAGCGCGGTCGCTCGACGCCCGATCGGGGGCAACATCTGGCGCACGGGCGTCGCGCTGGCGGCGGCGTTCGCGACCCTCGCGGTCGGCGCCGGCTGGTGGCAGGTCGTCGACGCCCAGCGCCTCTCGCGGGCGCCGGACAACCCCGCGGTCATCGCCGTCGCGCGGCGGGCCTTGCGAGGCCCAATCGTGGATCGCGACGGGCGCTGGCTCGCTCGCAGCTCCCGCGACCGCAACGGCGAGGCGACACGCGAGTACCGCGACGCCTCGATCAGCCCGGTCGTCGGCTATGCCTCGCGCCAGTTCGGGACGGCCGGCCTCGAACGCAGCTACAACGCGGAGCTGATCGGCCTCGGCGGCTCTGACGCCTTCGGCGGCCTGCTGGACAAGTTCGATGCGTCAAGGCGGACGGCGCTGGGTCTCCAGACGACGCTCGACCTGCGGCTGCAGCACGCGGCGGTCGAGGCGCTGGGCTCGGACCGCGGCGCCGTGGTGATGCTCGATCCGACCACCGGCGACGTCCTGGCGCTGGCCTCGACGCCCACCTACGACGCCTCCGCCATCGCCAACCCGGCCACCGCCGTCCAGGCGTTCAACGCGCTGCGTGACGACGAGTCGGACCCGCTGCTGCCGCGCGCCACCATGGGCCGCTACGTACCGGGTTCCGTGTTCAAGGTCGTGACCGCCATTGCCGGGCTCAACACCGGATCGATCTCGCCCGAGACGACGTTCGAGCAGCAGCCGAAGGCGGAGGCCAAGGGGCTGCTCGTCGAGGGCTTCCGCATCCGCGACGGCCATCACCCCCAGACCGGCGACACGCCGCTCGACCTCGTGGGCGCGACCGAGGTCAGCTGCAACATCTGGTACGCGCTGGCCGGGCTCGCGACCGGTGGCGACCGGCTGGTCAGCCAGGCGGACCTGCTGGGGTTCGGCGCGCCGATCCCGTTCGATCTCCCGACGGCGATCAGCCGGGTGACCGGCGGGGGAGGCTCGGGCCCGGGCGGCTTCACCGACGACGTCGAGCTGGCCTCCGCGTCGTTCGGCCAGGGCGAGACGTTCGTGACGCCGCTGCAGATGGCCCTCGTCGCGTCGACCGTCGCCAACGACGGCGTCCTCACGCGACCGCGCCTGGTCAGCGCCCTCACCGGTGACGGCACCGGGACCCGCGACATCGCGCCGTCGACCTGGCGGCGGGTGATGGCGGCGTCCGATGCGCAGTCCGTCCAACGGGCGATGGAGGCGGCGGTCGAAGGCGACCTCGGCCGGCAGTTCACCGCGGGGGCCGCGGTCGCCGGCGTGCCGACGGCGGGGAAGTCCGGCACGGCCGAGCTGGGCGGCCAGGGCGAACCGCATTCGTGGTTCATCGGGTTTGCGCCGGTCGAGAACCCGCGGATCGCGATCGCGGTGCTCGTGGAGCAGGGCGGCCGGGGCGGGGAGCGCGCGGCGCCGCTCGCGGGGTCGATGATGGCGCGGTACTTCGAGCTGTACGGAGCGCCCTGATGGCCGACCAGCCCGCGACCGAGCCCGACGCCGCGGACATCTCGGAGTCCCCGGACGCGTCCGGGCATGCCGCCACCCCGCCGATCGAACAGGCGCCGCCGGATCTGCGTCCACGCCCGATGATCGAGCGCATCGGGCTCGCGCTCATCGCCTTCGTCCTCGCCGCGCTGTTCGGCCTGGTCTCCGTGGCCTCGTTCATCGGCGGCGAGCCGTTCCTGGGCGTCATGGGCGCCATCGGCTGCCTGATGGTCGTCTGGGTCGGCGCGCTGACCTTGTTCCGCGGTTGAACAAATCGGCCCGTTTCAGCGTCTTTAAGGGCAAGGCCGCGAAAGTTGGAACCATTTGGGCGTTGACGACGCCCATACAGTCAGATCCCGCGTCACCGAGAGCCCACGAAAACCCTGATCGACAGGCGGCCGTACACTGCAGCCGAGAGGGACGACGTCGCTCGCGCCCCATCTCCGACTGGCGCGACGTCATCGCACACCCGACCGGCACCGACACGCCGGACACGCGCAGCCCGCGGCGTCCGCGGCACACCACGGGAGCCCGATGAGCAACATCCAGCAGGTCGGCGACACAGTCCTCGCCAACGTCGAACGCGTCATCGTCGGCAAGCACCAGGAGGTCCGCCTCGCGCTGGTCGCGCTCATGTGCCGCGGCCACCTGTTGATCGAGGACGTGCCGGGCACGGGCAAGACGATGCTGGCCAAGGCGATCGCCCGCAGCCTTGGCTGCAGCTTCCGCCGGATCCAGTTCACGCCCGACCTGCTGCCCTCGGACGTGACGGGGCTCTCGATCTACAACCAGAAGACGCAGGAGTTCGAGTTCCGGCCCGGCCCGATCATGAGCCAGGTCGTGCTCGCGGACGAGATCAACCGCGCGACGCCCAAGACCCAGAGCTCGCTCCTCGAGTGCATGGAGGAGCGCCAGGCGACGATCGACGGCGTCAGCCACCCGATGCCCGATCCGTTCCTGGTCATCGCGACCCAGAACCCGATCGAGTACGAAGGCACGTTCGCCCTGCCCGAGGCGCAGCTCGACCGGTTCATGCTCCGGATCCGCATGGGCTACCCCCAGCTCGTCGACGAGATCGTGATCCTCGACGAGCAGAAGCGGACCCATCCGCTCGAGGACCTCAGCGAGGTCTGCTCGGTCGACGAGCTGCGCGCCCTCCAGGCCAGTGTCCGCGAGGTGTACGTGGACCCGGCGGTCAGCGACTACATCGTCAGGCTCGTGTCGTCGACCCGGACGCACCCCGACGTCTACCTGGGCGCCAGCCCGCGGGGTTCGATCGCGCTGTACCGGGCCACCCAGGCGCTGGCGGGGCTGCTGGGCCGCGACTACGTGATCCCCGACGACGTCAAGACCCTCGCCGAGCCTGCGCTGGCCCACCGGGTGATCATCAAGACCAGCTCGTCGATCCACGACGTCTCGGCGTCGAACGTCGTTCGCGAGCTGCTCGACAGCACACCCATCGAGGCGGCGCGCGTCACCGGTGGCCCGCGCCAGGTCACGCCGAGCGCGGCAGCCGGCTAGCCGTCACCACGCATCGACCGCGAACCCACGGAGGAGCGACCGCCTTGTTCCGGCGCCTCCAGCTCCTGATCCTCTCCGTCATCCTCGTGGTGGCGGCGTTCTCGACCGGTCTGCCGTTCCTGTTCTTCCTCGTGTACATCGGGTTGCTGGTCGGCGGCGGGAGCTACATCCTGACCCGGCTCGGCCTGTCCGACCTCGAGGCGGGGTACGCGGTCTCGCAGCTGAGCGGCCACGTGGGTGACAAGCTCCGGGTCACCTACACGCTCCGCAACACCGGCCGGCTCCCCAAGCCGTGGCTTGAGATCTACAACCCCACCACCCTCCCGGGGGGCCTGCCGGGTCGCGCGCTGTCGCTGCGCGGCCGGCAGGAGCGGTCGTGGCTCGTCCGGACGCCCCTGGTCCGGCGGGGACACTTCCGCATCGAGCCGTTGATGATCCGGACCGGCGACCCGTTCGGCTTCTTCGAGGCGTCGGCGGGCGTGGGCCAGGGCGTCACGCTGGTCGTGTACCCGCGAGTCGACGCGCTGCCCCTGTGGAAGCTGCCGCCGGCGAGCATCGAGGGCGCGCGCTCGTCGCCCGAGCGGACGCTCCAGACGACGCCTCTCGCGACCACGGTCAGGCCGTATGCGCCGGGCGACTCGATGAACCGCATCCACTGGCCGACGACGGCGCGCCTGGGCGAGATCCAGGTCAAGGAGTTCGACCTCGAGCAGACCGCCGATGCCTGGCTGTTCCTGGACCTCGACGCATCCGTCGAGGCCGGCGAGGGCGAGCGGTCGACCACCGAGGTGGCCGTGCGGGCCGCCGCGTCGATCGCCGACAAGGCGCTGGGCGAGAACCGCGCGGTCGGGATGTCCACCAACGGCCACCGGCTCACGATCCTGCCTGCGGACCGGGGGGCTCGCCAGCGCCTCAAGATCCTCCAGCTGCTGGCCGCCGTCGAGGCCGACGGGCGCACGCCGCTGGCCGAGGCCCTCGTCACCGGGGTCAGCCGGCTCCGCCGCGGCATGACCGCGATCGTGATCACGTCGACGCTGGACCCGTCCTTCGTCCGGCCGCTCGCGACCCTGCGGACTCGCGGCATCGGGACGGTGGTCGTGCTGCTCGATCACGTGGCCTTCGCGCCGCCGGCCGATCCGGACGCCGCCGACGCCGCGCGTCAACGCGGCCGCGCCGTGCGCCACGCCCTCGCCGAGTTCGAGATGCCGGTGTCCGTGGTCGGCCCCGACCAGGACCTCGCGGAGGCGCTGGCCCGATGATCGACACGTCCAAGCGCCGCCCGGAGGAGGGCTGGCTCACGCTCCTGCTCGTCGCCGTGATGGTCGGCGTCATGGCGCTGGCGGTGGACGACCCCGCCTGGGTGAACGGCCATGGCCGGCTGACCGATGGCCTGGTCGTGCTCGCGCTGCTCGGGATGGCGGTCGGGTTCATCGGGCCCAAGGTGGGCTGGGGGCGCTGGACGACGCACGGGGTCGGAGCCCTGTTCGCCGGGTTGCTCGTCCCGATCCTGAGCGGGTGGTACTCGATGGCGAACCCGGCGATCGGCGCGGCGTTCCAGAAGACCTCGGACGAGGCCGTCGGGGCGTACATCGACCTCGCCTGGCTCCATCGGCCGTTCACCACCCAGGAGCTGCATTACGTGCTGGTCCTGGGCGTGATCGTGTGGGGGACCGCCCAGTTCGCCTCGTACGCCGTGTTCGGTCACCGCCGGCCGCTCAACGCCGTGATCATGGCCGGCGTCGTCCTGCTCGCGAACATGTCGATGACGTTCAACGACGAGCTGCCGTACATCGCGGTGTACACGGTGTCGTCGCTGTTCCTCCTGATCCAGATGCACGCGTTCGACGAGCGCGCGACCTGGATCCGGCGTCGCATCGGCGACCCGAGCACGATCTCGTCGCTCTACCTGCGGGGCGGGACGGTGTTCATCGTGGCGGCGATGTTCGGCTCGCTGGTGCTCACCTACCGAGCCGCCTCGAGCCCGCTGGCGGGCGCATGGGACGGCGTGCACGACCAGCTGATCGAGTTCGGGGAATCGATCGGGAAGTATTTGCCGACCGGCGGCAACGCGCGAGGGACCGGGGTGACCTTCGGCTCCAGCGCGATCATCGCCGGCAAGTGGTTCAGCGACGACAACGTCGCCTTCACCGCGCAGCTCCCGGCAACGGAGAAGCGCAAGGACCTCTACTGGCGCGCGGTGACGTTCAACACGTTCGACCTCAAGGGCTGGGACCAGACCGGCATGGACAAGGTCCAGGTCGCGCCCGGAAGCCCGCTCCTCGCGAACACGCCGGATGCGCCCTCGGCGACGCTGACCCGGCCCGTGAACTTGGTCGTCCATCCGGTCGACTTCCGGGGCAACGAGCTCCTGTCGGTCGGCGCGCCGGCATCCGTGGATCAACCGGCGACGGTCACGCTCGCCGGCGGCGATGGATGGTTTGCCGGCGCCGACGTGCCGCTGGGCACGAGCGCCTACACCGTCGACGCTCGCGTGCTGCGCACGGAAGACACGGACGTCATCAGCGGCAACCGGCTGATCGCCGCGCCCGAGGTGTACCCCCCGGGTCTCCAGGAGCTGTACACGGACGTGCCCGGGGACGCGCTGGGGCCGTATGCGAACAAGTTGCTCGCGCAGGTCAAGGCGCAGGCGGCGTCCCAGGATCCGTACGACCTCGCGATGACCATCATCAAGATCCTGGGCAACCAGTCCGTGTACAAGTACGACACGGACATCACCGACCTGCAGTGCGACAGCGTGAGCGAGGTCGAGTGCTTCGCGCAGTTCAAGCGCGGCTACTGCCTGCACTACGCCTCCACGATGGCCATGCTGCTGCGCGCCGCGAGACCGGACAACCCGATCCCGACGCGGCTCGTCGAGGGGTTCCTGCCCGGCAAGCGGGTCGGCAACGTCGAGACGGTCGAGAACCGCGGCGCCCACGCGTGGGTCGAGATCTACTTCACGGGCTTCGGCTGGATCGGACCGTTCGACCCGACCGGCCCCGGGGTCGGCCGGGCACCCGAGATCCTGGCCGGGCCGCCCGTGTCGGCGGCGGAGCTCCCGTCGTTCGACTTCTCGAATATCCATCCGCCCAATTTCTCGGGCGCGCCCGTGGACGACCCCCGGGTCAACCGGCCGCCGCAGGGCTCGATCCAGCCCGGCGATCGAGGGATGTTCGCCCTCCTCACGGGCCTCGTCGTCCTGCTGGTCGGCGGGCTCGCGTTCGCGGCCTGGATGCGCGGGCCGCGTGGCGAGGTCTCGCCCGATCGAGCGTGGCAGTCGATGTCGGGCGTCGCGCGACGCCTGGGATTCGGGCCCAAGGCCAACCAGACGGTCTACGAGTACGCATCGGCGCTCGCGGAGCTGGTCCCGGTCGCCTCGAACGACCTGTCGACGGTCGCCGAGGCCAAGGTCGAAACGTCGTACGCGAGGGCGAGCCTCGGCGATGAGCGGCTGATGGCGGTCAGGCAGGCCAGCCGCCGGTTGCGGGTCTCGCTCCTGCGCCTGGCCGTGCTGCGCGGCCGCCGGCTGCGTCGCCGGCGACGCTAGCGGACTCGGCCGGGCCACGTCCCGAGGGGCCTAGAGGGCGCCCGATCTCGTCCGCGCCTCGGCCTCGGCCTGTGCCTCCTCGTCGAGCAGGGGAGCGAGGTGCTCGGTCAGGTTGTGGGCGCGCATCACCGCCCGCCCGCCGCGGAACTCGACGACCGAGATCCCACACAGCGCGAACGAGAACGTCCAGAAGCGGCTGAGCGGGATGTCGAACAGCGTCAGGAGCACGACCTTGAACACCCCGTCGTGGCCGACCAGGATCGACCACGGCTGGTTGGCGTCGAGGCCGGCGCCGCGGTAGCCGCCCACCTGGGGGCGGTCCAGGCTGCCACGCGGGTAGTCGCGCCCGAGCCGCTCGAGCACGCCGGCGAGCGCCGGGCGAACGCGCGCCTGGACGTGGGCCAGCGACTCGCCGCCGGGCGCCACCGCCTCCTCCGGGTGGCGCCGCCAGGCGGCCAGCTCAGCGCCCCAGCGGCGGGCGATCTCGTCGTGGGTCTCACCCTCCCAGTCGCCCTGGCCGAGCTCGAGGATGCCGCGCTCCGGCCGGACCGTCACGGCGTGCTGGTCCCCGGCCACGTCCTCGGCCTGCGCCGACCCAATGGCGGTCGCCACCAGGCTCGCGGTTTCGGCCGTACGGGCGAGGGGCGAGTGCACGATCTCGAGAGGGCGGCCGCCGGGGGTTGGGAGCATCGGCGAGGCATGCGGCCTCGCGAGCCGGGCGGCCGCGAGCGCGGCCTGACGCTGACCGATCGCCGACAGCGGCGTCTCGCCCTGGCCCTGGAAGCGACCCTCGCGGATCCACTCCGACTCTCCGTGCCGTAGCAGCACGAGCGTCGCGTCGAGGCCCTCGGGGATCAGCGGGTCCGGGGCTGGGCCCGACGTCACCGCTCGCCGCCGAGGCGGATCGTCCAGACGTCGATGACCGCCGGATCGGCGCGGATCGCCTCGGCGATGGGTGCGGGCACGTCGTCGTCGAGCGCGAGGACCATGAACGCGTCGGCACGCGGCGCCGACCGGGCGAGCGTCATCGCGCTGATGTTGACGTCCGCCTCGCCCAGCAGGACCCCGATCCGCCCCATCGTCCCCGGGCGATCCTGGTGGCGCGTGATCAGCATCGAATCGGCCGGGGCGAGGTCCATCGCGTGCTCGTCGAGCCGGACGATGTGTGGCTCGCCGTTGGCGACGGTCCCGGCGACGGTCGCGCTGTGGCCGTCGGACTCGCCGGTCACGGTGAGCAGCGACGCGAACGCACCGGCGGTCGAGATCTTGCGCTCGACGACCTTGATCCCGCGGGCCTTGGCCATCGTCGACGCATTGACGAGGTTCACGCGCTCCGTGGTCGAGGTCTCGAGCAGACCCCGGAGCACCGCCGCGACGAGCGGCGAGGCGTCGTAGGCGGCCGGCTCGCCGGCGATCTCGAGCGTCAGCGTCCGGGGCGCGGTATGGGCGAACTGCCCGAGGAACCGCCCGAGCGTCTCCGCGAGCGGCAGGTACGGGGCGATCGCCTGGGCCGTCTCCGGGGTGAGCAGCGGCGCGTTGACCGCGTAGCGTGCCGGCCGGCCGTCGAGCACCTCGAGGATCTGCTCCGCGACCTCCTCCGCCACCGCGACCTGCGCCTCCGCCGTCGAGGCGCCGAGGTGCGGCGTCAGCAGCGTGTTGGGTGCATCGAGGAGCGGCGACCCGGTGGGCGGCTCGGTCTCGAACACGTCGATGGCGGCGCCGGCGATCCGGCCCTCGCGCAGCGCCTCGGCGACGTCGTGCTCGTCGAGGATCCCGCCCCGGGCAACGTTGAGCAGCAGGACGCCGGGCTTCATCCGGGCGATGGTCTGCGCGTTGATCAACCCCCGGGTGGCCCGGGTCATCGGGACGTGGACCGTGATCACGTCGGCGCGCGTGACCAGGTCGTCGAAGCTCACGAGCTCGACGCCGACGTTGGCCGCCTGGTCGGGCGTGACGAACGGGTCCGAGCCGATCACGGTCATCTCCATCGCCCTCGCCCGGACGGCGATCGCCTGGCCGATCTTGCCCAGGCCGACGATGCCCAGGGTCTTGCCGCGCAGCTCGCTGCCCGTGAACTGGGCGCGCTTCCACTCGCCGCGGCGCATGGAGGCGTCGGCCGCCGCGGTCTTGCGGGCGAGCCCGTAGAGCAGGGCGAGCGTGTGCTCCGCCGCCGCGATCGTGTTGCCCGTCGGGGCGTTGACGACCGTGATGCCGGCCCGAGTCGCCGCCTCGAGATCGACGTTGTCGACGCCGACCCCCGCCCTGCCGACCACCACGAGGCGCGTCCCGGCGGCGATGAGCTCGGCGTCGACCTTGACCTGGCTGCGAACGACCAGCGCGTCGTACTCGGGCAGGATCGCCGCGATCTCCGCTCGCTCGAGCCCGAGCCTCTCGTCGACCTCGTGGCCGGCGCGGAGGATCTCGAGGCCCTCCGGCGCCAGCGGCTCGACGACCAGGATCTTCACGCGGGCACCTTGACGCCGTCGCGCGCGCCCACCACGGCACGCTGCGCCGCCGCGACCGCCGCCCCCGGCTCGACCCCGAGGCCGTGCTCGACCGCGACCGCCTCGATGACGCCGATCGCGGCCAGGATGTCGTCCGTGGTGACCGACCCCAGGTGCCCCAGGCGGAAGATCTTGCCCTTGAGCTTGCCCTGGCCGCCCGCCAGCACCAGCCCGCGCGCCTTGAGCGCCTTGTTGAACGCGGACCAGTCCAGCCGTTCGGGGATGACGGCCGCGGTCACGGTCCGGGACGCGACGTCGTCGGCGGCCAGCAGCTCGAAGCCCATCGCGCGCAGGCCCGCCCGGGTCATCGCCTGGCACGCCGCGTGCCGCGTGAACACGCCGTCGCCCTCGGCCTGCATCAGGCGCAGGCCCTCGTCGACCTGGTACATGACCGCGACGGCCGGCGTCCACGGGGTCTCGCCGGCGGCGGCGGTGTCCTTGTGGCGCTTGAGGTCGAGGTAGAAGCGTGGCATGCGGGCCGCCTCGCCGGCTGCCCAGGCCCGGGGGCCGACCGCAGCCATCGCCATGCCCGGGGCGGACATCCACGCCTTCTGCGACCCCGTCACGACGAGGTCGAGACCCCAGTCGTCCATCGCGAACGGCACCGCACCCAGCGCAGAGATCGCGTCGACCAGGATCAGCGCCTCGGGCGCGACCTCGCGCACGGCGGCGGCCAGCGATGCGATGTCGTTGGTGACGCCGGTCGAGGTCTCGTTGTGGGTCAGCAGCACCGCTCGCAGGCCGGGGATCCCGGCCGCGACGCGCCGGACATCGGCCGGCTGGGCCGCGGTTCCCCACTCGACCTCGAGCCGGGTCACGCTCGCGCCGTAGACCTCGGCGATCTTGGCGAAGCGGTCGCCGAACGCGCCCATGGTCACGGCCAGGACCGGATCGCCGGGCGACAGCGTGTTGACGATGGCGGCCTCGAGGGCGCCCGTGCCGGCACAGGTCAGCAGGATCACGTCGTGGCGGGTGCCGAAGTACGGCTTCATGCCCTCGGTCACGCGAAGGAGCAGCGCCTTGAACTCCTCCCCGCGGTGGTTGACCATCTGGCGCCCGCCCGCCTCGCGGACCGACGGCGGCAGGGCGGTGGGTCCCGGGATGCGGAGGTTCGGCTCGAATCGGCTCACGGTTCAGCTCCTGGTCGCGGTGGTGCCGTACCGATGGTGGGGGAGATGACAGCGGTCCGTCCAGCGTGGTAGATATGACGTCATATGAAGACCGTCAGGACGACCATCCTGCTCGACGCCGACCTGCTCGAGCGCCTCGACCGCCACGTCGGCCGCCAGCACACCACCAAGACATCGGTGATCGCGGCGGCGCTCGAGACCTGGCTCGACTCCCACGAGGCGACGCCCGAGTTCCCGTTCCTCGGCGTCGGGCGCAGCGCCCACGGGCGGCTGTCAGTCGATGGCCGGTCGATCGCGCGGCGCGAGGCCGGCCGGCGGCCCGGCGACCACTGAGTGGCGATCCTGCTCGATCCCTCGGCGATCGCGGCCGCGACGGACACGGCGGACCTGAACCACCGCGCGGCCGTCGCGTGGTTCGAGAACGTGGACGAGCCACTCCTGCTGGGTGCGCTCGGCCTCGCGGAGCTAGACCTGGTGCTGGGTCGGGAGCTGGGGCCGGACGCCATGCAGGCCGTCCTCGCGTCGATCGTCGCGGGGTCGATCCGGGTCGTTGCCCCGACGACCGACGACCTTGCGCGGGCCGCAACGCTCCTCGGCGAGGCGGGCGAGCATCGTCCTCGGCTGGCTGACGCCGTGCTGGTGGCGACCGCCGAGCGGCTGTCCATCCGGCGCGTGGCCGCGTTCGACCGCCGGCCACTGGCCGTGTTCCGGCCGCGTCACGTCAGGGGTCTCGACTTCGAGCCCTGAATCGAAACGGGGCCGGCGCGGCCGACCCCGTCAAGCTCGATGGTTGTTCCCGGATCAGAGGCGCTTGACCACCACGGTCGACGCCTGGACGTCGTGGAAGCCCTGGCGCTTCGGGCTCTGGGTCACGGTGTACAACAGGTAGATCGCGTACAGGAACGCGAGCAGCCCGAGCAGCGACCCGAGCGAACCGAGCGTCGACGAGGTGACGCCGGCGAACTGGAAGACGCCCGCGACCGTTGTCGGCCCGTACAGGAACGCCCACCGTCGAACGGCCTGATCGCGCGTGAGCGTCGCGCCGTCGGCGGCGTTGACGGTCTCCAGCCCGATCATCTTCTGGCCCGGCGAGGCTCGCAGCGCCTGCCAGAAATACACGAAGTAGAACGCGCTGCCGAGCAAGGCGATGATCGCGATGACCACGGCGATGATCACGCCGATGGCGAAGCCGCCGCCGACAACGACCCCGAACGCGATGGATCCGAGGATGATCGCGACCAGGGCGATCGCAATCCACAGGATGATGATGTCGATGATGTACGCCACGACACGCATCGTCGTTTCGGCGTACGCAACGCCCGGTGCCGGCCCGGCAGCGGCCGGTGACATCTGGAAGCCGCCCGCCTGCGCCTGCGGCGGCGGGGTCTGCCAGTTGCTCGGCGGCGGCGCTGCGGCCGCAGGCGGCGGCGTTGCCGGAGTGGGCTCAGGGGGCGGGGGCGTGGGCGCCCCTCCCGCGGGATCCGTCATCGAACACCTCTCCCTCGCCGGCGCGAGCGCGCCGGGTCCGGGTCAGGATACGGCCCCGGAGCGGGTTAAGGAAGCCCGCTGCGCGGTGCAACCTCCCTATTCTCGGACGGGGCAGTCCCGCGTCTCACCTGCCGGGAGTTGCGCGGCGGCCTCGAGGAATCGCGTCGGGGATGAACCACAACCGTAAATCAGAGCCGTGCGACGACGCCCGACACGAGCAAAAGTGCAGGGTGGACGCCTCACCGCATGCAGTTGATTGGCCACCGCCGGGATTCGTGTCATCATCCCGTGGCTTCCCGCCGGGAATTGAGTGAGGAGTTTCCGCAGGCCATGCGAATTCGTGCCGCAAAGATCGAAGAGCTCACGCCGAAACCGCGGGAGCGTGCCCTCTCACCGCGTCAGCTTGCAGCGCAGCAGCGCGAAGAGGAAATTCGCAAGGCGTTGGCTAGGTTGAAGTCCGACGAGGACGTTCTCGCGATCGAGCTCGATCCCGCCGAGAAGATTCCGACGATGCGCGCCGCGGTGAAGCGTGCGATCGCCGCGCACAAGCCGGGCACCAACATGGCGATCCGGGGCCGGACCATCTACCTGTCCACGGGGCGGCTCCCGGGCGGCCGCGGCGGCCGGAAGCCCAAGGCGCGCTGATCGGGCGCGCAGCGCGCGTCGCAGTGCCCGCTCTCCGCGCGTCTCTCCGGCCGTCCGTTCCGACCGGGGTGCCCGCTTGACCCGACGCCGACGATTCCGACGCCGCCACGCCGTCGCGATCGTCCTCGCCCTCATCCTGCTTGCCGCCGCTGCCGTCTGGACCAATGCCCTGGGCGTGGGCGACCGTTTCAACGATGTCGCGCAGCGGATCGAGCGCCGCATCTCCCTGATCGTTGATCCGCCGCCGGACCGTCCGATCGCCGCGATCGTCAAGGTCACGCCCAGGCCGACCAAGGAGGAATCGGCGGCGCCGTCGGGACCGCCCAAATCGCTCGCGCCGGGTGCCACGCCGCGGCCGGCCGCGACCCCGCGGCCGCAACGAGTCAGCGTCGACGTCAACCTGTTCAAGCATCCCGAGAATCACTTCATCAGCGAAGAGTTCGATCACGAGTGGTGCGCCGTCGCCGGCACCCAGATGGTCCTCGAGATCCACGGAAAGGCGCCGCTCACGCTCAGCTTCCAGAAGCAGCTCGCGTCACGGATCGGGGAGTGGGAGAGCCGCCGCGACAGCCACAACGGCGGCTGGGGCCCGGCGGCGATGGTGGCGGCTCTCGAGGCCTACGGTGTGCACGGCTACGAGGTCCGGGCGTATGAAACCCGGGGCGATGCCCTCTATGACGCGGCGAAGGCGATCGAGAAGACCCACGCCCCGGTCATGCTCCTCGCCTGGCGAGGCGCGCACACGTGGGTCATGACCGGGTTTCGCGCCGACGCGGATCCGCTCGTGTTCGACAACGCGAAGGTGAGCGGCGCCTACATCCTTGACCCGTGGTACCCGCTGGTGTCGTCGATCTGGGGCCCCTCTGACCCGCCGGGGACGTACCAGAACGGCGCCGAGATGGTTCGCAACTACCTGCGCTGGGACCGCCCCGAGGGCAGCTACCCCGACCGCGACGGGATGTTCATCGCCGTCGTCCCGACCAAGACGCTCAACCGCTAGGCGGGCTGCGCGGCCTGCGCGGCCGGCGCCGGCGGACCTGAGCGCAGCCGCCAGGCGAGGGCGATCGCCTGGAGGACGGTTCGCACGGCAAGGCCCGCGGCGAAGCCCAGCGGGATCGAGACGATTCCGACGGCGTTGACGAGGCTGAGGGTCACCACGATCGTGACCACGAATCCGCCGACGGCCGCCCCCAGGGGCAGCAACGTGTTGTGGGTCGCGTACAGGCTCCGGGACAGCAGGTGGCCGAGGGCATCGAAGGGGACGGCAAGCGCGAACGCGGCGAGCACCGTGGCGGTGAGCCTGACGTCCTCGCTGTCGAACGCGCCGCCACCGAGCAGCACCTCGATCGCCAGCGGCCCGACAACGAGCAACGCGACGGCCGCGAGGATCGACACGACCGAGATTGTCAGCGCGTTGGTCCGCACCAGGCGGCTGAAGCCCGGGCGATCGCCCGCCGCCCAGGCGCCGGACAGGGTCGGAAAGACGGCCAGCGAGATGGCGACGCCGATCAGCGCCACGGGCACGCTCTGGAAGTTGCGCGCGAAGCTGACGGCGGAGACGCTGCCCGCCACCAGCGTCGACGCGACCGCCGTGAAGAACAGGAAGGTCAACGGCTCGATCGGGTGACTGATCATCTTGGGCACCATGAGCCGCCCGAACTCCCGCAACGCGGGCATCCGCAGGTCGAGCCGGAAGCGGACCCGGACCGACGTCTTGCGCATGCCGACCAGGCGGATCCCGAGGTGGAGGAACGACCCGATGACGGCGCCCAGCGCGGCCGCCTCGATCCCCATCTGGTCGTGGAACAGCACCGTGCCGAGCACGATGCCGACGTTGTACAGGATCGGTGCCAGGGCGTAGTACAGGAACTGGCGCTCGGCGACCAGGACCTCGCCCAGGGTGATCGACGCCGCGAATACGATCGGCGTCACCAGCATCAGCCGGAACAGGGACAGGTAGCGGGTCTGGTTCTCGGCGTCGAAGCCGGGTGCGATGACCGCGATGGTCGACGGGGCGACCAGCAGCATCAGCAGGCTGACGGCGGCGGTCACGCCGATGGCGAGCGTGAGCACCGTCTGGGCGAACCTCGGCGCGGCATCGGGATCGTCGCGGCCGAGGGTCGTGAACACGGGCACGAACGGAGCGGTGAGGCCGCTCGCCACGAGGACGTCGAGGGCGAGCTCGGGCAGGACGAAGGCGGCGTTGTAGGCGTCGAGCTCGGGTCCGGCCCCGTAGGTCCGGGCGAAGATCCGATCGCGCGCAAGTCCGGCCGCGTAGCTCGCGAAGGTGAGGACCGCGAGCAGGACCGCACCGGGCGGCACGTAGCGGGCGAGCAGCGCGCGCGGGCGATCGAGCACGTGTCCTCCGGTGGCCGGGGCGTGGCGTTTCGGGCTTCGACGGGCGGGCTCTGCCGCGTGGGACGGTACGCGATTGTCCGCCGGTCGACGGGATCGTCGCGCGACGCATCGGCCCGGATCGAGTCGGCGGTGCGGGTGCGCACAGCCACGCCGTCCCCACGGCGACGCGTGTCCTGCCCTGAACCCGCCCCATCGTCACCGTGCCGCACCGGGGCCGGGACCTTGGTACCGGGTCGCCGGGCGGGACCTGTGGCATGCCAGGCTGCCCTGTCGACCGGTGCGCGGGCGCACTGCCCCCAACGAGCGGGTGGCCGCCGGTACTTCCGTGGCCCAAGGTGGCAACGCGCTCTCGACAGCGCTTGCCACGCCCCCGCAGTGCGGGTGCGATCTGACCGCCGGGGGACACCGCCGTGGTCCGCAGCCGATGACAGCCGCAGCCGTACGGGCCGACCGCAGCCTCGCCAGCGACGTCGCGCTCGACGATCGACTGCGCTACCTGCTCGGCCTGCGGCTGTTCATGGCGGTCATCACGGTCGTGTTCGCCATCGCGGCGGTCGACGCCCTGGTGGTCCCGTCGCGCGTGCTCGTCGGCGCCGCGATGGCGTACCTGGTGGTCGCGGCCGGCGCCGAATGGCTGGGCCACCGCGTGGATCGCGTGGCCGTGGTCGCCACCGGCGCCATGCTCCTTGTCGACGGGCTGTTCCTCGCGCTCGCCGTGCTGGGCACCGGCGGCGCGGCGAGCGTCCTCCAGTTCCTGCTCTACCTGCAGCTGCTGGCCGTCTCGCTCCTCGCGTCCTATCGCGTGGGCCTGCTGATGGCGGCCTGGAACACGCTGCTGTTCGCCGCGGCGGCCGCGCTCGGGGCCAGCGCCGCGCCCGGCACCGGGATCGTCGGGGCGCCAGTGATGAGCCTGGTCGCGTTCTGGATGTTCGCCCTCGTCCTGGCGGCCTTCAGCGCGCTCAACGAACGCGAGATGGGCCAGCGACGAGCGGACCTCGAAGCGGTCGTACGGATTGCGACCCAGCTCGAACACGAGGGTGACCCGATCAGGCAGTCGCGCATCGTCCTGGATGGCCTGGCCAGCCGCTACGGCCTCTCGCGCGGACTCGTCCTCGGCAGCAGCGAGGGTGGCCTGATCGTGCTCGGCGCCCGCCGCGTCCAGGTCGAGCCGAAGACGGCCATCGTGGTCGACCCGGTGGTCCAGCGGGCGTGGGACGCCGGCGAGCCGATCGCCGTGCAGCGCCTGGATCGCGCCGTCAATCCGGCGCTCGCGAGCCTCCTCAAGGGCGCCCGTCGCCTGATGATCGCGCCGATGATCGCCGACGGCCGCCCGATCGGCGCGATCGTCCTGGAGCGTCGCTATGGACACCAGCCCGGGGTCGAGGATCGGCTCGGCCGCGTGACCGCCCAGGTCGCCTCGATTACGGCCATCAACCTCCGCAACGCCGTCCTCCTCCGCCGTGTGCGCGACCTCGACGAGCGGGACCCGCTCACCGGCGCCGCCAACCGCCGGACGTTCCAGGCGAGCCTGCAGCGCGCGGTCTGGGGCGGCGGCCGCCGCGGGACCCGCACGTCGTCGGTCCTGTTCATCGACCTCGACGACTTCAAGGCCGTCAACGACGCGCACGGCCTGGCCGTGGGCGATGCATTGCTGGTCGCCGTCGCGCGCCGGATCGAGTCGCTGATCCGCGATGGTGACGTGTTCGCCCGGCTCGACGGCGACGAGTTCGCGATCCTCACCCACGACGTCGCCGACCTGCATCGGTCGCGCGCGATGGCCGAACGGCTCGTGCACGAGCTCAGGGCGCCGTTCGAGCTCGACGCCGTCACCCTCACCATCTCTGCGAGCATCGGGATCGCCGGCGCCGACGACGCCGAGAGCGCCGCCGATCTCGCCCGCAACGCCGACGTCGCGATGTACATGGCCAAGGCCGGTGGCAAGGGCGGCGTCGCGGTCTTCGACCTCGGCATGCCGACCGAGATCCGCGAGCGGCGCGAGCTGGCGACCGACCTCCAGCAGGCCGTGGACCTGGACCAGCTCGAGCTGCGCTACCAACCGATCGTGAACCTCGCGACGAACACGATGGCCGGCGTCGAGGCGCTGGTCCGCTGGCGCCATCCGGAGCGCGGCCTCGTCGCGCCTGGCCAGTTCATCGAGATCGCCGAGGAGCAGGGCTCCATCCTGCCGATCGGGCGCTGGGTGCTGCGCGAGGCCTGTCGCCAGGCCGCCCAGTGGGCCGCCGACGGCGTCACCGCCCCCGGGATGTACGTCGCCGTGAACGTTTCTGCCCGCGAGGTCCAGGAGGCGGGCTTCGTCGACGGCGTGCGCATGGCGCTGGCCGACCACGGCGTCGGTGCCGGCACCCTCGTGATCGAGATCACGGAGGCGGCGTTCCTGCGCGCGACGCCGACGACCGTCGAGACGCTGCAGGCGCTGCGGGGGCTGGGCGTGCGGGTCGTGATCGACGACTTCGGGACGAGCTACTTCCCGCTCAGCCATCTGCGCGAGCTGCCGGTCGACGCGCTCAAGATCGCAAGCGAGTTCACGCGCGGGATCGACGGCGAGTCCGACGCGCGTTCGTCGGCGCTCGCGGCCGCGATCGTGGCGATGGCGCATTCGCTGGGCATCGAGACCGTGGCCGAGGGCATCGAGACCGAGGCCCAGGCCGACTGGATGCGCTCGGTCAGCTGCACCTACGCCCAGGGCTACTACTTCGACCGGCCGCTGCTGCCCGAGGACCTCCCTGCGGTCGCCAGGGTCTCCGTGGCCGCGCTGGCCGAGGAGGCCGCGGAGGCGGAGGCCGTCGCGGAGATCACGCGCGCCCGATCGCGACGCCGGCGCCGGGCCGCGGTGGCAGCCGCGGCCAGGGACGCCGAGCCCACGCTCCCGGTCGTGGTCGCGCCGCTCGACAAGGCGACCGCCGGCGGGCGGATGACGTCGACGCCCCGGCGGACGACCGCCGCCGAGCGTGCGCAGGCCGTTGCCGAGATCGGACGCGCCCGCAGCCGCCGCCGGCGCGAACCCGATGGATCGACGATCGTGGTGAGCGGCGCCGCCTGACGGACCGCCGGCCAACGCCGGGTCAGCGAACGCGGACCGGAACCACAGATCGAGCCCGCCGATCCCTCGGCTGTAACGCAACTGTCGCGTGCCACCGTCGCTCGGGCGCCGTGATGTGACGGCGCGGGACGGAACTTCGCACGCATGTCCCCGACGTGCAATTCTGCACGGCTATGAGGTGGCTGTCGCGCGTCCCGATCCACCCCGTGCTCCTGGCCGCGTATGCCGTCCTGCTGCTCTACGCCGCCAATCTCGACGAGGTGCTTCCGGTCGATGCGGCCGCGCCGCTCGGTCGCGCCGTCCTGGTGGCCGCCGGCGTCCTGGTCGCCTGCGCGCTGGTGTACCGGAGCGCCCGGCGCGGCGCGCTGGTCGCGACCGCCCTGGTGATCGTGTTCTTCGGCTACGGTCGCGTCGCGGGGGCGCTGTCGGATGCCGGGGCAACCGACCGGCTCCTGCTGGCCGCCAGCGCCGTCCTGATCGTGGGGATGGCCGTCTACGCGGCGCGCGCTCGGGCCAGCCTGCCGCGCGCGACGTCCGCCCTCAACGTGGCCGCGATCGTCCTCGTCGTGCTCGCGCTGTCCTCGATCGTGCCCTACGAGGTGGACCGGGCGAGCCGGAAGCCGTCATCCGCCCTGGCCCTGGCGGCCGCGCCGGGCACCCTGCCAGCGCTGCCGCAGGGCACGAGGCGGCCCGATGTGTACTTCCTCATCTTCGACCGCTATGGGTCGGCCGACGCTCTCCAGCGCCGCTTCGGGATCACCGACAACCCGATGTACAGCTGGCTCGCGGACCAGGGTTTCCAGGTCCCCTCGAATCCGCATGCGAACTACCGCGCGACGGACTTCTCCCTCGCGGCAACCCTGAACATGCAGTACCTCGACAACCTGACCCGGGACGTGGGGCGAGTGTCGGGCGACCGGACGCCGGCCCAGGCGATGATCGGGAACAACGCCGTCGGGACGTATCTGAAGGCCCTCGGCTACACCTACTACCAGCTCGGTTCGTGGTTCGCGCCCACGCATTCGGTGCCCATCGCCGACGAGAACCTCGACCTGGGCGTCACCAGCGAGTTCGAATCCGTGCTCAACGACACGACGATCGTGCCCGCCATCCAGCGCGAACTGGGCGTCGTGACCCCGGAGATGACGTTCAGGGACCGCCATCGCCAGGGCACCCTGTTCGAGCTGCGCCAGCTGCGACGGCTGTCGACGGCGCCGGGGCCCAAGTTCGTGTTCGCGCACATCCTGCTGCCCCACGACCCCTACGTGTTCCGGGCCGATGGGTCGCCGCTCCCCGAGGCGGAGGCAAAGACGACCGACGAGCGAGATCTCTACGCGGACCACCTGGCGTTCGCGAACACGCAGATCAAGGACATCGTCGGCTATCTGCTGGCCGGGCCCGAGGCATCGCGACCGGTCGTGATCATCGAGGGCGACGAAGGCCCGCTGATGTGCCAGAGCGTCGATTGCGTCCAGACCACGCCGAACTACCTGCGCATCCGGCTGGGCAACCTCATCGCCCTGTACCTGCCCGGCGTGCGCGACCGGGTGCCCGACACGTTCACGTCCGTGAACACGTTCCGGTTCACGTTCAGCGAGATCTTCGGCGCTGATCTCCCGCTCCTGCCCAACCGCAGCTTCACGTGGCCCGACAACAACCATATCTACGACTTCGAGGACATCACCGACCTGATCTCGGATCCCGGCAAGTAGGCTCGGGCCGATGGCAGCCGAGTCGATCCGCCGCTTCTACGCCGACTGGACCCAGTACCGGTCCCGGCTCGTCGACGGCGTGCGCGACCTGACGCCGAGCAGCTGGCGATCCGGGAGGGTCCGGACCACGATCCCATCTGGGCGCTGGCGGCACACTGCGCGGGCACCCGGACGTACTGGCTGTGCGGGGTGCTGGGCGAGCCGGGTGCCGAGACGACGCCGTTCCCCGATCCGTTCGCGGAAATCGGCTGGGAGGACGAACCAGACCATCCACGGTCAGCCGCCGAGCTCGTGACCGCCCTGGAGTCGAGCGACGCGATCATCGAGCGCTGCCTGGACAGCTGGACGACGGACATGCTCGAGACCGAGTTCGAGCGGCGCTACCGCGACGTGCGCCAGGTCCACACGCGCCGCTCGATCCTGCTCCGGATGCTCAGCCACGACGCGTTCCACAGCGGCGAGATCTCGCAGCTGCTGGGCAGTCACGGACTGCCGGCGATGACCTCTGGCGACGCGCCGGCGGATCACGACCGTCAGCCCTGGTCGCCGGCGTCCCGCTTCAGCGTCTCGGCCAGCCGCTTGCAACCGCAGCCCGATGAGGGGCCGCGATGGCTGCGAGCGTGGCGATCAAGCCGGTGACGGCCATCAGGCCGGGACGGAGAGCGCCTGCAGCCAGGCCTGCCAGGCCGGCTCCTCGCGCCGTACGTAGTCCGCCGCATCGGCGGAGAAGAGGTACGCGCGCACGCCCGCTGTCGCCATGCCGTCGCCCATGCCGTGCGTGTAGACGTTGAGGACCCCGGGCACGGGCGCGGTGAGCCGGACCAGGGCCTGCCGCTCGCCGACGCGCTCGACCGTGCCGGTGGCGCCGCGCACCTCGACCGTCGCGCCCTCCTCGCCCAGGCCGAGCGCGTCGTGCAGGGTCGACCAGAGCACCTTCGCGTCGCCGGGGTAGGAGGCAGTGACCTCGAGCTGCGTGGCCTCCTGGCCGGGGAAGTGCGACAGGTAGAGCCGCAGGTTGTCGAAGAACGGCTTCCAGCTGGCGCCCATGTCATCCCAGAACTCCGACTCCCAGGCGGCGCCGGTCCCGAAGCCGCTGCTGGTGACGCGCACGACGCAGGTGCCGCCGGACTGCGCCTCGACGAGGAACTCCGACGTGAGCGGGCTGAGCGCATCCGGGTCCTTGCCCATGAGGGCGGCCCAGTCCTCGTCGTAGACGATGCGGCGCGGCGGGTCCCAGCATGTGACCTGGCCGTCCGAGCCCATCTCGGGGCCCATGGCGAAGTGCAGGGAGCCGCCCTCGCGCTCCTCCATCTCGGTCGGCAGGAACCAGGCGCTCATGCCCTTGGCGGTGGCGATGGCCTGCCAGACCCGCTCCGGCGTGCCCGGAACCTCGACGCTGAACTCCAGGCGGTACGGGACGTTCGGGGTCGGACTCATATGCTCTCCTCAGGAAGTGGGTGGGCGGCCACAACGAGCCGGTGCGGGCGCCCGTCGTCGTGGTGGTAGCGAGCAGCCAGGTCCAGCACCGCCGAAGTCAGGTCGTCCGCGAAGGCAGCCCGGTCGGCGGCCGACCGAAAGCCGATCTGCGTGTCGATGGTCAGTGTCGGCAGGCGCTTGCCGGACGCACCGGCCCGGCCCGCCAGGGCGCCGACCTCGCGCATGAGCCGGCCGGCCAGCGCGACGAGGTAGCCCGCCGACAGGTGGTCGGCGTTGGCGTCCGGGTCGGCCGCGGACGCGCTGACGGCCGCCGGCGACACGACGTACGACGCCGCCGAAGCCTGCAGCACCCGCTCGGTGATGCCCCCGTGCCGGCGCTCCTCGGACAGCCCCACCAGGCCGTGCGCCTCGAGCGACTTGAGGTGGTAGTTGACCTTCTGTCGCGCGATGCCGACCCGGGCGGCGAGCCCGGCGGCGGAGGCCGGGACGGCCAGCTCGCTGAGCAGCCGGGCCCGGACCGGGTCCAGCGCGGCGGCGGCTGCCGCCGCGTTCTCGATGACTTCGACGTCCTGCATGGCGCCACCGTGCCATTGACAAGAAAAGTTGTCAACGGTCGATTCGACGGTACTACACCACGGTGGATTCGGCCGCTACAGCGGCTCGGCGAGATTGCGGCGATCAACCGCCGCCTCGCCGGGGACGGTCGGTTCCAGGCCCATCCGATGTCCGCCGAGGTGCGAGGGACCTGGCGGCAGAAGCGCGGGAGATGGACGCGGCGAATACCCGAGCGACCGCGTAGGGTCAGGCGCTCGCGTCCTTCTTTTGCGTCTCGGCGAGCTTCTTGCGGTTCTCCTCGCGCGGTCGCAGCCCGTCGCTCATCCCTGCCATCGGCTGGTCGACCCTCTGCTTCCGCCTGGGCTTCTGCTGTCGTGCCTCGTCGCGCGCGGCCATCCGGGCGGCGATCGTCACCTCGTAGCCCTGGTCGCCGGGCACGTAGTAGCGCCGCCCGGCGAGCTCGTCGGGCAGGTACTGCTGCTCGATGTCATCGCCCTCGAAGTCGTGGGGGAATCGATACCCGACGCCGATGCCGTGGTGCTTCATCCGTCGATCGCCGGCGCTGCGGAGGTGGTTGGGCACCGGGACCGAGCCCAGGCGCGTCACGTCGGCCATCGCGGCGAGATAGGCCCGCCCGATCGAATCCGACTTGGGCGATGACGCGATGTACGCGGTCGCCTGCGCCAGCGCGTACTGGGCCTCGGGCAACCCGATGTGGTCGAGGGCCTGGGCAGCGGCGACGGCGACCTGCAGCGCGCGCGGATCGGCGTTGCCGACGTCCTCGGACGCCGAGATGATGAGCCGGCGCACGATGAACCGCGGGTCCTCGCCCGCGGCGATCATCGAAGCCAGCCAGTAGAGCGCGGCATCGGCGTCGTTGCCGCGCAGGCTCTTGATGAACGCGGACACGGTGTCGTAGTGGCCGTCGCCGGCGCGGTCATAGGCAAGCACCCGCTGCTGGGCGGCCGCCTCCACGTCGCCGAGGGTGGGGGAGACCGCGCCGTCGCCCGTCCGGTGGTCCTCGTCCTCGGCCAGCGCGATCGCGCCCTCGAGGACGTTGAGCGCCTGGCGCGCGTCGCCGCCCGCGAGGTCGACGAGGTGGTCGAAGGCCTCGGCGACGAGCTCGACCCCTCCGGCCGGCCCGAACGACCCGGCGACGCCGCGATCCCCGTCCTCGAGGGCGCGCCGGACGATCGTGGCGACGTCGTCGTCGCTGAGCGGCTCGAGCCGCCAGACGCGGAGCCTCGACAGCAGCGCCGAGTTGACCTCGAAGTACGGGTTCTCGGTCGTGGCGCCGACGAGCGTCACGGTGCCGTCCTCGACGTGCGGCAGCAGCGCGTCCTGCTGGGACTTGTTGAACCGGTGGATCTCGTCGATGAACAGCACCGTGCGCCGCGACTCCATCGCCAGGCGATCCTGGGCCTCCGCGATCGCCCCCCGGACCTCCGCCACCCCCGACATCACGGCCGACACGGGCCGGAAGTCGGCCCCGACGGCGTCCGCCAGGAGCCGGGCGAGCGACGTCTTCCCGGTGCCGGGCGGACCCCACAGCAGCAGGCTGGCGAGATGGCCCCGGGCGACCGATCGGCGCAGCGGTCCCCGGTCGCCGACGAGATTGGCCTGGCCGACGAACTCCTCGAGCGTCCGCGGGCGCATTCGCGCAGCTAGCGGCTGGCGCTCGGGGGGCGGCCGGAACAGGGGTTCAGGGCGGGCGCCGGGCACGGCGCGCCGGGTGGGCATGGCCCGATGGTAGACCGCGCCGGGTCAGGTGATCTTGAACACCCCGGCGACGTCGATCGCGAGATACAGGATGAACAGCACGACCAGGAGCAGGATCGCGATCCGGAGGATGTCCTTGAGGTCGCGGGCGACGTACGCGTACTCCTCGGCATCGTTCATCGGCCGCACGATCGTGGCGCCCTCCCGGGCTGCGGTCGCGGCCCGGGTCTGCGACCGGCGGCGGGCGGCCTCGGCGGCCTGCTCCTCTGCGACCAGCTGGGCCTCGAGCTCCGCGGCGCGCTTGAGCTCGGCGTCGGTGAGACCGGCCGGCTTCGGGGCGGCCGCCGCCGCGGTCGAACCGGATGCCGCGGACGGGGCCGGCTGGCGCGAGATCGGCCGGCGCTGGCCGGGACGGGTGCTGCCGCGAGCGCGCTTGGCCATGACGGGGGCGTGTCCTCCAGGTCGGCGTGCGCGGGCGCGTCGCCGTCGGCGGCAGAGGATACACCGGCGGCCATGCCGAGGCGGCCCTGGCGGGAAGTGGGCGGGCAGGAGCGGCTGTTAGACTCGGCCCGCCCGCCCGGAGGAGACCTTGGACGATCTCAACGCGCTCGTCGCCCCGTATCTCGGGATCGCGCTGATCGCGCTCGCCATCGTCGCCGTCATCCTGATCGTGGTCGTGATCTGGCTCGCCCGCCGGACGTCCGCCCTCGACCGGCGGCTGGCCGGCGTGACGCGCGGGTCGGAGGGGAGCCTGGAGTCGATCCTCGACGCGCACCTCGACAAGGTCTACGCGGTCGCCCGCGAGCTGGACGAGGTCACGGCCCGCACGACCTTGCTGGAGGTGACCCAGAAGCGGGCCCTGCAACGGACCGGGCTGGTGCGCTTCAACCCGTTCGAGGACACCGGCGGCAACCAGTCGTTCGCGCTCGCCCTGCTCGACGCCGACGGCAACGGGTTGGTCGTCAGCAGCCTCCACTCCCGCACCGGCACCCGCGTGTACGGGAAGGCGATCACGAGGGGGCGCGCGGAGACGGCGCTGTCCGACGAGGAAGGGGAGGCACTCCGGCTGGCGTTGGCCTCCGGGGCAGGGCCGGCGAAGGGCGGCTGACCGGGTGCGCTCCGTGACATCCAAGCTGGCACGGGCGCGCGGCATCGTCATGGCATGTCCCCCGTCAAGCGCCCCCCTGACGCGACCGACGCGGTCGCGGACGCACTCGATGACCTCAGCTCGATGAGCCGGCGAACGGTCCGCGGCGAACCGTCCCCGCTGGTGCAGATCCCGGTGTGGGGCCACGACGCGCCGATCGAGACGGCACCGTCCGACGTTCCCGATGCCGTCGACGAGCTGCTGGCGGGCCTGAACCCCGAACAGCGCCGCGCGGTGACCCACGGCGACGGGCCGTTGCTCGTCGTGGCGGGCGCCGGCACCGGCAAGACCCAGGTCATCACCCGTCGCATCGCGTGGCTGATCGCGACCCGTCGCGCCAGGCCGTCCGAGATCCTGGCGCTGACCTTCACGGACCAGGCCGCGGACGAGATGCAGATGCGGGTCGACCAGCTCGTGCCGTACGGCTACACGGATACGGCGATCTCGACGTTCCACGCGTTCGGCGATCGACTGGTCCGCGAGTTCGCGCTCGAGCTCGGGCTCCCGCCGGACGTCCGGGTCCTGTCGCGGCCCGAGACGGTCGTGTTCCTGCGCGAGCGACTGTTCGACCTCGGGCTCGAGGAGTACCGGCCGCTGGGGGATCCGACGCGCTTCCTCGACGCGCTCGCGACCCTGTTCTCGCGCGCCAAGGACGAGGACGTCTCGCCCGATGCCTACCGGGCGCACGCGGAGCGGCTGGCGAGGCTGGCGGCCGATCCCGACGCCTCCGACGCCGATGCCCTCGCCGCGCTTGCCGAGGACGCGCGCCGGCAGGCGGAGCTGGCCCGGGCCTATGCCCGCTACCAGGAGCTGCTGGCCGAGAACGGCTCGATCGACTTCGGCGACCAGGTGTCGCTCGCCCTGCGCCTCCTGCGCGAGTCGCCGTCCGCCCGGGAGGCGGTCCAGCGGCGGTTCAAGTACGTCCTGGTCGATGAGTTCCAGGACACGAACCGGGCCCAGGCGGAGTTGGTGGCGCTGGTCGCCGAGCGGCACCGCAGTGTGACCGTGGTCGGCGACGACGACCAGTCGATCTACAAGTTCCGCGGTGCGGCGATCAGCAACATCCTGGAGTTCCGGGACCGCTACCGCGCGGCGCGGGTGGTCGTGCTGCGGCGCAACTACCGGTCGCGCGCCCCGATCCTCGACGCCTCGTACCGGCTCGTCCGGCACAACGATCCGGACCGGCTCGAGGCGAGAGCGGGGATCGTCAAGCGCCTGGACCCGGAACGCGGCGGGGACGACGCCGTCCCGGTTCGCCACGAGGCGTTCGCGAGCGGGGCGGAAGAGGCGGACTGGATCGCGGCCGACATCGCCCGCCGGATCCGCGAGGGCGCCCATCCGAAGGACGTCGCCGTCCTCGTGCGCACGAACGCGGCCGCGGATGCCGTCCTGCGCTCGCTCAACCTCGAGGGCATCCCGTGGCGGTTCTCGGGCACCAGCGGGTTGTACGCCCGGCCCGAGGTGCGGCTGCTGCTCGCCTTCCTGCGGGCGATCGCGGACCTCTCCTCGTCGGTCGACGTCTACGCCCTGGCGGCGTCGGAGGTGTACGGGCTCGGGGCCGAGGACCTGGTGGCCATCGTCAATACGGCGCGGCGGCGGAACCGCTCGGTATGGGACGTGCTCGACGAGCTCCAGCGCCAGCCGGGGATCCTGCGGCTGTCCCCGGAGACCCGCGCGGCGGCCTCGCGCCTGGTCGAGGATCTGCGCCGCTACGTGGAGCTCGCCAACGAGCGTTCGGCCGGCGAGGTCCTGTACGCGTTCCTGCGGGGGTCCGGCTGGCTGGCCCGCCTGGCCGCGTCGGACAGCGTCGCGGCCGAGGAGGGCCTCTCGAACATCGCCCGCTTCTTCGACATCATCCGTGCGCAGTCGTCGCTGCTCGCGGACGACCGCACCGTGTTCGTCGCGCGCCACCTGAACACGCTGATCCAGGCCGGCGACGACCCGCCGACCGCCGACATCGACCCCGACGTCGACGCGGTCGCGGTGATGACCATCCACAAGGCGAAGGGCCTGGAGTTCCCGGTCGTCTATCTGCCGGGGCTGGTCACCGGTCGGTTCCCGGCGATCGGGCGGCGCGAACAGCTGGCCCTGCCCCTCGAGCTGGTCCACGAGACCCTGCCCGAAGGCGACTACCAGCTCCAGGAGGAGCGGCGCCTGTTCTACGTGGGCATGACCCGGGCGCGCGACGAGCTGGTCCTCTCGCACGCCGCCGACTACGGCGGCCAGCGCGCCCGGCGCGTGTCGCCGTTCGTGCTCGAGGCGCTGGACCTGCCGCTGGCGGCAGCCACGGCGGGTGCGGGCGCCCGGTCGACCACGCCGCTCGAGCGGCTGAGCGGCCTCGAGCGGACCGAGCCAGCGCCCGCGCGACGGAGGCCGGCCGGTGGCGAGCCGCTGGTGCTCTCGTTCTATGCCGTGGACGACTACCTGACCTGCCCGCTGCGGTACAAGTACGCCCACGTGCTCCGGGTGCCGCTCGCGCCGCACCACTCGCTGATCTACGGCTCCGCGCTGCATGCCGCGGTCGCCGAGTTCCACCGCCGGCACGCGCGCGGGGACGTGATGAGCGAGGCGCAGCTGTACGCGTCGTTCGAGGACGCCTGGACGAACGACGGCTTCCTGTCACGCGAGCACGAGGAGGCGCGCCTCGCCGCCGGCCGCGACGCGCTGCGACGCTTCCGCGATCAGCAGCTGGCGCCGGGGGCGATCACCCCGGCCTGGGTGGAGCGCGAGTTCAGCTTCCTGCTCGACGGCGACCGCGTGCGCGGCCGGATGGACCGGGTGGACATCGTCGCCCGCGATCCATCGGACCCGGTGCCGGTCATGGCCGACGACGAGGGCACGGGCGCCGACGTCATCGAGCCGATGCTGGGCCTCGCCCCGGAGCGGGTCGTGATCACCGACTACAAGTCCTCGGACGTGCGGGACCCGGCGAAGGCGCGCCAGCGGGCGAAGGACTCGCTGCAGCTGTCCATCTACGCGATGGGCTATGAGGCGATGACCGGGCGATTGCCGGACGCCGTCGCCCTGCACTTCCTCGACTCCGGCCTCGTCGGCACGGCGCCGGTGGACCGGCGGCGGATCGACAAGGCCAAGGCGTCGATCCGCACCGCCGCCGAGGGGATCCGCGCCCGGGACTTCGAGGCGAAGCCGGACCGGCTGTCGTGCAGCTGGTGCCCGTTCCGGGAGATCTGCCCGTCCAGCGCCGTCCGATGACGGTGGCCCCGCTCCCGGACGCCACGCGAACGGCCATTGACGCGGTGCTCGCGGGCGGCCTGCAGGGCGAGGTGGTGGAGGCGGACAACCTCGAGGTCCTGCGCACCCTGCCGGACGCCTGCGTCGGCCTCGCGTACGCGGATCCGCCGTTCGCCACGGGCGGATCACGCCGGCTCGCCTCCATCCGCACCGGGCAGGGCGACGGCACGCGCACCGGTTTCGGCGGGCGGACCTACCGTTACGAGGTCGTGTCCGACATGGCCTGGTCCGACGACCTGCCGCTCGACCGGCACCTCGAGGCGCTCCACGCGCGCCTGGTGGAGGTCCATCGCGTCCTCGCCCCAGACGGCTCGCTGTACCTCCACGTCGACTGGCGGACCGCGCACCACGTCCGGCTGCTCCTGGACGAGGTGTTCGGACCGGAGCGGTTCCTCAACGAGCTCGTGTGGGCGTACGACTACGGCGGGCGATCCCGGGATCGCTGGCCGCGCAAGCACGACACGATCCTGTGGTACGCGAAGGGCGACGCCTGGGTGTTCGAGCGGGACGCGATCGACCGCATCCCGTACCTCGCCCCGGGCCTGGTGGGTCCGGAGAAGGCGGCACGCGGCAAGCTCCCCACCGACGTGTGGTGGCTGACCATCGTCCCCCCGGGCAGCCGCGAGCGGACGGGCTATCCCACCCAGAAGCCGGTGCGCCTGCTGGAGCGGATCGTCGCGGCCTCGAGCCGGGCGGGGGATCTGGTCCTCGATCCGTACGCGGGCAGCGGCACGACCGGCGTGGCCGCGGCACGCCTGGGTCGCCGCTGGCTGCTGATCGACCGCAACCCGGACGCCGTTCGCATCGCGAAGGCGCGCCTCGCCGCCGAGGGCGCGGGTTGACGATCGAGGCGATCACCCTCGACTTCGGCAACACGCTGGTCCCGGTGCCCGCGGCCGCGCTGCGCGACGTCGTGGGCCGGACCGCCGCGGCGATGGCCGCCCGGCTCGGACCGTTCGGCGAGGACGAGGTGCGGCGCCTGTGGGCCGAGGAGCGCGAGCGGCAGTTCCGCGAGGAGGTGCCGCTGTTCCGCGAGGTCGACCTCGGCCAACGCATCGTGCGCGTGCTGGCCAGGCTGCGCGGGATGGCGCCGCCGCCCGTCGACGTCCGCTGGGACGACGCGGCGGCTGCCGGCCTCGTCGACCCTGACGAGGTCGCCTGGGCCATCGAGGTCTATTCGCGCTCGTTCGTCGACGCGCTGCCGCCGCCGCCCGGCACGGCCGCGCTCCTGGCCCGCCTGGCGGCGCGCCATCGGCTCGCGATCCTGTCCAACTGGCCGCTCGCGGCCACGATCGACCGCTACGCCGAGGCCGCGGGCTGGACGCCGTCGCTGGCCGCGATCGTCGTATCCCAGCGCGTGGGCACGATCAAGCCGCAGCCCGCGATCTTCGAGGCGGCCCGGTCGGCCCTCGGCGATCCGGATCCGGCCCGCATCCTGCACGTCGGCGACGACTGGGTGGCCGACATCGTCGGGGCCAAGCGCGTCGGCTGGCGGGTCGCGTACGTCCTGGGCCGGCCGGCCGACTCGCCCCTGCCGGGCAGCGAGCGCGGCGACACGGCGACCGAGGACGTGGAGCCCGATCTCGAGATCCAGCGCGTCGACGACCTCGAGGCGGCCCTCGAGCGTCTCGCCGCGGCCGGTTGAGCGGCCGATCCGGCGGCTCGGCCGCCGGGCGATCACCGGTCGTCGGTAGACTCGCGGGCGATGGAGCGCCGCGACCGCCTCGCCAACCTCGGGCTGCTCGCCGCGGCCGTGGTGGCGTGGATCCTGGTCGTCGTCCTGATCACGACCCGCGATCCGTACACGGACCCGATGGCGGGCTACGTCGGCGCGCTGTTGATCGGGCTCGCCGTGGGCATCACCGCCATCCCGCTGTGCTGGCTGATCGTGTTCGCCCGTCACCGGCGGATCGCCTATCAGGGCGACTGGTTCCGGGCCTCGCGCCGCGGCGGCTGGGTGGGCCTGTTCGTGGCCGCGATCGTGGTGCTGCGGCTGGTCGACGCGTTCCAGCCCGCGATCGTCCTGTTCCTGGCCGCGATCTTCGTCGTCGCGGAGCTGACCCTGTCCGCCGAACGCTAGGATCTCGACCATGACCGACA
The DNA here is from genome assembly GCA_963725745.1 of uncultured Chloroflexia bacterium. GTDB lineage: Bacteria > Chloroflexota > Limnocylindria > Limnocylindrales > CSP1-4 > CAIXZV01. The sequence continues at coordinate 855,153 of CAVRZS010000004.1, forward strand.
CCCTCACCGCCGCCCGTCCAGCCGAGCCGTTCGCCGACCTCAAGGCGCGCGTCGCCGACGCCGTCGAGGCGAGCCGCGGCGAGATTCTCGCGCTGTCACACAGGATTCATGCCAACCCGGAGCCGGCGTTCGAGGAGCACCAGGCCTCGGCCTGGGTGGCGGAGACCGTCGCCGCGCACGGTTACCGCGTCGAGCATCCCGTTGGCAGCCTCGCGACGGCGGTCCGAGGTCGCCTCGTCGGGGGCATGGGCGCGGACGGGCCGAGGATCGGCATCCTGGCCGAGTACGACGCGCTGCCGGGCCTGGGCCACGGCTGCGGCCACAACACGATGGCGGCGTCGGGGGTGGGGGCGGCGATCGCGCTGGCCGCCGTGCGCGACGCCTGGGCCGGCGAGGTCGTGTTCCTGGGCACGCCCGCCGAGGAGCGGGGGAGTGGCAAGGCGATCATGATCCGCGAGGGCGTGTTCGAGGGCATCGACGCCGCGCTGCTGTACCACCCGTGCGACCGGAACCACGTGGAGATCACGCCGCTCGCCTCCGAGGACGTCCAGGTGATGTTCACGGGGTTCGCGGCCCACGCCGCGTCCGATCCGTGGAACGCGCGCAATGCGCTCGACCCGATGATCGCGCTGTTCGTCTCGATCGGGCTGTGGCGCCAGCAGCTGCCGACCCACTGCCGCGTGCACGGGGTGATCCAGGAGGGCGGCACCGCGGCCAACATCATTCCCGAGCGCACCAAGGCCTGGTTCATGCTGCGCAGCGCCGACCAGGCGTACTACGAGGTCATGAAGCGCCGGTTCATCGCGATGTGCGAAGCGGCGGCCAGCGCGTCCGACGCCGAGGTCGAGGTCGAGTTCTCGGGCGGCGCCAGCACGATGAACCACAACCGCACGCTGGCCGAGCGGTGGGTGGCGAACGCCGAGGCGTATGGCGTGCGCGACGAGGGCCTCGACCCGGCGTCGGGCTCGACGGACATGGCCAACGTGTCGTGGGTGGTGCCGGCGATCCATCCCGAACTCTCGATCGTCGACCGCCCGACGCCCGGCCACACGATCGAGTTCAGGGACGCGTCCGCCCGCCCGCTGGCGGACCGGACCACGCTGCTCGCCGCGACGCTGGTCGCCCAGACCGCCGTCGACCTGCTGTCCGACCCGGCGCTCGTCGAGGCCGCCTGGGCCGAGTTCCGGGGCACCGCCGCGCCGCGCTGACCGAGTACGATGCCGGGGCGCGCCCCGCTGGACGGCGGACCCGAACCGGCGGCGCGCCGACTGGGGCGGCATCGGGGCAGCGCGCCTCGTCCCGTTCGACGGCCTGCCGCCCCCGGAGGCCCATCGTGACCGATCGTCCCCAACCGCCGGGTGACGTCGACCTCGCGGCGCGCAACGGCTGGGACCGCGCGTACGAGACCTACGACGACTTCGACCTGCCCACCTACGTCGGCCTGCCGACGTTCATGAAGCTGCCCTGGATCACCGATCCGGCCGAGCTCCGGGCGCGGAACGTGGACGTCGCCATCGTCGGCGCCCCGTTCGACGACGCGGTGAGTCACCGATCGGGCGCGCGATTCGGGCCGCGCGCCATCCGCGAGGCCCAGTACACGTCGGGCTCGATCCACTCCCTCCAGCTGGGCACCGAGCCGTTCGAGATCCTGACGGTCGTCGACGCCGGCGACGCCAACATCGTCCCGGCGTGGATCGACCGTGCCCACGCCCTCATCTATCGCAAGGTGCGCGAGGTCGCGGCGACCGGCGCCATCCCGATCGTCCTCGGCGGCGATCACTCGATCACCTGGCCGTCCGCGACGGCGGTGGCGGAGATCCGGCGGCCGGGCAGCATCGGCATCGTCCACTTCGATGCCCACGCCGATACGGCGATGGACGACTGGGGCGTGCTGGCCGGCCACGGGACGCCGATGCGGCGCCTGATCGAGTCGGGCGCCGTCAAGGGCAGCAACTTCGTCCAGGTCGGGCTGCGCGGCTACTGGCCGCCCGTCGAGACCTTCGAGTGGATGCGGGAGCACGGCCTGCGCTGGCACCTCATGCGCGAGATCGAGGAGCGGGGTGCCGAGGCCGTGATCGACGACGCGATCGCCGAGGCGCTCGACGGCCCCGACGCGGTCTACATCTCGGTCGACATCGACGTGATCGATCCGGGCATCGCGCCCGGCACCGGGACGCCCGAGCCCGGCGGGATGCTGCCGCGCGAGGTGCTGCGCGCCGTCCGGCGGATCGCCTCCGCCGTGGACGTCGCCGGCATGGACATCGTGGAGGTGTCGCCGCCCTACGACCACGCCGAGGTCACGGCGATGGCGGCCAACCGGGTCGCGCTCGAGGTCATCTCGGCCCTCGCCGCCAAGCGACAGGGCGGACACCCGGTTCGGTTCGCGGGGCCGGGGACGGCGTGACGTCCGGACCCACGGGCGCGATCGGGTGTGGCCAGTGACCGCGGAGTCGGCGGCCGAGGCCCTCGCCCGCCTGTACGACCTCGACCTCGCCGAGGATCCCGGCGACATCGACCTCTACCTGGCCCTCGCAGCCCGGACCGGCGGCCCGGTGCTCGAGCTCGCGGCCGGGTCGGGGCGGCTGGCGGTGCCGCTGGCGGCCTCGGGCCTTGACGTCACGGGGGTCGACCTCGACCCGGCGATGCTCGCCCGGGCGCGTGCCGCGGCGGACAACGCGGGCGTCGCGGTCGCCCGACGGGTGCGGCTCGTGCAGGACGACGCGCGCTCCGTGCGGCTGGACGGCGCCGGCACCTACCGGCTCGCCCTCATCCCGCTCAACTCCATCTTCCTGATGGGCACGCGTCGCGACCAGGCTGAGGCCGTCGCGTCCCTGGCGGCCCACCTCGCTCCCGGCGGGCTCGCCGTCGTCGACGCGTGGCTCCCGGACGCGGACGACCTGGCCCGCTACGACGGACGCCTGGTGCTCGAGTGGGTCCGCGAGGAGCCCGGCACCGGCCGCACGGTGACCAAGACGGGCAGCGCCACCTACGACCCGTCCACGGGTGTCGCGAACCTCACGACGATCTTCGAGGCCGCGCGGCCGGGCGAGGCCGCCGTCCGCTGGGTGCGCGTCGACCGGCTGCGCCTCGTGGGTCCGGACGAGCTCGTCGCGTTCGCGGAGGCGGCAGGGCTGGTCGTGGACACGCTGGCGGGTGACTACGGCCTCGGGCCGCTGGAGCTCGGCGCGGAGCGCGTCATCCTGATCGCACGCCGTCCCTGAAACGAGCCCGGCCATCCCCCGGGCGGTCGGGATCGATGGGACCATCGGGGCCGGGGGAAGGGTCCCGGACTGCGTGGTAGAGTCGGCCCGATGCCGGATCAGCTCCGCCTCCTCGTGGTCGAGGACGTCCCCCAGGTCGCCCAGTACATCCGCGGACTCCTGAACTCGCAGTCGACGATCAAGCTGCTCGACGTCGTCACCGACGGGTCGCGGGTCGCCGGCCTCGTGTCAGAGCTGCGCCCGGACGTGGTGCTCGTCGACGCCCTGCTCCAGGGCCGCGTGAAGGGCATGACCCTCGTCGACCAGCTGAACCAGTCGGCCGGCATCCCCGTGATCGTGCTGACGGTGCCCCAGCAGCCCGTCGCCGTCGACCCGCGCCAGGGCATCTACGGCGTGCTGTCGATGCCGTTCACCGGCTACGAGCTCGTGACCCGGCTCCAGCAGGTCCACCAGGCGGCGGCCGCCAGCGAGGCGACCGGCTCGGCCCGGATGGTCACCATCTTCGCGCCCAAGGGCGGGGTGGGGAAGACGACGGTCGCGTTCAACCTCGCGGTCGCACTGGGCATGATCGGGCCCCGGACCGTCCTCATCGACGGCAGTCTCCAGTTCGGCGACCTGCGGGCGCTGCTCAAGGTGCCGATCGACGCGCCGTCGCTGCTCGACCTGCCGACCGACCGGATCCAGGAATCGGACCTCCAGGACGTGCTGTGGCGCGACCCGTCCGGGATCGACATCCTGCTGGCGCCGCCGCGGGTCGAGATGGCCGAGATGGTCACCGTGCGTGATCTGGAGAAGACGCTGTCGCTGCTGCGCCGCGTGTACGACGTCGTCGTCGTGGACACGCCCGCCGTCGTCAACGACATCAACCTCGCGTTCCTCGATGCGTCGGACACGATCCTCGAGGTCGTGACCTACGACTCCACGACCATCCACAGCACGATGGTGATGGCGGACGCGTTCCGGATGATCGGCTATCCGCCGACCAAGGTCCGCTACCTCGTCAACCGCGCCGACTCGACGGGCGGCTTCGATCCCGAGACCCTGTCCCGTGCCCTGGGCCGCGTTCCCGAGTACAGCGTCAGCTCCGGCGGTGCCCTCGTCGTGCGGGCCAACAACGAGGGGATCCCGTTCGTGCTCGCGGACCCGTCCGCGCAGATCAGCCAGGACATCACGCGCGTCGCCGCCGAGCTTGTGGGGCGGGTGCCCGCCGCGACGAGCCAGCGGTAGCCGAGAGGACGTGTCGGACCCTCGGCCGATCGGTGTCTTCGACTCGGGTGTGGGTGGGCTGACCGTCCTGCGCGAGATCCTGCGCAGGTCGCCCCACGAGTCCACGATCTACCTCGGCGACAACGCGCGAGCCCCCTACGGCGTGCGCTCCGACGAGGAGGTGCGCCAGTTCTCGGCCGAGGCGCTCGACGAGCTGGCCTCGCGCAACGTCAAGGCGCTGGTCGTCGCCTGCAACACGTCAACCGCCGTCGCGCTGCGCGACCTGCGGGCGCGCTACGACCTGCCCGTGCTGGGCGTCGTCCGGCCGGGAGCCGCGGCGGCCGCGCTGGCCACCCGGAACCGGCGGGTGGGCGTCATCGCGACCCCGGCGACGGTTCGCTCGCACGCCTATTTCAACGCGATCAAGGACGAGAACCCGGCGATCGAGGTGTACGAGCACGCGACGCCGCGCTTGGTGCCCCTGGTCGAGGCGGGGATCGTGTCCGGCGCCGAGCTCGAGGCGGTCGTGGCCGAGGACCTCGCTCCGCTGCTGGGCGAGCGCGACGGGGCTGGGGAGTTCGTGTTCCCGAGGCCGCCCGGTGCGTCCATCGACACGCTGCTGCTCGGCTGCACCCACTACCCGCTGCTCCGTCCCGTGCTGGCCTCGGCGGTCAGCGATCGGGTGGCGATCGTCGACTCCGCGACCGCGACCGCCTCGTCCCTTGCCGAGCTGCTGTCGGTGAACGCGCTGGAGGTCCCGGGGACGACCCGGGGAACCGCCGCCGACCCCGGGATACACGGCCACGAGCGCCCCGTCGAGACCTACGCCGCGGACCCCGTCCACGTCCAGCTGACCACCGGCGACGTGGAACGCTTCCGCGCGATCGCGTCGCGCATGTTCGGCGAGGCGTTCCTGGACGTGGAGTCGGTCGAGCTCGCGGCCGTGGAGGCCGTGGGATGACCCGTCCGCCCGGCGAGCCCGGCCGCCGCTCCGGCATCCCCGAGGAGCGGCTGTGGCAGGTCGGCTTCGTCGTCGGCTCCGTCATCGGCGCGGCCGTCACGGTGGCCGGCCGCCAGATGGAGCGTTCCGCCCGCGAGGCCGGTCTGGTCGACTGGGGGCGGGTGGAGGACATCGCGGTCGCCCGCCTGCGCCATGCGCCCGGCGCGCTGACGGCGGCGGAGCTGGCGGCGACCGAGGGCGCCTATGCCGAGGCGATGGCGCAGGTCGTGCCGGCCGTCGGCGCCCACCTGGGCACGCCCCTGCCGGGCGTGGTCGAGCGGGTCTCGGTCGTCGACCGGGCCGCCTGGGTGCAGGCCAACACAACGGCGTTCGCCGGACTGATCGGACGCCTCGAGGGCGAGCTGCTCGAGCAGATGCTCCCCCCCGGCAGCGGCTTCACCAAGGCCGCGCTCACGCTCGCCAACCGCTGGATCACGACCCGCCAGCTCGGCCTGCTGCTGGGCTTCATGGGCCAGCGCGTCCTCGGCCAGTACGACCTCGCCCTGCTCACGGCCGAGACGACGCCGGGGCGCCTGCTGTTCGTGGAGGAGAACATCCGCCAGACGGCGACCAACCTGGGCGTCCCGCTGGGCCCGTTCCGGACCTGGATCGCGCTCCACGAGACGACCCACGCCTTCGAGTTCGAGGCGCACCCCTGGTTGCGCCCGTACCTCGCCGACCGCCTCGAGCGCCAGCTCACGCTGTTCAGCCAGGGCGCCTCGTCGATGGGTCGCGACGCCGCCCGGGCGCTGGGCTCGGCGCTCCGGGGCGATGGACGCCGCGACGACCAGCACTGGCTCGAGCACCTGATGAGCGACGAGCAGCGGGCGCTGTTCCGGGACACGCAGGCCGTGATGAGCCTGCTCGAGGGGTTCGGGGACCACGTGATGGACGCGGTCGGCAAGGACCTGGTGCCGGGCGTCGAGCGGATCTCGGCCCGCTTCCACGGCCGCCGCCAGCAGCGGACGACGTTCGAGCGCGCCATGCTCCGGATCACCGGCATGGACCTCAAGATGGAGCAGTACCGGAAGGGCGAGGCGTTCGTCGCCGGCATCGAACGGCTCGGGGGGGCCGCGGCGCTGCGCCGCCTGTGGGCCGGACCCGAGACGCTGCCGACGGCCCCGGAGATCGACGACCCGGCGGCCTGGGTGCGGCGGATGGGACTCAACCAGCTGGGAGGCGGTGCATGAGGGAACCCGGGGCGAAGGCGCCGGGCCCGGGATCGGGACCGGCGGGGGTGCCCGCCGCGATCGCGCTGACGCCGATCCTCGCGGCCCGCTACCGCGCCACCGACCTCGACGCGATCCGGGCCGCTGCGCCCGGCGCGCGCATCGTCACGATCGGTTTCGACGGTCACCCGGACGGCGCCCTCGACGACGTCGAGGTGATGCTCCGCGGCCGGCTTCCCGCCGACACCTTCGATCGCATCCTCGCCCGCGCACCGGCGCTCCGCTGGGTGCACTCCGCGACGGCCGGGGTCGAGCGCGTCCTGACGCCGGCCAGCCGCGACCGGGGGCTGACGATCACCAACGCGCGCGGCGTGTTCTCGCGTCCGATCGCCGAGTACGTGATGCTCATGATGCTGGCGGTGTCACGGCGCCTGCCCCAGCTGCTCGAGCTCCAGGCGGAGCGGACCTGGCAGCCGCTGGAGTCCCGCGAGCTGCGCGACGTGACGGTCGGCATCGTCGGCCTCGGGTCGATCGGCCGGGCGGTCGGCGCCCTCGCCACGGCGTTCGGCTGCCGGGTCATCGCCACGCGGCGGCGGCCCGAGGCCGGCACCGAGGTGACCGACGGGGCCGGCGACGAGCCCGTGCTCGGGTCGCTCATGCTGGACCGCGTGCTGCCCCCGGAGCGCCTGCCGGAGCTGCTCGCCGAATCCGACTTCATCGTCCTCGCGGCGCCGCTGACCGGGGACACCCGCGGCCTCATCGGCGAGGCGGCGATCGCGCACGTCAAGTCGGGCGCCTGGGTCATCAACGTCGCCCGCGGCGAGCTCGTGGACGAGGTCGCGCTCGTCCGGGCGCTGCGTGCGGGCCGGATCGGCGGCGCGGTCCTGGACACGTTCCGCGAGGAGCCCCTCCCGGCGACGTCGCCGCTGTACGAGCTGCCCAACGTGATCCTCACGCCCCACACGTCGTGGTCATCGACGCGCGTGCTGGATCGTTCGGTCGGCCTGTTCTGCGACAACCTGGAGCGCTACGCGGCCGGCCAGCCGCTGGTCAACGTGGTCGATCCCAGCGCGGGGTATTGAGCCCGGTAGGATCGCCCCATGCAGATCGCCATCGTCGGCCTCGCCTCGGCCGGCAAAACCACCGTGTTCAATACGCTGACCCGAGGCCACGCCGAGACCGGCGGCTACGGTGCGCTCCAGCTCAACGTCGGCGTCGTCAAGGTGCCCGACGAGCGGCTGGGCAAGCTCGCCGACCTGTTCCATCCCAAGAAGGTCGTCCACGCCGACGTCACCTACGTGGACCTGCCGGCGCCGCCCGCGTCCTCGGAAGGTCGCGTCGGCACCGACGAGTTGCCGGCGGAGCACATGGCCCGTCTGCGCGAGGCGGACGCGATGATCCACGTCGTGCGGGCGTGGGACGACGCGGCGCACCCGCACCCGGCGGGCTCCGTCGACGCGGCCCGCGACATCGAGCAGCTGGACGTCGAGTTCATACTCGCGGACCTGGCGATGATCGACCGTCGCCTGGAGCGCCTGAACGCCGGCGGCGGGCGCCACGGCACCCCGGCCGAGCGCGAGGCGAACGAGCGCGAGGCGCAGATCCTCGTCCGGCTCAAGGCGGTGCTCGAGGGCGAACGACCGATCCGCGACGAGGCGCTCGATCCCGACGACGAGAAGGCGATCCGCGGCTTCCGCTTCCTGACCCAGAAACCCGTGCTGATCCTGGTCAACGTGGGCGAGGGCGACCTCTCGAAGGCCCCCGAGCTGGTCGGACGGATCGGCGCCACCTACGCGCACCGCCACGCGATGGTCGATTCGCTGTCGGCCAAGATCGAGATGGAGCTGGGCGAGCTCGAGCCCGACGAGGCCGCCGTGTTCATGGAGGAGCTGGGCCTGGCCGAGTCGAGCCTCGATCGTGTGATCGCGCTGTCGTATCGGCTGGTCGGCCTGATCTCGTTCCTCACGGCGGGTCCCGACGAGGTCCGGGCGTGGCCGATCCCGGACGGCTCGACGGCCGTCGACGCGGCGGGCGCCATCCACACCGATCTCGCCAAGGGGTTCATCCGCGCCGAGACGATCGGGTACGAGGACCTGCTGGCGCTGGGCTCGATCGCCGAGGCGAAGAAGCACGGCAAGGTCCGCTCCGAGGGTCGGACCTACCGCGTTCGGGACGGGGACGTGATCGAGATCCTGTTCAGCCGGTGACGCCTGCGGCATGGGGCCGCCAACCGACCGCGCCGATCAGTTGAGGCGGTTGTCGCCCCCCTGGAGGTCGGCCAGGATGGACACGTAGTCGGTCTCGGGCTCGGGCGCCTCGAGGTCGGCGAGGAAGTTGTCGTCCTCTTCCTTCGACACGTTGATCGCCGCGGTCAGCCGGTCGTCCGAGACGGCGATGAAGTCGTAGTCGCGCTCCAGCTCCTCGGCGATCGACTCGATCAGCGTCTCGCGCTCGTAGGAGTCCTGGATGCGGCGGCGGATGGCCTGGACGACCTCGAAGAATTCCTCGGGATCCATCTCGTCCTCGCGGACGAGGAGCAGGTCCGCGAAGGTGTCGTTGTCACCCTCGTGAAGCTCGTAGAAGTGCATGATTGGGACCTCGGTCGGGGGCGGGATGGCCCGCCGGTGCGCGGATGGGCGCGGTTGGACCAGTATAGGCGGGCCCCGACCGGGCCCCGAGGGGAGGCAGGGTGGCTGACGCGCCGGCGGTCGTGGTGGTCGGCGCGGCGTGCCGCGATCTCGTCGACGACGACCCGCGTGGCTGGCGCCTGGGCGGCGGGGTCTCGTACGCGGCCCTGACGCTGGCTCGGCTGGGCCTGCCGGTCGGGGCGCTCGTGGGCGCCGACGCGCTCGCGGCGGCGTCGCGGGAGCTGCAGCTGCTGCGCGATGCGGGCGTGGACGTCGTGGTGGCGCCGCTCGCCCGCGGGCCGGTGTTCATCAACACGGAGACCCCGACGGGACGGATCCAGCATGCCCCCCAGGTCTCTGATCCGGTCGATCCCTCGGCGCTCCCGGCCGCGCTGGCGCGACGCCCGCGGCTGGCTGTTCGGGCCCGTCGCGGCCGAGCTGCCCGACGCCTGGGCGGACATCCCCGATCCGGCGGCCGAGGTCGCCCTCGGCTGGCAGGGCCTGCTCCGGGTGCTGGTCGCGGGTGAGCCCGTGACCCAGCATCCGCCCGGGGCGTCGCCGATCGTCGCGCGGGCCGACCTGGTCGGCGTGGGACGGGACGACATCGAGCCGGGGACGCCTGAGTCCTCGCTGCTCGCGCTGCTCCGACCCGGCGCGACGATGCTGCTGACCGACGGGGCGGCAGGCGGCATCGCGTTCGACGCGGCGCCCTCGGGCGGGGTGGCCCGGCGTCGCCCCTGGTCGCCGATCCCCGTCGATCGCTTCGTCGATCCGGTGGGCGCGGGTGACACGTTTCTCGCCGGCGTGTTCGCGGCCCACGTCGACCCGTCCCTCCTCGGCCCCGACGCCGACCCGGACGACGACCTCCTCGTCGGTGCGGCCGCCGCCTCGCTGATCTGCGAGGGACCCGGGCTGCTGGGCGTGCCGGCCCGCGATGCGGTGCTGCGCCGGATGCTCCGGGCGGCCGCCTCGGCCTAGGAGGCACGCCGCGCCCGCCGGGCGCCGGGCGGCACCGGCCTCGCCCCGGCGATGGAGCCTCGCCGAGAGACGCGCGCCGCGCCGCTGGAGGTCCGCCTCGAGGCGCGGATGCGCCCGCCCCATGACGCGCAACCGCTCGAGCAACCGCCACGCCGCCCGGGTCGCCGCCAGCGCGCCGCCCGGGTCCGCGAGGCGGTGCTCGCGCAGCTTGGCGACCTCGATCCAGGCGATCACCCCCAGTCCGTCGCCGGCCGCGGCGGCCGTCTGCCAGGCTTCCGCCGCCTCGGTCCAGCGGCCGAGCCGCCGGAGCAGTCGCGCCCGCTCCGCGGCAAGCCGCTCGTCGGTCCAGCGGGCGGCGGCGTCCCAGGCGCCACCCGTCTCCCAGGCGGCCACGCCGGGCGCGGGACCGATCGGCCCGCCGCGGCCGTTCGCGAGCGGCCCGCGCCAGCCGGTCCGTGGCGGGCGGCCGCCGAAGGTCGGCTGGATGCGCGGCTCCCACCAGGCATCGCGTTCGTCCTCGAGGCGCTCCCGGGCAAGCGCCTGGGCGACCGGGGTCCGGCCGAAGGGATCGCGGACCGGCGGCGCCGAGGCCAGCGCGTCGTCGAGGCACGCGAGCGCCTCCTCGTGACGCCGGCCACGTCCGTAGGCACGCGCCAGCCCGGCGAGGTCGCCACGGGGGGCGTCGTGGCGCGCCGCCCTGTCCGCGTAGCGCCGCTCGACGTGGGCGAGCAGCAGCCCGAGGCTGCGGACGTCCTTCTCGTTGTGGATCACGACCCCCGCCAGGGCGTCGACCGGGCCGCCGCGCAGGACGTCGAGGTAGATGCTCGGGATCTCCCAGCCCTCGACGTCGCCGATGCGCGAGATCCCCAGCAGCTCGCCTTCCACGGTCCGCAGCCGGGCGTCGACCATCCGGTGGCGGAACACCCGCCGCACGAACGGGAGCAGGTCGAGATGGCCGGCGTGGGCCGGAGCGGCACGCCCGGCGAGCCGGAACCGCGCCTCGACGAGCGGCCAGTCGAAGCCCCGGCCGTTGTAGCTGACCAGCCACGAGTCAGGCGTCACCCAGGCGGCGATCTCGGCCAGCAGCGCGGGCTCGTCGGCGTGGTCGGGCAGCAACAGCTGGGTCTGGCAGAACGCGTCTCCCTCCCAGCGGGCGAGGCCGACGAGGAACGCGAGCGTGCCGGCGGCGGTCGCGAGTCCCGTGGTCTCGGTGTCGATGCACACGAGCGGCGCGTCGGGGGTGGATGACCCGGCAGCTCGGCCAGCCTCCGTCGATCGAGGGGGAGGTCGATGGGCGCGACGGTTCGCCGCACCAGCCAGCCGCCATCGATCTCGGTCACGTCCGCGCCCAGCGCGCTCGCGAGCCGGGCCGCCAGGACCGGGCTGCGTCGCCCCGCGAACGGGGCACGTGCCGGTGGCTGGTCCGGGCCGATGGGCGGCCCTCCCGGCCTCGCGAGCGTCGCCCGCAGGTTCGCGAGACGCCGCTCGCGAGTGATCGGGCCCGCGGGCTCGAGGGTCATGCGATCGCCGCCGCGTCACGCGCTCCGGCGGTGAGCGCCGCGAGGAGCCGCAGCGCGAGGGCCTTGCCGTCCACGCCTGGCTCGAGGCGGGGTCCCGTGCACGCCGGGCAGCCGGCATCGCAGCCGCAGGCCACGATCAGGTCCGCCGCGCCCGACGACCAGCTCGTCGTGACGGGCGAACAGCCGCTCCGAGAGCCCGACGCCGCCGGGCATCGCCTCGTACAGGTAGATCGTGGGCGCCTCGTGGTGCGGCGAGCGGACCTGGGCCACGAGCCCGAGGTCGCGGGGATCCACCATCAGCAGGACCGCCGCCACGGCCTGGATCGCGCGACCTGCCCCGATGAGCGCGACGTCGAGCTCGTCACGCCGCCAGCCGGCCCCGGCCCCCTCGGCGGTCAGCCAGTAGGCCGTCGTCTGGAGCTCGATCTCGGGCAGGTCCACCGGCCCCCAGCCGACGTTCTCGTCGGTGATGAACTTGAGCTTCTTGTACAGCGTGACGAGGCTCGCGACCATGACCTCGCCGTGCACTCGTGACCCGCCGGTCGCCGGGGCCGACGCGAACACGTCGAGTGGCTTGAGGGTCACCGCCCGGTTCGCGTAGGTGTAGTGGTCGGCGTCGATGCGGTGGACGTACGCCTTCCGCTCGCCCCACTCGAGGCGGTCCACGTGGTACTGGATCGACTCGTGCATGTAGATCGCGTGCTCGTGGACGAGGACCTGCGCGCTGAACAGGTCCACCTCGCCCAGCACCCGCGGCCGGTCCGGCGAGGTGTCGATGATCACGACGTTCTCCGGCGCGGCGGAGCGGAGCGAGATCTCCGAGGCCGGAAAGTTCTCGGAGCTCCAGTACCACCGCCCGTCGTCGGCCTGGCGGACCTGGCCGCCCTCGCCGAGGAAGGCCAGCAGCCCGTCGGCGGGCTCCGGACCGAAGGCGTCGCCGGGATCGAACGGCAGCTCGAACACGGCGGCCCGCAGGTGCGCCAGCAGGACGTGGAGGTTGTCGGGGTCGAGGCGCGCCTCCTCGGGCTGGCCGCCCAGCAGGAACTCGGGGTGGTGGATCACGTACTGGTCCACCGGCGCCGGCGACGCCACGAGGATCGCGACGCTCACGTCGCCCCGGCGACCGGCGCGTCCCATCTGCTGCCAGGTGGCCGCGATCGACCCCGGGTAGCCGGCCAGGACGGCGACGTCGAGGCGGCCGATGTCGACGCCCAGCTCGAGGGCGTTGGTGCTGACGACGCCCAGGATTTCGCCGTCGCGCAGCCCCCGCTCGATGGATCGCCGCTCCGTGGGCAGGTAGCCCCCGCGGTAGCCACGCAGCCTCGATCGCGGGCCGAGATCCATCCGGAGGGTCTCGCGCAGGTTCGAGAGCATGATCTCGACCGCGACCCGCGACCGCCCGAACACCACGGTCTGGCGTCCGGCCCGCAGGAACGGCAGGGCCCAGCGTTCGGCCAGGGTCAGCGCCGAGCCGCGCGCGCCGGTGGAGCCGTCGAGGATCGGCGGGTCCACCAGCAGCAGGTGCTTCTCGCCCGCCGGGGCGCCGTTGCGATCGATCGTCCGGACGGGTCGCCCGACGAGGAGCTCGGCGAGCTCGGACGGGTTGCCGATGGTCGCGGAGCAGCACACGATCACCGGGTTGCTGCCGTAGTGGGCGCACAGCCGCAGGAGCCGACGCAGGACGTTCGCGACGTGGCTGCCGAACACGCCGCGGTACATGTGGAGCTCGTCGATGACGATCACCCGCAGCTGCTCGAACAGCTGGAACCACTTCGTGTGGTGGGGGAGGATCGCCGAGTGGAGCATGTCCGGGTTGGTCACCACGACCTGCCCGGCCTTGCGGATCGCCGACCGGATCGGCGCGGGCGTGTCGCCGTCGTAGCAGGCCGACGAGACCTCCAGCTCGGCGTCGCGGACGAGCTCTGACAGCTCGGCGACCTGGTCCTGGCCCAGGGCCTTGGTGGGGAACAGGAACAGGGCCCGTGCCGACGGGTCCTCGGTCAGCGCCTGGAGCACCGGGGCCATGTAGCACAGCGATTTGCCCGAGGCCGTGGGCGTCACCACGACGATGTCCTCGCCCGAGTGCACGGCCTCGATCGCGGCGGCCTGGTGGACGTATGGCCGCTCGATGCCCCGCTTGGCGAGGCCTGCGCGGAGCCGCGGGTCCAGCCACGCCGGCCAGTCGCCGAACTCGGGGTCGACGGCGGGGCGGACCTCGTGGTGAATCACGCCGCGGGCAAGCGACGGTTCCTCGAGCAGCCGCTCCAGGACGGCGACCGTGGGCGCGGGGGCGTAGGTGCGCATCGGCTCGGCTCCGGCACGGATATCGAACGCATGATCGGTTTGGCGCGCAGTCTACGCCACCATGGAAGCGCCCCGTGACAGCTCGCGTGTCACGGGGCTCGATCGCCCGTGGGATTCCGCCCTGCGAATCAACGGGCCGCCGAAGTTGACACCCGAATCGGCGCAGCTACCCTCGGCCCAATGTCTCGACCCCCGGCACGTCCGACGGCAGCCGCTCCCGATCCCGACCCCGATCGCAGCGAGCGGCCGGACCCGGCGGTCGGTGCCCGTCTCACCCCTGCCGCCGCCGCGGCCGCCAACCTGTCCGACCTCCCCGTCGCCGGGCTGACCCGCCGGCGCATCGCGCTCCTGATCGGCGCCCTCGTCGCCGCGTGGGTCATCGTCCTGTTCGCCCGTCAGGTCGGGGAGGCGAGCGAGGCCGCGTCGCACGCGGACGCCATGCGCGCCGCCAACACGGCCCTGGCGGTCGAGGTCGCGGCCTCGGAGCGCGAGCTCGAGCAGATCCAGCAGCTGCCGTACATCGAGCAGCAGGCGCGCGAGTACCGGCTGGGCCACCCGCGCGAGATCCCGTTCATCCTCGCCGACGACGCCCCGCCGCTGCCCGCCGATGCGCCGGGCTCGGCCGCGGTGCGGCTGGGCGAGGTGGCGACCCGGCCGTCACCCCTCTCGTCGTGGCTCGACCTCCTGTTCGGGTCGTCGAACGACGCCCGGGATGCGAGCGGTCCGTCGTCGGGCCAGGATTAGGAACCCCCGGACCACCTTCCGCCCCGCATCGGCGCGCCCTATGCTTCGGGAGGCGCGGCCCGCCAGCGGGCATCGACATGCGCCCTCGCGACCGGCGCCGGGCAGGGGAGGTTGGGCCGCCATCGGATGATCACGATCCCGATCGAGGACTTCATCTTCGCCGTCGCCACGCTGGTCGGCGGCGTCCTGTTGCTGATCACGGTCGTGTTCGACGACATCCTCGGCGGGATCCTCGACGCGTTCGGCCTCGAGGTCGGCGGGACCTCCGTGACGCCGCTCCTGCTCGGGTTCATCGCGATGTTCGGCGCCGGCGGCCTGCTCGCGACCCAGGTCTTCGACATCCACGGCGGTCAGGCGGCCCTGGTCGCGACGGTGTTCGGCATCATCGGCGCCGGCATCGCCGGCGGCCTCTTCGCGTGGCTGCGCCGCTCCGAGAGCGAGGAGCCGTTCTCCCTCGAGGACCTCGTGGGCGGATCCGCCTACGTGAGCGTCGCGATCCCGGCCGGTCGCTACGGCACCGTGATGGTGCACGCCGAAGGCCAGGCGCACGAGTTCGCGGCGACCTCCAGCAGCGAGGTGCCGTCGGGATCGACGGTCAGCGTCGTGGGCGTGGCGGGTACGGGCCTCATCGTCGAGGCCGCGGCGCCGGCACCGGCATCCCAGCCCCAGGCCCAGTAATCGCCACCCGGAGGGAGCCCAAGCGTGTCTGATTTCCTGAACTTCATCGGCAGCGGCACGCTCGCCGTGGTGATCGTGCTCGTCATCCTGGTGCTCCTTGTCGCCTACGTCACGGGCCGGTTCAAGGTCGCCGGGGCGAACGAGGCGCTGGTCCGGACGGGTGGCCTGGTGCGCGCCCCGGCACAGCTCAAGGTCGTCCGAGCCGGACGGGTCGTGGTCCTGCCGCTGGTCCACAAGCTCGGACGGCTCCACCTCTCGGCCCGCCAGATCAACGTGAACCTGTCCGATGCCGTCACCAAGCAGGGCATCAAGTGCGCGGTCCAGGGCGTCGCGACGGTCAAGATCGGTGGCGACGACGAGTCGATCCGCAACGCCGCCGAGCGGTTCGTCGACCGCGAGGATCAGATCGAGTCGATCGTGAAGAACGTCCTCGAAGGGTCGCTCCGCTCGATCGTCGGCACCCTCACCGTGGAGGAGCTGAACTACGACCGCCAGAAGTTCCAGCAGGAGGTCCAGAGCGCCGCCAAGGGCGACCTGGCGACGTCCGGCCTCACGATCGACAACTTCACGATCCAGGCGATCCGCGACGAAGTCGGCTACATGGACCTGATCGGGCAGCAGGAGACGGCCCGCCGCGAACGCGACGCGCGGATGGCCAAGGCCACCGCCGACCAGGAGGCCGCCGTCCGGGAGGCCGAGGCGCAGCAGGTCAAGCTCAACGCGCAGCGTGACGTCGCCCTCCGCCAGGCCGAGGTCCAGGCGCTCACGGCCGCCGCGGAGGCGAAGGCCGCCCAGGCCGGACCGCTTGCCCAGGCCGCGGCCCAGCAGGAGGTCGTGCGCCAGCAGACCGAGCTGGCGCAGCTCGCGGCCGATCGCACCCAGAAGGAGCTCATCGCGAGCACCATCCGGCCGGCCGAGGCGGAGGCCGATGCGCAGGTGAAGCGGGCCGAGGGCGACAAGCTGGCCCGGATCGCCGAGGCGCAGGCCGATGCCGAGCGCGTCAAGCTCGCGGGCAGCGCGGAGGCGGCGGTCCAGGTGACCAAGGGCGAGGCGCAGGCGCGGGTCGTCGCGGTCAACGCCGAGGCGGACGCCAAGCGCACCACGCTGGAGGGCAACGCCGAGGCCGGGATCACCTTCACCAAGGGCGAGGCCGAGGCGAAGGCCCTGGCGCTCCGCGCGGACGCCTACCGCCAGTTCAACGAGGCCGCGATCATCTCGACCGTCCTCTCGATGCTGCCCGAGATCGTGCGCGCGGCGGCCGAGCCGCTGGCGGCGATCGACAACCTGACGGTGCTCTCGACCGAGGGGACGACGGAGGTCGTCCGCAACGCGACCCGGACCGTCGCGGAGGCCTCCGCGACGATCAAGGGCCTGACCGGCATCGACATCCCCGAGCTGCTCAACCGGGCGCTCGGCGGCGAGGACGCCCAGGCCGCGTCGGCGTCCAAGCCCCCCACCACGCGCAGCCGGCGCCACCCCGACGCCGACGAAGGCGAGGGATCGCCGGGCCACGGCGGCGGACCGGCCGGCGGCGGGCCCAGCGGCGGGCCGAAGGCCGGTGGCGGCCCAGCGCCCTCGGGCGGTGGCGCGGCCGCAGGACCGGGCGAGACGGCGCCGCCGCCGGCCCAGGCGTCGACGTCGCCGGGCCCCGAGCAGCGCCTCGCCGACGCATCCGCATCGATCCGCTCAGCGACCGAACGCGCAGCCGTCCCGGCTGCGAACGCGCTGGGCGGGCTGACGTCGCAGCTGCCGCCGATGCCCACCGTCTCGGACGCACGTCCCAGCGACAAGCGGGCGGTGGCCGGCGCCGCCGTGGGCGCGATCGGACTCGACGAGTCGTCGACGCTGGACGAAGCCGCCGTCCGCCTCGCCGAGGAGCTCGGCCGGATCCCCGGCATCGAACGCTTCGGCGGGACGCGCCTGCGCGACCTCGATCGCAGCGGCCCGCGCACGCTGCGCACGCTGTGGGGGGCAGCCCGGCCCCAGCTCGAGGACCGCTACGGCGATCTCACGATCGGCAACCTGCTCGACCAGGCCGAGCATCGCCAGGGCGGTCCCACCGCGAGCCAGTAGCGATGGACGGCCGGTGGCCTACTTGAGTATCAACCGCGCGACGTCCTGGGCGAGCTCGCACGGCGACGCCGAGCTCGCTGCGCCAACGCCATCGCCGCCGACCAGGCTCACGTAGACGAGGGTGTCGCCCTGGCGGACCAGCACGCCGGACATGAACGCGTTCGAGATCCCGGTGCAGAACGCTTCGTCGCCGATCCCGGACACGTCGCCGTCGAAGTAGCCCTCGGTCTCGAGCGTGAGCCCGTTGCCTTGGTCCTCTGAGGTCGGCTGGGCCTTCTGGCGTTCCTGCTGGAAGATCGCCGGCTGCGTCGCTCCCCGTGTAGCGCGCGATCCGGCCGGTGCCGCTGTTGCCCTTGTCGGAGCTGAGGAAGCAGTCCTCCGCGTCCGGGATGACCCGCTTGTCGAGCACGAGGCCGAGCAGCGTGTCGAACACACCCTCCAGCGGGATCGCCTGGGTTCCCGAACCGAGGACCGTGCTCAGATCGGCGTCCGACACGATCGCGCACGAGGCGAGGTTGCCTTCGGAGTCGACCGGCACCGACTTGATGATCTGGTTGCCGAGGAACACGATGCCGGCCGCGGCGATGAAGAACAGGACCACGAGGATCGCGCCGATGATCAGGCACGCCTTGAGGCAGCCGTTCGAGCCGGATGGAGCCGCAGGCGCCGGGTTCCAGTTGGGCGGCGCGCCGGCTCCTGCCGGCGGCACGCCCGCTGCCATCCCGGGCGCCGGCGGGGCACCCCAGCCGCCCGCCTGGGGCGGTGCTTGCGGCGCAGGAGCCGGCGGAGCCGGCGTCGGGGGCGGACCGGCCGGCGGTGCCGGGGCGGGCGTTGCCGGTGGCTGTGGTGCGGCGTCGGGCGGCTGACCCCAGCCGGTCTGAGCCGGGGCACCGGGCGCGGCGGGGGCCACCGGCTCCGTCGGCGACGGATCGGCGGGCTGACCCCAACCGGGGATCGCCCCGGGCTTCGGCGGTTCGCTGGACATGGCGCTTCTCCCCGTGATCCCCACTTCCCCGTCGCCGCGCATTGTCCACGTTCCGAGGCCCGGACTCAATGCGCTGGCGCGACCGGTGCGCCCGCCGAGGCGCGGATCTGGCAACCCGGCCACGCTGGGCGATAAGATCGGCTGACCACGGCGGAGTAGCTCAGTGGTAGAGCAGGGGACTCATAAGCCCTTGGTCGGTGGTTCGAATCCGCCCTCCGCTACCACACGATCCAACGCACGCCCGGGCCGCTCGGCCCGGGCGTTCTGTGTCACCCCGAACATCTCTGGGGGGTGGATGACGATTTCTCAACGGCGGGGCAACCCAACGGATGCCCCCCATCGCTGACAGGAACCGTTCGGACTGGTACGTTCGAGACGATCGGCCCAAGGGTCGGCGGAGCACCCGGCGCTATACTCGCGCCCACCGCCGGCTCGGACCGGCGAGTCGGACTCGGAGGCTCCCCGTTTGAACGCCAAGTTCCTACGCAACGGGATCGTGATGCTCGTCCTCGTGGCGGGCACGGTCGCGCTGCTCTACACGTGGGTGTCTTCATCCACGCCCCAGTCGGCCCAGGGCTACTCGCAGTTCTACAACGACGTCAAGGCCGGCAACGTGACTGAGGTCGTCCAGGACGGCGAGACGCTGCAGGTGACGGCCAAGTCGGGCAGCTACACGGTGGTCGTCCCGAACTCGATCACCGGCGACGTCTACTCGGACATGCAGAAGGCGTCCGCCGAAGGCGGTCACGCCGACACGGTCCCGCCGTACTCCAAGAAGCCAACGGCCGACACCTCGTGGATCGGCCTGCTGCTGACGGGGCTGCTGCCCTTGATCGTCATCGGTGGCTTCATCTTCTTCATGATGCGCCAGGCCCAGGGCACGAATAACCAGGCGATGAGCTTCGGCAAGAGCCGCGCCCGGATGTTCCTCGGCAACAAGACCGTGGTCACGTTCGCCGACGTCGCCGGGCGTCGACGAGGCCAAGACGGAGCTCCAGGAGGTCGTGGAGTTCCTCAAGTATCCCGAGAAGTTCAACTCGCCTGGGCGCGCGGATCCCGCGCGGCGTGCTGCTCGTCGGTCCGCCAGGCACCGGCAAGACGCTGATGGCCCGCGCGGTCGCCGGTGAGGCCGGGGTGCCGTTCTTCAGCATCTCCGGCTCCGAGTTCGTCGAGATGTTCGTGGGCGTCGGCGCCAGCCGCGTGCGCGACCTGTTCGACCAGGCCAAGCGCAACAGCCCGTGCATCGTCTTCGTGGACGAGATCGACGCCGTCGGCCGCCAGCGCGGCGCCGGCCTGGGCGGTTCGCACGACGAGCGCGAGCAGACCCTCAACCAGATCCTGGTCGAGATGGACGGCTTCGACACGAACACCAACGTGATCGTGATCGCCGCGACCAACCGGCCCGACGTCCTCGACCCGGCGCTGCTGCGGCCCGGCCGCTTCGACCGCCAGGTCATCCTCGACCGCCCCGACATGCGCGGTCGCGTCGCGATCCTCAAGGTCCACACCAAGGGCAAGCCCCTCGACAAGGGCATCGTGGTCGAGGAGATCGCGCGCCAGTCGCCCGGCTTCTCGGGCGCGGACCTCGCGAACCTCGTCAACGAGGCGGCGATCCTGTCCGCGCGGCGCAACAAGAAGGTCATCGGGATGAACGAGTTCTCCGAGGCCCTCGAGCGCGTCGTCGCCGGTCCGGAGCGCAAGAGCCGCGTCATCTCCGACGAGGAGAAGCGGATCATCGCCTACCACGAGGGCGGCCACGCCGTCGTGCAGCGGATCCTGCCCAAGTGCGACCCGGTCGCCAAGGTCACGATCATCAGCCGCGGCATGGCCCTCGGCTACACGATGGCCCTGCCCACCGAGGACCGCTACCTCCAGAGCAAGTCCGAGTTCGAGGACAAGATCGCCGGCCTGCTGGGCGGCAACGTCGCCGAGCGGATCGTGTTCGGTGACACGACCACCGGCGCCAGCAACGACATCGAGAAGGCCACCGACCTCGCCCGCCGCATGGTGACCGAGTTCGGCATGAGCGACCGGCTCGGCCCGCTGTCGTTCGGCAAGCGCGATGAGCTCGTGTTCCTCGGCCGCGAGATCGGCGAGCAGCGCAACTACTCCGACGAGGTCGCGAAGCAGATCGACGAAGAGGTCCGGGCGATCATCGACCGGGCCTACGAGCGGGCGACCGAGACCCTGAACGCCCATCGCGACCGGCTCGACCGCCTGGCGGAGAAGCTGATCGCGGAGGAGACCGTCGACACAGAGGCGTTCGAGAAGCTGTTCGACGACCTGCCGCCCAAGCCGACGCGCCAGGCGGGCATTCCCCGCGTGATCGCGCCAGGGACGGACGGCGGAACGTCGAGCGGCCCGGCCGCGCCGGCGCCCAACCCGTCGCCCCAGCCGGCCTGAGCCGGCGGCCGACCCTGGATCGACGAAGGCGGACCATCTGGTCCGCCTTCCGCGTTGACCCACCTGACCGGCCGCCCGCTGCGCGCCGCGCTAGGATCGGTGGTGCCCGCCCAGCCGTCCAGGAGCCCACCATGACCGAGTCCGACGCCTCCGACGCGTCGCCGATCGACCCGGCCATCGAGGCGGCCCTCCAGGCCTCCCGCGACGCGCGCATCGAGTCGCTGCTCGAGCTGGCGCGAATCCCCAGCGTGTCGGCGCTGCACGAGCACGCCGGAGACGTGGCGGCCGCCGCCGACTGGATCGCGAACCGCCTGCGCACCCTCGGGGCAACGGACGTCGAGGTGATCGCGACGCCGCTGCACCCGATCGTCTACGGCCGGATCCACGAAGCACCGGGCGCGCCGACTGCGATCGTGTACTGCCACTACGACGTCCAACCGGTCGATCCGCTCGACCTGTGGGAGCACCCGCCGTTCGAGCCGTTCATGCGCGACGGCCGGTTCATCGGCCGCGGCGTCGCCGACGACAAGGGCCAGCTCGTGATGCACCTCTCCGTCATCGAGGCCCTGCGCGCCGTCGGGCGGTCGCCCGCCGTGAACCTGACGTTCGTGTTCGAGGGCGAGGAGGAGTTCGGATCCGCGAGCCTCGAGGCGTGGATCGGCGACAACCGCGATCGGCTCCAGGCCGACACCGTGGTCATCAGCGACACCGGCTTCTTCGAGGGCAATGTGCCGGCGATCACGACCGGCCTGCGCGGAATGATGTACGCCCAGATCGACGTCGAGCTGTCGCCCGTGGACCTCCACTCGGGCATGTACGGCGGCACCGTCCAGAACCCGGCCAACGCCCTGGCCTCGATCATCGCCACGTTGAAGGGTCCCGACGGGCGGGTTCGGATCCCCGGCTTCTACGACGACGTGGTGGCGCCGACGGCCGAGGAGCGCAAGGCGATGGCCGCGCTGCCGTTCGACGACGAGGCATACCGGGCCGGGATCCCCGTCTCAGAGCTCGTGGGCGAGGCCGGCTGGTCAACGCTCGAGCGCCGCGGTGCGCGCCCGTCCCTCGACGTCAACGGCCTGTGGGGCGGCTTTCAGGGCGCGGGCGCGAAGACGATCATTCCCGCTCATGCGCACGCAAAGATCTCGGCGCGCCTCGTGTCCGACCAGGATCCCGTCCGCGTGTTCGATGGGCTGCGCGATCATGTTGCCGCCGTCGCCCCCGCCGGCGTGGGCGTGACGACGCGTTATCTGCACGGCGGACGCCCCAGCCTCACCCCCTCCGATCACCCGGCGACCCTGGCGGCGGCGCGTTCGCTGCGCGCCGTCTACGGCGTCGACCCCGTCCTGATCCGGGAGGGCGGCTCCATCCCCGTGACCGCGCACTTCGAGCACGACCTCGGCCTGCCGGTCGTCCTGCTCGGCTTCGCACAGCCCACCTGCAATGCGCACGCTCCGAATGAGTGGCTGCAGGTCGAGAACTTTGAGCGTGGGACACGCGTCCTGGTCCGCATGTGGGACGAGCTCGCGCTGGCCCTGGGCGACGCCCGAACCGCCTGAGCGGGGTCGCGCGACCCCGTACCTTCGGACCACCCGCCGCAGCGAGTCGGGTCACTGTGCGCAAAAAACCCGGTGCTAGCATGCAACCCACGGCTATCGCTGGAGGAACGCAGGACACGTGACGACGGAGACGGGGGAAGCGGCGAAGGCCACGTGGCGCCTCGAAGGCCCGAACGGGAGCATGGCTCCCCGGTCGGCGATCGACGTGCTCGTCGACCTCAACGACAAGGTGACGACGGGCAAGGTTGGCGAGTACCAGCCCGTGCCGCTCGGCTTCACCCCACTCGACAAGACGATCGGCGCGGGCCTCCGCGCAGGTGAGCTGCTGCTGATCGGTGGCGCCCAGGGCACCGGCAAGACGACGATGGCCCTCCAGATGGCGCGCAACGTTGCGTCCGGCGGCCAGGCGAACGTCCTGTACATCTGCTTCGAGCACGACGAGCTGTACCTGCTCAACCGGCTCATCGCGGCCGAATCCGCGCTGGCCCATCTCCCGCACAAGACCGGGGCGATCAAGATCCAGGACGTGCGCAAGGAGATCCTCGGGACGTGGATGGCCGAGGGTGGCGGCGCCGCCCAGCTGGCTGCCAATCCGCGCCTGCGCCCGTCGCTCGACCGGATCGCCCGCTACGGGCAGAACCTGTTCCTGCTGCGCGGCAGCCAGACGGCCAGCACCATCGACGGCATGCGGCAGCTGATCGAGCAGCACAAGGAGCTGTCGGGTGACCGCCGGCTGATGGTCGTGGTCGACTACCTCCAGAAGGTGCCGGTGATCCCGGAGCCCACGACCGAGAGCGAGAAGGTCACGTTCGTCGTCAACGGCCTCAAGGACATCGCGCTCTCGATGGACGTGCCGATGATCGCGATCGTCGCCGCGGACAAGGAAGGCCTCAAGGCGTCGCGCCTGCGCAACTACCACCTGCGCGGGTCGTCGGCGATCAACTACGAGGCCGACATCATCCTGATCCTGAACGAGAAGTACAACATCGTCGCCAAGGTGAACATCGAGTTCAACCCGTACCAGGCGCAGCGCTTCCGGGACTGGGTGATCCTGTCCGTCGAGAAGAACCGCGGTGGCCAGGATCAGGTCGACCTCGAGTTCGAGAAGCACTTCGAGTTCTCCTGCTTCGACCCCAACGGGCGCACCGTGCAGGAAAAACTCATCGAAGAGCGCCTCTACAACGACTGACGCGCGGCGCTGATCCGCGCCCGCTGCCGCGTTGTCGCGTCCGCTCCTCGGTCACGCACCCTGAGGTGCGCTCGCTGCGGTGCTCCCGCTCCGCCTTGCATCGGGCACGGCTGAGCGCCGCGCTCCGTTGATCGCAGGGTTGATCGCGCCCGCTGCCGCGTTGTCGCGTCCGCTCTTCGGTCACGCACCCTGAGGTGCGCTCGCTGCGGTGCTCCCGCTCCGCCTTGCATCGGGCACGGCTGAGCGCCGCGCTCGGTTGATCGCAGGGTTGATCGCGGGCCCGCTGCTCGCCGAACTCACGGCGTGAGTCGGCAGGACCATTCCGCATCGGGTCAGGGCCGTCAATGGCCCCTGAGTGCCCTGATATCGCGCGTGGATGACCGCCCAAGACTCACCTGCTGAGTTGCCGGCCGACGGCACGGCCCGGGCGCCACAGCCCCTGCGGCGAGGCGAGCCGGGGGAGGTTCGTCCGCCAGTCATCGGCTGAGTTGACGGCCCGGCGGCAGCGAGCGGGCGATCGTCGCCGGCCACGCGGGCCGCGGTATTGTTCGGTCCGTGAGCAGGCAATTCGCGGACGAGTTCCCCGGCGTCGTCGAGATCGTGGTCGAGATCCCGCGCGGCAGCCGCAACAAGTACGAGTTCGACGAGACCGCCGGCGTCTTCCGCCTCGACCGCGTGCTGTCGTCGGCCGTGTTCTACAACTTCGACTACGGCTTCATCGAGGGGACCCGCGCGGGCGACGGCGACCACACCGACGCCCTGCTGGTGATCGACGAGCCGACGTTCACGGGGTGCCACGTCTGGGCGCGCCCGATCGGCGGGCTCGAGATGCGCGACGAGCAGGGGTTCGACTTCAAGGTCCTGTGCGTCGCCCTGGGCGACCCGCACCAGCAGCACATCGAGCGCCTGGAGCAGGTCCGCCCCCATCGGCTGGTCGAGATCGAGCACTTCTTCGAGACCTACAAGCTGCTCGAGAACAAGTCGGTCGATGTCGTCGGCTGGCGCGAGCACGATCGCGCGCTCGAGGTGCTGGGGCAGGACCGGGAGCGGTTCACTCGCGAGCACGGTGGCTGAGGCAGACCTCCGGCTGTTCATCGCCGTCGCGTTGCCGGCGGCAACCATCCAGTCGTGTCAGGCGGTGATCGCCGATGCACGTGCCCATTCCCCCGAGCGCGGCATCCGCTGGGTCAGGACGGAGAACCTGCACATCACGCTGCGCTTCCTGGGTGAGACCCCGCCCGCCATCGTCGAGCCGGTCGCGGATGCGCTCCGAGCCGCGGTGACCTCGTTGGCGCCGTTCGAGGTGAGGCTGGCGGGGGCCGGCGCCTTCCCCGCCGATCGACGGCCGCGCACGTTGTGGATCGGGATCGAACGGGGCGCAGACGAGCTCGGCGCCATGGCCGGCATGCTCCAGCGTTCGCTCGCGTCGCTCGGCTGGCCGGTCGAGGATCGTCCCTTTCGGCCGCACCTCACGATCGCGCGGACCGATGCCGCCTCCGGCGGTGACGGCACCCGCGCCGCCGACGCCATGGTCGCCGCGGCCTCCGGGTGGCAGGCCGGCTTCACCGCCGTCGCGGCGACCCTGTTCCGCAGCCACCTGGGCGCCGGGCCGCCCCGCTATGAACCGATCGTCGAGGCGCCCCTCCTGGGGTGAGCACACCGACGCCACCGGCCCCGCGCCCCGGGGTGCGGAAACGTCGTTGCTGGTCCCTGCTGGAGGCGCTAGGCTCGGCGTCCTCATTACGCTCGAGACTCGGAGGTCCCCTCGATGGCCAGCGTCCTTCCCAAGCGGACCCAGTTCGTCCTCGACGAGTCGCGGATCCCGAGGGCCTGGTACAACATCGCGGCCGACCTGCCGGCGCCCCTGAGCCCGCCGCTCCACCCGGGGACTCACGAGCCGATCGGACCCAGCGACCTCCTGCCGCTGTTTCCCATGGCGCTGATCCTCCAGGAGGTCAGCGGCGAGCGCGAGATCGAGATCCCGGACCCCGTGCGCGAGGCGTACACGCTCTACCGGCCGTCGCCGCTGCATCGAGCGCACCGGCTGGAGAAGGCGCTCGATACGCCCGCGCACATCTACTACAAGTACGAGGGCGTGAGCCCCGCCGGCAGCCACAAGCCCAACACGGCGATCCCCCAGGCGTTCTTCAACAAGGAGGAGGGCGTCAAGCGGCTCGCGACCGAGACGGGCGCCGGCCAGTGGGGGAGCGCGCTGTCCTTTGCGGGTGCGATGTTCGGGCTCGAGGTCAAGGTCTACATGGTCCGCGCGAGCTACGACCAGAAGCCCTACCGACGGATCCTGATGGAGACGTACGGAGCCCAGGTCGTGGCGAGCCCCAGTCGCCGAGACGAACTACGGGCGGGCCGTCCTCGCGTCCACCCCCGACTCGCCCGGCTCGCTGGGCATGGCGATCTCCGAGGCGGTCGAGGACGCCGCGACGCGCGACGACACGAAGTACTCGCTCGGTTCTGTGCTCAACCACGTGCTCCTGCACCAGACCGTGGTCGGGCTCGAGGCGCTCGAGCAGATGGAGATGGCGGGCGAAGAGCCCGACGTGATCATCGCCTGCGCAGGCGGCGGCTCGAACTTCGCGGGACTCACGTTCCCGTTCGTCGGCCGCCAGCTGCGCGGCGAGGCGAACTACCGGGTCATCGCCGCCGAACCCGAGGCCGCCCCGTCCCTCACGCGCGGCGTCTACGCGTACGACTTCGGCGACACGGGGCACATGGCCCCGATCGTGAAGATGCACACGCTCGGCAGCGAGTTCATCCCCGAGCCCATCCACGCCGGCGGCCTGCGGTACCACGGCATGGCCCCGCTCGTGTCGCTGCTCAAGGAGCACGGCGTGATCGACGCCCAGAGCGTCCATCAGCGGGCCGCGTTCGAGGTGGGCGTCCAGTTCGCGCGGACCGAGGGCATCCTGCCCGCGCCCGAGAGCACCCACGCGATCAAGGTCGCGGTCGACGAGGCGCTCGCGGCCAAGGAGGCCGGTGAGTCGCGCGTGATCCTGTTCAACCTCTCGGGCCACGGCCACTTCGACCTGGCCGCCTACGAGAGCTACCTCCAGGGACGCCTCGAGGACTACGAGTACCCGGCCGAGAAGGTCGCGGCCGCGCTCGAGGACCTCCCGGTCATCGCCTGAAAATCGCCTTCCGCGTGCCGGCCGCCTGACCCGCGGCCGGCTGACCTAGGATCGACCACGTGCCCAAGCTTGCCTGCCGCGCCTGCGGCCGCCAGATCTACACCGTCGCCGCGCTCGAGTCGCTGTTCGCCGAGGAGCGACGATGCCCCCGATGCGGCGCCTACATGGACGCCGAGCGACGCGAGGCCGAGCGGCGGATCCACATCCGCCGCCAGAACCCCGTCCAGGATCCCGGCCCGCCGGTCGAGACCGATGAACGGCGGGTCGCCGAGCGGCGCACCCGCAAGCGGCGCCAGGCGTCAAGCTGACCCGGATGGCAACCGGCCCGACGCGTATCGCCATCCTGGGCCTGGGCCTCATCGGCGGCTCGATCGCGCGCGCCCTGCACGAGGACGCCTCGGCCGCTGGCACGTCGCCGCGTGGACGCCCGCGGGCGGCGGCCCGAGCCACGCGCGCGGCAGATGGCGTCATCGACGTCGCGGCCGCTCGCCGCGGGAGGCGTTGCAGGGCGCGACGCTGGTCGTCCTCGCCGCGCCGCCCGAGGACTGCCTCCGGCTCCTGCGCGACCTCGGCGGCCCGCTTCGCGATGCGCTGGACCCTGACGCGGTGATCACGGATGTGGCGAGCACGAAGGGCTCGATCGTGGCGCTGGCGCGCGAGCTCGGCCTGCGGTTCGTCGGCGGGCACCCGATGGCCGGCCGTGAGTCGTCGGGGTTCGGGGCCGCGGATCCGGCCCTGTTCCGCGATCGGCCGTGGGTCGTGATCCGCTCGCCTGATGCCGCAGCCATCGCGCGGGTCGACGACCTGGCGACCGCCTGCGGGGCGCGAATCGTGCGCCTCGGCGCCGACGAGCACGACCAGGTCGCGGCGGCGATCAGCCACCTGCCGCTGGTCCTCTCGGCGGCGCTCGTGGAGGCGGTCGCGGGCACCCCGACCGCACCTCGCCCGGACTGGACGCTCGCGTCGACCCTCGCCGCCGGCGGATGGGAGAGCATGACCCGCCTTGCTCGGGGCGACGTCGAGATGGGCACCGGGATCGCGGTTACCAACGCGCCCGCGATCGCCGCGCGCCTGCGGGACCTGCGTGCGGTCATCGACGCCTGGCTCGAGCGGCTCGACGACGCAGACGGGAACGCCATCCGGGATCACCTGGCCGGCGCCCGCGCGACGTTGACCGAGCGGGATTGACGTGGGCGATCCCGACGAGGAGGTGCTGGTCGTCCCGCGGCGCTCGATCGTGGCCGACCCCGGCTGGCTCGGCGTCCGGCGCGAGGGTGTCCGCGAGGCGCTCGAGATCGTCGCCCGCGAGGGGCGCTTCGTCGCCAGGACGGCCGCCGAGCAGGACCCGAGCCACAAGCAGGTCATCCCGTACCTCGTCCTCCGCGATGGCGAGCGGTGGTTCCTGATGCGCCGCACCCGGGCGGGCGGCGACGCGCGCCTGCACGACCTGTGGTCGATCGGCGTGGGCGGGCACCTGAACCCTGGCGACGGCGACGTCGTCGGCGGCCTCCGCCGCGAATGGGCCGAAGAGGTCGTGGCCGACTTCGAGCCGGCGTTCGAGCCCGTCGGCCTGCTCAACGACGACACCACGCCCGTCGGGCAGGTGCACGTCGGGGTCGTCTACACGGCCGATGCGGCGGGCCGGCCGGTCGCCATCCGCGAGACCGACAAGCTGACGGGCTCGTTCGCCTCGACCGACGAGGTGGCCGCGGTCGTCGACGGGATGGAGACCTGGAGCCGACTCATCTTCGAGGCGCTGCGGGCCTGAGGCACTTGCGGATGGCCTCGGGCGCCCGATGCCATACTCGTCGCATCGCCATGTCCAGCCGATCGCGCTCCTTCGTTCGCAGGCTCGCCAGGAGCCTCGCGCTGCTGGGCGTGCTGGCGATAGGCGCTACCGGCCTCGTCCGAGCCGTCACCGGCGACGTGGTGGTGCTCACCGCGACGGGCGTCGTCGACAACGTGATGGCCGGTTATCTGGACGAGGGCGTGCGTCAGGCGGCCGCTGCGGGCGCGCCCGCGGTCGTGGTCAAGCTCAACACGCCCGGTGGCAGCCTCGATGCGACCCAGCGGATCACGAGCGCCCTGCTGGAGGCACCGATCCCCACGATCGTGTGGGTCGCGCCGAGCGGCGGGCGCGCCGCGAGCGCCGGGACATTCATCACGATGGCCGCGAACCTCGCCTACATGGCGCCGGGAACCAACATCGGCGCGGCATCACCGGTCGGCAGCAACGGCGAGGACATCCCCGGCACGCTGGGGCAGAAGGTCAAGAACGACGCGATCAAGAACATGACCGCCATCGCCGAGGCGCGCGGCCGGCCGGTCGACTGGGCGGTCTCGACGGTATCAGAGGCCAAGTCGTACTCGGCCTCGGAAGCGGTCGCCGCCGGCGCCGTCGACGGCATGGCGGCCACGATCGACGACGTGCTGGCCAAGGCCAACGGCCAGGCGGTCACGGTCGGCGGGGTCACCAGCACGCTCGACCTGGCGGATGCCGGCGTCGAGGACGCCTCGATGAACCCGCTGCAGAGCCTGCTGCACCTGCTGTCCGACCCGAACATCGCGTTCGTGCTGTTCACGATCGGCGTCTACGGCCTGATCTTCGAGCTCCAGAACCCGAACTTCGTCACCGGCATCCTCGGCGCCATCGCGATCATCCTTGCCTTCATCGGCTTCGGCAGCCTGCCCCTCAACCTGGCCGGCCTGCTGCTGCTCGTCCTGGGCGTGGTGCTGTTCGTGCTCGAAGCGACGGTCACCAGCCATGGGCTGCTCGCGATCGGCGGCATCATCTGCTTCGCCCTCGGGGCATCCGCCCTGTACACCAACACGGGCGACCCTACGGAGCCGATCGTCGGCGTGGCGCTGCCGCTGATCGTGACGACCACGGGCACGACCGCGATCCTGATGGGCCTGATCACGCTGGCGGCGATCCGCACGCGGCACATGAAACCGCCGGCCTTCACGGTCGGCGTGCCGGTCCCCCTGGGCACCGAGGGGGTCGTGCAGGCGCCCCTCGAGCCGCTGGGCACCGCCTACCTGGCCGGCGAGGCGTGGAGCGCCCGAACGGCGGACACTCGCACGCTCCCGCGCGACACGCCGGTCCGTCTGGTCGGCTTCGATGGCCTGACGGCGATCGTGGAGCCGATGGGCGAGGCGGCGCCATCACCCTTGAGCCGCGGAACGCCTACCGTATAGGCGGGGATCATCGGCGGCCGGTCGGGTCCGGCGCCGCACCAGGAGGAAACCGTGGAACTCGTGGCCGTGCTCGCCGCCCTCGCGTTCTTCGGCGTCTTCGCGTTGATCGTGCTGTACCTGTCCGTGCGGGTGGTCCAGCAGTACGAGCAGATGGTGGTGTTCCGCCTCGGCAAGACCAACGAGGGTCTCGTCCGCGGACCGGGCCTGCGGTTCCTGATCCCGATCATCGACCGTCCGATGAAGGTGGACGTGCGGGAGCAGTTCATCGAGGTTCCCAGCCAGACCACCATCACCAAGGACAACGCGCCGATCAGTGTCGACTTCCTGATCTACTGGCGGATCGTCGACCCGCTGCGGAGCATCGTGAACGTGGCCTACTTCGCGGGCGCCCTCCAGGGCGTCGCGACGACGACGTTGCGCGCCGTCATCGGCGACATCCTGCTCGACGACGTCCTGTCGAGGCGCGACCAGATCAACGAGGTCCTGCGCACCAAGCTCGACGAGAGCACCGAGACCTGGGGCGGCAAGGTGACGCGGGTCGAGATCCGGGAGATCACGCCGCCGCGTGACGTCCAGGACGCGATGAATCGCCAGCTGTCGGCCGAGCGGACCCGGCGTGCGGTGATCACCGAGTCGGAGGGCGCGCGCCAGTCGGCGATCAACGTCGCCGAGGGCCAGAAGCAGTCCGAGATCCTCAAGGCCGAGGGCGAGCGCCAGGCGGCGATCCTGCGTGCCGAGGGCTTCAGCCAGGCGCTGGAACGGATCTACTCGGCCGCTCACATCATCGATGAGAAGACGATGACGCTCCAGTACCTCGAGGCCCTCAAGTCGCTCGGTGCGAGCCCATCGACCAAGTACGTGATCCCGACCGAATTCGTGCGCTTCGCCGAACGAATCGGCGACTACATCGGAGCGGGGATCGGGCCCGAAGAGGGCGCGCCGGGCGGCGAGATCGCGGCGGGCTGAACGCCCGGCACCGGGACCCGACCCGGACCCACGTCATGTAGGAGCGGCGCCGCAGCGATCCCTATACTGGGCAACAAGCACCGGCGGGGGCCGAGCGCATCGCTCGTCGCGGTCGGGAGCCTCCTGCCAGGAGAACGGATTGGCCGGAAAAGTCCTCGTCGTCGACGACGATGCCAGTGTTCAGCGCCTGCTGCAGTACACCCTCAAGCAGGAGGGGTACGACGTCGCGGTCGCGGCCGACAGCACCGAGGGCCTGCGCCTGTGGCAGCTCGAGGCGCCGTCGCTGATCCTGCTCGACGTCACGCTCCAGCCGGTGGACGGGTACGCCGTCGCGACGCGGATCCGCGGCGAGGAGGGCCCGGGCGACCACGTCCCGATCATCATGCTCACCTCCGAGCGGGACGTGCAACAGAAGGTTCGCGCGCTGCGGGCCGGTGCGGACGACTACCTGATCAAGCCGTTCCACCCGGCCGAGCTGCTGGCCCGTATGAAGAGCCTGATCGCGCGCTTCGCGCCCAGCGATTCGCTCGTCGGCCGGCCGCCCATGGGCCGCATCCACGCCTACTACGGCGCCAAGGGCGGGGTGGGGACGACGACCATCGCGATCAACGCGGCGATCGCCCTCCAGAGCCTCGGCCGGCGCGTCTGCCTGGTCGACGGCAACCTCCAGTTCGGGGACCATCGCGTGTTCCTCGACCTCGGGCTCGACCGCAAGAGCATCGTCGACGTCGTGAGCGCGCCGGCGATGGACGCGGACCTGCTGCGCAAGGTGGTCCAGACGCACGACTCGGGCGTGGACCTGCTGCTGGCGCCCCCGTCGCCGGAGTCGGCCGACCTGGTGACGCCCGCCCACATGCACCAGGTGCTCGAGCTGCTGCGCGGCATGTACGACTACATCGCCGTCGACATCGACAAGCGGCTCGACGACGTCAACCTGATGGTGCTGGACGTGGCCGAGACGATCTTCGCCGTGATGACCGCCGACCTCTCGTGCCTCAAGAACGTGCGCATGGTGCTCGACACGATGGGCCACCTGGGCTACGAGTCGAGCAAGCTCAAGCTCGTGCTCAACCGCTCGAACGCGTTCACCGGCATCAACGTCAAGAGCGCCGAGGGCGCGCTACGCCGGCCGATCGAGCACCAGATCGTGAACGAGTACCGGGGCGCGATCTCGGCGCTCAACAGCGGCGCGCCGTTCATGGTGGGCAAGGCGGACTCGGTCCTCGGGCGCTCGGTGCTCGACTTCGCCCGCGCCGTGGACCGCATCGACGGCGCCACCGTCGCCCAGCTGGCACCGGTCGCCGGCCGCTAGGGCGGTTCTGCGCCCGCGCCTCTGTCACGGGCGGATCCCGATAAGCCTGGGGTGAGTGGCGACGGCTACCGTGCCGTTCGTGCTCGCAACGCTGCTGTCCGCCACGCTCAACGGGATCACCGGGAGTGTCGTTCGCGTCGAGGTCGACGTGGCGCCCGGACTGCCCGGGTTCACGATCGTCGGGTTGCCCGACGCCGCCCTGTCCGAGGCGCGCGAGCGCGTCCGCGGCGCGCTGCGCAACGCGGGCTTCCACCATCCGCCGCGGCGAATCACGGTCAATCTCGCCCCGGCCGAGCTGCGCAAGGCGGGCGCCTCGCTCGACCTCGCGATCGCGTTGGGCATCCTGCTGGGCTCGGAGCAGGTGCGCGGTGGCCGGGACCGCATGGGCCTGATCGGCGAGCTCGGCCTGGGCGGCGAGGTGCGCCACGTCCCGGGCGTCCTGCCGATGGTCATCGCGCTGGGCCAGCGCGGCGTCCGGCGTGTCGTGGTGCCCGCGGAGGCCATCGTCGAAGCCGCGCTCGCGCCCGGGATCGAGCCGATCCCCGTGGCCACCGTGGCGGAGGCCGCGGACGCGGTGCGCACGCCTCGTTCGCGGCGGGCCGCGCCGGTGCCGCTGCCGAGGGCGACGATCAGCGGGGGCGACGACGCCGGGGCTCCGGCTCCCGGCGTGGTCGGCGCCGACGAGGGTGTCGTCGATCTCGCGGATGTCCGCGGCCAGGCGGTCGCACGCCGGGCGCTCGAGATCGCCCTCGCCGGCGCCCACGCCATGCTGCTGATCGGGCCACCGGGCTCGGGCAAGACGCTGCTGGCCCGTACGATCCCAACCCTGCTCCCGGATCTCGACGACGACGCAGCGCTGTCCGCCACGGCCGTCGCCTCCGTCGCAGCAACCCGCCCGATCACAGCGCTCGTCCGGCGGCCGCCCTTCCGGCGACCGCACCACACCGTTTCGTACGCCGGCATGATCGGCGGCGGCCCGCGGCTGTCACCCGGTGAGGTCACCCTGGCCGACTTGGGCACGCTGTTCTGCGACGAGCTGCCGGAGTTCGGGCGGGACGTGCTCGAAGCGCTGCGCCAGCCGCTCGAGGACGGCAGCGTGGCCGTCGTGCGGGTGGGCCGCGCCGAGGTGTTTCCGGCCCGGTTCACGTTCGTGGCGGCGATGAACCCATGCCCATGCGGCCAGCTCGGCGCTGCGGATCGCTCGTGCACCTGTCCGCCGGGCGTGCCGGAGCGCTACCTGCGTCGGGTCTCGGGGCCGTTGCGCGACCGGATCGACCTGTGGGTCACGGTCGATCGAGTGCCGCCGGCAGCCCTGATCGCGTCGGTCGCGCCGGAGGGCTCCGCACCCGTCGCGTCGCGGATCGCCGAGGCCCGGATCCGCCAGCGGCAGCGAACCGGGCACGTCCCGAACGGTCGAGTTCGTGGCCGGACCCTGCGGTCGATCTGCCGGCTGACGCCGAGCGGGACCGCGAGGGCGATCGCGCTGGCCGACCGTGAGGGGATGTCGGGACGAGGGACGGAGCGGCTGCTCCGGGTCGCGAGGACCATCGCGGACCTGGCGGGGTCGCCTGGTGTTGGCGAGGAGCACCTCGACGAGGCCGCGAGGTTTCGGGCGCCAGTCGAGCGCATGACGATGCGGGTGGCCGGCTGATGCTTGGCGTGGGGCGAGGGGGCGCGTGCGGACACTTGGTGGATCCGGACGGGAGCTGGCCCGCCATGGCAGCCGATGGCGACGTCGGGGCGACCGGTGGCCGGATGGCGTGGATGTCGGGCCGGGAGCCGCCGAGCCCGCGCGGCGCCCTCGACGACCGGGAGCGCGACGCCTGGGTCGTGCTTGATGGCGTCCAGGGCGTCGGCCCGGTCTCGTTCGCCCGACTGATCTATGCCCTGGGCGATGCCAGTGCCATCCTGCGGATCGCCACCGGCCCGAGCGGCCCGTCGCGGCTCGTCGCGGCGTCCGCCGGGCCCGACGGGGGATCGCCGTCGCTGTCGCCTCTCATCGCGCGCTCGATCGCGGACGCAGCGTTCGCGCCCGAGCGCCACTTGGAACCGCTGCGGACGAACGGCGTTCGGGCCTTGACGCTCGCCGATGCCGATTATCCAGCTCGCCTGCGAAGGATCGAGCTGCCACCCCCGGTGCTCTACCTGGCGGGCGCGGCGGCGGCGCTCGATCGGACCCATGCCGTCGCCATCGTAGGCACGCGTCGCCCGACCGCGATCGGGCGAGCGACGAGCGGCCAGATCTCCGACGCGATCGCTGGCCTGGGCGCCACGGTCGTGTCGGGACTGGCCCTGGGCATCGACGCGGCCGCGCATGCCGCCGCGTTGCGCGCCGGCGGGATCACGGTGGCCGTGATCGGCGGCGGCCACGGACGGCTGTATCCCGCGGCCCATCGTGGGCTGGCCCGGGCAATCGTGCGCGACGGTGGCGCCGTCCTCAGCGAGTTCCCGCCCGAGACGACGCCCAGCCGGGGCACGTTCCCGCGCCGCAATCGCATCATCAGCGGGCTCGCGGATGCCACCGTCGTGGTCGAGGCGGGGGCCCGCAGCGGCGCGCTGACGACCGCGGCGTGGGCGCTGGAGCAGGGCCGCGGCCTGCACATCGTGCCGGGCCGGCTCGATGATCCGGCGGTCGCGGGCTGCCTCGCGTTCCTGCGCGAGGCCGGGCCCGAGGCGCGCATCGTCGCGGGCGTCGCCGAGCTCATCGAGGACCTCGGGCTCCTCGTCGAGCCGCCTGTCCAGCCCGGGCGCCACCGCGTCGCCCAGGAGCCACAGGCTGCCGCGGCGGCCATCGCCGCCCTGCCGTCGACCGAGCAGGCCGTCTCGAGGGCCCTGCTCGCGGGTCGAGGGTCGGTGGACGAGCTGGTCGCCGCAACGGGGTTGGCCGGGGCGTCCGTGCTGGGTGCGCTGACCCGCCTCGAGGTCCGCGGAATGGTCGTCGAGACGTTCGGGCGGTACCGTCCCGCGGGCATCCTCGCCCGGCCGTCGCGGAGCGACGGGCAGCGTGGCACAAGGGCCATCCATGCCCGGGTGACGCGCGCCGTCGGCTCGCCGAACGACGGCGGCTGAGGGTCGGCGAGGTTGCCGGTCGGCCGGAGACGGTGTTACCCTCGCCAAAACCCCGGCAACGCGACACCCCCGCCCAGCTCGCCTGCCGATCCCCTCCGACGTGTGGTGGGCCGTCGCGACCGGGATCCCGGGTACTTGGAGGACACGTATTGCGGAAGCTTGGCGCGACCGTGCTCGCCGTGCCCGTGCTCGCCGCCATCTACCTGGCGTCGATCCGGAGCCATGGCGGCTTCCACCGGATCTTTGCCGGAGTGGGCGCCGCCGCGATCATCGCCGTCGTGGCCATTGCCAGCCTTCCGCCTGCGCCCAGCGCCGCGGTTCCCATCAGCGCACCCCAGCCCGTGGACGCCCAGGTGCTCGACGCCGTCACGACGGGCCATTCGGTCACCGCCCCGATCGACATCACCTTCGACGCCCCCATGGACGCCCCGTCCGTGGCCGGCGCCCTGAGGATCTCGCCCGACAGTCCGTTCAGCCTGACCTGGGACAAGGCCGGCCGGCAGCTGCGAATCGCGCCGACGGCCTTCTGGCGCCCGGACACGCTGTATACGGTCACCATCGACACCAGCGCTCGCTCCGAGACCGGTGGCCGGCTGGCCAGCCCCGTCCACGCCGTCGTGCTGACGCGGCCAGCCGGACGCGTGACGCTCGCCCCGACCCGCAAGCTCGGCGCCCGCGTGCGCTCGGACACGGCGTTCACGATCCGGGTCGATCGGCCCGTGAGCCTGGCTGCGATCCGCGCGGCGCTTCGCTCTGAGCCCGCGCTTCGTGGCGACCTGCAGGCCGGCCCCACCGCCGGCGAGTTCCGGTTCACGCCGTCGAGCGTGCTCGCGCCGTCCACCAAGTACCGCGTGTGGATCGAGGGCCTCACCGACGCCGACGGGGTGCCCTTCGGGACGTCGGCGGTGATCAACGTGGCGACGGCGAGGCCGCCGTCGGTCGTCCGCTTCCGACCGGTGACCGGGACCGCCAAGGTGGACCGCGCCGCGATCCTGTCCGTCCGGTTCACCCAGCCGATGAACCGTCGCGCGACGGCCGCCGCGTTCGCCGTGAAGTCGGGCGGGCACGCCGTCGCGGGCAGCACCGCGTGGGCGGAGGGCGGCACGGTGCTCGTGTTCCGGCCAGCCAAACCGTTCGCCTATGGTGCGACCGTTGTCATGACCGTGGGCGCCGGCGCCAGCTCGCAGGGCGGCGCAAGCGCGCAGAGCTCGTCCGCGACGTTCAAGGTCGCACCCAAGCCGGCGCCGCCGCCCAAGAAGACGGGCTCGCCGTCCTCCGGGACGCACCACAAGGCCATCCACCACTCGGGTGGGAGCGGCGCCGCCCACGGCAGCTGGCATTCGGTCGAGTCGTACTACCTGCGCCTCATGAACTGCACGCGCACCGGCGGCTGGGTCAAGGGCAGCGGGTCGTGTGCGTCGCCGGGCGGTCGCCACGTCGCGCCGCTCGCGCTGAGCTCGTCGATCTCCGACCGCGTGTCTCGACCGTACGCGAAGCTCCTCGCGACGCACAACCAGTGCGATCACTTCATCGGCGGCACGCCTGGCGACCGGTTGCGCCGGGCCGGGTTCCGCAGCTATCGCTGGGCCGAGAACCTGGGTTGCCGGTCCGGCAACCCGTACAACGCGGTCCTCGGCTCGCACCTCTACTTCCAGAGCGAGAAGCCCTACCGCGGTGGCCACTACGTGAACCTGATGAACGCCCAGTACGACCGGGCCGGCATCGGGGTGTGGGTCGCCAGCGGCAGGGTCCGGCTGGTCGTCGACTTCTACCACCCCTGATCGCGCGCCCGGACATCGCCGGGAGGACCATCGGGCGGGTGACCATCGGGCGGTGACGGCGTCCACCGGCGTGCGCGAGCATCCGGGCATGATCCGAAATGTCGTCATCCATGCCTCGAACGAGCAGCCCCTGATGGCCGACCTGTTCGACCTGCCGAGCGCGGAAGACGCCGGCCTGCTGTGCACCAACCTGCGCATGATGGACGGCAAGCGTCCCGTGTTCATCGACCAGATCGAGTCGACGTTCTTCTTTCCGTACCACGTGATCCGGTTTCTCGAGATGCCCAAGGACGCCGTCCTTGGCCAGCCGCGGGGCAAGCGCAAGAGCCCATCGACGGCCGCGGACGAGGGGACCGAGCAGGCGGCCGAGCAGGCGTCGCTGCTTCCCGTTGCCGTGCCCTCGGGCGACGCGACGAATGCGCAGGGCGATCTCGACATCGACATCGAGATCGACGAGGACTTCCTCCAGCGGGTGCGCGACATCTGAGCGAGTGGGCGCCACAACGAGCGCCCATCCCGTGCCGCGCTCAGGGCGCAGATAACTGAGCGCGAAGAACCCGGTGCTACACTCCGCGCCGCCATGCCGAAGCACCTCGTGATCGTGGAGTCGCCCGCCAAGGCGCGGACGATCGAGCGCTATCTGGGCGACGACTACCAGGTCCTCGCCTCGTACGGCCACGTCCGTGACCTGCCCGAGAACCCCGGCAAGGGCAAGTTCGGCGTCGACGTCGATCACGACTTCGCGCCCGAGTACGTGGTCCCGGACGACCGGCGCAAGCAGGTGTCGGCGATCGAGAAGGCGGCCCGCGGGGCCGTCGACGTCTTCCTGGCCACCGACCTCGACCGTGAGGGCGAGGCGATCGCCTGGCACGTCGCGGAGGCGGCCAACGTCCCGGCCGCCAAGACCCACCGGGTCACCTTCAACGAGATCACCGAGGGCGCGATCCGCGAGGCGTTCGCCCATCCGCGCGAGATCGACCGCAACCTCGTCGACGCCCAGCAGGCCCGCCGGATCGTCGATCGCCTGGTCGGCTACACGCTCAGCCCGCTGATCTCGCGCAAGGTCCGGCCCGGCCTCTCGGCGGGGCGCGTCCAGTCGGTCGCGGTCCGGCTGGTCGTGGAGCGGGAGCGCGAGATCACGGCGTTCGTGGCGCGCGAGTACTGGTCGCTCGAGGCGCTGCTCGCGACGCCCGACGGGACCCAGTTCGCCGCGGAGGTGTCGCGGATCGCCGGCAAGCCGCTCGACATCGGCGACGGCGACACGGCGCGCGCCCACGCGACGGCGATCCGGGCGCTCAAGCCGGTCGTGGATTCGGTGACCACGCGGCCGTCGAAGCGCAACCCCGCGCCACCGTTCACCACCAGCACGCTCCAGCAGGAGGCCAGCCGCAAGCTCGGCTTCAGCCCCAAGCGGACGATGAGCGTCGCCCAGCGGCTGTACGAGGGCGTCGACACGCCCGACGGCCACGTCGGGCTGATCACCTACATGCGAACGGACTCCACGGCGATCGCGGGGGTCGCGATGGCCGAGGCCCAGGGCCTGATCCGCGACCGCTTCGGCGAGCGCTACGGCACGGGCAAGGGGCGGTTCTACAAGACCAGCGCGAAGGGCGCCCAGGAGGCGCACGAATCGATCCGGCCGACGTCCTTCCGTCGCGACCCGGACTCGCTCCAGGGCACCCTCGAAGGCGACGAGCTCCGCCTGTACCGGCTCATCTGGCAGCGTGCCGTGGCGTCGCAGATGGCGTCCAAGGAGGTCGAGACCACGACCGCCGACCTCGTCGCCGGCGACTACCGGCTGCGCGCGTCGGCGACCCGGACCCTGTTCGACGGCTACGCCCGCGTCTACACAGAGGGCCAGGACGACACGGCCGAGGAGGCCGAGCGCTCGTTGCCGCCCCTCAAGGCCGGCGACATTACGAGCATCGTCGACGTCACCCCCAACCAGCACTTCACCGAGCCGCCGCCGCGGTTCACCGAGGCGTCCCTGATCAAGGCGCTCGAGGAGCACGGGATCGGCCGCCCGTCCACGTACGCGGCGACGATCTCGACGATCGTCGAGCGCGGCTACGTGCGCGTCGAGCAGCGCCGCCTGCACCCGGAGCTCGCCGCGTACTTCGTGACGGACTACCTCGTGCGCAGCTTCAGCGACTACGTCGACGTCGGGTTCACCGCCGGCATGGAGGAGGACCTGGACAAGGTCGCCAGCGGGGAGCGCGAGTGGGTGCCGCTGCTGCGCGAGTTCTATCCGCCGCTCAAGACGCTGGTCGATGACCACAAGGGCGACCCGCCGGTGACCGAGCCGACCGACGAGGTCTGCTCCGAGGGGCACCCGATGGTGATCCGCCTCGGACGCAACGGCGCGTTCATGGCCTGCTCCACGTTCCCAGACCACAAGGAGACGCGTCCGCTGCCGGGCGACGAGACGCCCAAGCTCGAGGGCGAGGGCGATCCCTGCCCCCAGTGCGGCGAGGGCGTCCTGGCGACCAAGCGGGGACGGTTCGGGGCCTTCGTCGGCTGCTCGCGCTACCCGGACTGCACGTACATCCGCAAGGACGGCCCGCCGCCGCCCGACCAGCTCCCGTTCGCGGTGACCTGCCCCAAGAACGGGGACGGGCAGCTCGTCGCGCGTCGCGCCCGCAAGACCGGCAACGTCTTCTGGGGGTGCTCCAACTACCCGAAGTGCGACTTCACGACGAACTTCGAGCCGACCGGCGCGATCCACGACGCGCACGACGACGGCAAGGGTGCGGTCGCCCGCCGGCCCGAGGGCGGCCTGTGCCTGACCTGCGGTGCGGCGGTCGAGCTCCCCGAGGGCGACCTCGTCGGCCAGCGGCTGCCCGGTGGCCCGCCGGACCCGGCGGCCCTCCAGCGCCCGGCGCGGGGCGGCGGCCGGCGTGGCGGGGGCGGTGCCCGGGGCGGCGGCGCCCGACGGGGGACCCGGGCCACGGGCTCCTCGCGATCCGGAGCCGGGACGCGGCGCTCGGGGGCGTGATCCCGGGTCCGACGCCGGCACGCGTCACCGGGAGCGATGGCTCCCCACAATGGGCGAATGGCTGACGAGGTGACCGGCGAGCAGGCGCTGCGCCGGTTCGTGCGCTCGCTCGAGGCCCGCGACACGTCGCCCCACACCCGTCGCTCGTACCAGGCGACCGTCGCCGCGTACCTCGACTGGCTCGCGGCGCGCGGGGCCGACTGGCGATCGCCCGGACGGACGGTCCTGCGCGCGTACCTGGCCGAGCTGGGCGACGGGCTCGCTCGATCGTCCGTCGCGCAGCGACTCGCGGCGGTGCGGGCCTTTCACCGCTACGCCGCCCGATCCGGCCTCGCGCCCGGGGATCCGTGGGGCGCGATCGCGACGCCGCGCCTGCCGCGACGCCTGCCTCGCGTCCTCGAGGTCGACCAGGTCGAGCGCCTCATCGCCGTCGTCGAGGCGGATCTCGACGCCCTGGATGCGCCCGACGCGGCGCACGCGGCGGGCAGCCCGAGGACGCGCCGGCGGACGGATCCCGAAGGTGCTCACGCGATCGCGCTACGTGACCGCGCCCTCGTCGAGACCGCATACGCCGCCGGGCTCCGGATCAGCGAGCTGGCGGCGGCCGAGCTCGGCAACCTCGACCTGCGACGGGGCGAGCTGCGCGTGCTGGGCAAGGGCCGCAAGGAGCGCATCGGGCTGCTCGGGCGACCGGCCCGGGACGCCCTCGAGGCGTACCTCGTCGAGGGGCGTCCGGTGCTCGCGGCCCGGCGCTCGCCGCTCGAGGACCCGGTGACCGCGGTGTTCCTCAACCACCTGGGTGCGCCGCTCGGCGTCCGCGGTCTTCGCGGCCGGCTCGACCGGATGCGACGCCTGGCGGGCCTCCCCGAGGGCGTCAGCCCGCACACGCTGCGCCACAGCTTCGCGACGCACCTGCTCGAGGGCGGCGCGGACCTGCGCGTCGTGCAGGAGCTGCTCGGCCACGAGAGCCTGGCCACGACCCAGGTCTACACGCACGTGTCGCCGGCTCGGCTGCGCGAGGCCTACCGGCTGGCGCACCCGCGGGCCCGCACCACATGAGCGACGACCCCACGACGTTCGTCGACGTCGAGCCGCTGCAGGACGGGGTGCCAGGCGCGGCTCCACCCGGGATGGCGACCGGGCGGGTCGGGGGCGCGACCCTCGCGCTCGCCCGGGCGGGCTTCGTCGTCACCGGGGCGTTCCTGATCTCGCGGATCCTGGGCTACGTCCGCTACGTGGCGATTGCCGCGGCGGTGCCCGATGGGCAGCAGCTCGACGCCTTCTTCGCCGCGTTCCGGATCCCCGACTTCCTGTTCCAGCTGGTCGCCGCCGGCGCGCTCTCGTCCGCGATGATCCCGATCGTCGCGGGGTTGCTGGGCAACCACGAGGAGGCGCGGGCCTGGCGCGTCGTGTCGAGCGTGACGACGCTGATGCTGGGGACGCTGTCGGTCCTCGCCGCCGTCGTGCTGCTGCTCGCGCCCGGTCTCGTCGCGACGATCACGCCGGGCTTCGACGAGCAGGAGCTCGCCCTGACGACCGAGCTCACCCGGATCATGGTGCTGGCCCCACTGTTCCTCGCGGCAGGCGCGGTCGCCACCAGCGTCCTCAACGCCAAGGGCCGGTTCGGGGCCGCGGCGATGGCGCCGCTCGCCTACAACCTCGGGATCATCGGCGGCGCGCTGTTCCTCGTGCCCGTGTTCGGCGTGGCGGGGCTCGCGATCGGCGTCGTCGCCGGGGCCGCCGGCCACCTGCTCGTGCAGGTGCCGACGATGCGCCGGATCGGGGCGCGGATTCGGCCGCGGATCGACCTCGGGGACCCGCAGGCGCGGCGCACGCTCGTGCTCATGGCGCCGCGGGCGCTCGGGCTCGGCGCGACCCAGATCGTGTTCCTGGTCATGACCAGCCTGGCGTCGAGCCTGCCGACGGGCTCGATCACCGTGTTCAACTTCGCGTTCGCCATCCTCCAGATCCCGATCGGGGTGATCGGCGTGCCGCTCGGTGTCGTCCTGCTGCCGTCGCTGTCGCGCCAGGCCGCGACCGGGGGCATGGACGCCTTCCGGCACCTCCTCGTGCGCGGGCTGTCGATGCTCGCGTTCGTGATGATCGCGCTCACGGCGCTCGGGATCGCCTTGTCGCAGGACGTGGTTCAGCTGCTGTTCGGCTTCGTCGGCGTCGGGCAGGCGGCCCTCGAGGAGACGGGCACGACGCTCGCGATCTTCCTGGTCGGGCTCACCGCGCATTCCCTGATCGCCGTCCTGGCCCGCGCGTTCTACGCGCTCCAGGACACGGCGACGCCCGTCCTGGCGGCGTTGATCGCGGTCGGCGTGAACATCGTCGTGGCGATGGTCCTCGTCGGACCGCTCGGGCTCAACGGCCTGGCGGTCGCGATCGCGACGGCCGCGTGGCTCGAGACGCTGGCCCTCGCCCTCCTGCTCCAGCGACGCCTGCCGGCGCTGGAGCTCGGGCACGTCGCGAGCGTCATGGTCCGGACGCTGATCGTCTCGATCGCCGGCGGCGCGGTCGCATGGCTGGTCGCCCACGCCCTGGCCTCGGCGTTCGGGCCGGACCCGGGCCTCGTGCGGCTGCTGATCGAGATGGCGCTCGCCACCGTCGTGGGCGGCGTCGTGATCCTCGCCGGGTCGCTCGCGTTGCGGATCGAGGAGCCGCGCCGTATCGTCGGGATCGTGGTCGACCTCCTGCGCCGCCGCGGCCGCTCGTGACGGTGCGCGCCGACGACGCGGCCGGCACCACGCCGGGTACCCCTGCCGCCGACTCGTGGGACGCCTTCGTCGAGGCGAACCCGCTGGGCTCCTACCTGCAGCTGGCGGGCTGGGCCCGGGTCAAGGCCGTCAACGGCTGGGCCGCCGACGCGGCTCCACGACGCGGGTGCGAGCGACGCCGGCGGGGTGGGCGCACAGGTTCTCCTGCGCCGCCCGGGTCCGCTGCCGTGGGCGTTCGCCTACGCGCCGCGCGGTCCGGTCCTCGATCGCTGGGATGCCGAGTCCGTCGCGCGCTTCACCGAGCTCGCCCGCCAGGGCCTGCGTTCCGGCGGGGCGGCCGGCGGCCGAGTCAGTCACCTCCGAATCGATCC
Organism: uncultured Chloroflexia bacterium; assembly: GCA_963725745.1. Taxonomy (GTDB): domain Bacteria; phylum Chloroflexota; class Limnocylindria; order Limnocylindrales; family CSP1-4; genus CAIXZV01. The sequence continues at coordinate 898,361 of CAVRZS010000004.1, forward strand.
CGAGATCGAGCGAACGGCCGGCCCCGATGCCGACGGCGCCGTGTCCGCGGCGCTGCGCTCGGCGGGCTGGGAGGCGACGACGGCGGTCCAGCCCGTGTCCACACGGGTGATCGACCTCGCGGCGGACGAGGCGGCGCTGTGGGGCGACCTGCGCAAGAAGTGGCGCCAGTACGTGAACAAGGCGCGCACGGGCGGCGTGCGGGTCGTGGACGCCGGCCCGGAGCGCCTCGACGACTTCTACCGGATCTACCGCGAGACGGCCGATCGGGCGGGGTTCCTGATCCGCGCCCAGTCCGCGTACCGCGACGTCTGGGACGCGTTCGGGCCGTCCGGCCACGCCCGGCTGCTGTTCGCGGAGCTCGCCGACGGCACGCCCGTTGCGACGCTGTTCCTCGTCCGGGCGGGGACGCGGGTCGTCGAGCCGTACGGCGGCATGACCGAGGCCGGCGCCGACAGCCGGGCGAACTACCTGCTCAAGTGGGAGGCGATCCGCAGCTCGCGGGAGGCCGGCGCCACGACCTACGACCTGTGGGGCCTCGCCCATGCCGGGATCGCCCACTTCAAGACCGGCTTCGGCGGGCGCGAGGTCGCCTATCTCGGTGCGTTCGATCTCGTCCTGGATCCGGTCGGTCGCCGCACCTACTCGATCGCCCTCAAGGCGCGCGTCCGGCTCGCCCGCCTGCGCCACGGCCTGCGGGCCGACGGTTCGACGGCCGCGGGCTATGCAGGCGATGCCGGAGGCGATGGGTGACGAGTGCCGTCGACGAGCTGACCGGTGCCGCGCTCGAGGGCTGGGACGCGAGGGCCGTCGACGTGCCGGGCGGGCACGTCCTCCAGTCGCGGGCCTGGGCGGAGCACCGGGCGGCCCAGGGCTGGCGGCCGCGATTCCTCGCGATCGGCGAGGCAAGGGCCCTCGCGCTCGTGCGTGGCTGGCCGCTCGTCGGCGGGGGGTCGGCCTACCTGCCCCGAGGGCCGGTCGGGCCCGGGCGGCCGTGGTCTGGCGACGGCTCGGGCCGCGAGATCGGGGGTGCGCTGGTGGCCGCGGCCGCGCACCTCGAGACGACCGGTATGGACGTCGTCGCGGCAGATCCCGAGGTCGCTGCGGACGATCAGGGCTACAGCGACGCCATCGGATCGGCAGGCTTCCGGGCGATCGACGAGATCCAGCCCTCGCGTCACCGCATGGCGCTCGCGCTGCCCGAGGATGGCGACGCCGAGACCGTGATGGCCGGGATCGCGAAGGCGACGCGCCAGCGGATCCGGCGTGCCGAGCGGGACGGGGTCGCCGTCCTGCGCTGGGACCGCGGGGTGGGTGCTGGGGCGATCGACGGCGCCATCGCCGCTGACGAGCCACCGGAGGCCGCCCTGCGACGTTTCTACGAGCTGTTGCGCGCGACCGGCGACCGGCGCGGGTTCGGGTTCGGGGGACCGGGCGAGTTCGTGACCTGGTGGACCCGGGCCCTGGCCGCGGGGCACCTCGTCTACCTCGAGGCGCGCGAGGGTGCGGCGGACGGCGACGTCCTGGGCGGTCTCGTCTTGTACCGCCATGGCCGTCGCCTGTCGACCGCCCACTCGGGCGACCGCGCCGAGCGGCGGCACGACCACCCGGGCGCGATGCACCTCCTGCGCTGGCGGGCGATCGAGCTCGCCCTCGCAGAACGGCGGTCCGAGATGGACCTCGGTGGGGTCGACGTGGCCGGCGCGCGACGCGAGCCACGGGAGGGCGAGCCGACCTTCGGCCTGTACGAGCACAAGCGCTCGTTCGGGGCGACCTGGGTCGGCCTCGCGGGCGCCCAGGAACACGTCGCGCGGGCCTGGCGCTACGCCGCGGGGCGCGCGACCGCCCGGGCCGGACGCGTGGTTGGGCGGGGGAGCCGGGCGTGACCGACCACGTCGCCGACCGCATCGCCGCGGCCGAGCCGCGCACGCCGCGCCGCATCGCCGAGCTCATCGCCCGCCTCCGGGCGGCGGACCTCGTCCGCGGCGCGCGGCGGGACGACCTCCCGATCGGCGCCGCGGGCCTCGCGGACGTCGAGGTCAGCGGGGTGACTGAGGATTCTCGTTCGGTCGGCCCGGGGAACCTGTTCGTGGCCATCGCGGGGTTCCATGTCGACGGTCACGACTTCGTGCCCGGCGCCGCGGCATCCGGCGCGGCCGCGGCCATCGTCGAACGGCCCGTGTCCGGGCTCGCCCTGCCCCAGGTCGTGGTATCGGCGTCGCGCGCCGCCCTGGCCCGATCGGCCGGGTGGTGGTACGGCGACCCGTCCAAGTCGATCGGCACGATCGGGATCACGGGTACGGACGGCAAGACCACGACCTCGTTCCTCGCGGTCGCCGCGCTCGAGGCGGCCGGCCTGTCCAGCGGGTTGATCGGGACGGTGGAGACGAAGGTCGGCGACCTGCGCGAGGCGCACGCGGCCCACGTCACGACCCCCGAGGCGCCCGAGCTGCAGGCGGCGCTCGCGGCCATGGCGATCGCGGGCAACGAGGTCGCGGTCGTCGAGACGACCTCGCACGCGCTCGAGCTCGACCGGGTGCTGGGCGTCGCCTGGGACGCGGCGATCTTCACCAACCTGACCCACGAGCACCTCGAGCTGCACGGCACCTTCGAGGCCTACCGCGCCGCCAAGCTCCGGTTGTTCCAGGCCCTCGCCGGGGGGCCGGACCACGCGGACAACCCCGCCAAGACCGTGCACGGGCGGGCGTGGCCCAAGGTGGCCGTCATCAACCGCGACGATCCCGCGGCGGCCTGGTTCGAGGCGGCGGCCCACGAGGCCGGGGCGCGGGTCGTGACCTACGGCACCGGCGACGCGGCCGACGTCCGGGCGATCGGCATCGAGGAGGATGCGCGCCGACTGGCGTTCGGGTATGCCGCGCCGTCCGGCCCGGGCCGGGTGGAGCTCCAGCTGGCCGGCCGCTTCAACGTCCACAACGCGCTCGCGGTGGTCGCGCTGGGCGAGGCGCTCGGGCTCGACCCCGAGGCGGTCCGGAACGGCCTGGCCTCGGTCCGGGGCGTGCCGGGGCGCATGGAGCGGATCGACGAGGGGCAGCCGTTCGGCGTCATCGTCGACTACGCCCATTCCCCGGCATCGCTCCAGGGCGTCCTCGACCTCATGGCGCCCATCGCGGCGGCGGGCGGCGGCGGGCTGATCGCGGTGTTCGGGTCCGCGGGCGAGCGCGACACGGCGAAGCGAAGCGCGATGGGCCGGATCGCGGCCGAGCGCTGCCGGCTGGTCGTCGCGACCGACGAGGACCCGCGGGGCGAGGACCGCGACAGCATCATCGAGGCGATCGTTCGCGGTGCGGAGGCGGGCGGCGCCCGGCGAGGCGTGGACGTGCTCGCGATCGCGGACCGGCGGGAGGCGATCGCCGCCGCCCTCGAGCGCGCCGAGCCTGGCGACGTCGTCCTGCTGGCGGGCAAGGGCCACGAGCCGTCGATCCTGTACGCCGACGGCCCGGTGCCGTGGGACGAGGCCGCCACCGCCCGCGAGATCCTCGCCGCGCTGGGCCATCGGGGTCGCTGAGCGGATGCGAGGCTGCCTGTTCACGCTCCTCCTGGGCGCCGTCGCGATCGCGCTGTTCGTCGTGATCGGGCTGCCGGCGATGGTCGCCGGGGCGCTGACCGCGGGCGTCCAGGCGGCCGGCCTCCAGTCCGACGACACCGTCGTGACGGTCTCCAGCGACCCGCCGACGGACCTGCTGGGGATGCATGCGGACCGGGTCCGCATCCGGGCCACGGACGCGACGTTCCGCGGCATGCGCATCGCGAGCCTCGACGTGACGCTCCATGACCTGCAGTTCGTGGATCGCACCGCGGGCGCGATCGACGGCGCACCTGGACGGGGTCGTCGTGCCGGACGTCGGCGGTCGCGACCTGGGCCTCGACTCGATCCGCCTCGCGGGCGGGGGCGAGACCACGATCGCCTCGACGACCATCAAGGGTTCGGACGTCGAGGCGATGATCGCCGACGAGATCGAGCGCAAGCTGGGTGCCCGGCCCACCTCGGTCGCGCTGGCGGCGCCCGACCGGCTCACCGTCCAGATGGGCATCACGGCCAAGGGCCGGTTCGTCGTGAGCTCGAACGGCGACCTCCTGGTCCGGATCTCGAACGGCCCAGCCGAGGGCCAGCTGGTTCCCCTGTTGCGGGGCGGCGTCGACATCCCGCTGCGGCTCACGGACGCGACCGTCACCCCGTCGGGCGATCTGGAGCTCACGGGCGAGCTCGCCGTGGGGCTCCTGGGCTGAGCCCCCGAACGTCGCCCGAACGGGGCCGGCGCGGGACGCCGGGGTAGACTCCGCGCATGGCTGAACCCGTCGTCCGTGATCCCGAGCAGCCGGTCGTGCCCGCTGCGGGCGGGACGGCCAGCCGGCGTCGTGGCCCGCGACGGTCGGGCACCATCGGCTCGGCGGCCGCGGCGAAGGCGCCCAACCTCGAAGCCATGCGCGCGGCGCTCGTCACCGAGCTCCGACGCCACCACCCGTCCGCCGACCTCGACATCGTCGAGCGCGCCTTCGACCTCGCCGTCGAGGCACATGCCGACCAGGTCCGCGCGTCGGGCGAGCCGTACGTCACCCACCCGGTCGCGTCCGCCCAGATCCTCGCCGACCTCGGCATCGACCCGGTCGCGGTCGCGGCGGCGCTGCTGCACGACGTCCCCGAGGACACCGAGTACAGCCTGGCCGACGTGGAGGACCGCTTCGGGCCCGAGGTCGCCCACCTCGTCGACGGCGTCACCAAGCTGTCCAGGTTCAGCACCCACAGCCACGAGCAGCAGCAGGCCGAGAACATCCGCAAGATGTTCCTGGCGATGGCGGACGACATCCGCGTCGTCCTGATCAAGCTCGCCGACCGCCTGCACAACATGCGCACCCTCGGTGCCCTGGGCGTCGAGAAGCAGCAGCGCATCGCGCGCCAGACGATGGAGATCTACGCGCCGCTGGCCGAGCGGCTCGGGATCTGGCAGATGAAGTGGGAGCTCGAGGACCTCGCGTTCAAGGCGCTCGAGCCCGAGGCCTTCCGGGACCTCGCCCGCCAGCTGGACACGCGTCGCAAGGGCCGCGAGACCTACATCGAACGGGCGATCGAGGAGCTGCGGCCGCGCCTCGCGGACGCCGGCATCGATGCGGAGCTCCAGGGCCGGCCCAAGCACCTCTACAGCATCTGGAAGAAGATGCAGCGCAAGAGCGCGGAGTTCGGCGAGATCTACGACGTCTACGCCATCCGCCTGCTGGTGGACGAGGTCCGCGACTGCTACGCGGCGCTGGGCATCGTGCACGCGCTGTGGCGCCCGATCCCGGGGCAGTTCGACGACTACATCGCCGTCCCCAAGAACAACCTCTACCAGTCGCTCCACACGGCGGTCATCGCGCTCGACGGCAAGCCGCTCGAGATCCAGATCCGGACCCACGCGATGCACCAGGTGTCCGAGGTCGGCATCGCCGCCCACTGGCGGTACAAGGAGGGGTCGAAGGCGGAGCGCGACTACGACGCCAAGCTGGCCTGGCTGCGCCAGCTCATGGAGTGGCAGCGCGACGTCAGCGAGTCGGACGCGACCGAGTTCGTCGAGGGCATCAAGCTCGACATCTTCCAGGACCAGGTGTTCGTGTTCACGCCGCGGGGCGACATCAAGGACCTGCCCGCGGGCGCCACGCCGCTCGACTTCGCCTACCGCATCCACACCGACATCGGCCACCGCACGATCGGCGCCAAGATCAACAACCGGCTGGTCCCGCTCGACTACCGGCTCAAGAACGGCGACATCGTCGAGATCGTGACCACGAAGGGCGAGCACGGCCCGTCGCGCGACTGGCTGAACATCGTCCGGACCTCCCACGCCCGGGAGAAGATCCGCCAATGGTTCAAGAAGAAGGACCGGGCGGAGAACATCGTCCACGGCCGCGAGTCGCTCGAGCGCGAGCTGCGGCGGCTGGCGCGGACGAGCATCCAGGCCGTCGGCCTCGACCGGATCGCGGACGTCGCGAAGACCTACCAGCACGAGACGGTCGACGACTTCTACGCGGCGATCGGGTACGGCGCGATCTCGGCCCAGCAGGTCGTCATCCGGCTGGGCGTGCTCGACGACGGGGAGGCGTCGCTGCCGACCGTCGCCCCGCCGCAGCCGCCGCGGACCGGCGGCGTGCGGGTCAAGGGGGTGGGGGACCTCCTGGTCCGGTTCGCCAAGTGCTGCCACCCGATCCCGGGCGACCCGATCCAGGGCTTCATCACCCGGGGCAAGGGCGTCACGGTCCACCTGATGTCGTGCCCGACGGTCCTCAACGAGCGCGAGGTGAGCCGCCTGATCGACGTCGAGTGGGAGGCCGCCCCGGCAGCGACCTACCCGATCGCGATCCGGGTCGAGGCATACGACCGCACCGGCCTGCTGTCCGACATCACCCAGGTGATGGCCGAGAACAAGGTCAACATCCTGGCGGCCAACGTCGCGGTCAATCCCGACCACACGGCCGTGGTGGCGATGACGATCCAGGTCGCGTCGGTGGCCCAGCTTGCGAAGGTGATGGGTCGGGTCGAGCAGTTGAAAGACGTGATCAGCGCCCAACGCGACCTCGGGTAGCGCCGGCGGCTGATCCGGCGCCATCGCGGCGTTGTCGCCTGCGCTCCTCGCTCACGCACCCTGAGGTGCGCTCGCTCCGGTGCTCGGCTCCGCCTTGCGCTGACGCCGGCTGAGCGGCGCGCTCCGTTCCGAGTCTCTGCGCTCATCCCGGTGCAATCCACGTGTGAATGGATTTCCGTGCGGCGGAGCGTGAGCGCGGCGGGGAAGGCGGGTTTCGGGCGCGCGGGCGTGCTCGGCTGGGTCGGCGGTAATTCGTCAGTGAATGACGACTCCGCCAGCGACGGCTAGCGGCGCGACTCGCGGGGTGAGTCGGGCGCGGAGCGTTGGCGCAGGGGTAGGCGCGCTACGCAAGTCCGTGGGCGCTGTCGCTGCAGGCACGCGGTCGTGCTGACTCGGTGGGTGAGTTGGCGATCACGAGCCGGCGGGGCCGTACCGGGCGGTCGCTCCGGATTCAGCGCGGGCGGGCGCCGGACGGCTGGGCTCCGGCCGAGGATAGGCCGCCGGGGCGGGTGTGGGCCGCGATCACGGAGGCCGCCCGGGTGCGGCGCAGCCACACGTAGGCCGCGACGCCCACGATCGTGCACACGATCCCGCCGAGCGCCATCGACTCGGCGACGCCGTAGCGCGACGCGATCCAGCCCATGAGCAGGCCGCCGATCGGCGTCGAGCCCGCGAACACGGTCGTGTAGACGCTCATCGTGCGGCCGCGGAGGTGGTCGGGGACCGCCAGCTGGATGGTCGTGTTCGCGGTCGCGGCCATCGCGATGGCGCCCAGCCCGACGAAGAACATGAGCACCAGCGACACGAAGTACGCGGTCGACACGCCCAGCGCGACCTCGGTGATGCCCACCAGGATCGCGCCGCCGGCGATCGGCCCGGCGCGTGAGCGCGGGGGAGAACGCGATGTACAGCGCGGCGACGAGGGAGCCCAGGCCCGAGGCGGCCATCAGGAAGCCGTAGCCCGTCGCATCGGAGTGCAGCACCTCCTCGGTCAGCGGCGGGATCACGACCTGGAAGTTCATGCCGAAGGTGGCCACGAGCCCGACACCAGGATCCCCGTCAGCACGAGCGGCGTGCGACGGACGTAGGACAACCCCTCGCGGAGGTCGCGGCCGACCTCGCGGACCGACGTCGGCCGGGCGATCGGGGGTGCGACCCGCAGCTCGCTCTGGCGCATGGCGAGGAGGCGACCAGGACCGCGAGGAAGCTGATGCCGTCGATGAAGAAGGCGGTCGAGATGTCGAAGGCGCCGATGGTGAGCCCCGCCACCGCGGGGCCGAGCACGCGGGCGGCGTTGAACATCGCCGAGTTGAGCGCGACGGCGTTGCCGATGTCCTCGCGTCCGACCATCTCGACCGAGAACGCCTGGCGCGTCGGCATGTCGACCACGTTGATGAGGCCGCCGAGGAGCGCCAGCACCATGACCTGCCACACCTCGACCCGCGCGGACGCGACCAGGGCGAACATGGTGAACGCGAGGATCATCTTCAGCGCCTGGGTCGCGATCAGCGCCTGCCGCTTGGGCACCGCGTCCGCGATGAGGCCGCCGAACAGCCCGAGCACCATGACCGGGATCCACTGGAACGCGGCGACCACGCCCAGCAGGAACGGGTCACCGGTCAGCTGGAGGATCAGCCAGCCCTGGGCCACCGTCTGCATCCAGGTGCCGACGAGGGATACGAGCTGGCCGCCGAAGTACAGGCGGTAGTTGCGGTGTCGGAACGCGCGGGCCCCGTTGCCCAGTGACAGGCCCGCGCCGGGACGGATCAACGGTCCGCCTCGGGACGGTGATCCGCGGCGTGGCGGCTCGTGGCCTGGTGCTCGTGGGCGGGCTCGCGGCCGGCGTCGAGGTCGTCGAGGTGGCCGGCGAGGTGTGCCCGCCGCTCCTCGGCCTCGCCGATCATCGCCTCGAGGCGGTCGATCTTGCGCCGCAGCGACCCGACCTGCCGGTCGACGCGGGCGAGGGCGTCCTCCAGGATGGCCCGCCGCTGACCCAGGTCACTCGTCGTGCGAAACGTCGTCCGGTTGCGGGCCCGGGCGGCCTCATCCTCGAGCAGCTGCCCGATCTCGGCGAGCGAGAACCCGGCATCGTCCCGCAGTCCGCGGATGAACCGCAGGCGCTCGAGGTCCTCGGTGTCGTACAGCCGATAGGCGCCTTCCGAGCGTGCGGCGGGCGCCAGGAGGCCCAGCTCCTCGTAGTAGCGGATCGTGCGCGGCGTCAGCCCCGTATCGGCCGCGACCTCCTGGATCCGCAGCAGCCGGGGCTCGGTGCCTGCGTCGGGGGAGGGGGCGGGGGGTCCGGAATGCGTCACCCCCCGATCCTACCAAACGTTGCCGTTCACGTAAAGGTTAGGGTTGGCGGGTGTCGGCCGTTCCCGCATCGGCCGAAAAGGGTGATGGCAACTGGCTCAGCCCGGATCACGCTTGCGCTGACGCGCAGACGTTGTGAACGGTGCTTCGTCCAGATTGGACCGAGTGACACGCGCCGGGGAACTCGAAGGAGAACGGGAATGGCCGACAACCAGAGTCGTCATCGGGATCTTTGACAACGAGATCAAGGCGGACGACGCAGTCTCGCAGCTCAAGTCCTGGGACCAGGCATCCGAAGAGGTCAAGCTCGGCGCGATCGGCGTGCTGGTCGCCGACGAGGCGGGTCAGCTCAAGGAGCACAAGCTCGGCGCCCGCGACAGCAAGAAGGGCGCGGGCATCGGCCTGGTCCTCGCGGTCATCGCGCCGCCGACGCTGCTCGCCGGTCTCGTCGGCGGTGGCATCCTTGGCCACTTCCACCACAAGGGCCTCGGTCTGACCCCCGAGGACCGCGAGCGGATCGGCAAGGAGCTCGACCGGCGGCAAGGCGGCCGTTGGCGTGCTGACGGCCACCGACGAGCAGGCCGGCGCGATCTCCGGCAAGCTCTCGGAGCTGGGCGGCATCGTCGAGACGCACGAGGTCAGCGACGAGGCGCTTGCCGCCGTCGCCGAAGCCGCACCGGCAGCGGACGCCGAGACGACGGACAAGCCCGAAGCGACGGCGACCCCCGCCTGATCGCAGCCTGATCTCAGCCGACCCGCGGCGTCCCACGCCCGGGTCGGCGATTCGCACACTCAGCACATCGAGCCAAGCCACCCGGCCCCCCCGGGGTGGCCCGGACGCTCGCACGATCGATGGAGCAGCCCGGGATGGACGCACAGAGCGGCGGACTGTCCGACGCCGTTGTCGAGGAGGCCCGCCGCCAGCTCCGCGCGCCATGGGCCGCGAGCGTCGCGGGCCTCCTGTTCGCCATCCTGTTCACGGCGTCGCTCGCATTCATGCGCCAACCGTCGATCTATGACGCCGATAACGCGCAGCTGATCCGGATCTACAACACGGGTGGGGACGTCGGGATCCTCATCGGCGGCCTCTACCTCGCCCCCTTTGCCGGGATCATGTTCCTGTGGTTCGTCGCGGTCATCCGCGATCAGATCGGCGAGCGCGAGGATCGATTCTTCGCCACCGTGTTCTTCGGCAGCGGCGTCCTGTTCGTTGCGGTCCTGTTCATCGCGGCGGCCCTGGCGAGCGCGCCGAGCGTCGGCTTCCGCTACCTGGGCGTGCCGCCGCCATCATCCGAGGAGATCGGACTGGTCAGGTCAATCGGCTATACCCTCGCGTTCGCCTTCGCGACACGGGCGGCCGCCGTGTTCATGTTCGCCACCGCAACCATCGGACTCCGTAGCGGGGCGTTCCCGCGCTGGGTCGCGATCACCGGATACCTGCTGGGGCTCGTGCTCCTGATTGCCGTGACCTTCTTCGAGCTGGCCGTCCTGGTCCTGCCTGCGTGGGTCGCGGTGGTCAGCGTGCTCATCCTTCGCCGGGAGCGAGCTCGCAGCCGAGCTGGAACCGGATGACTGACGGCACCAGCGAGTTCAAGGCGCCGTTCATGGTGATCCTGCTCACGGCGGTCATGCTCCAGGCGGGCCCGGAGCTGATCGCCCTCATCGTTCTCGCCGTCGCCGCCGTGATGATCGTCCAGCCCTACATCCTCGCCGCGGTCGCGAGCCGGCAGGCGGCACGCCAGGCGTCGCACGGCGCGGGGACGCGGCCGGCGTAGAGACGGTCGCCCTAGACTGGCTCCGATGCGCGCTTTCCGCGCCCCCAGGGGCACCCGCGATCTGCTGCCCGTCGACCGCGCGGTGTTCGACCGGCTGACGCGAACCGGCGCCGACCTCGCCGCCCGATACGGCTACCACCCGATCGAGACGCCGATGTTCGAGCAGGCCGCCGTGTTCGAGCGGGGGATCGGCGAGGTGACGGACGTCGTCGAGAAGGAGCTGTTCCGGATCGCACCACGGACCGACGAGGCCGAGTCGTGGGCGCTCCGGCCGGAGCCGACCGCCGGCATCGTCCGTGCCTACCTGCAGCACGGGATGCAGACGCTGCCGCAGCCCGTGAAGCTCACGATGACCGGCCCGATGTTCCGCTACGACCGGCCACAGGCCGGGCGCTATCGCCAGTTCTGGCAGTTCGACGTCGAGGCGATCGGCGACCCTGGCCCCGCCATCGATGCCGAGATCATCGAGCTCGGGAGCCGCTTCTACGACGAGGCCGGCGTCCAGGGCGTCGAGGTGCTCATCAACTCGATCGGGGACGCGACCTGCCGCCCGGGTTACATCGCCGAGCTCGCGGCCTACTACCGGGGCCACGAAGCCGCGCTGCCCGCCACCGAACGCGACCGACTGGAACGCAACGTCCTCCGGCTGCTGGATTCGAAGGATCCGGCGCTGGTCGAGCTCAACGCCGCTGCGCCGCGGATCACCGACCGGCTGTGCGACGCCTGCGGCGCCCATTTCGAGGCCGTCAAGGGTCACCTGACGGCGCTGGGCGTCACCTGGCGCGTTGAGCCAGGGCTGGTGCGCGGCCTCGACTACTACACGCGGACCGCCTTCGAGTTCTACGTGGCCGGCCGCGAGGGCCAGCAGCAGGCGCTGGGCGGTGGCGGCCGCTACGACGGCCTGGTCGAGCTGCTGGGCGGCAGGCCGACGCCGGGGATCGGGTTCGGCCTCGGGCTCGACCGGGTCGCCCTCGTGCTGGCTGAGCAGGGCACCGCCGAGCACGCCGAACCCGGGCCGCTCGCGGTGGTCGTGGGCGCCGATCCAGACGACACGATCTCCCGGCTGCGCATCGCCACCGATCTCCGGGCGGCCCGGCTGCGGGTCCGCGCCGATCTCGCGCGCCGGAAGCTCGGCCGCCAGCTCGAGGCCGCGGGCAAGGATGGCGCCCACTTCGCCGTGATCCTCGGCGACGAGCTCGCGTCCGGCCAGGTGCAGGTGCGCGACCTGCTCGCCGGGACCCAGCGCGCAGTGGCCATCGAGGACCTGGCCCGCGAGCTCGCACGCGCCGAGGCCGGCCACAAGCACGGCTAGCTGGGATCGTCGAACTCGATCACGGCGAGGCGGTTGCCCGCCGGGCATGGGGGATACGATACGCGGCCATGACGACGACCAGCCCGAGCCTCGCCACGCCGTATCGCACCCATACCTGCGGCGCCCTGCGCGCCGAGGATGCGGGATCTCAAGCGAAGCTCGCCGGCTGGGTGCACCGCCGTCGCGACTACGGCAAGCTCACGTTCATCGACCTGCGCGACCGTCACGGGATCACCCAGGTCGTGATCGACGCCGGCGATGCGCCCGAGGCGAGCGAGGCCGCGGCCCGGCTGCGCCCCGAGTTCGTCGTCGCCTTCGAGGGCGAGGTGGCGCTCCGCCAGCCCGGCACGGAGAATCCGAAGCTGCCGACGGGCTCGATCGAGCTCCAGGCACGCTCGGTCCGGATCCTCAACGACGCCAAGACGCCACCGTTCTACGTCAACGACCCGGACGCGCCGATCGACGAGACCCTCAGGCTCCGCTACCGCTACCTGGACATCCGGCGGGACGCCATGCAGCGCCGGCTGCTGCTGCGCAGCCGTCTCGTCCAGGCCGTCCGCGAGGTCCATCACGCGAACGGGTTCGTCGAGGTCGAGACCCCCAACCTGATCAAGAGCACGCCCGAGGGAGCCCGCGACTTCATCGTCCCCAGCCGGCTCCAGCCGGGCACGGTGTACGCGCTGCCCCAGAGTCCCCAGCAGCTCAAGCAGCTGTTGATGGTCGGGGGGATCGACCGCTATTTCCAGATTGCCCGCTGCTTCCGCGACGAGGACCTGCGCGGCGACCGGCAGCCCGAGTTCACGCAGCTGGACCTCGAGATGAGCTTCGTCGACGAGGCGACCGTGATGGGCTTCGTCGAGCAGATGGTGATCGAGGTGTCGACCGCGACCGTGCCCGAGCGTCGACTTCGCGAGATCCCGTTCCCCGTGTTCGAGTACGACGTCGCGATGGAGCGGTACGGCTCGGACAAGCCGGACATCCGGTTCGCGATGGAGCTGTTCGACCTGGCGCCCGCGCTGACCGGACCCGATGGGGCCCCAGCGTCAGGGTTCCGCGTGTTCGACGAAACGCTCGCCGGCGGCGGCCGGGTCAAGGGCATCGCGGCACCCGCGATGGGCGGCGTCACGCGCCGGGAGATCGACGAGCTGACGGAGCTCGCAAAGCGATTCGGCGCGCGCGGCCTGGTCCACCTCTCCGTCGCCGAGGGCGGCGAGCTCCACGGTCCGGTCGCCAAGTTCCTGTCCGCGGACACGCAGACGGCCATTCGGGGCGCGGCCGGCGCCGCCGAGGGCGACCTGATCCTGGTGGTCGCCGACGGTGCGGACGTGGTCAACGACGTGCTCGGGCGGCTGCGGGTCGAGCTCGGCGGACGCCTGGGTCTCGGCGACCCCGATGAGCTCGCCTACTGCTGGGTGCACCGCTTCCCGATGTACAAATGGGACGCCGAGCACGACCGCTGGGACGCGACCCACAACCCGTTCAGCGGCGTGGTCCTCGAGGACGAGCCACTCCTCACGACGACGTCGGGCGACCTCGACGCACGCTCACCGGGCGACCCGGCCGGGCGCGCACGCGCCATGCAGTACGACATCGTGCTCAACGGCTGGGAGCTGGGCGGCGGATCGGTCCGCATCTGGCAGCACGACCTGCTTGCCCGAAGCTTCAACCTCCAGGGCTACACGCGGGAGCAGATGAAGGAGCGCTTCGGGGCGATGCTCGAGGCGTTCGAGTATGGCGCGCCGCCGCACGGGGGCATCGCGCTCGGAATCGACCGCTGGGCGGCGCTGCTCAGCTATCAGACCAATATCCGCGAGGTCATGGCCTTCCCCAAGACCCAGTCGGGGACGGACCCGATGCTCAACGCGCCCTCGGCTCCCGAGGACGAGCAGTACGCGGAGCTCGGGCTGCGTTTCGTTGGCATTCCCGGGCGGAGCTAGCGGGTCGTGGCCGCGGTCGCGATCCGGCGGCTGACCGCCGAGGACGCGGTGGCGCTGACGGCGTTCGTCGAGCGAGCCCGCGACCGTGGCGACCTGCTCGGCTCGTCCGCGCCCCACGGTGAGTGGGTCGTGCGCTACGTCCTCCTCGAACCGGGTCAGGTGGCCGTCGCGACCGACACCGCGGGGTCGATGGTCGGCCTCGTCCTGCCGGAGGGCAAGGCCTTGGTCGTCGAGCCGGATCACCGGCGGCAGGGCGTGGGCCGGGCGCTCGTCGACGAGGCCCTGACCATCGAGCGGGAGCGGGACCGGCCGAACCTGTTCCTCGGCCGCGTTCCCGACGATGGCCCGGGTCAAGCCTTCCTCGAGGCCACCGGGTTCGCGTTTCACTCGACGCTGTGGGACCTCGACCTCGAACCGGACGTCGCCGTGCCGAAGCCCGACTGGCCCGATGGAACCCGAGCCCGGCCCATGGACGCGGATCGAGATCTTCCCGCCTTCGTCGACCTGTTCAACGCCGCCTTCGCGGATCACCCGACGCCGCTCAAGCTCGACGCCGACCGGCTCAAGGCGGACCCCACCGATGCGCCGTTCCTGGGGGACGATCTGGTCCTGCTGGAGGCGGCGTCTGGCGAGCTCGTCGGCTTCTGCACCAGCGAGCCGAAACGGCTGGCAGAGGGCGGCGTCGAGGCGCGGGGCGAGATCTGGACCCTCGGCGTGCGACCCAGCCACCAGGGCCGCGGCTATGGCCGCGAGTTGCTCCGATGGGGCATCGACCACCTGCGCGGACTCGGCGTGGCGACGGTCACGCTATCGGTCAACGGCCGCAACCCGCGCGCCCTGGGCCTGTACGAGTCCCACGGGTTCCGCAGGACGTCGACTCGCGAGCGCTGGGCGCGGCCCGTCGGCGGTGCGTCGGGGGAGCTCGGCGGATCGCTGGAGGCGTGAACCCGCTGCGGCTCGCCGACGAACATCCGCGTTCGGCGGCGGTCTTCGGGGCGCTGGCGATCGCCTTCTCCGGGATCTTCTACCTGTGGTCCGGCGTGTCGCCGTCCACGGGCGTGTTCTGGCGGTGCGTCTACGGCCTGCCGATCCTGCTCCTGGTCGCCTGGCACGAGTGGCGCACGCTGGGGCCGATGAGCCGGCGTGCCATCGGGTTGTGCGCCGCGGCCGGCGTGTGCTTCGCCATCGACCTGATCACGTTCCACTACGCCGTCGACGTGATCGGCGCCGGCCTGGCCACGGTGATGGGCAACCTCCAGGTCGTGATCGTCGCGCTGGCGGCCTGGGCGCTGTTCGGCGAGCGGCCGAAAGGCGAGGTCCTGGGCGCCCTGCCGGTGATGATGCTGGGCGTCGTGCTCATCTCCGGGGTGGTCGGGACCGGTGCCTACGGCGCCGACCCGCACCTGGGCGTGACCATCGGGCTGCTGACGGCGACGGCCTACGCCGGATACCTGCTGATCATCCGGCGGGCAACGCCCGACCGGCGATCGGCCGCGCCCGTCGCGATCGCGACCGCGGTCACCGCGCTGTGCGCCGGCCTGTTCGGGACGGCGGTCGGCGACCTCGACCTCAACCCGGGCTTCCCGGCCAACGGCTACCTGATCGCGCTCGGCGTGCTGTCCCAGTCGATCGGCTACCTCGCCATCCAGGCGTCCCTGCCGCGGCTGCCGGCCGTGATCACGTCGGTCCTGTTGCTCGTGCAGCCCGTGACGACGGTGTTCCTCGGCGCGATCCTCCTGCGCGAGCTGCCGTCACCCTTCCAGCTCGCGGGGGTCGCCCTCGTGATCGGCGGGATCGCGCTGGCGACCGGCTCGCTGGGGCGGATCCGGACGGCGATCGGCGCGGGCGCCGGCTCGGGCTAGGCCGAACAGGCGAGGCCGGCAGCGGCCCGACCCCGGGCCGAGGTGCGGGCCTCGCCTCAGTCGTCCGGCTGATCGGCGTCGGCGGCGCCCCACTCGTGGGCATGTGCGTCGGCGGGCTGCGGCGGACCGTCGTAGGGCGGCAGGTCGGCGCGAGGCGTCGAGACGTCGTGGGTCACCCCGGGGTCGCCGGTCTCGACGATCCGGAACGGGATCCCGGCGGCCTCGAGGTCCTCGAGCAGCTCGTCGGGCATCCGGGTCGCGGACAGGGCACGCAACGCGCCGAGGTGCCGGACCGGCAGCAGGGCGGGCCAGCCCGGGTCGCCTTGCCACGATGGCCGGGTCACGCTGTCGCGGTCGTCGCCGTGGGCCGCGATCAGGGTCGTGACGGTCTCGGCATCGACCCAGGCGAGGCGGGCCGGCCAGACGAGCGCGGCATCGGTCTCCGCGACCATCCGGCTGACGGCCTCGACGCCGTTGACGATCTGCGCGACCGGGCCGCGCTCGGGCGGGACGGGGTCGACGAGGGTCGCCTCGCTGTTCGCGAGGGCGGCGGCGACGGTGCCGTCGGGGTCGAACGAGCAGACGACGACGGGCGTCGCGCCGCCGGACCAGGCGACGTCGGCCAGCCGCCGGACGCCGGGCGTCCCGTCGGCGTCGACGAGCGCCGAGGCCGGGCTGGCGGCGAGGATCACGGCGGCGACGGTCATGGCTCCCTCCTGGTGTGGCGGGCAGTGTACCGACGTCGGGTCCGGGTCCGATCGCCGGCCGCGACGTTCGCCCGAAACGGCGGCATGTGCGACACTTCGCCGGCCCATGAGTGACACGCCCGGCTCCGCCATGCCCACCGCCGTCGCCGCCGCCGTCCGCGAGGACCTGCGCAACGTCGCGATCGTCGCCCACGTCGACCATGGCAAGACCACCCTCGTCGACGCGATGCTCCGCCAGACCGGCGCCTTCCGCGCGAACCAGGCCGTCGTCGACCGCGTGATGGACTCGGGCGACCTCGAGCGCGAGAAGGGCATCACCATCCTCGCCAAGCAGACGACGATCGACGTCGACGGGGTCCGGCTCAACATCGTCGACACGCCCGGCCACGCGGACTTCGGGGGCGAGGTCGAGCGAAGCCTCCTGATGGTCGACAGCGTGCTGCTGCTGGTCGATGCGGCCGAGGGCCCGCTCCCGCAGACGCGCTACGTGCTCCAGAAGGCGATGGCCCGCCGCCTGCCGGTCGTCGTCGCCCTCAACAAGATCGACCGCTCGGACGCCCGGGCAGCCGAGGTCCTCGACGCCGTGTACGAGCTGTTCATCGACCTCGGCGCCGACGAGCACCAGATCGAGTTTCCCGTCGTCTACACCAACGCGAAGCTCGGCACCGCCACCCGCGACCTCGCCGTGCCCGGCACCGACCTGCGCCCGCTCCTGGACCTGCTCGTCGATGTCACGCCCGCGCCGGTGTTCGAGCCGGGGCACCCGCTGCAGCTTCTCGTCACGAACCTGGCCGCGAACGAGTACGTGGGCCGCATGGCCGTCGGACGGATCCGCAACGGGACCATTCGCGTCGGCCAGCGCATCGCCCTGGTGCGCGAGGAGGCCGACGACACCGCGGGCGAGATCGAGCCCGGCCGGACGATCACCGTCACCGGGTCGGTCTCGAGCCTCCAGACCGCGCACGGGATGGAGCGCATCGACATCACGGAGGCCGGGCCGGGCGAGATCGTGTCGGTCGCCGGCCTGCCCGAGGTGACGATCGGCGACACGCTCACCGACCCCGGGGATCCGCGCCCGCTGCCGCGCCTCGACGTCGACGCGCCCACGCTCTCGATGACGTTCGGCGTCAACACCTCGCCCCTCGGTGGCCGGGACGGCAAGTACGTGACGTCGCGCCAGATCAAGGCCCGCCTCGAGAGGGAGGTCCTGGGCAACGTCTCGATCGAGGTCCACCCGACCGAATCGGGCGACACGTTCGAGGTCCGCGGTCGCGGCGAGCTCCAGCTCGCGGTCCTGATCGAGCAGATGCGCCGCGAGGGCTACGAGCTCACCGTGAGCCGCCCGGAGGTGATCCTGCGCACGGTCGGTGGCGAGGTCCAGGAACCGTACGAGCGGATCACGATCGACATCCCGCCCGACTACATCGGCGAGGTCCAGCAGGCGCTCGCCGGTCGTAAGGGCCGGCTCGAGCAGATGACCACCGACGCCGACGGTCGCGTGCGGATGGAGTTCGTGCTGCCGGTGCGCGGGCTCATCGGCTATCGCGGCCAGCTGCTCACCGACACGCGCGGGACCGCGCTCCTCCACCAGATCGGCGAGGGGTACGGCCCGTGGGCGGGCGAGGTGACCCACCGCACGAACGGCGTGCTGGTGTCCGACCGGGCCGGGACATCGAACGCCTACGGCCTGTTCAACCTCCAGGAGCGCTCGGAGCTGTTGATCGGCTCCGGCGTCGACGTCTACGAGGGGATGATCGTCGGCGAGAACGCCCGGTCGGGTGACATGGACGTCAACGCGACCAAGGAGAAGAAGCTCACCAACATCCGGACCCACGCCCACGATGAGGCGTTGCGCCTGACGCCGCCGCGGCCGCTGACGCTCGAGACGGCCATCGAGTTCATCGGCAGCGACGAGCTGGTCGAGGTCACGCCGTCGGCGATCCGCCTGCGCAAGCGCCTGCTGGCCAGGACCGACCGGGACAAGGAGCGCGGTCGCGCCTACGACCTCGCCCGCGCCGATCGGGGCGCGTGACGGGCCCGCTCACCGCCGGTAGCTGACCTCGCCCCCGCTGCGTCGGGTCCAGGCCATCCGCAGCAACACGACCGCCCACATCCGGTACGGTCGCCAGGCCTCCGCCATGTGCTCGAGGTCGGCACCCGTCACGGCGTCGACGCCGTACAGGTCGCGGATCACGTCCTTGCTCAGCTCGTCGGCGCCCGGCAGTCCGTCAGCGAGCCCGCAGCCTCGGTACAGCACGCCGTTGGACGTGAACGGTCCCACGCCCGGGAGCGCCTGGAGTGCCGCCAGGGCGTCCGCCGGCGGCGTGGCGCGGAGGACCTCCGTGTCCAGGCGGCCGTCGATGGCGGCGGTTGCCAGACCGTGCAGGCGGCGCACCTTCTCGGCGTTGAGCCCCTGTGCCTCGCGCAGCTCGAGCAGCCGCGTCGGTCTGGGAAAGGCGGGCACGGGCGTCCCGGCGATGGTCGGGCGATCCCCGAGCCGTTCGGCGAGATCCCGCTTGATCGTCGCCGACTGCCGGCGCGAGATGCGCTGGCCGATGACGAACGAGGTCGCGGCCTCGTACGCGGAGTAGAAGCACACGGGCCGCAGGTAGTCGTACTCGCGCTGCAGCCCGCCGATGAGCGGGTCACGATCGCCGACCGCAGGCCAGCCTGTGCCGTCGTGATCGAGCGAGAGGCATCGTGACGCCTGGCGGATCAGCGCGGGCAGCAGGTCGGCCGGGGCGTCGGTCCGGCCGCGGACGACGCCGTCTGCGTCCTGCCACAGCTCCGCGGCGACGCTGGCCTCGGTTCGTTCCACCGGAAAGGCGAGGGTGATGGACGCGGTGCCCACGCCGCCGCCGCCGATGCCGGCCGGAAAGCCGCCGGCGAAGGCGCGCGCCGCATCGAGGCTGAACGGCCCGCGCGGCTGGATCTCGATCTCAGGCACCTGACGAGTATGTCGGCCGCGCGCGGGCGGCGCCGGTTCAGCGCCGCGTGACCGCCGTCAGCGGCCGGAGTCGAAGGCCGACGGTCGCGTTGTCGACATCCTGCACATCGGGCTCTGCCAAACGGATGCGGCCGCGGGTGCTCGATCGCTCCGTCCCCGCCCACGTCCAGTGGACGTCGTCGTCCTCCTGGACGCCGCTCGGCCAGCCGAGATCAGGCGCACGGAACATGCCGCCCACGGCGTGCACCGTCTGGTCGGCGACGTGGCTCGCGAGCAGCAGCACCAGCGCGACGACGAGAGCGGCGACCGCCATCTCGATGGCCATTCGCTGATTCTGCGCGGCCGGTCAATGGACGGGCGGATCGCCCTCCGGCTGCGCGTCACCAGGGGCGTCCGCCGCCTCCGCCTGTTCCTCTGCACCCTCGGCGTCGGGCTCGGCGTCGGGCTCCGCGTCGGGCTCCGCGGCTTCGGCCGCTTCCTGGCCGGGCGCCCGGTCGCCGGTCGGCGGTGGCGGCGGCGAGGTCGGCCCGGGTCCCGGTGGCGGCGGCGGCGCGATCGGCGTCCCCGGTGGCGGCGGCGGCGTCGGCTCCGGCCCGGCCGGCGCGACCGGCGGACGCTTCGAGCGCATGTACGCGTAGTAGGCGATCGCGACCAGGGCGACGATGAGCAGAATGATCAGGATCAGGCCCACGGTGTCGTTACCACTCGACGGCGCAGGGCTGGGCGCCTCCGGCTGGACCGTCAGCACGACGTCCGACTTCGGGTTGTTGTTGGTGATGACCGGCACGCCGGCAGGCGTGTTCCACATCGTCGTGCCGTCCCAGACCGTGGCGCGCGCGACGTAGTCCGCGTTCTTGTCGATCGTGGACGGGTCGTACGGGACCGAATAGGCGATCGGCACGGCCCCGACGGGCTCGATCAGCTGGAACCCGATCGTGGCGCCCGTCTTGACGTCGAGGATCAGCGAGGTCCCGTACGACTCGGGGTTGTCGGCCGGCTCGAGGCCCGTGCCCGTGATCGAGCCGCTGACCGCTCCCTTGAGCAGGTCGGGCCGGTAGTCGAGCACGAGGTCGACGCCGCTGATCTGCGGCTGCGGGACGTCGACGTCGGTCCCGGTGGGCGTCACCCAGGCGAGGTCGCCGTCAACGATCCCGGCGTACAGCCGATAGGTGTTGTCCTTGTCGACCGCCGCGTACGGGTACGAGAGCTGGAACTTGATCGGCTGTTGACCGGGGTCCTTGATCGACGTCGATGCGATCGTCGTCCCGTCCTCCGGTCCGGCCGTCCCGTCGACCAGTACCACCACCGCCCGCGCCTCCGAGGTGAGCACGTGCGTCTGGGGATAGGTCAGGGTGCCCTTGATGATCCCGGTGTCGGGGGCCGTCGTCGGGGTCGGCGACGGGGTCGGCGCCGGCGACGGCGAGGGCGACGGGGTCGGGCTGGGCGACGGAGACGGGGAAGGAGACGGCGAGGGCGACGGGGTCGGCGAGGGGCTGGGGCTCGGCGTGGGCGAGGGCGATGGCGACGGGCTTGGGCTCGGTGTGGGCGAGGCCGTCGGCGTTGCCGTGGGGGTCGGCGACGGTGTCGGCGACGCGCTGGGAGTCGGACTCGGCGACGGCGAAGGAGTCGGAGTCGGAGTCGGAGTCGGAGTCGGACTCGGCGTCGGCGTTGCCGTGGGCGTAGGGCTCGGCGTTGGCGTTGGCGTTGGCGTTGGCGTGGCGGTCGGCGTGGGCTCTGGCGTCGGTTCCGGTGTGGGCTCGGGGGTCGGTTCCGGGGTCGGCTTCGCCGTCGGTTCAGGCGTGGGCTCTTGCGTCGGCTCCGGCGTGGGCTCTGGCGTCGGCTCAGCCGTTGCTGCAGGGGTCGGGGTCGGCACCGGCGTCGGCAGCTCGGTCGGCGTCACGGCGACCTGGATGCCGGTCAGGAGCGTGCCGTCGTCCACCGCCGGAACGCCATCGAGGCCGGCCCAGGCCTCGCCGTCGTCCACGATCGCCGCCTTGGCGACGTACGTGTCGGCAGGGTTGATGACCCCGGGATCGACCGCGATCGAGAAGGCGATCGGGACGTCCCCGGCCGCCGGGATGACCTGCCGCGAGACCGTCGTACCGGTCGTGGAGTCGACCAGCTCGGCGACCGCAACCGCGCTCGGTGACAGCGACGCCCGCTGGTCCGACGTGATCGTCCCGGTCACCGCGCCTGCGACGCTGGGCGGCTTGGCCGTCGCGACGAGATCGACGCCGCTCGTCGGGCCCCCGGTGATGACGGGGACCGGCTCGAACGTCTGGTACGCCGTCGAGCCGTCGATGATCGACGCGAACATCGCGTAGCTCTGGTCGGGGTTGATGGTCGCCGGGTCATACGCGACGGAGAAGGCGACCGGCTGGGTCGCGTTGTCGATTCGCTGGTAGCCCACGAGGCCGCCGGCGCTGGGATCCGCCTGCTGGCCCACGATCGTGATGACCGCGACCGCGTTGGGGCTGAGCGTGACCTTCTCGCGGATCGTGAGCGTGCCCGTGACGGTCGCGGTGGCCGCGATCGCCTGCGAGGCCGGGACCAGGAGGGCGGCCGCGAGCGCGATCGAGAGCAGCGCGGACAGCTTGCGGGTCATGCGCTTCTCCGGTGACGGGGAGCGACGATGTCGACTCCCAGCAGGCTAGCGCCCCCGGGCAAACGCGGGCTCACCCGTTCTGGACGAAACCCGGCCCGGTCTACAATCGCGGCGCGATGACGGTCTATCTCGATCATGCCGCGACCACGCCCCTGCGGCCCGAGGTCCTCGAGGCGATGCTGCCGTTCCTCGGCGGGACGTTCGGCAACCCATCGTCCATCCATGCCTACGGCCGCGTAGCGCGGGAAGCGCTCGATGACGCGCACGAGCGCCTCGCGCGCTCGATCGGCGGCGAGGCGCGCGAGATCGTGTTCACCAGCGGTGGCACGGAGGCCAGCAACCTCGCCCTCAAGGGAGCGGCGTGGGCGGGCAAGGCGCGCGGCCATCGGATCGTGACCACGCAGGTCGAGCACCACGCCATCGGGCACACCCTCGACCACCTCCAGAAGTTCGGCTTCGAGGTCGTCGAGGTCCCGGTCGACCGCTACGGACGCGTCGACCCGGCCGACGTCGAGGCGGCGATCACGGACCGGACGATCCTGGTCACGGTGATGCTCGCCAACAACGAGGTGGGCACCATCCAGCCGGTCGCCGAGGTCGCCGCTGTCGTGCGCGCCCACCGCGGGCTGCTGTTCCATGTCGACGCGGTCCAGGCCGCCCCGTGGCTCGACCTCGACGTCAACGCGCTCGGCGCCGACCTCGTCGCCCTGGCGGCGCACAAGGCCGAGGGCCCGAAGGGGACGGGCGCCCTGTGGATCCGGCGCGGAACCCACATCCTCGCCCAGCAGCACGGCGGCTCGCAGGAGCGCTACCGGCGCGCGGGCACGGAAAACGTCGCGGGCGCCGTCGGCATGGCGACGGCCTTCGAGCTGCGGGCGGCCGAGCGAGCGGTCGTGGTGCCGGAGGTTCGCGCACGTCGCGACCGCCTGGTCGCGACGCTCGCCGCGATCGATGGGGTCGAACCGACCGGCCATCCCGCCGAGCGGCTGCCACACATCGCCTCGGTCATCGTCCGGGGCGCCGATGGCGGCTCGATCACCGTCGCCCTGGACCTCGAGGGCATCGCTGTCTCGACCGGGTCCGCGTGCACCAGCGGGTCCACGGAGGTCAGCCACGTGCTGTCCGCGATGGGGTACCCGCCCGAGGAGGCGCGGGGCGGCCTGCGTCTCAGCCTGGGCCGGACGACGACGGATGCGGACATCACCGAAGTTGCCGGCGTCGTGCCCACGGTGATCGAGCGGCTGCGTGCCGCCGAGCTCGCGGCCGAGCCTGTGGCGGCGGGTGCCCGGTCGATCGAGGCACCCGCCGAGTCTCTCGGGGTTGGCTGACCGATGAGCCGGATCCTCGTCGCGATGTCGGGCGGCGTCGACAGCTCGGTCGCGGCGGCCCTGCTGCATGAACAGGGGCACGAGGTCGTGGGCGTGTGGATGCGCCTCCACGACGTGGCCGATACCTACTCCGAGGTCAAGAAGAGCTGCTGCTCGGCGGACGCGGCGGACGACGCTCGGCGGGTGGCCGCCAGGCTGGGCATCCCGTTCTACGTCATGAACCTCGAGCGCGAGTTCGCGGCGGGCGTCATCGAGCCGTTCATCGCGGCCTACCTCGGCGGACAGACGCCCAGCCCGTGCGTCGACTGCAACAGCTACGTCAAGTTCGGCGCGCTGCTCGGCAAGGCCCGCCACCAGTACCAGTGCGACGCCGTCGCGACCGGCCATTACGCGCGCCGCGTCGTCGCGGACACCGCCGATGGCCCGCGCGCCACGCTGGTCCGCGCCGCGGACGAGGACAAGGATCAGACCTATTTCCTGTACGGCCTGCGCCAGGACCAGCTGTGGCACAGCCGCTTCCCGCTCGGCGACCTCACCAAGCCCGAGGTGCGCTCGATCGCCCGGGGGCTCGACCTGGTGACGGCGGACAAGCCCGAGAGCCAGGAGATCTGCTTCGTCCCGGGCGGTGACTATCGCGACGAGCTCCGGACGCGCGGCGGCTGGACGCCCGAGCGTGGACCGATCTTCGATGCCGACGGGACGCGGGTCGGCGAGCACGACGGGGCTGCCGCGTTCACCGTCGGCCAGCGCAAGGGCCTCAACGTCGCGCTGGGCCAGCCCCGCTACGTGTCGCGCATCGACCCGGGCACCAACGCCATCGTGCTCGGGCGCCGGGAGGACCTCGAGACGCGCGAGATCCCGCTCGACGGGGGCACCTTCGTGGCGGGCGACCCGCCCCGGGGCCGCGACGAGACCGAAGGCTGGCGTCCGTTCCGCGCCCAGGTCCGCATCCGCCATCGCGCGCCGCTGGTCGAGGCGACCATCCGGCCGGCCTCCACCACCGAGCCCCCGCGCGGCGGCCGCTGGGTCGTCGAGACGGAGACGCCGGTCTGGGCCATCGCACCCGGCCAGGCGTGCGTCCTGTACGACGGCGACCGCTGCCTCGGCGGCGGCCGGATCGCCGCCCCGTCCGGTGCCTTGAGCGGCGCCGCGCCGTCCGTGCTCGAGCCGGCCGAGGCGGTCGCGTGACGATCGGGCCGGCACTGCCGCTCGCGCTGCTGGTCGGCCTGCTGAACACCGCGATCTACGTCCTGCTCCGAGGTGACGCCGGGGGGCGGCTGCCGCTGACCTACGTCGCCGCCGTGCTCGGCGCCTGGGCGGGGGCCGCGGTGGGCGGCAGGCTGGGGATCGACGTCCTGACGATCGGGGACTTCGCGCTCATCCCGGCATCGATCCTGGCCTGGGTGGGCATCGGGATCGTCGCGGTCCTCGCGACGCTCGGCCCGCAGTCGCAGAAGGTGCGCTGATGGCGCCGCCCGATCGGTCCCCTGTCGATCCGCTGGCGGCCCTGACGCGGCCGCTGGGCTCGCTCGCGGACCTCTCGGAGCTCCTGGGCGGCGATACCAATCGATCGCGCCGGTTCCTGGGCGGCCTCGTGGTCGGAGCGCTGGTCGGGGCGGCCGTCGCGGGCACCGCCGCCCTTCGCCTGCGGGGCAAGGGCGGCCGTCAGGGCTGAACGCCGCGGCCGAGGGGAGATCGGGGGCGGACCCCGAGTCGCGCGATCGCCGTTCGCTACCATTGCGCCGATGCCGAACCCCACCGAGCAGACCGCGATTCCGTATCTCCCCGCGGCCGTCATCCGGTCGCGGTTCGTGGAGTTCTTCGCCGAGCGCGGCCACACGATCGTGCCCAGCGCGAGCCTGGTTCCGGCGGGCGACCAGACGCTGCTGTTCACGAACTCGGGCATGGTCCAGTTCAAGGACGCGCTCACGGGGGTCGAGAAGCGCGACTACGTGCGCGCCGTGGACTACCAGCGCTGCCTGCGGGTCGCCGGCAAGCACAACGACTTCGAGGAGGTCGGCCGGACGCCGCGCCACCACACGCTGTTCGAGATGCTCGGCAACTGGAGCTTCGGCGACTACTTCAAGCGCGAGGCGATCCACTGGGCGTGGGAGTTCCTGACCCGCGACCTCAAGATCCCAGCCGACCGGCTCGCGGCGACCGTCTACACGACCGACGACCTCGCGCACAGCGTCTGGAAGGACGAGATCGGCCTGCCGCCGGAGCGGCTCGTGCGCTGGGGGGACTTTCCCGCGGGCGACGAGAAGAACTGGTGGCGCATGGCCGACATCGGGCCGTGCGGGCCGTGCTCGGAGCTCCACTACGACCGCGGGGCGCACCTGTCCGAGGGACCCGAGTGCGTCCCTGACCACAGCGAGCACTGCCCGCGCTGGCTGGAGGTCTGGAACCTCGTGTTCATGGAGTTCGAGCTCCACCCGGACCGCTCGCTCACCCCGCTGCCGGCGCCCTGGCGTGGACACGGGCATGGGCCTCGAGCGCGTCGCGAGCGTCGTCCAGGGCGTGACCAGCAACTACGACACCGACCTGTTCGCGCCGATCCACGCCCGCATGCGCGAGCTGCTGGGTCACGACCCGGAGGGCTTCGAGCAGGAGCGCTTCAGCTACCAGGTCATCGCCGACCACTCGCGGGCCGTGACGTTCCTCGTCGGCGACGGCGTGCTGCCGGCGAACGAAGGCCGCGGCTACGTGCTGCGCCGGATCCTGCGCCGCGCCGTGCGCCACGGCCGCTTGCTCGGCAGGACCGAGCCGTTCATGGCCGAGGCGGCAAAGGTCGTCATCGACACGATGGCGGGGGCCTATCCCGCACCTGGCGGACCGCCGGACCGAGATCCTCGGCATCATCGAGCGCGAGGAGCGCCAGTTCAACCGCACGCTCGAGGCCGGGACCGGCCTGCTCGAGGAGGCGCTGATCCCGCTGACCTCCGCCGAGCGCGTGGTCGGCCGCCAGGCGGACACGCTGCCCGCCGACGCGCCGATCCTGCCGGGCGCGGTCGCGTTCAAGCTCCACGATACGTATGGGTTCCCCATCGACCTCACGGTGGAGCTGGCCGCCGAGTACGGCGTGCGGACGGATCTCGCGGGCTTCGAGGACGCGCTGGCCGAACAGCGGACGCGCAGCCGCGCGGGCACCAAGGCCGACCTCGCGAAGACGGCCGAGCTCGCCTCGCTGTACAACGCACTGCTCGCGCGGACCGGCCCCACCGAGTTCCTGGGCTACGACACCACGTCGGCCGAGGGCCGGGTGGTCGGGATCCTGCGCGACGGGATCGAGTACGAGACGCTCGAGGCCCTGCCGGAGATCGAGCTGCGAGCCGATGCCTCGGCCCGGGCCGAGCTGATCCTCGACCGGACGCCGTTCTACGCGGAAAGCGGTGGCCAGGTCGCCGACACCGGGGTGCTCCGCTCGTCCGACGGCACGGTCCTGTTCGACGTCGAAGATGTCCAGCGGGTCGCCGGGACCCAGACGGCCGGCCTGACCGTGCATCGCGGCGCCCTGCACGGCCGGGTCGCGGTGGGGGACACGCTGCTCACCGAGGTCGACGCCAGCAGGCGGGCCGACACGATGCGCAACCACACCGGCACACACCTGCTCCACCGCGCCCTGCGCAACGTCGTCGGCGAGGCCGCGCGCCAGGCCGGATCGCTCGTGCATCCGGACTACCTGCGCTTCGACTACCCGTTCGATCGCGCGCTCACGGACGACGAGAAGCACTCGATCGAGGCGGAGGTCCGGCGCGTCGTCCGTGACGACCGGCCGGTGTCGATCGCCTGGATGACGATGGCCGAGGCACAGGCCGCGGGGGCCGATGCGTTCTTCGACGAGAAGTACGGCGACCAGGTGCGGACCATCCGCGTCGAGGGCTTCAGCCACGAGCTGTGCGGTGGCACGCATTGCCGGGCCAGCGGCCAGGTCGGCAACTTCGTGATCACGGGCGAGCGGAGCATCGGCTCGGGGATGCGGCGCATCGAGGCCGTCACGGGCCGCGCCGCGGACCGGTTGATGGACGACCGATTCGGGGCGCTCGAGCGGGCGGCCGAGGCCGTTGGCGCCCGGACGCCCGACGCGCTGGAGGAGCGGATCGCCGCGCTCCAGACGGAGCTGCGCGAGACCAAGCGGCGGCTGCGCGAGGGCGGCGCCGCCGCGCGTCCGAAGCCCGGCGACCTCGCGGCGCAATCGGAGGACCTGGGCGCAGGCGTCCGCTTCATCGGTGCCCAGCTCGACCTCGAATCGATGGACGCCCTCAAGGGCTTCGCGAAGGACGTCCGGGGCGCGCTGCCGTCGGGCGTGATCGCCCTGGGACTCGATGCGGACGAGCCGCAGCTGTTCGTGACCGTCAGCGACGACCTGGTCGCGCGTGGCATCGCCGCCGGATCGCTCGTCCAGGGGGCCGTGACGGCGATTGAAGGCAAGGGCGGGGGCCGCCCCGAGATGGCCCAGGGCAAGGGCAGCCGGCGCGAGGGGCTCGGGGACGCGATCGCGGCGGTCAAGGCCGCCACCGTCGCCCGCGCCGGCGCCGCGTGACTCGCGCCGCGGACCGGCGCGGCGGGACAGCGTAGATGGCGTTCCTGCGCCGAATCTGGAACCGCGACGACGCGTCGGCCCTCGCGGCCTGCACGGCGCTCGACATCGGCACCGAGTACGCGAAGGCGCTGGTGTTCGAGATCGACGACACCGGGCATGGGACCGTGCGCGGCGTCGGCCGCCGGCGCCAGGGCCTGAGCCACATGCAGTCGGGGACCGTCGCCGACATCAGGGCCGTGGTCGACAACTGCTCGGTGGCGCTCCAGGAGGCCGAGGAGATGGCCGGGTTCCGGCCGGATCAGGTTGTCATCGGCATCGCGGGTGAGCTCGTCAAGGGCTTCACGACGACGATGACCCAGGAACGCAAGCGGCCCGACGTTCCCATCAACGACGCGGAGCTCGTCAAGCTCATCGACAGCGTCCAACGCGAGGCGCTGCACGAGGCCGAGCGCTCGATCACGTGGGAGACGGGCCTGCCGCACGTCGATGTGCGGCTCGTGCACAGCGCGATCGTCGGCGCGTCGATCGACGGCTATGGCCTGACGAACCCGGCCGGCTTCCAGGGCCGCCACGTGAAGATCGGGATCTTCAACGCGTTCGCCCCCCTTGTGCACCTGGGCGCCCTGCAGTCGGTGGCCAGCCAGCTCGACCTGGAGCTGCTGGAGGTCGTCGCCGAGCCCTACGCAGTGGCCCGCGTGCTGGGCGCCGACAACGTCCGCCAGGCGGGCGCCCTGTTCATCGACGTTGGCGGCGGCACCACGGACGTCGCGCTCGTCCGCCAGGGCGGGATCGAGGGCACGAGGATGTTCGCGCTCGGCGGGCGCGCGTTCACGAAATCGATCGCGGACCGGCTCGATCTGCCGTTCCCGCGCGCGGAGTCGCTCAAGGTCGACTACTCGCGCGGGCTGCCCGTCGACCGACGCGACGAGGTGGCCGAGATCGTGCGCGACGACGTGGCGGTGTGGTCGGCCGGCGTCGAGCTGGTCATGGAGGAGCTGGCCGCGGGCGAGATGCTGCCGTCTCGGATCCACGTCTGCGGCGGGGGTTCGCGCCTGCCGGAGATCAGCGAGGCCATCGCGGCCGAGCGGTTCTGGAAGCGGCTGCCGTTCGCCCGGCCGCCCGAGGTCGTGATCATGGCCCCGGACCAGGTCGAGGCGATCGACGACGCGACGGACCTGCTGGTCGACCAGCAGGACGTGACCCCGCTGGGCCTCGCCTACCAGGCGATCGAGCTCCAGACGTCGGAGGATCCGCTGGACGCCACGCTTCGCCGCGTGCTGCGTGCCATGAAGGTGTGACCGTGGCCACGGCTGCGGTCCGATCAGGGTAGGCTGCGGGCCGCATGGCGACCATCGTCTACCTCGACGTCGAGGACGAGATCACGTCCGCCGCCGCCCGGATCCGTGCGGCGGCGGATACGCGCGTGGGCCTCGTGCTGCCGTTCGGGTCGCGTGTCGCCACGTCCCGGATCAACTTCCGGCTGCTCGCCCGCGAGGCCATGAGTCACGGCCGCCGGCTCGACATCGTGGCGCCCGACGCGTCGGCGCGGGCCCTCGCCGCCTCCGCCGGGCTGCCGGTGTTCGGCTCGGTCGGCGAGTACGAGGAGGCGCTGGACACCGAGGACGACGAGAAGGATGCGCGGCGCGCCGAGGCGCGCGCGGCGGCCGGCATCGCGGGCGGAGCCGCGATCGCGGGGACCGCGGCGGCCGCGGAGACGGTCCGCGGGACACGAGCGGAGCCCACGACGAGCGCGGCGGAGCGCACGAAACGGAGCAAGCCCAGCGGCGAGGCGGTGACCGCCGGCGTCGTCGGCGCGCCCATCCTGGCCGACGACTCGCCGATGTCCGTCGCCGACCCGGCCACCATCCCGGTCGCGGGGAGCAAGCCACGCCGAGGCCGCCTCGGCCTGCTGGTCGGGCTGCTCGTGGTCGTCGTCGTGGTCGGCGCCATCGCCGGGTTCGCGGGCTACCTGTTGCTGCCCTCGGCATCGATCACGCTGACGCCCCACATCGAGGCGGTCGGGCCGGTGAGCTTCACGGTCAAGGCGGATCCCACGGCGACGACCGTCGACGAGGCGGCGGGCATCGTCCCGGCCACGACCCTCACGATTCCCGTGACGGCCTCATCGTCGTTCGCGGCCACCGGCAAACGCGTGGAACGCACGCCGGCCAAGGGCGCCGTCCGCTGGACCAACTGCGACCCGACGTCGCCCTACCGCATCCCGGCTGGAACCGTGGTGCGCACCTCGTCCGGGACCGGCTTCGCCACCGACGAGGGGGTCTTCCTCCCGGTCGCGATCCTGTCGGGCGGCGGATCGACCCCCAAGCTCGAGTGCCAGACGAGCGAGGTGTCCATCACCGCCGTCGAGCCCGGACCGTCCGGCAACGTGCCGGCGGGGACCATCCGCGTCGTGCCCGCGAGCTACAACCGGAACGTCATCCGGGTGAACAACCCCGCCGCGACGTCCGGCGGGACCCGCGAGGAGTTCACCCGCGTCTCGCAGAAGGACGTGGACGCGGCACTGGCGCAGCTCGACAAGGACCTGCGCGACCAGTTCGTCAGCGAGGCCGCCCACCCCAGCAACGTGCCGGAGGGGACGACCGTGTTCGCGGACACCGCCGTGCTGGGCGAGTCGACGCCCACGACCGATCCCCAGGCGCTCGTGGGCAAGGAGGTCGACTCGTTCGACCTCGAGCTGACCGCCGACGGCACGGTGCTCGCGGCCGATCCGTCGCCGGCGAAGGCGATCGCGGCCCAGCGCCTCGAGGCATCGGTGGACGACGGCTACCAGCTCGTCCCGGACTCGACCAGCGTCGACGTCGGCAAGGGGAAGGTCGTCGACGGTGTGATCCAGTTCCCGGTGTCCGGATCCGCGAAGCAGGTCCGCCCGCTCGATGCGGCGGCGCTGGAGCACTCCATCCTCGGGCTGCCGCTCGACCAGGCGAGGCAGGCCCTCGAACCGTACGGCGATGTCGTGATCGTGCCCTGGCCCGACTGGGTCACGACGATCCCGACGCTCGACCAGCGCGTGGACCTGACGGTCGCCGACCCGGTCGACGCCGCGGCGTCACCCAAGGCGTCGCCGCCGCCGGCCCCGACAGCGTCGCCCAGTGCCGAGTCGTTCCGGGGCGGTCGCCGGGGCCAGCCGGTACCATCCGCCGGATGAGCCGCATCCTCGGAATCGATCTCGGCACGCGGCGGATCGGGCTCGCGGTGGCCGAATTCGGCAGCCGGCGGCGCCCGCCCGCTGGCGACGATCAATCGCGCCGCGACGCTCGACGCCGATGCCGAGGCGCTCGCCCGGGTGTGTCGCGAACAGGACGTGGCCGAGCTGGTCGTCGGCCTGCCGATCGAGGCCAGCGGCGTCGAGGGTCCGATGGCCGAGGGAGCGCGCGCCTGGGCCACGGCGATCGGGGAGCGGCTCGGGATCCCCATTTCGCTTCGCGACGAACGCCTGTCCTCGTTCGAGGCCGAGGGCCGGGTCGGGCGCATGCCGCGCGGGCGGTCTGGCGGCGCGCCGACGCGCTCCCAGCGCAACGCCTACCGCGCGCGCATCGATCGCGAGGCGGCCGCGGTCATCCTCCAGGACGAGCTCGACGCCCGGCGCGCGGAGGCGCGGTGAGCATCCGCGGCGGCCAGGGCCCTCGAGATCCCATTGCGACACCGGACCCGGCTTCCTCGTCGGGCCAGCGCGTCAACCCCTATCAGCGCACCGGTCGCTACGGCCGCGGACCGGGCGATCAGCGCAGGTACGAGCGCTACGGCGACCGCCGCGGTGGCGTGGGCGGCGTGCTCCGGTTCCTGCTGTTCCTGTTCGTGCTCGCGGGCGTCGTGCTGCTCGTGATGGCGACCGTGGCGCGGCCGCTCGTCCGCGCCGTCGTCGTGCCCTGGGCATGGGACAACCCGTCTGCCCTCCAGCTCGCGTTCGTGTCCGACCTCGTGCGCGAGGACCTCGGCTCGGCGCTCACGGAGCCCGCCTCGAGCGATCCCACCGAGGTCGATTTCGTGGTCGATCCCGGGGACACGCCCACGACGCTCGCGCCACGGCTCGCGGACGCGGGCATCATCACCAGCCAGCGCGCCTTCCTGTACCAGGCGCGCCAGGACGACCTGCTGCCCAAGCTCAGGGCTGGGCGCTTCTCGCTCGCGCGCAACCTCACCCCCGCCGGCGTGGTGGCCGGGCTGGTCAACAACCGCATCGAGAACCGCGCGGTCACCGTCACGTTCCGCGAGGGCCTGCGCGCCGAGCAGATGACCGCCAAGCTGCAGACGATCACCGGGACGGAGGTCGACCCCAAGGCGTTCTACGACCTCGTGATGAACCCGACCGACGAGCTGCTCGCCGACTACCCCTGGCTGCTGGACCCGGACATCCGGCCCAAGGGGGCCTCGCTCGAGGGCTTCCTGTACCCGGCCACGTACACGATCAGGGTCGGCGACGAGACCCCGACGACCGCGGAGGACCTGGTCCGCATGATGCTCGACGCGTTCCACGACCGCGTGGGAGCCGATCGCATGAACGTCCCCGACAAGCGCGGGCTCACGTTCTACGAGGTGTTGACCCTCGCCTCGATCGTCGAGCGCGAGGCGCAGGTGGACGAGGAGCGGCCCCTGATCGCCGGTGTGTACCAGAACCGCCTCAATCCCAAGAAGTGGCCGACCGGCCTGCTCCAGTCGGATCCCACGATCTTCTACGTCAACGACACGCTCCAGCTCGACGCGATGAAGTTCGCCCAGTGGCAGGACTACGTGTTCTGGGACAAGCTCAAGGAACAGCTGCCGGTCCCGCTGCCGGCCGCGCTGGCCGGCTACAACACGTAC
This sequence comes from uncultured Chloroflexia bacterium, assembly GCA_963725745.1. GTDB lineage: Bacteria > Chloroflexota > Limnocylindria > Limnocylindrales > CSP1-4 > CAIXZV01. The sequence continues at coordinate 931,081 of CAVRZS010000004.1, forward strand.
ACGAGCAAGGGACTGCCGACGGCACCGATCTCGTCGCCGTCCATCGCCTCGATCGACGCGGCGCTCGCCCCGAATACGAAGGACGGCTACCTCTTCTTCATCGCCAAGGGCGACGGCTCGGGTACCAGCGCCTTCGCGAAGACGCACGCCGAGCACGACAAGAACGTGGCCAAGTACGGCAAGAACTGACATGGCCGGCGGGTTGCCGATTGCCGCCGACTTCGCCGCGCCGCCCAACGAGCTGACGCGGCGCCGCTGGGCCGACGCCGATCGCAACGGCCGATCCACCCGTGTCGCGGCGCTTCGAGCGAGGATGGCGGGCGAGGGCCTGGACGCCTACTTCGGCGCCCGCCCGGAGCACATGCGCTGGCTGACCGGCTTCGCCCTCGCCGACGGCGAGGACAAGGTCTCGGGCAACTCCGGCCTGTTCCTGGTCGGCGGCGAGGACCTGATCGTCGTGACCGACACGCGGTACACGGTGCAGGCACGTCGCGAGGCGATCGGCGCCGTGATCGACGAGGTCGGCTACGACCTCGAGGGCGCATGGCCCCGGCTGCTGGCGTCCGTCGGTGCGCGGCGCGTGGGCCTCGAGGCGGGAGCCATCACCCACGCGATGTGGCGGCGCCTCGAAGCCGCAGCACCCGGCATCGAGCACGTCCCGGTCGAGGGCTGGATGGAAGGGCTGCGGGCCGTCAAGCGGCCCGACGAGGTCGAGCGGATCGCGGCCGCGTGCGCCGTCGCGGATCGCGCGCTGGCGCTCCTGCTGCCGGACATCCGCCCCGGCGCAACCGAGCGTGACCTGGCCCTCAGACTGGAGTGGCTGATTCGGACCGGTGGCGCCGAGGCGCTCGCGTTCGATGTTGCGTGCCTCGCCGGACCGGAGGCGGCCCTGCCGCACGGATCACCCGGCGATCGGCCGGTGCTCTCGAACGCGGTGCTGCTGTTCGACTTCGGCGCCCAGGTCGATGGCTATCGAAGCGACATGACCCGGACGCTCATCGTCGGCGAGCCGGTCGAGCGCGACCTCCGGATCTACGACCTCGTCCGCCGGGCCCAGCACGCAGCGATCGAGTCGATCGAGGCGCGGGTCGCGGAAGGCGTCATGCCACCCAACGGTCACGAGGCTGACGTCGCCGCCCGCGCGATCATCGACGAGGCGGGCGGATGGCCCGCCTACGGTCACGGGCTGGGTCACGGGATTGGGCTCGCGACCCACGAGCAGCCGCGCCTCGGTCGCCAGGGGACCGACGATCCGCTGCCAAGCCCGACCGTGTTCTCGATCGAGCCCGGGATCTACGTTGAGGGCGAGCTCGGCATCCGCATCGAGGACCTGCTGCACGTCGACGCCGGGCGCGGCCTGGTCGAGCGTCTCACCCACTTCCCGCGCGACGTGATCGCCCTGCCGGCCTGACCGGTTACCCCGCGCCGCCTCGCACCGCCTCTAGCACCTGCCCCGCGCCGCCTCGCACCCCACGAAGCGTCCACGGGACGCACTTACCGCCCCTGGCGGTGCGAGGCAACGATTCGGGTTCATCCACCGCGTCGGGCGGTATCCGGGAGATGTGTCGAGCGTGGGCCGTGTCTCAACCGTCGCTCGATACCGCTCGTGGCGGTGTATGGACCCGGACCGGGCACGCCGCACCGGGCGTCCGGACCGGACCGGGCACCGCCGAACCGGGCGTCCGGACCGGACCGGGCACGCCGCACCGGGCGTCCGGACCGGACCGGGCACGCCGCACCGGTCGCGAGCCGGGTCGGCGACCCGGCCTCTGGTAGCATCGGCCGACATTCAATCGACCCGCGCGGGGAGTGCGCACGCCTCCCGACTCGCGCCACGCGCCACCGGAGCACCAACCCCACATGATCAGCACCGGCGAGCTGCGCAAGGGCGTCGTCATCGAGCTTGACGGCGACCTGTGGCAGATCCTCGACTACCACCACATCAAGATGGGCCGCGGTTCGGCCCAGGTCCGCATCAAGCTGCGCAACGTCAAGAAGGGCAGCACGGTCGAGAAGTCGTTCCAGGCCGGCGAGCGCTGGCCTCGCGCCCAGATCGACCGCCGCCCCGTGCAGTACCTGTACCGCGACGGCGACGACCTCCACTTCATGGAGACCGAGTCGTACGAGCAGTTCAGCATCCGCGCCGAGACCCTCGACGACGTCATCGGCTTCCTCAAGGAGGGGATGACGCTCGACCGGACGAGCTACCAGGGCGACACGCTGGGCATCGAGCTTCCCGTCACCGTCGACCTGCTGGTCGCCGAGACGGAGCCCGGCTTCGCCGGCGACACGGCCCAGGGCGCCCGCAAGAACGCGACCATGGAGACGGGCCTTGTGGTCGTGGTGCCCTTGTTTGTGACCGAGGGCGACACGCTGCGGATCGACACCCGCACGGGCGAGTACCAGACCCGCCTCTGAGCCCCGTCGGGCCAACGGCAGCCGCGCCCGACGGCAGACGCGCCCGGCGGCAGCCGCGCCCGGCGCATTAGCGGCCGACCTGCCCAACGAGCACGAAGACAACGGCGACGATCGCTGCCGGCGTGAGCGTGCGCCGCCGCATCACCGTCGCGTGAAGCCCGTTGGCCGCGCTGCCCAGCCGCGCCCTGTAGCGGGCAAGCGGGTCGTGCCAGCCCGGATCCATGGCCGCCAGCGCGACGCGGCTGGCCCACCACGCGACGAGACCCTCGGCGTGCAGCCGCTCCGACGTGCCGTCCGCGCCCACCTCGGCGGCCAGCGCCGCGAGGGCCTCCACGTTCGAGGGCCCACCCTGGGACCAGTCGATCTCGATGCCGAGCGAGGCGGCGTGCAGGCGCTCGATGCCCGTCGAAGGGACGACCCGACCCAGCTCCGACCGCGCTTGGCCGTACTCCCGCAGCGCGATCAGCAGCTCAACGCGCCATGGCCGGTTGGCGTCGGTCGCAGGGTGGTGGGCGAGCCACTGCCGGAATGCGCGGGGCGAAGTCGGGATGGGGCCTTCGGTCGCCGCCTGGAAGCGGGCGAGCTCGCGGCGCCCCACGGCATGGAAGCCCTCGATCGCGGGGCGCACGACAGGCGGGATCCAGCGCAGCTCGAGCTCGGTGCCAACGAGCGCCCCGCCGAAGGCCACGAGCAGCTGCAGGAGGGGCTGTGACGGCAGCACGACTTCGGCCGCCACCGCCCCGGCGAGCGCCAGCACGATCGATGGGCCAACGGCGCCGTATGTCGCCTCGCTCGTGAGGCGCCGACCCATGCTGCCCGTCCGCCGTGAGCCGGGCCGACCGATCGGGGACCCCGGTGCGGGTTCGTACACGGGATCGCCGGCCACCACGACCGCGGCGCCGATGAGGAGCGGGACGACGCCGTTGAGGAGCATCGCGACGGTCAGCATCGGCTCGATCGGATCGCCCATCACGAGCTCGACGAGGTACACGCTCCAGATCACCGTCCACGGCGTCGCGACGCCGGCGAGAAGCAGGCCGGCCACGCGTCGTCGACCGGTCATCGCCAGGGTGACAACGACAACGAGCGGCACGCCCACGAGCCAGACGGCGCCGAACAGGATCGACGCGGTGGCTCCTTGCTGCAGCAGCCCGAGGGCGACCGCGAGCACGGCGCCCAAGCTGGCGCCGATCGCGAACACGACGAGACCGAGCGCAGCCGAGGTCGAGCGGCCGAGTCCGTGCAGGGCGAGGCCGACCAGCCAGGCGACGACGACCACGACGATCGGAACGCCCAGGAGCGCGATCGTGAACACACGCATGGGGTCGGATGGGCTCACGCGGTCACCGTATGGCGCGCCACGCCGGTCGGCACATCGGACATCCGCGCCATCCCGAGATGATCCACGGACCGGCGCCGCCGCGCGCGACGAGCGCGCAGCTGGTCCCTGGGCGTGGGTCGCCCTCGTCTACCATCGACCCGATGTCGCATCAGGCCGTGCCATGACCGAGGTTCCCGGCGCCCGTCAGTACCCCGCTGGAACGTTTGGGCTCCAGGTGAAGACGGTCTCCGAGGTCAGTCGCGCGATCCGCGAGCGTGTCCGGAGCGACGACGGCCTGCGCGACCTGTGGATCGAGGGCGAGATCGGGCGGGTCACCGTGTCGACCGCCGGACACGCGTACTTCACGCTCAAGGACGCGAAGGCCCAGCTGCAATGCGTGTGGTTCCGCGACGAGCGGGTCCGGTCCGCGTTCCAGCCGCAGACCGGCCTGCAGGTGGTCGTTCATGGCCGGATGGACGTGTTCGAGCCCCAGGGCGCGCTCCAGCTGTACGTGGAGTCCCTGCAGCCATCGGGGTTCGGCAACCTCGCCATCCGGTTCGAACAGCTGAAGGCGCGCCTGGCCGAGGAAGGCCTGTTCGATGCCGGGCGCAAGCGGCCGCTGCCGGACAGGCCGCGGGTGATCGCGGTCGTGACCTCGCCCACGGGCGCGGTCTGGCGGGACGTGTGCAACGTGCTCGCCCGGCGCTGGCCGCTGTCGCGCGTCTTGCTCGTCGCCTGCCAGGTGCAGGGCGATGGCGCCCCGGCGAGCATCGTCGGCGCCCTGCGCCGGCTGGAACGCTGGATCGAGGCCGCCGAGGGCGAGGGTCGCGAAGCCGATGCCCCCGCCGTGACGATCCTCGCCCGGGGTGGGGGATCGATGGAAGACCTGTGGTCGTTCAACGACGAGCGGGTGGTCAGGGCCATCGTCGCGCACCCCCTGCCGCTGGTGTGCGGCGTCGGGCACGAGGTGGATGTGACGCTGGCCGACTTCGCCGCCGACGTGCGCGCGCCCACGCCGTCGGCCGCGGCCGAGCTGGTCGTCCCGGATCGCGTGGACGCCGCGGCTGCCCTCCGGGCGAGGCGGGCGCGCCTGGACGCAATGGTGGGTGGCAGCCTCGGGGCGGCTAGTCGCGAGCTCGCGTCCGAGCGCCGGATCCTGGACCGCCTCGACCCGGCCGTCCGGCTGGTGGAATCGCGGGAGCGCGCGGGGCTGCTGCTCGATCGGGCCACCCGCGCGACGCTGGTGCGCCTGGCCGCGGCGCGCACGCTCGAGGAACGGGTCGCCGGCCGCCAGCACGCGCTCGCCTCGGCACGCGTCGCACGGGCCCGCGGGGCCCTCGATGCGAGCTCAGCCGCGCTCGCGGCCCTCGGCCCTCAGGCGACGCTCGCCCGCGGCTATGCGATCGCGCGACGCCGGTCCGACGGGTCCGTCGTCCGGCATCCGTCCGACGCCCCGGCGGGCACGGGCCTCCGGGTCACGCTCGCGGGCGGCGACCTCCCGGCGACGGTGGACGCGGAGCCTGCCTGAGGGGCGCGCCCGGGCCGATCCCACGTATCCTTCACGCCCATGACGAGCGATCCCGCCGCAGACACGCCCGCCGCGCCGCCCGCCGGCGGGACGACGCTGTCGTTTGACGACGCGCTCGCCGAGCTCCAACGGACGGTCGCCGAGCTCGAGGCCGGCGGCCAGCCGCTCGAGCGCACGATCGCCTTGTATGAGCGCGGTGTCATCCTCCACGAGCGATGCGCGACGCTCCTCGCGGACGCAGAGTTGCGGGTGCAACAGCTGGTGGCCCGTGCCGGGGGCGCGCTGGCGGCCGTCGACGTCCGTCCCGAGGACGCGACGGAGGAGTAGCGCGCCGTGACCTTGCGTAATCAGGCTACCATCAGCTATCACATTATCGTCACCGCGATCCGTCGCCCGCCGTCACAGGCCGGCGCCCGCTAGGGCACCAGCCGGTGCACCGCCATCCAGGAGCCGCCCCAGTGCCCATCCTCGACCGCCTCCAGGGGCCCGCCGACCTCCGTGGCCTGTCCGAGTTCGAGCTCGAGCAGCTGGCCAGCGAGATCCGCGAGACGATCATCCGCACCGTCGCCGTCACCGGTGGCCATCTCGGGTCATCGCTGGGCGTCGTGGAGATCACGCTCGCGCTGCACCGGATCCTCGAGTCGCCACGCGACCGCATCGTGTGGGACACGGGCCACCAGGCCTATGCCCACAAGCTACTGACGGGCCGCCTCGACCGCTTCCACACCCTGCGCCAGATCGACGGGGTCGGGGGCTTCCCGCGCCGCACCGAGTCGCCGCACGACGCGTTCGACGGCGGGCACGCGGGGACGGGGCTGTCGATCGCCGAGGGCCTGGCGACGGCCCGCGACCTGCGCCACTCGCTCGAGCGGGTCGCCGTCGTCGTCGGCGACGCCGCGCTGCTGTCCGGGCTGTCCCTCGAGGCGCTCAACGACATCGGTCATCGCCAGAGCCAGCTGCTGATCGTGCTCAACGACAACGAGATGTCGATCAGCCCGTCGGTGGGAGCCCTGTCGAAATACCTGTCGGAGATCAAGCTCTCGACCGCCTGGCAGCAGAGCAAGTCGGCCTACGACCGGCTGACCGAGCACATCCCGGTCGTCGGGCCGCGCGTCGTCGAGCTGTCGCGCCGCTTCCGCCAGTCGGTCGTGTCGTTCGCCCAGCCGGGCCAGCTGTTCGAGGATCTCGGCATCACGTACGTCGGCGTGATGCCCGGCCACGACCTGCGGCTGCTCGAGGAGACGTTCCGGCGCGCCCTGGCACTGCCGGGCCCGGTGATCGTCCACGTCCGCACCCAGAAGGGGAAGGGGTACCGGCCCGCGGAGACGGATCAGGTGTCGTTCCACGGCGCCGCCCTGCCGCCGATGGCGGTGCCGCAGGCGGCCGACGCGCACGACCGGGTCGGGGCGGCGGCGTTGCTGAACGGCGACCCGATGGCATCCACGGCGGCGTCGGGCTCGCAGGTCACCGCCGGCCGCATGGCCGACGAAGGCGCACCGCCCTCGGCATCCGTGATGGCCGATCGGCGCGGGCCGCTGCACAACTCGGAAGGCACGGCGCAGCCGCCCGCCGAGCGCGCCGCGAGTCCCGTCGTCAAGACCCCCAACTACACGGCGTTCTTCGCCCAGGAGCTGGTCGCCCTGGGAGCGACCGATCGCCGGATCGTGGCGATCACCGCCGGCATGCCCACGGGGACCGGTCTCGCGAAGTTCCAGGCGCAGTACCCGGATCGGTTCATCGACGTCGGGATCGCCGAGCAGCACGCCGTGACGCTCGCGACCGGGCTCGCGCTCGGCGGCATGCGGCCCGTCGTCGCCCTCTACTCGACGTTCCTCCAGCGGGCGTTCGACCAGACGGTGCACGACGTGTGCCAGAACGATGCACCGGTGCTGCTCGCCGTGGACCGCGCAGGGCTGGTCGGGGAGGATGGCACCAGCCACCAGGGCATGTTCACCGTGCCCGCCCAGCGGATGCTGCCCAACATCGTCGTCGCCAGCCCGCGTGACGAGCAGGAGCTGCGCTCGTTGCTTCGGACCGCGCTCGCCCAGGACCACCCGTTCGCGCTGCACTACCCGCGCGACCCGGGCTTCGGGGTCCCCGAGCGGGAGCCCGAGGTCCTGCCGATCGGGCGCGGCGAGGTCCTGCGCGAGGGCGGCGACCTGCTGTTCGTGACGTTCGGCCCGATCACCGGGCGCGCTCTCGATGTCGCCGACGCGTTCGAGGCTCGCGGCTGGTCGGTCGGGGTGGTCAATGCCCGCTTCGTCAAGCCGCTGGACCGCCACCTGATCCTGGAGGAGGCCCGCGGCAAGTCGCTGGTCGTGACGTTCGAGGAGAGTGTCCTGACCGGTGGGTTCGGGTCCGCGGTGCTCGAGGCGTTCGAGGAGGCGCGGCTGGCCGATCCCTCGTACCGCGCCATCCCGGTGCGGCCGATCGGGATCCCGGGCGACCGGTTCGTCGACCACGGGTCCGTCACGGACCTGCGGCGGCTCATCCGGCTCGACGTACCCGGCCTGACCGCACAGGTCGACGAAACGCTCGCGCAGCTCGGCCTCGTGGCCCCGGTGGGCCGGCCCGCCTGACGCCGCGCCGCGGGTCCGGTTCGCGGTCTCCGCTGCGGGGCCGTGCGCCGCTTCGAGGATGCGCCGCGGTTAAGGCCGCGTATGCCACGATAGGCGGGTGGTGACGGCGACCTCGCGTCGAACTCGGCTCGACCTCCTGCTCGTGGAACGCGGGCTCGCGGAGTCGCGCGCCCGGGCCCAGGCGCTGGTCATGGCGGGCCAGGTGCGCGTCGGCGACGGGGACGCGGCGCGGACCGACCTCAAGGCGGGCGACATGGTCGCGAACGACGCGCATCTCGCGGTATCGGGCGGTCCTCGCTGGGTCAGCCGGGGCGCTCACAAGCTGATCGCCGCCCTGGACGCGTTCGGGATCGACGTCCTGGGCAAGGTGGCGATCGACGTCGGCGCGTCGACCGGTGGCTTCACCGACGTCCTGCTGGAGCGCGGTGCAACGCGCGTCTACGCCCTCGACGTCGGCTACGGACAGCTGGCCGAGAAGCTCCGCCGGGACCCGCGGGTCGTGTCGATGGAACGGGTCAACGCCCGGACCCTGACCCCCGAGGCGCTGCCCGAGCCGCCAGATCTGGCCGTCGTGGACGTGTCGTTCATCTCGCTGGGTCTCGTGCTCGGGCCGATCCGCTCCGTCCTGCGGGATGGCCGCGGGCCGATCGTCGCCCTGGTCAAGCCCCAGTTCGAGGCGGGCCGGGCTGAGGCGAAGGGCGGCGTGGTCCGCGATCCGGCGGTGCATGCGCGCGTGATCCACGACGTGGCCGGCCGTGCCGCAGGCCTCGGCCTGGGGACACGGGCCGTCATCGCGTCGCCGATCCAGGGACCCGAGGGCAACCGGGAGTTCCTCGTGCACCTCCAGGCCGGCCCGTCGTGCGCGGAGCTGGACGAGCGGGTCAACGAGGCCGTCGCGGCCGCCTGGGCGCCCGGCGCGGAGGAACGGTCGTGAACGTCCGCCGCATCGGCTTCGCCTACAACCCGACCATCGAGCAGGCGATCGAGCTCAGCGAGCGGGCGGCCGGCTGGTGCCAGATGCGCGACATCGAGCAGTGGGCCGCCGCCGCCGACGACACCGAGGTCCTGTGCGCGAGGCTCGCGGACACGGACGTCCTCGTCGTCCTGGGCGGCGACGGGACGTTCCTGCGGGCCGTGCAGGCCGTGATCGCGGTCGACGTGCCGATCCTGGGGATCAACCTGGGCAAGGTTGGCTTCCTGTCCAAGGCCGAGACCGACGAGCTCGAGGCCGTGCTCGAGAAGCTGCGGACCGGAGCGTTCGAGCTCAGCCCGCGCATGGGCCTCGCCGGCGCGATCCTGCCCGCCGGCCGCCCTGCCACCCGCACCTTCACGGCCCTCAACGACATCGTCATCGCCCGCGGATCCCTGGCACGGGTCGTGCGCATGTCGGTCTCGATCGACGAGTCGCACCTCGCCACCTTCATCGCCGACGGCCTGATCGTGGCCAGCCCGACCGGGTCCACCGGCTATTCGTTCTCGGCCGGCGGCCCGATCCTGGACCCGCAGAGCCGCAACCTGGTCGTGACGCCGATCGCCGGCTACCTGTCCGCCATCCGCTCGATCGTCGTGTCACCGCACCAGGTCGTGCGGTGCCAGGTCCTCGCCGCCGACGAGTCGCTGGTGTCGATCGACGGCCGCGACGACCACCGGATCGAGGTCGGCGACGTGGTCGAGGTGCGGGCCCTCGAGCGTCCGGTCCGGTTCGTCGAGCCGGCCGGGCGGATGCCGTTCTGGGACCTGCTGCGGACCAAGGTCCAGCTGCTGCCGTCGTGACCGCGAGCGTCGGACGGTGACCACGGAGCCGACGGGGGAGCGCGCCGGGCGGCTGCTGGAGCTCGCGGTGGACGACCTCGCGCTCATCGACCGGCTGCGCCTCGTGCTCTCGCCCGGCCTCAACGTGCTGACCGGGGAGACCGGGGCCGGCAAGAGCCTGCTGATCGACGCGCTGGGCCTGGCCCTGGGTGCGCGGGCCGACGCGAGCCTGGTCCGCCACGGTGCGGAGAATGCCCGCGTGGAGGCGCTGTTCGACCGGATCCCGGAGCCGCTGATCGCGGTTCGCGAGGTGAGCTCCAGCGGGCGATCCACCGCGCGGCTCGACGACGACGCGGTGACGGCCGGGCGCCTCGCGCTGGCGACCGCGGGTCTGGTCGAGATCCACGGCCAGCACGACCAGCAGCGGCTGCTCGACGAAGGTTGGCAGCGAGACCTGCTCGACGCGTACGGGGGACACGGCGAGGCGCGCGCGCTGGTCGCCGGCGCGGTGGAGCGCTGGCGGGCGAACCGGGCGGCGCAGGCGGAGCTGGCGATCGACCCGCGGGAGCTGCTCCGGCGGCTGGACCTCCTGGAACACGAGTCGAGCGAGATCGCCGCGGCCGGGCTGCGTCCGGGCGAGGCGGCCGAGATCACGGGGCAGCTCGCGACCGCGCAGCACGGCGAGACGATCACCGCCGGCGCCGCCGAGGTCCGCGAGACGCTGTTGGGCGAAGGCCGCGGCGCGCGGGAGCAGGTCGCCCGCGCCGAGCAGGAGCTGCGATCGCTGGCCCGGCTCGACGGCCGCTGGGGGCCGCTGGCGGACCGGCTGGGCGGGCTGGAGGCCGAGCTGGAGGACGTCGCCGCGGAGGCCCGGACCCTGGCCGAGGTCGTGGACCACGATCCGGCATCGATCGCGCGTCTCGAGGAGCGGCTCGGCGAGATCCACCGCCTGTTGCGACGCTACGGCGACGACGAGGCGACGGTCATCGAGCACGGCGAGCGTTCGGCCCTCGAGGCCGAGCGGCTTCGGGGTCTCGAGGTCGAACGGGCGAGGCGGGCGGCCGACGACGCCCGGCTCCTGCTCGAGGTCGCCGACGCGGCGGCAAACCTGTCGATCCTGCGGGTGGACACGGCGACCGGGCTCGCAGCGTCGGTCGGCGCCGTGCTCGCCGAGCTCGGCTTTCCCGCCGAGGCCTTCGACGTCGCGCTCGGCCGGCGGCCCGCCGCGCGCGACGACCCCGCGGTCGAGGTCGATGGCGACGCGGTGGCGTTCGACGCGACCGGCATCGACACGGTCGTGTTCACCTTCCGCCCGAACGCGGGCGAGCCCGCCCGTCCTCTGGCCCGGATCGCGTCCGGTGGCGAGCTGTCGCGGGTCGCCCTGGCGGTGAAGCAGGTCCTCGCCGAGGTCGACGACACGCCGACGCTCGTGTTCGACGAGATCGACACCGGGATCGGCGGGCGGAGCGCGGATCCCGTCGCGCGCAGCCTGTGGGCGCTGGCGCGCGACCACCAGGTGCTGTGCGTGACCCACCTGCCGCAGATCGCCGCCTACGCGGACGCGCACTACCGGATCGCCAAGCACGAACGCGAGGGCCGGACGGTCACCGACATCGCCCGCCTCGAGCGCGACGAACGCGAGGAGGAGCTCGCCCAGATGATCGGCGGCGCGGTGGGCGGCGACGCGGCCCGCCTGTCGGCGCGCGAGCTCCTCGACCGCGCCGAGGCGTGGCGCGCGGGCCGCCTCACCGACGCGCCCGTCTCTGCGTGACGGCTCTTCCCGCCGACGCCGCACGCCTCGATCGCGCGATCGAGGACTACCTCACCTACCTCCGCGTCGAGCGCGGCGTGGCCGACGCGACGATCCGCGCCTATCGCGGCGACCTCGGCGACTTCGCTGCGAGCCGCGGCGCCGCCGCCCGCTGGTCGAGCGGCCCGGAGGTCGCCCAGCAGTACCTCGCCGCGCGGGCACGCCGGGGCCGGCCCAACGATCCGGGCCTCGCGCCGACGAGCCTGCGCCGGCGCGCGGCGGCGATCCGCGGCTTCTACCGGTTCGCCTTCGGCGACGGGCTGATCGTGGTGGACGTCGCGGCGCACCTGGAGCTGCCGCGCCAGCCGCGGCTGCTGCCGGAGACCCTCACGGTCGAGGAGGTCGAGCGGCTGCTCGACGCCGCCGGCGAGGCGTCCCCGGCCGATACGACCGGCCAGCCCGAGCCCTCCGCGGCCGAGGCCCTGCGCGTCCGCAACAGGACCCTGCTCGAGGTGCTGTATGCCGCGGGCCTGCGGGTCTCGGAGGCGCTTGGGCTCGACCTGGGCAGCGTGAGCCTCGACTCGGCATGGGTGCGGGTGATCGGCAAGGGGGATCGGGAGCGCGTCGTCCCGATCGGCGACGTGGCGATCGAGTGGCTGGCGCGCTACCTCGCCTGGCCGCGCGCGAGCTGGCTCGAGGCAGCCGCCGTGCCCGATGGCGCGACGACGCCGCTGTTCGTCACCCCGCGGGGCGCCCGGCTCGGCCGGCAGCAGGCGTGGGCGGTCGTCAAGGCGGCGGCGGAGGCCGCCGAGCTCGGCGACCGCGTGTCGCCGCACACGCTGCGCCACTCGTTCGCGACGCACCTGCTCGAGGGCGGCGCCGATCTGCGGGTCGTCCAGGAGCTCCTGGGGCATGCCAGCATCTCGACGACGCAGCTGTACACGCACCTGACCGGCGAGCGGATCCGCGAGGTCTACGCCCGCGCCCACCCGCGGGCCTGAGATGGGGGGCACGACCGCGCGATGAGCTATGGCGACGGCCTGCTGGCCGCAGGCGAACGCATCGTGCGACGGGCACGGCAGCACTGGTTCGTGGTCCTCTGGCGCGCGCGCTGGGCGATCCTGGCGCTGGTGGTCGGCAGCCTGCTGCTGTGGCTGCGCGCGAACGTGACGGGCGACACGCCCATCCTCGACGCGCTGGGCTACGTCACCCTCGCCCTGTTCCTGTTCGGCCTCGCCGCCATCGTCTGGGGCGTGTTCCGCTACCGGAGCGAGGAGTACCTGATCACGAACCGGCGGCTGATCCACGCGCAGGGCCTCGTGAACAAGCGCGCCACCGACTCGTCGCTCGAGAAGATCAACGACGCCGTGCTCACCGAATCCCTGTTCGGCCGGATGTTCGGCTTCGGCGACCTCGAGGTGCTGACGGCATCGGAGAGCGGCATCGAGCGGCTGCACATGCTGCGCGACGCGAAATCGTTCAAGAAGGCGATGATCGAGGCCAAGCACGAGCTCGAGGTCGACATCGCCCGCCCCACGAGCCCGCCGCTGCGCCCCGCCGCGCCGGCCGTCGCGATCGCGATGCCGCCCGCGCCGCCCGCGCCCAACCCGGCACCCACCGTGCCACCGCCACCACCCGGGTCATCGGGCTCGCTGCCTCCGCCGGCGGCGACCGGGGCCCCGCCGGCCCCGCCGGACGAGGTCATCGGGGAGCTCGAGCGCCTCGCCGCGCGCCACGCGGCGGGCGACATCTCGACCGAGACCTTCGACGCCGCCAGGCGCGACCTGCTCGACCGCCTCTGAGCCCGCGGCGCGGCCCGGCCGATCTGGCCGGTACGATACGCGCGACTTGAGCCACCACCCGAGGCCTGCGTGTTCGAACCCTCCGAGCTGATCCCGAAGCTCATCGTCATCGCGATCTTCCTGCTGATCGCGTTCCCGGTGCACGAGTTCGCCCACGCCGCGGTGGCCTATCTGCAGGGCGATGCCACGGCCAAGCTGTTCGGCCGGCTGACGCTCAACCCGATCGTCCACTTCGACCCGATGGGCGGCCTCATGACCATCATCTCGGTCACCCTGACCGGGTTCATCATCGGCTGGGCGAAGCCCACGCCGGTGAACCCCGCCAACCTGCACGACCGGCGCAACGGCGAGGTCCTGGTGGCGCTGGCGGGCCCGGCATCGAACTTCCTGATGGCCTTGGTGGGCGCCTTCGTGTTCCGGCTGCTCGTCGCCGCCGAGGTCGATCTGAGCGGCATCGTCGGGTTCGTCGCCTACAACTTCGTGCTGTTCAACGTCCTGCTCGCGATCTTCAACTTCATTCCCGTGCCGCCGCTCGATGGCTCCACGCTCCTGTACCGCATCCTCACGCCGCGCCAGGCCTGGCAGGTGCGCCCATTCCTGACCCAGTACGGGATCTTCGTGGTGCTCGCGGTGGTGCTCCTGGCCAGCCGCCCGTTGAGCAACCTCATCTACACGGTCACCAATGTCCTGGTGGGCGCGTAAGGCGCGCCAGTTCCGGCTGCACCTCGTCGCCCGCGTGAGCCCCGCCGAGCGAGCTGCGCTGACGGCCTGGTTGCGCGAGCCGGAGCTCGCGCTGTTCGACGGGATGCATGTCGCCGACCGCCGCCACGGGCTGGACGTCGTCGCCGCGCTGCGACGGTCGGGCGTGACCGACCGGGACGTGCTCGCGGCGGGTCTGCTCCACGACTGCGCCAAGGGGGACACCGGCGTGGGCCCACGCGTGGCGTGGTCGCTGGGGGAGGCGTTCGGTCCGCGCGTCCACGGCGTGGCCGCGCGGGTGCCCGGTTGGGGCCCGGCGATGGAGCGGCTCCGGACGCATGCCGAGGCCTCGGCCGACATGGTCGAGGCGGCGGGCCTGCCCGCGTACGCGGTCGATCTCGTGCGCTACCAGTCGGAACCCCGCGACCCCGAGTACGGCCGCCTGTTCCAGCTCGCCGACGAGGCCGCCTGATGGTGCTGTCGGGCATCCCCTCGGTGGCGTTCGGCGAGGGTCGACGGCCCGAGGCCGCCACCCGGGTGATCCTGCCGGCGTTCGACGGGCCGCTGGCCCTGCTGCTGTCGCTTATCGAGGCCCGCCAGCTCGACGTCCTCACCGTGCCGCTGGGCGCGCTCGCGGACGCGTACCTGGACGCGCTCGCGACGCTCGACGACGACCGCATGGGCCACGTGTCCGCGTTCGTCGCCGTCGCGAGCCAGCTGATCCTGATCAAGTCGCGCGCGCTGTTGCCGCGCCGCGTGGTCGACAGTCCGGTGGCCCTCGCCGACGAGGGGCCGGATCCCGAGGCAGAGCTGCGCGCCCGCCTCATCCTGTATCGCGCCTTCCGCGACGCCGGCACGCGGCTGCAGGCCGACGCGACGATCCGGCACGGCCTGTTCCATCGCGAGCCGGTGACCGCGCACGCGGCCGGGCTCGCCGGCGCCCGACCACCGGCGGCACAGCCGCTGTCCCCGGCGATCCTGCTCATCGCGCTCGACGGGCTGGCCCGGATCGTGCCGCCGCCGGCACCGCCGCCCGAGACGATCCGGCGCACCGTCACGCTGACCTCGCGTGCGGCGATCATCCGCGACGCGCTGCGGGACGCGCCCGTGGTCGTCCTCCAGGACCTGCTCAAGGGCGTCAAGGACCGGGTCGTGGTCGCGGTCACGTTCCTGGCCCTGCTCGAGCTGATGAAGCGGCGCGAGATCGTCGTCGAGCAGGCGGCGCCGTGGGGCCCGATCGTCGCCCGCCGGACCACGGCCGAGGAGCGAACGACGGCTGGATCGGCGGCCGCGATCGACGAGGATGCGCCGCTCGACGAATCGCTGGAGTCGTTCGCGTGACCGAGCTCGAGGCCGACGCGACCGAGGAGCCGGTGGTCGCCGACGCCGAGGCCGAGGGCGGGGCGGGCGAGCTCAGCGAGGCGCAACTCGAGGCGCTCCTGTTCGTCGCGGAGAAGCCGCTGTCGCGCCGTGAGATCGCGTTGCTGGCCGGTGTCGATCGCGCGACCGTCGACGCCCTGCTCGGCGACCTCGAGGTCTCGCTCACGGGCCGCGGGATCCGGCTGATCCTGTCGGGCGACCACGTCGAGCTGACCACGGCGCCCGAGGCGGGGGCCCTGATCGCCCGCTACGTCGGCGCGGATGCCGTGCGGCTCAGCCCGGCCGCGCTCGAGACGCTCGCGATCGTGGCCTATCGGCAGCCCGTCACCCGGGCCGCCATCGAGCGCATCCGCGGCGTCGACTCCGACTACACGGTGCGCGCCCTGCTCCATCGCCGGCTGATCGTGGAGCTCGGGCGATCCGACGCGCCGGGGCGGCCGTTCGTCTACGGCACCGGCTTCGAGTTCCTCGAACGGTTCGGTCTGACGTCCCTCGACGACCTGCCGGCGCTGGATCTCGACGTCGCCTCGCGGCTGCACGACGAGGCCGCCGAGGCGGCCGAGGGTCCGAGCGGAGCCGTGCCCGTGATCGCCCTCGACGACGACGGCACCTGACGCGGTGACGGCCGAGCGGATCTCCAAGGTCCTCGCGGCCGCCGGCGTGGCCTCACGTCGGGGCGCCGACGCGCTGGTCGCCGCCGGGCGGGTCACCGTGGACGGCCGGGCGGCCGCCCTGGGCGAGAAGGTCGACCCGGCGACGCAGTCGATCGCCGTCGACGGCCGGCCGTTGTTGAAGCGCGACGATCGGCCGCTGTACATCGCCCTCCACAAGCCCGCCGGCGTGACCTCGACCGTGCGCGACCGGCATGCCGAGCGGACGGTGGTCGACCTGGTGCCGGACGACCTCGCCCGCGGCGGCCGCCTGTATCCGGTGGGCCGGCTCGACCAGGACTCCGAGGGGCTGATCCTGCTCACCAACGACGGCGACTGGGCGGAACACGTGCTCCATCCGCGCTACGAGGTCGAACGCGAGTACGCCGTCGGGCTGTCCCGGCCGCTGTCCCGCGCGCAAGCGGAAGCGCTCGAGGCCGGGGTCGAGCTGAACGAGGGCGTGGCGACGGTGACGGGGCTGCGCGGCCAGACCAACACCGAGGACCGGCGCCTCGCCGACCTGCTGGATCCGGCGCCCGACAGCCACCTGACGTGGGTCCGGGTGACGATCCACCAGGGCTGGAAGCGCCAGCTGCGCCGGATGTTCGGCGAAGTCGGGGCTCCCGTGCGTCGCCTCGTGCGGGTCCGGATCGGGTCGCTGCGGCTGGGCGATCTCGCGGCGGGCGACGTGCGGCCGCTGACGGCGTCCGAGGTCCGGCGGCTCGGGGCGACTGCCCGGGAGTGAGCGGCGCGCCGCGGCGCGCTCAGCCGGCGACCTCGCGCAGGGTGAAGCCGCGATCGGCCGCCGCGACGAGCTCGATGCGATTGCCGAACGGGTCGCGCGTGTAGCAGCGGTCGACGGGCAGGTCGGCGTCGTCCTCGATCACCGGCGACCCGGCTGCTGCGAGGGCCGCGCGCGAGGCGGCAAGATCGTCGACGACGAGGGCGATGTGCGCCCGGCCGGCGGGGCGGAAGTCCGCCTCGACGCCGAGGTGCAGGTGCGTACCCTCGCCTGCGAACCAGCACCCGCCTCGACTCGCGAGGGCGGCGGGCTTCGGGACCTCGGTCAGGCCGAGCACGGCACCGTAGAAGGCACGAGCCGCCCGCTCGCCGCCTTCGGGCATCGACACCTGGACATGATCGAGGCCAACGATCCTCACCCGTTCATCGTACGGGCGTGGAAGGATCTCGCGACGAGCCCGATCCGGCCGCCTCGACCAGCCCCAGCCGACGATCGGGACCGTGGGGCCCGCGAATCGGCCCCAAGCACGGGTCCAGCGGGTCGTCGCGGCCGAAACTGGCCCTTGGGACCCGCTACGTCACGCTGGCAGGCGATTTCGGCGGTCGGCGGCGGCTTCAGGGCATCTTCCGGGCCTGACAGTCCCGACGGCGATGGCGGGGGTCGGCCAGCCCGGGCCATGCCCCAGACCGTCGTCGTCGGATCGAGCGGCCGGTATCCTCGGGTCATGGCCACCACCGGCAAGACGCCGCGTTCCCGGAGCCGCGCCGCGAAGCCCGCGGAACGGCGGATCGTGGTCGCGCTCGACGGACCGGCGTCGAGCGGCAAGAGCAGCGTCGGTGCCGCCGCGGCCGCCCGCCTGGGCCTGCGGTTCGTCGACACCGGGCTCCTGTACCGGGCGCTGACCGCCGCCGCCCTGCGGGAGGGGATCGCGACCGACGACGCGGCGGGGCTGGTCGCCCTCGTCGGCCGGGTGGCGCTCGAAGACGACGGCACGGGCCGCCTCACGCGGGTCCTGCTCGACGGCGTCGATACGACCGACGTCGCCCGCGGTCCCGAGGTGGACGCGGCGGTCTCGACGGTGTCGCGGATCGCCGACGTGCGGGCGGCGCTCCTGCCGCGCCAGCGGGCGCTCGCCGATGGCGGCGGGCTCGTGGCCGCCGGCCGGGACATCGGCACGGTCGTGTTTCCCAACGCGGATCTCAAGCTGTTCCTCGACGCCTCGGTCGAGGAGCGCGCCGCGAGACGGATCTCGGAGCGTGGGCTGGATCCGGCGAGCGACGAGGCCGAGGCCGTGCGCGAGCAGCTCCGACGCCGCGACGACCTGGACAGGAACCGCGCGGTCGCGCCGCTGCGCGCCGCGGACGACGCCGTGATCATCGAGACGGACGGCAACACCTTCGAGCGGACGGTCGACATCGTCGTTGCGGCGATCCGCAACGTCGAGACCGCGATCGGCGCGGCGCCGGCGCCCAGCCCCGAGCCCGCGCCCAGTCCAACGCCAGCGCCTGAGCCTGGACCGGCGCCGGCCCGTGGGCCAAAGCCCGTCCCCGCGGCCGTGGCGGACCCCGCGCCAGCGGCCCCCACGCGGTCCGAGCCCTCGGCCAACCTCCGGCGCGCGATGGAGCTCGACAACGACCTCCCGACCTGGATGCTGATGGTCTCCCTCGTGTCGCGGATCGGCGCGCGCCTGTTTGCGAACGTGCGCGTCGAGGGTCTCGAGCACATCCCGCGCAAGGGCGCGGTCATCCTGGCCATCAACCACATCTCGAACCTGGACCCGTTCGTCACGGGCGCCTGGATCACGCCGAGCCTGCGCAACCGCCGCGTGCACTGGCTGGGCAAGAAGGAGCTGTTCGGCTGGCCGGTGTTCGGGTGGCTGGCGGCCCGCGGCGGCGTTCACCCCGTGGACCGCGGGACCGCCGACATCGAGGCGTTCCGGCTGTCCACGCGGATCCTCGACGCCGGCGACGTCCTGCTCGTCTTCCCCGAGGGCACCCGAAGCCCCAACGGCGAGCTCCAGGAAGCGAAGGACGGCCTCGCGATGCTCGCCCTGCGCACGAACCCGTGGATCGTGCCGATCGGCGTCAACGGCAGCGACCGCGTGTGGCCGAAGGGACGCAAGCTGCCGAGCCCGATCCCGCGCCGGACGATCACGGTCCGCGTCGGGAGACCGTTCCGTGTCGCGGACGTCGTCCCTGCGAGCGCCGACCGGAAGGCGTTGAAGGCCGCCGCCACCACCGCGATCATGGGCCACATCGCCGCCCTCCTCGATCCGCGCCACCGCGGCGTCTACGCCGGCAGCCGTCGCCGGCAGCCCCGACCCGAGCCCGGCAAAACCTGACACCTCGAAGTAGCGCAATTTGCGGCGCAAACGCGCTGCCTGTGCGACCATCAGGGCGAAATGGGAACCGTGCAGGACGTCCGACTCGCGAAGCGCACCGGCTTCTGCTACGGCGTTCGCGAGGCGATCGACAAGGCGAAGGAGTCGGCGGCGGCCGGCAAGGCGACGCATACCTTAGGCCAGGTCGTGCACAACGAGGGCGTGATCCGCGACCTCCAGCAGGTCGGCGTCCAGAGCGTCGAGTCGCTGGACGACGTCGACCACGGCTCGGCCGTCGTGATCCGGGCGCACGGCGTCAAGCCCGAGGTCTTCGAGCGCGCCGAGGCCCGCGGCCTCGAGGTCATCGACGGCACCTGCACCTGGGTGATCCAGGAACAGCGCCAGCTCGAGGATCTCGTCACGGAGGGCTACACGGTCGTCCTGCTGGGTACCCCGAAGCACCCCGAGGTCGTCGGCCTGCTCGGCTTCGCGCCCGATGCGATCGTCGTCGACGAGGAGGAGGACTGGGACCGCATCCCGCGGCGCAAGCGGATGGCGCTGATCACCCAGTCGACCCAGCCGCCCTGGAAGTTCGAGAAGCTGGCCGCGTTCATGGTCGGGCGCGCCCACGAGCTCAAGGTCATCAACTCCGTGTGCCCGGTCACGATCCGGCGCCAGGAGGACACGCTCGAGACGGCCCGCGACGTGGACCTCATGGTCGTCGTCGGCGGGCGGCACTCCGCGAACACCAAGGAGCTCACCCGGCTGTGCGAGATCGTCGGCACCAAGGCGATCCAGATCGAGAACGCCCGCGACCTCGTTGACCCCGCCCCGTTCGACGGCGCGCGCATCGTCGGGGTCACCGGCGGCACGTCGACGCCGATCGAGGACCTGCGCGACGTGGCCGAGCGGATCTTCGACATCGCCGGCACCGACGAAACGATGGCCAACGCCGCGAGCCCTGGCCCGCGGTGCGCTCGACGCGGCCGCCCATCCCGCCGGCCGAACGACCTCGCTGCCCTCGATCGCCGCCTCGCCCGTCGGCGCGGGGTAGCCGTGGCCGCCCGCACGCGCGGCCTGCCGGTCGTCGCCTTCGTCGGTCGCCCGAACGTGGGCAAGAGCACCCTGTTCAACCGCGTCGTCGGCGACGCCCGGGCGGCGATCGTCGAGGATCGGGCGCGCACGACCCGGGACCGGCTGTACGGCGACGCCGAGTGGAACGGCCGTCGGTTCGTCGTGGTGGACACGGGCGGCCTCGAGCTCGACCCCGGTGATCCGATCGAGGCGCAGGTCCAGCTCCAGGCGCGGCTCGCGATCAGCGAGGCGGACGTGATCGTGTTCATGGTCGACGCCGAGACCGGCCCGATGCCGGCCGACCAGGACGCGGCCGAGCTCCTGCGCCGGACGACCAAGCCCGTGCTGGTGGCCGCCAACAAGGCCGACAACGAGAAGCGCGAGCTCGACGCCGCCGAGTTCTACGCCTTCGGCTGGGAGGAGACCTTCGCGATCTCGGCCAGCCACGGGCGCGGGGTGGGCGACCTGCTCGACGCCGTCGTCTGGGCGCTGCCGCCCGAGTCGGACGCCGAGACCGCGCGCAAGGCCCGCGAGGCGGAGGCGGAGGCGTGGGCCTCGGACATGGCCGCGGGCCGGATCGAGCCGTATGCGACGGGCGACGACGCCGATGGGGCCGATGGCGCCGCCGGCGACGAGGATGGCGACGGCGCCGAACGGAACCGGTGTGCCCGACGACGATTCCGCCGAGGCCGCTCGCTGGGACGCGATGATGGCGGCCGAGGACGACGAGCCGCCGGCGATCGCCTTCGTCGGCCGGCCGAACGTCGGCAAGTCGAGCCTGCTCAACGCGCTCCTGGGCGAGACGCGCACGATCGTGTCGGACATCCCGGGCACGACGCGCGACGCCATCGACACGACGATCCCGTGGGGCCGCAGCGAGGTCGTCCTGATCGACACGGCCGGCATCCGCAAGCGCGGCAAGGTCGCCTCGGGCCCGGCCGCCGAGCGCTACTCGACGCTGCGCGCGCTCAAGGCGATCTCCCGCGCCGACGTGGCGGTGCTGGTCCTCGATGCCGCCGACGGGCTGACCGCCCAGGACGCGCACGTCGCGGGCTACGTCGTGGAGGAGGGGAGGGGCCTCGTCATCGCGGTCAACAAGTGGGACATCGTCGAGGACAAGACCCACAAGTCCTTCGACGAGTTCGCCGCCAACCTGCGGCGCGAGCTCCCGTTCATCGACTATGCCCCCGTGGTGTCGATCAGCGCGAAGACGGGTCAGCGGACCCAGAAGGTGCTGGAGCTGGCGGTCGAGGTCTGGGGCGAACGGCGGCGTCGGATCCCGACCGGCGAGCTCAACCGCCTCGTCTCGGCCGCGGTGGAGCGCACGCCGCCAGCATTGGTCCGCGGGCGTCGCTCGAAGATCCGGTACGCGACCCAGGCCGCCGTCGCGCCGCCGACGTTCGTGTTCTTCGCCACCGACCCGGCGTCGATCCACTTCTCGTATCGCCGCTACCTCGAGAACCGGCTGCGCGACGCGTACGGGTTCGATGGCACGCCGATCCGGCTCGTATTCCGCGACCAGATCCGCGCCAAGCTCCCGCGACACCGGGCGGCGCGCTCGCGGAAGGGCTGATGGGCGGCGCTGAGGGCGGGAAGGCGACCGCGGGCGAGGGACCGGCGCGCGTCGCGGTCATCGGCGCGGGCGCGTGGGGCACGACGCTGGCCGCGATCCTCGCCCAGCGGGAGCCGGTCGTGCTGCTGTGCCACTCCCCGGAGACGGCGGCCCGGATCCGCGACGAACGGCGCAACGAAGCGCGGCTGCCGGGGATCGACCTGCCCGTGGGCGTGCGCGCCACCGACGATCCGGCGGCGCTCGCCGAGGCGACGGACCTGGTCGTGTTCGCGGTGCCCTCGGCGCACCTCCGCGAGACCGTTGTCCGGACCGCGCCCCACATCCCGGCCAGCGCGGATCTGCTGTCCGTGGTCAAGGGCATCGAGCGCGGGACCCACCAGCGGATGACCGACGTCATCGCGGAGGCCGGCGGCTTCGATCGCCGGCGGATCGCCGCGCTCTCGGGGCCCAACCTCGCGCTCGAGATCGCCCGCCGCCTACCCGCGTCGGCCGTCGTCGCGGCCGAGGACGTCAACCTTGCGACGCGCATCCAGGAGCGGCTGGCCCGTCGTCGCTTCCGGCTGTACGTGAACCGCGACGTGCTGGGCGTCGAGCTGTGCGGTGCGCTCAAGAACGTCGTCGCCATCGCCGCCGGCGCCGCCGAGGAGCTCGGGTTCGGCGACAACGGCAAGGCGGGGTTGATGACCCGCGGCCTGGCGGAGATGACCCGGCTCGGGATCGCCGCCGGCGCGAACCCGCTGACCTTCGCTGGGTTGGCGGGGATCGGGGACGTGATCGCAACCTGTGGGTCGTCGCTGTCGCGCAACCATCGCCTGGGCGTGGAGCTCGCCCGGGGCCGCAAGTGGGCCGAGATCGAGGCCACGTTGCCGGGCGTCGCCGAGGGCGCGTACACCGTTGACGCCGCCCTCGCCCTCGCCGACGAGCTGGGCGTCGAGATGCCCATCGCCCGCGAGGTCCACCGCGCGCTGTTCGAGGGCAAGAGCGTCCAGCGCTGCCTCATCGATCTCCTGGCCCGCGAGTCCAAGGACGAGCTCGCCGACTACGACCGCTGGGCCGCGCGACTGGCGACGGACCAGGCCGCGACCCCGTCGTAGGGATCGGTCGATGGCGCGATCGCTCGACCGCGTGACTGATCTCGGCGGGCGAGGCGCCCGATGGTAGACTCGTCCGCCTCGGGGCGTGGCGCAGCCTGGTAGCGCACCTGAATGGGGTTCAGGAGGTCGAGCGTTCGAATCGCTCCGCCCCGACCACTCTTCTGAGCACGGAAAAGGCCCTTCGGATCGCCGGAGGGGCTTTCGTTTGGGAGCCGTACCCCCGGCAATACCCCCATCAGCCTGAGAGCGACTCCCGGCGAGGCGTTAGGAGGCCATCGATCCGGACTGCTGCTTCGTGTTGCATCTCTGCCGTGAGATTGCCGTACACGTCCACGGTGGTGCGAAGGTTCGCGTGACCGAGCATCTTCGAAACCTGCTCGATCGGTGTACCGGCCTGCATCTGCAAGGCGGCCTCGAGGTCGGTCACGGGCTGATGGTAGGGCGATGGCCGGTGGCATCTTGTTGGCCGACCCCGCCAACGCCATAGTCCGCCCATCATGGCAGCGGGACAGAGGGAGCAGATTCACGTAGCGAGTGGCACCGACAACGCCACTGACAACGACCACAACTGGATCGACCAGGAGACGCGCTGGGGAGGTGCAAGCGTGAGCCTCTGGATCGTGATCTTCTTCTCGTTCGCGTTCGTGGTCCTGCTCGTGGGTTCGATGCGGTTCCAGCAGGGCCGCATGGCCGTCTGGCTCACGTGGTATCGCACCCCCGAGCTGCCGGCCGCAGCCCGGAACGGCGCGATCGTTCTACCAGGCGTGCTCGTGTTCCTGACGCCGCTGGTCGTCTTGATGGTCGCGTCGATCGTCGGTCCGGCGCTCCACGTCACCGTCCCGGACCACGCCATCGGGGTGACCTTCCTCGTCGGGTTCGGATGCCTGTTCTTGCTCGTCGGCTTCATCGCCACGAGCACCTACCGCCCACCGCGCCGGTTCTATCCGGCATGGCTGATCGAGGACGACCGCAGGGTGGGCTACGTGCCGCCCGAGCCCGAGCTGTTCGACCGACTGGTGCTGATCGTGATCGGCGTGCCGTTCCTGTTGCTCGGGACGGCAGCGCTGGTCGCGGCCATCGTGTTCGCATTCACCGGAACGTAGCGAGCGGGCGGCCGACAGGAGATCATCCGCCCGACCCGGCGCCGGCTAATGTCGGGACGCCCCGGCTCCGCACCGCGCCTGGCCTCGAGGCAGGGCCGGCGGGCGACCGGGGCGCTACTGTGCTCGGGACAGGCCGCATCTGAAGGAGCGCCATGTCCGTCACCTCGTCGGCGCTGGCCGTTGTCAAACGGGTCGTCGGAGCAATCGGCAGTCTCCTCCCCACACCACCTTCGGACGACGGTCCGCCCCCTGACATTGACGGCAAACGGCAGGGGGATCTCGATCCAGAGGCGCTGCGACGAGTGGAACTCGCTCGCAAGGACGGGAAGGGCGGCTATAGGTAAGCGGCCAACTTATGGACGCTCGCACCGAGCGCGGCTTCGCGTGCGCCCGCTCGGTCCGGTTCGCCGGCCAGACCGCGACGGGGCGACCGGAGGCACCCGAGGCGGGGCTAAACCTGTCCCTTGTAATGGGCATCCGTGCCCTGCGCTGCGTTCGCCAAGACGCGCACTGAACGGTTTGACGCGCTCAGTCCCTCATACGAGGGCAGGAACCGGTCGCCTGACCGGGGAGAGCATCGCGGCAGTGATGCAGAGCTCGACCCTTGGCTGGAGGCCGCCGCGACTGCCGACGTGATCCACGCGTTCCGCTCGCTGGCGGTCCGACCAAGGAGTGCACGATGTCTGCGTCCTCGCGAGCTGCCCGCCCACTCATCCGCCACGAGGGGCGACCGCCCCAGGTGCTGGCGGCGATCGCGCTCGCCGTCGCGTGCCTGCTGGGAGCCTGCGATAGCTCGACCCTCATCCCGCCGTCGTCGCCCGCCGGCAGCCCGGCGGCCCGGGTCGAGGCCTCCGCGGCCGGTCCAGGCTGCACCCAGTTCCGGTGACCCCGCGCCGTCCGCGTCAGCCGCGCCACAGCCCACCCCCACCCCCGACCCTGAGACGGTTCGGATGGCGGCGGCGGCCGGGTTCCCGGCGGCCGATGCTGCTGCCCGCGATCGTACAAGGCTCCCCTGGAACCACCAGGATGTGGGCCGAGGTCCGGCGAAGCTGTGGGGCCGGTACATCGCCGCCTTGAGGCAGCTCCAAGTCCCCGCCGACACGGCGGCGGACCTGCAGGATCTGATCCGGACGGTCAGCCGGCTCCAGGCGATCAGTGGCGAGGGGGGGACGGACAATCGCCTCAGGTCTATCGATTTCCGCTACCAAACCCGCTGGGACAACGTTGAGCAAAAGAGGTACTCGGCTGTGGACCGAGTGCGGTCCGACCTCGGCCTGCCGCCCCTTTGCCGTCACATGTGTGGGTAACCGTCGCCCGTAAGACTCGACGAGGCCCCGGCGACGCACCGCGCCTGACCTCGAGGTAGGGTCGGCGGGCCTCCGGGGCGCGACCGTGTCGGGGATAAACTTATCCCTTGTGCTGGAACTCCGATTTCTCCTTGCCCGAGAGAGTTTCCGGGTGCTGTCAGCCACGCTCGTCAATACCCCCATCCTTACCCCGACACAGTCGCTGACGAAGGTATTGGGTAGACGCAACGTGACCCGATGTACGCACAAAACGGCCTGTCGTGCGGCGTTGGCGGCGAAATGGGGTTCAGGAGGTCGAGCGTTCGAATCGCTCCGCCCCGACCACTCATCTGAGCACGAAATAGCCCCTCCAGTTACTCCTGGAGGGGCTTTCGCTTGGGCTTGACCCAACGTTTGACCCAACTTCTACCCGGTTGAGCGGGCGACGATCCGGTCCATCCGAGCCGCGGCACGCTCGAGCATGGCGGGTGTCAGGTGTGCGTAACGAGGAACGCCGTCACGAGTGGACGATGTACGCCTTCGACACGCGGGAGCGCCGGGCGTCGGGCGTCGGGCGAGGGAGTGGACCGCCGTCGGGCAATCCGAGCTCGAGGTCGTGCGCGAGATGACTCGGTGTCTCGCCGTGATCCGCGAGGGACGAATCCCGGAGTAGGGGTGTCCGCTGCGACGTGGGCGGGCCGACGAACCAGCCGTCGGCCTTCGCTTCGTGGAGCGCGTCCCAGGCGGCCTCGAGGTCAGTCACGGGCCGATGGTAGGGGTCGACGACGCGCCAGGTAACTCGAGCGTGGGTTGACCTGTCAGGATGCGCCCGTGGCGACGTGTCGGGCCGGTGTAGCGGGCGCGATCTTGGCGCTAGCCATGCTGACGGCAGGCGCGTGCCAGCAGATCGACAATGCTCTCACCGACCGTGACCTCGATTGCGGAGCGAT
Source organism: uncultured Chloroflexia bacterium (assembly GCA_963725745.1). GTDB lineage: Bacteria > Chloroflexota > Limnocylindria > Limnocylindrales > CSP1-4 > CAIXZV01. Next base: position 957,102 of record CAVRZS010000004.1, read on the forward strand.
GGCACGTGAAATCTGTGCGCGGTTGGCGAGCTATGAGGCCGCCGACTGGGCGCGGCTCAACGCATCATTCGGCCCGATCGTGAAGGTCGTGGTGTCGCAGCAGGACTGCCACGCCGGCGCCGACCCGGCCGCAAAACGCTGCTGGTTGGTTGAGGCAACAACGGGCCAGGGTGCGGGAGGCGGCGACTTGATCACGGAGCGCAAGGACGGCACCTTCGTCAACTCGGACGGCAACGTCATCGCAGGCGGACCCGCGCAGTAGGTGCGGGATGAGCGAGGCCCGGAGTGGTCCTCGGAAGCCGCGCCACGGCTCGGCCGGGGCGTTTCCTTGCCTGCGATGGCGGCGGCCCGCGTCGTGTGCCACGCCGCCGGGGGAACGGTGATGCGCTCAACGCGGGCCTCCGCAGCTGTAAACGTAGGCAGAGAGCCGGTGTCAGGGCCTGTCGCTTAGCCGACACCCCTTAGTCCGGCACCCGGCCCTCTCCGATCAGTCGCGGGCATCGCACCATCTCCCGCACGACCTCCAGCTCCGACTGGGCGACGGCCGTCCACTCCCGCGACCGACGGCCGGCCTTAGGGCGCTCTCGCGTGTCGAACACGTACATCGTCCACTCGTGACGGCGTTGCTCGTGGGTGGTCGGCCCAACGAACCAGCCGTCCGGCTTCGCGTCGTGCAGTCCGTCCCAGGCGGCCTCGAGGTCCGTCACGGGCCGATGGTATTGCTCGGCACCGCTCGACCGTGGCGACCTACTCAGGCGTCCTTGTCGTCAGGGCCAGGCACGGCGTCGTCTTCGCCCTCCTCGGAACGCCAATTGAACTTCGCGTCATCGTCCTCCCGGACCACCGGCGGACGGTCGCCCGAGCGCCACGGGGTGATGTTCACGTTCTCCGGAAAGAAGCGCGACCCGATCAAGACCAAGGCCACAAGCAGCACGATGGCCAAGCCGATCACCAGCGGGTCCTGGGGCATCTCCTGCCTCCTCGCCGATCTCGGGTGCGACCCTAGCACTGCGTCGACTGATCGAACAGGGTGCTCCTCACCCCCCGGCTCGCACCGCGCCTGACCTCGAGGCAGTGCCGGCGAGAGACCGTGGGCATGTCAACAAGGCAAGCCGATCGCTGCGTGCAGGATCACGTACCCAATCAACGCGAGACCTAGCACGGCCCCGGTTCGATAAGGGTGTTCCATGACTTGCAAATACACCTGCGAGTACAGGTGTTGGAGTTCGGCGTCGTCTCCGTCGTCGTCGTCGTATTTTTCGCCCTGGTCTTCTCGCCTACCTGTGGACGTCGGCGCCGTCGGGAACCTAGGGATCAACGAGGCGAGGCACGCCGACACCGGCGCCGACTAGTCCGGGACCAGCCGCTGGCGGATCAGCTCGGGGCCCCTGGCTTCAAGTCCTAGCGCCCATGAGGTTCGCCCGGAAAATATGGCAAACCAGACGATTGACGTCGGCGAAGCGCCATAATCCGGGCACTCAGCGCCGACTCTGAGGGCAAGGATGGCTTGGACCAATCTGATCCTGCTAGCGCACGTCGCCCTTGCGTTCGCGCTCGTAACGGGTTTGGTCGGGCGTTGGAGCCTGATACGGCGCGCGGGCAAAGCAGAGGATCCGGGAACGGCATTCGCGCTCTCGCAAGCCGCAGCGCCGTTCGAGCGCATGGTGGTGCTGTCGGGACCAGCCATCATCGGGGCCGGACTGATCACCGCCGGCGCCAAGGGCTACCCATACCTGGGACTGACGACCGGATGGATGCTGCTGTCCCTTATCCTCGCCCTCACGTTCCCGTTCGTGCTTGCCCCGCTCGTCTACATCCCGAGCGGTCGCAGGTTCGAGGCTGCGATTGCCGACGCCCGTGACCAGGGCGTCATAACGGCGGGATTCGGTCAGCATTCGCCGACCCAGCCCTGAAAGTCGCACGCTGGTACGAGGCGTTCGCAATGAGTGCCATCGTCCCGCTCATGGTGCTCAAGCCGCTCTGAGATCTTCCGGGCCGCGCCACCAGACATCATTGGACTGCCCGGGCTGCCCCCGAGCCGGCCTGGCTCCCATGCGCCTCTCTGCCAGCTTCATGGCGTCGCAGCGCGCAGTGGCGGACGCATGGCAAACCGGAGGGTCAACGCCCATCAGGCGTCTGGTCTATCCGACGACGAGTGGCAGCTCGCCGCTCGACGCGCGCCTGGTGGGCCCCAACCAGGTCGACAACCGGGTCGACAACCGGGGGTCGCAAAGGGGCCCGATAGGCCCCCGTCGTTTGCCGGTGTACCCCCCTGTTGTTGGTTGTCCGATGACCGATCCGACCCTGCCTGAGGCGATCGCCTCGACCCTCGATCGTCTCGCGTCCATGGCCGCCAGCGAGAACGCCATTCTGGCTCGGCGGCTGCGCGATGCCCGTCGCCAGGTGCTCGACGAGGCAAGTTCGGGCCTGTCCGATTCCAAAATCCAGATGCTGCACGACGTCCAGGCGGGAACGATGGGTGGGCTGTCCGGTACGCGAAGCTCGGACGGCATGGCGCACAATCGCCGCTGAACGTGGCTCGCTACACCGTTTCCACTCTCGTTGCAGCGCCGCCAGAGCGCGTGTTCGCGCTCTGGACGGACCTCGGGCGGATGGGTGAATGGGTCGGCGGCGTGACCGGCGTCACCGACATCTCTGGGCCGGTCGATCGGGCCGGTACCACCTATGTCGTCCACTTCGGACCCATGAAAAGCCCCACCGAGATCCTCGATGTCGATCCGCCGCGACGCTTCGTGACTCGGTTCGGCAGCTGGCTCCTGCGGGGTCGGTCGAGCGCAGAATTCGAGCCAGATGGCGATGGGACCCGGGTCACCCAGGACTTCCAAACCGTCGGCCGGATCTCAGCGATCTCTGCCTGGGTCTTCTCGCGCGGCTCCTACGAGGGCAGCTTCCGGGGCGAGCTCGAGAAGTTTGCGCGCATCGCCGAGCAGGAGGCGGTCCCGCGACCCTAACCCGACCAGCGTCGGGAACCCGGTCGGGCGGCCTGGCGCTTCATGCCATCTTGATGAGCACCACAGCCGCGATCAGGACCCCGCCCACGCCGCTCAGGCCCGCGGCCCGCGGTCCGACGAAGACCGTGGCGGCCACGACGAAGCCGGTGACGATCGCCGCCGCTGCGTTGACAAGGACCTTTGTGGCGTAGAAGGCCCAGATCTCGGCGCCTACGCTTCGGTGACCTACGGGGGAAGGCCCGATGCCCCGACGAACTGCCACCCGAGCAGCCGCCCTGATACTCATGGCCGGCGTGCTCCTGATGCCCGCGGCACGGCCCGCGCGGGCCGCTGCGCCGAACGTCCGCGAGGTGACGCCCGCTGGCATCACGATCGACGGGTCGTCGTCAGACTGGACCTCGCCCGGTGCCGACTATCTCGCCGACATGTATGAGGCGGGCAAACCCGACAAGGACGTGCTCGCCAAGCTCTACGGGCGCTACGACTGCGGGACCGAGACCTTCTACGTCCTGGTCACGACCGTCTCGGGCTGGGTGGTCGTTCCCTCGAACAATGACAATTACGTGAAGCTCGGCCAGACGGACAAGCTCGTCGACGGCAGTGATCACCAGGGGTCGCCGCCACCGGCCTTTGCCTACATCGAAGCCACGTCCTGGGAGGCCTCGTTCCACCTGGTGCCCGGCAGCTACACCGGCGACGGAGGACTTAACGTCCACGCAGAGGTGACGCCGCAGACACATGCCTCGACGGCCGCGGTCGCCGACCGGCGGTTGGACGTGGTCATCTCCTGTCCGGCTCCGACGCCACCGCCGTCCGCGACGGTCACGCCGTCGCCCAGGCCGTCGCCATCCGTGACCGCCGTCCCGTCCAACGAGCCCCCGGGCGAGCCCTCACCGACCGCCGAGCCGGGCGGATCTGGGCCTCCGTCGAGTGAGCCATCGGACCAGCCAAGCGAGCCCATCGGGCCGTCCACGGAGCCGGGCGGATCCACGCCTCCGTCGAGTGAGCCATCGGACCAGCCGAGCGGGCCCATCGGGCCGTCCACGGAGCCGGGCGGATCCACGCCTCCGTCGAGTGAGCCCTCCTCGCTGCCCGGCCAAACGAACGCGCCGTCATCAGCGCCGAGCAATCCCATCGGGCCCTCATCAGAACCAAGCGAGCCCGTCGCGCCCGGCGAACCGAGCGGCTGGGTCTCGCCGACCGCCACGGTCCCGCCGTCCGCGGGGCCCAGCGGGTCTGCGCTGCCGACCTCTCCGCCAAGCACGCCGCCGATCATCGCCGCCAAGGTGAACGACCAGGGGACCCCGACCGTCAAGGATGACGAGGTGGTGGGTGGAGCCGTCTTCGAGTTCCGGTCCGACGACGGCGACGGCCAGTACGAGCCGACCGGCGAAGACGGCCCCGTGCTCGCGACCGTCGAGGCAACGCACCGAACTCGCCGTCTTCACGCCGTCGGAGCCTGGCGACTACTGGGTAACCGAGGTGAGCCCACCGAGCGGTTTGGACACGGCTCCGCCGCAGCTCGTCGCCTACACCGGCGGCCCAGAGAACTGCGGTGTCAGCGGGGAGCGGTCCAGCTGCCTCCACGACGACGATGCCAGCGGCGGCTCTCTCCCTCGTTGCGATCGTCGACTCGCCGACTCGGGCTCGCCCGCGAGACCACCGCGCCGACGGCGCCCACAACTCGGCCCCCTCGACCGACACCGTGACCGAGGAGGACCGCTCCGATCCTGCCTCCACAGGATGGATCGCTGTGGTCGCTGGCCTCATCGCCTTCGCGCTCATCGTGCTTCGACTCCAGGACCGCCGGCGCGACTGATCCCGGCCTGGGCGCCCGGCCCCCACGCGATGCAATTGGGGACTAGGCTTTCCGGTGCCCCGACCGCGTTTCCCGCTGGTCGGGGCGTACTGTTGTTAGCGGATCGGCCCACTACCGAGGCTCAGATGCCTGGAAAGGCAGGTCGCCGCCATGGACGACACGATCGATATTCACGCGACAGCCGAAGCGCTCCAGGAATGGCGACTCGCCGAACAGGCCGCAGCGGTCGCCCGGCGTGGCACGCTCGCGGCACAGGCGGCAACCGCCGCCGCCGCCGAAGCGGTCGAAGCGGCTACGGCGACCGCCACCGCGGCCAGCGCCGCGCTTGCAGCGGCGACCCTTGCCGAGACGTCGGCCAGCCGCACAGCGGCGGCGGCCAAGGCCGTCGTGCTCGCGACGGCGGCCGACTCGGCAGATGCCGACAGCGCCTCCGCGATGGCAGACGTCGACGAGCAGGTCGCGCACCAGAAGTACAACGATGCAGTCCAGCTCGCCAAGGGCCGCAACCCCCTCGCCTGAGGAAGGCGCTGGCGGCGCGATCGGACAAGGTCCACGCGGTTTGTCGGCGACCAGGGATCGGGTGCCTGTTGTCCGGCCGCGATCCGGATCCTCGCGTGGAGCGGGTGTCCCCTGGGGAGAGATGAGGCCGGCGACCTGCACATGGTTCCGTCCTGACAGCCCCCCGGCCTCATTCATGAGAACGAACGCGGGCAGGATGTGTTACACGCCGGACGTGCCAGGTTCGTGGCACGGGACCCATCCAAGGGGTGTCACCCGCGTTTCAGGTTACGTGGCTCCGCTCAGTCGTCGAGTCCGCGGGGATGTCGCCCTAACACGGGGCTCATGCCGCACGTTGTACGGACGAGGCCCGCGCTGAGCCCCCGTCGTGCCCCGGCGGTGCCGCGCGGACCTCACTTCCCCTTCTGGTCGGCGCGAGTTAGCCTCGGGCATGCAGCGCCGCACGCCGGGGACGTGCTCCGCCCTATAAGGTTGATGCGCAAGCGGGCCGAAGGTGGGCAGTCCGCCACAGCGAATACCTCACACGTCGCCCTGCGGGCGACCCTAGACGAGGCGAACACCGTGATCACGATGCCCAGCCTGCCCCGTCCAGTCCGCATCATCGCGGGCCTCGCCACCGCGGCGGCGATCCTGCTCGCGACGGTCCCGGCCGCATCCGCCGACGAGCCGGCCGACTACGTCACGGACTTCGCGATCGTGTCCACGTCCCTCGACGCCGCGACCGGCCTCCCCACGGTCGCGTACACGTTCCGGTGCCTGCAGCAGGTCGACCTCGTGAGGATCCGCTCGAGCGTCGCGCAGCGACACGGGGTGATTGACGCGTTCGCTTCCTCGTTCCAGACATCCGCCATGGTCGACTGCCAGCCAGGCCAGACGGTCACCCTCTCCGTCGTGTACGGGCCCCAGCAGGGCACCTTCCATCCCGGACACGCGGATCTGGTCGCGAACCTCGACGCCGATGAGGAGGCGTTCACCGTCGACGGCGCTTCGATCACCCGGGATGTGCTCCTTCGCCCCGCACACCGGCGCTAGCGACCGCTGAGCATGGGCAGGGACGAGAAGGATCTCCGCGCCACGGCTGACGCGCTCCAGGAGTGGCGGGCGGCCGAACAGGCGGCGGCGGTCGCCAGGCGCGGCAGGGTCGCAGCGGAGGCGGCCACCGCTGCGGCCGCGGAGGCTCTCGAGGCGGCCGGTGCGACCGCCGCGTCGGCCCGAGCCGCGCTCGAGGCCGCGACGCTCGCAGAGGCTTCGGCGACGAGGACGGCGATGGCCGCCAAGGCCGTCGTGCTGGCGGCGAATGCCGACGAGGCGGACGCGGTCGCCGAGTCGGGGTTGGCCGACGTCGAGGAGGGGATGGCTCACCAGCGGTATCGGGAGGCGGTCACCCGAGCCAAGGAGCGCAACCCGGAGGCGTAGGTCGAAGGCGACCCGTCGCGCAGCCGGAGGACCGAAAGACCAACGCCGCTGCGTTGCGCACCTGACTAAGATGCGCGCATGGGCCCCTACGACCCGCATCCTCGGCTCTCGCGCCTCGTGTTGGTGGCAGGCGTCGCGTTGCTGCTCGCGAGCCTAGCCGCGTTGCCGGCGTCGAACGATCTGGTCGGGGCCATCGGGTGGTTCATCGGACACGGCCTCCCCGCCATGGCCGTGTTCACTGCCGTCGCGTATTGGGCGGTCGCGGGCCCGGCCCTGTTGCCTGGGCGGAGTCGCGGCTGGTGGATCACCAGGATCGAGCTCGCGGTCGGCATTGCAGCCGTCGCGCTCGGAGGCTGGGTGGCCGTTGCCACGCAGTGGAACAGCTTCGGCGCAAGTCGCGCGTGGCTACTGCCGATCCCGATCTACATCCTTCCCGCGGTGGCCTACATCGTCACAGCGGTCGTTGGGCTGGCCTGGATGATCCGGATCTACCGCGGCCCGAATGACGAAGCCCTGGCGTGGCGCTATCGCGATCGCTGAGCGCGTGGCGATCCACGCGCACCGAGCGTCTTAACGCAGAACGGCCCCTGAGACTGGCTCAGGGGCCGTTCGATTCGTGGTCGGCGCCGGTCAGCTCGGAACGGACGTGACCTGGCGCGAGCTGTACCCGTGCTCGGCGATCTCGCCGGCGCGCGAGACATACGCCTCGGCGGAGGGAGGCGTCGGGGCCCGGAACCCCTCCACGAGGCGGTTGTACATCGAGAAGCCCGCGGCGATCAGCACCGCGAGCTGCACGTCACCGTCGGAAGCGCCGGCGCTGTGCGCCTCGGCCACATCTGTTGCCGTCAGGTCCAGCGGCTGGCGCTGCACGGTGCGCGCGATATGGAGCAGGGCCTGCATCTTCGCGTCGAGCCCCTCCGACGAGCCGCGCTTGATGTCGTCGACCACCGGCACCATGTCGCCGGCGCCGTTGCGCTGGAGCAGCGCGCTCGCAAACGCCCCGTGGGAGTCCATGCAGTAGAAACAGTCGTTCGCGGCCGAGACCGCCGTTGCCAGCATCTCGCGCTCGGCGCGGCTGATCGTCGCCCCCGGGTGGTCGTGGACCAGCAGCTCATCGGCGAGGCCGCGGAGGTGGACGCCCAGTCCGGGCGTGAGGTTAAGCGCGGTCAGGATCCCCGGCAGCTCCGGCAATCCGCCGACGAGCAGCTCTTGCTTGGAGCGGCTGATGCGCTCGTCGTCTCGTGCCATGTGCGCCCTCTCGAGATGTCCGGTGGTTCGCCGCCCGCAGTATGGGGCTCGCGGCGTGGTCTGTGCTCGGTGGGCAAGTTCGGACGATCGCTGCGGACGTGGGCTCGGTCGATCTGATCGACCGCCCCGGTAGACTGGCCGGGTGACCGACCTCGGGGACCGGGCTCTCGACCGCCAGCAGGTCGACGGCCTCAACGACATGGACCCGGAGGCGTTCCGCGCGGCGGCCCACGCCGTGGTCGACCGGATCGCCAACTACCTCGCCACCATCGAACGGTATCCGGTTTTGCCTCCGATCGAGCCCGGCTCGATCGCGCCCCAGTTCCCAGAACATCCGCCGGAGGGCCCGGAGCCGATGGCCGACATCCTGGCCGACGTCGACCGGCTCATCGTGCCCAACGCGACCCACTGGCAGCACCCGGGGTTCCTCGCGTACTTCGCCACCACCGCGTCGGGGCCGGGGATGCTGGGCGAGTTCTTCACGGCGGCCCTCGGGCAGAACCCGATGCTGTGGCGGACGTCGCCGATCGGGACCGAGCTCGAAACAGTGGTCGTCGGCTGGTTGCGCGAGGGACTGGGCCTGCCGGACACGTTCAGCGGCATCCTGACCGACACCGCGTCGACGTCCTCGCTCATCGCCCTGGCCGCCGCGCGGGAGGCGGCCGGCCTCGATGCCGCCGCGGCCGGTCTCGCCGCCCGGTCGAAGGAGGGCGATCCGCGGGTCTACGCGTCCGCCGAGGCGCACAGCTCGATCGAGAAGGCGTGCATGACGCTGGGCCTGGGACGCGCGGCCTTGGTCAAGATCCCCGCCAACGACGACTACGAGATGGATGTCGAGGCGCTGGCGGCGGCGATCGAGACGGACCACCTCGCCGGTCGCTGTCCGGTCGCCGTCGTCGCGACCATCGGCACAACATCATCGACCTCCGTCGACCCGGTGGCGGCGATCGCCGATGTGGCCGCCCGCGAGGGCCTGTGGCTGCACGTCGATGCCGCCTACGCCGGGCCAGTCGCGCTGCTGCCCGAGCGCCGGGCGCCGTTCGTCGGCTGGGAGCGCGCCGACTCGATCGTCGTGAACCCGCACAAGTGGCTGTTCACGCCCCTCGATGCGTCGCTCCTGCTGACGCGGCGCATGGACCAGCTGCGGGCGGCGTTCAGCCTCGTGCCCGAATACCTGCGGACGCTCGACCGCACCTCGCCGGTCCTCGACTACAACGAGTACCAGCCGCAGCTCGGGCGGCGCATGCGGGCGCTCAAGCTGTGGATGCTCATCCGCTGGTTCGGGCTGGACGGCCTTCGGCGAAGGATCAGCTTCCACCTCGAGCTCGCCGCGCGGTTCGCCGCCTGGGTGGACGAGGATCCAGACTGGGAGCGCCTGGCGCCGGTACCGTTCTCGACCGTGTGCTTCCGCTATCGGCCGGCGGCCATCGCCGGGCGCGAGGAGGAGGGCGACGTGCCCGACCTGCTCGACGATCTGAACACGCGGCTGATCGACGCGGTCAACCGGACCGGCGAGGTCTTCCTGTCACACACGCGGCTGCGCAACCGGTTCACGATCCGACTGGCGGTCGGGAACCTGCGCACCGAAGATCGCCACGTCGAGCGCGCGTGGCACCTCCTTCGAGCGGAGGCATCGAGGCTCGCGGCCGAACCGAAACCCGGGAGCGACGCATGACCGATCCGGTCGAGATCCTCTACTTCTACCGGACCCGCTGGGGCGCGCACGACGCGTTCGTCGAGCTGTTCCACAAGAACCACTGGCCGATCCTGCGCGAGCAGCTGGCGGCGGGCCGGTACACGAACGTCGAGATGTGGACGCCGCGGTTCCACGGTGAGGGCCGGGCGGACTGGGATGTGCTGGTGTCGATCACGTACCGCGACTGGGCGGCGATCGAGGAGCACAGCGATGCCGAGATCGCCCGCCGGCTGTATCCAGATCAGGTGACCTTCCACGCCGAGGAGCGGGACCGGTTCGCGCTGCTCGAGGCACACTGGGACGTGGTCCTCGAGACGCGCCCGCTGGTGCGCTGAGGACGCTCATCCACATCGGGTGATGCCGGCCCTCGGCCGGGCTCGATACTGGGCGGGACCGACAGAGGGGTATGGAGGAGCTCACATGTGCCTGTTCGCCATCCTCGCGGGGCTGTTCCCGCGATTTGCCTTCGCCATCTTCTGGATCGCCCGGCCGGGCGTCGTCTCGGCGGCGTTCAGCGGCGTGCTCCTGTGGCCACTGCTGGGCCTCGTGTTCCTGCCGTTCACGACGCTGATCTACACCGTCCTCTGGGGCCCGGGCGGCCTGACCGGCTGGGACTGGTTCTGGGTCGGCCTCGCGTTCGTCCTCGACCTCGGCCACTACGGGGCCTCGGCGTACAACAACCGCGACCAGATCCCGGGCTACACCGCGTAGCGCTGATGAGCCGGCTGCGCGGCTTGCCAGCGCAGCCCTGATAATGGCGGCCTGCCCACGTTCGACCACCGGAGGCCGACCACGCCGTGCCGCCCATCAACGAGCTGACACGCATCGAGCCCGTGTACCTCGACCGTCTCGAGAAGCAGGGCGTGTTCACGACCGGGATCCTGCTCGAGGTGTCCGAGACCCCGACGCGTCGCCAGTACCTGGCCGACCACGTCCGGGCGGACCTGACCGACGTCCTCGCCTGGCGCGACGAGGCGCTGATGCTGAACCTGGCCGGCTTCGGACCCGACGAACACCAGCTGTTCATCCAGGCCGGCATCGAGGGCCTCCACGACATCCTCGGTGCGGACCTCGAGCCGTTCCGGACCCAGCTGGGGCGGGCGGCGAGGGAGCTCAACTGGCCGCCTCCGGCGGACCTGATGGTCGACACCTGGTGGGAGCAGGCGCGGACGCTCGAGGAGGAATAGCCCTCGGGCGCCAATGCACACCCTGACCGGCGCCCTCGCGGCCCTCGTCGTCGGCATCGCGGCGGCGCTGGTCATCGTCGCGATCGCGATCCTGCCGTTCCTCAGTCCCGTCTGGGTGTCGTTCGAGCAGGGCCGCGCCCAGGCGGCGGCCTGGACCGGCTTTTCCGACGCCGACCTGCGCACGGCGACCAACGCGATCCTGGCCGACCTCGTCATCGGCCCGCCCGACTTCGACATCGCCCTCGACGGCGCGCCGGTGCTCAACGAGCGCGAGCGTGGCCACATGCGCGACGTCCGGGGCGTGTTCGGATCGTTCTACCTCCTCGCCGCCGGGGCCGCGGTCGTGCTCGTCGCCGCCTTCCTCCTCGCGCGCGGCCGCGCCGCTCGGGCCCGCCTGTGGCGGCGGCTCAGCCTCGCGGGGCGGGTGATCGCGGTGGCCACCGTCGCGCTGGGGATCGCCGGCCTGATGTTCTTCGACACCGCGTTCGAGGTGTTCCACGAGCTGTTCTTCCCGGCTGGCTCGTTCCTGTTCGACCCGTCCACGGACCGCCTCGTCCAGCTGTTCCCCGAGACGTTCTGGGTGGAGTCCACGATCGGGGTGGGGATCGTGATCGTCCTGCTCGCGGTGGGGCTGGCCTGGGTTGGCGCTCGCCGAGCACGGACGCTCGAGGCGCAGTCGGTGATCGCCGACGCGGGCGCGATGCGCGCCGCGAGCGTCGAGGGCGGGCGCTCATGAACGGCGGCGTGCCGATCGCGAGGATCCTGGGCATTGAGATCCGGGTGTCGATTGCGTGGGTCGTGCTGGTCGCGCTGATCACGGTCGTCGGCGCCCAGCAGGCGGCCATCGGCTCGCCGACGGTCGACCCGATCGTCCAGTGGGCCGTCGGCGTCGTCGTGGCCATGCTGTTCTTCGTGTCGATCCTGGTCCACGAGCTCGCCCACGCGCTCGTGGGTCGGCGGGCCGGGGTCCCGACGACGGTGATCGCGCTCGGCTTCGTCGGGGGCCTGGCCCCGCTGTCGATCCAGGCGCCACGGGCGCGCGACGAGCTCGTCGTGGCGCTCGTCGGGCCGGCCGTGTCACTCGTCGTCGGCGGGCTGCTGGTCCTCGTCGGGACGCTCCTCGGCCTCACCGTGCCGGCGGCGGCACCCCTCGCCGGCGGGATCGTCGTGGTCGGCGTGCTGGATCTCATCCTGGGCGCCATCAGCCTGCTGCCCGCGATGCCGCTCGACGGCGGCCGGGTGGTGCGGGCGCTCGCGTGGGCGCGCACCGGCGACCGGGATCGCGCCTACCGCACGACGGCCCGTGTCGGACGGCTCGTCGGCTGGGTGGTCATCGGCCTCGGCATCGCCCTCGCCATGGTCGACTTCGTCACCGAGGGCCTGATCTGCATCGCCCTCGGCTGGCTGCTGACCTCCTCCGCCAGCACGGTCGACCGCAGGCTTGGACTCGAGCAGCTGTTGCGCGGGATCAGCGTCGAGGACGCGATGCTGCGCGACGTGCCGTTCGTTGGGCCGAACCTCACGATCGACACCTTCGCGGATCGCTTCGACGGCCCCGACGCCGTGGTCGCGATGCCGGTGGTCGACGACGAGATGGTCGTCGGCGTGCTGGGACGGCGGCGGCTGGTCCGGCTGGGACGCCGCCGGTTCGGGGGGACGCGCGTGGACGAGGTGATGTCGTCGCCGCCGCTCGTCCCCGTGCTCGCCCGGTCCGACGCCCTGTGGGACGCGGTCGAGCTGCTCCACGAGCGCGGGCTCGATGCCCTGGCCGTCGCCGATGGCGGGCGGCTCGCGGGGCTCGTGACGCGCGAGGGGCTCGCGGACGCCATCCGGACGCGCGCCGCGGCCCGCGCGACGACCGGTCGCTGAGGATCGCGCATGAGCGGCGAGCTCCTGAGCGTCGAGGCGGCCCAGGCAACCGTGCTGGCGGGCGTCGAGGCGCTGGCCGACATCGAACGCACGACGCCCGAGGCCGCGCTGGGCCGGGTCCTCGCCGAGCCGCTCGTCGCCGGTGTCTCCCTGCCGCCCTGGAACAACGCGGCGATGGACGGCTACGCGGTCCGGGCGGCCGACGTCGCCGGCGCGTCCGAGGGCCGGCCGGCGCGGCTGACGGTCGTCGGCGAGTCGAAGGCCGGATCCGCGCCCGATGCGCGCGTCATGCCCGAGACGGCGATCCGGATCGCGACCGGTGCCCCGATGCCGGCCGGCGCCGACGCCGTGGTCCCGGTCGAGATCACGACGCCGCTCGATGCCTCGGGCAGTCCCGGGCCGCGGGGACGCGAGGCGGCCGGACCGCTGCCAGCCGCGTGCCTGGTCCACGAGGCGGTCAGCGTCGGCAACGCCGTCCGCGAGCGTGGCAGCGACGTGGAGGCGGGCGCGACAGTCTCGCCGGCCGGCGTCACGGTCACGCCGGCGGTGGTCGCCCTTGCGGCGGGGGCCGGGCTGGCGGAGATCGCGCTCCGACGCCAGCCGATCGTCGCCGTCCTCGCGACGGGCGACGAGGTGCGCGCGGCCGGGACCGACCTCGGACCGGCCGGGATCCCCGATGCGAACGGGCCCGGGATCCGCGCCTTGGTCCGCGACGCGGGTGCCGTTCCGCTGGAGCTGGGGATCGCGGAGGATCGCCTCGAGGACGTCGAGGCCAGGCTGCGGCGCGGTGTTGCCGAGGCCGACATCGTGGTGGTCTCAGGGGGCGTGTCCGTCGGGCCGTACGACGTCGTGCGCCTGGCGTTCGACACCGTCGGGCACATCAACCTGTGGCGCGTCGCCGTCCAGCCGGGCAAGCCGTTCGCGTTCGGCCGAGCCGACGTCGACGGCCGTTCGGGACCCGTGCTGCTGTTCGGGCTGCCGGGCAACCCGGTGTCGTCGTTCGTGACCTTCGAGCTGTTCGTGCGGCCGGTGATCCGCCGGCTCGCCGGCCATCCGCGGATCCACCGCCCGACGGACCGCGCCGTGCTCGAGGAGCCGGTGACCAAGAGCGTCGGCCGGCGCGGCTTCCAGCGGGTGGTCGTGACCCGCGACGCCGACGGCACGCCCGTCCGCGACGGGCGCGGCCGGGTCAGCGTTCGCCTCGCGGGCGGGCAGGGGAGTCACGTGCTGTCGGCCCTCGCCGCGGCCGACGCGCTGGCCGTGATCCCGGAACCGCTCGAGCGCGCCGAGGCGGGTACCGAGGTGGAGCTTCGCTGGCTCGACCGGGGATAGGGCGACGCGCGGGTGCCCACCCGGCTAGCATCGTCCGTGCAGGAGGGCCCATGGAACGCAGTGACGCCACGCGCGCCGAACGCCGCCGCCTCACCCACGTGGACCGCCGCGGGCGGCCGCGGATGGTGGACGTGAGCGCCAAGCCGCCGACCGCGCGGCGGGCCGTCGCGGAGGCCGAGGTCGCCGTCTCGGCCGAGACCATGAGCCTGGTCATCGACGGCGGCGGGGAGAAGGGCGACGTCCTGTCGGTGGCCGAGATCGCCGGCGTCATGGGCGGCAAGCGGACCGCGGAGCTCATCCCGCTGTGCCATCCGATCCCGCTGACCGATCTGGTGGTCTCCATCTCCCCGGACCGCGCCGCCGGCGTGCTCCGGATCCGCGCCGAGGCCGCGACCACCGCGCCCACCGGCGTCGAGATGGAGGCGATGACGGCGGCATCGATCGCCGCGCTCACGGTGTACGACATGGTCAAGGGCGTGGAGCGTGGGGTCGAGGTCCGCGGCCTGCGGCTCGTGTCCAAGACCGGTGGCAAGAGCGGCGAGTGGCATCGGCCGTCGTCGGGGGACGCGGGCCCCAAGCCGCGGCACAAGCCCGGCGAGCGGTCTGCGGGCCGGATCGCGAAGCGACGGGGAGGCTGATGGCGGACCGGTCCGCGCTTGTCCTGACCGTCAGCGACCGCAGCGCGGCCGGCACGCGCGAGGACGCGTCGGGGGCGGCGCTCGAGGCCCGGCTCGCCGAGCTCGGGTTCGGGGTCGAGCGGCGGGTGGTTCCGGACGAGCAGTGGGAGATCGAGCAGGCGCTGGTGGCCGCGGCCGCCGCGCATCGGCTGATCGTGACCACGGGCGGGACCGGGCTGACGCCGCGCGACGTCACCCCGCAGGCGACCGCCGCCGTGCTCGACTACGAGATCCCCGGCATCGCCGAGGCCATCCGGGCCGACGGCCGCCGCTCGACGCCGTTCGCCGCCCTCTCGCGCGGCCTGGTCGGCGTCCGCGGCGGCTCGCTGATCGTCAACGTGCCGGGCTCACCGCGCGGGGCGCTGGAGTCGTTCGAGACCGTGGTGCCGCTGCTGGACCATGCCCTCGAGACCCTCGCCGGACCGTTCGACCACGCGGCGGCGCGGGCGGCCGGGCGCGACGACCTGCCGCCGGGTGATCCCGTGGATCCAGGGGATCGTTCGGATCCCGCCACGGCCGGTTCTGGCGCCTGACGATGTTCCCGGACTTCGCCGAGGTCCCCGCGTATCCGCTCGTGTTCCCGGTGTTCTGGGGCGCGGCGGCGGTCTTCGCGCTCGCGATGGCCCGCCACCTGCGCGTGTTCGCCGCGGCCCGCAACGCGAGCCCCACCGATCACGCCGGCGCGCGCCTATGGGGGACGCTGCGCTACGGGCTCGTGCAGACCCGGATGTTCCGGGACATGCAGGCCGGGCTCCTCCACGCCGGGATCTTCTGGGGCTTCGTCCTGCTCACGATCGGGACCGCGAACATCGTCACCGGCGGCCTCGTCCAGGCCGTGATCTCGATCCCGTTCGACGGCGCGCTGTGGGTGGCGGTCAGCGCGATGCAGAACATCGTGGCGGTGATCGTGCTCGCGTCGATCGGCTGGGCGTACTGGCGCCGGCTGGTGACGAAGCCCAAGCGGCTCACGTTCAACCGGGATGCGCTGCTGATCCTGGGCATGATCGGCGGGGTCGTGGCGACCGAGCTCCTGGCCCAGGTGTTCGAGGTGGCCGCCTACGGCGCGGTGCCCGGCGCGTTCATCGCCAACGCCGCCGGCACCGCGCTCGCGGGCGGGAACCAGGCCGCGCTCGAGGCCGCGTTCGGGATCCTGTGGTGGGCGCACATGCTCCTGGTGGCGGCGTTCCTGTGCTACCTGCCGTTCAGCAAGCACCTGCACATCGCGACCGCCATTCCCAACATCGCCCTGCGCAAGCTGCGACCCCGGGGCGAGCTGCCGGCGATGGACCTCGAGGCCGAGGACGCGACGTTTGGCATCCGCACCGTCGCCGACCTGTCGTGGAAGGACCTCCTCGACGGCTTCACCTGCACCGAGTGCGGCCGATGCCAGGAGGCGTGCCCGGCCTGGAACACGGGCAAGCCGCTCAACCCCAAGACGTTCATCATGGGCATCCGCCACGAGGCGGTGGACGCCGAGGCTGGCCTGCCGCTGATCCCCAACTCGCCCTCGGTCCGGGCCCTGCGACCCGGCCTCGACGACCGCCTGCCGGCCGACGCGCTCGCCCGGCCGCTCGTCGACACCGCGATCCCGTTCGACGCCGTCTGGGACTGCCTCACCTGCGGCGCCTGCGTCGAGGCCTGCCCGGTCACCATCGAGCACGTCGACAAGATCGTCGGCATCCGGCGCAACCTCGTGCTCGAGGAGAGCCGGTTTCCCCAGGAGCTGACGGCGGCGTTCAAGGGCATGGAGAGCGTCGCCAACCCGTGGGGGCAGCCGCCCTCGTCGCGGCTCGACTGGGCGAAGAGCCTGCCCTTCCAGGTCCGGACCGTGGCCGACGTCCAGGCCGCGGGCGAGCTCGACAGCCTCGAGGTCCTGTACTGGGTCGGCTGTGCGGCCGCCTTCGACGATCGCAACCGGCGCGTGGCGCGGGCCGTCGCGACCTGCCTGTACGAGGCCGGCGTGTCGTTCGCCGTGCTCGGGCAGGAGGAGTCGTGCACCGGCGACCCGGCCCGTCGGATGGGCAACGAGTACGTGTTCCAGATCCTCGCAACGCAGAACGTCGACACGCTCAACCGCTACCGGATGGGGGAGCGGACGATCGTGACCGCCTGCCCGCACTGCTTCAACACGATCGGCAACGAGTACGGCCAGCTCGGCGGGTCGTTCACGATCCGGCACCACAGCGAGTACCTCTCCGGGCTCGTCTCGTCGGGCCGCCTCCAGCTGGGCGCCGACGGCCTGCCCGGACGCACGGTCACCTACCACGACTCCTGTTACCTGGCCCGCTACAACGGCGTCGTCGCCCCGCCGCGCGAGGTCCTGGGCGCGATCCCGGGTGTCGAGCTGCGCGAGATGGCGAACAGCGGCAAGCAGACGTTCTGCTGCGGGGCCGGCGGGGGCCGGATGTGGATGGAGGAAACGCGCGGCACGCGGGTCAACGCCGCGCGCACGCTCCAGGTGCTCGAGACCGGCGCGGAGACGGTCGCGACGGCGTGCCCCTTCTGCATGGTGATGCTGCGCGACGGACTGAACGACGCCGGACGGGGGACGGGTGCGGAGGATCAGGTGAGCGCGCAGGACATCAGCGAGCTGCTGGCCGCGGCGATCCTGCCCATGGGCGCCCGCGACGTGCCGGAAGGTCGGCGGCTGCCGGTCCTTTGAGGCTCGATCGCGCCGCCGAGCCACGGGAGCCGCGCCTCGCCGCGCCTGCTCTCGTGGCGAGCCCTGCAGCGGTTCTTGCGCTTGCTGTGCCTTCGGGTTAGTCGCTGACGGCTAACGCGGAGCTTCGGAACCGCCCTGTCGCTCGCTGTGCGAGCCGCATCCGCCACAGGGCTCGCCACGGGAGCCACGCGACGAGGCGAGACGCAGGGCTCGCGGCGGGAGCCACGTGGCTCAGGCGAGAACCAAGGGTCAGCCCTTGAGCGGGCCCCCGCAGGCGCTGCAGCTGCGCTCGGTCCACAGGTTGCCCATGCCGCACTTGGGACAGATCTTGTCGCCCTCGGTCGAGACGGCGAACGGCGACTCGATCGGCGTGGCGGTGGCCCGGTCCGCGAGGATGCGGTTCCGGATCCGCGCGCCGGTGCCGAGCGCGACCAGGATCGCGATGCCCAGCAGCAGGAGATACGTCTGGTCCACGGCAGCCTCCAGGCGCGGTCCGGACGTCCCCCGATGGTCGATGTGGCCCGCGCGTTGGTCGGGCCAGCCTACGACGCCGGGGACCGGATGTCACCCCTGACGATCCACCCCTGACCGGCTGCTAGGATGACGTTCGGTGACGACCAACGCCGCGGCCCACGGCTCGATCCGCCTCACACAGGACCAGCTCCTGCTGCGTGACGCGGTGCGTGAGCTCGCCGACCAGCAGATCGCGCCGCGCGCGGCGGAGATCGACCGGACCGCCGAGTGGCCGGACGACGTCCGCCGGCTGCTGGCGAGTCACGACGTCTTCGCCATCCCGTTCGCGGAGCGCCACGGCGGGCTCGGCGCCGACCTCCTGACGCTGTGCCTGGCGATCGAGCAGATCAGCCGCGCCTGCGCGACCTCGGGGCTGATGCTGGCCGTGCAGTCGCTGGGTGCGATTCCGATCCAGGTCGCGGGCTCGTCGGAGCAGCAGGATCGCTGGCTGCCGGATCTCGCGACGGGCGACAAGCTGATCGCCTTCGCGCTGACCGAGGCCGACGCCGGTTCCGATCCCTCGGGCATCCGGACCCGGGCGGTCGTCGACGGCGACGACTACGTCATCGACGGCGCCAAGCGGTTCATCAGCCACGCGAGCGTCGCGGACTACGTCGTCGTGTTCGCGGTCACCAACCCCGATGCCGAGCGCCAGAGCCGCCGCCTGTCGGCCATCGTCGTGGAGACGGACCGGCCCGGCTTCGCGGTCACCCGGCTCGAGCACAAGATGGGGATCCGGGGATCGCCCACCGCGGAGCTCGCGTTCGACGGCCTGCGGGTGCCGATCGCCAACCGCCTGGGCGAGGAGGGCCAGGGCTTCGGCATCGCGATGCAGACGTTCGAGCGATCGCGACCCGGGATCGCGGCCCAGGCCGTGGGGATCGCGCAGGGCGCGCTCGAGGCCGCGACCCGCCACGCGGCCGAGCGCCGCCAGTTCGGGGCCCCGATCGGCGACCTCCAGATGATCCAGGCGATGCTCGCCGACATGGACGCATCGACCGAGGCCGCACGCCACCTGCTGTACACCGCGTGCCAGGAGATCGAAGCCGGGGCGCCCGACGCCGCCCGATGGGCGGCCATCTGTAAACTCGTCGCCGGCGACACCGCGATGCGGGTGACGACGGACGCGGTCCAGGTGTTCGGGGGATATGGCTACGTCGACGACTACCCGGTCGAGCGCATGATGCGCGACGCGAAGATCACCCAGCTCTACGAGGGCACCCAGCAGATCCAGCGCCTCATCGTCGCCCGCGCGCTGCTCGCCCAGCACTCGTGACACCACACCGCCACCGGCAGCCACTTAGCCAGGAGCGTCGCGCCACGTGCACATCCTCGTCCTGACCAAGCCCGTCCCGGACCCGGCGGCCGGCGCCGAGCGGCTGGGCCCAGACTTTCGCCTCGATCGCGCCGCGTCGCCCACGGTCGTCAACGGCAATGATGAGTACGCGCTAGAGGCGGCCCTCCAGCTCGTCGAGGCGCACGGCGGCGAGGTCACGATCCTCGCGATGGCGCCGGCCAACGCGACCGAGACCATGCGCAAGGCGCTCGCCATGGGGGCGCAGCGCGGGATCCTCGTGACCGATCCGGCGCTGGCGGGGGCGGACCTGCCGGCCACGGTGCGCGTCCTCGCCGCTGCGGCCGCGCAGGAGACCTTCGACCTGCTGCTCACGGGCCTCGATACCTCCGACGGCACGGGCGGCACCGTCGCCGCGGGCATCGCCGCCCGGCTCGGTCTGCCGCTGCTGTCCGCCGCCGCCCAGATCGAGCCCGACCCGAGCGCGGGCCGCGTGCGCGTGAAGCGGCTCAGCGCGAAGGGCTACGACCTGATCGAGGCCCCGATGCCGGCCGTGATCTCGTGTACCCAGGCGCTGGGGGCGCCGCGCTATCCGTCGCTCAAGGGGATCATGGCCGCACGGCAACGGGAGATCGCGACCCACACCCTGGCCGAACTCGACGGCGGCGATAGGCCGTTGCTTGCCGAGGGCGGCTGGGCGACCCGCGTGGTCGCCGCGGACCCGCCGCCGGCCCGCGCCGCCGGACGCGTGGTGAGGGCGCCGGCGCCCGATGCGGCCCGCGAGATCGCCGACTTCCTCGCCGACCGGAGGCTGATCTGATGGCGGCCCAGTTCGTCGCCGTCGCGGAGGTCGCCGACGGGACGCTGACCCGGCTCTCGACCGAGGTGGCCACGCTGGCCCAGGCGCTGGCCGAGGCGTCCGGCGGCACCGCCGTCGGGCTGGTCGTCGACGCGGATCCGGCAGCGGCGGCCGCCGAGCTCGCCAGCTACCTGCCGCGGGTGGTCGCCGTGACGGCACCCGCGACCGCCTCCGAGACAGTGGCCCCGCAGGCGAGCGCCGAGGTCGGGCGGTTGATCGACGAGGGCGCGACGCACGTCCTGGTGGGCGCGTCGACGGACGGCAAGGACGTCGCCGGGATGATCGTGGGCGGGCTGGGCTGGGGTCTGTTGGCGAATGCGACCGGCGTCACGTGGGGCGGCGACGGCCTCGTCGCGGAAGCCACGGTGCTCGGCGGCAAGGCGATCACGCGCAGCGCGTTCACGGGCCCGACGGGCGTGGTGACGGTCCGCCCCAACGCGACGACCGCGACGCCGGCCGGGGCGCCGGGAACGGTCGAGACCCGCGATCCTGTGCCCGCCACCGGGGCTCCGGCGGTGTCGGTCCTCGACCGGGTCGCCGAAGCCGGTGCCGAGGCCTCGCTCGAGGAGGCGCGGATCGTCGTGGTCGGCGGCCGCGGCGTCGGCAGCCCCGAGGGATTCGCGGTCGTGACCGAGCTCGCCGCGCTCCTGGGCGGGGTGGTCGGGGCGACGCGGGCATCGGTCGACGCCGGCTGGATCCCGTACGCGCGACAGATCGGGCAGACCGGCAAGGTCGTGAAGCCGTCGCTCTACCTCGGGCTGGGCGTGTCGGGTGCGATGCAGCATCGCGTCGGCATGCAGTCCGCGGAGGCGATCGTGATCGTCAACCGCGACCCGGATGCCCCGATCGCCGAGATCGCGGACCTGTTCGTGGTCGGCGACCTGTTCGAGGTCGGACCAGCGCTCGTCGCCGAGCTGCGCTCGCGGCGCGGCGGCTGACGGGCCGGCCGGCAAGCGGACGCGGGGACAGGCACGGTGCCGCAGGCCGCACTCGTCTGGCTTGGCCTGCTGCTGCTCGTCCTGCTGCTGCTGTTCCTGCTCACGGTCCGGCGGATGTCGAAGCTCATCGCACGGACGCGCGATCTCGAGGCGTTCCAGCGCGACGTCGCCGAGCTGGACGGGACCCTCGGGACGATCGTCGATCCGCTCGTCGGGCAGCTCGACGAGATCCGGCGCCGCGCCGGGGACCCGGTTTCCCTGTCGCGTGGGCTCGAGACAATCCAGGGCCAGCTGCACGATCTGGTCGCGCGTGGCCGGGAGCTCCGGCCGCCGCGGGCGCTCGCCGACGAGGCCGCCGCGCTGCTGGCCGAGCTCGACCGCGCCTCACGCGCCACCGACCTGGTCGAGCACGGCCTCGACGCGCTGCTGGCCCATCGCGGCCATCGCGAGCTCGAGGCGCAGACGTCGCTCAAGCGGGCCGCGCTCAACCTGCGGAACGCCAAGGGTGCGGCGGCCGCCATCGCGAGGCGGGTCGCCGCGGTCGTGCCGGCCGACCTGCTGACGCGGCCCGACGGCCGCGAGGTCGTCCGTGTCCGGGCACCCTCGACCATCGGGTTCGACGGCGTCGACATCGACGACGAGGCGGCGTCGCACCCCCGCATGTAGTGGTATCCTCAGCCCACACCACTAGGGCTTGTGGTGTACGGGAGTTGGAGGGTCCATGCGCTGTCCCCAGTGCGGCACCCGTGACACGCGCGTCGTCGACTCGCGAGACCTCGACGAATCGACGACCATCCGCCGGCGGCGCGAATGTGCCGCGTGCGCGACGCGGTTCACGACCTACGAGCGCGTCGAGGCGGCACGGCTGATCGTCGCCAAGCGCGACGGGACGCGCCAGGAGTTCGACCGCGACAAGCTCGCCGATGGCCTGGCCAAGGCGCTGACGCGCCGCCCGGTCGCCGCCGATGCGGCCGATCGAGCCGCCGACGCCATCGAGGCCGAGCTGCGGTCGTCGGGCCTGTCCGAGATCCCGAGCTCGCGCATCGGGGTGCTCGCGATGGAGCAGCTGCGGGCGCTCGATCACATCGCCTACATCCGGTTCGCCTCCGTGTACCAGAGCTTCGAGGACCTCGAGGACCTCAAGCGCGAGGTGGACTCCCTGTTCGCCGAGGACACCGGGCCCAAGAAGGCGAACCGCGCCCGATGAGCGTCCTGGCCGATCGCGACATCCGGGCCGAGCTGGACGCCGGCCGCGTGCGCATCGACCCCTACGATCCCCGCGACCTGCAGCCGTCGTCGGTCGACCTCCACCTCGACCGGTCCTTCCGGGTGTTCCGCAACAACCGCTACGCGTTCATCGACCCGCGGACGCCGCAGCCCGATCTCACGGAGCTGCTCGCGATCGACGGCGACGAGCCGTTCATCCTGCACCCGGGCGAGTTCGTGCTCGGCCAGACGCTCGAATGGGTCGAGCTGCCCGACGATCTGGTCGCGAGGCTCGAGGGACGAAGCTCGCTCGGTCGCCTCGGCCTGCTCATCCACTCGACGGCCGGGTATGTCGATCCGGGTTGGAAAGGCACGCTCACGCTCGAGCTGTCCAATGTCGCCAACCTGCCGATCGCGCTGTATGCGGGCATGCGGATCGGGCAGATCAGCTTCTTCCGGATGAGCTCTCCCGTCGAGCGGCCGTACGGCAGCAAGGATCTCGGCTCCAAGTACCAGGGCCAGTCCGAGCCGACCGCCTCCGCGATCCACGCGGATCGCGAGCGGGGCGAACGCTCGGCCACCGCGGAGGGCTAGCCACGGCACTCGGCGACTCGGGCGACTGGTCCGCCGACCTCGGCGGGGGCACTCGGGTCGCGCTCGTCCAGGCCGGCACCTTCCGAACCGACTCCGGCGCCATCTTCGGACCGGTGCCGTGGATCCTGTGGCGCCCTGGGCGGAGGGCGAGCTCGACGAGAACCGGCGCCTCCTGCAGGCGCTCAACTGCCTCATGGTCGAGACCCCGGCGGGCCGGGTGCTGATCGAGACCGGCATCGGGGAGCGGCTGGACGCCAAGGCGACGGCGATGCGCGAGTACCAGGGCTCGCCGGTGGTGCCGGCGATGCGGGCGGCGGGCTTCGATCCGGCTTCGGTCGACGTCGTCGCGCTGAGCCACCTCCATTTCGACCACGCGGGCGGGCTCCTGCTCGGCGACGGGTCGCGCGCCTTTCCACGGGCACGCATCGTCGCCCAGCGCGCGGAGTGGGAGATCGCGCTCGGCGGCAACAGCCGTCTCGTCGCCTCGTACGACCAGCCGGAGCTGCGCCTGGTCGCGGACTGGGGCGCCGATGGCTGGGTCGAGGGCGATCGCGAGCTGCTGCCGGGCGTCTCGGTCGTGCGGACCGGTGGCCATTCCACGGGCCACCAGGCGATCGTCGTGCGCGGGACCGGCCCGGGCGCGCGGGCGCTGGCCTTCTTCGGCGACCTGTGCATGCGTCCGTGGGCGGCCAACCCGCGCTGGGTGACGGCGTTCGACGACTTCCCGCTCGACAGCGTCGAGGTCAAGGGCGAGCTGTTCCGCCGAGCCGTCGACGAGGACTGGCTGGTCGCCCTGTCCCACGAGCGGCGCGACCCGGTCGGGCGCCTCGTGCCCGACCGCGATCGCTTCCGGTTCGAGGCGCTGTGACACGGCCGACGAAGCAGAACCCGCTACGAGTCCTTGGGTAGCCAGGCGTCCATGCGGGCGCGTGCCCCGTCGTCGGTGAGCGGCCCATTGACGACCTCGAGGATCTTGCCGTCGGGGTCGATGAAGAACTGCGTCGGCAGGGCGTACACCTTGTACAGGTTGAAGATGTCGGCCGAGGCGTCGAACGCGATGTCGTAGTCCAGCTGATAGCGCTCGGCATACGCGCGGACGTCATCGGGCGTCGTCTCCTGGACCGCGACCCCCACGATCGCGAGGCCCTTGTCCCGGTACGCCTCGTCCATGTCGCGCAGGACCGGCGTCTCGGACTGGCACGGCGGGCACCAGCTCGCCCAGAAGTTGAGCCACACGAGCTTGCCGCGCAGGTCCTCCAGGCGCACCGGCTTGCCGTCGAGGTCCGTGAGCCCCACGACGGTTCCGTCGGGCCGCGTGACCTTGAACTCGGGCGCCAGCTGGCCGGGCTGGAGGCCCTCGGTGACCGGCCCGACGATGAACGGGGTCGACACGGGGATCGGGGTCGCGCTCCCGGGGCCGGCGGCGATGGGGCGCGTCGCGAGGGTCAGCCCAACCGCGGCGACGACGACGATGGCGGCGATGGTCGCCAGCTGGCGCCCGGTGAAGGGTCCGATCAGGCCCCGACGGGCGGGTGGCTGCGAACCGGGGGTCTGCTCCGCTCCTTCCGTCATCGCTAAACGCCCCCGAAGTTGAAGTAGCGCGGCAGCAGGACGAGCAGATCGAAGATCATCGCGAACCCGATCGCGGCGACGAGCAGCCCGCCGATCAGCGACACCACCCGGCCGTGACGCACCAGCGGCCGGGTCAGCGCGGGAGCCCGGTCGTAGAACAGGGCGATGATCAGGAACGGGATCCCCAGCCCGAGCGTGTAGCCGACCAGCAGCAGCGCACCCTGGAGCTTGGTGTCGGCGACCGCGGCCATGGTCAGGATGCCGCCCAGGATCACCCCGATGCACGGCGTCCAGCCGATCGCGAAGATGGCGCCCAAACCGAACGACGACCCGAGGCCCGCCCGCCCGCCGACGAGACGGCTGCCGACGCGACCACCCACGCCGCCGTCGGCCGGCGCGAGCGTCATGCCGCCCGTCATTGTCGTGAGGCTCGCCGAGGCACCGGCATCCAACGGACGCCAGGTCCGCTGGAGCACGGGGATCGGGAGCAGGCCGGCGAGGCTGAGGCCCATGACCACGAGGATCACGCCGCCGATGATCCGCAGGGTGGGGATGTAGTCGGCGAGGGCCCCGCCCGCGAACGCGGCGGTGACGCCCAGGAGGGTGAACACGGTGCCGAACCCGGCGACGTACGCGGTCGCGTGGCGGAGGGCGGTCCAGCGCGACGCCCCGCCGGCCCCGTCTGGCCCCGCGGCGACGGCGACGGCGCTCAGCTGCCCCAGGTAGGCGGGCACCAGCGGCAGCACGCACGGCGACAGGAACGACACGACGCCGGCGACCACCGCGACCAGGAACGTGTAGTCGCCGGTCACGCGGCCGGCGCCCCGCCGAGCACGTCGGCCAGCAGCCGCCGCAGCTTCGCCTGGCTCGTCGCCAGCGCGAGCTCGTGATCGCCGAGCACCACGACCGGGATCGTGAACGCGTAGCGGCGGTGCCAGACCTCGTCCGTCTCGATGTCGCGCTCGACCAGGCGCGGCACCGGCAGGCCGAGCCCGACGCGCTCGGTGAACAGGTGCTCCAGCGTGGTGCGCGTCTCGGCGCACAGGTGGCAGCCGGGGCGCGCATACAGGACGAGGTCGGGCAGGGGAGGGGTCACGGCGAGCGCATTGTAGGCGGGGCTGGCCGTTCGCTCGTTGTGGTGCACCTGGACACCACGAACGCGCAGAGAAGCCGTCGCCGTGACCCGGGTGCGGTATGGTTCGCGCCTCGGCGGTCCGGGGGGGTTTGGGGAGGTTCCCGGTGTCGCGTCAGCTGCGTGTCGTCAGCGCATCATGTCTGGCCGCCCTCGTCCTCGCGACGACGGTGATGAGCCCGGGCTTTGGCCGCAGCCCCAACTCGGCCAAGCCGATGCTCGGCCAGGACCAGGCGACGGTCGGCACGGAGGCCGCGCTGGCGGCCGTACCGGCCGGCTTCACCGACCAGGTCACCCTCACGGGCCTCACCCATCCCACGGTCATCCAGTTCGCCGCGAACGGTCGGGTGTTCGTCGCCGAGAAAGGTGGCTTGATCAAGGTCTTCGACAGTCTCTCAGACACGACACCCACGGTGTTCGCCGACCTTCGATCGAAGGTGGATGACTACTGGGACCGGGGCCTGCTTGGCCTGGCGCTGGCGCCGAACTTCCCGACCGACCCCTATGTGTACGTCCTGTACACCTACGACGCGTCGATCGGGGGTTCCGCGCCCGTGTGGAACGACCAGTGCCCCAGCCCGCCCGGGCCAACCACCGACGGCTGCGTGGTCAGCGGGCGGTTGTCGCGGCTCCAGGCGAACGGCGACGTGATGACCGGCACCGAGCAGGTGCTCATCAACGACTGGTGCCAGCAGTTCCCCAGCCACTCGATCGGCACGGTCCGGTTCGGACCCGACGGCGCGCTCTATGTGAGCGGCGGCGACGGTGCGAGCTTCAACGGGGCGGACTATGGCCAATTCGGCGGCTCGGTCGGAAGCCCGACGCCGGTCAATCCGTGCGCGGATCCGACGAGCGAGGGCGGGGCGCTGCGGAGCCAGGACCTGAGGTCGGTCCCGAGCGGCGGCACGACCACGACGTACAGCGCCGCCATCCTCGGCGACACGCCGGCCGGCTACTGGCGGCTGGGAGAGACGACCGGGACGAGCGCGGTCGACGCCTCGCCGAACGGTCGGAACGGGACGTACGCGGCGCCCTTCACCCTGGGTGCGACGGGTCTGATCGGCGGCGACACCAACACCGCCGTGAACTTCACCGGCGGCCAGGTGAACCTGCCGGCGGCGGTGAACCCGTGGTCGGGCGACTTCACGGTCGAGGTGTGGGCGAAGCCGAACCAGGCGACCAGCTACACCTCGGTCTTCAGTCGCGAGTCGTACCTGACCAACGGCTTCAGGCTCGGTCAGCACGGCAACCGCTGGGCCTTCTGGACGACCGAGTCGGCTGGCACAGTCGAGATCGAGAGCGCCGCCGGATCGCTCGTCGCCAACCAGACCCACCATGTCGTCGGGACGCGCTCGGGGACCACCTTCCGGCTGTACGTGAATGGCATCCAGGTCGCGACCGCGACCGGCACGTACGTCGCCCCCGCGGGAGGCGGCACGATCGGCGCCGTCGGCGGAGGTGCCTTCGCCGGCATCATCGACGAGGTGGCGGTCTATCCCGTCGCCCTCAGCGCCAGCCAGGTCGCCGCCCACTACCAGGCGGGTACGAGCGGTGCGACCGGTACCGGGAGCGACCCGGTCACACTCGACGGCGCCGTCCTCCGCCTTGACCCGGCCACCGGTAACGCGTTGCCCGACAACCCCAACGCCGGCGCGGCCGACGCCAACGCTCGTCGGATCGTCGCGTATGGCTTCCGCAACCCGTTCCGCTTCACGTTCCGGCCGAACACGACGGAGCTGTGGCTGGGGGACGTGGGTTGGGACGCGTGGGAAGAGATCAACCTGATTGCCAACCCAGTCGCCGGCGTGCAGGACCACGGGTGGCCGTGCTACGAGGGCATGGGCCACCAGGCGAGCTACGACAACCTGGACCTCCCGATCTGCGAGAATTTCTACGCGGCGGGCGCAGGCGCGGTGACGACGCCGTATTACACCTACAGCCACTCGGCGACGGTGGTCACGGGCGAGACGTGCCCGTTCGCCAACGGGTCGTCGATCTCGGGGCTTTCCTTCTACACCGGGACCGGCTATCCGGCGAGCTACAACGGCGGCCTGTTCTTCAGCGACTACAGCCGGGACTGCATCTGGTTCATGCCGGCGCTGGCCAACGGGCGCCCGAACACCGCCCAGATCAGCACGTTCGTCGCCCCCGCGGCGAACCCCGTGTACCTGACGAGCGGACCGAACGGCGACCTGATCTACGTCGACTACGACGGCGGCACGATCCATCGAGTCACGTCCGCGGGGAGTGGCAACCAGGCGCCCACCGCCGTGCCGTCGGCGACCCCGACCAGTGGTGCAGCGCCGCTCACGGTGTCGTTCTCCGGGACCGGGTCCACGGATCCCGAGAGCGGGGCCCTGACCTACGCCTGGGACTTCGATGGCAACGGCACCGACGACGCGGCAGGGGCGACGACGTCGTTCACCTATACCTCCGTGGGCACGTACGTGGCCCGCCTGCGGGTCACGGATCCCGGCGGCCTGTCGGACAGCAAGACGGTGACCATCACCGTCGGCAACACCCCTCCGGTGCCGACGATCGACAGCCCGGCGTCCTCGTTGACCTACGCGGTCGGCGATCCGATCCCGCTCGCCGGTTCTGCCACGGACCAGCAGGACGGGACGATCCCGGCGAGCCGCCTGTCCTGGTCACTCATCGTGCACCACTGCCCGACGGACCCAAACAGCTGCCACACCCACACGGTCCAGACCATCCCGGGCGATAGCACCGACCTGCGGTTCTTTGCGCCCGATCACGAGTACCCGAGCTGGCTCGAGGTCGCGCTGACGGCGACCGACTCCAACAACCTCACGGCAACGACATCCGTCCGGCTCGATCCCAAGACCGTCACGCTGTCGTTCGCGACCGTACCCAGCGGACTGCAGCTGACCGTCGGGTCGAGCGCGTCCACGACGCCCTTCACCCGGACCGTCGTCCAGGGTTCGCGGAACACGATCACGGCAGCGGCGCAGCAGACCCTGGGTGGAGCCCAGTACAACTGGACGAGCTGGTCGGACGCCGGGGCCCGATCGCACGACGTCGTCGCGTCGGCTTCGGGGTCGTACGCGGCCACCTATCAGGCCGCCAGCGCCGACGTCCGGGTGACGCAGTCCGTCGCCGTGACGGCCACTCGGATCACCATCACGGCGGTCGTCAGCAACGCCGGGCCGGCCGACGCCAGCTCGGTCGCCCTGACCGACGCGCTGAACACCAAGCTCACCTACGTCTCGGCGTCGAGCACGGCCGGCGCCTGCGCCTACACGGCCAGCAGCCGCACGGTGGGCTGCTCGATCGGCACGCTCGCCAACGGCGCCCAGGCCACGGTCACGATCGTGACCACGCCGGCTGGCAAGGGCAACATCGCCAACACGACGTCGGTCACGAGCTCGACGCCTGACCTCAACACGAGCAACAACAGCGCCACGGTCTCGATCAAGCCGCGTTGACGTCGCGCTGAGGCCGCGCTGAGGCCTCGTTCCGCCTCGCGCAGCCGTCGCTGAGGGCCAGCCGGCCCGTCACGACGTGCCGTTGGACCCGACCAGCACGGGCCGACAGGCGGGCGGGTTCAGGACCCGCCGGCCCGGGACCGGGACGCTCATCTCCCCGACCATGCCCACAACAAGCAAAACGAGACGGCCCGTCGAGCGCAGCCGCGCAAATCGGGTCAGGGAAGGAGCCATGGTCATGCTTTCGCGGTTCAAGGTGGTCGGAATCATCCTCGTCATCGCCGGCATCGTGTTTGTCGGCGTGGGAGGCTTCACCTACCTCAAGGCCCAGGAGGGCGCGAAGTCGCTGGCCGCCTTCAGCGCAGCCCAGAATGTCGCCCTCACCTACAACGACCAGGGGCAGCTCGTGGATCGTGGCGATCCCGCCGAGGGCGCGGCCATCATGAGCCTGCTGACCAACGACTGGGGCTACGCGGTCAACAGCGGCGACCTCAACCCCAACGACCCGGTCGTCAACACCGCCTCTGAGTACATGTACCAGATGGCCACCATCGCCTATCACACGCTCCACGGCACGCAGACGGTCGTCCTGACCGAGCCCGTCGACTACAACGGCAAGACGTACGCCGCCGGCACCTACGAGGTTCCGGTGAACGGCCGCTACTGGAGCCAGTTCGACCGCCTGGATCCGCTCGACGGCAAGGCCCGCGAGCAGGCCTGGACGGGCACCGCACACGCCCTGATCGCTGAGCTCGGCGTCGGCAGCGTGACCGCTTCCGCCCTGCAGATGGGCCTCGGCATCGCCGCCATCGCGGCTGCCCTCGGCGCCACGCTCCTGATCGTCGGCTTCGCGGTCATCTGGGCCGCACGGCCGGCCACCGTGACCGAGACGGCCAAGGTCCGGACGCCGGCACCGGTTCCGGCCTGACCCCCAACGGGGGGCGTCCCTCCCCGCGACGCCCCTCCGCCCAAGACGCCGGGTCCATCGGGCCCGGCGTCTGGATTCGTCGGAGGTCGGACGGCGTGGTGCCTACAATGCGCGCCGTGACCGAGCGCACCCTGTTCGACCGCGTCGGCGGCGCCGCCTTCTTCGAGCGCCTCGTCGACCGGTTCTACGCCGGCGTCGAGGCGGACGACGTCTTGCTCGCGGTGTATCCCGACCACGCGGACCTCGCCGGCGCGCGCCACCGGCTGACGATGTTCCTGGTCCAGTACTGGGGCGGACCACCGACATACAACGAGGAGCGAGGCCACCCGCGCCTCCGAATGCGCCACGCGCCGTTCGCGATCGGCAGCCTCGAACGCGATCGGTGGCTGGTCCACATGCGGGCCGCGATCGACCAATCGAGCGCGCCCGACGACGCGCGCGCCGAGCTGCACGCCTACATGACGATGGCCGCCGACGCGATGCGTAATCGCGAGGACACGCCCACGACCCGCTAGGATTGGCCGGCGCGCCCCCGTAGCTCAGTGGATAGAGCGCAGCCGTCCTAAGGCTGGCGTCGGCGGTTCGAATCCGTCCGGGGGCGCCACGGTGACAGCAACGCGGAGTCGAAGAACGGCTCCGCTGGCCCCGTGGGAACCCATCCGACAACTTGGCGGTCCCGGGTTTCCACGCACTCGACGAGCAGAGCAACGATGCTCTGCGTGCCTTCCGCATCCTTATGGGCCGCTCGGAGTGGTGGCGCAGGGAGTTCACGTGCGTCCCGTGTGGCAGCAGGAGCTCCCTGTAGCCGACGGCTGACGGACCACGACAGCGGCATCCGGTTATGTCAGGCGGCGCCCGCGCGTCCGAGGCCGACCGAGCAAGGCTCCTGCCCGTCCGTCGGTGCGCCGCCTGTCTATGGGCCGCTTGTTGGCCCGTAGGGTCCCGGTCAGTCGGCGGCCACGCACCCGTGCGCGATCGCGGTCAACTTCGCGCCGAGCGCCGGCTTCGTGGCATGCCCGGCCTCCCAAGCGGCGTTCTTGGCCTGACCGTAGGACGTGCCGAAGCAATCCTGGATTGCCGCGCCATATTCGTTGCCCGCCAAAGCGGTCGCCGGAAGGGCGAGCAGTGCGGCCGTGGCGAGGGTGAGTGCGAGCTTCTTCATCGATCTCTCCTAATGCGTCAGTGACCCATCGCGGGCACGGGGGTAGTACGTCGAGATAGGCGTTCCTCCCTGCGATGGGCTCAGCGCCTTGTACAACCGTTGTACAAGGTCTGTAGACACTTTGCCTGATGTGTCTAGGGCTTGTCAAGTGTCGACCGAGACGTACACTGCACCAACCATGTACACGATCAAGGAGGCCGCGCTCCGAACCGGCCTGACCGAGCCCCTCCTCCGCGCATGGGAGCGGCGCTACGGCGTCGTCACCCCGGCACGGACGGCGGGCGGTTACCGCGTCTATGACGAGGCGGCGCTGCGCCGCCTTCGGTCGATGCGACGCTTGATCGAGGACGGCTGGTCGACGAGTGCCGCTGCCGCGGCGATCATCGCGGGCACCGAACCGGCAACCGGCGACGCCCCCGGAGGGCCGGGCGGCGCGACGGCCGGCGAACAGCCGGCCATGCTCGTGGAGCACCTGGTGAACGCGGCCGAGGCGCTCGACAGCCAGCGGATCGAGGCGGTCCTCGACGAGATGTTTGCCGCCGGCAGCTACGAGCGCGTCGTCGAGGACTACGTGATCCCGTCGCTCCGAGCGCTCGGCGACGCCTGGGCCTCGGGACGGATGGATGTCGCGGGCGAGCATGTCGCCAGCAACGCGGTGCTTCACCGGCTCGCCGCGTCGTTCCAGGCATCCGGGCCCGGACGCGATGGCGCCCGGCCGGTGCTCGTCGGGATGCCGCCGGGGGCGCGCCACGAGCTGGGCG
Source organism: uncultured Chloroflexia bacterium (assembly GCA_963725745.1). Classification (GTDB taxonomy): domain Bacteria; phylum Chloroflexota; class Limnocylindria; order Limnocylindrales; family CSP1-4; genus CAIXZV01. Next base: position 988,904 of record CAVRZS010000004.1, read on the forward strand.
GTCTCATCTTCGCAACGTCGCTCCGCCGCCACGGGATCCCGGTCATCTACCTGGGGGCGGATCTTCCCCTGGATGACTGGGTCGCGGCTGTCGAGCGGACGGATGCCCGCGCGGTCGTGATCGGCGCGGTCATGCGGACGGACGCCTCGGCGGCACGGTCGGTGGCCGTCGGGCTCCGCGCGGTTCGCCCGGAGGTCATCATCGCGTTCGGCGGAGCCGCCGCGCCCGTTCCGGACGGCTCGCTGGGCTCCGGGGCCACGACGATCCGCCTGCCGGCAGAGGTTGGGGACGCGGTCGAGGTGCTGGTCGGCGCGCTGATGGGAACGGCGACGCGAGGCTCACGCCGCACGTCCTAAGCCGGCTGGCGGTCTGCGGCGCGCTCACGGACTACTGGAGATGACCGGTCCAGGCAGAGGATCGTCGCGTCGTTCTTCAGCGCATCTCCCCTTTGCGCCCGAACCACGAGGTCTCGCTGCATCGGACAACCTTCGGCGTGGCGGTCGTCTGGCCCCTCTGTCGAGTCTGAGGCAGGATCTAGCCTGGTTTGTCCCCGACTTCTCGCGGGTCGCCCGGGTGATCCAGCGCTGCACAGGAGCCGCGCCCGACCTTGTCCGGGCCGTCACGCGACGCCCGCGTACCACGTGAGGGATATGCCGGTCGGGGGACCGACGCCCCCAACGCCGTCCGGGGGCGGCATACCCACGCAACTCCCCCGAAGAACGGGCGACCAGGCTGGGTCCACTCGAGGCCGCCCAAACGGTCCTTGGCGACTGCACGCCCTGACTGTCCTGACGGCGGCGACGCGCTCGGTCGATCAGCTGGACCTCAGGCGGAGGCGAGCGCGTACACCCGGTGCCGGCCGGCAATACCCTTGAGCTCCACCTCGCGACCCTCGAGGAACGTGACCGCCGGGGTCGAGGCGTGGACGAGCTCGTACACGGCGCTGGACACGAGCACCTCGCCGCCGATCGCCTGTCCCGCGACGCGTGCCGCGAAGTGCACGGTGCTACCGATGTATTGCTCGGCCTCCTTGATCGCGTCGCCCGTGTGGATGCCGATCCGCACGCGGATCGGCGGCGCGAGGTCGCCGAACTCTCGCTCGATCTCGAGCTGGATCGCCTGCGCGCACGCGACCGCCCGGCGGGCGCTCGAGAAGGCCAGCATCGACCCGTCGCCCTGCGTCCCGGCGACGGTGCCGCCGTGGGCGGCCGTCACCGCCTCGATGAGCCGGTTGTGGCGCCGGATGACCTCGAGCCAGGCCCGGTCGCCGAGGCGGGCGAGCATGGGTGTCGAGTCGACGATGTCGGTGAACATGATCGTGACCGTGCCATCGACGGCCAGCGAGGCCGACAGGTCCGGCCGCTCGCGCTGGATCGTCCGCTCGAGCTCGTCGAGCGAGACCGTGAGCGACCGGCCGAGGGTCTCCAAATTCGATCGCGGGAACGACCAGTGGACGTGGACGACCTTCCACTCCCCTCGCTCGAGGTGGAGGATGTAGGTCGCGCGCGACTCGAGTGCTTCACCCTGCCAGCTGATCAACTCCTTCACCCCGGCCCAGCCGACCGACCCCTCCTCCCAGGCCTGGATCTCGGTGGCCGTGACCGGGATCGCGCCGGTCTCCTGCATCTGTCGGGCCCAGATCGCGCGGATCTCGCTGCCCCGAAACCACGCGGCGGGGTCGGTGCCGATCATCAGGGTGCCGGCGTGCTCGGAAAGCCGCCCGAGGGACGCCTCCTCGTCGCCCGCCGCGACCGCGATGGTCCACCGCTCGACGACGCGACGGATCTCTTCGGAGGGCTCCACGCGGCGCATGGTGCGACACCGATGCCGAGGGACGCAACCCGCCGTTCGGCGTTCGAACCTATCGTCACGCGACGACCCACGAACAGTGACCCGAGGTCGGAACGTTCGTGACTGGGATCACGAGATCTCGGTGTGGCTGTGCTGATCCACGAACTCCGGCCAGATCACCCTGGACGAGGTTAGGGGAGGGCTAGCCCACTTCGAGATACCAGTCCAGCAAAGATCGGGCGGGCGGCCGGAACGGCCTCGATCAGTTGGCGGCGGTCGGAGGCGTCGGAGCCTACGCGGGCAGCGTCGTGGACCTCGTGCTCACCCACGGGCTCTGGTGGCGCGTGGGGTCACAAATCACAGCGGGCTGACTCATGATGGACTCGGGGCGGCGTTCCTCCCGCCCTCGTGAGGGCTGCGCGGCCATCATCGGAGTCGCGACATGGAGGCAGGTCGGAGATGCGGATCGTGAGTGCGGACCCGGTGGTGTTGATCGGCCCCGGGTCGGAGTGGTTCTGGACCGCGCTCAGCGGCCTCGTCCTCGCCGTGACGTTCCTCGCCATCTGGCGCCAGTTGCGTGTCCAGGCGAGCGCGAACGCCTACGCGCAGGTGGCGGGGTTTGACGCCGAGCTCCACTCCGAACGGCTCGTCTGGGCGGCCTACGACATCTACTCGTCGCTCGCAGCCGGGATGCCGCCGGCGGACGTCCCGACCGGCGCCGCAAACGCGCTCGGAAACCTCTGGGAGTCGGTCGGGCTGCTCGTTCGCGGCGGTCACCTCGACCGGCGCGTGGCATACACCTCGATGTCCTTCACCGTCCAGCACGACTGGGCGACGCTCGCACCCTTCGCCGCGAAGATGCGCGAGGACACGGGGATGAGCGCCATCTACGAGCACTTCGAGTGGCTGGCCGGCGAGATGGCTGGCATGGACCGGGCGCGCGGTGGAGTGGTCGTCTTCGACGACACCTACCTCGCGGGTCTCCGCCAGTCGACGCTCGAGTCGTGCCGCGACCAGATCCGCATCTTCGAGCGCTCGAAGGTTGTCTACGTGCGCAACGCGCCGGATACGGAGCTACCCGAGGGCCCGAAGCTGGGTGACATCGCCGCCGGCCGTGCCGTTCCCGACGCGGCCTCCCAGGCACCGGTCGGCTGACCGCGGATCGACCCGAACGAGGCGACGTAGGTCGGGGGCTGGGTCAGGACGATCGGCTTCCTAACGACGCCGCGATGGCAGCGTTCCCCATAGTGAACCCCGGGGTTACAGGAGGACCGCGCCTATGCCTCGCTTCCGAAGCATCGCCATCGCGTTTGTCGCGCTGGGCTTGTCCGCCGGCAGCGCATTCGCGTTCACCGCGCTCCCGGACGCCGCCGCAGGCGGTCTGGACAAGGCGACCCAAGCGTCAGGAAAGACGGTGCCGGCCCGACCGGCCACCCCAGCCGGCCCGCCCCAGGACGAGGCCCCCGCCGTCGACGTGGAAACGCCTGCTGATGCCCCTGCCGATCTGCCGGATGCCGCGCAGCACGGGCTCGACGTCTCCACCGTCGCCAAGGGCGACGATCTGACGCCGGACACGAACCACGGGGCCGATGTGTCGGCGGTTGCGCGCGACAATCACGGCCAAGCGGTCGCCGCCCAGCACAAGCCTATTGACGCCGGCCCACCAGCCACTCACGGGAAGCCCGACGGGGCTGGAAAACCCGACGGGGCTGGAAAGCCCGATGGCGCCGGCGAGCCCGAAGACCCGGGCAAGCCCGAGGACCCCGGCGCGCCGTCCGGCGCCGGGAAGCCCTAGGGCCGTTCTCGCCGCACCACGCCCCGGCGTTGTCACCGACGCCGGGGCGTTGCCTTGCCTCGTGACGATGCGGTTGATCGACTTACGCGGTCGTGACGAAGCCCACGATCGCGTCGACGAGGCCGTCGGCCAAGGCGTGGTTCTCGTCGGCGTAACCGGCGACGATCTCGCTTGAGCTCATCGCCGACGGCGCCCGCGTCTCGGACTTGTAGACATGGTTGGCGTCGGCGATCGTCACCCGCACCTTGTCCTTCGCGTCGCTCGCCAAGGCCGCGAAGATACTGTCCGCATCGGACCCGGGCACCTGGGCGTCGTTGGCGGCCGACACCACGAGGGCGCGACCGCGGTAGGCGCGCAGCGCCGCGAGCGGGTCGGCGAACATCAACTCGCGCGCGACCTTCTGTTGCAGCGGCGAGTGCGTCGCCTGCCACAGGGCCGCGGCCTCGGGAATCGCCGACAGATCGGGCGCTGGCGCGTCTGGTTGCAGCATCGCTGAGCGAAAGTCCTCGAGCGCTTGGTCCACCACCGCGGCGTCGCCGTCCGATTTGATCTGGATCGCCCTGATCTGCTCGATCGCCGTGTCGAGGATCGATCGCGCCGGCCCCGACAGGCTGATGAAGCCGCCGAAGCGCGGATCCGCCTGCTTCGCCACAGCCGCCGACGACGCGTGGATCGATCCTTCGCTGTGGCCGAGCAGGAAGATCCCGCCGCATCCATCCCGACTCGCGAGCTCGTCGAAGGCAACGACGGCTTCGTCGACGTAGTGGGCCAGCGACAACACGTCGAGCATCCTCAGATCCGCCGGTGCGGCGCTCTTGGGCATGTTGACCCCGGAGCCGACCTTGTCGAAGCGGATCGATCCGACACCGCGCGCCTGCAGGGCGAGCGCGAGCTGCTCGCCGCTGCCGTTCGTGCCAGGAAGCAGTGGCGACCTCCAGTCCCGGTCGGTCGGCCCGCTCCCGGCGAAGAACACCACGCACGGCGCGGCGCTGTTGCGCGCCGGCAACGAGATCGTCGACGGCAACGTGTAGCCCGTCCCGCTGAGTTCGAGGTACTCGATCATCGCGTCGTAATGCATGCTTGGTCCTGTCCGAGAGCGTGGCCGAGACACATTACCTGCGGCATCAGGACGCGGCATCGGCCCAGGTTCACGGCGACGGACGGAGATAGACCGGATACTCGCGCACCGCGACCGGCTTGCCGCTGGACTCCGAGATGTCCCAGACGCGCAGCGTTCCCCATTGAGCGTGCGAAACGCTATACGACAGGGTCACGTCGAACCGACCCCAGCACCCGGTTCCACAGCTCGCCAGTACCGGAGCCTCGACCAGCACCTTGTCGTTGCGATTGAGCAGGGCGATCCGGAATTGTGCCTCGTCGACGTTGGCGAGTCCTGTGACCCGGCCGGGGCTCCGCAGGGCGGCGCCCCACGCCGGCCGATCGACGAAGATCAGGGGCAGGAAGTGGTCGCGGTACGAATAGTGGTCGCGGTACGTCGCGCGGGTGACTGGCTTGTCCATGGCGATTGCCTCTGACGCACCGCTTTCCGGGTCCGGCATTCCGAACAACACCTTGACCGGCTTGCCGTCGAGCTTGAAGTTGACGCGATCCACCGTCGTGAACTGGGTCAGGGTGTAGACGACCTGGGCCACACGTCCGTGAAGCGAGTAGCTTCCGCCATCCCAGACGTCGTCAGGGGATAGCGAGGCGAACTCGGCGGACAGGTCGACCGTCGCGAGGCCTCCCGAGATCTCGATCCCGAGGAGCTTCGAACCGGCGGGGATGAGCGTCTTGATCGGCCACTTCGGCGCTCGCTCCTTGGCCGATGGTCCTGCGAGCAACGCCTTCATTGCGGCCGTTGCCGTTGCCGTCGCCGTGCTCCTCGGCACCGTCCGGAGGACCGGAACGAGAGTTGGCTCGTTGACGACCTCGCCGCCGCTGCCATCGCGCATCAGGAAGTAGGCGCGAACGACCATCGTGGTGGGCGTCGTCGGCGCGACCGTCGGGCTCGGCGTCGCCGGCGCGACCGTCGGGCTCGCCGTCGCCGGTGTGAGGGTCGGTGACGGTGTGGGCGATGGCGTGGGAGCGACTGTGGCCGTCGGGGACGCGAGGCTCGTGGCGGAGGTCGCCGAGTCCGTTGCCGTCGGGCTTGCCGCGGGTGCGGCGCACGCTCCAACGAGTGTCAGGGTGAGGAGCGCGGCGACGAGCTGACGGCGGAACATGTCCTGTCCTCCATGGGGAGATTCATCCACGCTCAGGATCAGGATTCGGCTCGTTGCCGACATCTGCCGCCGGTCATGAACTCGCTCGCCAACCGGCCCGGCCCGCAACCGGTCTGAGCTCGGGGACGGCGGAGCCGGTGCGGCCGACAACCCGATCAGCGCCCCGAACCCGCTGACCTTCGGCCCTTATGCCGCTTCGCCAGGGTTCCTAGGCTCATCCAGGGAGTGTCGAGGGGCACCCACGCACGAGCGATGAGGACGATTTCGTGGCCCGCATCGCAACCCATGCCGGCGCAGCGGGGACGCGCCCTGACCAGCAGTCGGCGAGCAGCCATGACCGGAGGGCGCGCAACGAGCTGATCGTCGTGCTCGCCCTCCTCATCGGCACCCTGGCGGTGTCGTTCGCGCGGGGCCAGGACATCTTCGTCTTCGCCTACATCCTGACGGTCGTCATCGCCGTCGGCGGGCCGCGTCGTCGCGGACGTCCCTGGAGCGAGCTGGGCATCAAAGGCGGGTTCATCGCGGACCTTCGCCGCGTCTGGCCGCTGGTCTTCCTCGTCGCCGTCGTGTTCCAAGTGGTGCCACCGACGCTCGTCGTCGCGTCCGGTCTTGGCTACGCGGACGAGGTCGTCCAACACATCACGGGCCGGCTCGCGCTGGACTTCAGGCTCGTCCGCGGGCATCCTCGCCGTGATCGGATTGCTCGCGGCGGCGGCCGTCCTCGTGCTCGTCGAGGAGATCGTCTTCCGGGTCACGATCCAGGAACGGCTGAGCTGGTTCATCGGGACTCCGGCCGCAATCCTCGTCGGGGCGACGCTGTTCGGCCTGGCGCATGCGGTCGGGACGACCGGGACGCCGCTGGTCATCGCCACCGACGTGTCGGGTGTGATCCTCGACGGCGTGGTGTTCGGGCTGATCTACGCGCGGACCCACAACCTGGCGCTGACGTGGGCGACGCACTACGCGGCCGACGTGGTGGGGCTGATCGCCCTGGCGCTGATCTACTGAGGGCGTGGGTGGCCCGTCCGCCGGGGTCGCCGGTCCAAGGCGGGGCCCGCACATCCGTCTGTAGACTGGCCAACCAGGCGTGGTGAGCGCGCCGTGCCGTGGGAGGCGGGAGTGGCGGATCCGGCCATCGACTACGCGTACCGCTACCGCGGTGAGTCGTGGCTTGACGGCGCCGCCGACCGGACGCTTCACCTTGCCACGGCCGGCGGACCCGCCGAGAACCCGCGTCTGTTCCGGGGCCGCGTCCTGCATCCGGTCCTGTTCTCGGACGCGCTGCTGGCCATCGGCGCGGTCGCCCGGTCCCGCTTCCACGTCCCGGCGGCGATGCTGGCGCGGATCCTGCTCCTCGCCGACCCCGTCGCAACCGCCTCGCACGACCGGGTGCGGTTCGAGGCGTTCTCGAGCTGCGCCAGCGTCTACGCGCGTCTGGACCTGCTGCCGGAGTTCGTCGATGGCAGCTTCCTGGGCAACGGGACCACCAACGTCGACCTGGGCGCGGATGTCCGGGCCGCCCTGGCCGGCGTCACCGACGCCGTCCGCCTCGACCTCGAGCTGGGCGTGGACGACCTCGTGGTCGACGTGGATGGCGTCCGCCACGAGGAGCGCCGCGTGGCGCTGCCACCGCGGTGGGTCCGCGGGTTCGCGGAGACGCAGGCGATCATGGCGCGCATGGAGCCGCGGATCCAGGCCGACGGTGCGGCGTTCCGGCGGTTCCTCCGCGCCATGCCGCGCGGCGCCAAGCGGCCGGTGTACGTCACCTCGATGGGAGGCGAGCTCGAGATCGCGCACCGGGCCGTCCCGGGCGCGGTCGTCGTCGCCGACGCCGACCGCCTGCGGGTCCTGGAGCGACTGGCGCCGGCCATCCGGTCGATCGCGTGCACGCATCGGCCGACGGCGCCAGCGCCTGGTGCGCCGACCTCGCGGATGCGCGCTTCACGCTCGCGATCTCCGCAGAGGCCTGGCGCGGGTTCTCGGGCGAGGGCCGCGTGCTCGATGCCCTCGGCCACGCGACCAGCCGCCGGGTCCAGGCCCGCGTCGCGGCGGCGCTCGGGTGGCGCTCCTCCGTCCGCGCGGACGACCTCGCGCGTGAGCTCGGGGCCGATCCGGCCGAGGTGGAGGCCGCGCTGGCGAGGCTGGCGGCCGCAGGGCTCGTGGGCTACGACGTCGCCGAACGGTCCTACTTCGCTCGCCGGCTCCCGTTCGCCGGCGAGGCCGACGACCGGCGACAGCCGCGACTCCGACGCGCTCGAGCGCTCGTCGAGGCCGGGGCCGTCCGCTTCGAGGAGCAGGCATCCGAGGCCGGGAGCGAGACCATTGCCTGGGTCGGCGGGCGGTCGGCGGAGTACCGGGTCCGGGTCGGCCTCGGCGGCCGAGCCTGCACGTGCCCGTGGTGGGGGAGGCACCCGGGCGACCGCGGGCCGTGCGCGCACATCCTCGCCGCGGAGTCGCGCTCGCGGCGGCGCCGCCCCCGAAGCGCGGCGAGATGACGCCTGACGATCTCGAGGCGGCGGTCCTCGCGGGCGAGGGGGACCGCGTGATCGAGCTCCTGGCGGCTGCCTCGGAGACCGAGCGGCTGGCCTGCGGCGCGCGGATGGTGCGGCTGCGCAAGGAGCACGGCGACTGGCGATTCAGCGCCGGCCTGCCCACGAACGAGACGACGCTGCTGGCGCTGCTGGGCACCGGGACGGCCGCGCAGATCCAGGCTGGGCGGCGGATGTGGCGGCACGAAGCGGCCGCGACGGTGCTCCGTCTCCGTCCCGCGGCGCTGCTCGACGAGCTCGTGCCGTGGATGCTCGACCGCCTCGGCTGGCCGTTCGTGCGCGCGCTGGTCCGTGAGGGCACGATCCCGCGACCCGCGAGCGACGCCTACATCTACGGGATGCTGGACTACGCGATCGATGCGCCGGCGCTCCTGCGCGACGATCCGGACCTCCTCGAGCACGAGGTGTGGCGGCTGTTCGAGGTCGAGGGGACGGGCGACCACAGCCTCGCCGACCACGACAAGTACACGCCCGACGAGAAGACGTGGTCGCACGTCCTGCTCAACCTCGCGGCCGACCGGCTCGACCGTGACCGCCTGCTCGACGCCAGCCTCGCGGCGCTCGAGCGCGACTTCCCGGCGTTCCGGGCCGGGTGGTACAGCCGGTTCCACGAGGCGCTGGCGCCGTCGCCGGCCGAGCGGGCGACGAGGGTGGACGCGTACCTGCGCCTGCTCCGCAGCCCGATCCAGCCGACGGTCACGCTCGCCGTCGACGCATTGACGGACGTCCAGCGCGCCGGCGAGCTGGACGGAGCGCGGCTGCTGGCGCATGTCGAGCCCGCGATGACCGCCCGCGCCGCCGGGACGGCCCGTGACGCCCTCCGGCTCGTGGATGGCGCCGTCCGCCGGGAGCCGCGCTCTCGGGCGCGGCCGCGCGCCCGGTAGCGGCGGCCCTCGCGCATGCGTCGGTGGATGTCCAGAGGGCGGCGGTGGCGATGCTCGAGACCGTGCTCGCCCCGCTCGACGACGAGTCGCAGCGCTCGTCGCCGCGCGGCGAGCCGACGTGGCCGCCTCCCTCCTGCCACGGCTGGAGCGCTGCTCGTCGGACGACGCCGACGAGCCCGAGCCTGCGGGGATCCCGGCGCGGCCCGTCGACCAGACCGAGACGCGGCCGGGGCTGCGTCGACCGGGGAGCCGAGGGCCGAAGCCCGCTCGGGTCGCCCTCGTGCCGCTCGTGCCGGTGGGATCGCTGCCGGACCTCGTCGAGCTGTTGGCCGGCGTGCTCGAGCGGGAGGGTCCGCCCGAGGACCTGGAGCTCGCGCTCGACGGCGTGCTGCGCTTCAGCGGGCCGCGGCCGGCGGACTTCGGGCGGCTGACCAAGGCGATCCGCGTGCGATCGGAGCGGCTGCTCGCCCGGCGCGAAGCCAGGGGATCGCGACCTGGTTCGCCGCGCTCATCCGATCGTGGGTCGACGCGACGCCGCCGGCCGACGAGCTGCCTACGAGCGGAACCCTCGCGGGCTACCTCGCTCGCCGCGTCGCGGAGGTCGGCCGGGTCGCCAGCGGGCCTCGACCCGGCTGCCTCGTCGCCCTGCCGTCCTATGCCGGTGGGTGGATCGAGCCCGGCGAGCTCGTCGCGCGGCTCGCCGCGGCCAGGACGAGCGGACGTCCGGAGCCGGACATGCCACTCGACTTCCCGCAGGCGTTGCTCCGGGTCCTGCCGATCCGCCGCGAGGCCGCTCTGGCCGCCGCCTCGGAGCTGCGCGGCGAGGTCGGAGACGCCGTCCGCCACGCCCTCGGTGGCTCGGCGGTCGTCGGCCCGACGGCAGCCCTGTGGGCGGCGGCGGCGCGTTGCCGGGCGCCCGACCGAGGACGACGTCGAGGTCGCCGGCGTCCATCCCGATCTCGGGCCCGACGCGGCGCTCGCGGGCAGGTACACGCTCGGCGTCGCGAGGGACGAGGTGGGGCCGAGCTCCGCAGGTGGAGCGGCGTCCCCGGCGCGGCGCCGCGCGACGACCTGCCGACGGACCTGCTGTGGCGCACCTCCGCCCAGCCGCGGGCGATGGGAACGAGGGACCGCTGGTCGACTGGGTGCGCCTCATCTGGCCCCAGGATCGCCGCTCATGGTTCGCGGTGTCGGCCGCCGTGCTGGTCGTGAACCTCGACTGGAGGAAGCGCGCTGGCACGACCGCCAGAGGCTCGAGTCGCTGTTCGAACCGTGGACGCCGCTCGGCCGGGAGGCCGCGATCCTCCTGGCCGTCGCGCTCCAGGCCAAGGAGCCCGGGGAGCGGGGCCTCGCCGTGGACGCGGCGATCGCGCGGTCGGACGGGGGCGGCTGCCGTCAGACCTGGTGGTCCGGGCATTCGACGAGGTCGCGACGGCCCTCGAACCGCAGCCGCCGTCGAAGTACCCGATGACGCTGTTCCGCCCAGGCCGGCTCGCGCCTCCCTCGAGGCGATCGCGCGGCGCTCAGGCCCCCACGGGGCCTGGGCCCTGGAGGTCGCCGCCGGCGCGCTCGCCCGAATGGTGGCGACCCGCGCCCGGAACCGGTCCCGGTCGGGCAGATGACGCCCATGCTGCGCGCGATGGTCGAGCTGGCGGCTGGT
>CAVRZS010000005.1:0-1764129 GCA_963725745.1 uncultured Chloroflexia bacterium
ACCCGGAGCCGCCGTTCGCCGTGGTCAGTTGCCACGGATCGTCGCGTGTGCCGGTGCCCGCCATGCGTCGCCTCCCATTGGTTCCCCGCGAGAGAGCATACGGCCGCTCGCCCGGGGAGATCAGGGCAACGGCCAGTCAAGGAGGTCCGACGTGCGGGCACGATCGTGGCGTCGACCCGCCCGGTCAGCTCCCGTCCGGCCGCACGGCGGCATCACCTCAGCGCAGGCTCTCGGCGATCGCGATCGTGGCGTCCCGCCCGAACGTCGACTCCAGGCGGTACAGCGTGCCGTTCCGCGCGAACAGGAGCGTGTCGCCGGCGAGGGCGGATGTGACGACATCCACGTCGCCGCCCGGCAGCCGAACGAAGATCTCGTGCGGGGCGCCGGCGATCCACCAGCCTCGTTCGCCGCCCACCATCGCCGGCTCGATCGTCGTCTCGGGCGCGACCAGCTTCTTCACCAGGTCGTCGCCGGTGTCGCCGCGCAGCGCCATCAGGCTCAGCGACAGGTCGCTGTCGGGGATCGTGCGTTGCCCGGGCTCGGCCCGCCAGGCGAGGGTGACGATGCGTTGGTCGCCGGTCCCGAGGACGTAGGCCACGTCGGGCTCCGGCATCGTCGACGGCACCAGCACTCGCGGCCAGTCGAGCGCACGCGCCTCGGCCAAGGGGATCGGCGAGCCGAGGTCGAGGCCAGATCCATCAGCCGGGCTCTCGGCGAGGTTGGTGCCGGCGGACGGCAGGCGGCCGACGAGCACGATGTCCAGGCCCGGCAGCCGGAACCCGAGCGCGCCTGCGACGCCCGCAAGAACCAGCAGGGCGAGCAGCGCGACGGCGAAGGCTGCGATTGGCCGCAGCCGTGCCCGCCGGTGCGAGGGGACGGGCTCAGGGGCGCCAGCCGCGACCGACCCGCCCGGAGCCTCGAGCCTCGCGAGGACCGGGGATCGCAGGTCCGGGGTGACCGGCCACGCGGCTGTGGCCGCTGCCAGGCGCAGCTGCCTCTCCACGTCGACCTCCTTTGCTGCGCTCATCGCGGCGCCTCGGCCAGCGGTCCGATGTCAGCCAGGTCGTCGCGCAGCCGCGCGAGTGCCCGGTGCAGCCGCGACTTCACCGTCCCGGCCGGGATCCCGAGCGCGGCCGCGGTCTCCGCCTCGGACAGCTCCATCAGGTAGCGACAGGCGATGACCTGCCGCTCCTCGTCGCGGAGGCGCCTGAGCGCCTCCCGAACCTCCGCGTGCGCCTCGCCGGCGAGCATCGCTGCCTCCGGGGACGGCACGACGTCCGAGCTCGCGTCGCCGCGGAACGCCCGCACTGCCCGATCGATGACGCCGACCCGCCGGCCGAGCGCGCGCCGACGATTCCGGGCCTCGTTGCCGACGATCTGGAGGATCCACGGCCGAAACGGCTCGCCCGTGCGGAACCGGGCGAGCGCGAGGTACGCACGGACGAAGCCCTCCTGTGCCGCGTCCTCGGCGTCGCTCGCCGAGCCGAGCAGCAGGTACGCGACCCTGAACGCCGCCGCCTGGTGGATGGCCACGAGCTCGCCGTACGCCGCGGTGTCGCCAGCCTGGGCGCGCCGGACCAGGGCCGTCTCGACGGCCTCCGGCTCGTCCGGCGCGTTGGGCTGCACGAAGCCCTCAAACCTCCGGCGCGCGGTCGGCCGTAGGCAGCTGGGCGGTCGCCCGATGGCGGCGCACGATGGCGACGATCGCGAGAGCCAAGGCGAGCAGGGCACCCGTGCCAACGATGAGGGGAACCGGGCCGGCCACGACGGCGGCCGCGACGGGTACGAAGGTCGTGGTGGGGTCGACGGCCGGCACGGCGGGCGGGACCGCGTGCGGGGCCGGGGCTGACGCCCGTGCCAAGGGCTGGGTCGCCGCGGCGATCGCCGGTGCCACCTGGGCCGTCCTCGCGCTGATCGGCCCTGGCACGATGGTGAAGCCCACGAGGTTGAGCGGCAGGTCCGACGTGCCGTGCATGCCGACCTCGACCCGCTTGACGCCGGACGGCGGCACGCTGAGCCGCACGACGTAGTGGCCGGCGCGGTCCTGCGCCGCAAGGTCCCAGCTCGACGCCCCGTCGGGCCCTGTCAGGCGCACGTAGATCGGCGACCCATCGACGGCGTGCGTGCCGGACTCTTCGGTGACAGTGACGGTCACGCCGAGGAGCAGCGTCGTCCCTCCGGGCGTGCCGCGGGCGATGGGGGCGTCGAGCTGGGCGTCGAGGGCCTCCTTGGCGAGGACCGGGAAGGCGACGGCCAATATCCCGAGGGCCACGGCCGCGAGGACCGTGAGTGCCACGAGGCGGCGAGGCAGATGGCGCATGAGGTTCCTCCGGGAGCGGTGTCTGATCGTGTTACACCGCCCGGTCGTCTCCGGTTCCCGGGAGGGGCCGCGTCACCGGCCGCCCGCCGGCGAGCCACGTCGGGCTCCGGAGTGGATGGCCGATGGCCGTCGCGATCGCTGCCGAGGCGGCCATCACCCCCTCGAGGCTGACGCCGTGCTCGATGCCCAGCCCGTCGAGCAGGTAGACGAGATCCTCGGTAGCGAGGTTGCCGACCGCACCGGGCCCGGCGAACGGGCAGCCGCCGAGTCCGCCGGCGGAGCTGTCGACGATGGTCACCCCGCGCTCGAGGGCGGCGTACACGTTGGCGAGCGCCTGCCCGCGGGTGTCGTGGGCATGGAGGCCCACGCGCGTGACGTCGATCGTCGGCAAAACGGCGTCCAGGACGCGGTTGACGTCGCCCGGGGTCGCCGCCCCGATCGTGTCGCCGAGGCCGATCTCGTCGCAGCCGAGCTCGACCAGGCGGTCGGCGACGTCCGCGGCCACTGCCGGCTCGACGGCGCCCTGGTACGGGCAGCCGAACGCGACCGACACGTAGCCGCGCACACGCATCGACCGGGCGGCGGCGCCCGCGATCACGCCGGCGGCATCGGCCAGCGCCTCGTCCGTCGTGCGGTTGAGGTTCGCGCGGTTGAACGCGTCGGTCGCGCCGATGACCACGGCGATCTCGTCCGCGCCGGCGGCGACGGCCCGCTCGAGACCGCGTTGCGTGGGCACGAGGACGGGGTAGCGGACGCCGGGCCGGCGGTCGATCGAGGGCAGCAGCTCGTCCGCGTCGGCCAGCTGGGGGATGGCGCGCGGGTGCACGAACGAGGTGGCCTCGATCACCCTGAGGCCCGCGGCGCCCAGGCGGTCGATGAAGTCGCGCTTGACGTCGGTCGGGATGTTCGCGGACTCGTTCTGGAGCCCGTCGCGCGGACCCACTTCGACGATCGTGACGCGATCGGGGAGCGACAACGTCAACTGGCCCCCGGAACGTCGATCTCGACCAGGGGCTGGCCGCGCACGACCTGGTCGCCCACGGCGACGTGCAGCCTGGCGACCCGGCCCGGCGTGGTCGCGGCGACGACGTGCTCCATCTTCATCGCCTCGAGGATCACGAGGGCCGCGTTGGCCGGCACGTGGTCGCCCTCGGCGACGTTGATGCGCACGATCCGGCCGGGCATCGGGGCCGACAGCGCGTCCGGGGTGTCGATGGCGGCGCCGCCGGCGGCAGCCGACGGGGCCGTCGCGAGCGAGACCCGATGGCGGCGGCCGAGCCAGGTCACCGTCTCGACCCGCCGGCCGCCGACCGCGGGGCGGACGAGCGCGGTGTCGCCGCCGATCTGCAGCGACCAGCCCGTCTCGGCGTCGCCGCCAGTCCGCTCGGCCGCGACCTGTGCGGCGTCGATCTCGACCTCGGCGCCCGTCGCGGGCGACGTCACCGTCGTGCGGGTGGTCCGCGTGCTCCCGCCGACGGCCCACCGCAGCGGCTCGGCGACGCGTCCGGCCCGCCACGGGACGGCGGCTCGCCACGGATCCCCGCTCGCCGCGCCGTCGCCGGCCAGGGAGCGCGCCGCCGCCGCGCCGACGAGCACCTCGGACGGCACGGCGCCGAGCCGCTGGACGATCCCGTGCTGCGCGAGGAAGCCGGTGTGCAGATCGCCGGCCCCGAAGGCCGGCTCGTCGAGCACGGCGGCCAGCAGGTCGAGGTTGGTCGCGATGCCCTCGATCCGGCTGCGGTCGAGCGCATCGACGAGCGTCGCGACCACCGTCGCCCGGTCGTCGCCGTGGGCGATCACCTTGGCCAGCAGCGAGTCGTACAGGGGCGAGACCGTCGAGCCCGGTTCGACGCCGGTGTCGACCCGGACGCCGTCCGGCAGGTCGAATGCCGTCACGACGCCGGTCGAGGGCAGGAAGCCGGCCGCGGCGTCCTCGGCCACGATCCGGAGCTCCATGGCGTGGCCATCGAGCCGGACGTCCGCCTGCCCGAACCCGAGCGGCTCGCCGGCCGCGACGCGCAGCTGCTGCTCGACGAGGTCGAGCCCGGTCACCGCCTCGGTCACCGGGTGCTCCACCTGGAGCCGGGCGTTGACCTCGAGGAAGTAGGGGTTCAACGCCCCATCGACCAGGAACTCGACCGTCCCGGCACCCTGGTAGCCGGCCGCCCGGGCCATGCGCAACGCCGCGTCCCCCATCGATGCCCGCAGGCCCGGCGTCACGGCCGGCGACGGCGACTCCTCGATCAGCTTCTGGTGGCGGCGCTGGACGCTGCACTCGCGCTCGCCGAGATGCACGAGGTTGCCGTGGGCGTCGGCCAGCACCTGGACCTCCACGTGGCGCGGCCGCTCGACGTACCGCTCCAGCAACAGCCGGTCGTCGCCGAACGACGCCGCCGCCTCGCGCCGAGCCGCCTCGATCGCCGCCCCGAGCTCCGCGGGAGCCCGGACGACCCGCATCCCTCGGCCGCCGCCGCCGGCGCTCGCCTTGACGAGGAGCGGGTACCCGATGTCGCCCGCGGCGCCGATCAGGTCGGCGTCCGAGGCCGCCTCGCCGTGGAAGCCCGGCAGCACGGGCACCCCGATCGCCTCGGCCAGGGCCTTGGCGCGGGCCTTGTCCCCCAGCGCCCGCATCGCGGCCGGCGGCGGGCCCACCCAACCGAGCCCGGCCGCCAGGCAGGCATCGGCAAACGACGCGTTCTCGCTCAGGAACCCATAGCCCGGATGGATCGCCTCCGCGCCGGTCGCGAGAGCCGCGCCGACGATGGCGTCCGGGCGGAGGTAGCTCTCGGCGGCCGGGCCGGGCCCGATCCGGACCGCGGCGTCGGCCGCCCGGACGTGGGGGGCGGCCCAGTCCGCGTCGCTGTACACGGCGACCGTCCCGATCCCCAGCCGGCGGCACGTGCGCATCACGCGCAGCGCGATCTCGCCGCGGTTCGCGACCAGGAGCGACGAGAACATCCGGCGTTGCGCGACGCTACATCCGGAACACGCCGAACGGCGTGTCCGGGATGGGGGCGTTCAGGGCCGCCGACAGGCCGAGGCCGAGGACCATACGGGTGTCGACGGGGTCGATGATGCCGTCGTCCCACAGCCGGGCCGTGGAGTAGTACGCCGAGCCCTCGTGGTCGTAGGTCGCCAGCGTGGGCGCGGTGAACGCCTCGCGCTCCTCGTGCGTCATGTCGCGACCCTCCCGCGCCAGCGCATCGAGCCGGACCTGGAGCAGGACGCTCGCGGCCTGCTGGCCGCCCATCACGCTGATGCGGGCGTTGGGCCACATCCACAGCTGGCGCGGCGAGTAGGCCCGTCCGCACATGCCGTAGTTGCCGGCGCCGAACGACCCGCCCACGATGACCGTGAACTTCGGCACCCGCGCGTTCGCGACCGCCATCACCATCTTCGCCCCGTCGCGGGCGAGGCCCCGGTTCTCGTACTCGCGGCCGACCATGAAGCCGGTGATGTTCTGGAGGAACACGAGCGGGACCCGGCGCTTGGTGCACAGCTCGATGAAGTGGGCGCCCTTGAGCGAGCTCTCGCTGAACAGGATCCCGTTGTTGGCGACGATGCCGACCGGATAGCCCATGATCCGGGCGAAGCCGGTCACCAGCGTGGTGCCGTAGCGCGCCTTGAACTCGTCGAGCTCGCTGCCGTCGACGATCCGGGCGATGACGTCGCGGATGTCGAACGCCTGGCGAAGGTCCGTCGGGACGATCCCGTACAGCTCGCCCGGGTCGTACAGCGGCTCGCGTGCGGGCAGCACGTCCCACGGCGGCTCCTTGCGCGCGGCCGGCACGTTGGCCAGGATCCGGCGCGCGATGCCCAGCGCGTGCTCGTCGTCCTCGGCGAAGTGGTCGGCGACGCCCGACAGCCGCGTGTGGACGTCGGCGCCGCCGAGGTCCTCCGCGCTGACCTCCTCGCCGGTCGCCGCCTTCACCAGGGGCGGGCCGCCGATGAAGATCGTGCCGGTGCCCTTGACGATCACCGTCTCGTCGCTCATCGCCGGGACGTAGGCGCCGCCCGCGGTCGACGAACCCATGACGACCGCGATCTGGGCGATCCCCGCCGCCGACAGGTTGGCCTGGTTGTAGAAGATCCGGCCGAAGTGCTCGCGGTCCGGAAAGACATCGGCCTGGAGCGGCAGGAACGCGCCTCCCGAGTCCACGAGGTAGACGCAGGGCAGCCGGTTGTCGGCCGCGATCTCCTGGAGCCGCAGGTGCTTCTTGACCGTCATCGGGAAGTACGTGCCGCCCTTGACGGTGGCGTCGTTGGCGACGATCGCGACCTCGCGCCCGCCCACGACCCCGATGCCGGTCACGATCCCCGCCGACGGTGCCTCTCCCTCGTACATGTCCCACGCGGCCAGCGGCGAGAGCTCCAGGAACGGGGAGCCGGGATCGACGAGGCGGTCGATGCGGTCCCGCGCGAGCAGCTTGCCGCGGGAGGTGTGCCGAGCGACGGCCTCGTCACCACCACCACGCCGGACGATCGCGAGCCGCTCTCGGAGCTCGGCAAGCAGCCGGAGGTTGGCCTCGCGGTTGGCGTCGAACGAGGCAGCGCGCGGGCTCTCGGCATGGACGGTCATCGGCGCCCATTAGCATCGGGCATCCGCCGGCTGTCAAGCGCGCGAGACCGCGCCGTTGGCTGGGGGCATGCGCCGCGTCAGGCGAGGGCGGCCTCGAGATAGCGCCGGATCACGTCGGCTTCGCCCAGCCGCTGCTCCTCCAGGCTGACGACGACGATGGCCGTGACGAAGATCCAGGCCAGGACGCCGATCGCGATCAGCACCGGGGCGATCCCGTTCCACACCAGGAACAGGGCGAACAGCAGCGTGATGCCGATCGCCGGGATCCCGAGCGCCATGGGCGCCCTGATCGACCCGTTGAGCACGCTGCCGTCATCCATCTCGTCGACCGATCCGGTGAACTCGAGCGCCGGCGGCTCGCGCCGCATGCCCAGGATCGCGCTGTTCGACGCCGGGACCGCCGTGAACGACACCCTCGACCCCACGATCGCGCCATCGAGCAGCCGGACGCCCATGAGCCGGCGAGGCGCCATCGCGTGGCCGCGGCTCGAGATCAGGTACTCCAGGATCGCCAGCGCCTCGTCGACCGGCCGCGGCGAGTGGACGACGACGGCCCGGGGCGATGGTGCGAGGACGTCTTCGAGCAGGCCCATGACCGGCGCGCCGGTCGGTCAGCGGCCGGTGAAGCGGGGCTTCCGCTTCTCCGCGAAGGCGCGGAAGCCCTCGCGGCGATCCGACGAGCGGAGCACGACCTCGTACAGCTCGTTCTCGGCCCCGAGGCCGTCGGCGAGCGCCCGGTGGGCGCCGCGGACGGCGGCTTTGGCCTGGCGGATCCCGAGTGGGGCGCCCTCGGCGATCGTGGTCGCGAGCGCGATGGCCGCGTCCCTCGCCGTACCCGACTCCACTACGCGGGCGACGACGCCCCATGCCTCGGCCTCCGGCGCCGTCAGCCTGCGACCGGTGAGGATGACGTCACGCGCCCGGGCCGGCCCGACCAGCCAGGTGAGCGTCTGCGTCGACCCGCCACCTGGAAAGATGCCGACCCTGACCTCGGGCAACCCGAAGGTCGCGGTCGCGCCAGCCACGATCAGGTCGCAGGCGAGGGCGATCTCGAAGCCCCCGCCGAGGGCGACGCCGTCGACCGCCGCGATCGCGGGGACCGGCAGCTCGTGGAGCCGGCGGATGAGGCCCACGATGAGCGCCCGCTGCGCACGGAGGTCGTCGTCCGAGAAGCCGGCGCGCTCCTTGAGGTCCATGCCCGCACAGAACGCGCGGTCCCCGGCCGCCGCGACGACCAGGCCACGCAGGTCTGGGTCGCCCTCGATCGCGTCGAGCGCGGCATGCAGCGCGGACAGCATCGCGTTGTCGACGGCGTTCATCGCCGCCGGGCGATCCAGCGTGACGATCGCGAGCTGCGCTCCCCCATCGGCGAGCCCGACGCGCTCCATCCGCAGGACGGGAGCCGCCGGTTCGTTGGTCGTCATGTCGTGCTGCGTCGTGCCATCGGCTGCCCATTCTCGCTCACGGCTCGACCGGCACGCGTTCGTCCCGGTGCTCGTAGACGGCGGCCATGGGGTCCACGCCGCGGGCCGCAATCGGGTCCCGGCGCCCGAGCGAGATCCAGACCACGAGCCCGCCGAGGACCGCGGCCAGGCCGCCCAGGATCATCGCCGAGCGGACGCCGGTGACGTAGTCGGCGATGTAGCCCACGGCGTCGCTCGGATGGACCGCCCCGGCGAGCGACGCGAACGACGGCGTGCCGACCGCGTACAGGAGGTCGGCGAACTGCTGTCGCGAGGCCGCGGCTACCGCGGGCGCAACCCCCGAATGAGACCCGTCGAACGACGCCAGCGCGACGGCCGACACGATCCCCGAGACGATCACGATCCCCATCCGGTTGCCGACCGCGATCGACGCCTCGTTGAGCGCCGCCGCCGTCGCCGGCAGGCCCCTCGGGACGCTCGCGAAGATGATCGCCGTGCGCACGGTCGTCGCGAGGACGAACCCGATCCCGACCAGCAGCAGCGGCACGACGTACAGCACGTAGCCGGTTCCGGGGGCCGCGAGCAGCGCCACCGCGAGGTTGCCCAGCCCGACGCCGATGAGCCCGCCGGCCACCAGGGTCCGCGGCGACGACCGCGACAGCAGGAAGCCGGCCACGGGCCCCGCCACCACGAGCCCGATGAACAGCGGCGCGAGCGCGACCAACCCGAAGATCGCGCCGTAGCGCTCGACGATGGCGAAATACGTCGGCAACAGCACCATCGGCACCGACTCGGCGAGCGCGATGACCACGCCCGCGAACAGGGCGACCGTGACCGGCCGGCGATCGATCTGGAGCGACGCCGGATGTTCGGCGCGGCGCCGACGCTCCACCAGCGCGAACACCACCAGGAGCCCGATGCCGAGGCCGATGATCGCGAGGCGCACCGGGTTGTCGCCGCTGCCCAGCCACAGGATGCCCGCGGAGATCGCGACGACGGCGCTCGCCCACAGCGCCGTCCCGAGCACGTAGGGGCGCTCCCGGTGTTCCGGCCGATCGAGCTCCGGGATCCGATGGCGGGCGATCAGCAGCGCGAGCACGGCGGCCAGCGTGGCCACGATGAAGCCCGGCCAGCGTTGACCCGGCAGCACGGTGAGCAGCATCGGCATCAGCGCCTGCGCCCCGCCGTACGCCCCGTAGGCGACACCGATGGCGGTCGCCCGAGCCACGCCGCGGTAGGCCAGGGCGACGCAGGCGAACGACGCCGGGATCACGATCGCCGACGCGGCCGCCCCGACCAGCCTGCCGGCGATGAAGGCCGGACCGTCGGCGGTGATCAGGCCGACGGTCCCGGTCACGACGAGCACCGCGAGGCCGCCGAGGATGAGCGGCCGGGCACGCCGGAGGTCTCCGATCGCGCCGCCGACGAGCAGCAGGATCGCGGTGGCGACCGTGCCGATCAGGACGTACGACTCAAGATCCGGGCGGGCGCGAATCGCCGCCTGGACCGTCGACAGCGACGGGCCCCATACCTTGGGATCGAGGTTGGCGGCGAACAGCGCCGCCGCGGCCCCGACGAGCGTCGTGCGCGCCCGCCGGTCCTCGACGACGTCGGCGATGAAGGCGGGCAGCGGTGGTCGGCGCATCTCGGGCGCGATGCTAGCAGCGCGACGAGCCCGCCAGGCGTGCGTCCGTGCGGACCCGTCGTGCCGTTGCGAGGCGTCCCGTCAGCGGACGCCGGCGTGGGTCAGTTGACGAGGGTCTCCCCGTCGCTGGCGGCCGGGGCCACGGTCACGGTCCGCTCCTCGGACCCGCGGACCAGCGTGACCTCGAGCGGGAGGCCGGCCTCGCCCAGCAGGTCGTGCAGGTCGTCGATGTCGGGGATCGGCTTGCCACCGGCGGCGACCAGGAGGTCGCCCTCCAGGATCCCGGCCGCGGCGGCGGGGCTGCCCTCCTCCACGCCGCGAACGAGGACCCCGTCACGCTCGGGTAGGCCGACGGAGCGCCGGAGCCGCCGGGCGACGTGGGCCGGGGCCACGGCGATGCCGAGGTGCGGTCGCTCCCGCTCCTCCCCCCTGGCCAGGGCATCGACCCGCGCCTTCAGCGCCGCATCGGCGGGGAGCGCGAGGTAGAACCCCTCGCCCACGCGATTCGTGTTCAGCCCGGCCAGCGCGCCGTCCGCATCGAGCAGCGGGCTGCCGGACGAACCCGGGGCCAGCGGGGCGGTGTGCTCGAACGAGCCCGAGATCCGGCGTCCACCGGGCCCCCGGAACGCCCGCTCGACGGACGACACGAACCCGAACGACACGCGCGCGCCGCCGGACGAGGTCGCGGCGGCCGCGAACACGGCCGAGCCGATGGTGGCGTTGCCGGCGGACCAGACGATGGATGGCGCCCCGGCGGTATCGACCTCGATGACGGCGAGGTCGCCGTCCCAGTCGACGCCCTTGACGGTCCCGACGGCGGTCCGGCCACCCGGGAAGCGCACGGTGACCTCGCCGCCCCGCAGGTTGTGGGCATTGGTCAGGACGCGACCGTCGGCGACGACAACGCCGGAGCCGCGGAGGCGGGAGCCGATCCCCACGACGGATGGACCGACGGAGGCGGCCACCGCGGCGACGGCCTCCTGGAGCTCGTTGAGCACGGACATGAGCGGTGATTCCTCGGGACTTCGACGCGTCTGGCTCGTCGGTGAGCCAGTAACTTGCGATTTGCAATCTACTACCCGCCAAGCCGTCTCGCAAGCCCCATCGACTACCATGGGCGGCCATGAGCCTCCCCGCCGACGACGCGCCCGACCGGCCGCCGGGATCGAGCGCCCTGGGCATCGCGCTCGACCGCGTCGGGGACCGTTGGAGCCTGCTGATCGTGGAGGCGCTCCTGCCCGGGGCGCGCCGGTTCGGGGAGCTCGGCGAGATCGTCGAGGGCATCGCGCCCAACATCCTGTCCGACCGGCTCCGCCGCCTGGAACGTGCGGGCATCCTCGTGGCCACGCCCTACAGCCGCCGCCCCGTCCGCATGGAGTACGCGCTGACCGCCGACGGTCGCGAGCTGGCGGGCGCCCTGCACCTGCTGGCCGACTGGGGCGTCCGCCGCGGCGGGCCGGGCGAACCCCTCCGGCACGAGGCGTGCGGCACGCCCCTCGAGGCACGCTGGCACTGCCCGACCTGCGACCGCCTGGTCGCGGACGACGAGCCCGACAGCCTGCGGCGCCTGTAGCCGGCTCAGCCCGCGAGGGGGTCGAACGCCTCCGTCCGCTCCGCGACGGCATCCGCCCCGAGCCGGCCCGAGGCGAACCCGAGCGTCTCGTCGACCATCGTGCTCCAGCCGCCCTCCTCGAGCGACCGCAGCGTCGCGTTCGCCGCCGCCACGGCGCGCGTCGCGTGGTCGAGGGCGGTTCCCCGCAGCTCGGGCGCCTCGCGCGCCGCCCGCAGGCTCGCCGCCACGCTCGTGGCGCTCCGGGTGTTGCCCGCGTCCACGGCCGAGGCACCCGGTCGGCGCACGATCGCCAGCGCCTCCCCGGCATCCGGCAGCAACGCGGCCACGATCGCGTGCCACGTCGTGCCCAGGTCGGGGCGCAGCGGTGGCTCCACGAAGGCGACCGGATGGCCGGGCAGGAGGGCACGCCGGAGCGCGAGCTCGGCGGCGGCACGCGCTGGCGCATCCGACTCCTCGACGAGCCAGTCGGGGAACGCGCCGACGGCGATCGCATCGGCCGGCAGTCCGTCGCGACGCGCGAGAGCCACCGCAAGGAGCTGGAGCCCGAGGGCGCGGCCGGCGCGGGTGGCCGGGTCCGATGGCACGCCGGAGGCGAGGTCGCGCGCCACGATCAGCGGGCCCGCGGGAACGAGGATGGTCGTGCCCGCGCGAGCCAGCAGGCGATGGGCGAACAGGTGGTCCGCGATCGCCCGGTCGGGGTCGACACGCCCCGCGACGATCTCGCGCATCGGGTCGGCGATGACGACGTCGATCCGCTCGAACGCGGCGACGACCGCCTGGTCCGGGGCGGCGAGCGCGAGGGCGTCGGTCATGATCCGGACGTAGCCGCGCCGCCGGGCGCCCGCCTCGTCGACGAACCGGCGCAGGACGGCGAGCGCGCGCTGGGCGCCGGTCGGGATGGGCTGACCCGACGGGTCGAACGCGTCGAGGCCGCCGCGCGACGAGGGCTGGGCCCGCCAGCGCTCCACGGGCGCCGCCGTGCGGGCGGTGCGGTCGGCAAGCTCGCGGCTGGGCGGCACGTCGACCCGCACCAGCTGGGCCCCGGCGTCGATCGCCGACCGCGCCTCGTCGAGGGCGTCGACGATGGCGGCGGACCCGAGGCCCGTGCCGATCCACGGCCGCGGCGGGTCGCCGAGCACCGCGAGCAGCTCGCGCCGCGCGGTCCGGTTGGCGTCCATCCGGTCCATCGCGGCGCGCGCCAGCGCCGAGGCGTCGGCCATCGCGATCGCGCGCCGATCGGGCTCGGCCAGCAGCTCGGCCTCCAGGGCTAGATCGACGTCCCCCGCGGCGACGGCCAGCGCCAGCTCCTGCGGGGCGAGGTCGTATTCGGCCATCGCCATCGCGAACGGGAGCGCGATCCCGCCCCCGAGCCGTCGCGGATCCGGGCTGAGGTAGCGGTCGACGACCTCGGCGGCCAGTGGCCGGCCGGATCGGTCCAGCCCGCCAACGCCGAACAGACGCAGGATCGCCCGCTCCTGGCCGACGGTCGTGGACGCCGCCGCGCCCGTGCCCCACGCGACGGCCAGCCCGTTGGCGCGCGCGAGCAGCGCCTCGAGGTCGGCGGCCTCCGCGAGCTGCTGCATCGGAGCAGTATGGCTGGCGCCGGCGGGGCGGCGCGAGCCGGCGGCCGCGGGGTCAGACGCTCGGCGCTCGAGCGTCAGCCGGTCGGCGGCTCAGGCGCGGTACGCGCGACGTGTCCGATCCAGACGTGGCCGTCGGTGAATCGCTCGGCTTTCCAGATCGGGGCGCGGGCCTTGGTCTCGTCGATCGCGTACCGAGCCGCGGCGAACGCCGCGTCGCGGTGCGCCGCCACGGCCACGATCACCACCGAGGGGTCGCCCAGCGGCACGGCGCCGGAGCGGTGCACGATCGCCAGGCGCCGGACGCCGAACCGGGCCTCGACCTCGTCCGCGATCTCGCCCAGGACGCTGACCGCCATCGTGTCGAACGCCTCGTACTCGAGCCCGTCGACCCGCCGTCCGGCGTGGCGCGCGGCCTCGTCCTCCTGCCCGGGCGCCGGCGTCCCCGGCGTGGCGCGCGTGCGTCCGGTGAACGCGACCACGCCTCCGTCCTCGTCCGTCGCGAGCCGTGCGGTCAGCGTCTCCACGATGTCGGCCGGGAACGGCTCCGCGTGGATCTCGAGGATCCGCGTCCGCGGATCGCCGGCTCCGCCGCTCACCGGCGGGATGCACGCGAGCTCGTCGCCGTCCGCGAGGGTCGTGGACGGGTCCGCGTAGGTGCCGTTCACCGCGAACCGCAGCGAGGACCGGCCGGCAGCCAGCCCGGGCACGGTCCCGGCGACCGCGTTCCAGGCGTCGTCGACGGTCGATCCGAGCGGCACCTCCAGGCGCAGCTCGCGCATGCCCGCGATCTCGCGCTGCATCGCGAACAGCCGGACGCGGATCCGCAGCGGCGCCAGCAGCCGATCGCTCGTCATCAGACCAACAGCCCCGCGCCGAAGTACAGGCCGGCGGCGAGGATCGTGCCCGCGGCGATCGCGCCCACGTCGATGTACAGCAGCCCAGTCGCAGACTCCATCGAGCGCGACCTCGCAGTCTGCACCGCCGCCCAGGACACGATCAGCGGGAACACGAGCCCGATCAGGAGCCGGAGCCACACGAATAGCGCCCACGGCCCCACCAGCGCCGAGAACGGCCCGCCCCCGCTCGCGCCGGAGCCCGGCCCGGCGCCGAAGCCGACCCAGCCGATGAACAGCACCATCTGCAGCGCCACGATCCACAGCAGCCGCCGCGAGACCATCACCAGCGGCGCCTCGGGCAGCCGCGGCGTCACGAGGTACCAGTGGCCGAGGATCATGGCCGCGAACACGCCGCCGGTCGCGAGCGCGAGGACCGCCAGCTGGATCGCGAGCGGCACGACGCCCAGCGGACCGCCGCCCCACGTCATCGCGCCGAGGACGATCACCCCCAGCCCGGCGATCAGCCCGGCGACCCCTGGGATCACGCCGCGACGGCCGCGGGCGAGCGCGACGGTGGTCACGACCGCGAGCAGGACGAACACCACGAGCGCGAGCCGGCGGGGCTCGTCGAAGGCCGGGTTGACCGGGACCGCGGAGCCGGGCCCCACCGCGGGCAGCCCGGTGTCGGACAGGTAGGCGAGCAGGCCGAAGCCCGCCGCGCAGGCCGCGGTGAACGCGAGATAGCCCTTGGTCGCCGGGGTCGCGAACAGCGCCAGCACGACAACGGCGAACGAGCCGACCGCGAGCCCCGTCAGGAGCGTCCAGTTGATCAGCGCGAGATTGGTGGCGATCTGCTCGGCGGGCACGGGCGGAGTGTAGCCGCGACCCGTCGGCGGGACGTCCAGCCGATAATGGCGTCGACCAGCGAACGCGAGCGCCGCCGCGCGGCAGGAGAACTTCGATGGCGATCGGGCGGGACACCAGCTTCACCTGGCTCGGCCACGCGGGCGTCGAGATCGCGACTCCCGGGGGGCAGGTCGTGGTCATCGACCCCTGGTACGGCAACCCCAACAGCCCCCGGACCGTCGAGGCCCAGGAGCGCGCCGACGTCCTGCTGCTGACCCACGGCCACTTCGATCACTTCGACGCCGACACCGTCGCGCTGGCCCGTCGGCTCGCGCCCACCATGCCCTGCGTCCACGAGCTCAGCCTGTACCTGATCGCCCAGCTCGGCGACACCGCACCGGTGATCGGCATGAACGCCGGCGGCACGATCGAGACGCACGGGCTGCGGATCACGATGGTCCCGGCATCGCACTCGAGCGGCGACCTGATGGGTGGCCCCGAGGTCCACTACTTCGGGCAGCCCGTGGGCTTCGTGCTCGAGCTCGAGAACGGCTTCCGGATCTATGACGCCGGCGACACGGCGGTGTTCGGCGACTTGGCCCTGATCCGCGAGCTGTATGCGCCGGACCTGGCGATCCTCCCGATCGGGGGCCACTACACGATGGATCCGGCGGGGGCCGCGGTGGCCGTCGGCCTGCTCGGCGTCCACGACGTCCTGCCCGTCCACTGGGGCACCTTCCCGATCCTGACCGGGACGCCCGCGGCCCTCGGGGCGGAGCTGCTCGCGCGCAGCATCGACGCGACCGTGCACGACTGGAAGCCGGGCGACATGGTCGCTTGACGAGGTCGCGTTGGGCCCGCCCGCTCGGCGTGGCGGCCTCGCTGCAACGGAATCACCTGATCGTCGCCGGGGTGCTCGACGCCGGCGTGTCGTCGGCGGCGACGTTCGTGGTCGGCCTCGAGGCGACACGCAGCCTCAGCGCCGACGCGCTCGGGGCCTATGCGCTCGCATTCAGCGTGTTCACGCTGTCCGGGTTCATCCCGGCCGAGCTCGTGTTCAGCCCGACCGAGATCGCCGCCGTCGATTACCCGCGTGGGCACCAGTTGCCGTTGCTGCGGGTCAGCCTCGTCCGTGGCGCGTTCGTCTCGGGCCTGGCAGCGATCGTCACCTCGGCGTGGGTCCTCATCGCCCCCGCCAGCCTGCCCAGCGAGGTCCTGCCGCCGCTGGCGATCACCTGCGCCCTGGCGACGTTCGTCTCGCCGATCCAGGATCACCTGCGACGCATGCTCCACATCGCGGAGTCGTCCTGGCGGTCGGTCGTCGTCGCCACGACCCAGATGGTGTTCGCGATCGGTGGCGTCGCGGCGATGCACGTGGCCGAGGTCCCGCCGCCGTGGATCCCGTTCGGCGTCCTCGTCGTGGCCAACGTGGCGTCGCTGTCGCTGGGCCTCCTGCTGATCCTCCCGCGGCTGCTCGCTGAGGGTTCGGATGTCCCGATCCTCCGCTCACGCCTGTTGCGCACCGGGCGATCGCTGCTCGTGGTCGGCGTCGCACCGAGCGCCACGGCATTCGTGGTCTCGTGGCTGGTGACCGCGCTCGTCGGGCCCGCCACGCTGGGCTACGTCGAGGCCGCCCGCATCGTCAGCCAGCCCGTGGCGGTGCTCCAGACCGGCCTCGGGGCCGTCCTCGGGCCACGGGTGACCCGCGCGGCGAGCGTGCGCGACCGGATCCGGGCGACGGGCGTGAAGCGCCAGTTCGAGCGAATGATCCTGCTGGCCGGCGTCGCGTGGGCGATCCTCGTCGCCGCGCCCGCGCCGTGGAACCCGCTGCCACGGTTCCTCCCGACGGCGTACGTCGTCGGGGGCCTGGTGTTCGCGTCCATCGCCGCCTTCACGATCATGAGCCTGCCCCAGGGACGGCGCTACGAGCTGTACGGCGCGGGACGCGAGCGGCTCGTGGCACGCGCCGAGATCGAGGGGAACGTGCTGCGGCTCGCCGCGGTCCCGCTGGTGCTGCTGGTCGGCACCTTCGCCGTGCCGATCGGACTCGCGCTGCTGGGCATCGTCCGCTGGGTCCGCCCGACGCGCTGGATCGCGGATTACTACGGGTCGGGGCTGTCGGAGGCGGAGGCTACGCCACCCCAATCTCTCGCTTGAGCTCGTCCGCGAGGCGGATCGCGAGCGCGACGATGGTCAGCGTCGGGTTGATCCAGCCGCCGGTCGGGAACACCGAGCTTCCGGTCGCCCACAGGTTGCGTGTTCCGTGGACCTTGCCCGCCGTGTCCACGACGCCCTGCCTGGGGTCGGCGTCCATGCGGGTCGTGCCCATGTGGTGGTGATCGCCCTCGAACACGAGCGGCGGATCCTCCTCCCCGAGCATCCGTTCGATGTGGCCGAGGTTAGCCGCGCGGAGCGCGGCGTCGACGATCTCCTCGCCTCGGCGGATCGAGTCGCGATCGTACGCGGTGACCTTCCAGTCGATCGACGGGCGCGGCACGCCGTAGCGGTCGCGGCTCCGCGCCAGCGTGATCCGCGAGTCCGGGTTGGGCATCTGCTCGGCCTGGGTGCGGACGACCAGCGCCGTCGGCGGCGGATCCGAGCGCAGGACGCGACCCGCCAGGATCCTGGCGGTCGGCCCGATGCTCGACAGGACGTTGCGCACGTGACCCGCCGTGTTCCCGACCCATGGCCGGCGGTAGACCGACGTCGTCAGGGCCTTCAGCGACCGGACACCCTCGGAGGTGAAGTCGTCCGACCGCGGCAGGACGAAGAACGCCATGTTGGGCAGGCCCTCGCGGCGCAGCACCGCTGGGTCGATGGTGAGCGCGGCCTGGATGAACACGTTGCCCTCGCGGTGGCTGTCGTACAGGCCGCTCGCCGCGACGACCGAGGGATCGGACGGGCGGATGAACCCGACGCGCCCCGCGAGGTGCTCCATGAAGAAGCGGCCGACGAGGTCGGTGCCGTTGCCGAGGCCCGCCGGGTGGTGGCCGACGCTCGACAGCAGCAGCCGGGGGTTCTCGATGCCGCCCGCCGCGAGGACAAACCGGCGTGCCGTCATCGAGAACCGCCGGTCGCGCGCGGTCGCGACCTCGAGGCGGTCGACCGTGGCGGGCTCGCCCGACGACACGATGTCCACGACCGTCGCGTGGTACAGGACCGTGACGTTGGGCAGCGCGGCGAACTCGTCGCGGAATCGCATGAACGTCGTCATCCCGCGCTGGAGGACGGTGGTCTCCACGGGGCTTCCGTCGAGCGGCAGGCGCGCCATGCCGGGTCGCTCGTAGTCCGCGGTGTCCCAGGTCGCCGGGCCGAGGTTGGCCACGGGGTGCGCCCGCGCGTAGTACGGGGCGAGCTCCGTGGCGCCGAACGGCCAGCCGGTTCGCGGGATGCCCGGCCGCGCCTCGAAGTCGATGGGCTCGAACGGGCGCGCCATCCAGCCCTCGTCGCCGTGCACGTGCATGTGCCAGCGGCTGGTCGTGCCCCCGAAGGCCCGGGCACGCGTGAACATCAGGTTGTAGTACTGGTAGCCGACGCTGGTGCCGCGGTCGAGGTACTTGCGCTTGATCTCGGGCTTGATGCCACCGCTCTCGATGAGCACGATCCGGATGCCCAGGCCGGCCAGCTCGCGAGAGATCGCGATGGCGGCGGGGCCGGCGCCCACGATGCACAGGTCGGCATCGATCTGGGCGCCGTCGGGCACCGTTCTGGCATCGACGAACATCGAGCGCGGTTCCTGCCTTTCTCCGGGTGGGCCACGCGGGCGCGGCGGACGGAGAGTATCGGCCATGTCTCGTCCCGCGCGACAGGACGAACGGGGTATTGCGTACCGGGCCCCGGTCACGGGCACGCGGGGAGCGTCGGCCGGCCAATTCGACGCCACGCGGTAGGCTTAGCCAACCGTCGCCCGCCGCGCCGACCCCAGTCCGCTCGCGGCCCCCCGAGGAGTCCTGCCCGCCTATGCTGTTGTCCGTCCATGCGCTCCGGCGCAGTGGCCGCGCTGCCACCCCGCGTGCCCCGCGCGCGAAACACCTCCCCCTCCCGATGCTTATTGCGCTCGTTCTTGCCGGCGCCGGGATCCCCGCCCTCTCGGCGCCCGCATCCACCGCGGCCGTCAGCTGCCCGTCCTCGCTGCAGGCGCGGATCGACGCGACATCCGCGGGGGGGACCCTCACCGTCCCGCCCTGCGTGTACCACGAGAGCATCCAGCTCCGCCGTTCGATCATCCTCAAGGCCAAGGGCGCCACCATCGATGGCGACAACAGCCGCTCGACCGGCGTGACCGTGACCGGCAACGACGTGACCATCGATGGGCTCACCGTGAAGCGGGTCAAGAGCGGCGACCACGTTGGCGCGATCAACCTTCAGGGCGGCAACCGCTTCACCCTCCGGAACGCGGTCGTCCGCGACAGCTCGACCGTCTGCCTCGGGCTGCACGGCGGCGCGAAGGCGCACATCACGAACACCGAGCTGACCGGATGCGGCAAGGAGGGCTACTTCCTCAACGGGATGAGCGACTCCCTCCTCGACCACAACAAGATCCATCACAACAACATGGACCGCGCCTACGACTGGTTCGTCGAGGCGGGCGGCGGCAAGACGATGGCCAGCGACGGGATCACGTTCGACGCGAACGTCGTCTCGTACAACCGCGGCCCGGGGATCTGGTTCGACGAGGGTGCGACCAACGCCACGATCACCCGCAACAAGGTCCACCACAACGACCGCGAGGGCATCTTCTTCGAGGTCAGCTCGGGTGCGCAGATCGCGAACAACTCCGTCTGGAACAACGGCTTCGGGTTCGCGACCTGGGGCTGGGGCGCCGGGATCAGCGCCAGCTCGTCGGACGGCGTGACGATCGCCGGCAACACCGTGGCCTGGAATGCGCGCGGCATCAGCGTCATCAGCCAGGCGCGCCAGCTTGCCCCCCACCAGCACAACACGATCAGGAACAACATCGTGATCAGCTCCGACGCCAACCGCGTCGTCGGCTGGTACGACGACCACGGCGGGTCGCTGTTCGACAGCGCCAACGACAACTCCGGTCATGACAACCGCTACTGGATCGGCAAGCCGGAACCGTCCGACTACCGCTTCGAATGGAACGGCGGTTGCCGGACGCTGTCCTGCTTCAACAACACGCGGGGCGAGGACGACGCGACCTACCTGACCGCGAACGGCCGCGACAACGCGCTGGCGGCGGCCGGGATCACGTCGACGGGCGGCGGCTCCGGCACGAGCCCCAAGCCACACGCCGGCGACCCGCGCATCGCCATCGATGGATCGCGCCTGCCCGCGGCCGGCCTGGCGATCCGGGTGTCATGGTCGAAGGTCAGCGGTGCCCATGCCTACCGGCTGCAGGTCCGTCGGGACGGTGGCCAATGGCGGAGCGTGCGCCTGTCACGTCCGCGGGCGCACGCCGCCCGGCTCGTCCTGGACGGCGGCCACCACTATCGGGCGCGGTTCGCCGTCCAGGGGAGCTCCGGCAAGTGGAGCGACTGGGCGCGTTCGGCGTCGTTCGAGCCAGGCCGCATCCAGGAGTCGAGCAACAGCGTCGACTTCCCGTCGGGGACCTGGCGCCGGGTGCCGATCGCCGGCGCGTCGGCCGGCCACGTGCGCTCCTCGCGCACGAGCGGCGCAACGGCGACGTTCACGTTCAGCGGGCGATCCGTCGCCTGGGTCGCCACGCGGGACCGGACGCGGGGGTCGGCGAGGGTCTACGTGGACGGCACGTACCGGACCACGGTGAACCTCCACGCCCGCTCGCTGCACACCCGCTCCGTCGTGTTCCGGGCCAGCTGGACGAGCGGCGGAACGCACACGGTCACGATCAAGTCCACCGGGTCCGACGGGCACCCGACGATCGACGTGGACGCCTTCGTCGTCATCCGCTGACGGGGAGCCCCGCGAACAGGTCGGTCTCCGGGTCCGTCACCGGCACGCGGGACACGCGCCGGCTGAAGTTCTCGGTGGGCATGATCCGCCGACGGTCGTCGGGGGACATCGCGAGCAGCTCGTCCGACGGGGCGAGCTGCGAGCGGAACTCGAGCAGGGCGGCGTGACGCGCCTCGAGCCACCGCCCGACGTCGATGCGGACGAGCGGCCCGTCGTGCTGCAGCGCGGCGGCATGGGTTCGCTCGCGCTCGCGCGAGGGGCGCCACCGGGTGAGGGCGCGGAGCACGACCGGGATCGTGCCCAGGACGCCCTGCTCCGCGAGCAGACGGCGCACCTTGGCCCGTCGGTCGTACTGCGCGGCGGTCTCGTACAGCTTGGCTGGCGCCCACGGCGCCAGGGCGTCCGCACCGCCCAGCTGGTCCGTATTGGACGCGGGGTCGCCGGCGTGCTCGAACGCGAGCCGCGCGACCTCACCCGCGCGAACGTGGTCGGGATGGCCGCCGTCGCCGCCCTCGTCGTGCGTGATGACCACCTCCGGGCGCGTCTCGCGGATGATCCGGACGAGGCGCCCGACGGCTTCGTCGAGGTCGCATCGCCAGAACGCGCCGGCATCGTCGGTGGCCGCCTCCTCGGTTGCTCCCGAATCGCGATAGCCCAGCCAACGGGCGTCGGTCACCCCGAGATGGGCCAGGGCCCGATCGAGCTCGGCCATGCGCAGGTCGCCCAGTGCGGCACGATTGTCCGCGGTATCCAGGTCGGGCGTGACGATCCGGCCGAGCTCGCCCCGGGTCGCCGTGACGACCACGACTCGCACGCCCTGCGCCGCGTAGCGTGCGATCGTGCCGCCGGCGTTGGCGACCTCATCGTCGGGGTGGCCGAAGACGGCCAGAAGACACGGTGCCCGGGTCGCGCCGCCGGTCCCGTCAGTCGTCATCGGGCTTCGGCTCGTCGCGCGGCCCTGCGTCGCCCGGATGTCCGTCCAGCAGGCGGTCGTAGAGCCCGTCGATCTCGTGGACCAGGCGCGGCAGGTTGAACACCGTCGCCCGGTCGCGTTCCGCCTGCCCGAGCGCGAGAGCCTCGTCGGGCGGCAGTGTCAGGGCACGCGTCAACGCCCGTGCGCTCGCAGCGTGGTCATCGAAGTCCACCAGGCGATCGACCAGCCCTGTTCCCACCACGTCACGGTGCGCGGGTTGATCGCGCGCGACCACGGGAACTCCGGCGGCCATGGCCTCGAGGAGCGCGAGCCCGAACCCCTCGGCGCGGCTGGGAAACGCCGCCACCGACGCGCGCGACAACCGGTCCAGGTGCTCCTCGTCGGTGTATTCGCCGCCGAACGTCACCCGGTCCGCGACCCCCAGGCGGGCCACCAGCTCGTCGAGCCGGTGGCGCTCGGCGCGGTCCTCGGTGCCCGCGATCTCGACCCGCCACGCGACGCTGGACACCCGGGCCAGCGAACCGAGCAGGTCGTCGATCGCCTTGTGATGGGCGACGCGGCCGGTGACGACCACGAGGCCCGGTTCCGGCGTGCGCGGCAGCGCCATGAACGGGCCGAGCGCGATCGCGTTCTCGAAGGTCTCCGTGCGACCTGCCAGCTTGGGCACGTCGGTGAGGAGCATGTCCCGGTCCGGCTCGCTGCTGGCGACGGCCCACGAATGGGCGACGCGCAGCCAGGGACCGTAGTACCAGCGCATCAGCAGGTGCTTGAGGCGGGTGGCGAACGGCGTGTGGTACAGCAGGCCGTGGGTGTGGAACACCAGCGGCCGGCCACTGGCGGCCGCGGCACCGGCCACCGTCCCCGCCATGAACCGGAGGTCGTGCAGGTGCACGACGTCGCTCGCCGCCACCTCCGCCATCAGCCGGTCGGGCCGGACGGTGGCGGCGAAGCGCTGGGCGCCGATCCCGCGCAGCCGGATGACCTTGACGCCCTGGATCACCTCGTTCGCGGGCAGGCGTCCGGGCCGAACCCGCAGCACGTCGTGGTCGAGCGTGACGACGGTGACGTCGTCGCCGGCCTCCGCCTGGGCGACCGCCAGCCCGTAGACGTAACGCTCGATCCCCCCGGGTAGCGGGTAGAACCGTCGCGTGACGTGCAGGACCCGGCGCGGCCGGTCGGCTACCGTCACGTCGGACATGGCTTGGCGGCGAGGAAGTCGAGCATTGCCCACAGATCGTAGAGGGCATCGCACCGAGCGTGCATCCACTCGTCGAATTCGAGCGTACGTACGGCTACCCGACCGGGTACCAATGGGCCACCTTCTGTTGCGCTCGCACACCATGTAGTCGCTTCTGCAACTTGACGAGTGGCATGGTCCATGGTGTTCTGACGGTCCGTCCTGACGGCCAATTTTTCGGGGCTGGCCGGCGGTTCTGCACTTATCTCTGCCTAGCTTTTGGGGGCACGGTGCTCGAACAGAAAGCTGTTGGTTCAAAGACCCTTGCGCCGGGGCGCAGGGGCCGAAAGGGGGGCACGGCAAGGGACCGGACGGATGGCACTGCAACCGACCTGCAGGCGGCCGACGTCGAGCTCTCGCCTGTCCTCGCCACCACCTCAGAGGTCGCATCCGCGACTGCCGTTGCACCCGCAACGGATCCCGTCGTCGAGTCGCTCGATTCCGTCGCCGTCCTGGTGGAGATCGAAGCCACGACGGAGACCACGGAGCCGGCGCGTCTCGCTCGCCGGCTGCCCGCGAAAGCGCCCGGCCGGCGCGGCCTCGCGGCCAAGCGCCTGGTCGACCTCACGGGCGCCACGGCCGCGCTGATCGTCCTGAGCCCGGTGCTGATCGGCGCAGCGGCGCTGATCGCGCTCGTCGACGGGCGGCCCGTCATGTTCCGCCAATGGCGGGCAGGGACGGAGGAGCGGCCGTTCCGGATCTACAAGTTCCGCACGATGCGGCAGGGAGCGGACGCCGAGCGCGCGGCCCTGCGGGCGGCCAACGAGGTGGCGGGCGGTGCGTCGTTCAAGATGACCAACGACCCGCGGATGACCCGGCTCGGCCGGCTCCTCCGGCGGACCAGCATCGATGAGCTCCCGCAGCTCCTCAACGTCATCTCCGGGGAGATGAGCCTCGTCGGCCCGCGCCCCCACCCCTTCGACGATGTCGCGGGCTACCAGCCGTGGCATCACGCGCGGTTCGCCATGAAGCCCGGCATGACCGGCCTGTGGCAGGTGAGCTCGCGACGCGACCCGGACTTCGACCGCTGGGTCGAGCTCGATCTTGAGTACATCCGGCATTGGAGCCTCGAGCTCGATATCCAGATCATGGCCCGGACGATCCCAGCGATCCTCCACAGCGAAGGACGCTGACCTACATGGACCTCGCGACACATGCCACCCGGGCGGATGGCCCGGCCCGCGTTGCCGTCATCGGCTGCGGACACGTCGGTCTCGTCATGGCCGCCGGCCTCAGCTCGCTCGGCCACGACGTCATCGGAATCGACATCGACGCCGACCTCGTCGAGCGGCTGAACGCCGGCAAGATCGACATCCAGGAACCCGGCCTGAACGAGGTGCTCCGCGAAGGCCTCGACAGCGGGCGCCTGTGCTTCACGTCCCGCTACGAGGAGGCGATCCCCCGCGCGGAGTTCATCTTCCTGGCGGTCGATACGCCCCAGACCATGGGCGGCGCGGCGGACCTGCGGAACATCCGCGCGGCGACGCACTCGATCGCCGCGAACCTCAACGGGCTGTCGCCGATCATCATCAACAAGAGCACGTCGCCGATCGGCACGGGCGAGACGATCGAGGACATCCTGGGCAAGGCGATGGCTGAGGTCGAGCACCGGCCGCGCATCGTCTCCAACCCCGAGTTCCTCCGCCAGGGCAACGCCGTGTGGGACTTCTTCCACCCGGAGCGGATCGTCGTCGGCTCGCGATCCTCCAACGACGCGCAGGCGGTCGTCGCCCTCTACGCCGGCCTGCCGGGCGAGGTCATCGTGACCGACCTCCGGACGGCGGAGATGATCAAGTACGTGGCCAACGCCTTCCTCGCGACGCGGGTCTCGTTCATCAACGAGGTCGCCCGCCTGTGCGAGCACATCGGCACCGACATCGACACGGTGGTCGAGGGCATCGCCCATGACCCGCGGATCGGTCGCCACTTCTTCCAGCCCGGCATCGGCTACGGCGGCAGCTGCCTGCCCAAGGACGTGGCCGCGCTGCGCTACATCGGTGAGACGGTGGGCGTCGCGACCCCGGTCCTGTCGGCCGTGCAGGAGATCAACACGATCGCCAAGACCAGCGCCGTGCGCCGGCTCCGCGCCCGCCTCGGGCCGCTCGAGGGCCGCACGATCGGCGCCTGGGGGCTGACCTTCAAGGGCGGCACCGAGGATCTCCGGGACTCGCCCGCCATGGACGTCGTCTCGCTGCTCCGCAACGAGGGCGCGATCGTGCAGGTCTACGACCCGGCCGTCGCCGGCGACAACTCCCGCGTGCCCGCCTGGCTGCGGCCGATGGTCCGCGAGACGCCGGTCGAGGCGGCACGGGGGACGGAGGCGCTCGCCATCCTCACCGACTGGCCGTCGTTCCGCGACATCGACCTCGAGGCGGTCAAGGAGGCCATGACCGGCCGCGTCCTGTTCGACGGGCGCAACGTCCTCGACCGGGCCCGCGTCGAGGCAACCGGCTTCGCCTATATCGGCGTCGGCCGGGTCGCGACAGCCCATCGGCGGCGCCGGGGCGACACGTGAGATTGCTCGTCGCCGGGGGGGCCGGGTTCGTCGGCAGCCACTTCTGCCGGCGCATGGTCAACGGGGGTCACGCGGTCACCTGCGTGGACAACCTGGTCACCGGGCGTCGCTCGAACATCGAGGACCTGTTCGGCCGGGCCGGGTTCACGTTCATCGAGACGGACATCAGCGTCCTCGATCCCACGACGCTGATCCCCGAGGCGCCGGACGTCATCGTGCACCTCGCGTCGCCCGCCAGCCCGTCCGACTTCGACCGGATCCCGCTCGAGATCATGGCCGTCAACGGGATCGGCACGTGGCGGCTCCTCGAGCTCGCCGAGGCGGTCGGCGCGTCCCTCGTCTACGCCTCGACGTCGGAGGCCTACGGCGATCCGCTCGTCCATCCCCAGCCGGAGACGTACTGGGGCAACGTCGACCCGATCGGGCCTCGGTCGTGCTACGACGAGAGCAAGCGGTTCGGCGAGGCGCTGGTGACGGCGTTCCGACGCAATCGAGGGGTCAGGGCCGCCATCGTCCGCGTCTTCAACACCTACGGCCCGGCGATGCGGCTGGACGACGGCCGCGTCATCCCCGCGTTCGTCGACGCCATCCTCCGGGACCGGCCGCTGCCCGTCCAGGGGGACGGCACCCAGACCCGCTCCTTCCAGTACGTGAGCGACCTCGTGGCCGGCCTGCGGCTGGTCGCCCTGGACCCGGAGCTCGATGGCCAGGTGCTGAACATCGGCAATCCCGACGAGATGACCGTCGCGACGCTCGCGACACGGCTCATCGACATCGCGGGCTCGAGCCAGCGCATCGCCTTCACCCCAGCGCGGGACGGCGATCCGCAACGGCGATGCCCGGACATCACCCGCATGCACGAGCGCTACGGCTGGCAACCCGTCGTCGCTCTCGACGAGGGCCTCGGACGGACCCTCGACTGGTTCACCAACACGCGCGTCGACGACGCGGTCCTGACAGGAGGCCATCAATGACCACCCGTGTACTGGTCACCGGGGCCGGCGGCTTCATCGGCCACCACCTCGTGACCGACCTCAAGGCCAAGGGCTACTGGGTCCGGGGCGTCGACCTCAAGGTCCCCGAGTACACCGCCATCGACGCCGACGAGTTCGAGGTGCTCGACCTCCGGCGCGCCGACGCATGCGAGCAGGCGCTGAGCGGCGGTATCGACCACGTCTACGCGCTCGCGGCCGACATGGGCGGCATGGGCTTCATCTCGGCCCATCACGCCGAGATCCTCCACAACAACGCCCTGATCAACCTGCACACGCTCGAGGCGGCCCATCAGGCGGGCGTGCAGCGCTAC
The DNA here is from genome assembly GCA_963725745.1 of uncultured Chloroflexia bacterium. GTDB lineage: Bacteria > Chloroflexota > Limnocylindria > Limnocylindrales > CSP1-4 > CAIXZV01. The sequence continues at coordinate 26,694 of CAVRZS010000005.1, forward strand.
CTCTACAGCTCGAGCGCCTGCGTGTATCCCGAGTACCTGCAGACCAACGCCGACGTGAAGCCCCTCCGCGAGGAGGACGCCTACCCCGCCCAGCCGCAGGACGCCTATGGGTGGGAGAAGCTCGTCACCGAGAAGCTGTGCGAGTACTACGCCCACGACTACGGGATGGAGACGCGGATCGTCCGGTTCCACAACATCTACGGGCCCAACGGCACCTACGACGGCGGGCGCGAGAAGGCCCCCGCCGCCCTGTGCCGCAAGATCGCGCTGGCCGAGAACGGCGGCGAGATCGAGATCTGGGGCGATGGCGAGCAGACGCGCTCGTTCTGCTACGTCGACGACTGCGTCGAGGGGATCTACCGCCTGATGCAGTCCGACCACCGCGAGCCGCTGAACCTCGGCACCGATCGCATGGTCTCGATCAACGAGCTGGCCCGGATCATCTTCGAGATCGCGGGCAAGCACGACATCTCCATCCGCCACGTCGAGGGGCCCCAGGGCGTCCGCGGGCGGAACTCGGACAACACGCGGCTGCGCGAGGTCCTTGGCTGGGAGCCCGGGATCGACCTCGAGGAGGGCCTCGCCCCCACCTACCGCTGGATCGAGGAGCAGGTCGCCGGCCGGGTGCCCACTCCAGTCAGCGGCTGATGCAGCGGGTCGACATCCTGGGGGTCCACGTCAGCGCCATCAATCCCACGATGGCCGTGGACGAGATCGGACGCTGGATCGCGGACCGCGAGCAGCACTACGTGTGCGTCACCGGCGTACACGGCGTCATGGAATGCCAGCGCGATCCCGAGCTGCTCGCGATCCACAATGCGTCCGGCCTGACCACGCCCGACGGGATGCCGATGGTCTGGTCCGGGCATCGCGCAGGGGCGAGCTGGATGAGCCGGGTCTACGGCCCGGATCTCATGCTGGCCGTCCTCGAGGTCGCACAGGAGCGAGGCTGGTCCAGCTACTTCTACGGGGGCAAGGACGGCGTCCCGGAGCAGCTCGTCGAGCGGCTGCGTGAGCGCTTCCCGGACCTCCGGGTCGCCGGGACCTGGTCGCCGCCGTTCCGGCCGCTGACGCCGGACGAGGACGCGGCCCTCGTCGAGCGCATCAACGCCGCCGCGCCCGACCTCATCTGGGTCGGGCTGTCGACGCCCAAGCAGGAGCGCTGGATGGCGGCGCACGTCGGACGTCTCGACGCGCCGGTGCTGCTGGGAGTCGGCGCCGCCTTCGACATCCACGCCGGGACGCTCAAGCAGGCGCCGCGCTGGATGCAGCGCAGTGGACTCGAGTGGGCGTACCGGCTCTACCGCGAACCGCGCCGCCTGTGGCGGCGGTACGCCTCGGTCATTCCGCGCTTCGCCCTGGCGATCATGCGCCGCCCGCCGCGCCTGATCCGGGCATCGGAGCGGGCGCCGGGCTGACAGGCGCGACGAGCTCGCCGTCGCGGTCCTCGCCAGCGCCGACGATTCCGGCGGCGCGCATCAGGACCAGCCCGAATCCGACCACCGACCAGAACCAGATCCCACCCTGTGGCCCCTCCAGGTACACGTCGAAGCTCATGTTCACCAGTGCCGCCGCCCAGATCGCGAAATCCACGCCGATCATCTGGATCAGCCGGAACTGACCCGCGACGCGGGCGCGATAGGCGGCCCGGGCGAGTCCCACGCCGAATGCGATCTGGATCAGCACCCAGCCCGTGAACAGCGGAACGCCGCCTCGCGCGAGCATGGCGATGTGGCCGTTGTGCGGTTCCCGCAGCGAGTGGTCGGCGAGGACCTGGAACCCGTCGGCGTCGGCGAGGTTGATCCCGAAGCCCTTGCCGGTCCAGAAGTACTGGCCGTCGACCGTGTAGCTGATGATCTTGTTCCACCAGGCCAGGCGCCATTCCTTGGTGCCCTCGAGGTTGCCGGCGTTGGACGACGACAGGACGCTGGTGACGTTCTCGAACAGCTGGTTGAAGGACAGCGTCCGGCCCTGGACGCTGCCCACGTCGAGCGTCGGGTTGAGCACCGACAACGCGACGAACCCGGCGAGGGCGATCCCCATCGCCGTCGCGACCCGCTGGCCCGAACGCACGAACAGGAGCGCGGATCCGGCGCCGACCACCGCTGCGACCATGCCGCCGCGGCTCACCGCCGTGATGATCGCGAGGTCGGTGAAGGCGAGCACCCACATCATCCAGGTGGGCATCCAGCCGCGGCGAACCCCGTACAGGCCCACCAGGATGAACGCCGCGACGCCCGCGAGCTGCACGCCGAAGTCCCCCTGCTTGACCACGATCAGGGGCACGGGCGCGCCGGGCCACGAGGGCAGGCTGGACCCGAACTGCTGGGTCAGGATCGTCGCGAGTGGAAGCCACAGCAGGAACGCCGGCGCCACCCATCGATAGCTGTCGATCAGGCGCTCGAACCACCGCCGGTCGAAGACGGTCGAGATGAACAGGGCGAACGCCGCGTAGCCCCACACGACGGCATCGCGCAGGGCGAGCTGTCCGTACGGCCCGATCCCCGGAATGGTCCGGATCAGGCCGATCGCCATGAACCCGACGATCAGCCAGTGGACGATCCCGAACCGTGCCTTGTCGATGTTCAGCACGAACGCGATCAGCCCGAGGAACAGCACCGCCTCGCCGACGTACAGGGACCCGGACCCGACGTAGGCGACGCCGCGGCCGAGGAACGCGTAGGCGATCAGCAGGATGCCCAGGGCGCCCGCGAACACGGCGGCCGACCGCCGGCCGATGGCGGCCATCATGACCAGGATGGAACCGGCGGCGACGGCTCCGAGGGTGACGGCGGGCGCGGCGACGAGCAGCACGCCGACAGCGGCGGCCAGCACCGCCGAAAGCACCGTCCACCACGGAACACGCTGCGCGGGTGAGCTCTCCCGTGCCCTGCCGAGGCGGTCGGCGAGCCCGGCACCAACGGTCATGTCAGGGTTGCCCGAGGCGTCCTAGCTGCCGCTGCTCGCAGACCGGGCCGACGCTGGGACGGCGGCTCCTTCCTGGCCGTCAGTCGCCTCGGGGCCACCGTAGACGGCGTAGGCGCTGTTCGGAGCTCCAGGCACCCGATTGAGGACCGCGCCCAGGATGCGCACCGAGGCCCGGTTCAGGACTTCGATGCTCGACTGCAGGGCCTTGGTGGGCGTGTGGCCGGCGTCGACCACGATGATCGTGCCGTCGGCGTGCTGTGCGAGCAGGGCGGCGTCCGCGACCAGCTGGAGCGGCGGCGTGTCGATGACCACGACGTCCGCGAGCCCTCGCAGCGACTCCAGGATGACGGCCATGCGATTCGACCCGACGAGCTCGGCCGGGTTGGGCGGCGCCTCGCCCATCGGGAGCACTCGCAGGTCCGGCTGTGCCGTCTCGATCAGCATGTCGGCGATGTTCCTGGACTCGTCGAGCAGGACGTTGGTGAGCCCCGGCGACGCCGGAACGCGGAACATCGCGTGCACGCCCGGGCGGCGCAGGTCGGCGTCGACGAGGATCGTCGATCGCCCGTCCTGCGCGAAGGCCACCGCGAGGTTCGCCGACACCGCGGTCTTGCCCTCGCCCTGGAGCGGGCTCGTCACGAGCACGAGCTGGACCCGCCGGTCGACCGAGGCGAAGCCGACGTTGGTCCGCAGCTGGCGATACGACTCGGCGATCGCCGATCGTGGGTAGACCAGCGTCGAGAGCAGGTAGAACGGCTGGGTGCCGCGGTCGGTGCGCTGGCGCCCGATCGAGCCCAGGGTCGGCAGGCCGACGAGGCGCTCCACGTCGTCCGACGACTTGACCGAGTCGTCGAGGTGGTCCGCGGCCAGCGCCAGGGAGACCCCGATCAGGAGCCCCGCCACGACGGCGAGCACGAGGTTGAGGATCAGGTTCGGTGACGACGGCTTGGTCGGCGAGACGGCGGGGTCGCTCAGGGTCGCGAGGTTCGCCGACGCGCTCGAGGCCAGCGAGAGCAGCTGGGTGTACGAGGTCTGGAGGGTCGCGAGCCGCGACTGGAGCGAGGCCAGGAGGACCTGCTCCGACTCGGTCAGCTGGCCCTTGCTCGCGAGCGCGTCCGCGCGCGCCTGGGTGTCCGTGATCTGCGCCTGGGCGTCCTTGAGGCTCTGGTCGATGAACGCCTGCGTCTCCGCGTCGCGACCGGTCACGGCCGGCGTGGTGGCGATCGTGTCCGCGGCGATCGCGTTGGCCAGATCTGCGGCTTGCTTCGCGCTCGACGTATCGACCGTGATCTGGACGAGGTTGCTGTCTGTGGGTGCCGAGGCGGAGACGTGCTTGAGCACGTCGTCCGGGTCGAGGTCGAGGTTCAGGGCTTCGAGCACCCGCACGATCGTGGCCCGCTGCGTCGCGACGGCCGCATAGGTCTGGGAGAGCCGCTGACCGAGCAGCGCCTGGTCCAGGGTCGGCGTCACCGAGCCGGTGGCGTTGCCGACGATCAGGGTCGCCTGCGCCTCATACGTCTTGGGCCACACGAGGCTGAGCGCGAGGGCCGTCGCGAGCGTGACGATCAGGGCCGCGGCGAAGATCCGGTACCGGGTGCGGACGAGATTGCTGAAACCGCGCAAGTTCACGTACGTGTCTCTCCAAAGGTGGTCGTGAGTATAGATGGGCCGCGGCCGCCGGCCCTCTGACGCGACTGGATTCGGTGCCGTGATGCACCTCGATTCGCCCCCAAAGGTCACCGATGCGTGGCCTCCTGGCACCACCCGAAGGTCTGGGGCCCCTTGGGGAGGATCGGGCTCTTGTTGCAGCCCCACCCCCTCCCTGACCATTCGGTGCGTTCGACTCCTCGAACGAGCACACCCGTCGCGAGGCGGGGCCGCAAAGCCACGGGGCCCCCGAGGTCAGCCGGGTTGCCGAAAGGAGGTTCTGCCCCCGTGTTCTGGGATGGCCACAAATGGGTCTCGGAGGCCCGCCCCGCCCCTGCCCCTGCACCGACCCGCCGCAACCGAGCCCGAGACTGGCTCGCGACACTGCCGATCGTGCTCCTCGTACCCGCGTTGATGCTGCCCCTGGTCGTCACCCAGGCGGCGCCGCCGCGCGATAACAAAGCCAACCTGAGCGCTTCAGCGTCACCTGTCGCGCTCGACGTGCAGGCCGTCATCGACATCGACGGACAGATGGTTCCCGGCAGCACCTTCCGCATCCGAGGCGCGAGCTTCGTCCCGATGACCACGGCCGCTGTCCTGTGGGACACGAACAAGCAGCTCACAAAGCTCAGCATCAAGCGAACAGGTTCCTTCTCGGCCCGAGCCTCCGTCCCGGCTGGAGCCGATCCGGGCAAGCACACGATCACCGTGGTGTACACGCCGATCACCGACGGCCAGCCCGCCGCCACCACCGACGTGGTCGTGCCCGACGTCGCCCCGACGCCCACCCCGACGCAGAAGCCCACGCCGACGCCGGATCCCACGGCGACACCGACGCAGAAGCCCACCGCCACGCCGACGGCCGCCCCGACGGCGACCCCGACCGTGGCCCCGACGGCGACCCCGACCGTGGCTCCCACGGCGACGCCGACGGCCGCACCGACCGCGCACGGCCCACCGCCACGCCGACCGTCGCCCCGACGGCGACGCCGACGATTGCGCCCACGGCGACCCCGACCGTGGCTCCCACGGCGACGCCGACCGTGGCTCCAACGGCGACGCCGACGGCCGCACCGACCGCGACGCCGACCGCCAGGCCCACCGCGACGCCGACCGCGGCCCCGACGGCGACGCCGACGGTCGCACCGACGCCCACGCCCGCGCCGACGGCGGCGCCGCTCTCGATCACCGACAACATCGCCAGCGGGGCGATCGTGTCCGGGTCGTTCCCCTGGACCGCGACGGTCGCGGGCGGGAGCGCCAGCAAGGTCGAGTTCCTGGTCGACAACGTCGTCGCCTGGACCGAGCTGTGGGGTCCCTACCAGTTCAACGGCGACCCCGATGGCATGCTCAACACCACGACGCTCGTCAATGGCACGCATACCGTTGGCGCGCGCGTCACCGACGTGAACGGCGCGAGCGCCCTCAATTCGAGCCTGATCACCGTCTCGAACGCGGCGGCACCGGCGCCCACGCCGACCCCCGTGCCCACCCCGACGCCTGCGCCGACCCCGACGCCTGCGCCGACCCCGACGCCCACGGCGGCGCCGCCGGGCTCGTGCCCGAGCTCGCTGCAGACCCTCGTCGACCAGGCCCCGTCCGGTGGCACGGTCTCCGTCGGCGCGTGCACGTTCCACCAGACCGTCACGATCACCAAGCCGCTCACCCTCCAGGGCAACGGCACGGTCATCACCGGTGACAAGTCACGCACGTACGGCATCGTCGTCACCGCCAACGACGTCACGATCGACGGCTTCACCGTCAAGGACACGACCAACCCGAACCAGGACGGCGCCGTGCGGGTGCGCAACGCCTCGCGCTTCACCTTCCGCGATGGCGTGATCACCGGCGCCGTCGGCGCGTGCATCAGCATCGCGGGCGGTTCGAACAACACCGTCGCGACGTCGACCCTCGCCTACTGCGGCCAGGAGGGCTTCCACGCCACAGGCGTGAACGGCCTCACCTACGACTCCAACAGCATCCACGACAACAACCCCAACTCCGCCAACGACCCCTATTGGGAGGCTGGCGCGGGCAAGGTCACCAACACCTCGAACCTGCTGTTCCGCAACAACGACGTCTACGCCAACAAGGGCCCGGGCCTGTGGTGCGACATCGACTGCACGGGCGTCACGTTCACCGGCAACCGCGTCCATGGGAACGACCAGTCAGGGATCTTCTTCGAGATCAGTGACGGCGCCGTGATCGAGAACAACGTGGTGTGGAACAACGGCTGGACGCGGACGGGCTGGGGCTGGGGTGCAGGCATCCTCGTCTCGTCCTCCCGCAACGCCGAGGTGCGCAACAACACGGTCGCGTGGAACGCCGACGGGATCTCGGTCATCAGCCAGAACCGCGGCGACGCGCCCGGGCCGATCATCGGGAACAACGTCCACGACAACGTCGTCGTGGTCGCGCCCAAGTCCACCGACTCCTCGGAGAAGATGGAGCTGGCCTGGCTCCAGGACTGGGGCGGGGTTCTCTACTCCTCCGGGTCCAACAACCGCGGCGCGTCGAATCGCTACTGGATGTCGACGGCCGAGCCCACGGGCGGGCGCTTCAACTGGAACGGCGGCATCTCCACCCTGAGCTCGTTCAACTCGACTCCGGGTGAGGAAGCCGGATCGTACCTGACGAGCGCCCAGAAGGACTCCTTGCTGAGCGCGGCCGGCATCCCGACCACCGCTCCGTAGCCACCCCGGCCGGCCGCCGGCCGGTCCCGCTCATGGCTCCCGCCACGCGGCGGGAGCCGCATCACCCCGAGCTTCGCGGGTCACGGTCAGGCTGGGCGCAGCGATGCGTCCAGCGTGCCGTCGGCGAGCCGCTCCTGGATCTGGCGGATCCGGATGAACCGGGATCCGGTGAAGTCGTCGTACGTCACGTCCTCGGCACGGAGCCGGTCGGCCAGCTCGTGCGCGCCGGCTGCCGCGGTCCACGTGGTCGCGTAGCCGAGCTCGCGAGCGATCCGCCCGCAGTCGACACGGTAGTCGCGAACGTCGGCCTGGGCGCCCGTCGAGGTCTCCACGGTCGTCCCCGGCACCGCGTCCGCGACGAGGTCGGCCAGTTCTCGGATCCGGTAGTTCTCGGTGGTCGACCCGACGTTGAACGCCCGGTCGTGGACGGCCTCGCGCGGGGCGTCCAGGGCGGTCACGAAGGCCCGCGCGATGTCGACGATGTGGACGATCGGCCGCCACTGGCTGCCGTCGCTGGCGAGGCGCACCTTGCCCGTCGTCAGGCCCCAGCCCACCAGGTTGTTGAGCACGATGTCGAACCGCAATCGCGGCGAGACCCCGTACGCGGTGGCGTTCCGCAGGTAGGTGGGCGAGAACCGGTCGTTGGCCAGCCCGTGGAGATCGCGCTCGGACCGGACCTTCGAGATCCCGTAGGCCGTGACGGGGTTCAGCGCACCGTCCTCGTCGAGGGTCCCGGATCCGGACGCGGCGCCGTAGTTGCTGCACGACGACGAGAACACGAACCGCTCGGTGCCGGCCTCGCGGGCCAGCCTGGCGAGGCGGACCGTGGCGCGGTGATTGATGTCGTAGGTGAGCTCGGCATCGAGGTCGCCGAGCGGGTCGTTGGACAGGGCCGCCAGGTGGACGACGGCATCGAATCCCTCGAGATCGCCGACCTCCACGTCGCGGACGTCGCGCCCGATGTTCGGGACGTCCGGGATCCCCTCCGGGTCGCCCAGGGTGCCGCGCGAATAGAGGTCGGTGTCGAGCCCAACGACCTCGTGGCCGGCGGCCTGCAGGATCGGGACGGCAACCGTGCCGATGTAGCCGAGATGACCGGTGACGAGCACTCTCATGTGAGCTCCCTTGCGCTGGGTGGCCGGCGACGCCGGCGAACGAGGACGATCAGGGCGGCGATGGCCGCGATAAGGGCGATGGCCGCCAGTCCAGCCGGCACGACGAGGTCGCGCGGGTCGAACACGGCGGGATGGATGGCCGGGTGGCCCGGCAGGTCGGCCGAGGCCAGCGCGTCGGCAATCTCGGCATCGGTGAGATAGGCGGCGTCGGTCCCGCCCGCGGTCGCGCGGAAGTCGCCGAGGCTGGACAGGTTCGAGCCCCAGGCGAAACGCGCGTCGCGACCCTCGGGTCCGGTGAACCAGAACCGGTCGCCGCTCCCGCCGTTGCCCGACGTCGCCTTGGTCAGGACGGCGGACCCGTCGACCAGCCAGGCCTCGCCGAACGCCTCACGCCCCGTCTCCGAGGCCACGATGTTGCCTTCGCTGCGAAGGCCCGTGGCCGGGCCGGGCGAGTCGTCGCGATCCTGGCTCACGACGACGATCCCGTCCGCGTTCCAGGCGAGCACGTTGTCGATGACGGCCACGTTGCGTGACGTGGAGACGAGGATGCCTGCACCCCAGCCCCAGTCGGTGCGGCCCCATCCGTTCTCCCAGACCACGTTGTCCTCGACCGTGGCGCCGTCGCTGATCTCGACCTGGATGCCCGCGCGCGCGTTGCCGTGGACCCGGTTGGCACGGATCGTGGCATCGCGACACTCGATGTCGCACCAGATCCCGGGTCCGTGGTTGCCGACGACCTCGTTGTCCTCGAACCGGACCCGGGCGCTCTGGGTCACCTTGGCCCCGCCGGCCTCCCACTCGGGATCGAAGGCGGCCGCCGGGTTGTTGCCCGAGATCCGGTTGCCGGTGACGGCCAGGTCGTTCGCCTCGGTGGCGTGCAGGCCTTCCTGGCCGCAGCCCTCGAGCGTCGACCCGGTCACGGACGAGCCCTCGCTCCGGGCCACGCTGATGCAGGCCCCGGCGGCGTCGCGGATCTGGCCATCGCGGAACGTGAATCGGTCGACGTCCCAGGCGCGAACGGCACCGTCCTGCGGCGGGTTGGCGACCGAGGTCACCGTCAGGCCGGCGATCGTGACGTCATCCGCTTCGACGATGACCGCGTGCTCGAGCCGGCCCTGGCCGTCGATGACGGTGCCGTGGGCGTCGATGGCGAGGGGCCGGTCGATGGTCAGCGGCTGCGTGCTCGTGCACGCGGGGAGACGCACCGAGCTGCCTGCGGCCGCCCCGTCCACGACGGCCTGCAACGGCTCCGAGCAGCGCGGCGGACCTGGCGACGCGGATCCCTCGGCGGTGGGCGCCGGCAGGGACCCGGAGGGACCGGCCGCCCGGATGGCTCCCGTCGTCACCAGCATCGAGCGCGAACGGCGCCATCACGCGGAGCGCGGCCGCCCACGCGGATCGCCATGGGATCGCCGGGGTCACGAGCTCGCGTCCTACCGATCGTCCGGGGTCCGTTTGGGATGCGCCCCAAGCGTGGCGATCATGAACGCCAGCCTCACGGGCAGCCAGCGCACCGACGGGCCGAGCCTGCGGACCTCGCGCAGGTTGAACAGCTGCATGATCTGCGCGGCCGCGTCCCGGTCGCGTGCCTCGAGCGAACGGAAAGCGCCGGCGAGGATGAACTTGTGGAACCACGCGGACTGGCCGGCGCGGACCTCGCGCGGCGTAAGGACGCCGAGGCCCGCCGCGCGGTCGAAGATGCGCATCAGGCGCTCGATCGTCTGCGGCGTGAACATCCCGCTCGTGAGCGCCTTGTCATGCACCGTGTACGCTGCCAGGACGTGCGGTACCGTGTGCAGCCCGTGCCGCGCGAACAGGCGGACCCACATGTCGAGGTCGATGGCGTTGGCGGCGTCTTCGGCGAACGGTCCGGCGCCTCGATACGCCTCGGCCGTCGCAACCAGCCCGGGCAGGCGCACGAACGAGGAGTCGGTGAGCAGGCGACGGAGGGCGGTCCGCGGGCTGAGCCGCTCCTCGCGCCGAGGGCGCTGGCGTCGTCTGATCCGGCCGTCGAGGCGAACGACGTCGACCCCGAACAGATGGACCTGCGCGGCATCCTCGGCGGACACGACGTCGAGGACCCAGCTGATCCCGCCGGGCACGAACGCATCGTCGTCATGGAGGAAGGCGATGTTCCGCCCGGTCGCGAGCTCGATGCACCGGTTGTGGTTGCCGACCATCCCGACCGGTGGCTGGTTCCGCGTGTAGCGAGTCGGCCCGGGCCAGGTCGCCAGGAGCGCCGTCGCGACGGCCTCGGAGTCGTCGCCGGCCGAGTTGTCGGCAACGAGCAGCTCGACCCGCGCCATGCGCGGATCGACCTGGGCGACCACCGACCCCAGCGCCCGGCGCAGCAGGTCCGGCCGCTCGTACGTGGGCGTGCAGATCGTGAGCAGCGGCCGTTCGTCGGTCACCGGAGCGTCGTCGTTGGGCGTCGAGGCGTCGTTGGGCACGGGGCTACTGGACCCGCGCTCAGATCGGGCTCGACCCGAAGAAGTGCCGGTACTGCTCGCTGCGGAGCTCGTCGGCCAGCCGACCCGGCGGGAGCTCGACGTCGTCGTACCGGATGACCTCGTCCTGCGCGATGTCGCGCCGCAGGACGCAGCCCTCCACGAGACCCTCGGGCAGGTACACCTGCTCGCGCATCTCCGCGCTGTTCACGGCCTCTCCGTAGGTCATGTAGTTCCCGTACTCGTCGAGTGTCTCGCCCCGCAGCAGCGGTCGCTTGGCGACCGCGCAGACCTCGACCACGGGCCCGCCCAACGGTTCAGCCAGGCCGTCGCGGAACAGGCGGACCCGGGCGATGGCGTTGGGCACCTCGAAGTGGACGAGATGGTAGGGGATCCAGAACGCGTACAACGGCCCGGGCCCCATCTTGTACAGCTCGAGGTAGTGGCGCTGCTTGGGGTCGTCGTGCTCGGCGAGCACGTAGACCTTGGTGTTGATCGTGCCGACCGTGTAGTCGATGATTCCACCCAGCTCGCGGATCTCGTCGAGACGTGGCAGGTACAGCTCGGGCAGCTTCTCAGGTGGCTCGCGAAACTCGAGCCCCCTCGACATCCCCCGCTCCAGGACGCCGAAGCCGGTCGCGTTGGCGACGATCGCCTGCTCGCAGCTGATCTTCGTCCCGTCGGCGAAGCTCGTGACCATGGCGGCGTTCTGGCCCCACCGCTCCGCCCACCCCTGCTGCGTCGTCGGGTTGCGATACGGATCCTGCAGGCCCTTGACGTTGCCGACGACGCGCGGGATGAGCCCAAGGCCGCGGACCCATCGGACCAGGTTCATCTGCACGCCCGGCTCGTCGCCGTCGCACGCCGACAGGATGACCCCGTGCGCGCGCGCCCGGACCTGGAGGATCGGCCCGATCGTCGCGTCCAGCTCGGCGTTCAAGAGGACCACGTCCTTGCCGTGGGCGAACGCGTCGAGCACCGCGTGGGCGGCGTACTCGACCGCGCCGGTCGCCTCGACCAGGACGTCGACGCAGTCGCTTCGGCACAGGAGCTGCCAATCGTCGGTGATCGCGACCGCGCCTCGGGCGACCGCGGCGTCCAGCGCGCCGATCGAGTCCACCGCGACCGGGTCGGCCCCGGCGTAGCGGACGACGTGCTCCGCGCGTTCGACACGGCGGCCGGCGACCGCCACCAGCCGCATGCCGGCGACGCTGTTGACGATCTGGTTGGCGAGGCCCTGGGCCATGAAGCCGGCGCCCAGGATCCCGACCCGGATCGGCGTCCCGGCGGCCTCCAGCTCGCGGAGGGCGGTGTCGACGAGGATCATCGGGTCAGCCCGCGCCCATGCGACGGGCGACCTCGTCCCCGACCTCGGCCATGAGCGGCCACACGCGGTCCTTGTCCGACATGTCGCCCGGCGGCAGCGGCCAGGTGATCCCGAAGGCCGGATCGTCGAACCGCAGGCCACCCTCGTGCTCTGGCGAGTAGAACTCGCTCACGATGTAGCTGGTCTCGGTGACGTCCTCCATCACCTGGTAGCCGTGCGCGAACCGGCGCGGCACGTAGAGCGACCGCGCGTTGTCCGCGCTCAGCTCGACCGCGACGTGCTGCAGGTACGTCGGCGACTCGGGGCGCAGGTCGACGATCACGTCGATGATCGCGCCGCGCGTGCACCGGACGAGCTTGGTCTCGGCCTTCGGCGGGTATTGGAAGTGCATGCCGCGGACCGTCCCGCGGCGATGGTTGTAGCCCACGTTGGCCTGGGCGATCACCGGCTCGAGGCCATGGTCACGAAACTCATCCTGGCAGAACGCCCGCGCGAACCAGCCGCGCACGTCCTCCCGACGCTCGAGATCGATGACGAAGGCCCCCGCGAGCTTCGTCTCCGTGAAGATCATTCCGTCCCTCGTTCGCAATGGCACGCTGATCGAGCCCGCCGCCGATGGTACTGGTCCCCAATGCAGCCGACGAGGGGTCAGGAGGCCGATCTGCGAGGTGACGTTGCGGACCGTCAACGGAATGGCGTCGAGGCGGATGGCACTCGGCCAATCCGTCGGCGACACTAGGACCGTTGGGCTACGCCGCAACGGGATGACGATGGGATGAAAGTCGTGCTCTTTTCGGGGGGCCTCGGGCTCCGGATGCGCGAGTATTCCGAGGTCGCCCCGAAGCCGATGATCCCGGTCGGGGTGCGGCCCGTGCTGTGGCACGTCATGCGCTACTACGCGCACTTCGGTCACCGGGACTTCATCCTGTGCCTGGGCTACCGGGCCGACCTCGTCAAGTCGTACTTCCTCAACTACAGCGAGGCGATGTCCAACGACTTCGTCATGGAGGACGGCGGCCGCTCGCTCGAGCTCGTGCGAACCGATATCCAGGACTGGCGGATCACGTTCGCCGACACCGGCGTGAACACGATCGTGGGACAGCGCCTGCGCGCGATCCGGCCCTACGTCGCGAACGAGGACATGTTCCTCGCCAACTACGGCGACACGCTCACCGACGCGCCGCTGCCGGAGCTGATCGAGAAGTTCCGGGCGACCGACAACGTGGCCGCCTTCCTCGCGGTCCGGCCCACCTACTCGTTCCACCTCGTCGACGCGGACGACGATGGACGGGTGCGCTCGATCAGCAACGTCCGGGAGGCCGAGACCCGCATCAATGGCGGCTACTTCATCCTCCGGCGCGAGATCTTCGACTACATCAAGGAGGGCGAGGAGCTGGTCGAGGAGCCGTTCAAGCGGCTCATAGAGGAGGGCCGCCTGATGGCCTTCAAGCACGACGGCTTCTGGGCGCCGATGGACACCCTCAAGGACAAGCAGGATCTCGACGCGATGTACGACGGCGGGTCGCCGCCGTGGGCCCTGTGGCAGGACAAGCGGGACGCGCCTTGATGCTGGGCCTGGGCCCGCTCGGCGACCGATCGCTGACGCTCCTGTGCCTCGGTGCTCATCCCGACGACATCGAGATCGGCGCAGGCGGCACGATCCTGCAGCTCGCCGCGTCCGGCCGCGTCGCATCGGCGACATGGGTGGTGATGAGCGGCACGCGGGAACGCGTCGACGAGGGCACGCGCGCGGCCGAGGCCTTCCTCGACGGCATCCCGCAGCGCTCCGTCGTCTTCCACGACCACCGGGACGGCTTCCTGCCCGCCGCGTTCGCGGAGCTCAAGGACCAGTTCGAGGCTTTGAAGGCATCCGTGCAGCCCGACATCGTCCTGGCGCCGCGCACCGACGATGCCCACCAGGACCATCGCCTCGTCGCCCAGCTGGCCTGGAACACCTACCGCGATCACCTGATCCTCGAGTACGAGATCCCCAAGTACGACGGCGACATGGGCTCCCCCAACGTCTACGTCCCGCTGGACGAAGCCACCCTGGGCCGCAAGCTCGACCTCATCGCGGGCTCGTTCGGCTCGCAGTCCGCCCGCTCCTGGTTCGATCCCGAGACCTTCCGCGGGCTCGCGCGGCTGCGCGGGATCGAGGCGGGCAGCGAGACCCGCTATGCCGAGGGGTTCCGCGGACGCAAGGTCCGGTTCGCCGTCCAGGCCGCCGCCGGCCCGGGCGCAACGTCGTGATGCTGCTGGCCGTCCTGACCTTCGCCCTGGGCTGGGCGATCGGGTTCGGGTTCCGGGCGTCGGCCCTCGCCGCCGACCAGCGACGCGAACGCATCCGGTGGACGGTGTTCGGGGCGATCCTCGGGCCCGGTGCCCTGGCCATCCTCCAGACCGCTCCGCCGGGCATGTGCGGGTCGTGCCTGAGCGTCGTCCCGGGCTGGTCCTTCACCTGCCGGATCTGCGGGGCCGACGTGCGGGTCAGGCCGGAGTTGTTCGACGCCGCCGAGGCCTCACCACCCTCGAGGCTTGGGACGCCGATGGCTCACCCGATCGCAGGTGCGGTTTCGTGGCCCGACTCGACCGTCGTCAGCGCATGGCGGACCGGGGTTCCGCCCGCGTCCGTGGCCCGGCGCCTGCCCGCCCAGAGCGCAGCGCCCGATCCTCGCAGCGAACCGGACGCCGGCGAGATTGCCGATCACGAGATCCCCGGCTTGTTCGCTGCGGCCATCGCCGCGGCCACGGGCCGGTCGGCGGATGTCGAGGAATCGGTCACGGCGCCGACTCCGGAGGTCGACGCCGCCTTGCGCCCCGTCCGCCTCGCGTCGGTGGTGTTCGTCGAAGGCTCACTGTCGCTGCGCCCGGGCCTGCCCTACCAGCTCCTGGCGCAGGGCCGCGACCTGCGGATCACTGGGCCGTCGAGCGGGCTCGCGAACGACGAGATCGTATCCGAGCCGATCGACGAGCTGCGGGTGTCGGTGCGCGGCGACCGGATGCTGGTCTCGGGGACGTCCGAGGCGCTCGCGGACCTGCGGCTCGTGTTCACGAAGACCGAAGATCTGACAGGGCGCGGCATCGCGCGCGAGGTCAACGCCCGGCGGCGCGCGATCGCGGCCGGCGCCGGAGCGGCGACCTGGCAATGAACGACGTTCGGCTTTGGGCCCTATCCACTGTCGAGCGACTCGGACCGGAGCGTTTCGCCGCAGGGCTGAGCGCGCTGGTGCTCGTGGTTTTCGGCCTGCTCGTGCTGGTGCTCGCCACGCGCTGACGGCTGGTGCCTCGCGATACCGTCACGGTCTCACGACCTCCGTCTGCGCCTCAGGCCAGCGCCAGCGCTCCGAGGTGCTCGGTCAGGCGCAGGTTCTCGCGGTAGTCGATCGGGACCTCGACCAGCGACGGCCCGTCGACGTCGAGCGCCCGACCCAGTGTCGGCCGCAGGTCGGCGGCGGACGCCGGCCGGAACGCGGCCATCCCGAACGACTCAGCGAGGGCCACGAAGTCCGGGTTGCCGAAGTCGACCCCGAACGGGCGCCCGAACTCGTTGCGTTGCTTCCAGTCGATCAGGCCGTAGCCGTCGTCACGCCACACCACGACCGTCACCCGCACCCCGAGCCGGACCGCCGTCTCGAGCTCCTGGACGTTCATCAGCAGGCCGCCGTCGCCGCACAGCGCGACCACGTGACGATCCGGGTGCACGAGGGCGGCCGCGATCGCCCCCGGCAGCGCGATGCCCATCGAGGCGAAGCCGTTGGAGATGATCACGGTGTTCGGCTCGTAGGCCTGGTACAGCCGGGCCACCCGCCATGGGTTGTCAGCGGGAGGCCGTCGAGGCGCACCCAGCGTCTACAGCCGCGCTGGCAGATGGCCGTCTTGACCAGCACCTCCGCGGGCGGCGTGGCCGGGCGAAGGAACCCGCCGTCCCGCAGGACGCAAGAAGGGCCCGACGAGGGACTCGTCGGGCCCAAGGTGACCGCTGCGCGCGGTCGCTCAGATTACTGGCTGCTCACCGTCCCGCCGTTGGTGACGGTGAGGTTCGACGTCTCATGGCAGCTCACCGCGATGTCGCGCTGGCCGCTGTTGGTGCTGTCGTACTCGACCGACCACGCGTAATTGTTCGTCGCGGTCGCCGTCACGTTCTGGTTGTTCGTGGAAACCGTCTGCGGCGAGGCGCCGGAGACGGCCTTGTCCTCGCTGTAGATCGACGAGCCCGTGCAGGTGCTCGAGGCATACAGCTTGAACTTGACGGTTCCGGCGAGGTTGCCGCCAGCCGTTGCCGACACGGTCGCAGAGTCGTTCGGCAGCCAGGCCTGTGCCGTCGAGAGCGACGACGGCACGGTCGTGACGACGACGTCCTCGTTGGTGTCAGCGCATGTCGCGTTGTGCGTTGTACCGCTGTTGTTCGGCAGGTTGCCGCTATAGACGGCCACCCAGTGGTAGGTTCCTGCGGCGGCCGGGGTGAACTGTGGGTCCGGGCTGTTGTATGGCCCGTTGCCGCTTACCGCGACGGCCGCTGACGTGTACGCCAAGGTGGTGCAGTTGTTCGGACCGTACAGCTTGAACGTGATGGTCCC
The DNA here is from genome assembly GCA_963725745.1 of uncultured Chloroflexia bacterium. Lineage (GTDB taxonomy): Bacteria > Chloroflexota > Limnocylindria > Limnocylindrales > CSP1-4 > CAIXZV01. The sequence continues at coordinate 43,428 of CAVRZS010000005.1, forward strand.
CCCGGCGGCTGCTCCTCCGGTGCCCGTCAGGTTGATGACAGGGTTGGCCGGCTGCGTGGCGGTGCCACCCAGCGTTGCCGTGTCGGACACGCTGTTGCCAAGGATCACGTCGGCGCCGGCCGACGTCGACAAGGTGGGCGTTACCGGATTGACGGTGAAGCACTCGGTGGCCGAGGAGTCACTCGAGCTCGGGATCCCATTGGCGGAGTCGCCGCTGAACACGGCGCGCCAGCAATAGCGGCCGGCCGACGTCACATACGCGGTCGGGGACTGCACCGTGACCGGATACGCAGTACCTGAGAGGTTGGTGGAGCCGACCGATGTGCCGCCAGTGGCGCAGAGCCCCGGAGCGTCGACCTTGCACAGGGAGAAGGCCACCGAGCCGGCCGGCGTGGCGGAGCCACCGGTGAGGCTCACGACGGCCGAGTCCGCGACGGCGAGGACACCGGTGCCGATGGAAGCGCCTCCGGCCGGAACGTTCCCAGCCGAGCCGCCCGTGACGACCTTAGGGGTAGTCCCCGTTGTCGAGGTGCAGTTCGTGATCGGCGGCGTGGTGGTGAGGATCGTGTCCTTATAGTCGGCCGTGTCGGAGTTGCCTGTCACGGTGCTCGGAACCGTGTTGGCGAACGACTTGCAGGCGGTGCTACCGCCGAAGATCGTCGCAGTCAGGTCCACAGCGGCTTCACCCATGAAACCATCGGAGCTGTACGCCGCCTGCGACGTGTTTGCGTCGAGCAGCGTCGCCGGACCGAGGGTCAGGTTCGGTGCCGTGCCGGACCAGGTCCGAAGGTACAGGTTGAGGCTATTGCCCTGCTGGTCCCACAGGATCATGAAGTCGCCTGCGGTCCGGTTGGCCCACGGGTTGCAGTTCGCGATCAGCTCGGCGTCGGTGGCGGTGCCATAGGCGCAGCCTGCGGGGGGCGCGTTCTTCATGAACTCGTAGGCAATGAAGCCGCTGCCGCTGTTGGCATCGCGCTCCCAGGCGAAGTAGAGCCAATCGTGCTGAGTCGATGTGTCTCGCTCGGTGTCAAGCCACGCGCGGCGGAGGTCCACCTGGGCGTTCGGATTCGTCAGGCCGAGCGTTGGCACGGCATCGCTGTGGATGACGCCGATCTTCGTGGTGTTCGAGTTGAGCGGCCCGAGCTCCTTGACGTTGCCGGACAAGTCGGGCAGTTCGGTCGTGTTGGCATCGGGGATCGTGCCGTCGATCGTATAGGGGCCGTCGGCCGCCAGGGCGAACGGTGTGGTGATGATTGCGCTCGCGAGCACAAGTGCTGCGCTCGCAAAGGCAACAAGCCTCCGCCGAGCTTGTCGCGGCGGTTGGACCGCGCGATTTCTCACGATGTCTCCCTCCCGTGGATATTGATGCGTCGTCATGTATGGCCGCCCTGTATGGCAGCCGACGAAACTGGCCGAATGTCTCGCCTCGATGGATGAGTGCATCCGATGTCGACAGGCCTTTCAGTCTTCTCGACACGGCGATCCGGACCGGGTTGCCCCCTGACTCGGCTTGTGGCTCAGAGCGTCATCGTCCAGACCGAAGGGCAGTCGACGCAGTAGGCAGACGCGCACAGAAGGTCGACCGGCGAACCGATCCGGGCAACTGAAGGCACGGTCATTGGTGAAGACCGGACTCTCCGAAACGCCTAGACCACAGGCGATGACCCTTCTTCCCCCGGTTGGAAGAAGTGGATGCGACTCGCTCCCCAGCGGCTCGCCGCTCCTCGCACCGGCTGCGTCCCCTGTCGCGTGCCGGGATCGGGAGTGTGGTTTAGCAGTACGAAAGTACCCCGGTCAATGGGTACGGGAGCCCTGTCACCGAAAGCCGTTGCATCGGGTCAACGGTGCGCTGTCACTAGGACTCCCCGTACCACGTGTCCAGCGACCTCCGTCTGCGCCTCAGGCCAGCGCCAGCGCTCCGAGGTGCTCGGTCAGGCGCAGGTTCTCGCGGTAGTCGATCGGGACCTCGACCAGCGACGGCCCGTCGACGTCGAGCGCCCGACCCAGTGTCGGCCGCAGGTCGGCGGCGGACGCCGGCCGGAACGCGGCCATCCCGAACGACTCAGCGAGGGCCACGAAGTCCGGGTTGCCGAAGTCGACCCCGAACGGGCGCCCGAACTCGTTGCGTTGCTTCCAGTCGATCAGGCCGTAGCCGTCGTCACGCCACACCACGACGGTCACCCGCACCCCGAGCCGGACCGCCGTCTCGAGCTCCTGGACGTTCATCAGCAGGCCGCCGTCGCCGCACAGCGCGACCACGTGACGATCCGGGTGCACGAGGGCGGCCGCGATCGCCCCCGGCAGCGCGATGCCCATCGAGGCGAAGCCGTTGGAGATGATCACGGTGTTCGGCTCGTAGGCCTGGTACAGCCGGGCCACCCAGATCTTGTGGGCGCCGACGTCGCTGACCACGATGTCGCTCGCCGCCATCACCGCGCGGAGGTCGGCGATCGCCTTCTGGGGCCGGATCGGCCAGCCCTCGTCCGCATCGTAGGCGGCGAGCTCGCGCAGGAGCTCCGACCGCAGGTCGGCGTGCACGAGCACCTCGCGCGACAGGTGGCGCGCGGTCGCGTCCTTGCCACTGATTCCCCGCGGCAGCAGCGCCCCGAGCAACCGGCGGAGCGTGCCGCCGATGTCGCCGATCAGCTCGACCTCCGGTCGGTAGGCGGCGTCGACCTCGGCCGGCGTCGTGTCGATGTGCACGATCCGCGTCGTCCCGCCGGGGTTCCAGAGGCCCGGGCCGTATTCGACCGGGTCGTACCCGACCGAGATCACGAGGTCGGCGCGATCGAACCCAGAGAGCACGTGATCGCGGGCCTGGAGCCCGACGGCCATAAGCGAGAGGTGCGACCGGTCGTCGATGGCGCCCTTGCCCATGAACGTGACCGCGACCGGGACGTGGAGCCCGCGGGCGAAGTCCCGCAACTCGGGCGAGGCCCGGCGGCGCAGCACGCCGTTGCCGGCCAGGATCAGCGGACGCTCGGCGGCGGCGATCAGGTCGGCGGCCCGCGCGATGGCGTCGTCGGTGGGCTCCGGGAACGCCGCCGCCGCCAGCACCAGCGGCGCCAGCGCCGGGTCGACCTCGCGCGCCGCGATGTCCTCCGGCAGCTCGATATGGGTTGGACCGGGCTTCTCGAGGCGCGCGACCCGGAACGCCTTGGCGACGATCTCGGGGATCGCCCCCGGGACCTCGACCCGGGCCGTCCACTTGGTGACGGGCTCGAACATCCGCGGGATGTCGACGTACTGGTGCGATTCCTTGTGCACCTTGTCGATGCCCGTCTGGCCGGTGATCGCGACCATCGGGGCCCGATCGAGGTAGGCGTCGGCGATGCCCGTGACCAGGTTCGTGGCGCCCGGGCCGAGGGTGGCCAGGGCGACGGCGGGCCGCCCGGTGAGCCGACCGTAGACGTCGGCCATGAACGCCGCACCCTGTTCGTGGCGCGTGGTGACGTGGCGGACCTGGCGGTGGTCCGCGAGCGCCTCGAGGATGTCCATCGTCTCCTCGCCGGGCACCGAGAACACCCATTCGCAGCCTTCAGCCGCGAGGCAGTCAACGAGGAGGTGGGCGGCGGTGCGCCGGTTGCCGGTGATCACACGGAAAGTGTATGGGCGTCCTCGATGACGATGAGGGCATCGACCGCCACGGCGCCCCACGAGCCGGCGATGACGGGGTTGAGGTCCACCTCCACAATGGTGCTATCGGCGTTGAGCAGGTCGCCGAGCGCGACGACGAGGTCGGCGATCGCGCCGGCATCGACGGCGTCGGCACCGCGGACGCCACGCAGCAGGGCGGATCCCCGGAGGCCGGCGAGGCTCGCCGCAACCTCGTCGCGGCCCACGGGCGCCAGCATCACCGCGACGTCGTCGAGCGCCTCGGCCAGGATCCCGCCCAGCCCGACCAGCACCGCCGGTCCGAACACGTCGTCGCGCCGGCCGCCCACGATCAGCTCGACCCCCGTCGCGGCCATGGGTTCGACGAGCAGGCCGCGAGGCTCGACGCCGGTACGCGCGGCGGCGGCGATCAGCTCCCCGACCGCCGCTCGGATCGCCGGGTCGTCCGTCACCCCGAGGGCCACCCCGCCGACGTCGCTCTTGTGGGCCAGCCCGGGAGCGTCCAGCTTGACGGCCACCGGTCCGCCGCCGAGGTCCCGCCAGGCCCGGATCGCCGCGTCCGGCTGGGCAGCGATCGCCCGCCAGGCCGTCACCGGGATCCCGGCCTCCGCCAGCCGTGCCAGGCTCTCCCGTTCGGACAGCGCGATTCGGGCACCCCCGGCGGCGACCCGCGCCAAGGGGTCGAGCACGGTATCGGCGCCCCACGCGATGGCTTCCGCCGCCAGGGCCGGCCAGCCCGGCCGGCGAGGCCCGGACTCGAGGCGCCGGGCATGCCGGCGCGACCAGGTCGCGTGCCGCGCGATCGCCGCGAACGCCTCGACCGCCCCCTTGAGCATCGGCATGCCGCCGTGCTCGTCGAGATAGGCCTTGACCGCGTCGCTGACATCGTTCGACGTCAGCGAGACGTAGACAGGCAGCAGCTCGGGCCGCTCGGCCGTGGCCTCCACCAGCGCCCGGCTGACGGTGGTGGCGACGTCGACCTCGCTGGGCAGGTCGCGGAACGGGTTGTCGTGGACGACCGCGAGGACGTCGTAGGCGCCCGAGGCCGCCATCGCCTCGAACGACGCCCGGTAGGCGATGGACTCCTCAGCCGCGCCCCACGGGTCGAGCGGGTTGCCGATGTAGCCCATCGTCGGCAGGTCCCGCAGGATCGCCTCTCTCGCCTGCGGGGTCACCGGCGGCAGGTCGAGGCCGGTCCGGTGCGCGAGGTCGGCCACCAGCGACGCCTCGCCGGTCGACACCGTCACGACGCCCGTCCGGCCGCCCCGCATCCGCCGGCCCAGGCGCCCGATCCCGGCGGCGAGCTCCGCCGCCTCGAGCAGCTCGTCGAGGTCGTCGCAGCGGATCACGCCGGCGGCGTCGAGGGCGGCGGTCGTCACCCGGTCCTCACCCGCCAGGCTGCCGCTGTGGGCGATCGCGGCCGCCTGGGCCTGCGCAGAACGACCCACCTTCACCGCGAGGATGGGCTTGCCCATGGCCAGCGCCCGGTCGGCCAGGGCGAGGAAGCGCTCGGGTCGCTTGAAGCCCTCGACGAACAGCATGACCGCGTGGGTCTCGGGGTCGTCGAGGCAGTACGCGAGGTAGTCGCACAGGTCGAGCACGACCTCGGCGCCCACAGACACGATCCGGCTGTAGCCGATGCGCGTGCCGGGTGCGTGCAGGAAGGCGTCCGTGACGCTGCCCGACTGCGCGAGGCCGGCGACATGACCGCGCGGCAGCCACGGGTTGACGTCGCCGATGTAGGTCGAGCTGTTGGTCGTCCAGTCGACCGCACCCATGCAGTTGGGCCCCAGCAGCGCGATCCGGTGGCGGATGGCGATGTCCGCGACCGTGCGCTGCATCTCCGCGGCGGCCTCGCCCCCTTCGACGACGCCGCCACCCGGGATCACGAGGCTCGGGACGCCGGCGTCGGCGGCCTCCTGCGCGAACCGGGCGGCACGCAGCGGGTTGACCGCAAGGATCGCCGCGTCCGGGCGCTCGGGGAGCGCATGGATCGTCGGGTAGCAGGGTTGCCCGAACGCCTGCTCGTAGTTGGGGTTGACGAAATGGCAGCGGGTCTCGCTGCCCATCCGGGCCAGGTTGTCGCGCACCGTGAGCGCCAGGGTCGAGCGCGGGCTGGCGCCGATGATCGCGATCGAGCGCGGCGCGAACAGCGGCCGCAGATCGATGCCACCGGTGCTCGCCGCGGCAGCCGGGGCCGGGGAGGCGACCGGCTCCGGGGACGTCATGCGATCAGCCGACGACCGCGCCGACGCCGCGCTTCTCGAGCGCCCGGGCGACGATCAGGCGCTGGATCTCGGAGGTGCCCTCCCACAGGCGGTCGACGCGGAGCTCGCGCAGGTACCGCTCGGCCGGGAACTCGCGCATGTAGCCGCGGCCGCCGAAGACCTGGACCACCCGGTCCGCGCAGCGCCACGCCGCCTCGGACGCGAACAGCTTGGCGACCGATGCCCTCGCGTGGACCACCTTCGCGTCCGCCCCCGAGTCCATGAGCCAGGCCGTCTCGCGGGTCAGCAGCCGCGCCGCCGAGGCGTCGGCGGCGGAGTCGGCCAGCGGGAAGCTCACGCCCTGGAAGTCGTAGATCCGCTGGTCGAACTGGATCCGGCTCGTCGCCCATTCGACGGCCAGCGTGAGCAGGCGCTCCATGGCGCCGCTGCACCGGGCCCCGATGTGCAGCCGCTCCTCGACGAACCATTCGTTGGTCATCGTGTCGGCCTCCCCCACGCCGCCCAGCAGGGCGTCGTCGGTGACCCGGACGTCCCGCAGGGTGAACTGCGGATGCCGGTCGGCGAAGGTGTGCGTGTAGTCGGGGTCGCCGGTCTGGCGCAGACCGGGCGCGTCGTAGTCGACCAGGAACAGCGTCGGCCTGCGCTCGTCGCCCTCGATGACGTGGCAGTGGAAGATCATGAAGTCGGTGTCCGACGGCCCGGTGACGAACCACTTCTCGCCGTTGAGGACCCACTCCCCCGTGGCGGCATCGCGGACGGCGGTCGAGGCGAGCGTGCGGGCGTCCGATCCCTGGCCGGCCTCGGTGATCGCGTAGCTGCCGTTTCGCTCGCCGCGCAGGCTGGGGTCGAGGTAGCGTCGGCGCTGTTCTGGCGTGCAATGGACGAGCGCGTTGTAGGCGCCCGGGATGAAGCTCCACAGGCCGCCGGTGGCCTGGCCGAGCTGCTCGTGCACGAGGACCTGCTCGATGGCCGTCCAGCCCTGTCCGCCGGCCGACACCGGGAGGCTGCCGCCGTGCAGGCGAGCATCGATGGCGAGCCGCTTGAGCTCACGAACGGTCGCATCGGGCAGCCCGTGGTTGCGCTCGAACTCGGCCTCGAGCGGCTGCAGCGCCTCGACGACGTAGGTGCGCGCGCGATCCCGCAGATCCACCTGGTCGGGCGTGAGCGTGAGGTCCATCGCGGCTCAGTGTGGGCCACGCCGGTGACGGCGGCCCACGCGGTCGCGGCGCCCGGGACAGGCGTCAGGCGCGGCCGCGGATCGCCCAGGCGCGCGCGATGAGGTCGATCGTCCCCTCGGGGCCCGTGGGCAGGGTCGCGCGCAGCCGCTCGCGGAGCGCGTCCCGGCGATCGGCCGGCAGCCGGCTGGCATATCCCGGGGCCGGCGCGATGTCGACGGTGAACGGCCGCCAGAAGTCGTCGAAGTCGGCGAATCGAGTGGGCACGTCGATCGCCATCACGAGCACGTCCGAGAGGCCGGCGTTGATCCATGCCGCCGCCAGCCGGTCCGGCGCGGCGATCGGGAACCGGACCCCTTCGTCGAGCTCCCGTGCGGCCGGGTCGAGATCCACGGCGGCATCCCAGAACCGGCGCATCAGCTCCATGCGCCCCGCGTAGTCCCAGACGTACGCGGCGACGGTTCCGCCCGGCCGCGTGACGCGCCGCGCCTCGATGAGGGCGGCGGGCACGTCAGGGACGAAGTTGATGACGAGGCCTGAGACGACCGCGTCGGCCTCGGCGGCCTCGAGCGGGAGCGCGTCCGCGCGGCCCACGACGAACGATGCCGCCGGATCGGGGACGCTGGCCCGCGCTGCGGCGACGAAGTCGGGCGACGGGTCGACGCCGAGGACGCGCCGCGGCTCGGTGCGCCGCACGATCGTCCCCGACAGCGCACCCGTGCCGCAGCCGACGTCGACCCAGCTCGCATCGGCGGCGATGCCGAGCCACGCAACGAAGACGTCGGCCGCGCGCCGGCTCCAGCGGCCGACGTAGCGCTCGTAGGCGTCGGCGTCCAGCCAGCGGTCAGGCGCCATGGAACACCCCGTCTACTGGGGCCAGGCCAGCACCATGATCCGGATCTCGGTCATGTCCTCGATCGCCCAGCGCAGGCCCTCGCGCCCGAGGCCCGAGTCCTTCACGCCGCCGTAGGGCATGTGGTCGATCCGGTAGGTCGGGACGTCGTTGACGATCACGCCGCCGACCTCGAGGTCCGAGAAGCTCGCCCAGGCCGCCGCGAGGTCGTTGGTGAACACGCCGGTCTGCAGGCCGAAGAAGCTGTCGTTGACCTGGGCGATGGCGTCGCCCATGTCGCGGAACGGGAACGCCACCACCAGCGGTGCGAACGCCTCGTTGGAGCACACCTTGGCGTGCACCGGGACATCGGTCAGGATCGTGGGGGCGAAGAAGTTGCCGTCGGCGGTCCCGCCCAGCAGCACCTTGCCGCCGAGCGCCCTCGCCTCGTCGACCCAGTCCTGCGTCCGCCGAGCGGCCGCGCTGTCGACCATCGGCCCGACGTCCGTCGTGCTGTCGGCTGGATCACCCACCTTCAGCGCGCCGGCCGCGGCGACGAACTTGCCCATGAACTCGTCCCACACGTCCTCGTGCACGAACATGCGCTGGACGCTGATGCACACCTGGCCCGAATAGGCGAACGCCCCGACGACCATGCGCTTCACGGCCCAGTCGATGTCCGCGGTGCGGTCGACGATGACGCCGGCGTTGCCGCCCAGCTCGAGCACGACCTTCTTCTTCCCGGCGCGCTCCTTCATCCGCCAGCCCACCGACGGGGAGCCCGTGAACGTGAGCAGCTTGAACCGGTCGTCCGACACCATCCGGTCGCCCAGCTCGCGGCTCATCGGCAGCACGCTGACCATGCCCTCGGGGACGCCTGCGGCATCGATGATCTCCGCCACCTTGAGCATCACCAGCGGATCCTTGGACGGCGGCTTGAGGATGATCGGGTTGCCCGAGGCGATGGCCGGCGCCACCTTGTGGGCGGCCAGGTTGAGCGGGAAGTTGAACGGGCTGATTCCGGCGATCGGGCCGATCGGGAAGCGCCGGGTGATCCCGACCCGGTCGCGCGACGCGGCCATCAGGTCGAGCGGGATCAGCTCGCCCGTCATCCGCTCGGCCTCCTCGGCGCCCAGCCGGAAGGTGAGCGTGGCCCGGTCGACCTCCACGAGGGCATCGCGGATCGGCTTGCCGGCCTCGGCCGCGATGGTCGCGCCCAGCTCCTCGCGCCGCGCCTTGATCCCGGCGCTGACCTCGCGCAGGATGCGGCCGCGTTCGTAGGCAGGCAGCTTGCGGGTGACCTCGAACGCCTTGACGGCGGCTTCGACGGCTTCCTCGTACTGCGCGGGCGTCGCGTGATAGGTTGAGCCCGCGGGCTCGTCCGGACGGGCCGGGTTGTCGACGACGAGCGGGTCGTCGGACTCGACCCAGCGGCCCGCCAGATAGATGGGATGAGGGGTCGTCGCCGTGCGGGTGGCAGTCATAGGGGCACTCCTGGCGCCCCACGCGCGGGGCGGTCCTCGATGGGCCGATGCTACCAGCGGCACGCATGCATCGCGCCCGTCGCGCGAGATCGTCGGGTGACCCACGTCCTGCGGCTGGTCCGGTTCCGCTCCGTCGGCGCGGGCTTCGACGCGGCACTGCGTGGGTCGTTGCGGTCGGCGCTCGACGACGTGTCCGGGCTGCGCACCGTCGTGGGCGGACGAATCGGACCCGGCGAGGACGGCGAGCGGATCCTCGTGTCCGCGTGGGACTCGGAGGACGCGCTGGGCGCCGCGATCGCCAACGGTTCCGCGCCGCTTCCCGTGCCGCGCGACCTCGTCGACGAGGCGGCGATCGAGCCCGTCGAGACGCTGCCGATCGCCATCGAGCTGGACCTCCAGCAAGACGTGCCGATCGCGATCATCCGGGTCGTGACCGGGATCACCCGGCGAGGGCAGCTGGACGACTACGTGGCGGACGCCCGGGAGGGCTCCCTGCGCGATCGCGCGGCGGGCGAGGGCCCGCTCGCCCTGTACCTCGCCGTGGCGCCACCCGACCGCTTCGTCACCATCTCGCTGTGGGGCGGCTGGTCGCACGTCGAGGCGGCGACGGGCGCGGACCACGAGCACGTCGACCGGACGCGCCACGCCGAGCGCCTCGCGACGTGGACCGCCGAGCACTACGAGGTGATCCCGGGGCTCGCGCTGGTCCGGCCGGGCGACCGCGACGCCCGGGCGGCCGCCGAGCCGTAGGTAAGCGCCGACCAGGGTCAGCGCGACACCTGGGTCAGCGGCGCTTGCCGGTCCCGAAGATCGTGTCGAAGACGCCCCGCAGCAGCGACTGGCCGGCGCGCGACGACGCGACTCGGCCGGCGGTGCGGAGCCCGGTCTCGATGGTCTTCTCGCGCTGGCGGGCGTCCGCGCGCGCCTCGCGCTCCCGGGCCTTGCGCTCGCGGTCGGCCGCCTCCTGCGCCTTGCGCAGCTCGCGCGCCTGGCGCTCGATCTCGCGCCTCTGCTGCGCCGCGGTCATCGTCCCGAGGCCGGTCGCCGTGGTCGGCGAGACCTGGTCGCGCATCGTCGCGTCGGCGGCCGCGGTCGCGGCGGCCGCGTGGGCGGTGGCCAGCCTCGCCGTGATGATCTCGTGGGCGCTCTCGCGGTCGACCGTCTCCCCGTAGCGGCTGGCGAGCGGCGAGGCGGCGACCACCTGCGCCAGCTCGGGCTCGCTGAGCGGCGCCATCCGCGAGTCGGGCGGGATCAGCCGGGTCGCCGCGAGCGGCGTCGGGACGCCCTTGGGCGAGAGCACCGTGACCAGCGCCTCGCCGATGCCCAGGCTCGTGATCGTGCGCTCGACGTCGTAGTGCTCGGTCATCGGGAACGTGCGGGCCGTCTTGCGCAGCGCGTCGGCGTCGTCGGGCGTGAACGCCCGCAGCGCGTGCTGGATCCGGTTGCCCAGCTGCGACAGGACCGATGACGGCACGTCGGTGGGGGCCTGGGTGACGAAGTACACGCCGACGCCCTTGCTGCGGATGAGGCGCGCCGTGCGCTCGATCTGCTCGAGCAGCGCCTCGGAGGCGTCCTTGAACAGGAGATGCGCCTCGTCGAAGAAGAAGGCGAGCTTGGGCTTGGGCAGGTCGCCGACCTCGGGCAGGCCCTCGTACAGCTGGGCCAGCATCCACAGCACGAACGTCGAGTACAGGCGCGGGCGGTCCATCACGTCCGCGACCTCGAGCAGGGTCACGATCCCCTTGCCGTCGCGCGGTGGTGCGCAGCAGGTCGTCGACGTCGAACTCGGGCTCGCCGAAGAAGATGTCGGCGCCCTCCTGCTCGATCGTCACGATCGCCCGCAGGATCACGCCCAGCGAGGCCGGGCTGATGCCGCCCAGGTCCTCGAGCACAGGCTTGCCGTCGTCCGAGCCCAGGAACTTGAGGGTCGTGCGCAGGTCCGCGAGGTCGAGCAGCGGCAGGTGCTGGTCGTCGCAGTAGCGGAACACGAGCGACAGGATCGAGGTCTGGGTCTCGTTGAGGTCGAGGACCTTGCCCAGCAGCAGCGGACCGAACGAGCTGACGCTGGCCCGCACGTGGGCACCGGTCTTCCCCGACAGCGACAGGACCTCGAGCGGGTGGCCGGCGGCCTGCGAAGGTCCAGGCCAGCGACGTGCACCGATCGATGGTCCGCTGGTCCGTGGCGTCGCCCGGCGCGCCGATGCCCGACAGGTCGCCCTTCACGTCGACCGCGAACACCGGGACCCCGAGCGCGGACAGCTGGCCCGCGAAGATCTGGAGGGTCTTGGTCTTGCCCGTGCCGGTGGCGCCCGCGATCAGCCCGTGGCGGTTGACGCGCGAGAGCGCGACCTGGACCCGCACGTCCGACAGCACCTCGTCGGCCAGGAGCGGCGAACCGAGCACGATCGCGGGCTCCGCGAGCGTGTAGCCCGCGGCCATCTCGGACCGGAACGCCTCGTCCATGCGCCTACCTCCGAAGGGTCGCCGTCACGCGGGACCGGGCCCATGATCGCATCCGACCCCGCGCCCGGTCAGTCCTCGGCGGCCCGCGGGTAGGTGCCGAGGATCCGGACGACCTCGGTCTCCGCCTCGAGCTCGGCGAGCGCGGCCGCGCAGGCGGGATCCGCCGGGTCGGCGTCCAGGTCGACCCAGAACAGGTACTCCCAGCGCGCCCCGCGGGCGGTCCACGGCCGGGACTCGAGCCGCGACAGGTTCAGCCCGCGGCCGGCGAAGGCGCCCAGGCGATCGGTGCAGCGAGCCCGGCACGTTGCGCACCGCGAACACCATCGTCGTCCGTGGCGGTCCGTCGATCGCCTCCGGCCTGGCTGCCGCCCTGGCGCTCGCCTCGTCGCCCGGTCGCGTGATCACCGCGAACCGCGTCCGGTTGTCGTCACCGCCCTGGATGTCGTCGGCCAGCACCTCGAGGCCGTAGATGTCCGCCACCCTCGCGGACGCGACCGCCGCCGCCCCGCGCTCGCCGCGCTCGGCGATCTGCTTCGCGGCCCCCGCGGTGTTGTACGTCGTCTGCACCGTCCAGGCGCGGGAGCGCAGGAACTCGTCGGCCTGGGCCAGCGCGGCCGAGATCGAGTACACCCGCTCGATCGAGTCGAGCGTCTCGCCCGGGAGGGCGAGCAGCGCCAGGCGGACGGCGACCGAGACCTCGCCCGCGATCGGCAGCTCGAACGCCCACAGCAGGTCGAGGTTCTCGCGGATCGTCCCCAGCAGCGAGCTCTCGACCGGCACCACGCCCGCGTCGGCGTCGCCGTCGCGGACGGCCTCGAACACCGCGCGGAACGACGTCAGGGCGAGGGGCGTGGGCGTGGCGAAGAAGCGCAGGACGGCGTCCTCGGCGAACGCGCCCGGTTCGCCGGCATAGGCGACGCGCGGCTGGCTCAGCGGTTGAACCACTCGGTGGTGTCGATCGGTCGCGCCTCGTCGTCGAACTCGGCGGGCGACGATCCCGCGGCGTGGGCGCCGGCCCCCGAGCGGCGGGATCCCGCGGCCTCCGCCGCCCCGGCCCAGGAGTCCGCGCCGAGCATGGCGTTGATCGCATCGACGTACGCCTCGACCGACGCCGCGACGATGTTCGTGCTCGTCACCTCGCCGGTGAAGCGGCCGTCGCCGCGCGCGCCCTCGGCCGAGGTGGGCGGCGCGATCCCGACCGTGACCTTGCCCTCCGCATCGGGGCCTTCGGCGAGCGCGTGGACGTCATAGGCCACCAGCCGGGGGTGGCCGTCCAGGACCTCGGCCAGCGCCAGGTCGACGGCCTTGAACAGGGCGTCGACCGCGCCGTTGCCCTCGGCGGACGCCTTCCAGTCGTGCTCGCCGGCGCGGATGACCACCGCGGCCCGGCTGTTGACGTTGCTGCCCGAGGTCACGGTCCAGCGGGCCAGCCGGGCGGGGTCGGGCGCGCTCGCGTCGCTCATGAGGAGCCTCCCGCGGCCGCCGGGTCTGGCTCCGGGGACGCGGCCGCCGCCGTCTCCTTGCCGTTGGTCGTCGTGAAGTGGCGTTCGTCGCGCCGCCGGAGCTCCGCGCCGGACTTCCAGATCGCGTACTCGAGCGAGTCGGCCAGCGCCTGCGCGGACGCCGCGATGATGTTCGTGTCGCTGCCCATCGTGGACCAGGTCGTGGAGCCGTCCTGGGAGTCGATGATGACCCGCGTGCGCGCCGCCGTGGCGGTCGTGCCGTCGAGGATGCGCACCTTGTAGTCGACGAGGTGGACCCCGTCGAGGACCGGGTAGAACGCGCGCAGCGCCTTGCGCAGGGCACCGTCGAGCGCGTTGACCGGGCCGTTGCCGTCGGCGGCGGTGTGGAGGACCTCCCCCGCGACCTCGACCTTGACGGTCGCCTCGGCCAGCAGCTCCCGGCCGGAGCGCTGCTCGACGAGGACGGTGTAGTCCACGACCCGGAAGGGCGGCGCGTAGTCCGCCGCGTGGCGCCGGATCAGCAGCTCGAACGAGGCCTCGGCGCCCTCGAAGGCGAGGCCCTCGTGCTCCAGCTGCTTGATCAGCTTCGAGAGCTCGCGGGGATCGACCAGGCCCTCGAGCTCGTGGCCCAGCTGGCGTGCGCGGATCTCCGTGTTGGCCTTGCCACCCAGCTCCGACACCACGAGCCGCCCCGCGTTGCCGACCGCGACCGGGTCGACGTGCTGGTAGCTGCGCTCGACCTTGGCCACGGCCGCGCCGTGGACGCCGCCCTTGTGCGCGAACGCCGACCGGCCGACGTACGGCTGGTAGTCGTTGGGGACCTGGTTGGCGATCTCGGCGACGGCCCGGCTGAGCTGGGTCAGCGCCGTCAGGTCGCCGCCCCCGGCGGGCACCAGCTGGTCGGGCGTCTTGAGGGCGAGGTTGGCGAGGATGCGACACCATGTTCGCGTTGCCGCAGCGCTCGCCGTAGCCGTTGATCGTGGCCTGCACGTGGCGCACGCCGGCCTGCACGGCCGCGATCGAGTTGGCGACCGCGAGCTCCGCGTCGTTGTGGGTGTGGATGCCCCAGGTGACCGCGGGTGCATCGGGATCGGCTTCGAGCGAGGTCCTGACGTCGCCCACGATCCGCACCAGCTCGTCGGTCAGGGTGCCGCCGTTGGTGTCGCACAGGACGAGCGTGCGGGAGCCGGCCTGGCGGGCGGCCCGGAGCGTGGCCAGCGCGTAGTCGCGGTCCGCCCGATAGCCGTCGAAGAAGTGCTCGGCGTCGTAGACGGCCTCGCGACCGCGGTCGACGACGAAGCCCACCGAGTCCGCGATCATGTCGAGGTTCTCGGCGGGCGTGGCGCCCAGCACCTCGACGACGTGCAGCAGCCAGCTCTTGCCGAAGATCGTGACGACGGGCGTCTCCGCGGCGACGAGCTCGCGCAGGTTGGGGTCGTCCTCGGGTCGGTTGGCCTTGTGGCGGGTGCTGCCGAACGCGGCCAGCCGGGCCTGCTGCCAGCGCTCCTTGCGGGCCGCGGCGAAGAAGTCGATGTCCTTGGGGTTGGAGCCCGGCCAGCCGCCCTCGATGAACGGGAAGCCGTATTCGTCGAGCATCCGCGCGACGCGCAGCTTGTCGGCCAGCGAGAGCGTGATGTTCTCGCCCTGGGTGCCGTCGCGGAGCGTGGTGTCGTAGAGGGTGACGGGTGTCGTCGGGAGGGTCGTCATCGGGTGAGGGTCCAGTGGCCCGTGCGGGTGGGTCGTCGACTCGCTGTGGCCGGTGCCCCGCCTCAGGCGGTCACCGGCCGGCAAATCGCGATCCGCTCCCCCACGATCCGGGCCATCTCCCGGGTTCCAACGTACGAGTCGGCCGGCCCGAGGTCGCGGGTCCGGAAGCCGTCCGCGAGGGCGCCCGCGACGGCCGCCTCGATCGCATCGGCGGCCGCGGCCTGGCCGAGCGAGGTGCGCAGCATCATCGCGGCCGACAGGATCGTGCCCAGCGGGTTGGCGATGTCCTGCCCCGCGATGTCCGGCGCGGAGCCGTGGATCGGCTCGTACAGTCCATGGCGCCCGTGGGCGGTCTGGGTCGTGCCGATCGAGGCCGAGGGCAGCATCCCGAGCGAGCCCGAGATGACCGCCGCCTCGTCGGACAGGATGTCGCCGAACAGGTTCTCGGTGACCAGGACGTCGAACGACGCCGGCGACTTGGCGAGGACCATGGCGGCCAAATCGACCAGCCGGTGGTCCAGCGCCACGTCGGGGAAGTCGGCGTGGACCTCCTCGGTCACCTTGCGCCACAGGCGCGAGGTCGCGAGGACGTTCGCCTTGTCGACCTGGGTCACCTTGCTCCGCCGGCCGCGCGCCAGCTCGAACGCGAGCGTGACGATCCGCCGGATCTCGCCTTCCGTGTACCACAGGGTGTCGATCGCGGCCCGGCCCTCGGGCGTGTCCCTGGGCTCCGACGGCCGGCCGAAGTACAGGCCGGACGTGAGCTCGCGCACGATCAGGCAGTCGACACCCGCGAGGAGCTCGGGCTTGAGCGGTGAGGCGTCGATGAGCGCCGGATGGACGGTGATCGGGCGCAGGTTGGCGAACAGGCCGAGGCCGCTGCGCAGCGCGAACAGCGCCTGTTCGGGGCGCACGGTGGCGTCGGGGTTGTCCCACTTCGGCCCGCCGCAGGCGCCGAGCAGCACCGCGTCGGCCGAACGGCAGGCGTCGATGTCCTCGGGCCGGATCGCGACGCCGTAGGTGTCGATGCCGATGCCGCCGACGAGGAGCTCGGTCCAGTCGAACGCGAAGCCGAACGCCCGACCCGTCGCCTCGAGGACGGAGACCGCCCCCGCGACGACCTCCGGACCGACGCCGTCGCCCGGGATCAGCGCGATCCGGTACCTGGGCGTCGTCGAGCCGTCCGTCACGGCAGCTCCTCCGCGGTCCGGCGGCCGACGAAGGCGACCTCGATGCCGTTGATCTCGGCGCCGTGGAGCTTGTTGGCGGCGACGAGGTAGGCCTCGAGCGACGCCTCGATGATGTTGGTCGAGAGCCCGTGGCCGGTCACGACGAGGGCGCCCGGACCCTCGTCGTGCGACCGCCGGCAGCGGACCAGGACCTGTCCCTGGGCATCCTCGCCCGCGGACACGGCCTTGATCTCGTACTCGGTCAGGACCGGATGCCAGCCGAGGACGGGCTGGACGGCCTCGTCGACGGCCCCGAACAGGGCGTTCACCGGGCCGTTGCCGGTCGCGTTGGCGGCCTTCGCCTCACCGGCGACGACCAGGGAGACGCTGCCCACCGAGTGCCCGCCGCTCGACGAGCTGATGTTCCAGCCGAGCAGCTCGATCGACCGGGGGACGTCCGCCTTGCGCTGCTCGACGAGCGCGACGAGGTCGGCGTCGGTGACGTCCTTCTTGGCGTCCGCCAGCGCGATCGCCGCCCGGTAGACGGCGTCGAGCGCCTCGCCGTCGACGTCATGGCCCAGCTCGTGGAGCTTGCCCTGGAGCCCGCGCCGGCCCGACAGCTTGCCGATCGACAGGGTGCTCCCCGCGAGCCCGACGGACTGCGGGGTCATGATCTCGTAGGTCAACGGGTTCTTGAGGAACCCGTCCTGGTGGATGCCCAATTCGTGGGCGAACGCGTTGGCGCCGACGATGGCCTTGTTGGGCTGGACGGCGAACCCGGTCAGGTACGACACCAGCCGCGAGGCCGGGGTGAGCTGTTCGGTCTGGACCTGCGCCGCGAGCTCCGGGAACTGGTTGGGGCGCGTCCGGAGGGCCATCACGACCTCCTCCAGCGACGCGTTGCCCGCACGCTCGCCGAGGCCGTTGACCGTCACCTCGACCTGGCGCGCGCCGGCCTGGACCGCCGCGAGCGTGTTGGCCGTGGCGAGGCCGAGGTCGTTGTGGCAGTGCACGCTGACGGTCGCGTCGCGGCCGACGAGATCGACGACGGTGCCCGACGAGGCGGCCGAACTCGGCCGGGATGGCGTAGCCGACGGTGTCCGGGATGTTCACGGTGGAGGCGCCGGCCTCGACGACGGCCTGGTAGACCTCGAGCAGGAACGACGCCTCGGTCCGCGACGCGTCCTCGGCCGAGAACTCGATCTCGGCATCGCGGCCGAGCGTCTCGCGCGCCCAGCTCACCCACTTGACCGCGTCGGCGAGGGCCTCCTCGCGCGACAGCCGCAGCTTGTGCTTGAGATGGATGTCGCTGGTCGCGATGAACAGGTGCAGGTGCGGTCGCTCGGCGACCTCGATCGCCTCGACGGCGCGCTGCGGATCCCCGTCGCGGCAGCGCGCGAGCGCGGCCACCGCAATTCCCCCCTTGGTCTCCTGCGCGATCCGCCGGACCGCCTCGAAGTCGCCGGGCGAGGCGGCCGGAAAGCCGGCCTCGATCACGTCGACCCGAAGCCGCGCGAGCTGGCGCGCGACCTCGAGCTTCTCGGCGGCGGTCAGCCCGGCGCCGGGCGCCTGCTCCCCGTCGCGGAGCGTGGTGTCGAAGATGCGCACGGTCCCTGCGGCGACGCCGCCGCCGAACCGCGGCTGAGTAGCCTCGAACGTCATCGCGTGCCCTCCCCGGCCGGTACCGGCGCTGGCCACGGCCTGCGCCTGTCCGGCCTCGACGACGACCGGCTTCAGGAACGGCATCTTCGCCCGCAGGTCGGCCCCGACCTGCTCGATCTGGTGGTGCCGGTCCTGCTCGCGCAGCCGGCGGAACTCCTCGCCGCCGGCGTCCTGGACGGCGATCCAGCGGGTCGCGAACGATCCGCTCTGGATGTCGGTCAGGACGTCCTTCATCGCCGCCTTCGTGCCCTCGGTCACCCGCGGCCCGGAGACGTAGTCGCCGTACTCCGCCGTGTCGGACACGCTGAAGCGCATGAAGTTGAGCCCGCCGCGGTACATGAGGTCGACGATGAGCTTGAGCTCGTGCATCGTCTCGAAGTACGCGAGCTCGGGCTGGTAGCCGGCCTCGACGAGCGTCTCGAACGCGGCCTTGACCATGGCCGAGACGCCGCCGCACAGGAGCGCCTGCTCGCCGAACAGGTCGGTCTCGGTCTCCTCCTTGAACGTGGTCTCGAGCACGCCCGCGCGGGTCGACCCGATGCCCCAGGCGTAGGCCAGGACGCGAGCACGCGCGGTCCCCGACGGGTCCTGCTCGACGGCGAACAGCGCCGGCACGCCGCCGCCCTGCTCGTACACGCTCCGCAGCAGGTGGCCGGGCCCCTTGGGGGCGACCATGCCGACGTCGATCGTGTCCGGCGGCTGGATCCGGGCGAACCGGATGTTGAAGCCGTGGGCGAACATCAGCAGCTGGCCCGGGCGGAGGTTGGGCTCGATCTCGGCGTCGTAGACCGCCTTCTGGGCCGTGTCGGGCACGGCGATCATGATCACGTCCGCCGCCTTGACGGCGTCCGCGACGTCCTCCACGCGCAGCCCGGCGGCCTCGGCCAGCGCGCGGCTCTTGGACCCGGCCGCCAGCCCGACCACGACGTCCACGCCGCTGTCCCGCAGGTTGAGGGCATGGGCGTGGCCCTGGCTGCCGTAGCCGATGATCGCGACCGTCTGCTCCCTCGAGAGCGCCCGGGTCGGCGTCAGCGTCGTAATACATCCGGGCGGTCACAGCTTCACAGCCTCCTCGATCGATCCGGCGCCGCGCAGCATGACCACCGCGCCCGTGCGGACCAGCTCCTTGATCCCGTAGCCGCGCAGCAGCGCGACGATGGCGTCGATCTCCCCCTCCGTCCCCGTCGCCTCGACGATCACGGAGTCCGGCGCGATGTCGACCACGCGCCCCTTGTACAGCTCGACGATCTTGATCACCTCGCCCCGGTTGGCGTCGCCGGCGCGGACCTTGACCAGCGCGAGCTCATGCTCGACCAGCTGGTCCGCGGTGACGTCCTGGACCTTGAGCACGTCGACCAGCCGGTAGAGCTGCTTGGTGGCCTGCTCCACCGCGACGTCGTCGCCGTGGATCGTGATCGTCATCCGGCTGACGCTCTCGCGGTCGGTCCTCGACACCGCGAGCGAGTCGATGTTGAAGTTGCGCGCGCGCATGAGGCTGGCGACCCGGTTGAGGACGCCCGGCCGGTTCATGACCAGCACGACGAGGATGTGGCGCGCCGCCTCGCCGGTCCCGGGCAGCGCCCGCGGCGGCGGGGCGCTGGTGTGGGCCGGCTGGGGATGCTGGCCGTTGGACTCCTGGTCGGCGCTCATTCCTCCGGTGCCCCCCAGGTCTCGATCAGGTCGGACAGACCCTTGCCCGCCGGCATCATCGGGAACACGTTCTGCTCCTCGGCGATCTCGAACCAGATCAGGGCCGGGCCGTCGACCGCCTGGGCCGCACGGATGGTGGTGTCCACCTCGTCGGTTGTCGTCGCCTTGAAGGCCGGGATCCCGTACGCCTCCGCGAGCTTGACGAAGTCCGGCCCCGGCAGGTGCGCCGAGTGGTAGTTGCCGGCGTAGATGATCTCCTGCCACTGGCGGATCATCCCCAGCTTCTTGTTGTCGAGGATGGCGATCTTCACGGGGATCCGGTCGGCCGCCAGGGTCATCAGCTCCTGGCTCGTCATCTGGAACCCGCCGTCGCCGGTGACGGCCCAGGTCTCGAACTCCGGACGCCCGAGCGCGGCGCCCATCGCCGCCGGCACGCAGTAGCCCATCGTGCCCAGGCCGCCCGACGACAGGTGGCTGTTGGGCCGCTGGAACCCGGTGTAGCGGGCGAGCCACATCTGGTTCTGGCCCACGTCCGCGACGTAGTTCGCGACGTGGCCCGTGAGCTCGCCGATGCGCTCCACGACGAAGTCGGCGGACAGCAGGCCGTCGCGCCAGGCGCCCGAGCCGTGCCACGAGCTGCCCAGCGACTCGCGCTTCCACTCGGCGATCTCGTCGAGGTAGGCGCGCCGGTCATCGAGCGGCGTCGCCGGGACCAGCGCCGAGAGGCCCGCCAGGACCCGCCGCGCGTCGCCCACGATGGGCACCTCGACCGCGACGTTCTTGCCGATCTCGGCGGGGTCGACGTCAGCGTGGATGATCCGCGCGTACGGCGCATAGGTCCGCACGTTGCCGGTCACCCGGTCGTCGAAGCGCATGCCGACCGCGATCAGCAGGTCGGCCGACTGGATCGCCCGGTTGACGTGCTTCCAGCCGTGCATGCCCATGTAGCCGTAGGCCAGCGGATGGCGCTCGTCGATGGCGCCGATGCCCAGCAGCGTCCAGGCGACGGGAATGCTCGTCTTCTCGGCGAAGGCGCGCAGCTCCTCGACGCCGTCGGCGATCAGCACGCCGTGACCGGCGAGGATCAGGGGCCGCTTGGCCGCGGCGATCTCGCGGGCGGCGAGCTTGAGCTGCTTGGGGTGGCCGTCGAGGGTGGGGCGGAAACCCGGCAGACCGGCGACGACGTCGTCGAGCGAGGGATGCTCGGCGCGCGTCTCCTGCTGCAGCGCGTCCTTCGTGATGTCCACGTGGACGGGGCCGGGGCGGCCGGAGCGGGCGAGGTGGAACGCCTCGGCGACGACGTGCGGGATGTCGTCGGCGTTCCGGACGAGGTAGTTGTGCTTCGTCATCGGCAAGGTGATGCCGGTGATGTCGATCTCCTGGAACGCGTCCTTGCCGATCAGGGCGCCGGGCACGTTGCCGGTGATCGCGACCATCGGGATCGAGTCCAGCTGGGCGGTCGCGATCGCCGTCACGAGGTTGGTGGCGCCGGGTCCGCTGGTGCCCATGCACACGCCGACCCGCCCGCTCGCCCTGGCGTAGCCATCCGCCGCGTGGCCCCCGCCCTGCTCGTGGCGGACCAGGATGTGCCGGATCTCGGGATAGTCGCCGAGGATGTCGTAGATCGGGAGGATGACGCCGCCGGGGTAGCTGAACAGGACGTCGGTCCCCTGGCGGATGAGCGCCTCCATCAGCGCGTCGGCGCCGATCCTGGTGCGGTTGCGCGGCCGCGTGTCGCGGAGCATGTCCTTGCGCGCCTGCTCGACCGCCGCCGACTCCGCCGTACCGTCGGCGGGCACGTGGCTGTGCCGGGCAGGCGCGGTGGCAGGCCCACCTGTCGGCGGCTCGCCTTTCGTCATCGTCATCCGCTGGGTTCCCTCTCTGTCCAGGCGGCCCCGCGACCTCCCAGACATGCAAAGACCCTCGCCGCCCCGGCGAGGGTCCCTTCGGTGTTCGGTGGCCGGCGCCTCAGTGGCGCTGGTCCCTCCGCGTTCCTCCGTTCTCCCGCCGGGAGCCGGTAATGAGGAGGCCAAGAAGGCCGTCAAGGCCGGCAAGAAGCGAGCGAAGCAGGTCGGGAAGGGATACGTTGCTGGTCGAGAGGTCGCGGAGGGGCACAGAGACGCGGCGGCCGTCCGTCGTCACGACGACGGCAACGCGATCACGATCTCCGAAGAAGCCCAAGCGACCGACTCCTATTGGGGCCCGCCAGTGGCGGGTCCGCGCAGTCTAAACGTCGACACGGTGGTCGCGCAACTCACCCCCGGCCCGGACGATGGTCCCGTAGCGAAATCCCGGGCAAGGCGTGCCCGATCTCGTTGACACGAAGAGACCGCCTCAACGGCGGTCTCGACGCGATGGGATGAGGGCGCATGGCCCGACCATCAGGTCCAGCGCTGCCCGGCCTCGATGACGATGTCCGGGTGTGGGCGTGCCGGCGAAGCGACGACGACAACGACGGGGAGCGTCCCGTTCGGGGTCATCGTCAATACCACCGCATGCCCGCGCCGATGGCCAGGGCCATGGACGCCAGAAGCGCCGCAGCCCAGGTGAAGCGCGCCAGGTTCGCCTTCACGTCGACTCCTTCGAGCCTGTCCGGTTGGCGTCGCGATCCCGGCAACCGGGCGGTCTCCGCGAAGGAAGATCCCTGGCTTTGCGTCCCCGGCTCACGCCGGGTTTGCCCTGGACGGTGATCACGGCGGAGACCGATACGGCCTCACTCGCAGGCTAGGTCGATCGGGTCCGGGGGCGACTCCCCAGAGGTACCGTGCCGAGGCGCCGTTGGAGGGAGGTTCCCCGCGCACCGGGCGCTCAGGCGAGGTCGGGAACGTCTGCCGTGGCGGGGGCGTTGACCTGGGTTTGCGTCCGGCCGGAGCGCATGGCGAGCACGATCACCAGCGCGATGCCCGCCCCGATGAGCACGTCCCCGACGCTGAACACGTTGGCGAACGGCACCCAGCGCGGCAGGACGAACACGTCCGTCAGGAAGGGCAGCACCGGATCGGGCGACAGCGAGCTGTTCGAGTACGCCCCGGAGGCAACCGGCGCGGCCCCGCGCAGGGCCACCATCGCGTCGCGTCCGGCGGGCATCCAGCCGCCGTTGGCGAGGATCGCGACCAGGTTGCATGCGGCGCCCGCGGCGACCAGGGACATGCCCGGCAGGCGCCAGTTGCGCACGAGGGCGGCGTCCACGAGCAACGTCGAGCCGACGTAGAACAGCGCCCCCTGATCGCCGACACGCTCGGCCACGAGCGGGGTGAACAGCACCACCTGGACGAGCAGCCCGCCGACGATCGCCGCCGGCCAGCGGATGGTGATCGAGGCCAGACCGGCGATGCGGCCGCCGAGGAGGACCCCCGTCACGATGCCGATCGCGACGGCGTACAGCAGGAACATCAGGCGAGCTGCCCGGTGAGGGCGCCGTCCACGACGCCCGTGGGCTCGGCGACCCGACGGATGACCGGCGGGCGCAGGCGTTCGGCCATCTCCTCGCCCGGGATCGCCCGCGCGAACAGGAAGCCCTGCCCGAGCTCGCAGCCCATCGCCCGCAGCTGGTCGAGCTGATCGGGCTCCTCGATCCCCTCGGCGATGATCCGCAGCCCGAGCGTGCGGCCGAGGGCGATGATCGCGTTGGCGAACGCCCAGCCGTCGGGGCCGGACTCGGCGGGGGCGATGAACTCGCGCGCGATCTTGAGGATGTCGACCTTGAACCGGCGCAAATAGCCCAGCGACGAGTAGCCGGTGCCGAAGTCGTCGACCGCGATCCGCACGCCGAGGTCGCGCAGGGCCGTCAGGCGGGCGATCGTCGTCTGCGTGTCGCTGAACATGACCGTCTCGGTCATCTCCAGCACCAGGCGGGTGGCCGGGAAGCCGGTGGCGCGGAGGACGTCGGTCAGCTCGTCGATGAACGTCTCCTGGGCGAGCTGGGCCGCCGACAGGTTGACGGTGAGCGAGATCCCCTCACCGTTGCCCGAGCGCCACGGCGCCGCCTCGCGGCACGCCTCGAACAGGACCGCCCGGCCCAGAGCGAGGATGGCCCCGCTCTCCTCGGCCAGGGGGATGAACTCGTCGGGCTCGACGAACCCCCGCGTCGGATGCTTCCAGCGCGCCAGCGCCTCGACGCCGAAGGTGACGCCGGTCGCCAGCGACAACACCGGCTGGTAGAACACGTCGATCTCGCCTTCGTCGACGGCGTGCGACAGCTCGGTGGACATCGCGTGCCGAGCCACGATCGCGGCGTGCATGGTCGGATCGAACACGGCGAACCGGTTCTTGCCGGCCTGCTTCGCGGTGTACATCGCCACGTCGGCGTTGCGCAGCAGGTCGTCGGCCACCTCCGCGTTGCCGAGGCCAGCGGCGATGCCGATGCTCGCCGAGACCTTGAGGTCCTGGCCGTTGATCGGGAAGGTGACGGCGAACGCGGCGATCAGCCGCGCGGCGACGTTGACCGCCACCCCGAGCTCGGGCTCGTCGAGCAGCAGGATCGCGAACTCGTCGCCGCCGAGGCGCGCGGCCAGATCGCCCTCCCGGATGCACGACCCGACCCGCTCCGCCACGGCGGTCAGCAGGCGGTCGCCGGCGGGATGGCCCAGCGCGTCGTTGACGTCCTTGAAGTTGTCGAGATCGAGGAACAGGACGACCGCGACCTTGCCCACCGTCCGCTCCTCGAGCGCGGCGTTCACGCGCTCCGCGAACAGGCTGCGGTTGGCGAGCCCGGTCAGCGGATCGTGGTAGGCCTGGAACCGAAGCTGCTCCTTGAGCCGGGACAGTTCGGCGAGCGACTGTTCGAGCTGGCCGTTCTCGAGGGCGACGGCCGCCTGGTTGGCGAGGGTCTCGAGGAGGCGCAGATCGTCCTGCGAGAACGTGGTGCCCTCGGTCAGGCGGTTGGCCACGACCATCGAGCCGATCAGCCCGCCCTCGCCGAGCAGCGGAGCGGCCATCGCGTTGCGCACCGCCGGTTCGTCTCGATCGGGCGAGATGTGGAGGAACGCCCGGCGCTCGTGGGCCACGCGGCGGTGCAGGCGGTCGGCGTCGGCGAGCGGCTGCGGCGCCATCATCCTCGGCTCCCGGTCCTGCTCGCAGACCGTCAGCAGACCCTCCTGGCGGCTCTCGTCCCGCGGCCACAGGAGCACCTCGGCCCGCTCGGCGCGGAACATCTCCCGCGCGTGATCGAGCAACGCCGACAGCGCGGAGTCAAGCTCGGGCGAGTGCTGGAGGATCCGGCTGGACTGGTAGAGGAGCTCGAGCCGCTCGTGCTTCTCGCGCTCCGAGACGTAGGCGCCGTAGGCGAGGAACACCGTCAGCAGCGGGACCACGAGCAGGGCGAGCAGCAGCGGGTCGAGCCACAGGACGGACACCGCCAGCAGGGCCAGGCTCGTGTTCGCGATGGCGACCAGCCCCCCGAACTGGATCATCTCCGGCAGCTTCTCGTACTGCGGGGCACCGCCGGACATCGAGATCGCGGTCGCGATCGTCAGCGCGCTCAGGACCGCGGCCACCGTGGTTGCGGCGAACGCCGCGATCCAGTCGGTGGGATCTGGGACGGCCTGCGTCGATTCGAGGGCGTAGAACACCGACAGCGCGGCGGCGGCGGTGAACGCGAAGTTGGACAGGTTGAACGCCATCTTGAGGCGGGGCTGGCCGTGCACCAGGAGCGCGGCGCCCGTCCCGAGCAGCATCGCCAGCAAGTAGTCGGTGGGCGTGAGCAGGAAGAACCCGATCACGGCCGGGAACTCGCTCAGCGAGAACGAGTGCTTCTCGCGCCGGAAGTGGACGTCGACGACCTTGAGCTCGGCGGCGAAGAAGGCGACCGCCATGACGTACCACGGGATCGCGACGGGCGGGGTGAGCGGCGGCTGGTCGCGCAGGAAGGCGACGTAGAGCACCAGCGCGAGGCTGCTCAGGACGACGCTGAACAGGGCGACCCGGACCGGCGCCGGCACGCGGCGCAGCAGCGTTCGGCCCGCGTCGGCCCAACCCCCGCGCTTGGGGTCGACGACGCGAGCGTTGGGCCCCCGGGCATCGGCGCCCCGGTCCGCGTCGAGCATCTCGCACTCCGTGCAGCGGCGACCATCGTGCGGACGCCGCCGGATGACGCAGTTCTACGCCCCGTTGCCCGTTGGAACCGCGACCCGAAAGTACCCGCGCCCACGGGACCACCCCGCCCGGCCATCTCGGGCCGGGATTGCCGGCCGCGCTGGTACGCTTCTGCCCGAACCGCCGCACAGGGCTCAGCGTCGACATGACAACCGCACGAACACTGGTCGAGAAGATCTGGGACCGGCACGTCGTTGCCGAGGACCCAGGGGCGCCCGCGATCCTCGCGGTCGACCTCCACCTCGTCCACGAGGTCACCAGCCCGCAGGCCTTCACGGGGTTGCGTGCCCGCGGGCTGCCCGTCCGGCGCCCCGACAAGACCGTGGCCACGGCCGACCACTCGACCCCGACCACGCCCCGCGGCCTGCCGATGCTCGATATGCAGGCGGCCGCCCAGATCGGGCAGCTCGAGAAGAACTGCGCGGAGTTCGGCATCCCGATTCACGCGTTCGGGAGCGACACCCAGGGCATCGTCCATGTCATCGGCCCTGAGCTCGGGCTGACCCAGCCAGGAATGACGATCGTGTGCGGCGACTCGCACACGGCGACCCACGGCGCGTTCGGGGCGCTGGCGTTCGGGATCGGGACGAGCGAGGTCGAGATGGTGCTGGCCACCCAGACCCTGCTCCAGCGCCGCCCGAGGACCTACGAGGTGCGCGTCGACGGGCGGCTGGCCCCGGGCGTCAGCGCCAAGGACATCATCCTCGCGTTGATCGCCCGGATCGGGATCGGGGGCGGGACGGGCCACGTGTTCGAGTACCGCGGCGAGGCCATCCGCGCGCTGACCATGGAACAGCGGATGACGATCTGCAACATGAGCATCGAGGGCGGCGCCCGCGCCGGCCTGATCGCGCCGGACGACACCACGTTCGACTACGTCCACGGCCGCCGTCACGCGCCCCAGGGAGCGGCCTGGGACGTCGCGGTCGAGGACTGGCGCACGCTGCCGACCGACGACGGCGCCCGCTTCGATCGGTCTCTCGTGCTCGATGCCGGCGCGCTCGAGCCGATGGTGACCTGGGGCACGAACCCGGGCATGGGGATCGCCGTCACGGGCCGCCTGCCGCGCCCCGAGGACCTGGCCGACGACGCCGCGCGACGCGCAACCGAGCATGCGCTGGAGTACATGGGCCTCCAGCCGGGGCAGGCGATCGCCGGCCAGCCGGTGGACGTCGTGTTCATCGGGTCGTGCACCAACAGCCGGATCAGCGACCTGCGGCTCGCCGCCGGCGTCCTCGCCGGACGTCATGCCGCGGACGGCGTACGCCTGATGGTCGTTCCCGGCTCTCAGCAGGTGAAGGCCCAGGCGGAGCGCGAGGGGCTCCACGAGATCTTCCGCGCCGCCGGCGCCGAGTGGCGCGAGTCCGGCTGCTCCATGTGCATCGCGATGAACGGCGACCAGCTGTCGCCCGGCCAGTACGCGATCAGCACGTCCAACCGCAACTTCGAGGGCCGCCAGGGCAAAGGCGGCCGCACGTTCCTCGCGTCGCCACTGACCGCCGCGGCGTCCGCGATCGCCGGCGTCGTCACCGACCCCCGGACCCTGCCGGGCATCGAGGCCCCCGCGGCCGTCGGCGGGGGGTACTGACGTGCCCGAGCCCTATCGCGGCTTCTCGTCCCGCGTCGTCCCGCTGCCGGCCGAGAACGTGGACACCGACCAGATCGTCCCGGCGCGCTACCTCAAGGTGACCGACAAGGAGGGCCTCGCGGAGGCGCTGTTCCGCGACTGGCGGTTCGAGGAGGACGGATCGCGCAAGGATCCGCCGTTCGTCCTCGACCGGCCCGGCATGAGCGGCCGCCAGATCCTGCTGGTGGGCGACAACTTCGGCACCGGCAGCTCGCGCGAGCACGCCCCGTGGGCGCTCCGGGCGTGGGGCGTGCGGGCCATCCTGTCGACCTCGTACGCCGACATCTTCCGCAGCAACTCGCTCAAGAACGGCGTGCTGCCGATCGTCGTCGACCAAGCGACCCACCAGCACCTGTTCCGGCTCCTGGCCGACGACCCCGACGCGGAGCTGCGGGTGGACCTCGCCGAGCAGGGCGTCCTGCTGCCCGACGGCTCGACGATCGACTTCGACATCGACCCGTTCGCCAAGACGATGCTCCTGGCCGGGACCGACGAGATCGGCTACGTGCTGGGCCACGAGGAGGCGATCACGGCCTGGGAGGCCGCCAACCCGCCGCGCGTGGACACCCGGCTGGGCGCGGCGGCCGGCTGACGCTGGTCCCTCCGCGACGGCGTGGGGAACCGATGACGCCGGCACGCCGTCTGCGGGCCATGACCCAGATCGTCGGCCGCGCGAGTTCCGTCCTTGCGTCCCTCGCCCTCGTCGCCGTCCTGCTTGCCGGCTGCACGTCGGGTGGCGCGGCACCGTCGGCCTCCGTCTTCCCCGGCGGGTCCCCCGACATCGGCTCCGCCCCCACCCCGGTCCCGGGATCGAGCACCGCTTCGCCCGGGCTGCCGGGCGGCGGTGGCGCTGACGGCCCCGCGTCCGGTGGCGGCTCCAGCCCGAATCCCGCGACGGGCTCGGGCGGGGCTCCCGGATTCGCCGACCCGGGCCAGCCGGCGCCGACCATCGTGACGCCCGGCAGCGGCCTGAGCGGTGTCCACCCGGTCGGGGCGACCAGCATCGAGACCGCGGTCAACGGCCGCGACCTGGCCGTCCGGGTGGCGTGGTGGAGCGGCGTCGAGCCGTGCACCGTGCTGTCGGGCGTCGACGTCGCCCAGGACGGCAGCACGTTCACCCTCACGGTGCGCGAGGGCAGCGCCGCCCCGCCGGATACCGCGTGCATCGACATCGCGCAGTACAAGGCCAGCATCGTGGACCTCGGCGAGCTCGAACCCGGGACGTACACGATCGCAGCGTTCGGCGACGCGGCACCGGTCACGGTGACGATCGACTGACCCGGCTGGGCCGGTTGGTCCGCCGCACGCATCCACCACTGCCCCGATACTCCGACGGTGAACCTGTTCGACCTGTTCGCCGTCGTGATGCTCATCACGGCGATCCTCGCCGGCATCCGGACCGGCGCCCTGCCCCAGGTCGGCGGCGTCGCGGGCGCCATCGGCGGCCTGCTGCTGGTCCTCGCCCTCGCGCCCGCGGTGCTCGACGTCACGGCGACCCTGGAGCCGATCCCGCGGGCCCTCGCCGTCCTGGGCGCCGTGCTGGCGGCCGTGATCATCGGCGAGGCGATCGGCTCCGGCGTGGGACGCGTCCTCGCCGGCCAGCTCGGTCGGGGCGTGCTGTCGGGCATGGATCGGGCCGCGGGCGGGTTCCTGGGCGCCGTCCAGGCGATCCTGATCGTGTGGCTCGCGGGTGGCCTGCTGGCCGCCGGGCCCTTCCCCAGCCTGGGCCGAGCGGCCACCCAGTCGGTCGTGGTGCGCGGGGTGGACCAGGTGCTGCCGCCACCAACCGAGGTCGTCGGCGAGATCGCGGGGGCGCTCGATGCCTCGGGCCTGCCGGACGTCTTCGTCGGGCTCGATCCCCTGCCGCTGCCCGCCGTGGACACGCCCACCGATCCGCAGGCGGAGCGGATCGCGAGCGCGGCGATCGGCGCCACGGCCCGGATCACCACCCGCGCCTGCAACAGCCAGGTCAATGGGACGGGCGTGATCATCGCGCCCGGGTACCTGGTCACCAACGCCCACGTGGTCGCGGGCGCGAGCGCCATCCGTGCCGCGCTCGATTCGGGCATCGCCGACGCCGTGCCCGTGCTGTTCGATCCGAGCCTCGACGTGGCCGTGCTCTACGCACCCGACCTGGGCGGCCACGCGCTGCGCTTTGCGACCTCGATCCCCGATCGGGGCGCGGAGGGCGCGACGCTCGGGTACGCGGGCGGCGGCGCGCTCGTGATCCTGCCGGCGGCGGTCGCGGGTGCCTACCAGGCGACCGGCCACGACATCTACGACACGGCGCAGGTCCGGCGCGAGATCCTCGAGCTGCGCGCGGCCATCGAGCCAGGCGACTCGGGCGGACCGCTGGTCCTCGAGGACGGCACCATCGGCGGGCTGGTGTTCGCGGAATCGCGCGCCGATCCCGAGGTCGGCTACGCGCTGAGCCCGACGGCCGTCTCGACCCGGGTGGCCCCCGCCATCGGCCGGACGGGCGCGGTCGACGTGGGGCGGTGCATCGACTGATCCATCCGGGCGGTGTCGCGCCGCACCGCCGTGCATGCGGGTCGAGCACCGGGGTGTCGCGTTGCCGACACCTCCCGGCCGTCCCTGCCGCGGTCGTGGTCGATACGATCTGCCGATGGACTTGATGGCCCACCCGGCGGCCGCCGACGCGACCGGCGACCTCGACGCGCTCGCCGCCGAATACTGGACGACGTACCTCGAGACGCACCCGCTGTTCGCCACGGCCATCGGCGATCCGCGCTTCGACGACCTGCTGACGGATCCCACGCCCGAGGGTTCCGCGGCGACGAGGGCGCGCTTCAGCGACCTGCTCGACCGCGTCAACGAGGTCGACCCGCGCGCGCTGGAGGGCGAGGCGAAGGTCAGCCTGCTGATGCTCCGCGAGACGATCGCGTCGGACATCGCGGAGCTCGACACCGGCCTGCTCGACTGGAACATCGACCCGATCGAGGGCGTGCCCGCGGACTTCCTGCTGGTCCCCGACTACCAGCGCCTGGACACGCCCGAGGATGGCGCCCGGATGGCCGCACGGTGGCGGGCGATGGCCGAGTACACCGACCGGCATCTCTCGAGCCTTCGCCGCAGCCTGGCCGAGGGACGCGTCGCGTGCCTCCCGCCGGGCCAGCGAACCGTCGACATCCTCGAACGCCTGCTCGACGGCGACACCGCCGATTGGGCCCTGTTGGCGCCGCTGGGCGATGTCGCCGACCTGCCCGGCTGGTCGACGGCCGAGCGGGAACGCTTCAGCGCCGAGCTCACCTCGATCGTCGAGGGGGAGATCCGGCCGGCCTTCATCCGGCTCCACGACGCGCTCGTGACCGAGATCCTGCCCGCGGCGCGCTCCGCCGACCGACCCGGCATGTGCCAGGTGCCCGAGGGTGCCGACGGCTACAACCGGCTGATCCGCGTGCACACCTCGCTCGATCTCGACGCCGCGGCCCTCCACCAGATCGGCCTGGACGAGATCGCCCGGATCGATTTCGAGCTCGCGGAGCTGGCCGGACGCACGATCGGATCCGCGAGCCTTGACGAGGCGCTGACGAACCTGCGCCACGATCCGAGCCTGTACTTCGCGACCCGCGACGAGGTGTTCGACAAGGCGGCGTCGTGCCTGGCGCGCGCCGCCGAGGCGATCCCCGACTGGTTCGGCCGCCTGCCCAAGGCCTCGTGCGAGATCGTCCGCATGGCGCCCCACGAGGAGCTCCATTCGTCGATCGCCTACTACCGCCAGCCGGCGGTGGACGGGTCGCGCCCGGGCAGCTACTACATCAACACCTCGGAGCCCGAGACCAAGCCGCGCTACGAGGCGGAGGCGCTCACCTACCACGAGTCGATCCCTGGCCATCACCTCCAGATCGCGATCGGCCAGGAGCTGCCGCACCTGCCCGAGTTCCGCCGTCACCTCGGACCGACCGCCTTCTTCGAGGGCTGGGGCCTGTACACCGAGCGGCTGAGCGACGAGATGGGCCTGTACACCGGCGACCTCGACCGGATCGGCGTCCTGTCGTTCGACGCCTGGCGCGCCGCGCGCCTGGTCGTCGATACCGGGATCCACGCGATGGGCTGGCCGCGCGATCGCGCGATTGCGTTCATGCTGGAGCACACGGCGCTGGCGCCCAACAACATCGCCAACGAGGTCGATCGCTACATCGTGCTCCCCGGACAGGCCCTGGCCTACAAGCTCGGCCAGCTCGAGATCCTCCGGCTGCGGGAGGAGGCGCGGACGCGCCTGGGCGACAGGTTCGACATCCGCGGCTTCCACGACGCCGTCCTGGGCAGTGGTGCGCTGGCGCTGCCGACGCTCCGCGGCGTCGTCGAGGCCTGGGCCTCGGGACGGCTCGCCGAGGGCTGATGACCGGTAGCGGGGGAGGCGCGAGGACGGCGCCGCTCGCGATCGCGACCCGTTCCCTGGTCGGGGTCCTGCACAACCGCGACCTCAGGTCGCTCGAGCTCGCGTGGACGCTCGGCGTTGCCGCCGACTGGGCCCTGCTCGTGGTCGCGCTGCTGGTCGCCTACGACGCGGGCGGCGCCGTGCTGGTGGGGCTGGTCTCGCTGACCCGGATGATCCCGGCCACCCTCGTGAACCTGTTCGTGGACACGAGCCGGTTCGGGCGGCCCGAGCGCACGCTCGTCGGCGTCAACCTGATCCGGGCCGCCGGCGCCGTGGTCGTCGCGGCCGCGAGCGTCGCCGACACGACCGTCGTCGTGTTCGCCGCCATCGCGGTCGCCTCCGCGGCCGGGGCGCTGGTCCGGCCGACGATCCTGACGCTCCTGCCCCAGGTGGCCACGAGCCCCGCGGAGCTGGTCAGCGCCAACACGGCGGGCGCGCTGGGCGAGAGCCTGGGCACGTTCGCCGGGCCGCTGGTCGCCGGCATCGTCGTCGCCCAGCTGGGGGCCATGCCCGCTGCGCTCGTGTCTGCCGCGCTGTGCCTGCTCGCGGGCGCGGTCGCGCTCGCGGTGCGCGTCCCGGACGCCTCGCGCCCGCCCCGCAGGGCGCAGGAAGCGAGGCCGGCGATCCCGTTCCTCGCCGGGGTGCGGGAGCTTGCGGCGCGCAGGCCCGCCGGGATGGTGATGGTGTCGTTCGTCGGGCAGACCGTCGTCCGCGGCGCCCTCACCACGTTCATCGCCATCCTCGCGATAGAGGTCCTGGGGATGGGCGACGCCGGCGTCGGGATCCTGGGTGCCGCCGTCGGCCTGGGCGGCATTGTCGGGGCGCTCGCCGCGCTCGGCATCGGGGCGGAGCGACGGCTGGCGACGGTGTTCGTGATCGCCCTGGTCGGCTGGGGGGCGCCCGTCGCCGTGATCGGGTTCGTCCCGGTGACGGTCGTCGCGATCGTCGCCCTTGCGGTGGTCGGCATCGCCAACGCCCTGCTCGACGTGTCCGGGCTGACGCTCCTCCAGCGCGGCACCGCCAACGACGCGCGGTCGGCGGTGTTCGCGGTGCTCGAGGTGGCCGCCAGCGCGGGGGTGTCGATCGGCGGCGTACTGGCGTCGGTCATGATCGCGGTGCTGGGCATCGAGCGATCGCTGGTCCTGGTCGGGCTCAGCCTGCCCGTGATCGCGGTCCTCGGCTGGCCGCTGGTGCGGCGCCTGGACACGGAGGGCGTCGTGCCCGAGCGCCAGTCGTCGCTGCTGCGCGGGATCCCCCTGTTCTCGCTCCTGCCCCTGGCCGCGCTCGAGCGCGTGGCGACCGGGATGCGCGAGGTGCGCTTCACGGCCGGCGAGCCGCTGATGACGCAGGGCGACCCGGGCGACACGTTCGTGGTGATCGAGCGCGGCGACGTGGAGATCGCGATGGACGGGCGGCCCCATCACCGGGAGGGTCCGGGCACCGGCATCGGCGAGATCGCCCTGCTGCGCTCGATCCCGCGGACGGCAACCGTGACGGCGCTCGACGACGTCGATGCGTGGTCGATCGGCTGCGAGACGTTCCTCGAGGCGGTGACGGGCCACGAGGGCAGCGCCGCGGCGGCCGATGCCGTCGTGGAGTCGCGGCTGCACGTGGACGCCGGACCGGCCGACCCTCGCTAGCGCCGTCCCCGGCACGAGGGCGCGCCGCCGCCGTACCCTGTCCTCCTGCACCGCCGCCCGACCACGAGGACCCGATGGCCGCCGACACGACCCCCAAGCACAACCGCCCCACCGATCCCGCCAAGCGGCACAGCCATGCCCTGACCGACGGCCCCGACCGGGCCGGCGCGCGCGCGATGCTCAAGGCCGTGGGCTTCACGGACGACGACCTGGCCCAGCCGATCGTCGGCGTCGGGACCTCGTGGATCGAGACGATGCCCTGCAACCTCAACCAGCGGCGGCTGGCGGAGAAGGTCAAGGAGGGGATCCGGTCCGCCGGCGGCACGCCGATGGAGTTCAACACCATCGCCGTCTCGGACGGGGTGTCGATGGGCACCGAGGGGATGAAGGCGTCGCTCATCAGCCGCGAGGTGATCGCCGACTCGATCGAGCTCGTCGCGCGCGGCCACCTGTTCGACGGCATCGTGTGCCTGGTCGGCTGCGACAAGACGATCCCCGCTGGGGCGATGGCGCTGGGCCGCCTGGGCATTCCCGGGCTCGTGCTCTACAACGGGACGATCTACCCCGGCACCTACAAGGGCCAGCCGTCGGACATCGTGAGCGTGTACGAGGCGATCGGCTCGTATCGCGCGGGCAAGATCAGCCTCGAGGAGCTGTACGAGATCGAGGAGGGCGCGTGCCCCGGGGCCGGGGCCTGCGGGGGCCAGTTCACGGCCAACACCATGGCCACGGCCCTCGAGTTCCTGGGCCTCTCGCCGGCTGGCCTCAACGGCATCCCCGCCGAGGATCCGGCCAAGGACGAGGCCGCGCGCCGAGCGGGTGAGCTCGTGATGACGCTCGTTCACCACAACATCCGGCCGGCCGACATCGTCACCCGCAACTCGCTCGAGAACGCCATCGCGTCGGTGTCCGCGACGGGCGGCAGCACGAACGCCGCGCTCCACCTGCCGGCCATCGCCGCCGAGTTCGGCATGACGCTGACCCTGGACGAGTTCGCGGTGGTGGCGGACCGGACGCCGCTGATCGCCGACATGCGGCCCGGCGGCCGGTACGCCGCGGCCGACATGTACGACGCGGGCGGCGTCGGGCTGGTCATGCGCGAGCTGCTCAAGCAGGATCTCCTCCACGGCGAGGAGACGACCGTCGACGGGCGGACCATCGCCAGGATCGCCGAGGACACGGTCGAGACGCCCGGCCAGCCAGTCGTTCGAACCATCGACAACCCGATCAAGCACACCGGCGGGCTCACCGTGCTGCACGGCAGCCTCGCCCCCGACGGCTGCGTCCTCAAGCTCGCGGGGGCGGAGCGCCGCCACCACAGCGGCCCGGCGCGCGTGTTCGACTCCGAGACGGCGTGCTTCGAGGCCGTCCGCGAGCGCCGGATCGTCGCCGGCGACGTGGTCGTGATCCGCTACGAGGGCCCGGTCGGTGGCCCCGGGATGCAGGAGATGCTCGGCGTGACGGGCGCCCTGGTCGGTGCCGGCCTCGGCGAATCGGTCGCGCTGCTGACCGACGGGCGATTCTCGGGCGGCACGCGCGGCCTGATGATCGGCCACGTGTCGCCGGAGGCCGCCGTGGGCGGCCCGATCGCCCTGATCGAGGAGGGCGACACGATCACGGTCGACGTCGACGCCCGGCAGCTCAACCTCGAGGTGCCCGAGGCGGAGCTGGCCGAGCGGCGCGCGCGCTGGTCGGCGCCGGCGCCGCGGTACACGACGGGGGCGCTGGCCAAGTACGCGGCGCTCGTCTCGTCGGCGTCCGAGGGCGCGATCACCAGCGGCGCGCGCCTGCGGACCGCCCTCGCCTCGAGCGCGGGCGGCTAGGCGCCCGATGCGCGCGGGCACGCGGCCGGGTCTCGTCGGCTTCCGGATCTCGGCGACCGAATCCACGGGCCTCGACTGGTCCCGGATCGACGAGACGTGGGCGCTCGCGGGCGAGCTCGGGGTGTTCGACGCCGGTTGGGTCAGCGACCACCTCTCCGATGCCAGCCGGGAGCGCAACGGCCCGGCCATGGAGTCGCTCACCACCGTCGCGGCGCTCGCGCACCGGGTCAGCGGCAAATGGATCGGCGTTGCCGTGGCGGCCAACACGTTTCGCCACCCGGCGGTCCTGGCCAAGTCCGCGACGGTCGTCGACAACGTGACCGGCGGGCGGTTCATCCTCGGCCTGGGCGCCGGCTGGCACGAGGGCGAGCACACGGCCTTCGGGCTGCCGTTGCCCCCGCTGCCCGAGCGCTACGACCGCTTCGAGAGCGCACTGCGCGTCCTGACGGCGCTGTTCTCGGACCAGGCGCGCCGCCCGCCCGGCGTCACCCTCGACGACCGGTTCTACCCGCTCCAGGGGGCGACCAACGAGCCCGGGCCCGTGCGCGTGGGCGGACCGGCGATCTGGCTGGGCGGCCAGAAGCGACGCGGGATCGACCTCGCGACGCGCTACGCGGAGGGCTGGCCGATGCCCGGCAACCGCCCGGGCGACGTCGACTACTTCTCGGCCAAGCGGGACGAGATCTCGCGCGCGCTGGAGGCCGCCGGCCGGGACCCGGCCAGCTTCACGTTCGCCGCCCAGCTCTCGTGCGGCGCCACGGCCGACTCCCGACGGGAGGCACTCGAGACCGCGCGGGCGTTTCTCGCCGTCGGCGCCAACCACGTGATCCTGGGCGTCCCCGCGAGCATGGCGCCGGACGGACTGGCGGTGGTCGCCGACGAGGTCGCCGAGCCGCTTGCGGAGCGGGCTGCGGCGGCCTCGCCGCTCGCGTGACCGTGCGCGGCGCCACCGGGGTGCGGCGGCTCGACGCCGGCGACGATGCCGGCCTGCGCGACTTCGTCGCCATCGTCAACGCCGTCACCCCCGAATGGCCGACATCGGTCGAGGACCAGGCCTGGTCCGACGCGACCTACCCGGGCGGCACCCGATTCCTCGGCTTCCTCGATGGCCGGCCGGTCGCGGCCGCGTCGGTCGGGCGGATCTACATGTACGAGCCGACGTTCGAGCGCTACTGGTTCGGGATGCAGGTGTTGCCGGAGGCACGACGCCGTGGCCTGGGCACCGGGCTCTGGACCGCCTGCTCACGGGCGGCGAGCGTTGCCGGCAAGACGGGGCTCCAGACCGACGTCTCGGAGCAACAGGAGGATGGGGTGGCGTTCCTGGAGCATCGCGGCTTCGAGGCGGTCGAGCGGATGAAGATGGTCCAGCTCGACCTGCGCGGGATGACCCCGCCGGACGTGGTCGCCCCGGCCGGGTTCAGCCTCACGACGCTCGCCGCGCGCCCGGAGCTCGAGCGGGGCGTGCACGCGGTCGCCGTCGAGGCGTACCAGGACATCCCGACGATCGATGAGCTGGTCGCCGTGGGCCCACTCGAGGAGTTCATCGCCCGCGACGTCCGCCGCGACAGCATCCCGCCCGACGGCTTCGCGATCGCCGTCGACGAGGCGACCGGGGAGGTCGCCGGCTGGGCCTCGCTCATGATCGTGCCCGGATCCCCCACGATGGCCTGGCATGACATGACCGCGGTCGGCCGCCGGTGGCGCGGAAGGGGCGTGGCGACGGCGCTGAAGCGCGCGACCATCGCCTGGGCGGTCGAGCACGGGCTCGAGACCCTGGAGACCGGCAACGATCCCGAGAACGGGCCGATGCGCGCCGTGAACATCAAGCTCGGCTACCTGCCGATCCCGGACATGCTCACGATGCGCGGCCCGTTCGCCCCGTCCTGAGGCCGACCGGCATACTTCGGGCGTGGGCGTCGTCGACCTCAACGGGATCAGGCTGCGGAACCGGCTCGTCACCTCCGCCAGCCTGCTGGGCTACGGGGCGTCGAAGCGGCGGCTGATCCTGTACGGCCTCTCCCCCATCGCGCAGTGGGTGCCCCTCGAGCGCTTCGGCGCCGTGACCACCCGGACCATGACGCTCGAGCCCCGCGAGGGTCACTTCACCCTGCGCGAGGACTGGGGCATCACCGAGTTCCCGGCCATGCTCCGGCTGTACGGCAAGGCGCTGCGGCGCGTCGACGCGGGCTGGCTCAACGCCTTCGGCTGGTCGAACATCGGCATCGAGCGCTACTTCGAGGAGTACTTCGCCCGCACGGCCGACCTCAACCGGATCGTCTCGATCGGCGGCTTCTCCGCGGACGAGATCGAGCGCCTGGTCGAGATCGTCAACGAACGGGCGAGGCCGGGCGAGATCGCCGCCATCGAGCTCAACGCCTCGTGCCACAACGTCAACTTCCCGTTCGAGACGATCCTCGAGGAGAGCCTCGCGCGCGCCGTGCCTCGAAGCCGCCACCCGCTCATCCTCAAGGTCTCCCCGGACGAGGACTACCGCTGGCAGGCCCGCCTCGCCGAGCGCTACGGCTGCGCCGGGATCACCGCGATCAACACGGTCAAGGGCCTGCGCCTCGATCCCGAGACGGGCGAGCCGTGGCTCAAGAACCGCTACGGCGCGGTGTCGGGCCGCGCGATCAAGCCGATCGGGATGCGGGTCGTCGCCGAGCTGCGCGACGCGGGGATCCGGCTGCCGATCATCGCCAACGGTGGCATCCGCGACTTCGACGACTGCCGCGAGTACTTCTGGGCCGGCGCCGACGCCGTGAGCCTCGGCTCGGCGGTCTGGCTCACCCGGATGCCGCTGTATGCCCTGGGCCCGATCGAAGGCCTCCGATTGCGGCGCCTGATCTCGCGGGTCGCCTCGTTCGCGCCACCTGACGCGGCCCCGCACTGGCGGCCCGCCGAGGACGGGCGCGTGGCGCCGTCAGGCGACGATGCACCGGAGGCCGTGCCGGCCTCGGCTGCCAACGCTGGCTAGCCACGAGGCGGTCTTCGCCCCTGACAGATCGGAGGCCCGCGACGGTTGACCAGCGGATCGATGGCCCGATAGGGCACGCGCCTGACAGTTTCTGCCGCCGGATGACGATCTGGCAGTCGCTTGGCCCCAAATCCGGCGGCTTTTCCGGCCAACGATCACAAGCCGCTGTTCTGGCAGGGAAATCAGGGTTCGATCGGCCTGCGGGTCGCCGTCTCGTGAGCCGTCCGGGCACGGTTCGCCGCCGGGCGGCATGATTGGTGCCGTGACCGCAGGACCCACCCCGACCGCGCCGCTGCCGCCGGATCCCGTCCAGTACGACGCCGTGCGCAACGAGCACGCTCGCAAGCGCGGCCTGCCGGGGCCCTACATCGCCGGCGGCACGGACCCCGAGCTGCCCAAGACGCTCGCCCGCGAGCGGCCGTACGTCCAGCTGCTGGTCGCGATGGTGATCGCGATCGTGGTGATCGGGTTCGTGCTCGGCATCGTCGAGGCGATCATCGCCGTTCCCGTCGTCAACGTCCCGTCCATCTGACGGTGCGCCCCGAGCCGCCGGCCGGCCTCCCCTCGGCCGGTATCGACGAGGGGACGTGGGCCCGGGCGCACGATGACCTGGTCGAGTTCCTCCGGGACCTGATCCGGATCCCCTCGATCAACCCGCCCGATCCCCCGGGCCCCGAGCTCGTGGCGGCCGAGTTCATCGCGAGCGCGCTCCAGGAGGCCGGCCTGGCACCCGAGGTGGTCGAGCCGGCGCCCGGCCGCGGCAGCGTCGTCGCGCGGCTCCGCGGCGACGGCACGGGCGGCGAGCCGCTGCTCCTCCTGTCGCATCTCGACGTCGTCCCGGCCGTGGCCGAGGGCTGGACCCACCGGCCGTTCTCGGGCGATCTCGCCGACGGCTACGTGTGGGGCCGCGGCGCGGTCGACATGAAGGCGATGGTCGCGCTCGAGGTCGGGGTGCTCCGGCTGCTCGCCGCGCGGGCGCTCGCCGCGGGGCTCGACCCGGCCGTCGACGCCGTGCCGGGCCTCCGTCGTGACGTCCTGTTCGCGTGCACGGCCGACGAGGAGGCCGGCGGCTGGAACGGCGCCGGCTGGCTGGTGGACAACCGGCCCGAGACGATCCGCGCCGCCGGCGCGCTCAACGAGGCCGGTGGCATCCCGATCGAGATCGGCGGGCGCCGGTTCTATGCGATCGGGGTCGCCGAGAAGGGCTACGAGGTCTACCGGATCCGGGTGCACGGCACGTGGGCCCACGGCTCGATGCCCCGCGCCGACAACGCGATCGTGCTCGCCGCGGAGATCGTGGGCCGCATCGCCGTCAAGGGCGAGCCCCGTCCGACGCCCGTCGTCCGACGGCTGCTCGCGGAGGTCGGCGCGGCCCTCGACCCGGACGGGGCGAGGCTCCTGGACGCGATCCTCGACGACGACCCGCGCCGCTCCGACGCCGCCATCCGCGCCGCGTGCGAGCCGGTCTACGCGCTGGCCCTGAGCGCGCTCCTGCGGGACACGTTCAGCCCCACCATCTTCAACGCCGGCATCAAGTACAACGTCATCCCCGGCGAGGCCGTGATCGAGGTAGACGTGCGCAAGCTGCCGGGCACCACCGAGGGCGACGTCCGCGAGGAGCTCATGGCCCGGATCGGGGACCTGGCGCCCCGGTGCGAGATCGAGCACGTCATCGGCGCCGTGCCCGTCGAGGCGCCGGCCGAGGGCGCGCTCTACGAGGCGATGACCGCGGCGATCCGCGCCCACGACCCCGAGGGCATCCCGGTCCCCGTCATCGCGCCCTTCGCGTCCGATGCCAAGCACACGCTCCGGCTCCGCGTGCCGACCTACGGCTTCTCGCCCCTCCGGCTCGCCCCCGGCGAGCGATTCCTCGACCGGTTCCACGCGGTCGACGAGCGGGTGGGCGTGGAGGCGCTCCGGTGGGGCCTGCCCGTGCTGTACGACGTGGTGGCTGGCTACTGCGGCTGACGTGCCGCACCCGGTCACCGCTGGTCGCCGGCCTCATCGCCATCGGAGCTCGGACCGAGGGTCACCGTCTCATCGCAGCGCGAGCAGCGGAACACGAGGCGCTTGGCCCAGGAACGTTCCACGTCGTGGTCGGCGGCGTCGTGGTGGCTGGCGTCCGCAGTCATCTCGGACCAGGTGCCGTCTCCGTGACGGTGCTGGACTCGGTACTGGAGTTCGTAGGAGCGGAGCGGGTCCATCGAGCTACCTCGTCGCTTGCACGGTCGGTGCGATTGTGGCGCGCCGCGTGTCCCGATGTCGCTAGGTCGCCGCAGCCGTGTCGCCCGGTGCTCGCAGCCAGGCGAGCACGGCCAGCACCCGTCGGTGATCCTCGGCGGCCGGCTCCAGGCCGAGCTTGGAGAAGATCGCGCGGACGTGTCCTTCCACCGTCTTGACCTCGAGACCCAGCCGCTCGGCGATCGCCTGGTTCGATCGACCCTCGGCCATCAGCGCGAGGATCTCGCGCTCCCGCGGCGTCAAATCGTCGAGGGCCGACCGGCCCCGGGGACGGCCCAGCAGGCGGCCGACCACCTCCGGGTCGATGACTGACCCGCCGGCGCCGACGGTCCGGACGGCCGCGGCCAGGTCCTCGACGCGCGTCACCCGGTCCTTGAGCAGGTACCCGATCCCGGACGGGTCGTCGCGCAGGAGGTCGATCGCGTGGCGCGTCTCGACATACTGCGACAGGACCAGGATCGACGTGCGGGGCCAGCGGGCACGGATCGCTCGAGCGGCCTCCAGGCCCTCGGTGGTGTGCGTGGGCGGCATCCGGACATCGAGCACGACGACATCCGGTCGTCGATCCGCCACCAGGATCAGCAGCCGGTCCGCGTCGGCCGCCTGCCCCACGACGTCGAAGCCCGCGGACGCCAGCGCGGACGCCAGTGCCTCCCGCAGGAGATCGGCGTCGTCGGCGAGGACGACGCGGAGCGGCTGGTGACGCACACCGCGCGGGTCCGCCGGTTCAGGCTCATGGCTCGGCACGCGTGCATGGTGCATCGGGCGCGACGCCGGGTACAGGTGCAGACCCTCGAATCTCGCGGATTCCGTTCGCGTGCGGCCACGGACGCCGCAGGCGGACCGAGCGCCGATCGTGATGGCACCAGGACGGGAGGTGATCGAGATGACGACGCGACGGTTTGACGTGGTGGCAACGATGCTGGCGCTGGCAGCGGTGGAGATCCTGCTGTTCGCCGCCGTGGTGATGACGGCGATCGGCCCGCTGGCCGGAGCTGCTTCGGGGACCGACGCGGGGTCGCCAGCCCCGGAAGCGCCCCTGCCGACCCAGTCGTCCGCGATCGAATGAGCGAGCGTACGATGCCCCAGGGTTGGTGTGCGGTGGCGGAGTTGCGCTGCCGTGGCTGAGGGTCCGAATCAGGCGGACAACGGAGGCGCGATGGTGGAGCGCCATACGACCCGGCGGTCCGCGCGTCGATGGGCATGGATCGCCGTCGGGTTCGGCGTCTGGGTCATCGGCGGCACCTTCCTCGTCGTCCGTGCACTGACACGCGGCGATGCGACCGACGTCGGCATCTCGCCCTACCACGCCGTCGCCTATGCGGGCCTCCTCTTCCTCGCCCTGCTGACGGTCGCCCGCGGCCTGATCGCGGTCCGTCGGGGTCACTCGTGGACCGCGGCGTATCCGCCGGGCTTCGGGGCACTCGGCGCAGGGGCCGGGGTACTCCTCGCGTACGTCGTCGCCGACGTCGCGTGGCGCGAGGGCGTGGGCATCGGCCCGGGGATCGAGGGGGGCTTCGCGCCCAGCCGCGTCCTGCTCGCGGTCGGCCTGGTGCTCGTTGGCGGCACCGCCCTGCGCGCGGCGATCGCCCTCGGTGACCCGCGATTGCGCTGGCCCGCCGCGATCTCGGCGGGCCTGGTGATGGCAGCCCTCGCGTCGCCGGGCGGGCTCCACCCAGCGCTCAGTCCCTGGATCGAGCGGCCGTCCACCCTCGAGCCACAGGCCGAGGTCTGGGTCATGGACGCCGACGGGCGGCGCCAGACGCGCCTGATCGAGCCGGACGAGGGTACGGGACTCGGCAACCCGGTCTGGTCTCCGGATGGCTCCCGCATCGCCTACGTCCGCTTCTCGGGGCTCGGCGCCGGGTCGCCGACCCGCGAGGCCGACATCTGGGTCGCCGACGCCGACGGCGGGAACGCGCGAGTGCTGGTGGGGGATCCCGGCTGGCAGTGGTTCCCGCGCTGGTCGCCTGACGGCGCGTGGATCGCCTACACCCAGGAAGCATCGGGTGGCCCGTGGATGAACTCCGGACCCGTCGGGCCGGTCCCCGGTCAGGGGCCGCAGGGGCCGGACTTCGCGGCGACCGGCGAGGCCGCTCGACCCGAGGCGGACCTGTGGCGGATCCGGTCCGACGGCGTCGGCCCTGCCGTGCGGCTGACCGACGCGCCGGGCGACGACCGATCCGCGACCTGGTCGCCGGACGGCCGGCGGCTCGCGTTCGACTCGACCCGCGACGGCCACACGCAGCTGTACGCGATCAACGCCGATGGCTCGGACCCGGTCCACATCGCGGAAATCGAGCGGCGAGGACTGGGCCGCGTCGTGGTCCCCCGATGGACGCAACGTCGCATTCACTTCCGATCGCAGCGGCGGTGCCCAGGTCTGGGTCGTCGATCCTGACGGGGGGCAGCCGCGCCCGCTGACCGATGACACGACGGGCAACCTGTGGCCGGCGTGGTCGCCCGATGGCTCGCGGATCGCATTCACGACGTGGCG
Organism: uncultured Chloroflexia bacterium; assembly: GCA_963725745.1. Lineage (GTDB taxonomy): Bacteria > Chloroflexota > Limnocylindria > Limnocylindrales > CSP1-4 > CAIXZV01. Next base: position 86,173 of record CAVRZS010000005.1, read on the forward strand.
CACCGGTACCTCGCAGGTCTGGGACATGGCCGCCGACGGCAGCGATCCACGCCCGCTGGGCAGGAGCCCCGAGACGACGGATTCCGTCTGGGACGGGTCGTGGGGAGCCGATGGCCGGATCGCGTTCATGCGCACGCCCCAACCTGCTGCGACGGCGCAGCCGATCGCCCGGGAGGACCTCGGGGTAGCCTCGATGCTGATTGCGATCGGCGTCCTGTCGCTGGTGTTCGTGCTGCTCACCCGGACCGCTCCCCCGTTCGGCGCCTTCGCCGTCGCCCTCGGCGCGGCGACGGCGCTGATCGCCATCCAGGGGGACGGCTGGCGGTTCGTCCCGGGCGCCATCGCAGCCGGGCTCGCTGCCGACCTGTGTACCCGGTTCGCATCGAGAGAGCGAGCCCCCGTGGCCGCGGCGGCGGCGTCGGCCGGCCTGGTCGTCGCGGCGGGCCTCGTCGCGATCGCGAGTGGCGGTCTCGGCTGGACGGCGACGCTGTGGCTCGGCGTCGCGGTCGCGGCGGGCGTCGCCGGGTGGGTCATCGCCTGGATCGCGTCGACGGCCGGCGCGTCGGGCGCGCCGAGCGTCCCTGCGACGTCCACGCCGGTCGATGACAGCACCTGACCGTCGCGGGCGCACCGAGCGGGCGGCGGCCTTGGGGATCGTGGCCATCGCCCTCACGGCGCTCCAGCAGTTCGGACCGCTGCTGTGGCCGTACGGGCTCGGCCCGTGGTGGTCGCCGGCAATCCAGGCGTGGATGCTCGCGATCGACCTGCTGTGGGTCGCCGCGATGGTCGTCGCCTACCTGCGTGATCCCTCCGGTCCGCTGTGGAAGCTCCTGTTCGCGTACCGCCTCGTCGCGACCGTTGGCATTCTGTGGGTCTTCCCCACCTCCCTGACCTGGACGCTCAGCAACTTCATCGTCGGGCTCGCCGGCGTCGTGTTCGTGCACCTCGTCCTCGCGTTCCCGAGCGGGTACCTCGACGACCGCTTCGACCGGCGATTCGTGCTCACTGCGTACGCGTGGCTCGGCGTGACCCGCGTCGCCTGGCTGCTCGTCTGGCAGCCCCCGTCGACGGGAATCGGGTTCTCGCCGCGCAATCCGTTCGTGCTGCTGCCGCAACCGACGCTGGCGTGGCTGTTCGGGCCCTTCGCGCTGGTCGTCCTGGCGGCGGGCCTGTTCGCGGGGGTCGCGGTCGGCCTCGCCCGGCACTGGCGACGGGCCGGTCCCGTCGAGCGCCGCGCCCTCCTGCCGGTGGCCTTCGCCGCGCCGGTACAGCTGTCGCTGCTGGTCGGCTGGCAGCTGGCCGGCGCGAACCCATCGGAATGGGGCGCGTTGCGCGACGCGCTGCAGTCGCCCGTGCTCGCCGTCGCCGGACTGCTGTTCCCCGCGGCCTACCTGCTCGGGCTCGTGCGCGCCCGGCTCGCCAGGGCGGGCGTGGCGGACCTCGCCGTCGAGCTCGGCCGCGGGATCCCCCTCGGCGGGCTGGAGGCCGCGCTCTCGCGAGCGCTCGGCGACCCATCGCTCGTCCTCGCGTTTCCCGCCCCGTCATCCGACGGGCTCGTGCGAGCCAACGGGCAGCCGTTCGACCCGCCGCGGCTGGCCGCCCGGCGGGCGACGAACCGGCTCGAACGCGACGGCGAGCTCCTCGCCGTGCTCGAATACGACCCTGCCGTTGAGCGGGAAGATCCCGGCCGGGTCGACGCAGTCGGGTCGGTGGCACGGCTCGCGCTGGCCAACGAGCGACTGGCGGCCCAGGTCCGGGCACAGCTCACGGAGGTCCGTGCGTCGCGGCTGCGCATCGTCGAGGCCGGCGACGCCGAGCGGCTGCGGATCGAGCGGGATCTCCACGATGGCGCCCAGCAGCGCCTGGTCGCGCTCGCCATCCGGCTGGACCAGGCCAAGGGGCGGAGCGACGATCAGGATGCCCTGATCGAGATGGCGCGGGGCGAGCTGCTGGCGGCGATCTCGGACGTCCGCGACCTCGCGCGGGGCATCCGGCCGCCCATCCTGCGCGAGGCGGGGCTCGGCGCGGCGATCGAGGCCCTCGCCGAGCGGACGCCGTTCCCGATCGAGATCGAGGCGACGCCGGAACGCTTCGCGCCTGAGGTCGAGGCGACGGCCTACTTCGTCGTCGCCGAGAGCCTCACCAACATCGCCCGCTACGCCAAGGCGAGCTGCGCGAAGGTGGCGGTGCAGGCCGACGACCGGCAGCTGGAGGTTCGGGTGTCCGATGACGGCCGGGGCGGCGCGGACCCGGCGACCGGGAGCGGCTTGCGCGGGCTCGCGGACCGGTTGGAGGCGCTCGGCGGGGCGCTGACCGTGACCAGCCCGCCGGGCGGCGGGACGACGATCGTCGCCCGCCTGCCGACGTCCGCCTGATGGACCGCCTCAGCCGCCGCCGCGGACCAGGCGCCCGCGCCGGCTGATCGCATGGGTCGCGAGGGCCGCGACCCCCATCGCGATCAGCGCCCGCTCGCCGCGCGGCATCGGGCGCACGGCGGCCAGGAACTGCTCCGCGCGAGCGCGGTCGACCATCCGCAGCACGGCCTTGCCGCGCTGGGTGAGCCACACGGTGCGCAGGCGCCCGTCGTCGTCCTCCCGCCGCCGTTCGACGAGGCGCCGCTTGACGAGCCCGTCGACCAGCCGCGAGGTCGCCGACGGCGAGCGGCCGATGGCGTCCGCCAGGTCGGCGACCGTGGTCGTCGACCCCTCCGCGAGGACGTACAGCGCCGCCAGCTGCGTGAAGCCGAGGTTGAGCTCGCCGAGCTGCGACGCGAACCCGACGACCAGCTCCCGCCACAGCGCACGGCCCATCGCGACGCGCTCCGAGATCTGGCGGACGTTCTGGATCCGCGTGCCGGCCGCGACGACGGGCGCTGACAGGTCTGCCTCGAACATGCGCGCGATGACCCGGCTCTGGGCGGGACCGCGGCGGGGTCCACGGACGAGCGCCGCGGGCAGGGCCGGCCCGGCGGCCGGGTCCGATGGACGGGTCCGGCGGGGCTTGGCGGGCGGGGTTGGGACGGGCTGTTCGACGTCGGTCACGGGCAGATCCTCACCCGGCCGAGCGTAGGACCGCCCGTCGATTCCTGCAACCGTGCACGGATTCGTCCACCGCGCGGGCCGTCCACCCGTACGCTTGTGCGAGATGAGCCAGATCGCTTTCGTGTTCCCCGGGCAGGGCAGCCAGGCCGTCGGGATGGCCAAGGCCCTCGCCGAGTCGTCGCCCGCCGCCGCAGCCGTGTTCGACGTGGCCGATGCCGCCCTCGGCGAGCCCATCAGCCGCCTTGCGTGGGAGGGACCCGAGGACGAGCTCAATCGGACCGAGAATGCCCAGCCCGCGTTGCTGGCCGCCTCGATCGCCTATCTCGAGGCCCTTCGTGCCCGGTGGGCCGAGCTCGGCATCGACGCCCCCGACCCGATCTTCGCAGCCGGCCACTCGATGGGCCAGTACTCGGCGCTCGTCGCGGCGGGTGCCCTCGACCTCGCCGACGCGGTGCGCCTGGTCCGCCGCCGCGGCGAGCTGATGCAGGCCTCCGGCGCGGGCCGCGAAGGCCGCATGGCCGCAATCATCGGCCTCGACGACGAGCGGATCCCCGACCTCGTCGCGCGGGCGTCCGAGCACGGCGTGTTCGGCGTCGCGAACCGCAACTCGCCGGGCCAGGTCGTGGTCTCCGGGGAGCGACCGGCGGTCGAGGCCTCGCTGGACATCGCGAAGTCCCTGGGCGCCAAGCGCGCCATCGAGCTCCCCGTCTCGGTCGCCGCGCACTCGCCCCTGATGGCGGACGCGGCCGCGGGCATGCGCACCACGCTCGCCGGGATCCCGTTCCGCGACCCGCGGCCGCCGCTGCTCGCCAATGCCGATGCCCGCACCATCACGACCGCCGACGGCTGCCGGGCCGAGCTCGTCGAGCACCTCACGACGGGCGTCGACTGGGTCGGCGCGGTCGAGGCGATGCGAGCCGCCGGCGTCAGCACGTTCATCGAGGTCGGACCGGGGCGCGTGCTCACCGGCCTGATCAAGCGCATCGCCACCGACGCCGTCGCGCTGCCGCTCGACGATGCCGCGGCGGCCGACCGCCTGGCCATCCCGTTCGCCGAAACCGCGGCCGTCGAGGCCGCCGCCGATACCGCCGTCTGACGGCGGACCCCAGCAGCTCACAAGAGGACCACGTTGCGTCAGCCCGATTTTTCTCGCCGTGTCGTCGTCACCGGCCTCGGCGTCATCAGCCCAGTCGGTAACGACAAGGACACCGCCTGGAACAACCTCGTCAACGGCACGTCCGGCCTGACCGAGATCACCAAGTTCGACACGACCCCGTATTCGCACCGATGGGCGGGCGAGGTCAAGGACTTCGACGCCGTCGAGTGGATGGACGCCAAGGCGGTCCGACGCAGCGAGCCGACCATGTGGTACGGCGTCGCGGCGGCCAAGCAGGCCGTGGCGGACGCCGGGCTCGAGATCACCGACGCCAACCGCGAGGACATCGGCGTCGTGTACGGCTCCGGGGCCGGCGGCCAGACGCTGATGATCGAGAACGGCAACGTCCTGCGCGAGAAGGGCCCCGGCCGGGTGGCCCCCACGTTCATCGCCAACGGCCTCGTGGACTCGACCTCGGGGATGATCGCCATCGAGACCGGGGCGATCGGCCACAACATCTGCGTCGTGACCGCGTGCTCGACCGGCACCAACTGCGTGGGCGAGGGCGCCGAGATCATCCGCCGCGGCGACGTGCACACGGTGATCGCCGGCTCGGCGGAGATGCCGCTGCTCGAGGTCGCGCACGCGGGCTTCGGCAACATGCGCGGGCTCGGGGCGCCGCGGCCCGGCGAGCCGCTCACCGACGTCAGCCGCCCGTTCGACCGGACCCGCGACGGGTTCGTCCTGGGCGAGGGCGCCGGCGCGCTCATCCTCGAGGACCTCGAATACGCCAAGGCGCGCGGCGCCCACATCTACGCCGAGGTCGTCGGCTACGGGTCCGCCGCGGACGGTTGGGACATGATCCAGCCGATCGAGCACGGGACGGGTGCCGCTCGCGCGATGCAGGCATCGCTCGACCGCCGGGGCGTCCCGGCGGACGAGGTCGACGTCATCAACCCCCACGGCACCTCGACGCCGATGGGCGACAAGCGCGAGGCCGAGGCGATCTGGACGGTGTTCGGCGATCGCGCCGCCCGTGACCGCCATTCGCTGCTCATCAGCGGGACCAAGTCGATGACCGGGCACATGATGGGCGCGGCCGGCGCGTTCGAGGCGTTCGCCACGGTGATGTCGCGTGGCCGAACAGGTCGCACCCCCGACGGTCAACTTCAAGGAGTTCGACCCGGAGGCGGACGTGTGGGTCAGCCCCGAGGCCACGCCGATGCCGATCCGCTACGCGCTGTCCAACAACATCGGCCTGGGTGGCCACAACGCGGCGATCATCTTCAAGCGCTGGGACGGCCGCTGAGCCCCGATACAATCCCGCCCATCCCGGGCTGGGGCGTCCTTCGCCCGGCCCAAGCCCGCTGCAGAAAGGTGTGCCGTGCCCTCGGCTGATCCCGCGCGACGCGCGGTCGTGACCGGACTCGGTGCCGTGATGCCGGTCGGCAACGACTTCGAGACCTACTGGGCGAACCTGCGCGACGCGGTCACCGGGACGCGCCGCATCCAGTCGTTCGATCCCGCGGGCTTCGAGGTCCAGATCGCGGCCGAGGTGCTCGACTTCGACCCGGCGACCGTGATGGACGCGAAGATGGCCCGCCGCATGAGCCGCTTCATCCACCTCGCCATGGGCGCCGGCGCGGAGGCCGTCAGGGCGTCGGGGATCGACTTCGCGGCGATGGACCCCGAGCAGCGCGACCGCGTGGGCGTCGTGGTCAACACGGGCGGCGGCGGCATCGAGGAGATCATCGACGGGACCCATGTCCACGACACCAAGGGCCCGCGATTCGTCTCGCCGTTCGCGATCCCGGCCCTGTCGGGGTCGATGGCGGGCTGCCTGCTCTCGATGGAGTACGGGCTGACCGGACCCGTGATGACCCAGGTCGCCGCGTGCGCGACGTCGGTCATCGCGTTCCACGACGCACTGCGGCTGATCGCCACCGGAGAGTGCGACGTGGTCCTCACCGGCGGGTCCGAGGCGCCGGTGTGGTCGATGGGCATCGCCGCCCTCGCCAACATGGGCGCGCTGTCCAAGCGCAACGACTCGCCCGAGACCGCGTCGCGCCCGTTCGACGCGACCCGCGACGGGTTCGTCCTGGGCGAGGGGGCGGGCGTCGTCGTGGTCGAGTCGGCGGAGCACGCGCTCGCGCGCGGTGCGACGCCCATCGCCGAGATCATCGGCGGGGCCCTGACCGCGGACGCGTTCCACATCTCGGCGCCGGATCCCACCGGACGCGGCCAGGCGCGGGCGATGACCAACGCGCTGCGCAACGCCGGCGTGGCGCCCGACGAGATCGACTGGATCGTCGCCCACGGCACCTCGACCTCGCTCAACGACGCCACCGAGACCCGCGCGATCAAGGCGGCCTACGGGTCGGCGGCCTCGACGCGGGCGATCAGCTCGCCCAAGTCGATGATCGGCCACCTGGTCGGCGCGGCCGGCATCGCGTCGGCCCTGGCGGCCCTGGGCGGGATCCGGGACAACGTCATCTCGCCCACGGCGAACCTGCACACGCCCGATCCGGAGTGCGACCTCGACTACGTGCCGCTCGTGGCGCGGCCGGGAAAGATCGACACGGTCGCCGTCAACGGCTTCGGCTTCGGCGGCCAGAACGCGGTCACGATCTTCCGCCGCTTCGTGGCGTAGGCCGGCGCAGGCCGAGGCGTCCGCCGGAGGATCACGCTCGAAGCGAGCGGCCCTCGAACGCCTCGAGGCGAGCGACGATGTCGTCGGGGATGGCCCGCGGGCGGCTGGTCGCGTAGTCGTACAGGACCTGCGTCGCCTCGGCGGTGGCCACCAGGCGGGCCTCGCCGCGCTCCGTCGCCTGGGCCGTGATCCGGTGCTCGAGGGTGAAGCTCGTCCGGCCGATCCGCCCGATGCGGGACTCGACCGTCAGCGTCTCGCCGAAGAACGCCGGGGTGCGGAAGGTGACCCGGATCTCGGCCAGGATCATGGACTCGGATTCGCCGTGGGTCGCGAGGCCGAAGGGCTCGCCGGTGACGGTCTCCCAGTAGTCGATCCGCGCCGACTCGCAATAGGTCAGGAAGCGCGAGTTGTTGGCGTGGCCCATCGCGTCGGTGTCGCCGAAGCGGATGAACACCTCGAGCCGATGGCTGAACTCGCCTGGCAGGTCGCGCGGGTCGGGTGGGACGTCGATCCGGCCACGGATGGGCGGCGATGCGGGCTCCAGGGGCTCGTCGGTCACGGGCCGGAGTCTATCGGTCGCGACCGGGCAGCACGTCGACGCCGCGCAGCCGGAGCGAGTTGAGCACCACGCTGACCGACGACAGGGCCATGGCCGCCGCGGCGAACGCCGGGTTGACGGTGATCCCGAAGGCCGGGTAGAGCGCGCCCATCGCGACCGGGATCAGCAGCACGTTGTAGGCGAACGCCCAGAACAGGTTCTGGCGGATGACCCGGATCGTGGCCCGCGACAGCGCGATGGCCGACGAGACCAGGCGCGGATCCCCGCCGACCAGGGTCACGTCGGAGGCCTCGATCGCGACGTCGGCACCGGTGCCGATCGCGACGCCGACGTCCGCCCGGGCGAGGGCCGGCGCGTCGTTGATCCCGTCGCCGACCATGGCGACGGTGTGACCCTCCGAACGCAGGCGCTCGATGGTCGCGTCCTTGTCGGCGGGCAGGACCTCCGCAATCACGTGGTCGGCGGGGATGCCGACGGCCCGCGCGACGGCGTCGGCGGTCGCCCGGTTGTCGCCGGTGAGCAGCCAGACGGCCGCGCCGTCCGCGTGCAGGCGGCGGACGGCATCGGCCGATTCGGGTCGAACCGGGTCCGCGACCGCGATCATCCCGGCGGCCTGGCCGTCGACGGCGACGAAGACCGCCGAGCCGCCATCCGCGGATGCGGCCCGGGCGGGCTCGACGAGGGACGCGAGGTCGACGCCGCGCTCGTCCATGAGCCGCCGGTTGCCGGCGACGACCTCGAGTCCGTCCACCGTGGCGGTCGCGCCCCGTCCGACCAGCGCCTCGAACCCCTCGACATCGAGGAAGCCGAGCTCCGTCTCGCGGGCCTTGCGCACGATCGCCTCGCCCAGCGGGTGCTCGGAACGGGTCTCGAGCGACGCCGCGAGATCGAGGACCCGCGCCGGCGCGAAGCCCGGCGCCGGCACGACGGCGGAGACCTCGGGCCGTCCGCGGGTGAGGGTGCCAGTCTTGTCGAGGACGACCGTGTCCACCCGCCCGGCGGCCTCGAGCGCCTCGCCGCCGCGGACCAGGATGCCCGCCTCGGCCCCCTTCCCCGTGCCGACCATGATCGCCGTCGGCGTCGCGAGGCCCATCGCGCACGGGCAGGCGATGACCACGACCCCGATGAAGGCGGTCAGCGCAAGGGTGAACCGCGGCTCGGGGCCGAGCAGCATCCAGGCGACGAACGTGCACGTCGCGAGGATCAGCACGAGCGGGACGAACACCTCGCTGACCCGGTCGGCGAGGCGCTGGATCGGCGCCTTGGAGCCCTGGGCGCGCTCCACGAGCGCGACGATCCGGGCGAGCGCCGTGTCCCGCCCGACGTGGGTCGCGCGCATCACGAACGCGCCGGTCGTGTTGATCGTGGCCCCGATGACCTCGTCGCCGGCCGCCTTGGTCACCGGCATCGGCTCGCCCGTGAGCATCGACTCGTCGACGGCCGAGGCGCCCTCGACGACCACGCCATCGACCGGCACCTTGTCGCCGGGCCGGACGCGCAGCAGGTCGCCGGGTTCGACGATCGCGAGCTCAACGTCCTCCTCGACGCCGTCGCGCAGCCGCCGGGCCGTCGTCGCCTGGAGCGCCACCAGGCGCCGGATCGCACCGGTCGTCTGTCCCTTCGCCCGGCCCTCCAGCCATCGCCCGAGCAGGACGAGCCCGATGATGATCGCGGAGCTGTCGAAGTAGGACTCGGGCATCCGTCCCGCCGACACGACGAACTCCGGCCACAGCGAGACGACCATCGAGTAGCCCCAGGCCGCGCTCGTCCCCACGGCGACCAGGGTGTCCATCGTCATGCTGCCGTGGCGGCCGGCGCGCCACGCGGCCCGGTAGAAGCGCCCACCCGCCCAGAACTGGATGACCGTCGCGGGCCACAGCACGAGCTTGTTGAGGGTCTCGAGGCCAACGGCCGTCTGGGGCAGGAACATCACCAGCATGATCGCGAGGGCGGTGACGATCGCCGCGACCGCCTGGATCAGCGTCGTGCGCTGGTATCGCTCGCGCTCGATGTCGTCCGCCGTGAGGTCCGCCCGGAGGGCCGAGGACCCGGCTGCGGCGGCCGCGTCGGCGGCTGCCTCGGGTCTGACGTCATACCCGGCCGCCTCCACGGCCCGGACCAGCTCGTCCCGGCCGGCGATCCCCGGGTCCACGGTCACGGTCGCGCGCTCGGTGGCGAGGTTGACGGCCGCGTGCTCGACGCCAGGGGTCTTGGTCAGGAAGCGCTCGATCCGGTTGACGCACGAGGCGCAGGTCATGCCTTCGATGGGCAGGACGATCTCGATCGGCTGCCGGACGGGAATTCGGCGCGGTCTCGCTGGTTGACATACTCCCTGGGAGTATACCAGCGAGCAGTTCCGTGCACACTCTGACGGTTTGGCTAAATTTCGAGGGCTAAACCGTCAAAGCGTTTTGGGGACTGACGGGATCGCGATTAGCCTCAGCCGTCGAGCTGCCAGCCGAGCCAGGTGTCGGGGTCGATGCGCGGCCGCGCCAGCCACGCCTCGCCGTCTCGGATCGCGATCTCGGGTGGCAGCGGGTGTGACAGGAAGAACGGCATCGATTCGGTCAGCCCGTAGGCGCCCACGTCGAGGACGGCGACGAGGTCGCCCGGGTCGGGCAGGGCCATGACGGCGGACTGGGCGAACACGTCGAGGCCCGAGCACAGCGGCCCGGCGATGGTCACCGGGAAGCGCTGCGCATTGGCCCCGGCCGGTGTCGCGGCCACGCCGGTCAGTGCCCGCACACGGTGCTCCTGCCCCACCAGCGCCGGCCGCAGGGCGTGGTGGATGCCGCCATCGAGGATGACGATGTGCTGGCCGCCGACGGCTTTGCGCTCGAGCACCCGGGCGACGTACGCACCCGCCGGGCCGACGAGGAACCGGCCCGGCTCGATCAGGATCCTGGTATCGCGCGTCCCGGGGTCGTCCGCCAGTTGCGCCGTCGCGGCGGCGAGCCGCCGGCCGAGGACGTCGAGGTCGAGCGGCTCGTCCTGCGGGTCGTACGGGATCCCGAGCCCGCCGCCAACGTCCACCAGCCGGAGCGGGAAGCCGGCCCACTCGGCGAGCCAGCGCGCGTCGGCGATGGTCGCCTCGACGTGGCCGGCCAGCGCCGCGGCGTCGAGCACGTTCGACGCCCCGAAGGCGTGCAGGCCGATGGGCTCCAGCCACAGCGACGCGACGGCCTCGGCGGACGCGAGTCGCAGGTCCGGGCCATCCATCCCGAACTTGCCCGCCCCGTCGTCGCCGACCAGGCGCACGCGCTCGAGGCGGGCCGCCTCGGTCACCGCCGCCCGCAGCAGGATCGGCTGCCGGCGGCCAAGCCCCTCGGCGATCCCCGCCAGCCGCCGCAGCTCGCCGACCGACTCGACCGTCACGGCCCGGACGCCCGCCTCGACCGCCGCCGCCAGCTCCTCGTCGCGCTTGCCGGGTCCCGTGACCACGACGAGGGCAGGATCGGCGCCGGCGCGCAGAACGTGGCGCAGCTCGCCGCCGGACGCGACGTCCGCGCCCAGGCCCAGGCCGAAGAGGTGGCGCATGATCGCGAGGCTCGGGTTGGCCTTCACGGCATAGGCGATGTCGACGGCCGCCGGGAGCGCGCGTCGAAGGGCGTCGACCTGGCCGCCGACGACGTCGAGCCCATAGACGTAGAACGGCGTGCCGTAGCGCTCGGCGAGCCCGCCCGGGTCGAGGCCAGCGAGGCGGCCGGCACGCAGGATCTCGTTGCGCGCCGGCGGACGCCCGCGCCTGGCGACGGGCTCGGCCCGGCGGGCCGGGGCGGGGCCGGGTTCGCGCACCATGCTCATCGCAGGGCCAGCTCGAGCGCGACGCGGGCGTCGGTGCCGGAGTCGCGGTCCTTGACGAGCAGCGCGACGGCGACCGACAGCCCGTGCTCGGCCGCGAACGGTCCGTCCGCGGGCCGGCTGCCCGGGACGACCACCCCACCCGGCGGGACGACGAGCGGGGCGTCGGCCGTCCCGACGTGGACGCGGCCGCGCACGAGGTCGTACAGGCGCGACGTCCCGGTCAGGATCACCCCCGCCCCGAGCACGGCCCCGGCCCCCACGAGCACGCCGTCGAGCAGCGCACAGCCCGCCCCCACGAAGGCCCCGTCCTCGACGATCACGGGACGCGCGCCGGCGGGTTCGAGGACGCCGCCGATGGTCACGCCCGCCGACAGGTGGACCCCGGCGCCGATCTGGGCGCACGACCCGACCAGCACGTGGGAATCGATCATGGTGTCCTCGCCGATCCAGGCGCCGACATTCACGTACGACGGCGGCATCACGACCACGCCGGGGCCGAGATACGCACCCGCCCGAACGCTGGTGCCACCGGGCACGATCCGCCACGGCCGCCCGGCCTCGAGCGCCTCGAGCGCCAGTGGGCCGTGCAGGAGGTCCTTCGTCGGCAGCCCGACCCGGTCGCGGAAGGCGAACGCGCCCCCGACGTCCCAGGTCGTCGTCGTCCGGTCGCGGAAGCGGGCCAGGATGGCCGCCTTGACCTCGGGATCCGCCCGCCAGCCGCCCGGCGCGGACGGGTCGGGCGTCGCGGCCCGGCGCCGCCCCGCATCGAGCTCGTCGAGGATCGACTCGGACAGGCCCGCCTCGCGGGACTCGATGGCGGTCACGCGGTCGCCCCCGCCGTCACGGCCGCGGCCTCGCGGCGGCGGGGCGTCGAGCCGGTCCTGGCGGCCTGGCGTCCCCCGCCGTCGACCAGCCCGAGGGTTCGCAGCACGTCGATCAGCCGTTCGCGCGGTCCGTCGGCGAGCGGGAGCAGCGGCGCCCGCACGTCGTCGCCGCCGAGGAGGCCCATGGCGACCAGCGCGGCCTTGGCCGGCACCGGGTTCGGCGCGCCCTGGAAGTTGGCGCGGAACAGCGGCAGCCAGCGGTCGTGGATCCGTCGGGCACGGTCCCAGTCGCCCGCGGCGGCCGACGCGCACAGCTCGACCATCTCGCCCGGGATCTCGTTCCCCGCCACGGACACGACGCCGTCGCCGCCCATCGCGAGGACCGCGAGCGTCACGACGTCGTCGCCGGCCAGCACCGCAACATCGCGCGGCCGGTCGCGGCAGATGACGGCGATCTGCTCGATGTTCCCGCTCGCCTCCTTGACGGCCACGACGCGCGGGTGCTGGGCGAGCCGCAGGAACGTGTCCGCCTCGACGTTCGTCCCGGTCCGGGACGGGACGTTGTACACGACGATCGGCAGCCCGCCCTCGTCGGCGATGGCCCGGAAGTGGGCGTCGAGCATCCGCTGGTCGGGCCGGTTGTAGTACGGCGCGACGACGAGTGCCGCGTCCGCGCCAAGGGCCGCGGCCCGCCGCGTCGCCTCGATCGATGCCCGCGTGTCGTTGGTGCCGGTCCCGGCGACGACCACCGGGCGGACCGGCGACGGGCTGGCGGCGGCGGCCGCCACGGCGATCTCGATCAGCCGGTCTCGCTCGGCCGTCGACAGGGTCGGCGCCTCGCCCGTCGTGCCCACCGGCACGAGGCCATCGATGCCGGCCAGGACCTGCCACTCGACGAGGGCCCGAAACGCGGGCGCGTCGACCTCGCCGGTCGGCGTGAAGGGCGTGACGAGCGCGGTGAGCGCCCCATGCAGGGCGAGGGTCGGGCTGTGGGTCGTGCGGCTCATGGGAGATCTCCTCTCGCTGTCGTGCGTCAGGCGGGAACGGGGATGGGCGTGGGTGCGAGGAGGTCGTCGACCACCTCGTCGAACGCATGCAGGCCCGGCGTCCGGGGCTCGCGCCGCAGCCATCGGGCGGCGCTGAGGGCACCGTCCGCGTACGCCGACCGGTCGCGGGCCGCGAGCCGGAGCTCGATCGACTCGCCCGCGCCGTCGAAGGTCACGAGGTGCGTGCCCGGTGCGGCGCCGGCGCGGATCCCGGCGACCTCGAGCGCCGGGCGGGCGTCGCGGCTGGCCTCGCAGGTGACCTCGGGGCCGCGTCGCCGGCGGCCCAGCGCGGGTCGGCCGCCACGATGCGGCGCGCCAGCTCGCGTGCGGTCCCCGACGGCCGGTCGGCCTTGCCGCGCCGGTGCCACTCGACGATCGACGGCTCGAAGGAGCCGGTTCGCGCGTACCACCCTGCGGCGGTCTCGACGAGCCGCAGGTACACGGCCGCGCCGAGCGACAGGTTGGGCGCCGCGACGGCCGTGGCGCCGCGCGCGGCTAGACTCGCGTGCACGCGGTCGGCGTCCGCGTCCCAGCCGGTCGTCGCGAGGATGAACGCGCGATTGCCGGCAGCGAGGGCGTGGGTCACGTTGTCGGCGACCGCACCCGCGACCGAGGCGTCGATCACGACGTCCGCCAGGACCGGCGGGCGCTCGCCGCCAGGGTCCGGCCGGCCGATGCGGTCGGGCTCAGGCCAGCCGGCGTCGACGGCCGCGGCGGCGATCGCGCGGCCCAATCGGCCGGGCCCATAGATCAGGAGTTGCATTCGAACGTCCTTCCGCGTGGAGCGCGGGTGCCGGAGGTCCGAGAATCACAAAGGCCGCGGCACCCGATGGTGTCCGCGGCCCCTCGGCGCCTCCGGTCCCGGAGGCTCCGTGGTTCGTCGCTTGCGCGCCGTCAGAGCCCCAGGGCCCGAGCCTTCCGGCAGGGCCGCCGAAGCTTCTTCTTCGAATCGAAGCCGACGTGGTAGTGCGACATGGCTCGCGCAGTCTGCCCGAGGTCGCGGGTCCATGCAACCATTTTTCCGTGGAACCTCCGACCGAGCGCACGCTCGTGCTTGCCGTTGCGGACGGACCGTGGGGTCCGGTGCGGATCGCGACCGGTCCGCGGGGCGTGCTGGGGCTCGCGATGCTGTCGACCGCGGACGCCTTCGCGGCCGACCTCGACCGCCGCCGGCTCGGGATGCTCGTGTCGCTCGAGCACGCCGCGCCCGGACCGGCACGCGAGCTCGCGGCGCGGACGCGCGACCTCGTCGAGGCCGCGCTCGGCGGCGAACCGGTCGACCTGGCCGCCGTCCCCGTCGACCTCGCCGATCGCTCCGCCTGGGACCGGCTCGTCCTCGAGGCCGTCCGGTCGATCCCCCGTGGTGAGGTCGCGAGCTACGGGGAGGTCGCGAGGCGCATCGGCCGGACGGGGGCGGCCCGCGCGGCGGGCGGCGCGGTCGGGCGCAACCCCGTCGGGCTCCTTGTGCCGTGCCACCGGGTCATCGCGGGCGACGGCTCGCTCGGCGGCTACGGCGTCGCCGCGTTCGGAGGGCGCGAGGCGGCGTTGGACGTCAAGCGCGGGCTGCTCGCCCTCGAAGGCGTACGGATCGACTGATGGCAGGTGTCGGCCAGGCGACACCTGTGGTGTGAACTGGACGGTCACCGCGGGCTCGACAGGCGGCCTAGAGTGTGGGCGCAAGGTCGCGGATCAGGATCGATGGAGGCCGATGTGAGCAACGACGACGGAAAGAGCCAGGCGATCGGCCAGGGCCTGCCCGGCACCGGTGGCGACGTGTTGCCGACCGACCTCGACAACGACGTCGAAGGTCACGACGCGAAGACCGCCCAGGGCTTCAACCCCGACGCCCCCCGGCCGGGCGAGGGCGTGCGCGCGATCGACGATGGACAAGACGATCAGGACGTCGAGGGTCACCTGTTCCGGATGGGCCCGACGACGGAGGGCGAGTTCTCGCGCAGAGGCCCGGGCGAGAACCCGCACGGGGACCGCTGAGGGGTCATCCCCGCCTGACGGCATCCATCACGAGACGGCCGGCCCGACGGGGCCGGCCGTCTTCGAATTCGGCCGTTTCGATTCACATGGCGTTGTCGGCGGTCGCCGCGAGGATGGCCTTGGTCTCGAACGGGGTGATGCCGGGATGGGCCGAGCGGATCCTCGCCGCGAGCCCCGCGATGTGCGGGGCGGCGAAGCTGTTGCCGGTGACCGTCATGCGGGCTCCCCCACGCCAGGCCACGTCCACGTTGAGCCCGTGGGCCCCGAACTCGACCGGCGGCTCCGGGTTGTAGAACCAGGCGTCCGGGCGCGGCACGTCGTGGGCGGCCACCGACACGACGGCCGCGAACAGCGACGGGTAGCTCGCGACCGCGACGTTGTTGGCGGCGGACACGAGCAGCACGTTGCGGAAGTACGCCTCATCCGCCAGCTCGTGGAGCGACGCGAAGAAGGCGTCGCTCCGGGACGAGAGCGAGAGATTCACGACCGATGCGCCGGACTGCTCGATCGCCCAGGCCAGCCCGGTCGCGAACCCGCCCCCGTTGCCCCGGTTGTCCACGCCCAGCACCCGGATCGACACCAGCTCCGCGTCGGGCGCGAGCGCGTGAACGATCCCCGCGCACGCCGTCCCATGGCCGACGAGATCGTCCGGCGGTGCGTCGACCACGCTCCATCCCTCCCCGTCGCGTTCGACGGCGACGCTGGCGACCAGGCGCCCTCCGATGGCGTCATGAGCGCCCTCGACCCCGGAGTCCACGATCGCCACCCGGACGCCACGACCGGCGCCATCGCCCAGCGCCCAGGCGCGATCGACGCGCCCCCACGGACCGTGCCGCGAGAGGAGCGCCCGCCGGTCGCCGGCGAACGGCTCACTCCACGCCGGCAGGTCGGCGGTCATCGTCGGAAGGTCCGCGGCGCCGGCCGGTGCGCCCGGCGCGCCAGCGCGTCGAGGATGTCGATGACCAGGGCGACCTCACCCGGGGCGGCGGCGCGAGCGCGCGCCACGGCGTCGGCGAGCGCCCACAGGGCATCATCGCCGTCATCGAGGCGGGCGAGCGCGACGGTCAGCGCGGCGTCGATCGCGTCGCCGTCGGCATCGGGCGCCTCACTCGCCGGGGCCGGCGCCGCAAGGGCCGCCAGCGTGGCGCGCAGCAGCTCGCCCGTGTCGCGTTCGAGGCGGCTCGCCCGAATGGCGACCGTCGCCTGGCGCGCGAACACGGCAGCGAGCTCGATGTCGCGCAGGCCGAATCCGACGTCGCCACGCCGATCGAGGACCTCGAGCACGCCGATCGTGCCGCCGTCGTCGACGAGGGGCACGGCGAGAATCGAGCGCGGCACGTAGCCCGTCCCCTCGGCGGTGGACCTGTCGAAGCGCGGGTCGGCGGTGACGTCGCTGACCACCAGCGGCTGGCCGGTCGTGAACACGTAGCCCGCGATGCCTTCGGCCGTCCCCAGCGCGACCCCGATCGCGCCCGCACCGGCGGTCCCGGCCGCGACGCGGATGACCAGCCGGTCGGTGGCCGGGTCGTGGAGCGCGAGCGAGGCGGCCTCCGCGTCGAACAGCGTCACGGTCGCCTCGGCCACGGAACGGAGCACCGCCTCGCCGGCTGAGGGCTCGAGGCGACCGGCGACGGCGGCTCGCGCGGCGACGGCCTCGAGGGCGCGGAGCAGGCGATCGTCGGGCGCATCGCTCATGTGGCCAAATCGTACTCAGCCGGGCACGTACACTTCGCCCCAGTCCTCGCACAACGGTCCGCGCCGAGGCGGCCGTCGTCGCCGGGCCGCGCCCCTGGAATGAGACTCGCCGGCTTCGCGATGGACGCCGG
This sequence comes from uncultured Chloroflexia bacterium, assembly GCA_963725745.1. Lineage (GTDB taxonomy): Bacteria > Chloroflexota > Limnocylindria > Limnocylindrales > CSP1-4 > CAIXZV01. The sequence goes on from CAVRZS010000005.1 coordinate 103,011, forward strand.
TGCGCGAGGAGGAGCCACCGTTGACCGCCACCGCTGAGGCAGCCCCGAAGATCTCGCCCAGCGCGGTCTTCAGGAAGCGCGACTTCCGCCTCATGTGGACCGCGCAACTCGTGTCGACCGCAGGCTCGGCGCTGACCGATCTCGCCGCCGGCATCTACGTCTTCCAGGTCACGGGTTCTGCGTTCCTCGTCGGTGTGACGCTGATGGCCACAGCCATCCCCAGCCTCGTTGTCGGACTGATCGCCGGCGTGTTCGTCGACCGGTTCGATCGACGCAAGGTCATGATCTACAGCAACCTCGCCCAGGCCGTCGTCGTGGGCCTCATCCCGTTCCTGATCGGTGTCAATCCGTACCTCCTGTTCCTCGCCATCCTCGTGAACGCGGGGGTGAAGCAATTCTTCGATCCCGCCTACGACGCTCTCATCCCCGAGATCGCGAGCGACGACGAACTGGCCGCCGCGAATGCCTACATGTCGATCGCGTCGTTCGGCTCCACCGCGATAGGGTTCGCGGGCGCCGGCTTGCTGGCCTCCGCCCTTAGCATCCAGTGGGCGTTTTGGATCGACGCCCTGACATTCCTGTTCTCGGCGGGCTGCATCTTCCTGCTGCAGGTTCGTTCGAAGATGGTCGTCGAAGAGAAGACATCAGTGGGCGTCGTCATCGCCAACCTCGGTGACGGGATCCAGACCATCATCCACACACCGATGCTGCGGAACCTGTTCCTACTGGGCGCACCGATCTTCTTCGCGTTCGGCCTCTGGAACGTCCTGCTGCTGCCAATGGCGATAAAGGTCCTCGATGCCACGGAGTTCGAGTACGGCCTCCAGGAGGGCCTGACGTCGATCGGCTTCGTCGTCGGCAGCCTGTTCATGGCCCGCTATAGCGACCGGCTGCCGATGGGCAACTGGATCACCGTGAGCTATCTGGGCATGGGCGTCGCAGGCATTTTCTACGCCCTGTCACCGACGATCGGGGTTGCGATCGTCTGGGTCATTATCAGCGGGTTCTTCAACTCGCCTTCGTCCGTCGGCCGGACCACGCTGCTCCAGCGGAATACGCCGCGGGAGCTCCGCGGCCGTGTCTTCTCGGGCCTCTACGTCATGCGGGACGTCATCTTCCTGCTCGGCATGGCCGGCGCCGGGCTCGCCGACGTGCTGCCCGTGCGGGGGCTCCTCATCTTCTCGTCCCTGATCGTGCTCGTGATGGGCGGCGTCGCCGCGATCACGCCGGGCATCGGGCGGCCGGCGAGCGAGTGGCGGCGGGCCCTGTCCGCGCTGCGCTCGGCGCCGGCCGGCGTCCCAGCGGCCGCGGCGGTCGTCCGTCCGGCGACGATGGCCGACTTTGAGCGGCTCGTCGGGCGGGTGGCGACGTTCAGCCTGCTGTCCGACCGGCAGCGTGAGGCGTTCATCGGCGGCGCGGCGGTCCGCGAGGTTGACTCCGCCAGCCGCGTCGTGAGCCAGGGCGAGCAAGCGACGGCGGCGTACTTCATCCTCGAGGGCGAGGCCGCCGCGGGCGTCCCGGAATCCGACGGCGGCTATCGCGGGCTGTCGACGATGCGGGCGGGCGACTTCTTCGGCGAGATCGGTGCCCTGACCGGCAGCGCGCGTACGGCCGACGTCGTCACCACGGCGCCGTCCACGCTGATGGAGGTCTCCGCCGAGGGCCTTCGGACCGCGATGGAGGTCCCGGAAGTCGACAAGCTCGTCCAGTCGACCTTGTCCGAGCGCCTCCTACGGACCAATCAGCCGGACTTGCCGCGCTGGGCGTCGATGGACCAGGCGGCCCTGCGCGACCTGCGGACGAAGGGGCCGACGGTCGAGGCGCTTCCGAAGGCCCCCGCCGGGGCTTGAGTCGGCGGCACCGCCCGCCGTTCGTGGCTCGCTGGACCGCAACTCGTAGACTCGTCAACCATGGACGACGTCCGGTGTCCCGCATGCGGTGAGGAGAACCCGTCCCGCTTCCGGCTGTGCGGGTACTGCGGGACCTCGCTCGCCCTTCCGGTCGTCGCGTCCGTCTCGTGCCCGGCATGCGGGTCGGAGAACCCCGCCGGCTTCCGTTTCTGCGGCTTCTGCGGGACCGTCCTCGACGCCCGTGGCGGCTCCAACGCGCCGGGCGGTCAGTCCTTCGACCCGGCGCACCCCGGCCAGCCGGGCGGCCCGCCAGGCTACGGGCTACCGCCCTGGGCGTGGTGGGCGGTTCGATGGCCGCCCTCGTGGCCGGGCAGCGGGCCGTACGGCGCGCCGCCGGGCGGAGGCTGGGGCCAGCCGCCGGGTTGGGGTCCCGCGCCCGGCTGGGGACAACCGCCCCAGGTCTGGAGCCAGCCGCCGGGGTATCCGCCGCAACAGGGGTATCCGCCCCAACAGGGGTATCCGCCGCAACAGGGGTATCCGCCGCAACAGGGGTATCCGCCGCACCAGGGGTATCCGCAGCCCACCCCGGGGTTCCCGGCCGGGCCTGGGTTTTCGCAGCCGGCGCAGGGCTATCAACCGTCGCCGGGCTACGCCCCCGCGTCGTACCCGACCGCTCCGTATCCGCCCGCCGATCCCGGATTCCCGCCCGCCCAGCCGCCGCCTCCACCCCCGCCCGGCCCCGCGGCGCCCGCCGGTGTCACGCCGGCGCCGCCCGCGTGGGCCCCGCCGTCGTCGCCCGAACCCGCACCGCCGCCGGGTCAAGCTCCCGCCCAGCCGCCTGACCACCCCCAGCTTCCCGCGGAGCCGCCCGTACCGCCAGCCATCGCCGCGGCCCCGAGCCTCCCGGGCGCACCAGCCGCGGTCACGCCCGGCGCGTTTCCCGGGTTCGAGGGCACCAGCGCCCCGTCCAGCCTCCCGGGACAGGAGGTGCGCAAGACCGTCACGATCGTGTTCTCGGACCTGCGCGGCAGCACCGCCCTGACCGAGCAGCTCGACGCCGAGGCGATCAACGAGGTCAAGGAGCGCTACTTCGCCTCGATGGCCGCGGAGATCACGCGCCACGGCGGCAAGATCGAGAAGTACATCGGCGACGCGATCATGGCCGTGTTCGGCCTGCCCCGCGCCCACGAGGACGACGCGCTGCGGGCCGTTCGCGCGGCCCACGGGATGACGAAGGCGCTCGAGCGGTTGAACGAGAACCTGCTCGAGCTGTACGGCGTCGAGATCGCGCAGCGGACCGGCGTCAATACCGGCGAGGTCGTCGCCAACACCGACGAGCACGCCGAGCAGCGCCTCGCGACCGGCGACGCCGTCAACGTCGCGGCCCGCCTCGAGCAGGCCGCCCCGCCCAACGAGGTGCTCATCGGCGAGGTGACCTACAGCCTGGTACGCAGCCAGGTCGAGGTCGAGACCGTCGAGCCGCTGGAGCTCAAGGGCAAGGCCGAGCGCGTGCCCGCCTACCGGTTGATCGATGTCCGCGACGCCGCGACCGCGGCGCCGCCGCTCACCTCCTACGCGGTGCTGGTCGGCCGGGAACAGGAGCTGGGAGACCTGCGCGCCGGGCTCCGCGAGACCGTTGGCCGGGGTGGCTGCCGCGTCGTGACATTGCTCGGGGAGGCCGGCGTCGGCAAGTCGCATCTCGTCGATGCGTTCCTGGCCGAGGTCGGCGACGGTGCCCGGGTCCTGCGCGGGCGATGCCTGCCGTACGGCGACGGCATCACCTTCTGGCCGATCGTCGAGATCGCGCGCAACGCCGCCGACATCGTGCCCGACGACAGCCCCGAGGAGGCCCAGGCGAAGCTCACGGCGCTAATGGACGGCGTGTCGGGCGCGAGCGACATCCTCGACCGCCTGGCGTCCGTGATCGGCCTGGTGCCGGCACGCTACCCGGTCGCCGAGGTGTTCTGGGGCATCCGCAAGTTCCTCGAGGCGCTCGCCCCGAGCCGGCCCGTGGTCGTCGTCGTGGAGGACATCCACTACGCGGAGTCCACGTTCCTCGACCTGCTCGAGCACCTGCTCGAGACGACCGCCCGGCAGGCGGCGGTCCTGATCATCGGGACGGCCCGCCTGTCGCTGCTCGACAAGCGGCCCGAGTGGGCCTCCCGCGAGGGCAGCGCCCGCCTGCCGCTGGGGCCACTGCCGTCCGGTGACTCCGGGCGCCTGGTGGAGGCGCTCCTGGGCGACAAGGTCTCTGCCGACATCCGCGATCGCGTCGTGATCTCGGCCGAGGGTAACCCGCTGTTCGTCGAACAGCTGGTATCGATGCTCGTCGACCGGGGCATGCTCCAGCACGACGAGAGCGGCTGGACGTCGACCGGCGACCTCGCGGAGCTGGCCGTCCCGCCCACGATCCAGGCGCTGCTGTCGGCCCGCCTCGACGCCCTGACGCGCGAGGAGCGGGCGGTCGTCGAGCCCGCTTCGGTGATCGGGCTGGTGTTCGCCCAGCCGGCCGTCGCCGAGCTCGTCCCGGAGTCGCTGCGCACCTCCGTCCCGGCGTATCTCAGCGCGCTCGACCGGAAGCAGTTCCTCAACCACGAGTCGCGGGTCGCGGGCGAGGACGAGGCCTACCGGTTCCGGAACCTGCTGATCCGCGACGCAACGTACGGGTCGCTGCTGAAGCGGGCCCGCGCCCAGCTCCACGAGCGGTTCGTTACCTGGGCCGAGCGCGTGAACCGGGAGCGCGGCCGCGAGCAGGAGTTCGAGGAGATTCTCGGCTACCACCTCGAACAGGCCTACCGCTACCGTCGCGAGCTCGGGCCAGGTCGACGCGGAGGGCCGTGCCATCGCGTCGCGGGCCGCCGTCAAGCTCGGCTCGGCGGGCCGGCGGGCGTTCGCCCGGGGCGACCTGCCCGCGGCCGCGAGCCTGCTGCGCCGGGCGATCGACCTGCTCGCCGCCGACGACCCGGCGCGCATCGACGCCCAGGTCGAGCTGGGCGAGGTCCTCCTCGAGGCGGGCGACTTCACCGACGCCACGACCGTCCTCGAGGGGGCCATCGCGGAGGCCGGTGTCATCGCGGATGACCGGCTGCGGGCCCGGGCGAGGCTGGGGCGGCTGGGCATCTCGCTGTATGCGGAGGAGCTCGAACCGGGGGCCATCGGGCGGGCCCTGGAGGAAGCGACCCAGGCGGCGGCGCTGTTCGAGACGTCGGGCGACGAGGCCGGGCTGGCGCGGGCGTGGCGGCTCGCGGGCAGCCTCCATGCGACGTCCGGTCAGTACGAGGCGGCCGCCGAGGCGGCGGAGCGCGTGGTCGAGCACGCGACGCGGGCCGGCGACCGGCGACTGGCGTCGAGGGCCGCGGCGGGCTACGCGACGATCGCGCGAGCCGGATCGATGACCGCCGCGGAGGTCGTCGAGCGCTGCGGGCCGCTGCTCGACCAGGTCTCGGGCGACCGGAAGGCCGAGGCCGTGATCCTGTCCGTGATCGCCGTCGCGGAGGCGATGCAGGGGCAGTTCGACCGGGCGCGCGATCTCCACACGCGAGCGAAGACGATCCTGGCCGAGCTCGGGCGCAGCGTGGTCTCGGCGTCGACGTCCATCGAGGGCTCACGGATCGAGATGCTGGCGGGCGACGCGGTCCGGGCGGAGGCGTTGCTCGCCGCCGACTCGAACGAGCTCGAGGGCATCGGGGAGCGCTACTTCCGATCGACCGTTGCCGGGCTCCTCGCCCACGCCATCGTGGCCCAGGAGCGGCTCGATGAGGCCGACGAGGCCGTGGAGCTGGCGATCGAGCTCACCGACGAGGACGACATCGAGTCCCAGATCCTGTGGCGGACGGCGCGGGCGAAGATCCGCGCACGCCAGGGCGAGGGCGAAGAAGCGCTGCGGCTGTCCGGGGAGGCGCTCGCGCTGGCCGGGGACACCGACGACATCGACGTCCAGGGCGACGTGCACGCCGACCACGGCATGATCCTCGGCCTGCTCGGACGCAGCGACGAAGCCGCCATCGAGTTCACGCTGGCCCGCGAGCTCTACACGCGGAAGGGCAACCTCGCGTTCGAGGCCGCGATGACGGCGGCGCTGGAGGCCGCGGGCCAGGTCGCCTGAGGCGCGCGCCGCCGGTCGTCCCGGGGCAACGAAAGAGGCGGGTCACCCGTGAGGGCGACCCGCCTCCTGGAGGTCGATGGGAACGCGGAGCCTAGCCGAGCAGCCGCGTCTTGCCGTTGCCGGCCGTGGTGAAGGTGACCGTGAGGACACTCTTGTTGTTCTTGCTCTGGGTCAGGATCGACGTGGGTGCGGACACGTGGCCGTTGTCGTCCCAGTGGCAGATGTAGATGTCGCTTGCCTTGACGTCGTTGCGGTTGATCGCCTTGAGGTCGACCTGGATGGTCCACGTCACGACGTCAGTCGAGCCGTCGCCGTTGATCGCGCCCAGGAGGTCCTTGCCGACCGGGGTCTTGGCCCCGTTGGTGCAGGCGTCGAGGCCCGTGTTGCTGGTGACGAGCTCGGCGAGTGTCACGGGCAGTGACTGAGCGTCGTACTTGATCTTGCCGCTCTGCGGGTTGCCCGTGCCGACGTCGCACGTGCCGGCGGTATCGGCCTTGGGCGAGAAGAACGTCTGGACCGTGTCGCAGTCGAAGGCAGCGGGCGTGAGGAGGCCCGTGGTCGCCTCGAAGGTGTCCTGGTTGGTGCCGCCGTCGTTGGTGTTCTCCTTGGTCTTCATGGCCGCGTAGACCTCGCTGGCGTCGCCGCCCGTGGTCGACGTGATCACGGCCGAGACGCTGATCACCTCGCCCGGCCCGAGGGCCTTGAGCGTGCAGCTCAGCAGGGTCGTCGGCAGGCTGTTGCACTTCAGCCCGCTGGGCGCCTGCGAGAGGAGCTCGGAAACCTTGAACCCGCCGGTGGCCGAGAACGGCACGGCGAGGAGGTCGAGCGCGCCGGGGTTGGCGCCGATCGTGAACTGGACGTTCGTCAGGTTGCTGCCGCCGCAGTTCTTGGCCACGACGTCAACCCTGAACTGGCCGCCCCGCGAGAACGCGGTCGAAGTCAGGGTCCCGACCCGCGCCGGATCGGCGATGGCGGCCGGACATGAGCTCGAGTCGAGCGCCGATCCGACGAAGACATAGCGCGTGTTGCCGGCAGATACCGCCGGCACGAAGAGTGCCAGCGCGAGGACGGACGCGGCGACCGCGACGGAACCCGCGCGCCGAAGATGAGAACCGACCACCGTGACCTCCATGCCCCCCGGAAGCCCGCTCTGCTGATTCGGGACCGCGGGGCGCCCTGTTTCCCTCTAGACGACCTGTCGGGTATTGGTACGAAGGTACCACCCTGCCGTCGATTGAGGGCAAAGTGTCATTGCGCGGAGGCAGTGTCAAGGTCGGGGAGCCGACACACCGGTGCGCGGACGCACCGGGTGGCCCGCTGGGACCGGGCTCGGGTACCGCGTGCGAGCGAACCTGGGCCTCAGCCCCTCGGAACGGGCCGCATCGGATAGACGCCGACGACGATCGGGGCCGTCGGATCGAGCGACAGCTCGTAGCCCACGTCGCCGCCGCTCAGCAGCTCGCCGACCAGGCGCGCCTCGGCGGGCGGCAACCCGATGAACAACCGCTGGTCACCGACGCGGATCGGCGACACGTCGTCGTCATCGCCCGAGATCCCGAAGCGACGGCGCAGCTCGTGGAGCGGGACCCAGGGGCGGCTCTTGATGAACCGGCGGAGCTGCGCCGAGGTGCAGGTGGTGCGGTAGGGCGAGTCGCCGTCCATCACCGGCCGGGCGTCCGCCGCGATCACCGCGGCCGGGGCAGCGACCGGCGCCACGTGCTCCGGGTGAGCCGCGTGGTCCGAGCGTGGGCCCGCAACGGGACCGGGAACCGCGGCCGCGGCGGTCGCCTGGGTGTTGGCGCGCTCGCCCTCGACGACCTCGTGGGCCGGTGCGACCGGTGCGACGGGAGGCGCGACCGGGGCAGCCACGGACGGGGCTGAGATCGCAGCCGCGACGCCGGGCTCGGGATGCTTGGCGACGCCGCCGTCGGCGGGCGCTGCCGGGCGCTCGGGCGCGGGCGCTGCGTGATGAATCGGCCGCCCGGACGCGTGCGAGTGCGCGTGGTGACCGTGCCGGCCGCGCCGGCTCATGGGCGGGAGCAACGCGGGCCCGTGGCTCGCGCGTGAAGGTTTGTCATCGTGGGCTCTCGGCTCGGTCGAAGGGCCAACCGATCGGCGGATGATACCCCCGCTCGCCGCCGACCGTCCGGCCTTCGGTCAGCCCGGGACGACCAGCAGGTCCCGGGGCGCCTCGTTGAGGACGAGCGGCCCCGACGCGCCGCACACGACGATGTCCTCGATCCTCGCCCCGTACCGCCCTTCGAGGTAGATGCCGGGTTCGACGCTGAACGCCACGCCCTCGGCCAGGGGCTCGCCGTTGCCGGCCACGAGGTACGGATCCTCGTGGGCCTCGAGCCCGATCCCGTGGCCCGTGCGATGGAGGAAGTTGGGTCCGTAGCCGGCCGCGTCGATGATCCCGCGGGCCACGGCGTCGATCCGCTCGCATGGCACGCCCGGGCGGACCGCCGCAGTCGCCTCCTCCTGGCCGTCCTGCAGGACGTCGTACAGGCCGCGGAAGGTCTCGTCCGGTCCGAGCGACGGGTCGCCACCGGTCACCCAGATGGTGCGCGTGATGTCGCTCCCGTAGCCCCCGACCGTGCCGCCGATGTCGATCACGATCGGCTCGCCGGCCACGATGACCCGCTCGCCCGGCTCGTGGTGGGGCGAGGCGCTGTTGGGCCCGGAGGCGACGATCGAGAACTCGGCGTGCTCGTGGCCCTCCGCGATGAGCCGGTCGCGGACCTCGTGCGCCACGTCGGCCTCGGTCCGGCCCACGAGGCGCCCCGCCGCGATCGCGGCGATCACCCGGTCGGCGGCGTGAGCGGCGGTCCGAAGCAGCGCGACCTCGTCGTCGTCCTTGCGCATCCGGAGGTCCCGGAGCACGGCCGATGCGAGCGAGAAGCGCGCTTCCGGGAGGACGCGCTGGAGGCCGAGGACGAACGCCGCCCGCAGGCCGTCGGAGACGGCCACGGCGTGGACCCCGGCCGCCGGTCGCGACAGCGCCGCCTCGAGGGTCGCCGCGACCAGCAGCATCGGATCCTCGATCTCCTCCCAGGTCGCGACGGTCACGGCCCCGGAGGCCGCCGCCGGGCAGCCGCGGGCCGGCGTCGCCTCGAGCCTGGGCGCGATGAGGGTGAAGGGCGAGCCATCCACGGCAGGCACGACGAGCATCGTCAGCCGCTCCAGCGGCAGGGCGTGGTACCCCGACAGGTACCGCAGCTCGGCGCCCACGCCGATGAGCAGCGCATCGAGGCCGGCGGCCGCGGCCGCCCGCTGAGCGGCCGCCAGCCGGTCCGCGTACCGCGCGGCGGGGATCACGGTCGTCATGCGACGCCGGCCGACCCGATCGATTCGATCCACCCTGCGAGGACGCGATCGCCGTGCTCGAACAGGGCGCGGTAGGCATACACGCGCGTCGCGCCCGCAGCCGTGGCGGCTCGCCGCATCTGCGCATCGTCGTGCTGTCCGACCGCGATCACCGCCAGGCCGGCGGCGGCGGCGAGCCCGACCGCCTCGATGCCGGCGTAGGCGCGCGCGGTCAGGTCCACGACCGCGGCCGAGACGGTCGGGATGGCCGCCTCGAGGGCCGACCTCGAACGGATCGCGACGGGCTCGCCACCCGCGCGGCGGACCCCGTCGATGAGCCGGGTCGCCCACATCAGGTCATCGGCCACGACCGCGATCCGCGGCCGCCGGAGGTCCCGCGTGTCGGTCACCCGAGCGCGGCGACGATGTGCCGGAAGACGTCGGCCGCGGAGACCACCGCCGTGGGGCGCCCGGCCGCGTCGACCACCGGGACGTGCCGGAACCCGCCCACGGCCATCTTGTGGATGGCGACGGCCAGTCGGTCGTCCGGGCGCAGGACCACGGGGTCCGGGGTCATGAAGTCGCGCACCTCGGCCGCGGCGACGCCCTTGCCGGCCACCTTCACCACGGCGTCACGGTCGGTGAAGATCCCCACCAGGCGGTCCCGCTCGCACACGAGCAGGCAGTCCGTGCCGGCGTCGTGCATCAGGCGGAGCGCGTCGCCGACCGGAATGCCGGGCTCGACGATGCTCGGCTCGCCGACCCCCAGGGCGTCGAGGTGGCTGCCCAGGATGGTGTCGCGGAACTCGATCGCCGGCTGCGGGACGTCCGCGGCCGAGAGATCGGCGCCACAGTTGGTGCAGGTGTCCTCGCCCTCGAAGTTGTCGTGGCGGCAGACGGGGCAGAGCATCGGCGACCCCTCGGCTACTCGACGACCCAGGTCTCGCCGGCCAGCAGCGCCTTGGCGATGTCGCCCTCGCCCGACTTCTCGATCGCCTGCTGGATCTGACCCTCCATGAGGTCCGAGTGCGTCGGCTGGCTGACGTCGCGCAGGACGCCGACCGGGACCGGGAACTCGGGCCAGAACAGGCGCGACAGGATCAGCGCGAGGTACGGGTCGTCGGCGTGGGCGTCGTGGACCAGCAGGTCGGCCTCCGTGACGCCGTCCTGCCCGATGGTGACGACCTCCGGGTGCAGGCCGTTGAGGCGGATGCCCTTGTCCCGCTCCTTGCCGAAGATCATCGGCTTCCCATGCTCGAGCACGAGCATCCGGTCGTCGCGGACGTCACGCTCGGTGAAGTCGCGCCACGCGCCGTCGTTGAAGATGTTGCAGTTCTGGAGGACCTCCACGAACGAGGCGCCGCGGTGGCGGCCGGCTGCCTCGAGCGTGTGCTGGAGGTGCTCGGTGTGGGTGTCGACCGCGCGGGCGACGAACGTGGCCTCGGCGGCCAGCGCGACCGTGAGCGGCATCATCGGCCGGTCGATCGAGCCCATCGGCGTCGACTTGGTCCGCTTGCCGAACTCCGATGTCGGTGACGTCTGGCCCTTGGTCAGCCCGTAGATCCGGTTGTTGAACATGATCATCGTGAGGTCGACGTTGCGGCGCATCGAGTGCAGCAGGTGGTTGCCCCCGATCGACAGCGCGTCGCCGTCGCCCGTGATCACCCACACCATGAGGTCGGGGCGGGCGGCCTTGAGGCCCGTCGCGAGCGTGGGCGCCCGGCCGTGGATGGTGTGGAAGCCGTAGGTGTTCATGTAGTACGGCAGGCGGCCCGAGCAGCCGATGCCGGAGATGAACACGATGTTCTCGCGCGGCACGCCGAAGTCCGGCATCACCTTCTGGGTCTGGGCGAGGATCGAGTAGTCCCCGCAGCCCGGGCACCAGCGCACCTCCTGGTCGGACACGAAGTCCTTGCGGGTGAGCGCGATGGGCTCCACGGGCGAGAGCTGTTCGGTCATCGGTTCGGCCTCAATGCCCCAGGATCCGTTCGGCTTCGTCGATCAGCTCCTGGATCCGGAACGGCTTGCCGCGAACGCGGTTGTAGCTGATGGCGTCGATGAGATAGGTCGCCCGCAGGAGCATCGCGAGCTGGCCGAGGTTGATCTCGGGGATCAGCACGGTGCGATAGCGCGACAGCACTTCGCCCGTGTTGGCCGGGAACGGGTTCAGGTACCGCAGCTGGGCGTGGGCGACGGACTGGCCCTGGGCGAGCAGCCGCTCGACGGCGCTCCGGATGGCGCCGTAGGTCGAGCCCCAGCCGACGATGAGGAGGTCGCCGCGGTCCACGCCGAACGTCTCGAGCGGCGGGATGTCGCGCGCGATCCCGGCCACCTTCTGGGCGCGCAGGAGCGTCATTCGATGGTGGTTCTCGGGGTCGTAGCTGACGTTGCCCAGCCCATCGGCCTTCTCCAGGCCGCCGATCCGGTGCTCGAGGCCGACGGTGCCCGGCACGGCCCACGGGCGGGCGAGCGTCTCCGGGTCGCGGGCGTAGGGCAGGAACGGGCCGTCGCCCTTGACCGCGTTGTGGACCGAGATGTCGGGCAGATCCTCGAGCGACGGGACCTGCCACGGCTCCGCGCCGTTGGCGACGAACGCGTCGGACAGGTACACGACCGGGGTCATGTACTTGAGCGCGATGCGCGAGGCCTCGATCGCGAGCGTGAAGCACTCTCCCGGGGTCGAGGGCGCGACGACGGGGATGGGCGACTCGCCGTTGCGTCCGAACAGCACCTGGAGCAGGTCGGACTGCTCGACCTTGGTGGGCATGCCGGTCGACGGCCCGGCGCGCTGGACGTCGATCACGACCAGCGGCAGCTCGGTCATCACGGCGAGGCCCATGGCCTCGGACTTGAGGGTGACGCCCGGGCCGGAGGTGCCCGTCAGCGCCAGCGCCCCGCCGTACGAGGCGCCGATCGCGGCGCCGATCGCGGCGATCTCGTCCTCGGCCTGGAAGGTCTTGACCCCGAAGTGCTTGTAGCCCGACAGCTGGTGCAGGATGTCCGACGCCGGGGTGATCGGGTAGGAGCCGTAGAACAGGCTCCGCTTGGCGAGCTTGGACGCGGTCAGGAAGCCGAGGCCGGTCGCCTCGTTGCCCGTGATGTTCCGGTACAGGCCGGGCGCGAGACGGGCCCGCGGCACGCGATAGGTCGTGTGGAACATCTCGGTCGTCTCGCCGTAGGCGTAGCCGGCCTTGAGGGCACGGGTGTTCGCCTCCGCGACGACCGGGCGGGCGCCGAACTTCTGCCCGATCCACTCGAGCGTCGGGTCCATCGAGCGCTCGTACAGCCAGAACATCAGGCCGAGCGCGAAGAAGTTCTTGGTCAGGTCCTTCTGCTTCGACGTCATCTCGAGCCCCTCGAGGGAGCGCTCGTTGAGCGTCGAGATCGGGATCTCGAACACGGTGAACTGCTTGAGCGAGCCGTCCGTGAGCGGGATTTGACGCGTAGGCCGCCTTGTTGAGGTTGCTCGACGGTGAACGCGTCGCTGTTGACGATCAGGGCGCCGCCGGCCGGGAGCTCGCCGACGTTGGTCTTGAGCGCGGCCGGGTTCATCGCGACCAGCACGTCGGGCGCGTCGCCGGGGGTGTGGATGTCGCTGGCGCTGAAGCTGATCTGGAAGCCCGAGACGCCCGGCAGCGAGCCGGCCGGCGCGCGGATCTCCGCCGGATAGTCGGGGAACGTGCTGATGTCGTTGCCGAACACGGCCGCGGTGCGGGTGAACTGGGTCCCCGTGAGCTGCATGCCGTCGCCGGAGTCGCCGGCGAACCGGATGGTGACGCGATCGAGCTCCTGGACGTCGTGCTCGACGCGTTCGGTGGTGGTCGTCATCCGCCTTCGGCCTGCTCCATGCGCTGGTGGGGTCGGGGTGGGAGGTTGAGCAGCTCCTCGGGGAACGACTCCGCGAGGTACTTGAGGAGGTCCACCTGGCGCACGACGCCGACCAGCCGGCGGTCCTCGTCGACGACGGGGACGTTGCGGTAGCGGCCCGACTGCATCAGCTCCAGGGCGTCCCGGACCGACTGGTCCAGCCGCAGCGTCCGCGGGCTCGTGGTCATGTACGTCTCGACCGGCGCGGCCAGATCCACGCCCGCGGCGACGTCGTCGCCGACGAGCCTCGCGAACACGTCGCGCTCGGTCAGGACGCCGGCAAGACGGCCCTGCGCGTCGGTCACGAACACGGAATCGCCGGTCCCGGTGCGCTGGATGGCCAGCAGGCAATCGCCGATCGACGAGCCGCGCTCGACGGTCACCGGCTGCCGCCGGCCGACCACCGACAGGGGCTCCGCGACGAGGCTTGGGACACGCGCGGCGACGGCGCGCTCGGTGAGTTCAGTCACCGGGCCAGTGTACGCGCCCACGCTCGAATCGGCGGTCGGGGGATCGCCCCCGGCCCGGGACCTCCGATACCCTCGCGACCGTGGATCGAACCCGCGCGACCGGCATCGCGCTCATCGTCATCAGCGCGATCGCGTTCGGTTCGGGCGGCCTGTTCGCCAAGCCTGTCTACGCCGCGGGCGTCGACTGGCTGACGCTCATGGCCTGGCGGTTCGCCATCAGCGGCGCGCTCGCGTGGGTCGTGCTCGCCTTCCGGCCCGGGCCCCGGCGGGCGCTCCGGGCGCTCCCCCGCCGAACCCTGCTGGGCGCCATCGGTCTGGGCGTGCTGTACGTCGGCAACACGGCGACCTACTACGCGGGCCTCGAGACGATGCCGCTCGGCCTGTCCGCGCTGATCGTGTACCTCTACCCGCCGATCGTGGCGGTGCTCGCCCTGCGGCTGGGACGCCCGCTCGAGGGCCGCCGCGCATGGTCCGCGCTGGGCATCGCGGTGTTCGGGGTGATCCTCGCGGTGGGCGGCATCGACCCCGACGCGGCGCCGCCGGTGCAGGGCATCCTGCTGATCCTGGCGGCGCCGATCATCTACGCGGTCTGGATCATCCTGGCCGCGCGCCTGTCGGGCGAGCGCAGCGACCGGGTCGGCAGCGACGCCGACGACGGCGCCAACGCATCCGCGATCGGCGCGGTGATGCTGACGTCGACGGCCGCGGTCTACTGGATCGTCGCGCTGGGCATCGGGCACCCGGTCCTGCCGGCGACGATCCCGTCCGACACCTGGCCGTACATCGTCGCCGTCGCGATCGTGGCCGGGTTCATCCCGGTCCAGGCGTTCTACGCGGGCGCCCAGCGGATCGGCGCGGCCCAGGCGTCGCTGGTGTCGACCATCGAGCCGCTGTGGACGATCGTCGCCGCGGGGATCATCTACAACGAGCATCTCGAGCCGATCCAGTGGGTCGGCGGGGCGCTGATCCTGGCCGGGGTGCTGCTGTCCCAGACCGGCCGGCCGCGAGGCGCGGCCACCGACGACGCCGACGGGCCGATCCTGCCCCAGCCGGTCGTCCGCCTGGCGGAGGACTAACGGGCCGGCGGCGAGGTGGCCGAGCGGGCCTGGGCGAGGCCGGCGCGCGCGGACGCCGCCAGGAACGACGAGTCGGAGCCGATCCCGATGAACGTGAATCCCTGCGCGTGCGCGGCGGCGACGCCCGAGGCGTCGCGCAGCAGGATCCCCGCCGACTTGCCGTGCGCGCGAGCGGCCGCCACCACGCGATCGAGCGCGGTCACGAACGCCGGCTCGTCGAACCGTCCCGGCATCCCCATGGAATGCGACAGGTCCGCCGGTCCCACGAACAGCACGTCCACGCCGTCGATGGCCGCGGTCGCGTCGGCGGCGTCGACGGCGGCACCCGACTCGACCTGGAACACGCCCACGATGCGCTCGTTGACGGTCGCCGCGAGATCGCCGTGCGGGATCGCGCCGTAGCCACCGCCGCGCGTCCCGAGGGCCACGCCCCGGATCCCGGCCGGCGGGTACCGCATCCAGGTCAGGGTCTCGGCGATCTCGTCCGCCGTCTCGAGGCGCGGGATCATCAGCCCGTCGGCGCCCAGGTCGAGCGCGCGACCGACCCGCAGCCGCTCGGCGGACGGGACTCGAACCAGCGCGGCGGTCGGCGTGGCCTGGATCGCGAGCAGCTGGGCGTGCAGCTCGGCCTCGGAGCCCATGCCGTGCTCGAGGTCGAGCAGGGCCCAGTCGAACCCGGACCGGCCGATCAGCTCGGCTGCGACGGCGGATCCGAGGTTGACGAACGCCCCGATCGTCGCCTGGCCCGCGAGGACGCGGCGCCGTAGCTCACCCCGCGGCGGCGGCTGGTTCGGCGTGGCGAGCGGGCGATCGTCGGACACGGCGTCGATGATGCCGGATCGCGGTCAGCCGCTGCGGCCTCGCGCGTCGACGGCCCAGTGCTCCACCCGGCCGTCCGCCTGGACGGCGGCGAACGAGGACACGAGGTCGACCACCGGGCAGATGTGGTTCGGGACGATCGCGACGACGGATCCCAGCGCCGGGGCCGGTCCCGGACCGGGAACGGACACCACCCCGTGATAGTCGTACACGCGCTCGATGATCGCGCCGGGCCAGGCCGGGATCGCCCCGTAGCCCTCGACGAACGCCGGCAGGTCCTTCGTGAGCGCCTTGGCGCCGGCGTCCAGCACCGCGCGCCCCGACGATGCCGACACGACCGTCGCGGCGACGACCGCGGCAACGCCCTCGCCGTCGATCGCGCCGAGCTCCACCTGCTGGCGGTCGCCAAGGATGTAGGTCCCGGCGCGGATCTCCGTGACCCGGCCCTCAGCCGCGAGCATCCGAGTGGGCGTCGAGCCGGCGCTGACCGTGCGGACCTCGAAGCCCGCGGCCTCGAGCGCCGCCGCCGCCGCCTCGAGCGACGCGACCTCGTCGAGCGCCGCCGCCCCGGCCCCGGCGGGCCGATAGCCGTGACCGCCGTGGGTGAACACCCCGTCCACCCGCAGGCCGGCGTGGGTCGCGGCGATCGCGACCTGGACGGCCTCGCCCGGCGATGCCGCCCCCGTCCGATGGCCGCCCGAGTCCACCTCGACCAGCACCCGCAACGGCTGCCGCCCGCCGGCGACCGCCGCCCCCAATCGCTCGGCGCCGCCGATCGAGTCAACCCCGACCGAGACGTCCGCCGTCTCGCGCAGCGCCCGCAGGCGAGCCGCCTTCGGGCCATCGGCCCACAGCGGGTAGGCCAGGAACAGGTCGCGCAGCCCGGCCGCCGCGAACACCTCGGCCTCGCCAAGGGTGCCCACCGTCAGCCCTGCCGCCCCGGCCTCGACCTGCATGCGGGCGAGACGGACGCTCTTGTGGGTCTTGGTATGCGGACGGAGCGCGATCCCGCGGGCGTCGAGGTCCCGCTGCAGGCCCTCGATGTTCGCCCGAACGCGATCCATGAACACGACCAGCCCCGGCGTATCGAGGCCCGGCGGGAGGGATGGGAGCGGGATCGGCGTCTCGGCCACGGACGTCAGGATACGCAGCGATCGGGGGCCGCAGGTGCCCGTTCGGGGGGCGGGTGCGTCCCGGCAACTCCACCTTAAGGCGGTGGGGTACCGGTACCTATGGGCCATACCTTCCGCCGACGCGTCGGCGTACGTTCCAGATCCGCCAGCGAGGTGCCCAATCTCGCCGGACCACCGAGGACCCCCGATGAAGTCGACGCTGAAGCGGTTCGGGTACCGCGCCACCATGCTGCTGGGCACGTTCGCCGCATTCGCGTTCGTGGTCGACGGCGCCAAGCGCTGGTAACCGTCACACCCGAGCCACCACAACCGAGCCGCCGGGAGCCCAACCCGGCGGCTTTCGGATTCCTTGGGGCCTCGCCGCACATCGCCGGCCCGGAGGGGTCTAGATTCGGGCCCTCGCGCCGCAGTAGAGGCCCAGCATGGTTGTCCCCGACTTCGGATCCGGCCTGCTCGACGTCGTCGCGCGGAGCGCGATCGTCTACCTCGTCCTCCTGGGCCTGCTCCGGTTGGGCGGCAAGCGCCAGGTCGGTCAGCTGTCGATCGCGGACCTGGTCCTGATCCTGCTGATCGCGAACGGCGTCCAGAACGCCATGGTCGGCGAGAACACGACGCTCATCGGCGGGCTCGTCGCGGCCGGGACGCTGATCCTCATCGACCTCGCCGTCGACAAGGCACAGCAACGGTCGGAGCGGGTCCGGTCCGTGCTCGAGGGCGAACCCAGGATCCTCATCCGCGACGGCGTCGTCCTCACCAGGGCGGTCCAGCAGGAAGGCATCGCGACCGGTGACCTGATGAGCGCGATCCGCCAGCACGGTGTCGCCGACGTCGAAGGCGTGAGCATGGCGGTGCTCGAGACCAACGGCTCGATCAGCGTGATCCCGATGCCCGCCGCGGCGTCGGACGGGCCCAAGGCCACCGGCGCCTAGACCGCAGGCGCGGGGGTCAGCGGCCCTGCCCGCTCCCGGCATCGCCATCGCGGGCCGCCACCTGGGCCTCCATCTGTTCGCCCAGCTCGACCGTGCGGTGGTAGGCCGCGAACACGGCCTCCGAGAGCACCGTGCGGAGTCGCCCGGACTCGAGCTCGTGCAGCGCGGCCGCGCTCGTCCCGGCGGGCGAGGTGACCATGTTGCGCAGCACGGCGGGGTGGTCGCCCGACTGCTTCGCGAACCGCGTGCTGCCCTCGAGCGTCTCGATGACGAGGTCGTGGGCGACGTGGCGCGGGAAGCCCAGGTGGACCGCCGCGTCGATCAGCGCCTCCATGACCAGGAACACGTAGGCGGGCCCGGTCCCGGAGACGGCGGTCGCCATCGCGACCCACTTCTCGTCCTCGACCTCCAGCTCGGCGCCGAGGGCGCCCAGCAGGGTTCGGGCCTGGTCGCGCTGGTCCGCGGTGGTGGCGGGCGTCGCGTACCAGACGGTCATGCCGTTGCCGATGCGGGCCGGCGTGTTGGGCATGGCCCGCACGACCTGGTCGTGGCCGAGGGTCGCGACGAGGGCGTTGGTCGTCGGCCCGGCGAGGACCGAGAGCACGAGCTGCCCCTCGCGGAGCTGGGGGCCGATCTCGCGCCCTACCCGGGCGAGCATCTGCGGCTTGACCGCGAGGATGATGACGTCGGCGCCGGCGATGGCCTCGGTGTTGGACGCCACCGTGCCGATCCCGTGGGCCGCCGCGAGCGCCTCGCGGCGCTCGGCGCGCGGGTGGCTGGCGATCACCTGCGAGGGGGTCACGAGGTTGCCGCGGAGCAGCCCGGCGATCATCGCCTCGGCCATGACGCCGGAGCCGACGGTCGCGATCGTGCGGTTCACGAGGGTGGACATCGCGCCGGAGGATAGCACCGGGCCGTGCTCGTTCCGAGGCTCCGGAACGGCGGCGGTCAGCCCGCCTCGGCGGCCACGAGCACGAAGAAGCGCCCGGTCGTCGTGCGGTCGATGCCGCGGAACCCCGCGCGCCGGAGCGCGGCCGCGACGATCTCCGGGTCGTGCCACGTCCACGCGACGTCCTCCGGCGGGCCACCGGCGGCGTCGGGCAGCAGCTCGATCGACGCCAGCCGACCGCCGGGCCTGAGTCGCGCGAGGAGCGAGGCTGCGGCGGTGTCGAGGCCCGCTCCCCGGACCCGCCCGAGCATGAACGCCGCCACCACGGCGTCGGCCCCGGGCTCTCCGGGCCGGGGCGGGACGACCCACGGGTCGGCGACGTGCAGGTGGGCCCGCAGGCGGTGCGCGACGAGGCGCTCGCGTGCACGGTCGAGCGCAGCGCCGTCGGCGTCCGATGCAAACACCTCGCCCTTGTCCGCGATCAACGGGGTGAAGAACCCGACGCCCGCGGCGGGTTCCTCGATCCGTCCGGCGAGCGGCTGGGCATCGAGCCAGCGGGTGACGACGTCGAGCTCCGCCTCCCAGGCGGTGTCGTGGAGCGCGCCCTTCGCGTGGGGTCCGCGGCGCAGGAACCAGTCGTCCGGGAACGTGGCCGTGGCGGGCGCCGGCACCGGGCTCACGCGGGGTGGCGGCGGCTCGGCCACGGCCGGCGCCGCGGTTGCCGGTGCGCTGGTCGGGCGCGAACGCGCACCGCGCGCCGCGAGCGCAGAGCGCAGGCGCGCGCGCAGGAAGGCATTCGAACCCGCCTTGCCGAGGCAGGTCGGGCACAGCTGCGCCCAGCCCTCGAGGTCGTCGGGTCCGCGGGTCGCCCACGCGGCGCCGCACCACAGGCAGTCGAAGGTGGCGCGGAACGACGATGACGAGGTCATGGGCGATGTCAGTCGACGCGCGCCCACGTATCGGGCGGCGACATGCCGTCGAAGGCGGCCGGGTCGATGAGCTCGGCGAGCACCTCGATCCCGTCGATCACCCTCGGCCCCGGGCGCGAGAACAGGCCCGATCCGTCGACCGCGAACACTCGTCCGCTCTCGACGGCCCGCAGGCTCGCCCACGCCGCCGGCGTCGGCGTTCGCCGCCACTCCGCGATCGTGTCCGCGAGGCCGAAACCACACGGCATCAGCACGATGATCTCGGGGTCGACATCCCGCAGCGCATCCCAGGTGGTCTCGACCGACCGTCCGCCCTCGACGCCGAGCAGCTCCCAGCCGCCGGCCAGGCGCACCTGCTCGGGCACCCAGTGGCCGACGGCGAACGGCGGGTCCAGCCACTCGATGGCGGCGACCCGCGGCGGCGCGAATCCGTGGTCGCGCCGGCCGACGACGATCTCCTCGAGCGCCTGGAGCCGTTCCCGCAGGCCCTCGACCACGTCGACGGCTGCGTCCTCGGCCTCGGTCATGGCGCCCACGGTCTGGATCGAGTTGAGGATCCCCTCGACCGACGTCGGCTCGAGGCTGATCACCGTCACGTCGCCGTCGAGCCGCCGGGCGACCTCGTTGACCTCGCGGTAGCCGACCGCGCAGACGCGGCACAGCTCCTGGGTGATGATCAGGTCGGGCTCGGCCGCCGCCAGGGCCGCATCGTCGAGCGCGTACAGCGGCGAATGGTCGTGCATCGATGCCTCGACCGCGGCGTGGATCTCGCCCGAGGACGCACCCGAGAGGTCGATCGCCCGCCGGCTGACGATGGGGACGTGACGGACGTCGGGCGGGTAGTCGCAGTCCTCGCTGACGCCGACCAGCTCGTCGCCCAGCCCCAGGGCGAACACGATCTCGGTCGCGGACGGGATCAGGGAGACGATGCGCACCGAGCCAGTGTACGGGCGCTCCCTGTCGCGCCCGGAGCGTCGGTCAGGCGGGCTTGATCCCGTCGACCGCGGCGCGGGCTGCCGCCTTGTCCGTGAACCAGACGGCGTTGATCTGGGTGTACTGCGCCCATTCCGGGGGAGGCTCTCCTCCGGGAAGATGGCGTTCACCGGGCACTCGGGCTCGCAGGCACCGCAGTCGATGCACTCGTTGGGATCGATGGACAGCATGCGATCGGTGCCGGCGTCGAAGTGAATGCAGTCGACCGGACAGACGGACACGCACGACTCGTCGAGGACGTCGATGCAGGGCTCGGCAATCACATAGGCCATGATCCGCAGGCTCTCCCGAAAACTGTGCGTGGCAGCGGCCCCGCGCGGACAGGCTCGCGCGTCGGAAGAGCGTACACCGAGCGTGCGGCGCACGGCGCGCCCGGCGAGCGCGTTCAGCCGGACGGCAACCCGATCGAGGGCAGGGCCGGCGGCGTCCCGAGCGGCTGCCCATCCGGCCCGACCAGGCGGACGGGCGCGACCATCCCCTTCTGCCAGTGGCCCGGGATGTGGCAGCCGACGAACCAGCCGCCCGCCGCGTCGCCGGCATCGGCCGGGACCGTCCACGTGACGTCGACACGCTGGCCCGAGCCCACCACGACCCGGACGCCCTCGAAACCCGGCGGCGCGGCCACGTATGGCGTCGGGCCCGGCGGATGGCCGACGGTCGCCTCCTCGCCGGCCTCCCAGGCCAGCTGGTCGGCCAGCGTCCCGAACACCGCCTCGTGCTCCTCGAGCCCGGAGTTGACCACGTGCAGGAGCACCGTCTCGCCGGGCGCAAGGTCGACCACCGGCGGCACGTACGCGTAATCGCGGGTCACCACGTTGACCTCGCGCGGGCTCGAGCCCGTGCCGGGCGTGATCGCCGGCGTCCCGGCCGGGGTACCCGCGCCGCAGGCACCGACGAGCAAGGCGAGGGCAAGGGGCAGCGTTGCCGACATCCGAGGCCTCGAGCGGTGCATCGCGCCATGATGCGGGACGTTGGCGCGCTGGACATCGACTCGCCCGCTCGACACCGCAGGGCGGAAAGCGCTTGACATCGCGGCGCGCCGACCACTAGCGTGCGCGCCACTTCGGGCGGCCTGCGCATGGGGGCATGGGGAAGGCGCCGGCGCCCCGATCCCGCCGCGTCAGAGGCGACATGGAGATGTGCGACCCCGCGTGACGACCATCCCGGCGCTCGAGACAATCGCCGCGTCCGGCGCCGAGTCGGCGGTCCGGCTTGAACACGTCGAGAAGCGGTACGGCGATGTCGTCGCCGTCGCCGGGATCGACCTCGACATCCGCGACGGCGAGTTCTTCTCGATGCTCGGGCCATCCGGGTCGGGCAAGACGACGACGCTCCGGATGATCGCGGGCTTCGAGCTGCCGACCGCGGGACGCGTCCTGCTCCACGGCCGCGACGTCACCCAGCTCGCGCCATTCGAACGCGACGTCAACACGGTGTTCCAGGACTACGCCCTGTTCCCGCACATGACCGTCGGCGAGAACGTCGCCTACGGGCTCGAGGTCCGAAGGGTGCCCAAGGGCGACCGCGAGCGGCGGGTCGGCGAGGCGCTCCAGATGGTCCGCCTCGAGGGCTACCAGCGACGCAAGCCCGGCCAGCTCTCGGGCGGCCAGCGCCAGCGAGTCGCGCTCGCGCGCGCGCTCGTCAACCGGCCGCGCGTGCTGCTCCTGGACGAACCACTGGGCGCCCTCGACCTCAAGCTGCGCGAGGAGATGCAGATCGAGCTCAACCAGATCCAGCACGAGGTCGGGATCACGTTCATCTACGTGACCCACGACCAGGAAGAGGCGCTCACGATGAGCGACCGGATCGCCGTGTTCAACCAGGGCCAGATCGAGCAGATCGGTGCGCCGGCCGAGGTGTACGAACGACCAGCGACGCGCTTTGTCGCCGGGTTCGTCGGCACGTCGAACCTCATCGGAGGCGCCACGGCCGAGACCATCACCGGTCGCCGCCACCTGTTCACGGTGCGCCCGGAGAAGATCCGGCTCGGCGACGCCGATGCGCCCGTGGGCGACGACGAGTACGCGGCCGACGGGCGGATCAGGAGCGTCGTCTACCTCGGATCCGACACCCGCTATCACGTGGAGCTCGACGCCGGGGGCGAGCTCGTGGTCACCCAGCAGAACCTCGCGACGACCTCGACCGAGGCGCTCGAGCAGCAAGGGCGCGCTGTCCGCCTGATCTGGAAGCGGCAGCACAATCGGGAGGTCGCCGAGGCGGGCTAGGCCCCGGCGATCGGCCAGGAGGAGGAGACAGGATGCGGAGAGGGATTCTCGCGTTGGCGGCAATCGCCGCCATCGCGGCCGGAGCGTGTTCGGGCGGTGCCTCGGGCACGCCCAAGCCGTCGGTGCCGACGTCGCTCGGTGACGGTGAGGGAGCGCTCAACCTGGTCGCCTGGTCGGGGTACGTCGTCGGCGGCACCGGAGGCGAACAGGTCGAGGGCTACGACTGGGTCACCCCGTTCGAGCAGGCCACCGGGTGCAAGGTCAACGTCAAGGTGGGCGTCGACTCGGCCAACATGGTCCAGCTGATGAAGACGGGCGAGTACGACGGCGTCTCGGCATCAGGTGATGCGACGCTGCGGCTGATCGCCGGCGGCGACGTTTCGCCGGTGAACTTCGACCTGATCCCCAACTACAAGGACGTCTTCGCCGGCCTCAAGAACCAGTCCTACAACACGGTGGACGGCGTCGGCTACGGCGTGCCGCACGGCCGAGGCGCCAACGTCCTGATGTACAACCCCGACGTCGTCACGACCCCGCCCGACAGCTGGAGCTCGGTGTTCGCCGCGGACTCGCCGTACAAGGGCAAGGTCACCGCCTATAACTACGCGATCTACATCGCGGACGCGGCGCTGTACCTGATGGCCACCAAGCCCGAGCTGGGGATCAAGAACCCGTACGCGCTCGACGACAAGCAGCTGGCCGCCGCGGTCGACCTGCTCAAGCAGCAGAAGGACCTGATCAGCAAGTACTGGGTCACCTCGACCGACGAGATCCAGGGCTTCGAGGGCGGCGACATGAACATCGGCACCGCCTGGCAGTACCAGGCGAACGTGATCAACGCCGACGGCAAGATCAAGGTCGAGACCACCAAGCCCAAGGAGGGCGCCACTGGCTGGTCCGACACCTGGATGGTGTCGAGCAAGGCCAAGCACCCGAACTGCATGTACAAGTGGATGGACTACATCATCTCGCCCAAGGCCAACGCCGACGTGACCGTGTACTTCGGAGAGGCTCCGGTGAGCGAGAAGGCATGCGCCGAGGCCGAGAAGCAAAGCCCGGGCCACTGCGAGCAGTTCCACGCGAACGACGAGGCGTACTTCAAGGACGTCTGGTACTGGAACACGCCGACGACGACCTGCCTCGATGGCCGCACGGACGTCAAGTGCACGGACTTCGACGCCTGGACCAAGGCCTGGACCGAGATCACGGGCGGCTAGGAACACCTAGGCGCCCCGGATAGCGGGTCCCGGTTGCCGTCCGGCGCCGGGACTCGCTTCCATCGCCCATGACTGCGTCCGACGACACCCTGCCCGCACCGCCGCCGACGATCAGCCGGCGGCTCGCGGGCGGGCTGCACCGGCATCCGCGGGTTCGACTCGGTGCCCTCTTGGCCGCGCCGATCGGCTGGCTGGTTGTCGCCTATCTCGGGTCGCTCGCGCTGTTCTTCGTGTCTTCGTTCTGGTCGGTCGACTCGTTCAGCGGCAACGTCTCGCACGAGCTCACGCTCGACAATTACGTCGAGATCGCCACCCAGCCGATCTATCGCACCATCGGCATCCGCACGGTCGTGATGGCCGCGGTCGTGACGCTGACGACGATCGTGCTTGCGTTCCCGATCGCGTTCTACATGGCCAAGATCGCCACGACGCGCACCCGTGGGCTGCTGGTCGTCTCGATCCTGCTGCCACTGTGGTCCGGCTACCTGACCAAGGTCTACGCGTGGCGGATCATCCTGGGTGAGTCCGGGGTGCTCAACGGGGTGCTCGGACCGTTCGGTCTGCACGGACCGGGATACGGCGACGTCGCCGTCTGGCTGGTCTTTACCTACCTGTGGCTGCCGTACATGGTGATCCCGATCTATGCGGGCCTCGAGCGGGTCCCGGGGTCACTGCTCGAGGCGTCGTCGGACCTGGGCGCCCGGAGCTTCACGACCTTCCGTCGGGTCGTGTTTCCCCTCGTGCTGCCGGCGGTGATCGCGGGCTCGATCTTCACGTTCAGCCTGACGCTGGGCGACTACATCACGCCGACCCTCGTCTCGAACACGCGGTTCATGGGCAACGTGATCTACGACCTGATGGGGGTCGCCGGCAACCAGCCGCTCGCCGCCGCGTACGCGATGGTTCCGGTCGTGATCATGATCGTCTACCTGCTCATCGCCCGGCGCGTCGGCGCCTTCGACGCGCTCTGATGCGGCTCTCCCGCACGACGCGGATCGCGCTCCGGATCGCGACGATCGCGATCCTCGTGTTCATCTACGTGCCGATCGTGATCATCGTCCTGTTCTCGTTCAACACGAGCCGGGTCGCGACGTGGCCGATCAGCGGGTTCACGCTCGAGTGGTACCAGAAGGCCCTGAACGACCCGGGCATCCGCAATTCGCTGTCGGCATCCCTGACCGCGGCCGTCGGGGCGACGATCGTCTCGCTCGTCCTCGGCACGCTGATCGCGCTCGCCGTCCAGCGTTACCGGTTCTTCGGGCGCGAGACGATCTCGTTCATCGTCATCCTGCCGATCGCCCTCCCGGGCATCGTCACGGGCATCGCGCTGAACACGGCGTTCCGCACGATCGGCATCGAGCTGGGCATGATCACGATCATCATCGGCCACGCGACGTTCTGCATCGTCACGATCTACAACAACGCCATCGCCAGGCTGCGCCGAACGGCCGGATCGTTCGAGGAGGCCTCAGCCGACCTGGGCGCCGATTCCTTCCGCACGTTCAGGCGCATCACGCTGCCCGCGCTCCGAACCTCGCTGGTCGCGGGCGCGCTGCTCGCCTTCGCGCTCTCGTTCGACGAGATCATCGTGACCAACTTCACGGCCGGCGTCGGGACCCAGACCCTGCCGCTGTGGATCTTCAGCAACTACCAGCGGCCGAACCAGCTCCCGCTGGTCAACGTCGCGGCCGTCATGGTCCTCGCGCTCTCCATCATCCCGGTCTACCTCGCGACGCGGATCACGCATGGCGAGGGCGCCACGCGCAACTGAGCGATCGAACGTGGACTACCAGCGGCGGCCGTGACCGCAGCGGCCTCGATCATCGTCGTGTGCGCCGTCCCGGCCCGCGGTCACCATCGCTTGGCACCATCGAAGAGCAGCAGCGCGAGACCGAGCGCCACCGTGCTTGCGAGCCCTTTCAGGGCCGCACGGACCTGCGGAACCATGGATGTCCTCCGCCCGGGCGCACCGGGGTGTCGAGCCACCCACGATCCCTCCGAGGAGTGCCCGATCGCACGAGCGGCAGGCCAACTATGACGTGCGCCACTTACGCGCCACTTATCCGGAGGGCCGAGGGGCGTAGCATCGAATCGTGGACAAGCCGCAGGCGCCGTTCGATGCCATGGCCGCGCTCCAGGCGGAGCGCGCGCAGGTCCTCGGCGAGCTCGCCGGGATCGTCGTCGAAGGGCCCGGGCAGATGACCTACGGGTCGCAGGCCGCCGCCGCGACCCACGTGTTCGAGCAGCAGCGCGACCTCGCCCTGCGCGACCGGGACCAGCAGCACCTCGCGGCGATCGATGCGGCGATCGCCCGCCTCCACGCGGGTTCCTACGGCCGATGCGAGTCGTGCGGCAACCCGATCGCCGCGGAGCGCCTGGAAGCGCTGCCGTCGGCCGCGCTGTGCATCGACTGCCAGCGCAGCGCGCGCCGGCGATGACCGAGCCCGACGAGGTCCCGTCGATTGACGCGGCCGGCGCATCCGACCTGCCCGAGGGCGCCGACCCCAGCGAACCCGAGCCACTGCCCGCCCTCGTCGACCTCGACGCGATCCGTGCCGCTGCCGCGACGCTGTCCGGGATCGCGCTGCACACGCCGCTGGTCCCGTTCGGCGCGCCGGCACGCCGGCAATGGCTCAAGGCGGAATCGCTGCAGCCGATCGGCGCCTTCAAGATCCGCGGTGCCTACAACGCTGCGGCGTCGCTGTCGGACGCCGAACGCGCGCGCGGCCTCATCACGTACTCGTCGGGCAACCACGCCCAGGGGGTCGCCCGGGCCGCGCGCCTGCTGGGCGTCGCCGCGGCGATCGTGATGCCCTCCGACTCGCCCGCGATCAAGCGTGCGAGGGTCGAGGCGGATGGCGCTCAGGTCGTCATTGTCGGCACGTCGTCCGACGAACGGCGTCTCGTCGCCGAGGAGATCGCGCGCTCGCGTGGCCTGGCGATCATTCCGCCCTACGACGACCCGCGGATCGTCGCCGGCCAGGGAACGGTGGGCCTCGAGATCGCCGGCGACATGCCCGACGTGGCCGCCGTCCTGGTGCCGGTCGGCGGCGGAGGTCTCGCGAGCGGCGTCGCGGCGGCGATCTCGGCGCTGGCCCCCAATGCGCGGATCATCGGCGTCGAGCCCGAGCTCGCCGCGGACGCCAAGGAGTCCCTGGCCGCGGGCCGAATCGTGACCTGGCCGGCCGAACGGACCAGCCGGACGATCGCCGACGGCACCCGCACCCAGTCGATCGGTCGCCTGAACTTCGCCCACCTGCGCGCCCAGCTCGACGCGATCGTGACGGTGACCGAGCTCGAGATCGCGGCCGCCATCCGGCTCGCCGCGGAGGACGCGCGCCTGGTCGTCGAGCCGTCGGGTGCGCTGGCGATCGCGGCGATGCGTTTCCACGCCGCTGAGGCCGGGCTGGTCGGCCTCGACGGCCCGGTCGTCGCCATCGTCTCCGGCGGCAACGTCGATCCGGACCGCTACCTCGAGTACCTCGGGGCGCCGGTCCCCCCGGAGGCGTAGCGGGCCGATCACTACGTGGGCCGTGAGCCGACTCGTGCCTCAGATCGACCAAATCCTTCGATCGAACGGCCCCGAGCGCGTCCTCCTTCCGGTTCGGTGACTGATGCGCACGTCTTTCGTGGCGGCGGCCGATGCCTGGCGCCTGGTGCGGCCATTTGGAGCGATTTGGCTGGTGTTGAGCACCGATGCATCCCGTGGGCCGACGCGGGCTCAGCCGGGCGGCGTTCCCGTCTTGGAACCGGCGGCCGCTGCCGTACCGTCGGCGGCCCGGCGCGCCGCGAGCCGCACCTCTCGGTCCCGGATGGCCGCCCGCTCGGCCTCGAGCCGCCGGTCCTCGCCGACGCTGCGCCGCTCCTCGGCCCGCATCCAGACCCATGTCAACGCGACCAGCATCGTCACGAACATGATGTCGCCGCCCACCCACATGAGCCCGCCGGCGGCCTGCTGATCCTCGAGCACCGTTGGGCCCCAGGTTCTGACCGTGGTCGCGTAGTGCGCGTAGAGCGGCGCGGATGCCATGTAGATCGCGAGGGCGAGGAACGTGTTCTGCGGCATCTGGAGCCCGACGTACAGGATGGACGCCGGTGGCCGAAGCTTCCAGGGCGACGGGTCGGGCCCGATGACCGGCCACCAGAACAGCAGCGCCGCGCCGAGGAACAGCGCGTGTTCGAGTCGATGGACCCAAGGGTCCTCCAGGGCGACGTTGAACAGCGGCGAGAAGTGGCTGGCCCACATCACCGCCGCGAACAGGATCCAGGCGACCACCGGATGGGACACCCGGCGCACGATCGACGAGTGGAGCACCGGCAGGATCCAGCGGCGCCGGGTCTCAGGCGATGACGCCTGGAGCAGGAGCGTGATCGGACCGGCGAGCAGCAGCAGTGGCGGCCCGACGAGGGTCAGCAGCAGGTGCTGGACCATGTGCATCGAGAACAGGGTCGTGTCGTAGGTCGCGAGCCCGGAGTCGACGGCGTACAGGATGACGAGCACGCCCGCGACCCAGTACACCGAGCGACGCCGGGCCACCGGGTGATCGGGATGGGCCCGATTGACCCGGGCCACGCCCATCTGCCACAGCAGCAGGGCGACGATCGCGGGCAGCCAGGCCAGGGGGTCGAACGACCAGCCGAACACGAGGGTGGTGAGCTCCGGTGGCGGAGGCACGGTGCCACCATGGGCAAGGGTGACGGGCGCCAGCGCGGCGGCAGCGACCGTCGCCGCCGTCGCTGTCGCGGCGCGTCGGACGGCCACCCAGGGGATGCCTCCACCCCAGCATGCGAGGGGTGCCTGCGCAGATCTCACCCGCGCATTCTCGCGCCTCGAGACGAACCGGTCCGACTGGCCCGCCGACGGGCTGCAATCCGACGGTCCGCAAGCGTGGCGCGCGGCCCGCGCGGCAGCGCTCGTCGGGTATGATCTCGACGTCCCGCGCCCCGCACGGGAGGCGCTCGTCCTCGGACGGCGAGACCCACTGCTGGCCCGACCGTTTCCTGCGGCCGGGTCGACATTCGAGGAACCCGATGTCGATGCCCCCCCGGTCAAGGACCGGGTCCGGAGCGCTCCTCGCCGGCGCCATGATCCTGATGACGGTCGCCATCGGAGTGGTCGTTCTGTGGGCGAATGGCGTGACCCCGGCCAGCCTGTGGAACAGCTTCTTTCCCGTCCAGAACCAGACGCCCGCGACGGACCGGTCGCTGAGCACCAAGTCCCTGTACGACATCGTGTTCTACATCGCGGCGGCGATCTTCCTGATCGTGGAAGGCCTGCTGATCTATACGGCCTTCCGCTACCGGCGCAAGCCGACCGACACGGAGCTCCCCCCGCAGACGCACGGCAACAACCTGGTCGAGATCGTGTGGACCCTGATCCCGACCGTCATCGTGGCCGTCCTGTTCCTGCTCTCGTGGCAGACGCTGAACGTCGTGGACGCAAAGGTGAACACCACCGTCCACGTGACGGCCGTGGCCCAGCGGTTCGCGTGGTCGTTCGACTACCTGGCCGCCGACGGCAAGACCGTGCTGTTCACGCAGCAGATCCCGTCAGGCGACGACGAGGGCATGGTCCTGCCGGTCGGTGAGCCGGTGCAGATCGATCTCCGCTCGCTGGACGTGATCCACGCCTTCTACGTGCCCAAGTTCCTGTTCAAGCGCGACGTCGTGCCGGGGAAGCTCAACACGTTCGACTTCACCATCGATGAGAAGGGCACCTACCGCGGCCAGTGCGCGGAGCTGTGCGGGACGTACCACGGCTCGATGCTGTTCGAGGTCCATGCCGTGGACCGGGCGACCTTCGACGCCTGGCTGCAGAAGCACATCGAGCAGGCCAGCCAGGCGCCGGCCCCGTCGGGTGGCTCGGAGCCCGTTCCGTCGGGTGGCTCGGGGCCGCTGCCCTCGGGTGGCTCGGAGCCGGCCCCGTCCGGCGGCTCGGTCGTGTCGCCCTCCGGCGGCGCTGGACCGGTCCTGCCGCTGGCTGCCCAGAACATCACCTATTCGACGAACACCCTCCAGGCGCCCGCGGGCACCCCGTTCACGATCGACTTCAACAACGAGGACGCCGGCCAGCCGCACAACGTCGCGATCAAGGACGAGGCCGGCAACGAGCTGTTCAAGGGCGACATCATCACCGGCCCGGCGACGAAGGCCTACGCGATTCCGCCCCTCAAGGCGGGCACGTACACCTTCCTGTGCTCGGTCCACGCCAACATGACAGGCACCCTCACGGTCCAGTAGGAGCACTGACGGGATGGCCACGACCACGCTCAACCCAGCCGCTCCTGCCTATCGGAGCCGGCTGTACGAGTGGCTGACGACCACCGATCACAAGAAGATCGGGATCCTGTACCTCGTCAACTCGCTGATCTTCTTTTTCGCGGGCGGGATCCTCGCGATGGTCGTCCGCCTCGAGCTGGCCCAGCCCGGCCTCCAGGTGGTCAGCGAGGAGTTCTACAACCAGGCGTTCACGATGCACGCCTCGTTCATGCTGTTCCTGTTCATCATCCCGATCCTGGCCGGCTTCGGGAACTACGCCGTGCCGCTCCAGATCGGGGCGCCCGACATGGCGTTCCCGCGGATCAACGCCCTCTCGTTCTGGCTGCTGCCGCTCGGCGGGCTGCTGATGGCGTCGGGCTTCCTCGCCTCGGGCGGCTCGGCGGCGTCGGGCTGGACCGAGTACCCGCCCCTGTCGGGACCCAAGTACAACGGCACCGGCACCGACCTGTGGATCATGGGCCTCACGCTGATCGGCACGAGCTCGATCCTCGGCGGGATCAACTTCCTGGTCACGATCTTCAAGATGCGCGCGCCCGGGATGACCCTGTTCCGGATGCCCATCCTGACCTGGACGGTCCTGGTCACGAGCGTGCTGGTCGTGATGGCGACCCCGGTCCTGACCAGCGCCCTGATCATGCTGTTCATCGACCGCAACTACGGCGGCACCTTCTTCGAGCCAGCGCTGGGCGGCAACGCGGTGCTGTACCAGAACATCTTCTGGTTCTACTCACATCCGGCCGTGTACATCATGGTGCTGCCGGCGATGGGCATCGTGTCCGAGGTCCTGCCGGTCTTCTCGCGCAAGCCGCTGTTCGGCTACAAGGCGTTCGTGTTCGCGACGGTCGGCATCGGCGCCCTCGGCTTCTCGGTCTGGGCCCACCACATGTTCACGACCGGCCAGGTGTTCCTGCCGTTCTTCAGCCTGATGACGTTCCTGATCGCCGTGCCAACCGGGGTCAAGATGTTCAACTGGATCGCGACCCTGTGGCGAGGCCAGCTGCAGTTCTCGACGCCGCTGCTGTTCGCGTTCGGGTTCCTGATGATGTTCCTGATCGGCGGCCTCAACGGCGCCTTCTCCGCCGCGGTCCCAGTCGACTTCGCGCTCCACGACACCTACTGGGTGGTCGCGCACCTGCACTACGTGCTGTTCGGCGGCTCGGTGTTCGGGGTATTCGCCGGCATCTACTACTGGTTCCCGAAGATGTTCGGCCGGATGCTCAACGAGACGCTGGGCAAGATCCAGTTCGTCCTCATGTTCATCGGCTTCAATCTGACGTTCTTCCCGATGCACCAGCTCGGCCTGCTGGGCATGCCGCGCCGGATCGCCGACTACGCGGCCAACGCCGGCTGGAGCGAGCTCAACCTCGTGGCGACCGTGGGCGGGTTCATCATCGCCGCGAGCATGATCCCGTTCCTGTGGAACGTCCTGGTCTCGCTCCGCAACGGCAAGGTCGCCGGCGACGACCCGTGGGAGGCCAACACCCTCGAGTGGGCCGCCACGTCTCCGCCGCCGCCGTACAACTTCGACCACCTGCCCGAGATCCGGTCCGAGCGTCCCGTGTTCGACGCCCGGCACGGTCGCACGGCCAGCCACTGAGCGCTTGACGATGACCTCAGCGACGCCGGACGCCAACGCCCTCGCCCAGCACGAGATCCTGCCCAGCCACGCGGCGGGCGGGATCAGCAATCCCGTCCTCGGGATGCTGCTGTTCATCACCTCGGAGGTGATGTTCTTCGCGGGCCTGTTCGCCGCCTACTTCAGCCTCCGCGCGGGCTACACCGTCGCCGGCGTCCACGTCTGGCCGCCCCCGGAGTTCGCGAGCCTCCTGAAGGTCTTTCCCCTCGTGTTCACCGACTCCGAGGGTCAGACGAAGCTCAACCTGATCCTGCCCGCGACGATCATCCTGGTCAGCTCGTCGTTCACCTGCCAGTTCGGCGTGTGGGCGATCCGACGCGACGACCACCGGGGCTTCCTGCGCTTCTTCGCGGTCACGCTGGCGCTGGGCATCACGTTCCTCCTGATGCAGGCCTACGACTACACCGTCCTGTTCAGCGAGGGGCTGACGATGGGCGCGACGCCGTTCGGGACGACGTACTTCACCCTCACGGGGTTCCATGGGGCGCACGTGTTCGGCGGAGCCATCATGCTGGCGGTCGTCTGCTATCGCGGCATGGCCAGCCAGTTCAGCTCCAAGCACCACGACATGGTCGAGGCGACGTCGCTGTACTGGCATTTCGTCGACGTCGTGTGGATCCTGTTGTTCTCCATCCTGTACGTGCTGTAGCACGGAGGAACGGCGTAGCCATGAAACCCCGTCGCGCCGCCCTCGTGGGCCTCATCTTCGTCGCGATCGCGATCCTCTACTGGTGGGTCCAGCGGTATGCGGGCTGGCCCGAGGACTGGGCCGGGGTGACGATGCTGCTCGCCCTGGGTGCGGCGATGTCGATGATGAGCCTACGTGCTGTTCGCCGGGCTGCGGCGCGGCTGACGACACCCGCTCGATGATCGAGGAAATCTGGAGCCAGTTCATCGGCTTCACCCAGCAGTTCGTGGTCCCCGACTGGGGCTCGCTGGTGAACCTGATCCCGATCCTGATCGCGATCCTCGCGTTCCTGTTCCTCACCTGGACGATCTACCGGTTCGCGACGGCGGGCCCTACGCGCCGCGGCAAGCGCCGGATCACCCCGGTGCCGCCGCCCGGAACGCATCTTCCCGGCGGATCGTTCGCCCCGCTGCTGGGCGCCTTCGGCGTGCTGATGCTGGGCTTCGGGCTCGTGAGCGGCGGCCTGTGGCTGCTGATCGGCGGGGTCGTCCTCGGCATCACGCTCCTCTACTGGGGCCGCGAGTTCCAGCGGGAGTACGACCACCTGCCGTCGGCGTCGACCGCGCTGGTGACCACCGGCGGTCAAGCGCTGAGCCCCGGCTCCGTGGCCCCGCCGCCCGGCGCGCTGCCGACGCCCCAGGGCACGCCCCCGGCCGGCGTCCACATCCCCGCGCCTTCGTTCCGCCCGCTGCTCATCGCGATGTCGATGACCCTGCTCGTCGCGGGCCTCATCTTCGGTGGCTGGGCGCTGATCCTGGGCGCCGTCGCCCTGTCCGTCACGCTGATCGGCTGGCTCATCGACGCCGTGCGTGAGTACCGGGCGGCCGTGGCCGCCGACCGCACCGGCCACCTCGACGCCGGGCCGTCACCCACGTGGCCCGTCGCCACCTTCGCGGCCCTGGCCTGGTTCCTGGCCGGCGGCCTGCTGCTGACGTCGGGCATCCTGCCCAACTCGGCGGCGCCAGAGCCGGGCGCGGCGCTCGCCAGCGCCGTCGCCGGCGGTGGCGTCGCGCGACCATCCGCGGCCGCGCCGAGCCTGCCGACCGCCGACGCCCTGGAGACTGCTGAGAACACGGCGTTCGTGGTCACCGCGCTCGAGGCGCCTGCCGGCAAGCCGTTCACGATCGCGTTCGACAACAAGGACGCGGGGCAGCCCCACAACATCGCCATCCACGACGCCTCGGGCACCGCCCTGTTCACCGGCAAGATCGTCACCGGCCCGACGGTCGTCGTGTACGACGTGCCGGCCCTGCCCGCCGGCACCTATCCGTTCGTCTGCTCGGTCCACGCGAACATGACGGGCACGCTCACCACCAAGTAGGCCCGCCACGCACCATCCGTCCATCACCCGGCCCTCGACTTCGCGCGACCGCGCCAGGCGCCCGGTTCGGCGCTGGGCGCCGATCCTCGTCGCCGCGGCCGTCCTCTCGATCCTGCTCGCGGGATGTGGCGGATCCGGGGAGGCGCGAACCGGGCAGGCGGCCCCGGCGATCACCGGCACAGCCCTCGACGGCAGTGCGAGTCGATCTCGCCGCCTACCGCGGGCACCCAGTCGTCGTGAACTTCTGGGCGTCCTGGTGCACGCCGTGCCGCGAGGAGTTCCCGCTGTTCAAGGAGCGGCTCGAGACCCTGGGCAAGGCGGACGGCCTCGTGGTCCTCGGCGTCCTGTACAAGGACCAGGCCGACCTCGCCCGCCAGTTCACGGACGAGTTCGGGGCCACCTGGCCGACGGTCACCGACCCGGGCGATGCGCTCGCCAAGGCCTACCGCGTCGTCGCGCCGCCCCAGACCTACTTCATCGACGCCGACGGGGTCCTCCAGGGGATCCAGATCGGACAGGTCCTGCCCCAGGACTTCGACACCCAGTACGAGAAGATCAAGCCGTGACCGCGGCAGCCGCCGGAGGGTCGGCGGCGGCCGATCCGGCCGTCAGCGTCGCCGGCCTGCGCAAGGACTACGGGGGTCGCGAGATCCTGGGCGGCATCTCGTTCGACGTACAGCGGGGCGAGCTGTTCGCCCTGCTCGGGCCCAACGGGGCGGGCAAGACGACGACGGTCGAGATCCTCGAAGGCTACCGCCGGCCGGACGCGGGCACGGCCCGGGTGCTCGGCCTCGACCCGGCCCGCGACGCCCGGCGCCTCCGCCCGAGGATCGGCCTGATGCTCCAGGAGGGCGGCATCGACAACCGATCCACCGCCCGCGAGGTGCTCCGCCTCTATGCGCGCTTCTACCGGGATCCGGAGGACCCCGACCGGCTGCTCGAGGCGGTCGACCTCGCACGCGTGGCCGGCACGCGCTATCGGCGCCTCTCGGGCGGCGAGAAGCAGCGCCTGGGCCTCGCCCTCGCGCTCCTCGGGCGGCCGGAGCTGCTGGTCCTCGACGAGCCGACGGCCGGCATGGACCCGGCCGCCAAGCAGGCGACCCGCGAACGGATCGCGGACCTGCGCGCCGCCGGCACGACGATCCTGCTCACGACCCACGAGCTCGGGGACGTGGAGCGCCTCGCCGATCGCGTGGCCGTGCTGGACCGCGGCCGCCTCGTCGCGTCGGGCTCGCCCGCCGAGCTCACCGGAGGCGGGGTGCCACGCCTCCGCCTTCGGCTGCCGCGCGCCCTGAACGACACGGAGGCGCAGAGCCTCGGGGCGGCCGTCGCGGCCGTCGCCGGGGGCAGCCCGCGGGTGCGCGGCGGCATGCCCGATGGTCGCCACGAGATCGACGGCCTGGGCGCGGCCCCGGAACCGGCGCTCGTGACCGCCGTCGCCGCGTGGTGCGAGGCGCACGACCTGCTGCTTCTCGAGCTCCAGGCCGGGTCGGCGAGCCTCGAGGAGCGCTATCTCGAGCTGGTGGCCCCGTGACCACGACCGCGGCAGCCCACGACGGCCCCGCGATCGGCGCCGGCGCCCCGGCGCGGCCCGCGAGCTGGGCGGCGATGACTCTCGCGCTCGCCGTCCACGAGGTCCGACTCGGGCTGCGGCGCGGCGAGTCGCTGCTGATCACCTACGTGATCCCGGTCGGCGTGCTGCTCGTGTTCAGCACGCTGGGCCCGATCGGCGCCGCGGCGACGACGCGCCCCGTCGACCAGCTGCTGCCGGGAACGATCAGCCTGGCGGTGATCGCGGCCGCCTTCGTCTCGCTCGCGATCGCGACGGGCTTCGAGCGCCAGTACGGGGTCATCAAGCGGTTGGGCGGGAGCCCCGCAGGATCGCCGGTCGTGGTCGCGGCCAAGACGGCGTCCGTGGTGCTCGTCGAGCTCGTCCAGCTCGTGCTCCTGGTCGGGATCGCGGCGGGCGTGCTCGGGTGGTCCGCCGGCCCCACGGCCTCGGCCGCGATCACGATCGCCGCGCTGATCCTGGGCACGATCGCGTTCGCCGGGCTCGGCCTGCTGCTCGCCGGCACCCTCAGGGCGGAGGCCACGCTCGCCCTGGCGAACCTGCTGTTCCTGGTGTTCCTGATGATCGGCGGCATCGTCGTGCCCCTCGACCGCCTGCCCGATGTCGTCGAGCAGGTCGCGTCGGTCCTGCCCCCGGCCGCCCTCACCGATGCGCTGGCGATCGGCCTCGGTCACGCGACGGGCGACGCGGCGCAGCTGCTGGGCCTGCTCGCCGGATGGGCGGTCGTGCTCGCCGGGCTGGCGGCCTGGCGGTTCCGATGGGACTGACCCGACGCGTCATGATGACCGCATGACCAATCGCTACGCGGACCTCGCCGGGCAGCTCGCCGACGTCGGGCGAGCCGCGGTCGCGCGTGGCCTGGTCGTCGGCTCGGGCGGCAACCTGTCGGCGCGCTGCCCGGACCGCGACGCGTTCCTCGTCACGGGCTCGGGCACCTGGCTCGACCGGCTGGTGCCGGCCGACTTCGCCCTCGTGGGTCTCGACGGGGCCGTGCTCGACGGTCCCGAGCCGTCGAGCGAATGGCGTCTCCATCGGGCCACCTACCGCGTCCGGCCCGACGTCAACGCGGTCGTCCACCTGCATCCCCAGACCGCGGTCGTCCTCGACGCGCTCGGCCACCGCGTCCGGCTGCTCACGCTGGACCATGCCACCTACCTGCGCCGGATCGAGCGCGTCCCGTACTTCCCGAACGGATCCGATGCGCTGGCCGACGCCTCCGCAGAGGCGTCCCGCGAGTGCAACGTGATCGTCCTGGCCCACCACGGCTGCTCGACCCTCGGCGACACGGTCGAGATGGCTTGGCGGCGTGCGCTCAACCTCGAGGAGGCGGCGCTCAACACGTTCCGCTGCCTCCAGCTCGGCGACACGGAGACGGCGTTCCCCGCCGACCAGCTGGACACGGTGCAGCACCGCTGACCGCCGACCGATCGCCTCGCGTACTTCCGGCCCCATGTCGTCCGGACCAACGGCAGGGTCCCACCCCGACGATCGTCGCCCTACCGTTGCGTGCCAGCCCCATCGGCACGAGACCAACGCTTGTTGCATCTCCACCCGCGTGTTCAATCCGCCATCCGCAGCATCACCGAGGACTCGCGCAGCCATCGCCTGATGGCCTGGCTGCGGCCGGCGGTGCTCGTCGTCGCGTCCGTGCTCGTGCTGGGCGCAGCGTTCATCACCGCCGACGACGCCGCGCACCGCGTGACCCAGGCCGCCGGCATCGAGGCTGCCAGGAGCGCCGAGACGATCGTCCGCGCGAGCGTCGACCCGTTGCTCGCGGAGTCCACGATGGGCGACCCGGGCGGTGCCTCCGGCTCGGCGATCGACAACCTGCTGCAGCGACTCGTCCAGCCCGGCGGCATCGCGCGGATCAAGCTCTGGTCGCCAACCGGGACGGTGCTGTTCTCCGACCTGCCCGAGATCCGCGGACGGGCGTTCGATGTCGACGACGACCTGCAGGAGGCCCTCGACGGTGGGACGTCCAGCGACCTCAAGTTCGGGACCTCGCAGGCGGCCGAGAACGCGTTCGACGTCGGCCTGCCGGACGACTATCTCGAGATCTACCTCCCCGTGCGCGCCTCGAACGGCACGGTCATCGGGGCGTACGAGATCTACGAGGACGCGTCGTCGATCATCGACCTGATCGAGGCGACGCGACGCGACGTGTTCATCGTCGCGGGCCTTGCGGCGACCGTCCTGTTGCTCATGCTGTGGGGCGCGTTCAACGCGACCTCGCGGACCCTCGCCAGCCAGAACGGCCGGCTCGTCGAGCTCGCGGCCGACCTGCGAGCCCGCGAGGCGCGCTTCCGATCGCTGCTCCAGAACTCGTCCGATGCCCAGGCCATCCTCGATGCCGACGGGCGGGTGCGCTACGAGAGCGTCGCCGTCGAGCGGATCCTGGGCCACCCGGCGGCCGACTGGGAGGGCCGCGGATTCGCGTCGGTCGTCCACGACGAGGATCGCCGCTCCGTTGAGCAGGCCCTCGCCGACCTCGCGTCCGGCCAGGGCTCCGAGCGGCGCTTCGAGGCGCGGGTCAAGCACGCCGACGGCACGTGGCGAATGCTGGAGGCGATCGGGCGCAACCTGCTCGAGGACCCGGCCGTGGCGGGGATCGTCGTCAACCACCGCGACATTACCGAGCGCAAGGTCCTCGAGGCGCAGCTGACCCGGCAGGCGTTCCACGACGCCCTGACTGGCCTGCCCAACCGGGCGCTGTTCACCGACCGGGTGTCGCACGCACTCCGGCGCCGCGGCCGGCAGCACCGGGGCGTCGTCGTCCTGTTCGTCGACCTCGACGATTTCAAGTCGATCAACGACAGCCTCGGCCACCAGGCCGGCGACCGGGTCCTGCAGGAGGTCGCGGAACGTCTGCGCACGACGGTCCGCCCGGGCGACACGGTCGCCCGGCTCGGGGGCGACGAGTTCGCGTTCCTGCTGGAGGACGTCGCGGATCCGGCCGACGGGGACCAGGTCGCGGAGCGAGTGGCGCTGGCCCTCGCGGCGCCGCTGGCGGTCGGCGGGGTCGAGGTCGCGCTGCGGGCGAGCGTCGGCATCGCGATGGCCGCCGACGGTGACGCCGCGGCCGACCTGTTGCGCGACGCCGACACGGCGATGTACACGGTCAAGGCGCACGGCGGCGGTGCCTACGAGCGGTTCGAGCCCGCGATGCGCGAGGCCGCCATCACCCGCTTCGAGCTCGGCGCGGACCTGCGGCGGGCCATCGAGCGGGGCGAGTTCGTCCTCCACTACCAGCCGGTCGTCGACCTGCGCGCGGGCACGATCCTGGGGTTCGAGGCGCTCGTCCGATGGCAGCACCCGACCCGCGGCCTGCTGCCGCCGGCGGCGTTCGTGCCGGCGGCCGAGGCGACCGGACTGATCGTGTCGATCGGCCGCTGGGTGCTCGAGGAGTCGTGCCGCCAGGCGCACCTCTGGCAGCTCGCGAACCACGTCGACCCGCCGCTGACGATGAGCGCCAACCTGTCGGCCCGCGAGCTGCGCGAGCCCGGCCTGGTCGAGAACGTCGCCGCGATCCTGCAACGGACGGGCGTCGACCCGGCCACGATCGTGCTCGAGATCACCGAGACGAGCATGGTCGAGGACGCCGACGGGGCCATCGCGACGCTGCAGGCCCTCAAGGCCCTCGGCGTCCGGCTCGCGATCGACGACTTCGGCACGGGCTATTCGTCGCTCAGCTACCTGCGTCGCCTTCCGGTCGATGTGCTCAAGCTGGACCGGTCGTTCGTCGTGCCGGCGGGTCGCGGGGACCGGGAGTCCGCGCTGGTCGATGCCGTGTTCCGGCTCGGCCGGTCGCTGGGCCTGGTGACCATCGCCGAGGGGATCGAGGACACCGAACAGCGCGACCGACTGATCAGCCTCGGCTGCAGCGTGGGCCAGGGCTACCTGTTCGCCCGCCCGATGGCGGAGACGGCGGCCGCGGAGTTCCTGCGTTCGCACCTCGCGCCGGCCGATGGCGCGGCGGGCGACGGGCGCGACCGGGGTGCCGCCGCCTGACGGCCGCCTGTGCTGGCGCGACGGACAAAGAAGAACCCCGGGGTGGTCGGGTCCCGGGGTTCAGGCGAAGCAAGTTGGTTGCGGGGAGGGGATTCGAACCCCTGACCTTCGGGTTATGAGCCCGACGAGCTGCCGCTGCTCCACCCCGCGAAGATCAACGGTACCGGCGATCGGCCGTTCCGTCAAAGGCTGAGCGGCTCGGGCCTGCGTCAGATGCGGTCGAGCAGCTCCTGCTTCTTGGCGTCGTACTCCTCGGGCGTGATCGCGCCCGAGTCGCGCAGGGTCGCCAGGGACGCGAGGGTCTTGGTGATGTCGTCCGCCGACGGCGCCGGGGGCTCCGCGGGGGCCGCCGGTGCTGGGGGCGTGGGGGCCGCCGGCGCGGGGGCTGGGGCCGGCGCGACCGGCGCATCGGCGCGCGGCGTGTTGAGCGCGATCATCCGCTCCGTCTTGCTCTCCATCATCGACTTCTTGAAGCCGATGGGATCGGTCAGCGCCCGCAGGTCGTTGATGCCGGCCTCGGACGCCGTCATCA
The DNA here is from genome assembly GCA_963725745.1 of uncultured Chloroflexia bacterium. GTDB lineage: Bacteria > Chloroflexota > Limnocylindria > Limnocylindrales > CSP1-4 > CAIXZV01. Next base: position 142,853 of record CAVRZS010000005.1, read on the forward strand.
CCGTGAGGTCGCCGAAGCCGAGGATCCGCCCCAGCCACGGCACCCGGATCTGGGCGTCGGTGATGTTCTCGAGCGAGCTGTCGCCGGACTGCTTGTTGATCACGCCGTGGACGTGCAGCACCCGGTGGCTGGTGAGGATGTATTCCTGCGTCTGCCACTGGATCACCGAGTACACGAAGCCGATCACGGCGAACGCCAGGGCAATCACGGTGACGATCGTGACCACGTTGTTGATGAAGTTGATCGTGCCGCCGATGATCCCGGTCCCGTCCGACTTGAACACCCACTGCGAGAGGATGAAGCCGAGCACGGTGACGGCCACCGCGATCGCGACCCACTTGCCCGCGATGTAGAACGGGAAGATCCAGTGCTGGTGTTCGCGACGGACGACGGTCTCGTCCTTTGCGAGCAGCCCATCGGCGTATGACATGTTCGACCTCCCTCGCCCCGCGTATGCCCCGAGCCGGCGCTGACACGACGGGTCGTCACCGAGCCGCATTCCGGCATCACCGCGATGCTTGCACGCGGGTACGACGCGCGCAAGGCGATCCCGCAGACAGCGGCCCCGGGCGCGCCGGGCTCAGGCGGCCTCGCCACCGGCCGCGGCGGTCGACGCGCCGGCCGCCACCACGGCCTGCCTCGGCTGCATCGCGTCCCACAGGCGCCGGCGACCGATCGCGAGGCCCAGGGCGAGCGAGGCCAGGGCGGCGATCCCGGTCGCGTAGAACGGGTAGGTCAGGTCCACGCCGGCCAGGACCCCGGCGGTCAGCGAGGCGACGATCGTGCCCATCGTGCCGGCGGCGCCGAAGACGCCCTGCGCCGTCGAGCTCATCCCCGCGGGCGACGCGCGGGCAACCAGCAGGAACAGGGCCGGTGACGCGAGCGCGAACGCCGTCCCCTCGACGATGCCGAGCGCGGCCATGAACCAGATCTCGGGCACGACCGGGTACAGCAGGCCGCAGATGCCGACCCCGGCGATCCCGACGACCAGGGCGAAGAAGCCGCCTTCGCGATCGATGTACCGGCCGAAGTAGGGCGACAGGACGAGGATCGGCAGCGCGAACGTGAAGAAGGTCAGGCCGATGAGGCCGAGGCTGGCCCCGAGGTGGGTCAGGTACAGGCTCCAGATCACCTCGTAGGCGCCGCTGGCGAAGAAGGCCCCGACGTTGAAGGCGACCGCGGCGATCAGCAGGCGGTTGACGATGCTCCTGGGCCGCTGGCGCCCGTCGTCGTCCGCGTCGGCCTCGCCGGCCGTCGCCGTGGCCGGGCGGTGGGCCATGTCGGGCACCCGTGCGGCGACGACGATCGCCGACACGACGATCATCAGGCCGGCGACCCAGAACACGACGGTCGGCTGGTTCGTGATCGCGGCGGCCATCCCGCCGATGGCGGGGCCGATCATCAGGCCGCCCATCTGGGCCGCCCCGTAGAGTCCGAACAGCTCACCGTGCCGTTCGGGCGGGTTGGCATCGACGAGGTAGCCTCGCGCCGCCGGATCGTAGATGGACGCCGACAGGCCGGCCAGCGCCCGCAGCACGATGAACGCGGCGGGACCGACGATGAACAGCGGCGCCACGGCGAACACCGCCGCCAGCACCAGCCCGATGATCATCATCGCCTTGCGCGGTCCGCGGTCCGCGACCCAGCCGAACAGGGGCTCACCGATGAGGCGCGCCGCGGGCCACGCGGCGACCACGATCCCGAGCGTGGGCAGGTCGACGCCATGCTCGACGAAGTAGATGGGCAGGATCGGGAGGAGCGCGCCGAAGCCGACCCAGATGGCCCCTTCCGCGAGGAACATGGGGAGCATCGGGCCCCAGGCATCGAGCCAGCGGCGGGCGCGTTCGGTCACGGAGTGGTCCTGCGGTATCGGACGGTCATCGTAGCGGAGGGCTCGATCGCCACCCGGCGGCGGACCATGCGCCGGAACCCCGTCCTATGATCGACCGTGATGCCGCCCCTGTTGCTGCTCATGGTCCTGGTCGCTGGCCTCCTGGCCCTGCTGCCGGTGTGGCGACTGCACGTCGCCGGCTGGCCGACGCGCTGGCTGGTGGCGTCGTGGGTGCTGTACGCGCTCGGGATCCTGGTCGTGCTGCGCCTGCCCACGGTCCGCCTCGTGATCCCGATCGTCGTGCTCGCGTTCCTGGCACCGTTCGTCGCCGGACCCGAGCGCGTGACGCGCGTCCTCGTCGGCCGCCGGACGACCCACGGCGTCGTGATCGACGTCACGCCGCGTGACGCCCCCGGCGCGCCCGAGGCGCCGCGACGGGTCGTCGGCGAGGTGATCGACGACGACCCGGAGGGACCGTCCTGAGCGGCCGGATCGCCCTCCACGGCGGCGGCGAGTACGTGGCCGGCGACGAGGCGGCGATGGACGCGTTGATGGCCGAGGCGCGCGCCGTCGCGGGCGAGCTCGAACCCTGTCGTCGTCATCGTCCCGACCGCCGCGGCGCGCCAGCGACCGGACCTGGCCGTCGAGCACGGCGAGCGAGCGTTCCGGGCGGCGGCCGCGCGCGCCGGCGTCGGCGTTCGACTCGCGACGGCCCGGATCCTCACCCGTGCCGACGCCGCGGACCCGGCGCTGATCGAGCCGCTCGAGCTCGCCCACCTCGTGCACCTTCCCTGGCGGCGACCCGGACCTCATCCCGGCCGTGTTCGGCGACACGCCGACGTGGTCGGCGATCCTGGCCGCCGTCGCTCGCGGCGCCTGCCTCGCGGGTGCCAGTGCCGGCGCGATGGCGCTCGGCGGACGGGTATGGACCTCGCGCGGCGGGGTCGACGGCCTCGGCCTCCTGCCGGACATGGCGGTCATCCCCCACTTCGCGCCAGATCGGGTCGCCGCCTGGCGCAAGGTCGTCGAGGACGGCGCCCGCCTGGCCTGGCTGGGGATCGACGAGCAGACGCTGCGTCATCGGCCGCCCGGGCGAGACGTGGAAGGTCGCCGGTCGCGGCCGCGTCCACGTCGTTCCCCTGGGCGCGTTGGAGCCGACCGTCGTCGCCCGGGCCGGCGGATCGATCGTCCTCGGCTGATCAGCCGCGTCACCGCCCGCGCGGCGGTCGGCTATCGTCGCGAGGTGCCGTTCCCCACCTACGATCGCAGCCCGTGGCTCCTCGAACCCGACATCTCGTTCCTCAACCACGGCTCGTTCGGTGCGTGCCCGGCGCCCGTGCTGGAGGCGCAGCGCGTGTGGCGCGAGCGGCTGGAGACGGAGCCCGTCAGGTTCCTGGACCGCGAGCTCGAGCCGCGGCTGGACGAGGTCCGGCTCGAGGTCGCCCGGTTCCTCCACGCCGATCCGGAGGGGATCGTGTTCGTGCCCAACGCGACGACGGCCGTGTCGACGGTGCTGGCGTCGATCCGGTTCCAGCCCGGCGATGAGCTGCTCGCGGGCGACCACGAGTACAACGCCACCCTCAACGCCATGCGTGCGGCGGCGGAGCGGGATGGCGCGACGCTGCGAATCGTGCGGGTGCCGTTCCCGATCCAGGACCCGTCCGAGGTGGTGGAGACGTACCTCGAGGCGGTCGGCGAGCGAACCCGGTTCGCGCTCGTCAGCCACGTCACCTCGCCCACCGCCCTCGTGTTCCCGATCGAGGCCATCGTCCGGGAGCTCGACCGGCGCGGGATCGACACGCTGGTCGACGCTGCGCACGCGCCGGGCATGGTCGAGGTCGATCTGGGCCGGCTCGCCGCCGCCTGGTGGACCGGCAACGCCCACAAGTGGCTGTGCGCTCCGAAGGGCGTCGCGATCCTCCACGTCCGGGCGGACATGCGCAAGCGCATCCGGCCCCTGGTCGTCTCGCACGGCCGGAACTCCGAGCGCACGGACCGGCTCGGCCCTGCGGCTCGAGTTCGACTGGAGCGGCACCTACGACCCGTCGGGGATCCTCGCGCTGCCGGCCGCGCTGCGCTACGTGGGCGGGCTCGACGAGGACGGGTGGCCCGGGTTCATGGCCACCAACCGGTCGCTCGCGCGCCGCGGCCGCGACGTCCTGTGCTCGGCGCTGGGGGTCGTGCCGCCGGCGCCGGACGGCATGATCGGGTCGATGGCCGCCGTCCCGCTGCCCGGGCTCGCCCCGACCCGGGCCGCCGCCGAGCGACTCCAGTCGGCCCTGTTCGAGGAGGAACGGATCGAGGTCCCGATCACCATCTTTCCGGTGGCCGCGGCGGTCGCGGGCGGTGCCCCGGAACAGGCGCTGGTGCGCATCTCGGCGCAGCGCTACAACACGCCGGATGAGTACACGCGCCTGGCCGAGGCCCTCGCTCGCCGGCTGCGCGGCCCGACGTCACCGCGGGCGCTCCTCGGCCGACTCCGCAAGGGCTGACCCGCGCCGTCCGCGGCGGGGATAGATGACGAGGATCCGCCCCGGCTCGTCGCCGATGTTCTCGACGTCGTGCGGGACCGCCGGATCCCAGGCGAGGTAGTCGCCAGGGCCGAGCTCCACCTCGTGCTCACCCTGGGTCATCCGCCAGCGCCCGGACAGGATCAGGTGGTGCTCGTCGCCGTGATGGGCGTGCACGCCGGTCGCATGACCGGGTGGCGCGGCGACCTCGAGGATGCAGACGTCGCGCGAGGTGCCGCCGTCCACCTCGGTCATCAGGGCGCCACCGGGTGCCGTCGGTCCGCGGTCGCTCGTCGGCGCGCACGACGCGGGGGGCCGCGGTGGAGTCGAGCAGCAGCCAGGCCGCCGGGACATCGATCGCGGCGGCGATCGCGGCCAGCGCCTCCAGGGACGGAACCGCCTTCTCGTTCTCGATCTGCGATAGGTAGCCGATGTTGAGCCCGCTGCGTTCGCCGACCTGGACTCAGCGTCAGGCCGCGGGTCTGACGCCAGCGGCGCACCTCGCGGCCCACGTTGAGGACCGGCCCGGGCCGGTTCGTCGGGTCGGGGGACGGCTTCGGGGCCCGCGCGGCGTCTGACGCGGCGCCTCGCGCGACTTTGTCTCCAGACAACCTACTTGACTCCTGTCCAAGTCCGTGGCAGACTTTTGCTACAGCAATAGTGCTTTGCTGAAGGCACAGCGTCAAGCAGCCGGCGGCCCCGCCGGTGACGCCAAGGAAGGTTGGACCTCATGAACATCGCCATCATCGGAACCGGCAACGTCGGCAGCGCGCTCGCGGGCAGCTTCACCAAGGCCGGCCACGACGTCACGCTCGCTGCGCGGGACGCGGCGCACACCCGGGACGTCACCCGCTCGACCGGCGCCACTGCCGCGGCGAGCCCGGCCGAGGCCGTCGCCGGTGCCGACGTGGTCGTGATCGCGGTCCCGTTCGGCGCCACGCGCGCCGTGGCCGCCGAGATCGCGTCCGCCGCCGCGGGCAAGGTCGTCATCGACGTCACCAACCCGCTCAAGTCCGACTACTCCGGCCTGGCGACCGGCGACGGCCCGTCCGGCGCCGAGCAGCTCGCGGCACAGCTCGTGAACTCCCACGTCGTCAAGGCGTTCAACACGATGTTCGCCGGGATCCAGGGTGATCCCGAGGCGCTCGGCACCACGCTCGACGCGCTGTACGCGACGGACGACGCGGAGGCCCGTGCGGCCGTCATCGAGCTCGCCGAGTCGGTGGGTTTCCGCCCCGTGTACGTCGGTCCGCTGGCTGCCGCCCGGGAGCTCGAGGCCATGGCCTGGCTCAACATCCGGCTCCAGATGCTCACCAACGGCGCCTGGAACTCGGCCTTCGTCCTCGTCGCCCCGCCCGCCGCGGCGACCGAGGACTGATCGACCATCGTCCGGGCGGCGCGTTGCGTCGCCCGGGCATTGCTCATACCGTGCAGTCATGACCGACGCCCCGCTCCCGGCCCTCTATCTCGGGCACGGCGCCCCGCCCCTGCTCGACGACCCGCAGTGGATGTCGGAGCTGGCCGGCTGGTCGGCCGACCTGCCGCGCCCGACGTCGATCCTCATCGTGAGCGCCCACTGGCAGACCGCCCCGATGGCCATCGGCGCCACCACCAGCGTGCCGCTGGTGTACGACTTCTACGGCTTCCCCCAGCGCTACTACGAGTACGAGTACCGCTCTCCCGGCGCGCCGGAGCTCGCGGCCACCGTCAAGTCGCTGATGCCCGCCACCGAGCCGATCCTCGACCGCCCGAACCGCGGCCTCGATCACGGCGCCTGGGTGCCGCTGCTCGCGATGTACCCGGACGCCGACATCCCCGTCCTCCAGATGTCCATGCCCGACCTCGACCCCACGCACCTGTTCGAGGTCGGCCGGCGGCTGGCGCCGCTGCGCGACGAGGGCGTGCTCATCGTCGGCTCGGGGTTCATGACCCACGGGCTGCCGTTCATCGGCGAGTACTTCGCCGGCAAGCCCGGCGCGCCGCAATGGTCGATCGAGTTCGATCGCTGGGTCGCGGAGGCGCTGGCGGCCGGCGACCTCGACGCGCTGTTCGCGTTCCGCGAGAAGGCGCCGGGGATGCCCTTCGCCCATCCCACGGTCGAGCATTTCGCCCCGCTGTTCGTCACCCTCGGCGCCGCGGCTCAGCCGGACGACGCGCCGAAGACGGCAATCGACGGCTTCTTCATCGGCCTGTCGAAGCGGTCGATCGAGGCGCGCTAGACCCCGAGCGCGTCCGATGCCATCGCGTTCCCGGTGACGCGGGCCTCGATCTTGGCGAAGGCGATGTCGCGGGACGTCGACGCGTCGTCGCCGAACGGCGAGAAGCCACAGTCGTCGGTCGTGCCGAGGTGGCTCGGGTCGATGAATCGGGCCGCCTCGAGGATCCGGCCGGCGACCTCCTCAGCCGTTTCGATGCGCATGTCGAGCGGGTCGATCACGCCCACGAAGATCCGCCGGTTGCCGGTCGCGTACTCGCCGAGCGCCTTCAGGATCCGGGGCCGGTCCGCCTCGCTGGCGAGCTGCACGAAAAAGCGGTCCAGGTGCATCCGGAATAGCGACGGCAGCAGGGCCTCGTAGTCGATGTCCGCGCTGTGGGTCGAGTTCTGGTCGCCGCCCGGGCAGCTGTGGACGCCGACGCGCGCCCGCTCGTCGTCGGTGAGCTCGTCGAGCACGCGGTTGTTGAGGTCGACGAACGCGTTCAGGAGCCCCGCCGACGGGTCGAGCTTGAGCGACAGGCGCGCCTCGGTGAAGTCGATCTGGACGCTCGCGCCACGTTCGAGGCAGCCGCGGATCTCCGCCACGGCCTCGGCCACGAGATCGTCCACGAACGCCTCGCGCGGGTAGCCATCGACCCCATCGGGTGGATACATGAGGCTCACCGCAGACGCCGCGATCACGGCCTGCTTGAGCGGCACCGACGTCAGGCCGCGAGCACCGTCGAGATACGACCACGCGGGCGTCGTGTAGCGGAACGGACCGGACGCGATCAGCGGCAGCTGGCGCGCGTGCCCGTCCTCGAACGGGATCGTCACGCCGCCGGGAGCGAGGTCGGTGAGCCCGGCGACCGGATACGTCGCGAAGCTCGGCTTGCGCTGCTCGCCGTCGGTGATCACGGGTGAGCCGGTGGCCTCGAACCGCCGAACCGTGTCGCGCACCGCCTCGTCGAACAGGTCGTCGAGCTGGGCCGGCGAGATGCGACCGTCTGCGGCCGCCTGCATGCCGGCCTGGAGCGCCGACGATCGGGGGATGCTGCCGATGGGTTCAGTCGGGAGTGTCATGCCCGAAGCCTAGGGGATCGTCGAAGGGCGCTGTGGTCTGGTTTCGTGATGCGGACGGTGGCACGGCACCGGTCGCATGCGACGGCCGGCCTCGTCAGGCATGCTTACCGCCGGTTTTCCCCGCGAGGTGAGATGACAGCCGTTCGACAGCCGCAGCCAGCCCGCTCGCTCACCTTCGGCGGGACGAGCTATCCGCTGTACCTGCCGAGCCTCCGTGACCCGCGTCTCCACGTGGCGGCCGTGATCATCACGATCCACGTCCTGGGCCAGGTCGGGCTGCACTTCAGGGTCAGCGTGCCCCAGATCCTGGCCGCGATCCTGACCACCGCGGTGATCGAGGTCGCACTGACGTTCCGATCCAGCAAGGCGTTCGTCTGGCCGGCCTCGGCGATGCTCACCGGCAGCGGCGTGGCGCTGATCCTGCGGGTGGTCGGCACGCCACCGGACGACCCATGGAACACGTACGCGTGGTACGTGTTCGCCGGCGTCGCGGCGTTCGCGCTGATGACCAAGTACGTCATCAAGTACCGGGGCACGCACGTCTTCAACCCCTCGAACATCGGGCTGGTCGTCGCGTTCATCGTGCTCGGCAGCTCCCGCATCGAGCCGCTCGACTTCTGGTGGGCGCCGCTCACCAATCCGCTGATGGTGGTCGCGTACGTGGTGATCATCGGCGGCGGCCTGCTGATCACCCGCCGGCTGCACCTGCTCGCCCTGGCCGCGACGTTCTGGGTCACCCTCGCGATCGGTGTCGGGCTGCTCGCCGTCTCGGGCCATTCGATGGTCGCGAACTGGTCGTTCGCGCCGGTCAGCGGCTTCGACTACTGGCGGGTCATCGTGACCTCCCCCGAGGTCATGATCTTCCTGTTCTTCATGATCACCGACCCCAAGACGACGCCCGGCGGGCGGGTCGGCCGGGTCACCTTCGGCTTCCTCGTGGCCGTCATGAGCACGCTGCTGATGGCGCCCCAGGTCGACGAGTTCGGAACGAAGGTCGGGCTGCTCGCGGGGCTCGTCGTGGTGTGCGCTGCCCGCCCGATCCTCGACCGCCTGCTGCCCGAGCCCAGGTCCACGTCGGACGAGATCGGCCTGTTCGCGCGCCGGGTCGCGCTCGGCGGCAATGCCGGGCTGGTCCGCGGCATCGCGGGGATCGGGCTCACCCTGGGGCTCGTGCTCGTGCTGGGCGTCGGCATCGTCGCCGCGGGCATGCCCGCACGGGGGGTCGTCGCGATCAACGTGGACGAGGCGCTCGCCGACGTGCCGCACCAGGTGGACGCGTCGACGTTCCCCGCGATCGTCGTCGGCACGGACGTCACGGACTGGAACCACGAGATCTCCGGGCCCGGCGCCCAGGAGGTCGTCCTGGCCATGGCCGAGAACCTGGAGCTCGAGAACCAGGCCCTCCTGCGGCGGGACCCGTCGATCCTGCCGGCGGTCGATCACGGCGATCGGCTGGACGAGATGCGATCGCGGCTCCAGGACGCGACCGCGGGCGGCACGACCACCGTCAACCACTACCGGTTCGACACGATCGCGATGCGCCTCATGGACCCGTTCGGCAAGCAGGACGGCCTGAGCCTCGGCCTCGACGGGACCGGGACCATGACCGAGGAGACGTACGACGCGGCGGGCAAGCTGGTGTCGACGGCCGAGGCGCCGTTCGCGAAGACCTTCGTGGTCCGCCGCGCGACGGGCGGCCGCTGGCTCAATGTCGCGGTCCTGCCGGCGCCCTCCGGCAGCTGAGCCGGTCCAGCCGAGGCTGCACGCGAAAGCGCGGCCGGACGACGATCGTCGCCGGCCGCGCTCGACCTAGCCGAAGGAGCGGCCTCGGATGGTCCGCCTCGAGCCGATCGGCTATTGACTCCGCCCCGCCAGCGCGTCGACGACGAGGGTGTGGATGTCGGTGTTGTCGATGTACCGGCCGCGAACCGGATCCGTTCCGACGACGAGCGGCCGGATCACTCGCCCGGCGTCGCCCTTCGCATACACCGGCACCAGGCTCCGCGAGTGCTGGTCGACGTGGAAGGTCATGCCGGGCATCAGGCCGGCGCCATTGTTGACGATCGGATTCCAGACCGGGCCGTCCGCCGTCGGGCCGGAGCCCGGCCCGGTCAGGTAGCCGGTCTCGTGATCGGACGCGACGACGACCAGCGTCTCACCCCAGTTGCTGTTCGCATCGACCCACTTGAGCACCTCGTCGACCGAGCGATCGAAGGAGATCTCCTCCTCGATCATCCGGCCGGACTTGTTGCTCTCGGAAAAGGTGTTGTGGGACATCAGGTCGGTGGCGCCTCCCTCCACCATGAGGAAGAACCCGTCCTCGTTGTCGTCGAGGACGTTGAGCGCTCCAGCCGTCATCTCGACGAGCGTCGGGACGGTTTGGCTGAACGCGACGGCGTAGGCAGGGGCCGTTTCGTCCCCGCCGCGATCACCCTGGAGTGTCCGACGCACCTGCGCCAGCCCAAACACCCGCTCGGGCGTGGGCCCGGATGCGAGGGCCTGGAAGTCGGCGCGCTTGGTCACGAGGGTCCACGGATCGGCAGTGCCGTCTCCGTTGGCGTCGCCTCCAGCGGTGCCGGCGACGAGGGCCTGGTAGTCGGGCTGGGAGATCCACACGTACTTGTCCGGCTTCGGCCGCGCCTGGGCGTCGAAGGATGGGTGCCCGGCGCCCATGATCACGTCGGTCGCCGAGCTCCAGATCATGTCGGTCGCGATCGCGAAGTAGTTGTCGCGATCGGTCTGGTGCGCCACGAAGGCGGCCGGCGTCGCGTGGCTGAACGGGACGCTGGTGATCACGCCCGTCGCCTTGCCCAGCGACTCGGCCAGCTCGACGACGTTCGGCAGCGGTTTCCCACTGCAGTCGACGCCGATCGCGCTGTCATACGTCTTCACGCCCGTGGCCATGGCGGTGGCGGTGGCCGCCGAGTCGGGCCAGTCGGTGACGACGTAGTTGAAGTCGGACCACGCGAGCTCCGGGTCGTACCCGAAGGTCTCGGGCGGGCAGGCGTTGAGCGCCACATCCCCATACGAGTCCGTCTTCATGGCGAACTGGAAGGGGAAGTCGTTGTAGGCCTCGCCGGTCGGATCACCCGTGTCGTAGAGGCTTCCGGCGACGTGGTGGTTGTACCCCGCGCCGTCGTCGATCAGCACGATGACGTTCTTGGCCAACGGTCCTCGAGCGCCCGAGCCAGCGTCGGCGGCCGGGCCGGGCAGGGACAGCGCGATCGTGAGCAGGATCGCCGTCATGAGGGCCGCCAGGCGGTTCCGAGACATCGGAAGCCCCTTTCTGTCTGCCTTGACCGGCACGGGCTGGCGGTCGGGACGGGCCGGGGCTGGGCACTCGACCAGCGGGGACGATTGCTCACTGCCGAGGCGAGACCACGACCGGCTTGATCAAGCCGCATCGGGTCGAAGCCCATTGATGCTGACCGGCAGGCGGCGCTTCGCAAAGTGCCACTCGTCACCTTGTTCGAAAGACCCACCGGGCGCTGCGCGCATCGTGGTCGTCTCCGGTGGGCAGCGCTCGGTCAAGTACGATGAACCAACTGCCCGAAACAACCCGGCAACGAGGGGACGAACGGATGCGAGCGAAGCGCGACGCCGGACGACCCGGTGATCGCATGGCGGCCTGCCCGTGACCGCGGCCAGTCCCGCCATCTCGGACGCGCCGACGGCCGATCGACGCCTGCCGATCCTGCTGGCGATGGCGATGTTCGTCCTCGTCGTCGACACCTCGATCATGAACGTCTCGATCTCGGCGGTGGTGGCCGACCTAGGCACCGACGTGAGCTCGATCCAGTCGGCCATCGCGCTGGAGGCGCTCGTCTCCGCCGCCTTCATCCTGATCGGCAGCAAGGTCGGCGACCTTATCGGGCGCAAGCGGGCGTACGTGCTCGGGCTCCTCGCCTACGCCATCGGGGCCACGGCGATGGCCCTGGCCCAGAGCATGGTCGCCATCTTCATCTTCTGGGCGATCATCGGCGGGCTGGGCGCGTCGCTCCTGCTGCCGGCCATGCAGTCGCTCATCCACGGCAACTTCGAGGGCGCCGCGCAGAAGGCGACCTACGCCCTGGTCGGGGCGGCCGCGGCCGTCGCCGCAGCGGTCGGGCCCCTGATCGGCGGCTTCATCACGACCTTCCTGTCCTACCGCGTCGCGTTCGCGCTCGAGGTCGTGGTCATCGCGATCGTGCTCGTGGGCAGCAGGCTGGTCAAGGAGGTGCCGTACACGGGATCGCGCGAGGTCGACGTCGTGGGCGCCGTCCTGTCGGTCCTGGGCATGGGCGGCCTCGTGCTGGGGATCCTGGCGTGGCAGGAGGGCGGCGAAGCCGTCGCGCTGCTGCTGGCCGTGGGAGCGGTCTCGCTCGCCGCGTTCGCCTACTGGCTGGTCCGACGCAAGCGCCAGGGCAAGCCGACACTGATCGACCCGGACCTGTTCAAGGCCAGGCTGTTCCGGTTCGGGATCTCCGGGCAGATGCTGCAGAACATCGCGCTCGGCGGCGCGATGATCACGATCCCGATCTACCTGCAGATGGTCCTCGAGTACAACGCCCTGCAGGCAGGCATCTCCCTGGCCCCGCTCTCGCTCAGCATGTTCGCGGCGGCGATCGTGGCCGGCAACCGATCGGGCAATCGGCGACCGAGCAGCATCATCCGGGCCGGTTTCGCCCTCCTGGCGATCGGCCTCATCGTGTTGCTGCCGATCGTGCCCCGTGCGGATTCCGGGTGGTACCTCGCCATCCCGCTGGTGATCGCCGGAATCGGGCTCGGTCTGCTCGTGTCGCAGCTCAACAACTACACGCTGTCGCCGATCGAGGAGGAGCGCGTGAGCGAAGCCGCGGGCGTGAACTCCGCTGCGGGTTCGTTCGGGCTGTCGTTCGGGTTGGCCTTCGCCGGCGCGATCATGCTGGCGACCCTGTCGATCGCATTCACGAACATGGCGGAGGCGAGCACGGTGCTCACGCCGGAGGAGGCGCAGGTCGTCGCCCAGGCGCTCGACGAGGACGCCGAGTTCATGACCAACACCGATCTCGAGGTCCTGCTGGCCACGCAGCCACCAGAGATCCAGGCGGAGATCATTCGCATCAACACCGAGGCGCGACCGATCGCGCTCCAGGTGGCGCTGCTGATCCCGCTCGTCGCGAGCCTGCTGGGGCTGCTGACCTCGTTCCGCATGGGCCGGCTGCCCGACCCGGTGTCATCCGGCGCGGCCGAGGGGCTCGCCCTGGGCTAGGGCTACCTAGTGTGAAGCCGGCGCAAGCGGTGGCCTGCGCCGGCTCTGCGTGCGTGCGACGACCTCAGACGGCCGCCGGCTGGCCCTCGCTGAATGCCGCCTTGACCTCGGCGGTGTTGAGGTACCACAGGATCAGGATCGGCATGAGGGCCATGCCGAAGCCGATCCCGGACCCCGCGAACTGGAACATCGCGAGCACGGCCTCGAACAGGCTGATGCCCGCGATGATCATGGCAAACAGGCGGGCCCACGGCTGCAGCGCCCAGAGGCCGAAGGCCGCGGCGAGCCAGATGATGCCGACGACGATCGCCAGCCAGCCCCACAGGCCCACGTGCTCGTACTTCGGCAGGTCGCCCAGCAGGCCAAACCAGTCGAAGCCAAGGGCGCGAAGCCCGAAGAACAGGAAGCCGAAGCCGGCGAGTGCCGCGAAGAACCCGATGACGGATATCAGAATCGGGGGGTTTTTCATGGGCGTGAACGCCTCCCTCTCGATGACGAAACGTGAAAGCCGGATCGCGGTCCGGGACGCTGGGCGAGTCGTCGGCCGATGCGGTGACCCTTTCCGTTGGCGGGCGAGCGTTCGCGACTAGTTTGCAGGCGTCGTCAAGCGATCGAACTGACCCCAGCGGCGTCAGCGCCAAAATGCGGTGAGCGGCCCTGCGAGGGCTCTGCCTTGGTCGTATCCGGCTTGCGCAGCGGCCGGACGCAATGACAGGTCCATTGCGTTGGCGCCGAACAGGTGCTCGGCGCTGCCATCGGGAACGATCGTTTCGACGCTGCTGCCGCCCGCGCGGAGTCCGTCGACCTGTGTTGAGAGGTGCATGCCCCAGTCCAGTTGCGTCAGTGTCCGGCCGCCGAATGGCGACAGCACCAGCACCCGAGCGTATCCGGCTGCCAGATCCGCATTGTCGGCGTTGGATCGGTAGCCGCCGTCGATGTACGGGATGTCCCCGATCCTGTAGGGACGGCCACTGGCACAGCTGGCGGCGACGGCGTCCGCCAGGTCGACGCCACTGTGGCTGTCGAAGACGACCGGGTCACCGGTACGGGCATCGACCGCCGTGATGATCACCGATCGTTGCGGCCAGCGCTGACTGGGCAACCGCGCGGCGACGATGGCGCGCCACTGTGCCTGCCAGGTGCCGTCCGACGCGGCATCCAGGTCGAGTGCCGCCGCGCCCATCCTGCGGCGCATGTCAGCCGCGTCTTCGGCTGAGGCGATGATCGTGCGTCTCCTCTCGAGCTGGTCCGCCACCTGCTGGCTCGGAACGCGTCCTCGCTCGGATCCGGCCGGACTCGTGCGTTGCCGAGGGGCAGCGGCAAGGGTGGCCACGAGCAGTTCTGTCGGGGTCGCGCCAGCGAGCTGGGCCGCGGTCGTCGAGCCGGCCGACGTCCCGATGGTCAGGTCGGCCGTGGTCACGTCCAGCCCGGCATCGAACAGGCCGGCGATAACGCCGATCAGCCAGGCGTTGCCTGTCGATCCGCCGCCACCGAGGACCAACGCTCGCTCGCGGGCGGGGCGCGGGAGTGCAGAAGGTGTCGGGTTCATGGGAGTCGCCTTTCGCAGGATTGCGGGTTGGGCGCTTCCCGTGGCGACTAGCTCAGTCGCGCGATCGTGGACTGCAGGGGAGGACCCAATTTCGACATTGCGTTCATGGGTCTCACCTCCTTCCAGCGGATCACGATCGCCCAGACGCTAGCACAGCGGCGGCGCGAGCTGCGGCGCAACGCGATCGGACGAGGCGCGTGTCATCGATCTGGTGAGCCCGCTGGGATTCGAACCCAGGACCAGGGGATTGGAAGTCCCCGTCGTCGCGAGTATTGCTGTGCATGTCATCCAGGTCCACGTTCACCCGGCGCCCCAAGCGATCGCCTCGATGACAAACGCGGTCACGGCGCCGCTAGCGCGGTGGCTATCGCGCTAGCGTTACAAACCTGGGAATGTTGGCGGCCACGTGAGGCTCACCCCGAGACTGTCACAGAGCGCCTTCCATCGCTTGTCTGCGGCCACCGGCACCCCCGGCAGCGGACGCGACGCAAGTGGGTTGACGTCGCCCGAGCACCGGGCGCAGCATAGTAAGCGCTCTCTGTCAGCGCTCCCTGTCTCCGTGTTGGCGCCGCTTCGGCGGCGAAGACCCGCGCCCGATTCCCCCAATCAGTCGAGCGGGAGGAATGCTCGCTCCACTGGGACGACGGAGGCCGCGCAACCGTTGAAGATCGTCGTCGTCGGCGCAGGAAGCAGTTACACGCCCGAGCTGTTCGCCAGCCTCTCGGCCGGCGTCCGCAGCGTGCCCGTCGAGGAGGTCGCGCTCGTCGACCTCAACGCCGACCGCCTTGCGTTCATCGCGGGCGTCGCCAGGCGGATCCTGGACGCGGCCGCGTCACCGATGCGGCTGACGACCACCACCGACCTCGAACGGGCGGTTGACGGGGCGGACTTCGTGATCCCCCAGATCAGGGTCGGGGGGTTGGCGGCCCGCAAGCGCGACGAGGCCCTCCCGATGTCGCTCGGCATGGTCGGCAACGAGACGACCGGCGCCGGCGGCTTCGTCTGCGCGCTCCGGACAGTGCCCGCCGTCGTTGGGATCGCCCGGGTCGTCGAGCGTCGCGCGCCTGAGGCTTGGGTCCTGAACCTGAGCAACCCCGCCGGGATCGTGACCGAGGCGCTGCTGCGGCACACCCAGCTGCGCGTCATGGGCTTCTGCAACATCCCGACCAACACGGCGCGCCAGCTGGGCGGGATCCTGGGCATCGATCACGCACGCGTCAGCCTCGAGTCGTTCGGTCTCAATCACCTGAGCTGGCTGCGGCGCGCGTTCGTCGACGGCGAGGACGTCCTGCAGCCCATGTTCGACGAGATCCGCGATCCCACGCATCCGCTGGGCACGATGATCGACCCACTGATGTCGGTCGAGGACCTCCGCGCCCTCCGCCTGATTCCGTCGTGGTACGTGCGGTTCTTCTATTTCACCGAGCAGGTCCTAGCCGAGGACGAAGCGTCGGCGACGACCAAAGCCGACCGCGACGTGGCCGCCGAGGAGCGACTCTCCGTGATCTACCGCTCGACCGGCTACGACGACGAAGCCCGCCAGATCCTCGGCGCAAAGGGCGGCGCGAACTACTACGAGAACGTGCTCGCGGCGATCAACGCGATCACCAACGACACCGGGGACATCATCGTCGCGGACGTGCGCAACGATGGGGCGATCCCGGACCTGCCGCGCGACGCATGCGTGGAGTTGCCCGCGCGCATCGACAAGCGGGCCGCGACCGCGCTGCCGGTGCAGGACCTTCCGGTCCCGGTTCGCGGGCTGCTCCAGGCTGTGAAGGCGTACGAGCAGCTGACGATCGACGCCGCGCTCTCGGGCGACCGCGGACGGGCCATCCAGGCGCTGGTGGCCAATCCGCTCGTCGGGTCGTATTCGCTGGCGCGGCCATTCCTCGAACGGGCGCTGGACGGCGATCGGGCGTATCTCCCGTTGTTCGTGGACGCAAGGACGGCACCGGCATGACCGGCGGAGGCTCGATTTGAGCCGGCGCTGGGCACGACCGGAAGGAGGAGCGCGGTGATCAAGACGGAGATGCCGGCGCTGCTGTGGATCGGCGGAGCGCCGGTCCCGGCCAGCACGGGCGAGACGTTCCCGGTCCTCGACCCCGCGACCGAGGAGGTGATCGGCGAAGCCCCGCGGGGCGTTGCCGAGGACATCGATCGCGCCGTGGATGCCGCCCGCGCCGCAGCGCGCTCGCGCGAGTGGCGGGACATGGACCCGTTCCGTCGCGGCCGGATCCTGCTGGCGTGGGCACGCCGGATCGATGCCGAGAGCGAGCCGATCGCGAGACTGCTCTCGCGCGAGAACGGGAAGCCGCTCCGAGAGGCGATCGACGAGCTCGAGACGACCGTCCGCTATATCGAGTACTACGCGGGGTGGGCCGACAAGTTCGACGGGCGGGTCGTCGGCGTGCCGGGCGGCGCCCTCGAGTACGTGCTCCACGAGCCGCTCGGTGTGGTCGGCCAGGTGGTGCCCTGGAACTATCCGCTCGACGTCTTCGCGCGTGGCGTCGCGCCGGCCCTGACCGTCGGAAACACCATCGTCGCCAAGCCCTCGGCCGAAACGCCACTCTCGACGCTCTACGTGGCCAGGCTGTCCGACGAGGTCGGCATGCCGCCGGGGGTCCTCAACGTGGTCTCCGGCTTCGGCGCGGATGCCGGCGCGCACCTGGCGGGACACGCCGGGATCGATGGCCTGGCGTTCTGCGGCTCGGTGGCGACCGGGCGCGAGGTCCTCCGCGCCGCCGCGGAGCGGATCACCCCCGTCGTCTCGTTGGAGTTAGGCGGGAAGTCCGCAAAGATCGTCTTCGACGACGCGGACCTCGACGCGGCGGCATCCGCGGCGGCGCACGGGATCACGTACAACGCCGGGCAGTCGTGCGGCACGCAGTCCCGCGTGCTTGTGCCCCGGGCGCTCGTCGACGAGGTCGCGGGCCGCGTGCGAGACGTCCTGGCCCGCGTGCGAATCGGCCCGGGCATCGACGACTCGGACATGGGTCCGCTCGTGTCCGAGGCGCAGCTCGACCGGGTCCTCGGCCTCATCGAGTCGGGTCGTGCCGAGGGCGCGGCGGTCGTGCACGGCGGCGGCCGACAGCGGCGTTCCGACGATCGCGGCTACTTCATCGAGCCGACGCTGTTCGTCGGGGCGCGGCCGGAGATGCGGATCGTCCAGGAGGAGATCTTCGGGCCGGTGGTCTCGCTCCTGCCCTTCGACTCGGAGGAGGAGGCGATCGAGATCGCGAACGCGACGGACTTCGGCCTCTCGGCATCCGTCTGGACTCGCGACATCGGCCGCGCCCATCGGGTGGCACGCCGGCTCGACGTCAGCGTCGTCGCGGTCAATGGGGGCGGCGGATTCGACGTGGAGTCGCCCTGGGGAGGGGTGAAGCAGAGCGGCTTCGGCCGGGAGGGCGCCGTCGAGTCCCTGCACCAGTACTCGCGTGTGAAGGCCGTCTGGATCGATGTCCCCGACGCGGGGTCGAACGGCGGCGCAGGAGGAGACATGTCGGAGGAACGGTCGCAATGAAGATTGGGCGGAAGCTCGCGCCGCTGTTCGCCGCGACGGCGCTTGTCCTCGGGGCGTGCGGCGGCAGTACATCCAGCCAGGCCCCTGCCTCGGTGGCGGCCCCGTCGCAGGGTGCCGCGTCGCAGCCGGCCGCCTCGCAGGCCGCGTCGAGTCCGGCCGCGGCGGCGAGCGCGGATATCAGCGGCCAGACGATCGACGTCCTGATGCCGCCGTGGGCCGCGCTGCCGCAGTCGCTGCTCGACGACTTCACGGCCAAGACGGGCGTGCAGGTGAAGTACACCGTCGCCGAATGGGACGCGATCCGCGACAAGGTCGCGGTCGCCGGAGCGGCGAACTCCCAGCTCGCGGATGTGACCGAGTTCGACTGGTCGTGGACCGGCCAGTTCGGGAAGGCTGGCTGGTTCGTGCCGCTCGAGGACAAGATCGACTCGTCGGATCTCGCGAACAACGGCGCCTTCACCCTCGACGGGCACCTCTACGGCGCCTGCTACAACAACGACTTCAGGTTCTACCAGTACAACAAGAAGATGTTCGACGAGGCGGGCATCGCGAACCCGCCCGCAACCTTCGACGAGGTCCTCGCCGATGCGCGGATCCTCAAGCAGAAGGGGATCGTCGAGTTCCCGATCCTGTTCCCGCTGCAGTCCGAAGAGTCCACGGCGATGACGTACTACCTGAACCTCCTCGCGCTGGGCGGGCAGCTGATGGACGCCAACGGCGCGCCGGCGTTCGAGGACCCGAACTCGGGCGGCTACAAGGCGCTCGCGCTCTATATCCAGGCGCTCAAGGAGGGCCTCATCGACCCGGCGATGATTTCGATGAAGAACGAGGCTCAGGGCGACTACTGGCGGTCCGGCAAGGCGGCCATCAACTACGGAGCCCCGAGCGACCTCGTCAGCAACGAGGACCCGAAGCAGTCGAAGATCGTAGGCCAGGTCCAGCCGATGCTGGTGCCCGGCGCCACCGGCCCCGGCCCGAGCTACGGCCAGCCCGAGGGGATCGGGATCATGAGCACCTCGCAGAAGCAGGACGCGGCGCTCGCGTTCATCAAGTGGTGGGAGTCGCCCGAGATCCAGACAAAGATCTACGAGGACCCGTCGCTCGGCCTGCTGCCCTGCAACAAGACGGTGCTCCAGCAGCTCGTCGATCAGAAGAAGGTGATCGGGGGGCAGGTGCTCCTCGACGAGCAGCAGTATCTCGCGCCCCTGTTCCCGGAGGGCGCCCCGGACTGGTACAGCAAGTTCAGCACGGAGGTGACGTCGGACATCAACGCGGCCGCCAAAGGCAGCCTGACGGTTGACCAGGCGATCAAGAAGATGGCCGACACGATGCGCGACCTCACGGGCCAGTAACCGTTGGGTGTCGACGCGACGAAGCCATCGGTGCTCGATTCCACGGGCGCGACCAGCGGCCGTGGACGAGCACCGGCCCGCGCCGAGCTGAGCCAGGGCGTCCTCGGCTGGCTGTTCGTCGCGCCGATCGTCGTCGTCATCGTCGTCCTCGTCGGCTACCCGCTGCTGCTGTCGCTGCAGATGAGCGCCCAGGACGTCGGGATCTACCCCGGCGAGCAGACGAAGTGGGTCGGTCTCGACAACTACCAGAGCCTGCTGCGCGCCGACTCGACGCTCAGCGCGGCCATCCACACCCTGGGCTATTGGCTCATCGCCGTCAGCGTCGAGCTCGGGATCGGCATGGCGGCGGCGCTTGCGCTGTGGCACCCGTTCCGGGGCCGCGGCGTCGTCCTCGCGCTGCTCGTTCTCCCTTGGGCCCTGCCGCCCGTCGTGTCGGGCCTGCTGTGGACGCGCATCTTCGATCCGACCAGCGGGTGGCTCAACGGCGTCCTCTACCAGCTCGGCCTGATCGACCACTATCGGATCTGGTTCAGCGACCCGGGCTCGACCATCGGGCTCGTCGCCCTCGTCCACGCGTGGGGCCTCATCCCGCTCGTCACCCTGATCCTGCTGGGCGGCCTGCAGGGGATCCCGTCCGAGCTCTACGAGGCGGCGCACATCGACGGCGCGTCGAGCGTCGGCGCCTTCCGCTACATCACCGTGCCCCTGTTGCGGGCGTCGATCGTCGCCGCACTCGCCATCGGGACCGTGGTCGCATTCGGGATCTTCGACGTCATCTACGTCCTCGTCGGGACCGACCGCGACGCGCGGTCGGTGATGATGCAGATCTACCTCACGACGTTCGGGAACCTCGACTTCGGCCACGGCGCGGCGCTGGCCGTGCTCTTGTCGCTGGTCTCGATCCTCGTCTCGGTCGCGTACATCGTGGGCCTGCGGAGGCGGTCGCGATGAGGGCCTTCCGGGTCACCTCGATCCCGCAGGCGCTGACGCTGGCGTTCGTCCTCGTCTGGACGCTCAGCCCGATCTACGTCGGCGTGATGACCAGCCTCTCGACTCGCACGAGCATCTCCGACGTCCCGCCGCACTGGTTCCCGTCGCCGATCGACCTCGACGGCTATGCCGCCCTGCTCCCGGGCGCGACAAGGGAGGGGACGTCGGACCAGTTCTTCGCCGCGTTCGTCAACAGCGTCAAGCTCGCGGGCATCGCGACGACGGTGACGCTCACCCTCTCCGTCCTCTCCGGCTACGCCTTCGCGCGCCTCCGGTTCCGGGGTCGGCGCGTCGTGCTGCTGGCGGTCGTCGGGACGATCGTGATCCCGCTGTTCCTGCTGATCGTGCCGCTGTTCAGGCTCATGTCGCAGCTCCACCTGATCGGGACGCTGCCGGGCGTGATCGCGCTCTACGTGGCCGCCTACACGCCGCTCGGGATCTGGCTGTTCTACAACTACGTGCGCGACATGCCGGTCGAGCTCGAGGAGGCCGCCCGGGTCGACGGCTGCTCCCGGCTCCAGGCGTTCCGCAAGGTCGTGCTCCCCCAGATGCGCGGCGGCATTGCCGCGCTGACGGCGATCCTCCTGCTGAGCACCTGGGGGGAGTTCACGATCCCGCTCATCTTCGCCAGTAACGCGGAGACTCAGCCGCTCACCGTGATCATCACGCAGTTCGTCGGCAAGTACAGCCTGAACGTGCCGGTGATGATGGCGGCGGGCGTCCTCTCGATGCTGCTGCCGGCGGTGATCGCGCTCGTCCTCGCCCGCCACATCCGCCAGATGCTGAGCGGCTGGGGCCACTAGCGTCGGGCCGGGCTGATGGCGTCGGTGTTCGATGTCGCGAGGCACGCGAAGGTGTCGGTCGCGACCGCGTCGCGGGTGCTGAGCGGCAGCGAATACCCGGTGAGCCGCGCGACGCGCGCACGGGTGCTGGACGCCGCGGCGGCCCTCGAGTACTCGCCCAACGCGCTCGCGAAGGCGATGGCGACGGGCCGGACCGGGATCGTCGGCGTGCTCGTGGGCGACGCGAGCGACCCGTATTTCGCGGCCATCGTCCGCGGCATCGAGGACGTCGCCCGCCAACACGGCAAGCTCGTCGTGGTCTGCAACTCGGATCGGGATCCGGCGATCGAGCTCCAGTACCTGCGCGCGCTCAACGACTACCGGGTCGACGGGCTCATCTTCGCCGGCGGTGGCCTGACCGACGATGGCTACGTGCACGAGATCCGGAAGGCCGTCGACCTGTTCCGGTCACGCGGCGCCGCCTGCGTCGCCCTGGCAGCGCATCTCTTCCCGTCGTACCGGGTCCTCATCGACAACGAGCAGGTCGTGCGCGACGCCGTCGCGTACCTCCATTCGCTCGGGCACGGGCGGATCGCGTTCCTGTCGGGGCCGCCACTCCTGACGACGACCGGGTTGCGGCTGGAGGGCTATCGCGCGGCGAGCGCCGAGCTCGGCCTGGTGGAGGAGGCGGGGTATGTCCTCGAGGGCGACTACACGTTCGAGGGCGGCGTCCTGGCCGCGAGCGCCATCCACGGCCTGCGACCAAGGCCCAGCGCGCTCCTCGCGTCGAACGACATGATGGCCATGGGCGCCATCGTCGGCCTCCGGCAGCTCGGGTACGCGATCCCCGACGACGTCAGCGTGATGGGCATTGACGACATCCCGACGGCGATCGCCGTCCATCCCGCGCTCACGAGCGTCGCGATCCCGCTCCACGAGCTTGGCGCGACGGGCATGGAGAGCCTGCTCCGGCTGCGCGCGGGGGAGCTGACCGCGGACGACGCTGTCACGCTCCCGCACCATATCGTCGTCCGCGACTCGGTCAGGTCGCTCGGCCGCGTCAGGCCATGATCACGCCCCGGCGTCTGATCGGCTCGAGCTCCACGGCGAGAACCGGGACGACCTTACGGGTTGGCGTCGTCAGCAGCGCTTGGTAGTCGAGGACCCATTTTCACCTGTCGTGAGTGGTTGGTACAGGCCGATGTGGCCCGAGTGAGCGTGAAACGGTGGTGAGCCCGCTGGGATTCGAACCCAGGACCAAGGGATTAAAAGTCCCCTGCTCTACCGCTGAGCTACGGGCCCATGGTTTGTTGCCAGATCCGTGCACTGCGGCGGCGCAGACCGACCCAGTGCGCTGAGGCTACTAGACGGTCATCGCCGCAGCAGCGCGCTTCGAGCCGGTTGGCTCTGGCGGGGCGGCCTGGCAGTTGAGATTATCGAGGTAGCGGCCGAACACGAGCCGCGATCTTCGTCATCCTGCGACAGCCGCTGCGTCGGACGTGGAGAACGCGCAGGGACTTGGCCTGCGGTCATTCGCCGGCCGTCGCCTAGCACCAAGGATCGATCGAGATGTCCTATGCAATGCCCGTCGCCGATCGGCAGATCGAGGCAGCAAGCGCTCGAGGCCTGGATGACGTGGGAGAGGCTCGCGCGCCGCGGTTCCTGGGAGCCGCCTACCTCGTTGTGGTCCTCACGAGCCTGACCGGCGGGTTGTTGATCGCGTCGGCCACCGGCTCAGGGAGCATGTCCGACGTCCTCGTCGGCGTCGCCAGTGCCGAGACCACGATGCGGCTCGGCGTCTTCGCGGGTCTCGCAACCAGCCTCGGGGTCATCGTCCTCGCGGCCCTGCTCTATGTCGTGCTGCGCGGCGAAAGCAGGGTTCTCGCGTTGATTGCACTGGGCTGGTGGCTGGCGGAGGCGATCGTCCTCGCCGTGGGCAGGATCGGCGATGCGGCACTGATCCCGCTGAGCCGATCCTTCGTCGCAGCCGGGGCGCCCGCAGACTCCTACCACCAGGCGCTGGCCGAGGTCCTCTATCGCGGGTTCGACCAGCAGCTGGGCAGCACGGTCCACATGCTGTTCTACTGCGCGGGCGGCCTCATCTGGTACGCCCTCTTCCTCAGGTCCGGGTTCATCCCGCGAGCGATCTCGCTGTTCGGACTGGTCGCCGTCACCCTGGCGCTGGCCGGGATCGTTGCCGAGATCCTCGGCTTCGACGTCCCGATCGCCGTTTACCTGCCGATCCTGCCGTTCGAGCTGGTCATCGGGACGTGGCTCATACTTCGGGGCATCAGGACCGACACCGATCCAGTCCATACGGCCGGCGGCGCGAGCCCCTCGAGCGTCGACTCGAGGGTGCGCACGCCCGGATGAGCGCGCGCCACGCCATAGCCGGGGGTGAGCCCGCGGCTGCGGGCGCCGTCCCGTTGATCCGGGTCGATGCGCTCACCAAGCGCTTCCCGGGCGTCGTCGCGCTCGATGCGCTGACCGTCGACGTCGCGCCCGGGATCGTGGGCCTGGTCGGCGCCAACGGGGCGGGCAAGAGCACCCTGCTCAAGATCCTGCTCGGCCTCCTCGCTCCGACCAGCGGTCGCGTAGAGGTCATGGGCTATGACCCGTCGACCCAGGGCACGCGGCTGCGGCGGTATGTCGGCTACATGCCGGAGCATCCGGCGCTTCCCCCGGACGTCAGCGCGACGGAATTCGTTGCCCAGGCCGGCCGGCTCTCGGGACTGCCGACGAAGGTCGCTCGGGAACGAACGGCGGACGTCCTGCGTCACGTGGGGCTCGCGGAGGAGCGCTACCGGCCGATCGCCGGCTACTCCACCGGGATGCGGCAGCGCGTCCAGCTCGCCCAGGCCATCGTCCACGACCCCCGCCTCCTCCTGCTCGACGAGCCGACGAACGGGCTCGATCCCGCCGGTCGCGACGAGATGCTCGGCCTCATCCGGCGGACCGGAACCGAGTTCGGCATCGCGATCATCCTCGCCAGCCATCTCCTCGGGGAGATCGAGGCGGTGTGCGACCACCTCGTGGCGATCGACGGCGGGCGCCTCCTGCGCGCGGCCCCGATGGCCGAGTTCACGGCCGAGACGGGGATCCTCACGGTGGAGGTCGAGGACGGGCGCGATGCCCTCGCGGCCGGTCTGGCCGGCCGCGGCCTCCGCGTGCTCGAGGGCACGGGGCTGGCCGACCGGACCGTGCGCATCGCGCTCGACGGTGGTGCACCGTTCGACATTGTCCGCGACATGGTGGCCGACCTGGGCCTGCCCCTCGTCCGCATGGAGCACGGCCGGCACTCGCTCGAGGACCTGTTCCGCGACGACCGGCCCACGACGGCTGCGACCAAGGGGGAGACGGCGTGAGTGCGGGGCCGTCCGGCAACATCTACGACCTCGGCTACCGCGGCTACGACGGGCCGAGGCTGGGTCGTCGCCATGCGTTCGCCACGCTGTTCTCCGGGGGCCTGCGGGCGACGTTCGGACTCGGCCGGTCCGCACGGGCGAAGATCGTGCCGGCCTTCTGCGTCCTGTTCCCGGCCGTCACCGCCCTGGTCATCGTGGCGATGCGCGCGTTCGCGTCGCGGTTCGGCATCAGCGACCTCGGGGTGATCCCGGGCCACCCGGAGATGGCCAGCTCGGTCGGCGTGTTCGCCACGATCCTCGTCGCCGTGCAGGCACCCGAGCTGCTCGGGCGCGACGTCCGCTACCGCGTCCTCAGCCTGTACTTCTCCCGGGCCCTCCTCCGCGAGGACTATGCGCTGGCCAAGCTGGCGGCCCTGGGTGCGGCCCTGCTCATCTTGTTCCTCGTACCCAACATCATCCTCACGGTCGGGGCCGTGCTGCTCACGACCGACGTGACCGACGCGCTCGGCCGCGAGGCCGGGGAGTGGCCGGCGATCCTCGGCTCCGCCGTGGTGGCGGCCGTCGCGACGGCCGGGGTGGCGCTCGTCGTCGCGGCTTACATCGCCCGCCGGGCGTACGCGACTGTGACGATCTTCGGCATCTTCATCGTGCCCGGGATCATCGCGGCCGTGGTGCTCGCCCTCGAGCTCGGCGATGCGTCGCGCTACGTCGTGCTCCTCGACATTGGCGCCGTCCTCGACGCCGCGAATGCCTGGTTCTTCGGCGTCGACCCATCGTCCGGGTCGTGGGCGGTCGCGGGGCTGCCCGTCGTGCTGGGCCTGGTCGTGTCCCTCGTGATCGCCGTCGGGGCGAGCGCGATTCTCGTCCAGCGCTATCGGACCATCGCCGCATGAGCCCGCGCACGGACGCCCCGCTCTGGGGTCCGGCGGTCGCCGCCGCGCCTGGCCAGGCGCCCGCTCCCCGCACGCTCACGCCCGGCGCGGCGGTCGAGCTCCTCGGCGTCTCGCGCTGGTACGGCAACGTGGTCGCCGTCAACGACATCTCGTTCGTCCTCGGAGCCGGGGTGACCGGGCTGCTCGGGCCGAACGGGGCTGGCAAGTCCACGATCCTGCACATGATCGCCGGGCTGCTCCGGCCGTCCGACGGCCTGGTCGCGATGCGCGGCACGTCGAGCTGGCGGAACCCGGCCGTGTACCGCGAGATGGGCCTCGTCCCGGAGCGCGAGTCGGTCCACTCGTTCCTGACCGGGTTCGAGTTCGCCCAGCTCAACGCGCGGCTCCAGCGCCTGCCCGACCCGGATGGGGCGGCACGCCGCGCGATCGCGACGGTCGGTCTCACGGACGCCGCCGACCGGCCGGTGGGAACCTACTCCAAGGGGATGCGCCAACGGGCCAAGATCGCCGGGGCGCTCGTGCACGACCCGTCGATCCTCGTCCTCGACGAGCCGTTCAACGGGATGGACCCTCGCCAGCGGCTGCAGATGATGGAGCTGCTCGCGCGGATGGCCGAAGAGGGCAGGGTCATCCTGTTCAGCTCGCACATCCTCGAGGAGGTCGAGCGACTCGCCCAGAACGTGCTGGTGATCGTCAGCGGACGGCTCGCGGCGTCGGGCGACTTCCGCGAGATCCGGCGGCTGATGACGGACCGGCCGCACACCTTCACGATGCGCTCCTCGGACGACCGGCGGCTGGCGGCGGCCCTCGTGGGGCATCCGTCGACCTTCGGGGTGCAGCTCGATCAGGGCTGGCTCGCCGTGCGCACGTCGGACTACGTCGGCTTCGCTCGGGCCCTGCCGGCGATCGCCCGCGCGAGCGGCGTGTCGATCATGGAGCTCCGTCCCACCGACGAGGACCTCGAGAGCGTCTTCGGCTACCTGGTGCAGCGATGACTGGCGCGACCACGGCCGGCAGCGGGCGCTCGGTCATCCTCACCATCGCGGCCCTGACCTGGCGCGGCCTGCTGGGCCGTCGGCGCAGCGTGCTCCTGGGCCTGCTGGCCCTGCTGCCGGTGGCCATCGCGATCCTCGTCCGCCTGTCGGGGCGGGCCGGGACGAGCGAGGAGGTCACGACCGCGATCATGGACCGCCTCATCGTCACGACGATGCTCCCGATCATCGCCCTCGTGTTCGGCACGGCGGCCATCGGGGCGGAGATCGAGGACGGGACCGCGGTCTATCTCCTGGTCAAGCCGGTCGACCGCTGGCGGATCGTGGTCGCGAAGCTGGCCGTGGCGATCGGCCTCTCGATCGCGCTCGTGGCGCCGGCGTCGTTCGTTGCGGGCGCCATCCTTGGGGTGGGCGGCACCGGACTGTCGGGGGCGGTCGGGGCGGCGGTCGGGACCGCGGTCGGCGCCACGGTCTACGCGACCGTCTTCTTCGCGCTCAGCCTCGTGACCGGACGGGCCCTCGCGATCGGCCTCATCTACATCCTCGTGTGGGAAGGCGTGCTGGCCGGTCTGCTCGAGGGGACCCGCATCCTGAGCATCCGCCAGTACACCCTCGCCATCTCGGCCGCGATCACGCATCCCGGCGCGACCGACCCGAACCTCCTCGACGCGGGGACGGCGATCGCCCTCGCGATCGTCGCCGTCGCCGTGGCGGCGGCGATCGCGATCCGCCGGCTATCGGTCTTCGAGATCAGCCAGGCCGACGACTGACCCTGGCCCTGCCGAACCGAGGCGCCGCCGGCGTCCGCGGTGAACGCGTCGCCAACGGTGTCCGCGGGATCGCTGAGGATGCCGCCGGCGAGGAACAGGGGGCCCCGGCCTACGGCAGCAGCGATTCGTTCACCAGCTGGTCGACCGTGACCGGGTTGGGCACCAGCCCGAGCTTGGTCATGAAGTCGAGCGACTGCTGCCAGCCGGCGCGGTCGATCGTCCCGAACGCATCGGCATGCGGGTTCGACCAGGCCGCGATCGTGGCGTCGAGGATCTGGCGTTGGAGGGCGGGGTCGGCGGCGAGCTCGGGGACGGCCTTGAACGTCGCGTCGAGGCCCTTCTGGGGATCGGCGGCGATCTCGTCCATCGCATTGAGCGTGACGAGGGTGAAGGCGGCGAGCGCGTCGCGCTTGGTCTCGAGGGTCGTCTGCCCGGTCACCAGGCCGGGCCCCGGCAGCGGCACGATGTCGTCGACGGTGAGCACGACGGGCTCGATGCCGGCCGTTCGCAGCTGGATCGGCTCGTTGTTGGCGAACCCGGTGGCGGCGTCCACGGCGCCCTGCTGAAGGGCCGCGGCCTGGCCGAAGTCGGGGTACTCGACGATGTCGACGTCGGCCGGCGTGAGGTTCGCCGAGCCGAGCAGCGCCTGGAGCATGATCCACGAGGAGCCGGACTTGGCGGGGATGCCGATCTTCTTGCCCTTGAGGTCGGCGGCGGTCTTGATGCCCGAGTCGGGCTTCGCGAGGACGACCGAGGGGAACTTCCCATAGGTGGTCGAGGTGTAGACCACCGGAATGCCCTGGCTGACGGCCGGGATCACGGACGTCCCGTCCGCGCTGCCGATGTCGACCGCGCCCACGCCGAGCTTGGGGATGAGGTTGGCGTCGAAGTCGTTCTGGAGCGTCACGTCGAGGCCGGCGTCGGCATAGGCGCCCGACTGCTGCGCGAGGTAGAACTGCGCGAACTGGACGCTCGGGATGTAGCCGAGGCCGACGGTGAGGGCTGTCGGCGCACCCGATGCGGCGGCCGATTCGGACGGGACGACCGATGCCGGAACCGGCGACGCGGCGGACGGTGACGACGGGGAGCCGGTCGAACAGGCGGCGACGGTGAGCGCGACGATGACGGCGAACGGAGCGCGGGCAGGGCGGGACGGGCGCACGGGTTGCTTGACCTCCAGGGATTCGGCTGGCCGGATCACCGATCGCCGACCAGCCGGCGCTCGATGACCACCATGCATGCGTATAGAGCGACCCCGATCATGGCAAGGGTCACCAGGGTGGCGAACATGAGGGGAATGTCGAACAGGCTGCCGCGGGCGATGTTGATCAGCACGCCCAGGCCGGACTCCGCGCCCGCCCACTCGGCGACGATCGCCCCGATCACCGCCAGGGTGACGCCAACCCGCATCCCGCCCAGGATCGACGGCAACGCGGCCGGGATCTCCACCCGGATCGCGATCTGGCGGCCGGTCGCGCGGAAGCTGCGCGCCATCTCCAGCAGTCCGGGGTCAACGGTCCGGATGCCGACCATCGTGGCGATCGCGACGGGGAAGAACACGATCAGCGTCGTGATCACGAGCTTGCTCAGCAGGCCCGTCCCGAACCACAGCACGAGCAAGGGCGCGAGCGCGAGGATCGGCACCGACTGCGCCGCGACGATATACGGGCTCAACAGCCGCTCCGCCAGCCTCGAGCGGGCGAGCAGGATGCCCGACAGCAGGCCGAGGGTCGATCCGATCGCGAAGCCGAGCAGGATCTCGAGCAGCGTCGTGGCCGCGTGACGCTCGATCGTCCCGTCGCTCCACGCCTTCACGAACCGCACGGCCACGGTCCAGGGGCCGGGCAGGATGAACGAGGGATAGCCGGTCAGGAACACGATCGCCTGCCACACGACCACGAACACGGCAAGGCTGGCCGTGATCGGGATCGCGACGTCGAGCCACCGCCTGCGGCGGGTCCCGGTGCTCGTGGATCCCTGCGCCGCCAGGCTCGACGGCACGACGCGGCTCACGGCTCGCCGTCCGCGACGAGGTGGGTCCGCACCTGCGCCGCGATCTCGGCCACGCGTGCGGAGTCGATGTCCGCCGTCCGCCGGGGCCGCGCCAGGTCGACGGGCACGTCCGCGACCACCCGGCCCGGCCGGGGCGACATGACCACCACGCGGTCGGCGAGGAACACGGCCTCGGGGATGCTGTGGGTGACCAGCACGATCGTGGTGCCCGTGCGCTGCCAGAGGTCGAGCAGCTCCCCGTTGAATCGCTCGCGCGTCAGGGCGTCGAGCGCGCTGAACGGCTCGTCGAGCAGCAGGACCTCGGGCTCCAGGGCCAGCGCGCGGGCGATCGAGACCCGCTGGCGCATACCGCCCGACAGGGTCGAGGGTTTGGCCTGGGCGACCTCGCTGACCCCGACGAGGCTGAGCAGCTCGGTCGCCCGCGCGTCCTGCTCGCTGCGCGGCCGCCCCGCCAGCTCCAGGGGGAAGCTCACGTTGCCGGCCGCCGTTCGCCAGGCGAGCAGCCGCGGCTCCTGGAACACGAGCCCGATCCGCGGGTCGGGACCGACGATGGGCCGGCCGTCGAGGGTCACGGCGCCCGCATCGGGCGCGAGCAGGCCCGAGAGCACGCGCAGGAGGGTGCTCTTGCCGCAGCCGTTGGGCCCGATCAGGGCCACGACCTCGCGGGGCGCGACATCGAGCGAGACGCCGTCGAGGGCGTGGGTCGTGCGTGCGCCGCGGAAGGTCAGGGCGACGTCGGTCGCGCGGAGCCCGGCGGACGACGTGGGCGCGCGGTCGGCCACGGCCTGTCCGCTCGCTGTGTCCACTCGACCACCTCCGTTGCACGGCTCGGGCGCAACGGGGCGGGAGGTGCGCCGACGGCGTCCCACCGGGACGTGTCGACCCACGGCCTTCTTCCATCCGGACTGTACCGTCGGCTCCGGCCGGCTCGGCTGACGCCTCGCCTCGGATCTGCGGTCCCGCGGACATCGTCCGCGTCGCCGCTCGTGGGCTCGTCCCGCGGTTGCGGGACCCTACCACCGGTCGGGAATTGCACCCTGCCCCGAAGGCTCTGCCGCGATCCTACCACCGCGCCGCGCGAACGCCCCTGCTTCGGCCCGCGTCCGTCCCGCGGCTCCGTCCCGCGGCTCCGTCCCGCGCCTCCGTCCCGGGCCTCAGCCGGCGGTGGTTCCCCCTGCTCTCGCGCTGCTCTCCAGGGGGCCCTGCGTCACCGCTGCTGCGTCACCGCTGCTCGACGGGCCGTAGTTCCTCCCCGCTCTCGCGCTTCGCTCTCCATGCGAGCCCTGCGGCGGTTGCGGGCGGTCGATGCTCGCCTGGCGAGCAGGCGGGCGGCTGGGGCTCGATCAGCGAGCAGAATTGCGGCTGCGATGGCCGATTTCCGTCGTAGGGCTCTCTGGGCGAGCAGCGGGGCCGCCGAACCCCCGGCTCGCGGGGCGAGCAGCGGGGCCGCCGAACCCGTAGGGCTCGCTGGCGAACAGCGAGGCCGCCGAACCCCCGGCTCGCGGGGCGACCGGAGCCTGCTCGGCGAGCAGCGAGCCCGCCTCGCTGGGCGAGGAGCGCGGCGCCGCGCCACGGGACGCGGGGGCCGAGTCGCTCAGCCCCCCAGTTCGTGCACCGTCGGAGCGATCGCCGGCCACAGGTCGCGGTAGACGGCGTACAGCTGGTCGTAGCGGGTCCGGCTCGCGGGATCCGGCTCGATCCTGGTCGCCACGGAGGTCATGGCACCGACGCCGGCCTCGAGGCCTGCCACCGCGCCGACGCCCGAGGCCGCGAGGATCGCCGCACCGAGCACGGCCGGTTCGCCGAACGAGGGGATCGCGACGGGCACGCCCAGGACGTCCGCCTTGATGCGCGCCCAGGCGTCGCCGGGTGTCCGGCGCCCGGCGAGCCGGAGCTCGCGGACCGGCGCTCCGGCCGCGGCCAGCGGCGAAGCCACGGAGCGCATCGCGAACGCGGCGCCCTCGAGGACGGCCCGCGCCAGCTCCGCCCGGCCGTGGGCCAGGGTCAGGCCGACGAACGCTCCCCGCGCCTCGTCGTCGAACAGGGGTGCCCGCTCCCCCGCCAGGTAGGGAAGGAACAGCAGCCCGCCGGCGCCAGGGCCAACCGCCGCGGCCTCGGCGAGCAGCGCCTCGGCCGACACCGTGTCACGCAGCACGCCGGACCGGAGCCAATCGACGGACGCGCCCAGCGCCGCCATCGCGCCTCCCACGACCCATCGTCCGGGCAGCGGCGCCGGGGCAACGAACAGGCCGTCCACAGCCACAGCGCGGTCCGCGTAGATGCCGATCCCTCCCGACGCGCCACCGGTGTCCACCGCGTCGCCCGCGACCCGCAGCCCCGCCCCGAGCATGCTCGCCGTGCCGTCGTTGACCCCCGCGACGACGGGCGTCCCCGGCCGCAGCCCGAGCGCATGGGCCACCGGCGGCCGCAGCTCGCCGAGCACGGACCCGAACGGCCGCGGCGGGGCCAAAGAGCCCGGCGGCACCCCGGCGGCGCGGAGCGCCGCCTCGTCAAACGCCGTCTCGTGCCCCTGCAGGGAGGTCGCCGCGACGCCGGACAGCCACAGTCCGAGCGCGTCCCACGCGGTCAGCAACCACGCCGCCAGGGCGACCGAGCCCGGCTCCTGCCTCGCGAGCCACGCCATCGTCGGCAGCAGGCCGAACCCCCCGCCCGATCCGTCCGCCGTCGGCCTGCGGTCCTGCCACGTGATCGCCGGTCGCAGCTGGCGCCCGTCGGCATCGACCACGACCAATGTCGGACCCTGGCCCACGCCGCACACGGCGACGATGTCGGCCCCGGACAGCCCCATCGACCGCACCGCCGAGGCGACCGCAGCCCACCAGTCGGCCGGGGATTGCTCGGCGCGCCCGTCCGCGCCCACGTCCATCGGGTACCCGGCCCGCCCGAGCCCGAGCAGCCGTCCGTCGAGCCCGATCGCCGCGGCCTTGGCCTCGGTTGTGCCCAGGTCGATGCCGATCACGGCCGGCACGCCCCGGTCCTCAGCCACGCGCGCGATCGGCCGCGGCCGCCACCTCCTCGGGGAGCCAGAACCAGCGCAGCGTCTCGAAGTCGGGACCGACGTCGGCGGCGACGACGGACGGCTCATCGGGCATCGCGACCGGCCGGGCGAGGAACGCGCGCGCCTCGTCGAGATAGCCGGCCAGCCGCGACTCGGGCTCGTGGTGACGATGCGATGGCCAGTCCATCCGGCCATCGTCGTAGCGCACGTCGCGGAGGCTCCCCGGTGGCTCGGGACGGCCGGCCCGGTGGTGCCACATGCCCGACGCCGGGTCGAAGCCGTAGTCGGGCAGCAGCCGCCAGCCATCGGTCGCGACGAGGTCGACGGCGTCGAGCAGGAATTCGAACACGGCCTCGCTGATGAAGTAGTTGAAGTTCACCCGCACCCAGCCGGGCTTGATGCCCTCGCAGCCGCGGGTGATCTCGCGCTCGAACTCGTGCGAGGTCTCGAGGTCGATCCCCAGCAGCCGGTGCCCGTACGGTCCGGCACACGAGCAGCCGCCTCGCGACTGGATGCCGAACAGGTCGTTGAGCAGGGCGACCACGAAGTTGTGGTGCAGGTAACGCCCGTCGTGGCGGACGACGAACGACACGATCGACAGCCGCGATGCCTCCTGGCTGCCGAGGATCTCGATCGACGGGTTCGCCGACCAGCGGCGCATCGCCCGGCGGATGAAGTCGTGCTCACGCTCCCGGATCGCCTCCACGCCGACGGCTGCCTTGAGCTGGAACACGAGGCCCGCCCGGATCGACTCCACGATCGCGGGCGTCCCGCCCTCCTCGCGATGCTCGATCTCGGACAGGTAGACGTGCTCGAACGGGTTGACGTAGGCGACGGTCCCCCCGCCGGGCATGCCGGGGACGCGGTTGCGGAACAGCTCCCGGCGGGCGACCAGCACGCCCGGGGTGCCGGGCCCGCCGATGAACTTGTGGGGGCTGATGAACACGGCGTCCTTGTAGGCCAGCGGATCGTGCGCGGGATCCATCTCGATCTCGATGTATGGCGCCGCCGCGGCGAAGTCGAACAACGACAGCGCTCCGTGCGCGTGCAGCAGGCTCGAGATCGCGAACGTGTTGCTGACGATGCCGGTCACGTTGGACGCCGCCGAGAAGGAGCCGATCTTCAGCGGCCGATCCGCGAACCGGGCCAGCTCCTCGGCCAGCTGGTCGAGGTCGATGTAGCCGTCGGGATCCTCCCGGATCGTGACCAGGTCCGCGATCGACTCGCGCCACGGCAGCTCGTTGCTGTGGTGCTCGAACGGGCCCACGAACACGACCGGCCGCTGCTCGGGCGGAATCCGCGAGCGAAGGTCCCAGCGGTCGTCGAGGTCGGCGGGAATGCGGAGGTTGAGGACATCGACCAGGCGGTTGATCGCGGCCGTCGAGCCCGAGCCGCAGAACACGACAGCATGGCGCTCCGGATCGCCGCCAACCCCCTCCAGCACGAGCCGCCGGGCCTCCTCGCGGAAGCGCGTCGTCTGCAGCCCCGTTCCCGACGACTCGGTGTGCGTGTTCGCGTACAGCGGCAGGACGGCATCGCGGATGAAGTCCTCGATGAAGCTGAGGCTCCGCCCCGAGGCCGTGTAGTCGGCGTAGGTGACGCGACGGATCCCGTACGGCCCTGCGACGGCCTCGTCGTCGCCGATCACCGACGCGCGGACAAGGTCGACCAGCGCGTTCGGGCCCGGGCGCTCCCCGTCGGGTCGGTCGCTGGACGCTGTCGTGCCGGTCGCTTCCATGTGGCCAGCAGTCTAGGCGATGGGACCGGCCGCGCCGCGGGCGGGCCCTACTTGACGCTGACCCGCCCGAAGTCCGCGTACCGGTAGCGGTCGAGGTCGACGCGGCCGGAGATCCCGGGCACCGCCCCGTCCGAGGTGTACTGCCAGAACGTCCAGCCGTTGCCGAACCAGTTCGCGGCGGGCACGGTCGCCGAGGGCGCGGTGGTCCAGTGGGCGATCCACAGCGCTCGGTAGCCATCCTTGGCGAACTGCTGGGTGTCGCCCATGTTGTTCTTCCAGAACGAGGGCGAGGTGTAGATCATGGCCTTGACGCCCGTCTTGGCATAGATCCGGTCGAGGAATTTCTTCACCCAGGCCTGGAGATTGGCGTCGTTCAGGCCCCCTGTGACCTCGAGGTCGAGCACCGGGAGCAGGTCGCCACCCGCCCAGTTGGCGGTTGCGATGAAGTGGTCGGCTTCGGTCACTGCGTCGTTTGTGCCGGTGCCCGGCTTGGCGAAATGGTAGGCGCCGACCTTGAGGCCGTTCAGGTTCGCCTGGGCCCGGTTGGTGGTGTACGTGGGATCGACGTACTTCACGCCCTCGGACGCCTTCATGAACGCGAAACGCTTGCCGTCCGCCGCGACCTTGACCCAGTCGATCGTGTCCTGCCAGTGGCTGACGTCGATCCCCTCGATGTATCCGGACGTGTCCGGCGGGACCGGGACGCTCCCCTGGAGCCGGAGGGCGCGCCGGGCGGCGTAGAGCGCCGTGACGCCGTAGATCGAGGACACGCTGCGCCTGCCGATCTTCGTGACCCGGTACCAGCTGGTCCCCGACGACGACCCGTTGCAGTCGACGCTCCAGCGGCCGCCCGACACGGTGCCCGAGGCGGTGACCTTGACGCCCGCGGCGAGCTTGAGCTTGGCCGGTGCCCCGCTGCGGGGGCTGGTCCGGAGGCGAGCGCCGTCGCAGGCCGCTTCGAGCGGCAGGTACACGACGCTGAACAGGCTGCGAGCCGCGTAGACGTGCTTCCTGCCGTACAGGGAGCTCGCGCTCTTGCCGTTGACGCTGACGATCTTGTACCACTGGCGGCCCCGGTCGCTGTGTCCGCCGCACTTGGTGTGCCAGCGGCCGCCGCGGACGGTCCCGACCGCGACCACGCGCGCGTCGCCGCTGATGCGCGCCTTGCGAGTCGACGACGAGCTCGGCTTCGCGCGCAGCACGACGCCGTCGCACTTCGGATCGAGGGTCGTGCCGCCGAACACTGACGGCGGCGCGATCGCCGTGAGCGCGGCGAGCGCAACCGTCGCGACGATCGCCATGACGATCGGCACGCGGACCGCTGCGCGAAGGGTCAGCCGGACGGTGCCGACAGGCGCCGGATGCGTGGCGACCGTGGTGGGCGACTGCCACGCGTCCATGGGGCGGGCGATGGCTGCAGACACGTTGCATCTCCCTGGGGGACGCGTTCTAGCGTCGCCCACCCGTCAAGGCGAGCGCCATGGCGCGATGGGGCCAGCCGCCCGTCGCCCATGGGGTCATGCCCGATCGCGGGCGGGGCGGACGATGGTCAGGGGTCGCGCGGCGACGCGTCGCTGACGCTCAGCCCTCGGTGGCGTACACCTCGGGGTTGACAGGCGTGGGCAGGCGCTCGCCGCGGACGCCGGCGAGCAGGTTCGCGGCAGCCATCGCGGCCATCCGGCCCCGCGTCGCGGATGTGGCCGACCCGACGTGCGGGACGATGGTGCAGTTGTCCAGGGCGACCAGCGGGTGATCGGGCGGCAGCGGCTCGGGGTCGGTGACGTCCAGCGCGGCGGCACGGATCGTGCCGTTCCGGAGGGCCGCGACGAGCGCGTCGCTGTCGACGACCGGCCCGCGGGCGGTGTTGACCAGGATCGCGGTCGGCTTCATCGCGCGCAGGGCTGCGGCATCGATCAGGTGTCGCGTCTCGGCCCCCAGGCTTACGTGCAGCGAGACGACGTCCGATTGGGCGAGCAGGTCCGGGAGGGTCACCCAGGTCGCGCGGAGCTCGCGTTCGACGTCCTCGGCAACCCGGTGGCGAGCGTGGTAGAGGACGCGCATCCCGAAGCCCGCCGCGCGTCGTGCGACCGCCTGCCCGATGCGACCGAACCCGATGACGCCCAGCGTCGATCCGTAGACGTCCTGTCCGAGCAGCAGCATCGGCCCCCAGGTGCGCCACTGGCCCGCGCGAACGGAACGATCCCCCTCGACGACGCGGCGCGCGGCCGCGAGCATCAGCGCCCAGGCGAGGTCCGCCGTGGTCTCGGTCAGCACCCCCGGCGTGTTGCCGACGGGGATCCCGCGGCGGGTGCAGGCGGGCACGTCGACGTTGTCGAACCCGACCCCGAAGTTTGAGACCACCCGCAGCTGCGGCCCGGCCGCATCGAGGAGCTCGTCGTCGACCCGGTCCGTGAGCAGCGCCAGCAGCCCGTCCACGCCCGCCACGCGTCGCAGCAGGTCGGGTCGCGATGGTGGCAGCTCGTCCGCCCACACGTCGGCGTCGCACGCCGCCAGGATCTGCGCCAGGCCCTCGTCGGGGATCGCGCGGGCCACGAACACGCGCGGCCGGCGCGGCGAGCCGGGTGCCGGGGGCGTCGTGCGGGCGTCGGGGGCATCGGGCATCCGCGGATGCTACCCGACGTCGCACGGCCGGAGCCACGAGCCGGCGCCGCAGACCCGAGCCGTACAATCGAAGCGTGAGCCGGTTCTACTCGATCGACGACGCGAACGCCATGGTCCCGGATCTCGAGGTCGTGGTCGGTCGCCTGCGGGCGCAGCGTGACGAGCTGATCGAACTGCGCGACGAGTACCGCCGGATCAGCGGCGGCCCCGGCGATGAGCCCGATGTCGACCACGAGGAGGTGGACCCCGAGCTCCGGCGCCTGCGCCTGCGCATGCGCGGCATCGTCGACCAGATGCAGGCAGACGTCGCCTGGCTCGACGACCGGTCCATCACGCTGCGGGACATCCCCACGGGGTTGCTCGACTTCCCGGCGCTCGTGAGCGGCCGGCAGGTGTGGCTGTGCTGGCGGCTCGGCGAGGACGACGTGGCGTTCTGGCACGGCCAGGACGAAGGCTTCGCCGGCCGTCGCCCGCTGGCGAACCTCCCGGACGAACCGGCCCGGGCCTGACGCGTGCCTTCGATCGCATGACCGGCCCGCAATCGGCGCCCAGGCCCGGCCTCGTCCGCCAGGGCGATCGCGACAAGGCGTGGCGCCCGCTCCCGATCGAGCGCAGGCGCGAGGCCTTTGCCGAGGGACTCGCCGCCTACGACCGGGGCGACTTCTTCGCGGCCCACGAGGCCCTGGAGCCCGCCTGGATGGGCTCCGACGATCTCGAGGAGCGCGCGCTCCACCAGGGCCTGATCAAGGTGGCGGCCGCGTACGTCCACGCGGTCCGCGGCAACCAGGCGGGGATCGCCAAGAATCTCGCCGGCGCCCGGCCCCATCTGGCGCGTGCCGAGAACGTCGGACCGATGTGGGGCATCGACGTGACGGCCCTCGTGGCGGCGGTCGACGCGCGCATCGCCGATCCCGGCCTCGCCCCCTACCCGCCCATCATCCGGAGGGTCTCGCCCGCATGAATTGACCGATCGGGATCCCAGCCGTGGACCCGCTGTACGCCGACCTGCGCCGCCGGGATCCGGTCCGGCCGGCCCTCCTGCTCGACGTCCGCGAGCGCGACGAGTTCGCCACCGTCCGCGTCGACGGCTCGCTGTTCATCCCGATGTCGCAGCTCGGCTCGCGACTCGGGGAGGTGCCGCGGGACCGGCCGATCCTCGTCCTGTGCGCCTCGGGCAGCCGGTCGGCGTCCGTGACGGGCGAGCTGCTCGGCGCGGGCTGGACCGATGTCGGCAACGTTGCCGGCGGCATCAGCACGTGGGAACGGATGGGGCTGCCGGTCAGACGCGGTCCGATCGAGCCCGGCGAGGGCGAGGTCCCCGGCTAGCGCAGCCAGCCGGCGGGCCGGGTCAGCTTTCGCGCTCCCGGCGCTCCGCCCGGCGCCGCCGGATCGTGGCCACGATCTCGCGCACCCGCTCCTTGTGCGCGAGCGCCCAGCCCGCGAGGATCAGCAGCACGAAGTTGACGATGCCCACGTTGGCGGCGTTGAGATAGCCGATCTGCTGGCCGATCTCGCCGTCGAGCTTGAGGCCCGGCACGGTGGCGCCGAGCAGGCCCAGCTGGAAGAACGGTGGCTGCGGGGCGAGGTTCGTCCGGGCAACGCCACCGGTCAGGCCGGACGCCGTCTGGCCCGCGATCAGGAAGGCATGCGAGCCCGAGACGACCGCCTCGGTCCCCTCGATCCCCTCGCCCAGGTCGGTCTGCGGAAGGGTCTGCCACAGCGGAATGGCGCCGCTCGCATCCGGGATCGACCACAGGGTGCTGTTCAGGAGCGAGGTGCCGTCCGAACCGCCCTGGATGTAGATCCCGCCATTCGACGTGAAGCCCGCGAGGTTCGTCCGCAGGCCGGGCAGGTTCGTCTGGGCGCTCACCTTCCACGGCGCGTTCATCTGGTTCGGGTTTGCCGGCACGGTGCCCGGGCCGCCGAGGGTCCCGATCTGGACCGTGGCAACGGGCCCGCTGGCGTTGCTGCCGCCGACGAGGTAGATGTAGTCGCCGGTGTGGAACGCGACCCCGTCGACGTTCGGCTCCACGAGCGGGTTCTGGGCGACGAACGCCTGGGGCGTGCTCGGCGTGGCGCTGCTCATCTGGGTCTTCCAGACGTTCGTGACCGGTCCCTTGCCGTCCGTGCCGCCCATGATGATGAAGCCGTCCGAGACCGCGGCCGCCGACAGCCCGGCGAGCGGGACCGGCAGCTTGGCCGCATCGACCGTCGTCCACTTGCCCAGCGTGCCGTCGTTGGCGATGGTCATGGTGTACGTGGTGTCGGTGGGCTTGCCGTCGGGTCCGTACCCGCCCATGACATAGATCGTGTTGCCAATCACCGCGCCGGCGGCCGCAGCTTCGCGCCTCGGGCAGCGGCGGGCCTTCCTTCCAGCCATCGAGGTTGCCGTCGCCGACGGCACGGGCGACGTAGACGTTCGCGGTCGCCGCCTTGCCGTCGCTCCCGCCAACGTACAGGTAGACGGGGCCCAGGACGGCGGCGACGCCATCCTTGCGGCCGGCCGGAAGCTGGATCTCGGGCGGGGACGGCTGCCACGGGAGGGTCGCCCCGACCGGGACCGGGCACGGCAGATCCTGGTTCGACGGCGGGCAGAAGTTGATCGGCGACCACAGGAGGAGGCCGAGGTCGACGGTCTTCTGGACCGTGAAGTAGTACGCGCGGTCGGGCAGGTAGCCGAGCAGCATGATGATCAGCACGAACCAGAAGATCGCCTTGACGGAGGCCCAGCCCCAGCCGTCGGCATCGAACAGGCCGAAGAATGCGCGTCGTCGCGGGGCGACCTGCGGACGCGGCGCGGGGAGCGTCGTCTGGGCCATCCCGCTAGTTCCCGACCGTCAATGTGCCGGTCATGTTCGGGTGGATGGTGCACACGAACGTGTAGCTGCCGGCCGGCAGCGCCTGCACCTGGTACGCGGTCGTCGCGACGCCCGTGATGGTCGCGCCCAGGAACACCTGGGTTCCGCCCGAGTCCCGGATCGCGATGTTGTGCGGCTGACCCTGGTCCTTGTTGTCGAACACGATCTGGAACGGGGTCTGGGCGGGCGCGCTCAGCGAGCCGACCTCGAACTGGATGTTCTGCGCGCTCTCAGTGATCGTGGCCTCCGACGGCGCCGGCAGCGAGCCGCCGGGAGCGGCCGAGCCTGACGGTGCCGGGGAACCCGACGGACCCGCGGACGGTGCGGCCGAGCCCGACGGCGCCGCGGAGGCACCGGCTGAGCCCGACGCGGTCGCGCCCGAGGCCGCCGGGGCGGCGGATTGCTTGAACTGGTCCGACCAGCAGGCGGGGAACGGGGTGGAGTCCGGGGCCGGCGTCCAGGCGGGGTCGACCCAGCCCTTGAACGTCTCCTCTTCGCCCGTCTCCGGGTCCACGACCGGTTCGAACAGGCCGGGATCCATGACCCGGTACGTGCGCGTGTTCTCCGCCCGGATGAACGCGATGACGTTCTCGATCTGCTTGTAGTTCAGGGGCCCGGGGGGCGTGCCCGTGTTCGCCCACACGGGCATGATGCTGTTGGGGTTCCCGCACGCG
This sequence comes from uncultured Chloroflexia bacterium, assembly GCA_963725745.1. Taxonomy (GTDB): domain Bacteria; phylum Chloroflexota; class Limnocylindria; order Limnocylindrales; family CSP1-4; genus CAIXZV01. Next base: position 182,844 of record CAVRZS010000005.1, read on the forward strand.
AACCGGCCGCCGACCTGGAGCATGCTGTGGATGTAGTCCGGGTTGAGGTGGGCGAACAGCTTCACCTGGTCGTTGAGGATGGGGCCCTTGCCGCCCTCCCCGTTGACACCGTGGCACTGCGCGCAATTGGCCTGATAGATGTTGTAGCCGCGCTCGACCGACACCACCTGCTCGGCCTCGAGGGCGGTCGAGAGCCGCGACGCCGACAGCCCGCCGGGCAGCCCGAGCTCGTAGAAGTAGTAGCCGATCACGAACAGCGACACGATGACGACGGCGATCAGGCCGACCCATCGGGCACTCGCCGACTGGCGCACGATCCGTGCCGCGCGCTCGGGCGTGAGGTCGTTGCGATGCGCCGACGGGGGTGCCGTGAACCGATCGGTGGGCACGGGCGTCGACGGCGGCCGCGTGGCGGGGAGGCGCTCCTCCGGCGTCGGGCCGGGATCGGGAGTGCCGCCGGGCTGCTCGGTCATCGGGCTCCTCGGGGTGCGATCGGGCTCCTGGGCACGGTCAGATGCAGCCTGTGGGGCTCTTGGGCGGGATGATTCCGGGCTGGCCGACCGCGATCGGCAACGGGCCGAGCGTGATCTTGCCCGTGTTGACGGTCAGCGCCCCCGTGTCGTCCACGGTGACCGCGAACCGGTCCATGCTCCGCGGCGCCGGCCCGTACTGCGGCCCCAGGGCCTTGATGCCCAGGCGGTCGTAGCGGGAGCCGTGGCAGGGGCACTCCATCCAGAAGTTCTTGAGGCACGGGTTGGGCTTGCAGCCGAGGTGCGGGCAGCGCTGGTACAGGGCCCTCACGTTGACCGACGTCCCGTCGCCCGTCGAGTCCGCTCCCGGAATGAACCGCTGCTGCGACGTGTCGATCAGGATCACGAACGCCCGCGCGGCGGAGTAGTAGGCGGGGAAGCCCTGGTCGATCGGCAGGGTGGAGTTCTGGGTCACGACGTCGTCGAAGGTGCCGATCTTGACGTCGCCACCGAACTTGCCCGCGAGGTTCGGCCACAGGAAGCCGACGCTCCCCGCGGTGACCTCGAGTAGCCACAGCCCGACGCCCGCGGCCAGCGACCCTCGGATCAGCTCTCGCCGCGAGATCCCCTGGACCTGCTCGTGGCGGAGGGACTTGAGGGCTTCGGTCGTCAGCGCCTGCGGCTTGTTGGCCGGCTCGACCTGGTAGTTGCTCATGTGAGGTTCCTGTCCATCAAAGGGCGAAGTGGAAGCCCGGTACGCCGATCGGGAAGAACGTCAGGTACGGGATCACGAAGGAGTATCCGGGGCCTCGGAAAAAGATGCCGACGAAGGTCACGAACAGGCCCAGGCCGGCGAACAGCGAGAACAGCACGACGGCCGTCTTCCGCTCCGACGGGCGGGTCGCGAGGATGTTGCCGCGGTCGACGTACGGGATGAGGGCGGCGCCGACGAGCACGAACGTCGGGGCGAGCACGCCGGCCACGGTCGGGTGGAAGTAGGCGAGCAGCTCCTGCAGCCCGAGGAAGTACCACGGCGCCTTCGCGACCGCGGGGGTCACGTTGCCGTTGGCGAGGTCCTCGAGGGGGGCGTTGACGAACAGGCCCATCAGCAGCAGGAAGATGCTCATCAGGCCGGCGGCCAGGAACTCGATCGTGAGCAGGTGCGGCCACGTCATGACCGTGTCGTCGGGTTCCTTCTGGACCCTGACGACCGCGTCCTGCTTGACCAGCGCGAGCAGCCGGTACGGCCGCGCCGACATCGGCACCCGCTGCTTGTCGATCTCGGTCCGCCGCGCCGGATCGACCGGCAGGACGACCCGCGTCTCCTCGGGCTTCTTGGTATCGGTCATGCCACTACCCCTGCGGGCCGAAAGGACCACTCAGCACAAGGCGGAACCGAGCACGTGAGCGAGCGCACTCCGAGGTGCGTGAGCGAGCGCGCGGAGGCGACAACGCGTCGATGGGTGGTCATAGCGGCCCGCTGATGCCGCCATCCTTGCGGATGCGCCAGAAGTGCACGGCAAGGAAGATGGCCGCGACTAACGGGAAGACCATGATGTGCAGGACATAGAAGCGGAGCAGCGTGTTCTGCCCCACCTCGATTCCGCCGAGCAGCAACAGCTTCGATGGGGTGTTGAACACCGGCACGTAGCCCGCCATGTTCGAGCCGATCGTGATCGCCCAGTAGGCGATCTGGTCCCACGGCAGCAGGTAGCCGGTGAAGCTGAGCATGATCGTGAGGAACAGCAGCACCACGCCCACCACCCAGTTGAACTCGCGCGGTGGCTTGTAGGCGCCGTGGTAGAAGACCCGCATCATGTGCAGGAACACGAAGAACACCATCAGGTGGGCGGCCCACCGGTGGATGTTGCGGGTCAGCAGGCCGAACACGACCCGACTCTGGATGTCGAGGATGTTCGTGTATGCCTGCGTGTCCGAGGGCACGTAGAAGAACATCAGGTAGACGCCCGTCACCGTGAGCACCAGGAACAGGAAGAACGACAGCCCGCCGAGGCAGAACGTGTAGGCGAAGCGGACGGCGTGCTGGCGCACCCGGACCGGGTGCAGGTGCAGGAAGACGTTGTTCATGACCGCGTACGCCCGCGACCGCTCGTCGTCGGGGTACGGGTTGCGGAAGAGCGACCGCCAGACGGGACTCCGCCTGATGGTCTGGTCAACCCGCTCGAGGAAACTCAACTGGCTCCTCCTGCCACGCCGGCGGTGCCGGCCAGCTGGGCATCACGGTACGACTCCTTGTAGAGCCGCCCGTCACTCGAGATCTCCTGGAGCTCGAACCGCTCCATCGTGATGGCATCGAAGGGGCAGCGCTTGACGCACAGGGCGCACCGGATGCAGCGCTCCTCGTCGAGGATCATCGCCCCGCCCTGCGACCACCCGTAGGCCTCCTCGACCTCGGGCAGCAGCCCCTCCGTCTTGATCTGGTTGATGTCGACCATGTGGATGACGCCCTCGGGGCACACGTCGGCGCACGCGCCGCACAGGACGCACCGGAACGGGTCGAACCAGATGTTGTAGTTGCACATCAGGCAGCGGGTCGACTCGGCGACGGCCGCGGTGGCGTCGTAGCCCAGCTCCACGGGGGTCGTGAAGTTGACCGACGGGTCCACCGAGGGCATCCGGTCCGGCAGCGGTGCCATCGGGATGTGCTGGCGGGGCAGCACGTCGTACAGCTCGGGCATGTCGTGCCGCCACGAGCTCGTGATCTTGACGTTGGGCGCCACGGTGACGTCGGTGCGCCCGGCCAGGTAGCGGTCGATCGCGTAGGCGCACTTCTTGCCGTGTCCGGCCGACTCGATCAGCGTGGTGGGCCCGGTGACGAAGTCGCCGCAGGCGAACACGCCGCGCACATTGGTCGCGTACGTGGCGGGATCCACCTTGAGCCGGCCGCGATTGACCTCGAAGCTCGCCTCGACGGGCAGGAACGAGAGGTCGGCCGCCTGGGAGACGGCCGGGATCACGGTGTCCGCCGGGACGATGAACTCGGACCCTTCGATCGGCACCGGCGAGCGTCGTCCGGAGGCGTCGGGTTCGCCCAGCTTGTTGCGGATGAACTTCACGCCGGTCAGGTGCCCGTCCTCCCCGATCAGCTCGATCGGGCTGACGAGGAACTCCATCCGGACCCCCTCGCGTTCCGTCTCGCCCAGCTCCTCCTCGTCCACGACGAGCTCGGATCGGGTGCGGCGGTAGGCGATGGTGACGTTCTCCGCGCCATAGCGGAGGCTGGTCCGCGAGCAGTCCATCGCGGTGTAGCCACCGCCGATGACGACCACGTTCCGGCCGACGGTCAGCTCCTGGCCCAGGTTGGCCTTCTTCATGTAGTCGACGCCGTACTGCACCCCGTCGAGATCGGCGCCCGGCACGTCGAGGTAGACCGGGTTCATGGCACCGGCCGTGATCGCGATCCCGTCGTAGTCGCGCTGGAGCTCGTCGAACGTGATGTCGATGCCGATGGTGGTGTCGAACACGAACTTCACGCCCAGCCGTTCGACCAGCCGGACGTCCATCTCGATCGCCTCGCGCGGCAGGCGGAACGCCGGCACGCCCACGAGCATCGTGCCGCCGCCGAACGGCAGGCTGTCGAACACCGTGACCTGGTAGCCCTTCACCGCCAGCTCGCGCGCCACGGCCAGGCCGGCCGGGCCGGCACCGACGACCGCGACGCGCTCGGCGCGCGGCGTGATCTGGGGCATGACGTCGGGGATGCCCGAGGCCTCGTGCCACTCCACGAGGAACCGCTTCATGGCCCGGATGGCCAGCGGCCGGTCGATATCGCCGCGGCGGCAGGCACGCTCGCAGGGTGCCGAGCACACGTACGAGCACATGGCCGCCACCGGGTTCGGCTCGCGGGACAGGATGTACCCCTCCTCGAACCGCCCTTCGGCGGCGAGGTTGAGATACCCCCGGCAGTTGGTGCCGACGGGGCAGGCCTCCTGGCACTCGATGTTGCACTGGAGCCAGGAAGCGTCGACCGGCTGAACGAGGAATTCCTGGGTCGGGTCGATGGCCACGAAGTGGACGTGCCTTTCCTGCGGGATCGGGGCAGGGCGACGGGAACCACGACGCGGCGGCGCGCCGTGGTCCGGAATCTATCAAGCCGCGACTTCCCGTGCACAGCAGGCGGGGCGGCGTTCAACGGCGGGCCGCGAGCGTGACGCGTCGTGACGCGTGTTGACGCGCGCACGAGGCGCAGCTACGCTGGCCCATACGCCAGGGCATCGACAGCGCACCGGTCGAGACCCGCAAGGAGGTCCGTGAGCCCGTCCGAGATTGCCTTCCTGGCCCTCGGAATCGTCCTCGGCGCCGCGATCGGAGCGGCCATCGTTGAGGCGGTTCGATCCCGTCCAGCACCCCGGCGGGAGGTCCGGCTCACGATCGCGCCAAACTCCGTGACGCCCCGCCGAACCTCGACCCTCGCGGTCGCGGCGGCCGGCGCGGCCGGACCCCCGATGCCCGGGTCACCCGCGGAGGACGCGTGGCTCGAGGGCCCGGCAGCGGGCTTGATGACGACGGCCGTGGCGCTCCGAACCTCGACCGGAACGGTGCTCCTGGATCGAACACGCGTGCTATCCGGCGCGCCGGTCGTGCCGTCGACGGCGGTGGCGGTCCCGGTCGACCGCCCGTCGGCCGGCGGCGGAGCGGTGCCGGATGCGCACGGATCGCAGCCCAACAGCGATCCCGGCGGCCAGCCGCCCGCGCGCCCGATGACGGGCCAACCGGGACGCGGCGACTCATCGCCGGATCCGGATCCCCGGCGTCCCTCCGCGTCGATGGCCGCAATGGCAACCGCCGTCGCGGTGCTCGAGGCCCGTGCGCGCACGCAGCCGAACGACGTGGAGGAAGCCGTCGTGGACAAGCCCTTCAGGACGCCGGTCATCGACGTCGGCCGCGACGCGCCGGAGGCCATCCGATCGCGCCCGCCCGTGGTCCTCGCGCCCCTCGTCATCTCGCCCGCGGCGGTCGGCCTCGCGGTCGTCGCCGAGGGCAACGCGGATTCCGGCGACGCGGGCAAGAGCGGCGCCCCCGGTGCCGCGACCGGCCTGCCCCTCACCCAGCCCGGCGCCGACCCGTGCGGCACGACACGGGTCCTGGTGGACGAGCGCTGCGCCGTCGCCTCGACCGCCGCGGAGCAGGCAAGGCTCGCCGCGGATGCGCTCCGGGAGGCCCAGCGGGCCTACGACACGCTCCGCGAACGGGTCGAACGGGCCCAGGCGGAGGGCGACCCGCGGGCCATCGCGGCGGCCAAGGACTCGCTGCACAAGGAGTTCCGCGCGGCCACGACGCGCGCCGGCAGCGCCGACGACACCGAGGCCGCCGCCCGCGAGTGGCTGACGCAGATCAACGCGCTCAACATCCGGGCGCGCGACGCCCTGCGCCTGGCCGAAGCCGGCACCGCGGAGTTGCGGGCCGCGCTGCCGCGACTCGAACGGATGGGTGTCGAGGCGGATGCGGCACGCATCAGCGCGGAGACCGCGGAGGCGGCGTGCCACGACGCGCGGGTCCAGCTCGCGGCCTGCGAGGAGGCCGAGGTGAACGCGCGGCTCGCGGCCGAGGCGGCGACGACGCCAGGCATCGTGGACGATGCCGGGACCGAGGCCGGCGAAGCGGGCGCTGCGCCCGTCGCGGCGGAGGCCGGGCAGGACACGTGGGCCGATGACGCCGCCGGCACGTTCGATCGCCAGGTCGCGGCGACCCAGGCGGCGCTTGGCGGCTACCCGGTGATCGTCCGCATCCTGCGCGGGGATCGCGAGGCACGCGACCGACTGGTGGCGACCGTTGCCGGGGGCGACGCGGAGGCCGAGCGGACGTGGCAGACGCGGATCGCCCAGCTCGTCGCGGCCATCACGGCCCGCGCCGTCGAGGACGGCTACCTCGACATGCCCGAGGACGACACGTTCTGGTCGCTGTTCACGGCTCGCGAGTCGCGGGAGATCGTCGCCGCGTTGTCGGCGCTGGGCTATCGCTACGACGGCGCCGGCGGTTTCCTCGACGAGCGCGTGCCCGCGCAGCGCGACCTGTCGCTCGCCGTCGGCTATGCGGGCCTCGACCGGATGCGCATTCGGAACTGGCCGCGCGAGCAGGAGATCAACGACCTGTACCGCAACGCCTCTGTCGCGTCGGACGAGTGGCTGGTGCACCACGCCGGCGACCTGAGCCTGGGCGAGATGGTCGACGCGCTCGGTCCCCGGGCAGGCGACCTGGCCGAGGTCTGGAACAACTGGGGTCGCGTCCGGCCCGCGCTGCTCGCGGCGGACTGAGCCTCAACCCTCGGCGTTGTCCGTCTGGGGCGGACCGGCGGGCGTCTCGTCGGCCGCCTCGTCCTGTTCGATCACGATGACCCGCAGCGCCTCGGCGGCCTCGACGCCGATGGCCGCGCCCTCCTCGCTGGCCCAGGCACGGATCCGGGGCTCGAGCTCCTCGGGATGCCGGATCTGGCTGGGGTGGGCACGAAGGGCCTCGAGCTTGCGATCGATCGTCGTGGTGACGTCGATCCAGGCCGACGGCTTCCCGCTCCAGAACAGGTACAGGCGGCGCACGGTGTGCGGCTCGAGGCCGTCGCGGGCCAGCCACGGGAACGCCATCCCGTTACGCGCCGCCGGGTAGACGGCGTCGACGGCCGCCATGCCCGCGTTGCGATGGTCGACGTGGTTCACGCCATCGTCGTCGTAGAACAGCGTCTCGGGATCCACCGCGAGGACGGCGTCCGGCCGGAACGTCCGGATCTCGCGCACCAGCTGCTCGCGCAGCGCGAGGTCGTTGGCAAGCGCGCCATCGGGCTGGTGGAGGAACGACACCCCGGCATACCCGACGATGGCCGCGGCGACGCGCTGCTCCGACTCGCGCAGGGCGGCGAGCTCGAGCGGATCCGTCCGCCAGTCGTCGGCGCCGGCATCGCCGCTGGTGCAGCACACGAGCCAGCCCTCCGAACCGTCGGCGATCCACCGGGCGGCGGTCGCGGCGGGCCCGAAGTCGGCATCGTCGGGGTGCGCGACGATGACCATGAAGCGGGCCGGCCGCCACGTGTGCGGCGTCCTGGCGACGGCGTCAGCCATGGTCGGCGACTGTCGCCCAACCGACAGCGAATCGGCCGCCCGGCCGCCTCGCCAAACGGCATCGCCGAACGGGCGTTGTGCTAGAGTCGCGATTGAGGCTTCGCTCGTCTCCCCCCACGGGCGAAGCCTCTTCGCGTGCCTGAATCCAGGCCTCGGGCGTCGTCACCCGGCCCGCTCGACGCGGGCGGATTCGAGCGCCGCCAGGACCTCCGCGGCGTGGCCGTCGGCCTTGACCCTGGGCCATGCGCGGGCGACCCGTCCGTCCGGGTCGACGAGGTAGCTCGAGCGCACGATTCCCCAGTACTTGCGCCCGTAGTTGTTCTTCTCCTGCCACGCGCCGTAGGCCTCGGCGACCGCGTGGTCCTCGTCCGACAGCAGGGTGAAGGGCAGGCCGAACTTGGCCCGGAACGCCGCATGGCTGCCCGACCCATCGGGGCTGATCCCCCAGATCTCGGCGCCCAGGTCCTCCATCTCGCCGTGCAGGTCACGGAACTGGCAGGCCTCGGTCGTGCAGCCAGGCGTGTCGTCCTCGGGGTAGAAGTACACGACGGTCCAGCTGCCGGCACGATCGGTGAGCCGATGGACCGTGCCGTGCTCGTCGGGAAGCGCGACCTCGGGGGCCAGGTCGCCGGCCTGCGGCGTGCTCATGGCATCGAGGATAGCCCGCCCGACGGCGCGGCGGCCTCGACGATCAGGAGCCGGCCCCGCCGGATCGTGACGGCCGCGGCGAGTCCCGTGCGCACGTTCGAGAGGCCGCGGGCCGGTCCCGCGACGAGCGGCTCGTCGCGCAGCGGATAGCGCAGGTCGCGGGTCGTGACCCCGGTCACGTCGCCACCGAACGGCAGCAGTGACACGATCGCGCCGATCGCACCGGCGAGGGTCCGCGTGGCCGGCCCGCCGTCCGGGCCCGGCGCCTCGAGCAGGGAGACCCGGACCCGGTCATCGAGGAGCACGGTCGCCAAGGGACCAAGCGATGAGAGGGCGAGCAGCCAGACGTTGGCCAGCGCGTGGTCGAGGCGTGGCCCACCGAGTGCGCCGAGGATCGTCAGCCGGGTCGCGCCGAGTCGCACCGCCTCGAGCACGGCCAGCTCGGTGTCCGACTCGTCCTTGTCCCCGGGCGCCCGAAGGACCCTGGCCCCGGCTGCCTCCGCGAGCATGACGCGGTCGGCGTCCGCCGAATCGAGGTCGCCGACGATCACGTCGGGCGCGAAACCGAGGGACACCGCGCCCAGGAGGCCTCCGTCGGCCGCGATGACCGCCTCGATGCCGTCTGCCCACGCGGGCCACGCCCGGTCCAGGTCGTCCCGCCGCGCGACGTCGCCGGCGGCGACCACCACCAGGTGCCGTTCATGCGCGCCGGACGGCCACCCGGGCGCCGGCCCCAATCCGCTCTCGGTCACGGTCGCGATGCTACCTCGCGTCGGGGCCGCCGCAGGTGCGCGAGCGTGTAGACTCCCGCCGTGCCTGAGGCCACCTATCCCGCCCCGATCCAGCGCGTCGTCGATGCGGCCGCCCGCAAGGGTGTGACCCTCGACGTGCGGGTGTTCTCCGAGTCGACGCATACCGCCGACGAGGCCGCCGGGGCGGTCGACGCCGAGCTCGGCCAGATCGTGAAGTCGCTGGTGTTCGTCGCGCCGGGCGACTCGGGTGCGCTCGAGCCGATCCTGTGCCTGGTGTCCGGCCCCAACCGGGTCGACCTGGCCCAGCTGGCCGCGGTCACCGGCGAGCCGGAGGTGCGTCGGGCCAGCGCGAACGAGGCCAAGGAGCTCACCGGCTACACCATCGGCGGCATCCCGCCCATCGGCCACGGCCGGTCGATGCGCGTGGTCATGGACCCCGATCTCGGGCGGTTCCCGGTCGTCTGGGCCGCGGCGGGCACGCCCACCGCCGTGTTCCCCGTAGCGCCGGGCACGCTGCGCATGCTGTCGAACGCCCACGTGGCCCCCATCTGCGAGGTGCGCGACACGCGTCCCGCGCAGGACGTGCCCGAGGCCGCCGAGCCCCACCCCGCCGCGCAGAACGCCGGCGCCTGAAGGCGCCCATGGCCCCGGAGCCGCGCCACGCGGTGATCTCGTTTCCGGGCGGCCTGCGCGCGGGCCTGCGCTGGGCGGGCAGCGGTCAGGGCGGGTCGATCTTCGCCCTCACCGAGGCCGGCGGCCCGCTCACGGACCTCGGCGAGCTCGCGGGCCCCGATCCAGACCGGCGCTGCCGGGCCGAGATCCGGGTCGAGACGCCCGCCGGTCCGTGGACCGTCCGGCTGGCGTCGACGATCAGCGACGAGCCCGAGGGGATGCTGTGGGACTCGGAGGGGCTGCTGGTCGTGAAGTACGGCTTCCACGCCTACGGGTTCGAGGCGCGCTCGGGGGTCCTGCGCTGGAGCCATCGGTCGGCGTCGCCCATCCTCGGCGTGCTGGGCTCCTCGCGCCTGGCCCACGTCATCGTCCAGGCCGAGGTCGAGACGTTTGCGGTCGAGGCGGATGGGGAGGTCGCCTGGCGGGTCGCCCACTCCGATGTGGTGACGGGCGTCGAGCTGGTCGGCGGGCGGCTCGTGCTGACGAGCTTCGCCGGCCAGGTCCGCGCCCTCGATCCGCGCACGGGGCGCGAGGCGGGCTGAGGCGCCGACCGTGGACGGATGGTGGACAACATTCGGCCGATTGGGCGGTCGAGGGTGGATAAGTCCGTTGACCGAGGACCGCGGCGCCGGATAGCGTGGAAGGCAGCCCGAAGGGGCCGAGCGATGCTAACGGCGGCGATCACATCAACGCCCACGCGTCGAGTAGGTTCCTTCGGGCTATTGATTCCCGTCGGGCGCCTCCCATCGCGGACGGCGGCCGCGGCGGTTCGTGCGGCTATCATCGCCCGGTGATCCCCATCCTCCTGGCCCTGGCCGGCCTCGTGCTGCTCGGGCTCGGCTGGATCCTGTTCCGCTCGCTCGGCGCGGCCGGACGGGTGGGGCGCATCCTCGCCGCCACGCCGGTGGTGCCCCTGGCCCGGGCGCTCGCCCTTGCGGATGGCGGTTCGAGCCGGTACGTCGCGGTGTCGGGCCGGATCGACGCGGAGGAGGAGTTCGAGGACGAGCACCATCGGCCCCTGGTCTACCGGCGGACGCGCCTCGAGACCCGGACCGGCCGCGACTGGACGGCGATCGAGGACGCGCGCCAGGCGGTGCCGTTCGACCTGGTCGAGGGCCTCGACCGGATCGCGGTCGATGCGGGGGCGATCGATACGGGCCTGATCGTCGTCACGCGCGAATTGGAGGGTGTCGCGGCCGACGTTCCCGACCGCGTGCCCGAGGGGACCCCGCCCGCCACGCCCGTCCGCCTGCGGATCGAGCAGCTGAGCAGCGTCGAGCATGCCCTCGTGTGCGGCGTCCCCGTGCGTGACCCGGATCGGGGCGCGACCCTCACCGCCGGCCTCGGACGGCCCCTGATCGTGACCACCCTCGAGCCGGACGAGGCCATGCGCCTGCTGGCGGTCGGCCACCGCGACACGACCCGGGCGGTTGCCGTGCTCCTCACCCTCGGCGTGATCGCCATCGTGGCCGGGGTGGCCTGGTGGATCGTCGATGCGCTCGTCTGACGTCGGCGTCGCCGGGTCTCGCCGGCGCCGCTGGCGCGCGGCCAGGGCCGCCGCCTCGGCGGTGATCGGCCTGGCCCTGCTCACCGTCAGCGCAACGGTGCTCGCGGGCGTCGTGCTGGCCGCGTCGCCCACCCCGTCCCCCGGCATCGGCGACCCCCGCAGCTCGGGCCAGGGACCGGGCCTCGTTGGCGATCCGCTCACGGCGATCATCGTGGTCGTCGCGATCGCGGTGTTGACCGTGGGCATCACCCTGGCCTACGTCCGGATGACCGGGGGTCCTGGGGACGCGGCTCGCTCCTGAACGGCCGGGATCTCGCGACGGCCTTCGCGGGCGCCACGACTCGTTCCGATCACCGGTACCGGGTCCTGTTGGGTGGCAGGACCAACCCGATGGGAAGATCGACCTATTGGCAACTCTTGTGAAGTGCTGGAAAGTCAGGGCACAACGCCACGCCATGGGAAGCGCCCTCAACCACCGCGATGCTTGCCAAATCCCACATTCCAGCCACCGGCACCAGGGCCCAGCGGCCCGGCGATGCGACGCTTTCGGTCGCGAAGGCGGCGCACGTGCTTGGCGTCCACCCGAACACCATCCGGGCCTGGAGTGAGGCGGGCCGGCTCCGCTACTACCGGATCAACGAGCGTGGCGATCGCCGCTACCGCCTGGTCGACCTCCAGCGCTTCCTGACCGCCGCCGCGTCCGACACCCCCATCGGGATCGCGGAGGCGAGCCAGCCCGCGCGGACGCAGCGCCGTGCGGTCGACACCGCGGATCGCACCCTGACGGAATCGGCCGAGGGCGTCGACCTGCTGGCGGACCTGGCCGAGATCGCATCGTTCCCGAGCGGCGTGGACTCGGCGCTCGATCAGGCCTGCCATCGCATCCGTGTCGCGACCGGCGCCGCGCTGGTCGGGATCTGGGAGGTGCGGCCCGGCGGGCTTGTGTCGCGGGCCATGGACGTCGAAGGGCCGGGCATCACGGCGGCCAGGAACCTCCCCTCCGGCCGCACCCTGTTCTCGCAGGCGCTCGAGTCCGCGGAGCCGATCCACGCCCGCCCCGGTGTCGACGGGCCCGAGCCCGTCCTCGGGATGGGGACGGACGAGCTGGTCGTGCGCATCCCGGGCGGCGAATACCCGTGGGGCCTGCTCGTCATCGCGGGCGCCGTCGAGCTCGGGCGCGACGACGGCCATCGCCTGGCGCGGCGCGATCGCGCGCACGCTGGGCGTCCTGATCCAGGGGGCGAACGCCTCCGAGCAGGCGAGCGGCCGGCTCCGGCGCGCCGAGGCGCTGCGCCGCGTGGCGACGGACCTGACCTCGCGCCTGGACGTGGGCGACGTCGTCCGCGACCTGAGCGACCACGCCCGGGTCCTGTTCGGCGCAGACCGGGTCGCTGTCGTGCTCCACGACGCCGAGGGCCGGGTCTCATCCCCCGGCGGCACCGGCTTCTCGGACGCCTTCCTCGACGCGGCCCGGACCCTCGAGGTGGACCGCCTCGGACAGCGGGACCTGCCGTCGCGCCGGCCGGTGATCCTGGTCGGTCCGGACACGCCCCGGTCCGGCAGCCCGCTCCGCGCCGCGGCCATCCAGGAAGGCGTCGACACGATGCTGTGCGCACCCCTGGTGGACGGCCACGAGATCCACGGGATGCTCTATCTCGCCCACGACCGTCCGCATCGCTGGCGCCAGATCGACCTCGACAGCGCCGAGGCCCTGGCCGGGGACGCGGCCATCGCCGTGCGCTCGGCGCGCACGTTCGGGCGCATGGCGACCTGGGCGGCCCAGCTGCAGTCGATCCAGCGCCTCGGATCGCGGCTGTCGGGCCTGACCGACGTGCGCGAGATCGGCCACGCGATCGCGACCGAGCTGCGGCAGCTGATCGACTACCAGAACGTGCGCGTGTATCGCGTCCACGGCAAGGACCTGCTGCCGGTCGCGATGATGGGCCACGGGACGGTCTATTCGGACGAGACGGTCGAGAGCCTGCGGGTCGAGATCGGCGAGGGCGTGACCGGGTGGGTGGCCAAGTACCGGGTGCCGCAGGTGGTCGACGACACGGCCAACGATCCGCGCGCGATCACGATCCCCGGGTCGGAGCCGGACATCGACGAGTCGATGCTGCTGGCCCCGATGGTCCACGAAGGCGTGTGCCTGGGCGTGCTCGTGCTCTCGAAGCTGGGCGTGCGCCAGTTCACCGAGGACGACCTGCGCCTGCTCGTGATCTACGCTTCGTTCGCCGCCCAGGCGATGACCAACGCGGACGCGACCGCGATGATGCGCGAGCAGTCGAACCGCCTCGAGCGCCAGCTGGCCGCCCAGCGTGCCCTGCTGCGGACGACCGAGTCGATCCTGACCACCCTCGACCAGCGGGCCGTGCTGGAGCAGATCACCGATCGCATCGGCGAGCTGATCCAGTGCGACAACATCGCGATCGAGGTGGTCGATCGCGCCGCCGGCCTGCTGGTACCGCTGACGGCGCGCGGGATCCACGCCGACGAGTACCTCCAGCCGTGGGAGGCGGGCGAGGAAGGGATCGCGACCTGGGTCGTGGAGCACAACGAGCCCGTCCTGATCGACGACGAGCTGATCGACGAGCGGGTCAACCACTTCCGGGCGACCGGGAGGATCGAGGGCAGCCTGATCGTTGTCCCGCTGCTCGGGCCGGACGGCGCCGCCGGCGTCATGACCCTGGAGCGGCTCGGGTCGGCGACCGGGTTCGACGAGCAGGAGTTCGAGCTTGTCAAGCTGTTCGCGGCACAGGTCTCGATCGCCCTCCGCAACGCGGAGAGCTTCCAGGCGGCCGAGGTGCGAGCCCGGACCGATGATCTCACGGGCCTGCTGAACCACCGGACGTTCAAGGACAAGCTCGCCCGTGGCGTCGCCGGCGGCGAACCGTTCGGGCTGGTCATGGTCGACCTCGACGAGTTCAAGGTGGTCAACGACACGCTCGGCCACCAGGCCGGCGACCGGCTCCTGCGCGAGATCGCGGACGCGCTCCGGGCGGCCGCCCGCGACTCCGACTCGGTGTTCCGGTACGGCGGCGACGAGTTCGTCCTGCTCCTGTCGCGCAGCGATCCCGCCGGGCTCCTGCCGGTGGCTGAACGGATCTGCGCCGCCGTCGCCGGCGTCGGTCGCGAGGGGACGACCTGGCACGCGGAGAACGTCGTCGTCGCGGCCTCGATCGGGACCGCCTCCTTCCCGACCGACGGGGCGACCGCCGAAGAGGTTCTGCTCGCCGCCGATCGAGCCTGCTTCGTCGCCAAGCGCGGGGGCCGGGGCCTCATCGCGACGGCGTCCGAGGGCCTGGCGCTCGCCAGCGAGTTCACCCTCTCCGAGCCCACACCGGTTGACCCTCCGAGCGTGACGGCGGCCTGACGGCCCGGAGCGGTCGTCACCCGGTTCGCGACGCTTGCGTCACAATCGGTCCGCCGGGAGGCAGCTCGTGAACCGGTCACAACGTCGCGCTCAGCTCCGGACGGGCATCGTCCCGGCCTTCGTCGCCGTCCTCGCGATCGCCGTCGGCGGCTGCCTGTCGGGCTCGGTCCGCCCAACGCCTGTGCCCACGCCGACGCCGGTGCCGACCCCAACGCCACAGCCGACGCCGTCCCCGACACCCGGGCCGCCCACGCCCACGCCCGCACCGACGTTCCGCCTGTACTCGGTCCAGGCCGGCGACACGCTGACCCGGATTGCGCGCCGCTTCCACACCTCGACCCGCAGCCTCTCCTACTGGAACCGGGCGGCCTACAAGACGCTCGACCCCGAGAGCGCGCACTACCGCCCCGACCGGCTGGAGGTGGGCTGGGTCCTGCAGCTGATCCCGAACAAGGAGTACGTCGCGCCGCCGGACGACGGTGAGACCGGGATCCAGGTCACGCCGACGCCTGACGACGAGAACATCGACGCGACGGAGGCGCCGTCGCGCAGCCCGGCCGCGAGCCCGTCGCCGTAGCGGCGCCGGTATCCTGCCCCCCATGTCGCCTGCCGCGGGTGCCGCGCCCCGGATCGTGGTCACGCTGATGGACGCCGCCGCGCAGGCGGAGCCCGAGGTCGCCGCTCGCAAGAACGCCCTGTATCTCGAGGCCGTCGCCCGCCACGGTGCGCAGCCGGTGCCGCTCGACGCGACGGCGCCGGCAGCGGAGGTCGAGGTCGCGTTCGCCGCGATGGACGGCCTCCTGCTGAGCGGCGGCGCGGACATCGACCCGGCCCGCTACGGGCAGGCGATCGACGGCGCCCGCGAGATCGAGCCGGAGCGGGACGCGCTGGAGGCGGCCGCGTGGGCCGCGGCCGAGGCCCGCGGCGTGCCGGTGCTCGGGATCTGCCGCGGGCTCCAGGCGATGAACGTGTTCGCGGGCGGGCGCCTGCGCCAGCATATCGATGGCCACGCCGGCAACGGCTGGGGTCACGGGGACCCCCTGACCCATCCCCTGCGCGCGATCCCGGGCACCCGCCTGACCCGGATCCTCTACCCGGCCAACGTCGGCGGCGGCGTCCTGACGGTCAACAGCTATCACCACCAGGGCGTGGCTCGCGATGACCTCGCGCCGCGCTTCCACGCCGCGGCCGTGTCGCCCGGTCCCGACGGAGAGCTCGTGGAGGCGTTCGAGTCGACGAGCGGCCCGTTCCGGATGGCCGTCCAGTGCCATCCCGAACGCACCGAGTCGACGCCCAAGGCGTTCGATCGGCTGTTCGCGTTCTTCGTGGATGCGTGCCGGGGGCCGGCCACAGGACGCTGACGCAGTCCGAACCGGCATCGCCGCGATCGGAGGCCGTGCAGACTCGGCCGCTACATCCGCCCGGCTTCGATGATCCGGTTGAGGAACTGGCGCGTCCGCGGCTCCTGGGGGTCCGAGAAGATCCGCGCGGGCGGGCCCTGCTCCAGGATCCGGCCGTTGTCGAGGAAGCACACGCAATTCGCGATGTCGCGCGCGAATCCCATCTCGTGGGTGGCGATGACCATCGTCATGCCGGCCTGGGCGAGCTCGCGGATGACGCTCAGCACCTCGGCGACCAGCTCCGGGTCGAGCGCGGACGTGACCTCGTCGAGGAGCAGGATGTGGGGGCCCATCGCCAGCGCCCGCACGATCGCCACGCGTTGCTGCTGACCGCCCGAGAGGCGGTCCGGATAGTCGGTGGCCTTGTCGCCAAGGCCGAAACGCGTGAGCAGCTCGGTCGCGTCATGCACGGCGTCGGCCCGCGAGCGCCGCAGGACCTTGCGAGGGCCGAGGGTGACGTTGTCGAGCACGGTCATATGCGGGAACAGGTTGTAGGCCTGGTACACGATCCCGATGCGGCGCCGGATCCGGTCGACCTTCACGCCCTTGGCCGTGATCTCCTCGCCTTCGATCCTGATCCGGCCGGCGTCGATCGGCTCGATCAGGTTCACGCACCGCAGGAGCGTGGACTTGCCACTGCCCGAGGCGCCGATGAGGGCGACGACCTCGTGTTCGGCGACCTCGAGGTCGATCCCCTTCAGGACCTCGAGCTCCCCGAATGACTTGTGGAGGCCTTCGATGGACAACGCGATCCGGTCGCCGGTCGCGCTCGCCGGCCGGACGGCCGTCTCGGCGCTCATTACCGGACGGTGGCCATGCGGCGTGACTGTTCGCGCCGCAGCAGATAGTCCGTGAACCGGGCCAGCGGGATCGTGACGACGAGGAAGATGAGCGCCGTCGCGACATAGGGCGTGAAGTTGAACGTCGCCGCCTGGAGGATCTGGGACTCGCGGAACACCTCCACCACCCCGATCGACGACACGAGCACGGTGTCCTTCTGGAGGCCGATGAAGTCGTTGAGCAGCGGCGGGATCACCCGCCGAACGGCCTGCGGCAGGACGACATATCGAAGGCCCTGCCAGCGTGAAAGGCCCAGCGAGCGGGCCGCCGCGTCCTGGCTGGGGTGGATCGAATCGATGCCCGACCGGTACACCTCCGACACGTAGGCCGAGTACACGAACGTCAAGGCGATCATGGCCCAGAAGAACTCGTCGTTGGGGACGCCGGGGATCCGCAGCGCCGGGATCCCCAGGCCGAGCACGAAGATGATCAGCAGGCCGGGAATCGCCCGGAAGACGTCCACGTACACGGTCGCCAACAGCCGGAGGGGGAAGAACGCCGGGCCGGGCAGGCTGCGAGCGACGGCCAGTCCCAGACCGCAGATGAGGATCAGCACCTCGGCGAGCAGGAACAGGCGGACATTGACCCAGAACTTGTTGATCAGCTTGGGCAGCAATTCCCAGAAGATCGGCCCATTGAGGAAGGCCTGCTGGAACCGTGGCCATCCGGGAGCGTTGGTGACGACGTAGGCGATCAGCCCGAACACGATCGCGGTGGAGATCACCGCGATCAGGAGGGCCCTCGCGCCCTCACCGCCCAGCCCGAACCGCGGCCCTCGTGGGCGACGAGGCGGAACGGCCGCTCCCGCCTGCTGGGCCGCGTCCGGGCCCACAGATCAGGGCTGGAACACGGGGACGCTCACCAGATCGGGCAGCCACTGCGTCGCGAGGGCGTCCAGAGTCCCTGCCGCGTCCAGCCGGCCGATCGCCGCGTTGACACACGGCGTGAGCGGGCTGTCCTTGTCCAGAGCGACGCCGAAGTGCTCGCCCCCGGCCGAGCCCGCGAATTGCCCGACGATATTGCCGTCTCCGAGCTGCACCCCGGCCACGTACGAGGCGGTCGGCAGATCGACCACGATCCCGTCGATCTGGCCGTTCTTCAACGCCTCGACCGCGGCGTCGTTCGTGTCGTAGAGCTTTGGCTCCGTCGTCGGCACGACGACGTCGGTGATGGTTTTGAGGCTCGTCGTCCCGGACTGGGCCCCGAGCACCATGTCCTTGAGGTCCGCGATCGACGTGGCCTTGGCGAACTTGCTCTTCGCCGGGACAACCAGCGACTGCGTGAGGTCGTAGTAGCCGTCGCTGATGTCGATGGCCTGCGCTCGCTCCGGGCTGTACGAAACCTGGCTGATGTACATGTCGAAGTCCTTGGGCCCCGGCTGGATCGCGTTGTTGAACGCGACCGGCACCCAGCTGACCTGGTCCGCGGTGAAGCCCAGCTCCTTGGCGATGGCGTACGCCACGGCACTCTCGAAACCCTTGCCGTTGGTCGGGTCGCCGAGTTCCCACGGATCGGTCTTGGGTTTGGACTCCGCAAAGTACGGCGGGTAGGCGGGGTTGTCGGCGCCGACGGTCAGGGCGCCGATGCTCTTGAGCCGAAGCCGGGTCAGCGCGCACGCATCGGGCGATGCCGAGGCCGCCATGGATTCTGACGGCGCCGTCGAGGCGGGGGCGGAGGGTGCCGCGACGCTCGCGGCCTGGGTCGGTGCGGCCGATGGGGAGGCCGTCGCGCCTCCGCTGGACGTGCAGGCCGCCGCGATGACGGCGAACAGAGCGAGGGCGCCGGGGCCCTTGACGATGCGCATCGGTGTTGTCTCCTCACATAGTGCCCGGCGGCAGTGTAGCGGGCGATGACGACAGTTCAGGGCAGGCGCAGCTCCAGCCGAGTCCCGTCGCGCAGGTCGAGCGTCCGAACGGCCGATCCCTGGTTCACGGCGATGCAGGCACGTCCATACAAATCCTCGTACAGGAGCGGATCCCCCGGCCCGAGCTCCCCGAACGTGCGGCCCCACTGGAGCTGGAACACCCGACCGTCGCCGGACCGTAGCTCGAACGTTGCGGCGACCGGTTCACCGAACGCTGCGCGCACGTCCGCGACCAGGGCCGACAGCTTCAGATTGCCGAAGGTGTCCTCGTAGATGACCTCGGTGCCGAGGGCGCCGTCGTCGAGCGTCGTGGGAGCCGGGATCGGCGACACCACCAACGACCCGGGATCGACCGGGCTCCCGAGCGTCTCGAACGCTGCGCCGGCGGCGAGGTGGGCCGCAGCCGGCGCGAAGATGTCGCGGCCGTGGAACGTGCTCGTGACGACCGGCAGGCGGTAGGCCCGGTTCTCGAGCTCTCGCACCTCGGCCAGGCCGCCGATCCGCCCGGCCGCCGGGACGAGCAACCCGTTGTCCGGCCCGATGAGCACGTCGCCGCGCCCCGTCAGGATCGCCACTGGCCGCCGCGCGGTCCCGACGCCCGGATCGACGACGGCGACGTGGTACCCGACCGGCAGGTACGGGAGCGCGCACCACAGGGCGAGGGCTCCGTCGCGGATCGAGTACTTGCGCACCTCGTGGGTGAGGTCGATGACCTCGGCGTCCGGGCAGATGCCGAGCACGACCGCCCGGCAGATCGATGCGGACACGTCGCGCACGCCGAAGTCCGTGAGCAGGGAGACGACGGGTCGGCTCATCGCGGCCGATGGTAGCGGCGATCCGCTGCCGGAAACGCCGAAGCGGCGCCGGGAGGAGGCACGGCGCCGCTCTTGGCCGCAGGGCGCGACGCTCCAGTGGTCGGGCTTCGGGCTTGTCCGCCGACCCGGCGCTCCCTATCGTCCGCCCAAGGTGATAGCAGGACGGAGGGATCGGACGTGAAGCTCATAAACACCGACGGGATGGCGTTCATCGGACCGGGCTCGGAATGGTTCTGGACGGCCCTCAGCGGGATCGTGCTCGCCATCACGTTCATCGCCATCTACCGCCAGCTCCGGCTCCAGCGCAGCCAAGGGGCGATCGAGCAGACCGACGCGTTCGAACGCGAGTGGAACTCTGAGCAATTCCTGTTGCATAGGCTGAACGTCCTCGTCGCTCTCCAAAACGAGGCAGACCCGGCGCATCTCCCAGAGGCAGCAGCCCAGACGCTCACCAACTACTGGGAGGAGATCGGGACACTTGCGCGGTCCGGGCACCTCGATCGGAGGTTGCTCTGGGATAACCGCGGCAACACAGCCCGGCACTGGTGGGGCGTCCTCGAGCCCTTTGCCAGGGCAACGCGGGCACGGCTGGAAGACCCAACCATCGCTGTGGACTTCGAGTGGCTCGCCGGGGAAATGCTGTCAATGGATCGTCGGGCGGGTGTGGGTGTGATGTACGACGAGGCGCGACTCACCGCAATGCTGGATGGCGACGTCATCAGCACCCGGGAGCGTATCCGGGTCGAGCAGTCGCTCCGGACCATCATCATTGCGTCGCCCGAGGCCGTGCCGGCAGCGTCGGCAGCGCCAGCGGGGACTGCTGCTGCGGCGGCTGAGGGTTAACGAGGAACGCGACGCGGTCTCACGGGGCAGTAACACGGTACGGCCCCGGCTCGGGAGGAGGCACGAGCCGGGGCCATATCCGCTACCGATGCGACGTTGCGCCTAGCGGAGGCGCGGCGCCGCCCCTGGACAATCCCGTGCGTGGGCTCAAGTTCGAGCTCGGCCTTGGATTTGGGGACAATCGATCGACCGACTTGAGGTCGGTCGGCACTTGGCTGTGACGGTGCCGAGGCCAACCTTGACCTTGGCGGGCACAGGACCAGCTCGCCGGTGGTCGAGGAGGCAAGGAGCAATGACCTATGACCTTGGGTTACAGGGCCTCGCGCTGCTGATCATCCCGGCACTGGCCTTCGGGCTCCTGGCGCAGCTGATCGTTTGGCGAAGCGCTACGCATTGGATGTGGCTGATCGGGGCGGTCGCGTGGTTCATCGGTGGCCTGTTCGCGAGCGAAGTTCTCTACGGCTCGGAAGTGACCGAGGAGAACCTGCAGCCGCTCATCGACGGGTTGTTGTGGGACGAAGCGCTCATCGGCGGGCTCGTGACGGGCCTTGCCGCGGTGCTCGTGACATGGTTCGTCACGAGGAGCCACCGGACGGAGACGATGCCAGCGCATTAAAGGTGGATTGCCCCGATGTGACGCCGAAACGGCGCCGGTCCTGCCAGGGCCGCTGATCGGGTGGGAGGAGGCACACCCGATGCAACGTTGGCTCTGGCGGAGGCACGGCGCCGCTTCGGTGGACGGTGTTCGGACGCGACGGGAGGAGGGAGAGACCGGCGCGCCCTGGGTCTGTTCGGTTGCGGGTACTGCACGCGGGTGCAGTGCGTTGACTATGGGGTTCGATCGTCCCCGGCCTCGATGACCCGTGAGTCCCAATGGACCGGGTACTTTGTGCGTCGAGGGCGTCGCCACGCTGCCGGTCCGTCGGTAGACTCCGGCCGTGCGCGTGCGGACGATCGAGATGCGGATCCTGGCCATCGTCCTCGCGACCCTGTGGCTCGTGACCTGCGGCCTCGTCCTGATCGGCTACCGGCCCGGTGGGCCCGTCGATGCCCTCGTCGGCCTCGCCGCGATCGGTCCGATCCTGATCGCGCTGGCGGCCGTCGCCTGGCCGCCGGTCGCCCGCGGTGACCGGTCGTTCGCGGCGATCGCCTGGATCGGGCTGATCGCGGTGCTCCTCCTCGTGCCCTCGATCGCCGGCGTCATGTCCCAGCTCATCGGGCGCGGCCCGCAGACGCTGCTGCCGTCGTTCGAGGCGGCCTACCCGTGGATCATGGCGCTGATCGCGACCGCGCTGTACGCGGGCCTGGGCATCGCGCGCCATCGCCTGGGCGGCGGTGCCCTGCGGCGACGCCGGCTGCTGATCGGCGGCGGGGTGGCGGTCCTGATGGTGCTGGCGGCCGGATCGCTGTTCAGCACGGTCGCGCTGGTCAACGAGCTCGCCCTCGAGAACCGGCCGGCACAGGCATCGCGCTTCGGGCCCACCGATCCGGACGCCGAGCCGCCCCCGTGCGACGGCGTCCTCGTGGCCGGTCCGGCGGCGTCGCTCGAGCTGCGGCTCGACGCGTCCGTCGACAACCGCCGCACGGGCCAGGTCGTGATCAGCGGCGTGCGTGACGCGAGCGACTTCCGCTGGAGCGGATTCGCGGCGACCCGCCTGATGGTCGGCCAGGTCGGGGCCGCACGCATCGACGACCGTGCGTGGGATCGACAGCCCGGCACGCCCTGGATGACGGCGCCGCTCGCGTCGATGGACGACCTCGACCTCGACGTGCCGCTGGTGGCCGAGGCGTTGACGCCGGCGAACCGCTCGGTCGCCGAGGATCGCGGCCTGTCGTTCATCGAGGGCGCCCGGGCTCGGCACTGCCGGATCACGGTCGACGGCGAGACCCTGCGGCGGGCGGTGCCCGAGGTTGCGCTGCTCATCGGGGAGACGGACATCTCGCGCTGGCGGGTCGACCTCGACTACTGGGTGTTCTCCGACGGGCAGCTCGGCCAGTCGGACGGCCGCGCGACCGGTCCGGCCGAGGGCCTGGCGGCGGACGCGCTGCTGGCCGCGATCCGGTTCCGGCTGACCGCGGTGGACCGTGCCCAGCGCGTCACCGTCGTGCCGCCCGGGCGATGATGGGTACCCCGAGGAGACCGATGGCATGACGGAGCGCTGGGACCAGCCGGGCGACGAGGTCGCGCTCGACGGCGACGGCGATGAACGCGCCGATCGCAAGCGCGATCGCCTCGCACGGCTGCTCGGCGTGCTGGCCGCGCTGCAGGCGAGCGGCGAGGCCGGGATCCGGCCCGCTGAGATCGCGCGCCGGACGGGCATGTCGAAGCGCACGGTGTACCGCGACCTGCGGGCACTCGAGACCGAGCTGCGGTTCCCGGTCTGGAGCGAGGACGGGCGGTGGGGCGTCCAGCCGGGCGCGTTCCTGCCCCCGCTGCGGCTGACGCTGACGGAGGCGATGGCCGTGTTCCTCTCGGCACGCCTCGTCACGCGCTACGCCGACAAGTACGAGCCGAACCTCGCCTCGGCCTTCCAGAAGCTCGAGGAGGGTCTGCCCGACGCCCTCCGCGAGCATGTCGAGCGAACCCTCGACGACCTCGCCCACCGGCGCGTCGACGACGCCTTCAACCGCCACGTCGAGGACCTCACGCGCGCCTGGGCGGAGCGGCGCGTCGTGCGCTTCAGGTATGCGCCGGCGCACTACGACGGCACCGAGCGCGAGCCGCGCTGGGCCGAGGTCCGCCCGTTCCTGCTCGAGCCCTCGCTGGCGACGCACGCCCTGTACCTCATCGGGTTCGATGAGACCCGCGACGCGCTGCGCACGTTCAAGGTCGAGCGGATCCTCGACCTGTCGTTGACCCCGCGGACGTTCGAGGCGCCCGAGCCGGGCGCCCTCGAGGCGACGCTGCGCCGGGCCTGGGACATCATCGCCGACCAGCCCGAGACGGAGGTCGTGCTGCGCTTCGACCCCTCGGTCAGCGCCCGCGTCCGGGAGGCGACCTGGCATCCCAGCCAGGAGGTGCGCGAGGCCGACGACGGCTCGCTCGAGTGGCGAGCCCGGGTCGCAGGCACCATCGAGATCCGGCTGTGGATCCTGTCGTGGGGCGATCAGGTCGAGGTCATCGCGCCGGCCGAGCTGCGCGACGACGTCGCAGCGACGCTGGCCCGGGCCATTGCAAGGTACGCGTAACGCCTAGGCCGATCCGGCTATCGCGTTCGGCTCCCGGCCGAGCCATCATCGGGCGAGCTCGGGTAGTCTTGGCTGATCCCGAGCCCCGCGGACCTTGGTTCCGTCACCCCCTCCGGAGGCACGCGTCATCAATTCAGCCGTCATCCGCGTCCCCGCGCGCCGGGCATCGGTCCGACGCCACGCCGGGTTCCTCCTGGCGGCGGCTCTGCTCGCAGTTGCGGCCCTCGGGGCGCACGTCGCGCCTGTCGGTGCTGCGGCGACCTCGGCGTCGATGGCCGACGAGCTGCTCGGCTGGATGAACCAGGATCGCGAGCGGCGCGGCCTGACGAAGTACCGCGCGTGGGGAGCCCTCTCGAGCATCGCGGAGGATCGGGCGGCGCACATGGCGTCCCAGAACCTGCTGTCCCACGACGCCGCTGGTGGCGACCTCGGACTGGCCTACGACCGGCAGGGCGTCCAGTGGTTCCTCTACGGCGAGATCATCGGCGTCTCCAGCGCCGGCTGGGGCAAGCCGGCGGCCGCCCACATCTACTCCATGTGGAAGGCCAGCGCTCCCCACGCCGCAATCATGTTCAGCAACGACTTCAACTACGTCGGCCTGGGCTTCGCCTACCGGTCGAGCAACGGGACCACCTGGGCATCGGTGGTGTTCAGCAACTCGCGCGACCACACGCCTCCCGTGGCCGAGCGGGACGGCAAGAGCGTCAGCGGGCGCAGCGTGACGTTCCGGTGGACGGGCCACGACAAGAAGCTGCAGACCCATACGTCGGGCCTCGATGGCTTCGACGTCCAGGTCCGCCGCGACGGCGGCGACTGGGACACGATCCGGCACGGCACGTCAGCGACGTCCCTGACGCTCCGCGACCGGGCACGCGGCCACTGGTACGGCTTCCGGGTCCGAGCGGCAGACCAGCGGGGTAACCTCTCGGAGTGGACGAACGAGGGCCGGATCTGGGTCCCCTAGGGGACGAGACCGCACCCGCGGCGGACCGGCGGGGTCGCCGCCTCCCGTTCGCCGCCGTCAACCTCATCAGCGACCCGATCCACCGGTATGTCGAGCTCACCAAGCGGCTCGCGCCGGCCGATGCGCGCGCAGCCGGCCTGCACGAGGAGGATGTCGCCGAGGACGACCTGCTCGACACCGCCTGGGTCCAGCGGCTGCGTCGGATCAGCCAGCTCCAGAGCGCGCGCTGGGTGTTCCCGACGGCTGAGCACTCGCGGTTCACCCACGGCCTGGGCGTGATGCACGAGGCGGGGTTGTGGGCCCGGTCCCTGTACCCGAGCCTGCGCGGCGTGCTGGGCACGCTGGGCCCCGGCGAGCCCGTCCCGTCCGAGGGCCTGGTCGTCGAGACGCTGCGGATCGCCGGGCTCCTCCACGACGTCGGCCATGGACCCTTCGCCCACTTCTTCGACGACCGGTTCCTGGCCGCGTTCCCGGCGCCGCCCGATCCCCGGCGGCCCGGTGCGAAGTCGCTCACCCACGAGGACCTCTCCCAGCTCGTCATCGAGCGCGAGCTTGGCGGGCACATCGGTGGCCTGCGCCGCGCGCCGGGCTCGGTGCCGGATCGAGACCGGTTCGCCGCGGGCGAGGCGATCGACCCACGGTGGGTCTCCTTCCTCGTGTCCAAGCCGCCGCTCGTGGATGCCGCGATGCCGGCGTGGGTGCGCCTGCTCCAGCCGCTGCTCTCGGGCGTGTTCACGGTCGACAACCTCGACTACGTGCGGCGCGACGCCTACCTGACGGGGGTGTCGATGGGCCCGGTGGATGCCGAGCGCCTGCGGCGCTACACGTTCGTGTCGGAGCGCGGCCTGACGCTCTATGAGTCGGGCGTCGGCGCGCTCGAGATGTTCCTCTCGGCGCGCTTGTTCATGCATCAGCACGTCTACCTCCATCGGACGGTGCGGGCGATCGACCTCGACCTGGCGGAGGTGTTCGCCCCATCGATCCGGGCGGTGTTCGGCGACGGCTCGCCCGCGGAGCGGCTGGGCGCGTTCGCCGACCTCGACGAGTACACGCTGCTGCACCAGGCGGCGCTGTGGAGCCGTGGCGAGCACATCTCGGCGAGCCCTGTCCCGGGCGACGGAACGGTGACCCGGGACCAGGCCGACGGTTGGCGGGCGATCCTCCTGCGCCGCCCGCGCTGGCGGGCCGAGCGCGAGGTGCGTCTCGAGTCGACGACGCGTGCCTGGCCACCGGCGGCCCTGGCCGAGCTCGGCGACCCCGAGCCCGGTGCCGTCGTCATCGACCTCGTCGGCGTCGACGCGCGCCCGGGCGCCGACCGGGCGGTGGCGGCCCTGGCGATCGAGGGTCGCGACGGCGGTCCAGGCCCGTCCCTCGAAGAGGCCCTCGGCAGGCTGCCGGCGTGGCTCCTGATCGGCCGGAGGTTCCGTCGCGCGGCGTGATCGGCGCGCTGGTCGGGCGGTGGAATGAAGCCCGCCTGACTCACGATGTAAAGGGCGCTTGACACTTCCAGTCGGGCCTTCCTACAGTTGTCGCGTCAACGGAACCGGCGCCGGGCCCACCCCGCTCGGTGCCTCGCGTAGCCGTGCGAGGAGTCGCGCACCGTCATGCTCGCCAACTACCTGATCGGCCTGCGCGAGGGCCTCGAGGCATCGCTCGTCGTCGGCATCCTGATCGCGTACCTCGTGAAGACCGGCCGGCGCGACCTGCTGCCGGCGGTCTGGGCGGGCGTGATCACCGCCGTGGCGATCTCGGTCGGGTTCGGTGCCCTGCTGACGTTCGGACCCAGCAACCTGACCTTCGAGGCACAGGAGGCGATCGGCGGCACGCTGTCGATCTTCGCCGTCGGCCTCGTGACCTGGATGATCTTCTGGATGGCGCGCACGGCGCGCTTCATGCGCGCCGAGCTCCAGAGCAAGCTCGACGGGGCGATCGCCGCCGGCGCGGTCGCCGTGTTCGTCGTCGCGATCCTCTCGGTCGGCCGCGAGGGCCTGGAGACGGCGCTGTTCCTGTGGGCCAGCGCCCAGACCGCCGCGACCACCGGGGGCCCGCTCCTGGGTGCCGTGCTGGGCCTCGCGACCTCGTTCGTCATCGGCTGGGCGATCTACCGCGGCGCGCTGCGCCTCAACCTGCGCGTGTTCTTCGCCTGGACCGGCCTGCTGCTGATCGTCATCGCGGCTGGGGTCCTCGCGTACGGCGTCCACGACCTCCAGGAGGCCGGGATCCTGCCCGGGATCAACAACCTCGCATTCGACGTGTCGGCGACGATCCCGCCGTCGAGCGTGATCGGGACGGTCCTCAAGGGCGTGTTCAACATCTCGCCGGCGATGACCTGGCTCGAGCTGATCGTGTGGTTCGCCTACCTCGTGCCGGTGACCATCCTGTTCGTGCGCCTCGTGTGGGGGATGGCGCCACCGCCCGCGCGCGTCGACCCCGGGGTCTCCGGCCCCGCCGGGCCGCAGGCGGCCCCCGACGCCCCCGGCGATCCCATCGATGCCGCCACCCAGGGCGATGCCGCCGGCCGCGTCTCCACCACGGCCTGACCGCCGACCGGGCCCGTCACGCCCGGCACCCGACACGCGCATCCGGAGGACCGATGACCCGCCCGCCCGCTCGCCGTTCCGCGCCCGCCGTCGCCGTGCCGGCCCTGCTCGTTGCCCTGTCCGCGGCGGCGTGCGTCTCGAACGCCCCGGCCGGCGGCGGCGCCGGGACGATCAGCGTCGAGTCCAGCGCGACGGAGTGCCGGCTGTCGGCGACCCAGGCGCCGTCGGGCACGATCACGTTCCGGGTGAAGAACACCGGCGACGAGGTCACCGAGTTCTACCTCCTCGGGGCTGACGGGGTCCGGATCGTGGGCGAGGTGGAGAACGTCGGCCCCGGGATCAGCCGCGACATGGTCGTGCAGGCCCCCGCGGGTGCCTACCTCACCGCGTGCAAGCCCGGCATGACGGGCGACGGCATCCGGGCCGAGTTCACCGTGACCGACTCGGGCGCCATCGTGTCCCCGCCCGCCGCGGCGGCGCAGCTCGCCACGGCCGAGGTCGGCTATCTCACCTACGTCCGGGAGCACGCGGCGGCACTCACGGACGGGACCAAGGCGTTCGCCGACGCGTACGTGGCGGGCGACGACGCCACGGCACGCTCGCTGTACGCGCCGACGCGCGTGCACTGGGAGAGCATCGAGCCGGTCGCGGAGTCGTTCGGCGACCTGGATCCGCTGCTCGATGCCCGAGAGGCGGATCTGGCGGATGGCGAGGTCTGGACCGGCTGGCACCTGATCGAGAAGGACCTGTGGCCGCCGACGGCCGCCGACAACGGTGGCAACGCCTATGTCGCGCTGACCCCGGGCGAGCGCGCAGCGGCCGCGTCGCTGCTCGTTGCCGACACCGGGCGCCTCGTCGACGAGGTCAACGAGGAGGGCTTCACGTTCGCCGCGTTCCAGATCTCCAATGGCGCCAAGGAGCTGCTCGACGACGTCGCGACGGGCAAGGTCACGGGCGAGGAGGAGATCTGGTCGCACACGGACCTGTGGGACTTCCAGGCCAACGTGGATGGGGCCAAGAACGCGTTCGAGGTCATCGAACCGGTGGTTGCCGCCCGCGACGCCGGCCTCGTGGCGACGCTCGACGCCCGGTTCGATGCGCTCAATGCCCTGCTCGCGAGGCACGGCTCGATCAAGGACGGCTTCGACGCCTACACCGACCTGTCGCCCGCCGAGGTCCAGGCACTGGCGGCAGCGGTCGACGCGCTCAGCGAGCCGCTGTCGCGGCTCACGACGACCGTCACCGGCGCCGGCTGAGCTCGGTCGAGCGACGTCGCCGTGTCCGGACATCCCGAGCCGCCCGTCGCCGGTGCGCCGTCGCGGGGCGTCTCCCGCCGAGCCTTCCTCGGCGTGGCCGCCGGCGGTGCCGCCGCGCTCGGGATGGGCGGCCTCGCGGCGGTCGGAGCCCTCGACGTCGGTGCCCTGCTGCCGGGACCGCCGGACGGGGCCAGCGCCGCCGGCACGCGGACCTACCCGTTCGCGGGTCCGCACCAGGTGGGGATCGTCACCCCCGCCCAGGACCGGATGTACAGCGCGGCGTTCGACCTGACCACGACGTCACGCGCCGAGCTGATCGACCTGCTGCGGCGCTGGACGACGATGTCGGCACGGCTGACGGCCGGCCTGTCCGCGGGTCCAACTGGCCCGGTGGGCGGCTCGTACGACGCCCCGCCCGATGACACCGGTGAAGCGATGGACCTAGCGCCGGCGGGCCTCACGATCACGATCGGCTTCGGACGCTCCCTGTTCGTCGGCCCGGCGAACGCGCCCACAGGTCGCTTCGGCGTCGGGCATCGGCTGCCGCCCGGCCTCGTCTCCCTCCCCCACTTCCCCGGCGACGCGCTGGATCCCGCACGATCCGACGGCGACCTGATCGTCCAGGCCTGTGCCGACGACCCGCAGGTCGCCATGCATGCCGTCCGCAACCTCACTCGCGCCGCGTTCGGGGCCGCGCGGGTGCGCTGGTCGCAGCTGGGGTTCGGGCGGACCTCGTCGACGTCGACCGCCCAGGCGACGCCGCGCAACCTGCTCGGGTTCAAGGACGGCACCGCGAACGTCAAGGCCGAGGAGCCGGCCGGTGTCGATCGTCACGTGTGGGTCCAGCCCGGCGATGCCCGCGGGGCCGACTGGCTCGCCGGCGGCTCATTCGTCGTGGTGCGCCGCATCCGGATGGTCATCGAGACCTGGGACCGCTCCGCCCTGCGGGAGCAGGAGCGGATCATCGGCCGGACCAAGGCGGAGGGCGCCCCGCTGTCGGGCGGTACCGAGTTCACCGAGCCGGATTTCACCCGCGCCGGGGCCGACGGCCAGGCCCTCATCGCCACCGATTCGCACGTCCGACTGGCCCATCCCTCGCTGCACGGCGGGGTGCGCATGCTGCGCCGCGGTTACACCTTCACCGACGGCAACGATGCGCTGGGCCGCCTCGACGCGGGGCTGTTCTTCGTGGCCTTCGTGCGCGATCCGCGGACGGGGTTCATCCCGATCCAGGACGCCCTCGCGCGATCGGACGCACTGCGCGAATACCTCGTCCACACGGGGTCCGGCGTGTACGCGGTGCCGCCCGGCGTACCCGCGATCGCCGCGGACGGCTCGCTGGTCGACGACGGGTACCTGGGCGCCGGGCTGTTCGCCTAGCCCTCGGCGGCGTGAGCCGGCGGACGCGCTGGCAGCACCCGCAGTGGGTTGATCCGCGCGATCTCATGGCGCGGCAGCTGCATCCGCTTGGCGATGTCCCCGCGCAGCCTGAACGTGTCGGTCTCGGCCGGCGAGAACAGCCCGTAGTGGAGGTGGCAGCCGGTCGCGTGGCCGGTCGCCCCCTCGAAGCCGAGCAGCTGTCCCGCGTGCACCGACTGACCTGACTTGACCGTCAGCCGCCCGAAGTGCGCGTACAGGCTCCGATAGCCGTTGCCGTCGTCGATCACCACGACGATCGGCAGCTCGGACCACAGGTGCTGCCGATCGAGCCTGCCGAAGTACCGGTCGAGCCCGCCGACCCAGCCCATCAGCTTGTCGAAGTGCCGGCCGGCCGCGAGCACGGTGCCGTCGTGGGCGGCGGTGATCCGGTCCCCGCAGAAGGTCGCGATGTCGACGCCGTCGTGGAACTCGTTGCCGTCGACCACGAACGAGCCCGACACCTCGGGGCCGAACTTGGCCGTGATCCGCGGGTGGGCGATCGGCCAGCGGTAGCCCTGCAGCGTGCCGACGGCCGGTGCACCGGCGGGCGCGGCGCCGGGTGCCTGCCCCGCGACCGGGTCTGCGACCGGCGGGCGACGTGGGATGGCGGCCTGCGCGACCGTGGCGGTGACCGGGTCCGGACTGGGTGCGGCCGCGTCGAGCGCGGGCGCCTGGACCGTCGAGGCGGCCGGCGACGGTTCCTGCCCGACCACGGTCGCCGATCCGACGCGTTGGGTCACCAGATCGAGGACGTCGCCCCGCGGCGTCGTGGCCGGGAGCGCCAGCGCGAGCGCCACGGCAGCGGCGGCCCCCAGGAACACGGTGTTCGCGACGCCCAGCCGACGACGGCGACGCGACGTCGGGAAATGCTGACGAGGCACCGGCGGAGTGTGCCGCAGGCGCAGGGGTCACTGCAAACCGGCGCCGGTCCGCGAGGGGGTGTCGGCGACGGACTGGGTATGATGTCGCCCGCCGCGCGCCCGTAGCTCAGTGGACCAGAGCATCGGTCTTCGGAACCGAGTGTCGGGGGTTCGAATCCCTCCGGGCGCGCCAGGTCACTCGCTCTTGGCGTCGCCCTCAGCCGACGTCCAGGAGCTCGAGCACCGGCCGCATGGCGTCCAGCGCCGCCGGCGTCGGGGGCCAGAGCAGGATCTCCAGGTGGGTGAAGCCCATGGCCCCGAAGGCGTGGAGTCGCTCGGCGATCTCCGAGGATGAGCCGCGGATCGGCACGCCGAGGTCGTGCTCCTCGGACCCGGTGACGGACGTTGGCTCGACGACGATTCCGGCCGAGCGGCGGATCGTGGCGGGATCGCGACCCACCTCGGAACAGGCTGCCTCGAGGGCGTCGAGGAGCGGTCTGAACTCGTCCACGTCGCTCCGCGCCTCGGCGAACCAACTCCAGGTGTCCGCGTGCCGGGCCGCGACGCGGAGCATCCTTGGGCCCTTTGCACCGATCATGATCGGGATCCGTCCCCGCCTCGGCCCGACGGGTCGTTGCTCGAGATCACGGGCTGCGTGGAAGGCACCTTCGAAGTCGGCTCGGCCGGCCCGCAGCAACGGCACGATGATCTCGGCCGCCTCTTCGAACCGCCCGACGACGTGGTCCTCGGGCAGCCCGAACGCATGGGCCTGGCGTCCCGCATGACCCGCGCCCAGGCCGAAGACGAATCGGCCGCCGCTGACCTCGTCGAGCGTCTCCACCGCCTTCGCGGTGATGCCCGGGTTGCGGTGCAGGGCGGACATGATCCAGGTGCCGACCTTGATCCGCGACGTGGCGGCCGCGAGGGCCCCGGTCATGGCGACGCACTCCCAGAACCCTTGCGGCGGTCGGTCGGTGGGTCGCCACAGCAGCTCATCGGCCACCCAGACCGCGTCGAAGCCGATCTGCTCGGCACGGAGGGCCAGGTCCCGGATCTCAACCCAGCGGGGCGAGGGACCGTCGACGAAGACGTCCCCCGTGGGGAGCACGAGACCGATCTCGAGTGATCGCATGTAACCTCCGCCTTCGCGAGGGGATCCGGTGGGGGTAGCTTCCGTCGTCCTCAGCTCAGAAGCCTGACGCCCTGCGCGATCCGGCGAATCCACGATCCGCGGTCGGGACCGGAGCCTATTGTGATGATGCCGCCTGCGAGCGGCGCGCGTGCACGATGCGCGTTGTTGTTCGTGCGCGCCCGACGCCCTCCGGGCGCGCCAGAACAACGCGGTTTGGACACGCCGTCGCGGCAGGTCCTGTCGAGCTGACCCGGTAGGGCCGTTCCCCTGGCGAGGACCGTTAGATCGCCAGGCCTCGCGCGTCGCCCACAGGCAGGGTGGGGGTGAGGCGCGCGCGCCGCCGTGCTACGGCCGCTCGAGCGGCGCGAATCGCTCGTGACGCGGCGGCGACGCCCGTGCGCATCACTCGAAGATCTGCATCGAAGAAACTGGGGGCGCTTCGTGGCCACCATCACCGTGCAACTTCCCGTCTTGAAGCCCCCCCACGACGAGAACTCGTCCGTCGGCCAGCCGCGCCGCTGACGGCACCCAGCCCCGCACCCTGCCAGTAACCGAGAGATCGCCGCTGGCCGGGTCGTAGATGCCGGACCAGTTGCCGCTGAGTACGCAGGGCGGCCGCCAGGTCGGTGCGTGCGGTGCGGTTGGACGGGTCATGGGCGTCCGAGCCGACATCTGCAAGCTCGATCTGCGCGACCCGGAACCGGCGCTGACGGCGCAGGACCTGCCGAACCTCGTTCGCGGCGATCTTCACCAGCCACGGCCGAAGCTGATCCGGCTCCCGCAGTGAGCGAAGCCTGCGCCAGGCGATCGGCCACGCCGCCTGGACCGCATCCTGCGCCATGTCGCGGTCGCCGCAGATCACGAAACAGACACGCGCCATATCGTCGTGGTGTGCCTCGACGATGCGGGCAAAGGCAACGGCGTCACCTGCCGCAGCCTGCGCCACAATCGTCGCCGCGATGCTTCTTCCGGTCCCCAGCTCGCGCACCATGCCCTACAAGATGCAGTGGGTCGCTGAAGTGTCCCAGTGCCGCTCGATTTGTCGATGGCCGGGCGACGCATCGTGCCCGGGAGGTTGGCCGCCGGTTTGGGGTCCACGGGCGTTGCCCTGGGCGTCCCGGTCGTTCAGTTCGGTTCAGGCCCCTGGGGGACTCGACCGACTCTATGGACGCCCTCGATCACATTTGTTGTTCCTGTGTTGTTCCTGCGCGCCCGAGGCCCTCCGGGCGCGCCAGATCCTCAGGCTTGCTGTCGGCGGCGGCGCGTCATGCGAAGTCGATCCTGCGCTGTCGGGTTCAGATCTCCTCAGCCACGAGGCCGTCCGCGGTGAGGTGGGTCGGTGATGCATCCAGGATCGCTCGCAGCCGCGCAAGATTGGCCTTGACGTCGCGCTTGAGGGCTCGGGCGACCAACGGCTCAGCAACGGACATGATTCCGGACACGTCGAGTTCGATCGTCGCTGTGAGGCGTGTGCCAGCCGGCGTCGGCTCGACGGAATAGGAAGCGAGCAGGCCGGGCCCGGACGTTGTCCGGAAGGCCACCCGCCTGCCGGGTTCGAACTCGACGTACTCGTTCTCGCCGGTCATCCGCCTGCCCATGAGGGTGCGCGTGAACGCATGCCGAGTCCCTACGCCAGGCGGGCCATCGGTCAGCCGCCGGATGTCGACGATGCCGGACTGCCACCGGATGGCGTTCGTCTGGTCAGACACGAACGCAAAGACTTCCTCGCTTGGACGAGCGATGACCGTGCTCTCCTCGACCCTGATCACGACGGTGCCTCCTATATCTATACTCTAGAGTGCGACTCTAGTCCGTGACTTATGTAATCTGGGCGGTGCCGTGGAACCTGTCAACCCCCCGACGCGCACCGGAGCACCGGGGCGTCCGCGCGCTCGTGCGACGCGATCGCGAATCACCAAGGCAGCCACACGGCTGTTCGCTGAGCGTGGCTACACGCGCACCACGATGGCCGATATCGCCGAGGCCGCCGGTGTCGCCGTGCAGACCGTGTACTTCGTGTTCCATACGAAGACCGAGGTGCTCAACAGCGCCTACGGCCTGGCGGTGATGGGCGAGGCCGATCCAGCCGTACCCCAGGAGCAGCCGTGGTACCGCCGGGCGCTCGCTGAACCCGAGATCTCGTCCGCTGTCTCGCTCGTGGTCGAAGGGCTCGGCGAGATCTTGCGCCGTGTTGCGCCGCTCGACCTCGCTGTTCGATCGGCGGCTGCCGGCGATCCGGACGCGGCCGCGTTCCTCGCCCAGAACGAGGCGTGGAGGGCCGATGGATACCGTGAGATGGTCGTATTCCTCCGGAGCAAGCGACCCCTGCGCGAGGGCCTGACCGACGAGCGTGCGAGCGACGTATTCCTGTTCCTGGCAAGCCCAGGAGCCTATCGGGTCCTGGTGGACGACCGCGGTTGGACGCACGCCGAGTGGGTCGCCTGGACGAGCCGCGTGCTGGCTGAGCAGCTGTTCGACGCGACGCCACGGCGACGTGGATAAGCACGACCCGCTGCGACGGCCAGCGGATGGGCAAAGCTGGCCCATGTTGTTCCTGCGCGCCCGACGCCCTCCGGGCGCGCCAGATCCCCTTCAGATCGTCGGCTCGCTCGCGCCGGTCACCGTATCGACGGCCGGCCGGAACCTGATCGCAGTCGGGATGCTCATCGCGGCCAGCCGATCGAGGTCGGCTTGGAGGGCGACCGTGAGGTCCATCGCCTTCGGGATGAAGGCCTGCGCGCCTCGATAGTCGCCGTCACCCTGGAGGCGAAGGTAGGTCCCGGCCAAGGCGTCGATCGCCTCGCGCATCCGCTGGGCATCGACCACGTACGTCCCCGGGGCGTCGTCGCGCTTGATCGCGTCCGCACCCTGGAGGAACTGGAGATTGGCCAGGTTGGCGCGGGCATAGCCCGATGCCGACCCTTTCCGGATCTGGCGAATCAGCTCGGCCACGTAGGTGATATAGCAGCTCTCGAGGTTGGTGTCGGAGAGCTCGCCCATGTCGATGAGGCTGGCGAGCAGGTGCAGCCCGACGACATCTGCCTTGCCTTCTTCGACTGCGGAATGCTGATCGAGGAGTGCGTCGCTAACCGGTAGCTGCCCATCGATCGTTCGTTTGACGCCGAGTCCATGGGCGATCTCGTGACACATGACGAACGAGAAGTAGGCCTCGAATTCGACGAGTCCACGTTGTCCGGCTGCGATCACGCAGGCGGCCACCGCCGCGGTCGCCAGGTCGAAGTTCACGCGCATCGCGTTCCGCAGCTGGATCCGCCGCGTGCCCTTCTCGAGCTGGAGCCCCTCGTCGTTGGGGAGCGTGATCGCATCCGGCGTCATGGCGCAGGCGTCGCCGGCGTATGCAACAACGTCGTAGACCCCGATCCCACCATCGAGACTCGGAACCTCCAGCTTGTAGGCGTCGGAGACCGGCAGGCCGGCCTGCAGCCGTGGCAGTAGCGCCGCGACGCCGTCGAAGCGGGCGCTTCGAACCACGTCCTTGAGCACGATGATGCCTTCGTGGGCGGTCTTGAGCCCCAACAACCCGTCCTCGTATTCCTCAACCGGACCGATGATCAGATCGATGGCGGCGTCTTTCACGTCGAGCCATGCGAGCTCGCTCGCCCGGTAGTCGTCCGTGAGAAGAGCTTCCGCGCGAAGCGCGAGGTAGGTGCGTAGCGCGACGTCGTCAGCAAGCTCTGCCGCCTCGCGGAGCGTCGTCGAGGCCCGCTCGATCTTGGATGCGAAGGCTTCGTGATAGGCGACAGCGACGAGTCCGCCGGCGCGATCCCGACGAACGACCGAATGCGGGCTGCGGAGGGCGGCCGCTCTTTCCTGTGACTCCGCGCATGCGGCCTCAAATTCGTTCACGTCCATGTCGGACGGATAGAAGCAGGCCCCTGCCGGCTTCGGGCCGACGCCCGGAACGAGCGGCGCATTCCCCTGACGGCGATCCCAGGGTCCGTAGTTGAAGTCCACGAGCGACCGGAGGTCAGGATCGAAGATCGCCGACAGCACTGTGTTGCGGTCGCCGGATGCCTCCTGCCAGAAGATCGCGTCCATCTCCGCGCACGCAGCGACGAGCAGAGGGAGCAGGGCTCGCTCGCGCGTGGTCAATGCGGCCAGCAGCTCCGTGGTCAGCGTCACCTCGACCGGCCGCGTTGGGGTGGCGGGAAGGCGGGTGGTCAACGACGTCTGCTCCCTGTCCCGAAGCGCGAATGACCCCCGGCCGCGCCGCCTGATCATAGGTTCCATCGTGTGTGCTGTTCCTGCGCGCCCGACGCCCTCCGGGCGCGCCAGAGCAACAAGGGTGATCGACCTCAGCCGCAGGAAGGGGCCAACGGCCTCGGGCGGCAAGATCACCGGGTGCAGCTTTTCAGCGTTCTTCGCTGGATGCCCTCGAGAGCGCCGGGCGATCCAAGAGCTCGTGGTCACCGGCGATCCGATCTTCGGTCGGCGATCTCCCCAGCCGAACACGACCCTATGGTCGCGGGGCGGTCATCCAGACGGCTGCGGAAGCCATGAGCAGCGCGGTGCCCAGGATGAAGCCCGTTGCGTGGAATACCCACACCGCGCCGAGCCCCAGGAGCAGGTACGGCAAGACTGCCACCAGGACCGCCAGCACGCCGTAGATCGGGGTCCGCTGCAGCCAGGTGTACGGGAGAAAGTGAGCCCCGCCGACGGCCGCGAATGCGACAGGCGTGTAGAGCGGGTTGAGGCTGTACGCGACGATCACCGCCGGCAGCGCGAGGAGCTGGATCGACGCAACCTGGATGAACAGCGGCTGGAGCGTATTCTCGCGCGACACCATGCGGTAACCGAGCGCCCGTTCAAGCACAAGCGACAAGGGGAAGGCGACCAACCCCTGGAACATGAAGATGAGGGCCGCCGGCCCGATGGGCAACACGAAGGTCAGGACTGCCGCGACCAGCGACGTGAGCCCGTGCACGAGCAGGAACGAGAAGCCGCCACGGTTCGCCGTCCGCGCCTCATCGCGCTCGAAGTCGGTGGTACGGATGGACAGTGTCATGGGTTCTCCCGGTGAGGTGTGCCTCGCCACCGTACCGGCAGTGATGGTCCGGCTCATCCGCCAGTGTGCGGCGTCTACCGGGCCGATCGTCACCGTGTTGCCTGGGTTTCCATCCGTCGTTCGCGAGGGTCATCGGCCCTGAAGGCGTGGGCGAGCGGGAGTCTCCTGTCTCGATCCGGGCGAAACCGCGAGCCCAGCTGCCCGCGTACTTCGAGCAGCGGGTCACAGTGGACCCGCTTCTCACCTCGGAGTGTCCAGCCATGTCCCCGTCTCGCATGTTCATCCTTCTCGCCGCCGCGGTCCTCGTAGTCGCTGGGTGCGCCTCGAGCGGCGCCGGCCCCACCCCGATCGGAGGCGGTGCCTCGAGCGCTGCCGGCGTGACCGTCGGTGCCGCCAGCTCCCCGGGCTTCGGGATGGTCCTGACCGGGCCGAACGGGATGGCGCTCTATACCCACGCCGGTGACAGCGCGACGTCGTCGACGTGCACCGGCGGCTGCGCCACTGCCTGGCCGCCCCTGCAGGCGACGGGCCAGCCGACGGCAGGCCCCGGAGTCACCGGGGCGCTCGGCACCCTGACTCGTGCTGACGGCACGACCCAGGTCACGTATGGCGGCATGCCGCTCTACGCCTGGCAGGGCGATACGAAGCCCGGCGACGTGACGGGCAACGGAGTCGATGGCTTCTCGGTCGCGACGGTGGGTGGGGCCGGCTCGGTGCCCCAGCCTTCTTCAGCCGCGCCTGCGCCGAGTTCATCCGGCTCGTCGCGATACTCGTACTGACCTGCGTGAAGCGCCGGCCGTAGAGCGGGCGCGTCGGCTACCGACAGGAACCGGCGGCTCGGCAGCCCGTGGTCAGACCCTGGGATCCCAGATCGTCGCGTCGACCACGTTCCTCAGCAGGCCGTTGCTCCACGGAGCGTCGAGGCTGGTGTCGAGGAATTGGCTCCATTCGCGGACCACGCGTCCGTAGTCGCCGTTCGGATCCTTGGTGGCGGCCGCGCCGGCGTCCATCGCGGCGTAGTTGTCGAGCTCGAACACCATCCGGTAGCCGCCGGCCTGCTTCTCCGAGCTGAACACGACGGCGAACGTCCCGACGTACGTCGTGCCTGCCGGAACCGCGGCCCGGATGCGGGCGTCGTTGTCGATCAGCCAGCGCTGGTGCGCCTCGTCCTCTCCGACCCTGACGGTGTATCCGAACTCCTGGATGAACCGCATCGCCGCAACCCTCCTGCCTCGCATCCCCCAAGCCCCCGCAGCGTACGCGTTCGCAGGGCCGACCGTGCCATTGCGCCGCCCCCACGAGCACCAGACCGCGCCGACATCGGCGCACGTCTCGGCCTGGCTCGCATGACGGTCAGGTCACACCCGGCCAGGAACCCCCACTGTCCACGAGAGCGAGTCCCGCAGCCGCGGGAATACAAGAAGCCCGAGCACCCATTCCGCGGTGATGAGGATGACGAATGCGCCGATGTCCATCGTCACCGGGAACGGAGCCGTGTTGATCACGTTGAACGCGAGGTGGAAGGCGACAGGCAGCAGGATGCTGAACCGGCCGTTGTTGAAGAACCAGCTGATGTACACCGAGAACGGGACGATCAGGAGCAGATTGAGCCCGATGTAGCCGATCCCGTACTGCGCGTAGGAGTCGAGCAGCAGCCAGAACGGGACGTGCCACAGCGCCCACAGCACGCCCAGCGTCAGCGAGGCACGCAGGACGGTCGAACGCTGTTGGAGCGCGGGCAGGGCGACGCCGTGCCAGCCGATCTCTTCGCCGAGGACGGCGATCAGCAGGAACACGATCGTGACGCCGAGTGTCGCGATCGAATCGAACGGCACGAACGGAACGACGGTTCGCCCGGCGAGCAGGTTGGCGAGCACGCCCGACCCGATGAGTACCAGCGGCTGGACGACGACGGCGGCGACCCACCAGCGGATGCCGACTCTCCAGATCCGGAGCCGGGACAGCATCGAGCCCAACTCGCGTCGTCCGCCGGCACGAAGGGAGAGCACCATCGCCGCGACCGCTGGCATCAACACGCCGAGCAACCGGAGGAGCGCGCTTGTCCCGTCGGGGATCGGGTGGAGCCCGATCTCGAAATGCGCAAGATCGAGCGGGAT
Source organism: uncultured Chloroflexia bacterium (assembly GCA_963725745.1). GTDB lineage: Bacteria > Chloroflexota > Limnocylindria > Limnocylindrales > CSP1-4 > CAIXZV01. Next base: position 221,601 of record CAVRZS010000005.1, read on the forward strand.
CCAGACGAGCCAGGACAGGGCATAGGTCAGTGCGAAGAACCGCACCGGCTCGACATTCGTCAGGTGGGGCATTCGAACGGCCACTGACGTCGCCGCTGCGGGTCGCGAGCGCGGCAGCGCCGGCGAGCTGACGATCGAGTACGGCGACATGACTCGGCCGTGAACGTATCGTCAGGCGCCCGCGAGCACCGGCCGCGTCGCCGTCCGGACCGTCCCTCGATACCAGGCCCCGAATGCGACGGCGGTGATCGCCGCGACGACGAGGAACAGCGGCGTGATGGCCGCGGATGCGACCGGCGAAGCGGGATCGGCGGCGGCTCCGAACCACTGGTCGACCGCGATCGCAACCGACTCCAGGGTCAGCATCAGCAGCATCCCGCCCCCGACGACCAGACCCCACGGCGTCCGTCGCCACATCGCGACTGCCACGGCGATCGCGAACGGGAGGAACAGCGCCATGTCGAGCACGTAGTTCGTCGGCGTGACCATGCCCGTGCCGGCCAGGAACGCCGGATCCACGCTCTCGAACGAGCCGGGCACGACGTTCTTGAGCCACAGGGCATAAAACGCCATGCATGACACGACCATCCAGCCCGCGAGCAGCCGTGCCGGAAGCGATGCGGAGAACGACGAGGCGTACGCGTCGGCCCGCACCCCGATGAGCAGGGCGACGAGCCCCCAGAAGGCGAACGCGAACATCGCGACATAGACCAGGAACAGGCCGTTGAACGGGATGGCGAACAGGAACATCCAACCCTGATACGTGATGAACGCGACGCCCCCGATCCAGCAGGCAATGCCCAACAGCCGACCGCGCCGGGCGGACGCCATAGCCACGATGACGATGGGCATGGCGAGCGCGAGCACGACGAGGGCCGTGCCGCGCATCGAGCCCACCATCACGGCAGGGCCGTTGAGCAGCTCCGGCATCGCAAGGGCGGAGATCGTCGCGACGCCCGTGGCGATCAGCAGCAGTACCGACAGCACCCAGGGCGTCCGCCGGAGGGGCCCGCCATCGATCGCCGTGCCGTGGTTCATCGGGACAGCCTCCAGCGGCTTCGTTTGGGTGTCGGGTTCAGGCCGGGTCGTCCCACCGGCCGCGTCTTACGCTAGGCTCAAACGCGGGTCCCGGATACGGCCGAATGGCCCGGCGCCCAGGGATGGACGGCATGCCGCAGGTCGGACGTCGACGCGGTCTGCCGAATGGGCGGTCTGTACCGCAATATCTGGTCCTTTGTCCCTCGCCCCCGTCGCCCGTCGGGCACACACTCCGGACCATGTCGACCCGCAGGAGCGCGTGCGTTGGCGCGACCTTGGCTGCGCTTTTGGGAGGGGCGATCGCGGCCGCAGGTGGGAGCCTCGTGCGCCGCTACCGGCGAGACCTTCGGCTGGCCCAGTCGCGCCGGTCCGCGGCAGCCAGGATCCGCGTCTCGACCTCTTCGGGTAACGCCGAGTACACCGAATATGGCGCCGGAGAGCCGCTGCTGGTCAGCCACGGCATCTTCCAGAGCTGCGACAGCGTCCTCGTCTTCCGCGACCTCTTCCCGGGCCGGCGCATCATCGCCCCGTCTCGCTTCGGCTATCTGGGGTCGGACCTCCCACCTCGAGCGACCCCGGCTGACCAGGCCGACGCATTCATTGCCCTGCTCGACGCGCTCGGGATTGCCCGGATTGACGTCGTCGGCATCTCCGCCGGCACCACGTCGGTGCTCCAGCTTGTCCTGCGCCACCCTGAACGGATCAAGCACCTCGTCGTCCTGTCGGGCAACCTCCCGGGAAGTCCAACCGCCGTCGTCCAGCCATCCTGGGCCCGATTCGTGAACCGGCAGGTCCCCTTGTGGCTGCTCAGGACGTTCCTCCCTTCCACCATGGCGTTCCTGTCGGGAGTCCCGCGGCGATTCCCGATGACCAGCGCCGACGCACAATTCGTGGCCGGATTCATCGACGGCTTCTTCCCGATCACCCCGAACGTGCCGGGCGTCGACTTCGACGCATTCGTGTCCAATGCCGACGTCAATCACTACAACCTGGAGGCGATCCGAGCACCGACCCTGATCGTCCACGCCAAAGACGACCCACTGGTCTCCTTCGACTCGGCCGAGCGTGCCGCGAGGCGCATCCCGGGTGCTCGCCTGGTCCGCCTCGAAGCTGGCGGCCATCTCCTGCTCGGCCAGACTGAAGCGGTCCAGCGGGAACTCGATAGCTTTCTCGGCCCCGGGATGACTTCGCCGCACTCGGCAGCCCGATCGACATCCGGCCGCGCAGGTGCAGCACACACGACAGGCTCCCCCGTGTTGTTCCCCCGCGCTTGACGCCCTCCGGGCGCGCCACCGTCTTGCGTCCGCGCTCGCGGGCTAGCGCCGTGGTCGGCCGGGGTCCCTGCCCCAGCGGGCCGTTGATCACCCGCCGCGTCGCCGGCAGTGCCGCTCGACAGCCGCAAGGAGCTGATCGATGTCGATCGGCTTCGAGAGGTAGCCGTCGAAACCCGCCTCCGTGAACCGCTCGCGATCCCCCTTCATCGCCTGTGCTGTCACGGCGAGCACGGGGATGGACGCGGTCCGCCTGTCCACCCTCAGCCCGCTGAGCGCCTGCACGCCGTCCATGTCCGGCAGCCGGACGTCCATCAACACGAGTGCGGGCTCGTGCTCGCTCGCCAGTGCAATCGCCTGGCGGCCGGTCGTTGCCTCCAGCGTCCGATAGCCACTCGCCCGCAGCAGGTCTCGAAGCAGGGCCGCAACCTCGCCCTCGAGTCGGTCCACAACCTCCTGCAACGGCTCGCCGGAGCCGGCGTTCGACACGGCCCACCTCACTCCCGCGGAGTGTGCGTCGCTCGATCGGCCCGCACAAGGGTCAGGCGGAGGCGTCGCTCGTCAGGTCCCGGTCCTGCATCTCCCAGGTATGGTCGAGCACGTGGTATGCCGTGTGGCGGAGCAGGTATGGGATCGTCCAGTTGCCGAGCGGCTTGCCCTCCGCGTACCACGCGCGCATCGCCTCGACGAACTGGTCGCGGTGATGGGCGAGCCCGCCCGGCGTCAGCAGGTCCTCCAGCTCGGACGGCGCCTTCACGCGCTTCGAGAAGTCGCCACCCTCGTTCGCCAGGACGTGCCGAACGATCCGGTCGCGGGAGCGGCCGCCGCCCCGGGGCCCCGGCCGGAGCTCCGCGGAGACGCGGGCGGCCGTCTCGTCGAACTCGGCCCACGCCGCCCGCAGCAGCCGCGCCTGCCGCTCGAAGGTCGGCGCATCGAACGGCTCGCGGTCGAGCGGCGACGGGGCGAACGAGATGCCCCAGAAGTCGGTCGAGCCGGTGCCCGGGTAGCGGCCGATGATGTCGGGGTCGGTCTGGGTCTCGAACTCGGAGCCCAAGCGCACGCGCCTCGCGACCGGCAGGTACCGCGGCAGGTAGCGGGCGAGCTTCTCGACCGCCTCGTCCTCCGACTTGCCGCCGCGTTCGAGGCCCGGCCAGTCCGCCGCGACGGCGACCCAGCGCTTGCCCCGCGTGGGCTGTTCGACGAGCACGCGCAACTGGGCGGTCATCGGCTCATCCTAGACGCCACACGAAACCGTGGCGTCCCGACACCGGATTTCGCGGCACAGGCGGGAACGGCGCCCGCATGGGGAGCGATACTGCCGACCACTGGCCGCGGGGGGCGGTCCGTCACCGGTGGTCCTGGCCTCGAGGCGGACGAGGGGTTCTGTGGAACTGCGCAAGATGAAGAAGGCGAGGGAGCGGGAAACCCGCAAGGCCGCCGACGAGCGAGCCGAGGTCGTCGAGGCGATGTACCGGGCCGCCCTGGCCCGCGTCGAGGTCGCCTCTGAGCGGGAGAAGGCGGCCGCGGAGCGGGATGCCGCCCTGGAAGCACGAGAGAGGGCCGCCGCGGAGCGCGAGACCATCGCGAACTCCCGCGATCGGGCCGCGGTCGAGCGCGACGGGATCGCGAACGCCCGGGATCGGGCGACCGTCGAGCGTGACGCCTCCGCGCCCCCACGCCTGGCCGATGGCGGGGATGGCGCCGCAGACGAGGAGGATCCCGAGCTCGAGCGTGCTCGCCTCCAGGCCGAGCTCCAGCGCGCCCACCTCGACGCCCTGACCGGGGCGTTCCGGCGCGAGGTCGGCCGCCTCGCCCTGCGCAACGAGATCGAACGGGCGCGGCGCGCGGACGGCAAGTTCGTCATCGCGTTCATCGACGTCGACGGGCTCAAGGGCGTCAACGACCGCGACGGCCACGCCGCCGGGGATCGCGTGCTCCGGATGCTCGCCGCGATCATGCGCGCCAACCTCCGGCCGTACGACCCGATCGTCCGTTTCGGAGGCGACGAGTTCATCTGCGGGATCGCCTCGATCGACACGGGCGAGGTCCAGCACCGGATCGGCGTCATCGACCAGTCGCTGCGCAATGCCACGGGCGTCGGGATCACGGCCGGACTGGCGTCGCTCACGTCGAACGAGAGCGTCGACGAGCTCACCGAGCGAGCCGACGCGGCCCTCATCGAAGCGAAGCAGAACCGCGACCTGTAGCGGCAGCCGAATCAGCGCGCGACCGCAACAGGGCTTGCCATCGGCCGACGCGTGGGCGATGGTGCCGCAAACAGCCTGACATCGAGTCGCGCGACGCAGGAGGAGACGAGATGCGGATTCCGCGGGTATTCGTGGCCATCGCCGTCGTCGGGATGCTGAGCTCAATTCCCTCGGCCGCCCTGGCACGCACGACCGAGACGCTCGACGCCGCGGGTGCCACGGCAAACTGCCAGGACATCTTCGATAGCCTGTTCGTGGCGCCGTCGAGCGAGCCGCTCGCAGGCTGCCAGTGGGACATGGCCCAGATCCATGCTGACGGAACCGCGCGCTCGCAGGCGACCGGCAAGGGCGTGCGCGTCGGCGTCCTCGACAGCGGCGTGGACATCACCCATCCGGACATCGCCCCGAATCTCGACCTCGCCGACTCCTGCTCGTTCATCTTCGATCACGACCCCACCGCGCTGCCGGTCGAGATGGCCGGCGGCGACTGCTCGGACAAGGCGGCCGTCCAGGACCAGGGCGGTCACGGGACCCACACGGCCTCGACCATCGCCGCGCCCATCAATGGCATCGGCATCGCCGGCGTCGCCCCCGAGGCGACAATCGTGGCGATCAAGGTCTGCTCGCAAGCCGGCTACTGCTTCGCCGACTCGGTCGCCGCGGGCCTGCGCTACGCGGGCGACCTACAGCTCGATGTCGTCAACATGAGCCTGTTCGCCGATCCCTACCTGTATTTCTGCGGCAACGACGCCCAGCAGCGAGCAACGCTGCGCTCGCTCCAGGACGCCGCCAAGTACGCGCAACAGCGAGGCGTGCTCATCGTCGCGGCGGCCGGCAACGAAGCCTCCGACATCGCGCATCCCAAGCTCGACACCATCAGCCCCGACTGGCCGCCCGACGCCGCCATCGACCGCGTCGTGCATCGCAACTGCCGCACGGCGCCGACCCAGCTGCCCGGCGTGGTTGCCGTCTCGGCGACAGGCCCGATCGGGTATCCGGGGTACGGCCTGGACCTGGCGACCTACTCGAACACGGGCATGGGCCAGGTTGACGTCGGGGCGCCCGGCGGCGACTACTTCGTCGCGAGCGGCACCGTCCAGGACGCCGTGCTGGCCGCCTGGAGCTCGACCGACGACGGCACCTTCGACTTCTACTCGACCCTCCCCTATCCGGGGCTCACCGTGATCGACCACGGCGCACGCTACATCGAGATCACCGGCACCTCGATGGCGTCGCCCCATGCCACGGGGGTCGCGGCGCTGATCATCCAGCGCCATCCCGGCTGGAGCCCGGGCGCCGTCGCGGCCGCACTCCAGCGGACGGCATCGCCCCAGGCCTGCCCGAGCGCCTGGGAGCCGCAGTTCGACGGCGACGTCCGCGCCTGCACGGGCGGCGCGTCGAACAACTCGTTCTTCGGCAAGGGCATCGTCGACGCGACGAACGCCTCACGCTAGGCACTGGCCCGCCCCCGGGCGAAGGCGGCATCCGAACGGGGGCGGGCTCGACCACCAGCGGCGCCGGCCGCGGCTGAGCCGACTTCACGCGCCCCCGTGTAGGCTGCGCCCACACAGAGGTGCAATCCATGTTCCGCATGGCAGTCGGACACAGCGACGACATCGATGTGGAGCGTGCGCTCGACGCGGTCATCGAGGAGTGCGAGGCGGTCCTCGCGGGCGCGACCCCGACCGCGGGCCTGCTCCTCGCCTCGTGGGAGTCCGACCACCGGGCGATGATCAACCGGATCCGCGGTCGCTATCCGGGCATCGAGCTCGCCGGGGCGTCATCGGCCGGCGAGATGTCGTCGGTCCTCGGCTTCTCTGACGACTCGGTGGCCCTCGCCCTGTTCGCCGCCGACGGCGTCGACATCCGGGCGGGCATCGGGCGGGACCTCCTTCGCGATCCCGTATCGGCCTGCGAGCGAGCGGTCGAGGACGCCCGCGGCCGATCGGGCCTTGCGCCCAGCCTGTGCATCGCGCTGCCCGCGATCGGGCCGGTCGCCGCATCCGTGACGCTGGCGGCGCTGCGCGCAGCCCTGGGGCCCGACGTCCCCATCCTGGGCGGCGGTCCCGCTCCCCGGGATCCATCGATCAACCCGGCGAGTGGCATCGAAGGTGGCCTGCAGATCGCCGGTGACGTGGTCACCGACGACGCGGTCGCGATCCTGCTGTTCTGCGGCCCGCTCGCGTTGTCGTTCGGCGTCGATACCGGGTGGCGAGGCGTGGGACCAAGGGCCACCGTGACGCGCCTGGCCGCAGACAGCGTGATGGAGATCGACGGGCGGCCGGCGATCGAGTTCTACGAGCGGTACCTCGGGACGACCGAACCCGCGATCGCCAACCCGATCGCGGTGTTCGAGACCGAGGGCTCGGACCGCTTTTACCTGCGGACCCCGCTCGCCTACGACCAGGGAACGGGTTGCGTGACCTTCTTCGGCGGCGTGCCCGACGGATCGACGGTGCAGCTGACCGTCGCCGCGACCTCTGAGATCTTCGATGGCGCGCGGGCGTCGATCGGGGATGCGCTCGCAAGCTATCCGGCAGGCCACACCCCCGAGGCGGCGTTGATCTTCTCGTGTGCGACGCGACGCTACCTGCTGGGAACCCGCGCCGGACGCGAGATCGAGGTGGTCCGGGAGGCCCTAGGCATGTCGACCCCGGTCGCCGGCGTCTACTGCATGGGCGAGATCGCGCCAATGGCGGCGGGCGATCCATCCCAGTTCCACAACGCGACGCTGGTCTCGGTCCTGCTCGGGTCCGCGTGATCTCGGGTGCCTGACGAGGAAACGGGGCCCGTGGCCGAGGGGCCCGCTCAGACCCCCGCCACCGACGCGGCGGCCCTCGAGCGCGAGAACCGGAGCCTCACCCGGCGCCTGAGCCGCCTGGAGGGCAACGTCCGCCACATGGAGGCCTTCCAGGACTCGAACTCCCGGCTGCTGTCGAAGCTGGTCAAGGACCTGGAGGTGGAGCGCGCTCGATCCGAGCGACTGCTGCTCAACGTCCTGCCGCAACGGATCATCGATCGGCTGAACGCCGGCGAGACGCTCATCGCCGACCGCCACGACGACGTGACCGTGTTGTTCAGCGATTTCGTCGGGTTCACCGAGATCTCGTCGCACCTGCCGACGGCCGAGCTGATCGACGAGCTCAACGACCTGTTCTCGGGCTTCGACGCGATCTGCGACGCGACCGGCGTCGAGAAGATCAAGACGATCGGTGACGCCTACCTCGCGATCGGCGGCCTCACGGATGGATCCGGCGACCATCCAGGCCGCGATCGCCGAGACCGCGTTGCGGATGGTCGAGCTGGTGGAGCAGCGATCTGTCTCACGGGCCCAGTGGCGGCTGAGGATCGGGCTCAATCGCAGGCTCGGTCGCCGCGGGCGTGATCGGGACAACGAAGTTCGTCTACGACGTCTGGGGCGACACCGTCAACGTCGCGAGCCGGCTGGAGGGCACGTCGCTGCCCGGCCACATCCATATTCCGGATGCCCTCGCGAGCGCCCTGTCCGGGCGGTACCGGGTCGAGCCGAGGGGCAGCATCGACATCAAGGGCAAGGGACCGATGGCGACCTCGTTCCTGGTCGGACGGAGCGAACCCTAGCTCGCGGGCTGACGCTAGACGCGCGCCGTTCCCTCGCGCTCGAAGGCCATCGCGCGCTGGAACGCCGCGTCGCGCAGCTCCTCGGGGACCTCCACGGGGCCGCCGATCGCAGCGGCGTTGATCCCCGCCTGCGCCGCCTCCTCGACGACGCCGCCGACCAGGATCGCGAGGTCGGGCGTCCGGTGGAACACGAGGATCCCGTGGTTCGCGAGGAGGACCGCAGGAACGCCGGGCCGAACGGCAGCACGGATGTTCGCGACCGCCTCGTCCGATCCGCGCGGGCCGTACCCGGCAACCGGCACGCCCGATCGGGAGGCCGAACATCGCCATCGCCTCCACCCAGCACCCGATCGGGCGCCCCGCGACCGCGTAGGCGGTCGCGTACGGCGAGTGGGTGTGCAGGACGCAACCGACCTCGGGGTTGTCCGCATACATGGCGGTGTGCATCGCGACGACCGCGCGCTGGATCGGCGGCAGCTCGCCTTCGAGCAGGGTGCCATCCAGGCCGACACGTACGACCGCCGACGCCGGGTGGTCGCGCAGCGACGGGGCCGCCGTGAAGTACATCTCGTCGGCGCCCGGCAGTCGCAGGCTTACGTTCCCGTGTCCGTTCGCCGAGATCGCACCGCTGGCGACGACCCGCCTGGCCGTGTCGACGAGCTCGGCGACAAGATCGCTGTCCATGCCGTCTCCCGGGTGTACGGAGTGAGCGCGCGGTTGCCGCGGTCGGGCGAGTATGACCGACCGCCCAGGTTCCGCGGGCTTGACAGCCCAAGCAATATTGACGGCATGACTCGTGTCGCGAATAAAGGAAGGCCTCGTGGGCCGTCAGCACGTGAATACCGGAGCCCCGTGAGGATGGCTCGGGCGGCCGACACCCGTCGGCGGATCCTCGATGCAGTCCTCGTGACGATGGCCCAGGGGTTGACGGAGCTCTCGGTCCCGGCCGTCGCGCGAGCGGCTGGCGTGTCGACGCGGACGGTCTACCGGCACTTCCCGACGAAGGCACGCCTTGTCGACGCCGTCGCCAGCGAGGCATATGGTCGGGTCGACCTCGAGCGGCTACCGCTGCCGACGTCGCCGGCCGGGCTCGAGCCACCCATCCGCGAGCTGTTCCACAGGCTCGAGGCAAACGATCCCATGGCTCGCGCGGCGCTCCTCACGAGTGCCGGTCGCGAGGCGCGCCGGGCGACGATCCCCCCATCGGCTGGGCATGCTGGCCAACGCATTCCGGTCGGTCCGGCCGGGGCTCGACGACGCCACGACCGCCAAGGTCAGCCGGCTGGCCCTGATCCTCACCTCGTCATTCGCGCTCCAGGCGTGGAAGGACTACCTCGACGCACCGGCTGACGAGGCGGCCGCCGATGTCGCGTGGGCCCTGCGCATGGTCATCGCCGGGGCAGCGGCGGGCGAGGCATGACGCCGCCGACGACCGAGATCACCGCAGCGTCGACGACCTGGGAGCCGGGCGCACCGGGCGTGTTCAGCCGCAACTTCCGCTTCGGGGAGTGGATGTCGGGGCCGCCGACGCCATTGTTCGAGAGCTGGTTGCTGACCGCGATGGAGGAGCGTCTGCACGAGGTCCATCTCGAGGAGTTCGGGATGCGAGCCCCATATCCCCGCCACGTGCTGGTCAACGGCTGGTACTTCTACTCGCTCGAGTTCCTGCCGATCACCCTGCGCGGCCTGCGAAGGAGCCTCCCGACGCTGGCGGCCAGGCTGCGTTCGGCACCCACGGCGGGCATCGCTGTGGGTCGGTCCGTTCGCCCGTTTCGGGGCTCCGTTGTTCGAGCGCGAGTGGCGCGAGGACCTGGCACCCCGGTACGAGGCCGCCGTGGTCGCCGCGGAGGCGTCGGTCGAGTCGGCAGAGCCCGAGAAACTGGTGTCGATGGTCGACGGCCTTGCCTCGGCGGCAGGCGAATACTTCGCCTCGATCACCGTCGTCGCCGGATCCGCATACAAGACCGAGATGGAGCTCGCCCGCTTCCATCGCAAGCACCTCGAGGCTCGTGTCAGCGAGACGCACATGACCCTCCTTGCCGGACTGACGGCGCCATCGGCGCCGGCGGGCCACGCGGTCTCGGCACTCGACTGGTGGCGACCCACCCGAGGCGAGCTCACCGCGCGACGATCCGGATCGGCGCCGGACATGCATGACCACGCCGCTCTTGTCCGCCGGCGACGGGCCGCGGAGGAGGCGGCTCGTGCCGCACTCGCCACTGCGCCCCGGCGGCTGCGCACGTTCGAGCGGCTGCTCCGCGACGCCCAGCGATACGCCCGAGCCCGCGAGGAGCAGGCTCCGGGGTTCACGCCGTCCGTGGCCGGTGCTCCGCCGTGCCGTGCTCCGACTCGGTGCGGGGCTCGCGGCGGCCGGCGAGATCGACCAGCCCGAGGATGTCTTCTTTCTGACCAGGACTGAGCTGGTCGCCGCGATCGGCGGCGCGCATCCCGCGAGGTTCCGCGACGCCGTCAGCGCCCGTCGGGCCGAGCGGGATCAGGCAACGCACCTCGTCGTTCCGATGATCGTCGGCCGGCCTTCCGTGCTGATGCGCAAGCTGGTACTCGATGGCCGCGTCCTGCTCGGCGCGAAGGCGTCTGGTCCCCGCACCCTGCTCATCGGCGTACCGGCGAGTCCGGGCCGGATCACAGGTCATGTCCGCGTCATCCGCGATCCCGGCGACGTGTCGCTCGCTCCGGGGGAGATCCTGGTAGCACCCGTGACGGCGCCAGCATGGACGCCGTTGTTCGCAGACGCGGCCGCAGTCGTCACCGACATCGGGAGCGCGCTGGCCCATGCGTCGGTGATCGCCCGCGAGTACGGGATCCCGGCGGTCGTCGGCTGCGGCGACGCCACGAGCCGACTGACGGACGGGCAGCTGGTGACCGTCGATGGCGATGCGGGCCTCGTGGAGGCGGCAACGGTCGGCTGACCGCCGGTCGGTCCTGACTCAGGGCTCAGTCGGGGCCTGCGCCTCCGCCTGCGACTTGAGCAGCGCGCACCGAGACGTCATGTCGCGGGTCATGATCCCGCGGGCCATGGCGACCATCAGCCGGCCCGGGAGCGAGGTCGGCCAGACCTCGTCGACCACGATCATGCTCGTCCCGTCGCCGTCGGCCTCGAGGGTGACCGACTCGGTCATCTCATAGCCCGAGCCCTTGAGGTGCTGGGTGATGCGCTCGCCGGGAACGAGCTCGGTGGTCGTCCAGGACGCCGTCGCCACCATGCCGGGTCCTCGGCGGTTGCGGATGGTCCCCGTTGACCCGACCGACAGGGGAGTCCGCGGGTTGACGTCGACCAGCGTCGGATCGACGAGGAACCACGCCTCGGGGTCCGCCAACAGACCGAAGACCAGCTGCGGCGTAGCGTCGATCTGGATTCGCCGTTCGATGATCACGCCATCACGATCCGCAACTCCTGCCGTGTGCTACGCGCGGCGATATATCAATACGCGGAATATCGGCGCATGGCTGACGGGCGTCAAGGGTCGGCTCGTCGGCATGGCGGCGAGGACCTAGCGACGATCCTTCGCCCCCGCCTCCCGCATCGGAATTTCATGCCCGGCCGAACGCTCCGCGACGCCGGTCCAGAAGTCCATCGCGGCGCGCTCGTACAGGAGGCCCATCGGGAGGGTCGCCCCTCGCCAGTGCTCCACGGTCCGAGTTCCGGCCCGCGTCGTCAGTCCGGTGCGCTCGACTCCGGCGACCTCGATCCGGGAGTCCTCCTGGTACTCAGCGAGCTTGGCCCCGTGGATCTCGAGCTGCGCCTGCGCGAGGCGCAAGCGTGCGTCATCGGATGCCAGGTCCATGAAGAACAGCTGCAGGAGCCCGAGGTCTCGCAGTTCCGTCGGCTCGCGCACCGGCCGGCCCAGCCATGCCGCCAGCGCCTCGGTCCCCGCCTCCGTGATCGCGAACATCCGCCGCCGGCGGCCCTCCTGCTCGCGTTCCTCGGTGACGAGCCCAAGGCCGTCGAGGCGGGCGGGCTCGCTGTACAGGAGCGTGTGCGGGAACGTCCAGAAGTTGCCCAAGGTCGCCGCGACCAGCCGCTCGAGCGCGTAAGGCGTCGACGGCCCCTCACGCGCGAGCAGGCCCAGGATGAGATACGAGGTCGGGGTCAGGTGCTCGGTTGACATACTACGGACCGTACCATACTCTATGAACCGTAAGTACTGTCAGGAACCAGCGCGAGACGCCGGAGGTCACACTCCAGGAGGGCGACCACAGCAGGTAGCCACTGGGCCACCGTCGCGGCAGTGCCGACGAAGACGAAAGGTGGCCATCGCATGACCACAGACCTCAGAACCAGGTTCGAGCGCATCCCGCTCGAGATCCTCAATCAGGGCAAGACGCAGCTCATCGACGAGCTGTTCGCAGCCGAGTACGTCGATCGGACGCCGCAGCCCGACGTCGCGCCGACGCGCGAAGGCTTCAAGCAGTGGGTCAAGAACCTGCGTATGGCCTTCCCGGACATCCGCTACACCGTCGAGGACGTCATCTCGAGCGGTGACAAGTGGGTCGGCCGCCTCAAGGTGACCGGCACGATGACGGGCGCATTCGCGGGCATGTCCGCCACCGGCAAGCAGGCGACGTGGAACGAGATCCACATCTTGCGCGTGACGGATGAGCGCGTGCTCGAGCACTGGGGCGTCGTCCAGGAGCTCAGCATGCTTGTCCAGCTGGGCGCGATCCCGGCTCCCGGACGGATCCCTGCCGCGGTCTAGCCGGACCGAACCAGCGACCAACGAGAGGCCCCTTGCGGCGACGCGAGGGGCCTCTCGCTTGGCGTCGTCTCCGGGAGCCACCGCTGCGGGCCTCGTCCGAATGCGCTGCGAAACATTGATATCACCCTTGCAATAGTGTGCGTCACACACTATAGTGCCGCAATGGACTTCGACGAGATCCTCGCTGGGACCCAGCAGGAGCTTCGGCGCGGCACCGTCGTGCTCGCCTGCCTCCTGCTGCTTCGGGAGCGCGGCTACGGCTACGCGCTGCTGGACCAGCTGCGCGATCTCGGCTTCAGCGTGGACGCGAACACCCTCTACCCGCTCCTCAGGCGCTTGGAGACCCAGGGAATGCTGGCCAGCGCCTGGGACACGACCGAAGCCCGCCCGCGGAAGTTCTACCGGATCAGCCCCGACGGCGAGCGCCTCGCCGCCGCGCTGCTCGCCGACTGGTCGCGGATCGACACGTCCATCCGCCGCCTCAACCACGGAGTTCACACGTGAGCACCCTGACCGACCGGTATGTCTGGGGCGTCGTGCGCGCCGTCCCGGAGTCCCAACGCCCCGAGCTCGAGCCCGAGATCCGGGCCATGATCGCGGATGCGATCGACGCACGAACCGCCAGTGGCTCGACCGGCGAGCCGGCCGACGCCGTCGAGCGCGCCGTGCTCGTGGAGCTCGGCGATCCCGAGATCCTGGCCGCCCGCTATACGGATCGGACGCTTTACCTCATCGGGCCCGCCCTGTTCCTCGTCTGGAAGCGGCTGCTGCTGACGCTGCTGCCGGTCGTCGTCCCCATCGTGGCGATCGTCGCGATGGCGGCGCGGTCGTTCGCCGGCGATGCCGACATCGGGGACGTGGTCGCCGCAGGCGTTACCACCGCGTTCAATGTGGCGATCCAGCTCGTGTTCTGGTTCACGCTGGTCTTCGCCGTCATCGAGCGCAACGCGGGCAAGCAGGCCGACGTCGGCACCCAGTGGACCCCGGATGAGCTGCCGGCGCTGCCGGTTCCGGGACGCCTCAGCCTTGCCGAGCTCGCGCTGTCCGTGTCGGGACTCGTCTTCGTGGCCGTTTTCATCGTGTGGCAGCAGGTTGCCGCTCCAATCACGGTCGACGGCGAGTCGTATCCCGTCCTCAATCCCGCGTTGTGGTCGTTCTGGCTGCCGTGGTTCCTTGCGGTGATCAGCTTCGAGGTCGTGTTCACCGGAGCCCTGTACCTGGCCGGGCGATGGACGTGGCCGTTCGCGGTCGTCAATGCCCTGCTCGCGGCGGCGTTCGCGGTCCCGGCCGTGTGGCTGATCCGATCCGACCTGCTGTTCAATCCGGCGGCCGCCGACGCCCTCGCCAGCGTCGGGTTCGACACCGCGATCGCGCCAACCGGCGTCGTCATCGCGGTGTCGATCGCGGTCATCTCCGGCTGGGACGCCGTCGACGGGTTCCTCAAGGCCATGCGCGCCTCGCGTTCCCCGGGCCCGCTGCCGGCCTGACTCGGGACGCAAACGAAAGAACGGGGCTCCCGGTGAGGAGCCCCGTTCCTGTGCGTTTAGGGTTACGAATCGCTGGGCCTGGTGCCGAGCGCGACCTGGATCGTGATCGTCTGGCCGTTGCGAAGCACGGTCAGCGAGGCCGTCTGACCCGCGCTCAGCTGGCTCATCACGAGATCGAGCGGGTGCTGGGCGTCGAGGTTCTGACCGTTGACCGCCGTGATGATGTCGCCGGCCTTGAGGCCTGCCTTCTCGGCGGGTCCGCCGGGCACGATGGCCGGGGCGGCCGCCGCCGGGTCGAAGCCGTTCTGGCCAAGCTGGTTAGGGTCGATCCCGAGGCCGTTGGGTCCTGGCCCAGGCCGTTCGGGTCCTGGCCGAGGCCGTTGGGATCGGTCCCCTGGCCGGTGCCGGCGTTGCTGAGGGCGCTGGCATCGGGGATCCAGGCGCCGTTGTCGACCGGCAGGCCGGCCTCCTGCTTGATGGTCGGATCGATCGTCTCGAACCGGACGCCGAGCCACGGTCGAGAGAGGGCCTGACCGGCCGACGCCTGCGCGAGCAGGGGCCGGGCGATGTTGATCGGGATCGCGAACCCGATGCCTTGGCTGCCACCGGCCACGGCCGTGTTGATGCCGATCACGTTCCCGGCGGGGTCGAGCAGCGGGCCGCCGCTGTTGCCCGGGTTGATCGCGGTGTCGGTCTGGATGAGGTTGGACAGGCGGCCGCCCTCGACGTCGATGCTCCGGCCGAGCGCGGAGATGATCCCGCTGGTCACGGAGTCGGAGAACTGCCCGAGCGGGCTGCCGATCGCGATGGCCTCCTGGCCCACCTGGATCGTGGACGAGTCGCCGATGGGGGCGGTCGGGAGTCCGGTCTGATCGACCTTGAGGATCGCGAGGTCGGTCAGGGTGTCGATGCCGTAGATGGTGGCGTCGAAGGTCCGGCCGTCCTTGAGGGTCACCGTGAGCTTCGAGGGGTTGTCCGCCACGACGTGGTGGTTGGTCAGGATGAGGCCGCTGGCGTCGAAGATGACGCCCGAGCCCATCGCGGTGCCCTGGCCCGTCTGGCCGGTCGTGGGATCGGTGGCGGTGATGCCCTCGGCCGTGATGGTGACGACGGCTGGGCTGACCTGCTTGACGATGTCGACGAGCGAGGTCTGGCCGTTCGCCGGGGCAGGCTGTGCGGGCGGGTTCGCCGGCGTGCCCGTGCCGGGCTGCGTTGCCGGAGCCTGGGTGGCGCCGGGCTGGCCTGCGGGCGCGCTCGGCGCCTGGGTCGCGAGCGCCGTCCCGGTGCGGGCCGTGTCGGCGGTCCGGTCGGCGGTCGAGTTGAGGGCCAGGAAGGTGCCCCCGGACGCGATGACGGCCGTGCCGATCACGGCGGTCAGCAGGACCGCGGGGCCGACGCCGCGGGTCGTGCGGGTGGGGGTACGGGCCGGCGTGGGTGCCCAGGAGGTCGCCGATGATGTTGGCGCGGGGCCCTCGGGCGGCGCGAACATCGGGGCGGCCGGGCTGGCCGGAGGAGCGAACGATGGCGCCGGCGCGAAGGCGGGCGTGAAGGCCGGCTGCGTCGCATCATCGGACGGCGCAGCGTTCGGCGCGGGCGGCGGGAGGCCGGGCGTCGAGGGCTGAAGCGGTTCGGTCATGGTTCCTTCTTCCCGGGCGGTGCTCTGGACGACAACTCATGCGGTTTCCCGGGGTTGCTCAGGAACAGGTTCGCGAGCGCACATGAGGGCTCCCTGAGACGAAGGTAAAGGTTCCTTGACCTGGGGCCGACGACGTCGTTCCGCCGCGCGGGATCATGCGCTTGGAGGGATGCCCCGGCGGGCCGCGTGCCCTTGAATGGCGCGGTCGTCATTTGCGCCGGCAAGGGAGAACCTGCATGAAGAAGCCTGTCGTCCTGCTCGTGCTCGCGATGAGCGCCGTGGTGCTGCTCGGGGCATGCTCCGCGAGCGCGGGGAGCCTGACCGGGAAGACGTGGCAGTGGACCGCGTCGACGACCAAGGTGCCAGCATCGCAATCCGTGGTTCCCGATCCCGAGAACTACACGATCGAGTTCATGTCGGACGGCAGCTTCTCGTCCAAGGTCGACTGCAACCAGCTGTCGGGCACCTACTCGACGACGTCCTCGGGCGGGCTGACGATCGTCCCCGGGCCGATGACCCTCGCCGCCTGCCCCGACGGCTCGCTCGATGCGCTGTACGTGGCCGGCCTCTCCGGTGCCCAGAGCTACGCCGTCGCGAACAGCCAGCTGACGGTCACGACGGCCGACGAGTCGACCCTCACCTTCAAGTAGCGCCGCTTCCCGACCGCAACGCTGACGGCCGCCTTGCCTCCGGTACACTCCACGCCGTCCACCCCCTCGCGTGTACGGAACGGTGATGCCCATGAAGGTCGGCGTCGCCAGGGAGACGGCCGCCGGCGAGCGCCGTGTCGCCCTGGTGCCCGAGGCGCTCGGCAAGCTCACGGCTGCCGGGCTTGAGCTCCTCGTCGAGCAAGGTGCCGGAGCCGGCGCCGCGATCCCCGATCAGGCGTTCGCCGACGCCGGGGCGACGGTCGTTTCCACGGACGCCCTGTACGCGCAGTCGGACGTCGTGCTCAGGGTCCAGAAGCCCAGCCCGGCCGAGGTCGGCAGGCTTCGCAAGGGGCAGGCGCTGGTGGGCTTCCTGCAGCCGCTGATCGACCCGGCCGGGGCCAAGGCGCTCGCGGACGCGGGCGTGACGGCGATCAGCCTCGACGCGATCCCGCGGACGCTGAGCCGGGCGCAGACGATGGACGCCCTGTCATCCCAGGCCAACGTCGGCGGCTACAAGGCCGTCCTGATCGCCGCCAACGCGTACCCGCGCTACTTCCCCCTGCTGACGACGGCGGCGGGCACCGCCAAGCCCGCCAACGTGCTGATTCTGGGCATCGGGGTCGCGGGCCTGCAGGCGATCGGCACGGCCAAGCGCCTCGGGGCCATCGTCCACGCCTACGACGTCCGCCCCGAGACGCGCGAGCAGGCGGAGAGCCTCGGCGCCAAGTTCGTCAAGCTCAAGACGACCATCGACGCCACGGGCGCCGGCGGCTACGCCCGCGAGCTGACCGCCGAGGAGCGAGCGGCACAGCAGGCGGAGCTGAACGAGGCGATCGGCGGCATGGACGTCGTCATCACCACCGCCCAGGTGCCGGGCCGCAAGCCGCCGGTCCTCGTGACCGCGGCCGCCGTGGAGCAGATGAAGCCGGGCTCGGTGATCGTCGACATGGCCGCGTCCACGCTCGGCGGCAACTGCGAGCTGTCGAAGGTCGGCGAGACGATCGAGACCGCGAACGCCGTCACGATCATCGCCCCCGACAACCTGCCCGCCTCGATGCCGGCCGGCGCCTCCGCGTTCTACGCCCGGAACATCTCGAACCTGCTGCTCGGGATGGTCAAGGACGGCGCCCTGCATCTCGACTTCGAGGACGAGGTCACCAAGGCCACGGTCATCACCCGCGACGGCGAGATCGCCTCGGACGCGGTCAGGAAGCTGCTGGAACCGGCGACGGCCGCCGCTGGAGGCACCGCGTGAGCGAAGAACTCCTCACCTCGCTGGCCATCTTCACGCTGGCCATCCTCGTCGGGTTCGAGGTCATCAGCAAGGTCCCCGCGACCCTGCATACCCCACTGATGTCGGGCGCCAACTCGATCCACGGCATCGTCCTTGTCGGCGCCATGATCATCGCGTCCGAGGCGGACAACCCCGTGAGCTACGTCCTCGCGTTCGTCGCAATGGTGTTCGGGGCGATGAACGTCGTCGGCGGCTATGTCGTGACTGACCGGATGCTCCAGATGTTCCGCAAGAAGCCGACGGCCGCCAAGGCCGGGACCGAGGGCGCATCGGACGCCCCCGGCGCCTAGCCGAGGAGCCGGTCGATGTCACAGGAGTGGATCTACACCTTCGTCTATCTCGCCTGGCTGGTGGGGGCCTCGTGCTTCGTGCTGGGCCTCCACCGCATGAACTCGCCCGCGACCGGGCGCAGCGGCAACCAGCTGAGCGCCGCGGGCATGGTCATCGCGGTCAGCGCGACGCTGGTCTGGCTGGTGACCCGTGAGGGCGGCCTGTCCGGCACCGCCCTCGCGATCATCGTCGTCGGGTTCCTGATCGGCGGCGGCGCGGGCCTGTACACCGCGCGGACCGTGAAGATGACGGCGATGCCGCAGCTGGTGTCGCTGTTCAACGCGGTCGGCGGCGGTGCTGCGGCGCTGGTCGCCATCGACGACTTCATCCGCCTGTCCAACGGCGCCCCGGTCGACACCACGATCTTCGTCGTGCTCGGTGCGCTGATCGGCTCGATCACGTTCACGGGTTCGCTGATCGCGGGCGGCAAGCTCCAGGGCCTGATCCCGGGCAAGCCGATCTTCCTGCCCGGCGGCCGGATCATCACCGTGGCCCTCGCGGTGATCGCCGTGCTGGGCACGGTGACGCTCATCGCCGGGGCGGCAGGCGGGCTCACGCTCAGCAGCGAGACCACCCTGCTGCTGCTCGGGCTCGTCGTGCTGTCGGGCCTGATCTTCGGGATCACGATGGTCCTGCCGATCGGCGGCGCCGACATGCCGGTCGTGATCAGCCTCCTGAACTCGTTCACCGGCACGGCCGCGGCGATGGCCGGGTTCGTGCTCGGCAACCCGGTTCTGATCATCTCCGGCGCCCTCGTCGGCGCGTCGGGCGCGATCCTGACCAAGCTCATGGCCGATGCCATGAACCGGTCGGTCATCAACATCATGGTCGGCGGGTTCGGTGGCGGCGACGACGCTGCGGGCGGGGTCGCCGGAGCCGGCGGGTCGGTTCGCGAGGTCGGCGTCGACGACGCGGCGATCCAGCTGGCCTACGCCCAGTCCGTGATCATCGTCCCGGGCTACGGCCTCGCGGTGGCCCAGGCCCAGCACGCCGTCCGCGAGCTGGCCGAGCTGCTCGAGGACCGGGGGGTCGACGTGAAATACGCGATCCATCCCGTCGCCGGACGGATGCCCGGGCACATGAACGTCCTGCTCGCCGAGGCCAACGTCCCCTATCCCCAGCTCAAGGAGATGGACGACATCAACCCCGAGTTCGACCGCTGCGACGTGGCGCTGGTCATCGGCGCCAACGACGTCACGAACCCGGCGGCCCGCCGGCCCGGCTCGCCGGTGTCGGGGATGCCGATCCTCGACGTCGACCACGCCAAGTCCATCATCGTGATCAAGCGCTCGATGGGCCGCGGCTACGCCGGCATCGACAACGAGCTGTACACCGACCCCAAGACCGGGATGCTGTTCGCCGACGCCAAGGACGGCCTCGCCTCGCTCACGGCGGCCGTGAAGGCGCTGTAGTCACCCCGCGCCCGATCCGCCCGTAGGCTTGGCGCATGCCGACCAAGCCGCCCGCCTGGCCCCGCCCGGCCAAGATCGCGTTCATCGGGTCGCACGGGATCCGCAAGACCTCGGCGCTGCTCGCGTTCGCGGCCGAGGCGCAGCGGGCCGGTCGGTCCGTGGAGCTCGGCCGCGAGGTCGTGCGCGACAACCCGCTGGGCATCAACGAGGGCGCGACGGGCGAGGCGCAGCTGTGGGTCCTGGTGACGCAGATCCGCCAGGAGCTGGAACTGGCCCGCAAGGCTGACATCCTGGCAACCGACCGCGGCGTGATGGACAACTTCGCCTACTACCTGCGGTCGTGCGGAGGCGTCGACGCGTATGCCGTCGAGCCGCTGGTCCGGCGCTGGTCGGCGACCTACGACCTGGTCGTGCGGCTGCTGCCCGACGTCGCGCTCCAGGCCGATGGCGTGCGGTCCACCAACGACGCCTTCCGGGACGAGGTCGAGGCGATCCTCGACCGGGTGCTCCCCGACCTCGTGGCGGCCGACCGCCTGGTCACGCTGCGCGCATCCGAGATCACGAGCCGGTTCGACTGGTTCGCGGTGCTGCAGCGGCTGGCGGGATCGATCGGGACGACGGTGGCCTCGCCCGACCTCTGGACCTGAGCGCCGGCCCGCGGACTGGCTACCAGGCTTCCGGGGCCGCCGTCCGCTCCGTGGTCGAAAGGGTCACGGCGGCCACGGCGCCAGTCGCGCCTTCGAGCGCGACGTGGAGGACGGCCGGTGCCGTGGTCGGCCTGGACATCGAAGGTCGCCGTGGTCGCGCCGTCGCCCGCAGCAGGGAGGCCGAGCCGCATGGCCCCGAACACGGCGCTCCCGGCCCGCAGCGAGCGGAGGAGCGTGGGGACGTCCAGCGCTGGCCCCGCCATGAGGTCCGGCGGCCAGTTGGGATCGGGCTCCGCGGCGAGCGCGAGGAGCCGTTCTGCGAGGCTGCGCAAGTGCGGCGACGGATCGTGGACGGCCGTCACGACGAGCCGCTGGATCCGCGGCCGGGGCTCCGGGGTGACGAGGATCGACACCTGCGTCCAGCCTCGGTCGCCGCGCAGCCACCAGGTGAGGTCCGCGGGCGAGGACGACTGGTCGGGGCGCGCGTCGTCGGGGCGGAATGGACCCATCTGCTCGGCGATCCGCTCGACCGCGGCGCGCCGCCCCTCCCGTGGCTCGTCGAGGTCCATGTTCATCGCGAACGCGGCGTCGGCCGCGGCGTCGTCCCACGAGGTCAGGAGTCGCTCGACGACCGGGCGGAACGCGCGAACGTCCGCTGAGGGAACGACCCGCCGGCGAGGCGCGGCGTCCGCCATGACAAGCGCACGTAGCTGTTCCTGGACGACGATCCGGCAGGGCGCATAGCGGAGGTTGCCGAGGCCGATCAAGCCCAGGCCCGTGGCCGGATGCCAGCGCATGTACGCGCCGAAGCCTGGGTAGCCGCCGCCGTGCCCGACCAGGGTTCCGAGCTCCGTGTCCGCAGACACGTCGAGGCCGAAGCCATAGCCCGCAACGTCGGCCATCGGCGCCTCGTGGACGGGCCTGGACTCGAGGACGGGCCCCACAAGGCGATGGGCTTGCTGCATCTCGCGCCTCGACGCCCGGCGCAGGGGATGGTCGCCTTCGGGCTCGCTGCGGGCGGGGAAGGCGTCGAGGAACCCCGATACCCAGAGGGCGAGGTCGCGGACCGACGTGAACACGCCGCCCATCGATGCGAGCGCCCCGTAGCTCTCCATCCCCTCCGGATGAAGCTGCTCGTCGATCCGGACGTAGCCGAGCGCGAGCCGCGCCGCCTCGACGTCCTCGGGACGATAGGCGGTCGACGTCATGCCGAGTGGTGCGAGGATCCTGTCGCGCACGAACTCGCGGTACTCCTGCCCGGCGGCCGTCGTGATGACCCGACCGAGGATCCCGTAGCCGAGGTTCGAGTACTCGAACGTGGTTCCTGGCGGCCAGGCGAACGGCAGGCTCGACGCCAGGAGGCGCTCAAAGGCGTCAAGGGCGAGGTCCTGCTGGCGATCGCCCCAGGGGTCGTCCGTCGCGAGGCCCGCAGACATCGTCAGCAGGTCGCGGATCGTGACGGGTGGCGAGTCCGTCGTGTGCGGCCGCCAGCCCGCGAGCGCCGGCACGTGCGCATCCACGGGGTCGTCCAGCCCCAGCCGACCCTCGTCACGCAGCAGGATGACCGCGGCCGCGGTGAACGACTTCGTCATCGACGCGATCCGGAACACGGCGTCGGCGTCGGGCCGTCGATCGTCGCCGTCGCGGATCGTGCCGGCACCCCCGCTGTGGACGAGGCTGCCGTCGCGCACGACGCCCCAGGCGACGCCCGGGATCCTCGATTCGCGCTGGAACCGCTCGAAGCTGTCATCGAGTGCCGGCAGCAGGTCCTCGAGGGCGGTCAACGCGCGACGCCCGGCGGCGGCTCCGCGAACACGCGGAACGTCAGCACCTCGCGGAACCCGATCGTCTCGTAGAGGTGGCGGCCCATCGCCGACGCCTGGAGGATCGCCACGCTGGCTCCCTGGCGCTGGCCCTCGCTGATGGCATGGCGGGTGAGGGCGCCGCCGAGGCCGAGCCCTCGGGCCTCGCGCAGGGTGCCGACGTTGTAGATGCCCACCGTCCCGTTGGCCGTGAAGCCGAGCGAGCTCGAGACGGCCCGCCCGTTGACATAGCCCACATACATCTCGAAGCCCGGCATCGACAGCTCGTCGATCAGCAGGAACTGGCGGGCGATCTCGATCGGCAGCCCGAACGAGGCTGCGACGATGTCGATGTGGTCGTTGAGCCCCGCGGCGTCGACCACACGACGAATCTTCAGGCCATCGGGGGCTGCGGTGGCCGAGGGCATCGAATGCAAGGCCATCGCCGGGAAGGCCTCGTCAGGATCCTCGTCAAGTCCGAGGGCCGCCAATGGCGGTATGAGGGCGTCGTCCAGGCCGGCCCGGAGGCGCACCTGGAACGGCACGCCACGGGCGCGCAGCTGGGCGACGCAGCCCTCGATCGACGCCGCGTCGGCGGCATCAGCGGTCGTCAGGACCTGGTTGAAGAAGGGCAGCGGGAGTCCGCTCGCGAACCACGCCACGTTTCCGACCCGACCCGCCCCGCCGGCGGGCGCGAAGGCGACGGCATGCGACCACAGGTCGACCTCGTTCTCGAGGGCGAGGCGCGCAAGCCGGGCGTCGTCGGGCGGCGGTGTCGTCTGCACCGCAGCAGTCTGCCGTGTCCCTGCGCCCTCGTGTCCGTCCCTTGCGCCCGGCGTCCCGCCGCGCGGGCCGCCGGTTGCGTCGCTTTGGCGGGTCAGCGCGCCCGTCGCTCGCGCAGCAGGCCCGGCCAGAAGTGCGCCCGGCCGAGACGGTCGACCCAGCCGAGGTAGGCCCCGTGACCAGGCAGGCCCGCGGGCGACGTCGCCTTGGCGTCCGCCGCGGCGCGAGCCTCGAGGGCTTCCTCGCGACGCGCCGCGAGGATCGCGGTGCGCTCACTCGGATCGTCGAAGCGCTCCGGCGGACGGGTGGTCAGGATCAGGAACGCGTGGCTCATGGGTCCCCCTGATGGTTCGGGCGCGGCCGAGGTCGACCGGCCGCCCGATCCTGACCGGGGGCGCGCCGCGGGTCAGCGACCTGGGTGGGCGGCGGCAGGAACCTGGGTCACAGGCGCGGCGAAGACGTCGGCGGCCAGCCGGTCGGGATCGAGGATCCTGATGCCACCCGAGCCCGTCTCGACCAGGCCCTCCCGGCGCAGCTCGCCGAGCGCCCGCACGACCACTTCGCGGACGCTGCCCACGGCCTCCGCGATCGCCTGCTGGCTCACGGGCGCGATCAGCAGCGCTCCCTGCTGCCGGTCCGAGGCCAGGTCGAGCAGGTGGCGGGCGACCCGCTGGCGAACGGTCGCGAACGACGCGCCCGGGATCTCGGCGACGAACCGATAGACGCGCTCGCTCAGCTCGGCGATGAGGGCGTCGGCCACGACGCGCTCGCGGTCGGACAGCGCCCGCACGGCATCGGCCCGAAGGACGAGGAGCTCCGTATCCACGATCGCCTGGAGGCCGCCCGGCATCACGTAGCTCGGCTGGAACAGGGAGACGACCCCGACCAGCGCCCCGGGGCGGCAATACCGCACGCTGAGCGTCCGCCCGTCGGGCGACGAGACGAACACTCGCACGAGCCCGGCGATCACCAGCTCGACGTGCGGGCCGCGCTCCCCCTCGCGGCGGACGAGGGATCCGGCGGGGACGACGAGCCGGATCGCGTCCTCGATCAGCGGTGCGAGGAGTGGTTCCGGAACCCCCGCCAGGTGCGACGACCCAATGGCCGCACGGACGACCGGGTCGCGCAGGTCTGCCCCCATGGTCGCCGTACCGTACCAGCCGCGTCGACCACGGACCGACGCCCGGCGCGATGCCGGGCGTCGATGGTGAGGCGGATCGAGCCGTCAGCGTTAGGGTCGCGGGACCTCCAGCTGGATCGAGTCGACGATGGCCTGCATCTCGACCTGGTCGGCCGCGTGGCGGGTCGGATCCTGGGCGATGCCCCGGAGGAGCTCGAAGGGCGAGGTGCCCGGGAAGTCCGTCGTCGAGACGACCAACAGCTTGCCGCCGATCTCGACGATCCTGAGCCGGCTCGGATGCTCGCTCCCGTTCTCGCCGCCCGTCGGGTATTCGTCGACGTCATCACCGGCGGCGGTCGTCCAGAGGGTGAATCCGCCTGGGCAATCCCTGTCGGTCAGGGTCGAGGTGAGGTCCACGAGGACACCGTCGGCGCCATCGATGGTGATCGGTTGGGGGGTCGTCGTCTCGAAGCCGGGCCACGACGCCATCGCCGCCGCCAGCTCCTCGGGCGAGTCGACCTCGGTCGACCCAAACGTGCCCGCGGATCCTCTGCAGGGGTCCCGGGAGACGTCGCCGACCGTCATGAACTGGATGCCCCAGCCGGAGCCATCCGGGGCGTCGCTGTCGACAAGGACGCCATCGACCTCGGTCCCGGGGTGGTAGCTCCACCAGCCCTCTGGAACGTCGAGCGTGACGGTCGCGGGCCAGTCTGCAGCGTTGAGCGTGTACGTCCCCGGCTTCAGGCAACCGGCGCCGCCCCCGATGGGGCATGCGACGGTCTGGGTCACGGTCCCGAGCGCGGTCGCGGTGGGCGCTGGCGTGGCTGGCGGGGTGACCGTCGGGCTCGGGCTCGCGGCAGGGGCCGCGATGACCGTCTGCTTGTTCCCGTTGTTGGCAAGGAATGCCCCACCGACGACGACCGCAACAACGATCGCGGCCGCCGCAAGTCCCCATCGGGCGGGATTCGAGGTGTTGGACAGCATGTTGAGCAATCTCCTCGGACCCGCGGAGGAACGAACCTGGCGGATCCCTGGAAGCTCGGCATGGACGGCGTTTCGGACGTGGTCGGGCAACGGGGTCGCACCATCGAAGTCGTCGAGGTACATCTCGAGCTGGCCGATGAAGTCGTCGGTTCCGTTCATGCCGTGCCTGCGGTTCTTTCAAGGCGCGCGTCGGCCTCGACGGCCGCGCGCAGGTGTCTCAGGGCGAAGTGCAACCTGGACCTGACCGTGCCCACGGGCGTCCCCATGGCCTCTGCAGCCTCGGCCGCGGACAGGCCGATGTAGTGGATGAGCACGACGACCGTCCGATGCTCGACGCCGAGGCGCCGGAAGGCCTGATCGAGCTGTTGCTGGGTCGCGAGGCGGGCGGCCGAGTCCGGCTCGACGGGCTCATCCGATGCCAGCAGACGCAGGTTGCCGCGATGACGTCGTTCGCGGCGGGCCTCCGTCTGGCAGGCATTGACGAGCAGCCGATAGGACCAGGCTTCGAACCGGTCCGGGTCCTTGAGGGTGGGCAGGTAGCGCCACGCGTCGAGCAGCGCTCGCTGCGTGGCGTCCTCGGCGAGATACGGGTCGCGCAGGATCCGGCGCGCGACGGAATGCAGGTGGTCGCCCTGGCGCTCGATCAACGCGTCGAACGCCGCTTTGTCCCCGTGCATGGCCCGCTCGACGAGGATTCGCTCCATCCGTCGGTTCCCTGGGTTCGACCCCATGCGGGGGCCGGTTCGCGGAGTATGAATCGCCGGCGGCGCGATTCATTCAATCTCCGCGCAGACGGTCTGCAGGACGAACGCGGGAGCCGGTCGCCTAGGCCGTGAGCGCGATCCGGATCCGCTTGTTGATCCGGCCCTTGGACTCGTAGCCCGTCACCCGCATGCCGCCGACTTCGCGGGTGTTGGCGACGTGCGTCCCGCCGTCGGCCTGCAGGTCGAGCCCGACGATCTCGATCGTTCGGATCTCCTCGATCCCCTCCGGCAGCAGGTTCACCTTGGTGCGGATCAGGTCGGGGATGGCGAACGCCTCGGCCCTCGGGAGGACGTTCACGCGCACGTCGTGGGCCGCACGAAGCTCGCCGTTGACCGTGTGCTCGATCTCGTCGACCAGGTCGCCCGACATCCGCTCGAACTCGAAGTCCATGCGCCCGGACCCGGGCTCCATGTTGCCGCCGGTGACCAGGGCCCCGTAATCGCGCCAGACGACGCCGCACAGGGCGTGGAGCGCGGTATGCGTGCGCATCAGGGCGTGGCGCCGGGCCCAGTCGAGGTCGATCGCCACCCGATCGCCGGCCCGGGGCAGCTCGCCGTCGTCGGGTGGCTCGAGCTCGTGGACGATCTCACCGCCGACCCGGCGCGCCGCTCGCACGACCCACGAACGCCCATCGCTGGTGCGCAGGATGGCGCCGCGATCCGATGGCTGGCCGCCGCCGCCCGGGTAGAAGGTCGTGGCGTCGAGGACGACGATTGGCGGCCCATCGGCGGCGACCTCGAGGATGCGCGCTTCGAGGCTCCGCGCGTACGCGTCCCGGTAGCAGACCTCGTCGACGCGCGGGGTCATCGCTCCGTCGGGCTCAGGCCCCGACCTTGAGCGTCCCCTTCATGTTCTGGTGAACGCTGCAGATGAACTCATAGGTGCCCGGATCGAGTGCGGGCACGTCGTACTTCGTCTCGGTGACACCGGTCACGATGGTGCCGGTGAACTTGGCGGTCCCCGTGCTGTCCTTGATCACGACGTTGTGCGGCTGGCCCGCGTCGCCATTCTGGAAGTCGATCACGAACGGCACGCTCGCGGGCGCGCTGACCTCGGGCGTCGTGAACTGGAGGTTGAGCGCGGTGATGACCACCGGCGCGCCGCCCGCTGCGCCGCTGGCACCGGCGCTCGGCGCGGCGGATGCGCCGGCCGACGGAGCGCTCGACGCGCCCGCGGAGGCGCCGGCCGATGGTGCGCTCGAGCCGCCGGCCGACGGCGCACCGGACGCGCCCGCGGATGCCACGGCGGACGGCGCCGGAGTGGGCGGGGCATACGTCCACGCGGGACCGGCCGCCGAGGAGCACGCAGCGGCGACGAGGGCGACGGCGATGAGGGTGACGGCGATCGAGAGGCGGCGCATCGAGACCTCGGGCAACGGTTGCGGCAACGCGGATCGCGTCGATCGTACCCATTCCCGCCGCGTCATGTCGCCCGTCGGCTCGGGATCAGGCGGCGCCCACCGGCGAACCGGCGCCGTCCTCGAGCCCCAGGCGGATCGCGACGGCAGCAGCCTCGACGCGCCCCGACACGCCGAGCTTGGCCAGGATGTTGCCCACGTGGACGCCGACGGTCTTCTGGCTGATGAACAGCCGATCCCCGATCTCGCGGTTGGTCCGGCCGCGCGCGATCAGCGCGAGCACCTCCAGCTCGCGCTTGGACAGTCCGAACGTGTCGCCGCCACCGTCGGGCCTCCCCGGCGGCTTGGCCAGGGTCGCGTCCGCCACTGGGCCGGGCGACACGGCCGGCCGCGGGCCGGGCGGGGTCGGCGCGGGTTCGGCGAGCATCGCGTCCACCTCGGGTGGCAGCTGGATCAGCGCGCGTCCCGCGAGCTGGCGCAGCTCCCGCAGCAGCGGACGGGCGCGCAGCCGCATGGCCAGCTCCACGGCCGCGGCGAGGGGCTCGCGGGCATCGGCGCGGACGACCCGGGCATCGGTCCTCGTTCGCGACCCCGACACACCCGCCGTGGCGCCGCCGAGGATCGCCTCCGCCTGGTGCCACCGTGCGCGTGCCTCTCGGTACGGGTCGCCGAGATCGTGCCACCGCCCGGCCAACTCCGACCACGCGGCCGGGTCGTCCCGGCCCTGGAGTCGTGCGTGGAAGGCGCGCGCCGCGGCCAGGCTCGCCTCGGGCTCGCCCCGGGCGCTGCCGTCATCGTCGGCCCTCGCCCTCGCGACGGCGGCGTCCGCCTCGGCCAGGATCCGACCGGCGCGTTCGCGCGACGCCGCGACGTCGCCGATCCGGCGCTTCTCCAGCGCCTCGGCCACGATCGCCGCCTCGACCTCGAGCGCGGTCGACGCCATCCGGGCCATGAGCACCCAGTCCTCGGTGCCTCGGACGCGCGCCCAGCCTCGCTCGGCCGCCCGCCGTGCGTCGGCGAGGTCACCGCTCCACATGGCATACGACGCCGTCGCCTGGTAGGCCGGGACAGCGAACTGGAAGTCACCACCGGTCTCGAGCTCGACCAGCACGCGGCCGAGCAGCCGGCCGGCCTCCTCGCCGCCCTCCGATTCGATCTCGACGATCACGAGGTTGAGGATCGCGTTGACGAACGGGACGCCAGCCGGGCTCCAGTCGAGCGCCCGCAGGCTCAGCTCGCGCGCCTCTGACCAGCGCCCGACATCGACCAGGATCCCGGCGACGTTCCCGCCCAGCAGGTTCGCGTAGACCGCGTCGAGGTCCATCGCTCGCGCTTCGGCCATGTCGCGGAACGCCTCGTCGATCGCCTCGCCTGGACGGCCGAGGAGCTCGAGGACGACCGCCATGTTGGCGCCGGCGCGCCACCACTCCTCGACGAGGCCCAGCTCGCGAGCGCGCTCGATGGCCTGGTGCAGCAGCCGGACGCCGGCTTCGGGGTCGTCGCCCCAGGCACGCACCACGGCAAGGGTCGTCATCGCGTGGATCGCCTCGGGCTCGGCCTCGTCGCCGAGCTCGCGCGCGATCTCCAGCGCCTCCGACGCCGCCCGCTCGGAATCGCTGAAGGCGCCCGCGATCATCCGCTCCTGGGCCAGCAGCGCCAGGATGCGTGCCCGTTCGATCGACGGCCCGGGGGGCACGACGGCCGCCGCCTTGCGCAGGGACGTCGTCGCACCCGCGGCGTCCCCCGCCGCGACTCGATAGCGGCCGAGGCGTGACTGGAGCACCGCGTACGCCATCCGCTCCCGGCGCTCGTTGAGGGCGGCCAGTGCGTTCTCCGCGTAGGCGACGGCGCGCGTCGGGCGCATCGCGGCGTACGCGGCCTCGGCGGCGAGCTGGCCGATCGCCAGCACGCTGTCCCGCTGCTCCGCGCCATCGGCGTCCATCACCGCGGCCTCCACGTTCAGGGCGACGGTGGCGGCCTCCGCGGTGGTGGCGGGATCTCCCCCCGCGGCGAGCCCGCGCCCTGCGTCGATCGCCGACAGCTCCAATCCGAGCTCGAGCGCCTCGATCGCGTCCTGGGGCGCCTCCACGCGCAGCGCGAGACGGCCGGCGGCCAGCGCCGCATCCCGTGCCTCGGCCGGCCGGTGGGCCGCCTGCCAGTGGGCGGCCGCGACGACCGGCACGTCCTCGAATGCGACGGCGAGCGCCGTGCGGTAGCGGGTTCGCTGGGTCGGCAGCAGGTCGGTGACGACGGCCCGGGCCACGAGCTCGTGGCGGATCGAGAGGCGTTCGTTGCCGTCGGCGCGGACGAAGCCGTGCTCGAGCGCCTCGGCGAGGCCGGCCGCCAGGTCTCCGTCCAGCCCGCCCGCGCCGCGCCGCAGCAGCGTCGACGATCGGGATTGCAGGCCGCGGGCCGGCAACGCCTCCATCTCGGCGGCGGCGCGGGCCAGGCGAGCGCGCTCCATCGGACGCTCCGCGGGCGCAAGCAGGCGCAGGACGCGCCGGCATTCGGGTGACCGTCGCGCGAGCCGCGCCGAGACGAGGTCCGCAAGCGAGCCCGTCAGGGTGGCGCTGCGAAGCTCTCGCCTCGCGGCGACCAGCTCCTCGACCACGAGCGGCGACCCGGCCGACCGCTCGGCGACGAGCACCACGATCGACGCCGACGGCCGCTCCCCGTCGATCCCCTCGATGAGCCCGCCGATCTCGCGACGGGCGAGCGGCGCCAGGGTGATGCTGACCGGCGGCCGGAGGCCGGCCTCGATGACCGCCAGGTTCTCCCGCAGCGGGTGCTCGCGGGTGAGCCGGTCCGGCTGGTAGGTCAGGACGAGGCAGATGCGTTCGTCGCGGGCGATCCGTGCCACGAACGTCGCGAACGACTGGGTGGCGGCATCGGCGGCATGCAGGTCCTCGAGCACGATCACGATCGGCCGCTCCGCCGCGACCCGGCCGAGCCAGCGGAGGATCGACTCGAGCGCCCGTGGCTGGCGTCGCTCGGGGTCGGCGAGGTCGCTTGCTCGGGGTCCCGGCACGCGCTCGGCGCGCTCCGCCATGCCCGGCAGACCGAGCAGGATGGTCCGTCCGTCATGGGCCAACAGGGCGTCCACCTCGGCCGCCGGCCGGTCGGCCACGAGCGGGCCGATGGCATCGAGCACGGCGGCCCACGGCGGGTCGACGGGCCCGTGGGCCTGGCCGCGGAGCACGAGGGGAGGTTGGGGGCGTGCGCCGATCCGGTCAAGGGCCTCGTCGATGAACCGCGTCACCCCGATCCCGGCGCTGCCCGCAACGATGACGGTCGTCGCGGCACCGGAACCCGACGCGGACACGGCGTCCACGACGCGGGCGAGCTCCGCCTCTCGGCCGATGAACCTGCGACTGACGACGCGTCCCGGCATGGGCCGAATTGTAGGGGCGCGCATCGCGTGGCCCGGGCCGGTTCCCGGGCCGGGTACGCTCCCAAGGTGAACGAGCGCCGATCGCCGCATCCCGCCAACGACCTCAACGAGCTCCCCGGCGAGGAGTGGCTGTACTTCACCAAGTCGGTGTGGACGACGGCGTATCCCTCGGAGCTGGGGCACGCATTGCGGCGCGCACACGGCGCCAACAAGCCGCCGCGCCTGATGGCGCGCCTGATCGAGTTCTTCTCCAAAACGGGCGAGCTCGTCCTCGATCCGTTCGCCGGTGTGGGCGGCACGCTCCTCGGGGCGGCGATCGCGCGCGGCCCGAGGCGGGCGATCGGGATCGAGCTCGACGCGCGCTGGCGGTCGGTGTTCGACGAGACCGTGGCCGCGCTGCTCGCCGACCACGGCGGCGCCGGCCCACGGCTCGTGGACCTGGGTCCCAACGACCCCGGCGGTCCGCGCTCGTTCGACCCATCGGGCCTCGAGCTCCGGCTGGGGGACGCCCGGGCGCTGCTCCCGGCGCTCCCCGACGCATCCATCGACTTCGTGGCCACCGATCCGCCATACAACGTGCAGCTGCCGATGACGATGGCGGGCGGCAAGCTGGCCGAGACCCACGCCAACCGGCGGACCGACTACGCGATGCGGTCCGAGCTCGCTGACGACCTCGCCAACCTGCCCGACTACCCGGCGTTCCTCGACGCGATGAGCGAGGTCCTGTGCCAGATCCACAGGGTGTTGCGGCCCGGTCGCTACGCCGTGCTGATCGTGCGCGACGCGTACCAGGATGGCCGCTACCTGTTCACGGCCTCGGACCTCGCGGCGCGCGCGGCCGACCAGGGGCTGGTGCCCAAGGGCGACATCACGTGGTACCAGGCCGGGTCACGCCTGCGGCCGTACGGCTACCCGCGGGCATTCGTGCCCAACATCGTCCATCAGCACATCGTGGTGCTGCGCAAAGCGCCCGAGCCGCGCGCCAAGGCGCCGCGACGAGCCGTCACCGCTGGGACAGCCGTCTAGGCGTCGCCGAACGGGCGGCGCTCACCGTAGGAGCGCAGGGCGTCCTCGAAGCTGCCGAGCGAGGGTCCGTCGTCCGCCGAGGTCCAGCTGTCCGCGGCCGCCGTGGACGAGTCGATCACGACGTCGCCCAGGGTCATCTTGTGCAGCCAGCCCTCGCGACCATCCGGGCACAGGACCCGCCAGTACGTGCCGCGCTTCTCGAGCAGGACGACCTCGTCGCCCTCGTCGAGCACCCCGATCTCGACGCCGCGCACCTCATCCGGTGCGCTGAGCAGGCTGACCAGCCGATAGCGGATGAGGCGTCGCTCCATGCCCGAGATCGCGCTGCCGGCATCGCCCTCGAAGGTGAGCCTGATGTTGGTCGAGACCGTCCGCAGCGGGTCCGTCTTGCGAGCCTCCATCAGCGACGGGCGGCGCCAGCGCGGGAGGTGGGCGTCGATGTCCGCATACTCCGGTGCGGGCGCGACTGCGGCCTGCACGGCGGTCGCGGCGAGCGCCGCGCCCGGCATCACCGTCGACCCCACCATGCCGGAGGTCGGCAAGACACCGGTGCCTCGCGCGGCCTGGGCCGCCAGGACGTCGTCGGGCGCGGTCGGCTCACCGTCCCGGCGGCGCTTCCCGAACACCATGAACGCCATCATCATCGTCACGCCGCCGGTGGTCACCACGGCGGTCGGCATCGCGGCGGCCAGGATCGCGACCACGCTCGGGGTCTGGCCGAACGCGTCGGGCTCTGCCCCCGTGCCGGGCTCGCCACCCCGCGGACCGGCAGCACTGCCGGAGCCACCCGACCCACCCGAGCCCGAGCCGCCGGAACCGCCGGTCCCCGTACCGTCACTCCCGGTGCCCACGATCAGGCCCGCGATCAGCGGATCGAGGGCGGGCGACGCGGACGGGGTGGGTACCGGCTCATCCGTCGCAGCGGGGCGGTCCGGGCCGGAGGCCGGGTTGATGACCGGATCCTCGCCAGGCGCTGGACTCGGGCGGAGACGGTGCGTTGGCTGCTCGGTCGGCTCGACCGTGGAGCGCGGCCTCGGGTCCGGCTTGGGAGTCTGCTTCGGGGTGGGCTTGGGGGTGGGCTTGGGCGTCGGCTTCGGGGTGGGTTCGGGCGTTGGCTTGGGGGTGATCGTGACGGTCGGCCCATCCACATGCGAGTCGAACTTGTCACGCCCCTCGGAGTCGAACCCGACGGGCCAGTCGCCCACCGGGAGGTTCATGGTCAACGAGTAGCGGACGCCGTGCTTCCAGTCGTTCTCGCCGGCCTTTGCCTTGAGGTCGTAGCTCTTGCCCCCGACCTTGACTCGGACGAAGTTGGGGCCCGAACCCTGGAAGTTCCGATAGGTGACCGAGAACGTGATGTCCGTCGAGGGGTGGCCGCTGGTTGGGCTGACCGCTGGATCCTTGAGGCTGGTCGAACCCGCATTGGCGGTCGTGGGCAGCACGATGGCGACGACCAGCAGCAAAGACGCCAGCGCAGCGCGGACCGGCGGTCGGCCCAGCGCGCTGACGATCGCGCCGACGGGTGTCCAGCGATACCGCAACCGGGTATTCCCACTCTGTCCCTCAGGGGGCGTGAGGGCTCTTCGCGGAGCATCAGAGGGCCGGCGCCGGCCCGCAATGGTACGGGGGTCCCGAGCGTGCTGGGACCGGCGGTGCGGCCGCGCCCCGTGCGGGACCCGGCGCGACGGCGGCCGGGCCGGCGTTAGGGGCCGCGTGACGGATTCCGGTGCGGGCGCGCACCGCCGATGGGGACTCCGGATGGGTCCGGTGCAGTCGACCGGACCGTCGTCTGCGCGACATAGCACCATGTCGTCACTCGCCGCGGGCGCGCGTGGGGGCAACGATGCCGCCATGCAGATTCTTGCCGGCTCAGCGCAACTCACTCGCGGCGACCGGCTCGCCGTCGCCCGGTCCGCCGTCAGCGGCGTGCTCCTGGTGCTCGTCGGCGTCATGGTGGGCTGGCTGTGCTTCGGCACGCCGCTCGTGAACGCCTTCGTGCCCCACGGTCGTCCGTCCGTGGCCGAGACCGCGACCGGTGTCGCCGCCTGGGGCTTTGCGATCGTCGTCCCCGCCGCGTTCCTGATCATCGGCGTGGCGCGCATCGCGGCGATCATCGACACGGCGTCGTCGATGCGCCCGAGGACCGCGACGTCGCGGCTCGCCAAGTCGCTGGGCCCCGAGTATGTCGGCGTCACGGGGCTCGTGATCCCGGGCGGCCGCCGGCTGCACGAGCTGGTGCTTGGCCCGTTCGGGCTGCTCGTGATCGCCGTCGTGCCCCCGCCCAGCATCACTCGTCACGTCGGCAGCCACTGGGAGATCCGCGACGGACGTGGCCATTGGCTCCCCATCGAGGCGCCGCTGGACCGGGCGACGCGCGACGCGGAGCGGGTCCGGGGCTGGCTCGCCAGCGACGACCGCGACTTCGTGGTCCGCGTCTATGCCGCGATCGTGACCGACGACAGGACGGTCGAGCGCACGCCGGCATGCGCCGTCGTCACCCCGGCCGACCTCGCGGAATGGATCGCGGCCCTGCCCGCCCAACGCGGCCTCGGTCCCGAGCGGCGCGAA
This sequence comes from uncultured Chloroflexia bacterium, assembly GCA_963725745.1. Classification (GTDB taxonomy): domain Bacteria; phylum Chloroflexota; class Limnocylindria; order Limnocylindrales; family CSP1-4; genus CAIXZV01. The sequence continues at coordinate 255,687 of CAVRZS010000005.1, forward strand.
CGGCTCGCGGAGACCATCGCGGAGACCGCGGGTTCGAGCTGACCCGCGCGGGGCATCCGGCGATTGGTAGGGGAGCCAGGACTCGAACCTGGAACCGGCGGGATATAAGCCCGCAGCTCTAACCGATTGAGCTACTCCCCCACGGAGTCAGCGTACGTCGGTCGTGCCGTTTCGTCGCATCCGGCGGGTGATCGCACCCAGCTGGAACGGTCGGCCGCGCAGTTGCGGGGACCCCTCGCGCGACGGCGCCGGGTCATCGCCGTGGCCGGCCGCCGTCCAGGATCCCGACTCGAGCGTGAGCGCGAGGACCCGCTCCTCCTCGGTCTGCTCGGCCTCGATGGGCAGCGCGTCCGGGTCGAACGGCCGCTCCGCGGTCACCACGGTGAGCATGGGCGGACGGGCGTAGGCGGGCGCGCCGTACAGCTTGGGGAGGGCGACGTGCGCATGTTCTTCGTTGGCCACGCGTGGTCCTCGATCACCGGCCCGTCGTCGGGCTGCCCGGATCATACCCGTGGCGGGAAGACCCGTCTTGACCCCCGAATGGGCTATAGGCGGACGGCGAATCAGGTCACCAGGGGCTTCACGATCTCGTGCAGCACGACGAGCACGAGATACGCGATCGGCACGGCCGCGAACAGCCCCAGCGCGGCGCTCCAGGGCGTGCGGGTCGCGCGCCGGGTCCCCGAGCCCGTCGGCAGCGGAACCACCAGCCACGTGATCACCGCACCGGCCACCAGGACAATCGCCACGTACGTCGCCAGGAACAGCAGCCGCAGGTCGCCGCCCGGCAGGCGGGCGCCTCGATCGAGCGAGATGTCGTAGACCAGGAAGGCGACGCCCAGCGCGGTCGCGATGGTCAGGCTGGTGACCACCGCCCGGAACACGGGTCGCGGTGCGCGCCGGAACTGGCGCCAGCGGACCTCGAACCAGCCCCGCCGGCGGACGTCGGCCGTCGGCCCGCGATCAGCGGAGGGGCCGGTCATCGCTGCCCAGGATCGTGAGCGTCCGCCGCGGCGGCAGCGACTCGGGCGTGTGGCTCGCGAGCAGCTCGACGGCCTCGGCAAACCGCTCCAGCTCCTCGTCCGTGGTCCAGAAGCCGACCGAGATCCGCAGCGCGTCGAGCGCCGGCATGTCCCGCAGGATCGCGAACGCCCTCGCACCCAGCTCGGCAACGGCCCCCGCGGCGGGCCAGCCGGCGATCCGGAACGTCACCAGCGTCGCCATCCGGGATCGGGGCGTGACGAGGGTCACACCGGGGATGGCGGCCAGCCGGTCCGCGGCAGTCGCGGCGAGCCGGCTGGCGCGCTCGTGCGCCCAGGGGAGCCCGACGTACATCGAGATCCAGCCGCAGCTGCGCGCGAGCCCGATCATCGACGGCCTGTGGAACCCGGTGACCTCGAACCGGCGCGCGCCGGGATGGAGAACGGGGTGGTCGACGTCGAACACCTGGAACGAGAGGAACGAGGCGTGCGCGGGGGTCAGCGCGTTGGCCAGCTGCGGGCGTACCCACAGGGCCGCCATGCCCTCGGGGCCCAGCAGCCACTTGTGGCCCGCCATCGCATAAGCGTCGGCCTCGAGCTCCTCCACCGAGACCGGGATCGCGCCTGCCGCCTGCGCGCCGTCGACGATCATCAGCGCCCCCCGCGATCGCGCCAGCTCGCCCAGCCGCCGGACGGGCAGCAGCGCGCCGGTGGTCCACAGCACGTGGCTCAGCAGGATCGCGCGCGCCGGCCGCTCGAGCGCGGCCGCGAACGCATCGAGGGTCCCCTGGTCGTCGCCGCCATCGCCGACATCGACGAACTCGAGCTCCACGCCCATCCGATCGCGCAGCGCGAGCAGCGGCCCGAGCCCGCCGGGATGCTCGTGGCGCGTGGTCACGACGCGGTCGCCGGCGCGCCAGGGCAGGGCGTTGAGCACGAGGTTGAGGCCGTCGCTGACGCTGTGGGTGAGGGCGATGTCGTCGGGGCCCGCGACGATGACCGCCGCGACGGCGGCCCGCGCCTCGGCCATCCGCTCGAGGATCTCGGGCAGCATGTCCGGGTGGGCGCGACCGGTGGCGAGCTCCCGCTGCGCCTGCTCGTCCATCGCCCGTTGCGTCTCGGACGGCATCGGGCCGGCGGTCCCGGCGTTGAGGTAGATCCCGGCGCCCGTCGCGGGCAGGAGCCCACGGATCGCCGCCACCTTGGCGGGCTCCGGCATGAACGGGGAGACCACGCCCGTATCATATCGACGGCGCCTGCCCGCACCGTCACCCCGATCGGAGGACATTCGTGGCCGGCTTCGCCCATCCGGAGCTCATCGCCACCCCGGAGTGGCTCGCCGAGAACCTCGGCCGGCCAGACCTGCGGGTGATCGACGTGCGCTGGCGGCCAGACGGCAGCGCATCGACCCTGTACGGCACCGGGCACATCCCGGGTGCCGTCCACCTCGACTGGCGCACCTCGATCGTCGACACGGCCGACACGGGGGACGCCCTGCTGCTCGCGTCGCCGGACCGCATGGTCACGGCGATGTCGAGGGCCGGGGTGAGCGACGGGACGTCGGCGGTGCTGTACGACGACACGCTGTCGTACTTCGCCGCCCGCGTGTGGTGGAGCATGCGCGCCTACGGCTACGAATCGGCGCGCATCCTCGAGGCCGGCTACCCGGCCTGGGTCGAGGCCGGCAACCGGGTCGCCAACGGCGAGGTCCAGGCAGCGATCGCGACGTTCACCCCGCGGGCGTCCGTGCGCCAGCGCCTGACGACCGCCGACGTGCGGGGCCTCCTCGGGGCACCGGACGTGCTCCTGGTCGATGCGCGGGGCCCGGCCGAGTTCCACGGCTACGAGGGCAACGTGCGCCGGCTGGGGCACATCCCGGGAGCGGTGAACATGCCGGTCGCCGCCATGCACCAGCCAGGGACCGCAGCGGCTTCGCGACGCCGCCGACCTGCGGGCGCTCCTCCTGCGCACCAACATCACCCGCGGCCGCCGGCTCGTGTGCTACGACGGCTCAGGCGTCGCGGCGGCCAAGCTCGCCTACGTGCTGACGCTGCTCGGCCACGAGGACGTCGCCGTGTACGACGGCGGCTGGGCGGAGTGGGGCGACCGGCTCGACCTCCCGGTCGACCGCTGACGCCTCAGGTGACGATGTTGCCCGGACCCTCCGGGTCGAACCCGCCCGGCGTGCCCTGCCCGCTCCCCGGCTGATCGATCCCCGCCCAGGGATCCACCGCCGTGTGCGGCGCGAGGATCTGCGCTCGCCGGTGGTTGACGGCCACCATCGACGCGCGCTGGCGCGCCTCGCCCAGCGGATCGGACCAGAACATGGCGTCGGTCACGGGCAGGAAGCGACCGGTGAGCTCGGTCAGGGCCTGGCGCAGGTTGCCTTCGGTGGGCAGCAGGTGGATCGAGCCGATGATCTTGAACGGCGGGACCGACACGATCGCCTCGGCGGCCTGCTTCGGCGTCCGCAGCTCCGGCATGTCCGGGACGTCGGTGTTCGTGACCGCGAACAGCACCGCGTCCAGGTTGACCTGGGCATAGGCCGCGCGGGTCGTCTCGCCGCGCCGTCCCAGCTCCTCGACGGTCACCTCCTCGAGGATCAGAAACGCGTCGTCGCTGTGGTTGAGGATGTCCGTGATCCGGTGCTGGCTGGTGCGCAGCAACCCGCGCGTGATCAGGGCGTCGGTATAGAGGACGAGCTCGACGCGGTCCTCGTCGCGAAACATCGAGTACATGCGTGCCTCCGTGCCTGCGCCCCCCGGGCTCGCGTGCGCGTTGCGGGCAGCATACGAGGGTGGGCTAGCGTCGTGCGCTCGCGGTCACGAGGTGTTCCGCGCCGTGCTGCAGGCCCTCGTACAGGCGCATGACCGTCGCCAGCGTATCGATCTCGTCGGCGGGCTTGTCGGTTCGCAGGTTGGCGATCCGCGGGAAGCGCAGCGCGAAGCCCGACTTGTGGCGGGTCGAGCGCATGATCACGTCGAACGCCACCTCGACCACGACGGTCGGCTCGACCACCCGGTAGCGCCCGTAGGTCTGGATCGTGTGGGCCTCGAACCAGCGGGTCATCTCCGCGATCTCCGCGTCGGTCAGGCCGCTGTACGCCTTGCCGATCGTGACCAGGTCCCCGCTCGCGTCGTCTCGCACGGCGAACGTGTAGTCCGACAGGACCCCGTGTCGCTTGCCGTGGCCGACCTCCACGCCCACGACCACGCAGTCCAGCGTCGCCAGCGCCTTCTTCATCTTCAGCCAGCCGAGTCCCCGACGCCCCGGCGAGTACCGGCTGTCGGGGTCCTTGACCATCAGGCCCTCGTTGCGCCGCGCCCGGGCCCGCGCGAATGCCTCCTCGAGGCCGTCGACGCTGTCCACCGAGGCGAGGTAGCTGAGCGCGAAGCTCCCGCCCTCGCTCGCGAGCGGGAGGTCGAGCGCCTCCAGGCGCCGCCGCCGTTCGGTGAGCGGCTCCTCCAGCATGGAGGCGACGAGGCGGTCCTGGTCTGCGTCGAGGCCGAGCACGTCCCACGCGACGAAGATCACGGGGATGTCGGCCAGGATCCTGGTCGACGGATTCTTCCGGCCGAGCCGCGCCTGGAGCTGGAGGAACGGCAGCACCACGCCGTCCTTCCAGGCCAGCAGCTCGCCGTCGAGGATCCCCGCCCAGGGCAGGCCGGTGGCGCCCGCGACCACCTCGGGGAACTGGCCGCTGATGTCGTGAAGGTCGCGCGAGTAGAGGCGGACCTGGTCGCCGGCGCGATGGAGCTGGGCCCGAATGCCGTCGTACTTGTCCTCGACCCACACCGTCGGACCGAGGCGGCCGATGATCTCGGTGGCGTCCTCGGCGGGCGAGGCGAGCATGAACTTGAGCGGGTGGAACACCGTCAGGGCGGCGTCGCCCAAGCGATCCTCCCTGGCCAGGATCACGGTCCGGCCAACGTCTCCGGTCAGCATGCCGGCGCGCTTGACCGCGTCGAGGGGACGGTCGAACGCCTTGGCGATCGCCGCCTCCAGCAGGCCCTCGCGTAGCCCGATCCGCAGCTCCCCGCTGAGCACGCGCACGATCCCGGTGGCCGTGCGTGCCGACGAACGGGCGAGCAGCGCGTCGAGGAGCGCCGCCTTCGCGGCCGTCCCCGAGGCGGCCTCGATGGCCTCGAACGCGGCGGCGACCTCGGGCAGCGTCGGCTCCCGCGCGGGGTCCGGGGCGTGGCCCGCCTCCGCGAGCACCTCGCCGACCGCGGTGGAGACGTCGCTCGACCGGTCGTACGCCCGGCGCATCGCGTCCTGATCGGCCCCGGCGACGCGGAGCACGGAGCCCGCCAGGCCAGACCAGCCCACCCCGATCGAGCGCTGGTCGGCCTCGGGGAAGGGCCGGCCCGTCAGGAACACCGCGGCGATCGGCAGCTCGGCCTCGGACAGGCTGGCCAGGTAGCCGGCGAGGATCGCCGTCTTCTCCGACGTCTTCGTGGTCCCCGCGACCCGCTCGGCGGTCTCTGTCCAGCGGCGCATCTTCGCGATGGTATAGGGTTGCCCCGATGCTCCATCGGCGGTGGTTTCCGGATCACCTGGACGGTGATCTCGTCGTCCTGCGCAGGCATGTTCGCGAGAACCTGCGTGACTTCATGCGCTGGTACCAGGATCCCGAGGTCGCCCGGCTGACCCGGTACCAGGACGGGCCGATGCGCGCCGAGGAGATCGAGCGGTTCTTCACGATGCGCTCGCTCGGGCCCGATTCGATGGCCATGGGCATCCACATCCGGGACACCAACCGCCTGATCGGGTCGTGCGCGTTCTCGCAGCTGGACGGGGACAACGGCTCCGCGATGTTCCACATCACGATCGGCGAACGGGACGCGTGGGGCCACGGGTACGGCAGCGAGGCCACCCGGCTGATGGTCGACCACGCGTTCGGCACGCTCGGGCTCCACCGGGTGGCGCTGTCGGTGTTCGCGTTCAACGAGCGAGCGATCCGGGCGTACGTGCGGGTGGGCTTCGTGACCGAGGGCCGCGCACGCGAGGCGATCTGGCGCGACGGCCGCTGGTGGGACGAGCTCCACATGAGCGTGCTCGAGCCCGAGTGGCGCCGCGCGCGCTGGGAGGCACGGGCGATCGCCGAGGGGCGGGCGGTGCCGGAACGGGACGGCGTGCCGGTCGAGAACGCTGGCTAGGGCGACGCTGACGATGCCCAGCACCGGACCCGACGCCGAGGCCGCGCGAGCCGCCTTCCGGGACCAGATGGACGCCAAGGGCCACGCGGTGGAGAACGCGCGGCTGGCGGCGGATGGCCTGGAGGCGGCGTTCGCTGCGGGGACGCTGCAGCGCACGCCGGCGCTCGACGGCATGCTCGCGGATCTCGCCGTCGCGCTCGAGCAGGACGACGGCCAGAAGCTGGGCGGCAAGTCGGCGGAAGCCGCCCGGTTCATCCTGCGAGCCATCTCGCGCGAGCTCGACAACGCCTGATCCGGGCGACCGCTTGACTCTCGGGTAGGTCGAGGGTTCACGATCCGCACATGGACGAGGATCTGCTGCCCATCGGGCGCTTCGCGCGGCTGACCGGGCTCTCGATCGGCGCCCTCCGGCACTACGACGAGGAGGGGGTGCTCGCGCCCGCCGACGTCGATCCGGTCAGCGGCTACCGCCGCTATCGGCTCGATCAGGTCGCGACCGCGAGGGCCATCGCTGCCCTCCGGGCCCTCGAGCTCTCGCTGCCGGCGATCCGTGCCCTGCTCGAGGCTGACCACGCTGACCATCGCGCCGCCATCCTGCGCGACGAACGTGTCCGGCTAGAGGCACGGACCGCCCGGCTGCAACGAGCGCTCCACCGCCTCAACGTCCTTGCCGCCACCCAGCCCACCCTCGACCCAACGACGAAGGAGATTTCCGTGCCCACCCAGCTCCCCGAGCTCTCGCCCGAGACGCACCGTGCCCTCGGCGCGGGCCTGTACAACCGCTGCTGGGACCTGATGGAGATCGAAGACCGGACCCTCGACCAGGACGACGAGCTGATCGCAACCGCCCACGCGTCGGCCTGGCACTGGCTCCAGGTCGGCCACGCCGCGAACCGCGCACGGAGCCATTGGCTGTGTTCCCGCGTCTACGCGGTCCTCGGGCGCGCGGAGCCGGCGCTCTACCACGCGCGCCGATGCGTCGAGATCGTGGATGGCGGCGGCGAGGGCATCGAGGACTGGGACGCGCCCGGCGCCTACGAGGCGATGGCCCGGGCATCGATCGTCGCCGGCGACCTCGGCGCGGCCCGCGAGTGGAAGGCCAAGGCCTCGCTCGCCCTGTCGGCGATCGCGCAGCCGGAGGACCGCACGCCCATCGAAGGCGACCTCGCGACCCTCCCCGTCTGACCCCCCGGCATGCGACCATGTCCGGATGCACGATCTGAAGCTGGGCGTTCTGCTCTGGAATCAGGCCACGGACTGGCCGTCCTACCTCGACGCGGTCAAGAAGGTCGACCGGCTGGGCTACTCCCACCTGTGGGCGTGGGACCACCTGTACGCGATCTTCGGGGACCCGTACCAGCCGATCTTCGAGGGCTGGGCGAGCCTGTCGGCGGCCGCCGTCGCGACCGAGCGGACCCGCGTGGGGCTGCTCGTCGGCGCCAACACGTTCCGCAATCCCGGCCTCGTGGCCAAGCTCGCATCGACGCTCGACCACATCTCGGGCGGCCGCGCGATCCTCGGCCTCGGCGGGGCGTGGATGGAGCCCGAGCACACGGCTCACGGCATCGACTTCGGGACCGGCTTCGGCCAGCGCCTGGACTGGCTCGACGAGGCGGTCGGCGCCTGCCGTGCGCTGCTCGACGGCGAGTCGGTCACCTCCGAGCCCGGCGGGCGGTACGCCTTCAACGACCTGCGCCACGCCCCTACGCCCGTGCAGGCCCACCTGCCGATCATGATCGGCGGCGGCGGTGAGAAGAAGACCCTGCGAACCGTCGCCAAGTACGCCGACCTGTGGAACGGGATGGGACCCATCGATGTCGTGACCCGCAAGGTGGCGGTCCTGCGCCAGCACTGCGAGGATGTGGGCAGGGACCCGGCAGAGATCGAGTTCACGATCGGCTGCAAGGTCACGATCCGGGACTCCGAGGCCGAGGCCGTCAAGGTCTGGAAGGCCGCGATCGAGCACAACCGGACGCCGATCTCGGACGTGGCCGACGACGACACGTTCTGGAACGGCACGCCCGAGCAGCTCGCCGAGCGCCTCGGGGCGTACGTCGAGCTCGGCTTCACGACCGCGATCACCGAGCAGCCGGCCCCGTATGACGACGAGACGCTGGAGCGCTTCATCGGCCAGGTGAAGCCGCTCGTCGACCGCGGCTGACGCCGCGGGGATCCGCGATGAGCACCGCCCCGACGACGCCCGCCTCGACGGTCGAGTTCGAGCACGTCACCAAGGTCTACGGCGGTTCCGCCGCAAAGCAGGGCACCCCGGGCGCGGTCAACGACCTGTCGCTGACGGTGCCCGCCGGGCAGATCTGCGTCCTCGTCGGGCCGTCCGGCTGCGGCAAGACGACGTCGCTCAAGATGGTCAATCGCCTGATCGAGCCGACCTCGGGCCGCATCCTGCTCGACGGGGTCGACGCGGCGACCCGCAACGTGACCGAGCTCCGGCGAGGCATCGGCTACGTGATCCAGCAGACCGGGCTGTTCCCGCACCAGACGATCGGCGAGAACGTGGAGACGGTCCCCCGCCTCCTCGGCTGGCCGAAGAACCGGCGCAGGGAGCGCGCGGACGAGCTGCTGAGCCTCGTCGGCCTCGATCCGAAGGACTACTCGCTGCGCTACCCGGCGCAGCTGTCCGGCGGCGAGCGCCAGCGCGTCGGCGTGGCCAGGGCGCTCGCGGCCGACCCGCCGATCATGCTGATGGACGAGCCGTTCGGCGCCGTCGACCCGATCGTTCGCGAGCGCCTGCAGAACGAGTTCCTGCGCCTCCAGGAGCAGCTGGCCAAGACCATCCTGTTCGTCACCCACGACATCGACGAGGCGATCAAGATGGGCGACCTCGTGGCCGTGTTCCGGGCCGGCGGCATCGTCGAGCAGTACGGCCCGCCGTCCGAGATCCTGGCCGCCCCCGCGTCGCCGTTCGTCGCCCAGTTCGTCGGCGCCGACCGAGGGCTCAAGCGCCTGTCCCTGACGCGCGTCAACGACCTCGAGCTTGCGGCCGCGGTCACAGCGCGGGTGGGCGACGACGCCGCCGAGGCCCGCCGGCGCACGCTCGCGGACCCGTTCGCGTACCTGCTCCTGCTCGATGCGGAGGGCCGGCCGCTGGGCTGGGTGGGCGAGCGCCGGATCCCGGCCGTCGGCGCGCTCGACGCGGCCCTCGTCGAGACCACCTCGCCGCTGCTCGACCGTCGGACGACGCTCAAGGATGCGCTGTCGATGCTGCTCGATCGCGACGTCCAGGCGGGGGTCGTCGTCGATCGCCACGGCGTGTACCGCGGGCTGGTGAACGTCGACCAGATCGCCGCCTACATGCGCGACACCGCACGACCGGCCGACGCCGTCGACGCACCGACGACCGCCGAAGACCTCGCCGCGCTGGCGGGCCTCGGGTGACAGCGGTCCGCGGCTGATGGGCGAGTTCCTGCGCCGCAACGGTGGCCAGCTCGTCAACGGGCTGATCAATCACGTCGTGCTGACCGGGATCGCCATCGGGGTCGGGTTCGCCCTGAGCCTCGTGCTCGTGCTGCTCATCGTCCGCTGGCGGCGCCTCGGCGGCCCGATCATCGCCTCCGCCGGCATCCTGTACACGATCCCCAGCCTCGCGCTGTTCGCGTTCCTCGTCCCGATCACCGGCCTGTCGCTCACGACCGCGGAGATCGGCCTGATCTCGTACACGCTGCTGATCCTGGTCCGGAACACGCTGTCGGGCCTCGACGGCATCTCGCCGGACATCACCGAGGCAGCGGATGGCCTGGGCCACACCCGCATGCAGCGCCTGCTGCGGGTGGAGCTGCCCCTGGCGGTGCCACTGATCATCGCCGGGCTGCGGATCGCGACCGTGACCACGATCGGCCTCGTGATGGTCACCGCGGTCATCGGCGAGGGCGGCCTGGGCCAGGTCCTGCTGCGCGGCTTCAACCTCCGCAACTGGGGGATCGTGTACGCCAGCCTGCTGGTGATGATCGGGCTCGCGGTCTTCGCCGACGTCGGCCTCGGGTTCGTCGGCCGAGTCCTGACGCCGTGGTCGCGGCAAGGCGGCCGCTGATGGAGGTCATCGGCTGGTTCACGGATCCCGCCAACTGGTCCGGCACGAGCGGGATCCCCAATCGGGTGATCGAGCATCTCGAGCTGTCCGTCCTGGCCATCCTCATCGGCTGCCTGGTCGCCATCCCGGTCGGCTTGTTCATCGGCCATACCGGCAAGGGCGCCGGCGCCGCCGTGGCGATCGGCAACCTCGGCCGGGCCGTTCCCTCGTACGCGCTGCTCGTGATCTTCGTCCCGCTGATCGGGATCGGGTTCTGGAACGCGCTCGCGGCGCTCGTGGTTCTGTCGATCCCGCCGATCCTGACCAACACCTACGCCGGGCTTCAGGGCGTCGACCGCGACCTCGTCGAGGCCGGCCGGGGGATGGGCATGCGCGAACGGCAGATCCTGCGCCGGGTCGAGCTGCCGCTGGCCCTGCCCGTGATCCTGGCCGGGGTCCGGATCGCGTCGGTCCAGGTGGTGGCCACGGCGACGCTGGCGGCGCTCGTCGGCGGCGGGGCGCTGGGCCGGTTCATCGTCGACGGCTTCGCCCAGCAGGACTACGCGATGCTCGTTGGCGGCGCGATGCTGGTGGCCATCCTCGCGGTGGTGACCGGGCGGGTGATGACCTTCCTCGAGCGCCGGGCGGTGTCGCCCGGGCTGCGAGATCAGCCGCGCGCGGCGACCCCGGCCGATCTGGCGCCGCCCCCGAGGGCCGGTAGCGTCCCCACCTGACCGTCACGTGGTTGTAATGCGAACGACCCCGGGCCGAACCGAATACCTGTCAGGTCCGAACACGGATAGCAGGTAGCATCTCGGAGCCCGGGAGCCGCGTGTTGCGGCGCGGGAGTCATGGAAGGAGGACCCAATGCGGATGACCCGCATGGCTGCCCTCGGGGCGACGGCGCTCGTGCTCCTGGTGAGCGCGTGCTCGTCGGGTGGGAGCAGCTCCAGTCCGTCGGCCAGCGCGGCCGCGGCTGCCTCGGCGCCGGCCAGCGTTGCGCCGGCCAGCGAGACCGCAAGTGGCGCCGCCAGCGAGCCGGCGAGCCTCGGACCGTCAGTTGCCAGCCTGCTCGTGCTGGGTGGCCCGCCCGAGTGCCCCACGCGTCCGTTCTGCCAGCAGGGGCTGGAGCAGACGTACGGCTTGCAGTTCAAGGAGTTCAAGCCGCTCGACGTGGCCGGACCGCTCACCGTCGAGGCGCTCAAGAACAACGACATCCAGGTCGGCATGCTGCTGACCTCCGATCCGGCCTACGCGGCCAATGGCTTCGTCCTGCTCCAGGACGACAAGCACCTGCAGCTGGCCGACAACCTGGTGCCGATCCTGCGCAAGGACATCGTCGATGCCAACCCCGACGTGGCGACGCTGCTCAACCCGGTGACAGCGAAGATCACGCAGGGCGAGCTCACGGCCCTCAACCAGGCGGTCACCACCGACGGGCAGTCATCCGCCGACGCCGCCAAGAAGTGGCTGACCGACAACGGCTTCCTGCCGGGGGCGGGCGGCAGCGGCAAGGGCGACGTGACCGTCGGATCGACCAACTTCTACGAGCAGGAAGTGCTCGCCGAGGTGTACGCCCAGGTCCTCGAGGCCAACGGCTACACGGTGGATCGCAAGTTCCAGCTCGGCGCCCGTGAGGTCGTGTTCCCGGCCCTCGAGAAGGGCGACATCGACCTCCTCGTGGAGTACGCGGCCAGCGCCCTCGAATACGTGAACAAGTCAGCTGGCGAGGCGACGACGGACGTGGCCGCGACGGTCGCCAAGCTCAACGAGCACCTGGGGCCGCTGGGCCTCGTCGCGCTCGATCCCGCCCCCGCGACCGACCAGAACGGGTTCGCCGTCACCGCGGACACGGCGAGCCAGTACTCGCTCACCAACCTCAGCGACCTGGCGAAGCCGGCGCCGGCCCAGTAGGCCGGATCCGCTCCTCGCCCCGATCAGGCCCCGGCACCGCCGGGGCCTTTCCCTTGCTGCCGCTGCCTCAGGCGATCGGCTCGTCCGCGCCCCGCACCGGCTCGTCGCCCTCGGCCACCCCAGGGGCCAGGGCGGGCTCGTCGCCCAGGGCCAGCGCGTTGACCTCGATCCGGCGTGTCCGGCTCGAGAACACCAGCACGATCGCGCCCCCCACCGAGGTGACCAGCAGGGCCGCGAGGTGCACGAGCAGCCCGAAGGCGAGCGCGGCGTTGCGATCGATCCCGACCGAGGTCGCGATCGTGATCACGGCCAGCTCGAACGTCCCGACGTAGCCGGGTCCCGCCGGGATCGCGGTGGCGAGGTTGGTCCCCGCGGCCAGCAGCGCGGCCTGGCCGAGCGTGGGCTCGACACCCACCGCCTGGGCGGCCGCGGCGAAGGCAAGCACCGTGCACGACCAGGATGCGATCGAGAGCGCCACGGCCACGCCAACGACGCGCGCGTTGCTGGCAACCGCGAGGCCCTCGCGCAGGCGCGCGAGCGACGCCCGGACCCGCGGCCAGCGGTCGAGGAACGCGGCCACCCTGGCCGCGCCCGGCAGCCGGTGCGCCGCGATCCCGGCCGCGACCACCACGATGAGCAGCGCCGTGACGGCGAGGCCCGCGAGCACGGCCGACGCCACGATCCCGCGCACCGACAGGACGAGGATGGCGATCGACGCGATGGCCACGACGACAAAGGTGTCGACCACGCGCTCGATCACGATCGTCCCCAGGATCGCCGGCCGGGAGATCGGGGCCCGCTGCCCCAGGTCGTGGGCGCGCACCACCTCGCCCAGCCGGGCCGGCAGCACGTTGTTGGCGAGGTAGCCCACCAGGAGCGACGCGAGGGTCGTGCCGGTCGGGACCCTGGCCAACGGCGACAGGAGCACGCGCCAGCGCACAGCCCGCAGGAGCACGTCCGCGACCACGAACGCCAGCAGGATCGCGACCCACTGGGGCTGGGCGGTCTTGAGGGTCTGCCAGGCCGCCCCGACGTCGACCGTGCGAAAGACGAGGACCAGCGCGATGGCAGAGATGGCGAGCCCGAGCGCGACGCGCCCGAGCCGGCCCCGCAGGTAGCGCACCTCAGGCAGTGCCGGGCTCGCGCGCCTGCGACTTGGGGAGCAGCTGGCGTGATCGCCGGATCCCGCTGCGGTGGAGCAGGTAGCGAGCAACCACGCGCAGCGTCGACAGCCCGTAGACGACGCTGCGCCGGAAGCCGACGGAGCTCGCCTCGTCGAAGTACCGCGTGGGGACCGCGATCTCGTCGACGCCCAGCCCGCCGATCGCGACCACCTGGGCGATCAGCTCCTGGTCGAACACGAAGTCGTTGGAGTTGAGCTGGTAGGGAATGGTCTCCAGGAGGCGCCGGCTGTAGGCGCGAAGCCCCGTGTGGTACTCCGACAGGTGGAGGCCGAAGGCGGCGTTCTCCACGCCGGTGAGGAACCGGTTCGAGACGTACTTCCACTTGGGCATGCCGCCGGCGATCGGGTCGCCGAGGAACCGGCTGCCGAGGACCAGATCCGCCGCTCCGGTCAGGATCGGCGCCACGAGGTCGGGAATCCGGGTCGCGTCGTACTGGTAGTCCGGGTGCAGCATCACGACGACGTCGGCGCCCCACTCGAGCGCCCGGTCGTAGCACGTCTTCTGGTTGCCGCCGTAGCCCAGGTTCTGGCGATGGACGATGACCTCGAGCCCGAGGCTTCGGGCGATCCCGACCGTCTCGTCGCCGGACACGTCGTCGACGAGGATCACGTGGTCGATGAGGTCCTTGGGCACGTCGTCGTAGGTGCGCTCGAGCGTGCGGGCGGCGTTGTAGGCAGGCATGACGATCACGACCCGGGCGTGCGCCGTTGAGTCGTGTCCTGCCTTGGGATCCGCCGTCAGGAACCGCGAGCCATGGTCCCCTCGTCGCGGCATTGCGTTTGGATGCACGGGTTCGAGGATACCGGAGGACCGTTCGACGAACGTCCGGAAACACGGCATACACTCGGGGCGTGAAGGGCGGCACCGATCGAGCCTGGGAGCTGGCGCTGGCTGCCGTCGCCTTCGCCGGCGCCGTCGTGGTCGGGCTGTACGTCGTCCGGCCGTTCATTGTCGGGCCGATCGGGCCCGACGCCGCCGCGCCGGTCGTCGAGTTCGAGCGGCTGATCGCCGGGCAGCGCCTGGAGGGCTATCTGTCGCAGACGTCCAAGCCCCTCCTGACGCTGCTCTACGGCATCGCGCGGATCGGGACTGGGGATTGGCGGTCGGTATCAATTCTGGCGATCGCGTCGTTCGCCGCGTTCGTTGCGGCCGCGAGTGTGCTCGCCTACCGGATCGGCGGCCTCCTCCCGGCCTCGTTCGTCGCCGTCGCGTTCGCCCTGGCGCCCGAGTTGCTGAGCGACGTCACGCAGGCATACGGCGTGTCCTGGGCGATGCTCGCCTGCACCGTCGCGGGGCTCATGGTTGTCGGTCAACGGCGCTGGTACTGGATTGCCGGCCTCGCGCTGGCGGCCGGCACGTTGGCGCGGCCCGAGGTCCTGGCGGTGACGGCGGTCGCGCTGTTCTCCGTGGCGGTAGCAGCCCTCGGTGGACGGGCTGGGCGATGGGTGGGTCCCGATCGCCGGGCGTGGCTGGTCGGCCTCGGCCTCCTCGCACTCCCGATTCTCTCCCTGCATGACCTGCTGCTCAGCGGTGATCCGCTCCTGTGGGCGAACGTCGCCCAGGCCAACTCGGCAGGCAGCGATACCCGCGGCCTCGTGGGCATGCTCGAATTCGTCGCGCGGTACGGGTACCGGGTAGCACCACTGCTTCCGCTGGCAGGGATCGCCCTCTTGGTCCTCGCCGTGCGCGGGCACTGGACGGAGGCCATCGTGGTGGCGATCGTTCCGGTCGCGGTCACGGCCTTCTTCATCGCCTCGGGCGCGCGGGGAACGGTCATCACCGCCCGGTATCTCCTGCCGATCAACCTCGGCATCGTGTTCGCCGGCGGGCTGGGCCTCGCCGCGGTCGACGTCCCCATTGTTCGGCGCGCGACCATGCGCTTCCGCGGTCTGTCGACGGGGTGGGCAAGGCCTTGCGGGATAGTCGCACTCGGGGCGGTCCTCGCTCTCGTGCTTGCTCCGTCGTGGCCGTCGTCCCCCGCAGTCCGCGCATCGGTCGCCCATCATCGTGCGAAGCAGCTCAACGCCCAGCGCGCTTTCGCAGCCCTGTCGTCCGCGGTCGGGCCTGTACCCGCGTGGCGTGGCGTGCCGACCCCTCCAAACCCGCAGACGATCGTCTACATCCCGCCGCGCCTGCGCGCCCAGGGGATCGTGGACCTGGACCTCCCGCTGTGGGCCGGGACGAAGCTCTTCGCGCCAATGGTCGACCCGGCCGCTGGGCGCCCGGCACCCGGCTCGATCCTCTATCACGACGCACTGGACGGCGAGCGGGGCCCGACATGGCGCGAAGTCGAAGTCTCGAAGCCCACTGTCGTCGGCCGCCTGATGCTGACGCCGATCCTGGTGGATTCGAAGGCAGGCATCTGGATCCTCAAAGTCGGGGGGGCGCCTGCTGGGAGCGATTGAGCTTCTCGCTCTGCCTGTCGCTGTCCTGTCATGAATCGTGGGTATCGTTGCGCCATCCCATCTGGCACCCTGACCGCGGGCGCCCACGCCCGCAACGGAGATCAGCATGTTCGAGCGCCTGTTCGGGGATCGTCGCGGCGATCCCGCCCTCGCCGGTCGCGTCCCGCCCGGCCAGTACGTGACCGAGAAGTTCCCCGTGCTCCATTACGGGAGCGTCCCCAAGGCCGACCTCGCGACCTGGGACCTGCGCGTCTATGGCGAGGTCGACAATCCGCTGCGGTTCACGTGGGACGAGTTCAAGGCGCTGCCCCGCAAGCAGGTGACGACCGACATCCACTGCGTCACCCGGTGGTCGAAGCTCGACACCCACTGGGAGGGCGTGCCGATCCAGGCGATCCTCGAGCTCGCGCAGGTCCGACCGAGCGCGACCCACGTGGTCGGCCATGCCGAGCAGGGCTACACCGCCAACGTGCCGCTGTCGGTGCTCGACGACGACGACGTCCTCCTCGCCGACACGTTCGAGGGCGCCCCGCTCGAGGCCGAGCACGGCTATCCGCTGCGGCTCATCGTCCCCAAGCGCTACTTCTGGAAGGGCCCGAAGTGGATCCGGGGTCTCGAGTTCCTGAACCACGACATGCTCGGCTTCTGGGAGCGCTACGGCTACAACAACGACGCCGACCCGTGGAAGGAAGAGCGCTTCAGCGAGTAGCGCCGCGGCGGCCCTAGGCCGGGGCGCCCTCGCGACGGGCGGCCCAGGCATCGACCTCCGCCAGGACCGCTGACTTCACGTCCGGCGGCGCGAACGAGACGCGCGCGGCGCGCCGTTGGAGCTCGGCAAGGTCCTCACGGCTGAGGGCCGCGAGACGAGTGACGTGCCGGAGCTCGTCGGTGAGCGTCGTGTGGAAGAACGGCGGGTCGTCGCTCGAGATCGTCATGTTGACCCCGGCCCGCCAGAACGCCGCCACCGGGTGGGCCTCGAGTGACGGGAACAGGCCGATCGCGACGTTCGACGACGGGCAGACGTCGAGCGGCACCTGTTCGCGGACGAGCCTGTCCAGGATGTCCGGCTCGTGGATCGCGGCGACGCCGTGGCCGATCCGGTCGGCACCCAGAACGTCGAGGGCCTCGACGATGCTCGACGGCGGGCCCATCTCGCCGGCGTGGACCTCGAAACCGATCCCCAGGCGCGTGCTCGCCTCACGCAGGCTCCTGAACGACTCGGTGGGCTCCGTGGCCTCGATCCCCGTCAGGCACAGCCCGACGATCGGTGCATCGGCGTCCTCCACGAGGCGGATCGTGGCCTCGGCCTCCTCAGGTCCGAGGTCGCGGATCGCGTCGACGACCAGGGCGATCCGCGTTCCGGATCCCGCCGCCGCGAGTCCACGCCGGATCGCCGCCCACATGGCCGCCGGCTCCATGCCGTTGCGGACGTAGATCATGGCCGTGAAGATCGCCTCGGAGTAGACGACGTGCTGGGCGGCCTGCCCGCGCGCAAACGCAGCCGCGACCAGCTCGAGGTCGTCCGGCGTCCGGACGAACGAATTTGCGGCCAGGTAGCTCGCCAGGAATCCGCCGAAATCGTGGTACCGGCCCGGATACCGGCCGCCGATGAGCCCGAGGGCCGTCGCCGGGTCTTCGCCGTGACGGCGGGCGAGCTCGGACGCCGTCGCCTCGGTGATGGACCCGTTCAGATGGACGTGGAGCTCGACCTTTGGGATCGAGCTGATGTCGCCGTCGGTCGTCGCGTCGGTCACGTCCACCTCCCATGCTGTGCCCTCGCTCACTCAGGGACATTGCGGCATCGTCGAGGCCGCCGGTGGCAGCGTCAACGCGGATCCTGCGGTGTGCTGCGGACGGAAATGAGAAGGCGGGTTCCAGGGTCACCGGACCCCAGAACCCGCCAGGCGCAATTGCAAGGAACGAGTGCCGCCCGATGACGGCACCCGCATCACTCAGTGGTGGTTGTAGGTCGCCAGACCGGACCAGTCACCCCGCGACGCGTAGGAGGCCTGGGTCGGCCAGGAGTCGAGGCTCGCGGGCGGCAGCGCGCCGCCGGTGGCGACGATCTGGCGCAGGTCCCCCGTGTTTGCGTGCTCGAGCTGCGCATACGACGTGATGCCGCCGTCGTTGAGGATCGACGCCATCCGAGGCCCGATGCCGTTGAGCTGGGTCAGGTCGTCGTGCGGCTCGGCGGCGGCCTCCGGCGCCTTCTGGGGGGCGGGCCGCGACTTGGCGGCCTGGTTGTTGTACTTCATCAGGCCCTGCCAGTCGCCCTTTGAGGCGAGGCTGGCCTGCATGGGCCACGTTCCCACGTTCGCTGGCGGGGTCATGTCGGCATCGTGCAGCGCGCGACGCACCTGCGGCTCGTTCATCTCGGCGAGCGCCGAATAGGACGTGACACCTGCCGCTCCGAGCGCGGCTGCGGCCTTGGGCCCGATGCCCACCAGCTGGGTCAGGTCGTCCGTGGCGGCCGCGGGAGCCACGGCAGCGGTGGCAGCGACGGCAGCCGCGGCCGGTGCCGCCTCGGCCGCGGGAGCCTCCGCGGGAGCCTCCTCGGTCTCAAGCTCGTAGTCCGAGGTCACTTCTTCGCCGCCCAGCGCCTCGACGGCCGGCTCTACCAGGGCCTGCAGGGCCGCGGCCTTCTCGGCCGTGAGCGTGCTGTTGAACAGCAAGGCATGCTCGTCCGTGATCGCCTGCTCGACGAGCCCGATCGAGTGCTCCCAGCTGCCCTCGTACAGGACGAACAGGGCGCTCTTCTTCTTCTCGATCTCCTTGCCGATCGACCGCATGAACTTGTCGTCGATCCCGGTGTCGTGGATCCCGCCACGCAGCCCACCGAGAACGCCGCCGGCGGCGCCCATCGCGACGGCACCCGCGGGTCCGGCGACGATCGCCCCGGCGATGACGCCGAGCGTGCCGAGCCGGGCGCCGCTCTTGAGAGCGCCCCGGTCGGTCGTCTGGTGGACGCTGATCCGGCCGAACCGTCCCCGGTCGACGACCGCCGCATCGACGATCTTCACGTTGTCGTTGGCCTCGTCGATGCGCTGGACCGCCTTGAGCAGGCGTCGCGCGGCGTCACCGCTGTCGACAGTGAACGCCGCCAGGGTCGTGTGCGCCTGGTCGTTGTCGCTCATGGTTCTCGTCCCCTTGGTACGTCGATTGTTGGGTCGGTGAGCGTGCACTCACCAGGACTTGAGATTGCAACCAGGACGAGGCAGAAGAGAGGGTTTCACCCGCCGTCCGTGGTCGCGGGGCGCGTCGGCGCTCCGTCTGGAGCCGTCGAGTGGCGCCGGTTTGGCAATGAGCCAGTCGCTCGCCTACCTCCTCCTGCCAGCCGCTGCGGGGTGAGCTTCGCGGCTGCCTCAGCAGGGCCCGATCAAGCTCTCGCAGGAAGACTGATGGTACGCGCGCAGGCAACGCGAGACACCACCCATAGTTCATGACGGCCGCCCGGAGCCCATCCAGGCGCGCGGGTGCCGCATCGCGCAGGACAAGAACCGGCGCGATGCGGCCGCGCCGCGGCTAGTAGCGGTACGAGGTCTGGTCCAGCTCGTACGTGTCCGGCCCCAGCGCCGGCGCGCGAAGCTGGGCGACGATGCCGGCGGCCGCGATGAGCCCCCAGACGATGAGATAGAACCAGCTGTCGCGGATCAGCTGACCCACCTCCCACCAGGTCACGTTGTCCGACGGGACCTTGCCGATCAGGAGGAACCAGCCGGCGAGCACCGCAGCGGCGCCCCCGAGGCCGGTCAGCACGATGACGAGGTACCGCGGCACGTTGAGCGCGAGCACGGCGATGGCGAGCACGACGCCGACGGCCAGGCCGATCACGAAGGCGATCAGCCCCTGCTCGTTGCCGATGATCCCCCACAGGCTGGCGCCGATCGCGTACCCGACGGTGCCCGCCAGGATCGCGATGGCCGCGTAGTAGAACAGGTACGACAGCACCGCGAACACGGCGGCGATGACCAGTCCGACCACCCAGCTCGTGACGGTCGCGAACGTCCCGTCGCCGAACAGCGCGCGCATGGCCTCGGTTCCGAGGCTGAACCCGACGATGAAGCCCCACAGTGGCAGCAGCAGCAGGAAGAACCGCCAGCCGCCGAAGGCGAATGCCAGCCCGATCACGACGGCCAGGATGGCCATCACCAGTGTCATCCCATCACCTCCCAGTGGCCCGACCGGCGGTCGGTCACGCCCAGATCATAGGGATCCGTCAAGGGGTTGACGGCGGCGATCGCCGGGTTGAGCACGCGATCGGCGAGCGACCGAGCACGCCGCGCATGCCACGAACCTGCAACGACGACGCATCGACGCCCGGCGCGAGATCGCACCGCCTTGGGCAACGTCGGCAGTGGGGGTCGCGACGGGCCCGTTCGCGTCGCGGCTCCCCGACATCCGGAGAGGAGGACTGGCCCCCGCGGGCCACCATGCCTGCGTTCTGCAACGCGGGCGCATGGTGGCGGGGACCGCCGGCGAGCCTGCTGCGAGGCGCGCCCATCCAGCATCCGCGCCATGATCGACGACGCCGGCGTCCGACGAGCGAGCCATCGCGGGGCCACCCGAAAGCGATTCGCGGCCGGGGCATCGGCCGGCGAACCGTCGGCGGTCACCGCCCAGGAACGCAGCTGTCGTCGCTGCGGTGGACACGAGGGCTTGATCGTTGACGATGGGCCGCCGCTGTGCCGTCGCTGCCTCATGGCCTGGGTCTGGTACGCCCGGGCGCTGTGGGCGGGCGGGGCGATCCGGGAGCCCGGCATCGGGGCGATGAGACACCTCGACCACGTCCTGCCGCGGCTGGGGTGCCCGCTGTGTGCGAAGGCGAGGCCCGTGCGACGTGGCACGGGCTTCGACCAGCACTCGAGCCCGTTCTAGTGGGGTTGTCCGGGCGGCTGGTCCGTGACCGTGTGCCGCCCGGAGGTCGGTGGTCCGCTAGATCGACCGTTGGTACGAACGGAACGTCCGCGTGGCCCAGCCGGTGGTGAGCAGGGCGAGCACGAGCAGGCCGGCCATGCGCGGCAGGATGAACGACCAGTCCGGCGTGGCGGTGAGCGCGTCGCGGCCCGCCTCCACGGCCCAGTTCACCGGGTTGAACCTGGCCACCGTCTGGATCCACTCCGGCGCCAGGGCGAGCGGGATGAACGCCGCGGACAGGAAGGTGAGTGGCAGGGTCATCAGCGTGTTGATGCCGATGACCGACTCACGCTGGCGCAGGATCAGCGCGGTCGCGTCCGAGAACGAGGCAACGGCCGCGCCGACCAGCAGCGCACACACGGTCAGGGCCCCGTAGCCCAGCAGGCCGCCCTCGAAGTGGGCGCCGAGGAGCAGCGCCAGGCCGCCGATGATCGCCGCCTGGATAAGGAGGGCCACCATCTGGTAGACCGTGAGGCCGCCGATGATCGCGCTCCGGTGGACCGGCGTCACCAGGAATCGGTCGACGATCGAGCGATCGAGGTCCTCGATGATCGACATCCCGCT
This sequence comes from uncultured Chloroflexia bacterium, assembly GCA_963725745.1. GTDB lineage: Bacteria > Chloroflexota > Limnocylindria > Limnocylindrales > CSP1-4 > CAIXZV01. The sequence continues at coordinate 276,834 of CAVRZS010000005.1, forward strand.
CCAGCCGCACGAGAACAGGGCCGTCATCACGAGCACGCCGGGGACGAGGTAGTCGAGGTAGCTGGTGCCGTTGGCGAACCCGGGAATGAGGGTCACGCTCTGGAACAGGGCACCGAACAGGAGCAGCCAGATGACCGGCTGCGTGATGGCCATGCCGACGAACCACGGCTGGCGCACGAAGGAGCGCAGGTGGCGTTCGGACTGGTGCATGGTCTGGGCGAGAGCGGTCATCGGGCAAGCTCCAGGGCCTCCGGGCGGAATGCCCGGCCGGTGTGGCTGAGGTAGACGTCGTCTAGCGACGGGCGGGCGACGGTCACGGTCGCGACGGTGACGCCGGCGACTTCGAGCGCCGACAGGACGCTGGGTACGCGAGATGCCGCGTGGTCGGCCCGGGCGGAGACACGCGCTCCGTCGACCACCGGGCTGGCGAGGCCGTCGATATGCGCGAGCACCGAGGCGGCTCGCTCGCCGCCGGCCGGTCCCTCGACGACGATGTGGATCGCGTCGCCGTTGAGCTCGGCCTTGAGGGCCTCCGGGGTCCCACTGGCCACGATCCGGCCGTGGTCGACGATCGCGAGATAGTCGGCGAGGTGGTCGGCCTCCTCGAGATAGTGTGTCGTCAGCAGGATCGCGAGCTTGTCGTCGCGCGACAGGCGTGCGATCTCGGCCCACAGGCCGGCCCGAGCCTCGGGATCCAAACCGGTGGTCGGCTCGTCGAGGAACAGGACGCGCGGGCGGTTGATCAGGCCCATCGCGACGTCGAGCTTGCGGCGCATGCCGCCGGACCAGGTGCCGACCAGACGGTCCGCGGCGTCCGTCAGGTCGAACCGCTCGAAGGCCCCGGCGATCCGGTCTCGCAGCTCGCGCGCGTCGATGCCGAACATCTGGCCCTGGAGGACCAGGTTCTCGCGACCGGTGGCGCTCGGGTCGACCGCCGATCGCTGGCCCACGACGCCGATCGCGCTCCGGACCCGCTCGGGATCACGAAGCACGTCGTGACCGGCCACCCGCGCGGAACCGCCCGTTGGGCGGGACAGCGTCGAGAGGATGCGGACGGTCGTCGACTTGCCGGCACCGTTGGGCCCGAGGAGGCCGAAGATCGAACCCGGGGCGACGTCCAGGCTGACGCCGTCGAGGGCCCTGATGTCGCCGGGGTAGACCTTGACCAGGTCCCGGGCCTCGATGCCCTCGGGCGGGGATGTAAGATGCGCTGCAGACATTCAAGCCTCCTAAGTAGCTTAGCTGCTAAGATATTTGCATGATGAACGACAACGCCGCCATCCGTCAAGCCGTCCGCACCGTCGCCTTCGACGACGCCCTCGCCGAGCACCTCGGCCTGAACCCGACCGACCTGCGCTGCTTCGAGCTCGCGATCGCGGACCCGGACCTCACCCCGAGCCGCCTCGCCGAGCTGGCGGGGCTGACGACGGGCGCCGTCACCGGGGTCGTCGACCGCCTCGAGCGGGCCGGCTACGTCGTGCGCCGGCCCGACCCCGGGGATCGCCGGAGCGTCACCATCGCGCCCGTACCTGCACGGGCGAGCGAGGTCGGAGACGCGCTGGCGCCGCTGACCGCGGCGATCGATGCCCTGCTCGGAGCCTGCTCGCCGGAGCAGCGCGACGCCATCGGGGGCTTCCTCGACGCCTCGGCGCGCGCGGTCGAGGAGGAGACGGCCCGCCTTCGCGTCGGCACGCGCGGCGGCTTTGTGGGCAACCGGTTCACGGCGCCGCTCGCGGGCGCGACACGCGGGCGCCTGGTGTTCACGTCCGGCGCACCGCGGCTTGCGCTCAACATCGCCCCCCTCGGTCCGCGCGCGAACGCCCGGATCATCGCGGAGACCAGCGCCTCACGGCTGGAATTCAACGGGGCGGCCCCCGCCGACGACCTCGTCCTCGGGACCTTCGATGGGCCACGGCCCGATGTGCGGGCGTCCGGCGGCCTGGTCACGATCCGCTACCGCCGCCAGCCGACGGCCGCGTTCAGCACCCGCAAGGCGCGCATCGCCCTCAACGGCACGATCCCCTGGACGATCGAGCTCGACGGGGGCATCACCGATCTCACCGGAACCCTCGAGGCGATCGTGCTCGAGCGCCTCGACGTGGAGGGCGGCGCGAACCACGTCCGCCTCGAGCTGCCCCGCCCGGTGGGGACGTCGACCGTCCGGATCGGCGGGGTCGTGAGCAGCGCGCAATTCAGCCGGCCCACCGGGATCCCTGTCGCCGTCCGGATGGCCGGCGGTGTCGCCCACCTGCGGGTCGACGGCGGGCGGCGGGAGCAGGTCGCGGGTCAGCGCCGGTTCGTCGGGCCCGGGTTCGCCGAAAGCCCGGATCGCTACGAGCTGGAAGTGCTGGGCGGCGCGAGCGAGCTCACCGTCAGGTAGGGAATCCGAAGAGCCCGGCCGCGGCCCCTGGGTGCGGGTCCGCAGACGGGCTCTGCGAGTTGGCGAGCGCCGGCGGCGCCCGGCGGATCAGATGCCGAGCGCCTTGGCCTTGGCCGCCGCGAATTCCTCGTCGCTGAGGATGCCCTGCGAATGCAGGTTCGCCAGGTTCTGGAGCGTGGCCGTCGTCGGGTCGACGGGTGCGGCCGCCGGAGCGGGGGCCGGCGCCGGTGCGGCAACGGGCTGCTGCTGCGCCTGCATGGCGTCGATCTGCGCCTGCTGCGCGGCGACCTGCTGCTGCAGCTGCTGGTTCTCGTAGTCCGCCTGCTGGTCGGCCTGGGCGGCCGCGTTCTGGTTGGCGTACTTCTGCTGCTGGTGGTGGCTGACCGCACCCGCGGTGCCGGCCACGACGGCGGTGGTCGCCGCAACACGGACGAGGCCGGGGCCTCGGCGTCGCATCATCTCTCGTTACCCCTTTCGCGATCAGCTAGGCGGTTGCGGACGAATCGGCCGTGGCGTCGATCGCGGCCTGGACGATGTCACGCGGGATGCGCGCGATGTCGACGAGCACGCCGCCGGAGTCGGCGACAGCGTCGGCAAAGCGCTTGGCCCACAGATCCTCCCAGACCAGGATCGCGGCGGACGAGTTCGCGTCGAGCGCGTCGCCGATGTCCTGGAGGTCGTCGTCGTTGAGCAGGCCGCCACGCTCGATGGTGAGCGCGTTGAAGGCCTGCATCACGTCGGACCCTGTGTCCTCGAGCTCGGCGCCGACGACGCTGCCGTCGGCATCCTTCATCACGAACGCGAGATCGAGCACCCGGATGGTCCCCGAGTCGATCAGGTCACGCAGCGCCGGCGCGATCTGCCCGTTGAACTGGTTGCCGGGGAACGCGACAACCATGTATTCGACCGGTCCGATTCCCATGGATCAGCCCTCCATCGCCTTCTTCTTGAGCTGTTCGTACTCCGGCACGGTGATGGCGCCGGACTCCTTGAGCTGGTTGAGCTTCTCGATCTGGTCGGCCGTGCTGACGCCCGCGGCGGCCTTCTGGGCCGCGTCCGCCTGCGTCATCAGCTGGACGTCCTGTGCCGTCACCTTCGGTCGCGTCACGATGTAGATCAGGGCGCCGAAGAACGGGATGATGAAGATCACGATGATCCAGATCGCCTTCCAGCCACCAGACAGGTCGTTGCGCCGGAAGATGTCCGCGAAGATCGAGATGAAGATCCAGATCAGCATGAACCAGAAGAAGAACGCGATCATCGTCCAGATCACGTCCCAGAACGTGTAGGTCGGTCCCCCAACCGAGTTGCACGCGGCCAGGAACAGGCTCGACGCCGAGATCGCGAGCGCCGTCCCGCGCCAGCGCTTCATGTCGGACACCCAGGTCCGGAATTGCACCGTTCGAATCCTCCCACTCGATGACGTCAGACGAAAACTGTACCCCGAGCGTGCCACGCTGCGACGCGGGCCCACATCACGCACGACGCGTGACATGGCCAGCGGAATCCGCTGGCCCGGAGGCCGACTGACGTCGTCCCGCCGAGAAGGGCTGTCAGCCGGGTGGACGCCGAGGGAGAGCTCAGGGCTCACCAGCGGCGTGCCGCGATCGTCGACTACAGGACGGCGCCCTTGAACGTCGCGCCGCCGAGCCGGTCGATCCGCACGGCGCTCGCGCCGAGCGCCGCCCAGCCGATGGCGAACGCGGTCACCGTCGCGACGATGAGCACGACCGGGAGCGGCTGCGGGAGGTCGCCGGCCACGCCGACGAGCGGGACGATGCCGAGCGAGCTCAGGGCGAGCGAGGGCCGCGCCCGCCCTGGACAGGTTGCTCGACGCCCAGGTGGCGAGGGCAAACAGCCCCGAGCCGCCGAACATCGCCAGCGAGCCCGACCATCCAGACGTACCAGGCGCTGTACTCGAGCACGAAGCGCAGGTCCCCGTAGAGCGCGATGCCGATCATGCCCGACGATCGCGATCAGCGCGCCGGTGGCCGGAATCGCGATGGCCAGCCACATGAGCGCCGGATGGCGGCGAGACTGGAATGCGCTGAGACCCGACGAGCGCCACCAGGAGCAGCGAGCGTCGCGACCAGCATCACGGCCAACCACGGAACCGGGCCCTCGCCACCGGTCATCGAGGACCCGATCAGGCTGAACGCCCACAGCGGGCCGCCGACCAGCGCGGCGATGCCGCCGATCCGAAGCGTCATCGAGTACCCCTTTCGGTGCTCGGACGCGGCTCCGAGGCCGCGCAGGTGGAGATGGGCATCGATCGCGCCGAGGACCACGTCGGCGACGTCGAAGGGACCAAGCGCTCGCTCGCCCAGCACGGCCGCGAACTCGTCGCCATATCGCGCGCGCCAGCGCGCCGGGTAGAGGCGGAGCAGGAGCCCGATCACGACGCCGCCTTGCCGAGCTTGTTGAGTCCGAGCTGCGCGAACGCCGCGAGATCCTTGAGCTGCTCGGTCAGGACCGTCACCCCGACGGCCGTGAGCCGGTACGGGCGGCGCCGGTCAACGGGCTCCAGCGCCTCGATCAGGCCTCGTTCCTCGAGCCGCGCCAGCGCGGCGTAGAGCGTCCCGGGTCCAAGCGGGCGCCCGGTGCCCTGCTCGACGTCGGTCATGATCGCGTAGCCATGCTTCGGCCCGTCGCCGAGGCTCACGAGGATGAGCAGCGCGGGCTCGGCGAACCGGCCGAGGTCGGGGATCCGGGGCGGCATCGGTCGACGATCTCCTACGTACCACGCTATATCGTGGGACGTTATATAGCAAACCCTTGATGGGCCCGTCAAGCCCCCGCATATCCTCAGGCAACGAACCGGCAGCCTCGGCCGGACGCGGGAGGACGATCGTGGATCGCATGACAACGTCGCAGGCACGTGACTTCCTCGATCGCGGCGCTCGGACCGCAACGTTCGCCACCGTGCGTCCCGACGGCCGCCCGCACGCGGTGCCGACCTGGTACATCCGCGACGGCGACGACTACGTCTTCACCTCGTGGCACACCTCGGTCAAGGTTCGCAATCTCGCGGCCGATCCGCGCGCGGTCATCGTGGTCCAGAACCCGGACCCGCCGTACGACTACGTGATGGTCGAAGGCAAAGCGGTGGTGCTCGACGACATCGGCGAGTGCCGTCGGATCGCGACCGCCCTGGGCGCGAAGTACATGGGCGAGGACAGGGCCGCGGCGTTCGGGGCACGCAACGGCGTCGCCGGCGAGTTCGTCGTCCGCCTCAGGCCCACCGCCATCCACGGGTTCGCGAAGGTCGCCGAGTAGCACGCCCCGGCCATCCTGACCCTCCATTGGACCGGCGCAGACCCCCCGAACCGGGGGGTCTCAGCGTCTTCGGGCCCAACTAGCATCCCTTAGGAATTCCCACGGCCTCGGCGGCGACCCCGCGCCGCTCGCGGGCCGCTGGCCGTCCGGTGGGGCGTCACCCCCGCCGGACGGCCCTGCACCCCTCCCCCGTCAGCCCGCCAGCGGCCCGAGCCCGCGTCGGTCCGGGCTGTAGGGGGCCAGGCGGGCACGGAGCAGCATCAGCTCTCGGTCGAGGATCCGATCGAGCTCCCGCAGCCGCTGCTCCGCGGACGTGGCCTCCAGGAGCGCCTGCTTGCGGAATGGCTCGACCTGCAGGATGCCCGTGAGCAGGAACGAGAGGTGCGACGGATCGTCGGGGATCCGCAGCGACTGTGCGAGGTCCGCCGGATCCTGGGCCGCGTCCTCGTCGTCCTCGTCGTCCTGGTCGTCCTCGTCGTCCTCGTCGTCGGCATCCTCATCGGCGCTCGACTCGATCGTGTCGTCGTCGGGGGCCTCGTCGGGCACGTCTACCTCGACCTGGACATCGATCGGCGTGGCGGCCTCCCCGTCACGGGGCTGGAGCAGGCGCAAGTAGGTGACGAACCGCCGCGACACGCGACGCACGAGCGCCTCCGCGGAGTCGGGGTCGCCCACGGCGTCGTCGAGCGGCTCGACCTCGGCCACGAGGTAGGGCTCGATGCCAGTCTTCACGGTCTCGATCACGAACCGGCCGGCACCGACGGTGAGCAGCTCCCAGCGTCCGTCGGCGTACCGATTCGCCTCCCGGATCTCGGCGAACGTGCCGACGCTCGCGATCGCGAGCTCGTGCGCGCCGCCGTTGCGCGGTGCGACCTCGCTGCCCTCGTGGATGAGGACGACGCCGAACGGCGTCGACTCGTCGACGCATCGTCGGACCATCAGCCGATAGCGGTCCTCGAACACGTGGAGCGGCAGCGCGAGACCCGGCGACAGCACGGTATGGAGCGGGAACAGGGGGATCTGCATGATCGTGCGCGCAGGGTACGCCGTCGGCCGGATCGCGGTCGCCGCCAACCGGACATGAAGACGCCGCCGGGCGATCCCGACGGCGTCGTCAGCGACTCGAGGCGGGCGCCATCCGGCGCCAGGCGGTCAGTGCGAGCAGCCCCGCGCCTGACCGGCGTCGTCCGCCGTCCGGAAGCTGGAGCCGCAGCCGCAACCCGAGACCGCGTTCGGGTTGTTCACCGTGAAGCCCGCGCCCATGAGGGTGTCGACGTAGTCGATCTCGCTGCCCTGGATGAGCGGCACGCTGTTGTTGTCGATGTAGACGCGGACACCGTTCGCGCTCAGGACGTTGTCCTCCGCCGTCGGCGCATCCTCGAGCATCATCCCGTAGCGATACCCGGAGCAGCCGCCCGAATAGACGTAGACGCGCAACCCGATCTGGGGGTTAGGCTCGTCCTTCGTGAGCTCGCGCAGCTTGACGGCGGCGGCGTCGCTCAGTGAGACGACGGTCGGCTGGGCGTCGATCATGACGTGGGATCTCCTCGGGTCGCTCCGTCCCGTGGCCCGATCCGGCCCGGGAACGCTTCGATCGTACGCACCGCAACAGTTTTCGTCCAGCACCCCGATCGTCCCAGGCGCCGTGCGTCGGGTGCGTCGCCCCGCCCGGTCGCTGGTCCGAGGCTGCTCTGACGGCGAGCCCTGTGGCGGACAACCGCCGGCCGCCAGCGGGTCCGCCGACAGAATCAGCCGCGAGCGGCTAACCGGGGAGCGCCGACGGCCGAACCGCCGCCATGCTGATCGCCGCACGAGCAAACCGGGTCGCCAGCCGCCGTAACGCTCGCTAAGCGAGCAGAGATCACCGGCGGACGCCTCGGGCTGCGCGGACGCCTCGGGCTGTGCGACTACGCCCCGATGCGCTCCACGACGGTCGCGATCCCCTGCCCCACCCCGATGCACATCGTCGCGAGGCCGTAGCGACCGCCTGTGCGGGCAAGCTCGTGGACCACCATCGTGACCAGGCGGGCACCGGACGCCCCCAGGGGATGCCCGAGCGCAATCGCGCCGCCGTTCGGGTTGACGCGCGCCGGATCGAGCCCCAGCTCGTCCATGCACGCGACCGACTGGCTGGCGAAGGCCTCGTTGATCTCGATGACGTCGAGGTCAGCGGGCGCGAGGCCGGCTCGCGCCAGCACCTTGCGCACCGCGGGCACGGGCCCCATGCCCATCACGTCGGGATGGACCCCGGCGACGGCGGTCGCGATCACGCGCGCCATCGGCCGCAGCCCGAGCGCCTCTCCCCGCTCCGCCGAGACCAGCAACAGGGCGGCCGCCCCGTCGTTGATCCCCGAGCTGTTGCCGGCGGTCACGGTGCCGCCCGCCTTGAACGCCGGCTTGAGCGCCGCGAGCGCCGCGATCGTCGTGTCGGGCCGCGGGTGCTCGTCGCGATCGACGACGGTGACCGCGCCTTTGCGGCCCGTGACGATCACCGGGATTAGCTGGCCCGCGAACCGGCCGCCCTCGATCGCCGCCACCGCGCGCCGCTGGCTCTCCAAGGCGAATGCGTCCTGGCGCTCGCGCGACACGGTCCACTGGTCCGCGACGCACTCGGCGGTCTCGCCCAGCGAGATCGGCGGGTAGACCTCCCGCATCCGGGGGTTCACGAACCGCCAGCCGAGCGTCGAGTCCTCAGCCGTGCGCGGGCCGCGGTCCCACGGGCCCTCGGCCTTGAGCGTCACGTAGGGCGCCCGCGTCATCGACTCGACGCCGCCGGCGACGAAGACCTCGCCGTCCCCGGCGCCGATCGCATGCGCCGCGGAGTTGACCGCCTGGAGCCCGGAGCCACACAGCCGGTTGACGGTCTGACCGGCGACCTCGACGGGCAGCCCGGCGAGCAGCGCGGCCATCCGGGCGACGTTGCGGTTGTCCTCGCCCGCCCCGTTCGCGCAACCGAACACGACGTCTTCGATCAGCGTCGGGTCGATGCCGGTGCGCTCGACGATCCCCGCGATCACGACCGCGGCCAGGTCGTCGGGCCGGACCGAGGCGAGAGCCCCGCCGTAGCGGCCGATCGGCGTGCGGACCGCGTCGATGATCCACGCCTCGCGGATCGGGCGATCCAGGTCTCGAGCCATGCCCCGATTGTGGCACGGGAACCTGCGACGCGGTCCCGGCGTCCGGGCGCCATGCCGATCCGCGCGCCGTTCGATCCGCGCTCCGTCATCGTCGTCGGGCTGGCCGCTAGCCTGGTCGTGGCCCGTTGTGCCGGCGCCCCGACGACGCCTTCGGCCGAGCCATCACCCGCCACGGCCTCGTCCACCCCCGCCGGCGTCGCCTCGCCGACGGCCGCCCCGTCGCTGGCCGCCGACGCGATCCAGCATCCGACCGGCGCCAGCGACATCGTGCTCCGCGCCGCGACGCGCGGCGGGTTCCTCCGCATGGAGGTCGTCATGAGCCGGGTGCCCGAGTTCACCCTGTACGGAGACGGACGGGTGCTCGTCCTGCCGCCGGGCGACGATGCGGCAGGTGGTTCGGGCGGCGGGATCAACCCAGGCGGGGTTGGCTTTGGCGCCACGGTCGAGGTTCCCGTCCTGCGCGAGACCCACCTGTCCGAGGACGAGGTCCAGACGCTCCTGCGGTACGCCCTGGTCGACGGCCACCTCGGAACGGCGCGCGACGCCTACATGGGCGGAAACATGGACGCGCCGTCGACCGTGTTCGAGCTCCACGCGGATGGATCGGACCGATCGATCCTCGTGACCGGCCTCACCGACGACCCCGCGCCTGGGCCGGACGCAGTCGCCCTCAAGGCCTTCTCGTCGCTCGTCACGAAGCTGAGGTCGATCGGCGCTGGTGACGACTATCACGGCGATCGCGTGGAGGCGGTCATCGCCGAATTTGGCCCAAATCCGGGCATGAAGCTCGAGGCATGGCCGTGGTCCGACCTGACGCCCGCGGACTTTCCTCAGCCGCCCGACGATGCGACGATCGCGTTCCCGTCGCGCCTCCTGACGGCGGCGCAGGCGACGGCGGCCAGCTCCCTGACGGGGGGCAAGCCGGGCCTGACGAGCGTCCGCGGCCCCGACGGCCGAGCATACGAGCTGGTGCTACGGCCGGCCCTCCCCGAGGAGATCTCGCCTGGTTCGTGAGGATCAGGCCCGGGCCCGTGTCGCCGCCACGGCCGCCGTTGAGCGGTAGAAGCCGGACAGCGCCTCGTTGAACAGCGCCGTCCGACGGGCCTGGACTTCGTGCCCGCAGCCGGGCGCGACGAACAGGCGGGCGTCGGGCAGCTGGCGCTTGAGCGCCCACGCCTGGTCGACCGGCACGAACGGGTCGCTGTCACCGACCGCGACGAGGGTCGGGGCATCGATCCGAATGAGCTCGGCGGGTTCGAGGAGCCGTTGCTCGGCGACGTCACGAGCGATGGCCGGCATCAGCCGTTGCCAGGCGTCCGTGCCCTGCACCGGATCGTGGCGGCGCGACAGCTCCGCCGCCCAGCGGGGATCGCGCAGGATGAACGCCGGGTCCATCATCCGGCGCGCGACCGACGCCCGCGGCTCGCGACGCGGCGAGATCCCGACGACGACCAGCGACAGGAGCCGCTCCGGCCGCTTCACCGCGAACTGCAGCGCCGTCGCCGCACCCATCGAGAACCCGAGCAGGTGGTATGACGCGACGCCGAGTGCATCGACGAATGCCTCGAGGTCGTCCACGAGCCAGTCGTAGCGGAATCCGTCCGCGGCGTCCCAGCGGGTCGTCGCGTGACCGCGGGCGTCGGGCAGGTAGCAGGTGAAGCTGCGGCGGAGCAGCGGCAGCTGCGCGGCGAAGTCCTCGCGCCCCGACGAGCTCGCGCTGTGGAGCAGTACGAGGGGCGGACCCTCCCCGTCCACGTCGTAGCCGATGTCCAGCCCGTTCGCGGCGACGTGGGCCATGGGGACGTCCGTGCGCATCGGACCCCAGCATATCGATGCCGCCCCTCGGCGGCCCCAGCGCCGTACCATCGGTGCCATGCAATCCGATCGATCCGACGACGCGGGCGTCTCCCCGGAAACTCGCGTCGAGCGCGATTCGATGGGCGAGATGGAGGTCCCCGCGGACGCGCTGTACGGGGCCTCGACGCAGCGAGCCGTCCTCAACTTCCCGATCTCGGGGCAGCGCATGCCACGGCAATTCCTGCGCTCGCTCGCGCTCATCAAGCTGGCCGCGGCGGAGACGAACCAGGGCCTGGGCCTGCTCGAGGCCCCCACGGCCCAGGCCATCGTCGCAGGCGCGCGCGAGGTCGCCGACGGGCGTCACGACGCACAGTTCCCGATCGACGTCTACCAGACCGGCTCGGGGACATCGACCAACACCAACATGAACGAGGTCGTCGCCCATATCGCGTCGGCCCGGCTCGGCTCAGGCGTCCATCCCAACGACGACGTCAACCGCTGTCAGAGCTCGAACGACGTCATTCCGACGGCGCTCCAGCTCTCGGGCGCCGTGGCGATCGAGGAGGAGCTGATCCCGGCGCTGATCGAGCTGCAGTCGGCCCTGGCGGCCAAGGCCGACGAGTTCTGGGGGGTCGTCAAGACCGGGCGGACCCACCTCCAGGACGCGACGCCCATCCGGCTCGGCCAGGAGTTCGCCGGCTACGCGGGCCAGGCCGAGGAGGCGATCCGGCGCGCACAGGCGGCGCGCGACGAGCTGCTGACCGTGCCCCTCGGCGGAACCGCGGTCGGGACCGGGATCAACGCGCACCCGGAGTTCGCGGCGAGAGCCTGCCAGCGGCTCTCGGAGCTCACCGGGCTGTCGGTCCGTGAAGCGCCGAACCACTTCCACGCCCAGGCGACGCTCGATGCCGTGATCGCCGCCCATGGCGGGCTGCGGTCGATCGCGCTCGGCCTGTGGAAGGTCGCCTCCGACATCCGGCTGATGGGCATGGGTCCGCGCGCCGGCCTCGCCGAGCTCGCGCTGCCCGAGACGCAGCCCGGGTCGTCGATCATGCCGGGCAAGGTGAACCCGGTGATCGTCGAGAGCCTGACGATGGTCGTCGCGAAGGTCGTCGGCAACGACGCGACGATCGCCTTCAGCCAGACCGGCTCGCTGCTCGAGCTCAACGTCATGCTGCCGGTGACGGCCGTCGCTCTGCTCGAGTCGGTGTCCCTGCTCGGCGCCTCCGCACGCAACTTCCGGGTGCGGCTCGTCGACGGCGTCCAGGCGACCGACCGGGGGCCAGCGCTCGTCGAGCAGGGCCTGATGCTGGCGACCGCGCTCGCGCCGGAGATCGGCTACGACGCCGCGGCGGCGCTCGCCAAGGAGGCGCTCAAGAGCGGCCGGACGATCCGCGAGCTCGCGGTCGAGCGGGGCATCGCGCCCGATCGCCTCGACGAGCTGCTCGATCCGGCCGGCATGACCGAGCCGGGCCTGGGCGGAGGGCCTGCCGGGGGCTGACCGGCCTGGCCTGAGCGCGGCGGCGGCCGGCGAGGGAGCGGCCGGGGCCTAGCCCTAGGCGGGCTCGCCGTGCCGGCCTCGGCGCCGAGCCCGCCCGAGGTGCTGCGTGCCTGCCAGGCCCACGAATCGGCCTCAATCTCGGCCTCGACCGAGCCTGCCGCGCCGATCGTGCCTGGTGGACCAGATCCCACATCGAGCGGGCGCGAATCGGGCGCAGGCGCAGGTCTACAGGCCACATGTGCTGTCCCACGGCACGCGCCGGCCAGGGATCGGCACGCGCGGGCCAGGGATCGGCACGCGCGGCCCAGGGATCGGCAGGCGCGGGCAAGGGGGATCGGCGCTCCGCCAGGAGCGCCGCCGGCCCACCGGTGCCGGGCGAATGACGGCGTGCCGACCGCCGGCGGACGGTTTACGGGCATGTGCCGCCGGTCCGTCCGGCTACAATCCCGGCGATGTCCGAGAGCCGCGCCTGGGATCGCGCCGGGTCCCTGCCCGTCCCCGTGTCCGGTCGACGCCAGCCGGAGATCGCTGCGCTGCGCGCCGAGCTGCCGTCCGCGGACGCGTTGTTCACGTTCATGCGCGATGCCGAGCTCCGGTTCTCGACGCTCCGCATGCGGATCGAGGAGCACACCTGGACCGCGCGCGGCGAAGAGGTGCTGGTCCAGGACGTGACGCTGCGCCACCCGGGGGAGGTCAAGGTCCTCTCGTCGGTGCCCGTCGATGGCACGACCGACGGCTACGAGGCGTGGGTGTCGGACGGGGCGACCATCCAGACCTACGTCGCGTCGCGCAAGCTGGGCACGCGACGCCCGGCCCGGCCGATGGTCCGCGGCGTCACCGGGAATGGCGACCTCCCCGGCCGGTCCCGGGTCTACGTCCCGATGACCCCGCTCCAGGCGGAGACGCTGCCCGAGCTGTTCATCCATCCCGGCGGCTACTGCCAGAACGTGCTGGCCACGGGCGAATGCCTGGTGGTCGGGTCGTCCACCGTGGCCGGCCGCGAGGCGATCGTGCTCGAGTGCGACCATCCCCGCGCGATCGAGATGACCGCGGACCGGCCAGACTTCATGATCCGGATCTCGGTCGATCGTGCCGACGGCGTGATCCTTCGCTTGGAGGAGTCGATCGGCGGCCGGATCACCCGGGACGCGCTCGTGACCAGTTACGTCCCCGATGCGCCGCTGCCGCCCTCGGCGTTCGCGTTCACGTTCCCGCCCGAGACGACGGTCATCTACTAGCTTGGGCTAAGACGCGGCCGGGATGGGGCCGGACTGCGCCGGGGGTGCCGGCGCCCTGCCCGCGAACCGGACCAGGACCGCCGATCCGGCGATGGTGACCACGATGGCTGCCAGCACCGCCGTGAACAAGGCGTCCGACACCGACCCAGCCGCGAGCCCGACGCCGGCCAGGACGTAGCCGAACTCGCCCATCTGGCCGAGGCCGATCGCGAGCTGGAGCGGGCGCGCCTCGAGGCGGGCGACCCAGGCCAGAACCCACGCGAGGCAGCACTTGGCGACCACCACCAGCGCGATGAGCAGCACGGTGAGCGGCGCAGCGGCGGCCAGGCCGCCCGGGTCGATCAGCGTCCCGACGGCAACGAAGAACAGCACCGCGAACACGTCGCGGAAGGGCAGCAGCCGCCGGCGGGCCTCGGCCGTCTCGGCGCGATTGGTGATCGCGAGGCCGGCCACGAATGCCGCCAGCGCCGTGGGGACGCCGAACCACACGGCACCGGCGGCGGCGAGCACGAGGCCCGACGCCACCGAGATGATCAGGAACAGGTCGTGCTCCGAGCGCAGCCGCTTGAGCACGAACGGGAGCACCTGCGCCGCCGCGATGGCGAGGACGCCGAACGCGACGAGCAGCCCGAGCGCGACCGGGAGCGGCCGGCCTTCGACCCCGGAGATCGCGACGATGACGGTGGCGAGCACGACGCCGGTCACATCCTGGAGCACGCTCCACCCGAGCAGGCCCTCGTCGGTCGCCTTGTCGGTCGTGCGCCGTCGGGATCGGGTGATGTTGACCACCACCACCGAGCTCGACATCGCGACCGAGACGCCGACCAGCGCGGCACCGAACAGCGGCACGCCGATCCCGTACAGGACGGCGCCGGCGATGGCGGTCGTCACCAGGATCTGCAGCGGGGAGGCCCACAGCAATCCGCCGTGCTCGCGTCGCAGCCGGCCGAGGTCGACCTCGATCCCGACCTCGAACAGCAGCAGCACGACCCCGACGTCGGCCAGCAGCTCGATCTGGTGGCGGTCGGCGACATAGCCGGGCGTGAACGGTGAGACGGCCAGGCCGGCCGCGAGGTAGCCCACGACGGCCGGCAAGCCGACCTTGCGCGCGACCCAGCCGAAGGCCGCGGCGAGCAGCAGGGCCAGGCCGATGTCGAGGACGAAGTGGGCCGTCTCCACGGGCCGAGCATACCGGCCGGTCGAATCGGCGAGTCGCGGATGTCACGGTCGATCGCATCAACGGGGGGAACGGCAAGGAGGCTGGACCGGTATCGTCGCCGACGGCGCGATGACGGCGAACGAGGAGCGGATCGAGATGCCCAAGCACGAGCAGCACGGCAAGCACCCCAAGCTCGAGGCGCTGGAGTCCCAGGTGCGCGACGGCGAGATCGACACGCTGGTCGTCGCGATCACCGACATGCAGGGCCGTCTCGTCGGCAAGCGCGTCCAGGCCGAGGCGTTCCTGGCCGGCGTCATCGACCACGGTGCGCACTTCTGCACCTACCTGCTGGGCACCGACATGGATATGGGCACGCCCGAGGGCTTCGCCCTGATGAGCTGGGAGACCGGCTACGGCGATTGGATCGCCGAGCCCGCGTGGGACACCCTGCGCACGCCGCCCTGGCTCGAGAAGACCGCGATCGTGCTCGCCGACGCCACCGACGAGGAGGGCCGTGAGATTCCGGTCAGCCCGCGCACGATCCTCAAGCGCCAGGTCGAGCGGGCCGCGGCGATGGGCATCGCGGTCAAGTGCGGCTCGGAGCTCGAGTACTACGTGCTCAAGGACTCGTGGGAGAGCCTGGCCGAGCGCGGCTGGCCGGTGCCCAAGGCGTTCGGCTACTACAACGAGGACTACCAGCTGCTGCAGGCGACCAAGGCGGAGCCGCTCCACCGCCTGCTGCGCAACCAGATGACGCAGGCCGGGATCCCGATCGAGTTCAGCAAGGGCGAGGCGGCCAACGGCCAGCACGAGGTCAACATCCGCTATGACCATGTGCTCGAGTCGGCGGACCGGACGGTGCTGTTCAAGCACGGCGCCAAGGAGATCGCCTACCTCAACGGCTGGGGCATCACGTTCATGGCCAAGCCGGATCACCGCTGGACCGGGTCATCGGGCCATCTCCACATGAGCATCTGGGACAAGGACTCCGATGCGCCCCTGATGCATGCCGCCAAGGGCGAGGACGAGGGGCCATACGGGTTGTCGGCGCAGGGATCGCAGTTCGTCGCCGGGATGATGGCCCTCTCGCGCGAGCTGGCGGTGTTCATCGCCCCGTTCATCAACAGCTACAAGCGGTACGCCTCGCTCTCGTGGGCCCCCGTGAACGTTGTCTGGGGACGCGACAACCGAACCACGGGCTTCCGGCTCGTGGGTCACGGGCCGGCGCTCCACGTGGAGAACCGGTTTCCTGGCGGCGACATGAACGCCTATCTCACCTACGCCGCGATGATCGGGGCGGGGTTGTACGGGATCGAGCATGGCCTGGAGCTGGTGCCCGAGTACAAGGGCAACGGCTATGTCGCGACCGGCGTGCCGCGGATGCCGCGTGCGCTATGGGAGGCGATCGGGGAGCTGGAGCGTTCCGAGGCGGCGCGCGCGATCTTCGGCGACGACGTCGTTGCCCACTACCTCAACGCCGCCCGGGTCGAGCAGGAGCTCTACGACTCGGTCGTCCACAACTGGGACCGCGAGCGCTACCTCGAGCGCGGCTGAGCGTCGGCAGGACGACATCCCCGGGATCGCCAGCGCCGCGTACACTAGCTGTCGCGCTTCCTGTCGCCCCAGGTCGCCGCGCTGGTGTCCACGCCGGAGGGCGAGCAGCTGCTCGCCGGCCACCGGCGGGCGGTGACGTCCGTGTTCTGCGACCTGCGTGGCTACACGGCGTTCGCCGAGGTCGCCGAGCCCGAGGAGCTGCTGGACGTCGTGCGCGAGTACCACGCGACGGTCGGCCGGCGGGCCATCGAGTTCGAGGGCACGCTCGAGCACTACGCGGGCGACGGGATCCACATCTTCTTCAACGACCCGGTCCTCCAGCCGGACCACCAGCTGCGCGGCGTGCGCATGGCGTCGGCGCTCCGGGACGACGTCGCCGCGTTGGCCGCGGGCTGGGCGAAGCGCGGCTACAACCTCGAGTTCGGGGTTGGGATCGCCGATGGATTCGCGACGGCGGGGCGGATCGGCGCCGAGGGACGCTACGACTACGCGGCGATCGGCAACGCCGTCATCCTCGCGGCGCGGCTCGGCGGCAAGGCAACCTCGGGTCAGATCCTCGTCGCGCAGCGGTGCTACGGCGTGATCGAGGATGCGATCGAGGCGGTCGCCGTGGACGGGCTGGAGCTGAAGGGCCTCAGCCACCCGGTCACCGCGTGGAGCGTGATCCGGCTGCTCGAGGCCGCCTGAGCCTGGTCGCGGGACCGCGTCAGGCGGTGCGGGGCAGGCGCCGCGAGGCCCGCGCCTGGCGCACGAGCTCGGCCGTGTCCACCTGCGTCGACGCGAGCTCGGCCGACGGCCGGCCCAGCAGGTAGCCCTGGGCGGCGTCGAAGCCGAGGCTGATCACCACCTCGAGCTGCTCGAGCGTTTCCACGCCCTCGGCGACGATCGACTGGTGCCGTCGCTTGGCGAGGTCGCGAAGCGCGCGCAGCACGGCGTCCGACGTGCCTCGGACGGCGCCCGCGCGAACGAGCGACAGATCGATCTTCATCACGTCGAAGTCGACCTCCGTGAGCAGCCGCAGGCCGGCGTTGCCGGCGCCCACGTCGTCGGCCGCCGTGCGCATGCCGTGCCGCCGCAGGGCGTCAAGGGCATCGCGCAACCGTTCCATGTCTTCGACGGCCTCGCGCTCCGTGAGCTCGATCACGATCCGCTCCGGGCTGATGTCGTTGCGCCGGCACAGGGACAGCAGCTCGAACACGTTGAACGCGTCGGTTTCCAGCGTCCGCGGCGACAGGTTCACCGAGAGGTACTCGTCGGGGCCGAGGTCCCTTGCTCCGGCGATGACCGTCTCGAGGCTGGCCATGTCGAGCTCGACCGTCCGGTCGGTCGATTCCGCCGCGACGAACATCGTCGCGGGGTCGCTGAAGCCGGCGTCGGGCATGGGGCGAACCAGGCCCTCGTACCCCAGGATGGCACCCGTCCTGAGGCTGTAGATCGGCTGGTACACCGGCGTGAGGAGCCGCTCGGCGGCCACCCGCGAGACCGCGGCCGCGAGCTCATCGAGCGAACGCCAGTCGTCGGCGATGCCGTGGCGGGCCGGGTCGAACAGCTGGACGTCGGTCCGGCCATGCCGCTTGCCCCAGTACAGGGCGGCATCGGCCTGGTGGACGAGCTGCTGCCGTTCCGTCGCCAGCTCCGGGAAGGCGGACACGCCGATCGTGACCGAGAACGGGTCAACCGCCGAATGTTGACCCGAGCCACCCTCGAGGGCAGAGGCGAGGATCCGGCGGGCGGTCGTCACGGCCGTCGCGCCGTCGCAGTCGAGGAGGACGACCGCGAACTCGTCCCCGCCGATCCGGAAGCCGCGGTCCCAGCGGCGGAGGTTGCCGGTGATGATCCCGGCGGCCGCCTTCAGGAGCCGATCGCCCGCCGCGTGGCCACGCGCATCGTTGACGGTCTTGAGGTCGTCGATGTCGATGAACAGCAGCGCGAATGCGCGCTCCCGCTCCCTCGCGACCGTGACCTGCTCGTTCAGCTCCTCCTGGAAGGCGCGGTGATTGCCGAGCCCGGTCAGGCCGTCACGCAACGAGTCGAGCCGCGCCCGGTCGAACGCCTCGCGCAGGCCGTGTCGCTCCTGGTCGAGGCGATCCACGCTGAGCAGGAGCATGCGGAGGCCATGGGCGAGGAACGCGATCAGGCCAGCGGCACACACGGCTGCGACGAGTCGCGGCAACGACCGGGTTCAACCCCAGGGCCAGCACGGCGAGGGGCGCGAACAGCATCCAGCCCGAGGAGGCAATGGCGAACCACACGACCATCGATCGACGGATGGCGCGGGCGGTTCGCGTGCTGGGATCGCGAAGACGGCGGGCAACCGTCTGGCTCATCAATGCCCTCTGCTCGAGTCCAGCCCCGTGATCGGTCCGTTGTACGCGGTTGCGCGCCATTCGACCCCCGTACCAAGGTCCGGGGCGGGCCCGCGACCGACCGCGCGGCGGGCTAGTCTGGGCCCACTCATCAGGTCATCAACGGAGCGCCCGCATGCGACTCGACGGCAAGGTCTCGATCATCACCGGGGGCGGCGGCGGCATGGGGCGTGTCGCCGCGGAGCTGTTCGCGCGCGAGGGCGCGCGAGTCGTCGTGGCTGACTCCAGCGAGGCCGGCGGGCGCGAGACGGTCGAGCGCGTGACCGCGGCCGGCGGGCAGGCGAGCTTCGTGCGCGCCGACGTCTCGGACGAGGACGACGCCCGGGCGATGGTCCAGCACGCCGTCACGACCTACGGTCGCGTGGACGCGCTGTACAACAACGCCGGGATCATGCCCGAGGCCGACCACTCGGTCATCGACACCGACGTCGCGACCTGGGACCAGGTCATGGCGATCAACGTCCGGGGCGTGTTCCTGGGCTGCAAGTTCGCGATCCCGGTGATGCTCGACCAGGGGTCGGGCTCGATCATCAACATCGCGAGCTTCGTCGCGATCCTCGGCTGCTCGGTCCCCCAGGACGCCTACACGGCGTCGAAGGGCGCGGTGCTCGCACTGACCCGGTCGACGGCGGTCCAGTTCGCCGGCCGCGGCGTCCGGACCAACGCGATCAGCCCGGGACCGATCGAGACCCCGATGCTCATGGACTGGCTGCTCAAGGACGAGGCGGCCAAGCAGCTACGGCTGGCCCGCAACCCGACCGGTCGCTTCGGCAAGCCCGAGGAGATCGTGAACGTCGGGATCTACCTCGCGTCGGACGAATCCCGCTGGACGAATGGCGCAAACTTCGTCGTCGACGGCGGCATCACCGTCAACTACTTCTGATTCGACGAGGGGTCATGGACGGCGAGAATCAAGGGAACACCGAGGATACGGAACCGGGGGCGGCGGCCGAAGCCAGGCCCGCGGTCGAGGCCGAACCGGGGGCGCCCGAGTCGCCGCCGGAGTCGCGGCCGGAGGCGCCGCCTCACGTCGAGGCCGTGGCCAAGGCCGTCGCCAAGATCGTCGCCAAGACCGGCCACGCGGACGATCAGGACAAGGCACCCCCAACCGCCGGCGCGCCCGTCGATCCGGGCCATCGCCGGCTGGCGATCGGCGTCGACGTCGGGGGGAGCGGGATCAAGGCGGCCGCCGTCGACCTGGACTCGGGCGAGCTGGTCTCACCCCGTCATCGCGTCCCGACGCCGCAGCCGTCCGCTCCAGCCGCGGTGATCGCGTCGATCGCGCGCATGATCCACAAGATCGAGGCCGAGGTGATCTTGGGGCCCACGGTGCCGGTCGGGGTCGGGTTCCCGGCCATCGTGATCGACGGGGTCACCAAGAGCGCGGCCAACGTCGATCCGGGCTGGGTCGACTTCGATGCCGACCACGCGCTCGACCGCGTCCTCGGGCGCCCGGTCCATCTCGTCAACGACGCCGATGCAGCCGGCGTCGCCGAGATGCGGTTCGGCGCAGGCGTGGGCCGCCGGGGCACGGTGTTCCTGATCACCCTCGGCACCGGGACCGGTTCGGCCCTGTTCTCGAACGGCGTGCTGGTGCCCAACCTCGAGCTCGGTCACATGGAGATCCGCGGCCGCGACGCCGAGAAGCGATCGGCGGCCGTCGCGCGCGTCCGGCGCGGCCTCAGCTGGAAGGCGTGGGCCGCCGACCTCGACGAGCACCTGCTGGCCATCGAGAGGCTGTTCTCGCCCCAGCTGTTCATCATCGGCGGCGGGGTGTCCAAGCGCGCCGACCAGTTCGTCCCCCGGCTCACCGTGCGTGCCGAGGTGATCCCGGCCGCGCTGCGCAACGACGCGGGGATCGTCGGCGCGGCGATGGCGGCCGCCGAGCAGGAGCTGGAGCAGGCGCGAGCCTGACCCGGGCGCAGGGGCGGTGTGGGCGACGGCGCGCCGGCCGTTCAGGCTCGCGCGCGCAACGCCGCCAGCGCGTCGGTTGACCCCGACGTGATCAGGCTCTCCCCCGCGCGCAGCGCCCGGTCCTCGGGCGGGTTCGCCACGTACGCCCCGTCCTGCTGCAGGATCGCCAGGCTGACGACGCCATCAGCCCGCAGCGCGCCCACGGTGACCCCGAGCAGCGGGCTGTCGGCGTCGACCTCGACCTCCTCGAGCGAGAACGACAGGTTCCCGTGCGACAGCGCGGCGTCGATGAAGTCCGCGACCCGTGGCCGGCTCGCGAGCTCCGCGATGCGCCGGCCGGCCATCGTGTAGGGGGACACGATCCGGTTGGCGCCGGCCTGCTCGAGCTTCGCCTCGGACCCTTCGGCGTTGGCCCGCGCGACGATGAACAGGGACGGGCTCATCGCGCGGGCGCTCAGCGTGACAAACACGTTGTTGGCGTCCGAGTCGATGGTCGTCACGAGGCCGCGGGCGTGCTCGGTGCCGGCCGTGGCCAGGGTCGCGTCGTCGGTCGCGTCCCCCTCGACGACGAGGTGACCATCGCGCGCCGCGCGCTCGATCGATGCCTGCTCGATGTCGATGACGACGAGGCGCTCCCCGGAATGCGCGAGCTCGCGTGCGACCGTCGAGCCCACGCGACCGTACCCGCACACGATGTAGTGCCCCCGCAGGGCCGCCACCGCCTCGCGCATCCGCTTCGCCTCCCGCTTCCCGCTCGCCGCGTCGCTCATGATGGTCTCGGCCACGATCCCAATCGACCCGAAGATGATGGCCACGCCCGACACCGCCAGCAGCATCGTCCACAGCCGGCCGAGGGCATCGTCGATTGGCCGGACCTCCCGAAACCCGACCGTGGTGAGCGTCATGACGGTCATGTAGATGGCGTCGGAAACTGGCCAGCCGAACAGGATCACGTAGCCGAGGCTGCCGACGGCGGTGACGGCGGCCACAGCCAGGATCCACGCCCGGACGTGGCGGCCCCGGACCGCCTCCGAGACGGCCCGCACGACGCGGCTCCACGGTGATCCGCCGGCGACGGCCCGATCTCCTGCCATCGCGGCGAGCCTACAGCAGCCGCGCGGTACGCCGACGTGCCCGTATGATCGGACGACGGCGGCGTCCCACCGAGCCACGCACGAACGCGCTCGAGGAGAGAGCACCAATGACCACGGAACGGGCCAAGCCGCCGGCCTTCGCGGTGAGCCGGATGGTGGTCGGCGGGGAGCTCGTCGGGGCCGCGGACGGGCGGACGTTCGAGGTCGTGGAGCCGCACCGGGGGACGATCGTCGCGACGGCCCCGCTGGGCGGCGCCGTTGACGTGGATCGTGCGGTCGCGTCGGCCCAGACGGCGTTCGACGGCGACTGGAGCTCGATGGCGGCGTCCGATCGCGGCCGGCTGATGCTGCGGTTCGCCCAGGTCGTGCGCGATCACGAGGACGAGCTCGCGACGCTCGAGAGCCACCAGATCGGCAAGCCGATCAGCGGCGCCCGCTGGGAGGTCGGCCAGGTCTCCAGGGTGCTCGAGTTCTACGCGGGCGCGACGACGAAGCTGCGCGGGTCGACGATCCCGGTGACTCGCCCGGGGCTCGACCTGACCCTGCGCGAGCCGATCGGCGTCGTCGGGCTGATCGTGCCCTGGAACTTCCCGATCATGATGGCCAGCTGGAAGGTGGGGCCCGCCCTCGCCGCCGGCAACACGGCGATCCTCAAGCCGGCCTCGTACTCGCCGCTGACCGCGCTGCGCCTCGGCGAGCTCGCGCTCGAGGCGGGGCTGCCCGCGGGGGTCCTCAACGTCGTCACGGGGCCCGGGCCGGTCGTCGGCAGCGCGATGGCCTCCCATCCTGGGATCGGCAAGATCGCGTTCACCGGCGAGACGGCGACCGGTCAGGAGATCCTGCGCGCCGCGGCGGGCACGATCAAGAAGGTGAGCCTCGAGCTCGGCGGCAAGAGCCCCAACATCGTGTTCGCGGACGCCGACATCGAGGCGTTCGCCGCGGCCTCGCCCTACGCGGTGTTCGACAACTGCGGCCAGGACTGCTGCGCCCGCAGCCGGATCATCGTGGAGCGCACGGTCCACGAGCGCGTCGTGGAGCTGTTCGCGGCGGCCACCGAGCGGGTCATCGTCGGGGACCCATCGGACCCGGCGACCGAGGTCGGGCCACTCGTGTCGTTCCGCCAGCGGGAACGGGTCGAGGGTTACGTCGAGAGCGGGCTTGCGGAGGGCGCCACGCTGGTCACCGGCGGCGTCCGGCCGACCGACCCGGCGCTCGCCGAGGGCGCCTACCTGCTGCCCGCCGTGTTCGACCATGTCGCGCCGGAAATGCGGATCGCCCGCGAGGAGGTGTTCGGGCCGGTGGTCGGCGTCATCCCGTTCGACACCGAGGAGGAGGCGCTGCGGATCGCGAACGCTTCACCCTATGGCCTGTCGGGATCGGTCTGGAGCCGCGACATCGGCCGGGCGCTGCGGGCGGCCAAGGCCCTGAAGTCGGGCGTCGTGTCCGTGAACTGCAACAACAGCGTCCACGTCGAGGCGCCGTTCGGCGGCTACAGGCAGTCCGGCATGGGCAAGGACCTCGGGCTCGAGGCGCTGGAGCAGTACACCGAGCTCAAGAACGTGTTCATCGACCTCGGTTAGTCCGCCGGCTCCCGGTAGGCCGCCGGCACGGCCACCTCCGGGTGGCGCAGCCGAACCCAGTCGCGGATCGCGTGGAACGACGTCTTGAACGCGATCTCTGGCCACGGGATCGCGTCGGGCGCAAAGGCTCGCACCTCGAGGGCCTCCGGCGTCGTTCGTGCCGTCCCGCCGGCGATCGCGGCCTCGAACGCGACCGTCACCACCGCCGCCTCGAGCCGTGAATACAGGCCGATGAACACCCCGGGCGTCACGAACAGGCCGGTCTCCTCGAGCGTTTCGCGCACCGCGGCCTCGGTCACGGTCTCGTCGACCTCGAGGAAGCCGCCCGGCTGCGCCCACCAGCCGCGACCGGGTTCGATGCCCCGCCGCAGGAGCACCGCCTCGCCCTCGCCGGTGACCGGGATCGTCGTGACGACCAGCCGCGGATTGACGTACGCGATGTAGCCGCACGCTGAGCATGCCAGGCGTTCGCGGTTCTCCTCCGGGAGCATCGCCGTCGCGAGCTTGGCACCACAGCGCGAGCAGTGGCGCAGGATCCTCGCGAGCCAGGGCGGCGTCCCGTCGCCGGACGCGATGTCGGTCGACCGGCCATCCGGCCCGCGGTCGGCCAGCGCCAGGAAGGCGAGCTCGTCCTCGGACAGCCGGCGCTCCATGCGTCAGGCCCCGAGCACGAGCACGGTGGCGAGGACGATCAGCGCCAGGAACACGAGGCTGACGACCACCCAGGCCAGCCGGAACAGGCCACGATTGCGGTCGACCGGCATCCACGCCCATGCGGCGCGCCAGATCCGGACGGTGGCGTCGATGGTGGTCACGAACAGCAACGGCGCCGCGATCAGGACGCAGACCTTGACCAGCGGGCTGCCGAGACCTGCGCCGATCTCGAGCGCTGTGATCGCGATGAACCCGGCGACGAGGGCGGGCGCGCACAGCAGGACGTAGTGCTTCTGGAGCGGCGTCGGGGCCGTCTCGGGGACGCTCCGCGGCGGGCAGGCCCTGGAGGCTGGGCGGCAGCGTGCTCGTTCCCGCCCGGCCGGTCGTTGCGGCGGCAGGTGCGCGCACGGGCTGCCGATCGAGAACCGGCATGCCCGGCTCCCATCGCTCGTCGTCCATCAGGACCCGAGTCTACGCGGGACTAGGGCAGCGGCTCGGCGTTCGAGGGGTCCTCGAGCACGGCGTCCGTCTGCGCCGCTCGCCAGGCGGCGACCCGCTCGGCGATCCCCGCGTCCGAGAGGGCGAGGATCTGGGCCGCGAGCACGGCCGCGTTGACGGCGTTGCCGATGGCCACGGTGGCGACGGGGATCCCCCGCGGCATCTGGACGATCGAGAGCAGGGAGTCGAGCCCGCCGAGGTGCTCGGTGGGGACGGGAACGCCGATGACCGGCAGCGTGGTCTTGGCGGCCAGCATGCCCGGCAGATGGGCGGCGCCACCGGCGCCGGCGATGATCACGCGGATCCCGCGCCCCGGGGCGGTCTCCGCGTACCGGAACAGGTGGTCGGGCGTGCGATGCGCCGACACCACGCGCATCTCGCTGGTGATGCCCAGCTGCTCGAGGGTCATGGCCGCCTTCTCGAGGCACGGGAAGTCGGAGCGGCTGCCACCGACGATGCCCACGAGCGGACCAGCCTCGGCCACCTCAGTCCTCCCAGCCCAGCGCGGCCCGCGCGCTCCTCGCCTGATCGAGCGCCGCGTCGAGGTCGGCGCCGATCACCGTCACGTGCCCCATCTTGCGCCGCTCGAACACGCGACGCTTGCCGTACAGGTGGACGTGCACGTCAGGATCGGCGAGGGCGGCCTCGAGACCGCGGAGGCGTGCGGGGCGGTCCTCGCCGGTCCCGAGGAGATTCACCATCGCGGCCGAGCCGTGCGGCCGGACCGAGCCCAACGGCAGCCCCAGGATCGCCCGCAGGTGCTGCTCGAACTGGGACGTCACGGCCCCTTCGATCGTCCAGTGGCCCGAGTTGTGGACCCGGGGCGCGAGCTCGTTGATCATCAGTCCCCCGCCGCGCAGCTGGAACAGCTCGACGGTCAGCAACCCGACGTGGTCGAGGCCGCGCGCGAGGCTGTCGGCGATCTCGCGCACATCCGCCGCCACGACCGGATGGATCGGCGCCGGCGCGACGCTCTCGACGAGCACCCCGGCGTCGTGCACGTTGCGCGACACGGGGAATGCGAGCGTCCGACCCTCGCGGTCGCGCGCGCACACGATCGACAGCTCTCGCTCGAAATCGATCTCCGCTTCGAGCAGCAGCGGACGGGCGTCGCCACCACCCAGCGCCGCCATGGCGCCGTCGACGTCCCCGGGGCCGGCCATCCGGACCTGGCTGCGCCCGTCGTAGCCGCCGACCGGGGCCTTGAGCCGAAGCGGATACCCGAGCGATTCGGCCGGCGGCGCGGGCATCCTCGACGCCCCGCACCTCGCGCCAGGGCGCCGCCCACTCCCCGATCTCCCGGATGAACCGCCGTTCGGCGAGGCGGTCGCGGGTGGCCCGCAACGCCGCGAGCCCCGGCCGGAGCGGCGCGACCTCGGCGGCCGCCGCCGCCGCCTCGAGCCCGACGTGCTCCAGCTCGTAGGTCACGACATCGGCCATCGATGCCAGGCGCCGGGCCGCGTCGGCGTCGTCGTACCCACCGACGACGATATCGTCGGCGACCGCGGCCGTCGGGCATTCGGGATCGGGGTCGAGGGCGACGACGCGGTAGCCCATCTCCCGCGCGGCGATGGCCAGCATCCGACCCAGCTGGCCACCGCCGAGGATCCCGATCGTGGAGCCCGGCGGCAGCGGGTCGGGTGCGTCGGCCGGCGGCTTCCGGATGCCCAGCCGATAGAGCGACTCCTGGACGAAGCCGCCCTTGTGGACCGTGTACATGAGGTTCGCATCGCCTTCAGGCGCCACCTCGACGAACTCGCGCTTGGACGCGGCGTACCCGTCGCGGAGCGCGGGGTCCACCCGCAGGGCGTCCCGAAAGGCGATCAGCTCCGCCAGCTCGTGGCGCGCCGGAGGCATGACGTGGAGGTGGATCCGGAAGGACGTGCCGTCGTGCTCGACGTTGCCCAGCATCAGCGGCCGCGTGGGCGGAAACGGCGTCAGGCCGCCCTGCCGCTGGAACCCGAGCGAGATGAGGGTGTCGACGATGTCCGGGATCGCGTCCGGATCCGCCTCGACCCCGAGGTCGACGACGTTCTTGCCGGGCATCCCGGGCACGGACGAGCTGCCCACGTGCTCGAGCCCTGTCCCGGGTCGCGCGGACTCGACCAGCCGGATGACGTCGCGTGCGACGTCCTGCGTCCGCGGGTCCCAGGGATGGAACGCCGCGGGCACCAGCCTGTAGGGACGGATGGGCAGATCGGACATCGCCTCCCGAGTGTAGGCGGCGCCGTTGCGCGCCCGCCGGTCATCGCGTAGGGTCCGCGCATGCGCATCGTCATCGGCAAGCGCGTCCACGAGGTGGACGTCGGGTAAGTCGCCACTCGAACCGCCGCCGCGTCCCGGGTCGTCGTCGACCTCGGCACCGGCGACGGTCGTTCGGTCCTGGCGGCCGCGGCCGCGGACCCGGACCAGCTCGCCATCGGCGTCGACGCCAGCGCGTCCGCGATGGCCGAGGCATCCCGACGCGCCGCGCGTCCGCCCCGGCATGGCGGCCTGCCCAACGCCGTGTTCGTCGCCGCCGCCGCGGAGGCGCTGCCGCCCGAGCTCGACGGCGTCGCGGATCTCGTCCTGATCACCCTTCCATGGGGCTCGCTGCTTCGCGGCGCCCTGGCGCTGGACGCCGACGTCGCCGGCGGGATCGCGCGCCTCGTCGCGCCCGGCGGGCGCGTTGAGATGCTGGTCGCGCCGGCCGCGCGAGACCGGCTGGCACCGGATCTCGACGTCGGGACACGCCTCCGGGACGGCCTCGCCGACGACTGGCGCGGACTCGGCCTGGAGCTGTGCGAGGCACGGCCGGCGACCGACGCCGAGATCGCGGCCACCCGCAGCACCTGGGCCAGGCGCCTCGGCCTGCGGGCCGGCGATCCCGAGCGATCGGCCGTCCGGCTGGTCCTGGGCCGCTGAGCGCCCGATCCGCGCTGATATCCTCGCGCCATGTACGGCGGCCCCGGCCCGTACGGCGTCACGGCGCCGCGGATCCTGATCGTGGACGACGACCCCAACCTGCTCGTCATCCTGGCCGATCAGCTCCGGCTGGACGGCTACCAGGTGCAGACCGCACGAGACGGCGACGAGGCGCTGCGACGCCTGTCCCAGGCCTGGCCGGATCTGCTGATCATCGACATGCTCATGCCGCGCATGGACGGCCTGACGCTCGCGCGCGAGGTCAAGGCACGCGCCGACCTGCCGATCATCGTGCTGTCGGCGATCGACACCGCCGACTCGAAGGCCGACCTGCTCGACGAGGTCGCCGAGGACTACATCACCAAGCCCTACCACTACCCCGAGCTGCGGGCCCGGATCACGCGGGTGCTCCGCCGGGTCGGCGACCGCGTGCCGCGCCAGCGCCTGGACCTCGGGCCGGACCTTGCCCTCGAGCTCCACCGGCGGGAAGCGATCGTGGGCGGCAACCCCGTATCGCTGACGCCGACCGAGTCGCGGCTGCTGTACGCGCTGGCGGCGAACCTCGGCCAGACCGTCACGACCGACACGCTGCTGGCCCGCGGCTGGGCCGACACTGAGGACGCGGATCCGAGCTACGTGTGGGTGACCATGCGGCGCCTGCGGCAGAAGGTCGAGATCGATCCCAACAAGCCGGTCCACCTGTTGACGGTCCGGGGGATCGGCTACCGGCTCGTCGCGGCGGGCGGGTCAGGCTCGCGGTGAACGACGCCGACCTGGCGGCGGGCGAAGACGGGCCGGGCGTTACCACGGGCGGTCAGCCAACCGCCGGAGGCGGACGGCTCTCGGATCGGATCTCGCGGGCCGAGGCGGCTCGCCAGGCGGCGATCGCGTCCGCCGACACTGAGGAAGCCTCGGCGGATGATCCGGAGGCCGCCGGTTTCGTTCCGCGCGAGGCAGACGTCCCGATCTACCGCAGCTCCGGCCTGGGGTTCCGGACGCGCCTGACCCTGGCGCTGATCGCCGCGGCGGTCCTGCCGGTCGCGGGCTTCGGGATCGTGGTCCTGCTGGTCACGGCGTCCACCGGCACCGACACCGCGGTCGCGCGCGTGCTGCTGCTCGCGGTTGCCGTGTCCGTGGTGTTCGCCGTGCTGCTCGCCGCGCTGCTCGCCGCCGACCTCGGGGCGCCGCTGCGGGCGATCGCGCGTTCGGTCGAGCAGGTGTCGGCCGGTGACGATCCAGGGCGCCTGGAGCTGCCGGGCGACGACGAGTTCAGCCGCCTCGCGGAGAGCCACAACCGCCTGGCCCGCGACCTCCGCCGGCGCAACCAGGAGTTGCGCCAGATCGTGGTTGCCCTCGAGGCCACGAGCCTCGTCGAGCGCCCGGAGGCGGTGATCAGGCGCTCAGCCGAGCAGGCACGAACGGCCTTCGGCATGATCGACTGCCAGCTCCTGCTCGTGGATCCGCGAGAGATCCCCACCGAGGAGACCGTTCCGGGCGATCCGGTGCCGGTGCGCGCCAACCTCGTCGCTGCCGGCGAGCAGCTGGGGGTCGTGGTGGGCCATCTGCCGGCGACGCGCAACTGGGAGCGCGCCGACCAGGACCTGTTCGAGCTGTTCGCGATCGAGGTGTCGGCGGCCATCCGGAACGCCCAGCTGTACGCCCGGGTGGAGGACCAGAACCGGCGCCTGCGCGAGCTCGACGAGGCCAAGGACGACTTCCTGCGTGGCGTCTCGCACAACCTCCAGACCCCGCTGGCCAGCATCCGCGGCTATGCGCAGCAGCTCGCAACGGACTCGCCGGACCGACGGCTCGGGATCATCACGGAACAGGCCGATCGCCTCTCGCGGATGGTCCGCCAGCTGCTGACGGTGAGCCGGATCGAGTCGGGCGCGTTGCGCCCACGCGTCGAGGTCGTGTCGCCGGCGGCCCGCGTGCGACGCACCTGGGAGGCGCTGGGCGTCTCCGACGTCCCGTTCACGGTCGACGATGCATCGGCCGGCTGGCTCGCCCTCGCGGACGGCGATCAGCTCGACCAGGTCCTGTGGGCCATCCTCGACAACGCCGTCGTGTACGGCGGCAGGACGCCGATCGCCGTCACGGTCACGGTCGATGCCGAGGCCGGCGACATCGCCCTGACGATCGCGGATCACGGCACCGGCGTGGCCGACGAGGATCGCGAGCGACTGTTCCAGCGCTTCGAGCGCGGCAGCGCGCGACCGGCCGACGAGGGCAGCGGCCTCGGGCTGTACGTGTCCCGCGAGCTGTGCCGCGCGATGAGCGGCGACCTCGTCCTCGAGCCGGCCGAGGACGGCCGCGGCGCGGCGTTCACCGTGCACCTCCCCGCCGAGGCCGCCGAAGAGAGCTAGACGGCCGAGCACGCCCGTCATCGGTCCCGTTGGTGCGTTGCGACGGTACTTCTTCGCCCCCTGTCCAAGCCCCTTGGGCCATGCGTGCACGCACCGTTTCAAGGCAAGGTGCAAGCACGTCGGGGGACGGTTGTGTCGATCCATTCCGCAGCTAACGGTCCCATGCGCATCCCAGCGATCCCGCACCTCGCCCCATCCGCCGACGCGGCTCCCGAGGCCAGTCCCTCGTCGAGTTCGCGCTGGCGCTGCCGGTCATCCTCCTCCTGACCGTCGTCGCCCTGGACTTCGGCCGGATCTACCTCGGGTACATCAACCTCCAGAACATGGCCCGGATCGCCGCCAACTACGCGGCGAACAATCCGGAGGCCTGGGGGCCGTCGCCGAACGCGGACGTCAAGACCCGTTACGAGAACCAGATCCTCGGCGACGCCGCGGCGACGAACTGCACCCTTCCGCGATCCGGCGGCAAGCCCGTGATCCCGAAACCAACCTTCATCGACGGGGACGGGGACGGCGACACCACGAGCCTCGGCGACTCGGTCAAGGTCCAGCTGAGCTGCGACTTCGGCGTCATCACGCCGGGCATCTCCAACATCCTGGGCGGGACCGTGAAGGTCTCGGCCGAATCGAACTTCCCGGTCAAGGCCGGCCTCAGCGCCGTCGCCAACGGCGGCGCCGAGCCGCCGGTGGGCGGCGGCGTCGGACCGGTGGCCGCCTTCAGCGCCAACCTCGTCATCACGCCCAGCACGATCTCCGGCACGACGCCGTTCGTGGTCGAGTTCCGCGACACCTCCGGCGGCTCGCCGACCGCGTGGTCGTGGGACTTCGACGACGGCTCGGTGTCCTCGGCGCAGGACCCGCTGCAACACACGTTTACGACGACCGACCCGAGCCAGATCTTCCACGTCACGCTGCTGGCCAGCAACCAATTCGGTTCCAGCGTCGCGACGATGGACGTCGTCGTCATCGGGACATCGGACGTTGACTTCGCGGCAAGCACCACGGTCGTCGAGAGCGGCACGCCGATCACCTTCACCGACGCGTCGACGCCGGGCGGCACGGACTACGCGTGGACCTTCGGCGACGGCGGCACCGCGACCGGGGCCACGGCGCAGCACACCTACGCAAGCACGGCCGGCAGTCCGTTCACGGTCTCGCTGACCGTGACCTACCCGGCCCCGATCGGCGCCGTGACGACGACCAAGCCCGCCTATATCACCGTCAACCCGGGCACGTGCACCGTGCCTTCGCTCGACGGTGTGAAGTTCAATAGCGCGCAGGCCGCGTGGGACGCCAACAAGTTCACGGGCGTGGTCGCCCGCGCACTGGGAGCACCCAACGGCAACTTCACCATCCACGTCCAGTCCCAGACGGCAAGCTTCAAGATCCCGTGCAGCAGCGACGTCGAGGTGAAGGACAAGTGAGCCGCCTCGCGGGCCGCCTCCCGTTGCGCCGTTCGGGCCGGGGTCAAGCACTGGTCGAATTCGCGCTCGTGATCCCGATCTTCCTGTTCCTCCTCGTCGCGCTGTTCGACGTCGGCCGGGCGGTCTTCTCCTACAACACCCTCACCAACGCGGCACGCGAAGGCGCGCGCATGGCGATCGTGAACCAGGACAAGGCGACGATCATCGCTCGAGCGAAGGCCCAGACCGCCATCGTCGAGCTCAACGACCCGAGCGTCACCGTCGGCTTCTGGCAGATGGCCGACGACGGGACGCCCGACTACAGCGACCCGTGTGACCTCGTCGCCGTCGGCTGCCTCGCGGTGGTCTCGTTCGAGGCGACCTACCAGCCGATCACGCCGATGATCAGCAACATCCTGTTCGGGAGCGGCGTGGACTTCACCGCGCAGTCGATCCTCAGCGTCGAGTATCGCTGTCCAAACGATGACTTCCCGAGCCCGGCGCAATGCCCCAAGCAGCCATGAGCGCCGACGCCCGCAACCCAGAAATCTCGAAGGAAACCGCGATGCCCCGTCGTGCCCATCTCCCCCGGCAGCGCGAGCGCGGCCAGGTCATCGTCGTCGCCGCGCTCGCGATGATCGCCATCATCGGCGGCGTGTCCCTGGTGCTCGAGGGGGGCAACGCCTACGCCCACCAGCGCGTGGCGCAGAACGGCGTCGACGCCATCGCGAACGCCGGAGCAACGGTCCTCGCCGAGCGGCTCGGTGGTGCGAGCCGGACCGACGGCAACGTCGCCGCTGCGATGGATGCGATGGAGACTGCCAACTCGCTCGCCGGCCACAGAGCGTTCTACACGAACGTCACGGGGGAGCTCCTGACGCCGGGCGGCGCCACGACCGCCGAATACCGCATCGGCGGCGGCGGTCGGGGACGGGATCATCCCCCAGAACACGCAGGGCGTCCGCGCCTCCGGCGATCTGCGCTTCGACACGACCTTCGCCCGCGTGCTGGGCATCAACCAGTTCACGGCCACGGCCGACGCGACGGCGGTGACCGGCGCCCTGACCGGCGGTCAGTTCCTGCCGGTCGTGTTCCCGGTGAGCATGAAGAACTGCGACGGGACGGGGCAGCTCGTCGAGAACCTCGACGCCTCGTGGCGGATGAGCAACCCGCCCAAGAACCCGCCCGTCTACCCGGAAGGCCAGGAATACCTGATCCCCTTGTGCAAGACCGGCGGCGGCTCGTTCATGATCCTCGACCTCGACCCGAACAAGAACTGCTACGAGGAGGTCATCGACCCGTCCTCGGTTCAGTTCAACAAGTTCCCGGTCGACGTCCCGGTCGACAACGGCAACGACTGCGCGAAGAAGGTCGAGCAGGGAATCCAGGACGCGCACCTGACCGGCAAGGTCGTCCTCATCCCGATCTGCGACGGCGACTGCTCCACCGACGGCGGTTCAAATGGCAAGTACCACATCATCCGGATCGCGTCGTTCTTCCTCGACTATCTCTCGTACGACAACAACCCCAACAACTCGAAGTGCAAGCTGATCACCTCGCCCAACTACGGCACGCCGATGAAGAACATCGTCGACGGCAACGGCAGCTCCAGCTGCATGGCCGGCTGGTTCGTGCGGTACGTGACGTCCGGCCCGGTGGGTAGCGGTCTCATCAACAACGGCGAGGCGATCGGGGTTCAGTTGATCCGCTGATCCGCGCCGGCGCGCGCGCGGCTGGCCGCCGATGGTCCCAGGCGATCTCGTAGGACGGGTCCCTGGTACTCGAACCGAAATTGGCGCGTCCGCGCACCTGTGCAAAGCACTCTGCAAGGTGCGCGCCCCATCGTCCCGGCTTGCCACTACGCCACGCATCGCCGGGGAAGCAGATGTCTTTTGCTCGGCCCGAATGGGCCTACGTTCGTGTTTCGCGCACGCCGCGAATCCGGGATCGCCGCCGATCACGCGGCCAATCGCTGGTCGAATTCGCGCTCGTGGTCCCGATCCTGTTGCTCGTGTTCGCCGCGGCCGCCGACCTGGGTCGCGCGTTCTACGCCTACGTCGCGATCGAGAACGGCGTAAAGGAGGGGGCCTTCTTCGGCAGTCGCGCACCCCTGTGCACCGATGACGCGGCGGCCGGCTGCACGAACCCGCGCAACGTCGAGTGGCGCGTGCAGAACGAGCTGGAGTCGCTTCGCAACCCCGACGGGACGCAGCTGATCCCGACGGTCGAGTGCCTCGACCAGGCCAGCGGTGCGGCGCACGCAAACATGACCGACTGCGCCGCCGGCGACATGTATGTCGTCACGCTGACGTATCCGTTCAAGTTCCTGACGCCGATCCTGGGCGACATCCTGGGCGGCACCCTCAACCTGAGCGCCGACTCCTCGGCGGTCGTCCTCAACCTGGCCTTCGACCCGACACCCGGTGCCTCGGTGCAGAAGCTGGTCCGGGTCGCGAACGCCGTGAACGGCGCCGCCATCGTGTCGAGTTGCCTCGAGCCAGATGAGTTCGATTCGGCGGGCTACTACCGCAGCCCGTGCCACGACACAACCACGGCCGATCCGGCCGACACGATCTCGGCCACCTTCGAGTCGGGCGTGTCGATCCAGTACAAGGTCACGGTCGGCAACAGCGGCGGCCAGCCGCTGACCGGGGTCACGGTGGTCGACTCCACGGGCGCCACCGGCTGCACGTTCCCCACGACCTGGGCGGTGGGCTACTCCAACCAACCGAGCCCCGGCTGCACCTACACGCGAACCGCGCCGAACGTGCCGAACGGGCAGCCGACGCTCGACTACGCCAACGTGCTGACCGTCGACTCGGCGGAGACCAATCCGGAGCAGGACAGCGTCACCGTGACCGTCCAGCCGCCGCCGCCGAACTGGAAGGTCGACGTGTACGTGAGTCCGTTCGCACTCGGCGACGACGGTGACGGCACGAACGGCACCGCCGACTTCAAGAACGTCACGACCGTCACCCAGGGCGTCAACGCGATCCTCACCGACGAGTCGGTCTGGTTCCAGATCGTGGCCAAAAACATCGGCGGCTCGACGGCGACCGGCGTCACGATCGCATCGACGCTCGGGCCGCTGCCGTTCGGCCAGAACACGGCCAACGCGGCGTGCGATCCGGCGCCGGCGACGCTTGCGGCAGGCGCGACGTTCACGTGCCGCTACAAGGTCGACGCGGGTTCGGCCGGCACGATCCAGAACACGGTCACCGCCAACGCCCCGAACGCCGTTCCGCCGGGCCGCAGCAACGTCGCGAGCGCGACATCGACAACGTGCGCCAATCCCAGCCGGCTGATCCCCAACCTCATCGGCCTCCAGAAGGCGGCCGCCCAGGCGGCGTGGACCGCCGCGGGCTTTCCGGCTGGTGGGTTGTCGGTCTGGAACGGCCAGCCCAACGCCGTCACCGTCGACCCAGACGCGCCAGGCCTTCCAGTGCGTGGCGACCACAACCACCATGACGATCGGACGGTGATCGCGATGAGGTTCGGCCGTCCCAGCCATCGCGCATCGGAGCGCGGTCAGTCCCTGGTCGAGTTCGCCCTCGTGCTGCCGATGTTCGCGATCTTGCTGTTCGGCATCATCGACTTCGGGCGCTTCGTGTTCACCGCGAACTCGATGAACAACGGCGCCCGTGAAGCGGCGAGGTTCGCGTCCGTCGCGAACCGGCCGGCCGAGTGCGCTTCCCTCTCGCGGGGCGCCTGTGCGACGGCCATCGCTCAGAGCCACGCATGGGGGGTGCCGGGGAGCTCGGTCACCGTGACCGTCACCTGCGAGCGCTATTCGGCCGGCGGGACCAAGTCCAATCCGGGCATCGCCAACTGCCGGACCGACGACCTCCTGCTGGTGAAGACCCAGACGGAATTCACGCTCGTCACGCCCCTGATCGCGCAGCTGCTGGGCGACCAGACGATCACGGGCGAATCACGCGTCGCGGTGAACCAATGAACACGCGCCTGGCGCTGCCTGCGTCACGACACCCCGGAGGGACCATGAACCGCCTGCGGCATCTGCTGGCGCGCGACGAGCGCGGCCAGATCCTCGTCATCGTCGCCGGCGGCATGATCGCGCTGCTCGCCATCGCCGCATTGGCCCTCGAGGGCGGGATGCTCGTCCTCAATCGCCGGGACGCGCAGAACGGGGCGGACCTCGCGTCCGTCGCCGGCACGCGCGAGGTGGCGCTCAAGTACGTCGACACCGCCACGCTGCGGCTGCAGAGCAACGTCTACTCGGCGATCGACAAGTCCCTCATCGCCAACGGCTGCGTGGCCGCCGACGGTTGCACGTGGACCGGGAACTTCGCCGACGGCAACCTTGCCTCGCTCGGGACGATCAACAACTCCGGTGCGGCGATCCCCGCCAACACGGTCGCGGTTCGGGTCGGCGTCACCAGGCAGGTGCAAGCGATCATCGGCCACGCGATCGGCTTCAACACCTGGGACGTGTCCACGGAGGCGACGGCCAAGGTGCGCGGCTCGACGGGCAGCTTCCCGGCCGGGGTCATGCTGCCGATCGCGGTCTGCGGCTGGACGAACCCGACGGGCGACGACTGCGCGCAAGCTTCGACGAACCCTGCGCCGGGCAACTTCGTCGACTTCCAGCCCGGCCAGATCTACGACCTCACCGACGGCAAGGACGCGCCCGGAGGGTTCGGCTGGCTGTCGTGGACCGGCTCCAACGCCGCCGGCGCCCTCGCCGACGCGATCTGCAACCCGCAGAACCCGGCGTTCTCGCTCGACAGCCCGTACGACTCCCCCGACGCATACGGCGGCGTGATGGGCACCAATCCGTCGACCGGCGAGACGTGGTTCCCGATCGACCCCGGCAAGTCGAACGCGAGCGCGGTGCGATCGTGCCTCGACGGCTGGATCGACAGTGGCGCGACGGTCTTGCTGCCGATCTACGACCTCGTGACCGGGAACGGCAACAACGCCGCGTACCACATCACGGG
This sequence comes from uncultured Chloroflexia bacterium, assembly GCA_963725745.1. GTDB lineage: Bacteria > Chloroflexota > Limnocylindria > Limnocylindrales > CSP1-4 > CAIXZV01. Next base: position 312,613 of record CAVRZS010000005.1, read on the forward strand.
CGTGGCCTCGTTCGTGCTGACGTCGCGCTCCCAGCCGGCGATCGACAACATCCAGGGCTACTTCGTCCAGTACTACCCATACCCGGATGTGCCCGGTGGGGCCTCCGCGCCGCCGCCGGGACCGCAGGACACGACCTACTTCGTCGGCTTGGTCAAGTAGCCACCGGCGCTGGCTCCTCCAGCCGTCCTCACGCAGAAGACGCCCGTACGACGATCCGTCGCGCGGGCGTCTCGATTGCTGGGGTCAGGCGGCGTCGGGCTCCATGGCCGGGTGGCCGATGGCATCTGGCGCCGGCGCAGGGCGAGGGCCCCAGATCCGATGCATCGGATCGAGCCAAACGAACGCGCCGACCGCCAAGGCCACGAAAGGACCCAGAACGTCCGGCATGCCGGTCACGTTTGCCAGGATCGACCATGCGTACCACGCCGCGTAGAACCAGAGCGCTGTGGCGAGGATGCGCTTCTTCATGCCGGGAGCGTCGGCCTTCGGGACGGTGATCACAATGAGGAAGTCGTACCGGGACCGTGTCACACCTTTGGGAGCGGCCCACCGCGCCCGAGTCCTACCATCGCTGGATGCAGGACGGGCGGCGAGCACGAGCTGGTGGCGGCGTCACGGCCGGACTGGCCCAGCTGCGCGGTTACAACGGCGGCTGGTTCCGGGCCGACCTGCTGGCCGGGATCACGGTCACCGCGTACCTCATCCCGCAGTGCCTGGCCTACGCCGACCTCGCGGGCGTCGAGCCCGTGACCGGCCTGTGGGTCGCGGTCGTCGCGATGGTGGCCTACGCGCTGCTCGGGACGTCGCGCCAGATCTCCGTCGGGCCCGAGTCCACGACCGCCGTCATGGTCGCGACGGCGGTCGCGCCGCTGGCCGGCGGCGACCCTGCCAGGTACGCAGCCCTCGCGGCGGGCCTCGCGTTGCTCGTCGGGCTCGTGTGCATCGCCGCTTTCGTGCTACGGCTCGGGTTCCTCGCGGATCTGCTGTCACAGCCGATCCTGGTCGGCTACATGGCCGGGGTGGCGCTGATCATGATCGGGTCGCAGCTCGCCACGATCACCGGCGTCACGCTCTCCTCCGAGGGGTCCGTGGCCAAGGTCGTCGAGCTGTCGAGCAACTTCGGCAACGTCCAGCCGGCCTCGGTCGTCCTCGGCATCGGCGTCACCGCGTTCCTCCTCGTCCTCCAGCGGGTCGCACCGCTCGCGCCGGGGTCGTTGATCGCGGTCGTGGGGGCGGCGGTGATCGTGTACGTGTTCGACCTGACCGCGTACGGGATCCAGCTCGTGGGGCCGGTGCCAAGCGGGCTGCCCTCGATCTCGCTCCCGGGCCTGTCGACCGGGGACGTGACGGCGTTGCTCGGGTCCGCCGCGGCCATCGCGTTCGTCGCGTACTCCGACGTCGCGCTCACGGGGCGGGCCTTCGCGGTCCGCACGGGCGAGGTGATCGACGCCAACCGGGAGTTCCTCGCGCTGGGGACGGCCAACGTGGCCTCGGGGCTGACCGGCGGCTTCGCGCTCAGCGCGTCCGGGTCGCGCACGGCCATCATCGATGCCGTCCGGGCGCACAGCCAGGTCACGGGGCTCGTCGCCGCCGCGGCGGTGGTCGTGGTCATCATCGCCGTGCCCGGGCTGATCTCATACATCCCGCGAGCGGCGCTCGGCGGCATCGTCGTGTATGCCGCGCTGCGGCTGATCGACGTCGTCGCCCTGCGGCGCCTGGGCCGATTCCGGGTCTCGGAGCTCGGCCTGGCGCTGGCCGCCACGTTCGGCGTGCTCATCTTCGACGTGCTCGCGGGGATCCTCATCGCCGTCGGCCTCTCGGTCGCCGACCTGTTCGTCCGCATCGCCCGGCCGCCGGCGTCGGTGCTGGGACAGGTCCCGGGGCTCGCCGGCCTGCACGACATCGACGACTACCCGGAGGCACGCCAGATCCCGGGGCTGCTCGTCTTCCGCTACGACGCCCCGCTGTGCTTCGCGAACGCCGAGGACTTCCGCACGAGCGTGCTCGACGCCGTCGACGACGCCAACGAGGGCGGCACGCCCGTCGAGTGGCTGCTGCTCAACGCCGAGGCGATCGTCGAGCTCGACATGACCTCGGCGGATGCGCTGCGACGGCTCGTCGACGACCTGGAGGAGCGCCACGTCGTGTTCGCCATGGCGCGCGTCAAACAGGACTTCCGGGCCCAGCTCGCCCGCGGCGGCCTGATCGGGCACATCGACGAGGGCCGGATCTTCCCCACCCTGCCCGTCGCCCTCGAGGCGTTCGGGCACCGGGCCGAGGCCGCCGGCTAGGCCGTGTCCGTGGCGGCCGGCGCCGCGCCATCCTCCGGGATGCGGGCCAGCATCGACCGCTCGAGGTCGTGCAGCTTCGCCCGCACTGCCGCGTGCTGTCGTTCCTGCTGGTCGAGCAGCGCATGGAGCGCCGCCATCTCGGCCGCCGGCGAGCCGGGTGCGCTGCGGACGCGCCGTCGCGGCGCGTCGGGGGCAAGGAACACGTTGGCGATGAAGCCCGTGAGCACGGAGAACAGCCCGATCCCGGCGAACAGGAGGAACACCCCGACGACTCGCCCGGAGGGGCCGACCGGATATTGATCGCCGTAACCGACCGTCGTGATGGTCACCAGGCCCCACCAGATGGAGTCGCCGGCGGACACGATGTTCGCGCCGGGCTGTCCCTGCTCGACGTAGTACTCGGCGATCCCCGCGAACTCGACGACGGCGATGACCAGGAAGACCGTCAGCAGGAACGTGGTGCTGGCTCGACTGACCCAGATGTCCTCGAACAGGCGCTCCCGGCCGACCCCGCGTGCCTCACGGACCACGGCGATGACACGGATCGTGCGAAACAGGCGCAGGAATGGGATCGCCGCGAGCAGGTCGGCCCAACCCCATCGGCGCACGAAGTACACGCGCTTACCGCGAGCGGTCCCCAGTCGATAGAGGAAGTCGAACAGGAAGAACGGCGTGATCGCGATCTCGATGAGGATGGCGACCTCGCCGGAGACGGATGCCGGGCCCTGGATGAGCAGGATCACGAAGTTCGCGATCGCCAGGATTGACAGCAGGACCATGAACAGCTCGTAGCCGGTGCCCTTGAGGTCGGCTCGGGGATCGTCGGACATCGGGCTCTCTCCTGCTTCGGGGACTTCGATTGTGCGATGTCGCTGCGGCGGTTCGCCTGCTCACCGCGTGAGACGACTGACGAGCGGAGTCTTCACATCCACCGAAACGGGTGATGTCGAGCGTCCGGCGAGCGTCGATGCTGGCCGAGCATTCCGGGCCTGCCGAAACCGTTCGGCCTGCACGCGAAGAGCGGGGACGGAGGAGGGGTTCCATGGCGGCCGTATCGGCGAGACGGAAGCGGCACACGGCGTTCCTGCTCGGTGGCGTGCTGCCGATCGTGAGCGCCCGGATCCCGATCGACGTGATCGCGGGTGCCACCCTGGCAGCCCTCGCGATCCCCGAGGTCATGGGCTACGCGAATATCGCGGGCATGCCGGTGATCACCGGCCTGTACACCCTGATCCTGCCCGTCTTCCTGTTCGCGCTGTTCGGATCATCCCGCCATCTCGTCGTCGGCGCCGACTCGGCGACGGCCGCGATCCTCGCCACGGGGCTGCTGGCGACGGGCGCCGTGTCCGGCTCGGCGCAATACACCGAGATGGCCTCGCTGGCCGCCTTGATGTGCGCGGTATTCCTGATCCTCGCCCGGGTGCTGCGGCTGGGCTTCATCGCCAACTTCCTGTCCCGCAGCGTGCTGATCGGCTTCCTCACGGGCGTCGGCATCCAGGTCGCGATGGGCCAGGTCGCCGGCATGTTCGGGATCACCGGCGTGTCGGGGACGACGGTCCAGAAGTTCGTCGAGACCCTGAAGCTGATCCCGACCGAGACGAGCCTTCCGACCCTCGCCGTCTCGCTCGCCGTCCTGGGCACGATCCTCGGCCTCGAACGCGTCAACAAGAAGATCCCGGGCGCGCTCATCGCCGTCGTCGGATCGATCCTCCTCAGCTACTTCCTCGACCTCTCGGCCAAGGGCGTCACCGACCTCGGGCCGGTGCCGAGCGGGCTGCCCACCCTGGGACTGCCGACGGACGTCATCAACACCACGAACATCGTCGCGCTGCTGCCGACCGTGATCTCCCTCGTGATCGTCATCCTCGCGCAGAGCGCCGCGACCTCGAACGCCTACGCGATGCGCTACGGCGACAGCTTCGACGAGAACGTCGACCTCATCGGGCTGGGCATGGCGAACATCGGCGCCGGCATCTCGGGAACGTTCGTCGTGAACGGCAGCCCCACCAAGACCGAGATGGTCGATGGCGCGGGCGGGCGCAGCCAGATCTCGCAGATGACGGCGGGCCTGATCGTCATCGTCGTCCTGCTGTTCCTCACGGTGCCGCTGTCGTACATGCCCAACGCCGTCCTGGCCTCGGTCGTGTTCCTGATCGGAATCCGGCTGATCGACGTCAAGGGCATGCGCGAGATCGCGCGGCTGCGACCCGGCGAGTTCGTCGTCGCGGCGATCACGGCGGCGGTGGTCGTGATCGTCGGCGTCGAGCAGGGGATCATCCTCGCGATGGCGCTGTCGATCGTCGAGCACATCAACCACTCGTATCACCCGCACGACACACTGCTCGCCACATCGCCAGACGGAGACCTCGCGCCCACCCCGCTCGCGGACAAGACTCAAGCGGCCCCCGGGCTCGCGATCTACCGGTTCGGCGCCAGCCTCTACTACGCCAATGCCAGCCGGTTCACCGAGGAAATCATGGAGCTCGTGGAGCTCGCTGACCCGAAGCTTCGCTGGCTGGGTATCTCGGCGACGTCGATCGGGGACATCGACTTCTCGGGCGCGGACTCGGTCGAGAAGCTCGTCGCGGAGCTGCGGAGCAAGGGGCTCACGGTCGCGCTGTGTGACCTCGACCCGGCCGTTCGCGCTGAGCTGGATCCGTACGGGCTGTCGCAGCTGTTCGGCGATCACATCTACCCGACGAGTGCCGCCCTCCTCGCAGCGTTCAACGCTGCGGATGGGGCGGACGCACCAGCTGCGGTGCCACCGGCACAGGCGACCGATGCGCCGGGCACGGGAGATACATCCCCATAGCCGCCGGTCGCGGGCAGCTTCAGGCCAGCCCGCGGCTGTCGAGCGCGCGTCCCCAGTGCAGGAAGCGGACGGCAACCAGGACGCCGAACGCCGCGAGCACGAGGATCGCGGCGGCGGCGATAGACGCATCGAGGTCGCCCCCCTGGAACTCGCTATACACGACGAGCGGCAGCGTCTGGGTCCGGCCCTCGATGTTGCCTGCGAACATGATCGTTGCGCCGAACTCGCCCAGCGCCCGGGCCCAGGTCATGACCAGGCCGGCGGCGAGCGCCGTGCGGGCGAGGGGCAACGTGATCGATCGGAACAGCCGCCACTCGGAGGCGCCGTCCACCCGCGCGGCGTCCTCGAGGTCGCGATCGGTGCCCACGATCCCAGTGCGAGCGGAGCGGATGAAGAAGGGGGCCGACACGAACGTCTGCGCGAGCACGACGGCAAACGTCGTGAACGGGATCGAGATCCCGAACGCGCTGAGCGGCTCCCCGATGAACCCGCGACGCCCGAACACGAGCAGCAGGCCGAGGCCGGCGACCGCGGGCGGCAACACGATCGGCAGGTCGACGATTGCCTCGAGCAGCCACGAACCCCGGAACGCCCGCCGGGCCAGCACGTAGGCGAGCGGCAGACCGAACGCGACGCTGATCACGAGGCTCACCGCGGTTGTCGTCAGGCTGAGGGTGAGGGCGTCGAGGACGACCGGGGTGGTGAGGGCGGTCTGGAGCGACCCCGCGACGACCGACCGGACGACGAGGACGACGACCGGGAGGCCGAGAAACAGGGCGAACAAGCTTGCGACGAGCCGCAGCGACACCTCCCCCGTGGTGATGCGCTGCGCCCGTCGGGGCCTGTTCGCCCCGTTCGCTGGGTCAGACGTGAGCGCGTGGCTGCTCGCGCCGGACCCGTATGTCATGACGCCGGCGGCGGCAGGAACCCGAAGCTCGACAGGATCGCCTGGCCGTCCGGCCCGGCGAACCAGCTCAGGAACCTGGCCGCGGCATGCTGGTTGGGCGACGGCTCGACGACCACGCCCGAGTAGGCCGCCGGGACGTTGGCGCTGTCGGGCACGTCGATGACCTTGACCTTGCCGGACGCCGCCGCATCCGTGACGTAGACGATCCCGGCATCGCCCTCGCCCAGCTCGATCTTGGTCACGACCGACTTGACGTCCTCTTCCCTGGAGGCGACGTTCGCGGCGTAGGCCGCGGCAAAGTCGACCGGGTAGCCCGCCACCTTGGCGAGATTGGCCACCAGCTGGGTCGCGTACCTGGTGATGGGCACCTCGTCGCCGGCGGCGATGACCTTGAGGCCCGGCCTGGCCAGATCCTCGGGCGACGTGACATCGGCCGGGTTGTCGGCGGGCACGATCACGGTCAGCTCGTTGCCGGCGAACACCGTCGGCGCGCCCATCGCACGCCCCGCCGTGACGAGCTTCGCGGGGTTGGCGGCATCGGCCGACAGGAACACGTCCGCGGGGGCGCCCTGCTCGATCTGGGTCTCGAGGGCCGACGACGAACCGGTCGAGATCGTCAGCGCGATTGCCCGGATTGGCCGCCTCATAGGCCGTCTTCGCCTTGTCGAGGACGCCCTTGAGCGATGCCGCGCCGAAGACGGTGAGCTCGTCGCCGTCGGCGACCGAGCCGGACGGTGCTGCGGCAGACGGGTCGGCCGATGGGGCGGTCGCGCTGCCGCCGCTTCCCGAGCACGCGGCGACGAGGATGGCGGCAAGGACGGCGAGGGCGGGCCAGGCGAGGCGACGCCTCGTCACGAGCGCGACTCTTTGCCCGACGGGATCTCGACGATCACGTTGGTCGCCTTGACGACACACACCGCTTCATCGCCGACCCGGAGGCCCAGCTCCGCGACCGCCTCGGCGGTCATCAGGCTCACCAGCCGGTGGGGACCGGACATCACCTCGACCACCGCGGCGACCCGGTCGGCCTCGATGCGGGTGACGATCCCCGCGAACCGGTTGCGAGCGGACTGGGCGACGATCGGTCGGTCGGTCGCCGCCTTCCGGCGCTCGGCGAGCAGGCTCGCGACCTGGTCGATGTCGACGAGGCGCTGGCCACCCTCCGAGCGCGCCATGGTCAGGCGGCCCTCGGCCTCCCAGCGGCGCAGGGTCTCCACGGAGACGCCCAGCATCTCGGCGGCCTGGCCGACGCGCATGCGCGTGGCGGGCTGATCGATCGATCCGGTCATAGCGATGGAGTATGGCCGTCTTGCGAGCAGCGTGTCTAGATGTTGGTCGCATCCGTGGGAGGATTGCTCCGACAGTCCAGGTTGTGGCGCCCGGCCCCGCCCAGATACCGCGTGCAGCGGTGCATCGCATCGTCGCGGGAGATCGATGAGCGTGGACGATCCTCTACCCACCACCGCGGGCGGTGCGTGAACCGGAATCTGCGCCTCGCACCGCGGGGGGCGGTACGTGCGCCTGGGGACGCAGCGGCCGATGACGAGGGACGCTGACAAGGGCATGCCCGAATCCCCGACACTCGAGCGTGACATGAAGAACTGGGCCGGCAACCTGACCTATCGCGCCCGGCGGCTCATCGAGCCCGAGACGGTCGAGGAGCTCCAGGAGGCCGTGCGGGCGTCGCCCTCGTTCCGGGTGCTCGGGTCGCGCCACGCGTTCAACGACATCGCCGACACCACCGGCGATCACCTCTCCCTGGCCCGCCTGCCGCGCGTCATCGAGATCGACGCCGACGCCCGGACGGTGACGATCGACGGCGGCCTTCGCTACGGCGAGCTGTGCTCGGCGCTCGAGACGGCGGGGTTCGCGCTCCACAACCTCGCCTCGCTGCCCCACATCTCGGTCGCCGGCGCGTGCGTCACCGGCACCCACGGCTCCGGCGATCGGCTCGGCAACCTGTCCAGCGCGGTGTCGGCGCTCGAGATCGTCCGCGGCGGATGGCGAGGCGGTGCACGTCCGTCGCTCCACGGATCCCGATGGCCTGGCCGCGTCGGTCGTCTCGCTCGGGGCCCTGGGCGTCGTCAGCCGCCTGACCCTCGACGTCGAGCCGACCTACCGGATGCGCCAGGACGTGTTCGAGGACCTGCCGATCGCCTCGTTCCGCGACCACTTCGACGAGCTCACCTCGGCGGCGGACAGCGTCAGCTGCTTCACGCAGTGGCGCGGCCCGGTCATCGACCAGGTCTGGCTCAAGCGGCGCCTGCGCTTGGAGAGGGACGGCGAGCCGGCGGATCCCGTGCCCGGCGAGCTGTTCGGCGCGACGCCGGCAACCGTCCAACTCCACCCGATCCGGGGCGTCACCCCCGACGCCTGCACGGGCCAGCTCGGCGTCGCCGGACCCTGGTTCGAGCGCCTGCCCCACTTCCGCCTCGATCACACCCCGAGCGCCGGCGACGAGCTCCAGAGCGAGTTCTTCGTCGATCGCCGGGACGCCGCCGAGGCGTTCTCGGCCCTCGACGGGCTGCGCGACCGGCTCGAGCCGCTGGTGCTGGTCAGCGAGATCCGCACCATCGCCGCGGACGACCTGTGGTTGAGCCCGGCCTACCGCCGGCCGTCGGTCGCGTTCCATTTCACGTGGCGACCGGACTGGCCGTCGGTGCGCGCCATGCTGCCCGTCATCGAAGCCGCCCTCGAGCCGTTCGAGCCGCGCCCGCATTGGGCCAAGCTGTTCACAATGGATTCCGCGGTCATCCAGTCGCGCTATGAGCGGCTGCCAGCATTCGCGGCGCTCGCCAACAGCCTCGACCCGGAGGCGAAGTTCTGTAACGACTTCCTCGCTCCGTATCTCGTTGCGTGATGCCACCGGCGTACCCGAGGAGGCCTTCGCGTCGCCGGCCTTGGCTCGTGGGCCGCATCCCGGTCACCCTCGGGGTGGTGGTCCGGTTCAGAGCTCGCCGACCAGTCGCGGCCGCCAGTCGCGCCCCTCGGCGGCAACCGCCGCGGCGTGGTCCCGCATCGGGATGTCTATCAGCTGCCAGTGACGCTCCTCCAAGGGGTCGCCCGGGACCAGGAGCTCGATGTCCTGTTCGCCTGGTTTAACCGAGACGGAGAATGTCTCGAGCGGTATCGAGAGGCCCCGACCGTTGGCCTTGAGGTAAGCCTCCTTCCGCGTCCAGCAGGCAAAGAACGCCGCGCGGCGTCGCTCGGCCGGGAGGGCCGCGATGGCGGCGCGCTCGGTCGGCGAGAGCATCCGCGACTCTGCAAGGTCGTCCGCCGGACCGGACCGGATCACCTCGAGGTCCACGCCCACCTCGCGGCCGCTCGCGACGGCGACCAGTGCCCGGCCGCCGGATCGGCTGAGGCTGAACCGGATCATTCCGGCCTCGACGATCGATGGCTTTCCGAACGGACCGAGCTCGAACTCGATCGTGGGCGCGCTGCGGTCGAGGTAGCCGGCCAGGACTTCGCGGAGCCCGGCTCTGGACAAGACGAACCGGGATCGGTCGCGGGCGAACCGGAGCCGCGTGGCCCGAGCCTGCTCGTCCGCGCAAAGGATCGACCACTCGCGCTGGGTCTCGCCCCGGGGGCGGTCGAGGACCAGCACCCAGACGTCAACGTCATCCACGTTCAGACCTCGACCTCGCCGGCGCGGCGCCCGTCTCTGCATGCATCGTTTCCGAGTATGACCGAGGCCGTTGACCCGGTGACGCCACGGTGTTAGCGTAATAACGTCAAATTCGCGTAATAACGTGATGTCGCCCCTGGAAGTGGTCCGAGGCGACGCGCAAGGAGGTACGCGTGATGCATCGACGACGGCTGTTGGCAGGCAGGCTGCGGAGGCAGGCGATGATGGCGCGCCGCGCCCGTGCGAGGCGCGGTGCTGGCGCTCTGGGGGGCCGCGGCGGCGGCCAGCGGCTCCAGGCCCGACGGCGGGCTGCGGGCCGCGTTCGCCCGGCGGCGGCTCATGGCGCGGCGGCGCGTTAGGCTCGCCCTGATGCGCCGCGCGCTTCGGGCACGCGCGGTGCGCGGAGCGCTTGGTGGCGGCGCCCTTCGCCGACGCGGCAGGGTCCGGGTCGTCCGGAAGATGCGCGGGCTCCGTCAGCGCAGGATGATGGCCCGACGAGCGCGCGCCGCTCGACAGGGCGGCGGCGCGGCGCGGCGCGGCGGCGCGAAGGGTCGCGAAGGTGCGGGCGGCGGCGCGAAGAGCGCCGCGACGGCTCGCGGCGCTCGTCCCGGTGGCCGCCCTGGTCAACGAAGGGGTTGAGGCGGCTGGGCAGCCTGACGCGTCGGAGCCGGGACGCGCTTTTCAGCGGCGCGGCGTCAGGCCGTACGCGACCTCGCTGAGGCGGCAGGTCGCGCACGTCCGGCCCGAGCCGGCTCCGTCGCTGGCAGCGCCTCGATCTCGTGGCGCGCACGGCTCAAGATGTCGTGCGCGCGACGCAGATCTTCAACCGCAAGGCGGCGTTGCAGGGCGGGCTCGAGCGCGCGGCTCAGCGCGTTCATTTCGCGCAGGAACGCGCGCGTAGTGCCCCGGAGTTCCGGGTCGCCCCCGGAGTCTAGCCGGCTCCGAATCTCGATCAACGCCGGTCCCTGCTCGCGGAGGAAGCGGCGTCCATCGGGGGTGATCGCGAAGACCCGCTTGCCGTCGTGGGGGGTGACGACGACCATCCCCTCCTCGGCTAGCTGGCGAAGAACGGGGTAGACGGCCCCAGGGCTCGGCCGGTAGTAGCCGGGGACGCGCTCCGCGAGCGCGCGCATCACGTCATATCCATGTCGGGGACGTTCGCTGAGGAGATCGAGGATGACGTGCTTCAGATCGCCCCGCCGGAACAGCCTCTGGCGGACTCGAACGGATCGGCTCCAACGCCCCCCGGATCGGTCGGCCGGTCGCATCGTGGGCATCGCCGTCGGTCCCTCGCATACCACCATCCGATCGGACCGCCGGGAGGCGGCCCGATGACCCGCTATCGGATCGAGGCGTGAACGATACGCGGCCCCTGCGGCTCCGGGCAAGGGCGGGCCCGCAGGCACGCGGCCGGCGTGCGGCCATGGATCGCGGGCGGGTCCAGCTGTCGACCGACGTGTCGGAGCTGCACGTGGCGATGCTCAACGACCGGGCGCGTACCTCTGCCTACCTCGCGGCGCTCCGGGCGGCCGTCGGTCCGGGGGACGTCGTGCTCGACGTCGGGACCGGAACCGGGGTCTTCGCGGTCGCCGCGGCCCTCGCGGGCGCGCGCCACGTGTTCGCGATCGAGGGCGGCCCGGTGCGAGGCGTTGCGAGCCGCATCTTCGCGGCCAACGGCGTTGCGCAGCGGATCACCCTCATCCCTCGCTGGTCGACATCTGCGCGCCTTCCGGAGCCGGCCGACGTCCTCGTCGCGGAGTTGATCGGCGACGAGCCGCTCGCCGAGGGCATCGTCGGCATCGCGCGCGACGCGGTACGGAGGATGCTCACGCCATCCGCGCGTCTCATCCCCGGGCGCGTCCGCGTCTTCGCCGCCCCGCTGGAGGCGCCAGCGGACGCCGTCGGGAGGCTCACGTTCACGCCTGACGCGCTCGACCGATGGCGGGCCTGGTACGGGATCGACTTCGGGCCGCTCTCGGCCGTTGTCGCCGGCCGGACGTTCGGGCACGCGCTCAACCCCCACGAGATGCGGGCTTGGACGGCCCTCGCGGATCCGGTTGCCGTGATGGACGTCGACCTGCGCCGGCGCGGCCCCGTGCGGACGCGTCGCAGGGTCACAATCACCGCGTCCGCGGAGGGGCTGTTGAACGCGATCGCCTTGTACTTCGAGCTCGAGGGCCCGACGGGGACGTTCCACTCCACCCGCCCGGCGATCGTGGGCGCAGACAACCACTGGCGCAGCCCCGTGCACCTCCTCGACGCACCGATCGAGCTCCGATCAGGCGACGCATTCGAGCTTCGCTACCGTTATCACCCGGTCCTGGGCCAGTCGTCATGCGAGGTCGTCGCGGCTGCCCCCGTCGCCTGAGGCACCATCGCCACCCCGCACGATGTCGCGGAGCGCGTCCGTGACGCCACGAGCGAGGCGCTCGATCGTCTCGCGCCGGTGGACGTTGGCGCTGAACGACCAGCGCAGTTGGAGGGCGTCCTGGACGATCACCGCGTTGATCTCGATGAGGTGACGCCGCAGGCCCGCCCGACTCTGCGTGGGCGCGACGGTGGGCAGGGCGGCGCCGTCGCCCCGCCCCCGCCGCCCGGCGCGCTGCTGGCCGTGGTAGCAGAAGAAGACGTCGGCCTCCGGCCGGCTGCGGAGCGTGGCGCCTATCTCTTCGCCCGCGAGATATCGCAGGAGGCCGTAGCCGATGCCCCGATCCGGCGTCGCGCGCATCTCCCGGGCGACCATCTCGAGCGCCACCGCAGGCGTCGCGCCCGCGTCGACGTCGAGCACGAACGGAGCGATGCTCGCGAACCAGCCGACGGTCCGCGAGAGGTCGACACGTCCCGCCAGGTCGTCCCGGCCGTGACGCTCGATGTTGACGACGCTGCGGCCGCCCGACCACTGCGCGAGGGTCACCGCGAGCGCGGCGAGGATCGGCTCGTCCGGCGCGGTGTGGCGGGTCGAGGCGAGCCTCCGAAGGCGGCCGGTCGTGTCCCGGTCGAGCGAGACGCTGAGCTCGCGACCCGACGCTCGGGTGTTCGCGCCGCGCCGCCGGTCCACGGGGACGGCCACCGCGGTCAGCATGCGCTCGTCCAGCCAGTAGGGCAGCTCCTCGGCCAGCTCGTCGGAACCCGCGTGCGTGGCCAGGGCGTCGGCCCAAGCGGCCCACGAGCTGGTCTTGGGCGGAAGATGCGACGGCTCGCCGCGCACGGCCTGGCGCAACAGCGTCGCCAGATCGCCGAGCAGGATCGGCCAGGCGACGGTGTCGATGACGAGATGGTGGGCGACGACCAGCATGATCCGCCGGTCGGCCGCGCGGTCGAACAGCGCGACCCGAAGCAGCGGGCCGCGCTCGAGGTCCAGGGTCGTCTGCAGCTCGGCCGCGCTGGCCTCGACCGCCGCGACACCCGCTTCGGGCGGGATCGTCGACCCGTCGAGGACGATCACCGGATCCTCCTCGGCCTCAGTGGGCATCGCGAACGTCTGGCGCCAGGCGCCGTCCTCGTCCCGGGTGAAGCGCAACCGCAGCGCGTCGTGATGCTCCAACAGCGTCCGCACGGCGGATCGCAGGTCGGCTTCGGACAGTCCGGACGGGGCCGGCAGGAACGCGGCCCACGTGTACAGATGCGGGTCGGGGTCGTTCGCCTCGAAGAACCAGCGCTGGATCGGTGTGAGCGGCGGGCTGCCGGTGACCTGGCCTTGCTCGGCAACGATCGCCTCGGCCGTCCCGCCCGCGGCCGCCTGTTCGGCGACGGTCTGCAGCCGGTAGACGTCCTGGCTCGTCAGCGAGAGCCCCATCTCGTTCGCGCGGGCGATGACGCGGATCCCGAGGATGGAGTCGCCCCCGAGCTCGAAGAAGTTGTCGTGGACGCCGACTCGATCGACGTCGAGCAGCTGCGTCCAGATCGCGGCGATTGCCGCCTCGACCGGCGTGCGCGGCGCGACGTACTCGGCCTGCATGCCGGCCCGGTCGTGCTCGGCATCCGGCTCAGGCAGCGCGCCGCGGTCGAGCTTGCCGTTGGCAGACCGCGGCAGCGCGTCGAGCCGGACCATCGCCGAGGGCAGCATGTACTCGGGCAGCCGGCTCGCTAGGGTGTCGCGCAGCTCCCGACGCAATGCCTGGTCGTCGACCGGGCCCTCCCGGATGGCTTCCGCATCGGCGACTACATAGGCGATCAGCCGGAGCTCGCCGGTACCCCTGGGCCTCGCCACCACGACCGCGTCGCGGACGGCTGGGTGCAGCCGGAGGGCCGCCGACACCTCGCTCGGCTCGACGCGATGGCCGCGGACCTTCACCTGCTCGTCGACCCGGCCCAGGAACTCGAGCTCGCCATCGGATCGCCAGCGGACCCGGTCGCCGGTCCGGTACAGGCGCGCCCCGGGTTGGTCGCCGAACGGGTCGGGCACGAAGCGCTCCGCGGTCAGGTCCGGCCGCCCGAGATAGCCGCGGGCGACGCCGGGCCCACCGAGGAGCAGCTCGCCCGGGACGCCTGCTGGCACGAGGCGACCGCCGGCATCGACCACGTACGCGCGCACGTTGGGGAGCGGCGGACCGAGCGGTGGCGTCGTCGCCGGGTCCCACCCGGTCGCGAGCGTGGCGCCGATGGTCGCTTCGCTGGGGCCGTAGCCGTTGAGCAGGTGACGGCCACGTCCCCAGCGCTGCGCGACCTCAGCGGGCAGTGCCTCCCCGCCGACCGTGATCGTGCGCAAATCCGGCAGCCCGTCACCCTCTGGGAGCGCCGCGAGCACCGAGGTAACCAGCGTCGCGGTGGTGATCCGCTGATCGCGGAGCAGCCGCACGAGCTCGAGTCCTGGCAGGACGTCGTCCGGGGCCGCCAGGCACAGCGTGGCGCCGGATAACAACGTGCGAAAGATCTCGCCGAGTGAAGCGTCGAACGCGGGGGCGATGGTCGCCAGGACCCGGCTATCCGGGGTCAGGCCGAACAGCGGGAGCTGCTGCGCGATCGTGTGGCACAGGCTGCCGTGCTCCACGAGCACGCCCTTCGGCGTCCCCGTCGACCCGGACGTGTAGATGACGTAGGCGAGCTGGTTGGGTGCGACATCAACGGGAGGCGGCCCGGCACGTTCGTCGGCGAGATGCGGCTCGACCGCGTCGACGCAGACGACGGCTGCCGTCGTCTCGGGCAGCGTGGTGCGCAGGGCGGACGTCGTCAGGACCACCGCCGGCTTGCTGTCTGCGACCATGAACGCGAGCCGGTCGTGCGGGTAACTGGGGTCGAGCGGGACGTAGGCGCCGCCGGCCTTGAGGATGGCGAGCAGGCTCACGACGGCCTCGACGGACCGCTCGAGGCACATCGCGACGGGCGTCTCGGCACGGACGCCCAGCGCCACCAGCCGGTGGGCCAGGCGGTTGGCGCGGCGGTCGAGCTCGGCGTAGGTGAGGGTCGTGCCGCCGGCCTCGAGCGCGACCGCGTCGGGGGTGCGTGCGGCCACCTGCTCGAACCGCCCGTGGACCGTGCCCGTCGCCGGCCCGGCACGCCGTCCGGTG
Source organism: uncultured Chloroflexia bacterium (assembly GCA_963725745.1). GTDB lineage: Bacteria > Chloroflexota > Limnocylindria > Limnocylindrales > CSP1-4 > CAIXZV01. Next base: position 327,759 of record CAVRZS010000005.1, read on the forward strand.
CCCAGGGCGAGCAGCCGGTCGCGCTCGCCCGGGGCCAGCATCGACACCCCGGCGAGGTCCCGGTCGGGATCCCGTGCGACCGCCGCCAGGAGGGTCTCGAGGTGGTCCGCCAGCCGGTCGGCGGTGGCCGCGTCCCACAGGTCGGTCGCGTACTGGATCGCGCCCGTGAGCCCCTGGCCGGTCTCGCTCAGCCACAGGGTGAGATCGAAGAAGCTGAGGCCGGCATCGGCGGGCTCGGCGGTGCCGCCGGTCCGGGCAGCCTGGCCGGGGACCCCCTCGGCCGTCGCGCCCGGCGTGTTCTGGAGGATGAACAGGACCGAGAACAGCGGCGGCAGCGCGAGGTCGCGCCGCGGGGCCAGCTCCTCCACCAGCCGCTCGAACGGCAGGTCCTGGTGGTCGTACGCGGCGAGGCAGGTGGCCCGCACCTGCTCCACCAGCGCCCGGAAGGTGGGCGCCCGGGCGAGGTCGGCGCGCAGCGCGAGGGTGTTGACAAAGAAGCCGACCACGCCCTCGAGCTCGGCCCGGGTGCGGTTGGCGATCGGGCTGCCGACCACCACGTCATCCTGGCCCGCGTAGCGGCCGAGGACGAGCGCCCAGGCGGCGAGCAGGGTCATGAACAGGGTGGCCTCGGTCTCGGCCGCCAGGCGGCGCAGCGAGGCCTCGAGCTCGGGGCCCAGGGTCAACGGGCGCCGGGCGCTGCGCCACGAGGGCACCGCGGGCCGGGCGCGGTCGGTGGGCAGGTCGAGGTAGGGTGCGCCGGCGAGCTGGTCGCGCCAGTAGGCGAGCTGCTCGTCGAGCACGGGGCCCTGGAGCCAGCGGCGCTGCCAGGCCGCGTAGTCGGCGTACTGGAGCGCGAGCGGCGGGAGCGGCGAGGGGCGGCCCGCCCGGAACGCCTCGTACAGGGCCAGCGTCTCGCGCCGCAGGATGGCGGCCGACCAGCCGTCGGTGATGATGTGGTGGAGCGCAAGCAGCAGCACCTGGCGGCCCTCGTCGAGGCGGGCGAGGGTGGCCCGTACCAGCGGTCCCCGGGCGAGGTCGAACGGGCGCGCCCGCTCCGATCGGACGAGCGCCGCCAGCTCGGCGGCCCGGGCCGGCCCGGGCGCCGCCCGCAGGTCGGCGTGCGCGGGCCGCAGCGGGACCGGCGGTCCCACCACCTGGACCGGCTCCCCGTCCCGGGTGGCGAACGTGGTCCGCAACGACTCGTGGCGGGCGACCAGCGCGTCGAGCGCCCGGTCGAGGGCCGCCGGGTCCAGGGGGCCCGGCAGCGGCACCGTGGCCAGCGTGTTGTACAGCGCGCTGCCGGGTGCCAGCTGGGCCAGGAACCACAGCCGCTGCTGGGCGAACGACTGGGCGGCCTCGCGTCGCCCGTCGGGCGACGCCGGCGCCGCCTCCAGCACCGGGGCGCCATCCTGGGTCTCGTCGCGGTGGTCCTCGATCCAGGCCGCGAGCCCGGCCACCGTGGGCGCGTCGAACAGCGCGGCAATGGGCACCTCGACTCCCACGGCGAATCGGAGCCGCGCCACCGCCTGGGTCGCCAGCAGCGAGTGCCCGCCGAGCTCGAAGAAGTCGTCGAGCGCACCCACCCGGTCGCGATTCAGGAGATCGCCCCAGACCTCGGCGACCACCTGCTCGGTGAACGTGCGAGGCTCGACATGCACGCGCTCGCCGGGGCCGGCGTCGAAGGGCGGCAGCGACCGCCGGTCGACCTTGCCGCTCGGCGTCATCGGAAGGGCGTCGACGGCCATGAACAACGACGGCACCATGAACTCGGGTAAGCGCCGTCGGGCGTGCTTGCGCATGTCCGCTGTCGATGGCGGCTTCGAGTGCGCCGCGACGACGTAGGCACCAAGCTGGTCGCGGTCCGTGGCGACCACGACCACGTCGCGCACGCCACCGTGGCTGCGCAGCACAGCCTCAACCTCGCCCAGCTCGACGCGGAAGCCACGCACCTTCACCTGGTCGTCGACCCGGCCCAGGAACTCGAGCTCGCCATCGGATCGCCAGCGGACCCGGTCGCCGGTCCGGTACAGGCGCGCCCCGGGTTGGTCGCCGAACGGGTCGGGCACGAAGCGCTCCGCGGTCAGGTCCGGCCGCCCGAGATAGCCGGCCGCGATCCCCTCGCCCGTCGCGTACAGGTCGCCGGGCGTGCCCGCCGGCACCGGCTGTCCCGCGCGATCGAGCACGTAGAGTGCGGTGCCGTCGATCGGATGCCCGATGGGGATCGAGCCGCCATTCGTCGTGCTCCCGTCTACGTCCCAGGCGCTCACGACCGCCGCCACCTCTGACTGGCCGTACAGGTTCACCAGCCGCCGTCCCGGCAGGCGCTCGCGGAACAGGGCCGCGAGCGCCGGGGTCAGCGCTTCACCGCTCGTCATGAACAGCCTGAGGCGCGGCAGCCGTCGCGCCAGGTCGCCGGGCACTTCGAGGATCGCGGCCAGCAGCGACGGGACGAGCACGATCCGCGTTACGCGACCGGCTGCGAGGACGCCCACGAGCCGGACCGGATCCTTGACCGCATCGTCGCCCACGATGACCGTCGGCACCCCGTGGAGCAGCGGCCCGAAGACCTCCCATACGGAGTCGACGAAGCTCAACGCCGTCTTCTGGCAGGCGACCTCGTGGGTGGCCGCGGGATAGGTGCGGGCAACCCAGTCGACGAGGTTCAGGATCCCCCGATGGAGGCCGAGCACGCCCTTCGGCGTCCCCGTCGACCCGGACGTGTAGATGACGTAGGCGGGGTCGGCTGGGCCGGCGTCAGTCGTCGGCGCGCGGTCCGCCGGCTCGTCCTTCCACGTCGAGGCATCCCGGTCCAGGCAGACAATCGGCGCGCCGGCGTCGCCCATGCGTGACAGCCAGCGGGCCTCTGTCAGGACCACCGCCGGCTTGCTGTCTGCGACCATGAACGCGAGCCGGTCGTGCGGGTAACTGGGGTCGAGCGGGACGTAGGCCCCGCCCGCCTTGAGGATGGCGAGCAGGCTCACGACGGCCTCGACGGACCGCTCGAGGCACATCGCGACGGGCGTCTCGGCACGGACGCCCAGCGCCACCAGCCGGTGGGCCAGGCGGTTGGCGCGGCGGTCGAGCTCGGCGTAGGTGAGGGTCGTGCCGCCGGCCTCGAGCGCGACCGCGTCGGGGGTGCGTGCGGCCACCTGCTCGAACCGCCCGTGGACCGTGCCCGTCGCCGGCCCGGCACGCCGTCCGGTGCCCAGGGCGAGCAGCCGGTCGCGCTCGCCCGGGGCCAGCATCGACACCCCGGCGAGGTCCCGGTCGGGATCCCGTGCGACCGCCGCCAGGAGGGTCTCGAGGTGGTCCGCCAGCCGGTCGGCGGTGGCCGCGTCCCACAGGTCGGTCGCGTACTGGATCGCGCCCGTGAGCCCCTGGCCGGTCTCGCTCAGCCACAGGGTGAGATCGAAGAAGCTGAGGCCGGCATCGGCGGGCTCGGCGGTGCCGCCGGTCCGGGCAGCCTGGCCGGGGACCCCCTCGGCCGTCGCGCCCGGCGTGTTCTGGAGGATGAACAGGACCGAGAACAGCGGCGGCAGCGCGAGGTCGCGCCGCGGGGCCAGCTCCTCCACCAGCCGCTCGAACGGCAGGTCCTGGTGGTCGTACGCGGCGAGGCAGGTGGCCCGCACCTGCTCCACCAGCGCCCGGAAGGTGGGCGCCCGGGCGAGGTCGGCGCGCAGCGCGAGGGTGTTGACAAAGAAGCCGACCACGCCCTCGAGCTCGGCCCGGGTGCGGTTGGCGATCGGGCTGCCGACCACCACGTCATCCTGGCCCGCGTAGCGGCCGAGGACGAGCGCCCAGGCGGCGAGCAGGGTCATGAACAGGGTGGCCTCGGTCTCGGCCGCCAGGCGGCGCAGCGAGGCCTCGAGCTCGGGGCCCAGGGTCAACGGGCGCCGGGCGCTGCGCCACGAGGGCACCGCGGGCCGGGCGCGGTCGGTGGGCAGGTCGAGGTAGGGTGCGCCGGCGAGCTGGTCGCGCCAGTAGGCGAGCTGCTCGTCGAGCACGGGGCCCTGGAGCCAGCGGCGCTGCCAGGCCGCGTAGTCGGCGTACTGGAGCGCGAGCGGCGGGAGCGGCGAGGGGCGGCCCGCCCGGAACGCCTCGTACAGGGCCAGCGTCTCGCGCCGCAGGATGGCGGCCGACCAGCCGTCGGTGATGATGTGGTGGAGCGCAAGCAGCAGCACCTGGCGGCCCTCGTCGAGGCGGGCGAGGGTGGCCCGCACCAGCGGTCCCCGGGCGAGGTCGAACGGGCGCGCCCGCTCCGATCGGACGAGCGCCGCCAGCTCGGCGGCCCGGGCCGGCCCGGGCGCCGCCCGCAGGTCGGCGTGCGCGGGCCGCAGCGGGACCGGCGGTCCCACCACCTGGACCGGCTCCCCGTCCCGGGTGGCGAACGTGGTCCGCAACGACTCGTGGCGGGCGACCAGCGCGTCGAGCGCCCGGTCGAGGGCCGCCGGGTCCAGGGGGCCCGGCAGCGGCACCGTGGCCAGCGTGTTGTACAGCGCGCTGCCGGGTGCCAGCTGGGCCAGGAACCACAGCCGCTGCTGGGCGAACGACTGGGCGGCCTCGCGTCGCCCGTCAGGCGACGCCGGCGCCGCCTCCAGCACCGGGGCGCCATCCTGGGTCTCGTCGCGGTGGTCCTCGATCCAGGCCGCGAGCCCGGCCACCGTGGGCGCGTCGAACAGGACCTGGATCGGGATCCTCACGCCGAGCACCTGGCGCAAGCGAGCGATCACCTGGGTCGCCAGCAGCGAGTGCCCGCCGAGCTCGAAGAAGTCGTCGAGCGCACTCACCCGCGCAACCCGGAGGACCTCCTCCCAGGTCGCAGCGACGGCGGCCTCTTCGCGCGTGCGGGGGGCGATGTGCCCGCCTCGATCGGATGCCGCATCCACATCCGGGAGTCGCAGCGACCGCCGGTCGACCTTGCCGCTCGGCGTCAGGGGGATCGACGCGACCGGGATGAACCGCGCCGGAACGAGGTGTTCGGGCAGCCGCTCGCGACAGAACTCCCGCAGGTCGCCGTCCAACAGCGTCCCATCAGGCTCCGGGTCGTCTCCGGCCCTCAGCTCGACGAACGCGGCCAGTTGCTGCTGCGGCGTCGCGGTGACGACGGCCTGTCGTACCCGCGGGTGGCGCCGCAGCGCTGACTCCACCTCGCCAGGCTCTACGCGAAAGCCGCGCACCTTGAGCTGCTGGTCCGCGCGCCCGACGATCTCGAGGTGGCCGTCCGGGCGCCAGCGGGCACGGTCGCCGGTCCGGTACAGGCGGCCGCCCGGCGCCTCGGAGAACGGGTCGGGCACGAAGCGCTCCGCGGTCAGGTCGGGCCGCCGATAGTAGCCGCGGGCCAGGCCGTCGCCGCCCACGTACAGGTCCCCGGCAACGCCGATCGGGACCGGTGCCATGCGGGCGTCCACGACATACGTCCGCAGGTTTCCCATCGGCTTGCCGATCGGCAGGCCATCCTCGGGCGGGAGCTCACTCGAGTCGCATCGGGTGACGTCCCAGGTCTCGCTGGTCCCGTACAGGTTGGTGAGCACGGCAGCCGGCAGCCGTTGCGCGAACAGTTCCGAGAGGTCGCGCGGCAGCGGCTCACCGCTGCAGATCCAGTGGCGGAGACGAGGTACGCGCTCGTCGAGTGGCTCGCCGCACTCGAGCAGCGACCGCAGCAGCGACGGGACGAGCACGATTCGGGTCGCGCCCGCCTCGGCCAGGACGTCCAGCAGCTTCACCGGGTCCCGCAACGCATCGCGCGACGCCATGGTCACCGGAAGGCCATGCGTCCACGCCGAGAACAGCTCCCACACGGAGTCGATGAACCCGAGCGAGGTCTTGGCCGGCAGCGCCTCGCCGGGCTCGAAAGGGTCGGCCTCGACGAACATCCGGTTGACGCAGACGCGATGCGTCTGGGCAACCCCCTTCGGCGTGCCGGTCGATCCCGAGGTGTAGATGACGAACGCCAGGCTATCGGGATGGGCGCGACCGTGGGGGTCGGTCGCGGGCAGGCGACGCCAGCGCGGCGCATCGGCGTCAATTCGGACGATCGGCAGCGGGAACGTCGACCACCGATCGGCCAGCGCTGCCTGCGTGAGCAGCACGGCGGCGCGCGAGTCTTCGAGCATCAGGCGAAGCCTCGCCTCGGGGTAGTCGGGATCAAGCGGCACGTACGCGCCGCCGGCCTTGAGGACCGCGAGCACGGCAACCGCGAGCTCCATGGATCGCTCGATGGCCACGCCGACGAGCACGTCGCACCCAACCCCCTTCCGCGAGAGATACCGCGCGAGCCGGTTCGCGCGCGCGTTGAGCGCTCCGTAGGACAGCGTCTCTGTGCCGGACCGGACGGCGACGGCGTCGGGCACGCGCGCCGCCGTCAGCTCGAACAGCTCGTGCAGGCAGGCATCGCGCGGGTAGTCGACCGCGGTCAGGTTCCAATCCCGGACGACGCGTTGCGCCTCGGCAGCACCGATCGGTGACACGTCACCCACCCGGCGATCCGGGTCCGCCGCGATCGCCTCGATCAGCGTCCTGAGCTGCTCCAGGAGTCGCACGAGGGCGCCGTCGTCGTACCGGCGCGCGTCTGCGGTGGCGTCGATCACGATCTCCGCATCGCCCTCGATCACCATCAACGACAGCGGCTGATTCGTCGGCTCCGCCCGCGGCGGCTCGCGCATTCCGCCGCTGCCGTTGCCGCCGATGCCAATCCCGCCGCCGCTGGCCGGAGACCCGAGCGCGAGCGCCTGGCTCTTGAACGTCAGCAGCGTCTCGAACAGCGGCGCCGATCTCGGGAGCTCGCTCCAGGCGTGCACGTCGCCCGCTGGACTGAACTCGAACCGGCGCTCATCGGATTGGTCCGCGTGGATCAGCTGGAGCCAGGCTTCCACCCGCAACTCGTGTGGCACCCTGACGCGAACTGGAAGCGCGTTGATGAACAGCCCGACCATGCGCTCGACGCCTTCCAGATCGGCGGGCCGCCCCGAGACGGTTGCGCCGAAGACGACGTCGTCGCGCCCGCTCCAGCGGCTCAGCAGCAGCGCCCAGGCGCCCCAAATCGCGCTGCTCGGCGTGATCTGCGCACGCCGGGCGAGCGAGCGCAGCGACGCCGTCGCCGAGGCCGGGACGACGATCCGCCGCGCGAGGAAGAGTGCGCGGCCGTCGGTCGCGGGTCCGGGGGGCAGGGCCGCCGGCAGCGGCGTGGGCTCGTTGAACCCGGCCAGCTTCGCGCGCCAATGGGCCTCGGCCTCGCGAAGGTCCTGACGCTCGAGCCAACGGATGTAGTCGACGTATGGCGGCACCTCCGGCAGGAGGACATCTCGTCCGTCGCGCAGCGCCTCGTACGTCGACTGGACTTCCGAGGCCACCGTTGCGCCCGACCAGGCGTCCAACAGGAGGTGATGATTGCTCCGCACGCACAGGTAGACATGTTCGTCGAGGCGGACCATCGTCAGGCGCATGAGGGGCGCCTCGCCGAGGGCGACCCCGCGATCGCGGTCCGCGCGGAGGAACGCCCGCATCCGCGCCCGTTGCTCGCCGTCGGACAGCCCCCGCCAGTCCAGGTGCTCGACCGGGAGCCGCGCGTCGCGATGGACGACCTGGATCGGGCGGTCGAGTCCCTCCCAATGGAACGACGTCCGAAGCGACGCGTGGCGGTCGACGACCCGCTGCCAAGCCTCCACGAACGCGTCGAGGTCCGGGTTCTGGAGCGGGATCACCTGCTGCTGGAAGAACAGCGGGGTGTCCGGCTCCCAGATGGTGTGCAGGAGCATGCCCTGCTGGGTAGGTGCCAGGGGATAGGTGTCCTCGACGTCGTCGCCCCACGCGTGGACGAGTTCTTCGGCGATGGTCATTGGCGGACGGTGACGCGGTCGGGAGCGACGGGAATGGCGACGACCTCGCCCGTATAGAGCGTCAGCCAGTCGGCCACGACACCAACGTGGGGCTCACGCATCATGCTGAAGTGGTCGCCGGGTACGGTGTGGCGGGAGACCCGGCCGGCGACCTCATCCCAGTCTCGGAACGGACCAGGGCCCATGCCAGTTCGTTCCGCGGGCTCGAGGAGGACCAGGCGCCTGACCGTCCCGTGGGGTCGGTATCGGCGCCCGATCCGGACGTGTTCGGCGTACGCGCTCGCGCGTCGGGCGATGATCTGGCGGAACTCTGCCCTCCGAACGCCGGGCGCGATGACACCGGCGCGGCGCGCGAGCGCGTAGGCCTCATTCACAGCATCGGGCGCAATCAGCGGTCCAGGTACCGCTACGCCCTGCTGGCGCAGGTACTCCTCGAGGTACCCAGGGCCCTTCGGCTTTCCCTGGCGGGCGCCCTCCGCGACGAGGTGACCGCTCAGGATGGCAAGTAGCTCCACGTCCTCGCCCTCTGCCTCAAGGCGCCGGGCGATCTCGAACGCAACGAGCCCGCCGAACGACCAGCCGGCGAGCCGGTAGGGGCCACGGGGACGGAGGCCGCGGAGGTCGGCGACATAACGCGCGGCAAGGTCTTCGACCGAGCGCACGCGATCGTCGCCGTCGGCGCGGACAGGCTCGAACGGTCGAGTGAACAGGCGCGGATCCAGGCGGCGGCTGAGGTCCCGGTAGCACATGATCGAGCCGCCGGCCGCCGGGACAAGGAACAACGCCGAGAGCCCGCGTGGGGTCCGGGGCGCGCGCGCACCCGACCGTCCGCCAAGTGCGTACCCGAGGCCGCGTGCCAGCTTGCGCGTGGCGCCCCCCAGTAACGCGTCCTCCCGGCGCCCGGAGGGCCGTTCGGCGGCGGCGGGATCGATCCGCCCGTGCTGGTGGAACTTCACGTCCCCGAGCATCCGGGCGAGCGGCCGGATGGGGTCGGTCATCTGGCGTCGCGGATCGCGCCGGTACGGGTCGACCATCTCGGCGCCGTACGGGAGCCCGACGAACGAGGCCAGCGCCTCCATCGTGGCTTTCGGCCGACGAACGAGGTCCTCGAAGCGGACTCGATGTTGCCGATCCGGCGGAACCGCGGCCAAGAACGCCGCGATGTTCCGGTTGCTGACGAGCCAGACGAGCTCCGCCATCTCCGCCGGGGCGTAAGGGGGCTCCCCATTGAGGAACGGCCGGAAGAAGACCTGCAGCCGCGCCTCATCGAACGATGCGATCATCGCCGACGGGTGGCGGACGAGGTGGATGTACCTCGGCTGCTCGAAATCCTCCTCGGCGCGCCACAGGATCCGCTCGTCGAGCGCGTAGTTCGGTGTCTTGTCCACCAGCGTCGCGTCGCCGATCCGGGACTGGAGCAGCGCATAGAACGCCTTGACCGTCAGGTCGCGGCGCTCGCAGTCTTCCATCAGGCGTGTCGCCGCTTCGACGTCGACGTGCTCGGCCTCCATCAGCGCCCGGATCGTGCCCTGCAGCCAGAACCGGTCGCGCTCCGAGGCCAGCGCGTTCCGCCGCTCCGCGAGCGTGTTGAAGTTCAGCAGCTGAAGCTCTGGCGGGGCGAACAGCGACGGGTGCCCGCCGAGCATCACGCGCAGCAGCGTCGAGCCCGACCTCGGCGCAGACAGGACGAACACGGCCGGCGGGTTGCGTGAACCGGTCGACAAGGTGCGTCCCGCGGAGGGCCTGCGAACCAGCGCATCGAAGGCCCGGATAGCCGCTTCGTCGATCATTCGCGGCGCACCGGCCGCGACCTCGTCGAGCGCCTCGCCGAACCGGCTCGAAACGGCCCGGGGATAGCTCCTCCGAAGGTAGTCAGCAAGCTCCCGGACCGTGGTCGCGTCGTACAACGCGACGGTGTGGACAACCTCGCCGAGATCCGCCTCCAATCGATGAGCGACGACGGCCACGCTGATCGAGTCTCCGCCCAGGTCGAAGACGTCATCGTCGGTCCCGATCCCGGGCACGTGGATCGCGTCCTCCCAGAGCCCGAGGAGATACCGCTCCAGGGCGCGGCCCGGCGCCTGCCGGAGCGATGTCGATGCTCCCGGCGCGATCGCCTCGCGGGCTCGCCTCTGCTCCCTACCGGGATCGGGTGCGGCCTCGGTCAGCGCCAACCGGTCGATCTTCCCGGTGGCGGTTCGCGGTAGGGCGGTCACTGCGACCACCCTTGGGATCATGTAGATGGGGAGCCGCGGTCGGAGGTGACGTCGGAGCTCGGAGACGATCCCATTCCCGGGATGGCTGGGCACGACGTAGGCAACCAGCTGACCGTCACCCCGCCCACCGCCGCGGAGCACGACTGCTCCCTCGCGGACCGCCGCGCTGTCCAGGATTACCGCCTCGATTTCCTCGAGCTCGATCCGATGCCCATGGACCTTGACCTGACGATCGCGCCGGCCGACGAAGTCGAGGTCGCCGTTTGGCAGCCGCCGGCACACGTCGCCGGTGCGGTACATGCGTGCACCCGGCTCGCGTCCGCCGGCATCCGGCAGGAATCGGATCGCGGTCAAGGCCGGGTCGTTGAGGTAGCCGCGGGCGATGCCGGCGCCGCTCAGGAACAGCTCGCCGGGTCCACCCGCCGGCGCAGGTCGCAGAATTCTCGTCGAGCAGATAGGCAGCCATGTTCTCGATCGGCCGCCCGATCCGCGGCGGCTCGCCGGGGATGCACGTCCAGTACGTCGCCTCCATCGACGCCTCTGTCGGACCGTACATGTTGTGCAGCTCGATGCCGAGCAGGCGGTCGACTGTCGCCGGGATGTCCGGCGTGAGGGGGTCGCCGCCGCAGAAGCCGATCCGCAGCGAGGTGCATTGCGGCAGGTCGGGCTCGGCAAGGAGGAGGCGCCAGAAGGAGGTCGGGAACGCGATGACCGTGGCCGCGTAGCGCCGGATGGCAGCGACGACCCGCCCGGGGTCGCCGGCCAGCTCCTCATCGGGGATGACGACGCACGCACCGGCGATCAGCGGCTGGAATAGCTCGATCAACGACGCGTCGAACGTGAACGAGAGCGTCAGCAGGACGCGATCCTCGGGCTGAAACGGAAAGGTCGCCTGCCGCCACCGAAGGGTGTTGCAGAATTCCGCGGTGGGGGACCATCACCCCCTTCGGGATGCCCGTCGAGCCCGACGTCTGGATCACGTAGGCGAGCTCCTCGGGCGCCGTGCCGCCGCGCGCGAGCGGCCCCTCGCGTGTCCACCTCGTGTCGTCGTCGCCGACGACCACGATATTCGCCGCGAGCCCCTTGAACGCCCCGAGCGCGGTCGCGTCAACCAGAACCCGCGACGGCCGACTGCCGGCCAGGAGGTCGGCGAGGCGGGTGCGCGGCGTTGCTGGGTCGATCGGCAGGTAGGCGCCGCCCGCCTTGAGGACGGCGATCAGCGAGACCAGCAGCTCGATGGATGGACTGGCACAGACGGCGATGATCGACCCGCGCGCCACGCCGACGGCCCGAAGGTGGGCCGCGAGGCGACCGGCGCGACCGTCGAGGTCCGCATAGGTCAGCGTTCTGCCGCGATGGACGACCGCGTGGGCGTCGGGCGAGCGCCTTGCCTGGGCCTCAAAGAGTCCGTGGAGGCCCGTGAAGCCGACGTCGGGCGAGCGCGCACCCCGGGATACCCCGCGCGGGACGGACATCCGGGTCGCCTACGGCCTGGCGACCGGCTGGTCCATCGCCCGCCTGAGGCTCAGCGGGCGCATGTCGGTCCACACCTCGTTGATGTAGGCCAGGCACTCGGCCTTGTTGCCGTCCTTGCCGACGTCTCGCCAGCCGGGGGGGATGTCGCGATCTGCTGGCCAGATCGAGTACTGCTCCTCGTGATTGATAACGACCCTGTAGACGGTGGTGTCCTCCGCGTCGTCCAACATCCCGTCCTTCCCCCGCTTGGTCCAGATCGCGTGGATGGCTACCGCGCCGTCGACCCGTCTGACCGGCTGGCGTCGTCGCCTCCGGTGAAGGCTCGACTAGCCGGTCGACTTCTCCGGTTTCGACGCCCCGCGCTGTCGAGGCGCCGATGCAGGCGGCCGCGCGGGCGGCGGGCGCCGGGTCGGCGCTCGGTTGGCTGCAGCGGCCTGTGGCCGTCCTCCGGCACCGAACGCGGTCCCGCCCGCCGCATGGCGTGGCTGCGCCGCGGGCTTGGGTGGCGCCACGAGCGCTGCTGGGTCATACGGGCCCCGGATCCGCAGACGCGCGGGCGGCGGGCCAGCACCCTCGCGCTCCGGCCCCCCACCGGCACGGCCGCCCGCGCCGCCAGGGCCGCCGGCGGCCCGGCCGCCCCGCTCTCCGAGGGCTCGGCGCCGGCCGCCCGGACCGGGCGGCCCAAACCCGCCGGGACGCCCAAACCCGCCGGCGCGACCGGGCCCGCCCGGCCGCCCGAAGCGCCTGCCGCGGCGCCCGCCTGGCCCGAATCCCATCATGCCGAACCTCCTTGCCATTGGAGCCATTCAGTCAGCTCCGGTCGCGTTCCAAGACGCGCTTGGCGAGCCGCTGGATCTCGTCCATGCCCACCTGGGTGGTCGCGCGCAGGACCCGCGGTTCGGAACCGGCGCCTTCATCGACGGTGACGTCGTAGTGAAACCCGTCCGGGGCGAGATCCGGGGCCACTGCCTCCCCATGTCCAGGACCGACGCTTGCCACCAGCTCGAGGAACTCGTCCGCCTCGTCGGACGGCAGCGAGTCGACGTCGAGATCGGCCGTCCGCGCGATGCCCGCAACGCCGCCCGTGCGCCGCACATGGATCCGCACTCGCCGCTCCGGGTCAGGCAGCCGCGCCCGCGCCCGCTCCGCGCGCGGCGGGCAGGGAGACGCCGACGGCGGCCCAGGCCTCGGCGACGGCCTGCGCCTCGTCACTACCGGGACCGAACAGGCGGCCGGCGGTCCGCAGCGTGCCCAACGCGAACAGCCGGAAGTTGGCGCGCCTGGTGAGGCGGGGATTGGTCATGGTCGCGTACCAGATCTGGCCGGCCTGCTCCCACGCGTAACCGCCGATCCGCACGGCCGTCTCGTAGAACGCGCGGTTCGGGATGCCGGAGTTGATGTGGACGCCACCGCTGTCCTCGAAGGTCTGGACGTAGTCGGACATGTTGCCCGGCTGCGGATCCTTGCCGCCGAGCTGCGGGTCGTCGTAGGCGGATCCAGGCTGCTTCATCGAGCGGATCCCTTGGCCGTTGATCCCCGCGACGAACAGACCCTCGCCGATGATCCAGTCTGCGTCGTCGGCAGTCTGGTTCAACTGATACTGCTTGACCAGTGATCCGAACACGTCGGATAGCGACTCGTTGAGGGCGCCAGGCTGGGCCCAGTACACGAGATTCGACTCGTATTGCGTCACACCGTGCGTCAGCTCGTGCCCGATGACGTCGACGGAGATCGTGAACCGGTTGAAGATCACCCCATCGCCGTCGCCGAAGATCATCCGGCGGCCGTCCCACATCGCGTTGTCGTAGTTACGGTCGAAATGGACCACACCCTCGAGCGCCAGCCCCTGTCCGTCAAGCGAGTCACGCGCGAACACGTCGCTGTACAGGCCGAACGTAGCCCCGAGCCCGTCGTAGGCCTCGTTCACCTCGACGTCGCCGGTGGGCGGATCGCCCTCCGCACGGACCAGCGGGCCTCCGACGGATGCGGCGTGCTGCGCGTCGAAGATGCTGCGTTCCGGCTCGCCCGCAAGGGCGCCCGCGGCAGCGAGTGCAAGCCGATGGATGTGCCGGCTGCGCTGCCATGCTCCTCGGCTGGTGGGTGTCCTCGACTCGGCGAGGCCGATGCGGGCGGTCCGCAGGGACTCGCCCGTCAACAGGGAGTGCAGGGCGCGTTCGCGCAACTTGGGGTCGGAACTGTTCTGGGCGATGGCACTGAGGATGTGTGGGGGAATGATCGAGCACCAGGTGCCCGGGTGCGGGGTATCGAATTCAGGACGCATGGACGACCCTCTCTCATTGTGCCGACGAGGCGAGCCGAGCCCTCGGAGTCTGGATGGGTGTCGGGGACGAGAGCCTAGGCACGTCTCCGTTTCAGATACGTCGGCCACCCATCACCGAAGCGTCACGGGATTCGCGGGAGTCGCGTGGTCCTCGACCAGGCGCTGACGGCGGGATCCGCCTCCGTGCGCGCTAGCGCCGGAGCCCTGCGACCAGCGCTTCGACGCTCGCCGACGGAGCGAGCCGAAGCTCGTCGCGCATCAGGCGCGCGTAGGCGTCGAACTGGCGGAGCGCCTCGGCCCGATTGCCCTCTCGCAAGTGGCAGTTGATCAGCGCGACATGTCCGCTCTCGTGGAGCGGATCGTCGGCGATCGCTGCGAGCCCGGCTTCGATCGCCCGGCCGTACTCGCCCGAGGCCGTCAACTCAATGCACGCGCGCTCGAGCGCGTGCAGGCGAAGCTGGCGCAATGTCTCGCGCTCCACGACGACCCACTCGTCGTCCCAGTCCGGGAGGAGGTCGCCGGCGTCGAGGACCCTCTCGACGTGCGATGCATTCGCGGCTGGATCGCCGTTGAGCAGCCGGTGCGATGAAGACACGAACTCCTGGACGTCGACGGCGACATCCGGCGACAGCATCAGGTTGTCGCCGACGGCCTCGATGACCGAGGTGCCGGGCTGGCGCAGGCGCCAGATCGCGGACCGGAGGTTGGCCATCGCGCGGTTCTGGCTGGCATCGAGCCAGAGCTGCTCCGCGACGTACAGCCGCAGCGTCGGGCGATTGCGAAGTGCGACGAAGGCGATGACGCGCTGCGCGCTCAGCGGCATCCGGATCGGCAACCGGTCGCAGGTCAGCGCGAAGCCGCGCATCAGGCCGAGCCGGAAGCGCGGCCCCGTTGGAGCGGTGACGAGCTTCGGGATGTGATTCGCGCGAGGGTACGGGCGACCTTCATCACGGATGGCGTTGCCCCAGCGGCCATCGGCCGACACTCCGTGAGCCCCCGCCCGTCTTCAGCGCAGGTGCGGCTTCGGACGATGTTCGGAATCGGGCGGCGAAGCCCGTCGAGACGCTGTCCGGTTCATCCCCGTGCCTCCCCAGCCACCGCGTACCGCTATCAGAACCTCGTCGGATCGATGGCGGCGATCGTGCGCCCGCGTGGTGGGCCGACACGCTCGGTGACCTTCAGCGACTGCTCGCCAATTGGGGACGCTACACCGTCACCGCAAGGGGGTCAAGGCGCCCGCACACGCGACCCAGCCTGGGCGGGGGCAGGATCCCGTCGCGCCCTCATGGTCAGATCGTCTGGGACCCCGAAACCCCCGGACCCCACATCCGACCATCCATGTGCGGCGGGATCCTGCAATTGGAGTCGCGGCGTGCAGCGGCTCCTGATCGGATCCTCGGCGCGCGTTCGTCCTCAACGATCGAACGCTGATCGTCGACCTGATCGAGCTCACCCTCAACCAGGACTGTTCGTGGTGCGGGCCGCGCGGGACCTCGCCGAGGCAACCCAGATCCTGGCCTCGTGGGCACCCAGCATCGCGGTCGCCGACATGGACCATGAAGGCGCCACCCCGGTAGTGCAACGGCTCGGCAGTTCCGACACGCTGCGGCCGAGCGTCACGCCGATCCTGGGCCTGACGCGCAGAGGCGACCTGGCGACGAAGCTGCGGGCGTTCGACCTCGGGGCGACGACATCGTCACGAGCCCGTTCTCTCCCGAGGAACTCCTGGCACGCTCGATCGTGATCACCCGGCGATCGTCGGCAGGCGGTCGGCCGCTGGTGTCGACGATCAACCTGGGCGAGATCGAGGTCGACAACCTCCACCGCGATGGTCGGACGGGCACCTCGATCGTCCACCTGACGAGCATCGAGCAAAGCCTGCTGTACGTGCTTGCGAGCCGCGCCGGCAAGGGCGTGACGCGCGAGGAGATCCTCGACGGCGTGTCGGGCCCGACTTCCTCGCCGAGAGCAACATCGTCGATCGCCACGTCCGGAGCCTGCGGATCAAGCTCCAGAACGATGACCGCCGGCCGCGCTTCATCGCGACCGTCCCGGGCAAGGGCTACCGGTTCATCCCGACGTTCTCGAACGAGGGGTGGAGCCGGACGCTCGCCGACGAATAGGTCGGGTCTGACCCGACCGCCGACGACGGCCATGCCTGCCGCTCGATCCCCAGCTGTGCTCGTCCGTACCGTCGGTTGAACACTGCGACGCTCCGAAGGCGACTTAGCGAGTCGTCCTCTGTCCCTCTTCATCACGGGATCCGCCAGACGCCCTGTCGATAGGAGTGGAAGTACGCCGAGAAGTCCGCGCGGATCGTCCCGATCGTCGATGGCTGGAGGGCCTCGACGTCCATCCCGCGGAGCCGCAGCCCGTTCTGTCTCTGATCGACGTATATGAGCCGCTGGCTGTCGTCGGACCAGGCGGTGGATAGCTGGGCCTCGTCCGGCACGCGGATCGGTGTCCCGCCCGAAGCGGGGACGACGTAGGCAACCTCCGTGAAGTCGGCGCCGGGCACGTCGCCCCGCTCCCCGCCGTGATACGCGAACCAGCGACCGTCCGGCGAGAAGACGCCAGACGGGACAGCGATCTCGATCGCGGGGTCGTCGAAGTGGCCGACGACAATCGAGTCATGCGAGTCGACATCGAAGGAGTAGGTCTTGCCGTCCTCGGTCGCGACGAGGACATGGCGATCATCTGTCCACGTGAACGCCATTGGATCCCCGACGGTCGGGAACCTGGCCGGCGCGGCAGTTCCGCGGGGGTCGAAGACCGTGACGTTGCCGCTGCAATTGGCGGCGATCCTGTCGCCGCTCGCCGACCAGGCAAGCTGCCCCGTGGAATAGCCGGAGGTGCAGGCTTGGGAAACGGTCGCGCCGCTTGCGAGGTCGAGCACGGTCATCGTTCCGGGACCCGGCGACGCATACGCGACGCGCCGACCGTCCGGCGAGAAGCTGCCGCCCTCGACGAACTGACCCGCCCTGGACGCGGTGAGCCGAGTCGCCCCCGAACCGTCCGTCCGGACGATGTAGAGGTCCGCGCAGTAGAAGTCGTACCCGTCGATGCCGACTTCGCCGACCTTGATCAGCGCGTTCGATCCGTCCGGTGAGATGTCGAGGACGTCGAAGAGCAAGGGCTGTGGCGAGATCGCCGCGATCAGGGTTGCGGCATCCTGTCCCGGGGCGACCGCCCACAGTTGGGGCTCGCGGCCCGTGACATAGACGCCGCGAACCCGGGCGAGGCCATCGAGGCGGCCGCCGTTGCTCGCCGGGAGAGCGTCGCCGGTGAGGAGCTCCAGTCGGTCGGTGGCACAGGCCTCCGTACTTGGCGAGGGTGTCGAAGCCTGCCGACTCGGGTTGGGAGCGACGACGGCGGGCAGGGATGTCGTCGGGCTCGGGGTGAGCGTGGGGTTTGAGGTCGCCGACTGACTTGGCGAGCTGACGACGGCCTGGTCGGGTCGGCTGAGGTAGAACGCGCCGCCGAGCGCGAGCACGCCCAGGACGGCGGCCGCGACAAGGCGGGGTGAGATGGTCATGGCTGAGAACCTCCGCGGCAGGCGCAGTGCGT
The DNA here is from genome assembly GCA_963725745.1 of uncultured Chloroflexia bacterium. Classification (GTDB taxonomy): domain Bacteria; phylum Chloroflexota; class Limnocylindria; order Limnocylindrales; family CSP1-4; genus CAIXZV01. Next base: position 345,134 of record CAVRZS010000005.1, read on the forward strand.
GCCGCTGTTGGGTGCGGTCAATCTCATCGAGGGCGTCGTCGATCACGCGATCGGCGAGCTCGTCCGTGCCGTCGACAAAGAAGGCGTCGAGGATGGCGTTGAGCTTTCGCTGGTCGGTCATGAGGGTCGCCCTTCGGCCACCGCGACGGGACGCTCATCGGCCTCGAGTGCCGCGCGCATCGCCCGGTGGGCGTAGTGGAGTCGGGATCGGGCGGTCCCCTCGGCGATGCCGAGCCGGCCGGCAATCTCCGTCGGGGTCAGGCCCAGGTAATGGGTGAGCACAAGGATCGCGCGTTGATCGGGCGGAAGCCGTCGAAAGCCACGTTCGATGCGGTCGCGATCGTCAAGGGACAACATGTCGTCGGGGCCCGCCGGTCCTTCGATCGGCAGGACGCGGACGTTCGCGACCCACTCGCGCGAGCGGCGAGCCTCCGCGTAGCTCGTGTTGACGAGCAGGCGCTGGAGCCAGGCGTCGAAGCGGTCCGGATCGCGGAGACGGGGCAGCTCTCGCCAGGCGATCACCAGCGTTTGCTGCACCGCATCCTCGGCCCGTCCGACGTCGCGGAGGATCCGCTGGGCGATCGCCATGAGCCGGTCACCATGCGTCCGGGCCAGGATGGCAAACGCCTCCCGGTCCCCCCGCTGTGCCTGCTCGACGAGATCGCGATCCAACAGACCGTCCTCTGCGGCGCCCATTGGGGACGCCGTCCGACTCTACTGAGTCGTCGAAGACACGGCGCGTTCGATCTTCGAATTCGCGTGATGGCTGTGGGTTGCTCGACCCATAGCGCTGATCTCAGAGACCGCGCAATCGGGGAACCCGGCATCATCGTTCCGTGGACGTCCTGACCGCGCTCCTGCTGGAGCTGATCGTCATCGCGGTCCTGTTCGAGATCGCGCGCCGCCTCGGCCTCCCCTATCCCGCGCTGTTCGTGCTGGGCGGCCTGGCCCTGGGGTTCATCCCGGGGATCCCGCACATCACGCTCGAGCCGGACCTCGTGCTGCTCGTGTTCCTGCCCCCGCTGCTGTTCGGCGCCGCGTTCGAGACGCCGTTGCGCGACCTGCGGACGAACCTCGCGCCGATCGCGAGGCTGTCGATCGGGCTGGTCATCTTCACGACCGTGATCGTGGCCGCGGTCGCCCAGGCCCTCGTGCCCGGGATGGGCTGGGCGGCCGCCTTCGCCCTGGGCGCGATCGTCGCCCCGACCGACGCCCTCGCCGCGACGACCGTCTTCCGGCGCCTCGGCGTGCCGCGCGTCGTGCTGTCGCTGATCGAGGGCGAGGCGCTGTTCAACGACGCCTCGGCGCTGATCCTGTATCGCGCCGCCGTGCTCGCCGTCCTGACCGGCAGCTTCGTCGCGGCCGCCGCGGTCGGCAACTTCCTGATCGCCGGGATCGGCGGGATCGCCCTCGGCTACGTGGTCGGCCGGGTCATGGCGGAGATCGTCCGCTGGCTGGACGATCCACCAGTCGAGGTCGTCGTCTCGCTGCTGATCCCGTTCGCCGCCTACCTTCCGGCCGAGCAGCTCGGCGTGTCGGGCGTGCTGGCCGTGGTCACGGCGGGGCTCGTGATCGGCCGGCGGCTGGGCACGATGCTGTCGCCCAGCAGCCGGCTGCTGTGGCTGACCAGCTGGAAGATGGTCGGGTTCGTGCTCAACGGCCTCGTGTTCGTGCTGGTGGGCTTCGCGCTGCCCGACATCCTCCGCGGTCCCGGGGCCATCGCGCCGGTCGAGTTCCTCGGCCTCGCGTTGCTGATCTGCGCGGTCGCGATCGGCACCCGCTTCGCCTGGGTGTTCCTGTCCAGCCTGCTGCCCCGATCACCGCGCCGCCGGATCGCCGCGCGCGACCCGGCGCTTGCTTGGCGGCTGACGTTCCTGGTCGGCTGGTCCGGGCTGCGGGGCGCCGTGTCGCTGGCGGCCGCGCTCGCGCTCCCGCTCGACTTCCCCGAGCGGAACCTGATCCTGCTGCTGACGTTCGCCGTGATCCTGGCCACCCTCGTCGGCCAGGGCCTGACCCTGCCGCTCGTGGTCCGCTGGGTCCGCTGGGACGGCGTCGACGGCGAGACCGACGAGGTCCTCCTCGCGCGCTCGACGATGTACCAGATGGGGCGCGGCGCCATCCGGCTCGCACGCCCCAGGTGGCCAGACCATCAGCCGCTCCTCGATCGCCTCGATTCGGGGCTCGAGGACCGCCAGCAGCACCTGGCCACCGACGACCCGGACGAGACCGGCGTGCGGGACCAGGAGCACATCGAGCACCAGGAGATCCAGCTCGGCGTGATCAACGCGCAGCGCGCCGCGATCATCGAGCTGCGCGACGCCGGCGAGATCAACGACGCGACGCTGCGGACGCTGGAACGGGAGCTCGACCTCGAGGAGCTGCGGATGGAGGCGTGACGCGGTCACGCCTCCCGACGATCACTTGGGGGCGAGCGTGACCTGCATGGCGCCGGCCGCGTCGCGAAGGGTGACGGTGGCCCCGGACTGCTCCACGGTCGAGGGCGTCTGCAGCGCGGTCAGGAACTCGGTCTCCTGGTCCATGATCGCCTGGTCGCACGCCTTGCGGGTCGTCGCGAGGGGGCCGATCGTGACCTTGTCGCCGTCGAGCTTGTACGACCCGTTGTAGTCGTTGCAGCCGGCGGAGCCCGCCACCGTGTCCGCGAGGAACGTGGCCGTCAGCGTCGTGCCCGAGACCGGCGACGTGAGGGCGCCGCGGCCGTTGTTGTAGCCGGTGACCGTCCACTCGCCCTCGAGCGCGTTGTCCGGACCGGCGGCGAAGACGAGGATCTGGGCGCCCGACGCGTCGTAAAGCGTCAGGGCATCGGCCGTCGCGGTGAACGAGGCGGCCTTGGCCAGATCCGCGAGGTACGCGGTCTCGACGTCGCTCGCCGGTCCGACGCAGGCCATCTGCGTGCTCGCGAGGGGGCCGATCTTGATCGTCGATCCCGTGACCGTGGCCGGACCCGTATACCGGTTGCAGCCGCCGGAGCCGGCGACCTTGCCGCCCTCGAAGCGGGCATCGACCGCGACGCCGGACGGCACCGTTGTCGACGTCGTTCCCGACAGGAAGGACGACAGCCGCCAGGTGACCCCCTCGATGGTGCCGCCCGTGCCGCCGGCCGCGCTCGGGCTGGCGGAGCCGCCGGTGGCCGAGCACGCGGTGCCGATGACGGCGATCGCGCCGAACGCAAGCAGGAATACGAACCGCCGCATGTGACTCTCCCCAAGGTCGCTGTGCGGGTCGGTCCGACATCGAACCGCTCCGAGGCTGGCGACGATAGCGGAAGTCGACGAACGCCGCGCCCGCACGCGCGATCTCCCTATCCTGCTCCGATGACCACTCCCGAGTCCCTCGCGAACCGCGACCTCGACGTCGCCGCCGTCCTGTCCGCGGCCGCCCCGCCCAGCCACGCCCGGGTCGTGATCGTCGGCGGCGGGATCATCGGGGCGTCGATCGCGTACCACCTCGCGGCGGCGGGCGAACGCGACGTCGTCCTGCTCGAGCGTGGTCGCCTCACCAACGGCACGACCTGGCACGCCGCCGGGCTCGTGTCGCAGGTCCGCGGGACGCAGGCGCTCACCGCCCTGACCGTCGGCAACACCGCGGCCTACGAACGGATCGGCGTGGAGACCGGCGTCGATACCGGATTGCGCCGAAACGGGTCGCTCAGCCTGGCGCGGACCCCCGGTCGCATGGACGAGCTCGGCTACGGCGTGTCGCTCGCGCGAGACCATGGCGTCGAGGTCGAGGTGGTTGGGCCGCGGCGGATCCTCGAGCTTTGGGCGGGCATGGCGGTCGACGATCTCGTCGGCGGCACCCTCTTCCCGGGCGATGCGACGGTCAACCCGGGTTCGGCCGCGCTGGCGTTCGCGAAGGGCGCCGTGGACCGTGGCGTCCGGTACGTCCCGGACACGGCGGTGACGGGCTACCTGCGCGGCGAGCGTGGCGCGGTGACCGGCGTGGTCACGTCGCGGGGCGAGATCGGGGCGGAGACGGTCGTGCTGGCCGCGGGCCTGTGGACGTCCGAGCTCGCGCGACTCGCCGGCGCCTCGGTCGCGCTCCTGCCCGCCGAGCATGTCTGGGTCATGACCGACGAAACCGATCTCGCCGTCGAGACGCAACCGTTCGTCCGCGACCTCGACGGCTTCTTCTACGTGCGCCATTACCGGGGCCGGCTCGTGATCGGCGCGTTCGAACCGGATGGGCGACCGCTCGCGCCTGGCAACGTCCCGACGACCGGCTTCGTGGAGCTTGGCCCAGACTGGGACCACTTCGGCCCCGCGCTCGCGCAGGCCCGACGTCGCATCCCGGACCTCGCGTCGATCGGGTTCGCCCATTACCTGCGGGCGCCCGAATCGTTCACGCCGGACTCGAACTTCCAGCTGGGTCCGCTGCCCGAGGTGCCAGGCCTGTTCGTCGCCGCGGGCCTGAACTCGCAGGGGATCATCTTCGGGCCCGGCGTGGGGCGGGCCGCCGCCGAATGGATCATCGCCGGACACCCGACCATGGACCTGGCGGAGGTCGACGTCGCCCGGACGGGCGCCTGGGCGTCGCAGCGCCGCTGGCTCCGCGAGCGCACGGTCGAGTCGCTCGGCGGCCTGTACGACATGCACTGGCCCGGCAAGCAGCCGGCCACCGCTCGCGGCCTCCGCCGGTTGCCGCTGCACGCTGCCCACCGCGCGGCGGGCGCGGCGTTCGGCCAGGCCGGCGGCTGGGAGCGGCCGCTGTGGTTCGAGCCCGGCAGCGTCGACCCGGCGATCCGCTACGACTATCGGGCCCCGTCGTGGTTCCCGGCGGTGGGCGAGGAGGTCCGCGCCACCCGCGACGGCGTCTCGCTGTACGACCTCACGACGTACGCCAAGTTCCTGGTCCAGGGCCCCGGGGCCGTGGCCGGCCTCCAGCGCCTGGTGACCTCGGACATCGACGTCGAGGCCGGGCGAATCGTCTACACCGTCCTCGCCAACGAGCGCGGCGGGATCGAGATGGACCCGACCATCACACGTCTCGACGAATCGACGTTCCTGGTCCTCGCACCCACGCTTAGCCAGCGACGGACGATGGGCCTGCTCCGGAACGGCCTCCCGGCGGAGGCCGTCGTCACCGACGTCACGTCCGGATTCGCAACGCTCCACGTGGCGGGACCCCGATCACGCGAGCTGCTCGCTCGGCTGACGGACGAGGACCTCGGCACGGACGCCTGGCCGTTCCTGCACGCCCGGCCCATCGACATCGGCCGGGCCAGCGGCTGGGCGTTCCGCGTGTCGTACACGGGCGAACTCGGCTGGGAGCTGCTCGTGCCGACCGAGCTGATCGCCGACCTCTACGACCACCTCGTGGCCGCGGGTCGCGACCTGGGTCTCCGCCAGGCGGGCTCGTTCGCGTTCGAGGCGGCTCGGCTGGAACGCGGCTTCCGGGCCTGGGGCCACGACATGGGGCCGCTCGACGACCCGTTCGGTGCCGGGCTCGGCTTCACCGTGTCGCGCCGCAAGGCGGCGGACCACGTCGGCCGGCCCGCGCTCGAGCGGCTGCGCGGCGTCCCGGAGCGGGAGCGGCGGCTGGTCTCGGTCCACGCCCCATCCACGGTGCTGTGGCACGGCGAATCCATGCTCCGCGACGGCGAGCGAGTCGGGTACGTCACCAGCGCCTCGATCTCGCCGACGCTTGGCGGGTCGGTCGGGCTGGCCTGGGTTCGCGGCTCGCTGGATGGCGACTGTCACGTCGAGGTCCGCGGCGAACCGGTTGCGTGCCGCGTCAGCGTGGAGCCGTTCTACGACCCGCAAGGCGAGCGACTGCGCGTCTAGGCGCACCCGAGCGCGGCGCCGATTCAGGGGCGAATTCGTCCCGGGCGGCTCGGTCAGGCGGGCGGATAGATCCCAAAGCTTGCGGGCCGTGTCCACGTCGTAGGCCGCGCTCGACGCCCTCGAGATCGTCGGGTCTCCGCGCAGGTGGGCCAGGCCGTCGGGCTGGACGAACGAACCGCCTGGGACGTCCTGCGTGGCCGCGAACAGCGTGGGGCGTGCGCCGTGATCGGGGTCCAGCATCACGAGCCGGCCAGCGACATCGATCGCCGCGGCGGCGAGTCCCGAGGCATGCGCGAACAGGTTGGTCCGGACCATGCCCGGGTGAACCGCGACCGCCCGCACCCGAGAGCCGGCGGCGTCGAGGCGACGCTGGAGCTCGAGGATGAACAGCAGGTTGGCGAGCTTGCTGTCGCTGTAGGCCTGGCTCGCGCGATACGGGCGCGTCTCCCAGTTCAGGTCGCCGAGGTCGAGCCGGGCCCGCTCGTGGGCGTTCGATGACACGGTCACGACCCGATCCGTCACGAAGGGCAGCAGCAGGTTGGTGAGCACGAACGGGCCGAGGTGATTGGTGCCGATCTGCCGCTCGAAACCGTCGGCTGTGCGACCCTCGGGGACCATCATGATCCCGGCGTTGTTGACCAGGATGGCCAGGCCGCCGGTCCAACCCTGCGCAAACGCGCGAACGGAGGCGAGGTTCGCAAGATCGAGCTCGCGGACCTCCGTGTCGCCCGGGATGGTCGCGGCGACACCTGCGCCCTTGGCCACGTCGCGCACGGCGAGCACGACCTTCGCGCCAGCACCCGCCAGCGCACGGGCGGTGGCGGCGCCGATCCCGCTCGACGCCCCCGTCACAACGACCGTCCGCCCCGTCATGTCGGGCAGGTCGGCCGCCGTCGCAGGCTGCTTCGCCATCGTCCGCTCCTCGCCGATCAGGCGACGGCAGGCAGGGCCACGGCGGCCTGCCTGATCGCCGGCGCCGGGGCAACGACCGCAGGCGCGGCTCGCGAAACCGTGATCGCGACCTTGCCGCGTGCATGCCCTGTGGCGACATGGTCGAGGGCCTTGCGCGTCTCGTCGAACGAGAAGGCGCGGTCCATGACCGGGGTGACCGCGCCGGCCTCGAGCATCTCCTTGAGCTGGACGAGGTCGGCCAGAGTCTGCTTCAGGAGGAAGTTGCCGAGCTTCTGGTCTCCGATGCGGAACAGCACGGCCGCCCTGACCAGCCGCCCGCCGCTGGCCATCCAGCGGTGCTGGAAGCCGCCACCGTTGGGCACCAGCATCCCCGTCGGCGTGAGGGCACCGCGCAGCTCGGTCAGGGAGTGGTTGGCGACGTTGTCGAGAATGAAGTCGTACTGCCGGCCGCTCGTGGTGAAGTCGGTCTTGGTGTAGTCGATGACGTCGTCCGCGCCGATCGATCGCACCATGTCCACGTTGTCGGTGCTGCACACCCCGGTCACGTGCGCTCCCATCGACTTCGCGATCTGGACCGCGAAGGTGCCGATGCCGCCCGCGGCGCCGTTGATGAGCACGGTCTGCCCGGGCCGGACCTTGCCGCGATCGCGGAGGGCGAGGAGGGCGACCAAACCGGCCATCGGCACGGCGGCGGCCTGCTCGAACGTGAGGTCGGCGGGCTTGAGCGCGAGGCCATCCTCCGACGCGGCCGCGTACTCGGCGAACGAGCCGGCGCACCAGCCGAACACCTCGTCACCGGGCTTGAACCGCGTGACGCGGGCCCCGACGGCCTCGACCACGCCAGCCACGTCCGTCCCGCGAATGGCGACCTTCGGCCGGCGCAGGCCGTAGACGGGGCGAGCGATGTACGGCAGGCCGCTCATCACGGCCCAGTCGGCGATGTTGACGCCCGCCGCTCGCACGCGGAGCAGGACCTGGCCGTCGCCGATCGTCGGGGTGTCGACCTCGCGCGTCTCGAGCACCGTCGCCGAACCGTAGGTGTCCTGGAACATCGCCTTCATCGGGTTGGATCTCCGCTTCGCCCTGCATCTTGGCTGCGTACGCTGTACGCTCTGTGTGTACGTTGTACGCTAGTGTGTACGTTGTACGCTGTCAAGGCCCAAAGATTCGCAGCGGGAGTCGTGAGTGGTGGCGATCGGCGCGACATCGCCGGCAGAGCGTCGAAATCGGCTGAGTCGCGAACGCGTCCTCGTGGCGGCGATGGCCCAGGCCGATGCGGGTGGACTGGACGAGCTCACGATGCGCAAGCTCGCGGAGATGCTCGGGGTCGCGCCGATGGCGCTGTACCGCCACGTCGCCAACAAGGACGACCTCGTCGACGCCATGATCGATGCCGTGTTCGCCGAGATCCCCCTGCCGCTGGCCGACGGGAACTGGGGGCGCGCCATGCGCGAGCGCGCGATCTCCGTCCGCGACGCGCTGACGCGTCACCGTTGGGCGATCGGCCGCATGGAATCGCGGGCCAATCCCGGCCCAGCGAACCTGCGCCATCACGACGCCGTCCTCGGCAGCCTGCGGGCGGGCGGCTTCGACATCGCGCAGGCCGCCCACGCCTACTCGGTCCTCGACAGCTACGTCTACGGCTTCGCGCTGACGAAGATGAACCTCCCGTTCCAGTCGCAGGAGGAGATCGGCGACGTGGCCCAGGGCATGCTCGCCCCGTTTCCAGAGGGCGAGTACCCGAACCTCATGGAGATCCTCACCGAGCACGTCATGCGGCCCGGTTACGACTACGGTGACGAGTTCGAGACCGGCCTGGACCTGATCCTCGATGGGCTCGCCCGGTTGCGGCCGCACGCGCCCCACCGGTAGCCAAACACGCATCGCAGCGTCATCGACGCGTCATCCCGGCGTCGTCGGGGCGTCACCGTCGCTTGCCACCGTGCAGTGCACGCCGGCATTCCGCCGGCACGACACCAGATGGTGGAGGTTCGGATGAAGCGACTCCTTGTGGCTGCCGCGGTCGGCATGCTCGCGCTCATGACCGTGGCGGGGCCCACGACGGCAAAGGCGTTCGGGGCCGTCTACGCCAACGACATGATCTATCGCGTGTTCGGCAACGCGGCGAACGTGCCCGACGGCACCGGCACCGACCCGTTCGCCAAGTTCACCAACTCCTCCAACGATGACCAGTTCGGCGTCGCCGAGTTCGCGCCCGGATCCCCGACCGGGCATCACGGCGGCCGCTGGGCCGTCTACCAGGCGACCTGGACGAGCGGCGATCCGTCGACCCTGGTGACCAGCTGGGCGCAGCTGGAGTCGCTCGCGAACAGCGGTCAGCTGACCCTGGTCCGCGATCCGGCCGCGGACTTCCGTTGCCCGGTCCTGGGCAATCCCGAACCGATCGGCTGACGCCGGTCGACCGGCGCGGCTCACCTCGACGATCGGGTGGGCCGCGCCTCCGCGCCCCTCTGGCGACGGACGTCAGCCGGGCGGCACGACGCCGATCGTCAGCAGGATGTTGGCGTACAGCCGTTGCTCCCCGGTAGCAATCGCGAGCGTCGTGTCCGGCTCCCGGGCAGCGGCATAGAACTGGAAGCGCCCAAGGCGCTGCAACTCGAACGCAGGCAGCATCCGCCGGAAGTCGTCGAAGATCGGTGGCTCGGAGCCGTCGTCGGGGCCCATCACGTGGGCCGCCTCGATCGGGATCGCCTCGGCGAGCACGTCCAGCACCTCGATGACGCCGAGCCTGCCGGGCTCGAGGTTGAGGTAGACGCGGCGACCGGCAGGGTTCGACTGGGTGGCCAGCGGGTAGTTGCCGTCCGCGATCAGGACCCGGGCGCCGTGGCCCGCCTCGCCCAACGCCTTGAGGATCTCTGGATGGAGCAGGCGTGTCTTGAGCATCGGGCTCCCTGGCTGACCGGGCGAGACGTTCACAAGCGGAACAGCGGGCCACGGTGCGAGATCGTGTCCAGCATGTCAAGAGGTGTCAGTAACGGAGGTTCACCTGCGGCGTTCAATAGGAAGCGTTGGACAACTACTGCTCGAGGCGCAGCACGTGGCCGCAGTATGCGTTCCTGTTGACACGAGCATCGAGATCGCATCGGAGCTCCGTGAGTGACGTTCGACGGAGCGCAACAAGGGGCGACGATCGCGAGGTCGACGAAGCCTTCTGGCGTCGATCCGAGCGTCGTCTGCGGCAGCCTTTGACCGGTGGGCCGGATCAGCGCTCGGTTCGAATCGGGGTCTCGACCATCTCCGCAGCGGGCGACAGGAGCTTGAACACCGTCACGACGCCGAACCCCTTCAACTCGAGGTCGCGACCCTGATCGAAGCCGAATCCCGCGTCGGCCCCTATCTCGTGAACGAGATCCGAGGTCAGGACACCGCCGGAGTCTGCGGCGTCGCAGATCCGGCTTGCGAGGTTGACGGTCGAACCGAACAGGTCGTCGTTGTGGTCGACCGGTCTCCCGGCAGCGATCCCGATCCGCACTCGAAGCTCACGCGTTGCTCCGCCGGCCATCCTGGCCCCGAAGTCGTCCTGGATGGCCAGCGCACATCGGAGCGCATTCGCTAGATCCTCGAACGAGGCCATGATCCCGTCGCCGGTGTGCTTGACCTCGCGTCCGTGCCACGTCACCAGCGATCGCCGGAGGATCAGGTCGTGTTCGGCGAGCAGGCTCATGTAGGCCTCCTCGCCGACCTCCTGCAGCAGCGAGGTCGATCCCGTGAGGTCCGTGAAGAGGATCGTCCGGAAGGCTCCCTTGACCTGCGTGTGATCGACCGGATCGCTGACCTTCCCGAGGAACCGGAATACGTCGCCCTCGGAGACGGCGATGATCTCGTTGGGGACGAAACCGTGCCCCTCCCGATGGACCGCCTGCAGGTCCTCCGGCCGCGAAGCCGTTGCGAGACAGAACACCTCACCATGCGCCGCATCGAACCAATAGGCCAGGAACTTGACGCCGTGTTTCGACTCGAGCGCGATGTCCGTGAGGTGCGCCCGTGCGACCTCCTCTGCCGTGATGCCGGGCAGGTCGTGACGGTCCATGTAGAGCGGCATCAGGTCGTCCCCTCGGACGCAAGGACGCGTCCGTTGCGCGGTCGGCGCGCAGCAGCATGGACGGGCGTCGACGTCTCGGTGGCTTGAGAGATGAGCGCGGCATACGCCTCGAACGCGGCGTCCACACCTGCCTGATCGCCCGTCCCGACGAGGTCCAGCAGGAGGCCCCGGAACACCGCGAGACCGAGGCGCGCCCCGGCGCGCGCCAGCTCAGGCGGCACGTCCGGCGTCCTGCCCCTGGCACCGGTCCGCTCCAGCCAGTCGTCGATGGCGGCCGGCAGCATCCGGGCGAATGGCTCCTCGCCGTGCAGCGCCCGGGCGTAGCACTCAAAGAACAGGCGCTCGGCGGGCCACAGGGCCGGATCGCTCACCCGCTGCCACATCACGCTGAGAACGTCGCCCAGCTCCCCGTCGATTGACTCCAGGAATCGCTTCTGGTCCTCCTCGATGGCTTCGACGACGGCGGTCATCAACCCACCCCGCGAGCCGAAGTGGTGGATCAGCATCCGGTGGCTGGTGCCCACGGCGGCGGCGATGTCGCGCAGCGAGCGGTCGCCCAGGCCCTCGCGGGCGAGGTTGTCGATGACGGCGGTCAGGAGGTCTTGACGCTTCATTTGGCGTGAGTGTACCATCTGGTACGTTCTGTACCAAGTGGTACATCAGCGTCCCAGAACAGGTGGTATTGGAGCCATGAAGAGCAGGTTCGCGGCGGAGCGCCGCATGGACGTCCCGGCGCAGGTCGCCTACCACTGCCTCGCCGACTATCGCGAGCACCATCGACCGGACGGGTTCCTTCCACCGGCGTTCTCCGCCTTCGAGGTCCACCGGGGCGGCGTGGGCGCCGGCACCGAGGCGAGCTGGACGGTCGACTTGGGTGGCGGCCGGAAGCGCCGGATGTCCGCCACGATCACCGAGCCGGAACCGGGCCGGCGGCTGGTCGAGACCGGCGACGGCGTGGTCACCACGTTCACCGTGACGCCGTCCGGCGGTGGATGCGTCGTCCGGTTCGACACGGTGTTCGACGAGCCGGGGCTGAGCGGGGTCCTCCTGCGGCTGTTGGTCGGGCGGATGCTCGGCCCGCTGTACGCCGACGAGCTCGCGCGGCTCGACGCGTACGCCCGCATCCACGGCGCGGCGGCGGCCGCAGCGTGATGGCCGTTGCCTCACCGGACCACCACCCGATCGATCCAGGATCGACCCGCAATCTGATAGAAGGAGAATCGACGTGAAGATCGGCATCAACGGCGTCGGGATCGAGGCCTACGTGCTCGCCGGGGAACTCCACGCTTCGGGCGGCGATGTGGCACTTGCGTTTCGAAGGTACGAGGAGAAGCTCAGCGCGTTCGTCGCCGGTGAGCAGAAGGGTGCGCTCGTCTTCCGCTCCTTCTTCGTCCCATCAAGCCGCCTGGGCGTCGTGGCTCGCAACCTGATCACCCGGCTCGCTGCCCTGCCAGGGCTCACGAAGGTCATCGCTGGACGCACCGTCCCACCCTTCCCGCTCCAGGATTATCGGGTTGGCTCCGCGCCCGGTCGCTAGCCTCGCCGGCGGCCTGACCTGGTCATCGCCGACCTCACCGGCTATACCGCCTGCCTGTCGGGCAGTGAGCTGGAGCACGCGCCGGTCATCGCCGGCGACTGCTCAAGACGATCGTCGGCAGTCTGGAGCCGCTCAGGTGCGCTGGGCGATCTGGATCAGGTTGCCGCAGGTGTCGTCGAACACGGCCGTCGTGACCGGGCCCAGCTCGAGCGGCTCCTGCGTGAACTGCACACCGAGATTGCGCATCCGTTCGAACTCCGCGTGGACGTCCTCGACGCCAAATGACGTAAACGGGATGCCGTCCTCGACCATCGCCGCCTTGAACGGCTTGGCGGCCGGATGCCCGTCCGGCTCGAGCAACAGCTCCGTCCCATCCCGGTCCTGTGGTGAGACGACGGTGAGCCATCGCGCGTCGCCCAGCGGGATGTCCTCCTTCTTCTCGAACCCGAGCACGTCGGTGTAGAAGCGCAGCGCCTTCTCCTGGTCATCGACCAAAACGCTCGTGACGACGATCTTCATCGCTGACTCCCTTCGCTATCCGCTGACGGCCAGCGGGTCGTGATCTCGCGCAGCGGCGAGGTGTCGAGGTCGTGGAACTTGTACCGGCCCGCCCGCCGGGTTCGGATCAGCCCGGCGTCCTCGAGCACGTCGAGATGCTGGGACACGGCCTGCCTCGTGGACCCCAGGCCGTGCTTCGAGGTCAGCCGGACGCACAGCTCGAACAGGGTCTGGCCATTGCGTTCCGTCAGCTCGTCGAGGATGGCCCGACGGGTGGGGTCCGCCAGCGCCTTGAACAGGTCGCCCACGGCTCGATAATAGGCAAGCGTTCACTTGCCTGTCAATCGCGTCCGGCCGTCGGCGCAAGGGTCCACTCGGCCGGGACCGGTCCGCCTACAGTGTCGGGGTGACCGCGTCCCTGGGGCCCCAGGACCCCCCGCAGCTCCTCGATCGCTCGGGCTACGAGCTCGTGGTCGACGAACGGTTCGTGGATCCGGCCCTCGACGGGCGGCTGTGGGTTCCGCGCTACCTGCCGCAGTGGACGACGGCGGCCGCATCCGTCGCCAGGTACGAGGTCGGGGCGGGACGCCTCGTGCTCCGGATCGACGACGATCAGCCGGCGTGGAGCCCCGAGTACACCGGGGAGCTGCGGGTCTCGTCACTCCAGACCGGCGTGTTCTCGGGTCCCGAGGGCAGCGACATCGGGCAGCATCGCTGGCGGGACGGGCTCGTCGTCCGCGAGGCGCAGCCGCACCTGCGGCTGTACACGCCGACCTACGGGCTGTTCGAGCTGCGGGCCCGCTTCAGCGATGACCCGACGACGATGGCGGCGCTGTGGATGATCGGCTACGAGGACGAGCCGCAGCGGTCGGCCGAGATCTGCATCGTCGAGATCTTCGGGCGCAACGTCGGGACGGACGCGACGGGCATCGGGATGGGTGTCCACCCGTTCCACGACCCCACGATCCGGGACGCCTTCGAGACCGTTTCGGTCGCCATCGACGCCCGCGAATCGCATGGTTATGCCGCGGAGTGGACGCCGGAACGGGTGGCGTTCTACGTGGACGACCGCCTGGTCAAGGTGGTTGGCCAGTCACCCGCCTATCCGATGCAATGCATGCTCGACATCTTCGAGTTTCGGGACCTCGAGACGGCGGGGTCGGGAGCCGGACCGTATCCGAAGACGTTCGTCGTCGAGTCGTTCCGCGGCTATCGGCCGGTCGCCGAGGCGGTGGCCGGCACCTGAGATCAGGCCGGCGGGTGCGAGGCAAATGCAACGGCAACGCCACCCGCCGTGGTCAGGGCGCGATACGCCCGTTACCAGGATGGCTGCTCGGGGGACTTGGGCCGTCGCGCCCGGGTCGGCGGAACCGACGCTTCGAACCGCACGGATGCACAGAGGGACGATGACGACCACGAAGCGACGGGGCCCGGCCGCGGCGCCGCGTGATGGCGCGGCAGGGCGTGATCGCGGGCGGCGAGAGAAGCCGGACAGGCGTCGGGCGACGCAGGCACCGGGCGTGCGCGTCCGCCTGTTCGATTCGGACCGGACCGACGAGGAGCTCGAGTTCGAGGCGGCACTCGAGCGGCGCATCGACGACCGTCAGCTCCTGTGGATCGATGTCGAGGGTTCGCCCGACGACGTGGTCGAGGCGGGCTTGGGGAAGCGCATGGAGCTCACGCCCGGGACGCAGCACGCGCTCGGACAAGCCGGCCGGCCGGCGAGCATGACGCTCCACGGAACGTACTTCCACGTCCGGATCGCCGCCGAGGCCGAGCACGACCCGAGCAACGGCCCCCATTGGCTCGACCTCGTGGCCGGCAGCAACATCGTGCTGACGAGCCACGCCGAGCCGATCGCGTTCCTCCGCGACCTCGACGAGCGCGTCGAAGCCGACACGCCGGTGGGCGCCATCGATGCCCCGGCCTTCGTCGCCACGGCCCTCGACGCGGCGGTCACGGGCTACTTCAAGTCCGTCGACGAGATCGAGGACGAGATCGAGCACCTGGACCGGCGGGCACTGGGCGGGCAGACGGGCGGTGACGTCCTCGCCGACCTCGTTGACCTGCGGCGGCGGATCGGCCGCCTGCGGCGCGTCCTGAGCGACGAGCGCGACGTGTTCGCGGCATTCCGGGCCGCCGACTTCGGGGCCGTGGCACCTGACGATGACCGGGCGGCGTTCCAGGCGGTTGCGGACCGCTTCGAGTCGGCGCTCGGCAGCGTCGAGCAGAGCCGCGACGTCCTGCTCGGCTCGTTCGACATCTTCATGACGCGGACCGCCCAGCGAACCAATGAGGTCATGAAGGTGCTCGCGCTGGCGACCGTGCTCCTCCTGCCGGGGTCCCTGATCGCCGGTCTGCTGGGCATGAACGTTACGATCCCGTTGTCCAAGGACAGCGCCGCGAGCTTCTGGCTCGTCGTCGGCACGATCGTCGTTCTCGCCGTCGCCGTGCTCGCCTTCGCCCGGTACCGACGGTGGATCTGACCGAGGGCGGGCAGCGGACGGCGACCCCTGTGACGACGCTCCAGCTGGGTCCGCTCCTGCGGCACGTCGGCGAGCGGGACGCCACGATCTGGCTCGAGGCCTCGAGCGCGTGCATGGTCACCGTCCGTGCCGGCAACGCCGTCGCCACCGACCGGACGTTCCAGGTCGCCGGTCATCACTACGCGATCGTCGTCGTCGGCGGCCTCGAGCCCGCCTCGTCGGTCGAGTATGCGATCGAGCTCGATGGCAGCCGAGTCTGGCCCCTGCCCGATTCGGCCTTCCCCCCGAGCCGGATCCGGACGCTCGGCGGCGTCGCCCCCGTCCGCATCCTGTTCGGCTCGTGCCGCGAGCCGGAGGACGAGCATGCGGGCGGCGACCCGGACGTCCTGAGCGTGTACGCCAACCGCATGGCGAGCCAGGCGCACGAGGACTGGGCGGACGTCATCCTCATGCTCGGCGACCAGGTGTATGCGGACGACCCATCGCCGGCGATGCGGCGGTTCATCCGCGACCGCCGCGCGGATCGGCCGGGCCCTCGGGACGAGGTCGTGGACTACGACGAGTACGCGGCGCTGTACGCCGAGACGTGGGGCCGGCCCGAGATCCGCTGGCTGCTCTCGACCCTGCCGAGCGCGATGATCTTCGACGACCACGACGTCCGCGACGACTGGAACACGTCACACGCGTGGCGAATGGATATGCAGGCGACCCAATGGTGGCCGCAGCGCATCGCGGCGGCCCTGATGTCGTACTGGGTCTATCAGCACCTGGGCAACCTGTCGCCCGACCAGCTGTGCTCGAACGAGACGCTCGCGGCCGTCCGGAGCGCCCCGGACGGCGAGGAGGTCCTTCGGCGCTTCGCGCAGGCGGCCGATCGCGAGGCCGACGGCGCCAAGGGCGCGATGTGGTCGTTCCGACGCGACCTCGGGCGGGTCCGCCTCCTCGTGATCAATTCGCGCTGCGGGCGGATCCTCGCCGACGGCCGCCACGCCATGGTCGGTGAGCAGGAGTTCGGCTGGATCGAGCAGCAGGTCGAGGAGGGCGGCTACGACCACCTCGTGGTCGGCACCTCGGTCCCCTGGCTGCTCCCTCGGGCCCTCCACGACCTCGAGTCCTGGGACGAGGCCATCTGCGACGGGCGGAATGGCCGCGTCATGGCCTGGGCCGGCGAACGACTCAGACGGGCCGTCGATCTCGAGCACTGGGCGGCGTTTCGCGGCTCGTTCGACCGATTGACCGGCCTGTTCGCTCGAGTCGGCACGGCACGCGCCGCCGCAGAGCCGCCGGCGACGATCTGCGTGCTCTCGGGCGACGTCCACCACAGCTACGTGGCCGAGGCGGCCTACCCGGACAACCTCGCGACGAGGATCTACCAGATCACCTGTTCCCCGATGCACAACACGATCCCGCGAGCGATGCGGTTCGTCTTCCGTCTCGGCTGGAGCTCCAGGGCGGCCCGGGCGACGAAGAACCTGGGCCGCACGGCCGGGGTCCCGGCCCTGCCGATCGGCTGGAATCACCCGGCCGGACCGCTGTTCGGCAACGAGCTCGGCCTGCTGGCCTTCGACGGGCGATCGGCCAGCGTGACGTTCGAACGCGCGCTCCCCGCCCCGGCACCCGTGCCCGGCGAGCGGCAGGGGCTGCCGGATGAGGGGCTCGCCGTCGCCACCGAGCTCTCGCTCACCGGCAGCCCGGGCGGCGCTGAGCCGGCCGCCCGAGTGGCGCAAATCTGCAACGTCCCGGAGGTCATGTGGTTGACCTCCTGCGCGTCAACGGATCGCTACGGTGTCCGCCATCGTCCGGGGGCTGGACGTAGTCCGAGGACTCCATGACCGCCATCGTCTCGCTGCTCGGGATCATCGGCAGGTTCGCCGGCGACCTCCTGGACGCCGCCACCGGCTGGGCCGGCACCCTCATGTTCGGCCGCGTTCCCCAAAGCCACCGGCGCTACCTCGCGGCGATCATGGGCGGCTCGGTGCTGTGGGTCTTCCTCGTCGTCGGCTTCCTGCTGCCCGGCCTCCTGCGCTGGAGCCTCTCGACGACACCCCATCCGTCGTTCATGACCAGCTCCTGGCTGGCCTTCGTCGTGACGATCGGCGTCATCCTGGTGCCGCTCGGCGTGGGGGCCGCCGCCTACCTCGCCCCGGCCGACGGCAACCGCGCCACCGGCGTCCGCGGCCTGTTGGAGCTGGCCCGCGGGTACGTCCTCGCCCCGGTGATCGGCGCGCTGCTCATCTTCCTCGCGTGCGTCGGGCTCGCGCGCAAGATGCGGAGCGCACGACACGGTTGGTCCGACGCGCACATCCCGATCGTCGTCCCCGAACACGGCTACGACGACACGGTCGACACGATCCATGGGGCGCTCTCGGACGCGGGGATCCACGTCGAGATCAATCCCGCCTCGCCGATGCTGAGCCTGCCCGCATGGGTCCTCACCCACCTGGCCGGGCCGAACATCCGCCGCCTCCAACCCGATCGGCTCGTCGAGCTGGACGGCACCGACGTTCGGGTGGGGGTCTACCCGTCGGATGTCGCGATCTCCACGACGCCGGAGATGCGGACGGAGATCCGCGCGGCGATCCTGGCGGCACTCGCGAGCGCGGATGCGCACCTCACCGCTGAGCGCCGAGGCGCAGAAGGTCGAGGATCGGCTCACGGCGATGATCGCCGATGCGCCGGGCGGCGAGGCACCACGCTTCGAGCCCTCGGCGCTCGCTGCGATCGATCGGAATCTGCTCGCGCTGGACGTCCCGGCCGAGGAATGGGACGTGCTGTATCGGCTGCGCCTGCAGGCAGAGCGCGACCAGCTGCGGCAGGCAATTGGGGGCATGGTGACGGCCGCAGCCCCGCCGGCGGCACCCCAGCCCGCCGAGTCGACGGCCACCGCCGCGAACGGCGAGCGCAACGACAACGTCGACGCACGACGCGAGCCGCGCGTCGCCAAGGTCCCTGCGCTGTGACCGCTCGACCGATCCCGGCGGAGGGACGCACCGGCACGGGCGCCGGCGTCCGGGCCGGCACGGCATCGACCATCTGGCCCGTCCTCGCCATCCTGGGCATCGCCGGATTCGTGGCCCTGACCGTCGCCCTGGCGAGCGGCACGGTCTTCCCGTTCGACCGCCAGCTGCTCGACGTCGCCAAGGCATGGAGCGGCCCGAGGATCGTGTGGGAGGCCGTCTCGCAATCGGCGAACTTCCCGCTGATCTTCCTCGGCGTGGGCTTCGTCGCTTGGTTGCTGTGGCAGCACCGCTACCGGGAGGCGATCCTCGCCATCGCGGTGCTGGTGGCGGTCACGGCCGGCAGCGAGGGCGTGAAGGAGTTGACCGCCCGGCAGCGACCCGCGGGCAACGGCGACGGGATCCCTGGTGTCGTGTACAGCTATCCCTCGGGCCACATCCTCGAATGCTTCACGATCCTGGGCATGATCGCGCTGCGCGTCTGGCGGACGACACGGCACCGGCGTCTCGCCGCGCTGCTCGTCGTCCTGGTGGCCGTGGAGGTCGTCCTGGTCGGCATCGCCCGCGTCGCCCTCCAGGAACACTTTCCGACCGACCTCATCGGCGGCCTCCTGGGCGGGCTCGCTGCGCTGAGCCTCTATGCGTGGTTCACTCGCCCCGGCGGCTGGGCGGACCGTCCGCCACTGGCAGCGAGGACGACGTGACCGACGGATCGGGCGAGACGGCGATCAGCGGAGAGGGCGGACCGCTCGGCGCTGACGCTGGCGACGAAAGCGGGGCCGGACCGGATGCGCCGACGCAGGCTCCCTCGGCGCCCGAGCTCGGGCTCGCGACGGCCACCGTCGTCGTCGGATTCGCAGGCCTGACCGCCAGCCTGGTCGTCCTCGGCTTCGTCGCGGAGGGCGTCCGCTCCCAGGAGCAGTTCGCGCTCGATGCGTGGGCCACCCCGTTCCTGCACGGGATCTCGTCGCCGGGCGTGGATGTGGCGATGAATGCGTTCACCGACCTGGGCACGATCCTCGTGATCCTGCCGGGGATCATCCTGTTCGCCGCCTGGCTGCTGCGAAGCGGTCATGTCCGGTCGGCCGCGTTCCTCATCGTCGCGATGATCGGCAGCTTCGTCCTCCAATGGACGATGAAGCCGTTGTTCGCGCGGCCGCGGCCCCAGCTGCCGTGGTCCCTGGTCCCGCCCGATTTCAGCTTTCCGAGCGGACACACGCTGAACGCGATGATCTTCTACGGGGCGGTGGCGCTGATCATCTGGTCGGTGTTCGGGCGCCGAGCGGGCTCGCCGCCCTCGCCGCGGCGGCCATCACGGTGCTCGCCGTCGGCATCAGCCGGATCTACCTCGGCTACCACTACCTGACCGACGTGGTCGGCGGGATCGTCGCGGGCATCGCGTGGCTGCTGGTGGTCGGAGCGGCGTTCCGGGCCAGGCCGACCTGGCGCCGCTGGCGGTCCAGGGACGGGAAGACCCAGCGCTCCACAGGCCCGGGCGCGATGGCGGCCCGATGACGTCCGCGTATGTGATCGGACGGCACCGCAAGGGCAAGAACAACGAACAGGTCGTCCTGCAGGTCTGCCGGGCGCTCCGGGCGGCGGGCTGGACGGCCGACGGCCGGATCGTGACCCGGAAACGGACGCTCGAACGGAGGGCCAAGCGCGCCGTCAAGCGGGGGTGCGACGTCGTCGTCGCCGTCGGCGGGGACGGGGCGGTCGGGCGCGTGGCGTCGGCGCTGACGGACAGCCGCGCAGCGCTCGGGATCATCCCGACCGGGACGGGCAACCTCCTCGCGTTGAATCTTGGTATCCCCCACGATCTCAGGAAGGCGACCAAGGCCCTGGTGTCCGGCCGAATCCGCCGGATCGACGTGGGCCGCGTAGAGACGGACGACAAGACGCTCGACTTCACCGTCGCGGCCGGGATCGGCTTCGACGCCGACGTGATCGACAAGACGGACGCTGACCAGAAGCTCCGCTGGGGCAAGCTCGCCTACCTCGCGAACGTCCTCGGCCAGGCAGGCGGGATCCGGAACGTCGAGCACACGATCACCCTCGACGGATCCATCGACGTCATGGACGCCGCGCAGGTCTTCATCGCGAACTTCGGCAAGATGCTGCCGGTCGTCGAGCCTCGCCGGAAGATCCGCCCCGACGACGGCTACCTGGACGTGATCGTCGTCCGGGCGTCGGGACCGCTGCCCGGGCTGATGGCCAGCTGGGAGGCCATCCGCCAGCAGGATCTCGGGCCGAGCTCGGGCGGGCGCGTCTTCCGGGCACGCGCCCGCGAGGTCCGCATCGAGACGAAGCCGGTCCGACTCGTCGAGGCCGACGGCAGCTCCGTGGGGCGGACGCCGATCGTCGCGACGATCCTGCCGAAGGCGCTGCGAGTCGTGGTGCCGAAGAAGTAGCGGGCACATCGTGCGGTCATGGCGAGGAGACCGGGATGGCCGGCGGCCGTTCCTCGCGGGCTCAGATCTAGGAGCATCGGCTATCCTTGCGCTCGCGCCGACATAGCTCAGCGGTAGAGCAGCTGTTTCGTAAACAGCAGGTCCTCGGTTCAAATCCGAGTGTCGGCTCCACTCCCTCCTCGCTCGTGCTCCGGAAGCCCCGCTGTCTGGAGTTGGCACGTCCTCGCCACCCGGAGTCGGCTCGAAGACCTGCTAACGGGCGAAGACCTGCTGACTGGACGACTTCGACGAGACCTGGTGCACGAATCCGAGGTGTCAGGGACTCGGGTCTCGTGCGTGGTGGGCAAGTCGAAGAGCAACTGTCTGGCAGACAGCTGGTCGCCAATAGCTTGGTAGTTGCCCTCGAGTTGTTAGCGAGGGGCGTCAGGCGTCGGTCGACTTCACCGTCTCGCCCGTGCGGCACACGTTCGAGACGCTTGAGTGCACGAACCGGCGAGGCGAAGCGGACCACCTCGTCGTAATCGCAATCGAGGCGAATGAGGGATCTGTGAATCGTCCCGCCGCTCAGCCCCCCTTCTTAATGGCAGCCAGACGCATCTCCACGTCGATGTCGGACTCGGCGTCGTCGAGGCTCGCGAACTGGGCGTCGAGCGAGCTCGCTGCGACCTCGGTCATGCCCTCGGCCATGGCCTCCTGGCGGCGGACCTTCTCCTCGAAACGAGCGACCTCGCTGGTGGGATCCATGATGTTGACGCTCTTGATCGACTGCTGGACCTGGACCTGCGCCTGGGCCATCTTGGCGCGTGCGATCAGCTGATCCTTCTTCTGGACGAGCTCCTCGCGCTTTGCGCGCATGACGTTGAGGCCGTCCTTGAGCTGGTTGACGAGGGCAGTCTGCTGTTCGATCTGGGGACCGAACGCCTTGACCTGCTCCTCGAACCCGATCTGGCGCTTGATGGCGATCTTCGCGAGACTGTCGAAACGGTCGGCGTCGGCCGTGTTGCCGGCGGCGCGCAGCTCATCGGCTCGCTTGGACGCGGCTGCGGCTTTCGAGCCCCACTCCACGGCGGCCTCGCCGGCCTCCTTCGCATCGTCCTCCTGGAGCCGGAGGTTGCCGATAGTCTGGGCGACGGCCTCCTCGGCCTCGCGAATTGCGTCGGTGTAGTCGAGGACGAGCTGGTTCAGCATCTTCTCGGGGTCTTCCGCGCTGTCCAGGAGCGCGTTGATGTTGGCCCGGACGAGCTGGCCGACGCGTCCAAGGATCGAAGACTGGGCCATTTCGTTTCTCCTCCGTTTTGCTCGACGCCGATCGTCAGCGTCCTCTCTTGATCGTTCCGATCGATCATGATTCGCCCGCGACCCTGCTGGCCGCCGGCGTCACCAGCGGCCGCCCCCGGAGGACCCACCCCCGAAACCGCCGCCGCCCGATGATCCGCCGAAGCCGCCGAAGCCGCCGCCTCCTCCCCCGAACCCTCCGAACCCGCCGCCACCGAACCCGCCGCGGCGTCCGCCGCCAGAGAGCAGCCCACCGATGATGCCGCCGATAATCGCTCCCGTCATGTCCGAGCCGGGCCGCCCACCGCCGCCCCGGAACGGATCATCCCATCGACCGTAATCCTGTCCTGCGATCCGCTCCGCTTCGGCGGCAAGCCGGGTCGCGGAGTCAGCCTCTGCGAGGGCGCCGCTCGGATCCGAAGGGGCCAGGGCGATCGCCTGCTGGAGGTGCCGCTCGGCCTCGGCGACGCGTGTCCGGGCCTCGGTTCCGATGCCGCCGCGGTGTCCGGCCACGTAGTCCGATGCGCGCGTCACCGCCGTCTGAGCGGCCGACAGCCCAGCCCGGAGCCGGGCGGCCTCGCGGGCCTGCTGCTCGCGGGCGCTCCGGATGTCGGCCTCGATCTCGTCGGCCAGCCCGTTCGCGCGCCGGGCCTTGTCGTAGGCGCCGGTCACGTCAGGCTTCGGAGGATCCAAGGCCGTCCGCGCTTCGGAGAGCAGCTGGTCCGCCTCGGCGAGCCGTTGCGCCACGATCGCGTCCGAGGGATCAGTTGCCGCTGCCGCCTTTGCCTTCTCGAGGTCGGCGACGGCCGCCACGAGCTCGGCGTCGACCTGCGCCCGTGCCGTCGCCAGCTCCGACGCGAGGCGGTCGATGGCGTCGAGGAATGCCGACCCCTGGGCCAGTCCATCCTCACCGAGCCGCGCGGCATGCGCCGCAATGCCCGGCGTCCCGGCCGACAGCGCCTTCGTGCCTTCGGCGATCGCGGCTCGCACGGCGGCGATCCTCGTGCGCGCGCCGTCCACGTTCGCTGCCACCGCTTGCCAGTCCGGGTCGGCGTAGACGCCGAGGCCGGCAAGTGTCGCCTCCGCGGCCGGAAGGCGCGCTTCGAGGGTGTCCGCCTTGGCTGGGAGCTTCGCGAGGATGCCGGGCGCCTCCTTCTCGAGGGACCGGAGCTCGTCAAACCGGTGAGTCTCGGCATGAAGCCGTCCCTGCGCCTTCCGGCAGGCGATGACGAGGTCGATCAGCATCTGGCGCCTCGCGGCCGCATCCTCCGGAGTGGCGTCGTCGAGGCGCTGGCGGATCGTGAAGGCGTTCTTGAGGTCGTCCCTTGCCGCCGCGATCGCGGCGACGAATGGCGCCGCCGCATCGTCACCGAACTGCGCCTGGGCGAACCCGAGTTCCTGGTCGGAGTCGCGGATGGCGTCGTCAGTGTCGACGAGGGTACGGTTGGCAAGCTCGTCGAGCTCCTTCGGCGGCATTGCCGCAAGGTCGGAATTGGGGCCTTCCGGGCCACCGGCGATTGGCCGCCCGCGATCCCGGCGGCGGCGACCGGAGAGCAACCACCAGCCGATCAGGGCACCTCCGACTCCGATGGTCGTCAGGGCAAGGATTGTTCCGATCAACGAACTGCCTGCCGATCCGTCGGACAGACCTCCGCCCGGCGATGTCGGGGGCGAGGTGTCACCCGGGATCGGGGTCGCGCCCGGGCTGACGGGTCCCTCGCTCATCGCATCCGTCAGGGCCTTGGCGGTGGTGACGACAGCGCCGGCGTAGTCCTGCGATCGGAGGCCCGGCTCCATCTCCTGGGACAAGACCTGGCTCAGGGCCGCGTCGGAGATGCTGACGTTGTCGCCCTTCCAGTACCCGTAAGCCCGGTCATCGAGGGCGATCACCAGCAGGAGGTCGGTCGGTCCCAGGCCGCTCGCCTGGGCCGTCTCGGTCGCGAATTCGCCCGAAGCCTGTCCGACGAGGGTGTCCGTGTACCAGACCCAGAGCTGGGCCCCGGTCGCGTCCTGAAGTTCATTGAGGACCGTTTGGATCCCGGCTGTGTTCCCGGACAGCGCACCGACATCGTCCGTGATCGGCCCGGCGAGGCGACGCGGCGACGCGCCAAGGACCTGAGGCAAGATCGTCAGCAGACAAACAAGCGCCACGACAGCAGATGTCGGGGCGATCCGGACTGGCTGGCGGCGGAATCGGATGAAGGTGCGCATGGGCTCCTTATCGCGGCGTTGCCAGGGCTGGCCTGGCACGCACGTCATGATCGCGCGGTTCACCCGAACCGTTCACGACCAATCGGCCCTCTTCCGTGCATGGACATTCCCGACCGCGGCAAGGCACGGGTCAACTGAGCGCGCCACCCAAGCCTCCTGGCTGCCTGTTCTACCTTTGCGTCAACGGAGGCGGTCCGCCAGAGCCATGAGTCACGACCCCATGAGGCAGCGTCCCCAATAGCCGGGCGACACCGAAACGAAGACCTGCTAACTGAGTGCCCAACGCTCGCGGTTCCAGCTTTGTGCCACAACGCTCAGTCCGAACTGCTTCGTAAACAGCAGGTCCTCGGTTCAAATCCGAGTGTCGGCTCCACTCTCCTCTTCGTGCTCAGGAAGAGCAGCTGTTTGGAGTTAGCACGGTCTTTGCGGCGGACGAAGACCTGCTAACTGACGAAGACCTGCTAACTGGACAGGTTCCTACCCTCGGCGAGGGCCGTCCAAGCACGAGCATGTCTGCCGGCGAGGCGAGACGCCAACATCAGGGCCCACGAAGACCTGCTGTCTTCCAGATAGCAGGTCTTCCCGAATACAGGAATCCGGCTGATCGGTCGCGCGGTTCTACCGCCACGCGGTCTGTGATGACCGACCGCGTACGGTCTCGTCCAATGAAGCTCTCCGACCAGTACGACCTCGAGGGGCTTCCAGCAGGACGTCAACTGGCGGGCACCTGCGTTCGTTCGGGACCCAACTCGTCGCAGCCGGCCTGGATGAGTTGGCATCGATTGACTTCTGGGATGAGGACGTCGGCCGCTTCTACGTCGCAACGGAGGCCGCCATCTACATCGGCGTCTTCACGCCACGTCGCGACAGCGGGCTTGATCTCAACCTGAGGCGAGCGGCATACCGTGGCGTCATGTGTCCTCCTTGCGGTCACCACCGATGTGGGCGAGGGAACCGTCGTCAAGTGAGGATCGAGGATCCGGCCTTGGAACGAGCGTCGAATCGCGATCGAGAGCTGAAGCGGCTGGCGGAGTTCGGGACGGTCTGCCTCCGGCGCCACGGGCGACACGGTCGGCTACCAGCGGAAGAGCGCCAGCTCCTCTGCGAACGACAAGTCCACGACCTCCGAGGGGACTTCGTCAGAGGCGGCGGCCCCGGTCTCAGGTGGCAGGAGCTGTCGTGCGAGGGTCGCGAACTGCCATGCCTTGTACCGTTCGATCGGCCACCCGCATTCCTCGGTGAAGGCCTGGTAGGTCTCCCAGCGGTGCACCCCGAACAGCAAGTCGAGCGCCAGTGATGGATCGAGTCCGGGACGTAGCTCGCCGCCGCGAGCGAACGTCTCGATGACCTGCCGCATTCCATCCCGCCGGCGCCGTTCGAGTGCATGCCACGCTTCGTCGACGCCAGGGTCCACCGATGCGGCCGCGCGGACGGCGGGCATCAGTGGGCTCACGCCCCGATAGATCTCGTTGCCGTACTCGACGATGAGCGCGAGACGCCGCGTACCGGATGTCGCGGCCATCACGTGACCGAACCAGGCGCGCTCGATTGGCTCTTCGGGACCACCCTGCTCACCACCGGCCACGTTCAGGGCCGCGAGGAGCAGCTCGGCCTTGGTATGAAACGCGAAATAGACCGTCTGTACGGCGACTCCTGCGTCGGCGGCGATCGTTTCCATCGTCGTGGCCGCGTAGCCCGGGCCCTGGAAGCGGATCAGGGCGGCCTCGATGATCCGGCGACGGGTCGCCTGCGCTCGTTCACGTCGGGTGGGGCTCGGAACGTCCGATGGAGGAATTGGGGGCTTGACTGCGGTCATGGTGGACAGCATACTCCAGCACTCACTAGCGTGACCTCTAGTGGCGAGTCTGATAGCGCGAGGATGCCATGACCGCGGTGATCGAGAACACGATCGACATCACCCGCCCGCCCGATGCGGTCTTCGATTACCTTTCCGACCTCCAGAACGAGCTCCAGTGGAATCCGGATTGCGTATCGGTGGAGAAGCTCACCGACGGGGCGGTTGGCCTGGGGACACGGTTTCGGGCCAAGTGGAAGCAAGGCCCGGCCATCGAAACCGAGTGCACGCTGTTCGAGCGGCCGCGATCCTGGCGGTACGAGAACGGCGGCCCCGCAAGCCTGGTGCTCACGATCAAGCTCGAGGCAACCCCAACCGGCGGCACGCGGCTGACGTCGCATGGCGAGTGGACGCCTCACGGTTGGTTTCGCCTGGCCTTTCCCGTCTTCATCCGCGTGATGCGACGCGCCGAGCACGGCGTCGTCGCCAACGCCCGACGCGCCCTGGAGGAAGGGCTCGACCGGCCACCAGGGCGATCGCCAACAGCGTTACCTGCAGGCAGGGCATGACTGGACCCGATGCCGCAGTCACGGAGCACGCTTTGGTAGCGGCTCGAATGGTTGGAACCGGCTCCGAGCGCGGCGCACTAGCCATCCGCGTCGCCGCAGGCATGCATCTCTTCCTGGGCCTGGCCTTCGGTGCTTCCGTCCCGATCGTGCTCAGCCACCTCGTCCGCCAAGGCGAGCTGCCGATGTCACCCTTTGGATGGAGGTACATGGCCGGACAGCCGGTCGAACACCTGAGCACCGACCAGTTCATCGCGCTCGGTTGGGCGCTCGTCGGCGTTTCTGCCCTCGACGTGGTCGCCGGGATCTGGCTCTGGCAGGGTCGCCGCCGAGGTCTCAGGCTGGCGCTCGCAACCGCCGCTCCGGCCCTCGTCCTCGGCGCCGCCTTCGAGCTGCCGCTGCTCCTGGTCGGCGTGCCGATCCGGACGGCGCTGGCTTTGGCGGGGCGTCGGGCGGTCCGATGAGTTCGCCGGATCTCGACTAAGCGCGCGCAAGCTCAGTCGCGACGATCGGCGACTCCGCGCGTCCTCGTGGGCATGGTCGGCGATGTATATGCCCACCTCCGAGGTACGACGTCGGCGACATCGCGCCACACCTCAGAGGCTGACAACGGGTTCAGATCACGCTCGAATCGAAGACCTGCTAACTGGGCGGCCTACGCTCGCAATTCCATGCTTGTGCTACAACGCTTACGCCGATCTACTTCGTAAACAGCAGGTCCTCGGTTCAAGTCCGAGTGTCGGCTCCACTCCCCCGAGTCGTGCTCACGAAAAGCAGCCAACTGAGCGATAGCACGTTCTTCGCCGCCCACACAGCGTCAGGAAAACCTGCTAACCGGCGAAGACCTGATAACTGGACAGGAGCCTCGCCGGCCCGGCCGATGCTCCCGTTCAAGCGGGCGGGTGCAGGCGAGCTGACCGTCCCCAGAACGTCTCGAAGACCCGCTGTCTTCGAGACAGCTGGTGCTCAAAGCCAGGAGCGTCGGCTTCCGGAGCCTGCACCGCCTGAGCGTTGTGGTCACCCGAGTGGCTCCCGGACGACCCTCGGTCGGCTGGGAGCTTCTCCTGTCTCAATCTGGCGTCACGCGGGCAGGATGTTCTGGTTGAGGTGGAAGACGTTCGCCGGGTCGTAGCGCGCTTTGATTGCCGCCAGCCGACTGTAATTGTCTCGATAAGCTGCTCGAACTCGCTCTTGGCCCTCGTCCATCAGAAAGTTCACGTACGCGCCGCCTACCGAGAACGGATGGAGTGCGCTCCAGTAGTCGATACACCAGTCACGGATCGTGTCTGCGTTCGCGGGGTCCATATCGGCGCCGACGATGACCTGTGCAAACCGCACGTTCCGGTGACTCCATGCTGTGTCGTGGGAACCGACCCGATGAGCTGCCCCATCGATCGGGTACAGGTGCATGGTCGACTGGAACGTCGGCATCTCCGACCCATGTCTCGCATGGAGTGCGATTGCCTCTGGCGGGAGCTCGTTCATGAAATCCGCCCGCCAGTAGGCTTGAGTGCCCTTGGGATATAACGGATCGAAAGCCGACTGCCATGCGGGGAACTGCAATGGCTGGACGCCGAAAAGCAGCGGTGGCCCGAACGAGCGGATCGGTGCGAACACACCGTCAGCCTTCTCCTCAGGCCCGGCGTAGGTCCAGGCGATCCCACAGACCTTTCGCATGTGGAGCTCTGCTGGGAAAGGTGCGACCGGTGGCACGGTCGTGAACACGAAGAAACCGCCGAGATCTTCGGGCGCCTGGCCGATGAAATCCTGGTACCAGCGCAGGACGGCCTCAGTCTGGTCGAGGTCGTAGAACGTCGGCCCCGCGATCACCATCCCGATCGGGTGGAGCCGGAACAGGAACGAGGTCACGACGCCAAAGTTCCCGCCGCCACCACGGATCGCCCAGAACAGATCGGGATGGCTGTCTTCGCTGGCTCTGACCTGCTCGCCCCCAGCGAGGACGACGTCGGCCTCGATCAGATTGTCGATCGTGAGCCCGAGCTTCCTTGTCAGGTGGCCGAGGCCGCCCCCGATGGTGAGCCCGCCGATGCCCGTGTTCGAAAGGACCCCGGTCGGCGTCGCCAGCCCGAACGCATGAGTCGCGTGGTCGACGTCGCCGAGGAGGGCGCCGCCATCGACCCGGGCTGTTCGGCGGTCCGGGTCGACCCGCACCCCGCGCATCCGGGAAAGGTCGATGACGAGACCTCCCTCCACGGTTCCGAAGCCGGCGGGATTGTGCCCGCCGCCGCGTATTGCGATCTCCATCTGGTGATCACGGCTGAATGCGAGCGCTGCAATCACATCAGCGACGTCGGTCGGGCGAACGACAAGCGCCGGATGTCGATCGATCATGCCGTTCACGACCCGGCGGGCGTCCTCGTAGTCCGGGTCCTCGGGCGTGAGGAGCTCCCCCCGGAGGCGGCCTCTGAGGCCCTGGAGCGCGTTTTCGTCGACCCTCTGGACACGTCCAAGCTGTGTAGCCATGTCACTCCCCTTCGCTCGGGTGAACGCCTGGCGAGAAGACTTGTCCATGCGGCGTTCGAAAATCGTTCGCGACCCGCGGCTCCGCGGCATCCCCGCGGCAGCGCTTAGACGTGCGTCGCGAGGGTCGCTAGGAAGCTTCTGCCCCTCGTCGATATCGCGTGACCTGGCCGAACCGGGGAGCGCCGCAAGAGTCGCGCGGAGCTCAGCGGCGGCGTCCGGCCGTTGACGGGCCAGGCTGAGCGCTGCGCCTACCGCAAGAACGCAGCTTCCCTGCTGTCTAGCTGCCATGAGCGCGGCACGGAACGATGTCTCGCGCTCCTCGGGCGGGCCGATAATCGCGAGCCTGCGCTGGATCTCCGGCAGCCACCAGCGCTCTTCGTTCGCGTTGGCTGTTGCGAGCGCCGCCCCAAGCACAGCCACCGCCCGCTCTCTATCGCCCGCCGCATCAAGCGCTTCCGCAAGTAACGAGAGGAAATACGGCCGCCGCAGTTCGGCGCCGATCGAACGCAGGCTCACGAGCGCCGCCTCGATCCCGTCGACGCTAGCCGATCCCGGCTGGTGGCGCAGGTGCCAGGCCAGCAGGATCTCGCCCCACTCGCCGTAGTACGCGAAGTCATATTGACGGCAGAGCATGACGGCGGTCCGTGCCCGCGTCACCATGTCGTCCTCGTCACCGCTGAACTGGGCGAGGACGGCCGCGAACGCACTCGCGATCGCCACGTTTTGGGGTCCATTCGCATCCGCGAGCTCAAGCGCATGGTGCTGCCAATCTGCGGCTCGATCCGTCCGACCCGACAACCACAGGGCATGCGAGCCCCAGGAGAAGGCGAACACCCCCGGTTCGAAGCCGGTGACGAGCCGTGACCGCCCGGGCAGGTAGGCTCGAACCGCCGTCTCGAAATGCGGAAGGGACTCCTCGAGCGCGCCGAGGCTGCACAGCCCGGCGCCACACGTCACCTCGCATGCCGTCAGGAGCTCGGGGTATTCGGCAGCGAGCTCGAGCGCGGCTTCGCTGGTCTCGACCGCCCGGCGCATCTCGC
Source organism: uncultured Chloroflexia bacterium (assembly GCA_963725745.1). GTDB lineage: Bacteria > Chloroflexota > Limnocylindria > Limnocylindrales > CSP1-4 > CAIXZV01. Next base: position 375,170 of record CAVRZS010000005.1, read on the forward strand.
CCCGGACCGCATGGGCCGCGCTTAGGCCATCGAGGGCGAGGACCTCGGCCTCGCGATCGTCGAGCGACCGCGCGAGGGGTCGAGCGCGCTCGAGTGCAGCCGCGACTTCGCCGGTGGCGAATCCCCGTGTCGCCACGATTGGCGGCGGAAGCGCCAGGTTCAACCGGAGCTCTATCCGATCGCGCTCGACGCCAGCCGGGAGGTGCCCGATGAGGGCCACGGCGCGATTGAGATCGCGTGCGGCCTCGATGTTCGCAGATACGTGCCTCGCGACCCGCGCAGCACGTTCGTACCAGTCGATCGCGCGCCCCGCCAGGCCGGCTGCCTCGTAGTGGGCCGCGAGCCGGCCGCTCACGACCTCGGGATCGGCCTCGTTGAGGAGCTGAAGCGCCTCGGCGATACGTCGGTGGAGAAGTCGACGCCGGGGTGGAGCGATCTGCGAGTAGGCCACCTCACGGATTCGGTCATGCCCGAAGTCGTATGCGTTCAGCCCCTGCTCGCGGATGATCTGGCGCTGCCACAGCTCGTCGAGCGCCCGAACGAGTGCCGGCTCCTCGAGATCACTCGCTCGTTCGAGCACGTCGAAGGTGAATGCTCGACCGATCGTAGCCGCTACCGCCACCGTTTCCAGAGCCGGGTCTGACAGCTGCTGAAGGCGCGAGGCGATGACCGCCTGCATTCGCGGTGGCAAGCGGTCGTGGACTGGTCTCTCGTCAGCGATACTGCCGAGTGTGTCGAGGCCGCCGCGCACGATCTCGACAACGTACAACGGATGTCCTTCGGTCTCACGAAAGACCCTCGCGCGAGTCTCGTCATCGAGCGGACGCCCCAGGGCCTGGCTCGCCAGGAGCGCAGTTTCCTCCTCGCTCAGCGGCGGAAGGTCGAGCTCGATCAACTGGTCTCGAGCTTTCAGGTCGAGCCTGACGGCTGTGAGCGCCCGGTTCGTCACCTCGTCCCCGGCACGTACCGACGCGGCGACGAGCAAGCCAACCGACGGCTCATCTCGCAGGACGAAATGGAGGCACTCCAGCGTCTCCTCGTCTGCCCACTGAGCGTCGTCGAGGACGAGCAGGACAGGCGCTGGTGTCGAGCGGATCGCGCGGGAGATCGCCTCGAACAGGCGCTTCCGCTGCCAACGCTCCGTCATCGGCTCGGGCCGGGGCAGGTGCTGGTGATCGGTCAGCAGCTCGGGCACGACTCGGGCGAGCTCGGACAGCCAGACTGGGTCGAGTTGATCGAGTCCGTTCCGGATGGGTTTTGCGCGGAGCCAGTCGGCAATCGGCGCGTAGGCAAGGGCGCCCTCTGCGGCGTACGACCTGGAATACATGGCGCTGTGTCCCTGCCCGCGGCACCAGTGCAAGAGCTCCTCGAGGAGTCGGGTCTTCCCGATGCCAGCCTCACCGCGGACGACGAAGAGCATGGATGCGTCCCGTCCAACACCTCGCCACGCGCCTATCAGTGCCGCTGATTCGCGGCGGCGCCCGACGAACGCCGGGCGGGCGGAGGCAACTCGTGGTTCGCTAGCGGACCCAGGAATTTGCGGGCCGACGGGACCGGGAGCTGCCCAGGTGTCGTCATCGAGGAGCCGCCGATACGCGGCTTGTGTGTGCACATCGGGATCGACACCCAACTCCTGCCGGAGGTTGGTAACGCAGGCGTGATAGGCCTGCAACCCGGCGGACCGGTCGCCTGCCAAGGCTGCGATCCGCATCAGCGTGCGATACGCAGGCTCATGCAGCACATCGGACTCGATGACCGCTCGCGCCAAGACCATGGCGCGTCGGTAGTCACGAGCCTGCTCGAGGCGCGATATACGAGCCTCGGCCACCTCGACGAACAGGCCACGGAGCCGCTCACGGTGCGGCTCAACCCAGTCGTCATAGCAGGACGGGAGGAGCGGGCCGACATAAAGTTCGACGGCCTTGACCAGTGCCTCGGCGTGTCCGGCGAGACCGAGGTGCGCAGCCGCCTCGAACTGAGAGACGTCCAGGTCGAAAGGTCCACCAGCTCGCCACTCCACCGTGCGATGCTCGAAGGCGAGGAGTCGATCTGGGTCCGGCAGCGCACGGCGGAGCAGATGCAGCTCGCGGCGCAGGTTGGTCAGCGCCTGCATGTCTGTCGACTCCGGCCACAGCGTGAAGGCGAGCTGTTCGCGGACAACAGGCTGGTCGCGATTGAGAAGCAGATAGGCGACTATGGAGACAAGGCGGGATCCGCGAATACCCTCAATTCGACGACCCGCAGAACTGATCTGGAAACGGCCGAGCATGTTGATCTGGACGGTGGGGTCGGCGTCGGCAGGGGTCTGATCCGCCAAAGGACGAGATACTGCCTCGGTCATGGGCTTGTCCTCGCTCAGAGCGAGACAATACGTCGGCAGGCTGTCGACCGGAAGGTTCTTGACTTTCGAGCACGAGCGACTCGATCTCGACCTCCGGATCCAGAGATCGGAGGGTTCGATGCCTGACGGGTCACACCGGCTTCGTCTCGCAGGGCACCTCTCGCGCCTGGGACACGATGGAGCCGACCATCAGGCGCACCAGGAGGCCCTGGAGCATGAGGTCCTCGACGAGGCGCCCGATGTCGTTGTCCGCCAGGGCGGTGACGACCGCGGTGCGCAGCCCGAAGCAGCGTCGCAGTCCGCGGGCCACGTTGTACTCGCCCGCCTTCCCAGACGTGGAGCTGGCGGGCGGTGCGGATCCGACCCTCGCCATCATCGAGGCGCAGCATGACGTCGCCGAGGGCGACAGCGTCGAAGTGGCAGTCGGCGGCGGGGCGCAGCTGCAGGCTCACGCGCCCACCCCTGTGCGTGCGCCCCGCACGACGCGGACGGCTGCGGCCGCTAGGTCGGTGATCTGCGCGAAGTCCTGGGCAGCGAGCAGGTCCGCCGACACCAGCCAGGACCCGCCGACCGCGAGGACCGACGGCTCTGCGAGGTAGCTGGCTAGACCGTCGGCCGTGATGCCTCCGGTGGGCACGAACCGGAGTCCTCTGAACGGGGCCGCCAACGCCTTGAGCGCCGCTAGCCCGCCGGAGGCCTCGGCGGGGAAGAACTTCACAGCCTCGAGGCCAGCTTCGAGTGCTTACCTGGATCTCGGTGGCGGTCGCGACACCGGGAAGCACGGGGACTCCGGAGCGCTGTCACTCACTGACCACCGACGCGGAGAAGCCGGGGGACACGATGTAACGCGCGCCCGCTTGCAGGGCAGCCTCGACCTGCGCTGGACGAAGGACGGTCCCGGCGCCGACGAGCAGGTCGGGGTTCTCGGCCAAGGCGCGTAGCGACTCGAGCGCCGTGTCGGTGCGTAGCGTGACCTCGGCGCACGGCAGCCCCCCGAGGAGGAGGGCTGAGCCGAGTGCCGCGGCTCGCGACGGATCGTCGATGACGACCACGGGGATCACGCCCAGGTCGCCCAGGCGGTCGAGGACGGGTGGGCCGATCATCGTCCGAGCCATCCCCCGTCGACCGGCAGGACGATGCCGTTGACGTAGTCGGAGGCGGCGGACGCCAGGAACACAGTCGCCCCCGCGAGATCGGATGGTTGACCCCAGCGACCGGCCGGGATGCGTTCCAGGATCGAGCGGTGCCGGTCGGGGTCGTCGTACAACGCCTGGGTGTTGTCGGTGGCGATATAACCGGGCGCGATCGCGTTGACGTTCACGCCCCTCGACGCCCACTCGTTGGACAGCGCCTTGGTGAGCCCGACGAGGCCGCTCTTGGCGGCGGTGTAGCCGGGCACGTTGATCCCGCCCTGGAAGCTCAGCATCGAGGCCGTGAATATGACCTTGCCGCTTCCCCGGGCGATCATCGAGCGGCCGATCTCACGGGTGAGGACGAACTGGCTCGTCAGGTCGACCTGCAGGACGCGGTCCCAGTCCTCGTCGGTGTGCTCGGCCGCGGGTGCGCGCGCGATTGTGCCTGCGTTGTTGACCAGGACGTCCACCGGCCGTGCGAGGTCATTCAGCAGCTGGGCCAGCCTGCGTACGTCCTCCGGGTTCGCGAAGTCGGCCGCGAGCCCGGTGAACTCGCGCCCGCACGCTCGTACCCGCCGCTCGAGGACACTGCCCTCGGCCTCCATGGAGGCGCTGACACCGATGATGTCGGCGCCGGCTTCGGCGAGCGCCTCCGCCATGGCCCGGCCTATGCCGCGGCGTGCGCCCGTAACGACGGCGAGCCGGCCGCTCAGGTCGAAGAGCCTGGTCACGCGTCGGCGCTCGCTCGGCAGTCGATGAGGACCTTCATGACTCCGCCGCCCCGTTCGAGCTGCACGAACGCGTCGGCGGCCTCCGACAACGGCACCACGGCGGAGATCAGGGCGTCGGCGGGGACGACCCCCGCGGCGACGAGGTCGACCGCGCGCTCGTAGTCGGCACGTTCGTAGACACGCGCGCCGATGACCGTCAGCTCCCGCCAGAACAGCCGGAACAGGCTGACCGGGCGGGCCTGAGGGTGGATGGCGACGACGACGAGCCGGCCGCGCACAGCGAGGGCATCGATCGCCGTGTCCAGTCCGGGTTGTGAACCGGACACCTCGAACGCCAACGGGACGCCGGCGCCCTCGGTCCATGCTTCCAGGTGCCCGGCCACGTCGTCGGTGGTCGGGTCGAGCACGTCGAAGCCGAGCTCGGCGATGACCGACCGTCGGTGGGCGTCGACCTCGAGGACAAGGATCTCACCGCCGACCTCGCGGGCGACCACCGCGACGAGCAGCCCGACCGGCCCCCCGCCGACCACAAGGACCTGCTCACCCGGCGAGAGCTGGGCTCGTCGGACGTCGTGAACGGCCACTGCCGTGGGTTCCACGAGAGCTGCGTCCCGCAGCGAGATCTCGTCCGGCAGCCGGACGAGGATGCGTGATGGGACCGTCCACGAGGACTGCATGGCGCCGGGGGAGTCGATGCCGACGAAGATGAGTCGCTGGCAGATGTGTTGGTGGCCGGCCAGGCAGGCGGGGCAGGTGCCGCACCACTCGAGGGGCATCACCGTGACGGGGTCGCCCACCGACCACGTGTTGACTCCCGGTCCGATCTCGGCGATCCGTCCGGACATCTCATGACCAAGAACAGCTGGCACGGTGACGCGCTGATCCATGTCCCCGTGCACGATGTGCAGGTCGGTCCCGCAGATGCCGGTAAAGGCCACGTCGATCCGGACCTCTCCCGGTCCTGGGGCCTGTTGAGCCACGGGGGCGACGTCGATGGCGTGACCGCCGACGTAGCGGGCAGCCGTGGTCTCGGTCGTCACGACTTCCCCTGAGTCGTCCATACGCGCCCGTCGGGGAACTGATACTCCTCGAGGGTGGCGGGAAGCATCTGGCTGCTGAACCCCGGCATGGTCGGCGCGACGTAGTGCCCGTGCAGGAGCACCGCCGGGTCGAGGAAGTGCTCGTGGAGGTGGTCGACGTATTCGATGACACGCCCTTCGGTGCTTCCACTGACGGCGACGAGGTCGAACATCGACAGGTGCCGCACGAGCTCGCACAGCCCGACGCCACCCGCATGCGGGCAGACCCGAACCCCGAACTTCGCCGCGAGCAGGAGGATCGCGATGTTCTCGTTCACCCCGCCGACCCTGGTGGCGTCGATCTGCAGGATGTCGAGGGAGCCAGCGGCGAGCATCTGCTTGAAGACGACGCGATTGGCGACGTGCTCACCGGTCGCAACGAGCACCGGGGCGACCGCAGCGCGGATCGCGGCGTGGCCCAGGACGTCATCGGGGCTGGTCGGCTCCTCGATCCAGTAGGGGTCGAACTGGGAGAGCTTGTTGATCCAGTCGATGGCCTCGGCGACCTCCCATCGCTGGTTGGCGTCAACGGCGATCGCGATGTCCGGGCCGACGGCAGCGCGCGCGATCGCCATCCGTCGGACGTCCTCTTCGAGGTCGCGGCCGACCTTGAGCTTGATGAACCGAAAGCCGTCCTCGACAGCCTCGACGGAGAGCCGGGCCAACTTCTCGTCGTCGTAGCCGAGCCAACCCGGGGTGGTGGTGTAGGCGGGGTATCCCGTGCTCAGGAGCTGTGCGGTGCGGGCCGCGCGGCCCGGCTCTGCCCCTCGGAGGATGCCCAGGGCCTCATCGCGGGTGAGCGCATCGCTGAGGTAGCGGAAGTCGACCAGATCGACGATCTCCTCGGGGGACAGGCCCGAGAGCAGCTCCCACAGCGGTTGGCCAGCACGTTTGGCGCGCAGGTCCCACAAGGCGTTGAGCACCGCACCCGCCGCCATGTGCACGACGCCCTTCTCGGGGCCGAGCCACCTCAGCTGGGCGTCGCCGGTCAGCTCACGACCGAGATCTCCCAGTCCGTCCAGCGTCTCCTCGACGTCGCGTCCGACGACCCAGCTGCTGAGGGCCCGGATGGCTACGGTCTGGATGTCGTTGCCACGACCGGTCGTGAAGACGAAGCCGTGGCCCTCATGCCCGTCTCCGGCATCCGTCGTGATGACCACGTAGGCCGCGGAGTAGTCCGGCGCCGGGTTCATGGCATCTGACCCGTGCAGGCCAACGGAGGTGGGAAACCGGATGTCCCGGGTCTCCATGCTGACGAATCGCGTCATCGATGCGGACCCCTCGTGAGGCCGGCTGCGGGGCCGCTGCTGATCGCGCACCCAAGGGCATCGCCTGATGCCCTACGCATGAGCGGCCGGCGGCTGCCGGTCGGGTTGATCTTCATCTGGACTCCCAGGCCCGTGAGTAGACCTCCAGCGCTGTGCCCCGCATGACTCGATCCCTTTCACGGGCGGCGAGGTCCGACACTGAGTCGAGGACGAGGGAGACCCACCCCGCGTAGGAGATCTGGAGGCTGGCATTGGGCCAGTCGCTGCCGAACATGCAGCGCTCCGGCCGAAAGGCGTCGACAGCTGCCCGAAGGTACCGACGGATGTTGTCGCCCTCGCGAAGGTGCTGGACCCACGCGGTCTCCTGGTCCACCACGTCCCAGACGGGGTTGGCCTGGACGAAGATCAGGGCTTCGATCTGGACCTCGCCCACGTCTAGGTCTGCGGGGACGAATGGGCGGTTCAGTTCGCTGAAGCCTTGGAGCCAGGGGTAGTCGAATCGGTCGGTGTCCCAGAAGTGGATGTGGCTGTCCACCACGGCCTGTGCCGTTGTCACGAGTCGCACTCCGAAGCTAGGACGATGAGGTCGTCGACTGGATGTGTGCGGATGTGGGTTTCACGGGAGCACGTGGCCCGGCACTCACCGGTAGTGCCGGGCCCTTCGGATGCCCTTTGAGCCGGCGTCCGAAGCGTGCTCCCATGCGGAAGGAGTTACTGCCAGGCTGACGTGAAGTCGGCCGCGTTGTCCTTCGTCACGAGCGTGGTGCCTGTGTCGATGGCCTTCACGTAGTTCTCGCCCTTGAGCGACTTGACTGCCGCCTCGACGCCGAGGTTCGTCATCTTGAACGGCGACTGCGCCATCGTGGCTGTGGTCTTGCCTGCCTCGATGAGCTTGGCCATTTCCGGGTCACCGTCGTAGCCGAAGATCAGCAGCGGGTGCTGCTTGGACTCCGCGACCGCCACGGCACCCATCGCCGGGGAGTCGCACGCCGAGTAGATCGCTGTGAGGTTCGGGTACTTGGTGAGCAGGTCCTGCGTCACCGAGGCGCCGGTCTTGGTGTCACACAGGGTCTGCTGAGCCCCGATCACGACCTTGACGCCAGTACCTTCGAGCGCTGCCTTGACACCGTCGATGCGCTGGTCGAGGTTCGGCACGCCACGCACGGCTTCGAGCAGACCGATGGTGTCGCCCGACTTCAGCTGGCTCTTGATGTACGCGCCGGCAGCCTCGCCGCCCTTGACGTTGTTCGTAGCCGCAACCGCATCCGGCACGACACCGGGGATCGTGTTGTCGACGAAGACGATCCGGACGCCTGCCTGCTGAGCCTCATTGAGGGCATCGGTGACGCCAACGCCCATCGGGGAGATCACGATCGCCTGGGCGCCCTTGGTGACAGCGTCCTGGATCTCCGCGATCTGGCAGGGCGTGTCGTCGTTGGTCTTGCACGCGTTGGTCGTGAGCTCGATGTCGTTCGGGTGATCGGTCTCATACTGCTTGGCGCCCGCGATCATGGCATCCCAGAAACCGCCCGTGGCCTTGGTGAGAAGCGTGACCTTGATCTTCTCGTTCGCGGCTCCGCTCCCACTCGCGGACGGCGCCGCGGTACGTCGCGGACGGCGCCGCGGTAGCGTCGCGGACGGCGCCGCGGTCCCCCCGCCGCTGCTGCTGCACGCGGTGATGAGCATCGCCGCCGCTCCGAGCACGACGAACGCCTTCAGTCGAGTCGACATGTGTGTTGCTCCTTCTTGTCGGATCTTCCTTGTCGGATCTGCCGCACGTGCCGTGCGTCCAGGTGGTGAAGCTTCAAACGGTGGTGCTCCCTCCGGCCCCGACGATCCAGGACACGAGTTGCTCTTGGTTGTCCGCGGTCGCCGGCGCCTCGCCGATCTTGCGGCCGCGGCGCATGACCATCGCCCGGTCCGCGACCGCCATCACGTGATCCATGCTGTGAGAGATCAAGATGACCGCGACGCCGGAGGTTCGGAGCCGATCGACCAGCTCCAGGACCCGCGCCGACTCCCGAAGCCCGAGGGCGGCAGTCGGCTCGTCGAGGATGACGAGCTTCGAGGAGAACGCCACGGCTCGCGCGACCGCCACCGCCTGGCGTTGGCCCCCCGACATCAGCGCCACGTCAGCATCGAAGTCAGGGAGCCGGATCTGCAAACGGTCGAGAAGGTCCTTTGTACGGGTGGACATCTCCTTCTGCTTCATCCACTGGAGACCGCGCGGCAGCCAGGACGGCCCCGCCAGTTCGCGGCCGGCGAAGAAGTTCGCCGTCGGGTTGAGGTTGTCGAACAGGGCCAGGTCTTGGTAGACGGTCTCGATCCCATTTGATCGGGCATCGGCCGCCGAGTTGATCTGCACGGGGGCCCCGTCGATCTGGATCTCGCCTCGGTCGAGTTTGTGGACGCCGCTGATGCACTTGATGAGGGTCGACTTGCCGGCGCCGTTGTCGCCGAGCAGGGCGAGAACCTCACCGGCGCGGACCTCGAGGTCGACGCCCTCGAGTGCAACCACGGCCCCGAAGGTCTTGGTGGCATCACGAACGCTCAGGACGGGTTCCACGTCGGAGGGCACCGCGACGTGAACGGCGTCAGTCATGCGAGCCTCGCCTGCATGCTTCGGAACCGGTTCTCGACGAGGGCCCGCAAGACGTCGAGCTCGACCGCGACGAGGACGACCACTCCCACCGCGATGTACTGGAAGTTCGGGTCGAGACCGAGCAGGTTGAGGCCGTTGTGCATGACCCCGAGGATCAACGCACCTGTCAGGGCGTTCAAGACACCGCCACGGCCGCCCAGGAAGCTGCCGCCGCCGATGATCACCGCGGCGATGGCGCTGAGCTCCATGCCCTGCCCGGTGAACGGCGAGCCGGCGTCAGCGGTTCCGACGAAGAGCATGCCGCCGATGGCCCCCGACAGCCCGCTCATGACGTAGACCGAGATCAACGTCCCGTTCATCGGCACGCCCGTGCGGACCGCGGCTTCGGGGCTGCCACCGACGGCGTAGATCCATCGTCCCCAGACCAGCTTGTGCAAGATGACGGCACAGACGACCGCGAAGACGATCACCACGAGCGTGGCGAAGGGGAACCATCCGATGTTGCCCGCGCCCGGGATCCCAGCGATACGTCCGCCGCCGAGCAGGTGGACGATCGGCGGGGAGCCCAGGACGGTGGAGCCACCGGCGATGTAGAGGGCGAGGCCGGCGCAGATGCTCAAGGTGGCGAGGGTGGCGATGAAGGGATGCGGCAGACGCCCCCACACCAGCAGCAGCCCGTTGACCAGACCGACGGACAACCCCGTCAGCAAGGTGACCGCGATGGCCAGCCACGCCGAGTTGGTGTCGCGGTAGACGACAGTCACCATGACGCAGCACAACGAGACGTTCGAGCCGATCGACAGGTCGATGCCCCGGGTCAGGATCACGAGGAGCTGGCCCAAGGCGATGATGCAGACACCGCCGGACTGCTCGAGGACGTTGCCGATGTTCCCGAACGTCATGAAGACGTGGCCCTCGGTGGCCGCCCAGAGGAACAGCATCATCAGCGCCAGGACGAATAGCGGCCCCGCCTTCAGCGCCAGCAGGACTCCCTTGATCGCGCGCGACGATCGGTCGTTGGCCGTATCCGGACCCCTCCCGATCTCAGGCTTTGGTGCGACGTCGGCGACGTCGGCAGCCAGGCGAGTCACCGACTCGTCGTCGAGCACGTCGCGCCCTCCCTTGTCCTTCATCGTCGGGGACTATGCCAGCACGCTATCCTATTGTCTATAGGATAGAGATGATTGGGATGCTGTAACGTAGCCGTCCAGTACTCGACACGCGAAGGCCGAGATGGACCGTCATCAAATCGAAGCAATCCATGAGTCCGCCGCAGGACAGCGCCTGGCCCAACGGCAACCGCTGCCCGGCTCGGTCTACGAGATCGTCACCGACATGCTCATGACCCACGCGTTCGAACCCGGCGCCAGGCTCAACATCGAAGAGCTCGCCCGCACCCTCGGCGTGTCGCCGACACCGGTGCGCGAGGCCTTGGCACGCGTCGAGGCCGACGGTTTGATCGTGAAGCAGCCCAGGGCGCAGCTACACGGTGGCGCCCCTCATGGGGATCGAGCAGATGCGCGAGCTCATCGAGCTGCGGCTGCTCGTGGAACCCGCATTGGCCGCCAAGGCCGCTGCCCAGGCGGAGCCGAACGAGATCAAGGAGCTGCGCCGCGCTGCCCGGGCCGGTGGAGCCGGCGGCGAGATCACGGCTGCGGCGAACCGGTTGGACATGGTCTATGACGCGACCTTCCACGCGATGGTCGCCGACCTCGCGGGCAACCAGATGATCAGCGACATGCTGACCCGACTGCGCAGCCACCTGCACACCTTCCGGCTCTACTACCACGCGGGCCTTCATTCGGTGACGAAGAACGAGCACCTGGCGGTGGTCGATGCGGTCGCCAAGCACGACCCGGATGGCGCCGAGGAAGCGATGCGCGCCCACCTGGTGTCAGCGCTGGAGCGGCTCGAGACCTTTGTCGACGGTGGGAGCGCGAACGCAGAAGCCAGGCAGATCCCGAAGTTCACCGCTGGGAGCGTCAAGGAGTGACCCGGGCAGTGAACGACGACAGGAGTGGGGCGATGTTGGCCGGTTCCGACCGCGTGTTGTTCGGTGCGGCTTACTACCACGAGTACCAACCGTATGACCGGCTGGATGTCGATCTCGATCTCATGCAGGAGGCGCACTTCTCGGTCATCCGAGTCGGTGAGTCGGTCTGGTCGACCTGGGAACCGGAGAACGGCCAGTTCGATCTGGACTGGCTCGAGCCGGTTCTCGACGGTGCCGCGCGGCGGGGCATCTCCGTCATCCTTGGCACGCCCACGTATGCCGTGCCGCCGTGGTTGGCCCGGCTGTATCCGGAAATCGCCGGCGAACGATCCACGGGCGAACGGATCCCTTGGGGGGCTCGGCAGGAAGTCGATTTCACGCACCCAGCCTTCCTCTTCCATGCCGACCGGGTGATCCGCAAGATCCTTCGTCGCTATGCGGGGCATCCCGCCGTCGTCGGCTTCCAAGTCGACAACGAACCCGGCTTTCATCTCCTTCACAACCGCGGCGTCTTCCAACGCTTCGTGGACGACCTGCGTCATCGTTACGGCGACGTAGACAGCCTCAACCGTGAGTGGGGCCTCGTCTACTGGTCGCACCGACTCTCGACCTGGGACGATCTTTGGGCACCCGATGGCAACACGCAGCCCCAGTACGACGTCGCCTGGCGTCGCTTCCAGGCCGCGCAGACCACCCAGTTCATCAACTGGCAGGCCGACATCGTCCGGGAGTACTCCTCCCCCGGACAGTTCGTCACGACCTGCATCGCCTACGACCGGCCCGCCGTCGACGACGATCTGGTCACTGATGCCCTCGACACCACTGGGGGGAACCTCTACTACGCCATGCAGGACGGGCTACAGCTCCCGGACGACGGCTCCGGACCGCACGATCAGAACTGGGCCACCACCGGAACTTGGGCGCTGTACTTCTCCGCGGACCGGATGTACTCCTCACGCCAAGAGGGCTTCCTCGTCACCGAAACCAATGCCATGCACATCGGTCCTCCCTGGGACAACCGCCCTGCCTTTGACGGCCAGTGGCGTCAGGTCGCGTGGGCGCTGGTCGCCCGTGGAGCGCGGATGGTCGAGTACTGGCACTGGCACACGCTGCACTTCGGTACCGAAACCTCCTGGGGTGGGGTCCTTCCCCACGCGGGTCAGCCGGGCCGAACCTTCAACGAGCTCCGCCAGGTCGGTGACGAGTTCCGGCGCGCAGGACGGCTGGTGGCGGGATGTCGACCCGACGCAGAAGTCGCCTTCCTGTATTCGCTCCCGAACCGCTGGCTCATGCAGAAATACCCGCCGTTGGCGGCAGCGGGAGGCGGACCCGATGCCCGGGCGTACGACGGGATCTTCGCCCCCTTCTACCGCGGCGCTTTCGACGCCGGACTCTCGGCCCGGATCCTGCATTCCCGGAAGGCGACCACCACCCATCCGGCCGAGTTCGCCGCCAGTCATCCGCTCCTCGTCGTGCCCGGCCACTACATGAGCCCGGACCACCTACTCGACTGGCTGGCGGACTACGCGGCCGCGGGAGGGCATCTCGTCATCGGCCCACGGACCGGATACGCGGATCACGAGGCGCGCGCTCGGACCGAGACGGTTCCCGGCCGCCTGGCACAGGCTTCAGGCGTCCACTATGACGAGTTCAGCAACCTGAAGAGCATGATTCCTGTTCTTCCTGCCGACGGGGCCACGATCAAGCTCGACGCGGCTACGGCCACGCGATGGTGTGACGGACTGCTCGTAGACGACGCGCAGGTCGTCGCGACATACGAACACCCGCACTTCAGTCAATGGCCAGCGATAACCACGCGTGACCACGAGAGGGGTCGCATCACATGCGTCGGCACCATCCCCGACTCGAGCTTTGCCAAGTCGCTCTTCCAGTGGCTAGCCACCGACGTCGTTCAACCCTGGTGCGAGCTGCCGGCCACGATGACCTCGACCGGCGCAGCGGCCGTCGACGGAACCAGGCTCCGATTCCTGCACAACTGGTCCTGGGATCCCGCCTCAGTATCCGTGCCCACCGAGGTGCACGACATTCTGACTGGGGAAACGTTCCACACCCAAGATCACGTCCAACTCGGGCCCTGGGATGTTCGGGTGCTTGCAGTGAGACAACCGTGACCGCCGACGGTCGGGCCGCCGCGGTCGGCGTCGGCACCGTGCGCGAACGGGACTGGCTGTTTGACGGCCATGCGCGGATTGGGGAGGCTCTCGATGACTGACCCGTTGCCCACGAATTGGATCCGCAGACTGGGCAATACTTCAGTTTCGACCTCGGCAATCATCGCGGGTGCTTCCCCCCTTGGGACCATGCTGTCGACTTTACGGCTACGCGGTCGCGGAGGCCGATGCCATCGATCTCGTCCAACAGGTACTGAAGAGTCCGATTCGGGCCTTCGATACCTCCAACGCTTACAGCGAAGGCGAGAGCGAGCGCCGGATCGGCGTCGGCATTGCTGCCGCGGGGGGATTGCCAGAGGACTTTACGGTGATCACCAAAGTGGACGCACGACACGGTGACTACTCCGGTGATCGGGTGCGACGCTCGCTTGATGAGAGTCAGGAGCGGCTCGGGCTTGGTGTACTTCCGTTGCTCTTCTTGCACGATCCGGAATACCACGACTTCGCCATGATCACGCAGGCAGGAGGAGCAGTTGACACGCTGGTTGCTCTAAAGGACGAAGGCCGGGTGCAACACATCGGCATCGCCGCAGGCAATGTTCACGTTGTTTCACGCTACCTTGACCTGGGCGTCTTCGAGGTTCTACTCACACACAATCGTTGGACCCTTGTCGATCGAAGCGCGGACGAGCTGATCGACCAGGCAACCGCGGCCGGCATGGGGGTGCTGAACGCCGCGATCTACGGCGGAGGTGTCCTCGCCAACCCAACTGGGTCGTCCAGGTACGGCTATACCGAGGCACCCAAGCTCGTCCTCGATGCCGTCGCTGCCATGAACGACGCCTGCTTGAGAAACGGCACTGATCTAGCCACGGCAGCCCTGCAATTCTCGATGCGTGATCCCCGCGTGCACTCAACCGTTATCGGTTTCACGAAACCTAGCCGGATCTCGACGCTCATGGCATCAGCCGCCGTCGAGCCGCCGCCTGACCTGTGGATCGAACTTGAGACCTTGGTACCACCCAAGTCATGCTGGCTCGACTTCCAAGCGAAAGGCTAAGCCAGTTCCCGTGGCACCCTGGGACCGGTCCCGCGCCGTCTGGATCCCCGTTCCCAGGACCGTGTCGGGCGCGCAGCCGACCTGCACGCCGGCCGCCCCGGCAGCCTCGAGGATCGAGCGCGCCTCCGCTGTCGTCGCTGCCAGCGGCTTCTCGCCGTAGACCGCCTTGCCCGCGGCAATCGCCTGGAGGGCGATGGCGGCGTGGGCGGCCGGGATCGTGAGGTTCAGGACGACATCCACCTCGGTATTCGCGAGGAGGTCGGCGACCGGCATCGCGGGGATGCCCTCGGCCGCCTCGACCGCGGTGGCGCGGGCCGGGACGCGATCCGCCGCCGCCACGATCTCGATCGCGTCGAGCCGGCGGGCGGTGTCGAGGTACTGCCGGGCGATCGCGCCGCAACCGATCATCCCGATCCTCACCGGCCGGCCCACAGCAGCCCCCGCTCAATGACGGTGTGGACGGTCGGATCGGCGAGGACGTCGAGGCTGTGGCCGGGGGTGCAGACGAAGATCCGGCCCTTGCCCCAGCGCCGCGTCCAGATGGCGGGCGAGGTGATCTCGCGGTGCCACTCATCCCACGGCCGGACCTTCTGGGTCGTCGTCGCGAGGACGTCGAGATAGCGGTCCCAGAGCACCCAGTACTGCTCGGTGACCAGGTCGAAGTCCGCGAGGCCCCGGGTGATGGGGTGGTCGGCCGCGGCCGGCAGCAGGTTGACCGTGTACGGCACGTAGTTGTTCTCGGGTCCGTCGCCGGTGATCGTCGCCGGGTCCTTGCCCGGATGGCACGCGAACTGGGCGCCGATGAGCTGGAAGTAGTCGGACGAGTTGCGATACGAATTGGCGATCCCGCCATGCCAGCCCGCCATGCCGGTCCCGTTGGCGATCGCCGCTCGCAGGCCCGCAAGCTCGTCGCGGGCGATCGTCGCCATGGTGTTGCACTGCATGATCAGGTCGGTCCGCGCCATCAGGTCCGGATCGGCGTACGGCGCCGGCGAGTCGAAGATCCGGACCTCGTAGCCGTTCGCCTCGAGGTGCGGGATGAACAGGTCCGTCGCCTCGATGGGCGCGTGGCCGTCCCAGCCCCCGCGGACGACGATGGCGAGCTTCGATGGGGCAGTCGGCATGCGGGACGCGGTCTCCGTTCTAACGGTGGGATGGGCGGGCGACGCGATCCGCGGGTCCGAGCCGGGCGGCGCGGGCGCCGCGTGATCCCGGGCGACAGCCCTGGCGGACATCGTCCGAGTTCTATCACGGCTCCGCTCGCGCCGGGCGTGACGAGTTCATCTCCCTCCCGACGGTGTGGCAGCAGTCCGCCGCTCTCACCAGCATCGGCGATCGTCCGCTCATCGTCGTCACGGCCGTCGCTGAGGCGGACCCGGGCTGGGTGGTCGCGCAGGAAAACCTGGCTCGGCTGTCGACCGCGGGCGTCCATCGGTTGATGGCGGACGCGACCCACAACTCGCTCATCTCGGGTGTCGACGGAGCGGCGTCGAGCCGTGCGATCCTCGACGTCCTCGCCGCGGTCCGCGCCGGGACGACGAACCGATGAGCGCTCCCTCCGAGAACCTGCAGGCTCAGGCGTCCCGGCCCATCGCGGCCATCGCGCTCGATGGCCGCCTGGCGCGGACGACCATTGCCACGGCCAGCCTACGCTCGGCAGTCCACGCTCATGCCACAACGCTCAGGCCGATCCACT
Organism: uncultured Chloroflexia bacterium; assembly: GCA_963725745.1. Taxonomy (GTDB): domain Bacteria; phylum Chloroflexota; class Limnocylindria; order Limnocylindrales; family CSP1-4; genus CAIXZV01. The sequence goes on from CAVRZS010000005.1 coordinate 391,205, forward strand.
TCGTAAATAGCAGGTCCTCGGTTCAAATCCGAGTGTCGGCTCCACTCCCCCATCTCGTGGTCCGCATGCCGCCACGCCCGCGTTCATGTCGCCGGCACCGGCCCCGGCGCGGCTCCCTGAGCGGCCTTCCGACTCGCAGGAGGCACCTGGCCGCTCCGTCACTTCTGGGGCGCAAGCCGCCTGATCAGCGCACTGTGGTCAAGTCCCCCGTCGCCGGCCGCAACCATCGAAATCAAGGGCTGCCGCGACCGGCTCGAAATCCGGGCAAGCGCAATCCGACCCGTTGGGCCTGATCGAGAACGATCCGCGCGTCCTTCGCGTGCAGCTCGATCCGGGCGCCAGACTCGAAATTGCCATCCAGCATCCGACGCCCCTGCAGCTCGAGGACCCGGCTGGCCGCGAACCCGCCGAGCATCGCCTGACGGAGCTGTTCGGGATCGAGCCCGCTCAGCCGGCCGAGCGTGATCGCCTCGGCGACGGCCTCGATCGTCGAGCCGACAACGAGCTGGTTGCAGGCCTTGGCGATCTGGCCAGAACCAACCGGCCCAAAGAGGGTGATCGTCGACGCGAAGGAGCCGAGCACGGGCCGAACATGTTCGAGGCTCGCGACCTCACCGCCCGCCATGAGCGAAAGCGATCCCGTCGTGGCGCCCTCGACACCGCCCGAGAGCGGCGTGTCGAGGAAGGCCCCGCCCGCCGCGCGGATCGCGGCGTCAGCGTCGACCATGCCGGCAGGCGAGTGTGTGCCGAGATCGCACACGATCGTGCCTGGCTGGAGCGCGGCGATCAGTCGACCCGGCTCACCCAGGACCCTGCCCAGATCGGCGTCCGAGCCGACGACGACCAACACGACGTTCGCCCCCGCCGCCACCTCAGCGAGCGTGTCGCACCATGTTGCGCCAGCGGCTTCGAACTCGGGCCGCAGGCTGTCCTGCCGCGACTGCACGCGAACGTGGAAGCCCGCCGCGACGACTCGATGGGCGATGGGCCGCCCCATGGCGCCCAGCCCGATGACAGCCACGGTCGTGTCCGAAGGCGCTTCCGGCATCGTTCATCCCTCCCCGGAGACCGCCCGTCCCGCGCTCCCGACCTTGGCCATCACATCGAGAGCGACCGCCCTGGCGGCGTCACGCATCGACACCAGCGACCGCAGCGGATCGGCCCGCTGGTTGGCCGGGAGGAGCGTATCCCGAAGCGCGGCCGTGCACGCTTCGCGGATCGACGTCGACACGTTGACCTTGCAGCACCCCGCATCGATCAGCTCCTGCAACGTCGCATCGCTGATGCCCGTCCCGCCATGGAGCGCGAGCGGCACAGACGTCGCGGCGGCAAGGCTCCGGACCCGGTCGACGTCGAGAACGACGGGCGCCACGCTCCGACCGTGGACGTTCCCGATCGAGGGGGCAAAACAGTCCATTCCAGTCTGCCGGATGAACCGGAGGTTCGTGTCCAGGGAGGCTGCAGGCCGGTCGCCGACCGACGCGCCGGGCTCGTAGCCGCCGATCGACTCGAGCTCCCCCTCAACGGCGGCGCCGACGGCGTGCGCGCGAGCCACGACGGCACGCGTCTCGCGTTCGTTGTCGGCCGGCTCGAGGGCCGCGCCGTCGAACAGCACGGCGTGCCAGCCCGCGTCGAGACAGGCGTCGATGAGCGCATGCTGGTTGCAGTGATCGAGCTGGAGAATCGCGGTGGCATGCAGCTCGTCCCGTAGCGTCCGGAAGGCTGCCGCGAGCGTGGCCGGGCCCCAGGTGCGCGCCGTGACGGCGGCGGTCTGGACGATGACCGGCGAGCGTGCTTCGGCCGCTGCGCGTAGGACGCCATCCATCGTCGCCACGTCGATGACGTTGAACGCCGGGACCGCATACCTGTTCGCCTGCGCCCGGCCAAGCAATGTCGACAGCGCCGACACCGTCGAGCTCAACGCGCGAGGTCCAGGATCCCGGTAATCGCGTCCGGGCCGCCCACGTTGCCAGGAACGACGACAAATGGCATCGACCGGTCGCCCGCGAGGCGGAGGCTCCAGAGCGCGATTCCCGGTGCCAGCTGCCCCTCGACTCGGGCGACCTGCGCCCCAAGGCTGATCGCCGCATTCGCCGACGTGATCCCGCCCTTGGCGATGACCGCGTCGACGTCGTCGCGAAGCTCGGCGATGAGCCCGGTGAGTCGGTCCATCATCAGGGCGCCCGCCCGGAGGCTGCCATCGTCCGTGCGTGACCGAGGGGTCGCGATCACCGCCACGCCATCAGTCTCAAGGCGAGATCGCACGGCCGCCGCGAGCGTCACGATTGAGGCGTCCGGGGTGATCAGGGCGGTCGGCCAGCCACGGGCGGCAAGGGCGGCGAGCTGTGCCGTGCTCGCGGCCGTGTACGACCCGCAGACGATCAGGATGCGCCGCGCGGCGACGGTCTCGATCCGTCGCGATTGCAGGCCGGCCCGGATCGCGGCGAAGCTGGCTGCGGAACGGATCACAACCCTCGCGCCATGCGCCTCCGCCTCGAGGAGCCCGATCGCGACGCCGCGGAGATCGTCGTCGGTCTCGGCCTCGGGGATCACGACGGTCCCGGCGTGGGCGCGCTCGAGGGTCGCGGATATCGCCGCCGGCCCACGATCGCGGAGTTCCTTGAGCGCGACGACCGTGGCCGGCCTGCCGTCGCCCACCTCCGCGACCCACGAAACGAGGTCGCGCGACGTGTAGCCAAAGACGGGATCCGTCGCGAATTCGGTGTCGGCGGCATTCAACTGGTGGCCATCGATCTCGACCAGCTGTGCCCCGTCGACGGTGATGCGACCGCCATCCGGAAAGGTTGGGACGAACAGCACGACGCCGTCCCGAGCCCCCAGGACATCGGCCTCGGCAAAGACGTGGCCGCGCAACGTCGAGTCACCCCGCAGGACCGCGACCCAGGCCTCGCCGGCACGGACGGCCGCCGCGTCGAGCAGGCTCACGACCCGACGCAGGTGGGCTGTTGCCGCCTCACGGGGCATCGCCCGCGTGTTCGTCAGGACGTACAGTGCCCGGGCAGGAGACCCGAAAAAGGCATCGACGCCGCTGCGTTCCGGCTGCAGGATGACGTCCACGTCGCTGACGGTCTGCGTGCCCGTCGGGTCGTCGTCGAGAACCACGATCCGACGACGATCCGCACGGAGGAGCGCGTCGAGCCGACTGGTGGCGTCCTGCGAAGCCTCCAACATTGAACAGATGATACTATGACCTTACGTCTTTCGGGCCCGAGCGGCCAGCGAATCCGAGGAGTGCGATGACGAGCGGACCAGCGAACGAGATCCACGGCCTCTCGCATGTCGGCATCACCGTCTCCGACATGGACGCGTCCCTGCGCTTCTATCGCGACGGCCTCGGTCTCGAGGTCTACATCGATCGGATCGCCGACCACGACTATCTCCGTGAGGTCACGGCCGTTCCGTCGGCGAACGTGCGCATCGTCTACCTCCGGATCCCCGGATCCCGCGTGCCCGTTGAGCTGCTCGAGCACCGCGGCATCGAGCGCGTCCCGGCGCGCACCCGGCCGTGCGACCCCGGCAGCGTCCATTTCGGTCTCCAGGTGCCGGACATCGACGCCTTCCACCGGCGGCTCGAGTCACTCGGGTTCCACTCGCGATCTGGGCACCCGGTCGACATCACGGCCGGTCCGTTCGACGGCGCCCGGACCTGCTTCTTCACGGACCCCGACGGCTTCCTCGTCGAGCTCCAGCAGCCGCCAAAGGATCGCCCGGACGCCTTCCTGAGCTAGGTCGAACCCGAGACGCCTAGGGGAAGCGCAACCCCTCGGCGTGCTGGGTCAGGGACGCCCAGCCGCCATCGGCGGCGATCGTTTGCCCGGTGATGAACCTCGAGCGGCCGTCGACCAGGAACCGGACGAGCGCGGCCGTCTCGTCTGCGGTGCCGATGCGGTGGCTGGGCGCCCTGAGGAGAATGCGGTCCGACGACGTCGACCCATTCGCGAGGGCCTCGCGGTCGGCGTCGTCGTGCACGATCCCCTGCGCGACCACATTCACGCGCACCGGCTTGCGAGCAAATTCGACGGCCATGGCGCGACTTAGGCCGACCAGCCCGTTGGCCACGATCGATGCCGTCCCGCGACCCGGGTAGGCCTGGGCGAGATCGATCGACGTGAGGTGGACGATGGCGGCTTCGGGCTCGCACGCGACCGCGAATGCCCGGTCGATGGACACGATGGCGGTGATGCGGTTCAGATCGGCCAACCACGCCGCCCAGCCCATGGTCTCGAGCGGCCCGCGATAGGCCGTCGGCCAGTTCTGGACCAGGACATCGAGGCGACCGGTGCGCGACAGCGCCTCTGCGACGATGTCGCCCGCCAGCGCCGCGTCCTCGGGTGGCGCTGCGAGGCGACCGACGCCCGTGTCGGCGTGGTCCGACAGTCCAGGACCGTCGATCGACGCGATGAGGACGTTCGCCCCGGCCTCAGCCAGCGACGCGACGATCGCAAGATCCGCGTCCGTGCCCGGGCCGACGATAAGCGCGGTGCGGCCCGTGAGATCGCTCATCGCGCCGCCTCCTCAGATTCCAAGCGGGTCGCCGCTGGTCAGCGAACCCCAGGCCATCCAGCCGCCGTCGATGGTGAGGACCTGGGCGTTGACGTTGGACGATTCGTCGCTCGCCAGGAACAGCACCGCGTCGGCGATCTCCTCCGGCATGCCGAACCGGCGCATCGGCGCCCGGTTGGTGAAGACCTCACGATCACCAAGCCCAGCCTTGAAGGCCGCCTCGTTGAAGGGGGTCTCGATCTGACCGGGGTTGATGACGTTGACGCGGATGCCGTACTTGATCCACTCGACGCCGAGGATCTGCGACAGGGCGACGACCGCGGCCTTGGACGTGCCGTAGCAGGCCCGCTTCGCCCAGCCGCCCATCGCGGTCAGCGAGCCGATGTTGACGATGCTGCCGGAGCGCTGCGGGATCATCACCCTGGCGACCGCCTGGCTGCACGCGAACACGGCCGTGAGATTGATCCCGATGACCCGATCCCACTCCTCCGCCGTGACATCCTCGCTCGGGCCGCCGGCGAAGATCCCGGCGCAGTTGACGAGGACATCGATTCGCGCGAAGCGCTCGGCCAGGTCCGCGACCATCGCGTCGATCGCGACCCGGTCGCGCACGTCCAGCTCGTAGGGAATCGCGTGCAGACCGGCCGCGATGAGCTCGTCGGCCGCCTGCCTGCCGCGTTCGGGCACGACCTCGGCGATCGCGACGGTTGCGCCGGCCTGGGCCAGCGCCTGCGCAAACGACCGGCCCATTCCCTGGCCCGCGCCGGTCACGATCGCGACACGACCTTCCAGCGACCCGATCATGCTCTACCTCTGGCGCAGTCCGGCTCGGCCAATTCCACAGATGATACTATCATCGGACGTCTTGAGGTCCCAACACCGTGCTCGTCCCCCTTGCTCCACTCCTCGCCGACGCAAGGTCGGGCGGCTACGCGGTCGCGACATTCACGGTCTTCAACTTTGAGACCGCGCGCGGCGTCTTCGAGGCCTTCGAGCTCGAGGGCGTTCCCGCGGGCGTCGCCGTGACCCGAAGAATGACATCGGCGATGGATTTCGAAGGCCTCGCCGCGTACCTCGTGTCCCGAGCCCGGGCGGCCAGCACGGAGATCGCCCTCCACCTCGACCATGCGACCGATCTCGACCTCGTGCGCCGGGCACTCGACGCCGGGTTCACGTCCGTTCAGTACGACGGCGTCGGGATGGAGCCCGCCGAGAAGATCGCCTCGACCCGGGTTGCCGTCGAGCTGGCCGCGCGGTACGGCGCGTCGGTGGAGGCTGAGCTGGACCACATCGGTCGAACCGGCGTCGAAACCGGAGGAGGGCTCACAGAACCCGACGAGGCAGCGTCGTTCGTGGCGGAAACGGGGATCGACATCGTCGCCGTGTCTGTGGGGACGACCCACGGCCTGGGAGAGGGCGAGGCGGTTGTCGACATCGAGCGCGTCGCGGCGATCCACGCCGCGACGCCTGCGCAGCTCGCGCTGCATGGCGGGACCGGGGTGCCGCCGGCCCAGCTCATCGAGGCCATCGCCGCCGGGATCTCGAAGGTCAGCTACTTCCACGGCATGGCGCACGACGCCTTGGACGCCCTTCGCGTCGCGCTCGCGGAGGCCCCCCACGGCATGCTCGCATCGACGCTGGACGAGAGTCTCCGAACCGCGTTCCGCGAACGATGCCGTCAGATGATCCGTCTCTACGGCGGACCGGGACGGGCGCCGGGCGGATGACCGTGCGGGGCCCGGCACCACGACCGAGCCGAGGGATCGATCCGCTCGTCCTCGCAATCGACCTCGGGACGACCAACGCCAAGGTCGCCGTCTACAACGGCACCCGCCTGGTCGCGGCCGCGTCAGGTGCGGTCCATACCTCGCGTCCAGGGCCCGGCCTGGCCGAACAGGATCCAGGTGCATGGCTGGCGGTGGTCGCGGCGACGGTGCGAGATGCCTGCGCGATCGCCTCGGCGGCGTCGGTCGACGCCATCGCTCTGACCGCCCAGAGCGACAGCCTGGTGATCCTCGGGCGGGACGGTCAAACCGTCGGGCCATCTCTCCTGTGGATGGACAACCGGGGCTCGACGGAAGCTGACCGGTTCGAGCGAGAGCTGGGCCGTGCCGCCATCCACCGGCGCACGGGGCTCCGGAGCTCGGCCAACTACACCGGCCCCAAAGCGGCCTGGGTCCGGGCGGCGCAGCCCGAGCGGTTCGAGCAGGCTCGCTGGCTGTTGCAGCCGAAGGACTACCTGCACTTCCGCCTGACGGGAGAGGTCGCTACCGATCCGTCGAGTGCCGCACGGACGCTCCTCTACGACCTGGAGGCAGGCGACTGGTGGGCCGATGGGATCGCGGCGTTCGGGCTGACCGCCTCGCAGCTGCCGCCGGTGATGCCGAGCGCGTCGTCCGTCTCCGGCCTCACCGCCGATGCGGCCGGGGTCCTGGGGCTCCGTCCGAGCACGCCTGTTGTCGTTGGTGCAGCGGACCGTGCCGCCGAGGCGCTCGGCTTGGGCATCGGCGGCGCCGAGTGCATGATCTCGACCGGGACGGCGACCGGGGTCGCCGTGGCCGTGCCGATGTTGGCGCGGCCGGTCGATGACCGGATTACCAGCCCTGCCCACGCGATCGCAGGCGAGGCCCTCGCCCTGCTCTCGATCCCCACGTCTGGCGCTGCCGTCGATTGGCTCGCCGGCATCACCCGCACGCGCGGCCGCGACGTGACTCGGGCCCTCACCGACCTCGCTTCGACGAGTGAGCCCGGGGCCCACGGGGTCACCGCGGTGCCTGCGTTCCAGGGCGCCCGCTCGTTCCGATGGCAGCCTGACGCCCGCGGGGCCATCGTGGGCCTCGATCTCGGGACGTCGGTCGCCGACATCGCACGGGCACTCATGGAGGGGATCGCCTTCGAAGTCGCCGCCTGCATCGAGGAGCTCGATCGGTGTGGCTTATCGGTCGAGCGGTCTCGGCTCACCGGAGGTGGGTTCGCTCGGCCGTTCGCAGGTCAACTGATGGCCGATATCACCGGCCGGCCGGCCTTTCGCTCGTCCGAGCCGCACGCCGCGCTTGCGGGCGCGATGCTCCTGGCCGGGCAGGCGGCAGGGTCGTGGGATGACCCGCGCGCGCAGGCCGTCAGGCGCCTCGGCCGCGGCCACGTGTTCGAACCGCGGGCGGCCTTGCGGGATGCCTACGCTGCCGCGGCCGCACGATATCGCGAAGCCGTCGAGGCCACGCAACGGCTCTCCGGTCCCGCGATGCCGGGTCCTAGCCGAAGGGGCTAGGCCGGATCCACGTCGAGGATCTGATAGCCGAACGGCGCGAGGTCGAGACGCCGGGGCGGGTTCCCGACTGCGTGCCAGCCCGCGGGGAGGTCGAGACGCACGATCGCCGCGCGATCGCCCAGGTTGGCAGTGATCACGCGGACGTGATTCTCCGAGCGAACGGCAAGCGCGGTGCAAGCCCCGGTGGCATCGACGCGCAGCACCCTGCCGGCGCTCATCGACAGGATCGCCTGGAGGATGGCGAACAGGCCGCCCGATGCCAGCACGCCGGCACGCCCGGACGCCTCGAGGGTCGTCACGCGGCCGGTTGGCTCGGCAAGGACGCCGGCCAGCGTCCCGACCAGCCACGCCGATCCGAGGCCGCCGGCGAGCCGATCGTCGAACCTGCTCGGGGCGGGTCCTCGCTCCGGCGGATCCGCGTAGGCGTCGAACCGCGGTCGGAACGAGCACAGGACGTCGAGCGGACGACCGCCCCCAAGGACTCCCCCGCTGCGTACCAGCGTCGGGAGAGTCGCCAGGTTCTCGACGATGGTCGCGACATCCGTCGCGTGGATCTGGGGCGTGACCGAGAAGGCGACCGTGTCGATCGACCCAAAGGGCACGTCGGCCGCCGCGAGCTCCGCGTAACCGGCCCGCGAACCACCGCCGATCACGATGCCGGGGACGTGGGCCCCAAGACGCCCTCGCAAGGCATCGATCGCCGACGCCTCGGACGTCACGAGGCCCGCATCGCCTGCGCTGCCGAAGGCGAGCGCGCCGGCAAGCGGGGCGTCAAGCGCAGCGACCTCCTGGCTCAATTCGCGCCGAGCGTCCTCGTCAGCAAAGCCGACGAGCTCCAGCTGGAGGGCCGTTGTTGTCGCTGCGGCATCGCGACTGGCCCGGCGCAGCTCCATCCGCCAATCTGCCTCGATATGGTCGACAACGACACGCAGGTGGGCCGGGCGCAGCGAGCGAAGCCGCTGTGCCTCATCGGTGCCGAGCGGCCCGGACCAGCTGAATCCGATCGGCGGTAGGGATGCCACGGACGCATCGCGAACCTGCACGCGTCGAGGGGCAGGCCGTCGCCGGCTCGGGATCGAACCCTGCGGTCCGCCGGTCCTCGTGACGTCGAGCCGCACGGCGGTGTCGATCACCGAGTCCGTCGGGAGCGTGACCGGATGCGGCCGTGAGAGCGGCGGCGAGTAGCTCTTGAATGATGCGTCGGTCCACGCACGCTGATCCTCCGTTTCCCACGGCTCGCCGTCGAACCGCAGCGACGCGCGCAGTCCGTCCGAGGGCTCCCAGCGCAAGGATCGGATCTCGCTTGCGAACCGATCGGCGCTCACCAACTCGGGAAACACGCCGCGAACCTCGCCGCGGTCACCGCTCGCCTCGAACGGCCGCCCGGCCGCAGTCGCCGGGTGCAGAACCACCAGCCCAAGTCGCTGGGCGACGGTGGGAGAACCGACGCGGGCTGAAAGCCGGGCTTCGATTCGGCCCTGGCTGCCGCCCTCCATTCGGACACGCCCGTCGGCTGCGAATTCCTCGCCCCGCCACCGGGCGTCGAACGTGATCGAGAACGCTTCGGCGTCGGCGTCGATGCGCAGCTCGGTGATCGCCGGTGTCAGGGTTCGCCAATCCGCATCGCGCGCCGTCAGCTGGATCCCCCGGAGGATCTCCGTGCCGTCGACGGTGATCCAGCGCAACCCGCCGCGTTCCCAGGTCGCTTCGAGCAGACCCACCCGCAGGCGACGCGGTCGGCCGCCCGACGACATCAGGCCCCGCTCGGGGCCCGCGGCGCAGGTGCGGACCCGGCCGCATCAAAGGATGCCGCGAGGCGCGGCCCCGCTCCTGCCCCGGAGCGCACGACCCCCAGGATGTGATCGACCTGGCCGGCCGCCGACCGCGGCGCGGGAAACGCGTGGTCGAACACCGCGCTGCCGACGGTGAAGGCCCAGGCGCCAGCCCGCTGCACCGCGTTGATCCGCGCGTCGGAGTCGACGCTTCCGGCGATGACCACCGGCCCGAATGACGCCTCGACGACGGCATCCATCAATCGCGGGACGTCACCGGCGAACCGGTATGCGAGCAGGTCGAGGCCGTGGATGCCCCGCTGCGCGGTCAGCGCTCGCGCACTCGCGGCGATCTCGTCGACCGAACCTTCGAGGACGCTCGGATGGTCTACCACTCGACCCGGAAACGGGAAATAGAGGACGTTCGTCGCGCCGACAACCGGCCGCACGGCGTCGGGATGAACGCCGCCCATCAGCAGGTCGACGCCGATCTCCATGGCAGCCTCGGCGGAGCGAACCTCCGAGTCCGCGTCAAGGCTCACGACCTCGAGGGCCACCTTGCGATTGTCCGCGTGGATCGCATCCGCGAGCGCGCGCAGCTGATCGAACGGCAGCCCAATGTCCTTGAACCCAACCCATCGCAGGCCCGACGTCCTCACCTCGGCATAGCGCCCGAGCGCGTCGCTGACGGTGACGTCGTCACGCGTCAGCATGAAGATGAACTCGCTCATGGTCTGGGCTCCACCTGCCGTCGTCTCAGCGTGCACTCGAGCGCGATCGACGCGACCCGCGCGAACCCGTGCCCTTGCGGTAGACCTGGAACTTGAAGGCATCGGCCAGGAAGAACTCGGTCGAGGCGATGATGGCCTGGCCATTGACGTCGAAGTCGGTTTGATCCAACCGGAGAAGGAGGACGCCCACCTTCGTCTCCAGCGCCCGGGCGAGGTCCTCGTCCGCCTCCCAGGGATAGATCTCAGCCACGCCGTCGCGGACCTGAACCCCGAGGCCGGCCATGGCCTCGTACACCGACCGGCGTCCGCGGACGTGGTCGACGGCCGCCGCTTCCGTCAGGCCGCGAGCTTCGAGCAGGGCAAGGGGCACGATGTCGGTCGTTCTCGCGACGATCCGGTCGTCGGCCGTCCGGGTGCGACGCAGGACGAGGACACGGTCGGAGCCGGACAGGCCGAGCGCACGTTGGACGTGGACATCTGCGTTGTCCGTTTCGACCGACATCGCCGATGTCCCTGCGACGAACCCCGCCGACTCAATCAGATCGGTCACACCGAAGTTGATGCTGAGGTTGTTGTGCAGCTCGAGTGCGCGACCCACGACGAAGGTGCCGGCTCCCTGGCGGCGGGACAGCAGGCCCTCCTGCTCGAGGATCGAGACGGCATGCCGCACCGTGGCTTTGCTGACGCCAAGCTGCTGCGCGAGGATCGGCTCGGCTGGCAGGCGGCCATCGGGGTAGGTGCCGGATCTGACCGCGTCCCGGATGTCCTGGGCGGCCCGCTCCGGAAGGCTCATCTGGGGGGCTACCGAACGAAGCAAGACGTCACCTCATTGGGCCTTGAGCGCCGTGAGGCGATCACGGTCAACCAGCACCAGCACCCAATCCAGCAAGGATGGCTTGGCTGGGGGTGTCCAGAACCCGTCGTCTGCCGGCTCGACCGGGCCGATGGGCGTCGAGTCGCCGGTCCGAGGATCGATCCATGACGCCTCGAACGCGGCGCCGGGATCGACCTTGATCGGCAGCAGGGTCCGCCACCAGAAGTACTTACGGTCGCCGCCCTCAAGGACGCCGTGGAGCGATTCGGGCTCGAGGCCCGACGGCACGTAGTAGACCGCCACCACGCCGGGGATCCCCGCCGCGAATGAGGACGCCCGGCCGAGGGCTACCGCGCGGGGCTCATGAATCCGCTCGAACCGCCACCACGGAAACCGCTCGAGCATGCGCTTTCCGATCCCGACCTGGGCCGAGCCGGGAAGGTGCATCACGTCCTCCCATGGGCCGCCGCCGGCGTCCTCCATGTACTCGGAGTCACCACCCTTGGAAAAGGTCGTTCGCGACCAGAACACCCATAAGCCGGCGGCCCCGTAACTGTACCCAGCCCCCCCGTCGAGCATGCACGACCAGAACTGGAACCGCTGCTGATCCTGCCAGCAGGAACCGGCGATTTCCTCGTAGTTGACCTCGCCGTTGACGAGCGGCATGACCGGCTGTTGGGCGATCGCCTTCTGGACGAGAGCGACCGTCGGCTCGAGCAGAAGGAACCCGAAGTGGCCGCATTGGAGCATGTCGAAGTCGAGCTCGGCGTCGTCGTGGAGCACCGACCGGGCGCTGCCGGACAGCCCGTCTACCCGGGGCCGGCTGGGCTCCGTCCCCTGCAATGACTCGACGTTTCCGATCGCGGCCGGGTGCGTCGTCACGAGGCTGTGAAAGGGATCGATGTCATGCACGTAATGCGACAGCTCGGTCCATCCGTCGGCCTGTTCGCTCAGCGCATCGACGTGCGGCTGCCCGCCGGCGCGCTGGACGCTGTAGACCGCCATCTGCACCTCGCCCGCGAGGCACCAGACGACCGGAAGCGCGCCGTAGCGCGCGACCAGGTAGCGCCAATGGCGCCGGACCCGGTCGATGCCCATGAGGTTCATGTAGTAGCCCCACATCCCGACGATGCAGGGCATCAGCCCGCGCTCGACGTAGGCGGCGATCTTGAGGTCGACGGCCTCGTAGAAATCCGGGTTGATCCGCGTCCAGCCCACCTCCCAGGGCCAGCCCGCCTCGTTCGCCTGATGGGGGTGCCAGCTCTCGTCTGCATCGAAGCCCGACAACGGGCCCGCGACGACGTGGACGACCGAGAACCCCTTGGCGGCCCGGTCATCAGCGAGCGTCGCGAAGCCGTGTGGCCAATCGAGCCTCGAGGTGAAGGCCTGCCAATGCGTGTCGGCGAGCCACAGGAACGGCTTGCCATCGGCGTGCTCGAACCGGCGCTTGTCGGGCGTCACGCCGATCCGACCGTGACGGTACAGCTCGTTTGATCCGTCATAGGCGATGACGGTGAGCTCGGCGACCTGGTCGTGCAGGCCCGCGTCCGTGGCGTCCGAGCAGCGCGAACGGAGCGTGTAGCGTTCCGCAACGGGCCCGGCGAACCGCACCTTGAACCGGTCGTCCCCGGCCCAGAACGCGGGCACGGTCCACGATGCCCCGTCGGCGCTCGTGATCTCGACGTCCAGGTCCACGTCGTTGAAGGGGTCGGCGTGGGGCGACTGCGCCTGGTAGGTGAGTTCGATCGGGACGTTGACCTTGGAATACAGCATCGGCCCCCCTCCTACGCCGAGATGCCGAGCAGGACCTTGGGTCGTGCCCGATCCGCGGCATCAACCCGCGTGAGCGCGACGTCGGCGTCGACGAGCGGAATGACAGTGTCGATGACGACCGACCCATCGATGACCCCCTCCGCGAGGGCATCCAACGCCCGGTCGAACAGCGCCGGCCCGCCCGAGCTGACGTTGAGCACACCGTGAATGGTGGCGTCCTTGTGCAGGATGGAGGCCACGTCGACGTGGCCGACTGGCTCGGCGGGGACACCGAGCAGCGCAAGCTGCCCCCCGTTCGCGAGCGCGCGGAGCCCGAGGGTGATCGCCGACGCACTGCCAGCGGCGTTCATCACGATCGGGAATCCGGCCGGCAGCGGGTCGCGGGCGGCGTCGCCGACGACGATGGTCTCGAAACCGGCAAGCGTCGTCTCGCGACCGACCCGTCGGACGGCGACGGTCACGTCGGCGCCCTGCGCACGCATGACCTGCGCCGCGATCAGGCCGATCGTGCCGGCCCCGATGACGAGTGCCCGGCGGCCGCCGACCGGGCCAACGCGATGGAGCCCGCCGAACACCGTCGCGGCCGGCTCCGCCAGGACGGCGTCTCGGAGATCCACCCCGTCCGGCACTCGATGGAGATTTCGGGTCGGGATGCCGACCAGCTCCGCGGCCGCACCGTCGAGGTGCCCGCGGCAACCGATCTCCTGCCGGTCGGGGCACCACGGGATTCGTCCCGCGGTACACCATTCGCAATCCGGGCGGCCGCAGGACACCTCGGGATCCGCCACCACGGGCGTACCGGGGCCGAACCGGGGGTCGTCGCTCTCGACGACGACGCCGCTCCACTCGTGCCCCGGCTGGAGCGGGAATCGCGCGACCCCCATCGAGAAGTAGGGGTGCGTTCCGTCGCGGAGCTCGATGTCGGTCGCACAGATGCCCACGAACCTCGGCGCCACGAGCGTGACCCCCGGCGCGGCGATCGGCGCCGAGCGCGGTCCGACCTCGGCGATTCCCGGCCCGCGGAAGGTGAGCGCCTGGACGGTCCCGACCGCCTGGGTCATCGCTCGGTCACCCCGTAGCCGACGGACACGAAGCGCTGGGCGGCCACGTACAGAATGATCGGCGGCAACGCCACGAAGATCGCGCCCGCCATCCAGAGCGGCAGGTTCTCGTTGGTCCCGAACCGGCCAACGAACTGGTTCAGGCCGACGGAGACCGTTCGGATCCCCTCCTGCGACGCGATCAGGCTCGCCCACAGGAACTCGTTCCACGCGAACACGGCGATCAGCATCGCCGCACTCATCAGGCCCGGCAGGGACAGCGGAAAGACGATCCGCCACAGCACCCCGAAGCGGGAGCAGCCGTCGACGCGCGCGGCGTCCTCGAGGTCGCGGGAGAACGCGGTCCGGAAGTAGCCGCGCAGGATCAGCGTCGCGTAGGGGACGGCCCAGACCGTGTAGCTGAGCGGCAGGGCCGCCCTGGTGTTGATCAGCCCGGCGTCGTGCAGCAGGGCGTAGAACGGCACCAGCAGCACAACCGTCGGGATCGTCTGGGTGAACAGCACGAACGCGAGGATGAATCCGCCGCCCGGGAAGTCGAAGCGCGAGAGGGCGTAGCCACCGAGCCCAGCAACGGTGACGCCGATCAGCACGGTGATCCCGACGACGATCGCGCTGTTGACCATGTACGCCGCCAGCGGGATCGCGTCCCAGATCTTGACGAAGCGATCGAGCTGGATGCCGCCTGGCACCCACGAAGGGAAGATCGTCAGGAGTTCCGAGACGGGCCGGATCGCCGTGATGAGCATCCAGTACAGCGGCAACACCGCGTAGCAGACGATGAGGAGGGCGACCGCGTACGCGGCGAAGCGACGACCCGACATGTGGCGTCGCGGCCGGGCCGCTCGAGTGGGCCCGGTGCGCGAACCCGTGGCCGCGCCCATCGGGCTCACCATGTCAGAACCCCGCCAGCTGCCGACGCGAGCGGCGCACGTACCACAGGGCGAACGGGACACACAGCACGAACAGGACGACGCCGAGCGCCGCCGCATAGCCCGTATCGAGACGGGCGAACCCGACCTGGTAGATGAAGACGCCCCAGACGTTGGTCGCCCCGAGCGGTCCGCCGCCGGTCAACAGGAATGGCAGGTCCAGGCCACCCAGTCGGAACAGCAGCTCGAGGAAGATGGTCACCTCGAGGACCGGGGCGATGAGCGGCAGCGTGATCGAGCGGAACGATTTCCAGCCCGTCGCCCCGTCGATCGCCGCGGCCTCGTGCAGCTCGACCGGGATCGACGTCAGCGCGGCGGCTGTCATCAGGAAGAAGAAGGGGAAGCCGGACCAGATGCCGACCTGGATCATCGCCAGCATCGGGAGCGCGATGCCGAGGATCTTGGTCATCGTGTCGCCAAGGAAATAGACGGGGCCTGCGACGCCGAGCGTGTTCAGGACGCCGTTGATCGGACCCGAGCCCGAGTACAGGTACGTCCAGACGTAGGCGGAGACGACCGGCGGCGCGACGAAGGGTGCCAGGAGCAAACCCCCGATGATCGCCCTGCCGCGGAGCGGCATGCCGCGGCGGTGGCTCGTCAACAGAACCGCGACCAGCACGCCGAGCACGCAGGAACCGGCCACCGAGGCGACCGCCCACAGGACTGTCTGGCCGGCGATCCCCCAGAACTCCTTCGATGCCGCGATCTTGAGGTAGTTGTCGAGGCCGACGAACGCGCCTTGCCCCGGCCGCAAGAGGTTCGCGTTGGTCAGGCTCAGTCGGACCGCATCGAGGATCGGGCCGTACATGAACAGCAGCAGGATGACCCCGACGGGTGTGACCAGTAGAAGAGGCCATCCATGCCGCTGGATCGAGCGCCGGAACCGCGGTCGGTCCAGGCTCGACCCGACCTCGACCGAGCTCGTGGCGCTCACTCAGGAATACTTCGCCAGGATGTCGGTGATGGCCTTGTGGCCGTCGGAGAGGATCGTGGCGATGTCGTCGGTCGAGCCCCAGACGCGGTTTGCCATCACATTGAGGGGGCCGTCCGGAAACACCCGCATCTCGTTCCAGGCGACGATTGGCATGTCCGTCGGCTCGATGGTGTTGCCCTGCTCGTAGAACGCCGCGTTGTACGGCTCCTTGTCAAGCTTCTGGACGTCAAAATCGGCCGAGATGGTGGAGGTCGCCTGGTTGAGCGCGGCCGACATGTCGGCGTCGGTGCTCAGCCATGACAGGAACGCTGCGGCCTCCTCGATGGCCGGGGAATTCTCGAAGATCGACCACTGGGCGCAGCTCCCGTGCGACATCGAGACGCCGGAGGCGCCGGCCGGCTGGAGCCCGGACACCATCAGGGGAACGACCTGCGGAGCCACGCCCTTTGCCTCGTTGATCATGGTGCCACCACCGTAGACGGCTCCGGTGGTGCCGCTGTAGAACGACCCGTTCTGGTTGAACTTCTGGTCCACCTCGGACTGCGCGCTGAAGATCTTCTTGTTCGTCAGGTCGCGCATCCACGAAGCCGCGTCCACCCACTTGGGATCGAGCAGCATCGATGACCTGTAATCGGGCGACAGGAACGTGGTGCCGAAGGCGAGGGCACCCTGGTGCAGGGCATCCACCGGTTGCGCGAAGTGCGTCGTCGCGGTCTGGATGCCGGCCTTCTTGAGGACCTCGAGCCCCATCGTCTCCAGGTCCCCGATGGTCTTGGGCACGCTTGCGAACATGTCGCTTCGGCCGGTCCACGCCCGGATGTCGATGCGCCAGGGGATCCCGTAGACCTTCCCGTCGATCGTGGATTCGTCACGGCTCGCCTTGACGATCCGGTTCCAGTCGCCGAAGTCGCCCGCGTCGATGCGGCTCGTCAGGTCGACCGGACCCCACTTTCCCTGACCCTGCACGATGCGCGACGGCAGATAGAACATGTCGCCGATGTCAGGCAGGTCGCCCGAGGTCATCGCGAGGTCCCACTTCTGCTCGGCCGTCGCCCAGTCCAGGCCTTCGAAGGCGACGGTCACACCCGTGACCTCCTTGAACGCGGTCGCGATGGCTGCGAGCGCATCAGCCTGCTGCTGTGGATCGCCGTAGTTCTGGATCCATACGCGCACCGTCTTGGACGTGTCCAGGCTCGCGGCGGCGGCGCTGCTCGCGGACGGCGCCGCGCTTCCGGGAGCTGACGGGGGCACGGTTGGCGCTGCCGCCGATGGCGCCGTGGTCGCCGTCGCGGGCGCACAGGCGGCCAGGACTTGCGTCGCGACCGCGCCTGCCCCAAGCATCACGCCTGCCTTGAGGACCTGTCGGCGCGTCGGGGTCGCCAACGACGACGAGTCCGCGTTGGAGCGTTCGGGCTGACGCGGGACCTCGGGCTTCTGGTCTGCCACTTGCGATCTCCTCCTCGCGAACCCCCACCTTGGCACCCGAGCGACGGCCATCGCTCAGTTGTGTCAAGACATCTGATGATATGAGGACTGATCCGGAAGTCAATATGGCGCCCTTCGCCCATCCGCCGGGCGACGGCTCAATCGCTTGAGATGGGTATGGAAGCAGAACACGGGAGACACCGCACCGCGGTGTTGCGTGAGCGCACCGCGGAGTGCTTGCAAACCCGTCGCAAAGGCATCCGATCGCATTGACAGCCCTGGCCCGATTGGGACCAATGGGTGCACTGCAAGCGCACTGCCGGGGACGCCTGCCAGCCAACGTGACTCGCCCGCCCTGCCGCTGATGGCGATCGTGGGCCGACGACGACGTGGCGCCGGGATGGCGAATTCAGCCGGGGAACAAGGAGGAGATCGACGTGAAACGTCGAAGGTCGGCGGCCGCGCGCCTGGTCGTTGCGTTCGTCCTTGGTTCGCTGTTCGCAGCGAGCTTTGGCATGAGCGTGAACGCTGCGTCGCGTTCCAGCCTGCCAGGGACCAAGCCGTCGTGGGCCACTGCCAAGGCGCTCGTTGGTCACGCCAACGCATCGGAGACCGTCGGGTTCAGGCTCTACCTCGGGTGGCGCGACGGGGACGCCGCCGCCGCCCTGGCGAGCGCCGTGTCGAACCCCAGGAGCTCCTCGTATCGGCAGTTCCTCACGCCGGCCCAGTTCCGGTCCAAGTTCGCGCCCACGGCGTCGGACGTCGCCTCGGTTCAGAACTGGCTCAAGTCGAACGGGTTCTCGATCGCGCACACGCCGGCCAACCGGCACTTCGTGGCCGCCGAGGGCACGATCAAGCAGATCGAGTCGGCCTTCGGCACCACGGTGAACATCTACAAGGCCTCGGGCATGAAGCTCCGCGCACCGGCGACGAACCTCAGCGTCCCGACCTCGATCGCCAAGCTGATCAGCGGCGCGATCGGCATCGATGAGAGCTACAACTTCGTCCACCCCAACACCGTGGTCGACAAGAAGGCCCCGCCCAGCGCGGGCTTCCGGAACGCACCGCCGCTGTCCGACTACTGGGCCGAGAAGGTCTCGCCCTACGCCTATCCGGCGGGCTTCACCGATCTCAGCAACCCGGCGACCGCGCCATGGACCGTCAAGGGCTACACCCCGGCCCAGATCAAGGGCGCCTACGGGATCAGCGGCTTCGACGGCGCCGGCCAGACAGTCGCGGTCATCGACGCCTACGCCTCGCCGACGATCCTCCAGGACGTCAACCAGTGGTCGACCAATCGCGGCCTGCCGACCATGAACGGCGGCCAGTTCCGCCAGGTCGTCCCGCCCGGCATCTTCCGGCGTCCGCAGAACCCCTCGCAGGATCCCCAGGGTTGGTACGGCGAGGAGACGCTGGACATCGAAGCCGTCCACGGCATGGCGCCCGCCGCGAACATCGTGTACGTCGGCGCCCCCAACAACTACCAGGACCTCGACGCGGCGATGAACTACGTCGTCGACCGCCATGTCGCCCAGATCGTCACCAACTCGTACGGCTTCCACGGCGAGATGCTGCCGCCCGGCTTCATCAAGCCGTTCGAGCAGACGCTCATCCAGGGGGCGATCGAGGGCATCGGCATCTACTTCTCGAGCGGCGACGCCGGCGACGAGACCTCGATCCTCGGCGTCGCATCGCCCGACTGGCCCGCATCGAGCCCGTGGGTCACGGCGGTCGGTGGCACCAGCCTCGGCGTGAGCCAGGCGAACACCCGCGCGCTGGAGACGGGCTGGGGCACGTCGACCTACGCGTGTGACAAGACGACGCTCGTCTGCACCCGCAGCGCGTGGCTCTACGGCTCGGGCGGTGGCGTCAGCAGCCTGTGGGCCAAGCCCGCGTACCAGGCATCGATCACCGCGTCCGGCCGGGCGATCCCGGACGTCGCCGCCGTCGGCGACCCTCAGACCGGACTCCTGATCGGCCAGACGCAGTCGTTCCCCGGCGGGCCCGCCTACGACGAATACCGGATCGGTGGCACCAGCCTCGCGAGCCCGATCTTCGCCGGCATCATGGCCCTCGCCGACCAGGCCGCCGGCTCTCCGCACGGCTTCGCCAACCCCCTGTTCTACGCCCACGCCGGCGCGTTCTACGACGTGCTGTCCGTGAAGACCGCGGTCGCGCGCCGCAACTTCAACAACAGCATCGACGCAAGCGCGGGGACGTCGGACTTCCTCCGGACGTTCGATGACTATTCCGGCTCGCCGACCCAATCGACCCATGCGGGCTGGGACAACGTCACCGGCCTGGGAACCCCGGGCTCCACGTTCCTGGCCACGTTCGGCCAGTAACCCGCCCAACTTCGCCCGGACGCCGTCCGGGCTCGGCCGCCAGGCCGCCGGCTTTCGCCGGCGGCCTTTCCTTTGTGTCGCTCGCGAGTCGCATGGACCACTGGTTCGGTCCAGTCGGCCCTGTCGGCGCACGCGATCGAGGAGGGAGTATGGCGGATCAGCCCGGGAGGACTTGGAGATGCGAAACAAGCGGCAGGTGGTCGCGGACCTGATGACAATCGACGCGGCTGTGATCCGAGTGAACGCCTCGGTGGAAGAAGCTGACCGCCTACTGCGCTCTACGGTCATCACCGGCGTCCCGGTCGTCGACGGCAAGGGGACCCTGTTGGGTGTCATCAGCCATGCGGACCTCGCCGCATACCGATTCGCCGGTCCGATGCCCACGGTCGAACCAAAGCGGCCGGGCCCACGGCCGGCAAGGGGATAAGTTGCCCGCCGCGGCGCCGCTGCTCGCACCAACAGCTGCAGTTCAAGGAACGCCTGGCCATCTCGGCGTTCAGAGCCGCGGGCACGAGCTGATCGCGAATCCTCTGCTCAATCGAGGCACCGCGTTTACGGCCCGCGAGCGCGACGCCTTCGGCCTTCACGGTCTGCTGCCACCGGGCGTCGCGACGATCGACGAACAGGTTGCGCTGGAACTGGAGCACGTCCGGCGCAAGACCGATGAGCTCGAGCGGTACATCGGACTGGCTGCTCTCCAGGACCGCAACGAGACCTTGTTCTACCGCCTGCTGGTCGAGAACATCGCGGAATTCCTCCCGATCGTCTACACACCGACGGTCGGCCTGGCCTGTCAGCAGTTCAGTCACATCATCCGGCGTCCGCGTGGCGTCTGGATCACCCCGGACGACGTTGGGCGGATCGAGGGCATCCTGCAGTCGGCCGGCAGCGACATTCGCCTGATCGTCGTGACCGATAACGAGCGCATCCTCGGTCTGGGTGACCAGGGAGCCGGAGGAATGGCGATCCCGGTGGGGAAGCTCGCCCTGTACACGGCGGCCGCGGGCATCTACCCCGCTTACACCCTGCCCGTCTCGCTCGATGTCGGCACTGACCGGCGCGAGCTCCTGGACGATCCGCTGTACCTCGGTCACAGGGCGCCTCGCTTGCGCGGCCCTGCCTACGATGCGATCGTCGGGGCGTTCGTGGACGCGGTGGCCCGGGTGTTCCCGGCGGCCGTGGTCCAATGGGAGGACTTCAAGGGCCACAATGCGGTCCGGGTCCTCGACAGCTACCGGCATCGGCAGCCTAGCTTCAACGACGACATCCAGGGCACCGGAGCGGTCGTCCTCGCCGGTCTCCTCGCGGCTCGTCGAGCCCGGGGAGGCCTGACCGCGGACCGATTCATGTTCGTCGGCGCGGGTGGGGCCGCGATCGGCATCGCCGCCCTGCTGAAGCGCGAGCTCGTTGCTGAGGGCATGGATCCTCGCGCCGCGGCCGAAGCGATGGTGATGCTTGACAGCCACGGCCTGGTCCATGCGGATCGCCCGGGACTGCCGGACGATCAACGACCGTTCGCCGTCGATCTGGCGCCGCTCCTGGACGCCGGGCTGCGGCCGTCGGAGTTGGTCGACCCGGTCGCTGTCGCTCGTATCACCCGGTCGACGGTGCTCATCGGGGCGACAGCATGTTCGGGCGCCTTCTCCGAGGCCCTGGTCCGGGAAGTGGGACTCCACGACTCGGAGCCCGTCGTGCTGCCGCTATCGAACCCGGGCGCCTGCGCCGAGGCGCGTCCGGAGGACATTCTCGCCTGGACCGAGGGACGCGCCCTCGTCGCCGCGGGTGGTCCGAGCCGCAAGGTTGCCGGTCCGGGAGGCGAACGGGTCATCGGTCAGGCGAACAACGTCTTCATCTTCCCGGGGATGGGTCTTGGCGCGATCGTCGCCCAGACTCGCTCGGTGACCGACGACATGTTCCTGGTTGCAGCCCATCAGCTGGCCGACCTCGTGTCGGGCGAGCGCTTACGGTCGGGTGCCCTCTACCCGCCCGTGGCCGGACTTCGAACCGTCGCGCGGCTGATCGCGATCGCCGTGGTCCGCAAGGCTCGCGATGACGGGCTCGGGTTGGCCCTCTCGGATCCGGAGATCGAGGCGGCCGTCGATCGCGCGATGTGGTGGCCCGACTACGTCCCGCTCGAGCCGGGCCACTGATCCATCGCGGTTCGTCAGGTCGGTCCCTCAGACGCGCTCGAAGGCCATCGCCACGGACCCGCCACCGCCGAGACACAGGGTAGCCAGTCCGTAGCGCCCGTCGCGCCGCTCGAGCTCATGGAGGAGGGTCGCCACGATCCGGGCTCCGGATGCGCCGATGGGATGCCCGAGGGCGATCGCGCCCCCATTCACGTTGACCTTGTCCCAGTCAAAGCCGAGCTCGCCTCCGTCGGCCAGGGTCTGGGCCGCGAATGCCTCGTTGATCTCGATCAAGTCGAACGCTTCGATGGGCAGCTCGATCCGGTTGAGGAGTCGGCGGACCCCCTCGACCGGGGCGAGGAACAGCCACTTGGGTTCGACCTCGGCCTGGGCATAGCCGACGATTCTCGCCAGCGGCTTCAGGCCGTATCGCTCGACCATCCGCTCGCTCGCGACGACCGTGGCCGCCGCACCATCGGTGATCCCGGGCGCGTTGCCGGCCGTGACGGTGCCATTGGTGGCGTCGCCACGGTCCTCGCCCTCGGGCAGGTCAAAGGCTGGCTTGAGTCGGGCCAACGCCTCGATTGTCGAGTCGCGTCGGGGCCCTTCGTCCACGGCCACGATCGTCTCTCGGCCCTTGGCGTCGCGCACGGTGACCGGCGCGATCTCGGCCTCGAACCGGCCTTCGTCGATCGCCGCGACCGCGCGCTGGTGGCTGCGCAGAGCGAACTCGTCCTGATCCTCACGGCTGACCTTGTTGGAGATCGCGACGCGCTCGGCATGGGTGCCCATATGGCACCCCTCGATGGCGCACCACAGGCCGTCGTGAACGGTCGCGTCGACGATCGTCCCGTTGCCGAGGCGATACCCGAAGCGCGCCCGGGGCAGGAAGTACGGCGCTCCGTTCATGCTCTCCATGCCGCCGGCGACGACCACCTCGGCATCACCGGCCCGGATCTCCGCGGCGCCGAGCATGATCGCCTTGAGCGCCGAGCCACAGACCCGATTGATCGTGGTCGCGCTCGTCGTCACCGGCAGCCCGCCACGGAGGGCCGCCTGGCGTGCCGGTGCCTGTCCGGCGCCGGCCTGGAGCACCTGGCCCATGAGGACGTCGTCGACCGCGACATCGGTCGGCAAGCCGCTGCGCTCGACCGCCGCACGGATGGCGACGCCACCCAGCTCGACCGCCGGCACGTCGGCTAGCGCGCCGCCGAACTTGCCGATCGGTGTCCGGGCCGCGCTCACGAGGTAGACGCCGCCGTTGCGGTCGGCGTGGGTCATGTCAGTCATCGGAGGTCTCCTCTGGGTTCCTCAGGTCTTCGCTTGCGGCAACGGCTCGCCCGGGGCGATCAGGTATAGAGCCCGCCGTCGATCGCGATCACCTGGCCCGTGATGTAGTCGCCGTGCGAGACGAGGAACAAGGCCGCTTGAGCGATCTCCTCCGGGCGCCCGAACCGGCCCATCGGGATCTTCGCCAGGATCCCGGCGCGCACTTCGTCGGGCATGGCCGCGATCATCTCCGTTTCGATAAATCCCGGTGCGATCGCATTGACCGTGATGCCCTTGCGGGCCAGCTCGAGCGCCGCGGACTTCGTGAAACCGACGATCCCGGCCTTCGCCGCGGCGTAGTTGGCCTGACCGAAGTTGCCATGGAGGCCGATGACCGAGCTGATGTTGATGATCCGGCCATGGCCCGCCTTGACCATGTGCGGCAGGACGCGCGAGGTCATGTGGAAGACGCTGGTCAGGTTCGTCTGGAGTACGTCGTCCCACTCCCCGGGCGACATCTTGGCCAGCGAACGGTCGCGGGTGATGCCCGCGTTGTTGACGAGCACGTCGATCTTGCCGAAGCGCTCAATGACGCTGGCGACCGCCGGCTCGATGGCCGCCGGATCCTGGACGTCGCAGCCAAACGCGAACGACTCGCCCCCGGAGGTCGCGATCTCTGCGGCTACGTCGGTTGCGGCAGTCTCATTGGTGGCGTAGCCAACCGCGACGGAAGCCCCGTGTCGACCGAGCTCGAGGGCGATCGCCCGGCCGATGCCGCGCGATCCGCCCGTCACGAGGCAGGCAGTGCCCGTCAGTTCTCCCATTTCGGAATCCTCCTCGAGCCCTGGCCGAGTCAACAACAAGAGGTGGCCGGCGGATCGCCGGTCACCTCTGGTCGTCATGAGCGGTCGGTCAGCGCTTGACCGGCTCGGTCATCTTCGCGGTGGCCTTGACTGTGCTGTGCCATGTCTCGAGGGTCGCGAGCTGCGTCTGCTTGACGAGCTTCGAGAACTGGTCGATCGCCTGTCGATTGCTCTTGACGCCGACGTCGAACATGCCCAGGCCCGCGTCGATCGCGGCGTTCTGTGCGTCGAAGGCCGCCTTGATGACGGTCTCGCTCTGGGCAGACCACGTCGCGAGCAGGTCGCGGCCCAGATCGCTGGACTCACCGACGTACGTGCGCGCGGCTTCGATCGATGCCTTGGCCGTCTCGGTGCCGCTGCGGGCTGCCTGTGCCGCAATGCGGCTGGCTTCTGCGACGGCTGCGGCCGCCGTCTCCGGCATTTCGTTCGTTGCGGTGGTGGACATCGAGGGCTCCTTCGCCTATGATCAGGCTGCTTCTACTGGCGCGATCCATCTAGATGCAGTGTGCACATAGTTCGCCTGTTTGTCAAGGCGAGATCCCAGAGGCGAGAAGCGCAGAGACGAGCGATGCCTGACCACCAGACGACCAAGACGAAACGATCCGCGCCCGATCCGTGGCCTGGCGCGGACCAGGCGGAGCGCGACGAGCTGGGAGCCGATCAGGGACGGGCGACCGGCGCGGCCCCGGACCCGACTCGTGGCGGCTCGAACGAGCCGATCGACGAGCGCGAAACCTGGGCCGGCTGGCCGCCGCGCGACATCCTTGCGCCCTTCGTGCTCCTTTCCGTCTCGCTCGAGCGCGCACATGGCTATGTGATTGAGGATTACCTCCGGGCGCTCGGCCTGTTCGGGATCACGATGAGCACCCTGTACCGGACCCTCCGCCAGATGGAGAAGGACGGCTTCGTGGAGTCGACCTGGGAGCCCGGGCCAACCGGCCCCGCCAGGCGGGTGTACACGATCACGGACGCCGGATTGGCCTGGCTGGACTCGTCGGCAACGATGCTCACCGCCTATCGCGAGACAATCGACCGGTTCTTCGGTTTGTACGGGGCCGACCGGGCGCAGCGCAACGGTACGTCGGACCAAGGGACCGGCGAGAAGGAGACACCCGGATGACGAAGACAGCAGAATCGGGCACGACCGCCGATCCGTTCGAGATCTGGCGCCAGTTGTACGACACCAACGAGCGGACCTGGAGCGCCGCCCTCGAGCAGGCGATGGGCAGCCCCGAGTTCAGCGAATCGAGCGGAAGGTTGCTCGAGACGATGCTCGCAGCCCAGAAGTCGGTTCGCGACAACATGCGAACCTATCTCGAGACGATGAACGTGCCGACGCGGGAAGACATTGCCCGGCTCGGCGAGCTGGTCGTCGGACTCGAGGAGAAGATCGATCAGATGCTCGATCGACTCGATGCGATCGAGGAGGCCGTGCGCGCCGTTCCAGCGGGTCCCGCTGGGCCCGCCGGCAAGGTCGGGCCGACAGGCCCCAAGGGGCCCGCCGGTCCCGCGGGGCGGGCTGGAAAGGTCGGGCCTGCCGGCAGGGTCGGGCCGGCTGGGCGAGCCGGGCCTGCCGGACCCGCTGGACGGGTTGGTCCTGTCGGGCCGGCTGGTCGAGCCGGTCCAGCCGGGCGAGCCGCGTCCGTTCGGCGCGCTGCGCCGGCCAAGAGTGCCGCGCTGACAACGTCCGCCAAGTCGGCGGCGCGCGTCAGCACGATCAAGGGTGATCAGCCCGTGGAGGGCGCCCGATGACGACGAGCACCTGGCCGGAGTGGCCGGCCGCCGAGAGCATCTGGTCATCGAACGATCGCGCCCTCGAGATGGCACATGCCGTGCTCGGCTCGGCGGACGCTCCGGTTGGCCTCACCCCGAAGGAGTTGGTCTGGCGCAAGAACAAGGCGCGTCTGTACCGCTACGTCCGCTCTCAGCCGGCCACCCACCGGACGCCGATCTTCCTCGTCCTGCCGCTCATCAACCGCGCCTACATCCTCGACCTGCGGCCGGGCGCGAGCTTCGTGGAATTCCTCCTCGGCGAGGGTTTCGACGTCTTCCTGATCGACTGGGGAACCCCTGGGGACGAAGATCGGGCGCTCGACATCACGACGCTCGTGACGCGATACCTGCCGCGTGCCGCGAAGGTCATTCAGCGAACGACCGGAAGCGACCAGATGACGATCCTGGGCTACTGCATCGGCGGTGCCCTGGCGGCGTGTTTCACGGCCCTCCATCCCGAGGTCACCCGGAATCTCGTCCTCCTGACCGCGCCGCTCGACTTCGCCGACGCCGGTCAGTTCGGGCGGATGACGGCGCGGGGCGTGTTCCCCATCGACCGATTGACCGACACGTTCCCGACCGTGCCGGGGCAGATGCCGGACATTGGCTCCAAGCTCCTCAACCCGATGTCCAGCTATGTCGGCACCTATCTCCAGCTGTGCCAAGAAGCTGGACGATCCGGACTTCGACCTTTCAGGCTGGCAGGCCATGTATCGCTGGGTCAACGACAGCGTCCCGTTCGCCGGGGCGGCATTCCGCCAATGGATTGTCGAGTTCTACCAGGAGAACCGGCTGGCTCGGGACATGCTCGACATGGACGGCCGGCCGGTCCGCCTGTCCGACATCCGCTGCCCGGTCCTCAATATCGCCGCGAGCCGCGATCAGATCGCGCCACGGCCGACCACGTCGATCATCACGGACCGCGTCAGCAGCAAGGACGCGTCGGAGTTCCTGGTCGACGGTGGTCATGTCGGGATCGTCGTCGGCCGGACGGCCAGCAAGAACCTGTGGCCCAAGGTCGGCGCCTGGCTCAGCGCGCACGATTGATCCGGGCCGGCCGGGTGTCGACCCGGCCGAGGGAAGGTCATACGCCGAGCGAGGCGCTACGCCGCCTGAGGGATCGGCTTCCTGATCAGCTCGGCGAGCTGCTCTCCGTCGGGCAGCAAGAGCTCGGCGACGCGCGGCCGGTTGACGTCCGCCACGATGATCTGGCCGATCTCGGTCCGTACGACCGTAAAGATGCCGAGGTCCTTCATCCGCCGTGTCTGGGCCAGATTGTCCTCGGTCGGCGTGACGTAGTGCACTGAGCCGGCTCGGTAGCGATGGATCAGGAACAGTTGGATGAGCGTCATCAGCCGTCGCCGGCGGATGGCTGGCGAGGTGTTCTGGTCGCGAATTGAGAGGATGCTGAGGCCGTGACGGTCCAGCATGCTGGCGAAGATCACCTCGGCGAGGGGGCTTTCCGAGTCGTCGACGACGCGGAGCTCCAGGAGATCGGATCCCGCCGTATGCGGCCGCAGCTCGACGCGGATCGTCCCCTGCCGATCCCAGTGGCTCGCCCATGCCGCCAGCCACTCCTCCAGCTGCCTTGTCGGCACCTCGGTCTGGACGAGGTGCTGGTGTTGCGTGGATCCCTTGCCCATCGCCTTGGTCGCCGCGGTCCGCCCGGATGCCGCCATCAACGCCGCATCGAGCCGGTCACCGCCGACGAGTGATTGCGGCGTCTTGTAGGGGAATTCCAGCAGCCGGAACTTCCGCTGGAGGCGGGCGAGGGCGAGCATCCCATCGTCACGCAGCGCCGTGGTGAACTCCTCCGCGGCGAGGCCATCGATCTGATGGCCCGCATATGTGATGAAGTTGAACACGAAGCCGAGCTTCCCGAGCTCCTGGGGGAAGCGCCGCATCTCATCGTCCGTCAGTCCGGTGGTGTCCCAGTTGAACGAGGGCGACAGGTTATACGCCAGCATCTTGTCGGGATACTCGGCATGGATCGCCTGGGCGAATCGCCGAGCATCCTCGAGATTCGCGGTCTTCGTCTCCATCCACAGCAGGTCGGCGAACGGCGCGGCCGCGAGCGACTTGGCGATCGCATAGTCGATCCCGCCCTGTACCTGGTAGTAGCCCTCCGGTGTCTTGGGCAACTCGGGATCCCAGGCGACCCGGATGCCGAGTGACTCAGCCATCTGACGGACCTGCGAGAACGCGGCGTTCTTCGCGAAGGCGCGCCACTTTGCGGGGCTCATGGCGTACCGCTCGCCGTCGTCGGTCCTGAGCTCAAGGATTTCGGCAACCGCCTCGCCGTACGTCTTGAGGCCAGCCTCCTCCTGCCAGATGTCCGAGTACCGGGTGTCGATCGTGTCCAGCAGTGACTCGATCGCGGTCCCGACGGCGTTGTCTCGAGCACTCTCCGCGCCCCGCTCGATGAGCGACATGAGCCCGGCCCGCCCAAGCCAGGCAACCGCCTGCCGCAACTCTTCCTCGGGCACGGCGAACAGGAGGTGGCCCCGGATGTCCTCCAGCCCAAGGTCGTGGAGTGACTTCAGGATTGCCAGGAAACCGACGCGGTAGCTCGGCACCTCCGGGTTCGTCGCCCCGAGGATGAAGGGCTGGTCTCGCTCGTCGGTGCAGTTGTCGATGAACGTGGCGGCCTCGGCATCGGTCCGCGCGACGATGATGCCCGGCACCCGCATGATGTCGAGTTGCAGGCGCGCGGCATTGAGCCGCTTGTTCTGTTCGTCCTGGCCGACCAGGACCTTGCCGCTCTGATGTCCGCATTTCTTGGCGCCGGGCTTCTGGTCCTCGATGTGATAGCCGGGAACGCCCACCTCGACGAATCGACGGATCAGGTTCCGCACATGCGCGTCGCCGCCATGGCCTGTGTCGGCGTCGGCGATGATGAACGGCCGGAAGTCGATCTCCGGCGTCGATCGACGCGTCTCCTCGTCCATCTGGGAGCGCGCGAACTGCTGGTTCTTGTCGGCGGTGAGGAGCGCGCGCACCAAGCCGGCAGCTTCGTCGGGAACCTGGCTGAGGGGGTAGCTCGCAAGGTCCGGACCGGGGTCCTCGGCAGACGATCCCTTTGCCGAGGTGGCCCACCCGCCGAGGTAGATGGCCTCCAGCCCCATCCGCTTCATGACCACCGCCTGGCCGGGTGAGTACGGGCCGAAGGTCGTGATCTGCTCGCCTCGCGAAAACATCTCCCGAAGTCGCGCATAGAACGCTTCGGCGGCCGCGCGCGCGATGGCGTAGTCCGACTGAATCGTGCCCTGCTGGGCAGCGACCTCGCGAGCGCTGTGCAGACGCACGATCCCGTCGAAACGGGACTGGCCAAACCACTCGCGGGCAGCCGCCTCCTGCGTCTCGAAGGCACGCATCGTGGACGCGAATGACGCCACAGCCGTCGGGTGAATGTCAGTCATTCTCGTGGTCCCGGAGGCAGTCACCGGGGCACTCGCACTCAGCCCAGAAGCTGTACTCGGGTGAAGCGGGCTCGACGCGCGAGTCGGGCCCGTCGATCAGGACTCCCTGACGCGGCGAAGGCTCCTGTAATGCGAACGGTTGACGTTGATCCACGCTGAGTTCCATCGCAAGCGGCTCCCGTAGTAGCGGCGGGAGGAGACCGTACGATGCGGGCTGACCATCCGTCCAATCGAAACTTCGACAGGGTATGATCGATATGGTCGATCGCCGTTCCGAGGTCCTTGTCCGTGCTGCTCGCCCAGGTCGAAGGTTTCGTCGAGATCGCCCGGCAAGGGAACATGGGGCGCGCAGCGCAGGCCCTCTCGATCAGCCAGCCGGCCCTCAGCGCCCGGCTCCAGGCGCTGGAAGAGGAGCTTGGCGCAGGCCTGTTTCGGCGAACGCACGCAGGCATGGTCCTGACGCCCGCTGGTCGGGCGTTCCTACCGCATGCCGACCGCGCGATCGAGGCGATCCGCAGCGGGAGCACGCTCGTCCGTCAACTCGAACACGGCGTCGTCGGTGAGCTCGCACTCGCTGTCGCTCCCGCAGTCAGCGCCTACGTCCTGCCGGAGATCCTGGTCCGATTTACGGAGCGTCACCCGAACGTTCGCCTTCTCGTGCGGACGGGCCATTCGGAAGAGATCGTGGATCTCGTGGCCCGCGGCGAGGTCGAACTGGGAATCGTCAGACAGCTCCGCGACGCGCGCGTCCGGAGCCGTCCACTGTTCGAGGACGAGCTCGTCCTGGTCGCCCGACCGGACCACCCGTTCGCCATCGCCGGCGCCGTCGATGTCTCCGAGATCAGCCAGGCCCAACTCATCCTGTTCGACCGGACGTCGAGCTACTACGACGTGACGAACGCCCTGTTCCGCATCGCCGGCGTGATCCCGCGCGGCGTCACGGAAGTCGACAACATCGAGGCGGCCAAGCGGATGGTCGAGCGGGGGCTGGGAGTCGCCCTGCTTCCCGGGACGGCCATCGCTGACTCACTCGCCGGCGGCTTGCTTCGTGAGATCGAGCTCGCGGGTACGGAGACCATCCGGCGGCAGATCGTAGCGGTCGAACGGCTCGAGGCGCGCCCGGCGTGGCCGTTCCTCGCGACCCTGTGGGAACTCCTCGAGCGGATCCCGGAGCTCATCCCGCGGGCGCTGCCGATCGCCGCCGGAGACTGAGCCGTTCCGGGGCAGGTCATGTCCGGAGACCCGTTGGGGGCAACGCCGCGGCCGTCCCTCCTCGTTCCGGACGCGGATCCGCGGAATCGCTGGATCGGGTTGGTCAGCCGATCACGGCCGAGCCTGGCCCCAACCGACCCCATCGGTGCACGTCTGGCCGGGGCGTGGTGGACAGACGGCGTCGAATGGAAAGACCACTCGAAACTCGCTTCCATCCGGCTTGATGACGGCCAGTCCGCCGGGTTGATCGGTCGGGTTCCACTGCGCGAGGATGTAGCGACTATCGGCCGACCAGCCGTCGTGCTCAGCGTGGTCGAGCAACTTATGGGCATCCGTCCCGTCGCTATTGGCCGCATACAACTCCCAGTACTCGTGGTTGCGGTCCACGATGAACGCGATGTGGGTTCCGTCCGGAGATGACGCCGGCGCATATGCCCCAAGCCCGTCCCCGGTGAGCCGTTGGGTGAAGTCGTCGACCACGTTGACCCGATAGACCACACCCGAGTCATCGAAATAGATCCACTTGCCATCGGGCGACCATGTATCGGGGCCGCCGACGTGGTCCCGGCTCAACGCGCGCATATCGGATCCATCGGTTCGGATCACGGCGAGCGACCGAACGAGGCGGAATTCCTCGTTGAAGGCGATCCAGCGGTCGTCCGGGGACCACAGTGGGTTGTGCGCGCCATGCCCCATGGGAGTGACTACGCGGGTCGCTCCTGTATCGACATCGGCGACAACGATCCCCGCAAGTCCGCCCACGAGCACCTCAGTCGCCAAAAAGCGCGAGTCGGACGACCATGTGTCGACGGGGTCGGTCGAGGGACGCGACAGGTCCGAACCGATCTCTCGTCGATCCTGTCCATCGACACCGACCACAAAGAGGTGCGAAGAACCGCCGCCGATCGTCCAGAACGCGACGAGCCGGCCGTCTGGCGAGCGGCTCACCCCCTTCGCGTTGGTACCGGGGGGAAGGATCGGCCGGACCGATCCATCAACGACATCGATCGCCTGGAGCTCGCCGTGGATGGACACGATCAGCGGCCCGTTATGGATCGACCGGTTCAGCGCCCCGACGATCGCGAGCGCAACCACGGTCGCCAGGATGAGCAGGGCGATGAGGCCCAGCTGGCCCAGGGGTCGGGCTGTCGACGTCCAGGGCGCGCCGGCCGTCAGCAGGCGGAAGTCGCGCATCAGGCGACCGATCCGACTCGCGTCGCGGACGCGTGCCGTGCGTGCCCGAGGCAGGAGCGCTCCATAGGTCGAGCGCACGAAGGAGGGATCCGGATCGGTCGGGACATCCAGTCGCCGAAGCAGGGCGTCGATCCGCTCGTCAGTCATCTGCGTTCTCCGCGCCGTAGGCTCGCCGGAAGCTGTCGCGGGCTCGGAACAGCAGCGACTCCGTGGCGCCACGGGACTTGCCGAGCAGGCGCGCGGCCTCGGCGACGGGCAGGTCGTCGAGCACCACGAACACGAGCACGGCGCGCTGGCTCGTTGGCAACGATCGCAGGACCTCGGCGATCATCGTCCGATCCTCCAGTCCGAGTTCCGTTCGCCTCTCGCCCTCGAGCTGGATCTGGCGGACCTCCATCCGCATCTGGCGCCGTTCGTCGCGCTCGAGCGCGCGAAAGTGATCGGCGAGCTTGTGGCGGGCAATGCCGCACAGCCAGGTGATCGTGTCTGACCGGCCGTCAAAGCGCGATCGCTGATCGATGGCGGCGACGAAGGTCTGTTGCGTCAGGTCCTCCGCGAGGGCCACGTCCCCGCCGCCGCGGCTCATGAGGTAGGAGTAGACGCGGGGAACGGACCGCCGATACCACGCCTCGAAGCCGGCATCGTCCGCGAGCGCCCGTTGGAGCTCGTCGACGCCGACTTCGATGCTGGTTCGTGCGGTCATCTCCGCTCGCTTGCTTGCTTCGGCTTCCAACTCCTAGGGCGTGAGCAGCTCACAGAGCTGGGCCTTGGCTTCGTCGGTGAACGAATTGAGGTGCCCGTGTTGCGTGCCATCGGCCATGCCGATGCCGCTTTCGTGGAACCCGGCTCCGAGGGCCGGGACACGAAGGAAGCTGCCGTGCGCGACTTCGGAGTCGCTCGAGAGATCGCCGGGAACGAGGAATGTCTCGTGCCAGCTATCGTCCACGGCGAACGCGACCGTCGGCCCTGATCCGATCGGCGAGAGGCTCCAAGTACCGGCGACGTGTTCCTGAGCGTCTCGCTCGACCAGCAATGAGTTCACGTACCACCGCGTGGCACGAGACGTCACCGTCGCGCTCTCATAGATGGACCCGCACGGAAGACCGAAGTCGGATACTTCCTGGTTTGCGTAGGTTTCCGTGGGCCCGCTCGTGTCGCACTTCACCCAGGGGCCGTCCTCGTAGCACACTCGGAATGGCTTGAGGGTGGTGTCAGGGTCGTTGGGTCGACGAGCGTATGGGCGGTGGCGACCGACGCTCCGCTCAGAGATGTCAGGGCAGCAATCGCCGCAATCAACAGGAGACGTCGAGAACGCATCGTGGGGCCCCTCCCGGGCTGGTCATCAGTGTGCGCGCCGGTGTCTCCGGTTGCTGCGGTTGAGTCGATCCTGCGAGGCCGAATCATTCGGAACTGCGTCTCCGCGTGTCCAGGCATGCGGCGACTGGCATCCCCGGTCTCGGCACAACGAGGCTCAGCGAATGATTTCGTGGCGCAGGAACGACCAATCGGCGCAACCCGGGCTCATCGCAGATTGGGTACCCGAACGGGGTCGCCCGATCGATCGCTCGACCGACGTCGATGAGCCAGAACCATCGAGCCGAACGCGGGTGAACGCGATGACCACGAGCAGGGTGAGCACGACGCAGGCGATCGCGCAATGGCTCGCGATGCTGCTGGCATGTGGGCTGATCGGCGCCTGCGCGGCCGCGCCCGGAGCGAGCGTCAAGTCCAGCGCACAGCCGACGGCCGTCACCACGCCGGCTGCGGCGACGGCTTCGCCATCGTCTTTCGCGTCGTCGGCTCCATCGCCCGCGATCGACGCCTACCGAGCCGCCCGAGACGCGATCTGCGTCGCAATGGCGGCGGCGACACCCCCGCCGAACTACGAGCTCTGGGACCACGACAAGCTGTATGACCCGAACATGTCGGCCGCGGATCGGGCCAGGTCCCTCGAGGTCGGGCGCTGGATCGCCGCTCAATGGGAGGCGACGGCCGACCAGCTCGACGCTCTGACCCCGCCTTCCGAGATCGCCAACGAGCACGACGCGACCGTTATCGAGTGGCGCCACAAGATCGCCTTGCTCCACCACGAGATCGACCTGCTCGGCCAGGGCAAATACAGGGACGCGCGGGCCGTCGACGACTCGATAGACGAATCTCAGAAGATGAGCGCGTTCGAAACGAAGTACGGACTGCAGTCCTGTTAGGGACCAGTGGTCGCCTGGGCTGGCCCGCGTCCGATCTGCCAACCCTCGTCGTGGCGTTCGATGAGCCCCGACTATCGCCGCTCGTCGGTCAGCCTTCGCGGGCTGCTGGCGTTCGACCCTAGCTAGGTATCGAACTCGGGAGTCCGAGAGCCCGCTCGACTCCGCGTCCACAGCGCTCGGTTATCGGTCAGGTTCAGCCAGCCCACGATCGGCACCGCCGCCGGCACGCGCACGGCCGGCACGTCCGGTCGGCCTCGCTCCGGCGAGGCCAGCATCGGAGGGTCGAGCCCGCGGGTGACGGGATGACCGTGATCGTTACGCGAACCGTTCGCAGTGCCGCCGGCCACAAGCTCCACCGCGACCGCTGGGGTCGACCTATCGACCGCTCGACGGCCTCGTCCTCGACGGGACGGGACGGGCTGACGCCGCTCCAGCGGGGAAGCGTCTGCTTGATCGGGGTCGACGAATGATTTCGATCCGCTGGTGCGACGAACACGCGTGACCCGACCTTCTCGCACATACGGAGAATCCGAATGACCCGCGCAAGCCACTGGCTGGCCCGAACGCCCGTCCGACGGCGACGGCTGGCGATGTCCATTTTGGCGGCCGCGCTCGCGACGACCGCGTGCGGCGGACAGGCGGCCACACCCAGCGCGACGTCCGTTGCGACCGCGCGTCCGTCAGGCTCGGCCACGACGGCCGCCGACCTGTCCCCGACGGAGTCTCCGGCACCGGTGCCAGGCGGACGCCTGGCGTTCGGCCGTTTCAGTCCAAACGGAACACACGTCTTCACCGCGAATACCGATGGCACCGATGAGCAGGCGCTCCTGCCGTCGATTGCCGAAGGTCCTCGATTCTCGCCGGACGGACGCCGGATCGCGGTCGCCACCGAGAGCCCTCAGGGTTTGCTCTTCCTCGCCCTGGTGAACCCGGATGGGTCGGGCTACAGGCGCTTCGCCAGGCCCGACCCCACCCTGTATCTCGGCTGCGGCGCTTGGTCGCGCGAAGGTTCGAGGCTGGCCTGCGAGGGCTGGGACGACAGCAACCCAGCCCGTAACGGGATCTACACCGTGCGGGCATCCGATGGCGGCGGCCTCACCCGGGTGACGACCAGCCCAGGTGGAGGTCATGACGCCGTCGGGGACTACTCCCCGGATGGCCGCCAGATCGTCTTCGTTCGGGCAATCCACGTGGAGGAGGAGCAGAACACGCTGATGGTCGTCAACGCCGACGGCAGTGATCCGCGAGTGCTGACCGATCAAAAGGTCGGCCTGGCGGCCCGCTGGTCGCCTGACGGCAAGGTGATCCTGACCGAGTCCGATGGATCGCTGCTGCTGGTGCCGGTCGATGGTGGGCAGCCCAGCCCGATCACGTTCCCCGCCGTGAAGGCAACCCGAGGAGCGTGGTCCCCTGACGGAACATGGATCGTCTTCTCACGGGTGACGTCGACCGGAGAGGACATCTACGTGATGCGAAAGGACGCCACCAACCTGCACCAGATCACCGATACGCCGGGTCAGGACGAGGAATTCGGCGAGTGGGGTGTACCTGCTCCGTGAGCCTGCGGTCGAGCGATCGACCCTGAATTCGACGGCGAGAGCGGCATAGAGCGCCTTGGCGATCACGGCGACGGCCTCGCCCGGCGTCAGCACCGAGGTGGCGACCTCCACGTCGTAGCGTTCAGCCCGGCCGTGAACGACGCCGAACTGTGCTTCGGCCTGTCCAGGTGTCCGACCCCGACGCTCCAGCTGGCGCCGCCGCACGACCTCGAGCGGGCAGCCCACGCCGACGAACAGGACGTCGAAACCCGCCCACGCCCGGCCGTCTGGGCGAACGTATCGGACCAACAGTAGACCAGCAGCTGACTCCGGCCGTTATCGGAACCGGTCGGTTGCGTCAATGCCGGCGAAGGAATCCTCCCGACCACTCCGAGCTCGCGCGGGGTCAGGTCGGCCACGATGGGCGCAGGCTGCCGCGACGCGCCGCCTCGCTAGCGCCAGTCGATGGCACGAACCTCGACCGGCTCGCGGACTCCCTTGAGGGTCAACGCCCGCGGCTCCGAGACCTTGAACCGCGTTTGCCGGGCCTGCTCGAGAACGTCGGCGGAGGCCAGGATCTCCTCGCCCGATGCCGCCCCGCCGACGCGGGCAGCGACGTGGACGCCCCGGCCGCGGTAGTCACGGCCATCTCGCGTCGCCTCGGCTGTATGCAGACCGATCCGCACGGACGGCGCGAACCCGTGCTCTCGGCGGTGTCGCGTCAACCGCCGCTGGATGTCGACCGCGCACTCGATCGCCTCGGCAGCCTTGTCGAACGCCACGAAGAAGCCGTCCCCGGTGCTGTTGACTTCCTCGCCGCGATGGCTTGCGAACGCCGACCGGAGCTCTCTGTTATGCCATGCGAGCAGCTCTCCCCAGGCCGCGTCGCCGATAAGTCCTACCAGGTCTGTTGAGGTGACGATGTCGGTGAACATGAAAGTCTTGGTGACTCGCACTGCCGATTCCACCGGCGCCTGGGCTTCCCCGAGTAGCGCGTCCACTCGCTGCAGGTCGAGCGTCGCGCCGAGGCGCTCGAACACGGTCCGAGCGGCCCGGAGGTCCCTCTGGGCCGTGACCTTGTCGCCCTCGGCGGCGATCGCCTCGGCGTACCGAAGTCGAGCTCGCGCGCTCTCGTAGGGCAGGTCGTTTTCCATCCACAGGCGCCACGATCGACCCAGGATCGGGGACGCCAATGAAGGGCGGTCCTCCCCCAATAGCAACTCGCCCTTCGCCGTGAGCGCGCCCGCCTCGAACAGCGGCCGCTTATACCCTGCCGCAATCGACTCGAGCTCCTCGACGGCGTTGCGCGCAGACTCCAAGTCGCCGCGGACAAGGGCGATGTCGATCGCCGCGGGCAGGAGACGGCCGCGGGTGGCCTGATCCACCGGACCCTCGACATCCTGGGTCGTGGCCAACGCCCGGTCGATCGACCGCCAGGCGTCCTCGACCTCGCCGCGCGCCAAATGGAGAAGAGCCATGCCGGGCTGCCCGTCATCACCCAGCTCGTACGCGCGCTCGAGGGCCTCGGCTGCCCCCTCCAGGTCGCCCATTCGGAGGCGGATCTCGCCGATCTCGTGATGGGCGAAACCGAGGCTGTCGTTCAGGCCGTACCGCTGGAGCTCCTCGCAGGCCTGGCGTGCCTCCTGCTCGGCTTCTGGCCATTGTCCGCGGAGCATCTTCAGCTCCGCTCGATGGACGCGGCAGACGCCCGGATAGCCGCCGACCGCCTGACGGCGCATCCAGCGCTCGCCCTCATCGGCCCACTGACCCGCGCGCTTCAGGTCGCCGATGTTCCGACACGCGGCGATCGTGTTGCACAGGATGTCGCTCGCGATCCGGAGATCGAGTTGGCCGGAGGTTGCCGCCGCCGCGGCCTCATCGAGAAACGCCAGACCTTCCGCAATGTTGCCCTGATGAACTGCGCCGTAGCCCTTGAAGCTCGTTGCCAGGAACTGAACGTCGGCGTTGCCGTGCTTCCGGGCCACCTCGACCGCCCGATCCGCGTGCGCGAGGGCCTCGGTCATCCGGTGGTCCATCACCGCGCCTGCACCGGCGATCAGATGCAGCCACGCATGCATCCCCGACTCCGGCGTGCCGTCGAGGAGGCCCGCCGCTCGCCCGAACCATCCTGCGCCCACCGAGGGCGCCTGGCGGCGAAACGCGACGTAGCTGAGGAGAAACGCCACGCCGGCGGCCTCGACCGGTCGACCGGCATCCGCGTAGGCGGTGAACGCGCGCTCGAGGGTATCGGCCGCTTCGTCGGGCTTGCCTGCCCACCAGGCGGCCTCGCCCGAGTGCTCGAGGTCCTCGGGCGACAGGCCCACCTCGCGATCGGCCGCGGCGAATGCCTCCAGCGCGTCGGTCCAGACGTGACGTTTGAAGGCGTCCCTGCCGAGCTCGAGCGAACCGGCCGCCGCGGAATTCATCGAAGCCTCGTCGTAAGCGAGCACCTGCCGTCCGATTATCCGCGCCGTGGGCAACCCACCTGAGCGTCCGTTTTCGGACCTGACAGCCGCCTGTAACCTGAGGACCTGGGTTGCAGCCGCATATCGACGCGGCGATCTGCAACGCTGCGCTTCTCGTTCCCAAGCGCCAACCTGGGAGGTTGAGCATGACGACGATGTCGAAGATCAGCCCGTGCCTGTGGTTCGATGGTGATGCCGAGGCCGCAGCGAAGCACTACACGACCATCTTCCCCAACAGCCGCATCCTGAGCGTGGATCGCTCGCCGGCGGAGACGCCGAGCGGCCCCAAGGACATGGTTCTAACCGTGAACTTCTCGATTTTCGATCAGACGTTCATCGCGCTGAATGGTGGGCCGGACTTCGAGTTCACCGAAGCGATCTCCTTCTCGATCGACTGCGATGACCAGGCCGAGGTCGACCGATACTGGGATGCCCTCATCGCGGGTGGCGGTGAGCCAAGCGTGTGCGGCTGGTTGAAGGACCGTTTCGGCGTGTCCTGGCAGGTCGTCCCGAGGCAGCTGCCGGAGATGCTGCAGAGTCCGGACCGCGAGGCCGCGGGTCGCGCGATGGAGGCGATGCTCAAGATGACGAAGATCGAGGTGAAGGAGCTCGAGGAGGCCTTCAACGCCGTCCACGCCGGCCGGTGATCCTCGACGCAGGAACGGGTGTCCCGAGGAGGAGATGACGCGCCCAACGTGGGACGTGCCGTGAGGTCGCCCGTGGAGCTCCGGAATCTCCGCGGCCGCATCGGGGGCGACGTCGTCCTCCCCGGCGACCCGACGTGGGACCTCGCGCGCCAGGCATGGAACCTCGCGCTCGACCAGCGGCCCGTCGCGGTCGTGTACCCCGAGTCGGCCGCGGACGTCGCGGCAGCCGTTCGCCTCGCGGCCGATCGGGGCCTTCGCGTCGCGTTCAACGCCGGGGGCCACAACGCCGGCCCGATCGACTGGAGCCGGGACACGCTGCTGCTCAAGACGGAGCGCATGACCGGCATCGAGATCGATGTCGGCGCCCGACACGCGCGGGTCGAGGCTGGCGTCCTCGCCGAGCCGCTCGCGATCGCTGCCGGCGAGCACGGGCTCGCCTACCTGGCGGGAACGTCGCCCAACGTCGGCGTCGCCGGCTATGCGCTCGGAGGCGGGCTCAGCTGGATGGTCCGAAGGTTCGGCCTCGCCTGCAACAGCATCGTCGGCGCCGAGGTGGTCACCGCCGACGGCCGGCTCATCCATGTCGACCGCGATACCGAACCCGAGCTGTTCTGGGGGCTCCGCGGCGGCAGCGGCAACCTGGCCGCGGTCACGGCAATCGAACTCGCGCTGTTCCCGGTGACCGAGATCTTCGCCGGCGCGCTGTTCTGGCCGATCGAGCGGGCCACGGAGATCCTCAACGCGTGGCGCACGTGGATCGAGACCGTGCCCGAAGCCTGCGAATCCCTGGGTCGGATGCTGCAGCTGCCGGACGCCCCGTTCCTGCCCGAGTCCGTTCGCGGCCGCTCGTTCGTCCTCGTCGAGGCCGCGTTCCTCGGCTCCGCGGACGCCGGCGCGGCGCTCCTGCAGCCGCTCCGCGACCTCGGACCGGCGATGGACACGTTCGCGATGATGCCGCCCAGCCAGCTCAGCGTCGTGAACATGGATCCCGAGGGGCCGCTCCCCTATTCGGGCGAAGGGATCCTGCTGACCGACCTCACGCCGGCGGCGATCGACGGGATGGTGGAGGCGTTCGTGGGTTCACCGCTCCTCCACGTCGAGGTGCGCCAGCTGGGCGGGGCCGCCGCCGTCCACTCGCCGGACCACGGCGTGCTCGACGCGATCGACCAGCCGTTCATCGCATTCACCTTCGGGCTGGCCCCCGACGCCGCCGCGGTCGCGGCCGTTGACCACCATGTCAGGCTGCTCTTCGGCATGCTCGCCCCGTGTGACAGCGGCCGACGCTACCTCAACATGGCGGAGTCGCAGATGGATCCGCGGTCGATCTATCCGGTCGAGTCGTACGAGCGGCTCCGGCGGGCCAAGGCGCACTACGACCCGAAGAACGTGTTTCTCGCCAACCATCCGGTCGACTGAGGAGCGCGACCGACACGAGGCGGCGGCGACGATCAGGGCGAGGGCGACGGATCCGGCGTCGGCGACGGCGTTGGTGAGGGCGTCGGCGACGGGGTGGGAGCGGGCGCGACAGTTACCCGGATCCGCGCCCCGAAGGCCGCCGACAGGCCATCCCGGCCATCGCCATAGCCGAAGAAGATCGTCCTGCCGTCGGCGAGGAGCGCGC
Organism: uncultured Chloroflexia bacterium; assembly: GCA_963725745.1. Taxonomy (GTDB): domain Bacteria; phylum Chloroflexota; class Limnocylindria; order Limnocylindrales; family CSP1-4; genus CAIXZV01. The sequence continues at coordinate 431,118 of CAVRZS010000005.1, forward strand.
CGCGGTCGCGAAGCCCGGGGCCGTTGTACACGGCGATGATCGGGTTGACGCGCCAGCGGGTCCGGTTCACGGGGCGCGGGCCGACCCACGTGACCCCGCGATCGAAGCTCACCGCGACGGCGTTGCCCGCCGTGCGGTTGTGGCCGGCCGCATCGACCGTGTGGAACAGCACCGCCACGAATCCGCGACCCGCGACGAGGTCGGGGCGCATCGAGCGCTGCCTGTCGCCGCCGGCCACCGGGGCCTGGGGCAGGTACCGCAGGCGCCAGGTCCGGCCCTTGTCGTTGCTCGTGAGGATGCGGATCCGTCCGTCGCCGGCGAGGGCGTAGTAGATGCGGCCACCCGAATCCACGACGAGCCCCGTCGCCCACGGCGGCTCGGCGAGGCCCACGTTCACGCCCTTGAGCGCCGGGGTCCAGCCGAGGTTCCACGCCGTCTCGGGCAGCCTCGTGGCCAGCACGTTGGGGCCGTGGGTCAGGCGGCGCGCCGCCCGGTCGAAGCGCAGACGGGCCACGCCGAAGGCGATCCGGCCGATGTTCGAGTAGCCGCCCTTGAAGAACGGGGCGGTCAGGTGCCAGACCTTCATGTCGAGCTGATAGCCGGCCACGTAGGCGGACCCGTCCGGGGCGGGCGCGAGCTTGTAGCCGATGCGCCAGGCGTCGCCGTAGCCGGCGGGCCCGGGGAGCTTCGGGATCTCGGTGTCGGCGAACGTCCGCCCGTAGTCGCCCGAGGCGACGACGTGGAGGCCGTCTCCCTTCGCGGGGTCCTTGGGCCAGTTGTAGGCGAGGTACAGCGTTCCGTAGTTGGGACTTCGAGGGTTGGTGTCGACCACCATGTCCTCGATGCCGATGGACCAGCCGCGGGTGCGGTCGGCGATGAAGCCCTGGTGCCACGTCCGACCCTCGTCGTTGCTGTAGCTGACCACGAAGTGGTAGTTCGGCGCCGGCCCGCCCATGGCCGTGTAGTAGAGGCGCGCCGTGCCGTGCCGCGGCCCGGGGCCCCACGCGACCATCGGGTGGCTGCCGCCGCCGCGCGGGTGGCCCGCGGCGGTCCGCCACGTCCTGCCGCCGTCGTGGCTGATCCGGATCACCGGGTGGCTCTTCTCGCCGGGTCCAGCCGGGTACACGACGGCCAGCCGCGAGGGGTCGAACGGGTGCGCGGCGACGATCGGCTCGCGGCTGCGGTTGGTGAGGCTCGTCGGCCGCGGGCTGACCCGATACTCGCCGAGGGTCGACCAGGCGCCGAGGGCTGATGCTTCCGTAAGCGTCTCGAGGCGCTGCGGTCCCGTCGTCGAGCCCGACGCCGCGGGCGCGAGCGCGACGAGCGTTGCGGCAACGATCAGGCCGGCGAGCGAGCGCCTCGACGCTGCACCGGGGCGGTTCTCCATCAGCCCCAGTCTCTTGCCGCTGCCCCGTCGCTGCCATGGCCCAGAGGTCCGGGCGCCTGCCCTTGGTTTGCGTTCAGGGAGATGGGCGGCGCGCTCAGGCGGCGGCGGGTGAAGCGGCGAGGGGCAGGGGTGCCTCCGACGCGGGGTAGCCGAGCCTGCCGTGCGTCACGATCAGGATCACGATGGCCAGCGCGCCGAAGCCGATGAGACCGTTGAGGTCGGTGTTCACGGTCGGAAACAGCGGGTTGAGCACCACTTGCGAGGTGTTCACGCTCGCGTGCGCGATCATCGCAAGGAACACGCTGCCGCCCGTGTGGTTGAAGATCCAGGTGAGGATCACGGCGATCGACACCACCGTCCCGATGAAGATCAGGATCGTCGTCGCCGACAGGCCACCGTTCTGCTGGGCCCATTCCGGCATCAGGAACTGGGGTGCATGCCACCCGGCCCACACGAGGCCAAGCAGCAGCGTTCCACCGAGCGGTCCCAGCTGCGCCTGCAGCCTCGGAAGCGCGAACCCCCGCCATCCGGGTTCCTCTCCGAGCGGTCCCCCGATGACACCACCCAGCGTGAGGACGATGACCCACGTCACGAGGAGGCGGACCGGAGAATTGGGGCTAAAGCTCGCGGCGGCGCCCGGCAGGGCAAGGGTGCCCAGCAGATAGAACAACGGGATCAGGAGCAGCGCCACCCCGTACCAGCGCCGTTCGACTCGCCACAGCCGCATCTGCCGCCAGCCGTGGCTGAGGCCCGCCCGACCCTCGAGGGCCGCCGTGATCACGACGGCGCCGACGGTGGGACCGAACGTGACGACGAGCACGGTGAGCGCCGCCGATTGCCCGAACACCCCGAACAGCACCAGCTCGGCCAGCCAGCTGAACCCGTACGCGACCACGAAGAACGCCGTGACGGGGTGACGCCTGACCGCGACCCGCCACCCCATCGTCTGCTGTTGAGGACCCATCGCGCCTCCGGCGCCGCTCGCAAACGGCTGCGGCACGATGATCCGATCGATGAGCGTCGCGGGCCTAGGGCCTATCGACCCCCAAGCGAGGGGCTCATTGGTCCTGCCGCGCGAGAAGGAGGCTGGCCGGCCGTCAGAACTCGACCGGCAAGGACTCGAGCGCTCGATCCGTCGGCGTCTTGATGCGGACGATCGGTCCGGTGACCGCGTACTCGGGGATTCGCCGGAAGAGCTCCTCGAAGACGATCCGCGCCTCGAGCCTGGCCAGTGGAGCGCCAAGGCAGTGATGGATCCCATCGCCGAACGAGACGTGGCGCTGCGGATCCCGGGTGATGTCGAGCCGGTCCGGATCGACCCACCGCCGCTCGTCCCGGTTTGCCGACGCCCACACGAGGACGACCCGGGCGCCCTCGGGGATCACGCGGTCATGGGCCACGACCTCGCGCGACGCCGTCCGCGCCAGGGCCTGGATCGGGGCGTCGAAGCGGATGAGCTCCTCGATCGCCGCGGGGATGACCGACGGGTCGTCGCGGATGAGGTTCCGCTGGTCAGGAAAGCGATCGAGGTGGAGCAGCGAGTTGGAGACCAGCCCCGAGGTGGTCGTGATGCCCGCCACGAACAGCAGCATCGAGGCACCCAGGAGCTCGTCGGCGCTGATGCTGCCCGCCTCCCGTGCCTCGACGAGGACGGACATCAGGTCCTCGCGCGGAGCGCGCAGCCGCTCCGCGGCCGCGGCCTGCATGTAGGCGCGCATGTGGTCCCGGCCGGCGATCGCCCGGGCCGGCAGGGCGCGTTCGCCGGCGTCGCGCTCGAGCATGTCAGAGAACCACGCGAGGAGCTGAGGATGGTCCTCCTCCGGAAAGCCGAACCAGGAGAACATCGTCGTGCCGGGCAGTGGCCGGGCGAGGTCGCGGGCGAAATCGGCCCGTCCCGCGTCGGCGAAGTCGTCGATCAGCTCGATCACCTTGCGCCGGACGATGGGCTCGAATCGCTGGCGCAGGGCCGACGGGCTGAACGCCAGCCGGAGCGCGCCCCGCAGTCGCGTGTGGATCGGCGGGTCGACCCCTGCCATGTCGCCGGCAGGCAGGAACAGCTGGTACGTGTCGTCGACGTCGTTGCCGCGACCACCGAGGCTGCTCGAGTACGTCTCCCAGTCCTTCGAAGCCGCCTGGACGTCGTCGAACCGCGAGAAGGCCCAGAGGTCCGAGCGCTCCTCGTGGTAGAGGGGCGCCTCATCGCGCAGGCGCCGGTAGACCGGATACGGATCGTCGAGTCCGACCAGGGGATTCCAGTCAACGGCAGGCAACGGGTTCACCAAGGCTTGATTGAACCAAAACTGAACCACACCCGTCAAGGGGACCCGGGGAACTGGCCTTTGACGGGTACGGGCACGTTGCCTAGAATCGGTGCGCCGGTGGATCGCCTGTACCACAGATGGACCGCCGGGTCGAACTCCGCTACCCGAGGCCATCGTATGGAGACCGCAGCTCGTCGCTCGCAGGCCCACGGGAGCGTTGACGTCCGCACGGGAGCGGGACGCACGCGCGGGTAGGTTTCGCCGGCGTCGCCGCCGCGCACCAACGCAGGAAGCCGTGGGCCAAAGGCCTGCGGCTTTGTTGTGTGTCGTGGGTTCCCGGCGACCCGACCGTCCACGATCCCCGTCGTCGCCGTCATCTGCTGTGGAGTCCACCATGATCTCGCCCTCAACCGGAGACCGTTCGCCGACCTCGTCGCGGACAGCGATCGCCACTCCCGCCCTGCTCGTCGACCACGTGAGCAAGTCGTTCGTGGTCGGGCGTCGCAAGCTGCCCGTCGAGGCGATCGTGGACGTGTCGATGCGGCTCGAGCGCGGCGACATCCACGGCGTGCTGGGCGCGAACGGCTCCGGCAAGTCGACGCTCATCCGTCTCATTGCCGGCCTCCTGACGATCGACGCCGGACGGGTGGAGGTCTTCGGCCACGACGTCGTGCGGGACGAGCTGGAGGTCAAGCGGCTGATCAACCGGGTCAGCGTCGACGCCGCGTTCTTCAAGAAGCTCAGCCCCATGGAGAACCTGACCTTCGCCGCCCGCGTCTACGGCCTCGACGTCAAGGCCGCCCGGCTGCGCATCTACCGGATCCTCGACCGGCTGCACGTCGGCAGCGACCGCGTGGACCGGCCGATCGAGCAGATGAGCCGGGGGATGCAGCAGAAGGTCGCGATCGCCCGCGCCCTCCTGACCAGCCCCACCCTGCTGCTCCTCGACGAGCCCACCACGGGGCTCGACCCGCGCTCGAAGCTCGACGTCCAGGAGTTCGTCGAGGAGGTTCGTGCGACGCACGACACGACGATCGTCCTGACCACGCATGACCTCGCCGAGGCCGAGCGGCTGTGCGACGACATCACGATCATCGACGGCGGTCGCGTCGTCGCGTCGGACACCCCGGCGGGCCTGGTCTCGTCGGCGTCGGAGCGCCTCGGGCGCCCGGCGACCCTGTGGGACGTGTTCATGGCGTACACCGGCCGGTCGCTTGACGACGACGTCGCCGAGGACGCGGAGGAGGTGACCTCGTGATCACGATCCGCGACGAGCTGAAGGCGTCCTACGCCTTCGCGGAGCGCAACTTCTTCCTGACCCGCCGCACCTGGGCGTGGGAGGTCGCGTTCCTCGTCTACTCGGTCACCAGCGCCCTTTCGATCACGCTGATCGGGGTCGGCCAGCAGAGCAGCGAGCTGGTCCTGACGCTGATGGTCGGGGCGATCTTCTGGAACTACCTGTCGGTCGTGTTCAGCTGGATCGCCGAGACGATCGCGGTCGAACGCTGGGAGGGCACCCTCGAGTACACGATGATGGCCCCGATCCGGCGGACCTCACGGCTGATCGGCCAGGTGGCGTACGCGATGGTCTACGGCCTGGTCCACACGGCCGCCATCTTCATCGTGCTCGCGGTGTTCTTCCGGTCGCTCGACCTGTCCGCGGCGAATCCGGCGACGGCCGTCGTGTTCATGATCCTGGGCTCGTTCAGCTTCGTGGGCATCGGGATCCTGGCCGCGATCCTCCCGCTCCTGTACGTGGAGCGTGGAGCCCAGATGACGTTCGTGCTCCAGTCGTGCCTGCTGCTCGTGAGCGGCGTGTACTACTCGATCGACATCCTGCCTCCATGGATGCAGGTGCTGGCGCACCTGTCGCCCGCGACCTACGTCCTGGCGGGCGTTCGAGCCGGCGTCGTCGACGGGACGCCGGTGTCCGAGCTGACCTCCCTGATCTGGCCGCTGATCGTCATGGGGGTCGTGCTCATCCCGCTCGGGCTGTGGGCGTTCGGACGGGCGGAGCTCTATGCCAAGCGCACCGGCAAGCTGAAGCGGGTCGGCTGACGCTCGGCCTCGCCCCGGGTACCGGAGCTCAGGCCAGCGATCCGTCGAGGGCGGCGCGCTCCAGGAGCTCGCCGACGAGCGTGTTCGCCCAGGCAAACCAGGGCCGCGTGAACCGCGCGGGATCGTCCACGTCGAACGACTCGTGGGCGAGGAAGGTGCCGGCGTGGGTCGCGCCGAGGAGCCGGATGGCCGCCAGTCGCTCGGTCTCGGCCGACGCCGTGAGGCCGCGCATGGCGACCGCGATGGGCCAGGCGCGCCGGCGACCCGTGTGCGGCGAACCCACGCCCTCGCCGGCACCGCCACGGAACCACCACGGATTCTCGGGCGACAGGACCCAACGACGGGTGGCGAGATAGGTCGGGTCCGCCTCCTTGCACGCCCCGAAGTACGGGAGCGCGAGGAGGCTCGGCGCGTTCGCGTCGTCCATCAGGATCCGGCCGCCGAGGCCGTCCACCTCGTATGCCCAGATCGTCTCGCGACCGTGCCGCACGAGCCCATCGAGCTCGACGCCCTCCCGGATCTCGGCGGCGAGGGCGCCCGCCGCATCCGAGGACTCGGGCGCATCCGCAGCCGCAGCGACGGGCGCGACGGCATCGAGGGCCGCGGCCAGGGCCAGGTTGACGGGCACGTTCAGCGGCAGCTCCGACGCATCGTCCGAGGGGCGGAACGCGCCGTGGACCATCCCGTTCGGCCGGCTCGGAGCGCCCTGGCCGAGATTCGGCACGTTGTCCGTCGGGTCCCCGTCCGGGCGGTGGAATCGGTAGGGGCTGTCAGCGTCGCGTCGCTGCTCGGTGCGCAGGGTCCGAAGGGCCAGCTCCAATGCTCCGCGCCACTGGGCGTCGAACGGCCGCAGCGACCGGCTGGCGACCGCGTATCCCGCCGAGAGGCGGAAGAACGCGAGCAGGGAGTCCGGCTCCCACTTGCGTTCGTGGACCCCCGGGCGCATCTCGGTCTGGTCGCCGGCCCACTCGCTGGGCCGCTGGTCGGACAGGAACGCGTTCGCATACGGGTCGAGCAGAATCTGGTCAACCTGGCGGTGGATCACGCCACGAATGAGCCGGTCGAGATCGGCATCCTCCCCGACCGAGCTGAGGTACGGCCAGACCTGCGCGCTCGAGTCGCGCAGCCACATCGCCTCGATGTCGCCGGTCAGGACGAACGTGTCGGGTCGCGCGTCGGTGCCACCGGCGACGATCGTCGTGTCGAGCGTGTTGGGCAGCGTTCCGTCGAGCAGCCGCCGAAGGCCCGGATCGGCGATCCGGGCGGACGCGGTCCTGATGCGCCGCTCGATGGCGTCGCTGTGAGCGGCGCGGTCCACGGGAGCAGGCCGCTCCCAGGCCTCGGTGCCCGTCGGGCGGTGGGTCATGACAGCACGGTGATGAACACCGCCGCCCCGTCCGGAGGACGGGGCGGCGGGAGGAGGAGCAACCTCACGCTTGACGATTCTCGTGATCGTCTAGCGCGTTGACTACGGCCCGTTGGCGTCGAGCTGGGCCTGCAGCTGGCTGGCCAGGTCGTCGAGGGAGGCCTGCGGGTCGGCGCCACCCGTGGTGACGGCGCTGAGGGCGCTCGCCAGGCCATCCTTGATCTGCGGGTAGACCGAGATCATCGGCGTGACCCAGGCGTCCTTGTGGTTGACCAGGTCGAGGAACGTCTGCTGGTGCGGGATCGCCGTCAGGGTCGGATCCGTGAGCAGCGACTTGAGCTGCGGCACGCTCGCGTTCTGGATGTCCATCGTCCGTGACGGGTCGTCCGTCATCAGGTACATGCCGAACTTGGCCGCAGCGTCTGGATGTGCCGTACCGGACGGGATCATGAACGCGTTGCCGTTGATGAACGCGGCCCCGTACTTGTCCGGGTCGACGGCCGGGATGGGCGCCGTCTCGTAGTTGAGATCAGGGGCGGCCTGCGGGATGTAGGAGGCGCCGTTCTCCCACTCGCCGTAGATGCCCATTGCCTGCTGCCCGGTGTTGAGCAGACCCGCGTCACCGCCGGTTCGCTTGGCGATGAGATCCGTCAGCGCGTTGTTCTTGTTGTACGTGTCGTAATACTTCTTGTACCAGTTGAACCACGCGACGCACTCGGGGCTGTTGACCGTGATCTTCTTGTTCGCCTCGTCATAGAACTGGCAGTTGAACAGGTTCGAGGTCGACTCGAGGTTGCGGTCTGGGTCGTCCGGGATGAACCCGGCTCGGGCAAGGCTGCCGTCGGGGTTCCACTTGGTCAGCTTGTCCGCGTAGTCCCACAGCTCATCAGGGGTCGTGGGCGGCTTGGTCGGATCCAGGCCGACCTCCTTGAACGCGTCGGTGTTGTAGTAGAGCGCCCAGGTGTCCTGGCCGAACGGCAGGCCGTACTGCTTGCCCTGGTACTGGGACCACTTGAGCGAAGCCGGGATGATGTCGCTCGTGTCGGCATTGTTTGCCTTCAGGAGGTCGTCGAGCGGCTGGATCACGCCGTCGTGGGCGAACCCGGCGACCGCGCCGTTGTCGCACATGATCACCATGTCCGGCGGTGCGCCACCGGCGACCGCGGCGGCGATCTCCTCGGTCTGGATGCTGCCGCTGACGCCCTTGACCTGGATCGACGGATTGGCGGCGTTCCAGGCCTGGATCACCTTCTCCATCGCCTTGACCTCGCCCTCGCCGCCCCAGCAGTAGCGAAGGTTGAGGGTGACGGCCTCCGCCGGCGCCGATGCGGCGGCGGTCGATGCGCCCGGCGTTGCGGCCCCTGCGGCGCTTGCAGGCGCGGCCGTCGGACTGGTGCTGCCGCAGGCAGCCACGAGCAGGGCGCTCGCCAGCGCCAGCCCGAGTCTCGTTCTCATCGCTGAACTCCTCCAGGTGTCACGGCCGCCCCTCGCGGATGAGATGTCGCCATGCCGGGTTCTCCTCCAGTCAAGCTCCGGTCCCGGTGAGCGTGATTCCGAGCATTCGATCGGAGTCCTTCTGACGGGACGATTGAACCAAATCTGAACCGTAAGAGTCAACAACCAAATCTGGACCAAATGGGACGAACGCGACAAGCGCTCGAATGCCTGATGCATCAGCGCACTACACTCCGGAGGTGCGCACCCACGATGAGGACCGGCTCGAGCTGCGTTCCCTCCAGCAGCAGGTCCACGACCGGTTGCTGGGCAGGATCCTTCGTGGCGAGCTCCAGCCCGGCGAGCGCATCTCCCCCCCGGAGATCGCAGCGAACCTGGGCGTCAGCATCACGCCCGTTCGCGACGCGGTGAACCAGATGGCGGCCGAAGGGCTGGTCACGGTGACACCGCGCCGTGGGACCGTCGTGTCGCCCGTCTCGATCCGTGACATCGAGGAGCTGTACGAGATCCGGCTGATGGTCGAACCGCAGGCGGCGGAGATGGCGGCCGGCCGGGCGAGCGAGACGGAGATCGCCCGGGTGCTGGAGCTCGCGGAACGACTGGAGTCGGGTCCTGAAACGAGCGGCGGCCGGGTCGACGACCTCGACGACCTACCTGGCGGAGATCTCGACGGACGCGGAGCTGCACGCCGCCGTCGTCCGAGCCGCCCACAACCGACGCCTCATCGCCCTGTACGACGGGCTCAGGACGCACGTCCTCGTCGCCCGGGCCGTGTTTCCACGCCTGTACCGGGGCGAGCCGCACCGGCGCGGGGAGCACCGCCGGATCGTCGAGGCCATCGCCGGCCACGATGGGGAGGCCGCCAGCGAGGCGATGGCGGCACACCTCCGCCAGGCGCTCGCCGACACCCTGCGCCATGTCGAGCAGACGGCCGCCGAGCCGGCCGCCGCGTCGACGACATCGCCGTGATCACGTGACGCGGCCCGCCACGATCGGCGCTCGCCTGGCCTCGTGGCGCCCGCCCCGGGGCGCGATCGGGATCGTCGCGCTGGGGCAGGCCGGCTTCGCCCTCCGCGGTGACGCCGACCTCGTGCTGGTCGATCCATTCCTGTCGCCGCGACCGGATCGGCTTGTCGGCCCGATCCTCGATCCCGGCAGCCTCCACGGCGTCCGTGCCGTGCTCGCGACGCACGAGCACGAGGATCACCTCGATCTCCCCGCCTGGACCGTCATCGCCCGGGCCTCCCCGGACACCCTGTTCGTCGTCCCTGCGCCGCTGGTGCCGATGGTCACGTCGGCGGACATCCCGGGCGACCGGGTGATCGGCGCGCGGATCGGGGTGCCGATCCAGCTGGGTGCCGCTCGGGCGACAGCCGTTCCCGCTCGGCACGCCGTCAGCATCGAGGACGGCTACACCCTCGGCGACGGGAGCTCCGCGGGTGCCCAGGTTCGTGGGCTACGTCCTCGAGCTCGACGGGGTGACACTGTTCCACGCCGGTGACAGCCTGGCGGACGAGCGCATCGTCAAGGCAGCGGGCGAGCTTCGCCCCGACATCGCCCTGGTGCCGATCAACGGGCGGGATCCCGAGCGCGAGGGTCGCGGGATCGTGGGCAACATGTCACCGGACGAGGCGGCGAGGACCGCCCGCGACCTGTCCGTGGCGATGGCGATCCCGATGCACTTCGATGCCATCCGCGGCAACACCGGCCGGCCCGATGCCTTCGTGCGCGCGATGCGCCGCCGTCACCCGACCGCATCCGTGTGGGTCCCCGGCAGCGGCGCCGGACTGGTCTGGCCGGCCCCCGCCGGATCGTGGCACGATCGGGGCGCCTGAGGCGTGGACCGAGAGCTGGCGGGCCGGGTCGCGCTCGTCACCGGCGGGGCGACGGGGATCGGCCTCGCGACGGCGCGGGCGCTCGCCGCGGACGGGGCGACCGTCTATGTCGCCTCGCGCGACGCGGCCCGCGGGCGTCGCGTGGCGGCCGAGGAGTCGGCGCGGGGACTCGACGTCCGCGCCATCGCGATGGACGTCGCGGACGCCCGGTCCGTCGGGGACGGGTTCGCCGACCTGGACCGTGCCGGGAGGCTCGACATCGTCGTCAACAACGCGGGCATCGAGGGGGTCGGGCGGGTCGAGGACCTCTCGGAGGCGGACTGGGATGCATGCCTGGACACCAACCTCAAGGGCCCGTTCCTCGTCGCGCGGCAGGCGGTCCCGCGCCTCCGGTCGGCCGGCGGCGGCGTGATCGTGAACGTCGCCTCGAATGCCGGGGTCGTCGCGCGCGCCGACGAGCCCGCGTACTCGACATCCAAGGCGGGGCTCCTGATGCTGACCCGCTGCCTGGCGCTCGCGCACGCCGAGGATCGGATCCGGGTCAACGCCGTCAGCCCGGGCCCCGTCGGCGACACCGGGATCATGGACCGCAACCTGGCGCAGGCAGCCGACCCAGCGGCCGCGCTCGACGCCTACCTGCGGAAGGCGCCGCTGGCGGCGGCGTGGGGGCGCCCGATCGAGCCGCGCGAAGTCGCCGCGCTGATCCGCTTCCTGTGCTCCGACGCGGCCGCGATGATCACGGGCGCCACGATCGCGATCGACGGCGGCAAGAGCGCCGCCGGGCCGGGCTGACCGGCGACCCACCGAGCAACCCGGCGGGCCGCCGCTCCCCTCAGAACGGCGGCGGCGCGGGCGGCGTGACCACGTCGCCGTGCGGCTGGATCGTCTGGCGACGCTCCGGCGTCAAGCGGGCGAGCAACTCCGCACTCGGCCGGTAGGGGTAGCGGAAGAAGCCCCAGCTCGGTCCGTAGCGATAGCTCGCCACCCGACGCTCACCGTCCGGCTTGGTGCGCCGGCTGGAGCCGTGGGCAATCGCGTCGACGAACAGCAGGGCGTCGCCCGCCTTGAGGTGGCATTCGATCGCGCCGGCCACGCCGTCGATCGAGATGTCCTCACCACGCATCTCGATCGGCACGGTCTGGGGATGCCGGAGGTTGGACTTGTGGCTGCCCGGCACGACCATCGTCGCGCCGTCGCCGGGTCCGATGTCCGTCAGCGCCATGAGGATGACGATCTGGCCGCAGTGGAACTTGCCGGCGTGATACCGGTACTGCGTCCGGATCGTCCCGACGTGGCCGCCCGAGTGCATGCGCTGCGCGCCGCCCTTCCGCCGGATCGTCCCAAAGCACTCGTCGATGAACAGCAGCCCGTGATGGTTGTCGAAGTTCTCCGGGTCGTCGGACCCCACGAAGTGGGCGACCTTGTTGAACCAGGCGGGGTGGTCGATGAGCTTCTCCCAGACGGGGCCGGCTTCGTACAGCTGCTCGAAGATCATCCCTTCCTGGCGGCCGGCGTTGTTCACCCCCACCCGCCCGAACCAGCCCTTTCCCTCGATGTTGGCGGCCGCGATCGCGTCGTAGGTCGCGTTCATCGCGGCAACGTCGTCGGGGCCGATCGCGCCCTCCAGGACGAGGTAGCCGTTGAGGTCGAACAGGTACTCCTGCATCGGCGTCAGCGAGGTCGCCGGGTCGGGGATGTTGAAGGGTTCCACCGCGGTCATCGGCTTGTCCTGGACGGTCATTCCAACGTTCCTCCTTTGCGCACAGGCTTCACGACGGCAGGGTGCGGTCGACGGCGCCCGCCAGGTCCAGCCCGAAGCTCCAGTCGCCGTTCGAGCGAAGGCTCTCCAGGAGGGACCGATCCACGGTGGGACCGAGCCCCGGACCGGTCGGCACGACCAGCTGCCCGTCGATGAACTCGACAGGCGGTGTCGCGACGTCCGCGGTGTAGAGACGGGGTCCGACGTTGTCGGCCGGGTACGGCAGCGCCGGCAGCACCGCGCCGACGTGGGCCACCGCGGCCGTCCCGAGCCCAAGCTCCTGGGTCGTGCCCAGCAGCACGCTCGCTCCGGCGGCCTCCGCCATCGCCGCGGCCCGGATCGTCGGGCGGATGCCGCCGAGCACGTACGGGGACAGGTTCAGGATGTCGACCGCGCCGAGGTGCAGGAGCTGCCACGCGTGCCGCTGCCCGTGGACGTGCTCGGACACCGGGAGCGTGCTCCGTCGCCGGTACTCGACGAGTCCCTCGAGATCGCCGCGCAGGGCGGGGCTCTCGATCAGCATCACGTCGGCGACATCGGTCAGACGCTCGGTTGCCTGGAGGGCCTCTCGCCATCCCAGGACGTTGGAGAAGTCGAGGGACTTGATCCGGACCCGGCCGGCGAACCGGTCGGCGAATCCGCTCATGAAGGCCAGATCTGCAGCATGATCGGTGCCCGCATAGAGCCGGACGACGTCGAACCCCTGGCGGCGCTTCTCATCGACGCGGTCGAGCGCGGCCGGCACCTGGTCGGCCGTGCGCAGACGGAACACCGGGTAGCACACGGCGATGCGATCGCGCAGGGCGCCGCCCAGCAAGCGGTTGACGGGCACCCCGTCCGCTCGACCGAGGCAGTCGTAGATGGCCAGCTCGACGCCCTGGCGGACCAGGCCCGACCGGCTGTACATGTGGCCTTCGTCGGGGTAGAAGCCCATCATCCGGCGCTCGATCTGGTTGAGCTCCCGCGGATCGGCCCCGACCAGGATCTCCGTCAGCGCGGACTGCAGCTGGGCCAGATCGAACTGGTACAGCGGCAGGTGGGAGAGGTCGCTCATCTCGCCCCATCCCTCGACGCCCTCATCGGTCTCGATGCCGACGATCACGTGCTCGTTCGCGACGCCCGTCTCACGCGTGATCTGGACCGGGTACAGCCGCAGGCGGGTGATCTTCATGCGTCTTCCCCCGGGTGCCGATCCCACGATGCGAGGATCCGGCCGACTTCCCGACGGTCGTCCGGTCCGAGCTCCGAGATCGGTGGCCGGACGGTCCGCCCGATGCCGAGCCGCAGCGCGAGCGCCTCCTTGATCGCGGGGATGTTCGCCGCACCGCCGTTCCGCGCCCGCATGGCCTCGAACGGCTGAATGAGCGTCCACGTCGCCCGCGCCTCGGACACCCGCTGGCGTCGCAGTTGATCGAGCAGCTCCAGCGACAAGCGGGGCTCGACGAGCGCCAGGCCGGACGTGAATGCGGTCGCCCCGGCAGGCCAGAAGAACGGCGCCCACCGTTCCGCGAGGCCGCAGATCCAGAGCAGCCGTGGCCCCGCGCTGACAATCTCCGCGAATCGCACCGGGTCGGGGACGGCGTACTTGACCGCCACCACGTTGGGTGCCGCTCGAACGAGCGCGCTGAGGTCCTCCGCGCCAATGGCCGCGTCGCGAACGTACGGCACGACCGCGAGGTCGGGCACGGCCCGGGCCAGGTCGAGGTGGTACTCGAGCCATCCTTCTGCCGTTCGGAACGGGCCGGCGGGCTCGTGGACCATGACGCCGAAGGCCCCCGCGAGCGACGCCTGCACCGCCACGAGTCGTGCCGTCGGCAGATCGCCGCCGACCCCCGCCAGCAGCACTGCACGGCCCGCGAGCGTTGCGACGGCAAGCTCGATCAGCCGCCCGATCTCGGCGGCCGACAACGCGCCGAACTCCCCGGTGTTGCCGGCGATCGTGACGGCACGCAGGCCGCCCTCCACCGCCCGGTTCAGGACACGCGCGAACCCCGCCTCATCGAGGGCGCCGTCCTCGAGGAACGGCGTGGGCGGCACGGCGACGACGGTGTCCAGAGGGGTCGCGTCCACACCGGTAATGTATCACACATCACGAGCAGCGGAGAGGGCGCTAGAGGCGGATGTCCGCTTCACCGAGCAGGTGGTCGACGTTCACCGTCTGCCCCCGGTCCATCGAAGCGTTGGCCGCGATGCCGGTCAGGATCGACCACGCCCCATCGAGATGGCTGGCGCCGCGGAGATACGCGTCGTGCGGCGCCGCCGGGTTCAACAGCTGGTCGAGCATCACGGGGTCCCCGCCGCCGTGATCACCCTCGCCCAGCCACACGTCCAGGCGCTTCGGCTCCTCGCCATGGCGGTGGAGGATCGTCGTGGTCGCGCTGTCGTCTGCCTCGTGCCTGGTGCCGCCGAAGACGCCGTGCACGCCGACATGCCGATGGTTCAGCTCGCCTTCGGTGCCGTAGAACACGATCTCGTACCCCTCCCAGGGGCTGTAGGCACACAGGGTGTAGTTCATCGAGACGCCGTTGGCGTAGCCGACCTGGACCTGCATCGTGTCCTCGATGCTGATCTCGCTGGAGAAGATGCATTGGTCGCGGACGTAGCCATCGGCGGCCTCGGCATCGAGATAGAGGGTCTTCAGCTCCGGGTCGCCTTGAAGGTCGAGGCGATAGGGGCACCTGTCGCTCACCGGACAGGTGTGACATCGCTCTCCGTGTCCGGCGAGTCCGAGCGACTCGGCCGTGGCGGGGAGGTAGAAGCGCCGCGAGCCCAGCGCCGAGACCGTCGCCGGCCGGGATGCGACCCACCAGTTGACGAGATCGAAGTGATGGGTCGCCTTGTGCACCAGCAGGCCACCGGACTTGCCCTTGTCGCGATGCCACCGGCGGAAGTAGTCGGCGCCGTGGACCCGGTCGAGGTACCAGCGAAAGTCGACTGCGGTGATCTCGCCGATGCCACCGGACAGCAGAATGTCCTTCAGCTGCGTGTGGGCGGGGACGTAGCGATAGTTGAACGTCACGGTCACCGATCGACCGGTCTCGCGCTGGGCGTCGACGATGCGCCTCAGCCTCGCGAGGTCGGTCGTCATCGGCTTCTCGGTGATCGCGTCGCAACCCGCGCGCAGCGCCCGGGCGATATAGACGTCGTGGAGGTAGTCCGGCGTCGTGACGATGACGACGTCGGGACGCTGTTCCGCGACCATCCGCTCGAAGTCGTCGGCGTCGTACAGGCCGACGGCCGTGCCGTTCCGGTCCGGGATGCGGGACGCGGCGAGCGCCAGGCGCGATGGGTTGCTGTCGCACAGCGCGACGAGCTCGTTGGCGGGGTCGACCGGGTCCTCGACGAGCGCCTCGCGATACATCGCGTGGCGCGATCCGGCACCGACGATCGCGTACCTCACGGCTCGACTGGACGGCCGGGCCGGAGCTCACGCTCGAAGAACGCCATGACCCGACGGTGCATCTCGGGCGTCTCCCGATGGTCGACGCCGGGCTGCACGAAGACCTCGAGGGCATCCTCGGCCCCGGCCGCCGCGTACATCGGCCGCGTGACGGCCAGCGCGCGCTCGATGCTCGGGGGCGGGGTGAGCTCGTCGTCCTCGCCCAGGCAGATGAGCTGCGGGCGAGGTGCGATCAGGCCCGCCATCTCCCCCGTCGACGTGTGCCGCAGGAGCCCGGGCACGACGAGATAGATGCCGTGGTTGTCGTGGGCGCCGAGCTCGACGAGGGTCGCGTAGTCGGCGTAGCAGCACAGGTGGGCGACGGCCGCGATCCGCTCGTCGAGGGCCGCGTGCCAGTAGGCGAGCGTGGAGCCGAGCGAGATCCCGAACGCCCCGATGCGCTGGGGATCCACGTCGTCGCGCGACGCGAGATACGTCAGCGCCGCTGCCTGCTCCGACACCATCTGGCCGATGAGCGAGCTGCCGTACCAGATGTGCGCCGTGGCGGCGGCGCTCTCCTCGACATCGTCCCGGTCCCCGAACGTCGGCATGTCCATGCACAGCGTCACGTAGCCGGCTCGTGCGAAGAGCGGGCCGAAGGGGCTCAGCAGGTAGGAGCGCCCGTCCATGAGCTCGCTGGCGCCGATCTCGTGCCTCCCGCCATGCGAGTGGCCGTACAGGATCGCCGGGTACCGACCCCCGGCCTCAGCGGGTCGGGTCAGGAACGCCCGGACCCTGCCGGCGCCCTCGAGCTCGAGCTCCAGGCGCTCGAACACGAACCCCTCTCGCGTTCCCGTCTCGGTCGACGTGAGCGCGATGCCCGGCTCGTGGAACGACAGGAGCGACGCGAGCGTGTCGCGCGCGATCGCCAACGCGCGCTCAGCCCTTCGTTCCGGTGAGCGTGATCCCCTCGATGAACCAGCGCTGGGCGACGAAGTAGATCAACACGAGCGGGAGCGCGATGAGCACGGACGCGGCCATCATCTGGGGCCACTGCGTCTGGTGGGCCGCCTGGAAGACCTGCAGCGCGAGTGCGAGTGGCCGGAGCTCGGGCTTCTGCAGGTAGATCAGCGGTCCGTAGAAGTCGTTCCACTTGTCGATGAAGGTGAGCAGGCCGACCGTGATGAGGGCCGGCTTCGACAGCGGCACCACGATCCGGGTCAGGATCCGCAGGTCGCTCGCGCCATCGATGCGGGCCGCATCGATGAGATCTCGCGGGATCCCGCGGAAGAACTGCCGCAGGAGGAAGATGAAGAACGGGGTACCCAGGAACGCCGGGATGATGAGCGGCAGGTAGGTGTTGATCCAGCCCAGCTTCGCGTAGATGACGTACAGCGGGATGAGCGTGACCTGGGTCGGCAGCATCATCGTTGCCAGCACGAACACGAACACGATGTCGCGGCCCGGCCACTTGACGATGGCGAACCCGTAGGCGACGAGGCTGCATGAGACCAGGGTGCCGATCATGGCGGTCACGGCGTAGAACAGGGTGTTCCCGAGGGCCCCCACGAAGTTCATCTTTGAGATGGCCTCCGGGAACGCCGAGAACACGGGGGGGTTCGGGATCACGACGGGCGGGGAGGCGATCGATTGCGGCTCCGTCTTGAATGCGGTCGTGACCATCCACACGAAGGGCAGCAGATAGAGCGCCGCGAGCGCGACGAGCAGCACGATGGGCGCGACGTGGCCCACCGTCCAGGTCCGGCGACGACGCGCCGCCTGCGCTTCGATCGGAGCCTCCGTCGCGACCGCCTTCATTCCGAGCTCTCGTAGTAGACGCGGTTGCGGGACGCGCGGAGCATCAAGAGGGTCGCGAGCAGGATCGTGACCAGCAGGACCCAGGCGAGGGCAGACGCGTAGCCCATCTGGAAATACCGGAACGCCGTGTTGTAGAGATTGAGGCCGTACAGGAGCAGGGAGTTCTGCACGCCACCGATCGGCGCGTCGTTGGCTGCCCGCGAAACGCCGTTGCCGATGACGAACGCCTGCGTGAACAGCTGGAGGGCGGCGATCGCGCCGACGATCAGGTTGAACAGGATCGCCGGGCTGATCATCGGGATGGTGACGTGACGCAGCTTGACCCAAGCTCCGGCGCCGTCGACCTCCGCGGCCTCGTACAGCTGTCGCGACACGCCCTGGAGCGCGCTGAGATAGATGATCACGACGTCACCGGCGGCCCAGATCAGCAGCAGGATCAGCCCGTTCTTCGCCCATCCGGGATCAAAGAACCACCGTGGTCCGTCGATGCCGACGAACCCGAGGGTCTGGTTGACGAGGCCGTTCGACGGGTTGAGCAGGAAGACGAACAGCAGCGACGCGGCGACCGCCGGGATCACGACAGGCAGGTAGAAGATCGTCCGGAAGACCCCCAGCCCGCGGACGGCCCGATTGTTGAGCAGGAGGGCGATGCCGAGCGCCACCCCAATCGCGAGCGGGACCCCGACAAGCGTCAGGTAGAGCGTGTTGCCGATCGACTTCCAGAACACAGGGTCCCCGAGCAACTTGGCGTAGTTGTCGAGCCCGACCCATCGTGGGGACTGCAGGATCTTGAAGTTCGTGAAGCTGTAATACAGGGACGCCAGTGCCGGGTAGAGGGTGAAGACGAGGAACCCGACCAGCCACGGGGAGATGAACAAGAGCCCGGTTCGCAGGCCCTTCCGCTCGGCTCGCGTGAGCCTGAAGCGATCCCAGCGTGAGCGCGCGCGGGGGCGCGGTGGAGGAGCGGCCTGGCCCTCTGCCGCCGCTGTCACGGGCAGATCCCTCTGGCGCGCGCCGAGGCCCGGCCCAGCGCCGCGCGGCCCACGGGCGCAGCGACCTGCATCGTCAAGCTCCGAGCCATTTCCATCGGGACACATTGAACCAAAGTTGAACCGCCGGAGTCAACGGCCTGGGGACGCGTTCGTCGAAACGACGACGCGGGGCGCGCACGACGCCGCGCATGCGATACCAGGGGCGGCGGGAGCGTGAAGTAACATACGATAGTATGTATCGACCCACCGGCTTCGACCCGATCGCTCCCCAGCCGAAGGGGGTCCATGCCGCCGTGGTCCAGGGCATCGGCCGGCGGATCGTCCGCGGAGACCTCGCTGCGGGCGAGATCCTCCCCGAACAGGGGGAGCTGAGCCGCATGCTCGGCGTGAGCCGGACCGTGATCCGCGAGGCAACCAAGGTCCTCGCCGCGAAGGGCCTGGTCGAATCGAGATCCAAGCGCGGGACGATGATCCTGCCCCGCTCGGCGTGGCGACTGCTCGATCCCGACGTGCTCGCCTGGCTGACGGAGGCCGGCCTCGACCCGGAGTTCCTGCGCGGCATGTTCGAGGTGCGCAGGATCATCGAACCGGCCGTGGCGCGGCTCGCGGCCGAGCGGGCAACGGCCGACGAGCTGGCGGCGATCCAGGGATCGTTCGAGGCGATGGCCAGCGCCCACGATGAGGCGACGTACCTCGACGCGGACGTCCGTTACCACGCGCTGCTCGTCGCCGCGACGCACAACGATCATCTCGTCCAGCTCGTCGCGGCGTTTGGACCCGCGCTCCAGACCGGCCTGCGCGTCGCGACCCGCCACGGCTGGGAATGGCCGGACTTCCTCGAGTACAGCATCGGCCCGCACCGCGAAGTGTTCGAAGCGGTCATCGCGCACGACGGCCTGCGCGCGGAGCAGGCCATGGAACGGCTTGTGATCCAGTCGCAGCTGAGCCTGGAGCACCCATCCGGTCCCGACGTCGCGCCCGCGCGGCCGTTCAGCCGTGCGTGATCCCGGCTCGCACGGGCGCTGACCCTCCGACGAGGAAGTCCAGGTCGCAGCCCCGGTCCGCCTGCATCACCGTCCTGACGTACAGCCCGCGATAGCCGCGCACGTCGCTCGGCGGACGCGGCTCCCACGCCGCGCGCCGAGCCGCGAGCTCCTCGTCCCCAACGAGCAGGTCGAGTCGCCGGCTGGCGGTGTCCAGCCGGATGCTGTCCCCCGTCCGCACGAGCGCGAGCGGCCCACCGACCGCCGATTCCGGGGCGACGTGGAGGACGACGGTCCCGAATCCGGTGCCACTCATCCGGGCGTCGCTGATCCGGACCATGTCGGTGACGCCCTGCTTCAGGAGGTACGACGGCATCGGGAGGTGGCCGGACTCGGGCATGCCGGGTGCGCCGACGGGGCCGGTGTTCTGGAGTACGAGGACGTCGTCGGGCCGGATGTCGAGAGCAGGGTCGTCGATCGTCGCGTGGAGCACGTCCACGTTCTCGAACACGACGGCCCGTCCCTCGTGCTGGAGCAGCCGCGGGCTGGCCGCGGAGACCTTGAGCACCGCGCCGTCCGGGCACAGGCTCCCGCGCAGGATGGCGAGGCTGCCGCCCTCCAGGAGCGCCCGGTCGCGGGGCCGGATCACATCGTCGTTGACGATCCTGGCGCCGAGGATCGCCTCTCCCATGGTCCGCCCGGTCACCGTCAGCGCGTCGAGGTGGAGGAGGTCGGCGATCTGGGCGTGGACCGCCGGGAGCCCGCCGGCGTAGAAGAAGTCCTCCATCAGGTAGGCCCCGGAGGGCTTGAGGTTGACCAGGAGCGGCGTGGACCCGGCGAGCTCGTCGAACAGGTCGAGCGGCAGGTCGACGCCCTGGCGGCCGGCGATCGCGACCAGGTGGATGACGGCGTTGGTCGAGCCGCCGATCGCGTGGAGCGTGCGGATGGCGTTCTCGAACGCATTCCTGGTCATGATGTCCGAAGGCCGCGTGCCGGCGGCGACGAGGTCGATGATCTGGGCGCCGGCCCGCTCTGCCACGTGCCGTCGGCGGGAATCCACGGCCGGGATCGCCGCACTGCCGGCGGGCGCCATCCCGAGCGCCTCGGTCACGCAGGCCATGGTCGACGCGGTACCCATCGGCGAGCAGTGCCCGTCGCTGCGGCACATGCCGGCCTCGAACTCGTCCCAGTCCGCCTGCGTGATCCGGTCTGCCCGGAGCTCATCGTGGAGTCGCCAGCAGTCCGTGCAGGCGCCGACGTTCTCGTTGCGGAAGCGGCCGCTGAGCATCGGGCCGCCGGTGACCATCAGCGCCGGGACGTCCACGCTCGCCGCGCCCATCAGGCTGGCCGGGATCGTCTTGTCGCAGCTGGCAAGCAGGACGACGCCGTCGACGGGGTTACCGCGGATCAGCTCCTCGACGGCCATCGCCATGAGGTTCCGATAGAGCATCGCGGTCGGCTTGATGATGGGCTCGCCCAGCGAGATCACCGGGATCTCGACCGGAAAGCCACCCGCGCGCAGCACGCCGCGCTTCACGTGCTCCGCCAGGTCGCGCAGGTGCGCGTTGCACCCGGCCACCTCGCTCCAGCTGTTGAGGATCCCGATCACCGGCCGGCCGGTGAACGACTCCTCGGGGAACCCCTGCATCCGGAACTGCGATACGTGCCCGATGCGGTCGAGGGGGCCCGTTTCCCACCAGGAGGAGCTGCGCAAGGTGCGTCCGTCGTCAGGTGCCACGTGGCTTCCCTCCGTGTCCCGCTCGCTGGAATGCGTCGTATGATATGCCAGATGGAGCCAGTGATGAAGGCGCTGTATCCCCTGTCCGGCGTCGTGGCGATCCCCCAGACGCCGTACGACGACGACGACCGGGTCGATCTCGACAGTTTCGCTCGCGGGGTCGCCGACCGGCTTGCGGCCGGCGTCGACGGGCTGCTCTACCCGGTCGTCGCGAGCGAGGTCTCCCGGCTGACCGATCCCGAGCGCCGGACGCTGACGCGCGCGATCCTCGAGCAGGCGGCCGGGCGGGTGCCGGTGTTCGTCGGGGCGAGCGCGGACGACGTTGCCACCGTGCGCGCGCTGGCCGAGTTCGCGGCGACCCACGGCGCCGCGGGCGTGCTCGTCCAGGCGCCGGTCGCGCTGCTCCGCGACGAGACCGCGACGGTCGCCTGGTTCCGCGCGGTGTGCGAGGCGCCGATCGACGTCCTGATGATCCAGGACCTCGAATGGGGCGGTCCCGGGCTGCCGGTGGCGACGATCGCCCGCCTGTTCGAGGAGCTGGAACCCTTCCGATGCATCAAGGTCGAGACGGTCCCGGCCGGTCCGAAGTACACGGCGATCCTCGCAGCGACCGGCGGGCGGCTGACCGTGGCGGCAGGCTGGGCGGTCCCGTACCTGCTGGAGGCGCTCGCTCGTGGGATCCACGTCGTGACGCCGGGCGGCCTGCACTGGGTCATCGCGGAGGTGATCCGGCGCTATCGCGGGGGCGACCGGGATGGCGCGCGAGCCCTGTTCGATCGGCTGCTGCCGATCCTCGGCTGGCAGAACCAGCACATCGACATCTCGAACCAGTTCCTGAAGCTGCTCGCGGTCCGCCAGGGGATCTTCGCGGGCGCTCGCCTTCGCCGGGCGGACGTGCCGTTCGACGCCATCCATCGGCGCATCGCCGACGAGCTGATCGACGATGCATTGGCACTCCACGCCGAGATCGGCTGGCATCCGGCATGAGAGCGGTCCGCTGGCACGCCCGTGGCGACGTCCGGGTGGACGAGGTCCCCGTCCCGACCCCTGGCGACAGCGAGGTGCTGATCCGCGTCGAGGCGGCCGCGATCTGCGGCACGGACGTCGACGAGGTCCGGCTGGGGCCGATCACGGTGCCGGTCAGGCCACACCCGGCCAACGGCCGCACGGCCCCGATGACGCTCGGCCACGAGATCGTCGGCGTCGTCGCCGAGGCGGGCGCGAATTCGGGGCAGGTCGTCGGGGCGCGGGTCGCGCCCTGGCCGTCGCAGCCCTGCGGCCGGTGCCGCGACTGCACCACCGGCCATGCGAACCGCTGCTCGCTCACGGTGGCGCTCGGGATGAGCGCCGACGGTGGCATGGCCGACTACCTGGTCGCCGACGGGCCGTCGTGCGTGCCGGTCGGCGGCGAGGTCGAGCCCGAGCGCGCCGTTCTCGTCGAGCCGTTCGCGGTGGCGCTCCACGCCGTGCACCGGGTCCCGGTGGCCGGCCGACGCGTGGCGGTCGTCGGGGTCGGCTCGCTCGGCCTGTGCGTCGTGGAGGCGGCGGTGCTGGAAGGGGCGGGCGAGGTCATCGCGCTCAGCCGGTCGGATCGGGCGCGCGAGCTCGCGCGCGCGGCGGGCGCGTCGGCGATCCTGCCGCTTGACCGGGCGGAGACCGTGGACGCGGAGGTCGTGTTCGAGACCGCGGGCGCGGCGCCCGCGGTCGCCGCATCGCTCGCCGCGGCGCGGCGCGGAGGCCGGGTCGTCGTGCTCGGCGGCCACCCCCGGCCGACCGGCGTTGACCTGCTCGATCTCACGATCCGCGAGGTGGCGCTCGAGGGATCGGTGAGCCACTGCTTCAGCGACTTCCGGCGCGCCGCGGAGGAGATCACCGCGGGCACACTCGCCCGTGCGCGCCGCCCCATCGAGATGGCGCCGCTCGAGGACGGCCCCGCCCTCCTGCGGGCGGAGGACGCGGCCGTCAAACGCGTCCTCGTCCCGGGGCTCCGATGACCGGGAGCCGCGCGTCCCGACCCGGCGGCATCGTGTGTCCGCTCGTGACGCCCCTGACCGACGACGGTCGCCTCGACGAGCCCGTGTTCCGTGCGCTGATCGACGCGTTGATCCCCGATCTCGACGGGCTGTTCATCCTCGGATCCTCGGGCGAGCTGACCTGGCTTTCCGACGACGTCGCCCGGCGGGTCGCCCAGGTGGCGGTCGACCAGGTGGGCGGACGGATCCCGATCTACGTCGGTGTCGGGGACACGGGGCTTGGCCGGACCCTGGCGCGGGCGGAGCGCCTGGCGGTCCCCGGCGTCGACTACCTGGTCGTCACTGCGCCCTTCTACTACGAGGTCTCCGTTGAGGACCGGGTCGTCGAGCACTTCGTCGCCGTCGCGGACGAGGCCCCGGCGCCGGTCGTCCTCTACAACATCCCGCAGAACACCCACCTGCCGCTGACGCCGTCGGTCGTCGGTCGCCTCGCGGAGCACCCGAACATCGTCGGCCTCAAGGACTCTGCCGGCGACTGGTTCGCCTTCCAGCGGTTTCTCGCCCTGCGGTCCGACGGCTTCAGCGTGTGGCAGGGCCGGGAGCAGCTGGCGGCGATCTCGCTCTGGTCGGGCGCCGACGGGGTGATCTCGTCGATGGCCAACTTCGCGCCTCGCCTGCTCCGGGACCTGATGGCGTCGGTGCGCGAGGAGCGACCACGCCCGGAGATCCTGGCGCGCCAGGCGCGGGTGGACGAGCTGGCGGCCGTGTTCGAGCTCGGCAACTGGCTGGCGGGCCTGAAGGCCACGCTCCAGGCCCTGGGCTGGGAGGTCGGCGAGCCGGGTGCGCCGATCCCGCCCTACGACGCCGCGCAGCGACGGGTCGTGCGCGAGATCGTGGCGGCGCCCGAGCTCCGCCCCTGGCTCACCCTCGCGCCCGGCGTCCCGGGCGTCACTTCCCTGCGCGCGACTGAGGAGATCGGTCCATGAACGACGGCCCGCGCCATCTGGTCGCCCTCGAGCAGTGCGGCCTCGAGCTGCAGGCGCCGCACCTGCGAACGACGACGAAGCGGCGGGTGGAGACCACGGACGTCGACGTGGCGACGCTGCCCGACGACAGCCTCCGGTTCGTCGGCTGGGCGCCCGAGGCGATCGAGGCGCGCTTCCCGGACCTCGATCCGTCGGCCGCCTACGAGCTCGAGGCGACGTACCTGTGCGAGCGCGATGTCCGGCGCGTCCAGGCGATGACGTCGCGCGGCCGGGAGCTGCACCCGCCGACCGAGCTCGCGAAGGCTGGCGTGACGACCGTTTCGATCACGGTGCCGCCGGCGGCGTACGCCGAAGGGACGCTGGACGTGGCCGTCGAGCGGGTCGATGGGCCCGACGTCGTGCTGTCAGAGCTGCGTCTGTTCTCGTCCCGGCCCCCGGCGCCCGCGATCACCGTCGTTGGGGACTCGCGGGGCGGCCTCATCGGCACCGTCGGGGCAGCGGACTGGTCCGGGGTGGCGGCGGCGCAGGTACGCGTGACCGGCGACGCAGGCACGATCGAGGTGTCGACCGACGCCACGGGGCTGTTCCGCGTCCCGCTGTGCGAGGGCCTGGCGCTCGGGCGGCACGGGCGGGTCACGATCGCGACCGGTGATGGGCCGACGGCCGCCGAGGTCGTCGTGGACACGCGCCACGTCTCCCGCGGCCTGCGGGAGCTGCCGCCGCCGTCCCAGCGCCTGGACCTCGGCGGCGCCTGGAGCTTCCACGGCGGGCCGTTCGCCGGCCACGGGCGCCCCGCCGACGAGTCGGCGTCGACGCGTGTCCCCGGGCACGTGATCTACGACGGCCTGGTCCCCGAGGACGGTGTCGCGACGTTTCAGCGCACGGTCGCGGTGCCTGCGGAGTGGGCGGGCCGCGCGGTCTTCCTCCGCTGCGACGGCGCGTACGGCCGGGCCGAGGTGTTCGTCAACGGCGCGCTCGCGGGCGTGCACGGCAGCGGCGCCACCTCGTTCGACGTCGAGTTGACCGCCTTCCTCCGCCCGGGCGTCAACGACCTCGCGATCACGCTGACCGAGTACACGCCATACGCCGTGCTCGACGACATGAGCTGGTACGCCCACATGTCGCTGCTCGGAATCTGGCGGGACATCCTCCTGTTCTCCGTACCTCCGCTCCACCTCGGCCAGCTCGACCTCGCGACCGACTGGGATCCCGGGGCCGGAACGGGGTCGCTCGAGCTCGGGGTGGACGCGATCAACACCGGCCCCGAGCCCCGACGCTTCGAGCTCGAGGCGACGATCCGGGACGCCGCCGGGGCGGTCGTTTGGCGCGGGACCGCGGACGGGCCGGTCGATGGGACGGGGAGCACGAGCGTGCGGCTGGAGACCGGACACCTGCAGGTGCGTCCGTGGTCGGCCGAGGAGCCCGTGCTCTACGACCTCGAGGTCGTCCTCGCCGGGGACGGGGGCGAGCCGCAGGCGTACAGGCGGCGGATCGGGTTCCGGCGTGT
Source organism: uncultured Chloroflexia bacterium (assembly GCA_963725745.1). GTDB lineage: Bacteria > Chloroflexota > Limnocylindria > Limnocylindrales > CSP1-4 > CAIXZV01. Next base: position 456,615 of record CAVRZS010000005.1, read on the forward strand.
CGAGGTGCTCGGCAACCGGCTCCTCGTCAACGGCGCCCCGATCCGCGTCCGTGGCATCAACCGCCACGACTCGCGGATCCTCAAGGGCCGCGCGCTCTCCGCGGACGACATGCGCGAGGACGTCGTCAACCTCCGGCGGGCGAACGTCAACGTCATCCGGACCTCGCACTACCCGCCAAGCCCGCACCTGCTCGACATCTGCGACGAGGTCGGCATGTTCGTCATGGAGCAGCCGCCGGTCTGCTTCTCGGGCGGGTTCGACGACCATCACTGGACGCGGACCAATGAGGCCGCCCAGCTGGTCCCGTACCTGCTCGAGGTGACGGCCGAGACCGTCGCCCGCGACAACGGGCACGCCTCGGTGATCGTCTGGGACCTGGGCAACGAGAGCCGCTGGGGGAGCGGTTTCGACGCCCAGCTTGCTCTCGTCCGGGAGATGGATCCGACGCGGCCGACGATCTTCTCGTTCGACCTCAACGAGCTCGGCCCGGAGAACCGGCTCGTGGGCCGGCCGGCGGCGGAGCGCCCCGACCTGCGCAGCTACCACTACCCGGGCTGGGACCGTACGTGGCAGGAGGACCTGGCCTGGCTGGGCGCCTACGACGAGCCGACGATCCTCGACGAGTACGCCCCGGTCTTCGCCCCGTGCCTGCGCGGACCGGGCGAGGGCTTCGGCCTCGCGATCGACCCCGGCATCCGCGACGCCTGGGGAGCCGGCTACAAGCCGTTCATGGAGGCGGCCCTCGGGGAGCAGGGCGTGATCGGCGGATTGATCTGGGGCGGCTTCGGCGAGGTGTTCGCGATCCCGCTCGATCTCACGGTCGGCGAGGGTCCGTGGTCCCACCTGCCCGCCGCCGACTACGTCCGGACGCGCGACCACTACCCGGCCGAGCCCGGCGTGTTCCGGCGCGGCGACGGGGACTGGGGGATCTTCGACGCCTGGAGCCGGCCGCGGCCGGAGGTGTGGCACGTCCACGGGTTGTACTCGCCGATCCGCGTCGCCGCAGACGAGGCGGGGGCCGATGGCGGGCGGCTCGGCGTGACGCTGGAGAACCGGTTCGCGCACCGGTCGCTCGAGGGTTTCGAGGTCCGCGTGTCGGGCGGCCGGGTCGAAGAAGGCGCGGACGCCCGGCTGAGCGCGCGCCCGGGCGAGACGGATCGGCTCGTCGTGCGCCGCGACTCCGGCGCGGATGCCGTCCGGCTGGAGGTCTGGCACCCCGAGGGCTGGCTGGTCGACGGGGGCGAATGGCCGTGGCCCGGGGCCCCCACGCCGCGCGACGCCGCACTCGAACGCGCCGCCGCCGTGCGTCTCGATCTCTCGGCGCCGGGCACGCTCGGCCTGACCGCCGCGGGGCGCGCCTGGCTGCGGGACTGGCCGCAGCTCCACGTCCTGGACGTCGACACGCCCCACGTCCCGGTCCCCTTGCCTCGGACCGACGGCGGGCACGTCCTGGCGTTGGGGCCGGACGCCGTCCGTGCGCCGCTGGTGGGCTGGGACTGGGAGGGGACGGTCACCGCGCGGATCGAGGGCCGAACCGTGGCCTTCGAGTACGCGTGCACGTACCTCGGCGAGCGTTCGTTCAACGCCAAGGAGGTCGGCCTGACCGTGCGCCCGTCGCGCGACCTGATCGACCTCTGGTGGCGCCGGGTCGGAGATTGGACGCTCTACCCACCCGATCATGTCGGGCGCACGGACGGTTACGCGCCGGGGGCAGCCGTCACCACCGGTGCGCTGAACCCGGCACCCACGTGGGAGCAGGACGCGACGACGGCAGGCAGCAACGACTACCGCAGCGCGAAGCGGGGCATCCTCGTCGCGGGTGCCACCGACGGCCGGGCTTCGTTGACGGTGCTGTCCGACGGCACGCAGCACGTCCGGGCCGAGCTCGTCGACGGCGCCCCGGTCCTCCACGTCCTCGACTGGTACGGCGGCGTTCGGACCCTCGACGGCAACCACCCGATCTGGTCCGCGTACTTCGGGGCCGGCAAGCCCATCGCAACGGGCACGGTCCTGCGCGGTCGCGTCGTGCTGGCCGCGGGCGACCGTCCCTGACGATCGCGCGGCTCACACGCCTCGAGTCTGATCGAGGTCGACGCGGCGCCCGCGCGCCGCGCTTGTGCGCGCCGCCTCGATGATCCGGAGGACCGCGACGGCATCGGACGGGTCCACGGGCATCGGCGCGCCCAGAGCGAGCGCGTCGCGAACCGACGCGTAGAACCGCTGATAGTCGCCCGACGCGGGACGAACGCGGCGAACGCTCGTCGTGTCCCCGGCCTCGCTCGTCACCCGACCCATCGAGGTCTGTCGGCCCCAGCCGACGCCGCCGGGGCGATCGCCGCGCGCGAGCGCCTGCCACTGGGGATCGGTGCCGTCGATCTCGAACGCCGCATCGGATCCGAGCATCCGGAACCCCGGGCCGCCGGCATGAGCCGCCCGGCTCAGCGACAGATGGCACGTCACGTCCCCGGCGAACGTGAGTGACACGAAGGCGTCGTCCTCGACCGCGGCCGAGGGTCGTCGCCGGTGAAGCTCGGCATAGACCGAGCGCGGGGCCCCGAACAGGACCAGCGCCTGGTCGATCCGGTGGCTGCCGAGATCGAGGAGCACGCCCCCGCCATCTGCCGGGTCCGGGCTCTCCTGCCAAGCCCGAGGGTCGAGCACCTGATAGCCCTCGAAGCGCGCTTCGAGTCGAATCGGCCGACCCAGGCCTCCGTCGGCCAGGACCTTGCGCAGGGTCAGGAAGTCGCTGTCCCAGCGCCGGTTCTGGAACACGGTCAGGGGCACGCCGCGCTCGCGGGCGTGACGGACGATCCGCTCCGCCGCCGCGGCGGAGGTCGCGAGCGGCTTGTCGACGACGACGGCCATGCCCGCGGCGATGGCCCGGTCGGCGAGCTCGGCGTGGGCGCTGCTCGATGTCGCGACCACGACGAGATCGAACCCGCCGCCCCACACCGCGCCGACGTCGGCGAGGATCGTCGCCTCCGGGTGGGACGCCCGTGCGTCGCGTCGGCGCGCCGGTCGGGTCGTCACGATCGCACCGAGCTCCAGTCCGGCCGTCGCCGCGATCAGCGGCGCGTGCAGGATGGCACCCGCGGCGCCGTACCCGATCAGCGCAACAGGGATCGGGCGATCGACCGATGCGATCAAAGATCGATCAGGTCGTTCAACTCGCGCAGGGTGAGGCCCTTCTGGCGATCGCTGACGCGCTCCAGCGACAGCGAGGCGTACCTCGTCGCGCGGCGGAGCCGCTCCTCGATCGGATGGCCGGCGAGGTCCGCCCAGATGTAGGCGGCGATGAACAGGTCGCCCGCGCCCGTCGCGTCGGCGACAGCGGCCGGCAGGGCGGCGACGGCCACCGTGCGCCCGTCCGGCTCCGCCGCGATGGCGCCCGACGCCCCCCGGGTCACGACGACCGTCGTCCCCAGGGACGCGAGCTGGGCGGCCGCGGAGGGCGCATCCGCCTGCCCCGTCAGCCGGCCGGCCTCTCGCTCGTTGAGGATCAGGGCGTGGATGGCCTCGAGCGACGGCATCGGCCGATCGGCGAGCATGTCGACCTCGGGATCGCCGACGACCGCATAGACGTGCGGGAGCCGCTCGAGCTGCGCGAGCAGCGGCGCCGACGGCAGGTCGACCACGACGGCGCGCGCGCTGATGCCCGAAAGGGTCTCGAGGTCGACCGTCGGTGGCGGCATGACCGAGACGAGCGCCCGGTCGCCGCCCGCCGGGAGGGAGACCGTGACGGGCGTGACGTCGGAGGGGCGCCCGACCCAGGTGACGCCGGCGTCGGCCACCAGCTCGGCGAGGAACCGGCCCGCCGGGTCCCCGCCGCGCGGCGCGCAGATGACCGTGGCGAGCTCGAGTCGACCCAGGGCGTAGGCCACGTTCGCGATCCCGCCCGGCACGACGACGAGGCTGGCGGCGTTCTGCTCCGTGCCGGCGATGGGCAGCGAGGGCAGGCCGCGGAAGATCAGGTCGAGATATGGATCCGCGACACAGACGACGTCGACCGTCAGCTGCGACGCCTCTGACGACGGCAAACCGGCCGAGGCCAGGCCATACAATGCGTTCACTTTCACGGGGCGGAGCGTGGACCAACGATGAACCAAGGTCAAGGCACGGCCGAGATCGACGGCGCCGGCCGGCGGGACGTCCATGGGGAGGACCTGCCCTCGGTCCAGGTCCTTCGGCGCATCGAGGCCGACATCCTCACCGGACGGCTGAAGCCCGGCAGCCGGCTCGCCCCCGAGCGCGAGCTCGGCGCCCGGCTCGGCGTCGCCCGGAACACCCTTCGGCGTGCCCTGACGGAGCTCGGCGCGAAGGGACTGATCCAGGCCCGAGGTCGAGGCGGCTGGGTCGTCGTCGGTCCGAGCGTGATGGAACGGATCGAGGGCCCGCCGAGCCTCACCGAGTGGGCGGCTCGTCATGGCTACGTCGTGACGTCGCAGGTCGTGACCGCGCGGGTGCGGACGGTGACGTCCGCCGAAGCCGCGGACCTGCGGATCACGACGGCCTCCAAGATCTTCGAGCTCGAGCGCATCCGATACGTCGAGGGCATCCCGCTCTCGTTCGACCGCTCGGTCCTCCATCCCCGCTTGATCCCCATCCTCAAGGGGGTCGACTTCGCGAGTCGATCCCTGTTCGGGACGATCCGTGAGCGGGCCGGCATCATCGCCAGCCGGGCCGAGGTCGTCGTCCATGCCGTGCCCGCATCGGAGCGTGCCTCGACGCTGCTCACGATCGCGAAGGGCGAGCCGCTCCTCGAGCTCGACGAGATGACGTTCGATCAGTACGACGAGCCGTTCGAGACGGCGCACCTGCTGAACCGCGGCGACCGGTACGCGTTCGCGACGACGCTGACGTCTGGCGTCGGGTCGCCTCGGCTCGCACTCTAGGCGACACCGGCCGCGCGGAATCGGGCGCGAGATTCGGCTTGCCGTAGCGGTTCAAATTTGGTTCAATCGGCCCATGAAGCTAACGCTGATCGGTGCCGGTGGGTTTCGGACGCCGGTGATCTATCGGGCCCTGGCGGCCGGCGACGTCGCGACCCAGTACGACGAGGTCGCGTTCTACGACATCGACCAGGGGCGGCTCGACCGCATCGGTTGCGTCCTGGATGGCATCTCCGAGGAGCTCGGCGTCACCCCCCCGGTGACCATGACCACGAACCTCGAGGCAGCCGTGGATGGCGCGGACATCGTCTACTGCGCCGTTCGTGCAGGTGGGATGGCCGGCCGCATCCTCGACGAGACCGCGGCTCTCGCCCAGGGCGTCATCGGACAAGAGACCACGGGCCCGGGTGGCATCACGTTCGCGCTGCGGACCGTCCCGGTCGTCACGTCGATCGCCGAGGTCGTGGCCCGACGAGCGCCCAACGCGACCTTCGTGAACTTCACCAACCCGGTGGGACTGGTGACGGAGGCCGTCAGGCGGATCCTCGGAGACCGCGTGATCGGGATCTGCGACGCACCGCTGGACCTGTGCAAGCGGGTCGCCGGCGCGCTGGACCACCCGGTGGATGACCTGTGGTTCGACTACTTCGGCATCAACCACCTCGGCTGGCTCCGCGGGGTCCTCCATGGGGGGCGGGACCTGCTTCCCGGGCTGCTCGCCGATTCCGATCGGATCGAGACGTTCGAGGAAGGGAGCCTGTTCGGAGCGGAGTGGCTGCGCTCGGTGGGCATGATCCCGAACGAGTACCTCTACTACTACTACTTCAATGCCGAGGCGCTCGAAGCGATGCGGGCCGGGCGGGTTCGCTCCGCGTTCCTGGAACGGCAGCAGGCCGCCTTCTACGCCGGCCACGGTTCGCCTGCCGAGGCGCTCCGCGACTGGCGTCGAACCCACGCCGAGCGCGAGTCGCACTACATGGAGGAGGCGTGGACCGGGCGCGAGGACGCCATGTCCGAGATCGTCGAGGCGCGGGGACCGGGAGACTACGGGACGCTCGCCCTCAATCTCGTGGACGGCCTCTACAGCGACGGCTACCGGGTCATGATCCTCGACGTCCCCAACCGCTCGAGCCTTCCGTTCCTCGACGAGGAGGCGATCGTCGAGGTCCCGTGCATCATCAGCCGCGGCGGGATCGTGCCCGCCGCGATCGGCAGTGTCCCGCTGCACGCCCAGGGCCTGATCCTTTCCGTGCGGGCAGCCGAACGCGCCGCGATCGACGCGGCCATGTCCGGCTCGCGGGCGATGGCGATCAAGGCGCTCGCCCTGCACCCGCTGGTTCCGTCGGTCGATGTCGCCGGGCGCATCCTCGACGGGTATATCGCCGGTCAGCCGACGCTCGTCGAGCGCTACGGCGCCTGAGCACGCCGCGGACAACGTGAACGACGCCGTTCTCCTGCTCGATCAGGCCGGGCAGTGGACGCATCGGGACCGCCACCAGCACCTCCACTTCGACATCGAGGTCCCGGACCGGACCGTCGAGCTGCGGGTCCGATTCCGATGGACCCCCCACGACATGGGCTCAGAGCACCTGGCGAACGCCGCGTCCCTGTACCTGTTCGGGCCGGAAGGGTTCCGCGGCGCGGTGCGGCGCTCCGACGACGACGGGTGGACCGTGATCGGGGAGTCGAGTGCGACGCCGGGCTGCCTTGCCGGCCCGATCCCGGCCGGCCCGTGGGTCCTGAACGTCGAGACGGGCCTGATTCTCCCGGATGGCGCCGCAGCCGGTCACCTTGAGTGGCACCTCGAGGTGTCGGCCCGGCTCGGTACGCCGACCGCCGCGGCGGTCGGCCATCCATCGTCCCAGGCTCCCGGACTCACGCCCGCCGGCGGCGCGCGCTGGTATCGCGGCGACCTCCATTCGCACACGGTCCACAGCGACGGCGAGGTGACCGTCGAGGGTCGCGTGCGGGGCGCGATCGAACGCGGGCTCGACTTCCTGGCGATCACGGACCACAACACGATCAGCCACCACCGGGAGGTCGACGCCTGGCCAGACGGGATCATCCCGATCCGTGGCAGCGAGGTGACGACCTTCCACGGCCACATCAACGTGTTCGGGCTTGCGACGCACATCGACTGGCGCGGAGACCGTCGCGGCGGCGGCGCTGAGGGGATCACCGAGCAGGCGCACCGGCAGGGTGCGATCGCCTCGATCAACCACCCGAGCAGCTTCGGCGACCCGTGGTGCGTCGGCTGCCACTGGGACTTCGCCCGGGTGGACTATTCGACCTTCGACGCGATGGAGGTCTGGAACGGCGGCTGGGCCGATGTCGAGACGGACAACGAGGGCAACGTCGCGCTCTGGACCGACCTGCTGGACGCTGGGCTGCGACTCACCGCGATCGCGGGGACGGACAGCCATGGCCCAAGGGACGACGACGACGCGACCCTCGGCTTTACGTGGATCTACGCGACCGAACCAACCGAAGGGGCGATCCTCGACGGCATCCGGGGCGGCCGCGCGTTCCTGTCGCGAGGACCGACGGTTTCGTTCCAGGCAACGGGCTCGGACGGGGTCGGGGTCACGGTGCCCGGCGCCGTGCTTCCCGCGGACGGGGCGCTGCGGCTGACCGTGGACATCGAGCGCCTCGAAGCGCCGGCGACGCTGTGGTTCGTCACCTCCGGCTCGGCGACGGCCCTGGCCGCATACGAACCACGGACCGTCCGGGCCGTCGATGGACGTGCGCTCACTGCCACCCGCTGGTGGCGGCTCGAGCTGCGCGCGGGATCCGCGGCGAACGGGGACATGTTCGCGCTCACGAACCCCGTGTACGTGGCGGCCGGGTAGGCGAGTCCGCAACCGCCACGCGGTCGTGGTGGCGCGACAAACCCAGATGCCTGACACGAGCCTGCCGACAACCGGGAGCGCCGACGGAGGGAGGTCTGCCGGAGAGGTGCTCGACGCCCAGCAGATCCTCTCCGAGCCCGCAGCCGCCGAGCGCGCCTGGTGGAAGGAAGCCGTCTTTTACCAGGTGTATCCGCGGAGCTTCGCCGACGGCAACGGCGACGGGATCGGCGACCTGGTGGGGGTGATCGAGCGGCTGGACTACCTCGCCGACCTTGGCATCGACGCGATCTGGCTGTCCCCGCACTACCCGTCCCCACAGGTCGACCTTGGCTACGACGTTAGCGACTACGTGGGCGTCCATCCCGACTACGGAACCCTCGACGACTTCCGGGCCCTCCTCGAGGCCGCCCATGAGCGCGGCATCCGGGTCGTGATCGACCTCGTCCTCAACCACACGTCGCATCAGCACCCCTGGTTCATCGAGTCGCGGGCGAGCCGGGACAGCGCCAAGCGGGACTGGTACGTCTGGCACGACGCGCGCGATGGGGGCCCGCCCAACAACTGGATGTCGCAGTTCGGGGGGTCCGCCTGGGAGCTCGACGCGACGACGGGCCAGTACTACTACCACTGCTTCCTGCGCGAACAACCGGACCTGAACTATCGGCATGCGGGCGTGCGAGGCGCCGTCGCCGACGTCATGCGGTTCTGGCTCGATCTCGGGGTCGATGGCTTCCGACTCGATGCCCCGGACGCCGCCTTCGAGGACGCGGCCTTGACGGACCATGCCGAGCCGCGCTCGCTGTCGGAGCTGCGTCGGGCGTGGATCACGGCGGCCACGGAGGCCGACCAGGCCGAGGTCACTGCCGGCCTCGCGAGGATGTTCGACCGCCAGCTCGACCAACCGGAAGTCCATGACCTGATGCGCGAGCTGCGGGCCGTCGTTGACAGTTATCGGGATCGGGTGCTCATCGGCGAGACGGATCAGGTCGCGTACTACGGGTCGGGCAGCGACGAGCTGCACCTGGTGTTCAACGTCGGGCTGATGCAGACGCGATCGCTGACGCCCGCATGGGTTCGCGCCAACCAGGTCGAACGATGGGCTGCCATCCCCGAGGGGTCGTGGGACGCGATCACCCTCGGGAACCACGATGAGCCACGGGTCCGGACCCGCGTGGCTCGCGGCGCCGACGAGCTGGCGACCGCCCGTCTGGCGGCCGCCCTCGTGCTCACGCTACCCGGCACGCCGTTCCTCTATTACGGCGAGGAGATCGGCATGGCCGACCTCCTGCTCGACGATGCCGGCCAGTTCCGCGACAACTGGGGTCTGTGGCTCCACCGCGCCGCCGTGGGCGAGCTCGGCCTCTCGGCGGCCGAGGCGATCGACGTCGCGGCCCGGCACGGGCGCGACAAGAGCCGCACGCCGATGCAATGGTCGAACGCGCCCAACGCGGGTTTCAGCCCGGAGGGATCTGCGACCTGGCTCCCCGTGCACCCGAACTTCGCCGAGGGGGTCAATGTCGCCGAACAGCTCGATGATGCCGGCTCGCTGTTGCGGTTCTACCGGCGGCTGATCCGGGTGCGACGAAGCCAGGCACCCCTTTCGCGCGGCGACTGCACCCTCCTGAACACCGACGATCCTGACGTCCTCGCGTATATGCGTGCGGCCGACGGGGTGTCATGCGTGGTCGTGCTCAACATGAGCGGACGCGAGCAGTCCGTTCGGCTCGATCTGGCTCGCCGCAGCCTCCGCCTGCTGTGCGCGAGCCGGATCCGCTCGCCGACCGAGGACGCGGGCGCCGAGCTTCGCCTCGCCGCCTACGAGGTCTACGTCGCGGCCGTCGAGTAGACAGCGCGGTCGCTTGCGCGATTGGTACAGTATTGGTTCAATCGAGCCCAGATGACGACCTGGCCGAAGGCGGCTCGCAAGGGAGAGGCGGATGGAGCCAGCAACTGGCGCGCGGGAGGATCGCGGACCGCACCGAGACCGGGCGCCGCTCCGGATCGGGGTCATCGGCTGCGGGTTGATCGCCCAGGTGATGCACCTTCCCTACCTGCACGAGCTCTCTGACCGGTACTCGCTCGACGCGATCTGCGACCTGTCGCCGACGGTCCTCGCCGCGGTCGGCGAGCGGTTCGCGGTCCCGAGACGCGTCACTCGCTGGGAGGACCTGCTCGAGTCGCCGCTCGATGCCGTGCTCATCGCCACGCCCGGATCGCACGCCGAGCCCGCGATCGCGGCCGCTCGCGCCGGTCTCCACGTGTTCGTGGAGAAGCCGATGTGCTTCTCGCCGGCGGGAGGGCGGGCGATGATCGCGGCGGCACGCGACGCCGGGGTGACGCTCATGGTCGGCAACATGAAGCGCTTCGACCCGGCGGTGGAGCGCCTGTCGGCGGAGCTCGTCGCCACGACGGGCCTCCGGCTCGTCCAAGTCACCACGCTCGAGGCGCCGTTCCGACCGTACGTCCTACACCTCCCGCTCGCCGTGCCGGCCGACGACGTCGATGCCGACGGGCTCGCGACGGCCGTGGGTGCGGCGAACGCAGCGCTCGCTGAGGCGCTCCCCAACAGCGACCTCGAGACCAGGTCCGTCTACCACGCCGTGCTCCTGGACACCCTCATCCACGAGCTGAACCTGTTGCGGGGCCTGCTGGGCACACCGACTGGCATCCGGCATGCCCGTGTCACCCGTGAAGCGGCGACGATCGAGCTCGAGTTCGGTGATATCTCCGTCGTCCTCACCTGGGTCGACCTGCCAGGGATCACCCGCTACCGGCAGGAGCTGGAGTTCTACGCCGCGGACCGCCGGCTCCGGCTCCGCTTCGCGTCGCCGTTCCTGCGCAACGCCCCGACCGAGCTGGTGATCGAAGGCGGGGCGGTCGGCGGCCCTGGCTCCTGGGCCACGCACGAAGTGGTCGACTACGAGGAGGCGTTCAAGCTCGAGCTGATCGAGTTCGCCGACAGCATCGCCGAGCGACGCGCCCCCCGGACCACCGCGGAGGACGGGCTCGCCGACGTCGAGCTGTGTGTCGAGATCATCGAGGCGATGCAGGCCGGCGGGCCGGTCCGCCGGCTGTCAACGAGGAGCGAGGCCTGACGTGGAGATGGATCGTGCGGTCCTGGTCGCGAACGCGCCCGTGACCTATGGGGCCTTCGAGCGCACCATCGGCCTGCCTGGCGTGCCAACGGCGGAAGCGGTGCTGACGGCCGTAGCCGAGGCCGGCTATGACGGCATCGACCTCGGTCCGGTCGGCTTCCTCGGTCGTGCCGAACAGCTGCGAGCGGCCCTCGTCGCCCATGGGCTCGCGCTCGCGGGTGGGTACGTGGAGCTGCCGTTCAGCGACCCGGCGAGCCTCCGCGGCGCCTGGCACGAGCTGGACGCGGTCCTCGACCAGTTCGATGCCGCCGCCTCGCTCCGGGAATCCCATCCGCCTCGGCCGACGCTCGCCCACTCGCCAACCCCCGAGCGCGCCGCGCATCCTGGTCAGGCCGGCCGCGACCGATCGCTCGCCCTGGACCCGGCCGCCCGGTCCGCCCTCGTCGCCGGTGTCGCCGAGGCACTCGACCGGTGCCGCCAGCGCGGGTACGACGCGACGTTCCATCCGGAGCTCGGGACCTTGGTCGAGGCCCCCGACGAGATCGAGGCCCTGCTCGCCGAGACCGAGATCGGGATCTGCCTCGACACGGGTCACTACCTCGCGGCAGGAGGGGATCCCGTCGCGGCCGTGACCCGCTGGGCCGGCCGGATCAACCAGGTCCACGTGAAGGACGCCCGGCTCGATCGGATCGCGGAGGTCGTCCGTGGCGACGAACCGGCCGATGCCGTCTGGGGCCGGGGCGTGTTCTGTCCGCTCGGTGAGGGCGATCTCGACGTGTCGGGGGTCCTTGCCGCCCTGCGAGCCATCGGCTACCGGGGCTGGATCGTCGTCGAGCAGGATTCCCTGCCGGGCGATGCGGCGACGTTCGCGACCGCCGCCCAGGCCCAGCGCGAGCACCGTCGGATCCTCGAGCAATCCGGATACTGAATCCTCCATGACGGACCGGGGCCGGCGGACGTCGCCTAGGTGCCGCGCAACGCCCGCTGGCGCGCTCCGCCGGTGACCCGGCTGAACACGACCAGCACGAGCGCGCACGCGAGCGCGAGCAGGACGTTGCCCAGCATGGCCGCCGGCAGGCCGATCGTGACCGACAGGAAGCCCATCGCCGGCGGATAGACCACCGCGCCGATGACCGCCATGCCGGTCAGCGAGCCCCCGACCATGGCCGAGCGCTCCGGGTACCGCTCGCCGCCGATGGCCACGATCATCGGGAAGATCGGTCCCGCGGCCATGCCGGCCGCCGCGAAGGCCGCGATCGACACCGGCAGGGACGGAGCCAGGACGGCGACCGCCACCAGGGCGGCCATACCGAGCGCGCAGGTGACCGTGAACCAGAGGTGGTCGAAGTGGTCGGCGATGACGGACGACACGAGCCGTCCGAGGGTGAGGCCCGCCCAGAACAGCGAGAGCGCGAGCGTCGCGGTCGTGAGCGGCGCGGGCTCGAGGAACCGCACCATCCAGCTCGACACGCCGACCTCGGACGCGACATACGTCGCGATCGCGACCCCGAGCAGGAGCAGCGGGCCCGCCAGCAGACTGCGCGCATGCGGGCTGCCCGTGTCGGCAGACACTCGCTCGGCGGCCGCGCGCGCGATCTGTCGCCCGCTCGGCATCGGGATCGACGCGTACGCGATCGCCAGGAGCGAGACGACCGCGGCGGTCCCGACCGCGATGGACTGCCATGGAATGCCGGCCTCGACCAGCACGCCGACGACCAGCGGCGCGGCGAGCGCCCCGATTCCGAACGACACCTGCAGCAGGTTCATCGCCCGGCCACGGCCCTCGCGGTACACGTCGAGGACGAGTCCGTTGGAGCCCCCGTCGAGCGCGCCCGCCCCCGCGCCCGCCACCAGCGCTGCGACGACGAAGGCGGCCCAGCTGGGGGAGAGGCCGAAGCCCGCGATTCCCGCCGCGTGAACCAGCACCGCACCGCCCATGACGAGGCGCCGGCCGAACCGCTCGGTCAGCGGTCCTCCGCCGAACGACCCGGACATATAGGCGACGGCATAGGCCAGGTAGACCACGCCGATCCCCGCGTCGGTCTGGTCGAACGACGCCTCGATCGAGCGGATCAGCGACGGGATCAGCAGCCCGGTCCAACCGATGGCGAGGAGGGTCAGGAAGCCGACCGCGCCCGCGATCAGGCGCGAATGGCGGTCGTCGCGAGGGCTCGGAGCGGGATCGTCCATCGCCCCCACGATACCGGCGGGCGGGCGCTGGGCGCCGGGCCCACCGATCGGCCGGTGGCCGCGCCGCGGATCAGGTGAAGGCGTTGACCGCCCGGGCCAGGACGAGGCCGACAACCGCGAACGAGATCAGGGCCTGCGAGCCCATCGCCACCTTCGACCAGTGGGCCATCGGCATCGTGTCGGTGGGGCTGAAGGCGTTTGCGTTGGTGAACCCGATGTAGAGGTAGTCGATGAACTGGGGCCTCCAGCCCGGCCGCGCCAGCTCGGGGCTCAGTTGCTGCGGAAACGCGAAGTCGGGATAGCGGGGGAGAACGTGGGCCCGGACCGCCGGCCCGCCACCGTCGAATTCCCAATACAGGAACGCGAACGCGATGTTGTTGCCGAGCCAGACCTTCGCGCCGGCAAGGAGCATCTCGTCGGCCTGATTCGTGACGGCCGCGCCGGTCACGAGGTCATAGATGAGCAGGGCCGTCGATGCGAGCGTGCTCGCGAGGAGCACGGCGACGAGCGCGATCGACGTGCGTCGCTGCCATTGGCCGGTTCGGTCGATGCGTCCCGGGTCGCCGATGATCAGCGCCACGAGCAGCAGGCCCTCGACCGTCGCGAGCAGCCAGCCGGGCAATAGCGCGAGGTTCGCGGGCGACACGATCGCGAAGCCCATGAGCACGAGCACCGCCACGGCCATGGGCCAGCGCGATTCGCCGACCGGCTCGCTGCCTGCTGCGCTCTCCGGGACCGGGACACCCTGGGGTTCGATGACGTCTCCTCAAACGACCTGGAAGCAGGATGGCACCATCGCGCCTCGGCGGGACCACGATCGAGCACGAAGCCGCCAACGGCGAGTGACGCCGGCCGTCGCGGCGGCGACAATGGCGCGATGGAACGCCTGTACGCAGCGGAGCTCGAGGCCGAGCGCTCGGGCTGGTACGAGTTCGCCGCCCAGGTCCGGCGGCTGACGCCCGACGAATGCATGGAGCCCGGCTACTACCGGAATCCCGACTGGTCGGTGCGCGACCTCGCCGCCCACGTGGGCACCTGGCTCGCAGAGGCGCAGGTGCAGTTCGAGCGCATGATCGCGGGCACCTACGAAGGCCACGACATCGACATCGATGCGCTCAACGCGGCCCTGCTCGAGGGACTCGCCGGTCAGCCCTGGGAGGTCGCCTGGCTCCAGGCGAACGCCGGGCGGACGCGGATGCTCGAATTCGTGGTCCCACCTCACGACTCCGACCGAAGAGGCGGCGTGGTGGATCCGCAAGGCGGGCGGCGATCACTACGCGGAGCACGCCGATCGCCTGCAAGCGTGGGCGGACGAGCTCGTCGCCCGGCGCATCTGATCAGGATCTGCGCGACCGCAACTTTTCAGATTCTGTTCATCCTTCGAGCACCGCATCCCGATCGCCAAGCTGCATGGTTGGCGCGCGGCGTCGACCCTTGACGCCGTTGAGCCCAAGCTCGATGGAGGAACCGGGATGGATACAGTGCAGGCGGCAACGGCGACGTTCACGAAGTGGATGGTCGGCGAGGGGCCGATGATGGCCGGCGTCGTCGGTGGCGCGGCGGGCGAAGGTTCGTACGTTGGCAAGGTCCTCGACTACGCGCCCGGTCCGACGACCGTCATCGCGGCCGAATACCAGTTCCACGGCTCGGAGCGGCCGTTCACGGCGCTCGTCCACGTTGAGCAGACCGGCCTCGAGGCCCTGATCAGCGGCGTGGTCACCGACGGCTGGGGCAAGGGCAGCCCCGTTGTCGGCGCCTACACGGAGATCACGTGCGAGCACGACGGCGTCACAACGGACTGCTGGCAGGGCACGCTCACGGTCGGGGACGCCGCACGCTGAATCGTTGACGTCCCGCGCACACTCCGCACATGACGCTCACCGTCCGCCAGAGGGTCGAGGAGCAGCCGGCCGCGCTCGTGGGCCGCGACAGCGAGCTGGCCGTCCTGCTCCTCGCCCTGGAAACCGACGGACCGCTGCTCGTCTTCATCCACGGCATTGGCGGCGTCGGCAAGTCCGCCCTGCTCGAGACGTTCATCATGGATGCCCGAGCGGGGGGAGCGATCGTCCTCGGCCTGGACGGCGGCGCCATCGAGCCGACGCAACGGGGGTTCCTCGCCGCCCTGTCGAACGCCACCGGGGGCACGCTTGAAACGCCCGACGAGGCTGGCATCCGGCTGGCCGGCCTGGGCAAGCGAGTCGTCCTCGCGCTCGATCGCTACGAGGTCCTTCGCCCGCTGGACCTGTGGCTGCAGCGGGCGTTCGTGCCCGCGTTGCCCGACAACGTGCGTGTCGTCGTGGCCGGCCGCGAGGCACCGATGACCGGCTGGTCGATCGGCATGGGCGGGCTGTTCCGGAGCCTGCCGCTCGGCAACCTGACACGCGACGACGCCGAGGCACTCCTGCGGCGCGACGGCGTCACGGGCGACGACATCGAGCGCATCGACCGGCTGGCCCGCGGCCACCCGCTGTCCCTCCGGATGGCGGCCGCGGCCATCTCGTCCCAGCCGGCCGGCGACCACGAAACGGTGACCGTCACGGCGATCGTGGACGAGCTCACCGACCTCTACCTCGCGGGACTTGATCCCGCGACGCGCGAGGCCCTCGATGCGGCGTCCGTGGTTCGCAGGCCCACCGTCTCGCTGCTGGCGGCGATGCTCCCCTACGCGGCACCACAGGACGCCTTCGACCGGCTTCGGGCCCTCCCGTTCGTCGAGCTGACGACGGATGGCCTCGTCCTGCATGACACGGTTCGCGAGGGCGTCGCGGCGTACCTGCGTGCGTCGGACCCCGATCGCCTGCGGCGGTATCGGATCGCGGCATGGCGTCAGCTGCGGGACGAGGTCGGTCGGGCCTCACCGGCGGAGATGTGGCGTTACACCGCCGACCTGCTGTTCATCCTCCAGAACCCGGTGATTCGAGAGGCGTTCTTCCCGACGACGAAACACCTCTATTTCGTCGAGGGCGCCCACCCAGCGGACTGGCCGGCGATTGCGGCCCTCGCGCGAGCGCAAGGACCGGCGGCGTCCGTCTCGATCCTCGACGAATGGTGGCAACGCGACCCCGAGCGGTTCCGGGTCGCGCGCGATGGCAGTGGCGTCATCGCGGGCTGTTACGTCGTCGGTGAGCTGGACCGGGTACGGCGCGGGTTGACCGACGTCGACCCTGTGGCCCGCCGTTGGCGCGACCACCTCCGCCAGCAGCCGGTGCCGCGCGGGCAGCGCGTCCTGTTCGACCGGTTCGAGCTCGTGGGCGACCCCGAGGACCTGGTCCTCGCGGCGATCATGCTCGACCTCAAGCGCATGTACCTCGAGCTGCGGCCCGCGCTCCGGCGGATCTACACGGTCGGTCTCGAGACGATGGAGGGGACCGCGTGGGAACGGCTCGGATTCGAGCCACTCCCCGGTCAACCGGTCAAGATCGATGGCATCGCCCATCACCTCTCGCTCCTCGATTTCGGACCGGCATCGGTCGACGGCTGGCTGACCCGAATCATCGCCACGGAGCTTCGAATCGAGGAGGACACGATGCTTGACGCGGCGCAGCGCCAGCTCGTCCTCGGCGGCCGACGCACCGACCTGACGAAGCTCGAGTTCGAGGTCTTCAGGTATCTGTCCGAGCGGCCCGGCCAGGTGGTCGAGCGCGCGACGCTGCTGCGCGACGTCTGGGGCTACGACGACGCGGGCGGCAGCAACGTCATCGAGGCACTGATCAAGGCGCTCCGCCGCAAGCTCGGTGATCGCGCCGCCTCGATCGAGACCGTGCGTGGCCTCGGGTACCGGTTCGTCGCCACCGCGTGACCTGACGCGTGACCGGGCCCCGAGCGCGCACGTAGACTTCCGCGCATGAGCCGTCCCCGCATCTCCGCCAAGGCCGCCAGCTTCACCGAATCGGTCATTCGCGAGATGAACCGCCTGGCCGTCGAGGCCGGGGCGGTGAGCCTGGCGCAGGGGTTCCCCGACTTCGCCTGTCCACCGGAGCTCAAGGACGCGGCCGCCAAGGCCGTCCACGACGACATCAACCAGTACGCGATCACATGGGGAGCGACGAACCTGCGGGCGGCGATCGCGACGTCGACCGTGGCCCAGTTCCCGGGCTGGGACCCGATCGACCCGGCGACCATGGTCACGGTCACCTGCGGCGCGACCGAGGCGATGGTGGCCGGGATGCTGGCCCTGCTCGACCCGGGCGACGAGGTCGTGATCTTCGAGCCCTACTACGAGAACTACGGGCCCGACGCGATCATCTCGGGCGCGGTCCCCCACTACGTGACGCTCCACGAGCCTGACTGGTCGATCGATCCCGACGAGCTCCGGGCGGCGTTCGGCCCCCGGACCCGCGGCATCGTGCTGAACTCGCCCCACAACCCGACCGGCAAGGTGTTCACGCGCGAGGAGCTCGCGCTGATCGCCGGGCTGTGCGTCGAGTTCGACGTGATCGCGTTCACCGACGACATCTACGAGCACATCGTGTTCGAGGGCGAGCACGTCCCGCTGGCGACGATGCCCGGGATGGCCGACCGGACAGTGTCGATCCACTCGATGTCGAAGTCGTACTCGGTGACCGGCTGGCGGATCGGCTGGACGATCGCCGCGCCCGACCTGACCGTCGGCATCCGGCGCGTGCACGACTTCCTCACGGTCGGCGCGGCGGCGCCGCTGCAGGCCGCGGCCGTCGTGGCGCTCGCATTCCCGGCTGCCTACTACACGGACCTGGTCGCCGACTACGCGGCGCGGCGGGACGCGCTGCTGCCGTCGCTGCGCGAAGCCGGGTTCACGTTCGTCGACCCGGCTGGCGCCTACTACGTGATGACCGATACCCGGGCCCTGACCGACGAGGACGACACCGCGTTCGCCATGCGGCTGATCCGCGAGGTCGGGGTCGCGGCCGTGCCGGGCTCCTCCTTCTACTCGAGGCCCGAGCTCGGCAGGACGAAGCTGCGCTTCGCCTTCCCCAAGCGGCTCGAGACCCTCCAGCTCGCCGCGGAACGCCTGGCCGCGGCACGCCCGGCCGCGGGACGCCCGGCCGCCCGCCGGCCGGTCGAGGCCGAGGTCTAGCCCCGCCGCCCGCCGGCGTCACCGCAGCGGCGCGGTGCAGGGTCGCGCGTCCAATCAGTCGCCCTCGGCGGAGCCTGCGGCCATCTCCCGCTCCACCGCGTCGATCAGGCTTCGGCGACGCAGCTCGGGCGGCCAGCCGTCCTCAAGGCGAGCCCGGTCCGTGGGGCGGCTGGGCGCCCTCGGGCGCATGACGCGCAGGTCGTCACGCACCTGGCGCAGGCGTGCGTCGTCCGGCGTCGGCCCCCGGGGCTCCATGGGTTGATTCCAGACCGTCCGGACCCTTCGGCGCGACGGGCAGACCGGGTCGCCGCCTTGCTCGTGCATCGCAGCCGTGAGCCGGACGCCGAGTCATGGCAGGGCCACGGCTACAATGGGCCGCGACCCTGACCCGCGTCCACGAGGCCCGCCCTTGAGCGCAGAACCGCCTGTCGCCGGGGGCGTTACAAGCCCGTCGGACGTCCCCTCCGCCGATGTCGACAGTCGCGTGAAAGAGGTCGCCGCGTCCGCCGATCTCGCCCCCGTCGCCAGCGCCCTCCGCGCCCGCCGAGAGGCGATTCTCGGGGCCTGGCTCGCCGCCGCGCGACGCCAGCCGTTCCATCGCGACCATCCCGACCGTGCCGTCGCCGACCACATCCCGGCCCTGTTCGACGCCGTGGTCGAGCTCCTCGAGCGATCGGCGGCGCCGGACGACCACGTGGACGCGCCGATGGACGACGCGGCGATCGACCGGACGGCTCGGGCCCACGCGCAGGTGCGCTTCGAGCAGCAGCTCGGGCCCGTCGCGATCGCGACGGAGTTCAGGTTGCTGCGCCAGGAGATCGGCCGGGCGCTGCAGGCCTTTCTCGATGACAGGCTGCCTGCCAGCGACATCGTCGCCGCCGTCGCCCTGGTCAACGACGCGCTCGACGGGGCCACGATGCTCGCGCTGACGGCGCTCACCGAGCGCATCGAGACGGTCCGCGAAGAGTTCCTGGCCTCGACGATCCACGACGTCCGGCAGCCGATCACGCTGGTCGAGGCGTCGCTCGTCCTGGCCTCCCGGTGGGTCCGCCGGCCGCCGACCGATCTCGACCGCCTCGCTGAGACGCTCGACGGCGCCCTCTACGCCACCCAGGAGATGAGCCAGCTGATCGACACGCTCGCGGATGCGTCACGGGTCGCGATGGGTGCGGTCGATGTCGACGCCGAACCGGTGATCGTTCGCGACGTCGTCAACGACGCCCTCGGGCTGCTCGATCCGGCGAGCCGGGCGCGGATCGACGTCGGCGACCTGGCCGCCGACGCCATCGGCGACTGGGACCGGCGAGCGATTCGCCGCATCGTCACCAACCTGCTCTCGAACGCGCTCAAGTACTCGGCGCCCGATGGACGCGTGCGCGTCTCGGCGACGCGCGACGGCGACCGGGCGACGATCGAGATCGTCGACGAGGGCATCGGCCTCCAGCCCGAGGAGCTCGACGTCCTGTTCCGCCGCTACGGTCGGACGGACGACGCGCGGGCGCGCGGCTTCCCGGGCCTCGGCCTCGGCCTGTACGCGTCCCAGGGCCTCGCGGTGGCCCACGCCGGGCGGATCGAGCTCGAATCGGATGGCCGCGACCAGGGGGTGCGCGCCCGTCTCGAGCTGCCCGTGACCGCTGCGGCCGACGCCTGATCGAGGGGCCTGGCCGCCCGGGCTGACCTAGATCCCCAGCACCCGCCGCTTCACCGCCGCGAACTCCTCGTCGGTGAGGACGCCCTCCGCATGCAGCTTCGCGTAGCCCGCGAGCACGTCGTATGGAGCCGGTTGCACGCCGGCGGCCGCGCCCGCCCTCTCTGGCGGCGCCGGAACCGCCTGGGGCGGCGGCGCGGCTGTCGGGATCGCCGCTGGGGCTCCGACCACCTGGTGGCCCGAGGGCGCCATCCCCAGCCGCTGCCAGAACGCCTCAACCTTCGCGCGGTAGAAGGCGGGCGTCACCGCGCCGCGGCGGTAGAGCGACGTCGAGGCCTGCATCTGGTCGACCTCGCGGAGGTGCTCGGGAGGCACGTGGAGGCCGTGACGGCAGATCGGACAGGCCAGGTATTCGTCGGTCCCGTAGTGCGCGAGCGGCACGAAGTACAGGCTCACCTGCTTGTCGGACTTGATGTGATGCAGGAACACGTCGTTGTGGCAGTTGGGGCAGATGACGGGCGCGATCTCGCCCAGATCCTGCGCATCCCCCGACCCCCAGCCAAAGATCACGACCATGCGACGACCTCCAGGAGCGGTTGTACCACGCCGCAGCGCCGTCCGGCCGCCGGGCGTATACAGGTGGTCGGACACGTGGGCCCAGACACGACCAGGAGGCGATCGATGAAGCTCGGGGTGATCATCCCGCAGGGATGGACCGGGGACTACGACGGATGGGATCCGGCGACGGCGTGGAACCGCAGCGTGACCCTGGCGAAGCACGCGGACGAGCTCGGCATCGAGTCGATCTGGGTGTTCGACCACTTTCACACCGTCCCGCGGCCCACCGACGAGATCACCTTCGAGTCGTTCACCATGCTGTCCGCGCTGGCCGCGGTGACGGCCAAGGTCCGCCTCGGCCACGTCGTCATCTGCACGGCGTTCCGGAACCCGGCGCTGACGGCCAAGATGATCTCCACGATGGACGTCATCAGCGGCGGCCGGATGGAGCTCGGGATCGGCGCCGGCTGGAAGCGCGATGAGTGGGACGCGTACGGGTACGGCTTCCCGGAGACCCGCGAGCGGCTGGCCCGGCTGGCCGACGACCTCGCGGTCGTGACCGAGATGATGGACGGCGACCGGCACAAGCACGCGACCTTCGAGGGCCGGTACTCGAGCGTGGCGGACGCGCGCAACGTGCCCAAGCCGCTTCAGCGACCCCATGTCCCGATCATGGTCGGTGGCAACGGCCCCAACGTGACCTGGCGGCTGGCCGCGAAGTTTGCGGACGAGCTGAACCTCGATGGGATGGACCCGTCCGATGTCGCCGCCGCCCTGCCGACCATCCGTGCGCGGTGCGAGGAGATCGGGCGGGATCCGGCGACCCTGGCGATCTCGGTCCACATGTGGGGCGAGGACATCGCCGAGCCGGGGCAGGCGCGGGTCGACCGGCTGGCGGGCTTCCGCGAGCTGGGCGTGAATCGCGCGATGGGCCTCGTGCCGGCGACGACCACCGACGACGAAGCGCTGCCGAGGTACGTCGAGGACGCGCGCGCGGCCGGGGTCGAGGTCGGCTGAGGCAGTCGCGCCGCTAGAACTCGCGCCGCCCGGAAAACGTCTCGATCACGCCCGGGCGGGTCAGCTCGTAGATCGCCAGCCGCTGGCCGCCCGGCGCCGCGAACGTCCGCACCGGCCCCTGCGGAATCTCGAGGCCGTGGCCGGGGGTCCAGCCGCGGCCGTCGAGCTCCGCCGCGGCGGCATCGAGATCGGCGACGCGGTACACGAGCACCGGCTGGTCGCCGTCGAGGTGGCCGGCGAGCACGATCTGTGGCGGCCCATCCGTCAGGTCGACCATCGCCACCCGGGTGCCCATCGCCTCGATCGCGAACACCAGGTTCGCGCCCAGGACCTCGGTGAAGTACCGGACGTCGGCGGCGACGTCCCGGCTCGGCGTATAGAGGTAGTCGAGCGATTGGAACATCGATCGCCCTCGGGCCATGACGTCGGCGGGTCACGCCTATGACACGCCCGATGTCGCCTTCCTGCAAGGTGCGCCCCGCCAGTGCGGTCGCGCCCGTGTCGGCCACGCGTTCAGGGTGATGCGAGCGCCTGGGCGGGCCGGATCGGTCGAGCCCGGCGCGGCCCCGGCAAGGAGGATCGACCATGTGTCTCACCTGCGGCTGCATGGATGCCCACCAGGAGATGGGCAAGGCCAACATCACCTACGAGGACGTCAAGCGCGCAGCGAGCGAGAACGGCCGCTCGGTCGCCGACACGCTCGACATCATGGATCGAACCGAGCTCAAGGACCGTGGCCAGCACCCGAAGGAGTACGCCACCGAGGTGGCCTCGCGCGCCTGACGACGCACCGAACGAACGCCGCTCACCCAAGCCTGGGTGAGCGGCGTCTTCACATCCGGTGGATCAGATCCCGCGGATCCGGATCAGGCGGCCGTCGGTGAACATCCCGTCGGTGACGAACACCTTGCCGTCCTTGGCGACCTCCACGCCGCCCGGCTGCGAGAGCTGGCCGCGGGCGAGCTCGCGCGTCCTGTGGCCCTTCACCTCGAGCAGGACCGCGGGCGGGAAGTGGCCGGTCGAGAAACCCTCCTCGAACGCGAGCCAGCCGTCCTCGGCGATCTCGTACACGTACAGGGTCCCGTTGTTGGGGTTGAACGCGATGTCGAAGATCGACGTGAAGCCCGACTTCCAGACTGAGCAGTCGGGATCGGGGGCGTCGACCGAGCAGGTGGCGCCGTCGGCGTTGGGATTCAAGCGCCAGATATGCGCGGAGCCGGGCTTGCCGGGAAAGCCGACCAGCTGGCCCACGTAGGCCCAGCCGTCGGGACCGATCGTGACCGTCGTCGGCACGGCCTCGGCCGGCAGCAGCGGCGGCAGGGTCGGGTCGCCCAGGTGGTCGGTCCCGACCAGCTCGTTCGTCCAGCGCGCCACCGTGTGCGCGTCGCCGTTGGGGCTGACGCGGATGACGTCGTTGCCGGCGGCGTCGGCGATCAGGACGTCGTGGGCGCCGACCGCCGCGAGCCCGTTGGGGTTGCTCTCGGTCGGGTTCGGCGGATCATCCTTGTCGGTCGGGTCCGGGTCGGCCGCCTGGTACGCGGTGATGTCGAGCACGGCGTCGATCGCTCCGCCGGGCGTCGCCTGGCGGTACAGGATCCCGTCGCCGCCGATCGCCCAGCCCGCACCGTCCGGGGTCCCGACGATGTCGGTCACGTTGAGCGGATCGGTGATCGGCTGCGCACTGCGGTGTGCGCGTCCCGTCTGGCGGTACTGGAGCACCGGACCTGGTGCCCCGGCCCAGCCTTGCCCCACGAAGACCGACTTGCCCGAGACGTCGAGCCCCTTGGGCGACGACAGCCCATCCAGGAGCACGACGACATGGCTCTTCGCGGCCACGGGCGACGCGGTTGCGAGGGCGCCCAGCAGGATGAGGCCAGCCGCGCTCAGGCTGGCGGTACGTCGATGGCTCACGGCCACGTCCTCCGCTGTCCCCGGTGTGAGCTTCCGAGTGTGTCCCTCGCCACGGGCCGAGTCAACGCCGGTCGCGCTAAGCGCGGTGCGGGTCGTGCGTCGGAGCACGGGCATTCGCGTCATGGGCAGGACTAGTGTTGGGGTCCCGCGGACGCGACGTCCGGCAGCCGACGCACGGTCGGGTGGCGGGGTCGGCATCGAAAACGGAACGATTCGCCGCCGTCCAACGCCAAATGCTCCATGCGCGACCAAGTCGGCCGCGCGACTGTCGAGGCGAACGTGCAGCGAGACCTCGTGGAGCGAGCAAGGAAGGGCGATCATGACGCCTTCTCCGTGCTGGCAGGCGCCACGATCGGCCGGCTGGACGCCGCCGCGCGACTCATCCTGAGGGATCCCGATCGCGCCCAGGACGCCGTCCAGGAGACGCTCGTCCGCTGCTGGCGCGACCTCCCGACCCTCCGCGACTCCGAGCACTTCGATGCATGGCTCCACCGGCTCTTCCTCAACGCCTGCCGCGATGAGCTCCGGACGGCCAGACGACGAAGCATCGAGGTCGTGCTCCCAGAGATCTTCCCCCTCTCGGTGCCCGACGACCAGTCGGCTTCTGCCGACCGGGACGAGCTCGAGCGCGGCGTCAGCCACCTCGACCCGGAGCACCGGACGGTCATCGTCATGCACTACTACCTGGGCCTGCCGCTTCCCGAGGCGGCCGCAGCCATGGGGATCCCGGTCGGCACCGCGAAGTCGCGGCTCCACCGCGCGACCCAGGCGCTGCGCGCCGCGCTCGACTCGGACGCGCGTACTCGACCAGGGTTGACGGAGGGTCGTTCCTGATGCAGCAGCGGCCCGACGTGACCCGGCGACTCGAGGCGTGGCACGAGGACGCCTACAGCCCGCCCGCCCCCGGCTACCTCTCGGAGGTCCTGGAGCGGACGCGGCATACAAAGCAGCGGCCGGCCTGGGCAAGCCTCGAAAGGTGGCTTCCCATGTCCGTCACCTCAGATCGACCGGCGGCGCCGCGTGCGCTGCAACCCGTCTGGATCCTGCTGATCGTCGTCGCCCTCGTCCTCATCGCGGCGGGCGTCGCCGTCGTCGGCGCTCGGCTCCTGTCACCCACCCCGGCTCTCCCGCGCGGCGACGCGGCCGTCATCGCCTTCTCGTCCGACGAGGGTGACTTGTCGCGGGGCGACATCTACACCGTGAGGGCCGACGGGTCGGACCTCCACCAACTGACGAATGCTTCCAGCGACAATGGCTCGGACCAGGCCCCGGTATGGTCGCCCGACGGCACGCGCATCGCCTTCCGCAGCTACCGCGAGTCAAAGAACTCGGTCGAGGTGATGGACGCGGGCGGCGCGAACCGGACCGTCTTGTGGTCGAGCGGCGCAGGGCGGGACCCCTACTGCGCAGAGCACGACGACCTCGCCTGGTCACCGGACGGGCAGACCGTGGCCTTCGCCGCCCACGAGGCGTGCCCCGGCCAGCCCGACCTGTTCGCCGCCGCGGCCGACGGGTCAACGCCGGCTCGCAGGCTCCTCGCTGCCGGCACGAACGGCGTGTTCCCGCGGTTCTCGCCCGACGGCCGCCGGATCGCCTTCCTGGGCAGTGAGGGCGCCGGTGCGGGCAGCCTCTACGTGGCCGAGGTGGAGTCGGCCGGCGCCGATCCGAGGGGTCTCCAGGCCCGTCGGATCGGGCCCGATCTCGAATACAGCGCGGTGGACCAGTGGTTTCCGCCGCATTGGTCTCCCGATGGGACGGAGCTCGCACTCGCTGTCGGGCCGTTCGCCGATACGGGCGACATCGTCGTGGTGAAGGCGGACGGTTCGGGGCAACGCCTCCTCGCAACCGACCAGGCCTTCAACCCGACGTGGTCGCCCGACGGCAAGCGCATCGCGTTCCACCGCATCGTGGACGAATTGGAATTCCTCAATGGGCGTCCGTGCACCATGCGCGTCTGGGTCACAAACGCGGACGGTTCGGGTGAGCGGCGGCTCGACCCGCTGGTCGACGGATGCGTGCTCCCGCCGATCTGGTCGCCCGACGGGACCCGGCTGGTGAGCCTGGTGATCCAGGGCGACGAGTTCCATGTCGGCGTCCTCGACGCCGATGGAAACGACCCGCCGGTCGTCTTCGCCCGGTCCTACGGCTCGTCCTGGCAGCCGGTCGCGGCCCCGTTGCCGCCGGCACCGTCCTTCGCGGCGAGCTCGCCGACACCCTGACGCTCGACGCCGTCGAGCTGGCGATCCCGGCGCCGTGGCGTGCTTCCCGCCCGCGGCCCGGGGTCGTTCTGCGTCGAGCAGGCTCAGTCGAGGAAGCGGTAGAAGACGAGCTCTCCGTCCTCAGTGCTGGTGGCGCCCTCGCCGAACAGGAACAACCCCACGACGAGCGCGGCCCTCCCGTCGATGTCGACCGCCTCGATCGTGGGGTTGCCGAATGCCACGCTGCCCGCATGCGTGTGGATCTGGAGCTGCTCGGCCACGCCGGTCTCCTCGTCATACAGGAAGGTCCGCCACGAGCTGAAGTCCTCGTAGCGGAGCTGGCCTTCGATCAACACGAACTCGTGGCCGCGGAACGAGATCTCGTCCCGGTCGCCGATGTGGCCCGTCGCCCCCGCGGCCATCAGCGCTCGATCGCGTTCTGGACGTGCGGTGGCCTCCCAGGTGGTCCAGTCAGTCGACCCCGAGGCTTCGCGGTCGGTCTCGCAGCCGCCGTGGTAGTGGAACCCGAGCTCTAGGCGCGCCGGGACTGCCTTCACGATCGAAGGCGTGCCCTCGCCGCACGCCGGCATGGTCACCGGAACGTCGAGCCGCCGTCCGACGACGCCGTCGAGGAGGTCGTCCCACGTGTCGAACGACTCAATGACGATGTGGATGGGATCCGGTTCCTGCTCCCAGGCGACGACGTAGCCGCCGTCCGAGCCGCGCTGGATCGTCGGTTGCGATGCGAGCGAGCCAAGCTCGAGCCGCCAGGTCCAGTGCATCAGGTCCGCCGATGTGGCGATCTGCACGTGGAAGGCATGATCCGCCTCGGTCCACGTGTGGTAGACGGCGGCGAACGTAGAGCCCTCCGGGCTCCAGATCACCTTGGCGGTGTCCATGCCGTGCCCCAGGTCATCCCCGATGCCGTAGCGATACGCATCGGCGGCCGTGACGTCGGCGATCAGGCTGCGGAGCTCAGCCCGGGCGGCCTCGACCGACGGCGTTGGACCTGGCGCCGGGATCGGCCCCGCGGCGCAGCCGACGACGACCAGTGCCGATGCGAGGAGGCCATGCAGGTGTCGACTGGTGGCGGTTCGGCGCATGGGTCCACCGAAATAGATCGTGTCGCGGTATATCGACACACGGTATATTGCGCCACCCTGCCAGTGTCAAGTGCCGACGATCGGAGGCGCACACGTGGGACCTGTCGATTCCGGCGTCGGGCGTTCGTCATGGACACGGGCGAACGAACACGCCCAGCGTTGGAGGTCATGACATGGCGAACTTCCTGCTCACGTTCCACGGTGGCAGCATGACCGAGACCAAGGAGGCACAGGATCAGGTCATGGCCGCCTGGACCAGCTGGTTCGGCACCCTCGGCGACGCCCTCGTCGACGGCGGCAACCCGATCTCGCAGGCCCGCGCGATCTCGCCCGACGGCTCCGTCATGGAGGCCACCTCCGCCCTGAGTGGCTACTCGATCATCAAGGCCAACGACCTCGATGCGGCCGTGGCGCTGTCGAAGGGCTGCCCGGTCCTCGCGGGCGGCGCGGTCGTCGTCGTCTCTGAGACCTTCCCGGTCATGTAGCGCCGGGGCTCTGCCCTCAGACAGCCAGACGCGGGATCCGGGGCGGATCCCGCGTCGTACCATCGGTCGATGATCGCCGGATACGCGCCGACCCGCCGGATGTTCCTGGCCCATCTCGGCCGGGCCGGCTTCGCCGTCGCGATCCTGGGCGTCGCCGGCTGTGCGGCGGCCGCCCCCGGGCCGACTGGGCGGCGGCCTCGACGGCCGGATCGACGACCGGATCGTCGCCAGGCGGCGGCGAGAGCGGTCCCTCCGGCGGCCCGACCGCCTGGCACCGCGTGAACCTCGGGTTCGTCTCGGCCTACATCCTGGCCCGCAATGGCGAGGCGGCCGTCGTCGACACCGGCGTCGCGGGCAGTGAGGACTCGATCGCGGCAGCGCTCGCTGCTGCCGCGCTCGGCTGGGCCAACGTGGGCCACGTCATCCTCACGCACAAGCATCAGGACCACGCTAGCAGCGCGACGGCCGTGCTCAACGCGGCGCCCGACGCCAAGGGCTACGCGGGCGCCGAGGACATCCCGTCCATCGCCGCCGGCAGGTCGCTCTCGCCCATCGCCGACGGCGACGCCGTGTTCGGCCTCCGGATCGTGGCCACTCCGGGCCACACGCGCGGCCACGTCTCGGTCCTCGATGAGGCCGGCGGCATCATGGTCGCGGGCGACGCGCTTCGGACGAGCGATGGCAAGCCGGCCCTCCCGGCACGGGCTTCACCGAGGACATGGACGCTGCGCTCGCCTCGATCGCGAAGATCGGAGCGCTGACCTTCGACACGCTGCTGTTGGGCCACGGCGAGCCCATCGAATTGGGCGCGTCCGGGCAGGTGAGGACGCTCGTGGCGGGCTGACACCGCGCTCGCAGGCGTGGAATGATCGCGCCATGCCCGTGCCGACCGTCGACTCCGAGAGCCTGATCTCCTGGATCAGCGTCCACGCGATCCCGCTCCTGGTCGCGACCATCGTCCTGCTGGTGATCTACCGCTGGGCGCGCCCGGCCATCCACCGGATCCTCGTGCGCGTCATGCACGCGCAGGCGTCCACGCTGGGCGAGGACGCGGCGCTGCTCGCCGAAACCGACCGCCGCGTCGCAACGCTCGAAGACCTGTTCGCCAAGCTGCTCAAGTTCGGCGTGGTCCTGGCGGTGATCTTCGTCATCCTCGGCGTGTTCGACCTGTGGTCCGTGCTCGCGGGCCTGGGCCTCGTGCTGGCCGCGCTGACCCTCGCGGGCCAGGCGATCATCCTCGACTACCTGATGGGGATCCTGATCCTGACCGAAGGCCAGTACTTCAAGGGCGACTTCGTCCAGCTGGGAACCGTCGAGGGCACGGTGGAGGAGGTCGGCCTGCGGCGCACCGTCGTCCGCGACGTCCGCGGCACCGTCCATTCCGTCTCCAACGGGACGATCCGGGTGTCGTCCAACCGGACGCGAACGTATGCGACCGCGACGGTCGACCTCGACGGGATCGCGAGCGCCGACGTCGAGAGCGTGATCGAGATCTTCAACGAGGTTGGCCTGAGCCTCGAGCAGGACGAGGCGTTCGCGCCCAAGCTCCAGGACGTCCCCCGGTATGCCGGCACGATCCGCTTGACCTCCAGCGGCGCCACCCTCCGGCTCAGCGGCCGCGTCAACCCCGAGGCTCGCACCGAGGTGGAGGCGGAGCTCCGCCGCCGGGTTGCGGCCGGCATGGCCGCGAGAGGGATCGAGCCCATCCGACCTGGCACGTACGGCGCCTCGGGCGCCACCTGACGCGCCGGTGACCGCCCACGATCCGCCGCGCCCGGTCGGGCTGGCCGAGCGGGTCAGGCCGCTCGTCCCGCGCTATCTCCCGATCACGGTCTGGGCGCGGTCCTATCCCCGGTCGTCACTGCGCCCGGATCTGATCGCCGCGGTCACGTCGTGGGTGGTCATGGTGCCCGTCGCCCTCGCCTACGCCAACCTGGCGGGCGTGCCCGCGGAGCTCGGCCTGACCACCGCGTTCGCGGCGCTGGCGGTGTACGGGGTGTTCGGCACCAGTCGCCACCTCAAGGTCACCGTCAGCTCGACGATGGCGATCATGTCGGCCGCCGTGGTGGTCGATCTCGCCGGCGGCGACGAGGCACAGGTGATCCTCCTGACCTCGGCGCTGGCGCTGACGGTCGGACTGCTGCTGGCGGCGGGCGGGATCGCGAGGCTCGGGTTCATCGCGGACTTCCTGACCAAGTCGGTGGTGACCGGGTTCATCTTCGGGCTCGCGATCACGATCATCGTGGGCCAGCTGCCGAAGCTGCTCGGCGTGCCCTCGAGCGGCGGCTCGGTCCCCGAGCAGCTGCGGGCGCTGGTGGAGACCATCCCGGATACCAACCCGTACACCCTCGCCGTCGGGCTGACCGCCCTCGTCCTGATCCTCGTGCTGCGCGCGATCTCGCGCAAGATCCCAGGTCCCCTGATCGCCCTCGTGCTGGGCCTGATCGCCGTCCCGCTGATGGACCTCGAGGACCACGGCGTCAGCGTGGTCGGGCAGATCTCGACCGGCCTGCCGTCGATCGCGATCCCCGTCCCGCCCGTGTCGGACATTCCCCTGCTCGTGCTGGGTGCCGTCGGCATCGTGTTCCTCGCGGTCGGCGAGTCGGTCGGCGCGGCACGCGCGTTCGCCGCTCGCCACCGCTACGAGATCGATGCGGACCAGGAGCTGTTCGCCATGGGTGCCGCGAACATCGCCACGGGCCTGTTCGGTGGCTTCACGGCCGACGCGAGCCTGTCGCAGACGGCGACCAGCGAATCCGCCGGCGCCAAATCGCAGCTGTCGTCGCTGGTGACCTCGGGCCTGGTCCTGGCGACCGCCGTGTTCCTCGCGCCCGCCTTCGCCAACCTGCCCAACGCCGTGCTCGCCGCGATCGTGATCGCCGCCGTGATCGGCCTGATGGACGTCTGCCGAGATGCGGCGCTACTGGCGATGGCGGCGGACCGACTTCCTGACCGCGATGGTCGCGCTGGTGGGCGTCGTCCTCACGACGGTCCTCACGGGCCTGGCCATCGCGGTCCTGCTGTCCGTGGCGTTCCTCCTGTATCGCGCGAGCCGGCCGTACGTGGCCGCGCTCGGACGGATCCCCGGCTATCGGGCCACGTTCGCGGACCTGACCCGCCATCCCGACGCGGAACCCATCCCAGGGCTGCTCGTGATCCGGCTGGATGCGCCGTTGTACTTCTTCAACGCCAACCCCGCCCGCACGCAGATCCTCGCCCTCGTCGCCGGCGCGGATCCGGCACCGCGAGGCGTTCTGATCGACCTCGCCGCGACCGCCGACCTCGATGTCACGACGACCGACATGCTGTTCGAGCTCGTGCGCGACCTGGAGGAACGATCGATCGAGATGCTGCTGGCCCAGGTCAAGGGCTCCGTCCGCGACCGGATGCGACGGACGGGCCTGATGGCGCGCATCGGCGAGGACCGGCTGTATCTCTCGATCGGATCCGGGGTGAGCGACTTCGGGCGACGCTGGCCCGTCGCGGCGACCGACGGCGCGCCCGCCGTCATCGTGGGCGAGGAACCGCCGGGCGAACCGGCCGGCGAGGGCTCGACACCAACGCCGGGTTGACCGGGCGACGCCCCGCCAGCGTCAGCCGGGCTGCCCGGGAAGCGCCTCGCGCAGCGCCACGATCTCTGCTCGCAGGCGCTCGAGCTCGGCCATGATCGACTCGTTCGTCGCGCCGGGTTGGATCGCTACCGCGGCGGCCATGGCCGGCGCGGTTGCCGGCGGGGTCGGCGCGGCCATCGACGTGTCGGCCGCCGGCTCGTCGGCGTCTTGCGCGTGCGTTACGGGCGGTACGAGGAGGCTGGCCAGGATGCTGGCCAGCGCGCCGATGATTCCGACGCCGGCGAACATCACCGCCACGCCGGTCAACCGCCCCAGCGTCGTGACCGGGTAGTAGTCACCGTAGCCGACCGTCGTGATCGTCACGACCCCCCACCACAGCGCGTCGCCGCCGGTCGTGATGTTGGCGCCGGGCGACCTGCTCTCGAACTGCAGGACCAGGATGCTCGAGACCGACAGCACGATGCCGGCCGCGAGGATCGTGATGAACGTGGCGTACTGGCCGCGATTCTGGAGCACATCCTCGATCAGGTCCTTGCGCGCCTGGCCGCCCATCAGGCGCCGAATGCGAGCGAGGCGGCTGAGCCGAGCCAGGCGCAGGAGCGCGCTGAGCTGGAAGACCCCGAAGCTCGGGATCGAGCCGAGCAGGTCCAGCCATCCACGCTGGTGGATGAAGTAGGCGGACTTCGGGCGCGCGCCCGTGATGTTGAACGCGAAGTCGGCGAGGAAGATGACGCAGGCGGCGTTGTCGTAGACGGTCAGGAGCTGCTTCGTGTCCGCATCGACCCAGGGGAGGATCAGCAGGACCATGACCGCGAGCGAGAACAGGGTCAGGACGAGGATGAAGATGTTGTAGGCGTTGCCGTGCACGCGCAGCACGGGTGCCGGGGCGGCAGTCACGAGCCTCGCTCCTCTTCCGACCTTGGGACGCGCCTGGGACAGGCGTCATCGTAGCGGCAGGCGGACGTCCGGTTTGCCAGCCGACGGCGAGCGCCGGCCTTCCCAGCGCAGGTAGACTTGAGAGTCCGCGGCCGTGCAGATCGACCACGATCCGGGACCCGGGGAAACACATGGAGCGGGACACATGACTGACGAGAAGACCGGAAACGTCGAAGGATTCGTGGCCGCGTCGGAGCAGGACGGGATCACGACCGTCGTCGGGGCCGCCGCGGACGACCAGGGCAACGCGATCGTCGAGGGCGTCGTTGCCGACGACCAGGGCATCCTGGCCGAGGGCGCCATCGGGATCTCCGGCGAGAACGCCGTCCTCGTCGCACGGTTCGCCAATATGGACGCCGCCAAGGCCGCCTACGAAGGCCTGGTTGACGCCGAGAAGTCGGGTGCGCTCGACATCGACGGGGTCCTGGTCGCCAACGCCGACGCCCAGGGCAAGATCAACATCGTCAAGATGACCGACCATCACACCCGCAAGGGCTTCCTGGCCGGAGCCGTCGCAGGCATCGTCGTGGGCATCATCTTCCCGCCCTCGATCATCGCCTCGGCGCTGGTCGTCGGCGCCGGCGGCGCCGCCGTCGGGAAGATCGGCAACATCAACGCCCGCAACGAGACGGCACGCGACCTCGCGTCCGTGCTGACCCCGAACTCGTCGGGGATCATCGCCCTGGTCCGCCTCGAGCAGGTCGACGAGGTCAAGGAGAAGCTGCCGGAGGCCGAGGAAGTCAAGGCCGCGCCCGTCAGCGACGAGACCGCGGATGCCGTCAAGGATGCCGCGGCCAAGGCGGGCAGCGTCCCGGCCTGATCACCCTCGCGTGGGCCGCCGGCGATCGTTCCGGCGGCCCGCCTGGCACTCGACGACGTCGGGGGCGAGACCGCCCCGCATCGTTCCCTCGTACCTGGTCGCATCGGCCGCTACCAAGCCGCTGCTAACATTTGACAGACCATGTACACCATCAAGGAGGCATCGACACGGTCGGGGGTCGGTGCCCCCCTCATCCGCGCGTGGGAACGGCGCTACGGGGTCGTCCGGCCCGTGCGGACGGCGTCGGGCTACCGGCTCTATGACGACGCGGCGGTCGCGATCCTGATTGCGATGCGCTCGCTGGTCGCGTCGGGCTGGACCGCCTCGGAAGCCGCGCGCGCGATCATCGCGAACGAGGTCCGCGTCGACCAGATCGCGCCGCCCGCCTCGAGGGCGCCGTCGCGGCAGCCGGCGCCGGCGGGACGCCACCATCGGGAACGGTTGATCGCCCGGTTCGTGGCTGCCGCCGAGGCGAACGACAGCGTCGACACCGAGGGAGCACTGGACGAGATGCTGGCGTCGGGGTCGTTCGAATCCATCGTCGATGACCTGCTGTTGCCCGCGGCGGCCGCCCTGGGTGACTCCTGGGCGGACGGGCGGCTGAGCGTCGCCGGCGAGCACGCGGCCAGCGCCGCGATGGCCCGCCGCCTGTCGGCCGCGTTCCAGGCCGCCGGCGTCCCGCGCAAGGTCTCCGTCGTCGTCGGCCTGCCCCCCGGCTCGCGCCACGAGCTCGGCGCGCTTGCCTTCGCGGCAGCGCTCCGCCGGCGCGGCGTTGGCGTTCTCTACCTGGGCTCGGACGTGACGATCGACGGCTGGGTCGACGCGATGGCGCGCACGCGGGCCAAGGCGGCCGTCCTCGGCGTGATCACCGAGGACGATCGGCAGGCCGCCGTGGACGTCGTGGCCGCGTTGGTCGATCGCGGCGTCACCCTGGTCGCCGTCGGTGGAGCCGCTGCGCTGGATCCCGTGAGCGACTCGGGGCCCGTCGTCCGGGTCCCGGACCGCGTCGTGGACGCCGCAGCGGCCGTCGCGGACGCCGTCGGTCGCCGGCCCCGTCCGGTCGCCGCCGGTCAGTCCTGAGCGGCGCGACCCGTCATCTCGGAGACCTGCAGCCACAGCCGCCGACGGTCAGATGCCGACAGGCGGGTCGAGCGCAGCCGGTCGAAGGGCCGCGGCCGCCGGTCGAGGAACAGCCGCCCGTTGATCGCTTCGGGCTCGGGATGCACCGCAAGCCACACCAGCGTGTCCGCGCCTTGCGCCGGCGTGCGGAGCACGGGTCGCATGAGCCGGTAGAAGGCGGGCAGCGACTCGGCCAGCCCCGGGGTGTCCGACCAGCCCGGGTGCATCGCCACGAATGCGGGTGCTCCACCGGTCCTTGCGGCCCAGGTGCGCATCAACGCGACCTGGGCCCGCTTCGCGCGGGCATACGCTCGCGCACCGTTGTACTCGCCCGCCAGGTACCCGAGGTCGCCGAGCGGCAGCCGTTGGGTGTACATGCCGCCCGAGGTCACGGCGATCACGCGCGATCCCGGCGTCTTGCGCAGCAACGGCTGCAGGCCGGCCTCGAGCGCGAACGGCCCGGCGACCAGCAACGCGAAGGTCGCCTCGATGCCGTCGGCGCTCTCGTGTCGCGTGGGGAAGATGGCGCCCGCGTTGTCGACGAGGACGTCCAGCCGCGGCTCGGTCGCACGGATCCGGTCGACGGCGTCATGCACCGACGAGAGCGACGCCAAGTCGGCGACCACGGCGCTGAAGCGGCCCGCGCCGAACGACCCCTCCAGCGACCCCTGTAGCGCGGCCAGGCGCTGTTCGCTGCGACCGATCAGCACGACCCGGGCGCCGAGCTCGGCCAGCGCCCAGGTGGCCGCCAGGCCGAGGCCCGACGTCGGGCCGGTGATGGCGACCGTGCGCCCGGTCATCGAACCCGGCGCGGGCTTCGTCCAGCCGTACACACGCGCGCGGACCGCGGGTCCGATGCGGCTGAAGCTGCCGACGACCGAGATCTCGAGGGCGTCGTCGACGACGGTCGACAACGTGCTACACACCGTTGACAGCCTGCCCAATTCGCCGGTATTGTTCGGTTCCAACATTAGACAAGCACTATACAACACACGAAGCAGGCCAACCCGTGACGACCCTCCACGAGCGCATCGAAACCCCGCTCCCGATCGACGTAGCATTCGCCTTCGTCGCGGACTTCGCCAATGCCGAGCGATGGGATCCCGGCGTCGCGACCTCCGTCCGGACGAACCCAGGACCCGTCGGGGTCGGTGCCCGGTACCGCCTGGGCGTGCGCGTCGGCGGCCGGGTCGTGCCGATGGACTACGAGGTCACGTCGTTCGAGGCCGGGCGCCTCGTCGTCCTCGAGGGCACCGGCAGCGGCGTGGAAGCGGTCGATGCGATCCGTTTCACGCCTACGGAGGACGGCACACGCATCGACTACACCGCGGACATCCGGCTGGTCGGCCGGATGCGACTGGTCGCCCCGTTCGCCGGGCGAGCGCTCGGGCGAATCGGGCGGGACGCCCGCGACGGGATGCAGCGGGTGCTGGATCAGCAGGCGGCCGTGGCATGACCGAGCCGGTCGACGTCGCCATCATCGGATCCGGGATCAGCGGGCTCGCCGCGGCCCATGCGCTTCACCCCGACCATCGCGTGACCGTGTTCGAACGCGAGGAGCGGCCCGGCGGCCACGTGAAGACCGTCACGGTTGACGCCCCGGGCGGACCGGTCGAGGTGGACACCGGCTTCATCGTCTACAACGAGCGGACCTATCCCGCGTTCGTCGGCCTCCTGGCGGAGCTGGGCGTCGAGACGCAACCGAGCGACATGTCGTTCGGGTCGGCGTGCGAGGCGTGCGGTCTCGCCTTCAGCTCGCGGGGGGCCCGGGGGTTCTTCCCCGACCTGTCCACCGCGATCGATCGCGACCAGTGGCGGATGCTCGCGGACGTCCGGCGCTTCTACCGCGATGCGCGCGTGCTCCTCGACGGCCCTCGATTCATCCCGATGACGCTCGGCGCGTGGCTCGATGAGCGCGGGTATGGCCGGCCGTTCCGCGACCACTTCCTGGTGCCGGTGACCTCGGCGGTGTGGTCGACCGCCGCCGACCGCGTCCTCGAGTTCCCCGTCGCCTATCTGCTCCGCTTCCTCGACAACCACGGCCTGATCGGGTACGGCAACTCGCCCCAGTGGCGCGTGGTCCGGGGTGGCTCGAAGGCATACGTGGATCGGCTCGTCGCGGGGCTGCCGCCGGGCTCCGTGCGGTCCAACGCCCCGGTGCTCGAGGTCGTCCGCGACTCGTTCGGCGTCACGGTCACAACCGCCCATGGTCGTGAACGCTTCGACGCGCTGATCCTCGCGACGCACGCGGACGATGCGCTGCGGATGCTCGGCGACGCGGACCCCGACGAGCGCCGGGTCCTCGGGGACTTCGAGTACTCGACCAACGACGTCGTGCTCCACACAGACGACCGGCTCCTGCCCGCCAACCCGCGCGCCCGTGCGTCGTGGAACGTGCGCACGGCCGATTGCCGTCGCCCCGGCGAAGCGCTCACGATGACGTACCACATGAACCGCCTGCAATCGCTGGTCGGGGACACCGCGTACTGCGTGTCCGTGAACCCGGGTGATGCCGTGCGCGCCGACCGGATCCTCGAGCGGCGGTCGTTCGACCACCCGATGTACACGTTCCGGACCCTCCAGGCGCAGCAGGGCGTCGGCCGCCTCCAGGGCCGCCGTCGCACCTGGTTCGCGGGCGCGCACCTTGGCTACGGGTTCCACGAGGATGGCTGCCGCTCGGGGCTCGAGGCCGCGGCCATGCTGAGCGACGCCGCGCTGGTGGTGGCCGCATGAGGTCGCACCTGCTCGAGGGCAAGGTCCGTCATCGACGCGCCCGGCCGTTTGCCTACGGTCTCGAGCACGACGTCTGGTACGCGGCACTCGACCTCACGGAGCTCGATGCGCTCGATCGGCGACTCCGCCTGTTCGGGCGCAATCGCCGGGCCGCGACGGTCTTCCGGGATCGGGATCACCTGCCCGTGCCCGCCCAGGACGTCGACGCCGAGGTCCGCGCGCATCTGCGGTCCGGTGGCGAGGATCCGGCCGGCTGGCGGATCACGCTGATCACGAATCTCCGCACCTTCGGCCATGTGTTCAACCCGGCGAGCTTCTACCTGTGTCGCGACCGCCTGGGCGACCTCCGGGTGGTGATCGTGGAGGTCCACAACACGTTCGGCGAACGACACCTCTACACGCTTCGCCACCGCGGAACGGGCAGCGAGGGCCCGTTCGCGGGGTTCATGGACAAGGCGTTCTTCGTCTCGCCGTTCATCGCCATCGACGGGGGCTATTCGGTCCACGTACGTGACGAGCCCGACGGGATCCGCCTCGCGATCGCCCTGCGTCAGGACGACGAACACCTGCTGAGCACGAGCCTCGTCCTGCGGCGGACGGCCCTCTCGGACCGTGCGCTGCTGCGGATGCTTGTGCGGCACCCGCTGATGACCCATCGCACGATCGCCCTGATCCACTGGCATGCGCTGCGACTGTGGCTGCGTGGCGCGCCATTCTTCCGTCACGGGACACGCGCCGGGGAGGCCGCACCATGAGCACCCGCGTTGCCACTCGTGCCACCGGCCATGCGCCGTCGCAGCTCGTCGAGGCGGCGGCGCGCCGAGTGATGCTGGCTGCGGCGAGCCGGATCCGGGTCGGGCAGCTCATCGTCGTCTTTCCAGACGGCACCCGCCGCGTCTTTGGCGACCCCAACGCGACGGCCGCCGGCGAGATTCACGTGCACGACACGGCGGCCGCCGTCCGGATGCTGCTGGGCGGCGACGTCGGTGCCGGCGAGGCCTACATGGACGGGCTGTGGTCGAGTCCCGATCTGCCCGCGCTGCTCAAGGTCGCCGCGCGCAACCGCGAGGCGCTCGCCATGCCCGACGGCTGGTGGCGCCTTCCGCTCCGGTTGCGTCGGACGTTGGCCCATCGCACGCGCCGCAACACGAAGTCCGGCAGCCGCCGGAACATCGAGGCGCACTACGACCTCGGCAACGACTTCTATCGCCTGTTCCTCGACGACACGATGACCTACTCGAGCGCCATCTTCGAGCGACCGGGCGAACCCCTCGCCGAGGCCCAGCGACGCAAGTACGCCGTCATGGCGGAGCGGGCAGGGCTGCGTGGCGGCGAGCACGTCCTCGAGATCGGCACGGGCTGGGGCGGCTTCGCGCTGTATGCGGCCGGCAGGCTCGGCTGCCGCGTCACGACCCTCACGATCTCGCCGGCCCAGCACGCGCTCGCGACCGAACGCGTTCGAGCGGCCGGCCTCGCGGATCGCGTCAGCGTGGAGCTGCGGGACTACCGCGACATCAGCGGCACGTACGACGCCATCGTCTCGATCGAGATGCTGGAAGCCGTCGGAGCGGAGTACTACCCGACGTTCTTCGAAGCCTGCGACCGGGCGCTTCGACCCGGCGGCAAGCTGAGCCTCCAGGTGATCACGTTCCCCGACGTGTCCTACGGCCCGCAGCTGCGCGGCGCCAACTGGATCCAGACGTACATCTTCCCCGGCGGGGTTCTGCCGTCGCTTGCGGCGATGGAGTCGTCACTCCACGGGACCAGCCTCCTTGTGCGAGGCGTCGACGACATCGCCGCAAGCTACGTGCAGACGCTCCAGGCCTGGAGGCGGGCGTTCTTTGCTCGCCTCGATGCGGTCCGCGCCCTGGGCTTCGACGATCGGTTCATCCGGATGTGGGACTACTACCTGGCGATCAGCGAGGCGGGCTTCGCCACCGGGATCACGCAGGACCTCCAGCTCGTGCTGGAGAAGGGCCGCGGGCTGGCCTGACCGCAGCGTGGGCGTCTCGGTCGTCTGGTTCCGCCGCGATCTCCGGGTCCACGACCATCCCGCGCTGCTGGACGCGGCCGAGAGCGGCGACGCGGTCGTGCCGCTGTTCGTCGTCGACGACGCGCTGATCGGGAGTCGCTGGCGTTCGAGCAACCGCCTGTGGTTCATGCACGCCAGCGTCTCAGCCCTGGCACTGGAGCTCGAGGCGCTCGGGGCACCACTGTCGGTCGTCCGCGGGCGACCAGCCGATGTCGTGCCGGCGTTCGCGCCGGCGGCCGGTGCCGGGCGCGTCCTCGTCAGCCGCGACCATCTCCCCTATGGACAGGGACGGGATGCACGGGTGGCGGACCGGCTGGCCGCGAAGGGCATCGCGTTCGAGGCGCGACCCGGCGTCCTGATCCACGAACCCGAAGCCATCCTCACGGCGGCCGGCACGCCCTTCCGCGTGTATGGCCCTTTCCGGCGGACGTGGCTGCGGACCTCGCGCCGAGCGGCCGTCCCCGCGCCAGACCGGCTTCGCGCCGCAGGCATCCCGGCTACACCCGGCATCGAGGCCGTGCTCCCGCGTCCGGGGCCGTCGGCCAATCCAGCGAGGATGCCGGAACCCGGCGAGCCCGCTGCCCGCGACAGGCTCGAACGCTGGGCCGCTGGACCTGCGAT
Organism: uncultured Chloroflexia bacterium; assembly: GCA_963725745.1. Taxonomy (GTDB): domain Bacteria; phylum Chloroflexota; class Limnocylindria; order Limnocylindrales; family CSP1-4; genus CAIXZV01. The sequence continues at coordinate 495,448 of CAVRZS010000005.1, forward strand.
CGAGCGCTATGCCACCGACCGCGACCGGCTGGACCGGGACGGGACCTCGCGCCTCAGCCAGGACCTGCGCTGGGGTCTGGTGTCACCGGTTGAGGTCGCCGAGCATTGCGATGGTCCCGGCGACGGCCGTGCTCGGTTCCTCGACGAGCTGGCCTGGCGCGACTTCTATACCCATCTGCTGTGGCATGAGCCACGCGCGCTGCACGAGTCCTACCGGCCGGCGTTCGAGCGGGTCGCGCGCGAAGCCGACCCGGCGGTCATCGACGCATGGCGCGACGGGCGGACAGGCTATCCAGTCGTCGACGCGGCGATGCGCCAGCTGCGCGAGACCGGCTGGATCCACAACCGTGCGCGGATGATCGCGGCCTCGTTCCTGACCAAGCAGCTGGGCGTCGATTGGCGGATCGGCGAGGCGCACTTCATGGAGCACCTCACCGACGGCGACCCGGCGAGCAACAACGGCGGCTGGCAGTGGTCGGCGTCGACCGGCACCGATCCCCAGCCCTGGTTCCGCGTGTTCAATCCGACCCGCCAGGGCCTGCGCCACGATCCCGAGGGCGACTGGGTACGCCGCTGGATCCCCGAGCTGGCCGAGATCCCGGGGCCCGCCGTCCACGAGCCACAGGCCGGCCGATATCTCCCGCGTGTGGTGGACGCGGATGTGGGCCGCAAGGCCGCGCTGGCGGCCTACCGGGACGCTCGCGACCGCTGGCGTGATGGGGTACCGTCGAAGGCGTGACAGGCGACCTGGTCGAGCGCCACCGCGACCGGCTCGATGCCGCGATCGCGGCGATCGCCGACCGCGGCTTCTGGTCGGCGTTTGCGGAGGACCCGCGTGACTACCCGGCCGAATCGGCAGATGCGGGCGCGGCTACGTTCGAGGCGTACCGAGGCAAGCCGTTCCCGATCGACCAGGCGGCGACCGTCGCCTGGGCGGGAGAGGAACGCTCGCCGTTCGGGCTCGAGCTGGGGATCACGTACCCGGTCGCGGACCTCGACGCGTTGCTGCCGGCGATGACCGCGGCGATCGGTCCCTGGCGCGACGCGGGCCCGGAGGTCCGTGCGGCCGTGTGCGCCGAGATCCTCGAGCGCCTGAACGCGCGCTCGCACGAGATCGCGAACGCGGTCATGCACACGACCGGGCAGGCGTTCCCGATGGCGTTCCAGGCTGGGGGATCCCACGCCCAGGATCGCGGCCTCGAAGCGGTTGTCTTCGGCCTCGCGGCGATGCGCCGCGTGCCGTCGGCCGCGACCTGGGAGAAGCCCCAGGGCAAGCGCCCGCCGCTGCGCATGATCAAGCGCTTTCGGGTCATCCCGCGCGGGGTCTCGCTGCTCATCGGCTGCGCGACATTCCCGACCTGGAACGGGTACCCGGGGCTGTTCGCGAGCTTGGTGACCGGGAACCCGGTGCTCGTCAAGCCATCCCGCCGCGCGGTGCTCCCGCTCGCCATCACCGTCGCGGTCGCCCGGGACGTGCTCGTCGAGGCCGGGTTCGCGCCCGACGTGATCGCGCTCACCGTCGACGCGCCCGGCGACCGGGCGGCCGCCGGCCTCGCGCTGCGGCCCGAGATCCGCCTCATCGACTTCACCGGCTCGAGCGAGTTCGGCACCTGGCTCGAGACCCACGCGACGCAGGCGCTCGTGTTCGCCGAGAAGTCCGGCGTCAACGGCGTGGTCATCGACTCGACCGACGACTACGCCGGCATGCTGCGCAACCTCGCCTTCTCGCTGTCGCTGTACAGCGGCCAGATGTGCACCACGCCCCAGAACCTGTTCATCGCCCAGGGCGGGATCGACACGGACCAGGGGCACAAGTCGTTCGACGAGGTCGGGACGGACCTGGCGGCCGCGATCGACGGCCTGCTGGGCGACCCGAAACGGGCCGCGGCGGTGCTCGGCGGGATCGTGGGGCCGGACGTGCTGGCGCGCGTCGCGGATGCCAGCCGAGCCGGCGACGTCGTGCTCGCGTCGCGCTCGATCGACCATCCGGACTACCCCGAGGCCGTGACCCGGACCCCGCTGCTGGTGCGGCTCGACGCCTCGAGCGAGAGCACCTACGCGCGGGAGTGCTTCGGGCCGGTGAGCTTCCTCGTGCGCACCTCCGGGACGGACGAGAGCCTCGAGGTCTGGGGCCGCACGATCCGGGAGCACGGGGCGCTGACCGCCGGGCTGTACGCGACCGATCCGATGGTGGTCGAGCGGGCCGAGACGATCGCGGTCGACGGCGGCGTGTCACTGTCCATCAACCTGACCGGCGGCGTGTACGTCAACCAGTCGGCCGCCTTCTCCGACTATCACGCGACCGGGGCGAACCCGGCGGCGACGGCCTCGTTCACCGACGAGGCGTTCGTCGCGCCCAGGTTCCACGTCACCCAGTACCGGCGCCACCTGCCGTCGGTCGGCGACGAGCACCCGGCGTGATTGAGCCGGCATCGGGCGACTCGCCCGCCAGGCCGCTCGTTCGCGTCGAACGCCCGGCCGCCGGTCCCGATGGCGAGGTAGCCGACGTCGCGCTCGTCACCCTCGATCGGCCGGAGGCCCTCAACGCGCTGAGCTCCCGGCTGCTGGGCGAGCTCGTCGCGGCCCTCGAGGCGCTCGACGGCGACGAGCGGGTGCGGGCCATCGTCATCACCGGCGCCGGCGAGCGCGCGTTCGCCGCCGGCGCGGATATCAAGGAGATGGCCGGCGCGACGCCGGAGTCGCTCGCCGAACATGGCGGCTTCGGCCATTGGGACGAGCTCCGGGCGATCCGCAAGCCCCTCATCGCCGCCGTCCGCGGGTTCGCGCTCGGCGGCGGCTGCGAGCTCGCGATGGCATGCGACCTCCTGGTCGCGGGCGACGACGCCCAGTTCGGCCAGCCGGAGATCCGGATCGGCGTCATGCCTGGGGCGGGTGGCACCCAGCGGTTGACGCGGGCGATCGGCAAGGCACGCGCGATGGAGCTGATCCTGACTGGGCGCACGATCGACGCCCGCGAGGCGGAACGGCTGGGCCTGGTGACGCGCGTCGTGCCGGCCGAGGCGACCGTCGAATCGGCGCTCTCGCTGGCCGCGGAGATCGCGGCGATGCCACCCCTCGCCGTCGCCGCCGCGAAGCGAGCCGTGAACGACGCCTACGAGGCATCGCTCGCGGACGGCCTCGCCAACGAGCGCCAGGCGTTCTTCGACCTGTTCGCGACCGCCGACCAAAAGGAGGGCATGGCCGCGTTCGTCGAGAAGCGCCCCGCCCACTGGACCGGTCGCTGATGGGCGACGCGACCCCGACGTCGCTGCGCCACGAGGTCGCGGACGGCATCGCGACCATCACCCTCGATCGACCCGACGCCCGCAATGCGCTGGACGCGACGCTGAAGCGCGAGCTTCTCGCGGCCATCCGAACGGCCGGCCGGGACCGCGCGACCCGCGTGATCGTCCTGACCGGTGAGGGATCGGCGTTCTGTGCCGGCCAGGACCTGCGCGAGGCGATCTCGCCCGGTGCCCCGCCGCTGTCCACGGTCCTGCGCGGCTCGTACAACCCGCTGATCCTCGCGATGCGCGGCCTGGACAAGCCGATCATCGGGGCGATCAACGGCGTCGCCGCCGGCGCCGGGATGGGCCTCGCCCTCGCCTGCGACGTTCGGATCGCCGCCGACACCGCGTCGTTCGTGCTGGCTTTCGGACGGATCGGGCTGGTCCCGGACAGCGGCACGACCTGGTTCCTGCCGCGCCTCGTCGGCCCGGCTCGCGCCGCTGACCTCGCCCTGATCGGCGATCCGGTGACGGCCGCCGACGCGGAGCGCTGGGGAATCATCAGTCGCGTGGTGCCGGCCGCCGACCTCGCGGCCGAGACGCGCACCCTCGCCACGCGGCTGGCAGCCGGCGCGCCGCGGGCGCTCGCGCTGACCAAACGAGCCCTCAACCGGGCGCTGGAGGCGGGCCTCGAGTCACAGCTCGAGGAAGAGGCGAGCCTCCAGGGGATCGCCGGCCGCACAGCAGACCATCGCGAGGGTATCGCCGCGTTCCTCGACAAGCGTCCGCCGCGCTTCACCGGGGAGTAGCCGGACTCGCTCGTGCTCGCCTTCGACGACCGCTGGACGTGGGACTTCTGGCTCGCCGACGACGGCGCGCGTCACCACGTGTTCTACCTGCAGGCCCCCAAGTCGCTGGGCGATCCGGACCGCCGCCACGACCACGCCACCGTGGGCCATGCGGTCTCCGACGACCTGGTGACGTGGACGCCGATGGCGGATGCCCTCTCGCCCGGTCCATCCGGCGACTGGGACGACATCGCCACCTGGACCGGGTCGGTCGTCGCCCATGACGGCGGCTGGACGATGTTGTACACGGGTACTTCGACGCGCGATCAGCGAAGGATCCAGCGCATCGGCCGGGCTTCCTCGGTGGACCTCGTCGCGTGGGTCAAGGATCCGGCGAACCCGATCATCGTCGCCCGCGACCCGTACGAGCGGTTCGACGGTTCGCGGTGGCACGAGGAAGCGTGGCGCGACCCGTGGGTGTTCCCTGATCCGGCCGGCGGCGGGTTCCACGCGCTGATCACGGCCCGCTTCCGATCGGACGACGAGACAGGGGGCGGTGTCGTCGCCCACGCGACCTCGACGGACCTCGCCTCATGGACCCTGCGCGACCCGATCACGCGGGGCGGCGATTTCGCTCACCTCGAGGTCCCGCAGGTCGAGCACGTCGGCGGCCGATGGGTGCTCGTGTTCTCGTGCGGCGTGCGCGAGATCGCGCCCGCGCGCCGCGAACGACACCCGTTGGAGGGGGGCGGGTCGTTCTGGGTCGAGGGCACGTCTCCTCTGGGGCCGTTCGACGTGCGCGAGGCGGTCCCGTTCGAGCAGGCTGAGCTGTACTCGATGCGGCTCGTTCGTCGACGGGACGGGTCGTGGGCCGCGCTGGGGTTCATCGACCGCGTCGACGGACAGTTCGTCGGTGCCCTCTCGGACCCCGTCCCGGTGCCGTTCGCCTGACGGCCTCGCGTTGTCAGCACGCACCAGCATCGTCGCGCGACGGACGGATGGCCGTTGCGGTCCGGTGGGGTACGGGGTAGAAGAAGGTGGCCACCCAGCCGGGGTCTGCCTTGGAGGCCAGCTACATGTCCATCCGCCGAGTCACGGCGTCCGCCACCGTTGCCGTCGCGCTCACCCTCGCCGTCGCCGGGACCGCCGTCGCGCACGAGTGCATCATCTCGAGCCGATCCGCGCAGGGAAATCAGCAGGCGGGAACGCAGTCCAAGGCCTGGACCATCCTGCCGCTCGAGGTCGTGTTCACGGTCCTCCTCCCCGGGGACACCGGCCAGCCGGCGCTCGAGGGCAACCAGCTCACGTTCGCGCTCGCCCAGGCCGATGCCGCCGGCATCCCGGCGTCGTTCACGATCCGCGCCGACAAGACGATTGGCGCGAACTCGAACAACCCGAACCTGGCCAATGGCAAGGGCCTCGACCACGCTGTCGACCTCTACGGTGCGGCCCTGGGCGGGATCTACTTCGCCGCGTTGGGGGTGGCCCCCTGATGCCAGGCTGAATCGCGCGGCGACGACGGTCGTCGCCTGCCACCCGAACGACCCTGGCCCTGCGCCGGGGTCGTTTGCTGTGTGCCGGCTCCGGTCGGCTTGACCCCGCTTTGCGGGTGCGAGTAGCGTTGGTCGCCTAACGATCGTTCGTTCTGTGCGACCGAGGAGGCCATGGTCGAGACACGCCGCCGCCAGATCGAGGATGTCGCCTCCGAGCTGTTCCGCGACCATGGCTACGCGGCCACCGGCGTCCGCGACATCGCGCGTGCACTCGATATCCGGGGGGCGAGCCTGTACGCCCACGTGACCTCGAAGGAGTCCGTGCTGTGGGCGATCGTGGATCGCGCCGCGGGCGTGTTCGAAGCGGCCGCCGATCGCGCCCTGGAAGCCACGGCCGGCCGGTCGCCGTCGCTGCAGCTCCGGGCGCTCGTGGTCGCGCACGTCGGGGTGGTCACGAGCGGCCCCGAGGCCGCCACGGTCTTCGACCGCGAATGGCGCCACCTCGATGGCCAGCGCCGGGACGCCATCCGCGCCCGTCGCGATGCCTACGAGGCCCGGTTTCGGCGGCTGATCACGGAGGGGATCGCGACGGGTGAGTTCGCCGCGACCGACCCGGCCCTCGCATCGATCTTCCTGCTCACCGCGCTCAACGGCGTCGGGACCTGGTATCACCCCGCGGGCCGCCGGTCGCCGGGCGAGATCGCCGATGCGTACGCCGACCTGGCGCTCCGATCGCTGACCGAGGCCGCCGCATGACCGAGGCCGCCGCATGACCGATCCGCTCGCGCTCGCGCCGGTGCTCCCGCCCGCCGAACGGCGTGCCCTCACCTTCAACGACGACGCCCTTCCCCACGACGCTCGCTACGACGCGTTCGTCGCCCATGTCCACGGCGGCGGCAAGATCGAGGCGACCGATTGGATGCCCGACGAATACCGGACGAGCGTGCTCCGGTTCGTCGAGATGCACGCGAACTCGGAGCTGATGGGCGTGCTCCCGGAGCGCGACTGGATCCTGCGCGCGCCGACCCTGCGCCGAAAGCTCGCGCTGACGGCCAAGATCCAGGACGAGGTCGGCCACGCGCAGCTCCTGTACCGGGTCGCCGAGGACCTGGGCAAGCCGCGCGACGCGATGATCGAGGACCTGCTCGCGGGCCGCACCAAGTTCCACAACGTCTTCCACTACCCGACCAGGTCATGGGCCGATATCGGCGTGATCGCCTGGCTCGTCGATGCGGCGGCGATCGTGGCCCAGCAGGCGCTCCGGGATTCGAGCTATGCGCCGTACGCGCGGACGATGCGCAAGATCTGCTGGGAGGAATCGGTCCACATCATGCACGGGCGCGACGTCGTGGTGACGCTCGCGACCGGCACGCCCGAGCAGCGCGCGATGGTGCAGGAGGCGCTCGACCGCTGGTGGCCCCCGCTGATGCAGATGCACGGTCCGCGCTCGCCGCGCGAGAAGGATCGCGACCTGTACTGGCGGATCAAGGCCAAGACCTCGGAGGAGCTGCGCCAGGAATTCCTGGGCATCTACGTGCCCCGGATCCGCGAGCTCGGTCTCATGCTGCCCGATCCGGCCCTGCGCCTGGACGAGGCAGAGGGCGAGTGGCGCTACACCGAGCCGGATTGGGACGAGCTGCGGGCCGTCGTCACCGGCCACGGGCCCGCGTCCGCCGGGCGCGTGGCCTTCCGCCGGCTCAACTGGGACGAGCAGGCGTGGGTCCGAACGTCGATGGCCCGCACGCGGCCGGCGGCGGCCTGAGCGAACGATGACCGACCAACTGCCGGCCGACCGGCTCGACGAGGCCGGCGAGGACGAGACGATCGGGCTCCAGCCCTGGGAGGTGTTCCGCCAGGAGAAGGAGGGCGACGCGATGCGCCACGGGGGCTCGGTGATGGCTCCCGATCGCGTCCTGGCGCTCCACTACGCCCGCGAGCTGTACGGACGGCGCCAGGAGAGCGTCCGGTTGTGGGTCGTGCGACGCGACGACATCGCGGTGCTCGATGACCCCGACCTGCTCCAGCCCCCGCTCGATCGGTCGTTCAAGAAGCCGGGCGGCTTCGTCATGCGCGAGAAGCTGGCGGCGGCGCGCGAGCTGTCCGGCCAGGACAAGCCGCACGCGAAGACGAAGGGGGTACCAGGGTGACCCGCGCGGACGATCTCCTGCCCGCGACGCGCGCCGCGCTCTCGCTCCTGCTGCTGTCGATGGCCGACGACGAGCTCGTGATCGGGTTCGCCGACTCCGAGTGGACGGGGATCGCGCCCCTGCTCGAGGAGGACGTGGCCATGAGCTCGATCGCGCAGGACGAGCTGGGCCACGCGCAGGCGCTGTACCGGCTGCTCGCCGATGTCCTCGACGACGGGCGCGACGCCGACGCGATCGCCTACGACCGGCCGCCGGGGGGCTACTACCACGCCCGGCTGCTCGATCATCCGCGCAGCGACTGGGCGACGACCATCGCCCGCCGATTCCTGTACGACACGGCCGACACCGTTCGCCTCGAGGCCCTCGCGACGTGCTCCTGGGGGCCGCTGCGCGAGCTCGCCGGCAAGATCCGGCGCGAGGAGCGGTACCACGTGATGCACGCAACGGCATGGCTGGATCGGCTGGCGCGTGGCGACGAGGTCTCGCGAGGGCGACTGGCCGGCGCGCTGGAGCGTCTCCATGCGGATGCCTGGACGGTGCTCTCGCCGCTGCCGAACGACCTATCGCTCGTGATGGCCGGGATCCTGGACGCGTCGCCGGCAGAGCTCGACGGGCGCTGGCGGGCGGAGATCGGGCCTGTGTTCGACCGGCTCGGCCTGCCGATGCCCGCGCTGCCCGGCGAGGCGGCGACGGCCCGCAGCGGCCACTCCGACGCCTTCCGCTGGCTCCACGGCGAGCTCACCTCCGTGCGCCGCATCGACCCGGCGGCGACCTGGTGAGCGCGATCGCCTGGCGCCTCGACGAGACGGCGGTCTTCGACGCGCTGCGTGACGTGCCCGACCCGGAGATTCCAGTGATCTCCGTGGTCGATCTCGGCGTGATCGGCGGCATCGACGTCGGGCCCGACCGCCTGCGGGTGGAGATCCTGCCGACGTTCGTGGGCTGCCCGGCGCTCGAACCGATGCGCGACGCGATCGAGGCGCGGCTGACCGCCCTCGCCCCGGCCCTGGCCATCGAGGTCGCCGTCGTCTTCGACCCGCCTTGGACGTCCGAGCGGATCACGCCCGAGGGCCGCCGCGCGCTCACCGCCAGCGGGTTCGCGCCCCCCGGCGCCGCCGGGGGGTCCCTGCTCGTGGCCCTCGACGTCCCGGTCCCCTGTCCCTGGTGCGGGTCGCGCCGTACCGTCCTCGAGAACGCGTTCGGGCCGACAGCCTGCCGTGCCATCCGTTACTGCACCGACTGTCGCCAGCCGTTCGAGCAGTTCAAGCCGGTCTGAGCATGTGTGCCTCGTCATCGACCGCTTCCGGACGGGTGGGCGTCGTCGGTGCGGGCACGATGGGGGCCGGGATCGCCCAGGTGGCGCTCGAGGCCGGTGACGAGGTCGCCTTGTTCGACGTCGCGCCCGGGGCCGTCGAGCAGGCCCGGGGCCGGATCGAGGACGGCCTGCGTCGTCGGGCGGCGAAGCTCGACCTGGTCGACGGCGGCGTCGACGCGTGGGTCGCGGAGCGGATCGGGCGGCTCCAACGGGTCGGCGCGCTCGAGGAGGTCCCGGACGGCGCCTTTCTCGTGATCGAGGCGGCGGTCGAGGACCTCGCCCTCAAACGCGTCGTGTTCGCCACGCTCGACGCCCGCGCGGCCGCGGACACGATCCTCGCGACCAACACCAGCGCGTTGCCGGTGGCATCGATCGCCGCCGACGCGTCCCGGCGTTCGCGCATCGTCGGCCTCCATTTCTTCAACCCAGCGCCCTTGATGCCGCTCGTGGAGGTTGTCGTCGGGCCCGAGACCGATCCGGCGACCGCAACGCGTGCCGAGGCGCTCGTCGAGCGCTGGGGCAAGACAGCGATCCGGTGTGCGGACTCGCCCGGCTTCGTCGTCAACCGCATCAATCGGCCATTCACGCTCGAGCCCCTGCGGCTCCTGGAGGCGGGGATCGCGACGATCGAGGAGGTCGACGCCGCCATGCGCGCCGAAGGCTTCCCGCAGGGGCCGTTCGAGCACATCGACCTGATCGGGCTCGACGTCAATCTCGCGACCTCGGGCGCCGTGTACGCCGGTCTCGGGTCGCCCGCCAGGCTCGCGCCCTCGGCGCTTCAGGCACGCCTCGTCGGCGCCCGCAGGCTGGGACGCAAGCGTGGCGTCGGCTTCTACGAGTACGACGCCTCGGGCCATCGCGTCCGCCCAGGCCCGGGGTTCGGCCGGCGTGGCGGCAAGCACGTGCCGCTGGAACCCGCCGCCCTCGCCGCGCGGGTCCGGCTCGCCCTCGCCAACGAGGCGTTCTTCGCGCTCGGCGACGGCGTGGCGACGGCCGATCAGATCGACGTCGCCCTGCGGCTCGGTGCGGCGCACCCGCAGGGCCCCATCGAATGGGCGGCCGCCTACGGCCTGGCGCGGGTGCGCGACGAGCTGCTCGGCCTCCAGGCGGCCGTCGGCGAGCGGTTCGCCCCGGCGCCGGCGCTGATGGAGGCGGCTGGAGCGACGGCGTAGCGTCCTCGCCGTAGCTGCGCGATGAACAGCTGTCGGTACCTTTGCCGAACGTGATCGGGCGAGGTTTCTGAGTCCTGGATCCGCACGCCTGTTCTGTACGGGTTGGTTCCATTTGCTAGCATGCGCGGCGGGGGGACGCTGCAGCCGACCCGAGGGTCATGCCACTCGAGCCGAATCTCTTGACCGTGGCGATCCTGCTCGTCGCTGTCGTCCTCGCGACGATGGGCGGCGGGCTGTTCGGGCGACGGTTCCGAACCTGGCGAGAACGGCGCCTGGCGCGCAAGGCCCTCGCCGGGCTGGCGACCACATCGCAGTCGAACGCGGCGGAGCCGCCCGCCCCGACGATCCCACCGGCCCGCACCGCGACCGCGGCGGGATGGTCTGGCGGGGTGCCCGTCGCCGGGCAGTCGTACCTCGCACGACGCCTCGCCGGGGCGCCGCCGCCCGTCGTCGGCCGGCGCCCGTCGAGCCTCTCTCCAGCCCTCGAGGCGCGCGGCGGGCGCCCGCTCGGCGACCAGCCCAGCCTGCCGATGCCAACACCAGCCTTGCCGGGCCGCCGACGGCGACGATTGGCGTTCGCGACGGCGTTCGTGGCGAGCCTGTTCGCAGTCGGCATCGTGCTCGGCGTCGCCGAGACCTCGACCATCCCGCGCGGCGAGGTCCTCGATGCCGCCGGCACGCCCGGTCCGGCAGGGCCCGGTGCCAGCGACGATGCCGCGGCCCTCATCCCTCCCGGTGGCTCCGAGAGCGAGCCGGTGCTAGCCGAGTCGACCCCGGACGTACGCCCAACGCTTGGCCCTCCAGCGACGGCTGACGCCACCGGCACCCCGACTGACGGCCCTACCCAGCGCCTCGGGCCCGGCAGGACGGCCAGGGGCGGCACGACGGGTTCCGACCCGACCGACCGGCCGACCCAGGAGCCGACACCCAGGCCGACCCTCAGGCCGACGGACGAACCGACGCCAGATCCGACGCCAAGACCGACGCCCAAGCCGACCCCCAAACCGACGCCCGACCCTACGCCGACGCCCGACCCGACGCAGGCGCCGAGGGTCTCGTTCAGCTTCCATGTCAGCGGGCTGGCGGTCTCGTTCTCGAACCGGACCAAGGGCGCCGATTCCTGGACGTGGGACTTCGGCGATGGCGACACATCGACCGCCCGCAATCCGGATCACACCTATACGTCGCCAGGCAGCTACACGGTGACCCTGACCGCGGTCGCCATCAGCGGCGCGACCGCGAGCGAGTCGGAGGACGTGACCGTCCACGATTGAGCTCGCGCGACGCAGCGTCAGGCCCTCGGGCGCCCGGTGACCAGCGTCTCGTAGCGCAGGGTCCCGTCCTCGAACGCGAACGCGTCGAGCGCGAGGCCGTTGGGATCCATCGTCGCGAACTCCTCGTTGAGCCAGCTCACGAGGTCGCGGTCCGCCTCGATCGGGAGCGAGATCACCAGGTCCCGCATCGGCGCGATCAGGCACTGCCGGTGCGAGCCGAAGATGCGCTCGAGCTCGTCGGGGACGAGGACCAGGGCCGACGCGCAGCCCACGCCCGACTGCAGGATCCGGACCGGGACGCCGCCGAAGACGTCACGGTGGATGTCCCGCGGTCGCACGGACCGCATGCGGCGTCGCAGGTTGTCCAGTCCGGTCGCCACGATATCGGCGGCGTCCACTGACCAGGTCGTGACCAGCGAGGTCGCCACCATCAGGAAGGCCGGCCCGATGTCCACCCCGAAGCCCGTGGGGATGCCGGGCGGCAGGGTCACGCGAAACGGCTCGCCAGACTCGAACGGCATCGGACGGCGCCGCGGCAGGACCGGGATGACGTTGGGCTTCATCGCGACCCAGTCGAGGTCGGGTGGCAGGCTCCCGATTGCGCGCAGCACCGCGTCCGCATCCGCGGACTCGATCCCGTTGCCCAGGTCGACCGTCCGATAGTCCTTGCCGGCCTTGCGCCGGCGCTTGGCTCGACGCCGATCTCGTTCGTTCATGGCCGCACTCTGACGGCCGTCGCTCACCCCGGACCAAACCCCGACTTCGCTGCGACTTCACCGGCCAGCACGTCGACCGCGCGTACGGGCGGCAGCGCCTCGGGGCGCCGGTTCGCCAACACGGGGATCTGGCGTCGGGCGGCGGCCGCGGCGTCGATGTCGAGCGTCGCGCGCAGGATCTCCTCGGCCGTGCCCGCCTGCGCCACGACCCTTCCCCACGGATCGACGACCATCGAATGACCCCACGCAGGGATGGCTCCAGGGCCGCCGGCGCCGCACCCCGCGGCGGCGAGCACCCAGGCCCCGTTCTCAATCGCGCGCGCCCGGAGCAGCACCTCCCAGTGGTCTCGTCCGGTCCGCTCGGTGAACACCGCCGGAACGGCCAGCACCGAAGCACCGGCGAGGGCGAGGGCCCGGTACAGCTCCGGGAAGCGCAGGTCGTAGCAGATCGACAGCCCGAGGCCGATGCCCTCGACATCGGCGACCACGGCCCGGTCGCCCGGCGTGACGCGCGCCGATTCGACGTCGGCCGGCCCGTCGTCCACGGACACGTCGAACAGGTGCAGCTTGCGGTAGGTGGCGGCGACCATGCCCCCGGGGTCGATCAGCACGCTCGTGTTGAACGGCCGGGCCGGGTCGCCCGAGGACTCGGCGTGGCTGCCGGCCAGGATCCAGCAGCCGCGATCAAGCGCGATCGCCTCGAATGGTGCGGTCGTTGGGCCGGGCACCGGACGAGCCGATGCGCGGTAGCCCTCGGGCGCGCCGCGGTACTGCACGTACTCGGGCAGCACCACCAGGTCGGCGTCGACGGCCGCCTGGTCGGCGAGCGCCGCGGCCCGGGCGATGTTGTCGTCGACGTCGCCCCGCGCCTCGACCTGGACCAGCGCGACCCGCAGGTGTGGCATGGCCCGATGGTACGCGCCCGATCCGCCGCACGGCCCGTTTGACCGTGTGTCGCCGCGAGGTCTACGCTCACCCCGTCCCTGCGATCCCAGCGCGGATCGAGGGCGTCCAACGCCGCACGAGGAACGCTCCCCCGTGGAGACCGGACCTAGTCCCGCCGGCGCCCCAGCCGGCACCAACCTGGTCCGCCCCGCCCCCTGACGGCTGTGGGCCGGCGCCGTGCGCCGCGCCCGGTCACCGAGGGCGGACGGACCCGCCCCCGTAGGTGGCCACCATGCGCTTCCTGAGCCAGTGCATCGGCCTGCCGGTTCGCGACCCGTCGGGCGAGCCGATCGGCACGATCGCCGACCTCATCGTCGCCATCGGCGATCGCTATCCGCCCGTCACCGGCCTCGTCGCCCGCACCGACCAGCGTCAGATCTTCCTGCCCTGGACCGGCGTCGACACGCTGGGCGACGATGGCGCGCGCCTGCGCGTCCACACCATCGACATCACCAAGTTCAGCCAACGGCCCAACGAGATCCTGCTGCGCGCCGACCTCCTCGACAAGCAAATCGTCGACATCGAGGGCCGCAAGGTGATCCGGGTCAACGACGTGCGCCTGGACGAGATCGAGGGCCGGCTGCGCGTCGTCGCCGTGGACGTCGGGGCGTCGGGGCTGGTGCGCCGGCTGGGCATGGAAGGCCCGTTTCGCACCATCGCCCGCGGCTTCCGAACGACCGTCCCCGAGCGATACATCGACTGGGAGGACGTCGACCCGCTCGACAGCACGATCGCGAGCATCCGCCTGCGTGTCCCGCATGCGCGCCTCGCGGAGCTCCACCCGGCCGACCTCGCCGACATCATCGACCAGCTGACGCCCCGCGACCGACTCGGCGTCCTGGCCTCGCTCGACGACGAGGCCCTCGCGGACGTGGTCGAGGAGATGGAGCCGGACACCCAGGTCGAGGTGCTCGAGGATCTCGAGCCGTCGCGCGCGGCCGACATCCTGGAGGAGATGAGCCCCGACGACGCCGCGGATCTGGTGGCCGACCTGTCCGACCGCAGTCGCGACGAGATCCTCGCCCTGATGGAGCGGGACGAGGCCGAGGAGGTCCGCGACCTCCTCGCGTTCCCCGAGGATTCCGCGGGCGGCATGATGACCACCGAGTTCGTCGCCGTGCCCGCGACGCTCACCGCGGCGGAGACGATCGACCGGCTCCGGGAGCTCGAACCGGACGCGGAGACGATCTACTACGTCTACGTGGTCGACGACGACGGCCGCCTCGTGGGCGTCCTGTCGTTGCGCGACCTCATCGTGGCCCGTCCCGAGACCCGGATCGCCGAGGTGATGATCGACGAGCCGGTCGCGGTCCCGGCGCTCGAACCGGCGGAGTCGGTCGCCGAGACGATCGCGCACTACAACCTGCTCGCCGTGCCGGTGGTCGACGACGAGGGCCGGCTGGTCGGGATCGTGACCGTCGACGACGCCATCGACACGGTCGCCCCGTCCTCGTGGCGTCGCCGGCAGCCGCGCGTGTACGCCCGGGACGAGGGGGCGGCCCGGTGACCTTCGGCCGCGGCCTCCGTGACGCCGTGGTCGCGGCCCCGCGCGGGATCGCCGCGCGCCTGCCGCATGTCCCCGTGCCCCGGCTGCGTGGCCGCTTCCGCCGTCGCGGCCTGCTCGCGTTCCTGGCGGTGATGGGCCCCGGTCTCATCGCGGGCGTCGCCGGCAACGACGCGGGCGGCATCACCACCTACTCGGTGATGGGTGCCCAGACGGGCCTCAGCCTGCTGTGGATCTTCCCGGTCACGATCGTGATCCTGGCCATCGTCCAGGAGATGGTCGCGCGGCTCGGGGTCGTCACGGGCCAGGGACTGTCGGACCTGATCCGGGAGCGGTTCGGCGTCCGCTGGACGTTGTTCGCGATGCTCGTCCTGCTCGTCGCCAACGTCGCCAACACGATCGCCAACTTCGGTGGCGTCGCGGCCTCGCTCGACATCTTCGGCATTCCCAAGTGGCTGACCGTGCCCGCCGTCGCGGTCGCGATCTGGGGTCTCGTCCTGTTCGCGAGCTACCGGATCGTCGAGCGGGTGTTCCTGCTGGTCATGGTCGTGTTCCTCGCCTATCCGATCGCGGCCGTGCTGTCCACCGAGGACTGGCAGCCCGTGTTCCACGCGATGGTCACGCCCGATGTCTCCGCGCTCACCCCGCAGTCGCTGCTGCTGCTGGTCGCCGTCGTCGGCACCACGATCACGCCGTACATGCAGTTCTACCTGCAGTCGGCCGTGGCCGAGAAGGGCATCGGCGAGGAGGAGCTGACCCTCGAGCGGGCGGACGCCGTCGCGGGCTCGGTCTGGACCAACGTCATCGCGATCTTCATCGTGGTGGCGATGGCGGCCGCCGTGGGCACGGCGAGCGGCGCGATCACGTCGGCGGCCGACGCGGCCCGGGCCCTGGAACCGGTGGCCGGACGCTTCGCGGAGGCGCTGTTCGGAATCGGCCTGTTCGGGGCGTCCGCCCTGGCCGCAACGATCATGCCGCTCTCGACTGCGTTCGTGATCTGCGAGGCGTTCGGCTGGGAGAGCGGCGTCGGCAAGCGCTTCAGTGACGCACCGATCTTCTTCGGGATTTACACGTTCGTGCTCGCGCTGGGCGCGATCGCGGTGCTGCTGGTGCCCGAGGGGGACCTCGTCGGGGTCATCGTCGGCAGCCAGAACCTGCAGGGCCTGCTGCTGCCGATCGTGCTCGTGTTCATCGTCCTGCTCGTCAACGACCGACGCCTGATGGGCCGTCACGCAAACGGGCGCACCGGCAACGTGCTGTCGTGGGGGGCGGTGGCGGTCGTCGTGGCACTCAACGCGGCGCTGCTCGGGGTTGCGCTGTTGGGTGTGCTCGGGGTGAGCCTCGGCTGAGGGTCCGGCGTCCCCGGCGGTCGTGCCCGGCGGGGGTGCCCGGCGGTCGTGCCAGGCGGTCGTGCCCGGCTGCCACTCAGCGGTCCCGCCCGGCTGCCACTCGGCGGTCGTGCCCGGCGCGTGCCCGGCGGTCCCGCCCGGCTTGCCACTCGGCGGTCGTGCCCGGCTGCCACTCGGCGGTCCCGCCCGGCTGCCACTCGGCGTGGCACTGGGATGCATGTCGCGCGATCCTGCCACCGCGCTGCCCCGAATCGAGCCGCTCGAGCGCATTCTCGGCGATTCGGGCCACGTGCCGCGCCAACTCGACACGATGCGCACCGTAGTGCCACCCGCAGTGGCGCGACCGAGCGCGCGCGACCGAGCGCGCGCTGGCGAGGGGGCGCGGGCGAGCGCGCGCGGGCGAGGCCGGGCGCGATCGAGGCCGGGGCGCGGGTGAGACCGGGCGCTAGTCAGGCCCTGGGCGCGAGTGAGGCCCTTGGCCGGGGCACACGATGAACTCGAAGTCCATATCCTTAGCATTACTACCGATTAGCCAGCCTACCGAGATGCCCACGTGCCGAAACGCCCGCCCCCGGATGGCCTGAGGCCGGACCGGCCCGTCGATATCGCCAACCGCCTGAACTCGGCGGCCATCCATCTGCTGCGCCGGATCTCGCGCGACGACGGCGCCGATGGCGTGACCGGCGCCCGGCTGTCGGCCCTGTCCGTCCTCGTCCATGGCGGACCCCAGACGGTCAGCGCGCTGGCACGCCGCGAGGGCGTCGCCACCCCGACGATGACCCGGATCGTGGACGCGCTCGTTCGGGACCGCATCGTCACCCGCACCCCCGTCGAGGCCGATCGCCGTCAGGTCATGCTCGCGGTGACCGAGGATGGCCGGCGCCTGATGGAGCGTGGCCGAGCCCGCAGGATCGCGCGCCTAGCGGGCGAGGTGGGGACCTTGCGACCCAAGCAGCTGAAGGCGCTCGAGCGAGCGCTCGACGCCCTCGAATCCCTCGAGCCCCAGGAGCCGCCCCGATGACCGAGACACCATTCGGCCTGTCCACCATCGGCCAGATCCTCGTTCCCGTCCGGGATGCCGAGGCGGCGACCGCGTTCTATCGCGACGCCCTCGGCCTGCCCTTCCTGTTCGCGTTTCCCCACATGGCCTTCTTCGACGCCGGCGGCGTTCGCCTGTATCTCGCGGAGCCCGAGTCGGCCGACGTCCGCGGCCAGGCCACGCTGTACTTCAGGGTGGCCGACATCGAGGCCGCGGTCGCCGCGCTCGAGGCCCGGGGTGTCACCTTCAACGAGCGTCCGAGCATCGCCCACCGTGATCCCGCCTACACCCTCTGGCTGTGCTTCACGAAGGACCCCGACGGCAACAACATCGGCCTCATGAGCGAGGTCCCGACCTCGAGCTAGCCCGCCATCGCGCGGCGCCGCATCTCGTCCCGTCGGCGCTCGAGGAAGGCCCGCTCCGGCCGGTTGGTGGTGAGCTCGAGCGCGCGTGAATACGCTTCGATCGCCTCCTCCCAGCGCCCAAGCCGACGCAGGAAGTCGGCGCGCGCGGCGTGGAAGAACAGGTAGTCGGACATCGCGGGCTCAACAGCCAGGGCGTCGACGGCCGCGAGCCCGGCCTCGAACCCGGCGACCTGGGCGAGCGCCACGGCGCGGTTGAGCGCGACGACCGGCGATGGCGCGACCCTGACCAGGACCTCGTACAGCCCGAGGATCTGCGCCCAGTCCGTGGCTTCGGTGCTCGGCGCCTCGTCGTGGACCGCCGCGATCGCCGCCTGCAGCTGATAGGGACCGACCCGGCGTAGCCGCAGGGCCCGCTCGACCAGCGCGCCGCCTTCCGCGATTCGCGCCGCGTCCCACAGGCTCCGGTCCTGGTCCTCGAGCCGCACCAGCTCGCCATCGGGGCCGACGCGCGCCGGTCGCCGGGCGTCGGTGAGCAGCATCAGTGCCAGCAGGCCGAGCGCCTCGGGCTCGTCGGGGAGGAGGTCCGCGACGACCCGGCCCAGCCGGATCGCCTCGGCACACAGCTCCCGCCGGATGAGCGCCTCGCCGGCGGTCGCGTCGTAGCCCTCGTTGAACACCAGGTACAGCACCCGCAGCACGGCGTCCAGCCGGTCCGCGAGCCGGTCGCCCGTCGGGACCTCGTAGCGGATGCCGGCGTCGCGGATCTTGTTCTTCGCCCGGACCAGGCGCTGGGCCAGTGTCGGCTCGGGGACCAGGAACGCCCGGGCGATCTCGGGCGTGGTCAGGCCGCCCAGCGTCCGCAGGGTCAGGGCCACCGCCGACTCCGGCGCCAGCGCCGGGTGGCAGCACGTGAAGATCAGTCGCAGCTGGTCGTCGGGGATCGGATGCATCTCGTCCTCCGCCGCCATGAGCATCGCCGCGGCCGCTCGGTCCGCGTCGAACTCGGCATCGCGGGCCAGCGTCTCGGCCTTGTCCGCGAAGCGCCGCGCCCGCCGGACCCGATCGATGGCGCGGTTGCGGGCAGTCGTCGTGATCCATGCCCCCGGGTTGTTGGGGATCCCATCGAGCGGCCAGCGCTCGAGCGCCACCAGGTACGCATCGGCGACCGCCTCCTCGGCGAGGTCGAAGTCTCCAAGCACCCGGATCAGGGTCGCGAGGGCGCGGCCGTGATCCTGGCGGAAAGCGATGGCAACGGCGTCGCGGGCGCCGGCCCCGCTGGCGTCGCCGCTCAGACCAGCTCCTGGATCGGCCGGACCTCGACGGTCCCGACGCGTGCCCCGGGGATCCTGGCTGCCGCGTCGATCGCCGCGTCGAGGTCGGCGGCCTCGATCAGGTAGTAGCCCGCGAGATGCTCCTTGGTCTCGGCGAACGGGCCGTCGGTGACGATCCGCCGTCCGTCACGCACGGCCACGGACGTGGCGTTGGCGACGCCCTGCAGCGCCTCGCCGCCGAGCAGCATGCCGCCCTCCTGGAGCCAGCTGCTGTAGCCGCGGTATTCCTCGTTCATCGCCCGCGCCACCTCGTCCCCCGGCGCGAGGTAGGCCGGCTCGAGGTAGATCAGCAGCAGGTAGCGCATGGGCGTCTCCTCATCGTGGGTGGCTGGGGTATCCAAACCGTGCATCCTAGCGACGATCTGGGCCCCCGCAGATCGACAGCTGTCGGGCGATCTCGCGGGTTTGGTCGAGTGCAACGCCGGCGCTAGTGGGTGCAGCGCGAGAGGTCCACGACGACGAGGCACGCTGGCTGCGGCTGGCCGATGAAGCAGGCACACGGTCCGCGGGGTGGTCTGGCCACGATGGCAGGGTGGACCGCCGCGGGCAAGCCCCGACAGGCGCGGCGCGCCGCGTCGAAGCGACTGGATCACGGCGACGCCCCGTGCGAGCATTCGAGCATGACGACCCGCAAGGAGGTCCTCGAGATCGGCGGCCGCGAGGTCACGGTCTCGAACCCGGACAAGGTCTACTTCCCGGTCCCCGGCTATACCAAGCTCGACCTCGTGCGCTATTTCCTGGCCGTCGCCGACGGGGCGCTGGCCGGGGTCCGGGGCCGGCCGATGGCCCTCAAGCGCTTCGTCGACGGGATCGACAAGGAGCCGTTCTTCCAGAAGCGCGCCCCCGACAACCGTCCCGAGTGGATGCGCGTGGCCACCCTGACGTTCCCGTCCGGGCGGACCGCGGACGAGATCGTCGTCGACGAGGCCGCGGGTCTCGCGTGGGTCGCCAACCTCGGCTGCATCGACCTCAACCCGCATCCGGTGCGCGCCGAGGACATGGAGCACCCCGACGAGCTGCGGGTCGACCTCGACCCGGTGCCGGGCGTGCCCTGGTCGCAGGTTCGTGAGGTCGCGCTCGTGGTCCACGAGGCGCTCGATGCGGTCGGGTTGGTGGGCTGGCCCAAGACGTCGGGCTCGCGCGGCATCCACGTCAACGTGCGGATCGAGCCGCGCTGGACGTACACCCAGGTCCGCCGGGCGGCGCTCGCCCTGGCCCGCGACGTGGAGCGCCGGGCACCCTCGATCGCGACCTCGAAGTGGTGGAAGGAGGAGCGGCACGGGGTGTTCCTCGACTACAACCAGAACGCCAAGGACCGGACGGTCGCCTCCGCCTACTCCGTCCGGCCGCTCCCCGACGCGCGAGTCTCGTTCCCGCTGCGCTGGGACGAGGTGGCCGACGTGGTGGCGGAGGACTTCACGCTGGCAACGGTCCCCGCGCTGTTCGCCTCGCGGGGCGATGCCGGGGCCGGAATTCGACGACGCCGTCGGGTCGTTGGACGGGCTCCTGGAGGTGAGCGCCCGCGACGAGGCCGAGGGCGTCGGCGACGCCCCTTGGCCGCCCAACTACGCGAAGCAGGAGGGCGAGCCGCCGCGCGTCCAGCCGTCGAAGAAGCGCAAGTCCGACGACGCCTACGAGGGCCGCGGCAAGGACGGCGGACCGCCGCCGGAGGTGGCCGCCGAACGGGCGGCCGCGGTCGCAGCCGGGGATCGCAACGCGGGTCTGCCGACCGAGTGGGAGGGCACGCGGCCAACGCCGACCGGGCGGCGCAAGTCGAGCATCCCGGTCATCGAGATTGCGCGAGCCGCGACCAAGGCCGAGGTCAACGAAGGCCTCGAGCGCTGGAAGGCGCGCCACCCCGAGGTCGTGGAGCACCTCGAGCCCGCCGACATCCTGACCGACGGGATGCGCGGCCGCGCCTACGTCTGGTATCGCCTGCGGGTGAACCTCATCCACGTCCCGGAGGGGAAGCGACCGGCGCAGGAGCCGCTGGACCCGGACTACAACCCCTGGGAGGGGTACGAGTGGCCGGATCAGGCCGGCCAGCTGGAGCGCGCCCCGCGCAAGAAACCGGCGCCGGATCCGGACCCGGCGGAGTAGCCCGGTCCGCAGCGACCGATCGGGCTAGCCCTCGGTCTCGGGCGCGAGCCAGCCCTTGTCGGCCGCCATCCGTGCTGCCTCCGCGCGGTTGCGGGCACCGACCTTCTGGATCGCCGCCGACAGGTGGTTGCGGACGGTGCCCTCGGACAGGCCGAGCACGGCCGCGATGTCGGCGACCGTCCCGTTCGTCGCCGACAGGGCCAGCGCCTCGCGCTCGCGCTCAGACAGGGGGTTGGCGCCCTCGCTGAGCGCCGACAGGGCCAGGGCGGGATCGACGACCCGCTCGCCGCGCGCCACCCGGCGGATCGCGTCGGCGAGCTCGGCGGCCGGCGCGTCCTTGAGCAGGAACCCCGTCGCGCCCGCCTCCATCGCCCGCCGCAGGTACCCGGGCCGTCCGAAGGTGGTCAGGATCACGACGCGGCAGGCCGGCAGGGCGGTCCGCAGCTGGGCCGCGGCGGCCAGGCCGTCGAGCCCGGGCATCTCGATGTCCAGCAGCGCGACATCCGGTCGCGCCTCGAGGGCGTGGGGGACGACCTCGTCGCCGCGACCGACCTGGGCGACGATCTCGAGGTCGGGCTCCAGGGCGAGCAACGCCGCGAGCGCGCCACGGACCATCGCCTGGTCCTCGGCGAGCAGGATTTTGGTCACGATGCGAGCCCCGCGGCGGACGCGACCGGGATGGCGACACGGAGCCGGAAGCCGCCGTCCGCCCGGGGTCCGGCCTCGAGGCTTCCGCCGAGGGCGCCGGCACGCTCGCGGAGGCCGACCAGCCCCATCCCGGGTGACCCACCCGCGGACCCGTGGGCGTCGGACGGGCCAGGCGGGTGGCCGTCGTCCTCGACCTCGACCGCGCGCAGCTCGCTGTCGACGATGACCCGGATCCGCGCCCACGCCGCATCGCTGTGGCGGAGCACGTTGGTGACACCCTCGCGCACGGCCCAGCCCAGCACGGCGTCCACGTCTCGCGGCAGGTCCTCGGGCGCCGGTTCCACCTCGCCCTCGATCCCGGCGGCCGCGAGCGCGGCCCGTGCGCCGGCCAGCTCCATCGCGAGCGTCGGCTGGCGATAGCCGCTGACGGTCTCGCGGACGGATGCCAGCGCCTCGCGGGCCACGCGCTCCACGTCCCCGATCTCGGCCGCGGCACGCTCCGGGTCCTCGTGGAGCACGCGCCGCGCCAGCTCGCTCTTGAGCGCGATCAGCGACAGGCTGTGGCCCAGGGTGTCGTGGAGGTCGCGGGCGATCCGGGTCCGCTCCTCGGCCACGGCCATGTCGGCGAGGTCCCGACGTGCGGCCTGCAGCTGGCGGTTCACGCGCCCCAGGCGCGCGAGCGAGAACATCGTCAGGGAGATGGTGGCCACGGTCACCCCGACCACCAGGCCGTCGCTCCAGTCGCCCGACTCGAGCCCGATGGCGAGCGTCGCGGCGATCGCGGCGGCCGCGATCCCCCCGATTGCGAGGCGCTCGTCCCCGAGGCGCACGGCGGTCACGCCCGCGTAGAAGTAGAGCGCCGAGCCCTGTGCGGCCCCGAAGGCGACCTGCGCGATGACCGCGACCGCGATCATCGCCGCCACGGCAAGGACGGCCAGTGGGGTCGCAAACGGTCGCGAGAACGGCCCGCCTCGGAACAACGCGACGATGACTACGCCGAAGACCGCCCAGCCGGTCACGAGCAACGCCATCGCGGCGGGCTGCGGCGGGTCAGTGAGCAGCGAGATGAACGGAACGACCGTGAAGAACAGCGTCGCCGCAACGAACGGCACCCGCAGCCGTTGCCGACCGCCGCCCGGTCCGGACACGGTCAGCATCGGCTGCTCGTCCATGCGTTCAGAACCGGGCACGGGCGATCAGGCCCGGCCCGACCGCTCGTCGGCCAGGTATCGCCACGCGGCCAGGGCGCCCAGGCCGACCGCCCACGCGGCGAGGACCGCGATGTCGACGGGGTCGGGCAGCCGCCCGGCGACGACGGACCGGCCGAGGCTCGCGAAGTGGGACGAGGGGAGCATGCGGCCAATCGTAGCGAGGCCTTCAGGGAACGCCTCCAAGGGCGCGAACAGGCCACCCAGGATGGCGAGCGAGAAGAAGCACAGCACCATCCCGCCCTGGGCGCTCTCGGCGTCGAGCAGGTAGCCCAGCAGCAGGCCCAGCGCGGCGAACGGGATGGCTCCGACGGCCAGCACGGCGATCGTGGCGATCCAGGTCGGAAGCCCGAGATCGACGTTGTTCACGACCTGTCCGGCGCCCATGACGAGCGCGAGGGCCGGCACGGTCAGGAGCACGGCTGAAGCGACCTTCGCGGCCACGTACGCGATCCCCGGCAGCGGCGTGACGCGCAGCTGGCGTGCCCAGCCCTGGCGCCGCTCCGAGGCGATCGGCGCGGCCTGGCTCATCGCGGCGCCCATCGCGCCGTAGGCGGCCATCGACACCAGGAAGTAGACGTCCCACGGCAGGCCGCCGATCGGACCCGATGACGTGGACGGAATGATCGCGGTGTACAGCACGTACAGCATCACGGGGAACACGACCGTGAACACGAGATAGCGGCGATTGCGAAGCGATCGCCGGACTTCGAGCCGGAGGTAGGCGAGAAATGGGGCGAGCGACGGGAACGTTCGAGCGGCGGTGCGGGTTGCGATCATGGGTGGCTCCCTCACGCCGAAGCGTCGGTTGATCGAGCGGGGGCCTGGCCGGAGGTCAGGGCAAGGAATGCGGCATCGAGATCGGCGCCTGTCACCTCGAGGTGGCGGAAGGGGATCCCCGCCCCCACCAGGCCGCGCACGGTCTCGTCGGCGTCGCGGCTCAACAGGGTCATCGTCGCGCCGTGCCGATCGAGGCCGATCACCCCCGGCAACGCGCCCAGCGTCGCGTCCCGCGAGGCGTCGCCGTCGGGCAACCCGAAGCGCACGGTGCGCTCGGTCACGGTGGCCTTGAGCGTCGTGGGCGACCCATCGCCGACGATCCGGCCGCGATCGAGGACCACGATCCGGTCGGCGACCTGGTCAGCCTCGTCGAGGTAGTGGGTCGCGAACAGCACCGTGCGCCCCTCGGCGGCGAACCGCCGCATGTCGTTCCAGAACGCCCGGCGGCTCTCGACGTCCATCGCGACGGTCGGCTCGTCAAGGAACAGCAGGTCCGGGTCGCCGGCGATGGCGAAGGCGAACCGGACGCGCTGCGCCTCGCCGCCCGACAGCGTCTCGGATCGGCGATTGACCAGCTCGGTGAGACCGGAGCGCTCGAGGATCGCGTCGCGCGGCGACGGCGCCGGGTACAGGGCCCGGGCCAGGTCGACGAGCTCGCCTACGCGAGCGCCCGGCGGCAGGCCCGCCGATTGGAGCATGGCGCCGACGCGACCCGACCGGACCGCATCGACGGGGGCGAGGCCCAGGGTTCGTGCCTGACCGGCAGAGGGTTCGAGGAGCCCGAGCATGATCCCGATCGCGGTCGTCTTGCCTGCGCCGTTGGGCCCGAGCAGGGCGACGGTCTCGCCACGGGCGATCCCCAGGGCGACGTCGTCGAGCGCGATCGTGTCCCCGAACCGGCGGCTGACGCCGTCGAAAGCGACGGCCGCGGCGGCGGCAGGGGTTGGAGCGGGAGTGAGCGTTGCAGTTGTCATGGCCCAAGGATCGGACCGACGGCCTTCCGCGCGAAGTCACGGCCGTCGCGAACGCACCGTGACAGGCGTCACCCCGACCCGGCGATACCCGGGCATAGACTGGCTCGAGTGGCCCAGCGCGACATTGCCGTCCAGCGGACGTATCTCACCCTCACCCTGTTCACGACACTCGCGGCATCGTTCATCTGGGGCATCAACACCCTGTTCCTGCTGGACGCCGGGCTGGACAACACCCAGGCATTCGCCGTCAACGCCTTCTTCACCGTCGGCCAGGTCCTGTTCGAGATCCCGACGGGCGTCGTGGCGGACACGCGTGGCCGCCGGTTCTCGTTCCTGCTCGGCACCGCCACCCTGATGCTGGCGACGCTCCTGTACCTCGTGATGTGGGAGGTCCGCGCCGGGCTCGTCGGCTGGGCGATCTCGTCGATCCTGCTCGGACTCGGGTTCACCTTCTTCTCCGGCGCGACCGAGGCGTGGCTCGTCGACGCGCTCAAGGCGACGGGCTACACGGGGACCCTGGAGCGGGTCTTCGCGCGGGCCCAGATCGTCACCGGGGCCGCGATGCTGACCGGCTCCGTCCTTGGCGGTGTCGTCGCCCAGTTCGCAGGACTCGGGGTCCCGTACGTGATTCGGGCCGGTCTGCTGGGCGTGACCTTCCTCATCGCCTTCCGGTTCATGCGCGACATCGGGTTCACCCCGGCGCGCGGGGCCAGCATCGGCGCCGAGGTCGGGGCGGTCCTCCGCGGGTCGGTGGATGGCGGCCTGCGCAACCCGCCCGTGCGCTGGCTGATGCTGTCCGCCCCGTTCACGGCGGGCGTCGGCATCTTCGCGTTCTACGCGCTCCAGCCGTACCTGCTGCAGCTCTACGGCAACCCGACGGCGTACGGCATCGCGGGTCTGGCGGCCGCGATCGTGGCCGGGGCCCAGATCACGGGCGGCCTGCTCGTGCCCCGCGTCCGTCGCCTCTTCCGCCGGCGCACGGATGCCCTGCTCGTGGCGGGCACGGCGACGGTCGTCCTGCTGGCCGCCATCGGGCTCTCCAACCAGTTCGTCGCGGTCCTCGTGCTGATCGTGGCCTGGGCGCTGATCTTCGCGATCGAGGGGCCCCTGCGCCAGGCCTACCTCAACGGCATCATCCCGTCCGAGCAACGCGCGACCGTGCTCTCGTTCGACAACCTGATGGGGTCGTTGGGCGGGGTGTTCGTCCAGCCGGTCCTCGGCCGCGTCGCCGACGTCAACGGTTACGGCGCTTCCTACGTCGTCGGCGCCGGGATCCAGGCGCTGGCGCTGCCGTTCATCTTCCTCGCCCGTCGCGAGCGCGCCGTCTCCGACCCCATTGCGGCCGGTGACGATGAGGCGACTTTGGCCGCCCCGCCGGGAGCCGCCTAGCCGCCGCCGAAGATCCGGGCGAGCTCGTACGGCGTCGAGGTCTCGAGCTGGTCGTAGCGACAGTCCGCCGGCTGCCTGTCCGGTCGCCAGCGGCGGAACGTCGTCCCGTGGCGGAACCGGTCGCCCTGGAGGTGGTCGTAGGCGACCTCGACGACCCGCTCGATCCGCAGCGGCTCCCAGGACAGGTCCTTGCCCCGGTTCCAGCGCGACGTCGCTCCCGGCAGCCGCTGCCCAGACGCGTCGGCCGCGCCCGCCGCCGCCCACTCCGCCCACTCGCCCCACGGGTGACCGTCGAGCGCGCCCTCACGCAGCGGCGCCAGCTCGTCGGCGAGCGACGCCCGTCGGTCCCAGGTGAACGTCGAGGTCACGCCGACGTGGTGCAGCTTGCCGGTGTCGTCGAACAGGCCGAGCAGCAGCGACCCCACGTGTGTCCCGGGCCCGTTCTTGTGCCAGCGGAACCCGGCGACCACGCAGTCGGCGGTGCGCTCGTGCTTGATCTTGAGCATCGCCCGCTTGCCGGGCTGGTAGACCCCATCGAGCCGCTTCGCGACCACGCCGTCGAGACCCGCGCCCTCGAACCGGTCGAACCAGTCGGCGGCGAGCGAACGGTCGAGCGTCACGGGGGTGAGGTGGATGGGCGGCGTGACGTCTCCCAGCACGGCCTCGAGGCGCGCGCGCCGCTCGCCCTGGGGCACGGATCGCAGGTCCTCGTCGCCCAGTGCCAGCAGGTCCCAGGCGACGAACGACGCCGGCGACGCTTCGGCCAACATGCGAACCCGCGATTCGGCGGGGTGGATCCGCAGCAGGAGGGCCTCGAACTCGAGCCCGTCGTCGCCCGCGATGACGACCTCGCCGTCGAGGACGCAGCGCTCGGGGAGCTGCGCCCGCAGGGGATCGCCGAGCTCGGGAAAGTAGCGGTCGAGTGGCTTGAGGTCGCGACTTTGGGTATAGACCTCGTCGCCGTCGCGGAAGACGAGGGCGCGGAAGCCGTCCCACTTGGGCTCGAACTGCCAGCCGTCGCCATCGGGCAGCGTGCTGCTCGCCTTGGCAAGCATGGGTTCGACCGGCGGTTCGAAGGGGAGTCGCATGCCCGAACCATAGCGCCGGAAGGCACCGGTCGGGGGCTGCGGGTTGTCACTCAATGACACGGCGTCATCGCCGAAGCAGGCTCTGCTGGCCGCGCCGACGCGGCGGACCGGCACGGTTCGAGCCCGACACGAGGTGAGCAAGGATGCGAGCGTCCAACCGATGGGGAGACACGCTCCGGGTCGTCGTCTTCCTCGCCCTCACGCTGGGGGCGGCGGGCTGCGCCAGCAGCGGATCGACCATCCTCTCGACCGTCGGTGCCCCGATCGGCGCCTCGTCCACCCAGGCACCCGCCGCGAGCCCGGGCCTGCGCTGGCAGCGACCTCGGCCAGGGCGCGGCACAGGGTCAGGTCGGCGCCGCCAACGCGCCCGCGGCGCCGCGGGACGACCTCAAGATCGTCTATACAGGGTCGCTTCAGCTCGTTGTCACCGACCTCCCGGCCTCGGTTGCAAAGGCGAAGGCGGCCGTCCTGGCCACCGGTGGCTACGTCGGCGGCTCGAACGAAGCCAACGACGGTGATCGTTCGGTGGCCACCGTCACCTACCGGATCCCGGCAACGCGCTGGGATGACGCGATCGAGTCGCTGCGCGGCCTCGCGACCAAGGTCATCGCGGAACAGACCCAGGCGACAGAGGTGGGCGGCCAGATCGTCGACCTCGAGGCCCGCCTGCGGAACCTGCGCGCCAGCGAGATGTCGCTCCAGGCAATCGCCGAGGGAACCGGCAAGGTCAGCGACCTGCTCGAGGTCGAGGCACAGCTGACGGACGTCCGGGGCCAGATCGAACAGCTCGACGGCCAGCGGGCCCAGCTCGAGGACCAGGTTGCGTATGGAACGCTGGTCACGACGTTCGGCCTCGAGGTCATCCAGGTCCAGCAGGCGGCCGCGGGCTGGGATCCGGCCACCGATGTGGACGGGGCCCTCGCGACGCTGATCGCCGGCGGCCAGGCTCTGGTCAGCGCGGGCATCTGGTTCGGGATCGTGTGGCTGCCGGCGATCCTGGTGCTGGTGGCCCTAGGCCTCGTCGGGCGGTTCGTGATCCGGCGGTTCATCCAGCCGCGGTTCGCGGCCGGGTAGCCGGCCCGATCCGAGGATCTTGACGAGGTCGGCCGGGTGCGTACGCTTGCGGTCCCTGGCACCGTCACCGAAGGGAGACCCGTCGATGCGTCGCGGACCCGCTCGCCTCGCCATGGCCGTGGCGGCGATCATCGCGATTGGGGCCATGGCGGCCCCGGCCGGCGCGGCCGCGTCGGTGATCCCCGGCAACGTCGCGATCAACGACGGCTCCGTCGCCACGAACGACCTCCAGGTCGTCGTCTCGACGCCCGCGTCGGGTGCCACGCAGATGCGCCTGTCCAACGACGGCCTGACGTTCACGCCGCCGATGCCCAAGGTGGCCAGCGTCGACTGGGACCTCGGCGACACGACCTACGGGACCCAGGGCGACCCCGCCCGCCTGTGGGTGTTCGTGTGGTTCGATGACGGGACCGAGACCTGGGACCCCGACTGGCTCACCGGCGACCAGATCAACTGGGATGTCACGCCGCCAACGGAGACGGCCATGCGGGTCTCGCTCAACCCGGACAGCACCGTGTCCTCGGGCGGCATGGTGTCCCACCGGATCACCTGGCTGAACACCGACAACGTGGGCACCCAGCGCTACGACGTCCAGGAGCGCATCGACGGCGGGGCGTGGTCGGATGTCTCGACGACCCTCCAGCTGCCGGGCCTGCTGCGCGCAGTGTCGGCGGGGCATAGCCACCAATTCCAGGCGCGCGGCGTCGACTACGCCGGCAACGTCGGGGCCTGGCTGCTCGGTCCGACGGTTCACGTGACGGCCTACCAGGAGTCGAGCGCGAAGGTCACGTGGACCGGTACCTGGAAGCGAGTGACCTCGAGCGCCTTGTGGGGAGGGGCGGCCAAGGCCAGCAGCGACCCAGGGGCAAAGGCCAGGATCCGGTTCAGCGGCCAGTCGATCGCGCTCGTCTGCCGGTTGGGCCCGAAGCGCGGCATGCTCGTCATCTCGGTCGATGGGGTCAAGGTCGGCACCGTCCCGTTGCGTGCCGCGGCCCTGAAGGCTCGCCGCGTCGTGTGGGCCAAGTGGTGGCCGACGAGCGGCAGCCACACCGTCAGCGTGAAGGTCCAGAAGGCGCCCGGTGGGTCGAAGGCCGAGGTCGACGCCTTCGTCGTCGAGGGCTAGCGCGACGCGAGCCAGGCGTCGAGGGCGGCCCGTGCGCGTTCGCGGGTGGCGTTGAACGACGGCCAGCCCTGCAGCGACGGGTCGCCCGCGAGCTGCCCGCTGCGGCTCGCCAGGAACTCGCCCAGCGCCACGCGGTCCGACGGCTCGAGCCGATCGAACGACGCGACGACCGCCGGGATCGCCTCGTCGCCGAGCGAGGCCAGGTAGGCGCCGTCCAGCCCCGAGCGTCCCCCGGGCGGAACGAGCGTGGGGTCGATGGCCCGCTCCAGGTTGCGCTCGGCGACAAACGCCTGCGGCCCGATCACGTTGATCCCGGCCAGCGCCGCGACGAGCAGGATCCCGAGCACGTGCGCCGTCCACGAGGTCCGCCGGCTGACCAGCAGCACGGCGGTCATCGCGAGCCCGACGGCGAGGTAGCCGATGGCCACCAGCACCACGAAGCGGAGCTCGGTCCAGCCGTAGGCGTCCTGGTACAACCGGAGCCGGACCAGGGCGGACACGAGCACGAGGCCCGTCAGCGCAAGCAGGATCAGAGCGGCGGCCAACTGTGCTCTCGACCGGCGGCCCACGGCGAGATCGAGGCCCAGCACGAGCATCCCGGCGAGCACGGCGACGGCGACGAGCTCGAAGAAGCCGCGGCGGGCGTAATCGCTGTACGTCATGCCGGCGACCGCGAGCGTGTCGCGACCGCCGAACAGGTACGCCAGCTGGAGGATGACGAAGGCCCCGAACAGCGCATCGACGACGAGCAGGACGGTCGTGGCTTCGATCGCGGCGACGGGCCGGCCGCCACCGGCGAGGTCCGCTGCGCTCGCGGCCCCGAGGGACCGGGTCGGAGGTGACGCGGCGTATGACGGGCCGGGGATCAGGGCGGGCAGCCCGCCAGCGGCCAGCGCCAGCAGTCCGGCGGCGCCCCAGGCGACCAGCGACACGACGATGGTCCGTTGCGCGGCGTCGGTGACATCGAGTTCGACCGGCAGCGAGAGGGCGGTTCGGGCGAAACTCGCGAACACTGCGTCGGCCGCGGCGAACAGCAGCCCGAACAGGAGCACGATCGGCGCCGCCAGCATCAGCCCGCGAACGACCGGCAGCCATGGGGCGAGCCGGGCGCGAGCCGATGACGCATGGGATGTGTCCGGCCACGGTCGGCGGATGACGGCGATCGCGCCCGTGACCAGGGCCGCGAGCACGGCGCCTGCGGCGGCGAGCACGGCTGGGACCACGCCCCGCGTGATGCGGGCGCCGGCCAGCGCGGCGACCGTGGCCCCGGCAAGCGCCAGCGCCACCAGGAGATCCGCCTCCACCAGCCACGGATCTGCCCGGACCGCCGCCATCGACGCCAGGCCAAGCGCCGCGACCGGCAGCCAGGCATCGGCGCGGTCGAACCGCTCGACGCCGGCGCGGCCGCCGATGGCGAACGCGGCGGCGAGCAGCGCCGCGATGACGATCGGGGCGTTCAGACCGGCGACATGCCCGGGGACGGCGATGTCGACGAGGATGCCGAGGGCGACGGCGAGCAGCAGGATGCGGCGCGCGATGGGTCGGGGCATCGAAACCTCCGGGGCGAGGCCACGCGGCTCGGCGGCCGGACCGGAGACGGGTCGTCCAGAGGATGTGTTGCGCACGACACCGTGGCACGATGCTGGCGATGACCGACCAGGAGGCACGCTACGACGCCATCGCGGAGGGCTACGCGGAGCACTGGTCTCCGGTCCATCGGCCCGCGACCCTGGCGCTCCTGGATGAGGTCGAGCTGGACGTCGCCGCGGGCGCGACGGCGCTCCTCGACGTCGGCTGTGGGACAGGCGCGCTGGCGGCCGCGGCGGTCGCCAGGTGGCGCCGCGTCGAGGTGGACGGGATCGACGCTTCAGCGGGCATGCTGGCGGTCGCTGAGCGAACGCGTCGCGCGCTGTCCAAGCCCGAGCGCGACCGGGTGCGCCTCCATCGAGCACCGGCGGACCGGCTCCCGTTCGCCGATGGGTCGGTCGACCTTGCCCTGACGGCGTTCGTGCTGCAGCTGGTGCCGTCGCGCCACCGCGCGCTGCGCGAGATCCGCCGCGTGCTGCGCCCGGCCGGTCGCCTCGCCCTCGTCACCTGGCTGCAGGGCGGCGAACCCCTCGAGGCGGATCGTGTCTACGACGATGCGCTGATCGATGCGGGCCTGGAGCCGAGAGAGCCGGGCGGCGGGACGGATGACCTGGCCTCGCTGGCGGCTACCGTCGCCGTCCTCCGCCGCGCGGGCTTCACCGACGCGACCGCACGCGCCGGGACGCTCGTCCACCAGTTCACGCCCACCACGTTCCTCGCGTTCATCGCCCGCTTCGACGACGCGGACGCGTTCGATTCGCTCGACGCGAAAGCACGCGACGCGCTCGAGGTGGACGTGCTGGCGCGGCTGCGGGCGTTGCCGCCCGATGGGCTGCGCCTGGTGGCCCCGATCGTGTACGCGACGGCGCGGCGGACGTAGCCGCCGCGCAGACCGTTCGGTGGAGGATCAGCCCTCCGTGTCGGCCCCGTCGCCCGCGGTCCCGGCCTCGCCGCCCTCGGCGGCCTCGCCCTCCTCGGCCTCGCCCTCCTCGGCGGCTGCGACCACGACCTCCTCCTCGACCCGCGGCGCGAGCACGCGCGCGACGACGTCGGCGGGATCGGCCACGATCGTGACGCCCTCGGGCGCGACGATGTCGGCGACGGTGATCGTCACGTCGTAGCTGGTGAGGGACGCGAGATCGTAGTGGAGCGAATCCGGCAGGTTGGCCGGCAGGGCGCGGACCCTGACCGACGAGACGGGGTGCACGAGGGTGCCGCCCGACTCGGACGCGGGCGCGCTGCCGTTGCCGACGAGCGGGACCTCGACGACCAGCTCCTCGGTCATCCGGACCACGAACAGGTCGACGTGGAGCGGACGGCGATGGATCGGGTGGACCTGCACGTTCGACACCAGGACCGGTCGCGGCTTGTGCTCGTCGACCGTGAGGTCGATCAGCGTGGACGCGCCGGTACGGCGCCGGAGGAGCTCGAACTCGTGGGCGTCGAGCGACACGGGCTCGCTGGCGGTGCCGTGGCCATAGACGACGGCCGGCACGAGGCCTTCCTTGCGCAGGCGGGCGACGGCCTTGCCGGTCACGGTCCGGCTGGCGGCCGCGAGGCGGGGGCGGTCAGGCATCGTGGTGAACCTCTCTGGTGGCAGCGCTCGCACCCGCAGGTGGCGGATCGTCCCCGCAGGCGGCGCCGCGGCGCGACAGGCATCCCGCCGTCGCTGCATCGCGCCGAGGCTATCACACGCGCGGCAGCCCTCCCACGGAGCGACACGCCCTGGCGCCCATGGGGCCCGGGCGACCGTCCCCGGTGTAGGATCGCCGCGCCGTGGCCACCATCCTGATCGTCGAAGACGAGTTCGCCGTTGCGCGAGGCATCCAGTACGCCCTTCAGCAGGAGGGGTACGAGGTGACGATCGCGCGCTCCGGCGAAGAAGGCCTCGAGTTCGCGACCAACCAGGCGCCCGACCTGATCGTCCTCGACGTGCGCCTGCCGGGGATGGACGGCTTCGAGGTCCTGCGCCGTCTGCGCGCGGTCGGCTCGAAGGCGCCGGTGCTGTTCCTCACCGCCCGGGGCGACGAGTTCGACAAGGTCGTGGGCCTCGAGCTGGGCGCCGACGACTACGTCACCAAGCCGTTCGCGCTACGGGAGCTCATGAGCCGCATCAGGGCGCTGCTGCGACGCGCGTACGGGGACCTCGCCAACGCGTCCGGCGGGCGGGTGATCCGCCACGGAGACCTGGTCATCGACCTCGAGCGGCGCCGGGTCCAGCGCGGGAACCGGCGGATCGCGCTCACGGCGACCGAGTTCGAGATCCTGCGCCACCTTGCCAGCCGGCCTGGTCGAGTGTTCAGCCGGCGCGAGCTCCTCGAGCTGCTGCGCGACTACGAGGCCCTCGATCAGGACGAGAAGACGATCAACGTCCATGTGAGCCACCTGCGGGACAAGATCGAAGACGACCCCTCGAGCCCGCAGTTCGTGCTCACGGTCCGCGGCGCGGGCTACCAGTTCGCCGAGCACTGACATGGCCGACGTCCGACCCCCGGACGCGGCCCCGACGGCGCCCCGGGCGCCCGGCAGCCGCCAGCCTGACAACCGCTGGCTCGACACGCGACCGTCCCGCCGCCCAACGGTCCCCCGCTCGTTCCAGACGCGGCTCACGATCGCGTTCATCGGCGTGGTGGCGATGACGCTGGTGCTGGTCGGCCCCGTCGTCATCAACAGGATCGACGACTACTTCCGGCAGCAGGAGGAGCAGAGCCTGCTGGTCCGCGCACGGGCGACGGCGGCGATCATCGACCAGTTCCTCGAGAAGCAGCTCGGCGGGGCCGGCGTGGTCGGCATGGTCGACGGTCAGCCGGCACTCAACCCGGCGGTCGGCGCGCTGCTCGACCAGGGCCTGCTTACGCTGGTCGCGGACAACGTTGCCGAGGCCGATGTGGCCCTCGAGTTCGGGCCCGCGACGCAGGAGACCGACGGCACGTTCGTCCCCGATCCCGACAAGGACCTCGCCTACGCGGCTCGCCTCGATATCGAGCCCGGACCGGGCCAGGCGAGGGACCCGCAGGTGTCCCCGGCACGGATCGAGTTCGGGACCGCCAACCGCAACGGCGACTGGGGCATGGTGGTCACGCTGTCGAACCCGTACACCAGCCGGGCGAGCACCCTGGCGGCCGTCACGGGCCTGCTGCTCCTGATGGCCGGCATCGCCCTGATGGTCGCGGTGCTCGTGGCCGCCTTCCTCGCCCGCCGGTTCACGACCCCCCTCACCCGCCTGACGGAGGCATCGCGCCGCCTGGCCGAGGGCGACCTGTCGTCGCGCGTCCCGACCGACGAGGTCTCGTCGAGTACGACGGAGCTGCAGGCCCTGTCGCAGCAGTTCAACACGATGGCCGACCGCCTCGAGCAGAGCGTCGCGATCATCCGCAGGGACCGCGACTACAGCCGGGACTTCCTGGCCGACGTCAGCCATGAGCTGCGGACCCCGATCGCCGCGATGCGCACGTTCATCGAGCTGCTCCAGGGCCCGGCCGGGCGCGACCCGGCGGCGCGCACCGAGTTCCTCGATTCGTCCGCGGTGCAGCTCGACCGGCTCGACTGGCTGGCCCAGAACCTGCTCGAGCTGTCCAAGCTCGACTCCGGGCTGGTGCTCCTGGACCTGCGCCCGGACGATGTCAGGGGCACCATCGAATCGGCGGTCGAGCAGCAGCTGGCCGCGGCGGAGCGCAAGGGCATTCGGCTGACCACGAACCTGCCGTCACGCCCGCTCCGGATCCGCCACGACCCGCCGCGTCTCGGCCAGGTGATCTCCAACCTGGTCGGCAACGCGGTCAAGTTCACCGAGCGCGGCTCCATCGCCGTCACGGCGCGCCAGACGTCCGACGGCGGGGCGGAGATCGAGGTCGTCGACACCGGGGTGGGTATCTCGGAGCGCGAGCTGCCGTTGATCTTCGACCGCTTCTACCGCGGGTCCGGGGCGAACGAGGCGCGCGGAACCGGGTCAGGTCTCGGCCTCGCGATCGTGAAGTCCATCGTGGACATGCATCACGGATCGATCGCCGTCGAGAGCCGCGTCGGCCAGGGGTCGCGGTTCGTGGTCAGGCTGCCGCGCGACCCGCGCGACGTCGTCGGCACCCCGGCGCCGGGCGCCGGGGCCCCCGGGTCTGGCGACACGGTGAAGGAGAAGGTGGATGAATCTTCACCGAGCGGCGACCCCGCGATGAATCCCGGTCCGGCACCCTTGTTCACGATCCCCGGTCGTCCCGACCCCGGCGCCGGCGTCCAGCCAGAGAGAAGATCCCCGCAGTCATGAACGACGACCCCGCGGCGGGCGCTCCGAAGGGTGCCGGCCAACCCGATCCGCTCGACGACACGCAGCGCGTCGAGGTACCCCGTTACGTCCCAACCCCCGACCCGCGGCCCGATGCCCGCTGGGCCTGGGCGACCACCGGCGATCCGGCCGTCCCCAGCCCGTGGCAGGACCCCGCCACTCGGGGCACCGGGGCCGCGCCGGTCATGCCTGCCTCCTACGGCGCCGCGCCGGGCACACCCGGCGCCGCCGCACCGTCGTGGGGACCGCCCGCCCCCGTCGAGCCGGCCGTGAGCACGTCGACCGGCCGCCGCGGCGGCGCCGGTCTCGGCACCATCATCACCGTCTCGCTCCTGTCGGCCGTGCTCGCCTCGGGCGGGACCGTGTTCGTCCTCGAGCGATCTGGCGCATTCGATCAGCAGACGCCCGCATCGACGATCGGCACCGGCCAGCAGACGGGCTCCCAGCTCCCGGTGACGATCGACGAGTCGTCGGCGGTGATCGACGCCGCGGCCAAGGTCGGCCCCGCCGTCGTCAAGATCGACACGGTGGGCTCGGGCAGCGATCCGTTCCAGCAGGCGACCCAGGGCGTCGGCTCCGGCGTGATCTACGACCCCAACGGCTGGATCCTCACCAACCGCCACGTGATCGCGGACGCCAGCAAGCTCACGGTCGACCTCAAGGACGGCCGATCGTTCCCGGGCCGCGTCTACGGCATCGACACCCTCACCGACCTCGCGATCGTCAAGATCGATCAGACCGGCCTGCCGGTGGCCCCGATCGGCCATTCGGACGGCCTCAAGGTCGGCCAGCTGGTCATCGCCATCGGCAGCCCCTTGGGCATGTACTCGTTCTCGGTGACCAGCGGGATCGTCTCGGGCAAGGGCCGGACGATCACCGTCGACGACGGGAAGCGCATCTCCAACCTGATCCAGACCGACGCGGCCATCAACCCCGGCAACTCGGGCGGGCCGCTGGTCGACGCGGCGGGCTCGGTCGTGGGCATCAACACCGCCGTGGCCACCGACTCGAGCGGCATCGGGTTCGCCATCCCGATCGACATCGCGCGCCCAATCATGGATCAGGCGATCCAGGGCGAGACGCTCTCGCGCCCGTGGATCGGGGTACGTTTCGTGCCGATCGACAAGCAGCTGCAGCAGCAGCGCAGCCTGACCGTCGACGCCGGCGCCCTGGTCACGACGATCGGCGGCACCGACCCGGCGATCACGCCCGACAGCCCCGCGGACAAGGCGGGCATCAAGGACGGCGACGTGATCCTCTCGATCAACGGCACGACCATCGACCAGGAGCATCCCCTCGATGCCCTGCTCGTGCAGTTCGCGCCCAACGACACGGTGACGCTCAGCGTGCTGCGCGACGGGGCCACCATCGCGCTCAAGGTCAAGCTGGGGACCCGGCCCAAGGACCTCTAGCCCGCGCGACGCCGCCGGATCTCGACCCCGACCGCGCCCAGCTGCACCTCGGGCTTCCGCACCCGCACCACGACCTCGTCGACCGCGAACTCGGCGAGGATCTGCTGGGCGATCGCCTCGGCGAGCGCCTCGATCAGGTTGAACTGTGTCGACTCCACGATGCGGCGGCAGCGGTCGAACACGCGCGCGTAGTCCACGGTGTCGGCGAGATTGTCACTCTGGCCGGCCGGCTGGAGGTTGAGCGCGACCTCGACGTCCACCCCGAACCGCTGGGGCGTCTTGTGCTCCTCTGGATACACGCCGTGCGTGCCCTGGAACACCATGCCTGTGAGGACGATCCGGTCCGTCATCCGCCTCCTCCGTCCGGCCAGCCGGCCGGTCGCCAACCTCGAGCGACAGCGTCCGCGACGCGCGCTGCGCGCACATTCTGGCGGACGTCGTGGACGCGCACGATGTCGACGCGCGCCATGACGGCCATCACCGTCGTCGCGACCGTCGCCTCGACCCGCTGATCCGGCGGCAGGTCGAGCAGCCGGCCGAGCGTCGACTTGCGCGAGGTCCCCAGCAGCACGGGTCGGCCGAGGGCCCGGAACGCAGCGAGATTCGCGAGCAGCGCGAGGTTGTGGTCGGGCGTCTTGCCGAACCCGAACCCCGGATCGACCAGCAGGGCCCCGGGTGCGACCCCGGCAGCGACCGCCCGATCGATGGCTGCCTGGAGGTCGGCGAGGACCTCGGTCACGACGTTCCCGTAGCGCGGCTCGCCGCGGTTGTGCATGAGGACGATCGGGGCGGCGCGCTCGGCGGCCAGGCGCAGCATCGCCGGGTCAGCGGCCACGCCCCACACGTCGTTGAGGAGGTGCGCGCCGGCGTCGAGCGCTGCCGCGGCGACCGACGGGCTCGTCGTGTCGATCGAGATGGGGATGCCCGGCACGCCCGCGGCGATCGCCCGGACGATGGGGACCACCCTCGCCGCCTCCTCGCCCGGCTCGACGGGCTGGTGGCCCGGGCGGCTCGACGCGCCGCCCACATCGAGCATGTCGGCCCCATCCGCGATCATGCGCCGTGCCTGGTCGAGGGCGGCCGCGACCGGATCGGCGGTCATGAGCAGGCCGTCGCCCGAGAACGAGTCGGGCGTCGCGTTGAGCACGCCCATGACGTAGGTCCGCGTGCCCCAATGGAAGGTCCCCGGCCCGATCGTCGTTGCGCCTGGTGTCGCACCCTCACCCACGCTCATGCCGCCACCGGGTCGCGGAGCGCCGGATCGTCGACCAGCAGCGCCCGGACGGCGCCGACGAGATACAGCGACCCGGCGACCACCACCGGTCCGCCGCCGGTCTCGAGGGCCAGGGCGAGCGCCGCTCCGGGATCGGGGGCGATGACCACGCGCGTGGCCGTCGGCCCGGCTCGCCAGGCGTCCGCGAGCGCCGCGGCGGACAGCGCCCGCGGGGCGTCGACCGCGGTGCACACGACGGTCGCGCCGTCCAGCGCGTGCCCCGCGGAGACGGCGGCCACGATCCCGGCGACGTCCTTGTCGGCCATCGACGCCCACACCACGACGAGCGGCGCCGGCGGATCCGCGGTGCCACCGGCGAGGTATGGCCGCAGATCCGTGAGCGCCTGCCTGAGGGCCGCGGCGCCGTCGGGATTGTGGGCGCCATCGAGCAGCACCTCGCGCCGCCCGCCGCCGGGCCGGTCGACCTCGATCAGCTCGAGCCGTCCGGGCCAGCGGGCGCTGGCGTACCCCGCCCTGCGGGCGTCGGGCGAGACGCGTCCGATGCCGGCCGATTCGAGGGCGTCGAGGACCGCGTCGGCGACCGCGACGTTGGCCGCCTGGTGCCGGCCGCGGAGCGAGACGGCCGTCGGGCCCAGCCCGGGGAGCGCGACGCGCTGGTGATCGCGGTCCCAGCCCAGGATCGGGGCGGGCTCCACGGCCACCAGCGGCACCCCGAGCCGGGCGCTCCGTCGCCGGACCACCGCCAGCGCGTCGCCGGCGGCGCCGGTCACCGCCAGGTCGCCGCGCTCGATGATCGCGGCCTTCTCGCGCGCGATCGCCGCGACGGTCGAACCCAGCCGATCGGTGTGGTCCAGCCCCACGTTGGTGACCACGGCCACGCCGCCGTCCCACGCATGCGTCGCGTCCAGCCGTCCACCCAGGCCCACCTCGACCAGCGCGACGTCCAGGCCCGCGTCCGCGAAGTGGCGGAACATGACGGCGGTCAGGAGCTCGAACTCCGTCGGCGGCCCGAGCCGCGGCGAGATGCGGTCGGCGGCTTGGAGGACGTCGCCAACCAGCCGGGCGAACGTGCCGGCATCGATCGGGCGGCCGTCGACGACGATGCGTTCGCGATAGGTGACGAGATGTGGCTTGGGCGTCTCGCCCACGCGATAGCCGGCGGCCCGGAGCGCGGACCCGGCCAGGGCGATCACGCTGCCCTTGCCGTTGGTGCCGGCGACCAGCGCACCGCGGACCGCCAGCTGCGGGTCACCCATCGCTCGCAGGAGGGCCCTGACGCGTCCCAGCCCAAGGTGCATCCCGTATCGGCCACGCGCCTCGATCGCCGCCAGCGCCTCGGCATAGGTGAGCTCCGGGGCGCCGGGCGAGGTCTGTCCCCCGCGGCGGGCACTCACGACTTCGTCAGCTCGTCCTCGTAGAACACGCACTGGTTGAATCGTGGCGTCAGGCACACGTCGTTGACATAGCCCTCGTCGAGGTGCACGCCGCCGCGGAGCTGGCAGCGCGAGACGTTGTTGGGCTGGCGGAGCAGGCCCTTGAGCAGATGCGGCGCCTGGATCGGGATGGCGCCACGCGGCCCGGTCATGTAGAAGTGCGGGCACACGTTGCGCCGGAGGTTCGGCAGCCCGAAGCCCGTGCGCGCGGGCGGCATCTGGCGAGGGCCCGGCAGCGGCGGCCTCGACATCCCGGGCAGCGGTGGGCGGCTCTGGCCGGGCATCGGCTGGCGCAGGGGCTGCAGCCGGGTGTAGCTCCGCTGGGGTGGCGGCAGCGGCCGGGGCGGTGGTTCGGCCGCCGGCGCGGGCGGCGGCTCGGGCGCTCCGCCGGCACGGGACTGAACCCGGGCGATCGGTCCGTGGCTCCACGATCCGCGATCCCCCGGGGACGGGCGCATGGGCCGACGATCTCGAGCCTCCACGACCTCCTCATGGTCCGGCACCCGGGGCGTGGTGCCGCAACGCAGCGCTGAGCGTACCACCCGGGACCCCCTCGTCGGGAAGGCGCGCCGGGCCTGCGCAATGGCCCATCGTCCCGCCGTGCGACAATCGGCACCGATGGATTCCCGGCGAGGGGGCCGGCCGCCGCAGGTACGCCCCCGACCAGCGTCGTTCGGCCGCACCACGCCGCACCAGCTGCGCTCCGCCGCGCCATCGCCGATGCGCCTGGCGCGCCATCGACGGATCGACCGCAGCCGCAGGCTCCCGATGCCCATCGGGGCGGCACTCGCGGCGGGCGTGGTGGCCCTCGGCATCGGGGTGCTGTGGATCGCGAGCGGCGCATTCGGGCCGTTCGTCACCGGGGTCGTCAGCGGCTTCGGCGGCCTGGTGCAGACGGTCGGAGCGGCCGTCGGCAGCGCACCCCCGACCGAGGCACCCCCGACCAGCGATGCGCCGGTCATCCTGCCGCCAGAGCAGGCCTACACCAACGACGATTCGGTCGACGTGACCGTCCGCGTCCC
The DNA here is from genome assembly GCA_963725745.1 of uncultured Chloroflexia bacterium. GTDB lineage: Bacteria > Chloroflexota > Limnocylindria > Limnocylindrales > CSP1-4 > CAIXZV01. The sequence continues at coordinate 535,464 of CAVRZS010000005.1, forward strand.
CTCGGCCGTCGTGGGCGATGCCACCTCCACCCTGCGGCTGTGGGTCGCGGTCGATGACGGGGAGCCGACGCTGCTGGTCGAACAGCCGATCGGTAAGACCTCCCAGCAGCTGATCCCGGGCGTCGATCTCAGCAAGGGCCGCAACGACTTCCAGGCCTCGATCCTGGGTCCCGGCGGCGAGAGCGAGCGATCGGCCGTCGTGACCTGGGTGCTCGATACCTCAAAGCCCAAGCTGACGATCATCTCCCCCAAGGACGGCTCCTCGACCAATCGCAACACGCTGACGATCAAGGGCAAGACGCAGGCCGGCAGCTCGGTCCGGGTCCGCAACGATCAGAACGGTGCCACGACGACGGTCGACGCCAACAAGGACGGCCTGTTCGAGGCCAGGATCGCCATCGCCGCGGGCCTCAACCCGCTCGTGATCACGACCACGGATCCAGCCGGCAACCCCAACGACGCCACGATCACGATCCGCAGGGGCTCGGGCAAGACGACCGCCAAGCTCACCGCGACGGCGTACCGGTTCCGGACCAACCGGCTGCCGAGGTCGGTCACGTTCAACGTCAGCGTCACCGACCCGGACGGCAAGCCGATCTCGGGCGCCACCGCCCTGTTCACGGTGTCCGTGCCGGGGCTCGAGGCGATCGTGTCCAGCGAGATCAAGACGAATCGCAACGGGACGGCGAGGTTCACGACCAACATCCCGAAGGGTGCGATGCCGGGTGCCGGCCTCGCCACGGTCCTGGTCTCCACCGACGAGTTCGGCAACGTCACCGACCGCCAGGTGCTGACCGTCCGCTGACCGGGTCGAGCAACGGAGCATCGACCACCCGTTCGATCCGTCGCGCGTTCGCCTCGACAGGTGGCGCCGGCGCAGCTACGATCGCGCAATGCCGGTCTGGCGTTGCCCGCACTGCGGGACCCCGCAGGCGGAAAGCTCTCGGTGCTGGGTCTGTCGAAAGTCGACGACGACCTGTGCCACGTGCCTCCATTTCCGTCGCGGCATCGCCAATGGCCTCGGGCTGTGCGGCCTCGACCCACGGCATTCCGCCCTCGACGGGAGCGAGATCCGCGCGTGCTGGACGGCCGCCCAGTTGCAGCCCCTCGCGCCTGACGACAGCCCGCCGGAAAGCACCGGACGCCGTGCCGTCGCGTTCGAGACGGATCGCCCGCCGGCCCGGACGTTCGTCCCGGTCGACGAGCTCAACCGGCCCGGCGCGGTACCCGCCGTCTCGCCCACGCCCGGCGACGCGCCGGCGGCCGCGGGCGAGCTCATGCCCGCAGGGCCGGTGCTGGCGACGGGACCGAACGGATGGTCGCTGTGGGGTGACCCGGATCGTTGACCGTCGCCGGGCCGGGGACGGTCAGGGGCAGGTAACGGTCGTCGGATCCGCGAGCACGAGGTCGATCGGCGTCCCGAAGTCCCGGTTCTGGCCCGGGTTCGGTGCCTGGTCCGAGACGACCCAGTCGCTGGGGATCGGATCGGTGCCGGGCGGATCGCTGGTGACCGTGCCCAGCGTGAAGCCGTCGGCGTCGATCATGGTGGTGGCGACCTCCTCGGTCTCGCAGATGTAGCGGCCGACGTTGCGCGGGCCGGGTGTCGGCGTCGGCGTCGGGGCGATGGTCGGCGTGGGCGTCGGCGCGACGGTGGGCGGCGGGGTGGGGCTCGGCGAGGGCGTCGGGCTGGGGCTCGGCGACGGCGTCGGGCTGGGCGTCGGCTCCGGACCCTTCGAGACCACGTAGTCGACGGGCGTGCCCGGGGCGACGATGATCCCCGCGCCCGGGTTCTGGCCGATGATCGCGCCGGCCGGGATGGACGGATCGAAGGCGTCGGTCCGGATGCCGGGCACGAGGCCGGCCTGGACGATCTCCTGGACCGCCTGGCTCTCGGGCTTGGCCCGCAGGTCGGGCACGGGCACGGCGACCGCGCCGCGTGCGGTGACCACGGAGATCTCCGTGCCGGCGGGCACGGAGGTTCCGGCAGGCGGGTCCTGGCTGATGATCTGGTTCTCCGCCAGGCTCGACACCTCCGTGCCGCTGATCGCGATCGTGAGACCGAGATCCGCTGCCTGCTGCTCCGCCGCCGCGAGGTCGAGGCCGACGAAGGTCGGCACGGTGACGCTCGGGCCGGACGGCGACGCCGACGGGGACGCCGAGCCGGACCCACCGGTCAGGAACCGGAACAGCAGGAAGCCGATCAGCAGCAGGATCAGGATCCCGGCGATACCGGCGATCCACGCCCACATGTTGGAATCGGACGACTCGTCGTCACCGTCGCCATCGCCGGTCACCGGGGGCGGCGGCGGCGTGCCTTGCGTCGACACCGACGGAGGGGCCGCGGGCGGGCGGGCATAGGCGCTCGGCGGGTACGGGATGGGCGTGGGTCGAGCCTGGGTCGCGGCGGCCGCGACGGCGGCTCCCGCGACCGCCGCCCCGGCGACCGAGGTCTTGTCGTCGGCGGCGCTGAGGAACCCCTCGAGCGCGCTGGCCATCGCGGCGGCCGAGGCGTAGCGCTGGGCCGGGTCGAGCGCCATGGCGCGGGTGACGATCTGGTCGAGCTCGGGCGGGACCGACGGACGGAGCGCGGACGGACGCGGCGGCGTCGTGGTCAGGCGCGCCATCGCGATGGCGGCCGCCCCGTCGCCCGAGAACGGGCGCTGCCCGGTGAGCGACTCGAACAGCACGATGCCCAGCGAGTAGATATCGGAGGCCGCGGTCGCTGGCTCGCCGCGGGCCTGCTCCGGGCTGAAGTAGTGGACGGACCCCATCGTCGTCCCGGGCAGGGTCACCTGGGCCTCGCTCATCGCCCGGGCGATGCCGAAGTCGGCGACGTGCACGCGGCCGTCGCGGCCGATCAGGATGTTCGACGGCTTGACGTCGCGATGGACGATCCCCTTGTAGTGGGCGACCTGGAGGGCGCGCGCGACGTCGGCCGCCACGCGTGCGGCCTGCCGGGGTGCGAGCGGTCCGTTCTCGCGCAGGATCGAGGCGAGGTCCTGGCCCTCGACCAGCTCCATGACGATGTACGGGCCCGACTCGTCCTCTCCGAAGTCGAACACCGGGACGATGTTGGGGTGGCTGAGCGAGGCGGCCGCGCGAGCCTCGTCGCGGAACCGGGCGAGGAAGTCGGGGTCCTCGCCGAACTCGGGTCGCAGGAGCTTGACGGCGACGTCCCGCTCGAGCTGCGCGTCGCGCGCCCGATAGATCGTCGCCATGCCCCCCTGCCCGAGCAGCTCGAGGAGCCGGTAGCGTCCGCCGAGGGTGCTCCCGATCTCGGTCACGGTGTGATCGTCTCCTGTGCCGTGCGCGCGCCCCGCGGCGCCGGGCGCATCCTACCCTACGCGCCGAGCCCTTCCAGGCTCAGATGTCCAGCGACCGCAGGTAGTCCCGGAACTCGCCGCCGAGGTCGGGGCGCGCGAGCGCCAGCTCCACGGACGCCTGGAGCCAGCCCATCGTGGTGCCGGCGTCGTAGCGCTGGCCCTCGAACGCGTAGCCGAACACCCCCTGCTCCTCCATCAGCGCCTCGATGGCGTCGGTCAGCTGGATCTCGCCACCGGCCCCGCGTTGCGTCTGCTCGAGCTTGTCGAAGATCTTGGGCGTCAGCACGTAGCGGCCGATGACCGCCAGGTTCGACGGCGCCGCCCCTGGCTCGGGCTTCTCGACCATCGACGTCACCCGGTAGGTCCGGCCCGAGTCCCCGTCATCCGCGACCCGCTCGCCGCCGATGACGCCGTAGCGCGCGGTGTCCTCGGGTGGGACCTCCATCACCGCGACGACCGACCCGTGATGCTGCTGGTAGACGTGGATCAGCTGGCCGATGCACGGCCGATCGGAGACCACGACGTCATCGGGCAGGATGACCGCAAACGGCTCGTGGCCGATCAGGTCCTTGGCCATCAGCACCGCGTGCCCGAGGCCGAGCTGCTCCTTCTGGCGTACGTAGGCCACCTGCGCGAGGTCGCTGATGTTGCGCACTTGGCGCAGCTTCTCGATCTCCCCCTTCTCCTCGAGCAGGTGCTCCAGCTCGTAGTTGAGGTCGAAGTGGTCCTCGATCGCCCGCTTCTGGGACGAGGTGACGATGATCACCTGCTCGATGCCGGCGGCGACCGCTTCCTCGACCGCGTACTGGATGACCGGCTTGTCGACCAGCGGCAGCATCTCCTTGGGCTGCGCCTTGGTCGCCGGCAGGAACCGGGTACCCCAGCCTGCCGCCGGGAAGACAGCTTTGCGGACGCGCATTGAACCTCTCGTGGATGGGGAGGGTGTGCTGGCAGTATACCGGCGGCCCCCTGCGGCCCGGCCCGCGAGGCCCGCCGCGAACGGTGGAACGCCGGTCGGTCAGCGGCTGCCGGCGGGGTCCGCGACGAACGACGCGACGAGGTCCGAAAAGGCGCGGGGCCGGTCGAGGTTGGCAAGGTGCATCGCCCGGGACAGCACCACGTGATGGCCGCGCCGGCAGGCCGCCGCCCAGGGGTCGCCACCGGGACCGAACACCGGGTCGAGCGCCCCATTGACCACGAGGACCGGCGTCCACAGCCGGGCGAGCCGCTCGGTGAACCGCGTCCGCGCCAGCACTCGGAGCGCCTGTGCGCCACCCGTCGGCCAGAACCCGCCGGCGATGATCGGGTCGGCGACGACGCGCCCGTAGCGGAGACGGAAGTAGCCCCGGTTCGCGACGCCGAACGGGCCTTCGGGAGCGTGATCGAGGCCCCAGGCGAACACGCGGAACAGTGCCGCGACGGGACCCACCGGCTCGGCCGAGCAGCCCGCCAGGACGAGGCCGGCCACCCGCTCCGGACACCGCTCGGCGGCGTCGATCGCGACGTAACCGCCGAGGGACATGCCGACGACGACCGCCCGGCCCGACGGCACCTCGGCCTCGATGGCGGCGATGACCGCGTCGCTGGCCGCGGTCATCGTGAACGGCTCGCTCGACCGCTCGCCATGACCCGGGAGATCGATGGCGATGCACCGGTAGCGGTCCGAGAGCCGCCGGAGCTGCGGCCACCAGTGGTTGCGCGTGAGGCGGGTCCCGTGGACGAACACGATGGCGGGCGCATCGGCCGGGCCCACCGCCGTCCATGGCCGGCTGCCGGCCACCGGGCCGGGGACGAGGGGTGCCACCGTCAGCCCACGCGGTGCTCGATCGCCCACAGCGCAGCCTGCGTCCGGCTGGCGAGGTCGAGCTTGCCCAGGATGTTCGAGACGTGGGTCCGTGCGGTCCGCTCGGTGATGTCCAGGATGGCCGCGATCTCCTTGTTGGAGTGGCCCTTGGCGACCAGGGCGAGGACCTCGCGCTCGCGCTCGGTCAATGGCTCGTGGGCCGGTGCGCCGTCTCGCCGGGTACGGATCCGGTTGGCGAGCAGCCGGGCGACCTGGGGGTCGAGATGGACCTCGCCGGCCTGGGCGCGCCGCACCGCGACCGCGACGTCGTCGGCATCCGCGTCCTTCAGCAGGTAGCCGGTCGCCCCGGCCTCCAGGGCGGCGGTGACGCGCTCCTCCTCGATGAAGCTCGTGAGTGCGACGACCTCGACGTCCGGGTAGCGGGCCTTGATCTCGGCCGTGGCCGCGATCCCGTCCATGACCGGCATCAGGAGGTCCATCAACACGACATCGGGCTGGAGGGTCCCGACCAGCTCCACGGCCCGGCGCCCGTCCTCCGCCTCGCCCACGACCTCGATGTCGTCCAGCAGCTCGAAGAAGCCGTGCAACCCGCGGCGGACGACGGCGTGGTCATCCACCAGCAGCACCTTGATCCGCGCCGGCGCCTCGACCGGGGCGCCGTCCGTCGGGCCGTCCATCGGCGAGAGCATAGCCGCAGGAGGGTCGATGCCGCGATTGTCGGCGCGGCTGGAACAAGCCGATGCCCGGCCCGTCGTCAGCGGCTGGACGGCGCCTCGCCGCTCGAACCGCGCGTGCGCGGCAGGATCTCGGTCTCGCCCTCGCGGATCGCGGCGTCCCGGCGCCGGGCCCGTTCGCGGCGCGCCGTGCCGAGGCGGATGGACGTGAACGGGATGCGCACCTCGCGGAACACCTCGACCGACACGAGGAAGCCGGCGAACAGGAACAGCACGCCCAGGAACTTGCCCACCTGGTAGAGGTCGGTCGAGCCGGCGCGGTTGAGGGAATCGGTGAGGGTCGGGAAGAAGGCTCCGAGCGCGATCAACAGGGTCGCGGGCACGCGCGAGTGCAGCCGCCCGGCGACGAGCTCGCGGCCGGCTCCGGGCAGCGAGGCGACGAGGTTGACGGGGATCGCGACCACGGCGATGCACAGGTTGAACAGGAACGAGTCGCCTGACTGGCCGGGATCGAGCGAGTACGCGAGCACGCGCTTCTTGGGCATGAACATGTAGGCCGAGAACAACGCCCCGAGGAGCAGCGCCCCGCCGCCGGTGATGTTGGGCAGTGGGGTCAGCAGGCGGATGTAGCCAGGCATCGCCTCGCCCGTCGGCTGCCCGGTGGTCGCACTGACCGAGTATCCCGGCGCCGGGAGCGGCGGCGCCAGCACGACCAGCACCAGCGACAGCACCGTGACCACGATCATCGCGCCGCCGGCGAACCAGGTCCAGCGTGGGTTGACGAAGTACGTCTCGACGCCGATGGCGAGGGACAGGATGATCCCGGCGAACAGGTACAGGAACGGGAGCGCACCGGCACCCGCGTAGTTCGGCGAGTTGCGGATCACGAACGTGATCAGCGCGCCGAACAGGAGCAGGACCGCGTACGTGTAGCCGAAGCGCGTCCGGCCGAGCAGGAACGCCGTCCCCAGCCCCAGCCAGCCGGCCGTCCAGATGGCGCCGGTGAGGTACCACATCCGGTACAGGCCCTCGTTCCAGCCATCGGCGGCGGCGATCGCCTCGGCGCCGGCCCCGATCGCATAGCACAGCATCCCGAACGCCCAGACCAGCTGGAAGCCGTGGCGCCGGTCACGCCACTGGTCGAGCAGCATCACCGCAAACAGCGCAGCCAGGACCGACGTCAGGGCCGGCAGGAACGCGTTCACGACCTGGCCTCGGTTGCCGAGTCGGCGTCGTCCCCCGGCGTCGTCGCGTGCGCGGTGACGAACACCAGCAGCAGCCGGTCGAGCAGGCCCGTCGAGGCGTCGTAGAGCTGGCCGACGGCGACGGCGCTGACGCCGCTCCGGCGGGCGACGAGCCGCAGCTCGGCGAGGAACGGGCGCCGCGCGGCGACGAACATCCCCACGCCGGCCTCGATCGGGATCCGGTACCGCCGGACGTGGGCGCCGAGCTGCGCGGCGAGGGCGACGGCCTCGGCCTCGGCGTCGGTGCGGGACTGGCCCGCCCCGTCGAGGTACCGGACCAGGGCATCGGCCAGGCGCCGCCCGGTCTGGCGGAACGCGTCGCGCTGGGCTTCGGGAACGATCGAGCGGAGGTCCGTCCCCTCGCTCGAGAGCTCGCCGTAGCGCCGGCGATAGGCCGCGTTCAGGCGGGCGGTCGTGTCTCCCACGCCACCCAGGGCGCCGACGGCGCCGGTGCGTCGTGCGGCCACGATCCGCTCCAGGGCGCGCCGTTCGAATCGCCGATGGCCGCCGAGCGTCGTGAAGGCCGGGACTCGGCCCTCGTCGGCCCATCGCCGGAGGGTGTCGGGATCGACGCCCAGCAGGCGGCTCGCCTGGCCGAGCGGGAGCCGTTCCGCGGGGGGACGTTCGGGGCGCGACCGGGCGTCCGGCACGAGTCCTCCGTGACACGGGCGACTCCTCGCCCGGGCGTGGCACCAAAATCTGGGTAAACCTCGGTCGACCGACGTGACCGCGGCGCGCGAGTGTAGGCATGCGCGACAGCGGCCGTCAACTGGTCCGCCGGCGCCCCGGCGCGGACCGTCTCGGCGTCAGGCCGGGACGAACTCGTGGTCGTCGCGATGGATGCCGTCGCACAGGCCCCAGGCGGGTGGATCGAGCGGCAGCGCCACCGGTCGCATGATCTCGCGGACGTCCCCGCGGCGGCACAGGAAGTACCCCTTCTCGGCCATCCAGCGGCGGACGCATGTGGCATCCGGGTGGAACTGGTGCGGACCGGGGTTGATCGGTGTCTGCTCGGCCCACCCGACGGCCACCTCGGGCGCCACGGTGTCGAGCAGGTTGACGCGCCATGGCGTCCCGTCGATCACCTCGCGGCAGCCGTCGCAGCGAACGGCGACGTTGTCGGTCACGATCGTGCGGATCGTCACGCCCATGATCTCCATCGAAATCGAGGATAGCAGGGGGGGCGGGGTCGGTTTGGTGGTACCCCCAGCCGGATTCGAACCGGCGATCTCCACCTTGAAAGGGTGGCGTCCTAGGCCTCTAGACGATGGGGGCCCATGACCCTCGCGGGGCCGGGCGAGTGTAGCAGAGGGGTGCCCCGCGACCATCCCCGAGGCGCGCTATGTCGCGCGCGTTCCGCTCCAGATCATGCCCATGATCACCGCGGCCGAGAGGAACATCAGGGCCCCGACGGCGACCAGGCCGCCGACCAGCGCCGACACGACGGCTCGCCCGTCGCGGCCCTCGCGACCCGAACGTATGACGCCCATCACGGCCAGGACCGCCACGGCCGCGAACACGAGGCCGCAGATCGCGAACCCGGTCGCCATCATCGGGACCTGCAGCTGGTCGCGGGCGAACGTCGAGTAGGCGAGGAAGGCCATCCCGCCGACCAGGGCAATGAGCAGGGTCACGCGGAGCGGCGTGATGCGAATCGGACCCACGTGCGGGCCGTGTCGGCGGGAGGCCTCCGCGCGTGCGGGCCGGCTCCTCGACGTCGTGCCGGTCGGATCGTTCGGGCTCATCCGGTCGAGCGTAACAGGACCGCCACGGACGACGGCTCGGGCCTATCCCCCGTGCATGGCGGCGAGCTCGGCGCCGGCCTCGGGCACCACGCCGCCGCGCCAGCGGTGGTAGATGGCCACGTTCCACGAGACGCGCGGACGCTTCAGGGCTGCGCCGAGCGCCTCTCCCCGCTCGCCGAACGCGTCGACGAGCAGCGCGCGGGCATCCTCGATCGAATCGAAGGTCCAGAAGCAGTGGACGACGCGGATCTTGAACCCCGCGTCGGCCAGGAATGGGCCTTCGCGCCGGCTCCACACGCGGTATTCGGGGGCGTCCGCGTCGCGCAGCGCGCTCACGTCGTCGCGTCCGTAATCGTGCACCACCAGCAGCCGCCCCTCGGGCCGCAGCACCCGGTCGGCTTCGGCCAGGTCCGCGGGCTCGACGCCCCGAAACGCCGTCCACAGCGTTACGACGGCGTCGAGGCTGGCGTCGGCTCGCTCGAACGCGAGCGGGCTCGCGAGCGGCAACGGAAGGGTCGCGATACCGCCCGCGGTCAGGCGGTCGCTGAGGTAGCCGTCCGGGAGGTCGACGAACCCCACCTCGCGGCCCGCAAGCGGGCCGAGCGCCTCGAGAGCGCGGACGAGCTTCCCTTCCACGTCGACCGCGGCCCTGAGACGCGGGACCAGCGGTGCTCCAAGCACGAACGGGAGATCAGACACGTCCCGCGAGCATACGCCGAGGGCAAGCCGAGGCGGGTGGGCGTTCTCGTTCCGGGACCTCCCCCATTCGTGGGGGATCGCCCGCGCGTCGTGCAGTGGCTCGGGCCTAGCGCCGCACGTGGAGCAGCCGCGCGCCCCGGGCGGGCAGCTCGGCCCGGGCCCTGCCGTCGGCGACCGTGACCGGGTCGCCCGGCGGCCACGGCCAGCCCGGTGGCGTCAGCGGGGTCAGCGCTCGGCCGTCCACGTCGGGGACACGGATCTCGAAAGATGCCGGAGCGTCACCCGCGTTGAGGCAGACGACGAACGTGTCGTCGCCATCCGCTCGGACGTAGGCGGCGGCCATCCCGTCCGCGCCGCCGGGTGCGAACCAGCCCCGCCGCAGGGCCGGATGACGGTGGCGGAGGTCGACGACGCCTTTGACGAACGCCCGCAGGTCGCGATCCCCGGCCGTCGGGTCGACGGGGTACGGGCCGCGCGAGGCGGGCTCGTGTCCCCCGGCCATGCCGATCTCGTCGCCGTAGTAGATGCACGGCGCGCCGGGCAGGGTCATCTGCGCGAGGGTCGCGAGCCGGACCGCCGCGATGTCGTCGTCGCAGATGGTCAGGATCCGGGCGGTGTCGTGGCTGCCGAGGAGGTTCAGCTGGACGGCGACGATCTCAGGGTCGTAGGTCCGCAGCTGGTGCTCGACCCGGTGCAGGAAGCCCCACCCGTCGTCGTGCCGCATCCCCGCCCGGACGTCACCGTGGGCATCGATCGCCTCCTGATTCCAATGCCCGCCGGCGGCGAACGAGAGGATCGCGAAGGCGAGCTGGTAGTTCATGTAGGCGTCGAACTGGTCGCCCCGGAGCCAGCGGTGGTCCTCGTTCCACACCTCGGCCACGATGTAGGCCTCAGGGTCGACCGCCTTGACGCGCCGTCGGAACTCGCGCCAGAACTCGTCGTCGTCGATCTCGGCCGCGACGTCCAGGCGCCAGCCGTCGGCCCCGAACTGGATCCAGTGCTCGGCCACCCGCATCAGGTACTCGCGGACGTGCGGGTTGTCCGTGTTGAGCTTCGGCAGGGCGGGCATGTTCCACCACGCCTCGTAGCCCAGCGAGAAGCTGGTCTCGGTGCCGAAGTGGTCGGGACCCCCGTCGTCGCCGGCCGCGTGGCGCATGGACTCGTCGGGATACGCACGCAGCGGGCGGCCCTGGGCCAGCGCCTCCCGGTCCACGTGGAACCAGTCGATGTAGGGCGAGGCGAGGCCGCACTCGAGGATGTGGTTGAACGCCCAGAATCCGCGGCTGGCGTGGTTGAACACCCCGTCCAGGATCACGCGCATGCCGCGCGCGTGGGCGGCATCGAGCAACTCGCGCAGCGCCGCCTCGCCCCCCAGCAGGGGATCGATCTCGAAGTAGTCGTACGTGTGGTACCGGTGGTTCGATGCCGACGAGAAGATCGGGGTCAGGTAGATCGCGGTGATCCCGAGGTCGGCGAGGTCGTCGAGGCGGTCGCTGACACCGTACAGGTCGCCACCCTTGAAGCCGTGCATGGTCGGCGGCGTGTCCCACGGCTCCAGCGGGCCCGGCGCGACGACCCGACCGCTGCGCGCAAAGCGATCGGGAAAGACCTGGTAGAAGACGGCGTCCTTGACCCAGTCCGGGGTGACGATCGACATGCTGACCTCAGGCGATGGAGAACTGGCCGTCGCGCACCCTGGCGGGCGGGCGGATCGGCATCAGGGGTGCGTTCGCTGCGCGGCCGGGGATCAGTGACGGACCCGGTGGACGCCGTCGCGCGTGATGGGCGTGACGGCCACGACGGTCGTGGGGACCTCCTCGAAGCCGGGCATCTGGGGCTCGGGGCGGGGAGGCCGGAACGCGGCGTGAGCGAGCGAGTCCGCCGCACCGTCATCGTCGCCCTGCTCGGCCGACGGGCCGTTCGGGCGCCGCGTCCAGCTGAACCGCGCGTCGTCGTCTTCCTGGACGCCGATCGGCCACGGATCGCCGCGATAGGGCCGGAACACGCTGATGCCCAGGCGATTGGACTGGACCAGGGCGGCCTTGCCGATCACGACGATCGTGGCGATCCCGGCCAGGCCGACCATCATCGAGATGAAGTCCTGGGTCATCGGCCGACGACCTCGTGTCGCGCGGCGGGGCGGTCCGTGGCAGGCGAACCTTCCGGCCTGTCACCTCTGATTCTACCCGTGCCTGTCTCGGACGCCGACGGATCGCCGGTCACGAGCACGGCACCCGCGAACGGCGGCAGCGTGAGGTCGCCCGCGCGCAGGCTCGCGCGTGCGTCGGTCGCGATCTCGATGGCCCAGTCTCGCCCGGCGGGCAGGGCGAGGCTCCGTTCTTGATCGCCGTTGTTGAGGGCGACGACCGCGGATGCGTCGCGATCGTCGCAGCGCCAGGCGAGCAGGCCGGTGGCGTCGTCGACGACCAGCGTCTCGCGTGGGCCTCGCCACAGGCCGGCGTGGGCGCGACGCACGCCGCCGAGTCGGACGAAGAACGCCAGCAGCTCCGCGTCCTGGGCCTCTCCCCACGGCATCGGCAGCCGCGCCTCCTCGGGATGGCCGCTGCCGTCCGCGTAGCGCACGTCGCGCTGCTGGGACAGGCCGGCTTCGGTGCCGTAGTACACGATCGGCGGGCCTGGCAGGGCGAACTGGCACATGGCCGCGAGCCGCAGGCGACGCGCATCGCCGCCGACGACCCACAGGAACCGGTTCATGTCGTGGTTGTCGAGGAACGAGGGCAGCACGAGCCGGTCGCCGAAGTACGCGACGTGCCGCTCGAGGAAGGCGTCGAGCTCGCTCGCGGTCGACTCACCGAACGCGAAGAACCGTCGCAGGGCCTGCATCAGCAGGAAGTCGAGGCAGCCGTCGAGCCTGCCCTCGTAGGTGCGCTGGAGTGCCGGCGTCTCGACTACCTCGCCGAGGGTCACGCTCTCGGCCGCGACCTCCCGGGTGGCGGCCCGGAACGCGCTCCAGAACGCATGGGACGGGCCGTTGGCGTAGTCGCACCGGAAGCCGTCGATCCCCAGCCCGAGCCAGAACCGGGCCGCCTCGACCATGTACCGCCTCGCGCCCGGATCGTCGCTGTCGATCCGGGGATGATCGCGGACGCCGAAGAACGTCTCGTACTCGTCGGGCCAGCGGCCGAACATGAACCAGCTCGCCTCGGGGCTCGACCGGTCGGTGATCGCCGCCTGGAAGGCAGGGTGATCGGCCGACACGTGGTTCACGGCAAAGTCGAGGATCACCCGCAGGCCGCGGGCATGGGCGGCGGCGACGAGCTCGCCCAGGTCGCCCTCGGTGCCCAGCCGCGGCTCGATCGATTGGTAGTCCGTCGCGTCGTAGCCGTGGTGCGATGGACTCGGGAAGATCGGCGTGAGCCACAGGCAGGTGACGCCGAGCGCGGCGATGTGATCGAGGCGGGCGATGACGCCCCGCAGCGTCCCGCCGGCGAAGCCGCCGAGGGCGGCCGGCGCGGCCAGGGCCTCGCCGTCCGGGCCGGCGAAGCGGTCGACGAACACCTCGTAGATCACCGCGTCCCGCAGCCAGCCCGGGATGGTCGCGTGGTCGACGTGGACCGCGAACGAGCCGCCAACGGTCCCGTCGAGCGACCGGGCGCGAGCGTCGGACGGATCGGATGCCCACCGGCTCACCCGTCCATCGGACGACCAGGCCTGGACGCGGTAGCGGACGGTGGTCCCGGCGGGCTGCCCGGGAATGACGCCCTCCCACACTCCGACATACGTCCAGGCCAGGGTGTCCCAGCGCACGTCGCGGCGTTGGAGCTCGATCGCCGTGCCCGTCGTCGCACGTCCAAGGTCACCGTCGGGCTCCCGATCGTCGGTCGTCACGAAGCAGGTGACCCGATCGGCGTCGACATCCTCGCCGACGGTGACCAGGATCCGGATGGGGTCTCCGGGCCGCGGGTCGGGTGGCTCGAGGTCGTGGGCGTGCCATACGCCACGTCCGATCGTCCGCAGCTGGGCGACGCGCAGGTCGCTCGTCGCGAGCGTCCCGAACACGAAGTCGTCCGACACGTTGGGCACGCGTCCGAGCGCAACCGGCGGCCGGCCGTCGCTCACGGACGCACCCCTGCGGTCCCGGCCTCGGTCGTCCACATCGCGACGCCGGGCGCCATCGACGCGAGGGGCAGACGGCCCCCGGCAACCGTGGCCCGCTCGCCGGTCAGCAGCGAGACGAAGGTCGTGCCGTCGCCGATGGCCCCGTCCGCCACGGCAAGCGCGCCCGCCGGCCGCGGGTCCGGCCCGCGGGCGACGACGACGATCACCTGCTCGTCCTCCGTGTCGCGCAGGAACGCGAGCCAGTCGTCGCCGGCGTCCAGCACCTGGAACCCGCCGGCCTGGAGGGCGCGGGAGCGCGTGCGAAGCCGCACCAGCTCCCGGACGAACGCGAGGTGCTCGAGGTCCCAGGTCGATTCGTCCCACGGCATCGGCCGCCGGCCCGCCTCGCCGGTGGCGCCCTCGAGGCCGACCTCGTCGCCATACAGGATGCCGGGCACGCCGACGTAGCCCAGCAGGAGGCCGACGGCGGCCCGCAGCCGGCCGCGATCACCGCCCAGCGCCGTCCGGATCCGGGAGGTGTCGTGACTGTCGAGCAGGTCGTACTGGCACCGGGCGACCGCCCACGGGATCGCCGCCCGGAACGCGGCCAGGGTCGCCACGAGCTCGGCCGTCGGGCGTTCGGCATGGGGGATCGGCACCCGGCCCGCGAGCGACCCCGGGCCACCGCCGAGCCACTCGATGACCGGGGTCGCGAAGCCGGCGTAGTTCATCACGCCGTCCCACTGGTCGCCGTTGAGCTGGTCGGTCGCATCGAAGAAGTGCTCGCCCATGAGATAGGCGTCGGGATTGGCGGCCTTGACCGCCGCCCGCATGCCGCGGGCGACCTCCGGCCCGAGTTGGACGGGACCCTGCCGGCCGAGCATGTTGGCGACGTCGATGCGCCAGCCATCGATCGAGTAGGGCGGTTCGAGCCAGCGGCGCAGGATCGAGCCGCTGCCGCCGTACATCGCCTCGCGCAGGGCGGGATCGCGGTAGTCGAGCTTGGGCAGGGACTTGACCCCGAGCCACGACTCGTAGTCGTCCGGCCGGTCGTGGAAGGTGTAGAAGCCGGCCGTCGGCGTGGCCGGATCGGCCCGGGCGTCGACGAACCACGGGTGCTCGACTCCGGTGTGGTTGGGCGCGATGTCCAGGATCAGCCGGATGTCGCGCTCCCGCGTCGCGGCGCGCAGCGACGCCAGCGCGGCGTCGCCGCCGAGATGCGCGGCGACGTGCCCGTAGTCGATGGTGTCGTAGCCATGGTTCGAGCGCGAGTCGAACACCGGGTTGAGGTAGATCGCGTTGACGCCCAGCCGCACCAGGTGGTCGAGGCGGGCCTCGAGCCCCGGCAGATCCCCCCCGAAGAACTCGACGAACCCACCCGGCCCGTCGGTCGGCAGGTCGCCCCACGCGCGCTTCCGCGTCGCGTGCCCACGATAGGTCCACGCGCCATCGCCGACGTCCGTCGCCGGATCGCCGTTGGCGAACCGGTCCGGAAAGACCTGGTAGAAGACCCGGTCGGCCAGCCAGCTCGGCGGATCAAAGCCGGCCACGAGCCGGAAGTCGTCGCGGTCCGTGACGGCGCCGCGGTGGACGCCCGAGCCGTTGAGCCACGCGCGACCGGCCGGCCCGACCACGAGGAACCGGTAGCCGGTGACCGGCATGGCCAGCCGGATCGTGGCCTGCCACCAACGGCAAGCGGGACCCGCCGCGGCCTCGGCGAGCTCCTCGAAGCGCTCCTCGCCGTCCGGCACCGTCCGGATGAACAACCGGTCCACGGGCGCGTCGAGGCCCGCGCGAACGCGGATCCGGACCTCGTCACCCATCCGCAGCCGGTCGGGGTTGGTTCCCCCGACCGGGACCGCGTACCGGGCCGAGCCGTCGTGGTGGACGGAGCCGAAGCCGTTCGTCACCCCGTCCACCGTCGGGCGATCGATCAACCCTTGACCGCACCGGAGGTGAGGCCGCCGACGATGTAGCGCTGGAGCCCGTAGAACAGGACGACCGTCGGGATCGCCGTCAGCAGGGTCCCGGCCGCGAACATGCCGAAGTTTGCGTTCCGTTCGCCGGCGATCAGCCCGTACAGGCCCACCGCGAGCGTCTTGCTCTGGCCCTGGGTCAGGAACACGCTGGCCATCAGGAACTCGTTGATCGCCCCGATGAACCCGAGCAGCCCGACGACCACGAGGATCGGGACCACCAGCGGCAGGATGATCTGGAAGAACGTCGTCGTGTGCGACGCGCCGTCGACCTTGGCCGACTCATCGAGCTCCCGCGGCACGGTGTCGAAGAAGCCCTTGATCAGCCAGGTGTTCACGCCCATCGCTCCGCCCAGGTACAGCAGGATCAGGCTCCACGGCGTGTTGAAGCCGATGAACGGGTACAGGTCGGTGATCTTGGTGAAGATGATGTAGATGGTCACGATCGCGAGGAACGCCGGGAACATCTGCACGATGAGCAGGAACAGGAGCCCGGGCCGGCGGCCGGTGAACCGGTATCGGGAGAATGCGAACGCCGCGAACGTCGCCAGCGCGAGCGAGAAGAACGTCGCGCAGCCCGCGATGAAGATCGAGTTGACGAACCACCAGGCGAAGTCCGTCCTCGAGAACAGGTTCTCGAAGTTCTGGATCCCGAACTGCTTGGGGATGAGGTCCGTGGAGCTCAGCGTGCCCAGTGGGTTGAAGGCGGCCGAGGCCACGAACAGGATCGGGATCAGCGCGAAGATGATCGCGCTGATCGCCACGAGGTGGCGCCAGCCGAGGGCGAAGAACCAGTTCTGACCGGTCATCGGTTGATCTCCTCGAGGGCGGCGGTGCGCCGGAACCCGATGATCGAGAACACGGCGACGATCACGAAGATCAGGACGGAGATCGCGGCGGCGAACCCGTATTGCGCGCCACCCTCGGTGAACGCGAGCCGGTACGTGTAGCTCACCAGCAGGTCGGTGCCGCCGGCCTTGACGTTCTCCGGGGGAAACGGCGCGCCACCGGTCGTCAGCTGGATGACGTTGAAGTTGTTGAAGTTGAACGCGAACGACGCGATCAGGAGCGGCGCGACCGCGACCAGGAGCAGCGGAAAGACCACGGCCCTGAATGCCTGGTATGGCCTGGCGCCGTCGACCGCGGCGGCCTCGGTCATGTCCGCGGGGATGGACTGGAGCGCACCCAGGCAGACCAGGAACATGTACGGGTAGCCGAGCCAGAACTGGACGAGCAGCACGGCGAACCGGGCGGTCCATACGTTCCCGAACCAGTTGATCGTCTGGCCGGTCAGGTTGTTGATCAGCCCGAAGTCCGTGTTGAACATGTCCCGCCAGACCAGCAGCATGGCGAACGAGGGCATGGCGTAGGGCAGGACGATGAGCAGGCGGTAGAAGCGCAGCGCCCGCAGCCGCGGCGAGTTCAACGCGATCGCCACCAGCAGCCCGGCGACGAAGGTCGTGAGGACTGTCAGGATCGCGAACGCGAAGTTCCAGCCCAGGATGCCGAGGAACGGCCCCGAGACGGACTCGTCGGTAAACGCCCGGGTGTAGTTGGCCAGCCCGACGTTCACCTGCCAGCCCTGCGGCAGCGCCGTGGCGGTCGCGGCGTTGATGAAGCTGCCCCGCGAGTTGTCGGCGACGTAGACGTCTCCAGCCGCATTCTTGATGCAGTCGCAGGCCGCGTCGTAGGTCGAGGTCGCGATGCCCTCGTAGGCCTTGCTCACCCCGGAGGCCTTGATCGCGCCGTTGTCCGTGGGAACGCTGAACGCCTGGACGTCCGCCGTCCGCGCGGCCGCCTGGCCGAGGTTCAGCACCGTCAGGTCGCCGGCCGACTTCACCTTGCCCGTCGGGCTCGTGGTGCAGTCGGTGCATGGGGTTAGGCCGTCGGGCGTTCCCGTCTGTACGGTCTTGGTGCTTGGGTCGTAGAGCAGAAAGATGAGGTTGCCGGTCTCCGGGTCGCCGTTGGTCGCGATCGTCAACACGTATTCCGCGGACCCCGGGACCTGCTTGACCGACGATCCTTCGATCGCGGTGATCGCGTCGTCCTTCGACCCGCGATGGCCGTCACCGAAGTTCGTGAACGAGACGCCAAACGTGGACACGACCGGGACAACCTGGAAGGCGACCAGGAAGATCGTGCCGGGGACGATGTACTTGAGCGGGATGTGCCACGGCTGCAGGTAGACGAAGAAGATGGCCAGGGTGACCAGGACCAAGGCGGTCAGCCAGAACCACTCCTGGTTGGCGACGAGTGGGATCGCGCCCGCGACCGCGATCGCGGCGACGATCCCCAGGAGCAGGATCTTCGCCAGCAGCCCTCGCGTGCTGCCGGCGGCCAGCCCGAGGCGCGGCGTGGTGGATATGGCTGTCACCGGTTCGCTCCTCCTCCGTCACCCCGCACGGCGCCTAGAGGTGCCGTGAACCCCTGTCGTGGTCCGGCGGCCGGCGGATGCGGCCGGTGCGACCCTCGCGGATCGTCCCGGCCGCATCGCGCGGGTCATGGACTTACTGGTTGGCGATACCGTCGCGGATCGCCTTGGCGGCGGCCGTGAGGGCCGTTGTCGGGTCCGTGCCACCGACGATGGCGGATTCGGCGATGCCGAAGGGGCTCCAGACCTGTCCCATCTCCGGGATCGCGGGCAGGATCGTGCCGTTCTTGCCCGCATCCGCGAACTTCGGGATGTTCGGGTCCGTGGCAGCCGCCGCGGTGGCGGCCTCGGTCAGCGCCGGACGGCGCGGGTCAACCGCGTACAGGCCGGACTGGAAGTCGGCGGTCGGGACGACGCTCGTAAGGAACTCCTGGGCGAGCGTCTTGTTCTTGCCCTTGCTGGCGAGATAGAAGCCGTTGACGCCGATGAACGGCGACGCCGGCTTGCCATCAGCGAACCCGG
Organism: uncultured Chloroflexia bacterium; assembly: GCA_963725745.1. Taxonomy (GTDB): domain Bacteria; phylum Chloroflexota; class Limnocylindria; order Limnocylindrales; family CSP1-4; genus CAIXZV01. Next base: position 553,881 of record CAVRZS010000005.1, read on the forward strand.
GGATCGCGCAGACGTCGTAGTTGACCTTGGCCTTCTCGATGTCCGCGATGGCCCACGGGCCGGAGACGAGGAAGGGCGTCTTGCCGCCGGTGAACAGCGGGATGGCGTTCTTGTCGTCGACGGAGCGCTTGAGCGCGCCGACGCCCTTCTCACCGAGGTCGGCGAGCTTCTGGCCGGCAGCGATCGACTCGGGCGAGTCGACCGTCACGTTGGTCCCATCCGGGTCACCGGCCGCCGTGGTGCCGAAGAACGAACCGCCGCCAGACGTGAACAGCGGATAGATGTGGTAGGCGTCCCCCTTCTGGCCCACCTGGAGGGCCATGATGTTGGTCACCTTCTTGTCCTTGATCAGCTGCTGGCCGGTGGCAACCAGGTCCTCCATCGTCGCCGGGCACTCGGGCGCGAGGTCCGTGTTCCGGATGAGGGCGATGTTCTCGATCGAGTAGGGCACGCCGTAGAGCTGACCCTGGTAGGTCATGCCCTTGACGGCCAGCGGATCGAACATCGACGTGTCCGGCATCGTGACCGGGTCGATGGCGCTGTTCTGGACGAAGTCCGCAACGGCGTCGTGTGCCCAGACGACGATGTCCGGGCCTGTTCCCTGCTGGCTCGCCGTCTTGAACTGGGTCGTCAGGTTTTCGGTGATGGCCTGGACCACGACGTTGACGCCGTTCTCGGTCGCCCACGCCTGCGCAAGGGGCTTGATCGCCGCCGCGCGCTTGTCGTCGGCCCAGATCGTCAGCGTCGCGGCGCCGGCCGCGGCTGATGCGCCCTCTGACGGTGCGGCGCCGGACGCCGCTTCGGACGGGGCGGCTGCGCTGGCCGCCGCCGTGCTCGGCTTGGTCGTCGCCGAACCGCCACTCGAGCATGCGGCGACGATGATCGCCATCAGCGCGAGCAGAACTCCAAATCGCTTGATCACTGGGTGAACCTCCTCCATTGAACGTTGATGGGTGCGGCGGTTGCTCAGGGTCGATCCATGGACGCCTCCGGGCGGCCTTCCGGCCGCCTCGTTCGTTGTTGTCCGGGAGTCGCCCCGGGATCGGGGCGTTCGAGTGCTCCGGAATGGACGGCGCACGCCGTGGGGTGCGCCTGCAGGAAGTCGACCGCGCGAAGCCGCCTCATCGGGCCGCACCCGCCGCTGTCGCGACGGGCCCCGTCGAACCGCGGATGATCAGCCGCGTCTCGAGGCGGATCCGCTCGCTTCGCTGGCCGGGCCGGTCGATGGCCGCCAGCACCGCGCGCACGGCCACCTCGCCCTTGTGGCGGATCGGCTGGTGCACCGTGGTGAGCGGCGGATGCGTGTGCTGGCTGATGTCGATGTCGTCGAAGCCCACGACGGACAGGTCCTGGGGCACCCGTAGCCCGAGCTCGCGCGCCGCGCGCAGCACGCCGATGGCCATTGCATCGGACATGGCCAGGACGGCGGTCGGGCGGAGGCCGTCCTCCCAGGCGCCCCGGAGGCTGGCGATGCCGCCCTCGATCGTCGCCGGCGCGAACACGAACGCGTTCTCCGGAAGCTCGATGCCGGCCGCCTCGAACGCCGCGACGTACCCGTGCATCCGGCGGGTGGCGACGCCCTCGAAGTCCATGCCGTGGCCCGGCGTCAGTGGCTCGATCGCGACGACGAACAGGTCGCGGTGGCCAAGCGAGATCAGGTGGTCCGCGGCCAGACGGGCGCCGCCCTCGTCGTCGACCTCGACGGACGGCAGGTCCGGCATCGCGCTCGAGTCGACCATCACCAGCGGCAGGCCCGCCGCCCGCAGCTGCTCGACCTCGGGGTGACGGGACGACAGGCCGATCACCACGACGCCGTCGACCGTGGCCCGGCCCATCGCGCGCGCGAGCGACCCCTTGAGCGGCGAGATGAAGTGAAGCGCGTACCCCTCGTGCTCCGCCGCAAGCGCGACGCCCTCCGAGAAGGCGCCGAAGAACGGGTTGGAGAAGATCACCGACAGGGGTTGCGGCGTGAGGACGCCGAGCGTTCGCGTCGATCGCTGGGTGAGCATCCGGGCGACCGGGTCGGGGCGATAGCCGAGGGAGTCCGCGACCGTGCGGATCCGGCTCGCGGTCTCGGGCGCCAGCCGGCTCGGCCGGTTGAAAGCGAACGACACCGCGGTCTTCGACACCCCCGCCTCGCGGGCGACGTCGGCGATGCGCGGACGGCGCCCGGTCCGCTCCTCCACGGTCACCTCGGGTGCAGCGACCCGGATCGCCGCCTGGCGAGGACTGGTCGGATCCCCGGACCAGCCCGTGATCGCCGCGTGCAGGCGCCTGATCACTCCGTCAACCGGTTTAGCAAACCGGTTTAGCGCGGACGATACCGGGATTCCAATCGGTGTCAAGGACGATTCCGCAGGGGTGCGGCGTGCGCGATCGGGAGGGGCGCGGCGTGCCCGATCCGCCAGCGTTCCCGGGCTCGATGGCATCATCGGGACGACATGCTCGACCAGCTGCGCGGGATGCCACCCGGCATCCGCATCTTCCTCGGCTACGCATTCCTGATCCTGGGGGCGATCGGCCTGTCGCTGCGCTGGGTCGTGGACCAGGCGATCAGCGTGCCGATCTCCCCGATCGGCGTGGTCGCGATGGTCCTGCTGGCGTACACGATCTTCACCACCACGCTCGTGCTCCAGCGCAAGGAGGCGTCACGCACGCTGGCGCTCGGCCTCGCGACCCTCACGGTGCCGGCCATCCCACTGCTGCTCCTGGCGGCCCAGCCACTGTTCGCGGTGGTCGTCGCCCTGCTGTCGGTGATGCTGTTCTTCGGCCTCACCAGGCCGGAGGTCCGCAGCTGGCTGAGCGAGCCCTGACCGCTTTCTGTGGTGGGGCGCGGCGGCGCACATCCGACGGGGACGCTACCCTTCGGCCAGCGCACCGCGGCCGCGGCCGGGGAGCCACGACGACCGGTCGTCGCGACCGTCGCTGCAGCACGTGGAGCACCGCACCTTGACCGAGCAGAGACAACCCTCGACGCCTCGCGGTGCCAAGCCGCCCCCGTCGACACCCTCGAGCCGAAGGTCGTCGACCAGCCCGACGGGAACGCGCCGGTCCGGTCGTCGCGAGACGACGCGCCGGCATTACGAGCAGCAGTCGGCCCTCCAGCGGTATCGGACCCCGATCATCGCGATCGGCGTGATCGTCATCGCCGTGCTCGTCGGCGTGTTCGTGTTCGCGTCGGCCGCCTCGCCGACGTATGCGTGCACCACGATCGACACCGTCCAGCCGGCGGCCTCCGGACAGATCGGCCAGGTGCAGCCGGACATGGGCAACACCCACGTCCTGAAGGGCGAGAAGGTGACCTACCCGGTCTGCCCGCCCGCGTCGGGCAAGCACGTCAACCAGTCGCCCAGCGGCCCGATCCCGGCCAAGTTCTACGGTCCGGACGACACCGCCGTCCCGAACGGCTGGGTGCACAACCTCGAGCACGGCGGCCTAGTGCTGCTGTACTCCTGCGACAAGGGCGCCTGCGACGCGGGCTCCCAGGATGCCCTCAAGGCGTTCTACACCGGGTTCCCGGCCAGCCCGATCTGCCAGGTGCCGCCGGGGACGATCAGCCCGGTCGTGGCCCGCTTCGAGCAGATGCCGACCCGCTACGCGGCCCTCGTCTGGGACCGCGTTTACTACTTCGACGACTTCGATGCGGCCCAGGTCTACGACTTCTTCAATCGTTATGCCGAGCGGGTGGACAGCGACGGCAAATGGGTGGCACCGCCCGAGCCGCAGTGCAACCCGCCCTCCCCCAGCCCGTCGGGCGAGGCCAGCCCGTCCAGCGACGCCAGCCCGTCCAGCGTGGCCTCACCCGCCGTCGACCCGCAGCCATCGCCGTCGCCCAGCTGAGCCCGTCGCCATGCGGCTCTATGCCTACGAGGACCGGTTCGGGGATCCACGGTTCGGTGTCCTTGTCGACGGCAAGCTGCTTACGGGCGCACAGCTCGAGAAACGCGGCAGGCTGGGCCGCGGCGTCCTGACCCATCTCGGAATCGCGCACACGATCGCGGCGGGCACATCGTGGCGGACCGCGATCGAGAAGGCGACGAACCGCGCGCTCAAGGCCGGGGCGCCCCTGATCGATCCGGAGCGACGGCGGCCGCTCGCCCCGCTCGGCGACTTCTACAGCATCGAGAAGATCGTGTGCGTGGGGCTCAACTACAACGACCACGCCAAGGAGGGCGGACGAGGCCTACCGGACCGACCGATGCTGTTTGCGAAGTTCGCCAACGCGATCGTCGGGGACGGCGATGCCATCGTCCGGCCGGAGGGGACCCGGGCACTGGATCTCGAGGTCGAGCTGGGGGTCGTGATCGGCCGCACGGCGCGGCGGGTGCCGGAGGCCGAGGCGATGGCCCACATCGCGGGGTATGTCGTCGTCAACGACGTGAGCGCCCGCGACTGGCAGGGCAACCCGGCAGCGTTGCAACCGGGCGAGAAGGGCGACGGCCAGTGGCTCCGGGCCAAGGGCAGTGACACATTCCTCCCGATCGGCCCCGTGTTCGTGACGCCGGACGAGGTGGACCCGGCGGCGGGGCTGACGCTCCGGTCGTGGCGCATCCCCGGCCGCGGGCCCGACGCCGGCCAGCCCATCCTCATGCAGCACGCCACGACCGCCGACATGGTGTTCGGCGTGCCGGCACTCGTCTCGTTCATCTCGCGCCACCTCACGCTCGTGCCCGGCGACCTGATCGCGACCGGTACCCCCGCCGGCGTCGGCGTGTTCCGCGAGCCGCCGATGTTCCTCGAACCCGGTGACCGCGTCCGGTGCGAGGTCGAGGGCATCGGCGGGGTGGAGAATCCGATCGTCGACTGGACCGACGATCCGCGGCAGGATGTCTGACGGCGCCCCGGGTCGAACGGCCCGGGAGCCAGGGAGGCAGGAGCGCCCATGCTCGCCCTCGTGAAGACCGCACCCGGCCCGGGGCTGAGCCTCGAATCGGTGCCCGATCCGGAGATCGGGATCAACGACGTGCTGATCCGGGTCCACCGGACGGGCATTTGCGGCACCGACCTCCACATCGAGAGCTGGGACGCGTGGGCGGCGAAGACGATCCAGCCGCCGCTGGTCGCCGGCCACGAGTTCGTGGGCGAGGTGGTCGAGGTGGGCTCCAACGTCTACGACTTCCACGCCGGCGACATCGTCAGCGGCGAGGGGCACGTGACCTGCGGCCTGTGCCGCCACTGCATGGCCGGCCGCCGCCACCTGTGCGCCCACATGGTCGGCCTCGGCGTCGGCCGGGACGGCGCCTTCGCGGAGTATGTCGCGTTGCCGGTGACCAACATCTGGCATCACTGGTCGGGCGTCGATGAGGACGTGGCGGCGATCTTCGACCCGTTCGGCAACGCCGTGCACACCGCGCTGGCCTTCCCCGTCCTGGGCGAGGACGTGCTGATCACCGGGGCGGGGCCGATCGGGCTGATGGCCACGGCGGTCGCGCGCCACGCGGGCGCGCGGTTCATCGTGGTCAGCGAGCCCAACGCGACCCGCCGTGGGATCGCGCTGCGGATGGGCGCCACCCTCGCCGTGGACCCGCGCGAGCGTGACCTCGCCGACGTCGGCCGCGAGCTGGGCATGGTCGAGGGCTTCGACGTCGCCCTCGAGATGTCGGGCAGCCCCGCCGCCCTGCGCGGCGCGATCGACAGCATGGCCCACGGCGGCAGCATCGCGATCCTGGGCATCCCGACCGAGGACATTACGCTCGACATCAACACGATCGTGTTCAAGCTGCTGACGATCCGGGGGATCTACGGCCGGGAGATGTACGAGACCTGGTACAAGATGACGGTGATGCTCCAGTCGGGGCTGGACATCACGCCCGCGATCACCCACCAATTCGGGTTCCGCGAGCACGCCCAGGCATTCGCGGTCGCCCGCTCGGGCGACTCGGGCAAGGTCATCCTGGACTGGGTCGACCGCGACGCACGCGAGGAGGCCGCACGATGACCGGCGTATCGAAGGGCAATCCGCTCGCCTTCCTCGACGACGAGCTCGCGGCGCTGCGAGAGCGCCATCTCTACCGGCCGCTGCGGGTCATGTCGTCCGCGCAGGGCCCGATCGTGTCCATCGACGACCGGCGCGTGATCAGCCTGTCCTCGAACGACTACCTGGGTTTGTCCCACCATCCGCGGATGAAGCGGGCGGCGATCGAAGCCGTCGAGCGCTTCGGGGCCGGATCGGGCGCCGTGCGCACGATCGCGGGCACCATGACGCTCCACGAGGCCCTCGAGGCCGAGCTCGCGGCGTTCAAGCACACCGAGGCGGTCCTGACCTTCCAGTCCGGCTTCGCCGCCAACACCGGGGTCATCCCCACGATCACGGGCGAGACGGACCTGATCGTCTCCGACGAGCTGAACCACGCCTCGATCATCGACGGCATGCGGCTCTCGAAGGCCCCCCGGAAGGTCTTTCCCCACGCCGACGTCGATGGCCTTCGCGAGGTCCTGCGCGAGGCTCGCGACCACGGCCGCGACGGGCACGGCGAGCCCCATCGCCTGATCCTGGTCGTCACGGACGGCGTGTTCAGCATGGATGGCGACATCGCCCCGCTGCCGGGCATCGTGGACGCCGCGGAGGCCTTCGGCGCCGCGGTCATGGTCGATGACGCCCACGCGTCCGGCGTGCTGGGCAAGGACGGCCGCGGGTCGGTCAGCCACTTCGGGCTCGAGGGACGGGTCGCGATCCAGGTCGGCACGCTGTCGAAGGCGGTCGGCGTCCTCGGGGGGTACGTCGCGGGCTCCCAGGCCCTGCGTGACGTCCTCATCCAGCGGGCCCGGCCGTTCCTGTTCTCGACCTCCCAGCCGCCCGCGGTCGCGGCCGCCTGCAGCGAGGCGATCCGGATCATGGTCGAGGAGCCCGAGCTCATCGAGCGCCTGTGGTCCAACACCCGCCGGTTCAAGGCCGAGCTGGGCCGGCTTGGCTTCGACATCGGCCGTTCCGAGACGCCGATCACGCCCGTGATCCTGGGCGACGTGGAGACCACGATCCGGTTCTCCGGCCGCCTGTTCGAGGAGGGCGTGTTCGGGACGTCGGTGGTGTTCCCGACGGTCGCGCTTGATCGCGCCCGGATCCGCACGATCGTGACCGCGGCCCACACGGACGAGATGCTGGACCGAGCCCTGGCGACGTTCGATCGCGTGGGCCACGAACTGGGCGTGATCGCCGGCTGATGGGCGGCTCCGGGGAGGCGAAGCCGGGCGCGGCGGCTGCTGGGGACGACGTCGCCGACACGCGACCGAGGGCCGAGGTCGAACGCGAGGTGCTCCTGGCCGGGCTGGCCGCCGGTCTGGGCGAGGGTCGGGACCTCCCCCTCGACGCCCACCTCCACACCCTCCGCTCGCCCGACGCGGACGCCCAGCTCGAGGCGTACTGCGTGCTGGCGGCCGAGCGGGGGATCGCCGAGATCGCGATCACCGACCACGTCGACTTCGACCCGTCGATGCCCGCCTACCGGTTTGCGACCTTCGCCGACCGCGAGCGCGACGTCCGCGGGGCGGCCGCTCGCTGGGCAGACCGGGGCGTCGCCGTCCGGTTCGGGGTCGAGGTCACCTACGAGCGGCGGTACGAGGCGGAGATCCGGGGCTGGCTCGACCGCCATCCGCACGACTTCGTCATCGGCAGCGTCCATATCAGCGCCCGCTCGCCGTACAAGGCCGGCCGGGTCGCCGGGTTCGTGGCCGGGCGCTCCCTGCCCGACATCGTCGCCCCGTACTTCGACGAGGTGATCGGCGCCGCGCAGTCGGGGCTGTTCGACACGATCGGCCACCTCGACTTCGTGAAGCGCTACCTCGTGCCGCACGTGGTTCCGGCGGACCTCGCCGCCGCGCCGGAGCTGTACGAGCCGGTCCTCCGCGCGCTCATCGAGAGCGGCACGTCCCTCGAGGTCAACGCATCCGGGCTGCGCCAGCTGCCGCGCGAGACGTACCCCTCGGCGGCAATCGTGGCGCGCTATCGCGCGCTGGGTGGCCGCGGGGTGACCATTGGATCGGACGCCCACCGGACTGAGTGGTTCTCATATGGGCTCCCTGAGGCGTATCGTCATGCGGCCGCGGCCGGGTTCGAGGCCCTGACGTTCCGTCGCGGCGGTGATCGGACGCTCGTGGCGTTGCCGATAGGCATCGCGACGTAGCCGCTGGGGCCTAACACGGGGGAAACGGGATCGTTATGACGGTCGACGACGAGGCGATCGAGCGCCTCGTAGAAGCGGCACGAGCCGGCGATCCGGAGTCTTTCGGGTTGCTGTTCGACCGCTACTACGGGCCGGTCCATCGTTACGTCGCCGCCCGCGTTGGTCGCCCGAGCGACGCGGAGGACCTGGCGCAGCTCGTCTTCGTCAAGGCCCTGGAGGCGATCCCGCGCTACGAATCGCGGGGCGTCCCCTTCGGGGGCTGGCTGTTCCGGCTGGCCAGGAACGTCGTGATCGATCACGTCCGGACGCGCCGCGACCACGCGACGCTCGACTTGGCCACGGAGCGGCCGAGCTTCGAGGACGGTCCGGACGAGCTGGCGGCACTCCGCCAGGAACTGGATAGCGTCTCGGAAGCGCTGCGCCGGCTCACCCCGGATCAGCGAGAAGCCATCGAGCTGCGGTTCTTCGCGGGCCTGTCCGCGAAGGAAGCGGCGGCGGCGATGGACCGGCAGGAAGGCACCATCCGGGGCCTCCAGTTCCGGGCCATCGCAGCGCTCAGGCGGGACCTGGGCGTCGAGCCCGGAGCCGACGAGCTGTCGGGCCGGGCTTCTGGGTCAGACGGATGAACGAGGACCCGATGCAGGCATTGGAACCGCGCGCAGGCGAAGAGCTCGAGCGTGTGATCGGACGCTACGCTCGCGTCAGGCTGGATCCCAGCCCGGCGCAGACGCGTCGTGCCCGCGCGGCGGTTATGGAGCAGGCGTGGCGCCAGCACCTCGGGGTCGCGGGCGCGTCACCGTCCAAGGCGCCGGCTCGACGCCGACGCGGGCCGTTCACGGCGTGGGGCGTTCGCCGGGCGAGCGGAGCCCTCGTCGCGGCGGTGGTCGCCGGCCTCATGATCGGATCCACGACGTTCGCTGCCTCGCGCGCCGGCGGCCCGCTCTACGACGCGCGGCTGGGCCTCGAGACGCTCACCCTGCCCAACGATCCGGCCGCGCGCCTCGAGGCGGAGCTCGCCAGGGCGCAGACCAGGGTCGCCGAGATCGGCGGGGCGGCCGCTCGCGGCGACAACGGGGCCCTCAACGCCGCCGTGGCCGCCTACGGGGCGGAGCTGACGGCCCTCGATGCCGCGGACGGAGCACCGGCAGGCCGAGCGCTGGATGCGGTGCGTCTCCACCAGGCGGTCCTGCTGGACCTGCTGAACCGCGTGCCATCGCAGGCAATGGGCGGCATCGAGACCGCGCTGGCGAGCAGTTCCTCTGCGATCGATCATCTCGACGGCGCCTCCGGCCGCGAGCCCGGAACAGGGGGCAACCCGAACCCTGGCGCCGGCAACCCGAACCCGGGTGCCGGCAACCCCAACGCGGGCGGCGGCAACCCGGACCCCGGCGCCGGCAACCCAACGACGGGCGGCGGCCAACCGAACCCGGGCGGCGGAGCCGGAACTGGCGGGGGGACCGGCACGGGCGGCGGCAATGCCGGCGGGGATGCAGGATCGGGTGGCGGCGCCGGATCGGGCGACAACTCCAACGCCGGCGGCGGCAAGCCCGACCGGACGCCAAAGCCCGATCGGCCCTCGAAACCCGGCAAGGCGGAGCAGACTCCGCATCCCACGCCCCGCCCGACGGACTAGCCTCGCGCGGCGGCCGCAGGGTCGCTCGCTCGGCCGCGACGGATTCCCGGCACGCAGGTTCCTCTGCGCGGCTACGCTCGTTCGATGCTGCACCGCGTCGCATGCGCCTGACCGTCCTCGGCGCCGGCCCCGCCTACACCGACCGCGACGGCTCGTCGGGCGCGAGCTATCTCGTCGAGAGCGGGGCCACGCGGGTCCTCCTGGACCTCGGCCACGGGTCGTTCCAACGCATCTTCCGAGAGGTCCCACCGGCGGACCTGGACGCCGTCTTCGTCAGCCACCTGCACCCCGACCACTTCATCGATCTCGTCCCGTTTCGCCACTACCTGCGCTATCAGCTCGACCCGCCGCGCCGGATGCGGGTCCTGGGTCCGGGTCAGCTCGCGGCACGCCTGGACGCGCTCCACGCCGAGCCCGGCTTCACGACCGGGTCGCTGGATACCGAGCCGGTCGGCGAGCGGCTCCACGCCATCGGGGACCTCGAGGTGATCGCGGGCAAGGTGGTGCACACCGACGACAGCTACGGGTTCCGCGTCTCGAGCCGCGGGGATGGGGATGGGCGGCCGGGGCTCGTCTACAGCGGTGACTGCGGGCGTGCCGACGATCTCCGACCGCTGATCCGCCACGGCGACACGTTGCTCTCAGAAGTGTCGTTCGGTCCGGGACCGGTGCCTTCTGGGGTGTTCCACCTCGACGGTCCCGCGGTCGGCAGGCTCGCCGCGTCGACGGGGGTGGGGCGCGTCCTGCTCACCCACCTGCAGATGGGGTTCGACCCCGACGCGACCGTCGCGTCCGTCAGGGCCGAGTACGGCGGCCCCGTGTCGTTCGTGTGGCCGGGGACGCGGATCGACGTCTGAGGCCCGCCTGGGCCGTCGCCAGCGCGACACCGGAGGCTGCGGCCAGGACGATCATCGGCGTCCACATCCCGTCGCCGGCGCCGAGCGAGCCCGTGACCGCATCTGCGTCCGTCGGAGGAGGCGTGAGGTGCGGCTCCCCAATCGCCAATTCCACCGTGCCCTCCGGCGTCGGGGTGACGAACGGGCCATCGATGACGACCTCGCCCTGGCCGTCGTCCGGGTCGCCCGGGTCGGCCGGGTCGGCGGACGGGGGCAGGTCCGGCGGCGCGTCGCTGGCGAGGTCGGCCGCACCGACGGACGGCACGGAGGTGGAGGAGGGTTCGGCGGCGAACGTGTGTGCTGGCTGAAGGAACAGGGCGATGACGGCCGCGCCGAGCAGCACGCCGAGGGCCGCCCACCGGAGGCTGCGCGCGATGCTGGCAAAGGTCACGGTGCGTCCCCGAGTACGAAATTGTCGTCCGGGCCGGGTCGACGTGGTGGCCGTCCGGCGGTGCCTCGATGCTCGCGCGGACGGTGCGCGTCGTCCAGTACGCAGGTCCCACCCGTAACCCACCCGCAGCCCACCGCTGGCCAGCCGCCGCGATGGGCTGTGGTGCACCGCGACACCGCGGTCCTGGTACGACGGTCCGGGATCGGGCACCAGGGACGTGGCCCCCAGGCACCGCCGCGACAGCAGAGGACCGGGGCCTCGCGGCCCCGGTCCTCCGGGTGGCTCTGGATGGATCCCGCTGGTGCGGGTTCCGCGGACCTTACTTGCGGCGGGCCTTGCGGCTGGCCGGGGTCAGGATCAGCGCGGTGGAGAGCAGGGCGGCGAGTGCGATGAGCACCAGCTGCCAGCCGTCGTTGGACGGGGTGCTGCTCGGGGTCAGGGTGTCGGTGGACGGAGGCGTGACCTGCTCCTCGGGGGTGCCGGTCTCGGCCTCGACGGAGCCATCGGGGATGGACTCGGTCTCGACCGGGACGCTCTCGGTCTCGACGGGCACGGACTCGGTCTCGACCGGGACGGTCTCGGTCTCGACCGGGACGGACTCGGTCTCGACCGGGACGGACTCGGTCTCGACCGGGACGCTCTCGGTCTCGACCGGGACGGACTCGGTCTCGACGGGCACGGACTCGGTCTCGACCGGGACGCTCTCGGTCTCGACGGGGACGGACTCCGACTCCTTCTCCTTGCCCACGCAGATGTGGCTCAGGTTGAGCAGGCCGTCGTTCTCGATGGAGTCACTCGCGCCATTGAGCGTCGTGTGACCGGTGATCAGCTCGTACATCACGATCGAGTTGCCGTTCACGTAGCCGTCCCCGCTCTGGGAGCCGGACGCGAACTGGGCATCGATCGTCGAGGGCAGGTCGCCTGATTTGGTGTCCGTGTGCACGAAGTGCCACAGGACCTCGCCGGGCGCGAGGTCGGCGCCCCGGCAATCGCTGGCGCTGCCCTGGAACCCCGCGTCGTCCCACGAGATCGGCGGGGTCTGGTGGAGATCGTTGGCGAGCGCGGCCGACGGCACGAGGAGCGCGCCTCCGAGGAGCCCTCCCACTGCGAGCCAGCCCGCGAGCCTGAACTTCCTGTTCTTCATCTGGTCCCCTGTCTCCCGCTTTGGGCTTCGCTACGGTCGTGCGTTCTACGGTGGTCGCAACCAGCCTGATGAGTCCGTCGGGCCGGCCGCACGACTGCCGGATTCCGTGCCTTGATCGTGCGGAATGCGGTGGTCCGTGTCTAGTACTTCCGAGGTCCACCGAAGCCCACCAGACATCACTCGACCCGACAATCGGCCGCCGTTAGCGGTGCGCCCGAACACCGAAGGGTCAGGGGTCGACGGTACTGCCCCCAGGCACCGCCGCGACAGCAGAGGACCGGGGCCTCGCGGCCCCGGTCCTCCGGGTGGCTCTGGATGGATCCCGCTGGTGCGGGTTCCGCGGACCTTACTTGCGGCGGGCCTTGCGGCTGGCCGGGGTCAGGATCAGCGCGGTGGAGAGCAGGGCGGCGAGTGCGATGAGCACCAGCTGCCAGCCGTCGTTGGACGGGGTGCTGCTCGGGGTCAGGGTGTCGGTGGACGGAGGCGTGACCTGCTCCTCGGGGGTGCCGGTCTCGGCCTCGACGGAGCCATCGGGGATGGACTCGGTCTCGACCGGGACGCTCTCGGTCTCGACGGGCACGGACTCGGTCTCGACCGGGACGGACTCGGTCTCGACCGGGACGGACTCGGTCTCGACGGGCACGGACTCGGTCTCGACCGGGACGCTCTCGGTCTCGACGGGCACGGACTCGGTCTCGACGGGCACGGACTCGGTCTCGACCGGGACGCTCTCGGTCTCGACGGGGACGGACTCCGACTCCTTCTCCTTGCCCACGCAGATGTGGCTCAGGTTGAGCAGGCCGTCGTTCTCGATGGAGTCACTCGCGCCATTGAGCGTCGTGTGACCGGTGATCAGCTCGTACATCACGATCGAGTTGCCGTTCACGTAGCCGTCCCCGCTCTGGGAGCCGGACGCGAACTGGGCATCGATCGTCGAGGGCAGGTCGCCTGATTTGGTGTCCGTGTGCACGAAGTGCCACAGGACCTCGCCGGGCGCGAGGTCGGCGCCCCGGCAATCGCTGGCGCTGCCCTGGAACCCCGCGTCGTCCCACGAGATCGGCGGGGTCTGGTGGAGATCGTTGGCGAGCGCGGCCGACGGCACGAGGAGCGCGCCTCCGAGGAGCCCTCCCACTGCGAGCCAGCCCGCGAGCCTGAACTTCCTGTTCTTCATCTGGTCCCGACTTCTCCTTCGCGGCCGTTCGCGGCCGCCATGCCTGATGCTGTGCCGGTTCCCATCGACGGGGCCGAGTCCGGCAGGGTCGCCGCCTGTTGCGACCGCTGACAAGTCCAATAAGTGCGGTTGCGGCGGCTCGTGGAACCGGCCTCCCGGACCGTCACATCCGAGATCGCTCCGTCTCCCGTGGAAGCGGACGGGACGCACTCAGGCTTGTGCGTCCCGTCCGGGTCTCGGGGACCCAGAGTCAGGCCAGCGCACCGAGGTGCACCGCATCGCCGAACGTACCACGTCCGACACTGCCAAAGTACTAGGCAAAACCTCTCATGACCAGACCTTGCCGCCCATTTGTCGCTGAAGCGACATGGCGGCCTGCCCAGTTTGGTGCGCTACCGCAACAACCTGGCGCCGTTGGGCCTCCGGGACTCGCGACCGGCTACGATGTCGCTTCCGCGCGATCCGCCAGGAGTCCCGTTCGTGTCCCGACCCGGCCTGCCCGATGCCGCCCCGGCCGCGATCCGATCGCAGGTCCATGACGCGATGGGTCGGGCGTGGGCCACGGCCGTGGCATCGGGCGCGCTGCCCGACATCGAGCCCGCGCTCCCGCGGCCGGTGGTCGTCGTCGAGCGCCCCGCGAACCCGGCCTTCGGCGACCTGGCGACGAACCTGGCCATGCAGCTTGCCCGGCCGCTCCGCAGGCCGCCGACGGACATCGCCGAGGCACTCGCAGCCTCCCTGCGGGACGGGCCCGACGCCTCGTTGTTCGCATCCGTCGAGGTCGCGAGGCCGGGCTTCGTCAACGTGCGGGTCGCGGACGCGGCGTACGAGTCCACGATCGCGACGATCCTTGCGGCTCCCGCCGAGTGGGGTCGCATCCCTCCGCCCGCCGGCCGCCGGGTCAACGTTGAGTTCGTCTCGGCCAACCCGACCGGGCCGCTGACCGTCGGCAACGCGCGGGGAGCGTTCGTCGGCGACCTGCTGTGCCGCGTCCTGGAGGCAGGCGGCCAGGAGGTGACGCGCGAGTACTACTTCAACGACGCCGGCGCCCAGATCAGCAACCTCGGCGCCTCCGTCGTCGCCCTCCGGCGTCACGAGGACCTGCCCGAGGAGGCCTACCGGGGCACGTACGTCGGGGAGCTGGCCGAAGCGCTGCCCGACGATGTCTGGGCCGCCGCGCAGGCGCCGGGCGCCGACGCCGCCGATCTCGTCGGGCGGTGGGCCGCGTCGCAGGTCCGAGCCGGCATCGAGGCCAGCCTCGAGCATCTCGGCGTGCACTTCGACGTGTGGAAGAGCGAGGGCTCGCTGCACGACGAGGGTTGGGTCGAGCGGGCGGTCGAACGCCTGCGCGCCGGCGGGTACGTGTACGAGCAGGACGGCGCCGTCTGGTTCGCCTCGACGGCATTCGGCGATGACAAGGATCGGGTCATCTATCGATCGGATGGGCGGCCGACCTACTTCGCCGCCGACATCGGCTACGTCACCGAGAAGCTGAGCCGCGGGTTTGACCACCTCATCTACATCTGGGGGGCGGACCACCACGGGACGGTGGCCAGGCTCCGGAACGCCGCCCTCGCCATGGGCTTCGACCAGGAAGCCGTCGAGGTCCTGCTCTACTCCTGGGTCCGGTTCGTGCGCGACGGCGTCGAAGTCTCGATGTCGAAGCGAGCCGGCGAGTTCATCACTCTTGACGAGCTGCTGGGTGAGGTTGGCGTCGATGCCGCGCGCTGGTTCTTCGGCTCACGGGCGGCGACGACCGGGATCGACTTCGACATCGAGCTCGCGAAGAAGCAGTCGGCCGAGAACCCGGTCTATTACGTCCAGTACGCGCATGCGCGCATCGCGTCGATCCTGCGCAAGGGCGCGGAGGCCGGCCTGACGCCGGCAGCCGACGTCTCGGGACTCCTGGCCGGTGAACCGGAGGGGCTGCTCGCCCGTGCGGTGGTTCGCTTGCCCGAGGTGGTGGAGGACGCGGTCGCCGCGCAGGAGACGCAGGGGATCACCGCCTACGCCACGGAGCTCGCGACGCAGTTCCACGCCTTCTACCGCGACGCCCGGGTGGTCGACCCGGATCAGCCCGAGCGTTCGGCCAAGCGACTCGCGCTCGCGCTCGCGGCCAGGACGACCTTGGCCAACGCGCTGGGCCTGCTGGGGATCTCCGCGCCCGACGCGATGTAGCCGGCGTCAGCCCGCCAGGCCGAGGACGTTCGTCAACCGGTTGAGCGTCTCGTCGCCGTTGGTCACGACGAGGACGACGCGGTCCGGGGCGGGCGTCAGGATCTTGACCGTCCGGCCCCCGGCCTCGAGGTTGGCGGCCATGCCGCCGAGGGCGGTCGCGAACTCGCTGGCATCCGGAGCCGTATCCCAGCGGGTATCGAGCACCACGCCCATCTCGCCATCGGGGCCCCCGATGAGGGCGACGCGATCCCCGCCCCACCCGGCGGCCGCCGCATTGCCGACACTGGTGTCAGCGCCGCCGGCGTCGCGGAGCATGACACCGAGCTGGAACTCGCCGAGCGTGTCCTGGAACGCGACGCACCAGCCGGATCCGAGCTTGGTGGCGAGGTCGGCGTCGAACGCCACCTTGATGGGCGCCTCACGCGAGCTGAGCTTGTCCGGGTGCAGGACCTGTTCGGTCGAGTCGGGAGGATTGGCGAACAGGGCATCTACTCCCGCGAAGCCACCCGCCGCCTGGAACTGGCCCTGGGCGAGCGTGAGGCCCTGCGTGTACGGGAACAGCAGCGACTCCTTGAGGATCGCCGGCAGACGGTCGAGGACGGCCTGCGAGGCGGGATCCGAGGAACCGACCGCTCCGAGGAGCTGGTCCGGCGCCAAGTTCTGTTGCAGCCACTTGTACATGACCAGCGTGGCATCGCCCTCGATGAGCGCCGTGCGCGCGAGGGCGCGGTCGCCCTGGTCGGTCGCATCGCCGTGCAGCTTGGCGAGGCCGAACGCCTGGTCCTGGAGGGCGTGCGTGAACTCGTGCGCGTAGGTGATCTCCTCCAGCGGGCCGATCTCACCTGTGTCGGAGATCACGTACATGGTCCTGGTCTTGTCGTCGTAGAGGCCTGCGATCCCGCTCGTCAGCATCTCGGTGTACAGGTCGCGGAGGGAGTCCCCCTGCGGCATCAGGGCGAGGGCCTTGAGCATGGTCTCCGTGCCGGCGATCAAGGACTCGGGATTGTCGCGCGTGAACCCGTCCTGGATGAACGCGCCCAGCTCCTCGCGGTTGAAGACGGCGCGCCGGACGGGGTCCTTGAGCGTCAGGCCGCGGAGCGCCTCGACCTGGCCCTCGATCGCTTCGTAGCGGGAGGCGTTCGGGTCGTTGGCGTCCGGGCCGGGCTGTTCCGTCGGCGTGGTCGTCGGACCCGGGCTCGCCGTCTCCGCGGGGCAGGTGTCGACGGCGGCCATGGTCGGTACCGGGGTCGCCGGCGCGCCGGGAGCCGACGTGGTCGGTGCGGGAGCGGCGGAGCCCGTAGTCGGGGTTGGACCCCCCTGGCCGCAGGCCGCGGCGAGGGCGAACACCAGTGCCAGGAGCGACGCGCGCATGGGGATGGACCGATGGGGTGTCGAGGTCATGGCGCGGCATTCTGCCACGGGTGGGCCGGAAGCCCCGTTCCGCCAGCGCTCGGGCTCGCGAGATGTGCGTTTCTTAACCGTTCGGTGGCTCGGCGCTGAATCGGCCGCGGCCTATGTTTCTCCCGGAAACCCTCAAAGGTTCCATCCTCCCTCCCTCGGACCGGAGGCGCCGATTGGGCAGGCGCTTCCGGTCCTTTCGATTCCCGGGCGAGGTCGAGGGAGGCCCCGCCGCCCGCGCGATGATCGCGAGGCGGGTGGCCTGTGCAAGAATCCGGGCATGGAGCTCACCTGGTACGGACGGACCTGCATCCGCCTGCGCGGCAAGGACGCCGTCGTCGTCAACGACCCCTACCCCGCCGTCGTCGGCCCCACCGGCCGGGGGATCACGGGGGACGTGATCACCTTCAGCCACCCCGACGATGCGCCCAAGCCGAAGAAGGCCAATCGGCTGTCTCGCGACGGCTTGACGGCGATCCCGTCGAGCCTGGAGCCCGCGTTCGTGCTCGATGGCCCCGGCGAGTACGAGGTCCACGACGTCCTCCTGACCGGCGTGCGCACGTATAGGGACGACGCCAAGGGCTCGGAGCGCGGCCGCCAGGTCGCATTCGTCACCGAGCTCGATGGGATCCACACCATCCACCTGGGCGACATCGGCCATCAGCTGACCGAGGAGAAGCTGGCCGACATCGGCCGCGTCGAGGTCGCCTGCGTGCCGATCGGCGGGGCGCTCAGCGCCACGCGCGCGGCCGCCCTCATCGCGCAGCTGGATCCCAAGATCGTGGTGCCTATGACCGTGTGCGAGGACGAGGCCGACTGCGACGAGGCGCTCAAGAAGTTCCTGCACGAGATGGGCGCCGAACCAACGATCCAGTCCAAGCTCGCCGTGACGACCTCGAGCCTCCCCCTCGAAACGACGACCGTCCTCCTGGAATCCCGCGGCAAGGTCTAGCGCGACCAACGGCGAGCTCGGCCTCGCCGCCCGATCGACGGACCGCTGGAAGCGGCGGCTCAGCCGGAGTCAGCGCAAGGCGGAGCGGAGCACCGGAGCGAGCGCACCCGAGGTGCGTGAGCGAGGAGCGGACGCGACAACGCAGCAGCGGGTGCGGATCAGCGGAGCGCAAGGTGCGTGTGCGAGGAGCGGACGCGACAACGCCGCGATGGCGCCGGATCAGCCGCCGCGGCGATACACGACTCTCCCGGCCTTAACCACGATGTCGACGAGGTTGGCGCCGACCCAATACGGCAGCTCGGCGATGCTCGCGGCCCGCCACACGACCACGTCGGCCTGCTTGCCGGCCTCGAGCGAGCCGGCCTGGTCACCGATGCCGACGGCGTAGGCCGCGTTGATCGTGACCGCGGCCAGCGTCTCCTGGGGCGAGAGGCGCATCTCCAGGCAGGCGACGGTCATGACCAGCGGCAGGCTCGCGGTCGGCGAGGTGCCGGGGTTGAAGTCGGTGCCCAGGGCGACCGGCACACCGGCATCGATGAACCGGCGGGCGGGTGCGGCCTCGTCGGCCATCAGGAACCAGGTCGTGGCCGGGAGCAGCGTGGCGACCGTGGGGGTGTCGCCATCCGCCGCCCGCGCCAGCGCCTCGATGCCGGCGTCGCTCGGCGTGTGGAGATGGTCCGCCGACAGCGCCCCGAGCTCGGCGGCGAGCTCCGCACCACCCGAGGGTGCCAGCTCATCGGCGTGCAGGCGAAGTGCCATGCCGTACCCGGCCGCCGCCTGGAGGATCCGCCGGCTCTGATCGGCGGTGAACACGCCCTGCTCGCAGAAGACGTCGCACGAGGTGGCCCGGCCGTGGGCGGCCACGCCCGGCAGCTGGTCCTCGATCACGCTCCGAACGTAGGCTTCGGTGCCATCGGGAAGCGCCCGAAACTCGGGCGGCACGGCGTGGGCGCCGAGGAACGTCGGCACGACCTCGACCGGTCCCTCCCGGCCGAGCTGCCACGCGACGTCGATCAGGCGCAGCTCCGTGGCCAGATCGAGGCCGTAGCCGGACTTCGCCTCGACCGTGGTGACGCCGTGGGCGAGCATCTCGTCGAGCCAGCGCCGACCGTGTCGGGCGAGGTCCTCTGGCTCCGCGGCGCGGGTCATCGCGACCGTCGACAGGATCCCCCCGCCCGCGGCGAGGATGTCGAGGTAGCCCGCGCCCTGCTGGCGCAGCACGAGCTCCTGCTCGCGGGTGCCCGCGAACAGCAGGTGTGTGTGGGGATCGACAAGGCCCGGGGTGACGACGCCGCCATCGGCATCGAGGCGGGCGAAGCGGGACAGGGCGTAGCCGCCGGCCTCGAGACCCCGCTCCACCGCCGCGCGCGGGCCGACGCCCACGATTCGGCCCTCCCAGCAGGCGACGACGGGCGCATCCGCCGACGCGGGGCCACCCACGAGCGCGGCGTCGAGCACGGCGGCGTCGGCCTGTGCGGCGCCGCGTCGCAGGCCGCCCGCGAGCGTCGCGACCTGGGACGCACCGTGGATCAGGAGCCCGGGTGCATCGGTGTTGCCGCGGCCGCCCTCGATCAGGCGGAGGGTCACGCCTCGCCGCCGACGGCGTCCCGGGCAGCCGCGAGCCGGAGCTCCAGGGCCATGAGGGGCGACGCGTCGCGCAGGCGGATCGCGGCGGCCGCGGCGTCGAACCTCGCCTCCATCGGCGTGTCAGCGGGGACGTCGGCGTGGTCGGCGATCTCGGTGAACGCGGCGAGCGGGGCGAGACCGATCAGCTCCGACTCGGCCAGCTCGACGCCGTCCTCGGCCGCGAGCTCGCCGACCAACTCCCAGGCGCGCCACATCGGCGTGGTCCGGAAGTCCAGCAGGTTCATCGAGACCTGTGCCCGCGCCGGGTGCCCGCGATCCGGTTCCTCGACCCGGAACCCGTTCGCCTGGACGCGCGGCAGTCCACCGCCCGACTCGCGCACCCGTCGGGCGATCCGCTTCGCGAGCTCGACGTCGTCGGACGCGAGGTTGATGTTCCACGCGATGAGGAACGGCCGGGCACCCACGGCAACTGCCCCCGCCCGCGGGTGCATCCGCTCGGGGCCGTAGTCGGGCTGGCGGCCGTTGTGGGTGATCTCGACCTTCAGCCCCTCGTACTGGCCGCGGCGCACGTCGGCCAGCCTGACCCGGTCGGCGCGTGTCGCGGCCTGGGCGTACAGGTACACCGGCAGGTCCCAGCGGGCCGCGATCCGCCGCCCGAAGGCGCGCGCCATCTCGACACACGCGTCCATCGGGGTGTCGCCGAGGGGCACGAACGGCACGACGTCCACGGCCCCGATCCGGGGGTGCTCGCCCGTGTGCGTCTCCATGTCGATTTCGTCCAGCGCCTGGCCGACCATCTCCTCCAGCCCCGCCGAGACCGCCTCGTGCTCGCCGGCGACCGTGAACACGGAACGGTTGTGGCTGGCGTCCGAGGTGCGGTCGAGCAGGAACACGCCCGGCACGGAGACGAGCGCCTCGGCGAGACGATCGACGATCTCATGCCGCCGGCCTTCGGACACGTTGGGAACGCTCTCGACCAGCACGCCGCGATCCTACTCGCCCGGGTGAGCCGCGTGGGCCTCGGCCCCGCGAGCGACCGTACACTCCGTCGTCAATGACCGAGCCGCGACGCAGCCTGCTCCACCACCACGACTTCCTCAAGCTGTGGACCGCAGAGACGGTCTCCGTGTTCGGCACGGCGATCACGCAGCTTGCCTTGCCCCTGATCGCGGCGACCGTGCTCCAGGTTGGCGCCTTCGAGTTCGGGCTGCTCACGACAATCGAGTTCCTGCCGTTCATCCTGTTCAGCCTGCCGGCAGGCGTGTGGGTCGACCGCCTCCGGCGGCGCCCGATCCTGATCATCGGCGACCTGGGCCGGGCGATCGCGATCGCGTCGATCCCCGTCGCCTTCTACTTCGATGCGCTCACGATCTGGCAGCTGTACCTCGTCGGCTTCGTCAACGGCTGCCTGACCGTGTTCTTCGACGTCGCCTACCAGAGCTACCTGCCGTCGCTCGTCGAGCGCGACCAGCTGGTCGAAGGCAACTCGAAGCTCGAGATCACACGCTCGGCCGCGCAGATCCTGGGTCCGGGCGTGGCGGGCGTCCTCATCGGCCTGCTGCGCGCCCCGTTCGCGATGGTCATCGATTCGATCAGCTACTTCATCTCGGCGCTGTTCGTGTTCCTCATCCGCCGCCCGGAACCTCCGGTCGTGCCGCACGACGAGACCGTCGCCGGCCCGAAGCCCTCCATGCGCCGGGAGATCGCGGTCGGGCTGCGCTACGTCACCGGCCATCGCTGGCTGCGCTCGATCGCCGCGACGACCGGGACCTCCAACTTCTTCTCCAACGTCATGGGCGCGATCCTGATCCTGTACGTCACCCGCGAAGGCGGGATGACGCCCCAGGCGATCGGCTTCGCGTTCTCGATCGGGTCGGTCGGGGTGCTCGTGGCCGCCCTCGTGACGAGCCGTGCGACGGCGCGACTCGGGGTGGGACGGATGCTGGTGCTGACGTCGGTCGGGTTCTGCGTGGCCGGGCTCCCGGTGGCCGCAGCCTCGGATGACTACCTGTTCGCCGCTGTCGCCTTGTTCACGTTCCTGAACGGCTTCTGCGGCGTCGCCTGGAACATCAACCAGGTGTCGCTGCGCCAGGCCATCACGCCACCCCGGATGCAAGGCCGCATGAACGCGACGATGCGGTTCATCATCTGGGGCACGATCCCGCTGGGGGCGATCGCGGGCGGCGCGCTGGGAGATCTCATCGGGCTCCACGCCACGATCTGGGTCGGCGCGATCGGGGGTCTGTTCGCGTTCCTGCCCGTGGCACTCTCGTCGGTCCGGCGGATCGTGCGGATGCCGGACCAGGTTGACGACGAGGCGCAGGGCGGGCCGCCATCGACGGCGGGCGTGCCCGCCTGAGCAGGCCGCGAGACCGCGGGGCGCGCGGCGGCAGGCGCTCAGTCGGCGTCGAGCATCGGGATGCGGATGCCTCGCTCGTGGGCGACGTCGATCGCGCGCTGGTAACCGGCATCCACGTGGCGGACCACGCCCATGCCCGGATCCGTGGTCAGGACGCGCTCGAGCTTGCGCGCGGCGAGCTCCGTCCCGTCCGCGACGCACACCATGCCGGCGTGCTGGCTGTAGCCGATGCCGACGCCGCCACCATGGTGGATGGACACCCAGGTCGCGCCCGCGGCCGTGTTGACGAGCGCGTTGAGCAGCGGCCAGTCCGCGACCGCGTCGGACCCATCGGCCATGGCCTCGGTCTCGCGGTTGGGCGAGGCCACCGAACCCGCGTCGAGGTGATCGCGACCGATCACGATGGGGGCGCTGACCTCGCCGTCGGCGACGAGGCGATTGAACGCGAGGCCCGCCTTGGCGCGCTCGCCGTAGCCCAGCCAGCAGATGCGCGCCGGCAGGCCCTGGAACGGCACCCGCGCCTCGGCCATCTCGATCCAGCGACGGAGCCCCGCGTCGTCGGGGAACAGCTCGAGGACCGCCCGGTCCGTGCGCAGGATGTCCTCCGGATCCCCGGACAGCGCGGCCCAGCGGAACGGCCCGCGGCCCTCGCAGAACTGGGGCCGGATGAACGCCGGCACGAAGCCCGGGTAGTCGAAGGCGTTCGCGACGCCCGCTTGCTGCGCCTGGGCGCGCAGGTTGTTGCCGTAGTCGAAGGCGACGGCTCCCGCCGCCTGGAACGCGAGGATCGCGCGCACGTGATCGGCCATGGAGCGCATCGCCCGGGCCTCGTACACGTCGGGCTGGACCCGCCGCAGCTCGGCCGCATCCTCGAGGCTGATCTCCGCCGGCACATAGCCGCCCAGCGCGTCGTGGGCCGAGGTCTGGTCGGTCACCACGTCGAAGCGCTCGCCGGCCGCGGCCCAGGCGGGCTCGATCTCGGCCGCGTTGCCGACCAGCGCGATCGAGAGCGCCACGCCGTCGGCGGCCGCCGATCGCGCCAGCGCGAGGGCCTCGTCTGGCGAGTGGGTCAGGCGGTCGACATAGCCGATCTCGTGGCGCCGGCGGGCGCGCGTCTCGTCGACCTCGATCGCCAGGCACACGCCGTCGTTCATCGTCACGGCCAGCGGCTGGGCCCCGCCCATGCCGCCCAGGCCGGCGGTCAGGGTCACCCGTCCTCGGAGCGTCCCGCCGAAGTGCTGCCGGGCCAGCTCGGCGAACGTCTCGAACGTGCCCTGGAGGATGCCCTGCGTGCCGATGTAGATCCATGACCCCGCGGTCATCTGGCCGTACATCATCAGCCCCTGCCGCTCGAGCTCCCGGAAATGCTCCCAGGTCGCCCAGCGCCCGACGAGGTTCGAGTTCGCGATCAACACTCGCGGCGACCATTCGTGCGTCCGGAACACGGCCACCGGCTTGCCGGACTGGACGAGCAGCGTCTCGTCGTCGGCCAGCCTGCGCAGCTCACGGACGATCGCGTCGAACGCCTCCCAGCTGCGCGCGGCTCGACCGGTGCCGCCATAGACGACCAGCGCGTCCGGGTTCTCGGCGACCTCGGGATCGAGGTTGTTCATCAGCATCCGGAGCGCGGCTTCCTGCTGCCAGCCGCGGGTCGAGAGCTGGGTGCCGCGCGGGGCGCGGACGGGACGGGGACCGTGCGTGGTCGCGGCAGGAGGTTGGGGGGTCATGGCGGCCAGTCTAGGCCGCGCCCGGTCGCCGTTGGTGTGGGCGTTCAGGACGGCTTGATGATCTCCTGGACGGCCCACCGGTTGCCGTCCGGATCGGCGAAGAACGTGAAGCGCCCCCACGGGAACGTCTCGACCTCGCTGGCGTCGACGCCGTGCGCGACGAGGTCCTCCCGGGCGGCTGCAGCGTCGTCGACGACCACCTGCATCCCGACCACGCTGCCGGGCTCCGCCGGCGTGACCCCGATGCCGATCGCGATCGAGCAGGCCGAGCCGCGCGGGGTCAGCTGGACGAACCGCAGCTCCGGGCTGACCTTGTGGTCGTAGTCGAGGTTGAAGCCGACCTTGTCGACATAGAACGCGATCGCGCGATCCACGTCGGAGACCGGCAGCGCCACCAATTCGAGCCTGCAATCCATCCGCCGCGTCCTCCGATATGACATGATGCTGTCATGAGTACGATAGCCGATCGACAGCATGCTGTCAATAATCTGGCCGGGCCCGGCCCCGGCCGGACGCCCGCCGGCGACGCGTTCAGCGGCGTCGTGGTCCGGGTCTTCCGGCTCGGGGGACTGCTCGAGGACGAGGGCGACGCGCTCGCCCGGCCGGCGGGCCAGACGACGGCGCGCTGGCAGGTCCTGGCGGCGGTCGAGGAGACGCCCCGATCGGTGGCCGACATCGCGCGGGCCCTCAATCTCGCCCGGCAGAGCGTCCAGCGGGTCGCCGACGTGCTCGAGGCCGCCGGCCTCGTCCGGTACGCGGACAACCCGCGCCATCGCCGCGCTCGCCTGGTCGTGCCGACCGAGGCCGGCCTCGAGCGCCTGCGACGAATCCAGGACGAGCAACGGCCGTGGGCTGACCGCCTGGGCGCCGCGGTCGGCGCACGTGACCTCCTGACGCTCAACCGCCTGCTCGATCGGGTTCACCAGGTCGTCGAGGCGGACAGGGCCGCTCGGGTCAGGGACGCAGATCGCTGATCAGCTGCTCGCCGAAGCGGCGGTCGCCGAGCGAGAACAGCGAGACGATCACGCCCCGCTCGGGGAGATACGCGTGGTAGACGTGCAGGCCACCCTTGCAGGTCGCGATGTAGACGGTGCGGCCGCCGAGATCGGCCTGGGCGTTGCCCTCGAGCCCGCCCGCCTGGTCGCAGGCGCCGACGTTGTAGGTGTCGCGCCAGTCGCGGAACAGGCTGTCGCTGAACAGCCCGGGCCGCAGGTTCGCGATCACGCCCGACGCGAGGTCGCTGCCGTCGACGACGACGGCGAAGGCGGCCGATTCCACGTTACGGGCGAAGTCCGGGTCCGACGCCGCCTCGGCGAAGCTGTCGGGTTCCGCCGTGACCGGCGCGCCGTCGATGTCGGGCGGGAGGATGCGGAGCAGGGTCTCGTCGAGCATGACGGACGAACCCGCGCTGGCTCCCACGGGCGACGGCCCATCCGACGGGGAGGTCGCGACGGACGGGGGAGCGGGCGTGGACGGCGCCTGGCTGGCGACCGTCACGGGGCTCGGCGTGGCGGGCGACGGTGCGCATCCCCACAACGCCAGGCCGGCCAGCGCGAGGCCGGCCAGCCGTCGGCCGGACGCGCGGCCCGAGGGTCGCGTCACCCGAGCTCCCGGCGCATGACCGGGTAGCGATCGTCCGGCGCCGCGACGACGAACCCGAGGCGCTCCCAGAACGCCGGCTGGGCGGCGCTCGTCGCGTTGGGCCGGGCGCCGACCTCGGGGTACGCCTCGACGGCGGCGAAGCCCCGAGAGGCCAGGTCGTCGCACACGGCGTCGACCAGCATCGCGGCGAGACCCTGCCCCCTGGCGGCGGCGGTCGTCGAGATGCAGGTGATCACCGCGGGCAGCGGGGAGTCCGGCAGCCGCGGGTACAGCTCGCGGGTCCGGATCGCGCGCGGGTAGGCCGACAGGGGGCCGAACTGGGCATAGACCGCCGGCTCGTCGTCGAGCATGAGGACCTTGGCGTAGCTGCCCACGACCGCCAACCCGCGACCCAGCAGGCGCAGCTTCGGCCGGGCGTCCCCACCGACGGTCGGGCGGGCCGCTCGCCGCGGCGCGAACGGGTTGGGCGGCACCCCGTCCTCGTCATCGTCGTCGTCGAGGAACGGGTTGGACGTGGCGCGTGGCGGTGGCGCGAAGGGATTCGGGACGGCTTCGTCGTCTTCGTCGTCGGCGAATGGGTTGGCCGGCCGCTTGGCGGGGGCGGGCTTCGGCGCCGCCGAAGGATCGAACCACGACGCCCGAGCCGCCCTGGAACCGCGGTCGGCGTCCTCCCAGTAGTCGCACGAGCGATGGTCGAAGCCCGCGTCGGCGCACGGCGGCAGGAGCGCGAACGAAGCGTCGTCCGTGACGTCGACGATCCGGATGGCCATGGCCGCAGAGTCTAGAACGGGCGGGCGCGTCAGGCCCGATCGCCCGCGAGGTCCACGAGCGCGCCGTCGTGGACCAGGGCCAGCGCGGCGGCGAGGTCCGGTCCCGGCTCCCGGTCGCCGCCGAGCGGCTCGATCCGGTCGCGGACCCGGCCGAGGGCCTCGACGACGCCCGCTCCTGGCGCCGGCATCTCCTGCTCGCTGCGGTCACGGGCGAAGGCCGCCATCCGCAGGTCGAGCGCCTGGGCGGCACAGATCAGCTCGATCGCCAGGATCTGCTCGACGTGGCCCAGGACGATGCGGGCGTGGCGAGCGGCCGTCGCCCCCATCGAGACGTGGTCCTCCTGGTTGGCCGACGTGGGGATGGAGTCGGCCGACGACGGATGGGCGAGCACCTTGTTCTCCGACGCCAGCGCGGCCGCCGTGTACTGGACCAGCATCAGCCCGCTGTTGCGGCCGGGATCGGGCGAGAGGAAGGCCGGCAGGCCGCCGTTGAGCCGGGCGTCGAGCAGCAGCGCCGTGCGGCGCTCGGAGATGGACCCGAGCTCGCTCAGCGCGAGCTTCGCGAAGTCGAGGGCGAGCGCGATCGGCTCGCCGTGGAAGTTGCCGCCCGAGATCACGAGTCCGCCGCCGGTGGCCAGGGCGTCGGTCGGGACGGACCCGCCGAGGGGGAACACCAGCGGGTTGTCGGTCGCCGAGTTGAGCTCGACGTCGAGCACGTCCCGGAGGTAGTCGAGCGCGTCGCGGACGGCGCCGTGCACCTGGGGCACACACCGGACCGAGTACGGGTCCTGGACCTTGTGCGCCGACGCATGGTGCGCATGCTGGAACCCCGAGCCACGCAGGAGGTGCCGCAGCTCGCCAGCGACGGCGACCTGGCCCGGATGCGGACGGGCGAGCTGGTAGGGCGCCGCGAACGCGACCTCGGTCCCGAGCAGCGCCTCGACCGACATCGCCGCCACGACCGATGCGGTGCGCGTGAGCCGGTCGGCGTCGGCGGCGATCAGGGCGCCCAGCGCGCTCATCAGCTGGGTGCCGTTGAGCAGGGCGAGGCCCTCCTTGGGCTGCAGGGCCAACGGCTCGAGGCCGGCATCGCGAAGCGCGTCCGCGGCTGGCATGCGTCGGCCGTCGACCTCCACCTCGCCGCGGCCGATGAGCGGCAGCGCCAGGTGCGCGAGCGGCGCCAGGTCGCCGGATGCCCCGACGCTCCCCTGCTCCGGGACGACCGGGTGGATCCCGCGGGCGAGGAGCTCGCAGATGCGGTCCACGAGCAATGGCCGGCAACCCGAGTGCCCGAGCGCGAGCGTGTTCGCGCGCAGCAGCAGCATCGCCCGGACGACCTCCCGCTCGAACGGCCGACCGACGCCTGCCGCGTGGGAGGCGATCAGGTTGACCTGCAGCCCGGCCTCGTCCCCCGGCGGGATGAACGTCGTCGCCAGGTCGCCGAAGCCGGTCGTGACCCCGTAGACGACCTCGCCGCGCGCCACCAGCGCCTCGATGACGTCGCGCGCCTCCTGCATCCGGTCGCGCGCATGGACGTCGAGGGCGACCCTCGCGTCGCGCCGGGCAACCGCCTCGACGTCCGCGATCGTGAGGTCGGCTCCGGTGAGGACGACGAGGTCGCGGCCGTCACCGCCGGCGGCACGATCGGGAACGAAGTGGGCTTCGGTCACCGTGCCGAGGATAGTCAGATATCCTCGCCTGCGTTGTGCTCACGTTCATCGATCAGGTCGTCATCCCGTTCCTGACCAGCCTGTACGGGGCCGTCGGGTACCTGGGCGTGATGGCCGCGATGGCGATCGAGTCCGCGATGATCCCGCTGCCCTCGGAGCTGATCCTGCCGTTCGCGGGCTTCCTCGTCTCCGATCCGACGGCGACCGAACCCATCACGGGGCAGCCGTGGGGCTTCTGGATCACCGTGCTCGTCGCGACCATCGGCAACACGCTCGGCTCGCTCGTCGCGTACGCGATCGGCGCCTACGGCGGCCGCCCGTTCCTCGAGCGCTACGGTCGCTACCTGCTGATCCGGCCCCACGAGATCGCGGCCGCAGACGAGTTCTTCCGCAAGTACGGCGCGCCGACCGTGTTCTTCGGCCGCCTGCTGCCGATCGTGCGCACGTTCATCTCGTTCCCGGCCGGTGTCACCCGGATGCCGATCGGCAAGTTCGTCCTGTTCTCGACGGCGGGCGCCCTGCCATGGTCGATCGCCCTCGTCTACGCCGGCCAGCAGCTCGGGGCGAACTGGCGGGACATCCGCGAGGCGCTGCGCCCGTTCGATCTCGCGATCCTGATCGGGGTCATCGTCGTGTTCGGGCTGCTGCTGTGGTGGCGGATGGGCCTGCCCGGCCTGCGCCGCAAGGCGACCCCCACGGGCTGAGCCTCGCCGTCGTTCTCTCGTCAACACCCCGCGCCGCGCCCTGTGCCTCGCCCGCGCGCACGCGCGGCCCCTCGCCCGCCCACGCCCGGCGCCTCAGCCTGGTCGATGCCCGGCGCCTACGCCCGAGGCCTCGCTCGGCGCCTCAGACCGGCGCGACGCTTCATGACACATCCTCGGCTGGTGATCCTTAGCCAGTGCGCCGCCCCGCGCCGGCCCCGGTTCGTATGCCACGCGATCGCGGCGTGAGCGTATGGCGGGCACACGACGCTGATCGTCGCCACATCTCGCGGTTGGAGACGTCGCGACCACCTCCGACGCTGGCTAACAATCGTGGGGCGCGGTTTTGTCATGCTCGCCGGGGGTCGCGGCGGGGTCGCGGAGGTCGCGGCGGGATCGCGGCGCAGGCGCGGCGCGGCGGGTCGCCGGCGGGCGCGGCGGGTCGCGGCGGGCGCGGCACCTACGACCAGGGCGCCTCGTCCGACCGCCGCAGGTGCGCCGTGTCGTTGAGGACCAGCATCCGGGCCTCGTGCGGCGCGGCATCGAGGTCCCACCGCAGCACGGTCAGGTTCGCCTGGTCCTGGGTCAGGCGGCGCCGGAACTCCCGCACCTCGATCCCGAGCGCGAGGCACACGAGGATCCGGTTGGTCGTGGCGTGGGCGACGGCGAGGACCGGCCGCTCGACCCGCGTCGTCCCGGTGCCCCAGCCGGAGGTCGCGGCCCGGAACGACGCCTTCGCGTGCCACGAACGGTGCTCCTCGATCAGGTCGCCGAGGAAGCTGCGGACGCGCGCGGCGACGTCGTTGCCCGATTCGCCGCCGGGGCAGGCGAGCACGTCGGGCGCCTGCTCCCAGTCGTGCCGGAACGCGCCGTCGACCTCGGCGATCTGTTCGTAGGTGCGGCCCTCCCACGCCCCGTAGTCCATCTCGCGCAGCCGCGGGTCGGCCTCCACGGCGGTGCTCCGGGTGAGGATGGCGGCGGTCTCACGCGCGCGGAACAGCGGGCTCGTGATGATGCGGTCGAAGCCAACGGGGGCGAGCCGTCGCGCGAGGGCCTCGGCCTGGCGGCGGCCCGCGTCGTTGATCGAGACGTCGATCCGCTGGCCGAGATGCTGCTCGGGCGTCGAGCGATCGGTCAGGCCGTGTCGGGTGAGCACGAGCGTCAGCATGGGAGCGTCAGTCTATGGCGCGCGCGGCGTCCGCCATCGACCACAATCACGTGGGACAATCCCGGCGACGACAGCGACGGAGCGACCTTGACCGACACCCACGACCCGACGACCCACGCCATCCCCGACGAGCACGGGGCGTCACACGCCGTCGAGGGCCCGCACGGGTCGGTGGCCGATCACGGCGACGAGCACGGACACGACGACCACGCGCACACGGGCGACGCGCTCGGACCGATCGACTGGACGATGTGGGGCGTCGGCGTGCTCGGGGTGATCGTGGCGCTGGTCGTGACGGCCGGCCTGGCCGCCGCATCCGGGTTCACGCTGGCGGGGTAGCCGCCACCTCGGCCGCCACCTCGGCCGCCTGCTTGGCTCTCGCCTCGGCGGCCGCCACCGCGGCGGCCTTCGCGATCTCCGGCTCGTCCGTCTGCCACGCCGAGTGCATCGGCCGGTCCCACCATGGCGTCGGTGCCATCGTCAGCCGCTCGAGCCCACGCAGCACCGCGTCGTAGTTCACGCGCCAGCCGTTGAAGTCACGCCAGGCCTTGTCGCGATCGTCGACCAGCGGCACCCCGGACGCCTCCAGCACCGCGAGCGCCTCCTCGAACCTGGCCCGGTCGACGCTCGTGCTGTCCAGCGGCCCCGGATGCGGGTCGAAGTCGATCCGGAAGTAGGTCGCGATCCGGCGCAGGGCGATGTAGCCCGCCCGAATCGTCAGGTCGGCCTGCACGTCCCACGGCGTCGCCACCGACGAGCGCATCAGCGCCGCCGCATCCATCACCGCCCCAGCGGCGTTGACCCACGAATGGTCGGGTTGGGGCGATCGATAGAACACCAGGACGGGCAGCGAGCTGTGGGTCTCCTCGACCTCGGCGAACCACTGCTCCCAGCGCTCCCACAGGTCGTGCATCGCGTCCAGGCCGGACAGCCGATGCATGCGCGTGATCATCACGACAGGGGACGGGGGCGAGTCGGCGCGAACCTCGAGCAGATTGACGAGCAGCTCCCGACGCGAGAACGAGCTGTAGATGGTGGGCAGGTACGAGATCAGGAGGGCGACGAGGGCGAGGCCCATCGCCGCCTCCACGAACGCGACGAGCTCGCCGTACTCCATCGGAGGTCGCAGGAACCCAAGCGTCAGCAGGGACGATCCGCTCGTGATGACCGCGTCTGCGAACGGCTCGCCGAGGGCCCAGAAGATGGCCGCGAACCCGAGCGCGATCAGGACCAGCCACCAGGCGGGCAGGAGGACGAGGGCGATCGGGCCGTAGTAGGCCATGATCCGATCGCGGAACTCGTACGGGCGCGAGGGCGGCGCGGCGACCCGGAAGGCGGCGAAGATGACGCGAAACGCGAACCGCGTCAGCGGGTCGTTGTCGCCGCGAGGGACGACGAACGTGCGGACCGCGCTGAGCGCCGTGCGCGCGATCACGTAGATCCCGAGCAGCGCGACCAGGACCTGGACGACGATCACGGGTCGAGCATAAGCCGGTCAGGGCCGGGGAAACGGGCGCGGCCCGGGCCGCCGGTCAGCTCAGAACAGCCCCACGACATTCCCGTCGGCGTCGATGTCGATGCGCTCGCCGCCGGGCTTCGAGTTCAGGCCCGGCATCGTCCGCATGTCGCCCGCGAGCGGCGTCACGAAGCCGGCGCCGGCCGCCAGCCGCACCTCGCGGATCGGGACCCGGAACGCCGTCGGCCGGCCGAGCAGCTTGGGGTCGTGGCTCAAGCTGTACTGGGTCTTGGCCATGCAGATCGGCAGGTTGCCGAAGCCCATCGCCTCGTACTGCGCGAGCTGCTTGGCCGCCGCCGGTGCGATATCGATGCCCTCGGCCCCGTACACCCGGGTCGCGACGGCCTCGATCTTGAGCGCCAGCGACATGTCGTCCGGGTACAGCAGCTCGAACTCGGGGCGCCCCCACCGCGGCGGCGTCCCACACCGCGGCCGCAAGGTCCTCGGCGCCGGCGCCGCCGTCGATGAAGTGGCTGGCAACGACGGCGTCGCGCGCACCGGCGGCCAGGGCGACCTCGCGAATCGCCTCGATCTCGCCCGGCGTGTCGGTCGGGAAGGTGTTGATCGCGACGACCGCCGGCACCCCGAACAGGGTGACGTTCTCGATCTGGGCGGCGAGGTTCGCACCTCCGCGCCGAACCGCCTCGGGATTGTCCTCGAGAAGCGCCGGGTCGAGCGGCTTGCCGGCGACGATCCGCCCGACGCCGCCGTGCATCTTGAGCGCGCGGACCGTGGCGACGACCACGGCGGCATCAGGGCGCAGGCCCGACGCGCGGCACTTGATGTCGAAGAACTTCTCGGCGCCCATGTCGGCCCCGAACCCGGCCTCGGTCACCACGATGTCGTTCGTCGCCAGCGCCACCCGGTCGGCCAGGACCGAGCTGTTGCCATGGGCGATGTTCCCGAACGGTCCGCAGTGGACGAACGCCGGGCCGCCCTCGAGGGTCTGGAGCAGGTTCGGCTTCAGGGCATCGCGCAGGAGGACCGTCATCGCGCCGGCGACCTTGAGATCCTCGGCGGTGACCGGCGTTCCGTCACGCGTCGTCGCGAGCACGACCCGGCCGAGGCGCGCACGGAGGTCGTGCAGGTCCGAGGCCAGCGCGAGGATCGCCATGACCTCCGATGCGACGGTGATCACGAACTGGGTCTCTCGCGGGTAGCCGTTCTCACGGCCCCCGAGCCCGATGACGATCTCGCGCAGGGCACGGTCGCTGATGTCCATGACCCGTGGCCACAGGATGCCGTGGGGATCGATGCCGAGCGCGTTGCCGTGGTGGATGTGGTTGTCGATGAACGCGGCGGCGAGGTTGTGGGCCGCGCCGATCGCGTGGACGTCGCCGGTCAGATGGAGGTTGAAGTCCTCCATCGGGATGATCTGGCTGTAGCCACCGCCCGCGGCGCCGCCCTTGATCCCGAACACCGGGCCGAGCGACGGCTGGCGGATGGTCACGGCGGCGCGACGGCCGATGCGATTGAGGCCCTGGGCCAGGCCGACCGTCGTCGTCGACTTGCCTTCCCCCAGCGGCGTCGGGGTGATCGCCGTGATCACGACGTACTTGCCGCGCGGGTTCGACGCCTCGACCCGCCGGATCCCTTCGAGGGTGACCTTGGCCTTCGTCGATCCGTAGAGCTCGACCTCGTCGTCGCGCAGGCCGAGCTCGTGGGCGACCTCGACGATCGGGCGCGGCGTGACCGCGCGGGCGATGTCGAGGTCCGACGGGAACGAGGCTGTGGAGGTCATGGGTGACTCCCGGCGAGCTGGAGCGCGCCAGGGCCGCGGCCGTTGGTGGCCTGGGCCTGCGCTGCGCGGACGAGGTGGGTGAGGAGCAGGGCGTTCGTGACGGGACCGACGCCGCCGGGCACCGGCGTGATCGCCGACACGACCGTGCTCGCCGATGCGAAGTCGACGTCGCCGACGAGCTTGTCGCCGACGACGTTGATGCCGACGTCGACGACGACGGCGCCCGGGCTCAGCATCTCCCCGGTGATCAGGCCGGGAACGCCGGCGGCCACGACCACGACCTCGGCATCGCGAGTGTGGCGGGCGAGATCGTCGGTCTTGGAGTGGCAGATCGTCACGGTCGCGTTCTCCCGCAGGAGGAGCAAGGCCGCCGGCTTGCCGACGACGTTCGAGCGCCCGACGACCGTCACGCGCCGGCCCGCGAGCGGAATGCCCGAGCGCTTGAGGATCTCGACGGCGGCGTGGGCCGTCGTCGGCAGGAACCCCTCGTAACCCAGGCTCAGCAGGCCGACGTTGCGCGGATGGAGCCCGTCGATGTCCTTGGCCGGATCGAGCGTGTCGATCACGGTCGAGAGCGGGATCCGCTTGGGCAGCGGCATCTGCACGATCACCCCGGCCACGAGCGGGTCCCGGTTCAGGCGCTCGATCTCGGCTCGCAGGGCGCTCGACGACGCGCGGCCCGGGATCTCGACGAGGCGCCCTTCGATGCCGACCTTCTCGCACGAGCGCAGGATCTGGTTGAGGTACACGGCCGACGGCGCGTCGCTGCCGACGATGACGACCGCCAGCGCCGGAGCATGGCCCCGCCGCCCCCGCATCGCCTCGACGTCGCGCGGCGACGGTGGCCCTGATCTCGGCGGCGATCGGCGCGCCCAGCAGCAGTCGCGGGCCGGCCTCGGTCATCGGGAGCTCACCCGCGGCCGGCTTCGATCGGCGGGCGCGCCTCGCCGCCGCGAACGGCCTCGCGAGTCTGGGATGCCAAGCGGTCGATCTCTCCGACGAGGCGATCCGTCTCGGCGAGCAGCTCGCGGGCCGCCGCCTCGTCCTCGATGGCGGGCAGGTTGATGTACACGTTCGCGGCGGCGGACTTCGCCGCCGCGAAGGCCAGCAGGGCGGCCACCTCGAGGTCGGACGAGGCGTTGCGGTTGCTGCGTCCTGCGAGCGCCTCGGCGAGCGCGACGACGTCGAAGCAGGCCTCGACCGTCCGGTACGGCGCATCCGAGGCGCCGCGGGCGGCTTCGCGCATGGCGGCTGGAGCGCGCCTCACGCTCCGCATCCGATCTCGTGCGGGAGGCGCATCGCGGCGACGTAGATGCCGTAGGCCTGCGCGTCCTCGTCTGCGAGGGCGAGGAACCTGCTCGGCGAGCTCCCGCGCCGAGGCGATCACCTCGGCGTGCAGCGCGGCGTGCTCGGCGTACTTCGGCCGGCCTTCGGACAGGGACGCCACCATCGAGACGAGGGCGGCCGACAGGCTGGCCGCAACGGCCGCGGCGCTGCCGCCGCCTGGAACGGGCTCGGCGGACGCGAGCCGGTCGACGAACGCTCCGACCGTCAGGTCACGAAAGGGCGATTCGGTTCCACACGCCGATTGTAGGGACGGTGCCGGCCGATCGGCCGGGCGGGTGCGACCGCCGAGCCGCGTTTCGGCCCGTTGTCGGATCTCACGGAAGTTTCTTCGATCCCCTTCCAACCTGATGCGCCCGGTCGGCATCATGTGCACACAGGATTGGAGCGCTGGATGCAGCCCGTCACCGTCCAGGTCAGCGACGTGATCCGTCCCGACGACGCGGGGCTGATCCGTCGAGCCCGTGACGGGGATGCCGAGGCGTTCGACGCGATCGCCGCGGGCCGGATCCCAGAGGCATACCGGTTGGCCGCCGCGATCCTGGGCAGCCAGGCGGCAGCGGCCGACGCGACCCAGAACGCGCTGCTGGCGGCATGGCGGGAGCTGCCCAAGCTGCGCGAGCTCGAGCGCTTCGACGCCTGGTTCCATCGGATCCTGGTCAACGAGTGCCGGATGCAGGTCCGCCACCAGTCACGCCTTCGCGAGGTGGAGCTCGCCGAATCCGGTCCCGATGCCGCGGCCTGGCACCCCGTGAGCAAGGACGGCTCGACGCTCGAGCTGGTCGAGGTGCTCGATCTCCTCGACGGGGCCTTCGAGCGGCTCGATCCCGACGACCGGGCAATGGTCGTCCTGCACCACCTCGAGGGCCGCCCGCTGACCGAGATCGCGGCCCTGCTGCACATGCCCGTGGGAACCGTGAAATGGCGGCTGCACCAGGCCCGTGGCGTCCTGCAGCACGCGTTGGAGGCGGCGGAATGACGACGCCCGATCGCACCCAGGACCTGCTGCGCCTGATGCTCGAGCGCCGCGCCGGCGCGCCCCGCCGGGCTGGCTGCTGCCCGGCGTCGCCGAGTCCGTCCGCCGCACCCGCCAGGTGCGTCGCGGCATCGCCTGGCCGGGCCTGCCCGCCACGCCGCGTCTCGGGCGCCTCGCGCTTGTCGCGGTGGCGGCGCTCGTGCTGCTGGCGCTCGCGGCCGGCGTCCTGGTCGCCGCCCGGCTGATCCTGCCCCCGCCGCGGTCGACGCTGCCCGCGGTCGTGGTCCTTCCTTCGCCCAGCACCACGGTGCCGCCCGCCACATCCGAGCCCAGGAAGGAACCAACCAACGAGCCACAGCCGGTGCCCGCGCCGTCCGCGGCTTGGACGCTGCCCGCCGGCTGGCAATACGACCTGGCATGCAACGACAGCTCGAGGAACTGCGTGCTCCACCTCTACGACGAGACCGGCAGCGAGCAGGAGGGTTGGCCGGTGGCGATCCGCGGCGATTGCGAGAACGGGGTCGCGGTTGGGCCGGAGCGTTCGGCCTTCGTGGCCTGCACTCGCAACGGCCGGGCGATCGTCACCGGCCTGGATCAGAACGGCGAATCGCTCCCTGGGTGGCCAGTCCAATGGCGAGGTAGCGTGGCCTGGAGCACGTGGTACGACTTCGCGATGGGTGGTGGCTCCTCGATGGGGGTGGCACCCGATGGGACAGTGTATGTGGCGGTCAATTCGTCGGGCGGTGCGCGGCGGCAGTACGCGATCCACGCGCTCGCCCAGGACGCGAAGCCGCGCAAGGGTTGGCCTCGTACACTCCCCGGGGGGGCGCAGGGCTTCACCCTCGCCACGGACGACTCGGTTGTTGCATGGTGGTACGAGGACGCTCGCGAGGAAATCACCCTCGCAGCACGGCGTACCGTGTTCACCAAGCTGGGTCCCGACGGGCGCACGTTCGTCGGTTGGCCTGTTGGATCGACGGGGGCGGCATCGGGGCCGGTGGCAGGCGAAGACGGCAGCATCTTCTACGTGAGCGCCACGGGAAAGGTCTGGGGGCACGATCGAAGCGGGCACATCCTGCGAGGCTGGCCGTATCAGCTGTCGTCCCCGATCGCCCCGTGGCTGCGGCCTGACGGAAACCTCATGTTCATCGACGGATCCGGCGTGGTCGTTCTCGAACAACGCGGTCGCGTGGTGCCCGGGTGGCCCTTTCGGCCTCATGGATCGCTTGACGGGCCAGGCTGCGACACACCGGGCTTTCCGTACGAGCCGAGCGTGATGACCGAAGTCGGCCGCCTTTATCTGGCGCCGTGGGATGGCCCTCACGCCTCGATTGTCGCCCTCGACCCGGCAGGCCAGACAGTCGCTGGATGGCCGCACCAGCTCCCGGACGGCTGGCGGGTGGTCTCTCTTGAGCTGGCCGCAGACGGGACGGTCACTGCTGGCCTGACGGGTGATCCGTGCGTGGGCCTCGACTACACGACGATCCGGCTCACGCCGGAGGGCGAGCTCGTCGGCGAGGGTCCGTCGACGCCCCTCAGGATGGTCTACAAGGCCTTGCGGGTCGATCCGCTCAACACGTCGACCGGATCCGCAACTTTCCCTCAGGGGGCCTCATTTGAGATCGATACGTCGCTGGTCAATCGGTCTTCGTCGCCAGTGACGCTGCCCCTTGTCCGGTACGGGGACCGCTCCTTCTACGCGTCGGGCACGTGGCAAACGTGGATCGAGCGACTCGGGCCGGACCGCACCATAGCCTGCTTGCCACACGCAGCCCGCAAAGGCGCCTTGTACGCGATGGGTGGGTGGATCAACTCGACCGCGACACCGACGACCATCGCTCCCGGCGGGAAGATGGATGAGCCGTTCGCGGGCTCCTTCTCACCTGACATGACCCAATGCCTACCGCCCGGAGACTATCGGTATTACGTCGAATACAAGCCAATCGACGGGGACAAGCGCGACGTCATCGAATTCGCGGTCGATCGACTTGACCATTACCGGGAGTGCGTCTCCGACTCCGAGCCCTACCCCCGTTCCGACCCCAGTACCGACACCGACGATTACCCCGAGGCCGTCGCCGACACCTTCGCCAACGCCGACCCCGGCGCCCTGAGCCCGCGGAGAAAGGTCCACGGGGCGAGCGCTGCCGCGCCCGCCCCGCAGCCGACCGTGTGGGGCCGACGGGGAGGAGCCGCGACCCCGTGTGATGTGCGGGTCAGGCGGCCCGGGGCGCCTCGTCAGACCCTCGATCGTCCACCGGCGTGACCGATGGCGATAGGTGAGGGCGAGGCGGAACGACGGCGTGTCGACCTCGAACATGCGTCCGAGGACCCGGTGATGGCCGGGTACGCGGAGCGCTCGTCGCGGATGGCGACGACGCGGGTGATCGGCATGCGATCGGTGCCCCAGGTGACTTCTCGGGGCGTGCCATTGAACCAGTCCGTGCGGACCTCGACGTTGACTGGTGCGACGCGGATCATCGCCATGGTGTCTCCTTCCCTTCGGCGGGACAGTCGTCACCCGTGAGCACCGCGGATGCGAACGTCTGTTCGTTTCTGGCCCGAACGCTAGTCGAACATGTGTTCGATGTCAAGCGTCTGCGTCGAGATCCTCGTGCACGTCCGTGTCACCTTGGCTGTCACGCTCGTCGACGGGATCGGCCTCGTCGACATCGCGCAAATCGGCGGCCTCCACCCGGCCTGGAACGCCGCGCGGATGCCTCGCCATCGAGGTTCGGGCTCGCCTCAGCGGACGACATCGGATCCCGTTCGAACGG
This sequence comes from uncultured Chloroflexia bacterium, assembly GCA_963725745.1. Classification (GTDB taxonomy): domain Bacteria; phylum Chloroflexota; class Limnocylindria; order Limnocylindrales; family CSP1-4; genus CAIXZV01. The sequence goes on from CAVRZS010000005.1 coordinate 591,702, forward strand.
GGCCGGAATCCCCGCCCGCACCAGCCGCGCCCGCGTCACCGCCCGCTCGCCGTACTTGCGCCGGATCCGGTCCAGCGCCTCGGCGGTCTGCCGTCGCCGGGGGTCGTCCTCGCCGAACAGCGCCAACTGCTCCCGATCGCGGAAGTTCGACGCCGTGACCCCGACGAGCCGGATCCGCTGGCCATGCAGCTCGCGGCGGAGCAGGGTGACCGCTGCCTCGTAGATCGGCTCGGTGAGATCGGCCGGCACCTCGAGCCCGGTCTGGCGGGTGATGGTCGTGAACGACGAGTCGCGCAGCTTGAGGGTCACCGTCACCGCCTTGAGGCCGCTGGCCCGGAGGCGCCACGCGACGCCGTCGGCCATGCCGAGCAGGGTGCGTTCGATCACGTCGCGATTCGCGGTGTCGACGTCGAAGGTGTGCTCGTGCCCGATCGACTTCGCGGGGTCGCCGGTCGCCACCGGGTCCGGGGTCCCGGCCGACCGCCCGATCGACGAGCGATGCCCCGTGCTTGCCGAACCGGCGGACGAGGGCGTCGGGCGGCAGGGCCGCGAGGTCGCCGATCGTGACGACGCCGAAGTCGCGCAGCGCCTCCGCGGTCTTGCCCCCAACCCCCCACAGCCTCGAGATCGGCAGCGGCGCGAGGAAGGCCGCCTCCTCGCCGGGCGGCACGACCACCAGGCCGTCGGGCTTGCGCAACTCGGACGCGATCTTGGCGATGAGCTTGGTCGATCCCACGCCGACCGACGCTGTCAGGCGCACCTCGTCGCGAATCGCCTGCTTGATCGTCCGCCCGATCTGCTCGCCGTCCCCGAACAGCGCACGAGAACCCGTGACGTCGAGGAAGGCCTCGTCGATGGAGATCGGCTGCACCTGGGGCGTGAACCGCCGCAGGATCGCCATGACCTCGCGGCTCACGGCCTGGTACTTGCGACCGTCGACGGGCAGGAACACGCCCTGCGGGCACAGCCGGCCCGCCGTCCGGAGCGGCATCGCGGACTGGATGCCGAACTTGCGAGCCTCGTACGACGCGGCCGACACGACGCCGCGCTGGTCGGGCCCGCCCCCGCCGACGATCACCGGGCGTCCGCGGAGCTCGGGCCGGTCGCGCTGCTCGACAGCCGCGAAGAACGCATCGAGGTCGACGTGGAGGATGACCCGCTCGCTCACGTGCGCAATTCTGGCCCCAGCCGACAGCGAGGGGCAGCGTTCGACGACAATGACCGCCGTGGGCGAGGGGTTGGTCGAGTCGGACGGCGGCGGTGGTCACGAGGCCGCCCCGGATCCGCGCGACGGGCCCGTGACCATCGGCGCGGGGGACCTGGCCCAGGAACCCGGCCTTCGGGCGCTGATCGGGCCGTTTGTCGCGATCCTGCTCCTGGCGGCCATCTTCCGCGGGTTCGCGCTCACCTCGAACCCGCCCGGCTACTTCGAGGACGAGCTGGCCGGTGCGGTCTCCGCGTGGTCCATCGTGACCACCGGCGAGGATGTCGGCCACACGGTGCTGCCGTTCGTCGTGACGCGGCTCGAGGTGAAGCAACCCCTCTACTTCTACGCGACCATTCCGTTCCAGGCGGTGCTCGGAGACGGGCCGCTTGCGGCACGCCTGCCGGCGGTGCTGTTCGGGATACCTCGACGGCGCTTATCGTGTGGCTGGGGATGCGCCTGACCGGCAGCGCCTACGTCGGCCTGGTGGCGGGCGGTTTGTTCGCCGTGTCGCCGTGGGCCGTCCACTACGGGCGCGCCGGCTGGGAACCCGCGGCCGTGCTGCCCTTCACCATCGGCGGAATCGGCCTCCTCTGGCAGGGCCTGGAGGGCCATCGCCGCGGACGGATCGTCGTGGGCGCCGCGGTGCTGGCGGTCGGCGCATACACCTACCACCCCGCCTTGCTCATGAACGTGCTGCTCGCCAGCATCGTGGTCGCACTTCACGTGCGGGACCTGCATCGCCGGGACCTCGCCGGGCTCGTGACCGGCGGCGTGCTCGCGCTCGTGATCCTCGTGCCGTACGGCCTCGCTGCCGGCGACCCTCTGTTCCTGGAGCGGACCCGGAACATCTCGGTGTTCAAGGACGGTGTGAGCGCCGAAGCCCTCCAGGCGGCTTGGCGCAATTACTGGTCCGTCTGGAACCCGACATTCCTGCTGGCGGGCGTGGGGCCAACGCCGCGGATCAACCCGGGACCCCTCGTCATGATCACGACGGTGCCGCTGATGCTGGCGGGGCTGGATCGAGCGATCCACCGACGGTCGCGGGCAGACTGGCTGCTGCTGCTGTGGCTGGTGGTCGGAGCTCTTCCGGCCGCACTCACCGCCGACCTGACGGTGCCATCCTCGGCGCGAGCGCTGTTCGTGCTGCCCCCGCTCGTGATCCTCGCCGGCATCGGGGCGGTTCGGATCGCGGACCGGGTTGCGCAGTCGCTACCGCCCAACCGTCGCGAGATCGGGCTCCGGTTGCTCGCGGTCGGGGCCGTTTGGGTCCTGCTCCTCGACGTGTGGGCCTGGTCGCGACCCTACTTCATCGACTACCCGGCCGAGTCGGCCTCCTCGTGGCATTGCTGCACCGAGCTCGGACTCGCGCTCGTCCGCGACCGCGTGCCCGCGGGCGCGACGGTGTGCATCGCAGACATCCCGCACTTCACGTATCCGCAGCATCTCGTGCTGTACCTGCCGGATCCCCCGTTCACGACGATCGAGGGCATCGACAACGACGCGTGCCGGGTGCCGGGAACGTACGTGCTGGCTCGGGCGTCGCATGACCTCGGTCGGCCGGTCACCGAGAAGGCCAGGGTCCGAGGCGTCGGGCCACCGGGCGATGATTACCGCCTGGTGCAGGTCGTCGCCGGCTGACGGCGCCGCTGCCGGGCGACCGTTCGGACTACCCCTTGGGCTCGACGACGATCGTGACCTCGGGCGTCATGCCGGACAGCACCTTGATCGCGACCTTGTAGGTGCCCAGCGACTTGATCGGCTGCTCGAGGTCGATCTTGTGCTTGTCGACCACGATTCCGCGCCGGCCGAGCGCCTCGGCGATGTCCTGGTTGTTGATCGAGCCGTAGAGCTTGCCGCCCTCGCCGACCTTCACGCCCATCGTCAGCGTCGTGCTGGCGATGCGGGTGGCGGCGATCTCGGCCTCCTCGCGCTCGCGCTTGCGCTTGTCCTCGCGGCTGGCGATGTCGTGCTGGTACGCGCGATAGGCGCCGCCTGAGGCGGGCACGGCGAGCTGGCCGGGGATGAGGAAGTTGGTGGCATATCCGTCGGCCACCGTCTTCATCTCGCCGGTCTTGCCGAGCTTCTCGACGTCCTTGGTCAGGATCACCTTCACGCGATCGAATCCTCCTTGTTGATCCAGGCACGAACCCGTGGTCCGAGCCCGGAGTTGTCCAGCGTATCCCCGGCGAACGCAACGGCGCGCGGAGCATTCCGGAACAGGCGGCGCAACGGGCCCGGCGTGAACCGCCGGATGCGGGCGACGTCCTCCATGAACGCTCGGCGGTCGATGCCGAGCAACACCAGCTTCTCGTCGAGGACGTCCGAGGGGACGCCGTCGAGGAACAGGTCCACCGCGAGCACGACGACGACGAGGTCGTCGAGGCCGCCGATGATCGGGATGTCGTCGGGGACGATGTCCCGCCCGAGCACGAGGTACCCGAGCGCTCCAGCGAGCATGGCCTTGCGGCCGACCGGGGTCCGGTCGTCCAGGATCAGCTCCCAGAACAGGCGGGCGTACATCGGCGCCCGGCTGGCCAGCGGCAGGAACGCGGCCCATGCCATCACCCGACGGAGACCGATCCGCTGCCGGCGGTGACCCGTGGTCGCCTCCGGTCCTTCCTGCGCTGCTTGCGCCACCGCGCTGCTCACCTCGCCCATCCGAATGTGTCTTCTCCCGCACGCGCGGAGGGCGAGTCTAGCAGTCGCGTCGCTCGGCGCCCCCGATGCCCGGGCCGGGCCCGGTTGACATCGAACGTCCGTTCGGTATGATCCTGGCGAATGGAGGTGCCGGGTGACCCGTCACGATGCCGAGCGCAAGCGGAAGATCCTCGACGTGATCGCAGCGACGATCCGCGCCCGCGGCTACCCGCCGTCCGTCCGCGAGATCGCCAAGGCCGTCGGCCTCGCGTCCACGTCCGCCGTCCACCATCACCTCCAGATCCTCGAGCGCGAGGGCTACCTCGAGCGTGGCGTGTCGGACGACGGCTCGCCGCAGTCGCGCGCCATTCGGCTGACGCCCACGGCGGCCCTGCGCCTCGGGCTCGCCAGCGAGCTGACGCCCCAGGCGATCGCCTCGGAGTCGCACACGCTGCCGGTGATCGGCGAGATCGCGGCAGGCGGCCCGATCGAGGCCTACCAAGACGCATCCGAGACGCTCGCCGTGCCGGACATCCTCGCGCCCGCGGGTGACGCCTACGTCCTGCGCGTCCGCGGCGACTCGATGATCGAGGCGCACATCGCAGACGGAGACTTCGTCGTCATCCGGCCCCAGGAGACGGCGCGGGACGGCGACATCGTCGTCGCCCAAGTCGAGGAGAACGCGGTCACGCTCAAGCGGTTCTTCCGGGAGAAGGATCGCGTCCGCCTCCAGCCCGCGAACCCGAACTACCCGCCGCAGTTCTATCCGTCGGTGAGGATTCAAGGAAAGCTCATCGGCGTCATCCGCCGCCTGGACTAGCGCCCGTGATGCGGCCGACGGCGGCGTTGCCGGCTGCGGTTGCTCACTCACGCACCTTGAGTGCGCTCGCTTCGCAATCCTCGCCGTCGCCTTGCCTTCGGCGCGCCTGACGGGCGCTGGGTACGACCCGGGTCATCCACAGATCCGTCCACAGGCAATCCACATGGGGCACGAAGAGGTGGACGACGTCGTGCGTCGCGCCCCGACTCGGTGGACCGGCGAAGCGACCTTCCCGGCGACGATGCGGGGACCTCCGTGCCAGCTGGCCGACGCGTGACAGACAAGCTGTCATGCCGGCCCCGAATCATCGAGCCGAATGATCGACCGCCTTCCGCCGCAATCCATCGAGGCCGAGCAGTCCGTGCTGGGCGCGATCCTGATCGACCGTGACGCGGTCATCGAGGTCGCCGAATTCCTCAAGCCCGAGGACTTCTACCGCCAGGCGCACGCCAAGGTCTACGCGGTGATCCTGGACCTGTTCGAGCGGCGCGAGCCGATCGACATCGTCACCGTGGCCGAGGCCCTCGAGCGGGACGAGGACCTCGAGGCGATCGGTGGGCGCGCGTACCTGGGCACGCTGTCGAACGCGACGCCCACGGCCGTGCACGCGACCCAATACGCGCGCATCGTCGAGCGCAAGGCGGTCCTGCGGAACCTGATCGGAGCAGCGGGACGAATCGCGGGCATCGGCTACGAGGATCCGGCCGAGGTCCAGGAGGCGATCGACCGCGCCGAGTCAGAGCTGTTCGCGGTCAGCCAGCGGCGCGTCGCGGCCGGGTTCTCTCCGCTCCGGGGCCTCCTGCACGACGCCTACGACCGGCTCGACTACCTGCATGCGCATCGGGGCGAGATCAGCGGCATCCGGACGGGCTTCGGCGACCTGGATGCACTGACCACCGGGCTGCAGAAGAGCGATCTCGTGATCCTCGCGGCCCGGCCGTCGATCGGCAAGACGAGCTTCGCGCTCAACATCGCGGAGCACGCCGCGGTCCGGGACAAGAAGAGCGTCGGCATCTTCAGCCTCGAGATGAGCAAGGAGCAGCTCGTGCTCCGCTTGCTGTCGTCGGTCGCGAACATCGATAGCCAGCGGCTCCGGACCGGGTTCCTCGAGGAGCTCGATTTCGCCCGGATCGCGCCGGCGATGAACGCCCTGTCCGAGGCGCCGATCTACATCGACGACACGCCCAACATCACGACGATGGAGCTCCGGACGAAGGCGCGGCGGCTCCAGGCGGAGACCGGCCTCGACATGGTCATCGTCGACTACCTGCAGCTCATGCAGTCGTCCACCACGACCCGGGATGCGAACAGGGTCCAGGAGGTGTCGGAGATCTCGCGTGGCCTGAAGGCGCTCGCGCGCGAGCTCAAGGTCCCGGTCGTTGCGCTCAGCCAGCTGTCGCGGCAGCCCGAGATGCGCGAGTCACGCGAGCCGAGGCTCTCGGACCTGCGGGAGTCGGGCAGCATCGAGCAGGACGCGGACCTCGTCATGTTCCTGTGGCGGGAGAAGGAGCGCGGCGCCGAAGACCAGTCAACGGATGGCGAGGTCGTGAAGCTCAAGCTGTCCAAGCACCGCAACGGCCCCACCGGCGAGATCGACCTGTGGTTCCGGAAGGCGCAGACGCGGTTCGTGAACTACGCCGGCGACCGCTTCGCCGATGTCGGCGCGGGGTCGAGCTAGCTCTTCTCGTCCGGCAACAGCGGGCGGACGACGAGCGTGTACGGCTTGTTGTCCGGACCGGTGACGGCCAACCCGGACTGCACGCCGTTCTCCAGGCCGTCGACGCCGATCGCGGCGATCTCGGCGGGAGTCATCACGCGAGTCCACTGCTGCAGCGCATTGGGATCGGGCGGGAGGGTGAACGCATCGAGGGGGATCGTGGGCCAGGGCCACGGACGACCGGGAGCGGCGGCGCCGCTGGCGTCCATCAGCACTGCCCGGTAGCCCGCGGGCGAGTACGCGTCGCTGGTGAGCGTGCCGCCGCGATCGAAGTCGCGCAGCCGCTCCCCCAGCTTGGCGAGGGATGTCTTGATCGCGGTGTCGGGGCCCGGTTGCTGATCGTCCATGCCGAGCGCCACCACTGACACGGTCTTGTTGCCGCCGTCCGCGTTGACCTCGAAGATCGCCGTCGGGGCGTCCGCCACCAGCGGGTTCTGGTACTGCGCCTTCGCGATCGCCAGCCCACCGTCACGAAGCGCGAACTCGAGCAGGTCCTGCACCTGCGCTTCGGTCAGCTTGCCTGTGCGCAGCGGGAGGCCCCGCGAGATGCCGTCGTCACCGGGATCAACCGTCGCCGAGGTCTGCACGAAGACGACGGTTCCGTCGCCGTAGAGCGTGAAATACGGCACATGGGCGGCGAGGAACTCGACGGGGACGAACCCGCCGGCCTCGTCGAACCGCAGCACGACGTCCGTGGCGCCCGTGGGGTGGGCGATCCCCTCGACGAGTGGCGAGGGGGCGGGCCCGACGGGGGTCCCGGACGGTCCCGCGGTCGGTGCCTGGGTGGGCGATCCGCCCGTCGAGCAGGCAAGCGCAGTGACGGCGGCCAGAAGGGCGGAGGTCACGAGACGAAGATTGGTCGACATGGTGCTTGGGACGCCTCGGCCCCGGACAGGGTTCCCGAACGTGGGCAAAACCTATTGACGACGCGCGTATTCTCCGCGCAAAGAGTTTCGGGCCTCCGAGCCCGCCTGCCCCTGCGCCGACCTTCCTGACGACGCCGAGGCCGGTCCGACGCCGGTCCGGAGCTCCCATATGGTGGGTTTGAGGGAGGACCCCGAGGGGTGTACGAGGACCGTACGTTGACTTGCCGCGATTGCGGTGAGTCGTTCGTCTTCTCGTCCGGCGAGCAGGCGTTCTTCGCCAGCAAGAGCCTGACGAACGATCCGCAGCGGTGCCCAACGTGCAGGGCGGCGGCGAAGCGGGCGAGGAGCGCGAGTCCAGCGGGATCGCGCGAGTACCACGCGGCCATCTGCAACAGCTGCGGCGGCCAGGCGGTGGTGCCGTTCCAACCGAGGAACGATCGACCCGTCTACTGCAGCACCTGCTTCGACAAGGTCCGTGCCGAGGCGGACCCGAGCACACCAGCGACCGCCTGACGGTCACGTCGCAGCTCCCGCCTGGCCGACCCGATCGATCGCGCCGCCGTCACACGGCGAGATCACGCGGCCGAGGGTCCGCCCTATGCTGGGCTGGATCGAAGTCAGGAGGAGCTCAGTGGGCGTGATCATCATCCGTGAGATGGTCGGGACCAGCCCGCGGTCGTGGAGCGACGCCGCGCGTCAGGCGGTCGCCACCGCATCCAAGACCGTGCGCAACATCCGGACCATCGAGGTCGTGAAATCGAGCGCGCGGATCGAGGACGGCGAGATCGTCGAATACCAGGTCGAGCTCAAGATCGGCTTCGAGTACGAGGGCTGATAAGCCGCTGATGAGCGGCCCCCGGCAAGATTCCGGGCATGTCCCGGACCGCCACTGACAAGGACCTCGGACCTGACCCGCGGCCCGCCGGCCCGCCCGAGCCGATCCCTGCGGGCGCACCTCTGCGATCCGGCGTTGACGCGACCGAACCTGCGTCCGTATCGTTCGCCGCCAAGGTCGGCGACGGGCCGGAATCTCGGGCATCGTCCAGCCGCCCCATGGGGCATGAAGTCCATGCACGTGTCGGCGTCGGACCGGGGATCCCGGGTGGGATCCTGCTTGGCGGCCGCGCGGACATCCTCGACATGAACCCCTTTCCGATCGTCGGCGCTCGCATTCATCCTCCGTTGCTGCGCGCGGACACGCTGTCCCGCGAGCGGCTGAACGCATGGCTCGACACCGCGGCGACGGGACGGGTGGCGCTGGTCGTGGCGGAAGCCGGGTTCGGCAAGACGACGCTGCTCGGCGACTGGGCCCGGAACAGCTCGCGACGGACGGCCTGGTACCGGCTCGACCCGGATGATCGCGACTGGCTCACCTTCTGCCGCCACCTGGTCGCGAGCGGCCGGGAGCTGGATCCTGACTTCGCGTCGGAGACGTACACACTCCTGATGCAGCTCGGTCCAGGCGGGCCAACCCGCGCCGAGATCGAGGCGAGCCTCGTCAGCGAGTACGCCGACTTCGGCGTGTCGCAGCCCCAGGGACTGACCCTGATCTTCGACGATTACCACGCCGTCGACGGCAGCGACGAGGTCACGCCCACGGTCCGGGCACTGATCGAACGCACCGGCCCGGGCTTCAGCATGATCATCGCCTCGCGGTCGACGCCCCACCTGGCCCTCGGCCGGCTGCGCGCCCGCGGTGCCGTGTCGAGGATCAGCGGGGAAGCGTTGTGCTTCGACGTCCCCGAGGCCGACCGCCTATTCCGCGACGCTTACCGCATGCCGATCGAGCCCGACGTGGTGCACGAGCTCGTGCAGCGCACGGAGGGCTGGGCTGCGCTCCTGAGCTTGGTCAACGTAAGCCTTGGCGAACAGTCGCAGCCCGATGCGCGATCACTCGTCTCCCAGCTCTCCGCCACGACCGGTGATCTATACGACTTCTTGGCTGAGGAGGTCGTCTCGGGGCTGCCCCCGAGCCTGCGGGCATTCCTAACCCGCGTGTCAGTGCTCACGTGGGTAGATGTCCCAACGGCCCGCCTCGTATTCGAGGCAGAGCCCTCTGAGATCGCCGCTGCAATCGAGGAGGCCGAGCAGCTAGGCCTCCTCACCAGGCCCGATCGCGACACGGCCCACCGGTTCCACCCACTCGTTCGTGCTTTCCTGCTTTCAGAACTCGCAGCGGCCGTTGGCGCCACTGAGGTTCTCAAGATCCACGAGCGCGTCGGCGTAGCCCTCGAAGGCGAAGATTGGGCGGCCGCTGCGTGGCATTACCGCGCGGCAGGCGACACGAATGCCGCGGCCCGCGTTGTCGATGGCGCGATCGATTCGATCTTCGCTGCGGGACAGTTCGAGCACGCGAGACCTTTCCTCGATGGATCGGCGGGCGCGTGGGATCGTCCCGGTGCGCTGATCCTTCGCTCGCGACTCGAACTCCTCCGTGGCAACTACCAGCTGGCGTCGCGGCTTGCCCAGGAGGCCTGTGCTAGCAGCTTGGAAACTGCATTGTCTGGGAGGGCTCTGCTGAACCTGTCCTCAATTCTTGGCTTTGGCGGATTCGACGATGATGCTGCCCAACGAGCTGAGGAGGCCTTGGGCGCGGGGCTGTCTGCGAGTCAGCGGATGGTGGCCAAGGCGACAATCGCAATGTGGGAGGCTGGCCGCGAAGGTCGATTGGACAAGATCGCCGATGACCTTCGGGACTTGGCAGTCCAGCAGGATCTCGCGGGCCACCATCGATACGCCGGCATCACCCGCCTGAATCTATCGGGCGTCCTGCTGTGGCTCGGAGAGGCACAGGAGGCTGCAGATGCCGCGGCGCGTGCGCAGGTGGATCTCGGAGGTCGGGGGCTCGGATCGGCTGAATTCGCTGCTGCGGCGGCCGCTGAAGCGAGCGCGCTTGCCCACCTTGGTCAGAGTGAAGGGGCCGAAAGGCTGCTCATGACCGCCTTACAGATGCGCTCGCGCCTCGGCCGAGACGAGGTCTATTTGGAGGTGGCGAGGCTCAAAGCAGACTTCGGCGATGCCAATGACTCGGCAGCTGTCCTAGGACTAGTCGAAACCCATGTGCCAATGAAGTTCTTCAACGTAGCGAGTCTGGTCCAAGGGACTCTCGCAATTCGGCGGGATGATCTAGATGGCGCGAGATCTGCATCCAAGGACCTCGAGGCCGAGGCATGTACCGACGTCGCTGGGCGCCTGCGGGGACAACTGCTTCGTTGTCGGTGGTCGGTGCTGGGACCCGAAGCCGATGTTCATGTGCAGACTCACGAACTCCGGCGTATCGCAAGCGCGCAGCGTTCGCGCCCAGGCCTCCTTGCCGCCGACTTGCTCGATGTACTGGCGGGTGATGGCCAAGTTCACGCTGAGGTCGTGCGCCTCGGGAACGAACACGCGTATCTGCTCTCGATGCTCGCCGAGGAGGTTGCGCAGGCGCTGCCGCGGTTCAGCCCGCAAGCGAAAGCAATCGTTCATTCGGAGGCAGCAGGTCGGCCAGATCGATGGGCCGGGGCACTACGGTTAGCAGACGAACGGGTAAGCGGCCGATCACGGGACGCACTTGAGATACTTGCCGAGGTCGGTAGCAGGGAAGATGCGTCAATGCTTCGTAGCCTGGCGACGCGCGAGAAGTCCCTTCGACCCCTTGCCAGTGCCATCTCCCGGCGGCTAGCGCCGCGAGTTCAGATCTCCGACCTAGGCATTGTTGAGGTAGTGGTCGGAGAGGTGGCCCTGAAGAGACGACTCAGGCGAAAAGTGCTTTCCTTGCTGTGCTTCGTTGCGTCCCGACCAGGGATGGCATCAACCCGAGACGAGGCGCTCGATGCGCTGTGGCCCGACTTGACGCCAGTAACGGCAGTGAATTCGCTCCATCAAACGATCTACTTCCTGAGACGCCTTCTTGAGCCCGACTACAAAGAGGGTGTCGGCGCCGGGTACGTCCAATTCGATGGCGAGGTGCTGAGCCTCGACGGGGAACTCGTTGATAGCGAGAGCCGGCGGTGCTGGCGTCTGATTTCTTCGTGGCAGCACGGGGATCCTGGCGCGATCGATGCGCTAGTAACGACCTACACCGGAAAATTCGCCCTTGACTTCTCATATGAGGACTGGGCGTCGGCATATCAGAGAGAATCTTCACGCAGCAGTCTTGGGCGCGGTTGAACAGGAGGTGGACGCGCTCGTGCGCGCCGGTAACACCGACAAAGCTGCCCAGGATGCCCAGAGTCTTCTGCTCGTCGATCCAACTGCCGATGCCATCGAGTTGCAGCTTCTGAAGGCCTACAAGCGCGGCGGCCGACACGCAGCAGCCGCCGAGCAGTATGCGCACTATTCATCGATGGTCAGGGATGAACTGGGCTTGGAACCGCCCGACTTCGCAGACCTATGAGGCCGGGCGCCGGAACGGATATCGGAGCATGGGCCTGAACGGCGACGACACCTGAGTCGCCAGAAGTCGGCATAGGTAGGGTTGCGTATTGACCGGTGCGGAGAGGGCAACCTATAGTCCGGCCCGCACTAGTACGAAGGTACGGTGCATCAAGGAAACGCTCGGATGCGCCGATGCCCCACCTGAATTGGGCACTTAGGGTGGTGGCGGAGTGAGTAGTGCAACCGACCGACTTTCGAGTCAGGTCGGTTTCCGTGTTCTTACGGGCATGGGGGCCGCAAGGAGGAACGAGCGTGGCACCGATCAAAGGCCTCAAGGGCTGGTGGTAGGACTCCGGAGGAGCGACCAATGAACGATCGTTGATGCGGGTCCTGACTGCACTCGGTGCGTAGCGGCTTTGGCACTGGCTGGAGGCGCGTCGCTGAGGGGCTTCTGACGCAATTCTTCCTCAGTACTCAAGTCCCGTTTCCCATCGTAGGTGGAACGGGCTAGAGTCGGTGCTATTCGAGCGTCTGAGGGTGAGTTGTCAGGCGTCTGAAGCTGTATATCACCGGGGTCGTGGCAGCGAGTGCCGTCGCACTCGTGGTCACGACTCTTGTGTTTCCCGTCGGTTCCCTCATCGATCTCGCCCCAGAAATCCTGGCCCATATTCCTGGTTCGCGGGCCTCGCTTTCTGGTGTTTTCTGACCTGGTGGCGTCTGCCCTGCCTGTTCGGATGCCCGAGGGACATTGGTCGGCGTCTCCGGGGCGCCCCTGATTGCCGCGGCGATCCTCGTGGGCCGACGCGGCCATCTGGGTCGCCATGATCGGAACCACTGAGGTCCGCGAAATCCGTGGACGGATCCCTTGGTATGGGACGCTTGCCAATCATGCCGGCCTGATGTGCCCGCTGACCGTCGCAGCAGGACTCGTTGCGACCGCCATTGGACCCAATCCGCCCTATCTGATTGTCAGCCTCATCGGGCTGACCGTCGCGGCGGCTGTCTTCTTCGTAATCAATCTCCTCGTGGTCTCCGCGCTATTGTCTTTCCGGACGGGCCAACCGTTCCGTCAAGTCCTGCTAGGCGATCCACGCAACTTCGGGGCAAGCCTCGTTGCCTTAGCGCCCTTCGGTTGGCTGATGGCGCAGATGTACACCGTCGCGTGGTGGGCCAGCCTGCTGTTCGCCCTGCCGCTGTACACCACTCGGCTCGCGTACCACAACTTCATCGAGATGCGGGAGATGTTCACCCAGACCATCACCGCGCTCGCGGGGGCCGTGGACAAGCGCGATCCGTACACGAGCAAGCACTCCTGGCGGGTGAAGGAGATCGCCGGCGACATCGGGCGGGCGATGCGGCTGACGGAGTCGGAGCTCGAGGCGCTCGAATGGGGCGGTCTGCTCCACGACGTCGGCAAGATCGGTGTGCCGGACAACGTCCTGCTCAAGCAGGAGCGACTCAACCGCGAGGAGCGGATGATCATGAACGCGCATCCGGTGCTCGGTGCGCAGATCATCGCCCCGGTCACCCGCCTCTCGCGCGAGCTGCCGATCATTCGGCACCACCACGAGTGGTACAACGGCTCCGGCTACCCCGACCGCCTGATCGGCGACGAAATCCCGCTCCTGGCGCGTGTCCTCCACGTCGCCGATGCGTTCGAGGCGATGACGGCCCAGCGGCCCTACCGCATGACGCCACTGACGGCCGAGCAGGCCCTGGGCGAGCTGCGCAAGTTCGCCGGTATCCAGTTCGATCCCAAGGTCGTCGACGCGTTCGTGAAGACGCAGTGGGTGGAGGACGTCCAGGATCCGGGTCGCACCGTCCAGCCGCGTCCGATCCCGATGATCTCGCAGCACGCGAACCGGGTCGCCACGGCCAGTGTCGTGGGCTCGGGTCCGGTGGACCCGAACTGAGGGGTCGGCCCCAGCACCTCGCCCGACGATCGGCGCCTGAACCCGACGCGGCACCCCTTCGGCAGCCCAGAATCGAACGATGCTGATCGGCGGGATCGCACTCGGGCTCCTGCTCGGCCTGCTCCTTGGCGGGCGGATCGAGCGCCTCGCCGACATCCGCCTCAAGTTCCTGCCGCTGCTGTTCCTCGGCGTGATCCTGCGCTTCGGGACCGAGGCGCTCCTGATCTACGGCGTCAACGTCGTCGACGACCTGCGGCTGCTGCTGTTCGGGCTCTCGTACGCGCTCCTCCTGTTCACTCTCTGGGAGAACCGGGCCTACCCGGGCATGGCGCTGGCCTTCGTGGGCGTGGCCAGCAACGCGCTCGTGATCATGGTCAACGGCGGGCACATGCCGGTCTGGATCCCCGCCTATGAGGCGTCTGGCCTGACGGAACCGCTGGGCACCGTCCTTCACGTGCCGCTGCCGGCGACCCTCGGCCCGGAGTTCCTCATCCATCTCGGGCCGCTCGGCGACCTGATCCCACTCCCCATCCCGCCGCTCCAGAACGTCGCCTCGATCGGTGACCTGTTCCTCACCGCGGGCCTGTCGTTCTTCCTGTTCTCCGTCGTGTTGCGGGTCCCCGACGCGGGCACGAGGGGCGCGATCGACGCGGCCAAGGTCGGGCGGGCGATGGGCGTCTCCGGGACGGCCATCGCGCCGGCACCAGGAGGCCCGGCTCCAGCGGCGACGCTGGCGCCCGCGGCCGACGGGATCGCCGCGACCGCCGCGGTCGCCGACCCCACGGCCTGGTCCCTGTACCCACCGGGCGAGGCGGTCAGCGAGACGGCACTCCGGGCCGGCACCGGCCTCTCCCCGGGCCTAGAGGAAGCGTCGGTCCTTCAGCGGCCGCTCATCCTCGGCGGCCGCGGCGTCGGCATGGCCTCCCCGGCGACCAGCTCCTCGAGCCAGGCGATGGCGCTGGACCTCGCGGCCGGCACTGCGGCGGCGGGTGCGGCACCGGCCGGCGTCGCGATCCCCGCGGAGCGCCCGACCCGCCTCGAGGACGTCCGCCAGCACCCATATGTCCGCCTCGCGCTCAACGGCTCGTTCTCGGCACTCTGGGTCGGCCAGGTCATCAGCCTGTTCGGCGACCGGATCAACCAGCTGGCGCTGATCGCCTTCGTGTTCGAGATCACCGACTCCCCCGTCGCGGTCGCGGCCACCTTCCTCGTGTCGACGATCCCGAACCTGATCTTCTCGCCCGTCGCCGGCACGCTCGTCGATCGCTGGGATCAGAAGCAGGTCCTCGTGGTCTCGGACGTGCTGCGCGCGGCGCTCGTCCTGCTGATCCCGGTTGCGGTCCTGATCAACGTCTGGCTCGCGTACCCGCTGGTGTTCCTGATCACCACGGTGTCGATCTTCTTCCGCCCGGCACGGGTCGCGATCCTGCCGCGCATCGTGGAGGAGCGCGACCTGCTGTCCGCCAACTCGGCGATGTGGGTGGGCGAGACGATCGCCGACGTCATCAACTACCCGATCGCCGGCCTGTTCGTGGTCTTCCTGGCGTCGTCGCTGCCGCTCGCGTTCTGGTTCGATGCCGTGACCTACCTCGGCTCGGCGCTGCTGCTGTCAACGATCGTGGTGCCGCCGATCGTCAGGCGCGTCCGGGGCGGGACCGATGAGTCGGAGGCCGTCGAGGGCGACGGCGAGGCGGTCGACGGCGGCGGCGAGGCAAACGAGGCGGACGCCGGGCCGGGGACGGGCACCGGCTCGATCGGGCGCGACCTGCGGGTGGGGTGGCAGTTCCTGCGCAACGAGACGGTCCTGCTCGCGAACACGATCCAGGGGACCGTCGGCCAGTTCGCCGTGGGCGTGTTCACGGTGTCGAGCATCATCCTCGCCAAGCAGATCACGACCGCACCCGGGGACGAATACCGGGCGACCTACGCATTCATGGAGACCGCCATCGGCCTCGGCAACCTCATCGGCGGGTTCGCGCTGGGCCTCATCACGACGCGGGTCCAGAAGGGCCGCCTGATCATCGGGGCCTACGTCGCCTTCGGGGCGCTCCTGTTCCTCATCGGCAACGCCGCGTCGGTCCTCGTCGTGCTCGGGCTGCTGTTCGGGGTCGGGGTCGCGAACATGGCGTTCATCATCCCGAGCCAGACGCTGTTCCAGGAGCGCACGCCGCCCGAGCTGATGGGCCGCGTGGTGAGCTTCCGGTTCGCGGTGGTGTTCGGCGGGATGTCGATCGCGATGGCGGTCGGCGGCGTGCTCACGGCGAGCTTCGGCCCGGGACCGGTCATCGCGGCGGCCGGGCTGATCTCGATCGCCGCAGGCCTCGGCGGCTTCCTGGTCAAGGCGCTGCGCGAGGCGTGACCGTCGACCCGGGCCGCAGGACCGCGCCGGTCGGTACACTGGCGGCCGCGCGAGGCCGCGCCGTTGAGGCGTCGCCCGCGGAGAGGAGACCGATCACCTAGATGACCGATCAGGAGCGCGATCCGGCGGCCGAGCCCGCCGCCGACGACGCGACCGAGGCCGTGAACCCCACGCCCGACGCCCAGCCTGTGCCGGACGATGCCGCCGCCGACAGCGAGGCACCGGACGTTGCCGCCGAGGCCGACGAAGGCGACGTCGACGCACGGGCGGTCGACGAGCCGAGCGACGACGAGGCGGCGGCGGACGAAGGCGCCCCTGCCGACAGCGAGGCAGAGACCGTCGCCGTGCCCGCAGCGGCGGCCACCGCCGCTGCCGCGGCGACCGGAGCTGCTGCCGCCGGCAAGGCGCGACCGAAGGCCAAGCAGCCGACTAAGGTCACCCCCGCCGCCCCCACGGTCTCGGAGCAGGCCGTCAAGGTCGACGATCGGGCGTCCGCCGTCTTCGTGATCGTCGTCGTGGCGGTGTTCGCCGTCATCTTCCTGAACGCGCTGTTCCTCGGACACAAGGGCCTGTTCTCCGGGATCCTCGCGACGCCGACGCCCATCGCGACCGAATCGCCATCGGCGGGCGCCTCCACGTCGGCCGAGCCGAGCGCGTCGCCCGAGCCGAGCGCGTCGGCCATCGCCTCGCCCAGTGGCTCGACGGCACCGTCATCGTCTGCATCGGCGCCCGCGTCCCCGTCGGCCGCCGCCTCATCGTCGCCCGCGGCCTCGCCGTCGGTTGAACCCTCGCCGAGTCCCTCGGCCAGCTGAGCCCGCGGCGATGGACGAGGCCCGGGCGCGAGCGAGCGAGGCCCGGGCGCGGATGGTCGCCGACCAGTTGCGGCGTCGCGACATCCGCGACGAACGCGTGCTCGCGGCGATGGGCGCCGTCGAGCGCGAGGCCTTCGTGCCCGAGGACGAGCGGGGCGCGGCCTACACCGATGGCCCGCTGCCGATCGGCGGTGGCCAGACGATCAGCCAGCCGTACATCGTGGCCCGCATGACGGAGCTGCTCGCCGTCGATGCCGGGGACCGTGTGCTCGACGTCGGGACGGGCTCGGGCTACCAGGCGGCGATCCTCGCCGAGCTCGGCTGCCTCGTGACCTCGATGGAGCGCGACCCGGACCTGGCGATCGAAGCGATGGACCGCCTCGCCGCCGCCGGCTATGACGACCGGGTCACCGTCAGGGTCGGCGACGGGAGCCTCGGCGATCCCGATGGCGCGCCGTGGGACGGCATCCTCGTCGCGGCCGCGGCGCCGTCCATCCCCGGCCCGCTGCGCGAGCAGCTGGGCGATGGGCGCCGGCTGGTTGTGCCGGTCGGCGGGCCGCGGGAACAGCGCCTGATGGTCGTGGAACGGCATGGCGACGAGTGGACCGAGCGATCGGACGGGCCGTGCGTGTTCGTGCCGCTCGTCGGCGCCGCCGGCTGGGCCCCGTCCAACGGCTGACGGCGTACTGGGGCCGATGGCCGTCGGTATACTCGGCCCGCCATGACCCACGTGTTCGTCGCCCCGCATCCCGACGACGTCGCGCTCTCGTGCGGCGGCCTGATCGCGAGCCTTCGCGAGCTGGGCCAGAACGTCGCGATCCTGACCCTCTACTCCGGGGCCGGCGCGATGGACGACCTCACCGCCTATCAGCGCGAGGCGCTCGGCTTCGGCTCCAAGGCGGTCTGGCCCGTGACCGAGGCGTTCAACCGGGCCCATCTCGAGGCAGAGTACCCGGTCGATGACATGGCGGCCGCGCCGCCGTGGCAGGCGACCAAGCTGTCGCTCGACGCCACCCAGGGCGAGGCGGACGCGGCGGCCAAGCGGTTCTGGCAGCGCTCCTCGTGGTACCGGCGCGCCAACATCCACAACGAGTCGCTGGCCGGCCAGCCGATCATCGACGACGTCTCGGCCCAGGGCGCGGTCCTCACGACCGAGCGCACCGAGGCCGCCGACGCCGGCGACCTGATGGCGACCCGGCGGCTCGAGGACGAGCGCTACGCGGCGTTCGCCGAAGTCTCGATGGTGTGGCTCGACCTGCCCGACGCCGTGTTCCGTGGCTACGAGGGCGACGACCAGCTGCTGGGCCAGCCACGGGACGACGATCCGGTACCCACCGACCTCCTGCGCCGCGAGATCGCGCGCCTCGAGCCCCAGCGCATCTACCTGCCGCTCGGGATCGGGGGACACGTGGACCACCAGCTGACGCGGGACGCCGGGGTCGCCCTCCTCCACGACGCGCGCCGCTGGGTGATGCCGGGCGTCGACTGGACCGGCCAGCTCGCGTTCTACGAGGACTTCCCGTACGCGTGGTGGGAGGAGTTCCGCCGCCTCGAGGACCTGCCCGAGGATTCGTTCGCCGGCCTTCCTGCCGACGTCTCGCTGACCGCCGAGTTCGCCGACATCGGCGACCAGCTCGAGCGCAAGGTGACCGGGATCGGTCTCTATGAGAGCCAGATCGACCGCCTGTTCATCGGGCGGAAGGCGATGGCCGAGGCCGTGCGCGGCTTCGCGGCCAAGGTCGCCGACATGGGCCGCGTCCCGGGTGGCGCGGCCGAACGGTACTGGGTCACGACCCGTTCCTGACCGTCTGGAGGGCCGCGCGGCATGCTGAGCGGCCTCCCGGCCCCGAGGAGCCGCGACTTCCAGGAGCGATCCGGGTGGAACGCCTGGCTCCTGCTCGCGATCCCCCTGCTGTTCTTCGCCGGCGTGGTGGTTCGGTTGTGGGTGCTGCCCAGCCGCGGCCTCGTGGGCGACGTCGACCAGTTCGTCCTCTGGGTGCACGGGATCGCGATCGACGGCTGGAACCGCGCCTACGACCAGAACCTGAGCTTCCCCGCGGTCATGGCGTGGGTCTGGGGGCTGCTGGCGGCGGTCGAGCCCGCGTTTCGGTCGGTCACCGATTCGGCGGACCCGGGGATCCGGTCCCTGATGAAGATCCCAGCGTCGCTCGCGGACCTGGGCATCGCCGCGGCGGCGATCTGGTGGTTCCGTGACCAGCCGAAGCTCGCGCTCCTGGCCGGGGGCGCGATCCTGCTGTGGCCGGCGACCTGGTACGTGTCCGCCTGGTGGGGCCAGTACGAGTCGATCTACGTGCTGGGCGCGGTCCTGGCGCTGCTGGCGGCGCGCTCGGGGCTGCCACTGGTCGCCGCCGGGCTGCTCGCCGTGAGCCTGATGACCAAGCCCCAGGCGCTGCCGTTCCTGGTGCCGTTCGGCGCCTGGTTCCTCGCCACCCAGGGCGTCCGGGGGACGCTGAAGGCGGCGGTGGTCGGGGCCGTCGTGGTCGTGCTGCTGTGGCTGCCGTTCGTCGCGGCGGGCGGCCCGGGGAACTACCTCAACAACCTCGCGACCTACCAGAACGACATGTTCAACATGCTCTCGCTCAAGGCCTGGAACCCGTGGGCGCTGCTCCAGGAGCTCGGGGCGAACGGGCGACTTCGTCTCGGATCGAACGGCCGCCTTGGGCCCGTTCTCATTCCGGATCGTCGGATATCTCTTCGCCGGCAATGCTCGCGCTGATCGTGTTCGTCGCGGTCTACCGGCGGCCGACGCCAGACCAGCTCGCACTCGGGCTCGCAGCCATCTCGCTCGCGGCGTTCGTCGCCCTCACGACGATGCACGAGCGCTACGCATACCCGGCGCTGGTCTTCCTGCTGTTCGCCCTCGGGCGCCCTGCCGTCGCGAGTGGCGTGGGTCGTGTTCGCCGTCACGTTCCTGCTGAACCTGGTGGTCGCCGTTCCCCCGGAGGGCTGGACGATCCCCGAGGTCCGGACGCTGACCATCGTCGGCTCGGTCGTCATGACCGCGCTCGCCCTGGGCGTGCTGGTGCTGCTGGCCGCGCGCGGCCCGGTGCCCCGGCGAGCCGAAGGTCTCGCTCTAGGGCCGGCTGACCGGCGGCGCCGCCTAGCGGGTGATCACGATCGAGGTGCCATTGCTGTCCCCGTCTGGATCGTGGTTGGCGGCGGGCACATAGGCGCCCGTCGGATAGGTCATGCCCGTGACCGAGAACGTGACGGCCGACAGCGTGTTGGCGAGCTCGCCTTCGAGACGGAACAGGTTCCGTTCGAGGCCGTCTTGCACGAGGCCGTCCCGCCGGCGGACCAGGCCCCGGTCACGGTGACGCCGCTGACCGTCGCGTGAGCTGCGTTGTCGGCGCGGAGCACCACCTTGGCGGTCCAGGACTTGGACTGCAGCGTGCGCGAGCCATCGAGATCGCCGATATGCAGCGCCACCGCCGGGTTGACGGTGATCGACACCGTCGCCGGACTGCTCGTCGCCTGGCCATCGGACGTCCGATAGGTGAACGAGTCGGGGCCGCTGTAGCCGGCAGCCGGCGTGTAGTTGACGGTCGCCCCGTCCGCGTAGGGCGGCAACAGGGTCACGCACAGCTTGCTGCCGATGCTGCCGAGCGTGCCATGCGCGGGCTGGGTGACGATCGTGAACGTGAGGTCGCACGTCTCCGTGTCCGCGCCGGTCATCGTGACCGTGACCGCCGTCTGGTAGTTCGTGGTCACGGTCTTGGCATCGGCCTTCGGCGGGTCGTTGACGGCGTGATCGTGACCGTGACGGTGCCGGAGGCCGAGCCGCCCGCGCCGTCGCCGACCGTGTAGCCGAACGATCGGTGCCGTTGACATCCGCGAGCGGGGTGTACGTCACGGTGCCGTTCGCGTTCAGGACGGCCGTGCCGGCCGCGGGCGCGCCGACCGCGGTGACGGTCAGCGCGTCGCCATCGATGTCCGTGTCGTTGGCGGCCGGCGCGAAGGTGACCGCGTGTCCTCGCTGGTCGTCACCGCGTCGGCGACGGCGACCGGCGGATCGTTCGCGGGCGTCACGGTGACGGTGACGTGACCGGTGTCGGTCGAGCCCGCGCCGTCGGCGACGGTGTAGTCGAACCCGTCCGGCCGTTGTAGTTCGCGGCGGGCGCATAGGAGACGAGGCCGAGGGGTGATCGACGGTCGTCCCGTGCGCGGCCGGACCAACGGCGAGACCGTGAGCGCACCGCCGTCGATGTCGGTGTCGTTGGCGGCCGCGTCGATGCGTCGTCGGCGTGTCCTCGGGCGCGGCGAGCGTGTCGTCGACCGCGACTGGCGGATGGTTGACCGCCAGCGACGGTGACGGTCGACGTGGCCGGTGCGGACCCGCCGGCGCCGTCGCTGAGGGTGTAGTCGAAGCCGTCGGTCCCCGCGAAGTTGGCCGCTGGGGTGTACGTGATCGAGCCGTCGCGTTGGCGACCGCGGACCCAGAGCGGCGTGATGACGTACCGGTCACCGTGAGCGGGTCGCCGTCGACGTCGGCGTCGTTGGCGAGCACGGCGATCGTCGAGGGCACATCGCGGGAGGTGACCAGGGCGTCATCGGTCGCAACCGGAGCGTCGTTGACCGGCGTGACCGTCACGCTCACGTTGCCGGTCGCGGTGTGGCCGGCGCCGTCATCGACGTGTAGCTGAAGGAATCGGCGCCGGCGTAGTTCGGGGCCGGCGAGTAGCGGACGGTGCCGTTCGAGCTGGACGGCGGTCGTGCCGTGCGACGCGGCACCTGCGCCCGCCAGGGTCACCGTGTCGCCGTTGGGATCGCTGTCGTTGGCCAGGACCGGGATGTCGACGGAGTGTCCTCTGCCGTCGTCGCGGCGTCGGGGGCCGCGATCGGCGCGCCGTTGTCGGGCGGGGTCGGCGGGTTGGTCAGGATGGCGTCCTGGACGTTGACGATCCCGCAGCCGTACCACTTCGGGTACCGCGGGTCGGTCTTGGCCGGCGACGATGCGGTCCGGGCGGTCGCGCACAGGTGCGCCTTGACGTCGTCGGACAGCAGCCCGTCATGGTTCGACGTCGGCGATGCCCTTCGACAGCACGAGCGCCACAGCGCCGGCGACATGGGGCGACGCCATCGACGTGCCGCTGAGGGCCAGGTAGCCGTTGGTCGAGCAGTTCGCGCAGGGACCGATCGGGACCGGCGAGAAGATCTGGTCGCCGGGCGCCGCGATGTCGACTTCGGTCCCGGTGCACGAGTAGCCGGTGAGGGCGTCGTTCTGGCCGGTGTAGGTGACCGCGATCGCCTCCGGATATGCGGCCGGGTAGGCGACGGGGCAGCCATAGATCAGGTCGTTGAGCGTGACGACGTTGCCTGCGGCGGCGACGATGGTGACGCCCGCAACCGAGGCGTTGTGGACGGCCGTCGCGAGGGCCGCGGAGACGTCGTGGCCGCCAAGGCTGATGTTGACGACGTCCATGTGATTGGTCACCGACCAGTCGAGGGCCGCGATCAGCCCGCTGTAGTCGCCAGAACCCGACGCACCGAGCACCTTGAGCCCCCAGAGCTTGACGCCCGGGGCGACGCCGACGACGAGGTAGCCGTTGTGGTCGGCGGCGAGGATGCCGGCGACGTGCGTGCCGTGGCCGTTGTCGTCCATCGGGTCGGCGTCGTTGTTCACGAAGTCGTAGCCGCCCTGGTAGGTGCCGTTGAACTCGGGGTCGACGACCGGTGGCTCGAGCGCCGGCGGCTGGTTGTGGACGTAGTCGATCCCGGTGTCGATCACTGCGACCCTGACGCCCTGACCGCGGATCCCCGCCTGGTGGACAGGGTAGGCGCCGATGTGCCTGACGCCCCACGCGTTGTCGTACTCGAGGTCGCCGGTCGGCGTGTCGAGCAGCTCGAGGTGGCCGTCGCGCTCGATCGAGGCGACGTTCTTGTTGTGGCGCAGCCCGTTCACCGCCGCCGCGGGCACGGTGGCCGAGAACCCGTTGATCACACGGTAGGTGAAGCCGATCGTGCCGCCCGCGGCGCGTGTCGCGGTCTTGGCGGCGGCGCGGTTGCCGGGCGCGAACATGACGATAACCTTCGTCCGGGCGGCGTTGTTGCCGCCGGCCGCGAGGGCTGGTCCCGGAACGGCAGCGACCGCGAGGGCGGCAACCGCCAGCAGGACCGCCCACCGACCCCGAAACAGGGACCGCGCCGCTGCTCGTGTCACCGCTCCACCCTCCGACCCCGAGACGATTTGAGCGCGAACCCTACGCTTGGCTGAGCCCGCACACAAGGGGGTAGGTTGCCGTAGTCGCACCACGTTTGACGCGAGCGGGGACAGCTGTCACCAGCCGTCCCGCGCCAGCCCCCCGAATGGGTGGCAGATGACTCGGGCGGATCCGCCGTAGGATCAACGGAAAGTGGGCAGTTGACGGGTCCCCGTCATCCCGTTGCTCACCCGATCGCCACGGTCAGCGCAAGCATCTGCAAGAGGCCCCCCAGTCCGCCCGTGGAACCGAACTCGGAGACGTCGGAAACAAGCGCCCAGACCGCCCGCCCTGGAACGACGTTCCGGTGGTGGACGATCGCGTGGCTGCCGCTCGCCATCCCCGTGTCGTACGTCGTGCTCTTCTGGAGTCGGGCACAGCTCGAGCCGGTCTGGCTCCTGCGGCCGCTCCTCGTGGTGTTGCTCGCGGGAGCCATGGTCACGGCCGCTTGCACGGCGCTCGCGAGGAGCCTGACGGCTGGCGTGATCGCGGCGACGCTCGTGGGGCTCGGTCTGGTGGTGGACGACGGGCGCATCACGGCGCTCCTGCTGCTCGCGGCCGGCTGCGTGATCGTCCTGGCGCGGGTGGCGCCACCGGAGCGCCGGCGCTGGCAGAGCACACTCGTCCGCGCCGGTCGAGTCTTCGGCCTCAGCATTCTAGGAGTGGTCCTCCTCGGCGCCGTGGCGAACGGCAGCATCCCCGCCGCGGTCCAGAGCACGGTCAGGCAGGCCACGCTCCAGCCGCCGGCCGCCCGCTCGCCGGCCGGCGCACCGGACATCTGGGTCATCCTCCTCGACGGGTATCCGGGCGACGACGCGGCCGCGGGCCTCGATCCCGCATGGGATCGCTCGGCGTTCGCCGACAACCTCGCGAGCCGCGGGTTCGACGTCCATCGCAACTCGCACTCCGACTACCTGCTCACGCGACTCGTGCTTCCGGCGCTGTTCTCCGGTCGCCCGGTGACTGACCTCGTGCCCCCGCGCAGCGGCGATCTCGCCACCCAGTCGCGTCTGCTGCGGGCGGCCCTGAACGATGGCGCCGTGCTGCAGGCGCTCGGCTCCGCCGGCTACCAGCGGATCGCGGTCAACTCAGGCTGGTCGGACGTCGGCCCGATGCGCGCTGATCGTCGTGTCGAGCTCGGCCACCTCACCGACTTCGAGATCGAGCTCATGCGCGGCTCAGCCGTCGGATCGATCGTTGGCGCCCTGGACCCACATCTCCACTCCGACCAGGTGCGGTCGCGGATCACCGACACGTTCGGTGCTGCTGCTGACGTCGCGCGCGAAGGCCACGCCCGGCCGCGCTTCGTCTTCGTCCACGTACCCGCGCCGCATCCGCCGGTGGTGTTCGATGCCGATGGCGGGCCCGTCAACGGCTCCGCGGGCGAATCCGTCAGCACCGACGCTGAGCAGCCGCTCCCGCGCGACGAGCGGATCGCGCGTCAACTCGCCGAGACGACGTGGATCGCCACGTCGACGACGCACTTGGTGGACGCCATCCAATCGGCCGCTTCGAACCCGCCGGTCATCGTGGTGATGTCGGACCACGGCACGGACATCGATTGGGATGCGAACCGTCCACTCGACGGCGGGATCCCCGAACGGTCGAGCAACATCCTGGCGGTCGCCGCCCCCGGCCACCCCGGTGTGCTGCCCGCAGGCACGACCCCCGTCAACGTGCTGGTACGGATCCTCGACGCCTACGGCCTCGCGGACCTGCCGGTGCAGCCGGACACGACGTGGTCCTACAAGGGCCCATCCGACATCCTCGACATGGTCCAGGTGGATCCGGCGACAGGCGCCCTCCACTAACCGGAAGCTAGCGCTCCGGGCCCACCCCGCCGACGGCGAAGGTCGGGCGTGCGGCTTGCGCCCGGACGCCACCGCGCCGGAGCACCGGCGCTTCCAACAGCCGGAACGACAACTCGCCGACCAACACGGTGAGCAGGACGGCGAGCCCCGGGATGGAACCGAACAGCAGCACCATCGGCCAGTTCCACAGGTACAGGCTGTAGGCCCGCAGGCCCGCCGGGGCCAGTCGCGCAAGGGGCCGGAACTCTCCTCCGATGACCGCTGCGGCGCAGGCCATCGACAGCGGGATCGCCAGCGCGTGGTTCTCCGGCGCCAGGAGGAGCGCGACGGCGACCAGTCCCGCAAGGCCGGCGGCGGCGGTCCATGCCGGCAGGCGGATGCCGGTGAGCGCCACGAGACAGCCCAGCAGGATCGCGTCCGCGCGCGTGAACGTCGAGAAGTACTCGAACAGGCCGGATGACATGACGCGGATCAGCGACCCGACCACAATCAACAGAACGGTTGCCGGGATGAGCCACTGGCGGCGCCGCGCGATCAGGCCAAACAGCACGGCAGGCCACAGGAGGTAGAACTGCTCTTCGATCGCGAGCGACCAGGTGTGGCCCAAAGGATCGATGTTGATGCCCGCGACCTGCACCCAGTTGGACACGTACAGCAGGCAGGACACGATGCCGAGACGCCATTCCGTCGGCCAGCCGATCAGCACCCCCGTGACCAGCGTGAAGGCCAGCAGGCCGAGGAGCGCCGGACCCAGGCGCACCAACCGTCGCCGGTAGAAGCCCAGGACATCAGCTCGACCCTCCGCGTGCTGGCGGAGGAGGAGCCGGGTGATGACGTACCCGGACAGCACGAAGAAGGCGGTCACGCCGGCATCGCCGCCGTTGTTGCGCCACGGGAATTGCGCGTGGGTGAGGATCACCAGGCCGACGGCGATCGCGCGCAGGCCGTCGAGATCGGGGCGGTACGCGGACCCGCCACCAAAGCCCGATGCCGTTGCCCGCCCGAGGTCGAGACGGCCACGCAGCCCACCCCGCCAGTCGGCCATTACGGGTTGCCCCGCCGCATCGATGGTCGCCTCGCGAGCCGTCCAATCATCGCGATCCGATACCAGTGCAAGTAGTGCGGCAGCCACTTGCGAAGCTTGAAGTTGCTCTGGCCCGCGGTCCGGTCGCGCCACGTGGTCGGGACCTCCGCCACCCGCCGGCGGGCGATCGTCGCCTTGACCGTCAGTTCGAGGGCGAGCTCGAAGCCCGCCTCGCTCTCGATCGTGGTGGCGTCGAGGAACCGCCGTGCGTAGAGCTTGAAGTTGTTGGTCGGGTCGTGCGTCGCGACGCCTCCGAACCAGTGGAGCGTGAGGCCGGCCGTGCGGCTGAGGAGGCGTTTGAGTGGCGGGCCGCCGACCTGGTGACCGCCCTTCATGTAGCGCGACGCCGCGACTACATCCGCCCCGCCGCGTGCCAGCTCGACCATCCCATCGACGACGTGCGGCTCATCGGAGCCATCGGACATCGAGATCAGGACGAACGCCCCTTCGGAGGCGGCGATGCCCGCCTTCATCGCGTTGAGGACACCCCGACCGAGATCGTTGCGCAGCGGGCGGATCGCGGGCAGCTCCGCCCGGAGCCGCTCGATGACCGGCACGGTTGGATCCTCGTCGAAGTCGTACACGACGAGGATCTCGTGCGGGGTCGCCACACCCGCATCGAGCGCGCGCAGCACGGGCTCGACCGACTCCCCCTCCTTGAACACGGGGACCACGATCGAGAGCTCGGTCACAACCGGCCCGCCTCGAGCTCCGCGCGGATCCACGGGACAACCTCCGCCAGCATCTGATCGAGGCCCGTGGTGGCCTCGAAGCCGAGCACCTCTCGGGCCTTGCGGACATCGGGCACCCGCAGCTGGACATCGTGCTCGAACGGCGGATCGGACACGAACGAGAAGGGCTTCGAACCCGCGTGGACGACGTTCCAGATCGCCTCGGCGAGCTCGAGCACGGTCGTCGACGTGGCCGTCGAGAGGTTGAAGTCGTCGTTCACCGCGGCATCGGACTCCATCGCGAGTCGGATCCCTTGCGCCAGGTCGCCGCCGTAGGTGTAGTGCCGGACCTGGGAGCCGTCGCCCAGGATGTGCAGCGGGTCCTGGCCCTTGAGCGCCTTGAGCACGAGGTCCGGGACGACGTGCGAGAGGGCGAGCTTCACGTTGCCGCTCATCACGTCGCTGTCGCGGACCGCCCGGCGCTCGCCGATCCCGACGCAGTTGAACGGCCGCAGGATCGTGTACGGAAGCTGGTACTGCTCCCAGGCGCCGTGGGCGAAGTACTCCGACGCGAGCTTCTGGAAGCCGTAGGTCGAGATCGGCGGCGACGACGTCCGCTCCGCGCCCTCGGGCGTGGGGAAGACCGTCGTCGACTCGAACACCATGGAGCTCGACAGGACGACGATCCGCTGGAGCCGGCCGGCCGCGTGCGACGCGATCGCGGCTTCGAACGTCGACGCCAGGATCCGCTCGTTCTCGGCCAGCAGGTCGAACGCGAACTCGTGGAAGTAGCTGATCCCGCCGATCATCGCGGCCGCGGCGACCACCTGGTCGACGTCCGCGGCGAGCTGCGTGACGAGCGCTGCGTCCTTCGCGTCGCCCTCGACCAGCCGGTAACGCGGGTGGTCGTCGTACGACTTGGACACGCGCCCGTACTTGCTGAAGTTGTCGAGCCCGACGACCTCGTGGCCGGCCGCGAGCAGCTCTTCGACGAGATAGCCGCAGATGAACCCGGCGGCGCCGGTGACGAGGACCTTCACGCCCTACAGCCGGATCCCGGCGCCGGTCGCATTCCAGATGTCGACGACCTCGCGGCCCGACAGGTCGAGCGAGCGGTACGCGCGGTGTGGGGCGCCGATGACCAGGATGTCGCTGTCCGCGAGCACCTCCTCGAGCGGGTGCAGGCGCTCGTCGGTGACGTACGGGTCGGCGCACAGCACGCGCGCCCCTGCCCATTCGAGCAGCTTGCGCAGCTTGAAGCTGAGCGAGGCGCGGATGTCGTCCGAGTCGGCCTTGAACGCCATGCCCAGGATCCCGACCGTGCGACCCCGGAGGCTGCCATGGCGCCGCTCGAGCGCCGACACGATGTAGGCGGGCATGCCCTCGTTGATCTGCATCGCCGCCTGGCCCAGCGGGAAGTGGTCGGACGTGAACGCCGCGAGCTGCATCGTGTCCTTGAACAGGCAGGGACCGGCGGCGAAGCCCGGGCCCGGCAGGTCGGCGGCGCGCGGGTAGTCCTCGCGGACGGCGCGCAGGACGTTCGTGTAGTCGACGCCGGCCTGGTCGGCGATGGCGAAGAACTGGTTGGCGACGGCGAACTTCATGTAGCGCCAGGTGTTGGTGAACAGCTTGGCCAGCTCCGCTTCCTTGCTCGAGGTGCGGAGCGTCTTCGCGGCCAGGCGTCCGAACAGGGCTTCGGCGCGATCGCCGGCGGCGGGGGTGTCCGCCCCGATGATCTGGGGCAGCGAGTGGAGCTCCTCGATGGCGTGGCCTTCGGCGATCCGCTCCGGGCAGAACGCCACGTCGACGTGCTTGCCTCGATCGGCGAACGCGGCCGCCACGTACTCCGTCGTGCCCGGGTAGACCGTGCTGCGCAGGACGACCAGCGAGCCGTCGCGCAGCTGGCCCACGATCTGGTCGACCGCGCGCTCGAAGACCCGCATCGATGGCCCGAGGAACTCGTCGACCGGGGTACCAATCGACCAGCAGCACGGCATCGGCGCGACTCACGATCTCTGCGTCCGCGCTGAACTCAAGGCGACCGCTGAGCGAGGACCCGCTCAAGGAGCTCCTCGGCGCCGTTCTCGAGGAACGGCATCTCGCCGTTGCGCGATCTGGTCAAGCGTGCGCTCGTTGATGTCGTAGATGCCCACGCGCAACCCGGCATCGGCGAGCGCGAGGCTCAGCGGCAGCCCGACATGACCGCCGCCGCCAAGCACGACGACATCGAGCAGCGCGGGGCCGGCAGCGGGCGCATCGACGGCCGTACGGGCCTGTGTCATCGAACGGACCTCCCCTGTTCGGCGACCATAGCAGAGGCTCCGACCGTCGCCGGGTCGCCCGAAGGTACCAGCGAGGGCGCGCCGATCACGCCTCGCGAGCGCACGTAGACGGCCCCGTCCGCGTCGCGGTATGTCTCCGTCCAGCCAGTTGGGGGCGCTTGGACGCCGGCGGGGAGGACGAGGACGTCGACCGCCCGCCGGTCGAGCACCGTGGCCGAGGCCGCGCCGCCCCCTGCCGCGACTTCGTAGTCCGCCCACACGTCGGCCGGGAACAGCTCGAAGCGCGAGTCGAGAAGCGTGCGCGCCTCCGGAGCGGACCACTCGAGCCAGGAGGCCCACGTCTGAGGCGCCAGCACGCGATCGCCAGCACCCGCGGCGACCGTCTGGCGGACCGCCATCGCGATCCCCGTCGGGGCATAGGTCAGGAGGCCCACCCTGCCCGTGAGCGCGTCAGCGGGGCGCCACCACGGCAGCGCGACGACCACGAGGAACCCGAACACGAGCGCCAGGATCGCCGGACCTCGAGCCGGTCGCCGCCTATCGACGCGCGCCAAGCCCGGCCACGCCGCCGGGAGCGCCAGCGCGAGAACGAAGACGAGGCCAAACGGCCACCAAGCCAGGCCGCGGATCGTCCAGGCGCCGACTGCCGCCATACCTGCAAACCAGATCCAGTCCGGCCAGCGCAACGCCGTCCGTCCCCGAACGAGCACGCCCATCCCGGCAATCGCTGACACCCAGAACAGCGCGCCCGGGACGCTGAACGGGGTCGTGCGCTGCCACTCGCTGACCTGACCGGCGATCACCGGGTTCGTGCCGATGCTCACCGCATACACCCAGACCGAGGCCCCGAAGGGCGTGATGAGCGTCGCGATGAGCCCGGCCGAGAGTACGGCGAGCGTGTTTCGGGCCGGCCGCTCATGCACGACGTCGTCGAGCCACGCGTAGCCGAGGACAAGCGGCGCGAGGACGAACGACCCATGGACATTGGCCCATAGCACGACGAGCAGCGGCGCAACCCACAGCCGGCGTGGATGATCGACGCGGGTAGCCACGAGCCACAAGAGCGCCGCGAACACGACGATCCCGAACAGCTGCGGGCGTAACGCGAGCGCCGGGGCGGCCAAGGCGAATGCGACGAGGCCGAGGATCGCCGCCGGCCGGAGCGCTGTGCCACGCGCGACCGACGTGGCGATCAGCAAACCCACCGCGGCGGTCGCGAGTCCGGCTCGCATGACAGCAAGGAGCTCCCAGCCCCCGAGCCTGTGCCAGGCCGCGAACATGGTCTGCGCCAGCCACTGTTGGTCTGTCCACGCCGCGCCAGCGACGGTGAACGTCCAAGAGTCCGAGGCGGGGATCGTCCCTGTCTGGAGAATTGCCTCGCCGGCGCGGAGCTGGTACGCGAGATCGACCGCAGGCATCGGCACAAGCAACGTGACGAGCGCCACCAGCGCGAGCGCGGCAATCACCCACAGCTGCGCGAACCCGAGGCGGATAGACGTGTCGACCTGGCGCCCGTGCGCGCTTCGTCCAACGTTCACGATCGCACGGCCTCGAGAGCCGCCAGCCAGGCGCCGCCAGCAACAGCAGCGACGCCTGCGAACGCAATCGCGCACCGGAGCCCCGCCGCGAGCGAGAACGGCACGTATCAGCCCGCTGTCTGCGGAGTGCCGGCGTTAGAGCGGGCGACATTTAGTCGGAGGATGGCGCCGACGAGCTGGAAATCGCGGTCGCAAGCGACCCCGTTCAGCAAGTCGTGGCAAGCCGTCGGTTCCACTCAGGCGATCCTAGAGGTCGCGGTGCGTCGAGGCATCACCCGAAGGTACGCGCCGCCCTGCCGCCGACGCCCGGTAGTGATCGGCGCGTCGCGCGATCGCGCGTGCGTGGGCGGTCACCCGCCCCGCCCGCCTCGCCCTATACAGCTCAGCCGCCGCGAGCAGGATGGTCGCCAAGGCACCGGAACCCTCAAGCGGGACGGCGACGACCGCACCGACGAGCGCGCTTCGCACGGGCAGGGTGAGGGTTGCGTAATACCACTGCTGTGACGGCCAGAGGGCCGGGACGGCGAGCCAGGCTGCCCGTGGGCGGCCGATTATCACGAGTGCCGGCAAGACCACGGGGATCAACAGCGCGGATGCCGCGACCGGCAGGCCGTATCCCGTCTGGGATGCAAGCCTCTCCGCGAGGAACGAATATTGTTCGAAATATGAGGGCCAAGGCAGCAGCGGGTAACTGACGACCAACACTACGGCTATCACGGCGACCTGCCGCCATTGCCCCAGGATCACGACAGGGACCAGCGCGTATGCCTTGAGCAGAGTCGCCAGCCAACCGCCGCCTCCGAGGATGAGTGGGATAAGAAGCATCTGCACATTGCCGGAGGTGACGCCCTGCACGACTGGTGGAAACAGCAACCACCACCAAGGCAGCGAGAGCATCCGGATCGTGATCACCGTCCCCGCGACGCAGATGAGGCCGAGCAGCACCCAGTCAAACGGCCTCGGGAAGAGCGCGAACGGGATCAGGGGCAACAGCGATGGTGGTGGCGCCGCGTATGCAATGCCGAGGTAGCTCGTCGACCACGGATCACCACCAGCGAGCCACACGCGTGTCGCGTCTATGTAGAGGCGTGCGTCGAAGAACAAGGTCTCAGGCCTGCGGACGAGGCCGAGAATGAGCGGCAGGGAGAGCAATCCGAACCAGCCCGGCAACGCCAACTTCTCCACCTTGTCCCGGACCCATGGCGAGTCGAACGGCGGGCGGCCGCGGATCCGCTCCAGCGTCGCAACGAAGCCGTCGGAGACACGACCGATGTCATCAGCGACTTCGGCGATGGCCCGTCGCGCTGGCTGCATCATCCGCGCGTGTAGCGTGGGGACCGGGGGCTATCGACCGCCAGTGGTGATATGAAGCTCTCGCGGTCCCTGCTAGTCACGGCGCCGCCGCTGGTTGGCCGGAACCCGTGGCGCCTCCCTCGATCGCGCCACCGCCCTCCAGCACGAAGCGGTTGTCCTGCGGTCGCGGTCCGAACCAAACCTGGTCGGGATGCAAGGGCAAGGTCGTGCCAAGGTAGGCGTTGAACAGCGTGGGCAGCACGTTTACGAGAGTGACGTCGTCGGGGAATAGCCCGGGGTGTCCCGGCGTACGCCAAGCAAATAGGTTGCTTGTTCGCTCCCAGATCCCCGCCTCATCCGGATTGGCCCAGTCGAGGTGTTGGTCCGGTCCGTGGTCAGAGAACACAATCACGGCAGCGTCGGGATCTCGACGGACGAGATCGGCAACAGACTCGCCTAGCAGACGATCGATGCAGATCGTCTGCGCGACCAGTGCCGCGTCAGTGGCCGGGCCCCCCGGTCCGCCGTCCTGCCACGCGGCGGGATCGGTCGACGCCTGCGACGGACCGCAGGTCGCGTTGAACACGAATGGGTAATGCGGCACGGGAAGGTGCACGAATACGAACTGGGGGCGTATCGAGAACGAGCCGGCGATTTCCAACATCGAATGAAGCTCCGCGTGCACGCGATCCCGGATGTTGAGGAACCGAAAGTCGGGCGCGATGACGTTGACCATGCTGCCTGCAGTCGAGTTCCGCAGCAGCGCCATCTCCAGCTCATTGAGCTGGCCTTCGTCGATAAACGCGTCGGCGCTTCGGAGCCCGAGGTGCTCGTATCCGCCCGAGAGAACCGTCACGTCGAACCCTGCCCGCTTGAGCAGCGGAAAGGCTGGGTTGTCCTCGATCGTGCGTCGGGCGAAGTCGTCCTGTTGATCCTTGACGAGGATGTCGCCCAGCGAATCGAGCGGGGAGGCGGTGAGTAGCGAGGCGACGGAGAAGCGCGTCAGGTCGTAGTTGGCGCGGCTCGAGGGCGCGACCTCGAACCCGATGCCGCGGAGAACGTCCAGGAACGGCCGGTCTTCATACGCGTACCCGTCCGCCAGGACGTCTTCCCGCCCGTGCGCGTCGGCGAGGATCAGATAGATGTCGTGGCGCTTGTCTGAGTTGAGCGGCTGGCCAGCCCATGCGTCCGGGGCGGCCATCGGTTCGGGCTGCGTGATGCTGACGAGCTGCCAGAGCTGGAAAAGCAGCAGGATGCACACCACTAAGGTAAGGGCCTCGTGGATCCGGCCCCACGGGAGGCGGATCCGGCCCCGGCGCGCCCACGCGTGCTCGATTATGAGTAGACCGATGGCGAGCAGGAAGGGGACGACACGCAGACCGGCGTTGGCTGAGAGCAGGGCAGCGACGACAATGGCTGCCACCGCACTGCCGCGCTCCCGGCCGAACAAGTGGATCGTACAGGCGGTCAGGGCAATCGCGATCACGCAGACGAGCGCAAACGACCGGACGGCCGGCGCCGGCCCAGTGCGCCCGACGACATACAGCTGCAGGTACGACGCCATTGCCAGCATGAGGGGATACCAACCGAAATCCGTCAACGAGGATCGGAGCCGGACGAACCAGCGCACGGGCAAGATCGCCTGCCGCGCGCCAACAGCGTTGGCCACCCGCAATCTCAGCGACGCCGCAGGAGGAAGAGGCGGCGCTCGGTCCCTTCGACATCGCGGCGATCGAGGGTGATCCAATGGCTCTGGAACGCAGCCTCGAACCCGGCCTCGTCATAGGCCGGAAAGACGTCCTCACGTGTCGCGAGCAGCTTCCTCACCATCGGGTCGGACTTCGGGACCCATTCGATAACCAGCTGATTGCCGAGGCGTGCGAATGTCTCGGCCAGCATCGGCAGCGGGACGTTCCGCCCGATCGCGAGATGGTGGACGAGCGCGAGGGCGAGGATCGTCCCGTCCTCGGCGCGGTCGAACAGCGAGGCGCGCTCGCGGGTGTCCCAGCCGATCGCGGGACTCGGATTGGCAAGGTCCTGGAGTATCGGCAGGATCCGCGTCTCACCACTCGATTGGAGCTGCCGCCAGTGGCGCTCGCTGGCGGCTGGGTCAATGTCGAGGGCGACGACCCGGTCGGCAACCGTCGCTGCGATCGCGGAATAGCGTCCCGCGTTCGCGCCGATGTCCCAGACGACCGACGGGCCTGCGGCTCGGAGCAGCTCAGCGACGAGCGCGTCCTTTCGCTCGGCACTCGCATCGTCGTATGACGACAGGACACCGTATTCCGCCCACTCGGTGCCCTCGGGCTTCCAGACAAGCCCCTGCACGACGCGAGTCAGGCTGTCCAGCAGGGCCGCTTGCCGCGTCGGGCTCATCGGCTTCGCGGTCGCCTCAGCGACAGCCTCTGGCCTGTCCGCGTCTCGGCGCTGCGCGCGTGCATGCAAGTGGACGTGGCTTCCCAGGCCGATCGACAGGCGGGTGCGCTGTGGGAGTAGCCCCGCCGCCAGGTCGAGCGGGATGCCGTCGACGTGGTCGCGGAGGAGTCCCCCCAACCGGATGTCGCGGTGCGCCATGAGCGCGAGCGGGGCGAGGAAGTGCTCGCAGAACTGCCGATATGCGATCCACGGCATCCCGCGCGTCGCTCGGCGCAGTGACAGCGTGTCGATGAGCACGGGTCGTCCACGATGGAACTGCACGTTGTAGGCGCTGGCGTCGCGGAGCTCGAACCCTGCTTCGACCGCGCGCCGCTGTACCTCGAGCGTAAGCAACGCCGCAGCCTTCAGTTGCCCAAAGCTCCACTCGTACGGATATGAGATGAAAGCGATCAGCTCCGGCTGGATGACGGCCAGCGCGGTCGACGGATCGGCGGCAAGCGCAAGGTCGACCGGCTCGTGAGAAACGAGCAGTCCAGCCTCCTGGAGACACTCGAGCAGTCCAGCTTCGGCGAGCGCGCGCCACTCTTCGCCCGCGGCGCGATTGATCTGTCTCAGCAGGACGCCGTCGCGGCGGTAGACGAAACCGAAAGGGTCGCGCCAGGAACCTGGATCGGGCCGGACGACGGCCCCGGTCACTCCTTCGAGTTGGAGTCTGCCGGCGCCGAGCCGGAGGCGGTCGCGCGTTCGTCACCGCGTACGCGCTGCCAGATGCGGGCAATCTGCGTGCGAAGGACGAATGGGGCGGCCACGAGGGCCGCGATCAGGGCCTGGATCGCTAGGCTGCCCGAGCCTGGGTCGATGTAGGCGAGGACTGAATGCATGAAGCCTCCGGGATGAATCCGATAATGAGCCCAAATGGTGCTCCCGCACACCGGCACCGTCAAACGGCCCAAGAGTCCTATTGGCCGGCAGCCGTCAGTGCCCGGAGCGCGCAATGACCACCATGGAGCAGCTGTTTTGCGGCGGATGTGACTCGGTCGCGCGATGTTCAGCTTCAGATCGCGGCGGCGGACGGACGGCCGGCGCCCGGGACGACCTCACGCGGGCGCACGGCGCTCGCGCCGGCATCGTAGAGCGACTGAACAGCGGACACCATCAGCTCCACGCAGAAGCGGTCATGGACGATGTTATGGCCGGCGCGTCCGATCATGTCGGCGAGCTGGTGGTCGTTGAGCACGCGGACGATGGCAGTGGCCAGCGCGATCGGGTCATGGGGTGGCACGAGCAGCCCGCTGACGCCGTCCTCGATCATCTCCGGGATCCCGCCGACGTTCGAGGCGACCACGGGGCGCGACAGCGCCATGGCCTCGAGGATCGTCAGGCCCTGCGCCTCGCGATACGACGGCAGCACGGCGACGTCGAAGGCCGCGGTGACGGCGGGGATGTCGTCGCGGCGGCCGGTGAACACGACGTGATGCTCGATGCCCTGCTCGCGGGCGATGGCGTGGAGCGCGTCGAGGCGGCTCCCCTCGCCCACGATCAGCAGGTACGCCGACGGGCATGCCTCGAGCACCAGCGGCCACGCCTCGAGCAGCGTCGGGTGACCCTTCTCCAGCTCCAGCCGGCCCACGACGCCGACGATCGGCGAGGTCGCCTCCATCTCGTATTCGTCGCGCAGCGTGCAGCACGGCTCCTGGTGGTCGTAGCGCTGGAGGTCGATGCCGTTGTAGATGAGCGAGCGGGGCGCCGTCGTCCTGCCCTCTGCCACGACCTTGCGATCGATCGAGTTGGATACCACGATCAGGTGCCCGATCTCGGGGGTCAGCCGGCGCAGCTCGTCCTGATCCTCGGAGGGGCGCACGCGGGAGGAATGAACGGTCGAGATCACCCACGGGCGGCGATGTCCCGCCTCGGCCAGGGCGATCACGGCCTTGGTGCCGACGATCTCGGCTCGATACATGTGGTTGTGGACGATGTCCGCCCGCACGTCGGCGAGATGGGTCGCGAGGATGCCGGTCGCGATGGCGTCATCGGCCTCGTCGATCACGGTGACCGGCACGCCGAGCCGCTCCAGCTTGCGCACTCCGGAGCCGGGCGACAGCGAGACCACGGAGATGTCGTAGCGCTCGCGGTCCATGCGCGAGACGAGGTTGTAGACGTGCTCCTGGGCGCCGCCGTTGGTGCCCGTCGCGAGCACCTGGACCACCCGGATTCGCTTCGACGCGCGCCCGGTCGATCGCCGGACCGGCGCGAGGCAGGGGTTGTAGCCGCTCGTGGGCGTCATCGCGGATCCGTTCGCCGGACGAGCACCCGCTGGATCGGCTCGTCGACCGCGCCCCACTCGTACTTGTAGGCCTCGTCGCCCCGCAGGAGGTCGAATTGCGGGATCCCGCGCTCGATGGCCCGGCGGACGTAGCGCTCGACCATCAGGACGCCGGGCGACAGGTCGCGCGCATCCGGGTCGACACCCGCGTTGTAATACAGGATCCCATCTGGCGACTCGAACGTGAGCCCCGCCGCGATCCGTCGTCCGGCGACGGTGAGGAAGGCCAGCCGCAGCGGGCCATCGAGGCCCATGAGCTCCAGCATCCGGCGGACGAACAGGCGGCTCTGGTCGCCGCCCGGGGTCGGCGGGAACAACCCGTCGGCTCCCCAGCGGCGCTGGTGGAGGTCGATGAACGCGGGCAAGTCCGACAGCGGGTCCTCGGAGTCGGTGAGCTCGAGCTCGCCGACCGCCTCGGCGCGCCGCACCTTGCGCCGGATCTCGTGGCGCTCCTTCTTGCCCAGGGTGGCGAGGTAGTCATCCATCGACGCGCCGGCGGGCAACGTGACGATCGGACACACGTCTTCCTGCTCGACGTCAACCGTCCAGCCGCAGGCCGCTTCGCGCCGCCGGAACGCAGCAGCGAGGGCATCGGCCGCAGCGTCCCCGCAGCGGAGCCGGCGGAGGTCGACGGCGTCCCACGGGTGGGGGTGGCTCGGGTCGCCGACGTGGGAGAGGTAGTCGGCGACCGCGTCGGCGACGGCCGGCAGATCGCCGGGCGCGGCGAGCAGCGTGGCGTAGTCGGCGTGGTACGAGGCGCCGAAGAACACCGCCTTGGCGTCGGGCGCGACGGGGGTCAGGTTGGGGCCGTCCTGGTGGCGGATCGTCGTTCGCAGCTCGATGTCGCCGGGCTCGACCTCGTGGCGGTGCATCAAGGGGACGATGCCGATCGGCGCGGCGTCGGCGGGTGCACCGGCCGGGATGACGACCAGCGTCTCCTCGTGGGCGTTGGCGCTGTAGGCATCCCACCAGGCCCGGTGCACGCCCCAGCGCGAGAACGGCGTCGACCAGGGGTTCGCGTCGACGAGGGCGTCCCACGTGGCTCGCTCGATGGCGTCGAACGGGCGGCGAACGGCCCGCATCGCGGGAAAGGCCACCGGCGGGGTCGAGGCACCGGAGGCCGGCGGACAGTCGGATTCGACGCTCATTGCGGTAGGGGACACGCCTCCGAGCATAGCACCGAGTGCCGTGGTGGTTGCAGGGGCAACTACTCGCCGCGGGTGCCGATGGCCTCGGTGGGTGAGTAAGGGACGTAGTGGGCGTCGACCTCTGTCGGGCCGAAGAACAGATCGTTGGCGTGCAGAGGGAGTGCTGACCCCAGGTAGTGGTCAAGCAGGATCGGCATCACGTTCACCAGGGACACGTCATTCGGGAAGACCCCCGTCTCACCGGGTGTCCGCGCCCAGAACAGATTCCCAAACCGGGCGTCCATGCCACGAGGGCTCGGCTGGTTCCAGTCGAGCAGCTCATCCGGCCCGTGATCGGAGAGGAGGATCACGACGGCCTGAGGGCGAGCAGCGACGATATCGCTAAGTGCCTGCGCGACGATAGCGTCGACGCACGCCGTCTGATCGCGCTGCGCGGCAATGGCCCTCTCGCCATCCGGACCAAGACCTTCGCCGGCCACACGGTCGGTGAGGTGGTCAACAGGCCGCGGCGTGCAGTCCGCCTCGAACACCATCGGCGGATGGGGAGCCGACATGTGAACGAACGCGAACAATGGCGTCGTCGACGCGGGCTGCCTTGCCAGGTCCACGAGGTAGGAGGCCTCTCGTCGGATGCGCTCTCGCTGGCCAGTGACTCTGGCACTCCTGCCTGGGTCCAGCAGGTGACCGACCAGGCTCCCATCAACCACGGTCTGCTCCAGCTCGTTCCACGGACCAACGTCGACGACTTCGCCTGGTTCGCCGATCCGGAGCTCGGAGTAGCCGGATGTGAGCGTGACGATCCGGTAGCCCGCCAGTCGCAATAGCGCAAGATCGGTGCTGGCCGCGACGGCGGCCGCTGGAATCGCCTCGTCAACGGCCTTTGACAGGTCCTGGCCGAGCTCTGACATCGGTCGGCCGTTGAGGAGAACGGATAGCGAGAATCTCGTGTTGGTGTGGT
Source organism: uncultured Chloroflexia bacterium (assembly GCA_963725745.1). GTDB lineage: Bacteria > Chloroflexota > Limnocylindria > Limnocylindrales > CSP1-4 > CAIXZV01. Next base: position 630,097 of record CAVRZS010000005.1, read on the forward strand.
TGGCGTGGCTGTCCGGTGATTCGACGAACCCGAGCTGAAGCAGCGTGGACCGCAGCGGTTGCATGTCGTAGCCGTAGTCCTTCGCCAGAACATCGCCTCGACCATGGCCATCGGCGAGCACCACGACGATGTCCGGGCGGCCCGTCGCTGTCGCAAGCGCCGACGCGGCAGGCATCGGGATTGCCGGCAGACTCGCCCTGAGCGAGACGGCACGAAAGAGGAGGACCAACGTTAACGCCACGAGGACGGTTGCAACTGCCTGGGACACGTTCGCCCACTGGATCCGACGCCGCACAACCCCTTGGTCCACGAGGAGCCCTTCCGCAAGGACCAGCGCTACGCCCAAGGCAAACACTAGTCCCTGCGAAACAGATGCGGCAGAGGCCAAGGCCATCAGAATCAAGGTCGACACTGCCGCTCCCTGATGCGGACCGGCGACTCGACGACCGACGAGGGTGGTCAGCATCCCGATCAGGAGGATGAGCGCAGCGACTCGCGTCCCCTCGAACGGGCTGATGACGTAACGGCCAAACGGTGCGAGAACGACGACAGCGCAGACCAGCAGCGGGTACCACGCGATGATGTCGTGGCGTTGGCGGGCGAACGACCGGCTACGACTGAAACGAGCATGTGGCCCGGACGCGGCCTCACGGCGGCGGCGCAGGTACCCCAGCCAGGATGGCGATGTCGTCGGGTGTGCTGCCACTATCGAGGCCCAACCGGCTCAAGCGCGCTCGCGCAGATCCACGGCGGACACGGCCGCCAATAGCCAAATTTATACGTGCCGAATAGCCCGTCAAGTCTGTGCGGTGACATCGGACAACGAAAGTCTTTGGCGCGAGGTGATGGCCATGCTCCTCTCTACGCGATCGAGTCGAAGCGCGAACCGCCGCGACACGGTCGTCAGATCGGTTTATGCATGCCGCCCAGGTTGTCGAGCCAGCCGTCTACCCGTCAGCGGGCCTGGCCGACGCCGGCACGAGGGTGTGTTCGGGGTGCCCGATCTGACCTGTGTCGACGACAAGCCGATCAGCGGGCACCCGACCTGTAAGCAGCCGGCGCATAGGCTGCTCCCAGAACCGGTGTGAAATCTCGGCCGCCAAGAGGGAAAGCGGTAGGCCCACGGGCCCGAAGGCCCACAGGATTGGGAAATGCCAAAGATAAAGGCCATAGCTCGTCACGCCGACGTGGGTGACGAGTCTCGGCGGCCGCCATTCGAGCCCATAGGCGACGAGCACCACCGACGCCGCGATCACCGCGGGAATGCCGAAGCCTGGCACGAGTCCAATCGGGATGGCCATCGCGGCCACCGGCACCAGCGCAGCCAATGCGGCCCACCACCACCGGATGTGTGGCAACGCAATCATCGCGGCGGCGGCGCCGATGAGGAGTGCGTCGAGGCGAGTGTCCGTCGCGAACAAAGCTCGCGAGATGTCGGGCTGGACGATCCGCCACAAGGTTATGGCGGTTGCTGCTGACAGCAGCAGCCGCGGGCGAACAAGGAATGGCAATGCAAGTGGCCAGAAAAGGTAGAACTGCTCCTCGACAGCAAGGCTCCAGTAATGGGATAGCTGCGCGAGGATAGAGGTGCCCGAGATGAGCACCCAGTTGGTAACGTAGGTGCCTGCGGCGACTGCGCGCGGGATAGATGGATCCACGAGCGTGACGACCAGAATCACAAGATAGGCCGCGGGCAGCAGCCGCGCGGCCCGTCGGCGCCAGAACGACAGCAGGTCGATCCGGCTCGATCTCTCGCGCTCGTCGAGGAGAATGCGCGTGATGAGAAATCCCGACAGGACGAAGAAGACAGTCACGCCCGGCCAGCCGAGGGCACCGGTGTTCTCGAGCCCGTCCAGGTGCGAGGCGACGACGATGCCGACCGCGAGTGCACGGATGCCATCCAGCCCTGGCCGGTAGCCCAGCGGTGGGCGTGAGTTCACTATGGCCATGGCGGCACTGTGCACGCGAGCCGCGGGTTGAGCGCCGGCATCGTCATCTTCTGCGGACCCTCCTTCTGTCTGCCGCTGCGGCGGCATCGAGTAGCTCGTTGCCACCGGCGCGAGGCTTAACGTGTCAGCGGTTGGCCATCCAGCGTATCGGGCTCCGACGATCAGCCAATGCCCCGATTGGGGTAACTCCGACGGCACTCCTCGTGAACTAGCACCGGTGTCGCCTATCGGAGCAAATCGCGCAGCGCTCCGAACGTGAGGCGCGGCGCATTCGGATCGGATAGGCGGCGGAGCAGGAAGTACTCGGGCAACGGGCGGTCATCGGTGACGAGCGGGCCGTCCCCCACCGCGGCTCGGAGCTGATCGCCCGACGCCCAGTTGAGCCCCTGGAGCGTCGCCACCCAGTCCGCCACCGTTCGCTGATGTGAGTCGGGCGCGCTGTTGACATCGTCCAGCACGCCGGGGCGCTCGAGAGCCGCCGCCATGTTCGCCGGATCGAAGTCGACCGAGCCGTCCGACCCGATCATGTAGAAGCCGTAGCCGCCCGCGCCGGCGATGACCCGAACGTTGGGAAACACCTGCTCGAACGTGCGCACGTGGGCGAGGAACTCGTCCATCGTCTGGCCGTAGGGCACCCACTGGACCATGACGCCATCGGGGTTGAGGCGCGACTTGGCGGCCTGGTAGAACTCGAGCGACGAGATCACCGACACGCCCGCACTCTCGATCGGCGGCGGCGGGTCGACGACGACGAAGTCGTACGTCTCGTCGGTGAGCTCGACGTGGTTGCGGCCGTCGGCAACGATCACCTTGCCCTCGGGATTGGCGAGGACCTGGTCGGCGTCGCTGTAGAACCAGTGGAACATGTCGGGAACCGAGGGCACGAGCTCGACCGCGTCGGTCTTCACCCCTGCCTCGAGGGCGCGTCCGGAAAGCCGTGCCCATTCCGAACGCGATGACGAGGCCGCGCTTCGCCTCCGGCCGGAGCATCAGCGGCAGCAGGGGCATCAGCTTGGTGTCGACGGTGATCAGCGTCATCGAGGTCCCGTTGACCCACAGCTGGGGGTAGTTGAGGCGACCCGCGACGACGGGGGCGATCTCGTCCTCGGTCGCTGCGAACACCTCGCCGTGCTTGGACTCGATCAGGCTCGTCGTCGGGTTGACGAACGCTGCATTGCGCACGAGGCCGACGACGATGATCAGCGCCAGGCCGGCGGCCACCACCGCGCCGAAGGTCCGGAACACGGGCCCGACGGACCGGGCGCGGGTGACGAGGTACGCGCCGACGGCGACGTTGACGATCGCCAGCAGGGCCAGGGTCGCCGGCGACCCGATGAGCGGGATGACGAAGAACGGCAGCACGAACGTCGCGACGATGGCCCCGGTCGTGTTGACCGCGAGCAGCGAGCCGGACGCCGACCCTTCGGTCCCCGACTCGTCGCCGAGCAGCGCCGCCGTCGCCGGGAACGTGATGCCCATGATGATCGTGGGCGGCAGGACCACGATCGCGGTCGAGCGCGCGAACTCCTGCAGCAGCTCACGGAAGTGGGCAGACGCGCCGTTGATGAACGGGTCCGTCGGCGACGCCAGGACCACCGCGCCCACGGTCACGAGGGCGGCCGTGAGCAACTGCGTCACGGCGATCAGCCCGACGACCGAGCGGACCCGAGGGCGGATCAGACCGAGCAGGATCGCCCCGGTCGCGATCCCGATCAGGAACAGCACGAGGATGATCGTGAACACGTAGGTAGAGCTGCCGGTCCCCGACCCGATGAGCCGGTTCCAGACCACCTGGTAGCCGAGCGAGGTCAGGCCCGAAACGAACGCCAGGGCGAGCGCCAGGCGCCGGCGATCCGGTGGCGTCGACGCGGGCGGCCGCGATGTGGACCGGTGCCGCTTCGGTGCTCGCCGTTACCTCGGCCGGCGCGCCGATCCGGCGATCGAGCAGCAGGGCAACGACGCCGGCGGTCGCGGAGCAGGCCGCGCCCACCAGCAAGGCGCCGGTCAGGCCCAGCAGCTCGATGAGCACGAACCCGGCGATGAAGGTGCCGAGGATCGCGCCGATCGTGTTCGCGGCATACAGCTGCTGGAACGCCTTCCCGATCCCGGCCTGACCTGTCGACAGGAATCGCGTGAGCGTTGGCAACGTTGCCCCCATGAGCACGGTCGCCGGTGCGAGCGCGAGGATCGCGAGCAGGAAACGAACGAGCGCGAGGGCGATCGGGGCGCTCGCGAGCGCGGGGTAAATGCCGCGATAGGCGTCGCCGATCAGACGAAAGCTCACCGGCGTCAGGACGACGATCACGACCAGGATGAGCTCGAGGAACCCGTACATCCGCAGCGGCCGCTTGACGCGATCCGCGATCCGCCCGCCGAAGAAGCCGCCGATCGCGAGGCCGCCGAAGAACCCCGTGAGGATCGTCGAAACGGCCTGGCTCGTGTTGCCGAACACGAGGACCAGCTGGCGGGCCCAGACCACCTCGTAGATCAGCCCGGCCGCGCCCGACAGCACGAACAGCAGCAGGAGCGGGGCGCGGGGGACCCTCATCGACGGTGCCTCATAGCAGGTGGTAGGCCCAGTAGACGCCGCCGAGCCCGATCAGCACGCCCCAGCCGATCAGGAGCCAACCCCACCACTTCAGCGATCCGCGGCTCGCGATGCCCATCCCGACCAGCGCCCAGATGAACGGGATCGAGTCGAGGAAGTAGCGATACCCGTATTGCAGCCAGCCGCCGCCGTAGTAGAGCAGCGTCGGGATCAGCACGAGGACGGCCGCGAGCAGCAGGAGCCACGATCTGCGGTCGCGCCAGGGTGCCCGGACCGCGAGGAGCAGCGCGGGGCTGGTGAACAACACGGACATCCCCAGCCCGTCCGGGCGGAAGTACGGGAACTCGTTGGTGAAGGCCGGCAGCTTCCAGAACAGGAACTCCAGGTTCATCGCGAGGTGCGAGGTTGAGAACAGGCCCTGGTTGCGCAGGTTCTGGAGCCACTCGGGCAGTGACGCCATCGCGTAGCCCGACTCCAGCGGGTTGTTGAAGCGGTCGAGGTTGTACCAGAAGAAGAACGCGAGCGCCGGCAGCAGGCCCGCGGCGAGGAGCACCCATCCGCGCCACGGCAGCGCCCTGATCCGGCTGCCGATCGACCCCTGCCGGAGTGCGGGGAAGGCCGACGACGGGATGAGCCACAGGGCCGCGGCCGGCGCGGCGAAGGCCAGCGGCGCGCGGGTCAGGAACGCCGCCCCGATCAACAGGCCCATCAGCAGCGCCCGCTTGCGGCCGAACATCTCCGCCAGCAGGAACAGCACCAGGATCGTCGCGATGAGGTGTCCGGTGTGCCAGACGCCGCCGCGGGTCGTCACCCACCAGATCTGGGTCGAGAAGCCGAGCAGGATCGCCATGGCGAACCGGTCCCGGATCTTCGACGCGCCAATCCGGCCCGACACCCACCACGCCATCAGCACGACGGTCGCCGCGAGGAAGGCGTTGATCCCGGTCTCCCATTGGTCGGCGACCGCCGGGCCCGTCAGGGCGACGATCGGGGCGAGGACCATGGCGGGGAATGGCGCGAACGGGACGTAGAGGTGGCCGTTGAACGAGATGACGTCGAACGGGCCGAGCGCCACGGCGATGTTCGTCCGGCCGTGGAGGAACGCGTCCGCAAGGTAGAACAGGTCCCCGCGCTGCGCGTCGAAGTCGCGGGCGGACAGCCAGAACACGCCGAACGAGGCGATCGCCAGCAGGACGCCGGCCCAGACGACCGGCGAGCGGAATCGATCCATGGACTCCAGGGGGTACGGCGTCGGGCGTCGGGCCCGCGCGAAACGTCGGGCAAGGATAGCCGGAAGGGTCGCGACGCCTCAGGCGTACGCCGCGCGCGTCCTCCCGCGATCCTGGAAGCCCGCGGCGAGCAGCGCGAGCAGGGTGACGCCGAAGGCCACCGGATAGATCACGGGCGGGACCCAACCGAAGACGACCAGCAGCACGCTCGTCGCCAGCGGGATCAGCGCCGTCCACGTCCAGCCGCGATCGATCAACCAGGCGACGGGCAACAATAGGATCAGCGCGTAGTGGTCCCACAGGATCGGCGACAGCAGCTGGCTCGCCACGACCGCAACGAGATACGACGGCACGGCGGGCATCCACAGCGCGGCCGCCACGAACGCGACGATCACGAGGCCGGTCGTGCCCCACTGGATCAGCGACGCGGTGTCGCGCGAGATACCGGCCTGATACGCCACTGCGCCCGGCGTGAAGTTGTGCGGCGTCGTGATCGGATCCGACACCCGGCCGATCAGCTTCGCGAAGTCCGACCAGGCGTCGCCGCCCGCCAGGATCGTCGCGATCGCCGCGAGGAGGACCAGCACCGCGAGCCCGTAGACGACCGCGCGCGTCCGGCCGGTGATCAGCGCCCACAGGAGCACGAGCCCCGGCTGGATCTTGATCGCCGCCCCAAGGCCCCCACTCACGCCCAGCACCACCGGCTCCGGAATGCCCCGCCAGCCGACGGCCATCAGGGCGAACAGCAGTGGCCCGACCTGGCCGAGCTTCACGGCGTACAGGAACGGCCACGAGAGACCCGCCAGAAGCACGATCAGCCACTTGGTGCGACTGGACACCGGCATCACGACGACCCCGATCGCGAACGCCGCGACCAGGATCCCGATCCACACCCAGGTCGCCGTTGTCGCCGCCAGGAGCCCGAACGGCAGCACCAGCGGGATGAACGTCGGCGGGTAGTAGAACAGCCCGAACCCGCCGGCGCCCTCGAACGACGTGTCATAGGCAGGCTGGCCGTGGAGCACGCGGTCGGCGGCCGCGTGGTAGGCGAGGAAGTCGAACCCCAGGGTCTTGCCGGCGGCCGCCAGCACGGCGAGGAGGGTGATCGCGAAGACCGCGATCGCGATGGGCGGCAGCAGGCGCTCGAGCGCCGGGATCAGACGCACGGCGCCGGCTCAGGCCGCGGCCTGATCGCTCGCTCCGCGTGCGACTCGCTTGACGTCCCGATGGAGCAGGGGGATGCGGAACAGGTCCCAGGCCACCCGGATCGCGAGCCCGAGGCCCGGGTGCATGCGCGATCCGCGCCGGTCCGCCCACCGGATCGGTACGACCGTCGAGGAGTAGCCACGCTTGCGGACGAGGAAGATGACCTCCACGTCGAACACGATGCTCGTGATCTGCTGGCGCGCAAAGACGTCGCGCGCGACGTCCCGCCGGAAACCCTTGAACCCGCACTGGGTATCCTGGACTGGACCCACCACCCACAGGGACGCGAGGGCGTGGAACCCCTTGCCCAGCGCGCGGCGCCAGGGCGGCTGCGAGGCCCGCATGTCGCTGCCGTCGGGCTGGATGCGGCTGCCATATGCCGCGTCCGCGGTCTCGAGGGCATCGACGAGCAGGGGGATCTCGTCCGGCGGGGTCGCCATGTCGGCGTCGGTGAAGATCACGAGCTCCCCGCTCGCCGCGACCATGCCCGCCTTGACGGCTGCGCCCTTGCCGCCGTGTGGGACGGTCAGGAGCTCCAGCTCACCGGAGGCGGCTTCCGGACGGGCACGCACGAGGTCGGCGGTCGCGTCCGTGCTGCCGTCGTCCACGACGAGGACCTGGATCGACGCCGGCAGGACCTCCGGTCCCGGCCGCCCGTCCCGCCCAGGCCCAAGCCGGTGCAGGTAGCCGAACAGCTCGTCGAGCGCCGGGCCGAGCCGATCTTCCTCGTTGAAGGCGGGCAGCACGATGGACAGGGAGCGGGCGGGCATGCCGGGCAGTCTAGGACCGGCTTCGTCGTCTTGGGACGTCAGCCCACCCTCGTGGACACGGACCGTGGCACCCGACTTTGGACATGTGTGCAAGGTGTGGACGGCGCGAGATCACGGCGTCGCCCCGGCATCTGGGTCGTCGACGGGGAAGAGGTTGTACGCATCATCGGGACCGAACCGATATTCCGTGTCGGGCCGTGGGGTGAATTCAGTAGCGAACAGCTGGGCAAAGAGCGACGGGAGGAGGTTGACTAGCGTCTGGTTCGGCGCAATGTCGACCGATGCGCCGATGCCCTTCACTGCTAGCAGGTTCTTGAACCGGAGGCGAATGTCGCCGCCGTCGGCGCCGATCCAAGATCCGTGATCTGAAAAAAGGATGACGACCGCCGGCCGACCGCGCGCGTCGATGGCTGCATCGAGGCGGCTGATCGCGTCGAGAGCGCGCCGGTCGACGTCGACCACCTGATCTCCATAGGCGCGTCGAAGCTCGCTGTCGGTCAAGCCTGTCGAGGCGGGCGTTTCTGCGAGCCAGTCGTCGCGGAAGCTGACGGTCCGCGGGGAGCCATCGGCGTGGAACACCCAGGGTGGATGTGGGCTGGGCACGTGCGCGAAGACGAACTGCGGCCCGCTACCGATCCAACCGGGGGCGGTCGCAAAGGCGTCGAACACGCCGCGGATCCGATCGCGCTGCTGGGCGCTAACGGCATCGGGTGCAACGCGCTCCAGGATCTGGCCGACCAGCGAGCGCTTGAGGAGCGCGATCTCGTATTCATTCAACTGCCCAGTGTCGACGTAGCGGTCGGCGCCGCGGAACGTCACCTGCTCGAATCCCGACGAGACTGTGTCGATCTGGTAACCACGCTGCCGTAGCAGGCTCCAAGTCGGGTTGTCGTTCAGCAAGGCGCCGATGACGGCCCCCGGGGTCCGGGGCTCGTGCCCCTCGAGCACTCCGGCGAGCGCGGGAATGTCTTGGAGTAGCTGCATTCCGAACATCGACATGAGCGTCGGCGCCGTCTGTGTGTAGTTCGATCGACTCCGCGGCGCGACGAAGTATCCGTCCTCCTGGAGGCTATCGACGAAACCCGTCTCGGCGCGCCCGAACACCTGGTCGAGCACATCCGCACGGGCGTGACCATCGAGCAGCAGCATGTAGATGTCGGGGTCGGCCGAGTCCGTCGCCGCCAGGGTTGGCGAAGGCCGCAGGGGCGTCTCCTCGCTCGCCGCCCGCGCGGCGACTGCGAACCACCCGACCTGCGCGCCTTGGATGAGGACAGCAAGGCCGAAGATGGCGACGAGCCAGGACGCAGCGCGTCCGATCCGTGCCCACCGGATCGTCCGGCGCTCAGGGCGGATAGCGTATCGCTCCAGCAGCAGGAGCACCGTCGTCATGGCGATGGCCAGGGTGAGCCGCAAGTCCTCGCTGCCCATGAGTGCGAGGACCCAGATGGCGGCGAAGACGCCTCCTCGATCACGATCGCCGAGGATCACCCGGCCGATCCCCGAGAGCAACGCGGCAACGGCGATAGCCAGAAGGAATGGGCGTCCGGCGGTGAATGGGCTCGCGCCGGACACGTTGAGCAGCTCGAGCAGTAGGGCAAGGGCAAGCCCGATGGGATATAGGGCGATCGGAAAACCCGCGACCGACCGGGCGACCGTCGCCGAACGACCCGCCTGTGCGCTCATGCGGCCGATCGCGCGGACGTGCGGGCGCCCACGTGCGCGTTTCGAGCAGTCTGACGTGCCGAGCTGGCAGCCGCGATGAGCACGACGCCAACCGCAACCCACACAAGCGGGAGCCAAAGGATCGCGACGTCCGCGAGCACGACCGCCAGCAAGAGGCGCCGCCGGGTTGCCGAGTCGCTGATCGCAAGTGCCGCTCCGACGGGGAGCAGCGCAACCGGGTAGTGGTACCAGGTGACCGGGAGCGTCACGAGCGTTGCCGCGGTCGCGAGCGCCACGCTGAGCACGGGGTCGGACACGCGAAGCGCCGCGAACGCCGTCACTGCGATGACGCCAGCCACGATCGCCACCTGGATCCAACGCAGCGCGGCGCCGTCGATCCCGGTCGCTTGGGCAATGAGCGACACGGGCGCGATGTTCCGTCCATCGACGAGGTCGGCGTTCGCGCCGGCCTTCACGACCTCGGCATAGTCCCGCCACGGCTGGATGCCGCCGATGGCGACGCTGGTCCCGACGATCACGATGATCGTGACGACCGCCGCCGCCAGCACGCGGCGCTGGGGTCCGCCGTGGTCGTGGACAGCCCGAAGGCCGATCCAGAGCAGCAGCGGAGCGGGATTGAGCTTGGCGACGGAGACGACCGCGATCGCGATGCCCGCCCCAATGCCGATCCGACGCGAGCTCCCCGGCAGGGCCGACAGGAGCAGGAGGCCGTACGCCAGGGGGTACCAGGCATCCAGATTGCCGAAGAGCGCAGCGATGGCGAAGGGGAGGACCAGCGGCAGGACGGCCACGGCCCGAATGGCCATGCGCCACGGGTCCCGACCGGCGCGCGCGGCCAACTGCGCGGCAATGAACCCGAACCCCGCGGCCGCCCCGATAGCCCACAGGACGAGGACGACGCCGTCGGTCAGCCACGAGAGTGCCGTGAGGGCCTGGGCGACCGGCGGTGGGTACGAATAGAAGAGCTCGACCGCGTCGCGCGCCGTGCCCGTGAGCATCGTGGGGTCATATGGGCTCTGCGCGGCGAGGATCCGTCGCGCCCCATCGAGGAGCACCGCAAGATCGAAGCCTGCCCGCGGCGGATCGTTGTGCCACAGGGTCCAGGCGATCCAGGCTAGACCTGCCCAGCCTGCCATCCCGGCTACCACCCAAGGCCCGAGGCTGGCGGCGCGGATCGCGCGTCTACGGGAAGCGGCGGCAGGGGTCGCGATACTCACGGAGCGCACGATACGCGGTGACATCGAGTGTTCGCGATCGCACGACTAGCGGCGGCGATAGCCAATTCGTACCCCCTTGGGGTCCGCGGGCCCGGTGCTAGGCTGCACCGGCCGTGCGGATCCCGGTCGCCCTGTACCTTCTCGCGCTGGTGGCCCGGCTCATCGCCGCGGCCCTGTTTCCCGATCCCGCCTATCCCAATTCCTTCTATTACGTCGACGTCGCGCGCCAGCTGGCGTCCGGGCACGGCTTCAACGTCGACTTCATCTGGATCTTCCCCGAGGTCGGCGGGACGATCCCGGCGCATCCGGTCCTCCCGGTGGCATCAAACGCGCACTGGATGCCGCTGGCCTCGCTGGTCCAGGTGCCGTTCATCTGGCTGCTGGGCCCGACGGCTATCGCGTCCGACATTCCGTTCGCGCTGATCGGCGCGTTCGCCGCCCCGCTCGCCTGGGCCATTGGCCGCGACGCGGGCGCGCCCCGCACGGTGTCGATCGGCGCCGGGATCCTGACGGCCTTTCCGGCGCTCACGCTCGTCTATGTCGCGCAGCCGGACAACTTCTCGCTCTATCAGCCCCTCGTGGCGGGCTCGCTGTGGCTCACGGGTCGCGCGTTGCTCGGGCGCCCACATGCCGGCCGGAACTTTGCGCTCGCTGGGCTGCTCGCGGCCCTCGCGACGCTCTCGAGGACGGATGGCGTGCTCGTTCTTGGCGTGCTCCTCGCGGCGATCGCCTGGGACCGCATCCGGCACCGGCGGATCCCCTGGCGATGGGCCGGAGCTGGCATCGGACTGTTCGTGCTGACGGTCGCGCCGTGGTACCTCCGGCAGCTCACGGTGTTCGGGTCCCTCTCGCCGTCCACCGCGTCGGGCCGCGTCCTGTTCCTTCGCAACATCGGCGAGTGGAACAGCATCACTGCCCCCGCCACGCTCGATCACCTGCTCGGGATGGGGCTCGGGCCGCTCCTGGCGACGCGGGTTGGTGGGCTCGTCGCCGCGATCCTCATCTTCTCCGTGCTCGTCGGCGTCCTCATCCTCGTGCCGTTCATGGTCATAGGTGGGTGGCGCCGCAGGAGGGATGCAGGCTTTGGCCCGTTCTTCGGGTACGCGTTCCTGCTGTTCGCGTTCAGCGCCCTCATCTCCGCTATCCATGTGCCCGGCGGCACCTTCATCCATTCCGCAGTCGCCCTCGCGCCGCACGCGTACGTGCTCATGCTCGAGGGCGTGGTCGCCGCGACGGCGTGGGCGGCGTCGCGACGCCGCAGCTGGGACGTGACCCAGGCGGCGCGCGTCTTCGTCGCAGGTGCCGTGTCCTTCGGCGTGATCACGGCCGTAATCGGCGTGGGCATCGTCCACCAGAGCTGGGACTTGAAGCGCGAGCGGATGCAAGCCGTCGCGGCAGCCCTCGATACCACAGGCGCGCCGATCAGCGACCGCGTCATGTCGATCGATGCGTCGGGCTACAGGTATTGGACCGGCCACCCTGGCGTCGTGCTCGTCAACGACCCGCTTGACACCGTCGAGCGGGTCGCACGCGCATACGGCATCCGATGGCTCGTGCTCGAGCCCAACGACATCGTGGCGGCGGCCGAGCAGATCCTGGTCGGCGGCCAACGGCCGCCATGGGTGGGCCCGCCGATCCTCGGCCGCGACGATATCGAGGTCTACCCCGTCTGCCTTGATCCGTCCGATACGAGATGCGGCACGTGAGCCACCGCGAGGCGTGGTGCTCGGCTCTCCTGGTCTTCGGCGTCGCCCTCGCCGTGCGCATCGCCGCGTCCTCACTGATCGCGTTCCCCAAACCCGAGGACACCGCCTATTACGTGGGCGTCGCTCGAAACCTCGTCGAAGGGCGAGGGCTGGTGTCGGACGCACTGTGGAGCTACGGAACGCCACCGCTCGTGTTCCCCCGCCCGGCGTTCGAGGTCTGGCTGCCGCTGCCGTCGCTGCTGGCGGCGATTCCGATCGCCTTGACCGGGGCAAAGGCTCCGATCCCGCTGGACACTGCCATGCGTGCCGCCCAGGTCGTATCCATCGTCGCCGGCGCCATCGTTGCCGTGCTGGGCTGGCGCCTCGCGGCGGACGTCGCCGCTGAACGCACGATGCCGACCGGCCGGGCGCGGACGCTCGCGGTCGGTGCCGGCCTACGGCGTCCGTCTACCTGCCGCTGCTGCTCCATTCGGCCCTGCCCGATTCCACGATGCTGTTCGGGGCGCTCGTCCTCGCCGCGGCCCTGCTGATGACGCGCGTGCTCCGCGACCCGCGGGACGCGCGGCCGCTCGACCCGCGTCTGGTCGCGATCGGCCTGTTGATCGGCCTGTGCGCATTGACGCGCAACGAGGCTGTCTGGTTGGCGCTCGCATGGGCGTGGCTGGCCTGGCGGGTCAAGGGCCAGCCCCGCCCCGTCCGTCTCAGGTTGATCGCGATCGTCGCGGTCGTGAGCCTGGTCGTGTTCGCCCCGTGGGCCGCCCGCGACTGGGCGGTCTTCGGCAATCCGCTGCCGGGCCAAGCGGCCGCCAACGCCCTGTCCGTGAGCGGGTTCGACATCTTCGCGTGGAACGTGCCACCGACGCTGGCGCGCTACCTCGCGGTTGGGCCGGGGACGCTGCTCGAGATGCGGGCGACGGGACTCGCGCACAACCTGTTCAACGTCCTGCTGTTCCTCGGCATCCCGGTGTCGGTGATCGGGCTGCTGGCGCTGCCATGGCAGGGGCGGGACCGTGCCCTCCGGCCGATCGTGATCGTCGGCGCTCCTGACGTTCCTCGCCACGAGCCTGCTGTTTCCGGTCGCGACGACGTGGGGCACATTCCTCCATGCGTCGGTGCCCGGTGGCGGTTCTCCTGATCGTGTCCGCTCTCGGGGCGCTCGACGCGGGCATCGCCGCCCTCGGTCGGCGCCAGGGCTGGACGCGGCCGGTGGCCTGGCTCGGCCCTCTGCTCGCGATCTTCGCGCTCGGCGCTGTTCTCGGTCGCCCTGCTGCCCGGCTTCGGAAGCCGGCGCCCAGGACGACGAGCCGCACGTATGCGCGTCCTCGCCCGGCAGCTCGCCGCGGCTCGGTGCGCCCCTCGACGGCAGCAGTCCCGTGATCCACGACTTCCCGATCTGGCTGGCCGAGACGGCGCGCGTACCGACCCTCGCGCTTCCCGACGAGTCGCCCTCCGACGTCCTGGACCTGGCGACGCACTTCGGTGCCAAGTGGCTGATCGTCGCCAAGACGGAGCACGGGCAATGGCCCGCGGTCCTCGACGGCCCGGATCCCGATGCCTCGTGCTTCCAGGAGGTCCTGCTGCCGATCCCCGACGATCCCGCCGATGCCGATGCCATCCGCGACATGCGGGTGTTCCGGATCGCGTGCGCGGGCGTCGCGGCGATCTCGGCCCCCGACGCGCCGACGAGGCGCTCGCCGTGATTGCCGCGGCCGATACACTCCGCCCGATGGATGCACCTCGGGGCGAGCCCGCGGCAAACCGCTACGACGAGCTCCACGCCGAGGCCGCCGATGCCCTGGGCTTCGCGGCCAACACGCTACGCGCCATCCGCGACCGCTACCGGCAGGCCTACATCGACGAGATGGCCCGCTGGGAGGACCTCGACGCCGACCTCGCCGGGTTGGAGCGCGACGCCGGCGCGACCACCGTGGGCCGGGGAGCGAGACCGAGTCGGACGAGGCGGGAGCCGCGTCGGCCGCGGAGGCCGGGGCGGCCGACGTGCGGCTGCGCGCTGCCCGCTCCGACGCCGGGACCTCGACGGACGCGCTCGGCCTCCACGAGCGCGAGCTGTCCCACCTCGAGCTCGCGATCCGCAACCTCGAGAGCACGTGGCTGTTCCTCGAACGTGGCGACGCCTCGCTGCTGACCGACGAGGTCATGCCCCGGCTGCCGACCGAGCTCCAGATGCGAATCGTCGAGGCACAGGAGGCGGAACGCGGCCGGCTGGCCCAGGAGGTCCACGACGGACCGGCCCAGGCACTGTCCAATGCGATCTTCCAGGTCGAGTTCATCGATCGCGTCTTCGACAGCGATCCTGGCCTCGCCCGGACGGAGCTTCGGTTCCTGCGGGAGCTGCTGCGCCGGGAGCTGGGCGACGTCCGCAGCTTCATCGGTCAGCTGCGGCCCCCCGTCCTGGTCGAGCTCGGCCTCGATGGGTCGATCGCGGAAACCGTCGCCAACCAGGCCGCCATCTCGGGCCTCCGGATCACCACCGACCTGCGGGCGCCCGCCGCCGACATCCCGGAGGCTACGCAAACCGTCGTACTTCGCGTCGTGCAGGAGGCCCTGCAGAATGTCCGCAAGCACGCGGGCGCGACGAACGTGGTGGTCGCGTCGATGCTGGACGATGGAGAATGGGTGCTGGAAGTCCGCGATGATGGCCGTGGGTTCGACACCGGAGCGGTGGCGTCCCGGGGTCGTCGCAACTTCGGGCTCCAGTTCATGCGCGAGCGAGCCGAGCTGGTCGGCGCACGCTTTGAAGTACGTTCGCGGCCAGAGGCGGGCACGGTCGTCCGGCTGGCGATCCCCGTCACGCGATAGGAGAGCGGATGACCGAGTACCAGGGTCCCGAGCGCCGGCGAGGCAACAATGACCGGCGCAACCAGTCGTATGAGCGGGTGCGCATCGTCATCGTCGACGACCATGCCCTGTTCCGGGTCGGCATCCGCCAGATCCTGGAGCGAGAGCCCGACTTCGAGATCGTCGCCGAGGCCGACGACGCCCGGTCCGCCATGGACGCCGCGTTCGCGACCAACCCGGACGTGATCCTGATGGATCTGTCACTGCCGTCCCCGGGCGGCATCGAGACCACCCAGCGTGTCAAGCGCGAGCTCCCCGCGGCGGCGATCGTCGTCCTGTCCACGGAAGAGGACGAGGACGCCCTGTTCGACGCCATCAAGGCGGGCGCCGCGGCGTTCATCCTCAAGGACATCGCCCCCGAAGACCTGGTGATGATCATCCGCCGCGTCGTCGCCGGCGAGTACCTGATCAACGACAAGGTGTTCGCCCGGCCGGCGGTCGCCTCGCGCGTGCTCAAGGAGTTCCGCGAGCTCGCCGTCTACGGCCAGGAGGCCGCCCCGATCTTCGCGCCGCTGTCGCCGCGCGAGGTGGAGATCCTCGACAACATCGCGCAGGGCATGACCAACAAGCAGGTCGCCTACGCGCTGTCGATCTCCGAGCAGACCGTCAAGAACCACATGAGCTCGATCCTGCGGAAGCTGTCCGTGAACGACCGGACCCAGGCCGTCGTGTATGCGATGCGCCAGGGCTGGATCCGGATGCCGGAGGACT
Organism: uncultured Chloroflexia bacterium; assembly: GCA_963725745.1. Taxonomy (GTDB): domain Bacteria; phylum Chloroflexota; class Limnocylindria; order Limnocylindrales; family CSP1-4; genus CAIXZV01. The sequence continues at coordinate 645,975 of CAVRZS010000005.1, forward strand.
GAGAAGGCCGGGCACGCCCCAATCAGGGCACGCGATGACCACGTCGGATCAACCGCCGGACTCGGCAACGCAGCTCGCCGCCGGTATCGGCGTGCAGGTCGCGACCCTCGACCGCGAGCTCGCCGAGATCGACATGCTCGTCGGTCAGGCGCGCGCCGAGGCCGACCGGCACGAGCAGAAGCGCGTCCTGCTGGCCGACAAGCTGGCCAAGGCCGAGGCGAGCGAGGGCGCCGATGCCTGGGCGCAGCTGGTGACGCTCACCCGACGCTCCGTCCTCATGGAGGCGCAGGTCGACGTCCTGGACGGCAAGCGGCGCGTCTCTCACGCGGCACCGCGACGCGCTGACGGCGCTCTCCGACGCCCTGGATCGGCTCCCGGCCGCGAGCGACGCCTCCGCTGATGGAGGCGCGGAACCCGCCCAGGCCTCCCTGTCTCGCGTGGTGATGACCGCGCAGGAAGACCTGCGGCGCGAGATCGCTCGGGCCATGCACGACGGGCCGGCGCAATCGCTGACGAACATCGTGCTCCAGGCGGCCATCGTCGAGCGCCTGCTCGACAAGGACCCGAACAGCGCGCATGGCGAGCTCCGGCTGCTCGTGTCGATGGTCCAGCAGACCCTCGACGCCACCAAGAACTTCATCTTCGACGTGCGACCGATGGTGCTCGATGACCTCGGCATCGTGCCGACCCTGCGGCGGATGGCACGGGACCGGGGGCGAAAGGCGAGGGTCCCGGTGGAGTTCGACTCGATGGGGCAGGACCGGCGACTCCCGATGGACATGGAGAGCACGATCTTCCGGATCCTCGACGAGGCGCTGTCGGGCTACCTGTCGCTCGCGCCCGACAAGGTGCAGGTCCGCCTCGACTGGACGGACGAGCTCGAGGCGCGGGTGATCGCCGAGCGGACCCGGTGCTGCCGGACGCGGGTGAGGCCCTGCCCGAGGTGCCGACCGGCGACGTCCCGGATGCGATCAAGGCGATGATCCAGGATCGCCACGACAGCCGCCGCGCCGCGGTCGAGGCAGCGGAGTCCCAGGCGATCGTCGAGCTTCCTCCCGCCGCACTGCGCGACGTCACAGATCGCGCCGCGTCGATCGGCGGGCGAGTCGAGCTCCTCGCCGGCGGCGGCGAGGTCCGCGTGCTCGTGCCGCTCCCCCCTGACCCGGCAGCGACGACGGGCGGCGGCGCGATCCGCCCATATGATCGACCGGCGCGCGGGCCGCTACGTCGGTGAGACGGGTCCGGGCATCCTCGAGACCTCGATCGTGGTCGGACTGGCGGTACTGATCGCCTTCGTCATCGTCGTGTTCTTCGGCGGGGCGCTGGCGGACGCCATCGGGGTCGTCGTCGATGCGGCCCACGGAGCGTCATGAGGTGCGTGCTGGCACAGCGCGAACGGTGATCGAGGAATATGACCATCGTCTCATTGTGAGCGTGCCGAGCGGCGGGCTACGGTATCGCCGCCCTGGACCTCAGGGTGGCTCTCATTCGGGAGGCACATCTACATGGCACTCATCACCTCGCTGCTCGCCTCGTTCCAGAAGGACGAGGAAGGCCAGGGTCTCGCCGAGTACGCGCTGATCCTCGCCCTCATCGCGATCGTCGCGATCGTCGCCCTCATCTTCCTGGGCGGCCAGGTCTCCACGATCCTCTCGACGGTCGGCGCCTCGATCTAGTCGGCGTCTGGAACGCAACTGAAGGCCGCCGACATGTCGGCGGCCTTCGCGTCTGTCGGACCCGGAGCAGGTGCCGCGCGGCAACGTGCGCCATACGTCAGGGTTGACGCCGTCGCGCGTCACGCCATATCGTTCGCCCTCGCCGCGACGGGTTCGCGAGCTTCGAGGAAAGGAGGTAACCCATCATGACGCTGTTCAATGCACTGATTGGCTCTCATCAATCGTGACGAGGAAGGCCAGGGTCTCGCCGAGTACGCGCTGATCCTCGCCCTCATCGCGATCGTCGCGATCGTCGCCCTCATCTTCCTGGGCGGCCAGGTCTCCACGATCCTGTCGACGGTCGGCGCCTCGATCTAGCTCGCGGTTCGACAGTCACCAACGCGATGCGCCGGCTGCCGATCTAGGCGGCCGGCGCATTGCATCAGGATAGACTCAAGGGACCGGACGAAGGGAGGTGATAACCGACGTGACCGTCCTGCAGATCCAAGCGTTCATTCAGCGCTTACCGCATCTGGAAGGACGAAAACGGCCAGGGGCTGGCCGAGTACGCACTCATCCTTGCTCTCATCGCGATCATCGCCATCGTTGCCCTGCTTTTCCTGGGCAGCCAGGTGAGCGACAAGCTCAGCATCATCGGCGACACAGCTCGAGTCGGTAGCGCCCTGAGCGGCGCCCGACTCCACGGACCCGCACAACGGCCCATCGGCCTCGCCGGCGGGCCGTTTCCTATGCAGCGTGGGCGGGCTGCTGTCGGCAAGCCGACACCGGCGTCGTGTTGCCTTGCAGCGGACCTTACGCTGTGCGGGGGTTCTGCCCATTTCCTGCCAATGGTCCTAGGCCTTTTGGCTGGTATTCGCCCCCGGTGGCGCTGCTAGAGTGGTGCCACCTGTCACACCGGCCACGGGGAGGTTCAGTTGAAGCGCTCGAACCGGTTGGTCCTGCTTATCGGGATCTTCCTCGCAATCATTGCGTTCGTCCTGATCCTGGTAACGGTCAACGGAAACAAGACCGGCCAAGGACATCCGCGCCCCCGACGACGACTACGCTCGTCGTCGCCAAGCGGAACATCGACCTCGGGGCGACGATCCAGGACAACCAGGTCGAAACGAAGGAAGTCGACATCACCGACTTCCCGCCCAACGGCATCAAGCTCACCAGCCTGGTCGTCGGTCAGATCGCTCGCGCGCCAGTGGTGTCCGGCCAGGCCGTCACGACCGACGTCCTCGAGGGCGCGTCGGGCGGCATCAGCAACATCGTGGTCCCTGCGGGCTTCGTCGCGATGGCCGTCCAGGTCGACCAGGTCACGGGCGTCGGCACGATCATCAAGGCCGGCGACTACGTCGACATGGTCACCGGCATCACGGGGACCGACAAGGTGCCGCTCGTCGTGTCGCCGACCATCCGGCCGCAAGGCTCGCCGCGCCCGAACGCGACGCCGGCGCCCCGCGGGTTCGTCCCTGAAGTGCTGCCGTACAACCCGACGACCGTCAAGACGCTTATCCAGGGCGTCCAGGTCCTCGGCACGCTGCTGCCGCCTCCGCCGACCTCGGCGGGAATGGCAATGCCCAGCCTTCGGGGGGTCACCGAGACCACGCTCAACGGCCAGCAGCAGATCGTGATCCTCGCCGTGAAGCCGAGGACGCCGAGGTCATCAAGTTCGCCCAGATCGACGGCACGATCTCGCTCGTGCTCCGGTCGACGGCCGACTGCAAGCCCGTCGAGAGCGCCAGCCCGGGTGCGAGCCCGAGTGCGAGCGCAGTGCCCCTCGCCTGCGCCCAGCGGCAGCCTCGCACCCGTCCTCGCCTGCCCGCCCAACATCACGACCGGCATCACCCTCCGGCGTCTCGTCGACGACCTGGGTGTGCTCCCGCCGCAGGTGGTCGAGGTCATCCAGCCGACCCCGTACCCGCAGGTCGCTCCGTAACCACCGCCTCAGAGCGCGGGCCGGCGGCCCGCTCCCCAGCGACCCGATGGGCCGGTACTCGCACCGGCCCATCGCCGTCCGACCCACCCAACACCGCCCAACCCTGTATCCGAGACCCATGGCAGACCAGATCCGTGTCCTGATCGTCGACGACATCCCGGAGACCCGCGATCACCTCTCGAAGCTCCTCGGCTTCGAGTCGGACATCGAGGTTGTCGGGTCGGCGGCGTCGGGACGCGAGGCAATCGAGATGGCCGCCCGGCTCACGCCGGACGTCGTCCTGATGGACATCAACATGCCGGACATGGACGGCATCTCCGCGACGGAACGCCTGTCGTCCGAGGTGCCGACCGCCGCGGTCGTGATGATGTCGGTCCAGGGCGAGGCGGACTACCTCCGCCGGTCGATGCTCGCGGGAGCCCGCGAGTTCCTGGTCAAGCCGTTCTCGTCGGACGAGCTCACGTCGTCCATTCGACAGGTCTACACCCGGGAGCGCGAGAAGCAGTCGCGGATGGCGGTTGCGCCGCCGGCGCCGAGCGCCAGTACCGGCGGTGCCGCGCCGACCGCCGTCGCAGTCCGGCCGACGTCCTCGCAGCGCGAGAGCGGCGAGCCCGGTCGCGTCGTCGCGGTGTTCGGCCCAAAGGGTGGCGTCGGGCGCACGACGCTCGCCGTCAACCTCGCCGTCGCCGCCGCGACCGAGCTCGGGCAGCAGACGGTCCTCGTCGACGGCTCGTTCCAGTTCGGCGACGTCGGCGTCCTGCTCAACCTCAACCCCAAGAACAAGTCCATCGCGGACATCATCCCCGAGCTCGAGAACGGGGAGATCGAGTCCCTCGACACCTTCGTCATCAATCATTCGGCCGGGATCAAGGTCCTGCTCGCCCCTCCCTCACCGGAGATGGCCGAGCTGATCACCCCGGTCGGGGCCAAGCGCATGGTCGAGGCGCTGCGGGCCGAGAACGACCTCGTGGTCGTCGACTGCATGTCCACGTTCAACGACACCACCCTTGCCATCCTCGACCTGGCGGATACCGTGCTGACGATGCTCTCGCTCGAGATCACGTCGATCAAGAACATCCGCCTGTTCCTGGAAGTGGCCGATCAGCTTGGGTACGCGCAGGACAAGGTCCGGCTGGTGCTCAATCGCGCCGACTCGTCGCTGGGCATCCGCGTCGCCGACGTGGAGCACTCGATCGGGCGGCGCGTGGATCACACGATCGTCTCCGACGGTCGAAGCGTCGTCTACGCCCTCAACCGGGGGGTGCCATTCTTCCTCTCCAATCGAGAGGCGCAGGTCTCCCAGGACGTGCTGCGCCTCGCCTCGGCCGTGGTTGGTGCGAAGCCGGAAGAAGCCGACGAGCCCAGCCGCAAGGCCGGTCAGAAGAAGTCACTGTTCGCGTGGCGATGACGCGGCAGCGCGCACAATGGCCGCACACGGCCGAAGGGGTGTAACCAATGTCCCTCTTGAAGCGGATCGAAAGCGCTCGACCCGGCACGGGCTCAGCGCCCGAGGGGTCCAACGTTCCCGTCCCGACGCCGGGTGGCGGCGGGGCCGGCACGCCGACGCCGGCGCCGCAGGGTCGCCTGATGTCGCAGGCGCCCGTGCGCGAGTCCTTCCGGGACGTGAAGTTCCGGATCCAGAGCCGGGTCATCCAGGACCTCGACCCCAAGCTCGACCTGTCCAACCAGGTCGAGGTGCGCCGCCAGATCGAGGAGATCTTCGGCAAGGTCATCGACGAGGAAGGCCTGGCCCTGACGCGCGCAGAGCGCGTCCGGATGCTGGAGCAGATCACCGACGAGATCATCGGCCTCGGGCCGTTGGAGCCGTTGCTCCGCGACGAGTCGATCTCGGAAGTCATGGTCAACGGCCCGCGCCAGGTCTACATCGAGCGCAGCGGCCGCCTCGAGCTCACCAACGTCGTGTTCCAGAACGACGACCACGTCATGCGCATCATCGATCGGATCATCGCGCCGATCGGCCGCCGCGTTGACGAGTCGTCGCCGATGGTCGATGCCCGCCTGACCGACGGTTCCCGCGTCAATGCAATCATCCCGCCCCTGTCCCTGGTCGGCCCGGTCATCACCATCCGCAAGTTCTCCGCCAGCCCGTTCACGGTCGACGACCTCATCCGGTTCGGCACGGCGACCCCGGACATGTTCGAGTTCCTGCGGGCCGCCGTCGAGGCGCGCCTCAACCTGTTCGTGTCCGGCGGCACCGGTTCGGGCAAGACGACCACGCTCAACGTCCTGTCGTCGTTCATTCCCAACGACGAGCGGATCGTGACGATCGAGGACGCCGCGGAGCTCCAGCTGCGCCAGGAGCACGTCATCACGCTCGAGTCTCGCCCGCCCAACATCGAGGGCAAGGGCCAGATCCCGATCCGCGAGCTCGTCCGCAACTCGCTGCGGATGCGGCCCGACCGCATCATCGTCGGCGAGTGCCGCGCGGGAGAGGCCCTGGACATGCTCCAGGCCATGAACACGGGCCACGACGGCTCGATGTCGACCGGCCACGCAAACAGCCCGCGCGACATGCTCTCCCGGCTCGAGACGATGGTCCTCATGGCCGGCGTCGACCTCCCGGTCCGCGCCATCCGCGAGCAGGTGGCCTCCGCGGTCGACCTCATCGTCCACCAGTCCCGCCTCAAGGACGGCACGCGCCGCATCACGCACATCACCGAGGTCCAGGGCATGGAAGGTGACGTGATCGTCATGCAGGACGTGTTCGTGTTCGAGCAGACGGGCGTCGTCGAAGGCAAGATCCAGGGTCGCCTGAAGCCGACCGGCATCCGGCCCAAGTTCGTCGAGAAGTTCGAGGTCCAGGGCATTCACCTGCCGCCGGGCCTGTTCGGCGCAACCTACTAGTCGGGAAGAAGAGGAGACTGCACGTGGAGCCCACGACCATCCTCATCGCCGGCATCGCGGCCCTTGCGATCCTCGTGATCGCGGTCGGGATCGCGATGTCCGGTGGCGGCTCGGGCGTCAACGCGCGCCTCGAACGCTACGCCGCCACCCGCCAGGAGACGCCCGCGGCGGGCGCCGCGGACAAGGCGGACTGACGGAGGCGCTCCAGTCGAGCGCCGCGATGGCTCAGCTGAACAAGGTCGTCGAGCAGCGCGACTTCGGGACGAACCTCGCCCGCGAGATCGCCCGTGCGGACCTGCGCCTCAAGGTCAGCGAGTACCTCGTGATCTGGGCCGCCATGCACCATCGGCGTGCCGATCCTGATGGTCGTGTTCTCCGTCGCGTTTCCGGCGCTTCGCAACCCGATCGTGCTCCTCATCGGCGCGCTGATCGGGTTCATGCTGCCGCGCTTCTGGCTCGGCCGCAGGAAGTCGAGCCGGCTGGGCGCGTTCAACAAGCAGCTGCCCGACACGATCACGCTGATCGCCAACGCCCTGCGCGCAGGGTCGTCGTTCCTCCAGGCCGTCGAGCTGGTGGTCCGCGAGTCGCGGCCGCCGATCTCGACCGAGTTCGGCCGGGTCATCCGCGAGGTCAACCTCGGCCTCTCGTTCGAGGTCGCGCTCGAGAACATGGTCCGCCGCGTGCGGTCCGACGACCTCGAGCTGATGGCGACGGCGATCTCGATCCAGCACACCGTCGGTGGCAACCTCGCCGAGATCCTCGACTCGATCGCGTACACGATCCGCGAGCGCGTCCGGATCAAGGGCGAGATCCGGACCCTCACGGCGCAGCAGCGCCTGTCGGGCTACGTCGTCGGGTTCCTGCCGATCGGCCTGGCCGGCTTCCTGTTCATCGCCGCACCCGGGTTCATGTCGCCGATGTTCGACAACCGCGTCTCGCTGCTCGGCCTGCCGGGAGGGGTGCTCATCCTGTTCATCGGCGGGTTCGCGATGTTCATCGGCTTCATGCTGATCCGCCGGATCGTGGACATCGAGGTCTAGCCGATGGAAACCCTGTTGCCCCTCCTCATCGCCGGGGTCGCCGCGATCGCGATCCTGCTGATCTTCGTCGGCCTCGCCGGCGGCTCGCCCGTCGACCCCGTCCAGGCCCGCCTCACCCAGCTGGGCACGATGCAGGCCAAGAACCTCGAGGACCTCGAGCTCCAGCAGCCGTTCATGGAGCGGACGCTGCGCCCGATCGCGCAGCGGCTGTCGGGCGCGACGTCGCGGGTCGCGAGCACGTCGTTCACCGCGACGACCGAGAAGCGCCTCGCGCTCGCCGGCAACCCCGGCGACCTGCGCGTCGCCGACTGGCTGGGGATCAAGGCGGTCGGCGCGATCGTCGGCGCCGGCATCTTCTTCCTGCTGTTCGGCGTCATCGGGTTCTTGGACCTGCCGCCGGTCCTGCGGCTGGCCGATGATCCCGATCGGCCTGATGTTCGGCTACACGATCCCCGAGTTCTGGCTCGGCGGCCGCGTCCGCAAGCGCCAGAAGGCGATCCTGCTCGATGATCCCGGACGCCCTCGACCTGCTGACGATCTCCGTCCGCGCCGGTCTCGGCTTCGACGGGGCGCTGGGCAAGGTCGTCGAGAAGCTCAAGGGACCCCTCACCGAGGAGTTCCGCCGGGCGCTGGCGGAGATCCGGGTCGGCAAGGCCCGCCGCGACGCGCTGCGCGACATCATCCCGCGGACCGAGGTCGCGGCCCTCACGAACTTCATCGGGGCGATCATCCAGGCCGAGCAGCTGGGTGTCTCGATCAGCAAGGTGCTCCAGGTTCAGTCGGAGCAGCTGCGCATCGAGCGCCGGCAGCGCGCAGAAGAGATGGCGGCCAAGGCGCCGATCAAGATGCTGTTCCCGCTGGTCGGGTGCATCTTCCCGTCGCTGTTCATCGTCATCCTCGGCCCGGCGATCATCCTGATCATGATCAACCTCAAGACCTAGCTCGGGCTCGATGGCGACCAACGCCGCCACCGGAGTCGCGCGCAACGTCGAGCGATCGACGCTGCTCGCCGAGCGGCTGGAGACGGCCGGCTCGCTGTGGGCCAAGTTCAAGGGGTTGATGGGCCGGCGCTCGCTGCCGGCCGGCGACGGCCTGTGGCTGCCGGCCAGCAACGGGATCCACATGATGTTCATGCGCTTCCCGATCGACGCCGTGTTCGTGACCAAGGCCGACGCCTCGGGCGTCCGGCGCGTGCGATCCGTGCACCCGTCCCTGGCCGCGTGGACGGGCCTGGTGCCGCTGGTCCGGGGCGCGGACGGCGTCCTGGAGCTGCCGGTCGGGACGATCGCGGCGACGGGGACCACCGTCGGGGATCGGCTGGAGATCGTCGAGGCCGCGTAGGGTCCGTTCTTTGCCACGTCCCCGGCGCTCGCTGCTCGCTGGGTCAGCCGCGGCTCGCTGGGTCAGCCGCGGCTCCTGGTCAGCCGCGGCTCGCTGGGAGAGCGTTACAGCGGCTGGGCGGCCATGCGCGGCCCCTCTGGCCGCCGTTTCGCTCGCTGCGGGAGCCGCAGCCGTGATGTTGCACGCTGAACGGCCCGAGGGGCCGAAAACCGGCGTAGGGCTCGCTGAGAGAGCGGCGGGCGCGCGAGGGCATCGACGCGACCCGTTGAGCGGCGCGTAAGTCGCCATCGTCAGACTCGATCGATGGCCACACCCACGCTGCGGCGGCTCATCGATCTCGCGCTGCCCGCGACCTGTCCCGGGTGCGGCGTCGAAGGGCCGCCGATCTGCGCGACGTGCCGGCGCACGATCGACGCGCGGCTCACGCTGCCCGCGGGGACGCCGCTCGGCCTGGCCGAGGGACCGCCCTACCCCCTGCTCCAGCTCGAGTGGTGCGCGCCCTTCAGCGGCACGCTCCGACGCGCCCTGCACGCGCTCAAGTACGCCGGCGAGCAGCGCCTGGCCGAGCCGCTCGGTGAAGCCGTCGCGGCGAGGTGGCGTGCCGCCGGGGCGGGCGGCAGCCTGTTCGTCCCGATCCCGGTGCACGCCTCCCGACGCCGGGAGCGCGGCTACGACCAGGCCGAGCTCATCGCCGCGGCGGCCGGTGCGGCGCTGGGCATGCCCTCGTTGCCCGTCCTCGACCGCACGCGGGCGACGACCGCCCAGTACCGCCTCGATCGGCGGCACCGGGCGGCCAACGTCGAGGACGCGTTCGGCGTGAGACCGGGGTATCAGCGGGCCGTCCACGGGCGCTGGGTCGTGCTCGTCGACGACGTCGTGACGACCGGCGCCACGTTGTGCGCGGCGGCCGATGCGCTGCTCGCCGCGGGCGCCATGGCCGTCAGCGCGATCGCCGTCGCGAGGGAACGATGAGACCGCGCTAGCGCCCATGACCGACGGCCCACCACGGAGGCGACCCGTGGCCCTTTCGGGCGGCCGCGGGACTGATCGATGCTGCTCTCCGGACCAGAGCAGCCAGCGGGAGTGTGCCGCCATGTCACCCGAGATCCTTCGCATCGTCGTCGCCGTCGTGCTGATCGCCCACGGGATCGGCCACGTCCTGTTCCTCGGACCCGCCCTCCGGATCGCCAGCTGGGCGGAGCAGTCGGGTGGATCCTGGCTGCTGTCGTCAACCGCCGGCGATGGGGTCGCTCACGCCGTCGGCGCGCTCGTGTGGGCCGCGGCCACGGTCCTGTTCGTCGCGTCGGGGACCGGCCTGCTGCTCTCCCAGGAGTGGTGGCGGCCGCTCGCGGTCGTGGGCGCGGTGGTGTCGCTGATCGGCATCTTCGTGTTCTGGGATGGGATCCTGACGGCCAGCGCGGTGCCGGCGCTCATCGTCGACGTCGCCGTGCTCGTGGGGCTGCTCGTGGCCCATTGGCCGTCGGTGGAAGCCGTCGGCGCGTGACGCCGCTCGCCGGACGCGCGGGCCACGGCCCGAGGGGCTCGTCGACGACCCGCGGCTATACTCGAACTCCCGGCGGGCCCGGTCCTCCGGCCCCGTCGCCCCGCAGCCAGGCACCCGAGTGCGCACCGGGAGGTGAGCCGTGAGGACGATCGTCAGGGGCAAGAACCTCGAGGTCCCCGATCGAGTCCGGCACTATGCCGAGCGCAAGTTCGCCCGCCTCGACCGGCTGTTCGACGACAACACCGACGCCGTCGTGGAGCTCTCGAACGAGGCCCATCGGAGCGCCTCCGACGCCCATATCGCCGATGCCACCCTGCTGGTGGACGGTCGCACGCTGCGCAGCCGCGCGGCCGGGGGCACCTACCAGGAGGCGATCGACACCGTGGTCGACAAGGTCGAGCGGCAGGCGATCGTCCACAAGGAGAAGCCTCGCGTCCGCTCGCGGCCCGAGCTGGAGAAGGCGATCCTGCGCAAGATCGCCGACGGGACGGCCGAGCCCGGCGGCGAGCGCCAGATCGTCAAGACGAAGCGGTTCGCCATCGAGCCCATGTTCGAGGAGGACGCGGTCGCGGCCATGGAGGACCTCGGACACGACTTCTACGTGTTCGTGAACGCCGAGAACGAGCGCATCTGCGTGCTGTATCGGCGGCGCGACGGCAACTTCGGGCTGATCGAGCCGGTCATGGGCGGCGAGTACACGCCGGAGCGGCGGAGCACGGCGAAGTCCGGGCGCGGCTAGCCAGACGCCTCTGGCTCCGCCGGCCGCACCGGCTCAACCCGAGCTCGGCGGTAGAGGCCGGACTCGCGGGTGACGTAGCCGTCGTCGACGAGGTAGCGCCGGAGCGCCGCGACGTCCGGGTGGAACAGCCCGAGGCGCTGGTTGACCTCCCTCTCGGGATACTCGCGGTCCTCGACGAACACGCGCTCGAGCAGGAACCGCAGGACGACCTGGCGCTTGCGGTGCTGGGCGGGAATCGTCTCCAGGCGCCCGTCGACGAGGTAGGACCGCAGGACCCGCGCGTCGTCGTCGGTCGCCCCCATCCGCTCGAGGGTCTCGGCGAACGATTCACCATCGTGCGGCCAGGCGCCGCTCAGGCCGCCGTCGGCGCCGTCGGACCCCGCCCCGCCGCCGGACCCCGCTGCGCCGCCGGTCTCGAGCGACGCGAGCTGGCGGGCCAGCTCCCCCACCCGGTCGAAGCGGGCGCGGAGGTTGTCGTGTCTGTCGCCGGTGCGCTCGACGAGCCCCGCGGCGACCAGGACGTCCACCTGGCGAGCGACGCTGGGCACGGGCTGCCGCAGCTCCATCGCGAGGTCCTCGACGGTCGCCGGTTTCGCGCCCACCCGCGCGACGATCTGCAGGCGGTTGGTGTCCACGAGCGCCCGGAGACCGGCGAGCAGGTCAGGATCCACGCGGCCAGTGTAGGTGGCGGGCGGTGTCGCTCCGGTACGCTTCGCGCCGATGCTCCCGAACGGCCGGCGCCTCGGCGCCCACCTGCCCCTGGGCCACGGCATGCTCAAAGCCGCCGACCGGGCCACGGAGATTCGCGCCTCCGCGATCCAGGTGTTCACGGACAACCCGACGTCATGGCGCCGGCGCTCGACGCTCCCCCGCGACCTGCCGGCCTTCCGCGAGCGCCTTGCCGCGGGCGGGATCGCAACGATCGCGATCCACGCGCCCTACCTCGTCAACCTCGCCGGCCCGGACGCGGACCTGGTCGATCGGTCCGTCGCCGTGCTCCACAACGAGCTGCGGGTCGCGGACTCCTGGGCCGCCGCGTTCGTCAACATCCATCTCGGATCCCACCGCGGCGCGGGGCTGGCGTCGGGCATCGCGGGGGTGGCCACCGGCCTGCGCCGCGTGCTCGACGGGGTGGACGGGGCACCGGGCGTCACGCTCGTGCTCGAGAACGGCGCGGGCGGCAGGTCCGGGATCGGATCCACGATCGACGAGCTGGCCCGCGTGGAAGAGGCGGTCGTGGGCGCGGGCGTCGGGCGAGACCGGTTCGGCTACTGCCTCGACATCGCCCACCTGTGGGGCGCCGGGTATGCGATGGACGAGCCGGCGGGCGTGGACGGCGTGCTGCGCGAGTTCGACGCCGCGATCGGCCTCCAGCGTCTCCACCTCGTCCACGTCAACGACTCGAGGTCGGAGCGTGGCTCCCGGACCGACCAGCACGAGCACCTGGGCGCCGGCCGGATCGGGGCCGCGGGGCTGGCACGCGTGCTGACCCATCCGGACCTTGCGAGCGTCGTGTACCTGCTCGAGACGCCGGGGATGGACGCGGGCTACGACCTTGTGAACATGGATCGCGCCCGCGATCTGGTCGCGGGGCGTCGGCTCGCCGTTCTGCCGCCGGAGGCGTTCGAGACCTCGAGTTCGAAGGGGCGCAGCGCCCCGGCCGACGACGACCAGGCGCTCGAGGCGCCGGCATGAGCGGCGACGCTTCCGCCGCCGAACGCCCCGCGCTCCACGGCCGTCCCTCGGCGCGCGAGCTGGCGCTGTTGATCGCGATCGTCGCGCTGGCCGCGATCCTGCGGCTCCCGAACCTGGATCAGCGTGGCGCCTGGGACGCGGACCAGGGCACGGACATGCTCGTGCTCCAGGGACTCGTGGACCGGGGCGAGGTGCCGCTGCTGGGGCCGAAGACGTCGATCGGGACGTTCCACCACGGCGCCGTCTACTACTACCTCCTGGCACCCGCGGCGTTCCTGTCGGGCGTCGACCCGGTCGCGGTCATGGGCGAGATCGCGCTGTTCGGCCTGGGCGCCGTCGTCGCGACGTGGTGGCTCGCGCGCCTGATCGCCGGGCCGGTCGCGGGCCTGGCCGCCGGCCTGCTGATGGCCGTCTCCCCCGCCGGCATCGAGGCGTCGACGTTCATCTGGAACCCCAACCTCATTCCGTTCGCATCGGCGGTCGCGTTCGCGGCGGCGCTGCACGCGGTGCGCTCGCGGCACGCCCGCTGGTGGCTCCTGTCCGCCGTCGGCGCGATGGTCGTGATGCAGTGCCACGTCCTTGGGGTCGTCGTGGTCCCGCCGCTCGTCGTGGCGTGGCTCGCCGACGTCCGCGGGCGGCGCCGGCGCGGGGAACGGCTGGGACCGGCGGCCGGCGCCGGCGCGGGGGCCGTCGCGATCATCGCGGCCGGCTACCTGCCGCTGCTCGCCTTCGAGCTGGGACACGACTTCGCCGAAACGCGCGCGATCCTCGGCTATCTCGCCGGTGGCGGGAGCGGCGCCGCGTCCGGCGTGCTGGGCCGGATCGGCATCGTCGGCCTGCGCTCGCTCTCGTGGCCGGTGGCCGGGCTGCTCACCGAGCGGCCGCTGCTCGCGCTGCTCGCGGTGCTGGCGGCGTGCGGGCTGGCCGGCGTGGCCGTTGTGCGCGCCCGTGGCGCGGCGCGGCGCGCCGCGGCGTGGCTGGTGGGGTCGGTGGGCTGGGCGATCGTCGCCCTGGCCCTGTTCGCTCCCAGCCTGGCGGTGGTGACTCCCGGGCTGCCCAACGACCACTACCACTCGTTCCTCGACCCGCTGGTGCTGGCGCTCATCGGGTCCGGGCTCGCGCTCTCGGCGGGGGTGGGCGCGGAACGCGCACGGTCGAGCGTCGCGCGGCCGCTCCTCGCCGCCGGTACAGGAATCCTGCTGGTGGCCGTGTCCGTCATGGCGCTGGCCGCCGTTCCTGTCGCCCGACGGTGGCTGGCGGCTGGTCGACCAGGCCGCGGCCCGGACGATCAAGGCCGCCGGGTCCGGCCCGCTCGTGCTCGCCGGCATCCCGCCGTTCAAGAACGCCAACGCGCTCCGGTTCCCGCTCGAGCATCGTGGTGCGGCGCTGCTGGCGGACGAGGCCTCGGGCTCCCCCACCGCCCCGAACGGCCCGCTCGTGATCGTCTGCGACCCGCTGTTCGCCGACGTCGTCGGTGCCGCCTGCGGCGGCCCGGCCGAGGACGCCTTCGTCGCGGCCCGCACGGCGGACCTGGTGCTCGCCGATCGCTTCGACGCCGGGGCCAGGCGCGTTATCTCGGTGTACCACACGCCGTAGCGCCGCGCCTTAAATGCGAACGCCGGCCCCTGCAGACCGGCGTTCGCTGTCCCCGAGACCCGAACGTGGAGGGACGTTCAGGTCGTGCCCTGGAGGTGTTCTATGGTCGGCCCTGCCGGCTCGGCGGCCGGGCAGGAGGGCGCTGCACGCCGTAGCGCGGCGGCAGGGCCCGGACGGACGGTGCCGCGGCGACGCTCGCCACGGACGCCTGACGGCCGTAGACGGAGCTGCCGGAGCTCATGGAGCCGTTCCCGTTGTGGCCCGACTCGGCGGACCCAACGCTGGAGTAGGTCCGCGCGAACCGGCGCACCCGAACAGCCAGGTAGTACTCCATGATCTGCCGGACCTGCGGCTCCGAGAGCGCCTCGTCCGCCCTGAGCGCGTATTCGACACGCGCCGTCGGGTTCTGCGGCCCCACGGACACCACGCCGAGCGCGGTGGACGTGTCGGAGTCGTCACGAATCTCGCGCAGCCCGCGAGCCAGCTTGGTAGCCGTTCCGAGAGAAGGCATCCGGTCGCCCCGGATCAATCGGGAGATCGTCGAATGGTCGACACCCGACTGCTGCGCCAGCTGGCGCTGCGACATCTTCTTGGCCTTGAGCTGTGCTCGCAACCATTCGTTGAACGCGCGGCCGTTCTCGGTCGTCATGCTCGCCTTGGGCTAGGCTCCGGCGCTTTGGTGCGCGGGGTCGATTTGGAGTGTCGGCTGTGGGGGTCTCCCGCCCAATCACCCGTTGGTACGGGACCCCCGCTGCGGCGGCCGTGCGGCTCCGGGAGGTCTGGTGGGGTCGCGTGGGGTGCAGGCGTGACCCGATCGGGTAGCCCGTCCCCGGTACCCCAGGGATCGCCCGGATCAGCCCGTCGCGGCGCTCGCCTCGACGGGTTGCGACAGCCCGGCGCCGCGGCGGATCGGCGACACCAGGTAGAGCACGGTGCCGATCACGATGATCGAGAACACGCTGATCAGCCGGTCGACGAGGGCGATGGTCGTCGCCTCGGTGACGGGCAGCCCGTAGGCCGCCACCAGCACGCCGACGACGCCCAGCTCGACGATGCCGAGACCCGCCGGGCTCAGGGGCACGGCCGTCAACAGGGAGCCGATGAAGGCGACGAAGAACGCTCCGGAGATGCCCATCGAGACGCCCGGCAGCCCCAAGGCCTGGATCACGAGCCACAGGCGGAGGCCCTCGGTGGTCCAGATCAGCCCGGTGAGCAGCATCAGCGGCACGATCGATCGGCGGTTGACCGAGAACAGGCCCTCTTCGAACCGGTCGTAGAGGTCCAGCGCGCGGTCCGGGAGCGGCAGCTTGCCCAGGATCGCCCGGCCGAAGTTCCGGATGGCGAACAGCAGGACACCGAGCGCGACGATCACGGCGATGCCCAGGACCGCGACGAACTGGATCTCGGGCGGGAAGCCGGTGCGGAAGCTCCAGAAGCCCGCCGCCAGGCCCATCAGCGCGATGGCGAACAGGTCGAGGATGCGCTCGATGAACACGGTGCCCAGGGTCCGCGAGCCCGAGACGTCGGCGTTGATCTTGAGCAGGAACGCCCGATACAGGTCGCCGAGCTTGGCCGGGACGAGGCAGTTCACGGTCCACGACAGGAACAGGATCTCGGTCGCGTCCTTGGTCCCGACCCGGATGCCGGCGCCCTTGAGCAGGATCGACCAGCGGAAGCCGCGGATCGGGAAGCCCGCGTAGAACACCAGGAAGGCCGCGAGCAGGAGCGCCTTGTTGGCGCCGGCGATGCTGCCCGCCAGCTGCGCGAAGTCGACGTTCAGTGCGACCCGGAAGATCAGGACCAGCAGGATCAGCGGGATGCCGATCGAGATCAGCGTCCGAGGCTGCCGCAGCCGCTGGCCAAGCGAGATCTGGCCGCCGCTGTCGTCCTCCGCGATCGGAGGCCGGCTCGCATCCGATGGGCGCGCCAGCGGGTTGGTCGGGCGGACGGGAATGGTGGCGTCGGCGTCAGTCACGGGCGGTTCACTCATGGGCAGCACCCGTGTCTTCGGCAGGACTGCTGGTGACCCGCCGGTTCCCCCGGGCGCGATTGACGAGCTTTGCGATTGGTGTGAGGGTCCGGACGATATAGGAAGCACGCCCGGGCACAACCGAGACGTTGGTCAGGGCTGCCATCAACCCTTCGGCTGTCGATGGGTTCCCGTCGAGCACGGAATACGCCACGCCCACCTCGATCACGCTGTGCGCGTCCGAGACGGCCACGCCGGGCAGGCCCATGTCGAGCGCGAACTGCGCGGCCCGTTCGTTGCCGGTGCCGCCCACGACCCGCGCGTTGTGCGCCTCGACCCAGTCGACCAGCGGGGCCATCGCCTCGAGCCGCGGGTCCTTGAGCATGGAGCCCCGGAACCGGTCGAAGGGGTGCGGGATGCCCACCAGGCCGCCCTGCGCGCGGACCTCGTCGATCGTGTCCCGCGCGGGTCGCCCGGGTGCCACGGCGTGCTCGAGGAACAGCGCGATCAGGTCGCCATCCGCGGTCTTGATCTCCTCGCCGATGATGACGAACAGCTCGCTCGGGGCCGCATCGCGAGCCCGCAGCGCGCCTTCGATGCGATCGTGATCGGTGATCGCGAGATGCGTCAGCCCCCGGGCCACGGCGGCCGCGACGACCTTGTCCGGGCTCGCGATGCTGTCGAACGAGGCGTTCGTATGGCAATGCAGGTCGACGAACGCCCTCACCCCATCCCACCCCCGATGAGAGCAGGCCCTGCCGCCACCAGCAGCTGGACTTGAGCTCGGAAGGGCGGGCTGGCGGGGGCTACCGGACGCGATCTCAGTACCCGTAGGGGACTGGAATCGCGGAGGATGCCCACGACAGTCCGCCCGCCCGGAACCATGCCTCAGATCTGCTGCACCAGGGACTTCTTGAAGAAGTCGAAGTGCTCGAGGGCGAGGCCCGTCCCCAGGGCGACGCAGTTGAGGCTGTTCTCGGCGACGTGGCACGGGACGCCGGTCACCTGGGTCAGCAGCTTGTCGATGTTGCGCAGCAGCGAGCCGCCACCGGACATGACCATGCCCTTGTCGATGATGTCCGAGGACAGCTCGGGCGGCGTCTGCTCGAGCACGGTGCGCACGGCGGCGACCAGCTGCTGGAGCGGAACCTCGATCGCCTCCATGACCTCGGACGAGGTGATCGGGATCGTGCGCGGCAGGCCGGCGATCAGGTCGCGGCCCCGGACCTCCATCGTGAGCTCGCGCTCGAGGGGCAGCGCGGCCCCGATCGCGATCTTGACCTCTTCGGCCGTCCGCTCGCCCACCATCAGGTTGTACTTCTTGCGGATGTAGGTCGCGATCGCCTCGTCGAACTTGTTGCCGCCGACGCGGAGGCTGTTCGAGACCACGATGCCGCCGAGCGCGATGACGGCGATCTCGGACGTGCCGCCGCCGATGTCGATGATCATGTTCCCCGACGGCCCGCTGATCGGGACGTTGGCGCCGATGGCCGCGGCCAGCGGCTCCTCGATCAGGAACGCGTCCTTGGCCCCCGCCTTGAGGGCCGCGTCGCGGACCGCGCGCTTCTCCACCGACGTGACGCCGGCCGGGACGCTGATCATCACCTCCGGCTTGGAGAAGCCGATCCGGCCCTTGGTCGCCTTGCCGATGAAGAACCGGAGCATCGCCTCGGTGATGACGTAGTCGGCGATCACGCCGTCCTTCATCGGGCGGATGGCCTGGATGTTGCCGGGGGTGCGGCCGATCATCTCGCGGGCTTCCTCGCCCACGGCGACGATCCGGTTGTCCTCGCCGACCGCGACGACGGAGGGCTCCGTGATGACGATGCCCTTGCCCTTGACATAGACGATGACGTTCGCGGTCCCGAGGTCGATACCAATCTTCATAACGGCGCTGAATGCTACTCCAGGTGGTGGCCGCGCCCGGAATGGGCGGTCGGCGGGGTTGGGGCGGATCTAGCGGGTCGGCCGGGCGATGGTCAGGCCGTGTCGGCCGAACGGGTGATGCTCGCACCCAGCTGCTGGAACTTGCGATCGATGTTCTCATACCCCCGCTGAACGTGATGCGCGCCGTGGATCAGCGAGGTCCCCTCGGCCGCGAGCGCGGCCAGGATCAGCGATGCGCCGGCGCGCAGGTCGCCGATCTCCGTCTCGGCGCCGTGCAGCCTGCTGGGGCCGGTGATCAGCGCGTGGTGGGCATCCGCGATCTCGATCTGCGCGCCCAGCTTGCCGAGCTCGGCGAGCCACTCGATCCGGTCCTCGAAGATCGCCTCGTGGACGCGGGAGGTTCCGCTCGCCTGGGTGAGCAGGACGCAGGCCGGCGGCTGGAGATCGGTCGCGAGCCCGGGGTAGGGCGCCGTCTCGATGTCGCACGCCCGCAGGTCGCCCGCCCGCAGGCCCGTGGCGTCGACCTCGATCGAGGACTTGCCGCAGGCCACCGGGACACCCACCCGGCCGAGGAGCTCGACCAGCGCCTCGACGTGCTCGCAGGGCGCGTTCTCGAGGGTCAGCTTGCCGCCGGTGACGGCGGCGGCGACGAGGAAGGTGCCGGTCTCGATGCGGTCCGAGACGACCGTGTGATTGGCGCCCCGCAGCCGGCGGCGGCCATGGACCTCGATCGTGTCGGGGCTCGTGCGCGTGATGTCTGCGCCCATCTTGCGCAGGAAGTCGATGAGGTCGTCGACCTCGGGCTCCTGGGCGGCCGGCCGGATCACGGTGTGCCCATCGGCGAGGGTCGCCGCCAGCATCGCGTTCTCGGTGCCCATCACGGTGACCTGGGGGAAGGTGACCTCGCCCCCGTGGAGGCGTCCCGGCGCCTGGGCGAAGTAGTAGCCGTCGCGGTAGGCGATCTCGGCGCCCAGGGCGCGCATCGCGTCGACGTGGAGGTTCACCGGCCGCCGGCCGATGCGATCACCGCCGGGGTTGCTGATGATCACCCGCCCGAAGCGCGACAGCAGGGGCCCGAGCAGGATGAACGAGGCGCGCATCTTGGCGGCGGCCTCGAGCGGCACGAACAGCCACTCGACGTCGCCCGCGGCGACCTCGTACACGCCCTCCGCCGGGTGGTCCACGACCACGCCGAGGTCCTTGAGCACCTCGGCCATCACGCGGACGTCTTCGATCTCGGGGACGTTCTCGAACCGGCAGCGCTCGCCGGTCAGGGTCGCGGCCGCGAGGAGCTTCAGCGCGGCGTTCTTGGCCCCGCTGACGTGCACGGTGCCGAGCAGCGGCTTGCCACCCTCGATGCGGAACGCTTCCGGCGGGGTGACCTCGGGCTTGAACTCCCAGTGAAACGGGCGGGCGTCGGCCATTCGCTAGGCGCCGCGCCGCGGTCCCTCGCGGTGACGCCGCTCCGCGACGCGGATCCGCAGCAGGGCCGTCTGGAGCTGGGCGCGCGCGGCCGCGAGGTCGGCCTCCTCGACGTACCCGGACTCGAGGGTGCGTTCCGCCTCGCGTCGTGCCTCCTGGGCGCGCTCGAGGTCGATCTCGGACGCCATGTCGGCGGTCTCGGCCATCACGACGACCTTGTCGGGCCGCACCTGGAGGAAGCCGCCGGCGATGGCGAAGCTTTCCTCCTCGTTGCCCTTCCGGATCTTGAGCTCGCCCACGCCGAGCAGGCTCACCAGCGGCGTGTGGTGCGGCAGGATCCCAAGCTCGCCCTCGGCGCCGGGGACCAGCACCATGTCGACATCATCCTCGTACGCCAACCGCTCCGGCGTCACGATCTCCAGGTGCAGTGTCATGAGCGTGCCCCGCTCACGCGACCGCTTCCGGCGTCTGTCAGTCCGGCCAATTCCAGTTCCCGCCGCCGGCTGCGCGCGGCTCGGGCACTGAGATCGCCGGCCTGCCAGCCGCCTACGCGGGCGCTTGGCAGCACCCCCCATCCCCTCAACGCGAGATCGGCCGGCCCGGCTGGCGCGATAGAGAGAGGGGGCAGAGAGGACTCAGCCCCCGCGTAGCCGGGCAGACGGCGGCCGATCTCAGTGGCCGAGCCGCGCGCAGCCGGCGAAGGCAACTGGAATCGGACCGCCGGCGGCCCGGCGAAAGCGGGGGCGATGATCACGGCTTTCAACCCTCGAGCTTGGCGGCGTTGGCGCGGACGTCTTCGAGCGTGCCGGCGAGGAAGAAGGCCTGTTCGGGCAGCGTGTCGGCCTTGCCCTCGAGGATCTCCTTGAACGAGGCCACCGTGTCCTTGATCGACACGTACTTGCCCTCGCGCCCGGTGAACACCTGGGCGACCGTGAACGGCTGGCTCATGAACCGCTGCAGGCGGCGGGCCCGGGCGACGGTCGCCTTGTCCTCCTCCGACAGCTCGTCGATGCCCAGGATCGCGATGATGTCCTGGAGGTCGCGGTAGCGCTGCAGGACGCGCTTCGTCTCCTGGGCCACGTCGTAGTGATCGTTGCCGACGACCAGCGGGTCGAGGACGCGCGAGGTCGAGGTCAACGGGTCGACGGCGGGGTAGATGCCCAGCTCGGCGATCGAGCGCTCGAGGCGGATCGTGGAGTCGAGGTGGGCGAACGTCGTCGCCGGCGCCGGGTCCGTGTAGTCGTCGGCGGGGACGAACACCGCCTGGAGGGACGTGATCGAGCCCTTGCGGGTCGACGTGATCCGTTCCTGGAGGCCGGCCATCTCGGTCGCGAGGTTGGGCTGGTAGCCGACCGCCGACGGCATGCGGCCGAGGAGCGCCGAGACCTCGGAGCCCGCCTGGGTGAAGCGGAAGATGTTGTCGATGAACAGGAGGACATCGCGGCCCTCCTCGTCCCGGAAGTACTCGGCCATCGTGAGGGCGGTCAGGCCGACGCGCTGCCGGGCGCCGGGCGGCTCGTTCATCTGGCCGAACACGAACGCCGTGCTCTTGATGACGCCCGACTCGGTCATCTCGCGGATGAGGTCGTTGCCCTCGCGCGACCGCTCGCCAACGCCCGCGAACACGGACACACCGGCGTGCTTGGTGGCGACGTTGTTGATCAGCTCCTGGATGATCACGGTCTTGCCGACGCCGGCACCGCCGAAGATCCCGATCTTGCCGCCCTTCTTGAACGGGCAGATGAGGTCGATGACCTTGAGGCCCGTCTCGAAGATCTCGACCTCGGTCGTCTGGTCCTCGAACGCGGGCGGCGCGCGGTGGATCGGCAGCTTGAGCTCGGACGTGACCTCGCCCTTGCCGTCGATCGCACGGCCGAGGACGTCGAACACGCGGCCCAGCGTGACCTCGCCGACGGGGACGCTGATCGCGGCCCCGGTGTCCCGGACCTCGGTGCCCCGCGCGAGGCCGTCGGTCGTCGTCATGGCGACGGCGCGAACCCAGTTGTTGCCCAGGTGCTGCTGGACCTCGCACACGAGCGGCTGGTCGCCCTCGCGGATGATCTCGACGGCGTTGAAGATGGCCGGCAGCTGCCCGGCGGGGAATTCGATGTCGACGACCGGACCGGTGATCTGGATCACCCGGCCGTTCGCGGAAGGCGCGGCTGTCGCCATGTGGGGAATGCCTCCTCGTGAGCGCCGGCCTACCGGGCCTGGGCGCCGGTCGCGATTTCAACCATCTCGCGAGTGATGTTGGCCTGGCGGACCTTGTTGTACGAGAGCGTCAGGTCCTCGATGAGCTCCTGGGCGTTCT
This sequence comes from uncultured Chloroflexia bacterium, assembly GCA_963725745.1. Lineage (GTDB taxonomy): Bacteria > Chloroflexota > Limnocylindria > Limnocylindrales > CSP1-4 > CAIXZV01. Next base: position 667,944 of record CAVRZS010000005.1, read on the forward strand.
CGGTTGCGTTCTTCATCGCGACCATCCTGGACGACTCCTCGCTCGCCTTGGACTCGAGCACCGCCTGGAACAGGCGGGTCGCGACGTAGCGGGGAAGGAGCGCCCGCAGGAAGTCCGCGGGGTTGGGCTCGAACAGGAATTGATTGCCGGGGATGCCCGTGGTGTCCTCCGCGGGCTCGACCGGCAGCAGCTGGTCGATGACGGGCTTCTGGACCAGCGTGGACACGAAGCGGGAGTAGACGATGTCGATCCGGTCGTAGGTGCCCGCGACGTAGTCGTCGGTGATCAGGCGCGCGAGCGGGAGGACGTCGGCGAAGGTGGGCCGGTCGCCGAAGCCCTCGAAGTGGGCGGCGATCGGGACGCGGGCGCGGCGCATGGCGTCGCGACCCTTGCGGCCGACGGTGACGACCTTGAGGTCGCCCGGGTGGTCGGTGATCTCCCGAGCCACGTGACGGACGGTGTTGGTGTTGAGGGCACCCGCGAGGCCGCGGTCGCTGGTGATGATCACGATCAGGCGGCTGTGCGCCGACGCGAGGTCGCGCGCGGCGAGCAACGGGTGGTCCTCGCCGGACAGGACGGCGGCGAGGTCGGCGATGACCTCGTCGAGCGTGTCGCGGTACGGCCTGGCGGCCAGGGTCGCCTCCTGCGCCCGGCGCAGCTTGGAGGCCGCGACGAACTGCATCGCCCGCGTGATCTGCTTGATGTTGCGAGCGCTGTTGATTCGGCGGCGGATCTCGCGCTGGCTAGCCACGGTCTGCCTCCGCCTTCCTTGGCCGCCAGCCTGCCGCGCCCGAATGCGGCGTTGCCACCTCCGGGGGCTCGCTCACGCACCTCGGGGTGCGCTCGCTCGCCTCCTCGGTGGCGCCTTGCCTCGGACGGCCATGCAGGCGGGTCGCAGAGAGGGTCATGTTCAAGCCAGGAACGAGAGCTTGAAGTCGTCGATGGCCGACTCCAGGGAGGCGGTGAGGTCGTCGGTCAGGGTCTTGGTCTTGCCGAGCTCGTCGAGGATCTGCGGGCGCTCGGTCTCGAGGAACCGGTAGAGCCCGATCTCGAACTCCTTGACCTTGGGCGTCGGGACGTCGTCCAGCTTGCCGCTCGTCGCGGCGACCAGGATCGCGACCTGCTTCTCGACCGGAAGGGGCTGGTACTGGGGCTGCTTGACGATCTCGGACAGCTTCTCGCCCCGGTTCAGCTGGTCGCGCGTCGCCTTGTCCAGGTCGCTGGCGAACTGGGCGAACGCGGCCAGGGCCCGGTACTGGGCGAGGTCGAGCTTGAGCGGGCCGGCGACCTTCCGCATCGCCTTGGTCTGCGCGGCGGAGCCGACGCGCGAGACCGAGATGCCGATGTTCATCGCGGGCCGCTGGCCGGCGTTGAACAGGTCGGTCTCGAGGAAGATCTGGCCGTCGGTGATCGAGATCACGTTGGTCGGGATGTAGGCCGACACGTCGTTGGCCTGCGTCTCGACGATCGGCAGCGCCGTCAGCGAGCCGCCACCGTTCTCGTCGCTCATGCGCGCCGCGCGCTCGAGGAGCCGGCTGTGGAGGTAGAACACGTCGCCCGGGTAGGCCTCGCGGCCCGGCGGCCGGCGCAGCAGGAGCGACATCTCGCGGTACGCCCACGCGTGCTTGGACAGGTCGTCGTAGACGCACAGCGCGTCCTTGACCAGCCGGTCGCCCACCTGGACGCCGTTCTCCATGATCTCCTCGCCCATGGCGACGCCCGCGTACGGGGCGAGGTACTGGAGCGGGGCGGGGTCCTCGGCGCCGGCGACGACGACGATGGTGTGCTCCATCGCGCCGTACTTCTCGAGCGTGGCGACGGTCTGCGCGACGGTCGAGAGCTTCTGCCCGATCGCCACGTAGATGCAGACGAGGTCGCTCCCCTTCTGGTTGATGATCGTGTCGATCGCGATCGCGGTCTTGCCGGTCTGGCGGTCGCCGATGATCAGCTCGCGCTGGCCGCGCCCGATCGGGATCAGGGCGTCGATGGCCTTGATGCCCGTCTGGACCGGGGTATCGACGCCCTGGCGGGTGATGACGCCCGGGGCGATCCGCTCGACCGGACGGGTCGTCGTGCGCGAGATCTCGCCCTTGCCGTCGAGCGCGTTGCCCAGCGGGTCCACGACCCGGCCCAGGAGCTCCTCGCCGACCGGCACCTCGACCACGCGACCCGTCGTGCGAACGATGTCGCCTTCCTTGATCGCGGACGGGTCACCCAGGATGACCGCGCCGACCGTCTCCTCCTCGAGGTTGAGGGCCATGCCCATCACCCCGCCGGGGAACTCGAGCATCTCGGACGCGAGCGCCGCGTCGAGGCCGTAGATCTGCGCGATCCCGTCGCCCACCTCGACGACCGTCCCCACGCTGCGGGTCTCGGCGGTCGCGTCGAACGACTCGATCTGGCTCTTGATGATGCTGATGATCTCGTCTGACCGGATGGCCATGGCGTCTCCGTTCGGGCGCTGCTAGCGGGGTCGGGTGCCCGCGTTGAGCTGGTCGCGCAACCGCTCCAGGCGGCCGCGAATGGAAGCGTCGAGGAGCCGGTCGCCGACCTGGACGGTGAGCCCGCCCAGCAGCGACGGGTCGACCGACGTGTGAAGGTCGATCGTGGAGCCGGCCATCGCCTCGACCCGCGTGCGGATCTCGGCGGTCTCGTCGTTGGTGAGTGGTACGGCGCTCGTGACGGTTGCCACGACGATGCCGCGGTGGGCGTTCAGCTGGCGGACGTACTGGTCGCTCACCCGCTGCAGCTCGCGCACCCGGCCCCGTTCGACGAGCAGGCTCACGAGCCGGATCGCACCGGGGCGGACCCGCCCCTCGAGCAGCTTCGCGACCACCGCCAGGCGCTGGGCCCTGGGCACGGCCGGGCTGTCGACGACGGGCTGGACCTCGGGACGCCCGAGCAGGTCGGCCGCCAGGGCGAGATCGTCGCGCCAGCCGTCGAGCTCGTCGTCGCGCAGCGCGACCTCGAAGGCCGCCTCCGCGTATCGGCGAGCGGCGGTGGTCGGGCGTGCCATCAGCCGGCGGACCCCCCGGAGGCAGGATCGGCGAGGAAGTCGGCCACGAGCTTGCGCTGGCGGTCACCCGTCATCGATTCGCCGACGACGCGACCGGCTGCCGCGAGCGCGAGGTCTGTCACCTCACCCCGCAGCTCGGCTACGGCTCGCTGGCGCTCCGCGTCGATCTCGCTCGTCGCGCGTTCGCGCAGGCGGGCGATCTCCTCGCGGGTGGCGGCAACCTCCTGCTCGCGGGCCTCAGCCGCGACCTTCTGGGCACGACTGAGGATGTCGTTGGCCTCGCGCCGGGCCTCCTGGAGGGTGGCCTGCCGCTCCTGCTCCGCCGCTTCACGGTCGCGCCGTGCCTGCTCCGCGTCCTGCAGCCCCTGCTCGATCCGGGAACGCCGGTCTTCGAGGGTCTTGACGAGGCCGCGGAACGAGATCCGGCTGACGATGAGGAAGAAGACGACGAAGTTGGCCGCGGCCACGATGATCCAGAACACGTTGATCTGGAACTTCGCGGGCTCCGTGGCGGCCGCGGCCGGCACCGCGACCTGGCGCAAGACCTCCCCGACAAGGGCAAAGGTGTCCATGGGCGTCACCGCTACCGCAGGTCAGCCTGCGGCGGGCTTGATGAAGATCGCGAGCAGGCCGACGACGACCGCGAGGACGCCGAGGCCCTCGGCGAACGCCGCGAGGATGATCGCGAGGCCGCGGATGTCGCCGGCGGCATCGGGGTTGCGCCCGATCGCGGCCGCCGCGAGGCCGCCCAGGATGCCGATGCCGATGCCCGGGCCGATCACGCCGAGGGCCGCAAGGGCGCCGAGGTTTTCCATGTTCCGTGTTCCCTCCGTGATCCGGGCTTACGGACCCGGTCTTGGTCCCGTGGTCGGGGTGGTCAGTGGGCCGCCGCTTCGACGGCGTGGATGGTGGTTTCGGCGGATTCCGCCGCCTCATCCTCGTGGCCGTGACCCTCGATCGCGACGAGCGTGAACATGAGGGTCAGGGTTGCGAAGATCAGCGCCTGGACCGCGTTGAGCAGGACCTCGAGCGCGAGCATGGCCATGGGGATGATCGCAAGGGTCAGGGCCGTCAGGACGCCCAGCGCCACCTCGCCCCCATAGATGTTGCCGAACAGACGCATCGACAGCGTGATCGGCTTGACGAACTCGAGCAGGAGCTCCGTGAGGCCGACGAACAGGGCGATGGCCCCGGCACCCACGCCCTTCTTGAACTCCCCGAACGGGAAGAACTTGCTGAGGTAGCCGACGCCCAGGTGCTTGAAGCCCTGGTATTCGATGAACACGAACGCCACCAGCGCCAGGCCGATCGTCACGTTCAGGTCGCTCGTGGGGGCGCGGAGCTGATCGACCTTCCCGATCGGCGGGATCAGGCCGCTCCAGTTGCAGAACAAGATGAACAGGAAGAAGCCGGCGAACAGCGGGATGTACGGCTTGGACTGGGGCCCGCCGAGGGAGGCGGCGAAGTTCTCGAGCAGCTCGTAGACGTACTCGATGACGTTCTGGCCGCGGCCCGGGTTCAGCGCGTGCTTCCGGCTGAGCGCCCACAGCAGCACGATCACGATGATCGTGATGACGAACATCGTCACGAGCGTCGAGGACAGGCTCACCTGGAACGTGACGAGGTCGGTGCTCTGCGGCTGGCCGTCGAGGCTCCAGACGGGGTGCGGCGCCGGGAACTCCAGGTTGCCGTTGATGTAGCAGACGGGGAATTCGCAGACGGTCGGATCGACGCCGGCGGCCGGCTCCTTCTCGAACGGCGGGAACAGCAGGAAGGCGAACACGTCGATCACGATCACGAAGATCAGCAGCAGCCCGATGGCAACGGGGTTGCTGATACCGCGCGCCTTCCGGCCCGAGTCGCCCGTCACAAGTCCTCCCAAGCAGCCGCGCGGCCAGGGCCACGCTCGTCCGTGCCCGTTCCGTGGCCGGTTTAGTCGAACCGCTTCAGGAACCGTGTGATCAAGCGGTAGATCCCAACCGTCCCGATCCCGACGCCGGCGAGAAAGCCCGCGAGGACGAAGATCGGCAGGGTCCCGAACTTCTGGTCGGCCCAGTAGCCCGCTGCCACACCGGCGAGGGTCGTCACCAAGAGGATCATTCCGACCTCGGAAAACAGCGCGAAGTACGCTCCGAAACCGGTGTTCATGGGCGACCGATCACCGCGCAGGACTATACCAGAGGCCTCCGCGGATTCGGACCGCCGGCGCTCTCGCTGCGCCCCAGGTTTGCGCGGGCCCGTGCGGGCCCGGCCGCAGCTGGAGGGCTAGGTCCCGAGCGTCAGGATCGCGTCGAGGTCCACGCGGCCGTTGCCCACGGCGACCAGCCGGATCGTGTGCGCGGTACCGGTCGAGAGGCTGCGCACGAACAGCACCTTCCGGTACTGCGTCGAGCCGCTGACCTTCTCGCTGACCGTCGCCACGGCGACCCCATCCACGAACACCTGGAACGACCCTCGCGTCGAGCCACGCGGCCCGACGATCGCGAACGATCGAACGGTCGACGGCAGCGTCAGCGTGGCATCGGCGCCCGCGAAGGTGGTGAACCGCTCCGTTCCGCCGGACGCGTTCGACGTCGGCGAGTTGGTCCACGGGCCGGTGTACACGATCGAGGCGCTGGTGTCCTGGTAGCGGGCCGTCCGGGCGACGAGCGACGTCCGGTAGGCGCCGGTCCGGCCCTTCTTGTCCGTGGTCTTCGCGCGCCAGCGGTATGTGGAGACCGCGAGGTTGCGGGTGCTCGAGGTCGACTTGGTCGACTTGAACAGGGTCTTGTACGACGAGCCGCCGTTCGTGCTCTGGTCGACCCGGTAGGCCTTGACGGCGCCACCGGCCGTGACGCCGCACCACGAGAGCTTCATGGGCGTCGTTGAGCCGATGGTGCTGCCGGCCACGAAGGCGATCGCCGGGGTGTCGGTGATCGGCTTCTTGGATCGACCGCTCGTGCCGGGCCGGGCAATGGTCACGAACACGGACGACTGCGACGTTGCGCCGTGGCTGTCGGTGATCGTGTACGAGAAGGAGTCGCTGCCGTATCCGCAGCCTCGCGGGTCATAGACGACGCCGTGACCGCCGGGGGCGATGGACAGCGTGCCCTTGCCGCCGCCGCTCACGCCGGTGACCGTGATGCTATCGGTGGGCTCGGAGGTCACGCCGCCGAAGATCGGGCCGACGAGGTCGTTGCTCGTGACCGCGATCGTGGTCGTATTCGTGGCGGTGATCGTCGGGAAGTCGGACTTGGCGACGGGCGGGTCGTTCACGTCGACGATGGTCAGTGTGATCGTCACCGCTGCCGACGTCGCCAGCAGGTCGTCCTTGGCCGTCACCTTGAAGGTGTCGGTGCCCGTGCGATTGGTGTTCGGGTGATAGGTCCAGGCGCCGGTTGCCGTATCGAACGATGTGATCGTGCCCTTGCTCGGGCCAACCGGGTTCGCGTAGAGCAGCGAGCCGCCGCCGAGGTCGACGTCGGTGCACACGACGGTGCCGGACTGGTCCGTCTCCTCGTTGCCGCTGGAGGTGTCCGGCGTACACACGGGCGCATCGTTCACGGGGTTGAGGGTGATGTCGACGGTTGCCGAGTTCGACTGGTCGGCGCCATCGCTGGCGGCGATCGTGAAGGTGTCGCTGCCGTTGTAGTCCTGGTCCGGGGTGTAGGTCCAGTGGCCGGTCGTCGGGTTGATCGCCGCGCCACCGTGGGCCGGCTGCCCGACGACCAGGTAGGACATGGTGTCCAGATTCGCGTCCGTGCAGGACAGCGAGCCGGTCACCAGGGTGTCCTCGTTCCCCGTCCCTGGCGTCGGATCCGAGCAGACCGGGGCCACGTTGTCGACGCCGATGCCGACGAGGGCGGGCGCCGAGTCGAGGCTGCCGTCGTTGGCGATCACCGTGAACGTGTCGCTGCCGGTTACGTCATGGTCGGGCGTGTACGTGAAGTCGCCAGTGTCCGGGTCGAACGAGGTCACGTCGCCGCTGAGCGGAGCCGCCCCAACGCGGAGCGTCAGGGTGTCGTTCTCCTGGTCCGTGCAGGTGACGGTCCCATCGACGGGGACGTTCTTGTCCGTCGACAGCGTCACGCCCGAACACACCGGCTTGTCGTTGACCGGGTCGACGGTGAGCGACATGGTCACCGTGCTGGAGTTGACCGTGCCGTCGTTGGCCCGGAACGTGAAGCTGTCGGGGCCGTTGTAGTTGGCGCTCGGGGTGTAGCTCCAGGCGCCGTTGGTGTCGACCGTGGCCGAGCCGTGGCTGGGGCCGGCGACCTTGCTGTAGTCGAGGCTGTCGCCGTCGGCGTCGGTGCAGGTGATCGTGCCGGTCTGGTCGGTGTCCTCGTCGCCCGAGCTCGTGTCGGCCGAACAGACGGGGGCGTCGTTGACCGGGTCGACGGTGAGCGACATGGTCACCGTGCTGGAGTTGACGGTGCCGTCGAAGGCGTGGAACGTGAAGCTGTCAGGCCCGTTGTAGTTGGCGGCCGGCGTGTAGTCCCAGTCGCCGCTCGGTATCGACCGTGGCCGAGCCATGGGCCGGACCCGAGACCTTGCTGTAGGTGAGCGTGTCGCCATCGTCGTCGGTGCACACGATCGTGCCCGACTGGCCGGCGTCCTCGTTGCCCGAGCTCGAGTCAGCCGAGCAGTCCGGGGGATCGTTGGCCGCGACCACGGTGATCGACATGGTCTCGGTGGTGGAGTCAACGGTGCCGTCGTTCGCGTTGAACGTGAAGCTGTCCGGCCCGCTGTAGTTGGCGGCGGGGGTGTAGCTCCAGGCGCCGTTGGGGTCGACCGTGGCCGAGCCGTGGCTGGGGCCGGCGACCTTGCTGTAGTCGAGGTCGTCGCCGTCGACGTCGGTGCACACGATCGTGCCCGACTGGCCGAAGTCCTCGTTGCCCGAGCTCGTGTCGGCCGAGCAGACGGGGGCGTCGTTGACCGGGTCGACGGTGATCGACATGGTCACCGTGCTGGAGTTGACGGTGCCGTCGTTGGCCCGGAACGAGAAGCTGTCAGGCCCGTTGTAGTTGGCGGCCGGGGTGTAGTCCCAGTCGCCGCTCGGATCGACCGTGGCCGAGCCATGGGCCGGACCCGAGACCTTGCTGTAGGTGAGCGTGTCGCCGTCGTCGTCGGTGCACACGATCGTGCCCGACTGGCCGGCGTCCTCGTCGCCCGAGCTCGAGTCGGCCGTGCAGACGGGGGCCGCATTCGTCGCCGAGACGGTCAGGTCCATCGTCGCGTTCGCCGAGTCCGCCGAGCCGTCGTTGGCCTTGAACGTGAAGCTGTCCGAGCCGCTGTAGTTGTGGGTCGGGTCGTACGTCCAGTCACCGTTCGCGGCGACGGACGCGGAGCCGTGCGCCGGGCCGGATGACTTGCTGTACGTGAGCGAGTCGTTCTCGACGTCCGTGCAGGTGACCGTGCCGGTCTGCAGCTGGTTCTTGACGCCGGTGCTCGAGTCGCCGGAGCAGGTCGGCGCGTCGTTGACCGAGACCACGGTGATGGACATCGTGCTGGTGCTCGAGTTGACCGTGCCGTCGTTGGCCCGGAACGTGAAGCTGTCGAGGCCGTTGTAGTTGGCGCTCGGGGTGTAGCTCCAGGCGCCGCTGGACCCGACGGACGCCGATCCATGGGTCGGGTTGCCGACCTTGGCGTAGGTCAGGGTGTTGCCGTCGACATCGGTGCACGAGACGTTGCCGGTCTGGTCGGTGTCCTCGTCGCCCGAGCTGCTGTCGCCGGAGCACACGGGCGCGTCGTTGACCGCACTGACGGTGATCGAGACGATCGCCGAGGCAGGTCCGTCCGGGCCGGTCGCGGTGAACGTGAACTGATCCGCTCCGTTGTAGTCCGCCGCCGGCGTGTAGTCGACGTCGGAGTGGCACTTCTTCGCGCCACCGGTGTCGCAGGTGATGGGTCCGGGCGCCCCGATCGATCCGTGGGCCGCCGCGCCGGTCGTGAACGACGTGATCGGACCGCCGATGGGGCTCTGGTCACGCCCATCCAGGGTGATCGTGACCAGCGTGTCCTCGTTGGTCGTCGCCGTCCCTGCGAACGCCTGGGTGGCACCGAGCACGGTCAGGGGGAAGGCGGCGCTGGCGATCAGCATGATCAGCAGCGAGGTCAGGACGCGACGGCGCACGTTCACTCTCTCTTTCAGGGACAGACGGTGACGGTCTTGATGGTGGTGTCCGTGCCGCCTGGGCCGGTCACCTTGAGACGGACGTTGAAGTTGCCGGCATCGGACGGGAAGTGGTGTGACGGGTTCTTGGCGCTCGAGGTCGCCCCACCATCGTCGAAGAACCAGGCGTATGAGGTGATCTTGCCGCTCGAGGTGCTGGTGAACGAGATCGTCCCGCCACCGTCGGGCACGCACGATGGGCTATAGGTGAACCCCGCGTTCGGCGCCGGCGTGGGCGTGGGCTTGGGCGTGGGCTTGGGCGTGGGCTTGGGCGTGGGCTTGGGGGTCGGTTGCGGCGTGGGACGCGGCGTCGGGCGGGGTGTGGGGCGCGGCGCCGAGCGCGCCTTGTGGGTCGGCTTGGGCGTGGGCTTGGGTGTCGGCGCGGGAGACGGCGATGGGCTCAGGACGGTCACCGCCGACGCGGAGGGTGCCACGGACGGCGCCGTCGCGGGCGCGGACGCGGGCGCGGTCGCGTCCGGGCCGTCGGACGGCGGATCGGTCGGCGCCTCGGTGATCACCACGGCAACCGCGGCCGACGAGGCCAGCGTGTCGGTCGCCTGGCTCGGGCCAAGGCTGAAGCCGGGGGCGATGGTGGTGACGAGCAGGACCAGCAGGACCGCCCCGAGCAGCACCGCAGCGGAGTCGCGATACAGCCGGTAGCGGCGCGAGACGGGCGGCGCGGACCGTGGCGCGGACTTGGTGACCGGCCTCGTGGCGGCCGCTGCCGTGACCGGGACCGGCGCGACCGGGCGAGGCGCGGTCGGATCCGACAGGGCGGCGCGAGGAGCCACGGAATCCAGGACGAAGGGGCGGGGTGCGACGGGTTCCGGATCGATCGGGCGCTGGACGGCGGTGGCCGCCAGCGGCAGGAGCGGCTTGCCGTACTCCTCCTCGGCGGCGACCTCGGCCTCGCTCTCGGCGTCATCGAAGTACGCCGACAGCAGGTTCGGGCGCTCGGTGCCCAGCACGCCGATCCGCCAGGCGATGTCGTCCTGCGACAGCTCCGGGACGGGCGTTGACGCGGCGGCAATCCTGGCCTCGGCGGCACGGCGATTGCGTCGCCGGAGGAACACCAGCGCCACCGTCGCGACGACGACGATGACGGCGATCAGTACGAGCAACAGAAGCGGAGGCATGACCCCTCAGAACCGGGTGCGTCTTGGCACCGGCTGGCCGATCCTAGCATCGGAATCACGTTCGCCATGCCGCCCGAAGGTCACCCCAAGGTACCGGGCAAATGGGTGACGTCAGGTGCGGTTTGGGTGGGCCCGCCGAGGCGGTGGCGAGGTCTCAGTCGACGGGTACGTCCGGCTCGTACGACTCCGCCTCGAGGGCATCGACGGACTCGCCACGGGTGAGCAGGAACAGCCCGAGGCCGAAGGCCACGGCGAGACCCATGAACGCGTACACCTGCCCCGTCCCCGACAGCACGAACGACATCACGGCGAGCAGGATGCAGATGCCATAGATCACCAGCACCGTCTGCCCGTGGGACAGCCCGAGATCGAGCAGCCGGTGGTGGATGTGCCCCCGGTCCGGCGTGAATGGGGATCGTCCGGTCGCGAGGCGGCGAACGATGATCCAGAAGGTGTCGATGATCGGCACCCCCAGGACCAGCAGGGCCACCGCCACCTTCGCGGAGCCCAGGATCGAGAGCAGCGCCAGGGTGTAGCCCACGAACATCACGCCGCTGGTGCCGATGAAGATCGACGCCGGGTGGAAGTTCCAGCGCAGGAACCCCAGCAGCGAGCCCGCCAGCGCGAAGCACAACACCGCGATGAACGGCTGGTTGGTCGCGGTGGTCATCGAGATCAGGCCGAGGGTGACCGCCGCGATCAGGGCGATCCCCGACGACAGGCCGTCGAGCCCGTCGATGAAGTTGATGCTGTTGATCATCCCGATGATCCAGACCATCGTGAACCCGATCGCGAAGGGCTCGTCGAGCACGATGTTTCCGGTGCCGAACGGGTTGTTGATGAAGGTCACCGTGATGCCGGCCGCGACCGCGAACGCAGCCAGCGCCACCTGGCCCAGCAGCTGCCAGCGGGCGCGCAGCTGAAGCGTGTCATCGAGCACCCCGATGAACGTGGCGGCGATCCCCCCGACGAGCAGCCCGAGCAGCTCCGGCTCGTCGACGGACCGCGGGATCGGCACGATCCCGGTCTGCGCGTTGACCACCACGACGCCGAGTGCTACGACGACGAAGGCGGTCGCCACGGCAATGCCCCCACCTCGAGGGATGGGTCGCTTGTTCACGCGCCGGTGGTCTGGCAGGTCGACGTTGTCGAGACGAATCGCCAGCCGCTTGACGAGGGGGGTGATCAGGAGCGAGATCAGGGCGGCGGCCGCGAACGTCACGACGAGGAGCGGGAACACCTCGCCGAACGTCGCGATCAGGCGCATCGGTGGGTCAGTCGATACCCCGCTTGAGTCCCGGCACCGGGAAGCGCGCGACGAGGTCGCGGACCTCGGCCCGGATTCGCTCGTGGGTGGCCTCGCTGTCCCGCTCGCGGATCGCCTCGACGATCCAGGACCCCGATCTGCGCCATCTCCGCCGGGCCCATGCCGCGCGTCGTGGTTGCCGGCGTCCCGACCCGGATCCCGGACGCGACGTTGGGCGGGTTCTGGTCGAACGGGATCGCGTTCTTGTTGACGGTGATCCCGACGTCATCGAGGAGGGCCTCGGCCTCGCGGCCGGTGACCCCCAGCGGCGTCACGTCGATCAGCGCGAGGTGGTTGTCGGTCCCGCCGCTGACGAGGCGGGCGCCCGCGTCGGCGAGGGTCTGCGCGAGCACCCGGGCGTTCTCGATCGTCCGGGCCTGGTCCCGGCGGAAGTCGCCCGAGGCCGCGAGCCTGAAGGCCACGGCCTTGGCGGCCACGACGTGCATGAGCGGTCCGCCCTGGATCCCGGGGAACACGGCCTTGTCGATCGCCTGCGCGAGGGTGTTCTTGCCCAGGGCCGGGAAGTCGGCGCGGTCGATGCCGGGTGGCAGGTCCGCGCGCGCGAAGACGACCCCACCACGGGGTCCCCGGAGGGTCTTGTGGGTCGTCGTGGTCACGAGGTCGGCGTGGGGGAACGGGCTCGGATGGAGGCCGGCGGCCACCAGGCCCGCGACGTGGGCCATGTCGACGAACAGCAGCGCCCCCACGCCGTGGGCGATGGCGGCCATGCGCTCGAAGTCCCACGACCGCGGATACGCGGACGCGCCGGCCACCACGACCTTGGGGCGCACCTCGGCCGCCTGGGCCTCGAGGGCGTCGTAGTCGATCCGCTCGTCCTCGTGGCGGACGCCGTAGGCGTGGACCTCGTACAGCCGGCCCGAGAAGTTCACCGGTGATCCGTGCGTCAGGTGGCCGCCGTGGGCGAGGTTCATGCCCAGGATCCGGTCGCCGGGCCGCAGGACCGAGAAGTAGGCGGCCATGTTCGCCTGGGCGCCCGAGTGGGGCTGGACGTTGACGTGCTCGGACCCCGGGAACAGGGCGATCGCGCGATCGCGCGCGAGGTTCTCCGCGATGTCCACGTACTCGCAGCCGCCGTAGTAGCGCTTGCCCGGCAGGCCCTCGGCGTACTTGTTGGTGAGCCACGAACCCTGCGCCTCGAGCACGGCCGCGTAGACGTAGTTCTCGCTCGCGATCAGCTCGATCTTGTCGGCCTGGCGATGCCGCTCCTGCTCCATCGCCGCCCACAGCTCCGGGTCCACGTCCGAGATCGGGGCCCAGGCCGACGCCGGGACGGCGCTCGTCGCGGGGGTCTCGCGGGGAGGCTGCCGGTGCGACGGTGACTTCGGACACGGGCGAACCTCCTGGCGACGGGACGCGGGGGATACGGGGCTGCCCATTGTCCCATGCGCGAGAGGGTCGAGCCCGTCCGGCCGGTCTCGAGGCGCCGACACCGCCATCAGAGCTCCCGGGAACCGTTTGGCGTTGTGGCGCGACATACCATCCAAGGCGCGACGACCAAGCCGCGCCGTCACCGAGGGTGGTCGTGAACCAGCGAGAACTCGTCGAGCGGGCGATGCGAGGCGATCATGACGCCTTCGCCTCGCTGGCCGGCGTGTTCGTCGCGCGGCTGGACGCGGCGGCCCGCCTGATCCTTCGGGACCCCGAGCTCGCGCGAGACGCGGTCCAGGAGGGCTTCATCGGCGCCTGGCGGAATCTGCCCACCCTCCGCGATCCGGATCGGTTCGAGGCGTGGCTCCGCCGCCTGGTGTTCCGAGCCTGCATTGACACCATTCGCCGGCGTGGCCGCCGGCCCATCGAGGTCGAGCTGACGCCGATCGACGGACCGGCGATCGGCGACATGGCCTCCCTGATCGCCGACCGCGATCTGCTGGATGCCGCCCTCAAGCGGCTCCGGCCCGAGTGGCGGGCGGTGATGGTCCTGCACTACTACCTCGGGATGCCGCTGCCCGACGTGGCAGCCACGCTGGGCATCCCGGTGGGCACCGCGAAGTCCAGGCTCAATCGTGGGCTGGCGGACATGCGGATGACGATGACCGACCAGGAGCCGTCGCGGCCCGTCGTGGGAGGGCAGTTCGCATGACGGCCTCCGACCGCCTGGAGCAGCGCCTGCCCGAGCTCATGGGCGAGCTCGCCGCGGCGCGCGTTCCTGACTACTTCGACGACATGCTCCGGCAGTCCGCCCGCACGCGGCAGCGGCCACGCTGGAGCTCCCTTGAAAGGTGGCTTCCCATGGGCGTTGTCGCCCGTACGTCTTCCATCAGTCGAGTCCCGTGGCGTCCGGTCGCGCTGGCCGCCCTCCTCATCGTTGCGGCGACCGCGGCGCTCGCCCTGTACGCGGGTTCCCACCGGACCGCGCCGGCCCCGCCCCCGTTCGGCCCCGCCCGCAACGGCACGATCCTCGTCAGCACGCCCATCGGCGACATCCTGTCCGTCGATCCGGTGACCAACCAGACAAAGCCATTCCTCATGAAGACCGGCGTTGCCGTCACCTACTCCGCCAATGGCCGGTGGCTGTACTACGACGGCGGCGCCGTGGGCAACCCCGGCACGTTCATCGCCAACGCCGACGGAACGAGCCCGTTCCGGGCGCTCGACGATTCCGCGCCGTGGACCTGGATCGACTGGAATCAGGCGGGCGACCGGCTGCTCGCGACCGGCAAGGACGCGGCCGGCGAACCGACGATCCTGGTCGTCGATCCGGAGACCAGGGCGACGACCACCCTGCACCTCGGACGCGAGTTCCAGTCCGTCGCCCAGCCGTTCGGGACGCGGAAGCTGCTCCTGTCCGAGCAGGCTGATAACAGCGCCTCGTACTTCCTGATCAACGACGATGGTTCCGGGCCACTGGAGAAGATCGAGGCCCCGTACGCCCTTCATGCCCCAGCACTGTCGCCCGATGGGTCACAGCTCGCCTACTCGACGTGGGGCGACCCGTCGGGCATCGAACGCATCCATGTGATGGATCTGGCCACTCGATCCGAGCACCTCGCAACGCCGACTGCCGCGGTCGGACACTTCTGGCTGGACGCCCAGTTCTCGCCGGACGGGACGCAGATCCTCACGAACGACATATCTGGCGATACGCACCGCCTGGCGCTGGTTCCGGCCTCGGGTTCCGGGCCAGCGCTGATCTTCCGCACCGCGCGCCAGAACGGCGAGGAGGGGTGGCAGTTCTTTTCGCCGGACGGAACCACGCTCGTCGAGGTCTGGAAGGACCAGGGCGTCTGGCTCGCCGACGTCGCGACGGGCGATGAAACGAAGGTGAACTGGCCGACCAACGAGTTCATGACCTGGCAGCGCGCCGCGTGGTGAGCCGGGCAGCGTCCTAGCGGATCCCGGACGCGTCGATCCCCGCCGCCGCCAGCGCTTCGGCGATGGCGTGCGGCGGGATCGCCCCCGATCGCAGGATCGTGGGGCGATCGCCCGTGCAATCGACGACCGTCGAGCCAGGCCCGCCACGGATCGGGCCGCCGTCGACGACGAGGGCGATCGCGTCGCCGAGGGCGATCGCGACGTCGGACGCGTCGCGCGCGTCGGGCTGGCCGGACAGGTTGGCCGATGTCGTCGGGAGCGGACCGAGGACGGCGGCCAGGGCACGCGGGGCCGGATGGTCGGGCACGCGGACACCGATCGTCGGCGTGCCCGCGGCCAGGACCGTCGGCAGGCGAGCGCCGGGCTGGACCGGCAGGACGAGCGTCAGCCCGCCCGGCCAGAAGCGCTCGGCGAGCGCCGCGGCCGCCGGCGACGCGACGCCCAGCGCCCACGCCTGCGCCGCGTCGGCGAGCAGGACGGCGACCGCCTTCTCGGGCGGCCGGCGCTTGGCGGCGAACAGGCGCTCGATCGCATCGGGGAGGGCGAGGTCGGCCGCGATCCCGTAGACCGTGTCGGTGGGGATCGCGACGATCCGTCCCGCGCGGAGCAGCTCCACGGCCTCCTCGCGCGCCGCGTCCCCGTCGGGGAGGATCCGGGTCATCGTCACGAGGCGGCCGCCGCGGCCTCGGCCGCCAGCCGCTCCCCGTTGCGCTCGGCGGCCTCCGGCGGGGCCAGCACGAGCGCCTCGATGAGCTCTCCGACCCCGTCCTCGTCGACCGGCGCCGCGACGTACCTCGCCGCCGCCCGCACCACCGGCGGCGCCGAGGCCATCGCCATCCCGTGCCCGGCATCGCCGATCATCTCGAGGTCGTTGAGCGCATCGCCCGCCGTCATGACCTGGCTCATCGGGATGCCGGCCCGGTCCGCGAGCCAGGCGACCGCCCGCCCCTTCGACACGCCCGGCGCGATGAACTCGAGGAACCTCGGGTGCGAGACCGTCGCGCCGGCCCGGCCCTCGAACGTCCGCCGCGCCTCCTCGATCAGCTCCATCGGCCGCGGCGGATCCCCCACCGCGATGACCTTCGACACCGGCCGCCGGATCGACGCCGCGAGGTCGGGCACGATGTCCGCCTCCGGCCCCAGGTAGCCCGAGTAATCCTCGAACCGTGCGTCGCCGCGCCAGACCACGATCCGCTCGAGGTCGTTGACGTGGGGATCGAGGCCCTTCTCGAGGCACCAGGTGATGGCGGCGCGGGCGGCCTCGGCGGACATCGGGCTGTGATGGAGGATCCGGCCGACGGGCGCCCGGAACGGTAGGTCGGACGGGTCGATGGCGGCGGACCGGGCCGGCATCGCCCGGACCACGGCGCCCTGGTGGGCGATGATCGGGTCGGCCAGGCCCAGCTGGTGGGCATACACGGCGGCGGAGCTGGCCATCCGGCCGGTGGCGATCGAGACCTTGACCCCGAGCCGCACGGCTTCGCGGATCGCGGCGGCCGTCCGATCGGAGATCCGGAAGTCGTGGCCGATGATCGTCCCATCGAGATCGAGGGCGATCATCCGCACCGGGAACTCCGCCGCCGGTCGGATCGCGGGCCGCAGGTCGTCCATCCGGCTCGGCCGTGGGTGCCCGCTCACGCGGGCGACAGCTCGATCCGGACCAGCCGCGGGCGTCCGGCGAGGTCGGGCATGACGGTGCATCGGGCGCCGGGCAGCCGATCGGCGACCTCGCGCGCGACGGCATCGCCCTGCTCCGCACCGATCTCCAGCAGCGCGACCCCGTCGGCCTCCGTGACCGTGGGCAGCCGGTCGAGCAGGCGCCGCACGACGTCGAGGCCGTCGGGGCCGCCGTCGAGCGCCGAGCGCGGTTCGTACGCGAGTTCGGGGGCGAGGGTCGGCAGCTCGTCGGTCGGCACGTAGGGCAGGTTTGCGCACACGACCGCGTACGGCGGCTCGACGTGGTACGGCAGCAGGTCCGCGGCGACGAACACCATGCGGTCGGCGACGCCGTGGCCGACCGCGTTCTCGCGGGCGAGCTGGAGGGCGTCCGAGGACACGTCGATGGCGATCATCAGGACCTGGTCCGCCATCTTTCGCCGGCGCAGCGCCGCGAGCACGGAGACGGCGATCGCCCCGGTTCCCGTGCCCACGTCGACGACGCGCAGCGCGGGCGCCGACGGCGCCCGGGGGTTCGCGGTCAGGCGCGCGACGATCTCGTCGATCGCGGCGTCGACCAGGAGCTCCGTCTCGGGCCGCGGGATCAGCGCGCGGGCGTCCGTCGCGAAGGCGAGGCCGTGGAACTCGCGGAAGCCGCGGATGTAGGCGACGGGCTCGCCCCGCTCGCGTCGCTCGACCGCGGTCTCGAAGGCCTGTCGGGCGTCCGCGCCGACCGGCGCGTCGGGATGGGCGAGGACGCCGGTGCGGTCGATGCCCAGCGTCTGCGCGAGCAGGAGCTCGGCGTCGAGTCGTGCCGAGTCGGAGCCGGCGGCGGCGATCCGCTCCGCGGCGTCGCGGACGAGCTGGGACACGGTCACGGCGCCGTCGGTCATCGACCGCTACATCCGGATCGTGACGTCGAGGTCGCGACTCTTGCGCAGGACCTCCGCAGACGTGCCCCCGCGCCATCGGTGGAACAGCAGGTCGACCGCGCCGCCGCCGACCCGCAGGTTCGAGATCGTGACCTTCTGGAGCCAGTCGGGCAGCTCGGGCCGGGCGAGCTCGAGCTCGCCGCGATCGGCGTGCGGCCGCAGGCCGAGCATGGTCTCGATGAACAGGAACAGGGACCCGGCGGCCCATGCCTGCGGCGAGCATGCGACCGGATACGGAACGGGAACCGGCGAATGGTCGCGGTCGAAGCCGCAGAACAGCTCCGGCAGGCGGAAGTCGGGGAAGTGCTGCGCCGCCTCGAAGATGCGCCCGACCAGGCGGTTGGCGTCCTCGTGCCGGCCGTAGCGCTTGAAGCCCGCCGCGATCAGCGACACGTCGTGGGGCCAGACGGTGCCCGAGTGATAGCCGAGCGGGTTGTAGCCGGGCTGCCCGGCAGCGTAGGTCCGGATGCCCCAGCCGCTGAACATGTCGGGCGCCATCAGCCGGTCGACCACGCGGCGCGCGCGATCGGGCGACGCGATCCCGGACCACAGGCAGTGGCCCGCGTTGGATGCGATCGCGTCGGCGCGCCGCTTGTCGCCATCGAGGGCCATCGCGTAGAAGGCCTGGTCCTCGGACCAGAACGCGTCCTCGAACCGCTGACGGAGCAGCTCGGCGTCCCCCTCGAGCCGAAGCGCGAGGTGCTCGTCGCCGCGCAGCCGGGCCAGCCGCGCGAGGCGCACCTTGGCGTCGAACACGTACCCCTGGACCTCGGCGAGGGCGATCGGCGTCGATGCCAGCCGTCCGGCGCGATCCCGGATCACCGTCGCTCGAGTCCTTCCAGCCCTGGTTGACGAGCCCCCGCGAGGACCGCCGCTCGTATTCGACGAACCCGTCGCCGTCGCGATCCCCGTAGCGATCGATCCAGTCGAGCGCGCGCATGGCCGTTGGCCACAGGCGATCGACCAGGCCCAGGTCGCCGGTCCAGTCGAAGGTCGCGGCGAACAGGATCAGCCACAGCGGCGTCGCATCCACCGACCCGTAGTAGGGCCGGAACGGCAGCTCGCCCGTGCGGGCCATCTCGCCCGTTCGCAGCTCGTGGAGGATCTTGCCGGGCTCGGCGTCCCGGTCGGGATCCTCGTCCGCCGCCTGGAGCGATGCCAGCACCTCGAGCGTCTCGATCGCCACCTGGGGCCGGACGCACAGCGCCTGGAACGAGGCGATGATCGCGTCGCGCCCGAACAGCGTCGTGAACCACGGCACCCCGGCGGCGAGATACCGCTCGGCGTCGCCCGGCCCGTCGTTGATGAGCAGGCGCAGGTCGCTGGTCGAGCGGCGGATGGCGAGGTTGACGCAGCTCGTTGTCGGTCTGGATCTCGGACACGCCCCGGTTCCAGGCGTGGTACGAGGCCGCGACCTCGTCGGTCGCGACGCGGCGGCTCGGGCGGGAACAGGACGTCGTCGGCCTCGACGTCCGAGCCGGCCGACGTCCCGGACACGGCGCGCCCTACCGACCACGCGACCCAGCGCAGCTCCCGCGCCGCGCCCGGGGCGATCGGCCAGCGCCAGGTGAGCCGTACCCAGCCCGCGTTCACGGAGCCGGCGATCTCGGGGTCGACGGGCTCGACCACCGCGGCTGGCTCGCTGAACGCGACGTGCGTCGCCGTATGCCGGTCGTCGAGGCCCTCGTAGCGGAACGTGACCCGGTCGGGCCGCGTCGCGATGGGCAGTTGGCGGCCCCGCTTGACCCGCGTCCAGCCGCGGACCTCGAAGATGTCGGCCGCGTCCGCCGCCAGCTCGAGCGTCATCTCGACCTGCTCGTCGAGCTCGGCGTAGTTCACGATCCGGACGCGCTCCTCCAGCGTGTCCCCCGCGATCACGCGATGGCGGGCGATGCCCAGCTTCTGGGACGCGAGCGCGTCCTCGGGCCGCATCTTGTCGGCGACGTTCCGTTCCAGCCGCGGGTTGGTGAGCTGGATGGCGCCCTGGTAGTTGCCGCCGGCGGACGCCTGGAGGAGGACGGGGCGCTCGCCGTTGATCCGCAGGATCGAGCACGAGAGCCGGCGCGTGTCCCCGTCGTACAGGCCGAGGCCGCGGCTGTCGGCGTGGACGTCGCCGAACGAATCGGTCAGCAGGTAGACGTTGCCCTGCTTGAGCACCTGAACCGAACCCAGGTCTGTGGCCTTGACGACGGGTCGCACGACCGGGTCGATGAAGCGCGTCGCCTCGCTCCTGGCCGGAGACTGGGCCACCGTCAGGCCTCCGTGAGGTGGCTCAGGCGGTCGGCCTGATCGGCCATCACAAGCGCGTCGATGAGCGGGTCGAGCTGGCCCTCGAGCACGCCCGGCACGTTGTGGATGGTGACGCCGATCCGGTGGTCGGTCACCCGGTTGTCCGGGAAGTTGTAGGTGCGGATCTTCTCGGACCGGTCGCCACCGCCGACCATCACCTTGCGCTCCGCGCTCTGCGCCTCGCGTTGCTTGGCGAGCTCCATGTCGTACAGCCGGGAGCGCAGCACCGACATCGCCTTGGCCTTGTTCTTGTGCTGGCTCTTCTCGTCCTGGATCTCGACGACCAGGCCCGTCGGGAGGTGCGTGATCCTGACCGCGGAGTCCGTCGTGTTGACCGACTGGCCGCCGGGGCCCGAGCTGCGCTTGACGTCGATCCGCAGGTCCTTGGCCTCGTCGATATCCACCTCGACGTCGTCGACCTCGGGCAGCACGATCACGGTCGCGGTGCTGGTGTGGATGCGGCCGCTGGATTCGGTCGAGGGCACCCGCTGCACCCGGTGCACGCCGCCCTCGAACTTGAGCCGGCTGTAGGCGCCGTCGCCCGCCACCTCGAGGATCGCCTCCTTGGTGCCGCCGATGCCCGTCTCGTTGAGGCTCATCAGATCCGTCGCGAAGCGATGCTCCTGGGCATAGCGGCTGTACATGCGCAGCAGCTCGGTCGCGAACAGCGCGGCCTCCTCGCCACCGGCCCCGGCACGGATCTCGACGATCACGTTGCGGTCGTCGTTGGGGTCGCGCGGCAGGAGCGACACGCGCAGGTCGTCGACCAGCTGTGTCTCGCGCGCCTCGAGCGTCGCGATCTCCTCGCGCGCCATCGCCTTGACCTCGTCGTCCTGGTCCGCATCGCGCATCTGGCGCGCGCCGTCGAGCTGCTGGCGGACGTCGACCAGCTCCCGGTAGGCGGCGACGACCGGCTCCAGGCGCGACAGCTCGCGGCCCAGGCGCTTGAGCGCCGCGGGATCGGCGTGGACCTCGGGGGTGGCGAGCTGGGCCGAGACGTCGTCGTACTGGAGGGCGAGCTCCTCCAGCTTGGCGTCGAGGCCGTGGTCGTCGGTCATGGTGGCGCTCAGCATCCCGGCCGGTCAGCCGGGCAGGGGCGGGTCGGCGGACACCGTGGCGATGGCGTCGGCGTCGGCGGCCGGCCGCGCTGCGGTCGCGGTCGACGGCGCGGCGGCCGATTCGTCGGTCATCGCCGCCTCGGCGGCCCGGACGCCGGCCGCGGTCTCGCCGGGGCGCGGCATCGGGAAGCGCGGGAGCTCCAGGCTGCCCGCCGGGACCTCGGAGCCGTCGGCGCGGATCGCCTCCTCCATGGCCACGATCGCGATCTCGATCATGTCGTCGGTGGGCTGCTTGGTCGTGATCATCTGGACCAGGATCCCGGGCCACATCACGACCCGCACGACCGGGTTGGAGCGGTGGCGGGCGCCCAGCCGCAGCAGCTCATAGCCCACCGACGCGATCACCGGGATGAGCAGGATCCGGCTCGCGATCATGATCAGCGGCGGCTGGCGGCCGACGAGGCTGAACATCAGGATCGAGAGCAGGATCACGACGACGAGGAACTCCGTCCCGCAGCGCGGATGGGCGGTCGGGTACTTGCGGACGTTCTCGGGCACCAGCGGATCGTCGTGCTCGAGGGCGTGGATCGTCATGTGCTCGGCGCCGTGGTACTGGAACACGCGCGAGATGTCGGGCGTGCGCGCGATGAGCGCGAGGTAGCCGAGGAACAGCGCGACCCGGATCAGCCCCTCGACGGCGTGCTGGGCGAGCCCGTTCTCGACGTTGCCAACGGTCAGGGTGGCGATGACCAAGGGCAGGATGAAGAACAGCCCGATCCCCACCACGGCGGTGATGCCGAGCATCAGCGCCACGCTGCCCTTGCCCAGCTCCACGCCCTCGTCCTCGGCCTGGAGACCGGCGGACCGGATCAGCCAGCGGGTGCCGACGATCAGGGTCTCGTACAGGACGACGAGCCCACGCACGAACGGCGCTCGCGACAGCCGGTTCCCGTGGAAGCCGGAGTCGAGGCGCTCGGTCTCGAAGACGATGCGACCGTCGGGGTGGCGGAGCGCGACGGCGATCGCGTCCCGGCCGCGCATCAAGACGCCCTCGATGAGCGCCTGGCCGCCGTAGTTGAAGCGGGGCATGGGGCCCAGTCTAGCGGGTGACCCCTCGTCCCACGACGGTGGGGCCGCCAGCGCGGCGGCGCTCGCGGGGTGCATCATCCGATCGTGAGCGGGACCGGACTTCGCGTCGTGATCGCCGAGGACTCGGTCCTCCTGCGCGAGGGGCTGGTGCGCCTGCTCGAGGAAGCCGGTGCCACGGTCCTCGCCCGGGTCGGCGACGGACCGTCGCTCGTCGCGGCCGTCGTCGAGCATCGACCGGACGTGTCCGTCGTCGACGTCCGGATGCCGCCGACCCAGACCGACGAGGGCCTGCGGGCGGCGATCGAGGCGCGCCGGCGGGTCCCGGGGTCGCCGGTCCTCGTGCTCAGCCAGTACGTCGAGCGCGAGTACGCCAGCGAGCTGCTCGCCGACGGGGCCGGTGGCGTGGGCTACCTGCTCAAGGACCGGGTGGCCGACGTGCGGGAGTTCATGGACGCGCTCGCGCGCGTCGCCGCGGGCGGGACCGCGCTCGATCCCGAGGTGGTCGCCCAGCTCATGGTCAGCCGGCGGCGCGACGACCGGCTGGCCGCCCTCACGCCCCGCGAGCGCGAGGTGCTGGCGGCGATGGCCGAGGGCAAGACCAACGTCGGCATCGCCTCGCAGCTGGTGATCAGCGAAGGCGCCGCCGAGAAGCACATCACGAGCATCCTGGGCAAGCTCGACCTGCCCGACTCCGAGAACGACCACCGCCGCGTGCTCGCGGTGCTCGCCTTCCTCGACGCCGGCGGCTAGGCCGGACCCGGCGTCCCCGGCGCGGGCAGGGGCAGCTCGACGCGGACCACCGTCGGCCCGCCCACCGGGCTCGAGACCTGCAGCGTCCCGTCGAGCGCCTGCGCGCGGTCGCGCAGGCCCGACAGTCCGCCGCCCCGGGCCACGATCGCGCCGCCGATCCCGTCGTCGCGCACCTCGACGACGAGCGCCCAGGGGTCCGTCCGCAGGGCGACCTCGCAGCGCTCGGCACCGCTGTGCTTGGCGACGTTCGCGAGCGCCTCCACAACCACGAAGTAGGCCGCCCGCTCGATCGCCGGCGGCAGGCGCTCACCGGGCTCGAGCGTGCTGATGACCGCGGTCGGCACCGGGCAGCCGGCGGCGACCGACGCCAGCGCGGCGACCAGCCCGCGGTCGACCAGGATCGCGGGCATCGTGCCCCGGACGAGGTCCCGCAGCTCCGCGAGGGCAAGGCGGGCCTGGGCGCGGGCCTCGACGACGATCGCCTTCGCGGCCACCGGGTCCGTGTCGATGCGCTCCTCGGCCCGGCCGAGGTCGATGGCCAGCGAGACGAGCCGTTGCTGGGCGCCATCGTGGAGGTCGCGCTCGATCCGTCGCAGCTCGGACGCCTCGAGCTCGAGCGCCGCCGCGCGGCTGCCGCGCAGGCGCTCGTTGTCCTGGCGCAGGGCCACGGCGGGGTCGACGCACAGCAGCCCCTGGACGACGGCGCGATGGAGCCGCATCAGCCCTCTCGAGACGGACGCCGCGACCGGCACCAGCACCAACCCGACGACGGCGACGATCACGAGGCCGGCGGCCCACTCCGAGGCGGGCAGCCGGGCGAACCGGGTCGGATCGGCCGACCGGATGGCGGCGAACGCGAGCGGGCTGAGGATGAGCGTGGCCGCCAGCAGCCACAGGCCAATCGAGACCATGAACTCGAGGATCGCGAGCGGGACGAGCACCAGGACGTAGACGACGTCGCGCCAGCGGTTGGCATCGAGGAACTCGGCCTCGGCCCAGGTCCGAAGCCACGGGCCGTAGGGCGACACGGGCAGGCCGTTGAGCGGACGGTAGGGGTGGGCCACGAGCGGCCGGGGATCCACCAGCGTCATCCGCCACCGCTCGAGTCGCGCGAACCGGACGCTGACCTCGAGTCCCAGCGCGATGACCGGGATCCCGACCAGCCAGATGAGCAGGGAGCCGCCGACGGAGAAGCAGGTGGAGAGCAGTGCCCCGGCCAGGATCGCGATCCCGAGGCCGAGCACGATCGCGATCGTCGACCACCAGCTCGACGCCTGGAACGGCGATCGGACGAAGGAGCGGAGGAGGGCAACGGGACGGCCGGGGTTCGCCGTCGTCGCCGGGCCGCCGGCCATGCCGCTCATCGGGGGCACGCTAACACCCGAAGGGCGTGGCCCGGGAAGCCCCGGACCACGCCCGTCGACCGGGTCCAATCTCAGCCTGCGCTCGGCGCCGGCTGGCCGGGAACGGTGGCCCCGAGCGGCTGCGTCGGGGGCCGGAGGATCCGCCAGGCCATCACCAGCAGGGCACCGAACCCGAACAGCGTGGCGATCGCGCTGACGAACGGCACCAGGCCCGCGACGGCGAGGACGATCACGCCCACCACCGCGGCGCGGTAGGGCCGGCCGGTCTCGCGGGCCCCGCCCGAGCGCCCCAGGATCCAGTCGCCGACCCAGATCGCGGCCACGATCCAGCCGAGCAGGGCGAGCGCGGGCAGGACGATGAACAGCGCGCCGAGGCCGAGCGGGGCGCCGACGATCGTGACCGTGGCGAGGACGGCCAGGATCGGCAGGATCACTGAGCCGGCGATCCCCGCGACCAGCACGGTGCCGGGCTCGCGGGTGATGAGCGCCTCGGCGTTGCGCACCTGGCGTGCCCAGAACGCCGCCACGAGCAGGGCGACGGCCATGCCAGCCACGGCGAGGCCGAGGAGGAACAGCAGGAACAGCGGGATCAGGACGAGCGCGAACGCGGCGGCATTCCGCTCGAAGGTCCGCACCGAGCCGCTGACGACCGCGTCGGCCGCCTGGGTCACGCTGGCATCGAAGGTGCGCACGTCGCCGGAGATCCGGGTCCCCGATCCGAGGTCGGCCGTGCCGTTCACGACGACCAGCGAACCGGCCGAGGCGCCGGTGAGGGTCGCCGTGCCGTCGACGACGACGATCGAGTCGACGCTGCCGGCGATGTCGGCGTGGCCGCGGACGACGAACAGCGAGATCCACGTGGTCGCCTGCCGGGATGGTGACGTCGTGCGCGATGGACGCCACGACGCTGCGCGCGTTGGACGTGGGCTCGGCCGCGAGCGCGGTGGGCGCTGCCAGTCCGAGCAGGAGGGCGGCCGCGGCCACCAGGGACAGGATGCGGTGCATCGAAGGACTCCTTGTCACCGGGCCGTCGATCGACCCGGTCTCGTTGCGGCCCTCTGTTCGGGCGGGCCGGGCCCGGCCGAATCGCCGGGCGTCGAGATGAGGCTAGGCTCGTGTCCGTTCGATGCCCATCCGGCCAGCGGGCGTCCTCGGGGTGGGGCTAGCCCCAGGGCGCGATCGACGGAGCGAGGACGCGCGTTCGGCGCGCTCGAAGCCGGCGCGCGGCGGGCCGTCCGGACGCACCCCATACTCGGACGATGCGGCTCGAGCTCACCAAGCGCGGCGACTATGCCGTGCGCGCCATGCTGGCCCTCGCCCGGAGCTCGGACAACGGGCTCGTGTCCGCTCGCCGCATCGCCGACGCGATGGCCATCCCCGTCCGCTTCCTGCCCCAGGTCCTGGCGGACCTCCAGCGGGCCGCGCTCATCGAGGCGGCGCCGGGCCGGAGTGGCGGCTACCGCCTGGCGAAGCCCTCGGCATCGATCAGCCTGCTCGACGTGATCGAGGCTGTCGAGGGCGACAGCCGGCGGCGGACGTGCGTGCTCCGCGGCGGCCCGTGTGGCCTCGACGGGCACTGTGACGTGCATGACGTGTTCTTCCAGGGGCAGGAGGCGATGCTCACGGCCCTCGCCGGGACCAGCCTGGAGGCGTTGACCGCTCCGCGCTGACGGCCGCTTCGGCGTGCCGAGGATGCGACGGCAGGCCGAGCCGAGTGGTCCGGCCCAAGAACGGGCCGAATGGCATATTACAAATCCATACTTAGTTAGTGATACTTTCTGCGGATCGGCGACTGTCGCCGAGCCGGCGCCGTGGGGCCGCTGCGGAAAGGACACACCGTCATGCATGAGATTCGACGATGGCTCGCGATCGGGGCGCTGGTCGCGCTTGCGGCGGCCGGCTGCACGACCGGGTCGACGCCCGGCTGGACGTTCCACCCGGCGACCGATTCCGGTGGAGGCACCGCCCTTGCGGCGGCCAAGGCGCCGGCGGCAGCTGCGAGCACGGCGGGCAGCGTCGCCGGTACGCTGACGATCACGGCGTTCGACCTCGGCTTCAAGCCCGCCGCCCTGTCCGTGCCGGCGGCGGGCCGGTACTCGGTCACCCTCGACAACACGGGCGCCACCGCGCACGACCTCACGTTCCCGGACGGCACGCGGATCGCGGCCGATGCCGGCACGACCGCCACGGGCGAGGTCGACGTCCCGGCTGCGGGCCTCACTTTCCTGTGCTCCATCCCGGGTCATGCGGCGGCCGGCATGCAGGGCGCGATCACGGTCGGCGGCGCCATGGCCGGGATGATGGGCCAGCCCTCCCCTGCCCCGGCCGCGGCGGCGGGCGCGGCTCCGGCTGCTGTGGCTCCGGCCGCCGCCCCGGTCCCCGACCCCAATGCCCCGGCCTACGTGCTCCACGACGCACGGGCCCCGAAGGTCATGGATGGACGGGTGCACGACGTCGACATGCCGATCATCGAAACGGACGTCACCGTCGCCGAGGGCTTCGTCGTGCACGCCTGGACGTTCGGGGGCACCGTCCCCGGTCCGACGATCCGCGTCCACCTTGGCGACACCGTCAACGTGCACCTGACGAACCGCGGGTCGATGAGCCACTCGATCGACTTCCATGCCAGCCAGACGGCGATGAACCACCAGATGGTCGAGATCAAGCCGGGCGAGACGTTCACCTACACGTTCACCGCGGACTACGCGGGCGTCTGGATGTACCACTGCGGCACCGCGCCCGCGCTCCATCACATCGCCAACGGGATGTACGGGATGGTCATCGTCGAGCCGAAGGGCGGGCTGCCCAAGGAGGACGACGAGTTCGCGTTCGTCCAGAGCGAGTGGTACCTCGGCGCCCAGGGCGAACCGGCCGACTACGCGAAGGCCAACCAGACCGCGGCAGCGCCCGACTTCGTCGTGTTCAACGGCGTCGCCAACCAGTACAAGGACCACCCGGTGCCGGTCACGACCAAGGGGCGGACCCGCGTGTTCGTCCTCGACGCCGGCCCCAACGTCGACAGCTCGTTCCACGTCGTGGGTACGATCTTCGACACGGTGATCAAGGAGGGCGTCGGCGTCGAGCGTGGCAACGCGGGCGGCTGGGGCTCACAAGCCGTCGACCTCGCCCCGGCCCAGGGCGCGATCATCGAGTTCAGCCCTCGGGAGGACGGGATGTACCCGTTCGTCACCCACGCCTTCAACCTGGTCACGCACGGCGCGATCGGGATCTTCTCGGCGGGCGACGGCGACCCGATGAACTAGTAGGGCACGCGTTGAACCGGCGGCCACCTCGAAGGCGGCCGCCGGTCTGCGTCCGAGCTTGGCCCTCAGTGGCTGGCCGCGCGCTCGTCGGCCCTGAAGTCGATCGCCTGCTGTGTCAGCAGCGGGTCGGACGAAACGCCTGCGGCGACGTAGCCGCGCTCACCGGCGCGGAACTCGATCGCACCCGGCGTGAGGAACGGGTCGCCGCCGCCCGCCTGGACGGCACGCTCGGCTGCCCGGAACTCGATGGCCGCCTTCGAGGTGAGCGGGTCACCCTGGGCTGCAGCTGGAGAGCCGCTGGCTGGTCGCGAGAGCGTGCTCACGGCGATGGCCACTGCGATGACGACCGCCGCCACCGCGAGAGCGATGCCTACGGCGACGACGGCGACCTTCTGTGACGGAGCGTTGCTGGAAGTTCCCTGCTGAACCTGCGCCATGATGGGCCTCCCTGACCGGTGCTCCCGGCTTGCTCGGGCTCCTGGTGGGCCGATCTCGTCCGGGCGTCTACCTGGGAGGCGTGACGTTCGACCGCACGCCCGTACGGTCGGAAGGAACGGCCGCTGGAACTAACCAGGGCGTTCCGCGTCGTCGGCGGATCGATATGCTTCGACCTCTGCGGCAGAGGGACTGCATGGACAGTCGAGAGCAGGCCGGGGCGGTCTTCGTCGGGCGGCAGCCCGAGCTGGGCACGTTGCTCGAGGGGCTCGAGAGCGGCGTCGCAGGCCGCGGCCGGCTGATTCTCGTCGGCGGGGAGCCCGGCATTGGGAAGAGCCGCCTCGCCGACGAGCTCGCGGGCATGGCCCGTAACCGGGGGATCGGCGTCCTCTGGGGCCGGGGCTGGGAGGATGCCGGCGCGCCGGCCTACTGGCCTTGGGTCCAGGCGCTCCGAACCCTGCTCCGCACTGTGACCCCGGAGGCGATCCGCGGATACCTTGGATCGGGAGCGGCCGACGTCGCCCAGATCCTCCCCGAGTTGCGGACCATCGTCCCCGAGCTCCCGTCGCGGTCGCCCGACTCGGACGCGGCGCGCTTCCAGTTATTCGACTCCACGGCCGACTTCATCCGCCATGCGGCCCGCGAGCACCCGATCCTGATCGTCCTCGACGACCTGCAGGCGGCGGATACGCCGTCGATCTTGCTGCTCCAGTTCCTCGCGAGCCAGCTCAGCGACATGCGTCTCCTGATCGTCGGCACATATCGCGACGTCGCGCTGACACCCGAGCACCCGTTGACGCCGGCCATCGCCGAGATCGCGCGCGAACCATCGGTCCGGGTGATCCGCCTGCGCGGGCTCGAGCCGGAAGCGGTGGCGGAGGTGATCGGCGCCGCGGCGGGCACCGCGCCGGCCGGACGTATCGCGGCCGCAGTGTGGCGCGCCACGAACGGCAATCCGCTGTTCGTCGGCGAGGCGGTCCGCCTGCTGTCGTCTGAGGGGCGTCTCGACGACATCGGCGGCGCCGATGAGCTGCGGGTGACGATCCCGGCCGGTGTCCACGCCGTCATCGCCCGGCGCATCGGCTATCTCGGCGGGCCCACGATCGACGCGCTGCGCCTCGGGTCGGCTCTTGGGCCGGAGTTCAGCCTGGATGCGCTTGCGCGGATCGGTGACATCGGCGGCGACCGGGCGCTCGACGTGATCGACGAGGCGATCGAGGCCGACCTCCTGCTGCCGGTCGCCGGTGTCCGCGGTCGCTATCGGTTCTCGCACGACCTGGTCCGCGAGACCCTGTACGACGAGCTTCCGCCGGGTCGGCGCGTGCGGCTCCACCGGCGCATCGCAGGGGAGCTCGAGGAGATGTACGGGCCAAACGTCGGTGATCACCTGGCGGAGCTCGCCTTCCATTTCGTCCAGGCGACCATAGGCTTGGACGGCGGCGCCGTCGACGACTCGCCGATCGGACGGAAGGCGATCGAATACGCGCGACTCGCCGGCGATCAGGCGATCGCCGCGCTCGCCTACGAGGAGGCTGCGCGGCTATACCGCATGGCGCTGGCGGTGATGGCCCTCGGCGGCACACCCGACGACGACACGCAGACCGAGACGTTGCTGGCGCTCGGCGACGCGCTGACGAAAGCTGGCGATCTCGACTCCGCACGCACCACCTTCCACGAGGCCGCGGACATCGCTCGCCGCACGGGGGACGGGCGACAGCTGGCTCGCGCCGCCCTGGGCTCCGGTGGACGTCACCAGTGGGCGCGGCCCGGCAACGACGCGCGCCTGATCCCCCTGCTCCAGGACGCCCTGGTCGTGCTCGGCGGAGATGACGAGACGCTCCGCGCGCGCCTGCTCGCGCGACTCGCCTGCGCCTGGCGCAGCTCGCCCGACCGCCGGAACGACAGCGCGACGCTGAGCCGCCAGGCGATCGACATCGCCCGACGGCTCAGCGACCCCGCCACGTTGGTGTACACGCTGACCGCGAGGTTCTGGGCGACGTGGTGGCCCGAGAACCCGGAGGAGCGGCGTACTGTCGCCGAGGAGGTGCTCGCCATCGCCGAGCCGCTCGGCGAGGGCGAGCGCATCGCTGATGCGCATTTCATGTCCTTCCTGCAGCTGAGCGAGCTGGGCAGGATCCGCGAGGCCAGGGGCGCTCTGCTGACCCTCGCGCGGGTGATCGAGGAGCTCCGTCAGCCCGCGGAGGTGTGGCTCGCGCCCGTCAACCGCTCCACCCTCGCACTGCTCGAGGGGGACTACGCGTCGGCCGAGGCGTCGGTGGTCAGCGAGGACCGGTCGCAGTACTGGATCACGCCGGGGCGCGACGAGATCTCGGCCGCGCGGATGCACCGCTTCCTCCTGCGGCGCGAACAGGGCCGCGTGTCGGAGGAAGAGGCGACGGTCCGCGAGTCTGTCGTCGACTTTCCGTGGTATCCGATGTACCGGTCAGTGTTGGTCTGCCTTCTGCTCGACCTCGGCGAGGTCAACGAGGCACGCACCGAGTTCGAGAAGCTGGCTGCCGGCGAGTTTGCGATCCTGTATCGGGACAACTCGTGGCTGTTCGGGATCAGCCTCGCGGCCGAGGCCTGCGCCCGACTTGGTGACGCGCCGGCTGCCGCCATTCTCCTCGGCCAGCTGACGCCATTCGGCGGTCGCCACGCGATCGCCCATGCCGAAGGCAGCGTCGGGGCGCTCGATCGATACCTCGGGCTGGTCGCCGCCACCCTCGATCGCCTCGACGAGGCCGAAGGTCATCTGGCGGCCGCGATCGCCTTCAACGAGAGGATGGGAGCGCGTCCGTGGGCCGCTCATTGTCAGCACGATCTCGCCGAGGTGCTCCGCAAGCGCGGTCGAGCCGGTGACGCGGCCGCGGCTGACGCGCTCGACCATCAGGCCCTCGCGACCGCGCGGGCGCTGGGCATGGCACTCGCCCACGAGATCCAGGTCACCGAGGCACCGCCGGAAGCCCCGCCTGACACGCACCCCAACCGGTCGGCCGTGTTCCACCGCGAGGGGGAGTACTGGACCATCGAGTTCGAGCGCGACGAGTTCCGCGTCCGCGATTCGCGCGGCATGCGCCACCTGGCTCGGTTGCTCCAGGCGCCCGGCACGGAAGTCCACGCGCTGCAGCTGGCTGCCCCGCCCTCCCCCGCGGTGGATCGCCGCGCGGTCGTCGAGCCGGACATCGCGATGGCTGGATCGGACAGCGCTGGTCCAACGCTCGATGCCGAGGCCAAGGCCGCCTACCGGGCACGCCTGGTCGATCTGCGCGAGGAGCTCGCTGAGGCCGAGACCTGGCACGACCCCGAGCGCATCGCGCGCCTCGAAGCCGAACGGGATGCGCTCGCCCATGAGCTCGGCGCCGCCCTCGGGCTCGGTGGACGCGATCGACCGGGCGGTACTCCATCGGAACGCGCGCGGATCAGCGCGACTCGGGCGATCCGCGCGGCGATGTCGCGCCTCGCCGAGCAGAGCCCGGCGCTCGGCGCCCACCTCGAAGCAACGATTCGGACGGGCACCTACTGCGCCTACGTCCCGGACCCCGGAGCGCCGATCGCCTGGCGGCTCTGACGGCGTTACCGTCGCAGGACGTCCGGGATCGCCGGCTCGTCACCGCGCCACAGGGACACCTCCTCGGTGGACAGCCGGCCGTAGTAGTTCATGAAATGGGCGCCGAACCGGTCGAGGGTCGCGCGCACCGGCGGGATCCGGCGCCGGTCCCGCAGGCGCACCGCCACGACCGCCCGTCCGTCGGCGATCGCCCGCTCGTAGACCAGGAAGTCGGGCAGCTGGTCCATGGACATGAACTGCACCGCGCGCACGAGGCGCGACAACGGGTTGGGCCGCGAGCCGAGGGCCGCGAGCTGGGCCGGCCCGTCGGGTCCGGCGAGGACGTCGACGTCCACGGCCGCCACGCCATCGGCGACCAGGGCATCGGCGGCCGCGCGCGCACGACCCGGGTCGTCGATGACGGTGAGGAGTCGCCGGGTCGGGTAGGTGATCATCGATGACGCGGGGCGTCAGATCGCCCCGATGCTGCGCAGCGTCTCGACGTCGTCCGTCCCGTATCCCAGCTCGGCGAGGATCTGGGCGGCGTGCTCGCCGAGGAGCGGCGGTGCGCTGCGGATCGACGCCGGCGTCGCGGACAGGTTGAACGGCAGCCCGACCTGGCGGATGGCGCCCAGCACCGGGTGGTCAACGTCGACCGTCATGCCGCGCGCCACCGCCTGGGGCGAACCGAAGGCCGCGACCACGTCGTTGATCGCGCCGCACGGCACGTCCGCCGCCTCGAGCAGGGCGATCCAGTCGGCCGTGGACCGCGCGGCGAACCGCGAGGCGAGGATCGGGCGCAGCTCGGCCCGGTGTTCCACTCGCTGGCCGTTGGTGGCGTACCGGGAATCCCCCGCCAGGCCGGGCAGGCCGATGGCCTCGCACAGGCGCGGCCACTGCCGCTCGCTCCCGACCGCCACGACGAGCTCGCCGTCGGACGTGCGGAACGCCTCGTACGGGACGAGGTTGGGATGCGCGTTGCCCATCCGGACCGGTGCCTTGCCGCCGACGAACGCGTTCTGCGCCTGGTTGACCAGGACGGCGAGCGTCGATTCGAGCAGGGACACGTCGATCCGCTGGCCACGCGGCGCTGGCCGGCCGGGTTCGCCGGGTCCGCGCGAGGCGCCGGCGCGCGCGACGAGGCCGGCGAGCACGGACACCGCGCCGAACAGGCCGCTGACGACGTCGCTGATCGCGACCCCGACCTTGGTCGGTCGCCCGCCTTCCTCGTCTGTCGCCCCCGTGATCGACATCAGCCCACCGACCGCCTGCACCACGAAGTCGTAGCCGGGCTTGGCCGCGTCGGGCCCGTCGGTCCCGAAGCCCGAGATCGCGAGGTGGACGAGGTCGGGATTGAGGGCGGCCAGCGCGACGTCGCCGAAGCCCATTCGGTCGAGTCCACCCAGCCGGAAGTTCTCGACCAGGACGTCCGACCGGCGGACCAGTCGACGCAGGACCTCGCGGCCCGGGTCGCCGCGCAGGTCGAGGCGGATCGAGCGCTTGTTGCGATTGATCGCGAGGAAGTAGCCGGCCGTCCTCGTGCCCGCCGCCTCGTCACCGACCCATGGCGGGCCCCAGCTCCGGGTCGCATCGCCCTCCGGCGGCTCGACCTTGATGACGTCGGCACCGAGGTCCGCCAGCAGCATCGTGCAGTACGGCCCGGCGAGGACCGTCGAGCAATCGGCGACGCGGATCCCCGCCAGCGGACCGGGTGCGTCCTGCGGCGGGCGTCGGTGGTCCGGGAGGCCTGCCATCGCACGATGGTAGCCGGGCGGACCAGCGATTCGTGACGTTCGTGGCCGGACGGGATGGACATCTGCCCATGCCTCGTCGCGATCGCCGGGCGTCTACTGGGCAGACCGGGCGACAGCCCTCCGAAACGCCAAAGGATTGAACCCATGGACGCAACCCTGTTCTCCGTCATCGCCTTCGTCGCCTTCGCGGCGATCCTCGGCGGCCTGGCCGCGCTCGTCGGCGAGGACAGCCGGCCCGGGTTCGGGCCCTACGCCGCCGGCGCCTGAGGCGTCGCGCCGGCCCGCCACACTAGCCTGCGGACGGCGCCTCCGGCACGCTGATATCGAGCACGTCCGCGCCCGTGGCCCTGACGAGGTCAGCGGGCGCGATGTGTACGTTGACGCCGCGTGCGCCGCCGCCGATCGCCACGACCTCGCGCTGCTCGATGGAGGCGTCGGCGATCACCGGCCACGCGCGCAACGCCCCGAACGGCGTGATCGCGCCTCGCTCGTAGCCCGTCACCGTCCGCGCCTCGTCGGCATCGGGCAGGCTCAGCCGGTTGGTGCCGAGGTGGGTCCGCAGCTTCGGCCAGTCGAAGCGCCGGCCGCCCGGGACGAGCACGAACAGGTAGTCGTCGGCCGCGCGTCGGACGAGGATGGAGCGCAGCAGGGCACCCAGCTCGATCCCCTGGAACGTGGCCGATTCCTCGGCGCTGCCCGCGATCGCCGTCCGAACCACGCGGAACGGCACCCCCGCTCGCTCGAGGGCGGCGATCGCCGGTGTCGTGGGCTCGTCCGTGGCGGGCATCGGGGCAAGGGTACCCGCGCTCGTCCGTGTCCCGTCCACGGCTCCGGAGGACGAGCCGGGTCGGGGATAGGATGCTTCGATGAGCGACGACACTCCCTCCGCGGCCCCCCGCCCCGACCACGTGCTGACCCTCATGACGGTGCACGCCCATCCCGACGACGAGACGATCGGGACCGGCGGCTCGATGGCCCTCGCGGTCAAGGCGGGCCGGCGCGTCGTCCTGGTCACCTGCACCCGTGGCGAGATGGGCGAGATCGTCGTGCCCGAGATGGACACGCCCGACAACCACCGCCGCCTGGGCGAGATCCGGGCGGTCGAGCTCGAGCGGGCCATGGGCCACCTGGGCGTGACCGAGTGGGAGAACCTCGGCTACAAGGACTCGGACATGATGGGCCGGCCCGGCAACCATGACGCCCGGTGCTTCTGGCAGGCGAACATGGACGAGGCGATCGGGCGCCTGGTGTTCCTCGTCCGGACGTATCAGCCGGATGTCATGACCACCTACAACGAGTTCGGTGGCTACGGGCACCCGGACCACATCCGGACCCACCTGGTCGCCGTGGGCGCGTTCGCGCGAGCGGGCGATCCGCGCTGGTATCCCGAGCAGCTGGCGCCCGAGCACGGCGGGACGGGCGCCGCCGAGGGCGAGGGCGGCCTGGCGCCGTGGACGCCGGCCAAGCTCTACATCCAGGCGATCCCAGCGTCGGTGCGCGAGGCGCTGAGCGCCAAGATGGAGGAGATCGGCGAGCGGTCGTTCTGGTCGCCGCCCCCCGACGCGACGCCGGAGCAGATCGCCGAGTTCGAGGCGTACGCCGCCAAGATGCTGGTCCCCGACGAGGCGATCACCACCTGGGTCGACGTGTCGTCGGTGCTGCAGCAGCGCTGGGCCGCGATCGGCGAGCACGTGACCCAGATCTCGGCCGATAACCCGTTCGTGCGCTTCGGCCCCGACGCCTGGGCGGAGTACTGGTCGCGCGAGGCGTACATCCGGGCCGAGTCGCACGTGCCGGCGCCGGACGCCGAGACCGACCTGTTCGCCGGCCTGGACGACCGCCGGCCGGGTCCCAACGGATGGGCGAGCGAGGTCGCTGCCGCCACCGGCCCCTAGCGAGCGCCCGGCGACCTACCAGGGCAGGAGGTCGCCCGAGGCCTGGTACAGCTGCCGCAGCACGGCCTTGCCGTCGCCGGCTGGATCCATCAGGTTCGGCTGGGCCCGGTCGAGGATCAGGTGCGGCCGGATGCGCGCCTGGACCAGGCGCGTGCCTGCGAACGTGTTCTCGACCGTGATCCCCTCCTCGGTCGGGATCGACCAGCTCTGGTCGAACACGAGGTTGCCCATCGCGTACCAGATCGGCTTGCCCTTGTAGATCTCCATCGCGCCCACCCAGTGCGGGTGGTTGCCGATGACCATGTCCGCGCCGGCGTCGATCGCCGCCCGCCCGAGCTTCTGCTGCAGGTCCGTGGGCTTGGCCGTGTACTCGACACCCCAGTGGGGCATGACCACCACGAGGTCCGCGCCTGCGGCCCGCGCCGCGGCGACGTCGTGCTTGAGCGCCTTCACCGTCATGTGCGCGCTGCCCGGGCTGTCGGGCGCCGACCAGTACGACGGCGCGATCGTGTCGTAGCCGAGCAGGCCGACCGTCACGCCCCCGGCGTCGATCAGTGCCGCCTTGTGGGCGGCCTTCGTGTTGCGGCCGGCGCCCGAGTGCGCGATGTCGTGCTTGTC
This sequence comes from uncultured Chloroflexia bacterium, assembly GCA_963725745.1. Lineage (GTDB taxonomy): Bacteria > Chloroflexota > Limnocylindria > Limnocylindrales > CSP1-4 > CAIXZV01. The sequence continues at coordinate 703,536 of CAVRZS010000005.1, forward strand.
GAGGTTCCTGGCCGTCTGCAGGATCCCGTCGTCGCCGGCATCGCCGATGTGGTTGTTGGCCATCGACACCCAGTCGAAGCCGGCGTCGGTGAGCGCGGCGATGTTGGCGGGGTTGGCGGAGAACACGGTGCCGGACGGATGGAAGCGCCAGTCGTTGGGAGCCGGATTCTCGAAGTTGGCGATCGCGATATCCGCGCTCCTGGTCAGGTCACGGAAGGCGCCGGCGTTGCCGGTTCGCTGCGTGTAGGGGGTGTCCCAGCCGAACGGCGAGCAGTTCCGGCACAGGCCGGTGATGTCGGCGGTTCCCCCGTTGAGCGGGAAGTCGGTCCCCGCCGCGTGACCGTCGATGGCGAGCTTGACGCCACGATCGAGCAGGACGTCGCCGCCAGCGACCATGGTCCAGGCGCGAGCGGGGTCGTAGGCCGGCTGCTGCCCCGCCTCGACCTGGAGCGTCGCCTGGAGCGGCCAGGCATCGAGCGTCTTGACGCGGTCGCCCCCGAACAGCGTCGCCGCGCCCCAGCCCAGCGCACGCACCGAGGGTCCGACGTCGTCCGCGCGCAGGAACCCGAGGTCCGAACGGTTCCGGGCGAGGTAGCGCGCGAGCGCCGCGGGCGAGGCCACGGTCTTGAGCTTGTTGCCGAGCGAGCCCCGATCGAGCTTGAGGGCATCGAGCACCGCGTCCGCGTCGGCGTCGACCAGCACGAGGTGGTCGAACGGCACGTCGCCGTTCGCGAAATCCGCGCACGTCGGCCGGGCGGACCGACGACAGCGTCGACCGGAAGTTGGTCACCGGGACGACGGCGACATCCGCGTCGACGAGCTGCTCCGGCGCGCCGGGCGACGCCGACGGGCTCTCCGACGATCTCGGCGACGCGCTGGCGGCGTCCGATGGGGACGGCGACGCGGCGCTCGGGCCGGCTGAGTCGGCCGGCGACGGGAGGGCGGCGATCCCGCTCGGCGCGTCGGACGGCGCCGCGCCCGACCCGCCCGATCCGAACGCGAGCACGCCCGCGCCGATCACGAGGACGACGGCAGCCAGCCCGCCGATGACGGCGGCCGGGATCAGCCACGCCGGCCGCCGGTGTTCGGGACGCATGGGATGGGCCCCGTATCTCGACGGGACGTGCTTTCGCCGCGGGTCGAAGTCAGGGTCGCGGACGCTCACAGGCGGCAGCGTACAAGACCGGGCGAAAAAGGCGGCGCCCCGTCCGGGCGGGCGGACGGGGCGCGAGAGGAATTGAGAAAGGGATGGCGGACCCGACCGGATTCGAACCGGCGATCTCCAGCGTGACAGGCTGGCATGTTGGGCCGCTACACCACGGGTCCGCGACCGGTGGCGGATGATAGCAGGGACCCTAGGGCACCGCCAGCGATCGGAGAGGCGCCTCGAGCCCCCTCCGTGGACACCGGCGACGCCGCTCCGGGGCGTGTTGCCAGCCGCGCGATGGCGTGTCTGGCCTCGGTTCTATACTCGGGCAGCGGTCGCGCCGCTCCGCCAGCCGGATCGCGACCCTGGGAGACCCACATGACCACGTCGAGCGGCATCCGCCACGCCGCTGCACCGCGCCGGCGCCCGGCCGGGCGCCCCGCCGCATGACCCTTTCGGCACGACCGGAGGCGCGCGCGCGCGCGACCGTGCGCTGGGCGGCATTCCGCGACCGCCTGGAGACGGTGACGCCGGAGGCGATCGGTCGCGGCGGGCTCGCCGCCGCAGTCACGGGGCTCATGCTGTACCTGGCCGTCGCCTCCTGGCCGGCGCTCGCCCCGTTCGTCGTCGGGGCGATCATCGCCTACGCCGTCCTGCCCCTCGCCAACCGCCTCGACCGGTTCATGCCGCGGGTGCTGGCGGCCGTGCTCGCGGAGCTCGTGGCCGTTGCCATCCTGCTTGGGGTCCTGGCGCTCGTGGTGCCGCCCATCGTGCGCGGCCTCGTCGCCGTCGCGATCTCCCTGCCAACGGCCGCGGAGGTCAAGGCCTCGCTGGGTGGGCTGGAGGCGCAGATCGGGCAGCTTGACGAGCCGCTGCGGGGCATCGTCCTCGCCGTGGCGACCGACGTGGCCGCGAACCTGCAGGCGGCGATCAACGGCCTGGTCGACAACGCCGGCGCGTTCGTGACGGACCAGATCCTGGGCATCGCCGGCACGCTCAGCTTCCTGCTCGGCCTGCTCGTGATCCCGGCCTGGGTCCTCACCCTCGTGGCCGACGAGCGCGCGATCAAGCGCAACGCCGTCGGGCTCCTGGCACCCGCCGTGCGCGGCGACGTCATCGGCCTGACCCGGATCGTCGACCGGGCGTTCGGGACGTTCCTGCGCATCCAGGTCCTGCTGGCCATCGTGTCCGGCTTCCTGATCTGGGCCGGGCTGACCGTGGCCGCCTACCTGGGCATCGCGGAGTTCCGCTACGCGGTCACGGCCGCCACGCTGCTCGGCGTGCTGCAGCTGATCCCGGCGCTGGGCTACTTCCTCGGCTTCTTCCCGATCCTGCTCGTGCTGGCGATCGGCGGCCCGATCCCCGCGCTGACGGTCCTCGTGGTCTACGTCGTCGCGTGCCGGATCGCCAGCGACCTCGTCACCACCCGTGTCTCGCGGGGCGTGCTCGACGTGCATCCGGGCCTGTTGATCCCGGCGATCGTGGTGCTCAGCCAGTTCGGCGGCCTGTGGTTGTTCGCCGCCGCGCCGGTGGTCGCGATCCTGCGTGACGTGACCCGCTACGTCGCCGGTCGCCTGGGCGATCCGCCGAAGCCCGCGAACGTGCTGCCCGGCGAGTCCGCCCCGATCGACATGTCATCGAGAGCGGCGCGCGTCCCGTCGGTCTACCGAACCGCCCAGCCGCCGCCGATCAGTGCGCCTCGTCCGATCGCGTCGCCTGGCCCGGCCAATGGACCTGTCACTGAGAGGAGCCCCGCGACATGACCGACGACCCGGCGCAGGCTGGCCAGGGGACGGATCCCACCGTCATGGGTCCGGCCTACGTCCAGATCGCCGAGGTGACCGCCGGACCGATCGAGGCGTCGAACGCCATCGAGATCGCCGACGCCCAGGGCCGGGTCCCGGTGGTCGTCCGCGTCCAGCGCCAGGCGCCGATCAACCCCATCTGGATCCTGGTCGCCATCGGGCTGACGGCGTCCGGGCTGTTCCTGCCACTCGCGGCCGCCCTGCGGGCGGTCATCATCGTGGTCGCGGTCATCGCCGTCTTCGTCGGCCTGGCGTCGCGCCTGTTCATCCGGGTCCCGCCGGGCAGCGTCGGCCTGGCGGCGCGGGCGAACCGCCACCAGGCGGTGCTGGAGGCCGGCGTCCACCGGGTGAGTCCGTTCCTCGCCCTGACCCACCTCGTGACGACGCGGGAGCTCGCGTTCGACGTCCCCGTGGCGGCCGTCCGGTCGGTCGACGGCGTCAACGTCAATGTCGACATGGTGCTCACGCTGGGCATCGAGGACCCGGTCAAGCTCGCCTACTCGATCACGACCAGCGACCTCGACGAGTTCATCCACGCGACGTCCCAGGAGGCCGTGCGGCTGCTCATCCGACGCATGGAGGCGCTGTCGGCCCTGGATCTCGGTCATGCGGAGGCCGATCTGCTCCGGGCCGCGATCGACGCGAAGCTGGCCGCGTACGGCGTCGACGTGCGGAACGTCGCCTTCACGCGCGTGCTCCTGCCCGACGCACTCACGGCGTCGCTCGAGGCCCGCCGCCTGGCCACCATCCAGCTCGCGGAGGAGAAGGAGAACTACGCGCTCGAGGAGCGCCGGCTGAACGATCGGGCGAATTTGATCGCACTCGACCAGGATTCTCGCCGCAAAGCCCTCGAGCTGGAGTCGCTCGCCGAGGCGCTGCGGTTCAAGAAGCTCGAGGAGCGCCTGACCGCCTATCCGACCGCGGCCCGCTACGACCTCGAGACCCAGCGACTCAAGGTCGCGCAGCAGCTGGCCGGCAACTCGCGGGCGGTCGTCTCGCTCGGCGGCAGCGACCTCGTGTCCGAGCTCCTGACGGTGCAGCAGGCGGGCGGGCTCGGCCTGGCGACGCCTGATGCGGGTCCGGGCGCGGCGCCGGCTCAGGCTCCCGCCGCGTCGCCGGATGCGGTGCAGGCGCCGCCCGACGACGGGGTCGCGGATGGCGGACGAGGCCCCGTGCGGGCTGCCGCCCGGCGCCGCAGCCCGGGCTGATCTCCGCACCCGCGCTATGCTCGCCCGGCGATGACGCAGATCGATCTCCGCTCCGACACGGTCACCCACCCGACCGACGAGATGCGACGGGCGATGGCCACGGCCGAGCTCGGCGACGACGTGTTCGGGGACGACCCGACGGTCAACGCGCTCGAGGCGCGAGCCGCCGAGCTGCTGGGCAAGGATGCGGGACTGTTCGTCACGAGCGGGACGCAGGGCAACCTCGTGTCGTTGATGGCGCACCTCCCGCGCGGCTACGAGGCGATCGCCGGGGCGTCGTCCCACACGGTCCTCGACGAGGCCGGCGGTCACGCGGTCGTGGTCGGGGCGACGGTTCGTCCGCTGCCCGAGAACCCGGACGGCACCATTGATCCGGCCGCGATCATCGACGCGTTCCGGGATCCGTCGGACCTCCACGAGCCGATCACCGGGCTCATCGCGCTCGAGAACACCCACGCCCACTCGGGCGGCCAGCCGCTCCCGGTCGACTACCTGCGGACGGTCTCGGCCCTCGCCCACGAGCGCGGCGTGCCCCTGCACATTGACGGCGCCCGCTTCTTCAACGCCGTGGTCGCCCTCGGGGTCACGCCGGCCGAGCTCGCGGCCCCCGCCGACAGCGTCACGTTCTGCCTGTCGAAGGGCCTGTCCGCACCCGTCGGATCGATGGTCGTGGGCAACGGGCCGTTCATCGCGCGCGCACGGCGTGCCCGCAAGCTGCTCGGCGGCGGCCTGCGCCAGGTCGGCGTGCTCGCGGCCCCGGGCCTGATCGCCCTCCGGGACGGCGACGCGGGCATGATCAGCCGGCTCGCCGAGGACCACGCGAACGCCCGGCGCCTGGCCGAGGGGCTCGCCGCGCTCGAGGGCATCCTGTCGCCCGGCGACATCGCGCAGCCCGGCGATGGGCCGCTCGATCCGGGCCGGGTCGTCACCGACTTCGTCCTGTTCCGGGTCGATCGCGACCGGGCCGCCTTCCTGGCCGCGCTCGAGGCCCGCGGCGTGCTGATGGTCGCCTACCCCCACGGGCAGGTCCGCGCCGTGACCCACTACGGCATCACGGCGGACGACATCGAGCGCACGATCGACGCGGTCGACGCGGCCCTGCGCGACACATCCCCACAGCCCGCAGGTGACCCCGCGACAACCGCCGCCTGACCCTGCCGGCAGCGGCCACCCGGCGCGCCGGAGGCCCGCGACCGGCAACATCGATTGGCGCCCGCAGCCAGCGGACGCCGGAGGAACGATGATCGAGCAACTCCCGGGGGTCGAGCTCCCGCGACCCGCACCGGCCGCCGACGCCGGGCCGTTGGACGAGCGGCTGTACGACCTCGTCGAGACCCGCGTCCGGCGCATCCTGACCGACAACCCGGCCGTCGCCTCTTACCTCGGCATCCACACCGAGGACCACCGCCTCGGCGATGGCAGCCGCGACAAGATCCTCGAGGAGATCGCCGCCGAGCGCGCCCACGCGTCGGCCGTCGAGGCGCTCGACGACGCGGGCCTGTCGGGGGAGGCACGCTTCGAGCGCGACCTGGAGCTCCACAACGTCCGCCTGAACCTGTTCGAGACCGACGCGGTGCGCCGCTGGGAGCGCCGCTCGACGGCGGCCGGCGAGCTGGGCGACGCCGTGTTCCTCATCTTCGCCCGGGGCGCCGCGCCACTCGCGGAGCGGCTCGATCGGATCGCGGACCGGCTCGAGGCCGCACCGGCGTTCCTGGAGCAGGCGAAGACGCGCGCGGTGGGACGCCAGGTCGGGATCTGGCAGCGGACGGAGGCGCGCTACACGAAGGACCTGCCGTCGCTGTTCGCCGAGGTTCGGGTGGCGGCCGACGGCGTCATCGGGGGCGCCCAGCTCGCGCACCTCGATCGAGCCATCGCCGTCGCGAGCGCGGCCCTGGAGTCCTACGCCGGCTGGGTGACCGAGACGATGGCCGATGCGACCGACGACTGGCCGCTGGGCGCGGAGCTGTACGACGAGCTGGTCAGGCTGCGGGCATTCGAGGACCTCGACGCCGAGGCCATCCTCCAGATCGGCTACGACCAGCTGGCCACCAATCTTGCCGCCCGGCGCACCGCCGCCCGAGAGCTCGACCCGGACGCCGACCTGCCGACCGTCATCGACCGGCTCAAGAGCGACCAGCCGGCCTCGTTCGAGGCCGCCCTGACCGGGTATCGCGACGTCATGGCCCGGGCCCGGGCCTACCTGATCGAGCACGACCTGGCCACGATCCCCGACGACGAGCGGATCGAGGTCATCGAGACACCCGAGTACCTGCGCTCGGTGATGCCGTTCGCCGCGTACTTCGCGCCTGCGCGCTTCGACGCCGACCAGCGCGGCATCTACGTGGTCACCCCGGCGGTGGACGACGACCCGAACTTCATGCGCGAGCACTACTGGGGCGCGATCTCCAACACCAGCATCCACGAGGCGTACCCAGGCCACCACCTGCAGCTGGCGGTGGCCTCGCATCACCCGTCGATGACCCGGATGCTCATCGAGGCCCCCGAGTTCGTCGAGGGCTGGGGCATGTACTCCGAGCAGATGATGCGCGAGGAGGGCTTCGACGACGGGCCGGCGTTCCGCGTGAGCATGTACACCGACGCCGTGTGGCGGGCGTGCCGGATCATCCTCGACGTCCGGATGCACCGGGGCGAGCTCACCCCCGACGAGGCGACCGAGTTCATGGTCGAGCACACCGGGTTCGAGGTCGCGAACGCCCGCGCCGAGGTCCGCCGCTACACCTACACGCCCGGCTACCAGCTGAGCTACCTGCTGGGCAAGGTGCTGATCCTCGGCCTGCGCGAGGACGAGCGGCGGCGGCGCGGCGCGGACTTCTCGCTCAAGGCGTTCCACGACACGCTGCTCCGCAACGGCTCGCTGCCGATCAGCTTCCACCGCCGCCTGCTGCGGGCCGAGGCCTGACGACGGTGGACGTGATTCCGGCGATCGACGTCGAGGCGGGCCGATCGCGGGTCGTGTACTGGCCCGGCGCATCGGCCGGTGTCGGCGTGCCCACCGATCGCCCCGACCGCATCGCCGAGCAGTTCGTCGCGCAGGGGGCCAGGATCCTGCACCTCGTCGACTTCGACGGCGCGCAGCGCGCGGCTCCCGCGAACTTGGAGGCCGTGGGCGCGGTCGCGGCGCGGGTCGCGGTGCCGCTGCAGGTCGCCGGCGGGCTGGAGGAGCCGGACCACGTGCGGCTGGCGTTCGCCGCCGGCGCGACGAGGGTGGTCCTGTCCGTCGCGATCGCCGAACGGCCGGAGGCCCTCGCGGGCTGCCTGGCCGTCGCCGGCGACTGGCTGGCGGTCGGCCTCGACCCGCGACCGGACCGGCTGGCCGCGTTTCCATGGCGGCGCGGCAGCGCGCCGACGCTCGACGCACTGGTCGAGGAGCTCGTGGCCCGCGGCGTCCATCGGCTGGTGCTCAGCCACGGCGGCCAGACCCCTGACCCCGACCTGCTCGCCACGCTCGTGCGTCGCCACGACGCCGATATCGTCGTCGCCGGCGGCATCACCGACCTCGACGGCGTCCGCCGTCTCCGCGATGCCGGCGTGACCGGCGTGATCCTCGGGCAGGCGCTGCTGTCCGGAGCCATCGACTTCCCCCGAGCCCTGGAGGCCGCCGCATGATCCCCCGTCTGTCCCTCGCCATCGCGACCCTGGCCCTGCTCCTGGCGGCCTGCTCCGGCGGCGGGGCCGCCTCGCCGAGCGCAGCGCCGAGCGCCTCTGCCGCGGCCGCGACCTGCCCGACCACCCAGCCGGCGCCGCTCGGCGCCGACCAGACCCGGACGGTCACTCTGGCCACGGAGAAGGGCGACATCGTGATCGGCATCAAGGGCGCCCTGTCCCCGATCGCGGCCGGCAACTTCGTCGCGCTCTCCGAGTGCGGCTACTACGACGGCACCGTCTTCCACCGGACCGCGGCGCTCCAGGACGGCACGCCGTTCGTGATCCAGGGCGGCGACCCGACCGGGACGGGCACCGGCGGACCCGGCTACACCATCAAGGACGAGCCGGTGACCACGCCCTACCATCGTGGGACCGTGGCGATGGCTCGGACGGCGGCGCCCGATTCGGTCGGGTCGCAGTTCTTCATCGTCCTCGACGACCAGGCGGCCGGCCCGCTGTCCGCCGCCAACACGTACCAGATCATCGGCGAGGTGACCTCGGGGATGGACGTCGCCGACCAGATCTTCGTCGCCTCGGGCGGCAAGGAGCTGCCGGCGAACCCGGTCGCCATCACGACGGCGACGGTCGCCAACCCCTGATCAGACGACGACCAGCGCACGAAGGAGTCCCAGCATGACCAAGGCTGTCATCGCCACCGAGATCGGCGACATCGACGTCGACCTGTTCACCGACGGCGCCCCGCAGGCCACCCAGAACTTCGTGGACCTCGCCAACAAGGGCTTCTACGACGACGTGATCTTCCACCGGGTCATCCCGGGCTTCGTCATCCAGGGCGGGGACGGAGAGCACGGCAAGAAGTCGTCGCTCAACGCCGGCCGCGTGGGCACGGGCGGCCCCGGCTACAAGTTCGCCGACGAGCCGATCACCGGCGACTACTACCGCGGGACCCTCGCGATGGCGAACTCGGGGCCGAACACCAACGGCTCGCAGTTCTTCATCTGTCACCAGGACCTGACCGGGAAGCTGCCCAAGAGCTACACGATCTTCGGCCAGGTGACCAAGGGGATGGAGGTCGTGGACCAGATCGCGACGGCGCCCCGCAACGGCCGCGACCTGCCCGATTCGCCGGTCGCGATCAAGACCGTGACGATCAGCGACGAGGCCTGACAGCCCGCAACTGACACACAATCGTTAAGAGTTATTCACCCAAGCGACGGGTTCCGGACCTTTCCCAATCCCGACCCGCTCGCTAGGATGACGTTGCTGCCAGTCAGCAAGCGCTGCCCCAGCATCAGGATCATGGGTAGGTTGGGTTAGGGTAGTCGGTTAAGCCGACGCGATAGATGATCCTGAAGCGTGGCAGAAGGTCCGCCGCAGGGTGGACACCTTCACCGGGACAGCAACGAGGCGGCTCCTCACGGGGCCGCCTCGTAGTTTGTCTGCCGCTCGGGCAGTAGACTCCGCGTCGAGGAGGCCCCCGTCATGGCCGAATCGACGCGATACGTCGGGGTACGGCGGCCGCGCATCGACACCCGCGACAAGGTGATCGGCGCGACCCGGTACGGTGGCGACCTGGGCCTGCCCGGCCTCCTCCACGCGCGCATCGTCCCGAGCCACTACGCGCACGCGATGATCCGCGGGGTCGACGCGCGGCGCGCCCTCGCAATCCCGGGCGTCGTGGCCGTGCTCACAGCGGCGGACCTGCACACGACCTGGCACGGACCGGAGCGCAGGTTCGAGCCGCTCGCGCGCGGTGAGGTCGTCTTCGTCGGACAGCCCGTGGCGCTCGTCGTCGCCGAGACCGAAGCCGCTGCGGCGGATGCGGTGGCGGTGGTCGAGGTCGACCTGGAGTCGCTCGAGCCGGTCATCGACGTGCTGGCCGCATCGGAGCCGGGCGCACCGTTGGCTCGTGTCACTCCTTCCGCCGGCGACGCCGATCCAATCGAGGGCAACGTCTTCGATCGCCTGCACGAGCGCCGAGGCGACGTGCGGGCCGCATTCGAGCGCTGCGCGGCGATCGTCGAGGGCCGGTTCCGCGTGGGCTGGGCCTACCAGGCGGCGATCGAGCCTCAGGTGGCGACGGCAACCCTCGAGGCTGATGGCACGCTGGCCGTGACGGCGTCGGTGCAGGGCCTGTTCTTCGCCCGCAATGAGCTGGCGAAGCTGGTCGGCCTGCCCTCGTCGCGCGTCCGCGTCTCGGCATTGCCCATCGGCGGCGCGTTCGGCGGGAAGCAGGTGGTCATCGAGCCGCTCGTCGTCTGTGCGGCAATCCGCCTCCGCGCACCGATCAGGCTGGTGCTCGACCGGCGAGATGACATTGCGGCGGGCAACCCGTCGCAGGGCATGGTCATTGACGCCCGAATTGGCGCTGACAAGACCGGTCGACTCGAGGCGCTCGAGGCGCGGATCACCTATGACGGTGGGGCGTATCCCGATGACTCGTGGCAGTGGTTCGCCCCGAGGCTCATCACCGGCCCGTATCGCTGGGCGGCCTTCGACGTCGAGGCGTTGGGGGTCCGGACGAACAGGTTCGGCGCGGGCAACTATCGCGGCCCGTCGGGCCCCCAGGGCGTGTTCGCGCTCGAGTCGCTGATCGACGAACTGGCCGAGCGCCTCGGGATCGATCCGATCGATTTCCGCTCGGCGAACCTCGTCGGGGAGGGCGATCTCCAGGCCAACGGCGTGGCTTGGCCGCCGATCGGCGCCGGGGCATGCCTCGACAGACTGAGGGATCACCCGGAGTGGGCCAAGCGGAGGCACCTTCCGCGAGGCGAGGGAATCGGGCTCGCGATCGGGGTGTGGGCCGGGTCCATGCAACCGGCCGCCGCGTCGTGCCGGCTCGAGCCCGACGGCTCGCTGACCGTCATCACCGGCGCCGTCGACATCAGCGGTACCGCCAGCGGGTTCGCCGTCATCGCAGCCGAGGCGTTCGGCATCGCTGTTGAGGACGTGACGGTGGTCACCGCCGATACCAGCACGGCACCCCAGTCGCCGCCCACGAACGCGAGTGCGATCACCTATTCATCGGGGCGGGCTGTCCAGCAGGCGGCGGCCGAAGCACGCGAGCGGCTCCTCGCCGTCGCCGCAACGCAGCTCGAGATCGCCCCCGAAGACCTGGAGATCGTCGACGGAGTCGTGCAGCCGCGGGGATCGCCGGACGCCGGGCGACCCGTCGTTGACCTCGCTCGGCAGCTCAGCGAGTCGTTCGATGCACCGTGGCCCCCGGTCGAAGGCCATGCTGCGATCGCCCATTCGGTCCTCGCGCCGTCGACGGTCGGACACCTCGCCCACGTCCGAGTCGACGAGGAGACCGGTACGGTCGAGGTGCTCAGCTATGTCGTCGTGCAGGACGTGGGGCGGGCGCTCAATCCCGACCTTGTCGAGGGCCAGATGAGGGGAGGCGCTGTCCAGTCGATCGGCCGGGCGCTGTGGGAGGAGCTCGTGCACGACGACCAGGGACAGCTGCTCACGGGGACCTTCCTCGACTACGCCGTCCCGAGGGCATCGATGCTCCCACCGATCGAGACGATGATCGTCGAGCTCCCCGCTCCGGAGGGTCCGTTCGGGGCGAAGGGGATCGGCGAAGCCCCGATCCTCGCCGGCCCCGCCGCCGTCGCCAACGCCATCGCGGCCGCGACGCATGTGCGCCTGCGTGAGCTGCCGATGACGGCACCCCGCGTCTGGGCGGCGCTGCGATCCAGGGACGAGGCATGATCGTGGCGTGACCGACGCCGCGCCCGAAATCCTCTGGAACCCGGCGCCCGACGCGCGCGAAGGGTCGAGGATGGGCCGATACCTCACTTGGCTGGGGGCCGAGCGCGGGATCGACCTCGCGACGTACGACGACGCCTGGCGGTGGTCGGTCGACGAGCCGGGTGCGTTCTGGCAGTCGATATGGGACCACCTCGGGGTCCGGTCGGCGACACCCGCCGGGCCGGCCCTCGCGGACGCACGCATGCCCGGCGCCCGCTGGTTCCCGGGCGCGACGCTCAACTACGCGGAGCACGCGCTCGCGCTGCCGGGTCGGTCGGCCGGCGACGTCGTCGTCATCGCGCGATCGCAGACGCGGGATCCGCAGGACCTGACGGCGGCCCAGCTCAGGGATGCGGTCGGCCGTTGCCGGGCCGGCCTGGTCCGGCTCGGCGTCCGGCGCGGCGACCGGGTGGCCGCCTTCGTGCCCAACATCCCCGAGGCCGTCATCGCGCTCATGGCGACGGCGTCGCTCGGAGCCACCTGGTCGTCGTGCGCGCCGGAGTTCGGGACCCGGGCCGTCGTCGACCGGTTCGCGCAGATCGAGCCCGCCGTGCTGCTGGCGATCGACGGCTACCGCTACGGCGACAAGGTGGTCGATCGGTCGGGCGCGGTGGCCGACATCCGCGCGGCGCTGCCGAGCCTCCGGGCCACCGTCGCCGTGCCCTATCTCCGTTCCGAGCCCGAGGCGCTCGGCGTCATGCCCGGCGCGGTCTCATGGTCCTCGCTGCTCGCCGAGCCCGGGGTGCTCGCCGTCGACCCCGTCCCGTTCGACCACCCGCTGTACGTGCTGTTCTCCTCGGGCACCACGGGTCTGCCGAAGCCGATCGTGCACGGCCACGGCGGCATCCTGCTCGAGCACCTCAAGGCCCTCGCGCTGCACACGGACCTCGGGCCACTGGACCGGTTCTGCTGGTTCACGACGACCGGCTGGATGATGTGGAACTACCTGGTCTCCGGCCTCGCCGTCGGCGCCGGGCTCGTCCTGTTCGACGGCGATCCCGCCTGGCCCGACCTGTCCACGCTGTGGCGCCTGGCCGCGGAGTCGCGCGCGAGCTATCTCGGCGTCAGCGCTCCGTTCCTGATGGCGTGCCGTGCCGCGGGGTTGGCGCCGGCACGGGACCACGACCTGTCGGCGCTGCGCGGCGTGGGTTCGACTGGGGCGCCGCTGCCCGCGGCCGGCTTCCGCTGGGTCGCGGAGCATGTGTCCGGCGCGATCCCGCTCGGATCGCTCAGCGGCGGTACGGACCTGTGCACCGGCTTCCTGGGCCCGTCCCCGCTGGTCCCCGTGTGGGCCGGCGAGATCAGCTGCCGGATGCTCGGGGCTCGGGTCGAGGCGTTCGATCTCGAGGGCAGGCCGCGCATCGGCGAACAGGGCGAGCTCGTGATCACGGCCCCGATGCCCTCGATGCCGGTGGGGCTGTGGGGCGACCGTGACGGCTCACGGATGCGCGCCGCCTACTTCGAGCCGTGGCCCGGCGTGTGGCGCCACGGCGACTGGCTGACCATCACGGAGCGCGGTTCGTGCGTCATCACCGGACGCAGCGACGCCACGCTCAACCGCGGCGGCGTGCGCATCGGGACGGCCGAGCTGTACGCGGTGGTGGAGGGACTGCCGCAGGTGGCGGACAGCCTCGTCGTCCACCTCGAGGATCCCGGTGGCGGCGCGGGCGAGCTGCTGCTGTTCCTGGTGACGCGACCCGGGGTCTCCCTGAACGAGGACCTGCGGTCGAGCATCCGCTCGGCCCTGCGGCAGGGCCTCTCGCCGCGCCACGTGCCCGACGAGGTCATCGCCGTCCCGGCGATCCCGCGAACGCTGTCGGGCAAGAAGCTGGAGGTCCCGGTGAAGCGGATCCTGCTCGGCCTGCCCGCCGAGCAGGTCGCGTCGAAGGATGCCTTGGCGGACCCGGGAGCGCTCGAGCCGTTCGAGGCGCTGGCGGCCGATCGCGGCGGGGTGGCCCGCCAGCCTTGAACCGCCCGGGTTCGATCGTCAATGGGCGGGTCGCGCTGCGGACGCGATCCCGGCGGCCACCGGCCCGTGCGTCGCCGTCAGCTGCATCGTGGCCATCGGCTTCGTCGCGGTCTGCTCGGGCAACCTGCTCGCGCTGGTGCCCGGCGCCTGATCCCAACGGCGCCGGGGGGCGATGGCCTACTCGACCGTCGAGTTGGTGAACGTGATCGAGTCGCCCAGGAAGAAGATCCCCGGGTACGTCTGGAACCCGTCGCCGTCGTTGTTGCGCAGGATCGAGTCCTTGATCACCACCGACCCCGTCCGGTTGTTGCTGACGAAGAAGATGCCGCTGCCGCCCTCGCCGTTGGACCAGTTGCCTTCGATCCGGGTGCCCTCGATATCCAGCGTCATCTCGTTGCCGTCGTTGTAGATGGCACCGCCGTTGCCGCCGCCCGGTGTGCCCGGCTTGGGCGGGTTGGCGCCCGTGCCGACGGCGCGGTTGTTGGTGAACACGCTGTTGAGGATGGTCCACGACACGCCGATGCTCGAGATCCCGCCGGCGTTGGAGCACGCGTTGCGGCGCGCGCCCGAGCCACCGAAGGTGCTGTTGACGACGTAGACCGGGAGGCCGTTGAACTGCGAGAACACCTGGATCGACGCCCCGCCGACGTCGGGGCCGGTGGAGGAGCAACGGTTGCCGTAGAAGCCGGTGTTCACGGCCCGGAACCGGCCGCCGCGGACGAAGATCGCGCCGCCACCGTCCATCGTCTCGGTGCCGCTCGAGCGACCGTTGGCGAACGCGATGTTCTGGACGGTGAGCGTCGGATGAGCCTGGTTCTGGCAGTGGTCCGTGGTCCAGACCTGCGCCGGGTCGCAGGTATTGAGGTACAGGATGCGTCGCGCGCCGAGGCCGTCGAGCGTGACCCGGCCGCCGCCGTCGATCACGAGGTCGGGCTTGTCGTTGAACACCTTGGCGGTGGCGCTCATCCAGATCGTGACCGGGCTGGGCCCGCAGTCGAAGGTGATGACGCCGCCCTTGGCGACCGCGCCGACCACGGCCTGCGACGTGCAGCTGGCCGGCGTGCCGTTGCCGATGACGTGGTCGGGCACGGACGCGTCGGCCGCGCCGGCGCCCGGCGGGACGGTGGCCGACCCGTCGGGATTGCCCGGCGTCGGTTGCGCGGCGGTCACCCGGGTCATCGTCAGGGCGCGCTGGAGGAAGCCGGCCGTCTCCGCCCGCGAGATGTCCCGGTTCGGACAGTACAGGCCGCCGCCGCATCCGATGGCGACACCGGCCTTCGCCAGCCGGTTGATCGATGTGGCGAACGCGGTGCTGCGATGGACGTCGCTGTATGGGTTCGCCCCGGTCGCCGTCAGCTTGAGCGCCTTGGCGAGGTAGCCGGCCATCCGCGCCCTGGTCACCGATCCCTTGGGGCAGAATCGCTTCGACCCGCACCCCGAGGCGATGCCGGCCGTCACCACCCTGTCGATCGCCTTGGCCTGCGCCGTTCCCCGGGGAACGTCCTTGAATCGGACGCCGCTCGTGGCCGAGAGCTTGAACGCCCGTGCGAGGAACACCGCCATCTCGCCCCGGCTGACATCCCCCTTGGGGCAGAACCGGTCGTTCCGCGGCGGGTTGCACGGCTTCATGATCCCGGCCGCCGCCATGGCCTCAATCGACGATTCGAACCGGGAGTGGTCGTCGTCGACGAACCGGCCCGATCCCGCCACGACACTCGCCGGGTACGCGGCGGCGATCAGCCAAGGGATCACGAGGAGCGCGAGCCGGGATCTGCGCGTGCTGTGCATGGGGCCGCGAACCTACCAGCCGCCCAGGGCCCTCACAAGCGCCATCCGTACCGCCGCCGCCCGACGTTCGTCGCCCTAGCCGGCGCCTCCCGGCACCACTGCGATCGCGCGCACCGGGAACGTACCGGTCCCGTGCACGGGCGCCGGGATCGCCGTGAACCTCGCCCCGTCGACCGGCACTGCGCCAAGGTTCGTCATGTGCTCGACGATCGGGATACCGGCCCGCAGCAGGAGGGAATGGGCGGGTCGCTCGGGGTCGGCGGTCGAGTCGATGTTGAGCGAGTCGATGCCGACCAGGGCGGCACCCGCGTCGACCAGGAGCTCGACGGCGTCGCGAGTCAGGAACGGGTTGTCGTGCAGGTAGGCGTCGGTTCGCCAGAACCGGTCGAACCCGGTGTGCACGAGGACCGCCCGGCCGGCGAGCTCGTGGCCACGAAGCGCCGCGGCGTCGACCGCGACGGTACCGCTCGAGGTGGCGTCGATGCGGACGGCCGGCAGGTCGACCAGGCGCTCCAGCGGCAGGCCGGCCAGATCGGCGCCATCCTCCCAGCGATGGAACGGGCTGTCCATGTACGTGCCCGTGTTGCCACACAGGGTGATGAGGTCGATCTGGAAGGTCACGCCCGGCGCGTATCGTCCGGCGCTCGTCGCGCGGTCGAGGACCGCGTGGATCTCCGGCACCGGCAGGCCCGGGTAGGTGACCATGCCGGCCTCGATCGGATGACTGAGGTCGACGATCCGGGTGCCCATGGTGTCTCCAGTCATGCTGTCGATCTTCGTTGCATCGCGCCCGCTCGCCACTCGCCGAGTGTCACCATCGCGGCCGACAGGAGCAGGAAACCCGCCGTGATGGCGACGATCGTCACGGCGACGCTCGCCCAGCCACCGTTCGCGGGGTCGAGGAACGGATACGGATACCAGCCATCGACCGCGCCGCGGACCAGCGTGACGGCCGTCCACGCGATCGGGTACACCAGCCACACGAGCGCGTCGCGAAGGGTGAGACGGACCCGCGGCGGGTCGGCGAGCCAGTCGATGACGACGACGACGGGGAACAGCTTGTGCAGGGTGAACTCCGCCCAGTTCACCTGCAGCTGCACGTCGACGTCGGAGAGCAGCAGGATCACGACCGCGAAGGTGACCGTCAGGTAGACGGCCGCGGCGCCGCGGAGCAGCTCGAGGGCGCGGGATCGCGGACGGTCCCGGTTGGCGACCAGCCACGCGAACGCGGCCACGCCGATCAGGTTGCTCTGGATCGTGAAGAAGGCGAAGAACCGGGTTGCGTCGAACCGGCCGGCCTGGGCGAGCACGACCGCCTGGACGACGATCGCCACGATCACGAGCAGGGCGGACCCGGCCCGCACCAAGGTGAGTGCCCGGGCACCGTTCATGCCCGCATCCTACCGACCCCGGACGGCACAATCGCCCGATGAACGACGCCGAGCTCCACGCCTGGTTCGACCAGCAGACGCAGCAGCACGCCTTCAGCGGCGTCGCCCTCGCCTGGCGCGGCGGCGCCCCGATCTTCGAATATGCCGGGGGCCTCGCCCATCGCGGCCTCGGCGTCCCCGTGACCCTCGACAGCCGGTTCGCCGTCGCGTCGATCACGAAGATGCCGACGGCCATCACGGCCCTGCGCCTCGTCGACCGGGGCCTGCTGCGGCTCGACCAGCCGGTGGTCGACGTCCTGCCCGAGGACCTTCGCCCGGCCGCGCTGACCGGCGAGCACACCCTGCATCACCTGCTGTCGCACACGTCGGGGCTGGCCAACTACCACGACGACGACGACACGACCTGGACCTCCTGGATGTCGTGCTGGGACCGGATCCCCACCTACCACGCGCGGCGCCCGGCCGACGTGCTGCCGCTGTTCGCCGACCTGCCGGCTCGGGCGGCTCCGGGTGCCGAGTACCGCTACTGCGACGCCAACTTCATCCTCGTCGGCCTGGTGATCGAGGCGGTCACCGCCCGTCCCTACGCGGATGTCGTCGCCGACGAGGTCTTCGGGCCGGGCGGCCTGTCGGACACCGGGATCGAGCAGGTCGACGACGATCCGCCGCGGCTCGCCGTCGGGTACATGACCGACGACGGTCCGGCCGACCGCTGGAAGACGAACATCTACGGGATCACCGCGAGCGGGATGCCCGACGGCGGGATGATCACCACCGCCCACGACCTCGCACGGCTGATCGATGGGTTGCTGGCCGGCCGGCTCCTGCCCGATCCGCTGGTCCGCGCGATGACCGGCCCGCAGGGGCCGAACCGCGACGACCTCGAGCAGTACGGCTACGGCTGCGAGCTCGTGGTCGTCGACGGGACGGTGATCACCATCGGCCACGGCGGATCGGACCCGGGCGTGTCCTCGATGCTCAGCCACCACCTGGCCGAGGGCGTCACGACCGTCGTGCTGTGCAACCAGGACCGGGGCTCGTGGGCGGCGACCAAACGCCTGGCGGACGCCCTCGGCGTCAGCGAGCCGCGCGACTGATCATCGGTTTGAGGCCGATCATCGGCGGCTCGAAGCGCCATCCGATCGTTTGGGCGCAAACGAATGTATGCACCCGATTGCCCATTCGAACGTGATAGTCTGCGGTCCGGCCGATGGCCGCGGAACGGGAGCAGCTCGCCACCCGCCGGCCCGCCGATTGGGCAACTGTGGAAGCGGTGAACTCCGGGCTCCGACATCTCCAGGCGTGGTTCGTCACGGGCAGCCAGCACCTCTACGGCGAGTCCGTCCTCGAGCGCGTCGACGAGCACACGCGGGCCATCGCCGCCCGCCTCGACGACAGCGCGGACATCCCGGTCTCGATCGTTGCCAAGCCGGTCGTCACGACGCCCGAGGGGATCGCCGCGGTCCTGCGTGAGGCCGACAGCGCGCCCGACTGCGTCGGGGTCATCGCCTGGATGCACACCTTCTCGCCGGCCAAGATGTGGATCGCCGGCCTCACGGACCTGCGCAAGCCGCTCGTCCACCTCCACACGCAGTACAACCGCGATCTCCCGTGGGCCGAGATCGACATGGACTTCATGAACCTCCACCAGTCCGCGCACGGCGACCGGGAGTTCGCGTTCATGCAGACGCGCCTGCGGCGGGCCCGAAAGACGGTGGTCGGGCATTGGCAGGATCCAGAGGTGGCGCGACGGCTCGGATGGTGGACGCGCGCTGCCGCCGGCTGGCACGCGGCGCACGGCCTCAGGATCGCGCGCTTCGGCGACAACATGCGCGAGGTCGCGGTCACGGACGGCGACAAGGTCGAGGCGCAGGCCCGCTTCGGCTTCTCGGTCAACGGCTACGGGGTGGCAGACCTCGCCGACCGCGTCGCCGGGGTGGCCGATGCCGAGGTCGACCGGCTGGTCGCCGAGTACGCGGACGCCTACGACGTCGACCCGGACCTGCGGTCCGGCGGCCGACGCCACGACGAGCTCCGGACCGCGGCCCGGATCGAGGGCGGGCTGCGGTCGTTTCTCGTCGAGGGCGGGTTCGGCGCCCTCACGGACACGTTCGAGGACCTGGGCGCGCTCCAGCAGCTGCCGGGGATCGGCGTCCAGCGCCTGATGGCGGACGGCTACGGGTTCGGCGCCGAAGGCGACTGGAAGGCGGCCGCCGTGGTCCGCATCCTCAAGGTCATGGGCGAGGGGCTCCCGGGCGGGACGTCGTTCATGGAGGACTACACCTACCACCTCGGGGATCCGGTGCCCGAGGTCCTGGGCGCCCACATGCTCGAGGTCTGTCCATCGATCGCAGGGGCCAAACCGTCGTGCGAGATCCACCCGCTGTCGATCGGCGGCCGCGCGGATCCGGTGCGGCTGGTCTTCGACGCCGCCACCGGGCCGGCCGTCGTCGTCGGCATGGCCGACCTGGGCGATCGCTTCCGCCTCATCGCGAACGAGGTCGACCTCGTCGAGCCCGACGCACCGCTGCCGAGACTCCCGGTCGCCCGCGCCGTGTGGCGCCCCCGGCCCGACCTGCCCACCGCAGCGGAGGCCTGGCTCACGGCCGGCGGACCCCACCACACGGCCCTCACGACCAGCGTTGCCGCCGAGGCCGTCGCCGACTTCGCGGAGATCGCGGGCGTCGAGCTGGTGACCATCGACGCGGCCACGAGCGCCGCCGCGTTCCGGCGCGAGCTCCGCTGGAACCAGGCGTTCTACTTCCTTGAGCGGGGGCCGTGAGCGCCCGGGATGGCCGACCGGCGATGACGCTTCCCGACCTCAAGGCGGCCGTGGCCGCCGCCAACGTCGCGCTCGGCCAGTCGGGCCTCGTCATCCTGTCCTTCGGCAACGTCAGCGGCGTCGATCGGGACCAGGGCGTGCTCGTCATCAAGCCCTCCGGCGTGCCCTACGAGGGCCTCACCGGCGACGACATGGTGGTGGTCCGCCTCGAGGACGGGGCGATCATCGAGGGCGACCTGCGACCCTCGACCGACGCGCCCACCCACCGGATCCTGTACCGGGAGCTGCCCGACATCGGCGGCATCGTCCACACCCACTCGCGCGAGGCGTCGGCATGGGCGCAGGCCGGTCGCCCCATTCCCGCCCTCGGGACGACCCACGCCGATCACGTGCGCGGCCCCGTGCCGGTGAGCCGGGCCCTGCGGACCGACGAGGTCGACGGCGAGTACGAGTGGGAAACGGGCCGGGTCATCGTCGAGACGCTGACCGCCGAGGGGCGCACCGCCCACGACACGCCCGCGGTGCTCGTCCGCTCGCACGGCCCGTTCTGCTGGGGAGCGTCGCCGGCGGCTGCCGTCGAAACGGCGATCGCCCTCGAGGCCATCGCGGCGATGGCCACGCGGACGCTGCTCATCGACGCCGCCGCGGCTGGCATCCCGGACGCGCTGCTCGCCCGTCATTTCGATCGCAAGCACGGGCCCGCCGCCTACTACGGCCAGCGGCCCGGGCCTGCCGCCGAGCACGACGAGGACGTGCCCTCTTGAAGGCCGCGATCGGGATCGACTTCGGCACCGAATCCGGGCGGGCGGTCCTCGTCGACGTCGCGACGGGCGCGGAGCTCGGGACGGCCGTCAACGCCTACGCCAACGGCGTGATCGACCGCCGGCTCCCGCGGCCTGACGATGACGTCGCACTCGGGCCGGACTGGGCGCTCCAGGATCCGGCGGACTACGTGGCGACGGTGCGCGCGACCGTGCGCGAGCTCCTGGCGACGACGGGCATCGATCCGTCGGACGTCGTCGGCGTCGGGATCGACTTCACCTCGTGCACGATGCTCCCGACGACGGCCGACGGCACGCCGCTGTGCCAGGTGCCCGAGCTCCGTCGCGAGCCGCACGCGTGGGTCAAGCTGTGGAAGCACCACGCGGCGCAGCCCGAGGCGGACCGGATCAACGCCCTCGCCGTCGAGCGCGGCGAGCCATGGCTTCCCCGCTACGGCGGCCGGATCTCATCGGAATGGTTCTTCGCCAAGAGCCTGCAGATCCTCGACGAGGCGCCGGCCGTCTACCGGGCTGCCGACCGCCTGATCGAGGGCGCCGACTGGATCGTGTGGCAGCTGACCGGCACGGAGACCCGCAACGCGTGCACCGCGGGCTACAAGGCGCTGTGGTCGAAGCGGGACGGCTTTCCCGATGCGGCCTTCTTCGCGGGCCTGCATCCCGCCCTGGGCTCCATCGTCGACGACAAGCTGTCGCGCACGATCGACCGCCTGGGTGCGATGGCGGGCGGCCTCTCTCCGCAGGCGGCCAGCTGGACCGGATTGCTGCCCGGCACGCCGGTCGCCGTCGCGAATGTCGACGCCCACGTCTCGGTCCCGGCCGTCGGCGTGACCGCCCCCGGGACGATGGTCGCCGTCATGGGCACGAGCACGTGCCAGATGGTCCTGGGGGACCGGCTCGCGCTGGCGGAGGGCATGTGCGGCGTCGTCGAGGACGGGATCATCCCGGGGTTCTTCGGCTACGAGGCCGGCCAGTCCGCCGTGGGCGACATCTTCGGCTGGTTCATCCGCAACGGCGTCCCGCCCGAGCTCCACGAGCAGGCCCGCCGGGACGGCACCGACGTCCACCGTGTCCTCGAGCGCGAGGCGTCCGCGTTCCGGCCCGGCGAGACGGGCCTCGTCGCCCTCGACTGGTGGAACGGGAACCGATCGATCCTCGTCGACACCGACCTGAGCGGCGTGCTGCTCGGCGCGACGCTCGCCACCGGACCGGCCGACATCTACCGCGCGCTGCTCGAGTCGACGGTGTTCGGCACGCGGCGCATCGTCGAGTCGCTCGGCGCGGCCGGCGTCGCCGTGGACCGGATCGTCGCCTGCGGGGGCCTGCCCGATCGCAACGGCCTGCTCATGCAGCTGACGGCCGACATCACGGGCCGCGAGGTCGACGTCGCGGCGTCGAGCCAGGCGCCCGCCGTCGGCTCGGCGATGTACGGCGCGGTGGCGGCCGGGGAGGCCCGGGGCGGCTACGCCACGATCGAGGCTGCCGCCGCGGCGATGGCCCGGCCCCACGCCCGCACCTATCGGCCCGATCCCTCGACCGCCGCGGCGTATGACCGGTTGTACGAGGAGTACGTCACGCTGCACGACTACTTCGGCCGCGGTGCCAACGACGTGATGAAGCGCCTGAAGGCGATGCGGCTCGGGGCCGGGGCCCGGCCGCTCGCGACGGGCGCGATCGAGGCCGGACGGTCCTAGCTAGCGCTCCGGCGGTGGGGCTGTCGACTGGCGGACGATCAGCGATGGCTGGATCACCGTGACCTCCGGCGGCCGGGTGCCCGCGCCATCGCGGGCGTGGTCGATGGCCAGCCGGACGCCCTCGGCCACGATCTCGGCCGTCGGCATCCGCAGGGTCGTGAGCGCCGGGACCGTGTGGCTCGCGAGGAGGATGTCGTCGAAGCCCACGACGGACAGCGTGTCCGGTACGACCCGTCCCACGCTGTAGGCCGCGTGCAGCACGCCGACGGCAAGGGTGTCGGTGGAGGTCATGATCGCCGTCGGCGGCTCGGCCAGGTCGAGCAGCGCATGCAGCGCGGTCTCGCCGCCCGCGGGCGAGTTCGGCACCTGGCGGAGGTAGCCGCCGGGAACGCCCCCGAACCGGTCGGTCATGAACTCGACGAATGCCGCTTCGCGCTCGCGGATGTCGCCCAGGCGCCGGCCGCTGACGAACGCGATCCGCGTGTGCCCGAGCGCGCTCAGATGGTCCAGCCCCGCACGCACGCCCGCCACGTTGTCCACGTCGACGGTCGGGACCTCCAGCTGGCTGGAGCCTTGCCACAGGGCCACGACCGGAACGACCGACATCGACAGGTCCGCGAGCAGACGGGGCTGATCCTGCATGTCGCCGAGGAGGACGATCGCATCACAGTGGCGGGTCTCGAGCACGGCGGTCAGTGCGAGCGCCTGGTCGGCCCGTCCGTGGGCGTGGCCCAGGACCACGTTGTAGCCGCGGGCCATGGCTTCGAGCGACAGCGCCTCGATCGCCCCCGCGAAGAACGGGTCCGTGATGTCGCGGACGACGGCACCGATGAGCATCGTCGGGGCGCCGCGCAGCCCCCGGGCCAGCGGGTTGGGCCGGTAGCCGAGGTCACGCGCCGCGATCGTGACCCGCCGTCGCGTCTCTTCGGCGATCGGGACGCGCGTCGGTGCGTTGTTCAGGACGCGGGAGACGGTGCTCTGCGAGACGTTGGCTGCGGCCGCGATGTCGCGCATCGTGGACACGGCTCTGCGCTGGCCGCTGGTCGACGGCGCGTCGGCGCCCGGCTTCCCGCCCCTGCTTGCGTCGCTCCCCGATCCCACGCGGACAGCGTAACAGTGGGTGATGCGGTCATACGTTTGCGTGCCACGCGCCAATGATCCGCCACGTGCCCCGCGCGCCGCGCTCCGTTACCGACGCCCGGCGGCCTCTGCCCGCGCCTTCAAGCCACGGATGAGCCCCGTCTCCATGTAGGCGTGGAGCGGCTCGTAGACGAATGCGGCGAAGGGCAGCTCGGCAATCCGCCAGGCGGCGCGGTCGCGAACGATCAGCCGCGTGCCGACGTCGGCCGGACGCAGCACGAAGGCGTAGCTGCCGGACGGCATGTTCCGGCTGCGAAGCACGATTGAGCGGCCCGCATCCACTGCCTCGACCGGCCAGCCCATGGGCCGTCCGCCGATGTCGCGGTTGGTCCGCACCAGGTCGCCGGACTCGAGGTGCTGCCACTCTGGCCGAAGCTCGTGCGTGTCCGGAATCCCCGACCGGAGCAGGCGCTCGACCCAGTTGTGGGTATAGAACCCTGCCCGATCCTGGCCCATCTGGAGCAGCCACGGCCAGACCGCGGAGATCGGTGCGTCGACGGTGACGGCGCGTGTGGTCACGTACGCAGCGTTCGGCGCGAGGTCGTCGCCCGGCAGCGCCTCGCTCCGCTCAGCCGGAGTCGAGCCCCAATCGAGCATCCACGGCCGGACCAGCCGCGCATAACCTGCCGTCAGGACGGCCGCCACGACGATGACGCGACGCGGCATGAGCCGCCCTCCTGCCTCAGGCTGCTACTTCCATGGCTTCGGGAAGACCAACAGGGTCCAGCCCGCAAGTCCGGCGACGAGGACGAGCCGGATGATCAGCGGCCAGGTCGTCTCCCAGATCCACAGCCCCGCCATGACCGGCAGCAGCAGCAGCCAGGCGACGGCCTGGACCAGCAGCGGGAGGTCGCGGACTCGCTGCCAGGTCTCGTCGAGGCTCCCCTGGCTCCACACGATCGCGGCCGCAAACACGAGCCAGATCGCAGCGAACAGGACGAACAGGAGCCCGCTGCTCGCGAGGGCTGCGACCGCGTTGCCCAAGGCAGTGGCCAGTGTCTCGATGACGTGCTCCATTCGACCCTTGCTCCCTGCGTCGCGTGTCGACGCCATGGCATGCCTCCTCAACGACCCGCGGGATGATGCTCGCGCACCGAGCGGGTGCCGCGACAGGGTTCGTCGGCTCAAACGCGGCGGGACGTTCGGCCCGTGCTTGCTCCGGCGGGTCGCCCGACACAGATCGGGCGCTGCCTCGCCTGATGACCGCCGGCCGGCCCGATGCCGTCACGACGGGCAGGCGCTGATCGGGCCCGCTCCGCGGTGCAAGCACGACAAGCTTCCGGGGACCGATGCCGGGTCTTCGCTCGCGCTCAGGACGCGGAATCAGGCGGGGGCAGCAGCACCCCGGATTCCACCGGACTGAACATCTCAGGGTCGAGCTCAGCCGGATCGAACGACGCCAGAAAGGACTCGCAGTCGCTGCCGGCCGAGGGATCGGCGGAGAACCAGATCGCGATCAGCTGGGGCGAGCCGTCCTTGACGATGACCGCCGACCAGGCGCCGGGACGCTCGCCATGGATCGTGCTCTTCTCGGTCGTTCCGCCGAGGACCCATGTATGGCCCTTCGTGGCAGCACACCCCAGCCGGACGGTGTGGGTGCCTTCGCGGAGCGCCGTGACGGCCGAGCCGGAGACGCTCGCGTTATCGGCGACGGCGTCGATCTCCGTCATGGCGGGAGCCCCGTCGAGCTGGTACTGCACGATGCCGCCGAACGCGCCGGTCGGGCTGGGCAGGTCCTGCGTGGAGACCGGGCTCGCCGTGGCGGCAGGCGCGGGTGTCTGCGACGGACCCTGGGCCGTCGCCGGTGCCGGCGACAAGGCTGTGCCCTGTGTGGGTACCGCGCTCGGAGCGGCTGCGGTGCAGCCGGCCAGGACGCTCACGGCGATCGAGGTACAAACGACCAAGCGGTTCATCGAAGTCCTCCAACGCAGCGCGCGGGCCGCACTGGCTGTGTGGGGATCTGTGTCAGATGGGTTGTCGCTCGTCGGGACCGGCGGACCGGTCGCCTTGGATCAGCTGGTGTCGGATCCGTTCACGCGCGGCCAGATCGAAGGGCTGTGCGTCTTCATTGCCGCCCGGCCTAGGGCGATTCCGAGGGGTTGACCGTGTCGAGCGCATCCTCCGGGCGCAACTCGACCGTTTCGAGTACCCCGCCCTGTTCCGAGAACCATTGCTCGTCATAGATCGCCTGGAGGCTCGGCTCGTCCGCGACGTGGAGGTAGATGACGTAGCCGCGCGTGGGTGTCGCGAAGATCACGATGTCGCCGCCCCTGCCTGTCGGTTCATGGCATTTCTGGAACCAGGCAGGGTTGCCCTGGAACCCGGGGTAGATCCCCCCGGATCCGCCGGAGTAACAGATCCCCAGACGAGGGCTACCTGTGTGGTCGCGGACCCAGTCCCGTGGCGCCTTGTTGCCGAGGGGCTCCGAGACCACGGCGAGGTAGAGGTCATCCCGGAACGTCGGGTCGAAGATGACGTCGACGTCGGGTGCGTCGAAGGCGATCCTGCCGCCCCAGGGCTCGGTCGCCGCACGCGTCTTCCAGCCGGACGGGAAGTCGATCGAGATGCCGTTCATCGTCGAGTCGAACCGCGAGTACCCGGCCGGTGGCGACCGCCGCGGCGTTGGTGAGGGCGACGGGGACGCAGAGGCCGGTGCGGCAGGTCCGACGGCCGGCTGCCGCACGATGGCCAGCCCGACGAGGCTGATGGCGGCGACCGCCACGACAGCCACCCCAAGCCAGGCCAAGGTAGACGGCATGATGCGGACCCTCGCCGGCCGACCGAACACGGTCCGCCGCTGTGGCGTGGCGTCGACCGATGCAAGGACCTGCTCCAGGACCCAGGAGGGTGCCCGAGGTGAAGGCTCGGCCGCGTAGTAGTCCGCGATCCGACGTTCGAGGTCGTGGGTGGCGCTCATGCCAGGCGGCCCTCCGGCTCAGCGGCGACCGAGCTTCGCTCTTCGGCGGCCAGCGCCGCACGGAGCGAGTCGATCGCATAGTGCAGCCGGGACTTCGCCGTCCCGACGGGGATCTCGAGCGCGTCGGCCGTCTCGGTCGGCGATAGACCGACGTAGAAATGCAGGACGAGGATCGTCCGCTGGGCTTCGTTGAGGCGACGGAGCCCACGTTCGATCTGGTCACGATCCGCGAGGCCGATTGCCGCATCGGGCTCGGCCGGCTCTCGAGGCATGATCGCGATCTCGGCATGCCACCGCCGGCGGCGGCGGCCGATGTCCGTGCATGAGCGGACCAGGAGTCGATAGAGCCAGGCATCAAAGCGCTCGACGTCACGCAGCGTCGGCAGGTCGCGCCAGGCGCGGATCATGGCGTCCTGCAGCGCATCCTCCGCGAGGTCGGTATCGCGAAGGAGGAGTCGAGCGACCGCGTACAGCCGATCGACGGCGCCCGCGGCCAGAACGCCGAAGGCCTCGCGGTCTCCACGTCGCGCCCGGTCAACGAGATCCGTCTGCACGGCCCGCTCCCTCACCGAGACGATCGATCTGGTCGTCTACACCCTACGGCGGAGCACATGGCATTGCAGTTCAAAATGCGTTCGTGACAGCGCAGACAGAGGTCAGCAATCCGCGCAGCCGGCTGAGGCGGAGTCCCGTTGCCAACCCGCCCCGTCGCCTGGGCGGGTACCATCTGGGCCGACGCTGGCGGTGCGTGGCGCTTCGGCGCAACACGCCATGTCAAAGGGTTTCGCGTTCTCGTGAGCACGAAAACCGCGCGCCTGTAGCTCAGTGGATAGAGCGTCGGCCTCCGGAGCCGGACGGCCTGAGCGTGGTGCTTGGCGAGTAGGCCCAGGACCAAGACGGGTCGGGTTTTACGCTCTATCCGGATGCCCCATGACGCCCCATCGCGTGCGCGAATTCCGCGTCTCGCCATGACAAGGCGCTCC
Source organism: uncultured Chloroflexia bacterium (assembly GCA_963725745.1). Lineage (GTDB taxonomy): Bacteria > Chloroflexota > Limnocylindria > Limnocylindrales > CSP1-4 > CAIXZV01. Next base: position 730,519 of record CAVRZS010000005.1, read on the forward strand.
CTCGCTGTGCGTTGCGAGAAATGAGGAGCACCCTGAGGCGCTGCCCGATGCGCAGACATTGCCGCGGCGGCACCGTTGGCCGGCCGGTTCCACCGCCGCCCACTGGCGAGAGGGCCCCGGACGCATGAGGCGCCGCGTGATGCTGGCTTGTCAGTTCCCTCGCCGCTCCACCAGGGCAATCTCGTGAGCGCCGAGGCGCCCGTCGTGGCCGGTCGCGACGCACACGGGACTCTGCACTTCCTTGCTCGAGCCACGAGCTTCAAGACGACTCAGGCGGATCCCGACGCGATTGCGCCCGGCGACGCACTCTTCGTCGGGGGCGCCATGCTGGAGTTCGACGGCGCGAACGACCAGGTCGGCACGTTTGGCTACCACTGCGCTGCGACCGGCGTCGATGGCTCGGAGCTCCTGTGCACCGGCGGGTACATCCTCCCCGACGGCAAGATCGCGATCCAGATGCTCATCGTCCAGCCCGATGAGCCGCTGCGTTTCGCTGCGATCACCGGAGGCACCGGGGCGTATCGGCGTGTCCGGGGCGAGGCGACCGGCGTGACTCGCAGCAACGGGGACGAAGAGGTCACCTTCATCTTCGTCGGCGACTGAGATGTATTGCCGAGTTCGCGACATGACCATGCACTACGAAGAGGTCGGCACGGGGAGACCCCTGCTGAACCTGGACGGATGGGGCTCGAACGCGCGGATGGCCATGGCTGGGTTCGAGCCACTCTTCGAGGCTCGATCTGGCTGGAGGCGCCTTTACCCTGATCTGCCAGGACATGGCACCTCTCCAATGCCGGAGTGGGTCTATGGGCCAGACGAAGTGCTGGAGGTGCTGCTCGAGTTCATGGACGCGGTCGCGCCGAGTGAGCGATTCGTCGTGGCCGGAGCGTCCTGGGGAGCCTATCTCGCAAGGGGGGTGATCCATCACCGGCCAACGTCCATCGATGGCGTGCTGTTCGACATCCCGGCATTCGAGGTCGGCGCTGTCGACCGCGAACCGCTGCCCGAAACGAAGGTCATCTGCACAGACCCGGACTTCGTCGCCGCTTTGGAGCCCTCGGAGGAGTGGATGCTGGACACGCTCGTCGTCCAGACTCGCGACGTTCTCGACAGGGTGCGAGCCATCTTCAAGCACTGGGCTCCGCTCGACCCGGCCGTCAAACCGCTGCTAGCGGGCAAGCCATTCGCCTTCGACCCATCCGTCCTGGTCGAACCCTTCCCGGCACCGGCGCTCTTCGTCATGGGTCGCCTGGATCGCTCCGTGGGGTACAGGAAGGCGTGGTCGATCCTCGACGACTTCCCTCGCGCGACGTTCGCCGTCCTGGATCGCGCCGGCCATCTGCTTGACGTCGAACAGTTCACGCTGCAACGTGCCTTGGTGGACGAGTGGCTGGATCGCGTCGAGGAGTACGCCGCGCAGGCCCGTACGTAGCGCCGCCGCTCGTCAGTCCAGGCCGGCACGCCGCGCGCGGATCGCGATCTCGATGCGCGTTCCGGCGCCGAGCTTGGCCTTGATGTTGGCGACATGCACCGACGCGGTCTTCTTGCTGATCGCCAGTGATCCCGCGATCTCGCCGTCCGACATCCCGGCAGCCACGAGAGCGATCACCTCGAGCTCGCGCCCGGTGAGCTCGAACTGATGGGTCGAGCGGGCCGCCGACGGCGGTCGGTCTGCGAGGTCAACCGACTCGACGGCTGTCATGGCGAGATTGAGCGCCTCTTCCAGACCCCTCGCTTCGCCGATCACCCAGTGCCGGTGGAATCGGACCGGGCCCAGTGCTTTCTTTGCCCGCGCATACGCCGGTTCGAGTGACTCTCGCGCGAGGGGCGGCGACATGCGCCGTCGGCCTTGCTCCATGGCAGCCCAGCCCTCGACTGCGGCCGGCATCCGTCCTGCAGCGGCAAGCCAGCGCGAAAGATCGATCAAGGCCAGGATGCGTTCCCGGGCATTCCGGAGGTCGTCGACGACAAGGACCCCATCGCGGAGCTGCAGCCGCGCGGCCGCAAGGTCACCTAGCTGGACGAGTGTTCGAGCCATCCCGAGAGTCGACCATGCGAGCAAGGCCTTGTCGCCGGTCTCGTGGCATAGCTCCCGGGACGCTGCGAGTGACTCCAAGGCCGCGCCGAAGTCGCCGACGAAGCGATCCAGGAATCCGAGCTGGAGCAGCGCGTAGGCCATCGCCGATGCGTCCTCGGCCTCACGCGATGCGCGAATCGCGTCCTCGAAGCACGCCCGAGCAAGCGCGAGATCGCCGCGCCGTCGGGCGATCTCACCCTGGGTAACCCGAATATCGACCATTGGCCGAATGGCCCCTGCGCGGAGCGCGAGCGCGGTTGCCTCGTCCAGTCTGGCCGCGACAAGGTCGAAATCCACCCCCTCGTCGTCGAGGGCGACCCGGACGAGCCTGTGCATGGCCTCGGCCATCCCGAGCTCGTCGAGGCCGTCAGTGGCGGCAGTGAGGCTCGCTTCGAACATGGCCAGGCTTCGTTCTCGGAGCCCGAGCTCCCGCGCGATCACACCGGCGCGTTCGAACAACCGCGCCCGCACGGTCGGCGACGATAGAGGCGCAACCAGCAGGGCGGTATCGAGCCAGGCCAGCCCCTCGCGTATCCCGCCTGCGTCGTACCAGAACCGATCCTCGAGCGCGGCCGCGAGGCGGGTCAGAGACTCCTCGTCGCCTGTCTCGTGCGCCCACGCGAGGGCTGCCCGCACATTGGCCTGATCGGCAACGAGCTCGCGGAGCCGCCGGATCTGTTCGGGCCCGCGCGACGCTCGGTCCGTGTCCTCGGCCAGCGCCAGGAAGAATGCCAGGTGACGATCCCGGAGGACCTGCTCGTTCACCTCGCTCAACTTGCCGCGGGCGAACTCACGGATGGTTTCGAGCATGCCGAACCGCGCCTCTCCGTCGGGGCCCGGCCGGACACTCAACAGGCTCTGGTCGACGAGGCGCTCGACCATTGAGAGACCGGCGTGCGCCTGTCCAATTCGGTCGTCATCGGTCGCGATCGCATCACATGCCGCCACCGTGAAGCCGCCGACGAAGACACCGAGACCGGCGACGAACCGCTGTTCTGCACCGTTGAGCAGACCAAAGCTCCACGCGATCGTTGCGTGGATGGTCTGCTGCCGGAGCGGGACGTGGGTTGGCCCACCCGCGAGAAATGGCAACAGCGGCTGGAGCTGACCGAGCAGTGCGGGCGGGGAGAGAACGCGTGTGCGCGCTGCCGCGAGCTCGATGGCGAGCGGAATGCCCTCGAGCCGGAGGCAGATCTCGGCGACAGCCGATGCGTTGTCACCTGTCAGATCGAAGGCCGGATCGACCGATCTCGCCCGCTCGACGAACAGCCGCACGGAATCCACCCGCTCGAGATGGCCGAGCGACGCACGATCCCGGGGCGCCGGCAGGCCCATCGGCCCGAGGGGATAGATCCGCTCGCCCAAGACGCGGAGCGGCGCCCGGCTCGTTGCGAGAACGCTCAAGTTCGGCCAACGCGTCAGGAGCCGGGCGATGATCGATCCGGCCGCCGGGAGCTGCTCGAGGTTGTCGAGAATCAGGCGCACGCGTCGATGGCCCATCTCCTCGAGAAGCAGTTCGCCGATATCGGCACCTGTCGTGTCCAGGAACCCCAGCGCCGCCGCGATCGATCCGACGATCTGCTGCGGGTCGGTGATCGACGCCAGGTCGACAAACGTGAAGCCGTCGTAGTCGGTGCACGTGCCGGCGAACTGGATCGCAAGCCGTGTCTTACCGCTCCCGCCCGGCCCGGTGACCGTGACGAGGCGTCCCGCCTCCAGGAGACCGGCAAGGACGATGAGATCGTGCTCGCGCCCCACAAAGGACGAGATCGGTGCTGGCAGGGCATTCGCCGTGGTCCCGGGCCAACGCAGGCTGGCATCAGGTGAGATCGCCTCGGCCGGAAGGGCTCCCTCCATCGCATCGGGAGTCTACGCTCGGTCGGCGCGATCGCTGGGCGCCTTCGGGACGCAGACCCCCTGCGATTCCGGGGAGAGCTTCCTGCTCCACGAACGAGCGCCAACGGGGCCCGCACCCCTGAAATCGAGCCTCGGGTAGAGCCTCGAGCCAGAGGCTGACGCTCCATCTGAGCGTGGGCCGGTATCATTCGGGTCCGCGCGCCTGTAGCTCAGTGGATAGAGCGTCGGCCTCCGGAGCCGAAGGTCGCAGGTTCGAATCCTGTCGGGCGCGCCACTTCAGCCTTTAGCGCAGCGCCAGCGCGAATCCGTGCCCGTAGGCCGCCTGGGTCTGCCGGACACCGACGATCTCGGCGTCCGCGACCGTGATCCGCTCGTCGGTGACGTGCATCAGGTCTGCCTTCTCCTTCGGAATGTCGGCGGTCTGGAAGGACTCGCCCAGGGCGCGCAGCCACTCGACGGCGCGGTGGCCGGGTAGGCCGGGCGCCGGGGCTGGACGATCGCGTCGCGCTGCTCGCGAAGCGTCTCTAGGCGCGCGAGGTCGGTCTCGAGGCGGGCACCGCAAGGCGCCGCGAGATAGCCGCGTGGGGCCCGTACGCCGCCACCGCAACGGCGATCGCGCCAAGGTTCCAGAAGATCGGGCGCAGCGGGTTCAGCTCGGCAGGGAAACCCACGAACGCGGCCAGGAGCACGGCGCCCCCGAGGACTCCGACCCCGCCCAGAACGCGGACCGCTACGGCGGGGAGGTCGGAGTGGGACGTGGCCATCGGACGTTCCTCCGGGTGGGGCGGTCTTGAGCTGGGCCCGGCGGCGGACGGTCGCAGGCGCGCGTCCGTCGACGGGAGGGAGGTCAGTCGTTCACGATCCCGGCCGAGCAGAGCGCGTCGGCAGCCGGGGTTCCGGCGACGGCGATCTGGTTGTGCTCGCCGGGCACACCCTGTTGGACGAGTACATGCTGTCGGTGGATTCGGTCGGTCGTCGGTGCGATGTCGACGTGTGGGTTCTGGTCGAAGACCGGCAGCGGCAGCGAGACGTCCTCCTCCCCGCCGATGGTCACCCCGTCGGTATGCTCGCGAGCGCGGGCGTGGCAACAAGGGCGACCAGAATGCCGGCGCCGATCGCCGGACGAGCCAGACGCTTCACAGGGACGCACCTTCGAGGGTCGTGGGGGCCGGACCGGTGATGCGCAGAGCGCTGATCCCCAGCGCCACCCAACCGGCCGGGAACGCGAGGATCGCGGCCACGAGGACGAGGTACCCGAGCACCGGCGGAACGAGGCCGCCGGCCACGCCGCCCATCGCGGGTACGAAGAGGAGCGCGCCGACGAACAACAGGGCTGATGCCACGCGCGACAGACTGCCGGATAGCCACGTGGCGACCGCGAAGAGCGCCGAGCCGAGGACCAGCGCGGTGATGCCGATCGTCGAGATCGCCCATGCGCTCAGGCCGCCGATCAAGGTGCTATCGGTATCCCCGGCGACAGCCATCGCGACAACCCCCAGCAACCCGAGAACCGCCCCGATCGCCGGGATTACGAACGCCGTCCAGGTCAGCACAGGATGGCGGCGCGACTGGAACGCGCTGAGGCCGACGAGAGCGACGAGCGTCGCGGCCGTCGCCACCACGATCGACGTCACGAGCGCAGCGCCCAACACGGACGAGCCCGAGTCGGCGCCGTTGTTGATCCCGTTGCCGACGAGGGCGACCAGCCACAGGATGCCGCCGAGGATGGCGGCGTAGCCTCCGATGCGGAGTGACATGGCGAACCCCTTGGCGTGTTGGGACGCGGCGCCGAGGCCGCGGAGATGGAGGTGGGCGTCGAGCGCGCCGAGCAGGACGTCGGCCACGTCGAACGGTCCGAGCGGTCGCTCCGCGAGCAGCGCCTGGAACTCGTCGCCGTAGCGGGCCCGCCAGCGCGCGGGATAGAGGCGGAGGAGGAGGGCGATCATGGGACGGAACCCGGTCAGCCGGGCGTCCGGCCGAGCCGGCGGAGGCCGAGCGAGGCGAACTCGGATAGGTCGCGGAGCTGCTCGGCCAGGACGGACTCACCAACCGCAGTGAGCCGGTACGGACGTCGCCGGTCCACGGGGGCGAGCGCCTCGATCAGGCCACGCTCCTCGAGGCGGGCGAGCGCGGCATACAAGGTCCCAGGACCCAGCGGCCGGCAGGTGCCGGCTTCGACGTCGGCCATGATCGCGTAGCCGTGCTTCGGCCCGTCGCTCAGGCTGACGAGGATGAGGAGCGCTGGCTCGGCAAACCGGCCGAGCTCGGGGATCCGGGTGACCATGGATGGAGACCTTTCTAACGGTTGACGATATATCGTGGTGCGATATATAGTCGCTGGCGCAGCGCCTGTCAAGCCCCCGAATGCGCCGCGATCGTTGCGAGCGGGGCTCCGATCAGACGTGAGAGTCGAGGTGCGGAGATGGGCGACACCATGGCCACCGCCGGACGACTCGCGGTGGCCCCGGTCAGCGAGCAGGCCAAGCTCTCGCGGACCGGCGAGGTGCTGCGCGACATCGCCAGGGGTGGCATGTCGGGCGTCGTTGCCGGGATCGCGGTCGGCGGCCTCGGCGGCCGGCTCGTGATGCGGATCGCGGCGATCCTCCACCCGGATGCCGTTGGAGCGCTCACGGAGAACGGGAACCGGATCGGCGACATCACGGTCGGCGGAACGCTCTCCCTGGTTCTGTTCGGGCTGATCTCGTGCGCCATGGCCGGGGCGGTCTGGGTCGTCGTCAGCCCCTGGGTCCCTGGCCGTGCCGGTGTCCGGGCGTTGCTGACGGCAGGGATTGCGATCGGGATCGGGACGCCGGTGCTCATCATCGGCGGCAACCCTGACTTCGTGATCCTGGATCACGACCCAGTGGTGGTGGCGCTGCTCGTGGCGCTCGTGGGCGCGATCGGCCTGTCGATCGCGCTGCTTGACGGCTGGCTGGACCGGCGGCTCCCCCACACGGTCAAGGGCCAGAAGCGACCAGCAGGGTTGTACGCCATCGTCACCCTGATGGGGGCGGTGCTGGTCCTCCCATTCGTGGTGCTCGTGTTCCTGACCGCGGACGAATACCAGCTGCGGCTCCGGGCAGGCTATGCGCTGCTGGGCGTCGGTTTGTGCACGGCCGTCTGGTGGGGGCTGCGCGTCCGGGGGCGGGTGGCTGCGCCGCGGGGTCTGGTGATCGCAGCGCGGGGATCCATCCTGATCGCAGTCCTCCTTGGCGGGTTGACGTCACTCCCCCATATCTCCCGCGCGCTTGGGGCGCCGTCCTGATCTGCTGCCCGGCTCAAGGCTCGGGTCTACGAGCCAACCCGCCGCCCGTCCGGCGTAAGTCAGCTGCTCGGTGGTGAGGCCCGATCGCGCTCGCAGGTCGGCGAGGTGGCGCTTCACCCTGCTCGGTCGGATCCCCACGAGGTCATCGGCGTCCTTGACAGATCCGCCTGCAGCGACGAAGGCCGCGAGCACGTCCATCTGGCGCTGCGTCGCATGCGGCGAGGCGCCGCCCTCGGTATCCGCCCGCAGGAAGGCGATCTGATCGCCATGACGCCGTAACGTTCTACGGACGCCGTCGTGTTGCCATGCGGGTGGTGGCCGGGTGAGCCCGGTGGGGAGAGCCGTGATCGCCTCGACCGCCGCCCTTCCACCGTGGCAACATCTCCCGCCAACGAGGAGGACGCGTCCCGGATGCTTCCGCCCGCTGAATCGCCCGCCGCTTTCCCCGGTCTCGCCGGAGCCCTGTCTGCACACGTCGCGGTCTGGCTGCGCGGGCCTCTGGAGGCGGGCAGGTGACCGCCACCGCGGGCCGACAGGAGCGGCACCTGCGAGGCTGGAGGCCGGCCGCCGTCTGGGCGCCGGCGGTGGGCATTCCGCCGGCCATCCTCCTCGGCTCCCTGAGCCTGCTCGAGCTCGAGGATTCGTGGGCGCTTCCCCTCTACGGGATGATCGTCGCCACGTGGGGCGTCGTCGGCGCCTTCCTTGCCACCTGGCGATCCTCGAACGCCGTGGGCTGGCTGCTGTGGCTCGTCGGCGTGGCGATGGGGCTCGCGCTGCTCGGGCAGGTCTGGGCCAACCTGAGCGGTGTGCGATTCGACGGTTCGCTGCCGGGGACGACCCTGGGAGCCATGCTCGGCATCCTGTTCGAGCCCGCGCTCTACTTGATCGTGGTGGTGCCGATCATCTTTCCCGACGGGCGACCCACGTCCCGGCGCTGGGCGCTTGTCGGGGCCGCCGTCGTGATGGGGAGCCTGCTATACCTGATGGGGAGTCTCCTCAAGCCGGGCGACCTCGGATCGATCCCGATCGACAACCCGCTCGGGGTGCCGGCCCTCGCCGACCAGGCCTCGGCGATGATCGAGCTCGCCGGCGCCATCGTGTTCGTAGCTCTCCCTGCAGGGGTCGTCGCCGCGATCGTGCGCTACCGGCGGGGCACGACCATCGAGCGACAGCAGCTCAAGTGGGTCGGGTGGGCCTTCGGGGTCGGCCTCACGATGTTCATCGCGGCGACCCTGCTGCCCCAGCCCTACGGGCAGGCAGCCTGGATCCTGGCCAGCTTGTCGATCAGCCTGGTCCCTCTCGCCATCGGCATCGCGATCCTGCGCTATCGGCTGTACGAGATCGATCGCCTCGTCAGCCGGACGGTGTCGTGGGCCCTCGTGACCGGTTGCCTGGTGGCGGTCTTCGCGCTCGCCGTCCTTGCGCTCCAGACGGCGCTCAGCGGGGTGACTCAGGGCCAGACGCTTGCCGTGGCCGCGTCCACGCTCATCGCCGCGGTGCTGTTCCAGCCGCTGCGCTCCCAGGTCCAGCGGGCTGTCGACCGCCGGTTCGATCGGGCGGGGTACGACGCGCAGCGGGCGATGGACGCCTTCGCTGCCGCGCTGCGCGACGAGGTCGACCTGGCTCGGATCGAACGCGAGACGGTCGCCTACGCACGCACCACGGTCCGTCCGGCCGACGCCGCGATCTGGCTGCGTGGCCGGATCGGGGTCGCACGATGAAGGCGGGGATGGCGACCTCGGGCGAGGAGCGGGAGCACGAAGCGGTCGAGGGGCCGCTCACGACGCCCGCTAGTCACGCCAGGACGAGCTCGATCCCGCTCATGGCCCAGATGGTTACGGCGCCGCCGCCCAGCGCCCCCTTGGCGACGAGCGCCCGTACCGTCTCGGCGTCCTCGGGGCTGAACATCGGCGGCGCGGGGTAGGCCAGGAGCAGCGCCAGGTCCGGCTGATCCTTGGGCCCGACGGTCAGCCACCGGAAGCCATCGAGGACGAACTGGAGGCCGATGTGGGCCGCTCCCGCGCATTCCCTTCGATCTCCCATTGACATTGAAGGTTTAGCGGCGCATGATCCGCTCATCCCTTCATTCTTGCGCCGGAATTGAAGGGTTGTCGCAGGAGGCCGTGTGCCGAGGACCGTCGAGAGGACCTGGGAGGGAGACCCCGGCGCGATTGGCGGACGCCGGGCGCGCGCCTCTTTCCGATTCCAGGCATTCGTCCCCTACGAGATCGCGGCACTCCGCCCCGTGGTCCCGTTCGAGGTCGCCGATCTCTCGGCCGATGCCGAGGCGGCGATCCGGGCGCTCAACGATCGCGCCTCGGTAGGCGGCCTGGAGGCGATCGGCCCGCTGCTCCTCCGGTCCGAGGCCGTGGCCTCGTCCAGGATCGAGGGCTACGAGGTCTCCTCGCTCAACTTGGCCCGCGCCCTGATCGACCCCCGAGCAGCGCGGGGAAGCGCAAGGATCGTCGCGGCCAACGTGTCCGCGATGGAGGAGGCCATCGTGATCGGTGACCAGAAGGAGCCGGTCACCGTGGACGACCTGCTGATGATCCACGCGGTGCTCATGGCAGGGGACAAGCGCGCGCAGCCCGGCCGCGTGCGCGAGGAGCAGAACTGGATCGGCGGCCGGCTCGGGAACCCGTCCGACGCCGCCTTCGTGCCGCCGCCGGAGGACCTCGTCCTCCCGCTGCTCGAGGACCTCGTCACCTTCGTCGCCCGGGATGACCTGCCCCCGGTAGCGCAGGCGGCCATCGCCCACGCCCAGTTCGAGACCATCCACCCCTTCATCGACGGCAACGGGCGCGTGGGCCGGGCGCTTGTGCACGTCGTCCTGCGGCACCGCGACGTCGCCGCCCGCTTCGTCCCGCCGATCAGCATCGTCCTGGCGGCTCGGCCCGCCGCCTACGTCGCGGGGCTCACGGCGTTCCGCGGGGGAGGCGTTGCCGAGTGGATCGGCTCGTTCTCCGAGGCAGCCGGGCGCGCGGCGGTCGCGTCGATCGAGCTCGCCGACCAGGTAGCCGCGCTCCAGGGCGAGTGGCGCGAGCGCGCGGGCCGCCCGAGGGCCGGTTCCGCGGCGAGCAAGCTCATCGCGCTGCTCCCTGCCCTGCCGGTGCTCTCGGCGCCGACCGCCCGCGGACCGATCGGTGTCAGCCAGCAGCAGACGCTCGCGGCGCTCAAGGAGCTGGCCGAGGCCGGCGTCGTCCGCCAGCTGAGCTCGGGAACGTACGACCGCCAGTACGCCGCGACGGAGCTGTTCGACCTGCTCACGGCGTACGAGGAGGGGATCGTCGGCCCGGCGCGGAGCGCGCGGCCAGCGCGGTAAGCCAGCCAAAGGGCCCTTCATCGTTCGGTGGCGGGACCCCGCCGCGGGGCTCATCGCGCCTTGGCCAGCGGTTACGGCCCGCACTGGTCACAGTGAACGTCGTCGGGGGATTCGACGCTGATCAGCGCGTCGAGCCAGTCGACCAACCGCACGCCGTCGACCTCCAAGTCGTAGAACTTCTCGAACTCGAAGATCCCGTGGTCGTCGCCCGGCGCTGTGTAGCTGTGGATGTCCCCCGGCCGCCTCGATCGCCGCTTCGTTACCGTCGATCTCGGCGAGGAGATTGGGCGGGTCGCCGTCCATCCATTGGGTCACCTCGATAGCCGCATGGGGGTCGAAGGCGAAGTCAAAGCGGGCAAGCACCAGGTCGGGAACGTGCAGACCGGCCTGCACCCAAAGGGGATGCTCCAGTCCTCGGCGGTGATCCCTTCGTTGACCTCCCAGGCGGGCATGGTGCCGTAGGCGCCCCATCGCGCGTCGAGGATGTCGGTGTTGGACTCCGGTTTGTCGGGCCAGGCGCCGGACTGGGCGCCGAACACGGTGACGTGGGCGTTGGGGAGCAGGTCGGCGACGAGGCCACCGTAGATGGGGGCGGCGACCGACCCCGCTGTCTTGCCGACGACGACGATCTGTTCGGCGTCGGGGTAGGTCTGCGCGAGATAGTTGAGCGCGGCCGTGCCGTCCGTGTAGCCGTCGTGCTCGACGGTCAGTTCGGGCGAATACTCCTGGGTGGCGTCGCCGATGAAGGCGTCACCGGTGCAGGAGCCCACCCAGATGAATGAGTAGTCGGCGAAGGGGTTGTCTGGGTTGGTGAAGTCGAAGATCCCGATCCCTCGTGCGGGCTCGGTACTCGCCGGGCTCCCGGCGTAGGAGTCGTTCTCACCGGGCTGTCCGTGTCGGTGAAAGCGCACATCGCGGCGTCCCAGCAGACGCCGTTGCCGTTCATGAACAACACGACCTTGGTCGGATCGGCCTTCCGTTCCCAGAACGCGAACTCGCTCCCGTTAGCGCAGTGGCAGTCGCCCGCCGCCTTGATCCGCGTCCATGCACCGCTGTATTGGCTGGTGTTGTCGACGATTGATGACGAAGCGGCCTCGTTGTCGCTGGGAGCCACCGCGTTGCTGCCAACCGCATCATCGGTGGCGGCCCCGTCCCCCGCGCACCCCGATGCAAGACCTCCCACCGTGAACATCGCGACCGCTGCCGCGAACGAGAGCCGCCCCCGCGCCGAACCCCTCCGACGACCCCTTGCAGACGTCCAGCGCATGGCCGCGGACTCTACCGACGAGACGTTGAGAAGACCCTGAGAGACGCTCCGCGATCTCGACGGCATCCCGGCGAGCTGCGAGCTGAGGCCGAAGCCGGACTCGCCCTCCGAACCGTGCGGCTCAGCCGTATTGCGCCGCGTCGTATTTCGACTGGGTCAGGCTGAACCAGTTGCCGGAGTCGTCCCGGAACAGCGCCTCGACCCCGTAGGGTCGGTCGGCCGGCTCCTGGAGGAAGGTCACCCCCTTCGCCTTGAGATCGGCGTACGTCGCCCGGCAGTCGTCGGTCTCGATGACGCCGCCGCCCAGCGCCCCCTTGGCGACGAGCGCCCGTACCGTCTCGGCGTCCTCGGGGCTGAACATCGGCGGCGCGGGGTAGGCCAGGAGCAGCGCCAGGTCCGGCTGATCCTTGGGCCCGACGGTCAGCCACCGGAAGCCATCGAGGACGGCGTCGTTGCGGACCTCGAACCCGAGGGCCTCCGTGTAGAACTGCTTGGCTCGTTCCTGGTCGAGCACGAACACGTTGACGTGCGAGATGCGCTTGATCATGCCGGGTCCTCCGTGGTTGGATCGCCGTCGACGATAGGCGGTGCGGTGCTGCCGAGACTTCTCGGCGCTTGCGGACCTGCCGCCGTCGGTCGAGTCCACATCAGGACGACGCAGCCCGGGATCGGCGGGGTCCCGCCGCTCCGGATGGACGCACGCTGATAGCCCGACGGCGTCTCGCCGACCACACGCCGAAACAGCGTGCTGAAGGAGCCGAGGCTCTCGAAGCCCACCGCGAAGCAGACCTCGGTCACCGTCAGGTTGGCGGTTCGCAGGAGCGTCTTCGCCCGCTCCAGCCGGCGGCGGGTCAGGTAGGCACGCGGGGTCTCCCCGTACGCCGCGGCGAACGCCCGCGCGAAGTGGTACTTGGAATAGCCGGCCTCTCGGGCAAGGTCGTCGAGATTGAGCGGCTCGGCGTAGCGGAGATCGATCAGGTCGCGCGCCCGGCGGATGGCGGGCAGCGTGAACAGCGGGACGGCTGCCATCGGGCTGATTATGGTTCGGCCCGCCGGGCTGTCGCATCGGTGAGGCGAGACCTCGTCGCCAGCGGGGACACCGGATGACACCGCCAGACACCATTGGTTCCGACGCTCGCCGTTCGTGGCTCGACGTCCCGTGGCCCGTGCTCGCAGCCGCCGGCCTCATGGTCGCCGTGCTCCTGGCGGTTTCGAGCCAGTACGGGTTCCACGGCGACGAGATGTACTTCGTCGTCGCCGGGCAGCACCCGGCGCTCGGCTATGTCGACCAGCCCCCGTTGACGCCGCTGCTGTCCGCGGCGGCGGTTGCGCTGCTCGGGCCGTCGCCGACCGCGGTCCGCCTGCTGCCGGCGATCGAGATGGCGTTGGTCGTCATCCTGGTCGCGCTGATCGCCCGGGACCTCGGCGGATCGCGACGCGCCCAGGTCATCGCGGCGTTCGTCGCGGCCGCATCGGGCTACCTCGGCGCGGGACACCTCGACACCACGACCGAGCCGGATCTCCTCGCCTGGACGATCGTGCTGTGGCTGCTGGTGAACGTGTTCGCCGGCGGAGATCGGCGGCTGTGGATCCTCATCGGGCTCGCGACCGGGATCGGGCTCGAGAACAAGGACACGCTGCTGTTCCTGGGCGCCGGGCTCGCGGCGGGCGTGGTCGTCGCCCGGCGATGGGACGTCCTCCGCTCGCCATGGGCTTGGGCGGCGATCGGGATCGCGGTGGTGCTGTGGCTCCCCAACCTCGCCTGGCAGGCGGCGAACGGCTGGCCGCAGCTCACGATGGCGTCGCGCATCGCGGGCTATGCGGCCGACAATCGCGCCCAGGTCGTCCCCCTGCTCTGGCTGTTCACCGGACCACTGCTGTTCCCGGTCAGCATCGCCGGCGTCGCCTGGATCCTGTTCGCGAAGGCGGCCGAGCCGTGGCGCGCGATCGGGGTCGCGGCCCTGGTCGCGCTCGGCCTCGTGCTCGTCAGCGGCGGCAAGGCCTACTACGCCATCGGCAGCGCGTCCGTGTTCATGGCCGCCGGCGCGATCGTCGTCGACCGCTGGCTGGCCCGCGGTCACGCCGGCCTCAAGGGCTTCACGCTGGCCGTGGTCGCCCTGCTGTCCGCGTCGCTGATCGCCCTGCTCACGCTGCCGATCCTCCCGCTGGCGGCCTTCGCCGACTCCTCGCTTCCGGCGACGATCCCCGATACCGCCAACCAGGTGGGCTGGCCGCAGTTCGTCGCGACGGTGGAGCGGGTGGTCCAGGAGCTCCCGCCGGACGAACGGGCCCGCGCGGTGATCCTGGCCAACGACTACAGCGAGGCGAGTCCGCTCATCCTGCTCGGCGCCGGACTGCCTCCGGTCTACTCGGGCCACAACTCGTTCTGGTCCTGGGGCCCGCCGCCGGACGATCGCACGGTCACGATCCACGTCGGCGACTGGCGGCCAACCAACTACGGCGACTACTTCACGGGCTGTCGCGATGTCGCCACCGTGGACAACGGCCTCGGGGTCGACAACGCGGAGCAGGGAACGGCCGTGACCGTGTGTACCGGCCTGAGCGCCCCGTGGTCCGTGATCTGGCCGGCGCTGCGGACCATCTCGTAGCCCGACCCGGGCCGGGGCAGTCCGTCGCGTGGCGGCTCAGCCAAAGGTGAAGCAGTAGGCCTCCACGCCCCCGTCGAGGAACTCGATCTCGAACAGCCGGTCGCCGATCGAGCCCTGTTGGCGGACCAGCTGGTATGTCCGTTGCTCCCGGACCGTGCCCCTGCCGTCGGCACCCGCGTCGACCCCGTGATCGGCGTTCGGCGGTCGCCCGTCGAGGGTCACGCGAAACGCGATCGCCTTGCCTTGCACGGCCGGCCCCATCACGAGGTTCACGTCGCGCGCGTGCACGTTGAACGCGATCCGCCCGCTGGGCTCCGCCGATATGGCGGCGTGGCGGGCAACGGTCCACGATCCGGCGAGCGCCCATTGGTTGAGCCGCAGCGGCGGGAGCGTATAGGCGTGCGGCTGGTCGAAGGCGGCCACGGGCTCCGAGGCGAAGCCGCTGCCCTGGCCGTATCCGAGGTACGTCTCAGGGGACTGCAGCGTCCGCCAGTCCGCGGCCACCTCGAGGCCGGCCGGCTCGACGTCGACGAGCGCCTGATCGATCCCGGCCACGCCGGCGTCGAGCAACAGCTGCTGGATCACCATCTCCGTCATCGCGTATTCGCCTTCGCCGAAGTGGTGCGCGCGGATGCGGCCCTGGACATCGGCGACATACACCGCGGGCCAGAAGTGGTTGGCGAACGCCCGCCAGACGCCGTAGTCGTTGTCCAGGGCGATCGGATACTCGACGCCCAGCGCGCGGGCTTGCGTCCGGACGTTGTCGACCTCGTGCTCGAACCCGAACTCCGGCGTGTGAACGCCGACGATGGTCAGGCCGCGGTCCGTGTACTTCGCGGCCCAGGCCCGGAGGAACGGCAGCGTCCGCAGCCAGTTGACGCAGGTGTACGTCCAGAAGTCGACGAGGACGACGCGCCCACGCAGCGCCTCGGGCGTCAACGGCGCGCTATTCAGCCATCCCGACGCGCCGGCGAAGGACGCGAGGTGGCCCTCGACCGGGAGGTCGGCATCGTCGTCGGCGAGCCGGTGCGCGAGCGATCTCAGCAATCCAGGCGCGCGGGACGTCGTGGCTGCGGTCGGCGGAACGTTCGTCATCGGAAGTCCTCGTGGTGTCGACCGGCCGATGGTTGGCCGAGATGGCGCAAAGGTCAACCGTCGTGGCGTTGTTCGTGCCTCGACTGCGCGTGCGAGAGTTCGCCAGCGTGCCGAGATCAGCGCGGCTCTGGCACGATGCCCGCATGCCGACGTACGTCGCGTTCCTGCGCGGGATCAACGTCGGGCGCAACAACCAGGTCGCGATGGCGGACCTCAAGCGGGTCGTCGAAGGCGTCGGGCACGGCGACGTTCGCACGCACCTGCGCAGCGGCAACGTCGTGTTCACCAGCCGGAGTCGCGGCGACGCGCAGCTCGCGACGGCGCTCGAACGCGCGCTGGACACCGAGCTCAGGCTCCCGGTTCGGGTGGCCGTGCGCAGCGCGGGTGATCTCGATGGAGTGATCTCGCGGAACCCGTTTCCCGACGCGCTCGAGAAACCCTCAAATCTGCACGTCGTGTTCCTGGACCATGACCCTGATCCGGGCTTCGTCCGCGACTTCGACCACGAGGCGATAGCCCCCGACAGCGTGCGGTTCGCGGGTCGCGAGATCTACGTCTGGTATCGGCACGGGATGGCCGGGTCGAAGCTGGGAGACGGCGCGTGGCGGAAGGTCGGAGCGACGGCGACCGACCGAAACTGGAACACGGTGACGAAGCTGGCAGAGCTGGCCGCGGCGGTCTGACCCGGAATGGGACGTCTGGCCCTGTCAGCCGCGTCTCGACGCGCCCAAAGTCAGGGGCACGAGACTCGACGGCGAGTGCCTGGCGAGTCGTGATCTGGAGGGCGTCATGCCTGCCCCGTCCATTCCCACTGCCATCGACGGTATCGACATCCTCGCGGCCGCGCGCTCGAACGACGCCTTCCGCCGGGTGATCCAGACCGGTGTCCACGAGCAGGTGGTCGTCATGACCATCCCGCCCGAGGGTGAGATCGGCGATGAGGTCCATCCGCACACGGACCAGGTGTTCCTGTTCGTCGAAGGCCGCGGCGAGGCCACGGTCGATGGGCTGACCAATGCGGTCCACCCGACCGAGCTGCTGTTCGTGCACGCGGGCAGCCGTCACAACATCCGCAATCGGGGACCCGAAGCGCTTCAGCTGATCACCATCTACGCGCCGCCGGCGCATGCGCCCGGCACCGTCCACCGCACGAAGGCGGAGGCCGATCGCGCGGAGCACTGAGCGAGGGCCACGGGGCGCGCAGGGCGCCGATCAAGACCCGAACCGCACCTCAGCCGAAGTCCTCGATCACCGCCGCGAGTGCGGCGTTGAACTGGGCCGGATCCTCGAGCATCAGGAAGTGTCCGACGCTGGTCACGATCACCGCGCGCACCCCGCGGCGGCCGAGTGCGCCGACATCGGTGGGACCGTCGTCGGGGTTGATCGCGACGACCGGCACGCGAAGCCGGGGCAGGGCGTCCAGGACGGGTCCCTCGTTGCCCCAGGCGTGGATGACCGCGTCCAGCGCGATCTCCGGCGGCGCCGATGCCATGTCATCGGCCACCCAATCGGCGAGCACGGGGTCCGCGGTCGGCCCGAACATCTCGCGAACGAACCTGCGCGTGTGGCCGGGGAAGTCCCGGCGAAACGGCTTCACGGACGCCTCGATGTCCTCCGGGGTGTCCGGGTGCCCCAGGGTCCTGTACGTGTCGGCCCAGACAACGCCGGCGACCCGATTGCCGAGCCGCAGCGCCGCTTCGACGACGACGTCGCCACCCATCGAATGGCCGACGAGAACCGAGCGCTCCAGGCCGAGTTGCTCGACGACCGCGACCACGTCGTCGCCAAACGCCGGCATCGTCCAGGCGATCCGCCCGACACCCGACGCTCCGTGACCCGCGAGGTCGATCGCCACGACCCGGTACCGGCCGGCGAAGGCCGCCATCTGCTCGCGCCAGTAGGTCCGGTCGCACGACCAGCCGTGGACGAACACGATGGCCGGTGTACCCGTCCCGGCGACGTCGAACTCGATCTCGATGCCGTCTGGCGAGGTGGCCGCGGCCGGCATGTCGGCGGCTACGGGCTGACGTTCTGGTTCAGGTGGAACACGTTGTCGGGATCCCACGCCTGCTTGAGCGCCACCAGGCGTTCGTACTTGGCATCGCCGTAGATGCTTCGGACGAGGGATTCGTCGGCGAGCTCGGTGACGTCGTTCACGTAGCTGCCGGTCGCCTGCCACGGCCGCATGAGCTCGATGCCGGATCGACCCCAGCGGCGATGCGCCTCGTCGTCGGCCGGGTCGTCCCACATCGACTCCGCCCCGATCCAGAACGGTGCCGAACGGCCCGCGAACGCCGTGGCCTCGTCCGCGATCCGGCCCACTGCCCCGCCGAAGGCCCAGATCGAGAACACGTCCTCGCCCGGCGGCGATGCCGCGACATGGTCGACGAAGGCGTCGATGAGCTCGTCGGGGAGCGCGTTGACGAACCCGCTCTTGGTGTAGATCCGGTGGCCCCAGGCCATCGATTCGTCGTTGGCGTGCTGGGAGGCGAGGTAGGTCTGGCGGCCCACCGAACCCGTGGCCGGCTCGCCGAGCGAGAGGAGCGGCGCCAGGACGCGATCGGCGTCGTCCGCCGGGCCGGCATAGGTGATCGAGAGGATGGCGACCGGCTGGCCGGCGATCGATGCCGGGAACTCGTCGGCCGGCAGGGCCTCGCCGATGATGAGCGAGGCCATGAGGTCGTCCGGGGCGGCCGGCATGAAGTCCCGGAACGCCGCCGCGACGTCGCGCGCACGCTCCGCCGGGTAGATGAGCGCGCCGCGCGTGATCTCAGGTCCGACCGGGCTGAGGTCGAACTCGAAACCGGTCACGATCCCGAAGTTCGGCCCCGCGCCGCGCATGCCCCAGAACAGGTCGGGATTCTCGTCGGCGCTCGCGCGCACCTGGCGGCCGTCCGCGGTGACGACGTCGACCATGCGCAGGCTGTCGATCGTCAGCCCGAGCTTGCGCTGGAGCCGGCCCATGCCGCCGCCGAGCGTCAGGCCGGCGACGCCGGTGTGCGACACGGTGCCGACGTTGCACGCGAGGCCGAATGCCTGGGCCCCGTCATCCAGCTCGCCCAGGAGGGCCCCGCCGTTGACGCGGGCGACCCGTCGCTCCGGATCGATGCTGACGCCGCGCATGCGGGCGAGATCGATGATCACGCCGTCGTCGCAGGTCGAATAGCCGGGCAGGCTGTGACCACCGCTCCGGACGGCGACCTCCAGGTCCTCGTCGCGCGCGAAGCGCAGCGCCGCGACGACCTCGGCGGCGTTGTCCGGGCGAAGGACGACCGCGGGCCGCCGGTCGATCATGCCGTTCCAGACCGCCCGCGAGGCGTCGTATGTCTCGTCGGCCGGCACGATCACCTGGCCCGCAAACCCGTCTCTGAAGGCACGCAGCCGGCTCGGGTCGATCGATCGCGTCGCCTGGTCAACCATGGTCGCGCCTCCGCGGGCATGGACATGGGCCCTGCGAAGAGTCTCCCGGCGAAACGAGCTGTGGTCAACCGACCCGCGGGCGTGCCCGCCACTAGACTCCCCGGGTGACGAGCTCGCCGCAGACGGGGATCTTCGCGCTCGGGACGTCGTCCCACGCGTACCTCGAATTCGACCTCGACCCGGGCGTCGACCCGGCCGCTGCGTGCGCGGTGGTCGCCGGCATGCGCGAGCCGCGAACGACGATCGGCGGCGTGAACGTGGTCACCGGCTTCCGGCCGGAGCTGTGGTCGCGGATCGCGCCGGGGGCCGCTCCGGACGGCCTGGCAGGCTTCAACGACCCGGTGGTCGGCCCGGATGGCTTCGTGCTCCCGGCCACCCAGCACGACGTCGTCATCTGGCTGAGCGGCTCCGGCTACGACGTGGTCTTCGACCTGTCCCGCGAGGTCGTCACCGCCTTGGCGGGATCGGCCAGGCTGGCGTCGGAGATGGTCGGCTGGCCCTACCACCATGACCTCGACTTGACCGGGTTCATCGACGGCACCGAGAACCCGTCGCTGGTCGAAGCCGCCGCCGTGATCGTCGTCCCGGACGGGACGCCCGGGGCTGGCGGCTCGGTCCTGCTGCTCCAGCAGTGGGAGCACCTCGCGGACGCCTGGGACGGGCTCCCGACCGCGCGCCAGGAGGCGGTCATCGGGCGGCGCAAGCCGGACAGCGTGGAGCTGGACCCAAACCCGCCGAGCTCACACGTCACCCGGACCGACCAGGAGCGCTTCGGCAAGATCCTGCGCCGCAACATCGCCTACGGGTCGGTCACGACCCACGGCACCATCTTCGTGGGCTTCGGCTCGACGCAGCGGGTCCTCGCCGACATGCTCGGGAGCATGGTCGGACGCGACGGGCCACGCGACGAGCTCACGCGATTCACGGTTCCGCGCACCGGCGCGTTCTACTTCGTGCCGTCGTCGGAGGACCTCGCGGTGATCGGTCCCCGGGCCGTCGACCTGGCGCCCGGCGACGGTCAGGCCTGACGCGGTGGACCTCGCCGATCTGGGGGTGGGCGAGATCGTCGATGCGATCGGCGGACACGAGACGACCGCGACGGCGATCCTCGCGACCGTGCTCGACCGGATCGCTTCGACCGATGACCTCCTGCGGGCGTGGGTCACGCTGGATGCGAACGGGGCGCGCGAGCAGGCGCGGTCTCGCGACGGCGACGTCGCGGCGGGACGGCTACTCGGTCCGCTCCACGGCGTCCCGATCGGGATCAAGGACATCGTCGACGTGGCGGGGCTGCCGACGAAGGCTGGTGCAGCGCCGTTCGCCCACTCGCTGCCGAGCCGCGACGCGACCCTCGTGGCCCGGTTGCGCGACGCGGGCGCGGTGATCGTCGGCAAGACCGCGGCCACCGAGTTCGCCTACATGGATCCTGCCGAGACGACCAACCCATGGTCGGCCGAGCACACGCCGGGCGGATCCTCGTCGGGCTCGGCGGCGGCCGTCGCGGCACGCCAGGTGCCCGCGGCGATCGGGACCCAGACCGTGGGCTCGATCCTGCGGCCGTCCGCGTTCTGCGGGGTCGTCGGGCTCAAGGGCGCGCACGGCGCCGTGCCGCTCGACGGCGTCGTGCCGCTGGCGCCGTCGCTCGACCACGCGGGACCGATCGCCCGCTCGGTTGCCGACGCAGCATTGGTCGAAGGGGTGCTCCTGGGCCGGCGCCTGGACATCGCGCGACCCGATCGTCCGACGCTGGCGATCTCGCGGCTGCTGCTGGATCGGGCGGCGCCCGGGCTCCGTCTCCAGCTCGAGGCGACCGTCGCTCGCCTCGCCGACGCGGGGGCACGGACCGTGGAGGTCGACCTGCCGCCGTCCTTGTGGGCGCTGCTCGAGGCCGGCCGCGTGATCCTCGAGGCGGAGGCTGCGGCGGTCCACGAGACCTGGTTCGAGGCCCACGAAGCCGACTACGGGCCGAGGATCGCGGGCCTCGTCCGGGCCGGGATGACCCGGGATGCGGAGGCCATCCAGCGTGCACGCGACGTCCGAGCGGCGTTCCGCTCCGAGGTCGAGCCGCTGCTCCGTGATGTGGATGCGTTGCTCTCACCGGTCGCGCCGGGGCCCGCGCCGCTGCGCGCCGAGGGCACCGGTGACTCCATGCTGTGTGCTCCGTGGAGCTTCGCGGGCCTGCCCTCGATCGCGATCCCCACGGGCCTGGGCGACGCCGGGCTCCCGCTCGCGCTGCAGCTCACCGCTGCCGAGTCCGATCTCGACCGGCTGCTCGGTGCCGCCGGCTGGTGCGAGGACGTGATCGCCTTCGACGCCCGGCCGGCGCTGCGGGCCCACGCATGACCGTGCCGCTGTGGTCCCAGCCGGCCACCTGGCTGGCGCGCGCCATCGCGGCCGGCGAGGTCAGCTCGGCCGAGGTCGTCGATGCGTGCCTTGCTCGGATCGAGGACGTCAACCCGCGGCTCAACGCCGTCGTGCGGCTCGCGCCGCGTGCTCGAGAGCTCGCCCACCGCGCCGACGCCGACCTCGCCCACGGCACCGTCATGGGTCCGCTCCACGGCGTGCCGTTCACGATCAAGGATTCGCTCGACACGGCCGGCCTGGTCACTTCGGCCGGCACCGTCGGCTGGCGCGATCGCGTGCCTGAACGCGACGCGACGGTCGTGGCGCGCCTCCGGGCGGCGGGCGGCATCCTGGTCGGCAAGACCAACACGCCCGAGTTCACCTGGGCCAACGAGACCGACAACGACGTCTACGGCCGGACCTCGAACCCCTACGACCTTGCGCGAACCCCGGGCGGCAGCAGCGGCGGCTCGGCGTCGATCGTGGCGGCGGGCGGCTCGCCGTTCGACATCGGCAGCGACAGCGGCAACAGCATCCGCCAGCCCGCCCACGTGTGCGGCGTGGCCGGGATCAAGCCGACCAGCGGTCGCGTCCCCAGGACCGGGCATTCACCCGGGCCGGGCGGCCTGTTCGAGTCGTTCACGCAGCTCGGGCCAATCGCGCGTCGGGTCGAAGACCTGGAGCTGCTGCTGCCGATCATCGCCGGGCCCGATGGCGAGGACCCGCACGTCGTTCCGGTACGGCTGGGCGAGCCCTCAATGGTCGACGTCGGAGGCCTCGCCGTGGCCTGGTTCGGCGACAACGGCATCCGGACGCCGACGCCCGAGACGCTCGCGGCCGTCGATCGGGCCGTCGGCGCCATCCTGGCCACGGGCGCTCGGGTCGAGGAGCACGTCCCTCCGGACATCGTGGAGGCGCGCCCCGCCTGGGAGGCGGTGGTCCGGGCCGACGGCTTCGCCTGGCTGTGGCGGCTCATCGAACAGGCGGGCACCCCCGGGCATGGCTCGTACGACCGGCTGGGGTGGGTCACGGTTCGTGCGGGCGAGCCGCTCTCGGGCGACGACCTGACCGCGGCCGTCGAGCGCGCCGACGCCGTGCGCGGCCGGCTGCTGCGCTGGATGCAACCGTTCGATCTCGTCATCTCGCCCGTCCTGCCCCTGCCCGCGATGCGGCATGGCGAGAGCCGGACGCGGGCCTACGGCGACACCTACAGCGAGATCCACAACCTCACCGGCTGGCCGGCGGCGGTCGTGCGCGCCGGGACGTCGCCCGAGGGCCTGCCGATCGGCGTCCAGCTCGTCGCCAAACCGTGGCGCGAGGACGTCGCGCTGGCGGCGGCCCGGGTCGTCGAGGCCGCGACCGGCGGCTGGCAGGCCCCACCTCTCTAGGACCGATGCTCGTCGGGTTCAACTCTTGCGTGGACCGCACAGTCCAGGCGAGGTTCAGGCTCCGTGCCATCGTCGGGCGTCGTGCATGTGCATCCCCGCGCACGGCACGCGCGTCACGGGACCGCAATCGCCAGGCAGGACTGCGTCATCAGGTGTTCGCGGTCTGGCGCTCCTCGGGCGGCCGCACGGCGCTGAACGCCCGGTACAGCAGCAGGTCGTAGACGATCTTGATGCTGCCGCCGATGACGAACGGCGCCCCGGTGAACGACGCACCGAGATACAGCGGCCCGGCGATCAGTGGCGACGCCGCGACGCCCAGGCTGCGGGCAATGCCCGTGACGCCGGCTGCCGCGGACCGCTCGTCGGGGTCCACGACCGCGATCGTGTAGGACTGGCGGGTCGGGACGTCCATCTGGCTGATGCTGAACCGGATGAACAGCAGGATCGTGGCCAGCTCCAGGGTGGGCATGAACGGCACCAGGATCAGCAGCACGTTCGACGGCAGGTGCGTGTACACCATCGTCCGGATCAGCCCGAAGCGTGCGGCCAGGGGTCCGGCGGCGAGCGCCGACAACGCGGCCAGGATGTTGGCGCCGAACAGGATGGCGCCGATCTGCGCCGGGTCCGCGCCGAACTGCTCCTGCAACCAGAAGGCGATGAAGCCCTGCATGACGAAGCCGCCGCCGAACGCATCGAGGGCGAACAGCGCGGACAGGCGGGCGACGATCCCGCGCGAGCGGTGGAGGCCCAGGCGGGTCGTCGGTCGCCCGAGCGTCGCCTCGCCGGGCAATTTGGTCGGGCGAGGAACCTCGACGGCCTTCGACAGGAATGGAAACACGAACGCCATCGCGATCCCGATCACCGCGTAGCCCACGATCACCACGCGGTAGGCGTTGACGGGCACGAACCCGGCATCCAACGCGGCCTGGGTGACGATGCCTGCGGCGAGCGACCCGAAGGCGGTGGACAGCGACCCGACCACCTGGTAGCGGGCGAACAATGACGTTCGGCCCCGTGCGTCGACGAGCTGCGCCAGGGACGCCTGCTCGATCGCGAGGAACGGGCCGACCTCGTTGCCGCTCGGGCTCAGCACGCCCAGGGTCGCGGCGACCAGCAGCACGGGGAAGACCTCCGTCGACGCGAAGGCGACGCCGGCCAGGATCATCAGCAGCGACCCGAGGAACAGGGTGCGACGCCGTCCGAACCGATCCGCCCTCGTCGTGAGCAGCAGCGAGATCGCGGCGTCGCCGAGCAGGGTCAGCCCGAGCAGCAGGCCGATCGAGGCGCCGTCGTACCCGACCAATTCGAGGTACAGCACGAGCACGACCGCGAGGAACCCGTACGCGAACATCCGCAGGCTGCGGGTCGCGAACAGCAACACGATGTCCCGGCTCGGGCGCGCGCGATCCATGCGCCCATCGTGCCCGACCTGCTCCTCCCCGTCCTGCCCTCCGCCGCGCTCGTCCCTCGGCTGAGCGTGGGCGGCCGGCCGCCCCTGACCGCCCTATCCGGCGCGGCGCCGGCGATCGTGGACGGCGTCGTGGATCTCCGCGGTCGTCTTCGTCCGTCGCGACCCACCCGACGCGGCCACCCCGGTTCGGCGGACGGGAGTCGTCGCGCCCTGGCCCGGACCGACCGGGGCCGGGAGACCGCTCGGGCCCGGGTCATCGCCGTGGTCGTGGTCGAGGCCGAGCGGGTGACCGTCGATGTCCCACGGGACGCCGTCGGCAAACAGGGCCCCGAACACCTCCACCAGGTCGGGGTCGAACTGCACGCCCGCCTGGCGCCGGAGCTCGTCGAGCGCCGCCTGGTGCGAGATCGCCGCGCGGTAGGGCCGGCCGGCGACCATGGCCTCGTAGGCGTCGACGATCGACACGATGCGGGCGCCGATCGGGATGTCGGCCGCGTGCAGGCCGTGCGGATAGCCGCGTCCGTCGTACCACTCGTGGTGGTGGAGCACGATCGTCGCC
The DNA here is from genome assembly GCA_963725745.1 of uncultured Chloroflexia bacterium. GTDB lineage: Bacteria > Chloroflexota > Limnocylindria > Limnocylindrales > CSP1-4 > CAIXZV01. The sequence goes on from CAVRZS010000005.1 coordinate 755,132, forward strand.
GCGTCGCGCAGCGCGCCGGCCTGCTCGAGCACGACCTGGCCGATCTTGGGATGCTCGGTCACGACCCGCCACTCGGACATCGCGAGATCGCCCGGACGGGCCAGGATGTCCTCCGGGATCGCGAGCTTGCCGAGGTCGTGGAGCAGGCTGGCCGTCCGGATCCGGTCGAGCTCCCCGCTCGGCAGGTCGACGGCGCGTCCGAGGGCCACCGACGCCTCGGCGATCAGGGTGGACGGCTTGCCCGACCAGGCCTCCCGGCCCGCGAGCGCGGACAGGAGGGCGTCCTGGGCGGCATCCATCGCCGAGCGACCGACGTCGAGCGCCCGGCTGCGGGCCTCGGAGCTGATCGGGGAACGCCGGATCGTGCCCTCGTCGCCCGTCTCGCGGAACACGTAGACCTGGTCGCGCCCGAGGGCCTTGGCGGAGTACAACGCGGCGTCGGCGTCGCGCACGAGCGCGTCCAGCTGGAGGACGTCGCCCTGGCCGCCCGCGACCCCGGCGGACAGGGTCACGCTGACCAGCTCGCCGTCGGGCAGGCGAACCTCGGCCCCGCCGACGGCGCGTCGCAGCTTCTCGGCGAGCGACGCCGCGGCATCGGGCCCAGTCTCGGGCAGCACGATCAGGAACTCCTCGCCGCCGTACCGGCCGGCGACGTCGACGGCGCGGACGCTCGCCGCGAGCCGCTGCCCAACGTGACGCAGGACCGCGTCGCCGGCTGCGTGCCCGTGGGCGTCATTGAGCCGCTTGAAGTGATCGAGGTCGATGATGATCACCGACAGCTGGCGGTGGTAGCGGTTGGCTCGCCCGAGCTCGTCGTCCAGCCGCGCGAGCACCGCCTGGCGGTTGGCGATGCCGGTGAGGGGGTCGACCGTCGCGAGGCTCCAGGTGTCCGCCACACGATCGGCGAGGTTCGCGAACGCCGCCCGCAGCCGAGGATCCGCGATGCGCTCCGCCTCCAGCGCGACGAGCGCCCCCTCGTCGGCCGCGCGAGCGAGCCGCTCGGCGAGGCGGGCGACGCGTCGGGTCTGGTGGCGCTCGACGACCAGGGAATAGCCCGCCGACCCGGCCAGCGCGCCGATCAGAGCGGCCACGAGCAGCACTGCGGCTGCGGCAAACTGGACGTCCAACGGACCTCTCGCGAGCATTCGCCAGGCGGCATGCGCCCCGTGCTGGCGCCCCGTACCAAGAGGCTACGTAGGGATGGGCCGAACTCCATGGCGCGATGGTCCCGTCCGCGCGTGGAATCCCCCCTCCGGTTCCCGCGTGCACCTCGCGGGCCTCGCCGGGTCATGGCCCATAAGTCCTATCGGGCTGGCGGGCGCTCCTCAGGCGACTCGCCGGCCCCCCAGCCACACCCCCTCGATGCGGTCGGCGAGGGTGTCGAAGTCGAACGGATCGCCGCCCACGAGGACGAGGTCGGCCGACTTGCCGGGTTCGATCGTGCCGAGGTCCTCGTCGACGCCCATGAGCCGTGCGGCGCTGCGGGTCGTCGCCTCGAGCACGGCCGCCGGCGCCATCCCGAGCCCCGCCATCAGCGCCAGCTCGCGCAGGTTCCGGCCGTGGGGCGTGACGCCCGAGTCCGTCCCCATCGCGATCGGCACGCCGGCCTCGAACGCGTGCCGGACGCTGGTGCGGTGGATGTCGATCAGGGACGTCGCCTTGTCGAGCACGCCCGGCGGAAACACGACCCCGGCCGCGGCGGCGTCGATCACGCCCTGGGGCGCCACGAGCGTCGGGACGAGCCACGTGCCGTGCTGGAGCATGAGGTCGATGCCTTCGGCGTCCAGGAAGATGCCGTGCTCGATGGACCGGATGCCGGCGCGCACGGCGTTCTTGATCCCGTCCGCGGCCTGGGCATGGGCCATGACGAACATCCCGGCGGCCGTCGCCTCGGCCACCAGCACGTCCAGCTCCGCCGGCGAGAAGTGGGCGTGAGCCGGGTTGTCGCGGGCTGACAGGACGCCGCCGGACGTCGCGACCTTGACCACGTTGGCGCCCATGCGCCGCAGCTCGCGGACCTTGCGCCGCATCTCGTCCGGCCCGTCGACGATGGACGACGGAAAGCCCGGGTAGGTCGGCGCCAACGGCACCTGCACGCCGGACGCGAGCCAATCGTCGCCGTGGCCGCCCGTCTGGCTGAGCATCGTGAGGCTGATCTGCATCCGCGGGCCCTCGATCAACCCGTCGGTCAGCGCCTGCTGGATGCCGAGGTCGGCGCCGCCGGCGTCGCGCACCGAGGTGATCCCGGTCCGCAGGGTCGCCGCGAGGTTGTGCGCCGCCTCGTAGAAGCGATACGAGAAGGGCGTGTTCACCAGCCGCCAGGAGTCGACGTGGCTGACCGTCACGTGGACGTGGCAATCGAACAAGCCCGGCAGCAGGGTCTTCCCGGCGATGTCGATGACCTCGTCGCCGTCGAGCCCGGGGCCGACATCGACGATGCGTCCGTCCTCGATGACCACGTCTCCGGATGCGGGATCCGACCCCGTCCCATCGAACACCGAGCCGCCGGCAAAGATCGTCCGCGTCATGCGCCTCTCCCTGGTGTCGTCTCGATGGCGTCCGCGCCCGTCGCGTACCGCCCGCGTGTGAGGTCGCCGCCGGCCGCGTCCGTCAGCCGCCAGGCCCAGGTCGGCGCCACCGCCGCCCCGGCCGCGAGCCACACGGATCCGGTGACGACCGTGCCCGGCGTTGCCTGCCCGAGGTACTCGAGCCAGACCGACCGCGGTGCCGCCGTGATCGCCGCGGCGCCGCGGTCACCGGCTGCGAGCAGGGACTCCTCGAGATAGTCGAGATAGGCCGCGTTGTTGACGTGGCCCAGCGGATCCACGTCCTGGGGCCGGACGACGCCCGACTGGGCGGTGGCGTCGAGCGGCGTCGGCGGCAACGGCACCCGCCCGGGCTCGAAGGGACCGGGCATCGTGCCGTAGACCGCCGGGAACTCGGCCGGCACCCGCGTCGGCAGGCCTCGCGCGTCGACGATCACCCAGTCGGTGTGCGCCCAGAAGGCGACGGTGCCGTCGGCGAGCCGCCCGTCGGTGCGGCGGCGCGCCCAGACCTTGCGGAAACCCGCCACGGTCGTCGAGACGTCGAGGGTCGTCCCCAGGGGCACGGGCCGCAGGATCGTGACCTGCGCCGCACGCACCAGCCAAGTGAGGCCTCGCGCGGCGTACCAGTCCCGATCGAAGCCCAGGCGCTCGGAATGGATCCAGGCGACGTCCTGCGCGTAGCGCAGCATGACCGACGTCCGGGCGAGGCCGTCCGGACCACACTCATCGAAGCGGACGCGATAGGCGACAGTCGCCGTCCGGTTGGCGGCCCCGGGATCGATCGCCTCGCTCACGCCGGCCTGCGCCCGGCGAGGCGGTCGAGCGACTCGAGGGCGATCAGCTTCAGGCCCTCGAGCGCGACCGCACCGCGCTCGCGAACCATGCGGACCTCGCACGATCGTCGGGCGTCGAACACGACCAGCCCGATCACCAGCCGCGCGCCGTCCTCGGCGGCGCCCCGACGGGCGTCATCGAGCTGATGGATGACATCTGCCTTGATGCCCCGCGCGCCCCACTTGCAGTCCCAGGCCTCGCCGGCCGACTCGGCCTCGACGGTCACGTCGTACGGGTGGATCTCCGCGGGCCGGCCGTCGAACAGGATCCGCCGCTCGCGCCGGGTGGGCCCGGTCCGCGCGGCGAGCAGCCGCTCGGTGAGGGCCTCCACGATCGCGCCGCGGAACTGGCTGCGCGCCTGTTCGCCCCGATCGGCGACGCGCAGCGACACGTCGAGGATCGCGTCCGATCGTTCGCGCGTGGGATCGCCGGGCGGCGGGGCATCGTGCCCGAACAGGCTCGGAAACATCGCCCGCCACGTCGCGGCCTCGGTCGATTCGCCGTTCATCACCGCCCGGGCGAGCAGCCGCTGCGTCGTCGTCGCCTCGGCGAGCAGGCCGGCGGCCTCGTCCACAAGCGGGTCGGCCTGGATGTGCGCATAGACGACGGCCCGGCCGTCGGGTCGGGCGTCGGCGAACCGCATCAGGCGGCCTCGCCCATCGCCGCCAGCGCGACCTGGGGCAGGGTTGACAGCCAGTCGATCGCTCGATGCGGATCGGCGATCCGCGCGGCCTCGGTGACGACGGCGTCGATCGCCGCGCCGGCACCGGCCGGGGCCGGCTCGGCGCCTCGGGCATCGGCAACCGCCTGGAGTCGCGCCCGCCACACGGTCCCGAGGTCGGTGACGTACTGCCACTCGTCGGAGACCGGCTCGGCCGTCACGGTGAGCGACTCGAACGCGGCGACGGTGCGCTCGACGAGCTCGGCGATCGTGGGCGGCATGGCCCCAGCGTACGTCGCGAGATCGAGCCGCGCCGGGCGGCCGGCGAACGGCGGTCAGGCGGGTTCGTTGCCCGTTGCGAGCGCGGCGCCGGCGGCGACGTGCTTCGACGCCAGGACGCCTCGCGCCTCGCGGTTCAGCTTCTCGAGGGATCGACGGCCATGGGCGTCCCAGTGGGTGGAGTACGCCTTCAGGGCCCGGCGCCGGAAATCCCAGGCGACCTCGCGCTGGCCGGCTCGCTCGAGCCGCGCGACGGTCTCGAGGACCTCGCGGTACAGGCTCGGCAGCACCTCGGCAGGGGTCTGGTCATCCATGGCCGCAAACGTGCCCCGGATGAGGGCCGCCCGGAATGGGAGCGTCGTCCGGGTTCGGGCGGGCAACAGTCCCGAACGGTGACAGGGTGCACCGCGAACGGGGCGGCCGGTCAGTCGCCGGGGTGGCCGCGGCTCTCGATCCGGAATCCGGTGGGCAACCCGCGGGCAGGCTCCCAGCTGACGGCGACCCGATCCACCAGCGCGGCCGGCGGCCCCTCCTCCAGCCGGCCCAGGAGCGCCTCGAGGTCCCCGCGAGGGCCCTCGGCGACCACGCGCACGCTTCCGTCGACCTCGTTGGTCACGTGCCCGTCGAGCTCGAGCGTCATCGCCTCGCGGAGGGCGAAGACCCGGAACCCGACGCCCTGCACGCGCCCGCGAACCACCGCGTCCAGGCGCTGACGGCTCGCGTGGGGCCCGACGCCGCTCAACGGCCGGACCGGACCGGGGCCGGCCAGCGCACGAGCAGCACGTCCAGGACCAGCTCGGGGCTCACGTTGGCCTCGAGCAGCTCGGCGGCCCGCGCCAGCCGTCGAAGGAATGACGCGAACGCACCCGGCTCAACCGAGCCGGCAGTCGCGACAAGCTCCTCGAGGAGCGCGACATCGCGGATGGACCTGTCGGCACCCAGCTCGGCGAGCGCCAGGTCGCGGGTCAGGCCGCGCCACACGTCGAGCAGGACGGCGAGGGATCGCCGACGCTCCGCCGCGGACGCCTTGCGCTCCGGCTCCGGGTCGGCTGCGGCGGATTCGGGCTCGCCCTGACCTTGCGCGCCCTCGGACGGTGCCTCGGTTGCGACCGTCGCCGCCTCGGACCCGGCCGTCGTGCCGCTCCGGCGGCGTTTCGGGCCGGCGGCCGGCTTCGCCGAGCGCGGATCCTCGGCCGCGGCAAGGGTCCCCGAGCGGGCGAGCAGCTCGCGTGCGGCTCGGAGCCGCGGGGCGCGGGCGGCCGGCACGAGGTCGAGCAGGATGCGCCCGATCTCTCCGCGGATGGCCTCCGCTTCCGGTGCCAGCGCATAGGCGACCGCGAGGCCGGCGCGCCCGCCGGCGAGCCGCGCCAGGCGAGCCGCGGTCGGCGGATCGGCCAGCTCCCGCTCCGCGAGCAGGCGCTCGATCTCGCGGACGCCGACCGATCCGAGCCGGATGCGCGCACAGCGCGAACGGACCGTGGGCAGCAACCGCTCCTCGTCGTCGACGCACAGGATGAGGGTCGTGCCGGCGGGCGGCTCCTCGAGCGTCTTGAGCAGGGCCGACTGCGCGTCGTCGTTCATCCGCTGGGCATCACGGATGATCGCGACCCGCGCGCCACCCTCGACGGGCAGCAGGGCAAGCTCGACGGCGAGGCCCCGGACGGTGCCGGGCTCGGGGTGGACCCGGTCCCCGATCCGGATCTGGCCGCCCGGACCCTCCGGCTCGAGCCGGTGCAGGTCCGGATGATTGCCGTGCTCGACCATCCGGCAGCCACGGCACGTCCGGCACGGCCGGTCGACGCCGGTCGCGCCCGTGCACAGCAGGGCCGCCGCCAGGTCCATCGCCAGCGGCAGCTTGCCGACCGACGGCGGACCGACGAGCAGCAGCGCATGCGGCACGTGGGTCGCGAGCATGGCCCGGACGACCCCGGTTGCGGCCGGCTGGCCGACGGTCGCGAAGGCGTTCACGGCGAGCGCCTACGCCGCCGGTTGCGTCAGCCCTCGGAGGCCTCGGCGGCCGCCTTCGTGCGCCGGGGCGCACGCTTCTTGGGCGCCTCGGCCTCGGTCGGTGCCGCGGTCGCGACGGCCTCGGTCGTCGGCGCCGCATCGGCTGCCTTGCGACGCGTGGTCGTGCGCTTCTTGGGCGCCTCGGCCTCGGCCGGAGCCTCCCGCGACGGCATCCGTCTTGGCGGCGGCCGCCGTCGTCCGGCGGCGGGTCGTCTTCGGCTTCGCCGTCGGCGCCTCCTCCGCGACCGCGTCGACGGGCGCGACCTCAGCGGCCGCCTTCGAGCTCGTGCGGCCACGGGTCGCGCGGGGCTTCGGGGCCGCCGTTTCCGCGACGGCGTCCGACGCCGGCTCGGCAGCGGGTCGCGGGTGCGGGAGCGGGTCGCCCCTGCGCCATCTGGGCGCGGAGCATCTCCTCGACCTCGGGCGGCACCTCGCTCCAGGGCTCGCTGCTGCTCGTGCCGCGCGGGGCGCGGTCGAACCGCTCGGGCCGGTCCTGGCGGGGTGCGCGCGACGGCTGGCTGGCGCCCGAACGGCCCATGCCGCCCGTGCCGCCGCGTGCGGCGCGCGGGTTCGGGATAGCGGTTCACGCCTCCCGCACCGCCACGTCCGCCGCCGCCGTAGCGCTCCCGGTCGATCGCCGCGGCGTAGGCGCTGCGCGCGCCGCCGCCGCCACGACCACCCCGGGCGCCCCGGTTGCCCTGGCCTCCCTGGCCGCCCTGCGCACGGCGTCGCTCGGCGATCAGGTACTCGGGGATCTCGGGCTCGTCGAGGTCCTCCTCGTCGTCGAGCGGCGCCAGGCCGCTCGCGGCGGGACGGGGCGCGCCCGTGCCGAGCTGCGTGTCCCAGACGGAGCCGAACGGCGTGGATCGCGGCGCACGCGGTGCGGCCTCGAGCGCGTCGAGGTCGTCGAACGGCGTCGGCAGCTCGCCCGAACGGCCGCGCGGCGCCCGAGGCGCCTCGGCGGCAACGGGCTCGACGTGCGCTTCCTCGGTGGGAGCCTCGCCGGCCTCCCCGCCCTCGACCGCGACCTCGTCCTCGCGACGCCCGCGGCCACGGCCACGGCCACCACGGCGGCGGCGGCGGCGGCGAGCCTCGCCGTCGCCCTCGTCCTCGCCCAGCGGCTGGTCGCTCGCGACGCCCTCGGCGCCCTCGAGCGGCTCGAGCTCGTCGATCTCGTCGATCTCGTCGGCGTCGATGAGGTCCGGTCCCGGCCCGGCAGCGGCGACCCGGGAGAGCTTCTCCCCGGGCAGGGCCACCAGGCCCGTGGGCGCGCCGTTGACCGACGCCGCGACGGCGGCAACGGGCGCCGCCGGACGCGACGACGACGAGCGACCGCCACGCGACGCCGCGACCGGCGCCTCGTCACGCTCCGACCGACCCCGGCCACGGCCGCGGCCCCGGCCGCGTCCCGTGCCTTCGGACTGCTTCTCGGGGACCTCCGTCATCGAGAGGTCCTCCTCGTCGTCCGCGACGCGGCGGCCCGAACGGGTGGAGCTCTTGTCGACGCGGGCGATCTGCGTGATGTCGGTGAACAGGTCCGCGACCTCGATCAGGTCGGACGAGGTGTTGCCGCGGAAGCTGATGACCTCGCACCGGACGCCCATCTCCTGGACGGCGCGGATCGCGGATGCGAAGTCGCCGTCGCCCGACACGATGACGGCGATGTCGAGGTTGCGAGCGGTCTTCATCAGGTCGACGACGAGCTCGATGTCGAGGTTCGCCTTGACCTTGCCGTCGCCGTACTTGCGAATGTCCTTGCTGACCACCTTGTACTGGTGGCGGGCGAGGAACTGGTGGAAGTTGCGTTGGTTCTCGTTGTCCGGGTCGAGCCCGGTGTAGGCGTACGCGCGCACGAAGTCGCGTCCGGCCGTGGCCGACTTCAGGAGGGTGACGTAATCGATGTCCACGCCGGCCGCCTTGGCCGCGTAGAAGATGTTCGCCACGTCTACGAAGACGGCGACGTTCTTGCCCACTGTGACTCCTATAGGTAGTGGGGCGGTCCGGTCGTTACCGGCCGCCCGGGGCGCTAGGTTCGACGGGCGGCCGCACCGGCCGCACCGACTGGCCGCCGGAGCGTTGGCCCGGCGGCGGCGAACCCGATCCGCTCGAGGCGGGCGAGGTCCGCGGGATCGGAGGGCTCCGACACCTCGACCCACGAGCAACCCTTGTTGCTCGCAGATCGGAGGAGCTCCTCCACGAGAGCATCGGTCACGCGGTCCGCGTCATGATCGGGCGAGACGACCAGGAGGTCGATCGTGCCCACGTACCCGCCGGCGACAACCGACGGACGAAGGACGAGGAGCGCGCCGCCGGCGAGCTCGCGCCGCACTTCTGCGACGAGCAGGCTCGCGTTCGGCAGGTAGACGAGCTGGCGCATCAGGTCGGCCGCGTCGAGCGATCCGGAGCCCGCTCGCGTCATCGAAGCCCGGCCAATCGTGGCCAGGCGGTCGATATCCGTGATGCGGGCCTGTCGAACCAGGTACTCCACGCCGAAGGTCGGACCTCGTTTACACGCAAGGGCGGCCGATGCGTTTGCGCCCCGTCCCGATCGGGATCGAGGGGAGCGGCAACGCTGCCGCCGGACCAGGGGCCCGGGAGGCGAGCGACTCGAGGCTCGACAGCCATCCCGGGAGCGATGGCGACGCCTTGCATCCGCGACGCCAACGCCTATGATACGGCATCGCTCGACCGCTCTTGCGGCGAGCGTTGGTTTGGTCCCTCGCTCGCGCTCCCGTCACCGCCGGAATCGGGCACTCATGCCGATCCACCATGGGACGGGCCGCGGTCCCCGAGGCGAAAGCTCTCGGCTGCGAGGGCATAGGAGGAGGCGTACATGAAGTTCGTACGAGTTGGCGCGGCCGTTGGGGCCGTCGCCATCATCGTCACCGCGTGCAGCGGCACGTCGACCTCGAGCGGCGGTGCCGCGGCCGGCGGCACCCCGATCAAGCTCGGGATCGAGCTGCCGATGACCGGCGGGGAGGCACCCAACGGCGTCCCGACCGCCAACGGCGTCGCGCTGGCGCTGGAGCAGAACAAGGTTGCCGGGTTCAACATCACGATCAACCAGCAGGACGACGCGGTCAACGGCAAGCACAACGCCGACCAGGGCGCGAAGAACATGCAGACCCTGGCCAACGACCGCCGAGGTCCTGTTCGTCGTCGGGCCGTACAACTCCAGCGTCGCGCAGGCCGAGATCCCGGTCAGCAACGCAGCGGGCCTGATGCAGTGCAGCCCGGCCAACACGGCGGTCCAGCTGACGAAGGTGGGGCGACGCCAAGCCGACGGACTTGCGAAGACCAACCCCGACAAGATCGCGTACGTCCGCCTCGCGACGACCGATGACAACCAGGGCGCCGGCGGCGCCGACATCGCCGTACACACGATCAGTGCCAAGACGGCCTACGTCCTCGACGACACGCAGACGTACGGCAAGGGCGTGGCCGATGGGTTCACGACGCCTACACGACGTTCGGCGGCGACCATCGCCAAGCGCGACGGCGTGCCGGACACCACGACCGACTTCACCAGCTACGTGACCACGGCCAAGGGCTCAACGCCCGACGTCATCTTCTACGGCGGCGTCACGACGTCGGGCCTCGGCCTGTTCCGCAAGCAGATGGCGCAGCAGGGCCTCGACATCCCGATGGTCGGTGGCGACGGCATCAACGACGGCTCGGCCGCCACGGCCAGCTCGTTCCTCAACATCGCCGGCGATGGCGACGCCAATACCTACAGCACCGTCGCGGCCGATCCACGACATCCCGAACCCGGACAAGTTCGCGGCCGACTACAAGGCCAAGTTCAACACCGATCCGGGGTCCTACAGCGCGCCGGGCTACGCCTGCACGCAGGTGTTCCTCGCAGGCCCTCAAGGCCGTCGGCGCCAGCGCCGGCGGCGACATGGCCAAGCTGCGGGAGGCAATCCGCGCCTACGTCGCGGATCCGGCGCAACACGTACGACACCGTCCTCGGCAAGGTCGGCTTCGACGCGGACGGCGACACGAGCCAGCACACGATCTCGTACTACCAGTTCGACCCGACCGACGAAGGACTGGAAGTTCATCAAGCAGCGCGACTTCACGGCCGACCCGGTCAAGTAGCGCACCACTGACGGAGGGCCGGACGCCTCGCACGAGGCTCCGGCCTTCCGCATCTTCGGGGCCGATCAACCGCCACCCGATCTTGTCCAGGGGTGATCAGCCGATGACAACCGCGGTCGACGGACTCGCGACCGGCGCGCCTGCAGCTCGATCGTCGCTGGTCCGTGCCGATCGGGGTCCTGATCTCGCTCATCGGTCGCCTACGTGCTGATGGTCATCGGGGCCGGCGCCCAGGCGCAGGAGCAGTTCATCAACGCGCTCACGATCGGCGCGATCTACGCGCTCATCGCCATCGGCTACACGATGGTCTACGGGATCATCGAGCTGATCAACTTCGCCCACGGCGAGATCTTCATGGTCGGCTCCTTCGTGTGCTGGTGGCTGCTCACGACGCTCGGCTTCACCGGCGCCATCCAGGATCCGGTCCTCCTGATCGAGGTCCTCGTGCTCGCGTTCACGGTGTCCATGGTGGTCATGGGCGTCGTCGGCGTCGTGATCGAGCGGCTCGCCTACCGGCCGCTGCGAAACGCGCCGCGGCTCGCGCCGCTGATCACGGCGATCGGGGTGAGCTTCATCCTGCAGAACCTCGTGTTCGTCCTGATCAGCAACTCGATCGTCACGGTCCCCCAGATCATCCCGAACCCGGTGCTCGACGATCGGGCCGATCGAGATCCGTCAGATCAACCTGTTCGTGATCGTCCTCACGCTCGTCCTGATCGCTGCCCTGCAGCTGTTCATCCGGCGGACGCGGATGGGGCGGGCGATGCGGTCGACGGCGATCGACCGGGACGCGGCCCAGATCCTCGGCGTGAACATCAACTACACGATCGCGCTGGTGTTCTTCATCGGGTCCGCGCTCGCGGGCGCGGCGGGCGTGGTGCAAGGGCTGTACTTCGGGGTCACGTTCTTCAACTGATCGGCTTCCAGGCCGGCCTCAAGGCGTTCACCGCCGCCGTCCTGGGCGGCATCGGCAACATCACCGGCGCCGCGATCGGCGGCTTCGTGATCGGCTTCATCGAGGTGCTCGCGTCGGTCTTCGGCGTCGGGCGCTGGAGCGAGGCCGCGGTGTTCACGACGCTCGTCCTCGTCCTGATCTTCCGGCCGACGGGCATCCTCGGCCAACAGCTGGCGGACCGGGCATGACCGCCGCGACCGGCCGCGTTCCGCGCGGCGCGCGGACTACAGCGGCCGCCACCAGTCGACGTCCATCGTCCTGATCGCGATCGTGATCACCGTCCTCCTGCCGATCATCTCGACGCTGCCGCCGTTCAGCGGGTTCGGGACCCAGAAGGACTTCATCGGCGGGTTCGCGTCCGCGGGCGTGTTCGTCCTGCTGGCGCTGGGCCTCAACGTGGTCGTCGGCTTCGCCGGCCTGCTCGACCTCGGCTATGCGGCCTTCTTCGCGATCGGCGCCTACACGTATGCCTACAGCGCGTCGGGCTTCACCGGCCTCGAGCATCCCGTTCTGGCCGATGCTGCTCGTCGGTGCCGCTCGTCGCGGCCGTCTTCGGCGTCCTCCTCGGCGCGCCAACGCTGCGCCTCGCGCGGCGATTACCTCGCGATCGTCACCCTCGGCTTCGGCGAGATCGTGCCGGTCGTCTTCCTCAATGCCGACAAGTACACGAACGGCACGAATGGCATCACCGGCATCGCCCAGCCCAACCTGCTCGGGGCATTCGGCGTCAACGGCTTCGGGTTCACGAACCCATGGCCGTACTACCTCACGATCGTGGTCATCATCACGATCGTCGTGATCCTGCTGTACCGGCTCCAGGATTCGCGGCTCGGCCGAGCGTGGGTGGCGCTCCGCGAGGACGAGCTGGCCGCCGCGAGCATGGGCATCAACACGGTGACCACGAAGCTGCTCGCGTTCTCGATCGGGGCGTCCACCGCGGGCCTGGCAGGCGTGTTCTACGCCGCCAAGCTGTCGACGGTGACGCCGGACCAGTTCGGGTTCACGGTGTCGTTCACGGCCCTGGCGATGGTCGTCCTCGGCGGCATGGGCAACATCTGGGGCGTGGCCGCGGGCGCATTCATCATCTACGAGCTCCAGAGCCAGGGCCTGAAGCAGCTGGGGACGTTCGCCACGAGCCTCAACGTGGCGGCGTTCACGATCGGGCCGCTGACCGTCGACATCGCGAAGATCAACTTCTACAACTACCAGTACCTGCTGTACGGGCTGCTGCTCGTGGTCATGATGCTGTTCAGACCCGAGGGCCTGTTCCCGAGCCGGAGACGTCGCCGCGAGCTGCACGAGACGCCGGGCGAGGACGAGCTGACGGCGACCGACCCGTCGGCACGCGTCGAAACGTCGGGCGACGAGGGCTGACGGATGGACGAGCGCGTGGACCCGCAGGACGTTGCCGCACCCGAGCCGGACCAGCCGCCCGTCTCCGTTGCAGCGGCGCCGGCCGTCGAGGAGGTCCCGTCCACGGGGGACGGCCTGTTGCTGAACGCGAAGGGGATCACGAAACGATTCGGCGGCCTGGTCGCCGTGCGCACGATCGACTTCGACATTCCGAGGGGCGCCATCGTCAGCCTCATCGGACCGAACGGCGCCGGCAAGACGACGTTCTTCAACGTGATCGCCGGCCTGAGCGAGCCCACGGAGGGCTGGATCACGTTCGACGGCGAGCAGGTCGTCGCCCGCCCCAGGCGGACCTGGGCCGAGCCGTTCTTCTGGTTCGCTCTCCCGGTCGTGTTCCTGTTCATCGCCGTCGGTGTGATCGTCGCGAAGATCGAGGTCGGAGCCGAGCTCCTCACGCTGCTGGCGGTCGGACTGCTCATCGGGTCGCTGGTCGTGGCAATCATCCGGCCGCCGTGGTACGTCCACATGCTGCAGCGGGCCGGGATCTTCCGCAGCGCCCGGCCCAACGAGATGGTCAGGTTCGGCATCGGCCGCACGTTCCAGAACATCCGGCTGTTCGCGCAACATGTCCGCCCTCGAGAACGTGCTCGTCGGGCATGCACAGCCGAATGGCCGCGTCGCCGATCGACGCCGCGTTCCGCCTGCCCCGGCACAACCGCGAGGAAGCCGGAAGCGCGGGGAAGGCCCGCGAATGGCTCGCCTACGTGGGCCTGAAGGGCCGGGACGAGGAGATGGCGCGCAACCTCCCCTATGGGGACCAGCGCCGGCTCGAGATCGCGCGCGCCCTGGCCAGCAGCCCGAAGCTCCTGTTGCTCGACGAGCCGACCGCCGGCATGAACCCCGTCGAGACCCGCCGGATGACGGAGCTCATCGGCCGCGTGCGGCGCGACCTCGGCGTCACGATCCTGCTCATCGAGCACGACATGGGCGTCGTCATGGGGGTGAGCGACCGGGTGACGGTCCTCGACCATGGCGAGAAGATCGCGGAGGGGACGCCCGACGTCGTCCGCGCCGACCCACGAGTCATCGAGGCCTATCTCGGCAAGGGAGCCGCGGGGGCGACATGACGGCACCGACGATCGACACCCCCGGCTCCGCCGACGCCATCGTCCCGCTGCTGCGGCTCGACAACGTCCACTCGTACTACGGCAACATCCACGCCCTCCAGGGCATCTCCCTCGATGTCCGGCCGGGCGAGATCGTCACGCTGCTCGGCGCGAACGGGGCCGGCAAGACGACGACGCTCCGCACGATCCACGGCCTGATCCACCCTCGCCAGGGGAGGATCGAGTTCGAGGGCAAGGACATCACCGCGATGCCGGCCCACGAGCACGTGCAGCACGGAATCGGCCAGTCGCCCGAGGGGCGCCGGATCTTCTCGCGCATGACGGTGCTCGAGAACCTCCAGATGGGTGCCTACAGCCGCAAGGACAAGGCGGAGGTACCCGCGGACTACACCCGGGTCTTCGAGCTCTTCCCGCGGCTGCTCGAGCGCAAGGGCCAGCACGGCGGCACGCTCTCCGGCGGCGAGCAGCAGATGCTGGCGATCGGGCGGGCGCTCATGACGAGGCCCAAGCTGCTCCTCCTCGACGAGCCGTCGATGGGCCTCGCGCCGATCCTCGTCGAGCAGATCTTCGCGATCATCGAGGACATCAACCGCCAGGGCACGACCATCCTGCTGGTCGAGCAGAACGCCCACATGGCGCTGGGCATCGCCCATCGCGGCTACGTGCTCCAGACCGGGCGCATCGTGCGCTCGGGCGACGCGACCGCGCTGCTCCAGGATCCCGAGGTCCAGAAGGCATACCTCGGCGGCTGACCGGGCGTGCATGCCGCGCGGGGCCGTGATGCCCGCGTCGTCCGTATCGAACCGACGGCGAGGTTGGGCCGCGGATCCGTCCGGGAGCCGGCCGCCCACGGGCCGCCATTGCCGCTCAGGCGTATCGTTCGAACACGCCCGTGAACGCGCCCCCCGAGGTTCCCACAACGCGAGTCGCCCCGCGGCGACTCGGAGCTCGCCGCGCCGCCATCGTCGCGACGGTCGTCGTGGCCGTCTCGGTGCTCCGGCCATGGGACAGCGGCCGGACACCCGGGATCGCGGGCACCGGCCCCGCCGATGTCACGGCCAGCGACCCGGTCGGCATCGCCCCGCCCTCCCCGACCCCGGCCGCGTCGCTCGCCCCGGACGAGATCGCCTGTTCGCCCGACGGCTGGCATGTTGTCTCGCTCGATCACTTCGGAGACTGGGCCGTCCGCAGCTGGGTTCCGGCTCGCGCCGTGCGCGCCGCGAGCCCCATCGATCCAGGGATCCACCCGGTCACGCTCGAGAGCCCCGAGGTCCTGGCGATCGGCGCCTGCTCGCCGTCCACCCAGGATGCCGCCGGCCGCGAGGTCCCGGGCGGACCCGTGCTGATCGTGCACGCGTGGCAGATCGACGCCGACGGCGCCACGCCGCTCGCGCTCGCCGTCCGTCGGCAGGAGGCGACCCCGGGCGTCGCGACGCTGTACCACCCGATCGTCGCGTCGGTGCCGCCGTACAACGAGCCCACGGTCTGGCCGTCGGGGCGGTTTGTCGTTGAGCTGTCGCGGGCCGGCGACGAGGCGGCCGCGCAGCCCGAGGCGCGCACGCCCGACGGAACCCTCGCTGGGTGGTTCATCGGGCTCGTCGTCCGGGGTCACGGCTGACGTGCCGCGACGGTGGCCCACGCGCCTCGCGCTCCCGATCCGAAGACTCAGAGCCGGGGCGGCTCCAGCCAGACGTCGTAGGCTGCGCGGGCCAGGATGATCGCGCCCAGGGCCGAGATCCAGAACCCGTATGCCCGATCGGGGAGCAGGCCCTCGAGCGCGTCGAGGATGCCGGGGTAGGTCAGCGGGAACAGGACGACGCCGCCCACCGCGATGGCCGCGAGGATCGCGTACGAGATGCCGCGATCGATGGCGACGGGCCGTTCTCCGGTCGCATACGGCAGCGCGACGAGCGCGAGCGTCGCGAGAGCCGCGAGGAACGACACGATGCCGGTCGTGTCGAATGCCCGCAGCACGATCTGTGGCAGGCCGCCGTCGCCGCCGACCGAATACCAGGGCAGCAGCGATCCCACGATCAGGATGACGGAGCCCAGGATGGCGAGGCGGCGCCCGTTGCCGAGCGGTCGTCGATGCATCAGTCGCCTTCGGTGTACACCTCGGGGCGCAGGACGCCCACGAAGCGCAGGTTTCGATATCGCTCGCTGTAGTCCAGGCCGTAGCCGACCACGAACTGGTCGGGGATCTCGAAGCCCACGTAGTCGACCGGGATGTCGACGAGGCGCCGGGCAGGCTTGTCCAGCAACGTGCAGATGCGCAGCGATGCCGGGTTCTTGCCCCGCAGGTAGCGAACGAGGTAGTTGAGCGTGAGGCCGGTGTCGATGATGTCCTCGACGAGCAGGACATCCTCCTCGGAGATGCTCGCCGAGAGGTCCTTGATGATCCGTACCAGGCCCGACGACTCGGTCTGGGCCCCCCCGTAGGAGCTCACCTCCATGAGGTCGATCCGCAGGGGCAGCTGGATCTGGCGCATCAGGTCGGCCATGAACGGCAACGAGCCCTTGAGCACGCTGACCAAGGTCAGGTTGCGCCCCGCGTAGTCCGCGGCGATGCGCCGGCCGAGCTCGGCCACCTTGTCGGCGATCTGCTGTTCGGTGAGCAGGATGTCGCCGATGTCGGCCGCGAGATCAATCGTGCGGGTCATGGGTGGCTCGACGGTGCCTCCGGGTCAGGCGGGTGAGGATCGATGATCGCCCCTCGACGCCCGGCCTGCACGGGCGGCCGGCGGACGCAGGCGGTTGGGCCGTCACCCGGTGGGCCGTCGGCGGCGACGCCCCCGGCGACGCCCCCGGGTCGGCGCCGCTGCGGCCGACGGCATGGTCGTCGTGGCGACCACCGGGGCATCCGGCGTCGCGGCGGCGGTGACGTCCACGGGGACGGGGGGTGACGCCTCGGCATCCGCATCGCGGGCCGCGATGATCACGGCGATCGCCGGGTCCCGGTCGACATCGCCGGCGACCACCCGGGGCGGGGTGGCCTGGCCGGTGGTGCCGGTGAGCTCGTCGCTCAGCGCGAGGCGGCCGAACTTGAGCAGCAGCATCCGGAAGTCGCGCGCGTAGAACAGCTTGATCCGGACGTCCGGATACAGCTCGCGCAGCCGGCGAAGCTTGCGGTTCTTCTTGCGCACGAGCTTCTGCTTGAGCGTCGTCAGCTCGACGTACAGGTCGAGCTCGGGCAGGTAGAAGTCGGGCGAGAAGCTCTCGACGACGTCGCCGTCGAGGTTCCAGCCGATCGGGAACGTGTCGGGCTCGTAGGCCCAGCGGACCTCGTAGAAGTCGAGGATGCGGGCGAGCTCCGCCTCGCTGGCGTGTGCGAACGACGGCGCGCCGGCCGGCGGCCCGACCTCCGGGCGGCGCTCCGTCAAGCTGCCGGCTCCGTCGGCCCGTCGCCGCTGCCGTCGACGAGGGTCCGGAGGTCACCGTCCCAGGTGGCCAGGAGCCGCCGGACGGCGCGCACGTCATCGTCGTCGATCGGTGGCCGCTGCCGTGCCCGCGCATCGCGCAGCAGGTCGAGCTCGGGCTCGGCGGCCGTGTCCAGCACACGCATGTCCGGGTCGGCGCCATCGCGGAGCACGAGGCTCATGGTGCGGCTGCCGCACGTCGCGCAGTCGAATTCGACGAACGCGAGGTCGCCACGATCGGCGAGGATCGCGATCCGGTCGATGGACACGGCCGCTCCGCACGAGGTGCAGCCCGCCCCGGTGAGTCGTGCCCGGAGTCCGCGATGGTCCATCGGCGGTCAGTCTAGCGAAGGTGGCCGACTCCGGCTGCCACGGTTTCGGGGACGGGCCTGATACCCCCGTGGGGTATCATCGCCCGCATGGGTGAACCGACCGGCCATGCCGCAACCGCACACGCCGCCGACCACAGCAGCTTCCGTCACAGCTACTCCAAGGACAAGGCGCAGCTGGTGCGCCGCCTCTCGCGCATCGAGGGGCAGGTGCGCGGCATCGCGCGGATGATCGAGCGCGAGGAGTACTGCGTCGACATCCTGCAGCAGACCGCGGCCCTGCGGGCGGCCATCGACGCCGTCTCGATCCTCGTCCTGGAGGACCACGTGCAGGGCTGCGTCCGGACCGCGGCGGAGCGCGGCGAGGCCGATCAGTACGTCGACGAGGTGATCGACGTCGTCCGCCGGACGCTCGGACGCCCCGTCCGCGGGAGCGCGCGCACGGGTTAGGCACGCGGCCGCGGCTGCCCGTTCCCGCTCCTGCGCCCGCGCCTGAGCCCGCGCCCGGTGCCCCGCGCCTGAGCCCGCGCCTGCCCCGCGCCTGAGCACGCGCCTCGCGCTCGCGCCTCGCGCCTCGCCTCGCGCCCCATGACAAAGCCGCAATCCGCGAGCGTTAATCAGGAGCTCACCGCCCGTGCGACTCCCCGCGCGTGTCAGATCCGCACGCGGCACCGGTTATGACATGCCCGCGGGCTGGTCGATGCCCGGATTCCCCGAGATCGCACCCGTCGACCCGCCCGTGTCCTGGCGAACGGTCACCAGCTTCGCTTGTCTCATGCGGCGGGTGCGAGAGAGGCGGCGGGGGGCGGGCGAGGCGGCGGGGTGGCGAGGGAGGCGGCGGGGTGCGGGCGGCAGAGGCGGCGTGGCGAGCGGCGGGGCCACGACGGGCAGCGCGGGCGCCGAGCCCGGCGATGAGCCGCCCGAACCGTGGACAGGTCTCCCGGTTGTCCACAGGATCGCGGTCCGGGCGAGGTTCGTGGATAAGGGGTCTTGACGCTCGCACCGGGCGGCCATAACGTCCGCACTCCGCGCGGCGTGCGCGCATCGTTTCGGGGAACGTCGCCCGGAAGGGGCCACGGGGAAACCCGGGCCGGAACCGACCGGACGACGCCAGACCGAAACAGGACGCCTGTCGCGAACGAACGACGCCGGGAGCGGCTCCCGGACGGCCCGGTGCACGACTTCAGGAGGGTGCCCTGGACCGCCCGAGAGGTCCGCTCCCGACGCGCGTTTCGGACCTGCCCGAGCTCGGCGACGGGTATCGCGATGCGCTCTCGGAGGCGATCGCCGCGCTGGATCTGCGGATCGACGCGGAGGCGCGATCGGCCATCGATGGCCACGTCCGCCTCCTGCTCGCCTGGACGGAGGCCATCAACCTCACCGCGATCCGCGAGCCCGAGGCGGTCGCGCTCCACCACGTCGCCGACAGCCTGGCCGCGGTCGGCCTGCTGCGCTCGCGAGGGATCACCTCGCTGCTCGACCTCGGCAGCGGGGGCGGGTTCCCGGGCCTGACCCTCGCCGCCGCGCTGCCCGCCGATCGCGTGCTGCTCGTGGACTCGGTCGCCAAGAAGGTCGGCTTCCTGCGGACGGTGATCGAGGCGACGGGTCTGTCGAGAACGGTGGCCGCGGAGCCTGTCCGCGCGGAGGCGCTGGCCCACGACCCACGGGATCGGGAGGCGTGGCCCGCCGTGACCTCGCGCGCGGTCGCCGCGCTGTCGGAGCTGGTCGAGGTCGGCCTGCCGCTGGCGGCCCCGGGCGGGGTCCTCGTCGCCTGGAAGCGGCTGCCCCTCGATGAGGAGCTGGCCGCTGCGGGGCCGGCGTTGCGGGCGCTCCGGGCGGGCCGCGTCGAGGTGGTCGATCCCCACCTGCCGGGCCTCGAGTCCCACCGGCTGGTCGTCGTCGAGCGCGGCGGGCCGATCGAGCCGCGCTTCCCGCGCGACCCCGGGGAGCGGCGCCAGCGGCCGTTGTGAGCGGCGGTCCCGCACCGCCGGCCCGATCGCCCTGCGCTACGCTCCCGGGGTGCGCGTCGCCGTCGTGTCGGACATCCATGCCAACATCGCGGCCCTGGACGCGGTCCTGGCGCTGGTTCCGTCCGTGGACGAGGTCTGGCAGCTGGGCGACGTCGTGGGCTACGGCCCGCAGCCGGACGCGGTGGTGGCGCGACTGCGCGAGGTCGGCGCCCTCGGCGTCCGCGGCAACCACGACGCGGCGGCGGTGGGGCGGCTGGACATCAGCGCCTTCAACGTCGACGCCCGCCAGGCCATGGAGTGGACGCAGGCGAGGATCGGCGACGAGACCCGCGACTGGCTGGGCACGCTGCCCGAGCGGCTGGAGCGCGAGGACTTCCTGCTCGTGCACGGCAGCCCCCGCGACCCGACCTGGGAGTACATCACGACGACCCCGGTGGCCCGGGCCGGCGTCGCCGCCATGCCGACGACGAGCGGCCTCCACGGGCACACGCACGTGCCCGATCGCCTTCATCGAGGACGACGGCCGGCTCGACACGATGAGCCCGAGCGCCGGTTCCCGGATGACGTTCGATGGTCGCCGGGTGCTGATCAACCCGGGCAGCGTCGGGCAGCCGCGGGACGGGATCCCGACCGCGTCGTGGCTGCTGCTCGACACGGACGAGGGCTCGGCGACCTGGCATCGGACGGCCTACGACGTCGCCTCGGTCCAGGCGGAGATGGTGTCCTTCGGTCTCCCCGGCCGGCTCGTCGAGCGGCTGTCCTATGGGCTGTAGGGTGCGCCGCCGGTGATCGGGGGCCGGCGTCCGATCAGCGGGCGCAAGCCCGGCGACAAGCGCGTCCGCGTCGAGCGCCACCACTCGCCCTACTTCCGCTACACGGGCCCGGGCCAGCTGACGGCCAAGGCCGCGGCCAGCGCGCCCACGACGACGGTGGGCCGGGCGGTCGCCAGGCTCAAGCACACCTTCATCGGACGGCCACTGGCCAACGAGGAGGAGATCGGCCAGCGGCTGTCCAAGGTCAAGGCGCTGGCGATCTTCAGCTCCGATGCGATCTCGTCGTCGGCGTACGCGACCGAGGAGATCATCCTCGCGTTCATCCTGGCGGGCGCCGCCGGCGCGGCGTTCAACCTCTCGGTCCCGATCGCGGTGGCGATCGCGCTCCTGCTCGGCATCGTCGCGTTCAGCTACCGCCAGGTCTGCCTCGCCTACCCGACCGGCGGCGGCTCGTACTCGGTGTCGAAGGCCAACTTCGGCCGGATGGCCTCGCTGGTCGCGGCATCGGCGCTGATGATCGACTACACGCTCACGGTCGCCGTCTCCACGTCGTCGGCCGTCGAGCAGCTGTCGTCCGCGATCCCGGCCCTTGACCCGGTGCGGGTGGAGATCGCGCTGCTCGCGATCGGCCTGATCACGCTCGGCAACCTTCGCGGCATCCGCGAGGCGGGCAACATCTTCGCGATCCCGACCTACCTGTTCCTCGGCTCGGCGTTCCTGATGATCGGCATCGGCACGATCCGGATCCTGTTCGCCGGCGACACGGGCCCCGTCCCGACGCCCGAGGTCATCGCGGCGACCCAGCAGACCGCCACGGACATCACGATCCTGATCCTGCTCCGGGCGTTCGCGTCCGGCGCGGTCGCCCTGACCGGGACCGAGGCGATCGCCACCGGCGTGCCAGCCTTCAAGCCGCCAGAGGCCCAGAACGCCGCCCGGACCCTGATGGCCATGGCCTCGATCCTCGCGATCCTGTTCATCGGGATCACGTTCCTCGCGACCAGCTTCCACATCATGCCGATCGAGGAACCCAGGCAGACGGTCATCGCCCAGATCGCGAGCCACGTGTACGGCAACAGCAGCGTCGGGTTCTACCTGTTCCAGCTGTTCACGGCCCTGCTGCTGTTCCTCGCGGCCAATACCTCGTTCGCCGCGTTCCCGCGCCTCGCCGCCCTGCTGGCCGAGGACGGGTTCATCCCCCGCCAGTTCGCGTTCCGGGGCGACCGGCTCGCGTTCTCGAGCGGCATCCTGCTCCTCGGCTCGATGGCCGCGGTGCTCGTCGTCGCCGGTGGCGCGTCCGCGCACGCCCTGATCCCGCTGTACGCCGTCGGCGTGTTCATCGACTTCACGATCTCGCAGGGGGGCATGGTCCGGCACTGGATCCGGACCAAGTCCCAGGGCTGGCGCCGGCGGCTCACGATCAACGCGGTCGGCTGCGTGCTCACGGGCGTCATCGCGATCGTCGTGACGTCGGTCAAGTTCTTCGCCGGCGCCTGGCTGGTCATGCTGCTGATCCCGCTCCTGGTCGCGATGATGCTGTTCATCCGGCGCGAGTACGACGCCCAGACGCAGGAGCTCGAGGTCCGCGACGACCTCGTGTTCGACAAGCCGCGCCGCGAGCAGCGGGTCGTGATCCCCGTCAACGGCATCAACCGGTCGGTGATCCAGGCGGTGATGTTCGGGCGCTCGCTGGCCACGGATCCGTCGATGATCCAGGCGATGTTCGTGACCACGGAGCCCGAGGAGGCCGAGGAGCTGCGCGAGCGCTGGGAGCGGCAGCTGCCGGGGATCCCGCTGGTGATCGTCGAGTCGCCGTACCGCGCCCTGGTGGGCCCGGTGGTGACCTACCTCGACGTGCTCGACCGGGCCTGGCCGCCCGATCGTCCGACCCCGACCACGATCGTGGTGCTGCCCGAGTACGTCGCGCGCCACTGGTGGGACCGCGTGCTGTACAACCAGACGGCCAAGCGCCTGAAGGCCGCGCTCGTCGGCCGGGAGCACACGGTCATCGCGGACGTACCGTATCGTCGGAGCGAGCACCCCCACGTCTAGCAGTTCGCCCACAACGAGGTCGTCCCAACTCAGCCCATGATCGGAGGACGGCGGCCCATCAAGGGCAGGAAACCGGCGGACCGGCGGGTCCGGGTTGAGCGACCGCACGCCCCGTACTTCCGCTACACGGGCCCCGGCCAGATGGTGGCGCGGGAGGCCGCGTCGGGCCCGCGGACGGGCTCCGAGCGCGCCGTCGCCCGGGTCAAGGTGTGGCTGATCGGCCGGCCGCTCGCGAGCATGGAGGAGATCGACCAGCGGCTCTCGAAGCGCCTGGCCCTGCCGATCTTCAGCTCGGACGCGATCTCGTCGTCGGCCTACGCGACCGAGGAGATCCTGCGGGTCCTCATCCTCGCCGGCGCCAGCGCGCTGTTCCTCTCGATCCAGGTCGCGATCGCGATCTCGGTCCTGCTCGCCGTGGTGGCGATCTCCTACCGCCAGGTGTGCAAGGCGTTCCCCGCCGGCGGCGGCGCGTACGCGGTGGCCCGGCAGGAGCTGGCACCGATCCTCGGTCTCGTGGCCGCAGGGTCACTGCTGATCGACTACGTGATGACCGTCTCCGTCTCGACGTCGTCGGCGATGGACCAGCTGATCTCGATCCTGCCCGGCCTCGACCTGTGGCGGCTCCCGGTCGCCGTCGGGGTGATCGCGCTGATCACCGTGGGCAACCTCCGCGGACTGCGGGAGTCCGGCAACATCTTCGCGGTCCCGACCTACCTGTTCGTCGGCATGGCCCTGATCATCGTGGCGTCGGGCGTGGCGCACATCGTCAGCGGCACGGTCGTGCCACTGCCCCCGCAGCCCGAGGCGGTCCCCTACGGCGCGGAGGCACTGACGGTCGTCCTCATCCTCCGGGCGTTCGCCAGCGGCTCGGTCGCCCTCACGGGCGTCGAGGCGATCGCGAACGGCGTCCCGGCGTTCAAGCCGCCCGAGTCGCGCAACGCATCCAACACGCTGGTCGCGATGGCGGTTCTCCTCGGGACCATCTTCATCGGCGTCACGGTCGTGGCGCGGGCCTACGAGATCGTGCCGTCGGTGTCGCTGTCCGGCGGACCGACCGTGATCGCGCTGGTGGCCCAGACGGCGTTCGGTGACTCCACGCCGCCGTACTTCCTGTTCCAGGTGGCGACCGCGCTGATCCTGTTCCTGGCGGCGAACACCAGCTTCAACGCGTTCCCGCGCCTGGCGGCGATCCTCGCGGAGGACGGGTACTTCCCCCGCCAGTTCAGCTTCCGGGGTGACCGGCTCGCGTACAGCTGGGGGATCATCCTGCTGGCGGCGATCGCGGCGGGGATCTACGTCGCCTTCGCCGGCAACACGACGAGCCTGATCCCGCTCTACTCCGTCGGCGTGTTCGTGTGCTTCACGCTGTCGCAGGGCGGCATGGTCCGGCACTGGGTCCGGACGCGGGATCCGGGCTGGCGGTGGCGGATGCTGGTCAACGCCTTCGGCGCCCTGCTGACCCTGGTCGTCCTGGCGATCGTCGTGACCGAGAAGTTCAGCGGTGGCGCGTTCGTCGTCGTGATCCTCATCCCCGCCCTGGTCGCGATGATGCTGTTCATCCACCGCCAGTACGCGCAGTCCGCCCGCCAGCTGGCGATCCCGCCTGCGTACATCGCCAAGCCGCCGGTTCGCGAGGAACGGGCGATCGTGCCGATCCCCGAGCTCAATCGCGCGGCCGTCCAGGCGGTCAACGTGGCGCGTTCGATCTCGGAACAGGTGACGGCCGTGTTCATCAGCGACGACCAGGAGGATGCCGCGGAGCTGCGCGAGCGCTGGCAGCGCCAGGTGCCGGGCGTGCCGCTGGTCATCGTTGAGTCGCCGTATCGGGCGCTGGTCGGTCCGCTCATGGCATACCTCGAGGTCCTCGACCGGGCCTGGCCGCCGGACAAGCCGGCGCCGATCACCTTCGTCGTGCTGCCCGAGTACGTCGCGCGCAGCTGGTGGGAACGGATCCTGTACAACCAGTCGGCGAATCGGCTGCGGCGCGTGCTGCTCGGCCGGCCGCACACCGTGATCGTGGGCGTCCCCTATCGCCGGGAGGAGCCGGCCAAGTTCCGCCGGCGCAAGGCCGCGGGTGGCGGCGGTCGCGTGGTGCCGGAGGACAAGCTCGGCGGCGACCCGTTCGAGGATGCCGCGAACCACGCGCCTCCCGCCGACCCGACCGACGCGGACCCGCCGGCAGCTCCCGGCAGGCCGGGCTGAGGTGCGGGCCGGTGGTATCGTGACCCGGCGCGACGACCGGTGAGGCCCACGTCGAGGCATCCACACCGAGATCGTCCCTAGCGCGGAGGCTCCTGGATCGTGGCCGAATCGGCGGCACCGCAGTTCCGGCGCGCCGTCGTGGCGCTGTCCGGTGGCCGGACCGACCGCCCGATCGTCGCCCTCGCGGCCGAGCTGGCACGTGCCGGCCAGGCCGATCTCGTCGGCATCCACGTCGTGGAGATCGACTGGACGCTCCCGCTCGACGCCGATGTCGCCGGCCAGTCCGAGGACGCGCAGCGCGTGCTGGACATCGCCGAGACGACGGCCGAGGCGGGTCGCTACAAGATGGAGACCGTCCTTCTCCAGGCGCGCGACGTCGGCGCCGCCATCGTCGACGAGGCCACCGAACGTGGTGCGGACCTCGTCATCGCCGGGCTGCCGTTCCAGCGCCGGTTCGGTGGAGACTTCGCCATCGGGCGAACGATCCCGTACATCCTGAAGAACGCCCCGTGTGCCGTGTGGGTGATCCGCGAGGCCATGCCCGAGGAGCAAAGATGAAAGCCGTCATCGTCGGCTGCGGCCGCGTCGGCGCCGCGCTCGCCGACGAGCTGGACCGCGCCGGCTGGCAGGTCCTGATCATCGATCAATCGCCCGCCGCATTCGACCGGCTGCCGTCCACGTTCAGGGGCACCGCCCAGCGCGGCGACGGCACCGACGAGGACGTGCTGCGCCAGCACGGCGCCTCGGACGCCGACCTGTTCCTCGCCCTCACCGAAGGTGACAACCGCAATGTCATGGCCGCCCAGCTGGCGATCGAGGCGCTCGGCGCCAGGCGGTGCGTGGCCAAGATCAACGATCCCGTGCGTGCCGAGGCGTACGCCCACCTGGGGATCGCGGCGCTGTGCCGCACCAACCTGATGATGTCCGCCGTGCTCGACTACGCCGGCCAGGGCGCTCCCGCACGGCCAGGCATCTACGCGCCCGAGCGGCCCCACGTGCACGCGGGTGAAGGCGCGGAACCGTCACCCGTCGCCCAGGCGATGGCGGGCGGAACCGCCGGCACGGCCGAGCCCGCGTCCGGCGCGCCGCTGCCGCCGGCCACCCCACGCATGCCCGGCTCGGAGGCCTGATCGATGTTCGTGCTTGTGGTGGGCGGCGGGAAGGTGGGCTACTACCTGACCAAGGAGCTGATCGAGTCGGGGCACGAGGTCGCCCTGATGGAGAAGGATCGCGGGCGGGCGCAGCAGATCACCGACGAGATCGGCTCGGTGGTCATCGCCCAGGACGGCTGCGAGGGCAAGTACCTCAACGAGGCCGGGGCGAATCGCGCCGACATCGTCGCCGCGGTGACCGGCGACGACGAGGACAACCTCGTCATCTGCCAGATGGCCAAGCACCATTTCGACGTTCCCCGGACCATCGCGCGCGTCAACAACCCCAAGAACGAGGCGCTGTTCCGGCACCTGGGCGTCGACGAGATCATCAGCCCGACCCGGATGGTCCTCGGTTCGATCGAGCAGGACATCCCCGTCCACGAGCTGCTGCACCTCGCCGCGCTGGGCGTGGGCGAGCTCGAGATCATCGAGGCGCACCTCCAGGCGGGATCGCCGGCGATCGGCAAGATCGCGCTCGACCTGTCCATACCCAGCGGCTGTTCGCTGTTCGGCGTGATCCGCGAGGGCGTCCCGACGCCGCTGCGCACCGATACCGTGCTCGCGGAGGGCGACAAGGTGATCGCCATCGGGCGGCCGGACTGCGAGGTCCAGCTCCGCGCCCAGCTGATCGGCGAGCCCGCCGAGGCCTGAGCAACCCTGCGCGTCGCGCGCACAAGCCGGAGCGGCCGGCGGTCGGCCTGACGGCGGGCCCGTCGAGGTCCCGGCACGAATCCTGCACTGTTATGGACACTTATCTTGACAACGTCATTGTCAGGGTTCTAGCCTGTCGCATGACCTGCAACGAGGCCTGACCGATGGCCCTTCGACGACCGGAACGGGATCCCACCCAACCGGTCTACGTGATCAGCGTCGCGGCGACGCTCGTCTCGGCGCATCCGAGGACGCTCCGGATCTACGAGGACGAGGGGCTCGTGTGTCCGGCCCGAACGACGACCAACATCCGCCTCTACTCGGAGGAGGACATCCGGCGGATCCTGTGGATCCGTCACCTCACCCGGGACCGGGGCGTGAACCTCGCCGGCGTGCGAACGCTGTTCGAGCTCGAGGAGCGGCTGGGCAAGCGGATCCTCGAGGTCCTGTACGACGAAGGCACGCGAGACAAGGCCGATGAGGCGGTCGCGGCCCAGGGCGCAGCCGACGCGTCGACCCAACCGCCATCCACGCCCGGCACCGACCCGGTCCCGGACCCCACCCGCAACGCATGACGACAACCATCCGAACGACGACCACCCAGGCGACCACCAACCCAACGACCGAACCAGCGCGCCGGACCGGACCCCGGCATTCAAGGAGAACCTGATGGCCAAGCGACCGTCGACCCCGGAGGAGAAGCCCGCAGCCACCCCGCGTGAGCTGCCGCTTGTCGCGCTCCGGGAAACGGTCATCTTTCCGGAGATGATCGTCCCGCTCCAGGTCGGGCGCGAGAAGAGCGTCGCGGCGCTCAACGCCGCCGTCGAGAACGGCGGACCCATCGCGCTCGTCACCCAGCGGCAGCCCGAACAGGAGGAGATCTCCGATCCCTCCGAGCTCTACCCGATCGGCACCCTGGCCAAGATCGCCCAGGTCGTGCAGCTCCAGGACGGGACCGTGCGGGCCATCGTCCAGGGCCAGGGCAGGATCCGCGTGCGGAGCTTCGCCCGTGTCGCCCCCTACCTCGCCGCGGAGATCGAGGAGCTGTCCGACGACGTCCCCACGGGCGTCGAGATCCAGGCCCTCGTCCGCAGCGTCCAGGCGCAGATCGAGCAGTACGTCGCCAACGGAGCGCCCGTGCCGCCCGAGGCGGCCGTCGCCGCCCGCAACATCACCGAACCCGGCCTCCTCGCCGACATGGTGGCCTACAGCCCCGACATGTCGACCGAGCAGCGCCAGGAGCTCCTCGAGACCATCGACGTCGAGCAGCGCCTGAAGCTCGTGTCCGCGTTCCTCGCCCGCCAGATCGAGATCCTCGAGCTGAAGGGGAAGATCCAGAACGAGGTCAAGTCCGAGATGGACAAGACCCAGCGGGAGTACATCCTCCGCGAGCAGCTCAAGGCGATCCAGCGCGAGCTGGGAGAAGACGACCCGCAGCAGGCCGAGATCAACGAGCTGCGCGACAAGGTCGAAGCCGCCGGGATGCCGGACGAGATCAAGGCGCGGGCGATCAAGGAGATCGACCGGATGAGCCGGATCCCGTCCGCCTCGCCCGAGGTGGGGGTCATCCGTACCTACGTCGACTGGCTGGTGTCGCTGCCGTGGAACGTCTCGACCGACGACCGGCTGGACATCCGCGAGGCAGCCCAGATCCTGGACGAGGACCACTACGGCCTCGAGAAGATCAAGGAGCGCATCCTCGAGTACCTCTCGGTTCGGACGCTGGCGGACACGATCCGCAGCCCGATCCTGCTGTTCGTCGGGCCTCCCGGCGTGGGCAAGACCAGCCTGGGCAAGAGCATTGCCAAGGCGATGGGTCGCAAGTTCGTGCGCATGAGCCTCGGTGGCATCCACGATGAGGCCGAGATCCGGGGTCACCGCCGCACGTACATCGGCGCCCTGCCAGGCCGGATCATCCAGAGCGTCAAGACCGCGGGGACCAACAACCCGGTGTTCATGCTCGACGAGGTCGACAAGATCGGCATGGACTTCCGTGGCGATCCGTCGTCGGCGCTGCTCGAGGTGCTCGATCCGGAGCAGAACTTCAGCTTCCAGGACAACTATCTCGAGGTCCCGTTCGACCTTCGGCGCGTGCTGTTCGTCGCGACGGCCAACCTGCTCGATCCGATCCCGGCCGCCCTGCGCGACCGGATGGAGGTCATCCAGCTGCCGGGCTACACCCAGCAGGAGAAGGTCGAGATCGCGCGCCGGTTCCTCGTCCCCAAGCAGATGGAGAACCACGGCCTCACGGCGAAGCGCGTGGAGATCACGGACGAGGTCCTCACCGAGCTCGTCCAGGCCTACACCAAGGAGGCCGGCGTCCGGAACCTCGAGCGCGAGCTCGCCAGCATCATGCGCAAGGTCGCCCGGCAGGTTGCCGAAGGCCGCAAGCGCAAGACCGTCGTCGACGTCAAGAAGCTCGAGGAGTACCTGGGCCCGCCGCGGTTCGAGTACGGCGAGCTCGAGGCGGAGGACCAGACGGGTTCGGCGACGGGCCTCGTCGTGACCGAGGTCGGTGGCGACGTGGTCGCCGTCGAGGTCACCCTGATGGAGGGCAAGGAGGAGTTCATCCTCACCGGCCAGCTGGGCGACGTCATGCGCGAGTCGGCCCGGGCCGCCCTGTCCTGGATCCGATCCAACGCCGCGGACCTCGGGATCGAGCGCGAGGTGTTCGAGAAGCACACCCTGCACATCCACGTCCCCGCCGGGGCGATCCCCAAGGACGGTCCGTCCGCGGGCGTCACGATGGCGACGGCGATGGTGAGCGCCCTCACGGGCATCCCTGTCCGCAAGGACGTGGCGATGACCGGCGAGATCACGCTCCGCGGCCGGGTGCTGCCGATCGGCGGGCTCAAGTCGAAGATCCTCGCGGCTCATCTCGCGGGCGCCGGCATGGTCATCCTGCCCAAGCGCAACGAGAAGGATCTGCGGGACATCCCCGAGGAGATCCGCAAGCAGCTCAAGCTGGTCACGGTCGAGACGATGGACGAGGTCCTGGGGGCGGCGCTGCGCCGTCGCCCGAAGGCCCTCGCCGTTCGCCCGACCCCGGTCGAAGGCGGTGGCAGCCAGCGCAAGCCGACCCCCGAGTCGCGCGTGCGCCGCTCGCCATTCCCGCCGACCGAGCAGCCGCCGGTAGTGGTTCAGTCAACCCGGTAGCGGAGGAGCCATTGGGACGACCCGAGCCGGGCGAGGTCTGACGGCGTGTCGCCGCTCGGACGTTCGAGGCGAAGGCGCCGGTCGAGGACCGGAGCGAGCGCACTCGGACGTGCGCGAGCGAGGACCGCAGCCGGCAACGCACGCATCGGGCGTCCCAGCGGCGACCACTGATGGAATACCGGGACTACTACGAGATCCTGGGCGTTCCGAGGTCGGCCACCCAGGCCGAGATCAAGAAGGCCTTCCGCAAGCTGGCCCGGGACCATCACCCGGATCGCAACCAGGGCGACAAGGCCGCCGAGCGGCGATTCAAGGACATCAACGAGGCCAACGCCGTCCTGTCCGACCCGGACAAGCGCAAGCAGTACGACACCCTGGGCGCCAACTGGGACCAGTTCCAGCGGGCCGGCGGTGGCGGTGCGGACCCGTTCGGTCCCGGCAGCCCGTTCGCGGGCTTCGGTGGGGGGGCGGGGCAGGCCGGCCAGACGGGGAACGTCCGCTACGAGTTCCGGACGGCCGGTCCCGGCGATCCCGGGTTCTCCGACTTCTTCCGCATGTTCTTCTCGGGGGCGGCCGCCGGCGCGGGGGCCGCAACCGGTCAGCGCGACTTCGCCGCGGAGCGCATGGCGCGCCGGCGGGGCACCGGCGGGCCGTCGTTCGAGGACATCCTGGGCGAGATGGGGCTCGACGGAGCGACCGCGGCACCATCGGGCGGCCATGCCGCCAAGCCCGGCAAGGCGAGCGACCGGCGATCGACCGAGATCGAGGCGCCGGCCGAGATCACGCTCGAAGAGGCCTATCACGGCACCAAGCGCCTGATCCAGATCGAGGGCAAGCGGTACGAGGTCCAGATCCCCAAGGGCGCCGACACGGGCAGCCGCGTCCGCCTGTCGGGCAAGGGCCCGGGCGGCCGGGACGTCGTCGTCACCGTCAAGCTGAAGGCCCACGGCCAGTACACCCGGCGCGGCGCAGACCTCGAGCGGGAGCTCCCGGTCACGTTGCGGGAGGCGCTGCTCGGGGCGGAGATCCCGGTCGGCACCCTCAAGGGCCGGATCCTGCTCACCATCCCCGCCGGAACCCAGGCCGGGCGGACGTTCCGGCTCACCGGCCAGGGCATGCCCCGGCTGAAGGGCGACGGCACCGGCGACCTGTACCTCAAGATCCGCGTGGTCCTGCCGAGCGGGCTCAGCGATGACGCCCGCGAGGCGGCGAACCGCTTCCTCGACCTGGTCGACCAGCCGGACCCGCGCGCCACCACCACCTGAACACGAGATTGACCGATGCAACTTGACCGCTTCACCGAGAAGGCCCAGGAGGCCATCCTCGCCGCCCAGCAGCTCGCCGAGCGCCTGCACAGCCCGGTGCTCGACGCGGAGCACATCCTCGCCGCGCTCGTCGAGCCGGATGACGGCATCCCGGCCGAGACGCTCCGCCGCCTCGGCGTCGACCTCGCCGCGTTCCGGGGCGAGCTCGCGTCCATCCTCGCGCGGCGCGCCAACATCCAGGGCGGTTCGCTCAGCCTCGATCCCCGCGCCAAGCGCGTCGTCGACCGCGCGCAGGAGGAGGCCCGGCGCCTGTCCGACGAGTACACCTCGACCGAGCACCTGCTGCTGGGGACCGCCGAGGCCGGCGGCGAAGGCCAGCAGCTGCTCGAGCGCCACGGGGCGGGCCGCGAGCCGATCCTCGCCGCCCTCCAGACCGTGCGCGGCGGCCAGCGGGTGACCAACCCCAACCCCGAGGGGACCTACCAGGCCCTCGAGAAGTACGGCCGCGACCTGACCGCCGAGGCCAGGGCCGGCAAGCTCGACCCGGTCATCGGCCGCGACGAGGAGATCCGGCGCGTCATCCAGGTCCTCAGCCGGCGCACCAAGAACAACCCGGTGCTGATCGGCGAGCCGGGCGTGGGCAAGACCGCGATCGCGGAGGGCCTCGCCCAGCGCATCGTGCGCGGCGACGTGCCCGAGACGCTCAAGGACAAGCGCGTGATCGCGCTTGACCTCGGCGCGATCATCGCCGGCTCCAAGTTCCGTGGCGAGTTCGAGGAACGCCTCAAGGCCGTGCTCAAGGAGGTCAAGGACGCCGAGGGCCGCGTGATCCTGTTCATCGACGAGCTGCACACGGTGGTCGGGGCCGGGGCGGCGGAGGGCGCGATGGACGCGTCCAACCTGCTCAAGCCGATGCTCGCCCGCGGCGAGCTGCACACGATCGGCGCCACGACGCTCGACGAGTACCGCAAGCACATCGAGAAGGACGCCGCCCTCGAGCGGCGCTTCCAGCCGGTGGTCGTCGACCAGCCCACGGTCGAGGAGACGATCTCGATCCTGCGCGGCCTGCGCGAGCGGTACGAGGTCCACCACGGCGTCCGGATCACGGACTCGGCGCTGGTCGCGGCGGCGACGCTGTCCGATCGCTACATCACCGAGCGGTTCCTGCCGGACAAGGCCATCGACCTCGTCGACGAGTCGGCGTCGCGGCTGCGCATGGAGATCGACTCCATGCCCATCGAGCTCGACGAGCTCGAGCGCCGGCGGATCCAGCTCGAGATCGAGCGCGAGGCCCTGCGCAAGGAGTCCGACGACGCGTCCAAGACGCGGCTCGAGGCGCTCGAGAAGGAGCTGGCCGAGATCGGCGAGCAGGCCGGCGCGATGAAGCAGCGCTGGGAGGCCGAGAAGTCGGCCATCGCCGCGCTGCGGGCCACCAAGTCCGAGCAGGAGCAGCTCCAGGTCCGGGTCGACCAGGCCGAGCGCGAGGCGGACTACGGCCGAGCCGCGGAGCTCAAGTACGGCAAGGCTCGTGAGCTGGCAGACCGGCTGGCCGAGCAGGAGGCGGCGATCGCCGCGCTCCAGGGCCCGGGCGCGCTGCTCAAGGAGGAGGTCACGGCCGACGACGTCGCCGAGATCGTCGCCGCGTGGACCGGGATCCCGGTCACCCGGCTCATGGAGGGCGAGCTCGCGAAGCTCGTCCACATGGAGGAGCGCCTGCACGAACGCGTGATCGGCCAGGAGGAGGCCATCGAAGCCGTGTCCGACGCGGTTCGTCGGGCGCGGGCCGGGCTCAAGGACCCGAAGCGGCCGATCGGGTCGTTCCTGTTCCTGGGGCCGACGGGCGTCGGCAAGACCGAGCTTGCCCGGGCGCTCGCCCAGTTCATGTTCGACGACGACCAGGCGATGGTCCGGATCGACATGAGCGAGTACATGGAGAAGTTCGCCGTCTCGCGCCTCGTCGGCGCACCTCCCGGCTACGTCGGGTACGAGGAGGGTGGCCAGCTGACCGAGGCCGTCCGCCGCCGGCCCTACCAGGTCGTCCTGCTCGACGAGATCGAGAAGGCGCACCCGGACGTGTTCAACGTCCTGCTCCAGGTGCTCGACGACGGCCGCCTGACCGATTCGCAGGGGCGCACGGTCGACTTCAAGAACACCGTCGTGATCATGACCAGCAACGTGGCCAGCCAGCAGATCCAGTCGGCATCCGGACGGCCCGACAGCGAGACCTACGAGGCGATGAAGCAGCAGGTGACGGACCAGCTGCGGATGCAGTTCCGGCCCGAGTTCCTCAACCGCATCGACGAGATCATCGTGTTCCACGCGCTGGGCGATGCCGAGCTGGCCGCGATCGCGGACCTGCAGCTCGCGGACCTCCAGCGGCGCATCGCCGCCAACGACCTCGTGCTCGAGCTGACGCCCGCGGCACGCAGCCTGATCGTGCGCGAGGGGACGGATCCGGCGTTCGGCGCCCGTCCGCTCAAGCGGACGATCCAGCGCCTGGTCGAGAACCCCTTCGCACGGGCCCTGCTGTCGGGCTCGTTCAAGCCGGGTGACCGGATCGCCGCGGACGCCGACCCTGTGTCGGGCACCCTCGTGTTCTCGAGCGAGTCGAGCACCGTAGTGGCCGATGCGTCGGACCGGCGCGACGCGCGGTCGGCCGGCCGCGAACCGGCGGGGGCCGGGGCAGGCCGAGGCAAGCGCAAGTCCACCTTCGACCTGCCGTCGCTCGACGAGCCGCCGCGGCCCGACGGCGGCGAGCTGGTCAACTAGCGCGTTCGGCCCTCGCGACCCGATGCGCTTCGAGGACGTCGTGCGGCGCCTCGAGCGCGTGCCGGAGGCCATGCCCGAGGGGCCGGCCTCGCTCATTCCCGTGGTCGCCGAGACAGGTGCCCCGCGCCCGCGCCCGCCGTGGGGCGACGAGGACGCCGCGACCCGCTCGGCCGCGGTGCTGATCCTGCTCTACCCGGACGAGGCGGGCGACGCGCGCGTCGTGCTCACCGAGCGCGTCGATCGCGGCGGCCATCACTCGGGCGAGGTGTCATTCCCGGGCGGCAGCGCGGAGCCGCACGATGTCGACCTCGTGTCGACGGCGCTTCGCGAGGCCAGCGAGGAGGTGGGGCTCGACGTCGAGCGGGAGGGCGTGCGCGTCCTGGGCTCGCTGCCCATGCGCCGCATCCCGGTGTCCAACTACGCGGTCACGCCGGTGATCGCCGTCAGTCGGCGGCGGCCGGCGCTCGTCGCCCAGCCGTCGGAGGTCGCCGCGATCCTCGAACCGCCGATCGCAGCCTTCCTGCCCGACGCCGAGATGATCACGATCGAGCGGGACATCCGCGGCTGGCGCGTGCGCTACGACGCCTATCCGGTGGATGGCCTGGCCGTGTGGGGCATGACGGCGATGGTGCTGGGCAGCGTGGGCGCGCTGCTCGCAGACACCCCGCGGATCGCGCGCGGACCGGCCGACCTTTAGCCGCTCCCTCCGCATCGCCGGGTGACGCCGCGGAACTAATGGCTCCGGCCTCGACGAAATACCAAGGCTCCCCGATGTGGTTGGGCGAGCCTGTCCCTAGCGTGGCAGGTGTCGATCGAAACCCCGAGTGGACGACGACCAGCACCACGAAGGACACGCAGATGCTCCCCGACCCGCGCACCAACTTCCACGAAATCAACCGCCGGATGGCCTCGGATCACGGCGCTGCTGCCGCCGGCCGCCTCGCCCGGAGCCACCGCGCCAACGCGGAAGCCGGCCCGTCGATCCTGCGGGTCACGTTCCGCCGGCTCGGCCGCTGGTCCCACCTCCAGCCGTCGACCAGCCCGGCCCGCCCCCTCGCCTGAGCGGCTCAGGCGGGCTCGCCCTCGGGATCGGCGTCGAGAGGGCGGGCGACAGGCCGTGGCGCGAGGGCGCCTTCGCCACGGGACGCCTGCTTCGCGGCCGCGTTGGGCCCGTCCGACGGTACGCCCGGCCCGATCGGCACCGCGGCCCCTTCGGTCACACCGGGCAGCACCAACGCGGGACCGCTGAACTCGACGACGATCGCGCGCATCGGCGAGCCGTCCGTCCAGGCGGCGTGCAGCACGTCCGGCGGCCAGACGACGGCCTCGCCCGCCGCGACCCGTCCGCGATCCTCGCCCACGCCCACCCAGCCGCCGCCCTCGATCACGAGGAAGTAGGTCCAGTTGGGATTCGTGTGCGGCGTGATCCGCGCCCGCCGGCTGAACGCGAGCTCGGCGATGATCCCGGACGGCCCGCCCTCGATGACCTGACCCTCGATCCCGGTCGTGCCGGGTGGCCCGTCGGGACGCCGGTGGCCAACGCCGAAGCGGCGGACCTCGATCGGCATCGATCGCCCTCAGCGTCCCGCCCGCACCGGGCCGCGCCGCACGGTCAGCGGCGCCGTCGGCGCCGCGAGGAGCGGGAGCGGATGGTCGTCTCCGGGCGGGTGAACCGCTCGCGTGAGAAGTAGCGCTGCTTCGCCAGCTGCCGCTCGTACGCCCGGAAGTAGGGCGGGAACCGCAGGAACCGGATCCAGATCATCGCGCCCAGCCCGACCAGCAGCGTGGACAGCACGATGATCCAGTCGAAGCTGAAGACGTAGTAGATCAGCATCAGCCCGAACACGATCACGCCGGTCCACAGCAGCCACTCGTACATCTGGAGGTGGATGGTGTGCCGGCGGAGCTGGCGCGTGCGGATGTTGTAGAACACGACGGTGGCGATCAGCGCCAGCAACGAGGCGATCGTGAGCGGGACGTACAGGTCCGGAAACGATTCCTGGCTGTAGGGCTGGAACAGGTACTCCCAGGGCAACCGGGTCACGCGCAGTCTCCGATGCGGCCGGGCGGACGAGCCCGCGAAATGGGCCGTCCGAGTATGCCACGGGGTCACGGTATACTCGCCGCCTGACGTACCCGCCCGGGACGGCCTGGATCCATCGTCGATCCGGATCCGAAACCGAGCGCCCCACCCGAACGCCGGAGGAGGAACCGAGCAGGTGCGTGCGCTGCTCTCGGTGGCAAACCGCGAGGGCATCTCCGCCTTCGCGCGGGAGTTGCAGCGGCTCGATGTCGAGGTCTTCGCGACCGACGGCACCCGCGAGCACCTCGCGGCTGACGGCATCGACGTCGCATCCGTGTCCGTCCTGACCGAGGCGCCGCCGCTGGTCGGCGGCCAGGTGAGGACCTTCCATCCCGCGATCTACGCCGGCATCCTCGCTCGGCGCGACATCCCCGAGCAGCTCGCCCAGCTCGCCGATCATGGCCTCGGCCTGCTCGACCTCGTCGTCGTCAACGTCAAGCCGTTCGCGCCCGAGGTCGGGCGAGGCACCGTCAGCATCGACGAGGCGATCGAGATGATCGACGTCGCGGGCGCCGCGCTCCTCGGCGCGGGTGCCCGCAACGCGGCCGGCGTCGTGGCGGTGTGCGACCCGTCCCACTACGGGCTCGTCCTCGACGAGATGCGCACGCTCGGGCAGGTGTCGGCCGACACCCGGTATCGCCTCGCGGCGGACGCGTTCAGCACGGTCGCCGCCTACTACGCCGAGATTGCGGCGTACCTCAACCAGATCGGCGGCAACAGCTATCCCAAGCGCCTGGCGATGGTGCTCGAGAAGGTCGCCGACCTGCCCTATGGCGAGAACCCCCACCAGCGGGCGGCGTTCTACCGCGAGACGACGCACCGCTCCGGCACGCTCGCCGACGTCACCCAGCTGCACGGCGCACCGCCCTCGTTCAACAACCTGCTCGACCTCGACGCCGCCTACCGGATCGCGGCCGACTACACGGCCCCGACCGTGGTCATCGCCAAGCACACCGACCCCGTGGGCATCGCCTCGGGGGAGGAGCTGGTCGAGGCCTACCGGCGGGCGCTGGACACGGATCCCGTCTCGTCGTTCGGCGGGATCGTCGGCGTCAACCGCGAGCTCGACGGCGCGACTGCGCGCGAGATCGCCGCCAACTCCTACGAGGCGGTCATCGCGCCCGGCTTCTCGCAGGCCGCGCGGGGGATCCTCGAGGCCAAGCCCGGCATCGAGCTGCTCGCCGTGCCCGCCTCGCCCAGCGAGGGGATGCGCGACTACGGGATCGCGAACCTCGACTTCAAGCGCGTCGCCGGCGGGCTGCTGGTGGAGGCGCTGGACGCCGTGGACCTCGACCGGGGGCAGCTCCAGGTCGTCACCCGTCGCCACCCGACCCTGGGCGAGCTCACCGACCTGCTGTTCGCCTGGCGCGCGGTGCGCCACGTCCGGTCGAACGCGATCGTGCTCGCCCGCAACGCCGCGACCGTGGGGATCGGCGCCGCGCAGGCGAGCCGCAACGTGTCGGTGGACATCGCCCTGCGGCGGGCCGGCGACCGCGCGAAGCTCGCGGTCATGGCGTCGGACGCCTACTTCCCGTTCCCGGACGGCATCCAGGTCGCCGCCAACGCGGGGGTCACGGCGATCATCCAGCCCGGTGGCTCGATCCGGGACGAGATGGCGATCGAGGTCGCCGACCGGCATCACCTTGCGATGGTGTTCACGGGGCGGCGCCACTTCCGGCACTGACATCGGGGAGATATCCATGGAGCAGCTGCTCGCCCTCGAGATGGTGCGGGTCACCGAGGCCGCCGCGATCGCGTCCGCGCGCTACATGGGCCGCGGGGATCGCCACGAGGCGGACCGCGCGGCGACCGAGGCGATGCGCCGGACGATGGACGAGACCGACATCGCCGGGACCATCGTGATCGGCGAGGGTGAGCGGGACGAGGCGCCGATGCTGTACATCGGCGAGCAGGTGGGCCGCCACGACGGGGACGACGAGACGGTCGAGGCCGTCGACATCGCGGTCGACCCGCTCGAGGGCACCAACCTCGTCGCCACCGGCCAGGGCGACGCGATCACGGTGCTCGCGGCCTCGGAGAAGGGCGGCCTCACGCACGCGCCCGACACGTACCTCGAGAAGCTGTGCGTGGGACCCGTGGCGGCGGGCTGCGTGGACATCACGCGCCCGGCGGCAGAGAACTGCCACCGGATCGCGGAGGCGCTCCGGCGGCGCGTCCAGGACATCACGGTGATCATCCTCGACCGGCCGCGCCACGAGACCCTGATCGCGGATGTCCGCTCGACCGGCGCACGCATCAAGCTCATCAGCGACGGCGACCTGTCGGCCGCGATCTCGTGCGCCGTGCAGGGGACCGGCGTCCACGCCGTGATGGGGATCGGTGGCGCGCCCGAGGGCGTCATCACGGCCGCCGCGCTGCGCTGCCTGGGCGGCGAGATCCAGGCGCGCTTCCGGTTCCGCAACGATGAGGAACGCGAGCGGGCGAGGGCCTCGAAGATGCTCGGCCACGCCGACGAGGATCGCGTCTACCGGACCGAGGACCTGGCCTCGGGCGACCAGCTGGTGTTCGCGGCCACCGGCGTCACGCCCGGCGAGCTGCTCCAGGGCGTGCGCTTCTTCGGCGGCGGGGCGCGGACGCACTCGCTGGTCATGGCGTACCAGAGCAAGCAGGTCCGATTCGTCGACACCGTCCACATGTTCGACCGCGATCGCCCGCCCGCCGTACGGCTCTGACGGCCGTGGCCGGGGGACGGCGCGACGCCGAGCGCGACGCCCTGCTGGCGGCGCCCGATCGCGAGGCCTACCTGCTCGCGGCATCGCGCCTCCCCGGTCCGCGGGCGAATCTCGAGCTGCTCGATGCGCTGGGGACGTCCTGTCGCGGAGCGAGGCGCTTCGTTTCGCCGCGCTCGGCCCGGACGAGGCGCCGGGCGGGACCGCTCTCGAGTTCCTGCCCTGTTGCGGGAACGCGGCCATCGGCCGACTGATCGTCGAGGGCGATGTCGGGCTGGTGGAGCGGCTGCGGGTTGCGGCCGGAGATCCCCGATGGCGGGTGCGCGAGAGCGTGGCCATCGCGCTCCAGCGCTGGGGAGACGCGGATGTCGATGCGATGCTGGCGACGATCGAGCCGTGGTCGCGCGCAGGCCCGTTCGAGGCACGGGCGGCGGTCGCGGCGATCTGCGAGCCACGCCTCCTGGCGTCCCGTGGCGCCGTCGACGGGGCGGTTCGCGTGCTCGACGCGGCCACGGCACTGCTGGCGGCACTCGGCAAGCCGCGGGGCGAGCCGGGCCGGGTGCTGGGCGCGGGGCTCGGGTATGGCTGGAGCGTGGTCGTGGCAGCCGATCCGTCGGCGACGCTCCCCGCCTTCACCCGGTGGGCGGGCTCCGACGACGCCGACGTGCGACGGATGGTGGCCTCGAACCTGGCCAAGGCACGGTTCGTCCGCGCAGCACCGGACGC
Organism: uncultured Chloroflexia bacterium; assembly: GCA_963725745.1. Taxonomy (GTDB): domain Bacteria; phylum Chloroflexota; class Limnocylindria; order Limnocylindrales; family CSP1-4; genus CAIXZV01. The sequence goes on from CAVRZS010000005.1 coordinate 794,231, forward strand.
GGCCGCGAGGTTGCGATCCCGGCCAGCCTGAGCGTCACTCGAGCGGGCGCCAGCCCTTGCCATCCCAAACCGCGATCACGCGGACCGCGCCAGGACCTTCATCGGTGGAGCGTCGCGCGGCCGCCTCGGCGACGGTCTCGTCCCAGCCGGGCGGGACCAGGTCCGGGGCGAGGTCCGCGAGCGGGGCGAGCACGAACAGGCGGTTGCGCGCCTCGACGTGCGGCACGATCAGCGGCAGCCCCGCCTTGGCCGGGTCCGCGCTGCGGCCTGCCTCCGGGCGTTCGATGCCGATCCTCGCGTCGCCGAACAGCAACAGGTCGAGGTCGACCTCGCGCGGTCCCCAGCGCTCGCGTTCCTGCCGGCCGAACGCATGCTCGAGGCTCTTCAGCGCGACCAACAGGGCGGACCCACCGGTGGCCGGGTCATCGCCGCCGGGCACGTCGAGGGCGACGACCGCGTTGCGGAACTCGGGCTGGTCGACGACGCCGACGGGGGCCGTTGCATACAGCCGGGAGACGCCAGCCACGGTCGCGCCGGGCAGCGCCCCGAGCGCGTGGACGGCGGCCGCGAGCGTCGCCGCCGCGTCCCCGACGTTGGCTCCCAGCCCCACGTATGCCCGAACCTGGGCCACCGCGATCGGACCTCCCATCGGTAGACTCCCGGGCCATGGCCCCGGTCACGGTCCTCGTCCTCGCCCCCGAGCCGGCACCCGGCGCGGGTCCGCTCGAGCGGGCCCTGGACGCGGCCCGGGCCACCCTCGCCGAGCATCACCGCCGGGGCTTCCTCGCCGCGGGAGCCGCCACCGTGGTGGTCCGCCGGGAGCCGCCCGACGATACCCCATTCGGCGCCCGCCTCCGGCGGCTCGTGGCCGAGCTCCGGCCGGCCGGGCTGATCGTCCTCGGGGCTGGATCCATTCCCCTGGCGACGGCGGCTGATCGGTCGGCGTTCGTCGCCGCCGCGGCGTCCGACCGGCCGGGCGCCCTCGCGAACCACCGCTACTCGGCCGACGTGATCGCGATCGCCTGCGCGACCCAGATCCTCGCGGACGTCCCCGACCTCGCCTCGGACAACGCGCTCCCGCGCTGGCTCGCGGAGACGGCCGGCATCGGCGTCCGCGACCTGGCCGGGCGGCGCCGGCTGGCGGTCGACGTGGACTCGCCGCTGGACATCCTCCTGATCGCCGGCGCACGCGGCGCACCGGCCCTGCCCCGGCCCGATCCCGCCGACGCGGCCCCGGTCGTGGCTCGGCTGGCGCGCCCTCCGGACCCTCGCCGCGGACCCCGGCGCCGAGCTGCTCGTCGCCGGGCGGACGTCGGCGACCGACCTCCGCTGGCTCGAACGGCGGACGCGGTCGCGCACCCGCGTCCTGGTCGAGGAGCGCGGCCTCCGGGCCGGAGAGCTCGGGCGGCGCGACCGGGCGCGCGAACCGACGGCCGCCACGGAGCATCCTGGGCGAGCTGCTCGAGCGCGACGGTCCGGGATCGCTGGGGCGCCGCGTTGCGGCGCTGGCCGATGGGGCCCTGCTCGACACGCGGGTCCTGCTCGCCCACCGGCTCGGCGCCGACGAACGCGCCTGGCCGCCCGTCGAGGACCGCTTCGCGAGCGACCTGCTGCTCCCCGGCCGGATCCGCGACCCCTGGCTGCGCGAGCTCACCGCGGCGGCGCTCGACGCGCCGGTTCCGATCCTGCTCGGCGGCCACACCCTGGTCGGACCCGGGTCCCGTCTGGCGCTCCGCCGCTGACGCCGGGCACTCCGCCGACTGCCCGGCGCCGCCCCGCACCGTAGGATCGACCCCATGGACGACGACCGCGATCCGGCCCAGGCGTGGCTGGTCCGCACCCAGGGTCCCGACCCGGAGTCCGTGGGCGAGGACGAGGTCCTCGTCGGGCGCCTGCGGGCGGAGATCGAGGCGAGCGGCCCGATCACCTTCGCCCGGTTCATGGACCGGGCCCTGTACGAGCCGGGTCACGGCTACTACCGGCGCGCCCAGGCGGGCCCGGGGCGCTCGGGCGACTTCCTGACGGCGCCCGAGGCCCACCCGATCTTCGGGGCGGCGATCGCGCGGCTGCTCGAGGAGGCGTGGGAGGCGATGGGCCGGCCGTCGCCCTTCGTGGTCAGCGAGCACGGGGCGGGGACAGGCGCCCTCGCCGCGGCGATGCTGGGCTCCCTCCGCGAATCCGGCTCGCCACTCGTCGGGGCGATCCGCTACCGCCCGGTCGAGGTCGAACAGGCGCGGATGGACGAGCTCCGCGCGCGTCTCGACGGGCTCGGCCTCTCGCACCTGATCGCCGGAGACGTGGGCGACGGCCGGACGGAGACGGGCGTCGTCGTCGCCAACGAGGTCCTCGACGCGCTGCCGGTCCATCGCGTGGTCGGCCGGCCGCCCGGGATCGGAGAGCAGTTCGTTGGGCTCAGCGACGGCCAGGGCCTCGTCGCCGTCGAAGGCCCTCCCAGCGACGATGCGCTGGCCGCGCGGCTCGCCGTGGAAGGGGTCCGGCTCAATGACGGCCAGGTCGCCGAGGTCTGCCTCGGCGTCGACGGCTGGCTTGCCGACGCATCGGCGGGCCTCGATCGTGGCCTGGTCGTGCTCATCGACTACGCGGAAGAGCCGGACACCCTGTACGCGCCAACGAGGCGCGACGGGACGCTGCGCGCCTTCGCCCGCCACGCGGTGGGCGGCGACCCGTTCCGTCACGTCGGGCGCCAGGACCTGACGGCGACCGTGGACCTCGCGGCGGTCCGCGCGGCGGCGCTCGCGGCCGGCCTCGAGCCCGTCGCCGAGACGACCCAGGCCGAGCTCATCGCCGCGGCCGGGAGCGACGCGGCCGCCTCGACGCTGCACCGGCCGGGGGCGACGATCGAGGATGCCCTGCTCCTCCGGTCGGCGCTCGCGCGCCTGCTGGACCCGCGCGGGATGGGCGGCTACCGGGTCCTGGCATACGGACGCCGGCTCCCGGCCAACCTCGACCTGCCCAGCCTGCGCCGGCTCGGCGCGGCCGGCCGCTGAGCACGGATGGTGCCTCGGAATGACCGCAACGGTGAACCCGGCCGGACCGGCTCCCGAGCACGGGAGCGCTGCTAGAATGCGGTTGCCGTGCTGCTCGTGGTGCCGCACGGACACGCCCAGTGTCATCACCTCGAGTGCGGCCCGTCCTGCGTACACGGCCCGCCCGGTATGAGGACCTCGTGACCCAACTCTGGTACGTCGTCGGGTTCGCCTTCGCGGGCGTCACGTTCGTCTTCCTGACGATCGGGCTCGCGTGGGCCATCTCGCATCGCACGAAGGGCGACGAGCACAAGGGCTACCCCTACGAGTCGGGCATCGACACCTATGGCGACACGCACGCCCGGTTCGGCATCTCGTTCTACATCTACGCCCTGCTGTTCGTGGCGTTCGACATCGAGATCGCGTTCATCTACCTGTGGGCGCTGGTGTTCCGCGATCCCACGCTCGACCAGGGTCTCCTGTTCGTGAGCATGCTCGTGTTCGTCGGCATCCTCCTGCTCGGCCTCGCGTACGCCTGGCGCAAGGGGGTCCTGACATGGCGCTGACGCGCGACGACGCCACCCCGGCCGGCGGGAGCGGCGACGCAGCCGCCCAGGGCATCACGCCCGCCGACGCGCCGCAGGCACCCTCGGACGAGCCGGGCGCCCGGCCCGCGACCCTCGTCTCCGCCGAGCCGCGCGATCTCACCCAGCCGATCGTCGTCCCCAACACCCTGTGGTCGTCTACCCGGCCTGAGGCCTACGGCGGCGGCCAGCCGACCGAGCACACCCACCTGACCCGGCTGGAGCACTCGGACCTCGTCCGCCGCGACGACGCTCGCTGGGGCGCGCTCGAGGTGATCCCGACCAAGGCCGACCTCGTCCTCGACCTGATCCGGATGAACAGCCTGTGGCCGCTGCTGTCGGGCCTGGCCTGCTGCGCGATCGAGATGATGTCGGCGGCGACGTCGAAGAACGACATGGATCGCTGGGGCATGTTCCCATTCCGGGCGAGCCCGCGCCAGGCCGACGTGCTGATCGTGGCCGGGACGCTGACGACCAAGATGGCCGGCCCGCTGGTGCGGCTGTGGGAGCAGATGCCCGAGCCCAAGTGGTGCGTGGCCATGGGCGACTGCACGTGCTCGGGCGGGCGTTACAAGCGCAGCTACTCGACGATCGAGGGCATCGACCGGGTCATGCCGGTCGACGTCTACGTGCCCGGCTGCCCGCCGCGTCCCGAGGGCCTGATCTACGGGATGATGAAGCTCCAGCAGCTGGTCAAGGACCGTCGCGGCGAGTGGCACGAGCGCCCCATCGGCCCCACCGTGCCCCAGGACGTCTAGCGATGGACCGCCTGCTGCGGGCGCGCCTGGAGGCGGCGTTCGGCGACCGGCTCCGGGGCCCGATCCGCCAGCGCCACGACCAGACCGAGATCCGCATCGGCACCGCGGACCTGATCGAGGTCATGCGCGAGCTGCACGACGACCCGGCGCTCGGGTTCGCGGTCCTCGCCGACCTCGCGGGCGTGGACACCGGGGACCACATGCAGGTGGTCTACCACCTGTGGTCGGCCCAGACCCCCGACTGGCTGCGGGTGATCGCCGACGGGATGCCCCGCGACGACCCGCGCGTCCCGTCGCTCACCGGCCTGTGGCCCGGGGCCGAGTGGATGGAGCGCGAGACCTACGACATGTTCGGGATCATCTTCGAGGGCAACCGCGACCTGCGCCGCATCTACATGCCGCCCGACTACACGAGCTTCCCGCTGCGCAAGGACTTCTACCTCCCCGACGATGCCGCCCGGTCCGCAGGCGGCGGCGTGCGCCACGTCGAGCAGAGCCACGCGCCAGCCCAGGCCACGCCGTCGGTGGTCCGCCGAACCGTGAAGGCCTGACCATGACCGCACCCGCCGCGCCCCACCAGCACCCGTCCGCGGACGATCCGCGGGTCATGCTCGACGACGACATCGGGCAGTACGAGGCCGTCCCGCCGTACCCGCCGCGCACCGAGCGCGAGGCCGAGTTCTACACGCTCGGCGACGGGGAGATGTTCCTCAACATGGGCCCCCAGCACCCGTCGACCCACGGGGTGCTGCGGGTCGTGCTCAAGATCAGCGGCGAACGCGTCGTGGACCTCGACCCCGTCCTCGGCTACCTCCACCGCGGCGTCGAGAAGCTGTGCGAGAACGCGGACTATCACCAGGTCATCAGCCAGGTGGATCCGCTCGAGTACGTGAGCTCGCTGTTCTGCGAGTGGTCGCCGGTGATGGCGTTCGAGCACCTGCTCGACGTCCAGGTCCCGCGCCGCGCCGAATACATCCGGGTGCTGACGGGCGAGCTCAACCGGATCGCCAGCCACGCCCTGTTCATGGGCTGGATGGCGCTCGATCTCGGCGGCCTCACCCCGATCCTGTACAGCTTCATCGAGCGCGACGAGATCTGCGAGATGCTCGCCTCGGTCACCGGCCAGCGGATGCTGTTCAACTACTTCCGGATCGGCGGCGTCAACGGCGACATCAACCACGAGTTCATGTCCCGCCTGGGCGACTGGATGAGCCGCGCGGCGGAGCAGCACGACGCCAACACCAAGCTGCTCAACGAGAACGAGATCTTCGTCCGCCGGATGCGGGACATCGGCCGGCTCGACAGCGAGACGGCGCTCCGGATGGCGGTGACGGGCCCCAACCTGCGGGCGACCGGGATCCCGTTCGACGTCCGCCGGGCGCACCCCTACTCGGTCTACCCGGAGCTCGAGTTCGACATCCCCACCCGTGGTCACGGACCGGAGGGCGGCGACGCGCTCGACCGCTACCTGCTGCGGGTCGAGGAGGTCAAGCAGAGCCTGCGGATCATCGACCAGTGCCTGCACAACATGCCCGATGGCCCGGTGATGGCGAAACTGCCCCGGCTCCTGCGGCCCCGGCCGGGTCGCGCGTGGGCGGGCATCGAGGGCCCGCGCGGGCTCTACGGGACGTACGCGATCTCCGATGGCACCGACCAGCCGTTCCGGATGAAGATCCACGACCCGTCGTTCGTTCACCTGCAGCTGGTCGGGATGCTGATGCGCGACAACCTGATCGCCGACACGATGGCCGTGATGGCTTCCCTCGACCCCATCATGGGCGGCGTCGACAAGTGACGGCGACCCCGCCGATGCCCAAGCTCGCGCAGCAGCCGCGCCCAGACGAAGGCGCGATCGAGCACGTGAGCGAGCGCACCCAAACGTGCGTGAGCGAGCGCGCGCAGGGCGCAACGCCCGTCTGGGCCGGATGGTGCCGAGCGTGACGGCGATGAATCGGGTGTTCAGCAACCTGACGCTCGTTGGGAAGATCCTGCTGCCGCTGCTGTTCCTGGTGCTCGTCGTCGGGCCGATCCTGACGATCGTGCTCGCGGTCTACGTGATCCCGTGGCTGCTGCCGATCCTGCAGGCCAACATCGAGATCATCCGGTTCCTGGTCTCGGTGACGGCGATCCTGCTGTTCAGCATCCCGGCCGCGTTCATCATCATCTACATGGAGATGAAGGTCATCGCGCTGATGAACCTTCGCGTCGGGCCGGACCGCGTCGGGCCGTTCGGGTCCCTGCTGTCCGTGGTCCACGGGCTCAAGGTCCTCATGAAGGAGGACTTCACGCCGACCGGCGCCGACAGCCTCGTATTCACCTGGGCACCCGTGATCGTGTTCCTGACCGCCGTGATGACGTTCCTCGTCATCCCGTTCGGCCCGGGCTCGTCGGCCAGGACCTGAACATCGGCCTGCTGTACCTGTTCGCCGTGGGCGGCATGACGGTCGTCGGCCTGCTCATGGCCGGCTGGTCGAGCTTCAACAAGTACTCGCTCGTCGGCGGCCTCCGTTCGGCCGCCCAGGTCGTCAGCTACGAGATCCCGCTCACCCTCTCGGTCGTCGGACTGATCCTGCTCGCCGGCACCCTGAGCGTGTACCAGATCGGCGTCCAGCAGTCCGGCTGGTTCACCGACTGGTTCGTCTTCCGCCAGCCGCTCGGCGCCCTGATCTTCTTCATCGCGGCGACGGCCGAGGCCAACCGCACCCCGTTCGACCTGACCGAGGCCGACTCCGAGATCGTCGCGGGCTTCGCGACCGAGTACTCCGGCATGCGGTTCGGGTTCCTGTTCTTCGCCGAGTACGTGAACGTGTTCATCATCTCGGCGCTCATGGTGACCCTGTACTTCGGGGCCTGGAACGCCCCGTTCGCGTTCCCGGACATCAGCCTCGCGCTCGATCCGGGCTCGCTGGGCAACAACCTGGTCGTCCTGCTGGCTGCCGCGCCGGTCGTGTTCACGCTCGCGTTCGCGGCGCCGTTCTTCCTGCCAAGAGCTCGCGGCCCGCGTGGCAGGCGCTCCTGCTCGGGTTCATCACGTTCAACATCGTGATGATCGGGCTGCTGTTCGGGGTCACCTACCTGGGGCTCGACTGGGTCGCCGGGTTGATCTGGTTCCTGCTCAAGACCTTCCTGTTCGTGTACCTGTTCGTGTGGATGCGCGGCACGCTGCCGCGGGTGCGGATCGACCAGCTCATGGGCTTCGCCTGGAAGTGGCTGCTGCCGGCGGCGCTGCTCAACCTGTTCATCACCGCGGCGGCGATCGTCGTCGTGGACGGCATGCGGGGGCCCGCATGAGCACGGTGCCGGGCATGGGCATGGTCCGCGGCATGGGCTTCACGCTGAAGCGCTTCTTCGCGCCCAAGGCCACGGTCCGCTGGCCCGAGCAGCCGGCCGATGTCGCGCCCAAGTTCCGCGGTCGCCTCCAGCTGCTGTACGACGAGTACGGCACGCTCAAGTGCGAGACGTGCTTCCAGTGCGCCCAGGCGTGTCCGATCGAGTGCATCGACATGGGCGGCATCGACACCAAGGGCCGCTTCCACGTCCACTGGGGTCCGCCCGAGACCTACGGCGAGCGGCGCGAGGAGTCGGCGCTGCGGCGCTCCGGCCGCACGGTGCCCGACGCCGCCTTCGCCCGGTTCGACCCCGTGGACACGGCCGCCCTGGACGCCATCCTCGAGCGTCACGACTACGACCCCAAGGACCTGCTCGCGATCCTCGAAGAGACGCAGGCCGAGTACGGCTACCTGCCGGTCGGCGCGCTCAAGCACATCTCGCGGATCACCGGCAGCTGGTACGCGATGATCTACGGCACCGCGACCTACTACCGCCACCTGCGGTTGGAGCCTCCGATGATCGATGCCGCGCCACCCGCCGGCGAGGCGCACCGCGCGATCGAATCGGCGTACCGCTCGGCCCTCGATGCGTCCCTCGGCTACGGCGGGGCGGGCGGCCGATGACGGCCTTCCTGACCACGCCCCGCGACTGGCCGACGGTGCTGACGGGCCGGGTCGCGGCCCTCGAGAAGGACCCTGACGATCTTGACGCGGCGACCCGCGCCGGGGCGTTCGACGGCCTGCGCATCGCGGTCCGTGACCTGGGCGCCACGGGCACCATCGCCACGGTCGCCGCGTCAGGACTGCGCGGTCGTGGCGGCGCGGGCTATCCGACGGGCGAGAAGTGGCGCGCCGCCGCATCCCAGCCCGCCGGCCAGCGCTACGTGGTCGCCAACGGCTACGGCGCGGACCCGGGCGTGCACACCGATGCCGCCCTGATGGCCGCCGACCCCTGGCTGGTGCTCGAGGGTCTCGCGATCGCGGCCTTCGCCATCGGCGCCACCGAGGCCATCCTGGCCGTCCGGGCGGATGACGCCGCGCTCGTGACCCGCCTCGAAGGCGCCGCCCTGGCCGCCGAGGAGGCCGGGTTCCTGGGCGACAACATCCTCAACAGCGGGCACCGGGTGACGGTGACGATCCGCCCCGTGCAGGGCGCGTTCATGCTGGGCGAGGAGACGGTCCTGCTCAAGGCGCTCGAGGGCAAGCGCGGCCAGCCCGAGCAGAAGCCGCCCTATCCCACCGAACGGGGCCTGTTCGGGCGCCCGACCGTCGTCAACAACGTCCAGACGCTGGCCTCCGTCCCGTGGGTCGTGCGCCAGGGCGGGGCCGCCTTCGCCGCGATCGGCGCGGAGGACAGCCCGGGAACCGTGCTCGTGCAGCTCCGCGGTCCCGCCGGCGGCGGCATCGCCGAGGTGCCGCTCGGGACGCCGCTGCGCGATCTCCTCCACCTCGCGGGCGGGCCCGGCGGTCACGGGCTCAAGGCGATCCTGGTCGGCGGCCCGACCGGCGGCCTGCTGCCGGCGGACCAGCTCGACACGCCGTACGCGTTCGGGCCGCTGCGCGACGCCGGCGCCCACATCGGATCCGGGTCGGTCGTGGTGGCCGACGACCGGGCCTGCATCGTGGACCTCGCCCGGCTGCTGACCCGGTTCTCGGCCGACGAGGCGTGCGGCAAGACGATCCCCTGCCGCATCGGCCTGCGCCGCCTGTACGAGATCGGCGATCGCATCGCCACGGGCCGCCCGAAGCCCACCGATGCCGTCCTCCTGGGCGACCTCGCGCACGACGTCGCGGCCAGCGGCCTGTGCGATCACGAGCGCCTGGCGACCCTGGCCTTCACCTCCGGGATGCGATACTTCCGGTCCGAGATCGACGACCACATCCTGCGCAGCTCATGCCCCGCCGGCGTCTGTCAGCCGATCGCGGTGGCGGCGGGCGCGGCCCAGTAGGACCCGCGAATGGCTGACCTGATCATCCGCCCCGACAGCCCGCCCGAGCGCCGCGTCCAGTCGCGCCCGGACCGCCCGGCCGTCCTCGACACGGTCACGCCCCAGGCGGACACGCATCGCCGAGCGGCTGATCACCACCCAGGCGCCGCAGCGGCCGCTGAACACGCCGGCGATCCGGATCGAGGTCGACGGACGGGTGGTCGAGGGCCTCGAGGGCCAGACGATCCTCGAGGTCTGCCGGGACAACGGGATCGAGATCCCGACCCTGTGCTACGAGCCCAAGTTGCCGGGCTTCGGCGCCTGCCGGATGTGCGTGGTCGAGGTCGAGGGCGAGGACACCCCGCCGATCTCCTGCTCGCGCCAGGCCGAGGCGGGCATGAAGGTCCAGACGCAGACCGAGGAGATGCGGCGGCTGCGACGGACGAACCTCGAGCTGATCTTCTCCGACCACAACGCGTACTGCCTGCCGCCGTGCCAGAACAAGTGCCCCAGCCACATCGACATCCCGGGCTTCCTGAAGGCCAACGCCGAGGCCAACTGGCGCGAGTCGACCCGGATCTTCAAGCGCACGATCCCGTTCCCCTCCGTGCTCGGCCGCGTGTGCCCCGCCCCGTGCGAGGAGCACTGCCGGCGGGACGAGGTCGACGAGGCGATCGCGATCCGCGACAGCCATCGTTACGCGGGCGACCAGGTCATCCGCGCGATGCTGGACGAGGACGTGGACCCGCCGCTGCCGTTCGAGCAGCAGGCCACCTCGGGCCGGCGCGCCGCCGTGATCGGCTCCGGGCCCGCCGGCATGGCCGCGGCCTACTACCTCCTGCTCGCCGGTCACGACGTGACGGTCTTCGAGCGCGACCCGTCGCCCGGCGGCATGCTCCGCTACGGGATCCCGCAGTACCGCCTGCCCAAGGTCGAGGTCCTCGAGGCCGAGTACGAGTCGGTCACCCGCCTCGGCGGCAAGATGGTGTGCAACGCGGGCCTGGGGCGGGACTTCACGCTCGACGACCTCCAGAACCAGGGCTTCGACGCCGTCGTCGTCGCCATCGGCTGCTACGACACCAACAAGCTGGGCATCCCCAACGAGGACGCGGACGGCGTCATCGACGGCCTCGAGTACCTGCGGACGGCCACCCTCGGCCTGCCCTACGAGGGGCACAAGGGCAGCCGGGTGGTCGTCATCGGCGGCGGGTTCACCTCGATGGACTGCTCCCGGACCTCCGTGCGCCAGGGCGCGAGCGAGGTGACGCTCGTCTACCGGCGCGACATGAAGGACATGCCGGCGTCGAACGAGGTCCACGAGGCGATCGAGGAGGGCGTCACCGCCATCTTCCAGGCCGGCCCGACGCGCGTGATCACCGACGAGAAGACGGGCAAGGTCACGGGCGTGGAGTTCATCCGCATGGCGCTGGGCGAGCCCGATGCGTCCGGCCGGCGCCGGCCTGCGCCGGCCCCGGGCACGGAGTTCACGATCCCCTGCGATCGGGTCCTGCTCGCGATCGGCCAGGGCCCCGAGCTCGACTGGATCCGGCCCGGCTCCGAAGGGCCGATCGCAACCAAGCAGCGCCGCCTCGGCGCGGACGCCGTCACGTTCGAGACGGCGCGCCCCGGCGTGTTCGGGACCGGCGACGTGCGCATCGGCGCGGCCACCGTCGTCCAGGCCATCGCCGAGGGTCGCCGCGCGGCGTATGCGGTCGACGCATATCTCAAGGGCAACGACCTGACGGCGATCCGGACCCGCCAAACCCTCGCCGAACCGCAGCCGGAGTTCCTCTCGATCGTGCCGTTCACGGGCGAGGTCAAGGAGCCGCGCTATCGCCTCAAGGCGCTCGAGGCCGAGGCCCGCAACCACAACTACATCGAGTACGAGATCCCGTACACGCGCGCCGAGGCGATGGCCGAGTCCACGCGCTGCCTCCAGTGCACCTGCGAGGCGATCGGGTTCTGCGACCTGCGGCGCCTGGGGATCGAATACGGGACCACCCTCAGACGCTCGAGCCCGCGTTCCACCAGGGCGCCGGCTACCGGAGCGTGACGGAGAACCGGTTCACCGGCGTGAACCACGACTACGTCCGCGACGACAGCCACGCGTTCATCCTGCGCGAGCCGAGCCGGTGCATCGACTGCGGCCGCTGCGCCAACGTGTGCGCCGAGGTCGTCGGTGCCGCGTGCTACGACTTCATGCGGATCGGCTTCGACACGCTGGTCACGACGCCGCTCGACATGAGCCTCAACGACACGCCCTGCGTGTCCTGCGGCCGCTGCGCCGAGACCTGCCCCACGGGCGCGCTGATGCCCAAGCCGCGGGTGCTGCAGAAGTACGAGGTCGACGAGAGCCGCTGCATCCTGTGCGGCATCTGCGTCGACGCCTGCCCCTACGACGCCGTCCGTGACAGCGACCAGTTCGAGCTCAGCCACACCTCCCGCGAGGAGCCGATGATCGACCTGCTCGCGCTGGCCGCCGTCGAGCGCGAGACGGAGATGAGCTACATCCGCAAGGAGCGCGACTGGGCCGACCGGGCGCGGGCGGAGGGCCGATTCCTCGACCCGGCGCGGCTGCTGCCCGTCCTGCCGCCCTCGATCGGCGGCAACGGCAATGGCAATGGGCACGGCCACGGCAACGGACACGGATCGGTGCCCGCGACGACGGCCTCGGTGGGCCACGCACACGACCATTGAGAGGACCGCGTGACGCTGCCTGAGACGATCCCGTTCGTCGGGATCGGGTGGGACGACCTCCTGTTCATGACGCTGGCCGGCGTCATGATCGTGGCCGGGCTGCTCGTCGTGACGATGCGCGACATCATCCGCTGCGCCCTCGCGATGATCGTCTGCTTCGCGGCGCTCGCGGGCCTCTACGTGATTGCCAGCGCGCCGTTCGTCGCCGCCGCGGAGGTGCTCGTCTACATCGGCGCCATCAGCGTGCTGGTGCTGTTCGCGATCATGCTCACCCAGACCAAGGCGGCACCCAGCCGGCTCGTGTTCCAGACGCAGGCCGGCTCCGCGGCGGTCGCGGGCCTGCTGCTCGCGCTGGTCATCGGGGTTGCGGTCGGTTCGACGGCCTGGCCGGTGTCGCTCGAGCTCATCCCGACCGAGACGACCATGGTCGCGAAGGCCCTGTTCGGGGACTTCGTGCTGCCGTTCGAGGTCGTCAGCGTGCTCCTGCTCGCGGCCGTGATCGGCGGCGTGTTCCTGGCCAAGCGTGAGCACGGGGGCATCGACTGATGCTCAGCGCGCTCAACGGCATGGCCCAGTCCCTGGACGCCTACCTCGATCCTGGCCGGGATCCTGTTCGCGATCGGCGCCTTCGGCTTCCTGGCCCGGCGCAACGCGATCAGCATGCTGATGTCGATCGAGCTGATGCTCAACGCGGTCAACCTCTCGATCATCGCGTTCGGGGCCTTCACCCAGAAGGTCCTCGCCGACGGGACCATCACCCACCCGCTGAACCCGAACGCCTCGGTCATCGCGCTGATCGTGATGGCGGCCGCCGCCGCAGAAGCCACCATCGGCCTCGCGATCGTCATCGCCATCTACCGCAACCGCAAGACGCCCCTCGTCGACGAGTACGACGCGATGCGGCAGTAGGCGGCGGAGCCCATGCATCTGCTGCCGGTGACCGTGCTCGCCGCGACCGAGGCCGTCGGATCCAAGGATCCGGGCATCTACGCGACCCTGATCCCGCTGCTCGTGCTGCTGCCGATCGCGGGCTTCGCGTTCACCGCGCTGTTCGGCCGGCGGCTCCAGCTCTCGTTCGGGCGCTGGGCGGCGGAGATCGTGCCGATCGGGCTGATCGTCGTGACGTGGCTGATCGCCCTGGCCGTGATCTACCCCGCGGTCAACCACCTCGAGCCGTTCGGCGAGGCGGGCCTCGACGTCACCCTCTGGACCTGGATCCCGGCCGGCGGCTTCAACGTCGACATCGGCTTCCACGTGGACGCGCTCACGGCCTGTCTGCTGATCGTCGTGACCACCATCGGGATGCTCGTGCACATCTACTCGATCGGGTACATGGCGCACGACAACGGCACCTGGCGCTTCTTCGCCTATCTCAACCTGTTCATGTTCTCGATGCTCCTGCTGGTGCTGGCCAACACCTGGCTGCTGGTGTTCGCGGGCTGGGAGCTGGTCGGGCTGTCGAGCTACTCGCTGATCGGATTCTGGTACTCGAAACGCTCGGCGGCCCTGGCGGCCAAGAAGGCGTTCATCGTCAACCGGGTCGGCGACGTCGGGTTCGCGCTCGGGATCATGGCGATCTTCGTGAACACCGGCACGCTCAATATCGCTGACTCGATCCGGATCATGACCGACAACCCGGGCTCGATGGCGATCCCGATCGGGATCGTCGCCGTGCTCGTGTTCGCCGGTGCAATGGGCAAGAGCGCCCAGTTCCCGCTCCACGTCTGGCTGCCTGACGCGATGGAGGGCCCGACGCCGGTGTCGGCCCTGATCCACGCCGCGACCATGGTCAACGCCGGCGTGTACCTCGTGGCGCGCGCCAACCTGCTGTTCGCCCATGCCTCCGAGACCATGGTCCTGGTGGCGGCGATCGGCACGTTCACGGCGATCCTGGCCGCGTCGATCGCGTTCACCCAGACCGACATCAAGCGGGTGCTGGCGTTCTCGACGCTGTCCCAGCTCGGCTACATGTTCGCCGCCCTCGGCGTGGGCGCGTGGACCGCGGCGATCTTCCACCTCATGACCCACGGCTTCTTCAAGGGCCTGCTGTTCCTGGGCTCCGGATCGGTGATCCACGCGGTCCACGAGGAACAGGACATGAACCGCATGGGCGCCCTGTGGCGGAAGATCCCGATCACCCACTGGACGATGTTCATCGGGGCCATCGCGATCGCGGGCATCCCGCCGCTGGCCGGCTTCTTCTCCAAGGACGAGATCCTCGCCGACGCCTACAAGCAGGGCTTCCTGTGGGTGTGGGCGATCGGGCTGACCGTGGCCGTGATGACCGCGTTCTACATGTGGCGGCTGATGGGCAAGACGTTCTACGGCCCGTCGCACGTCGACCCTGCGGTCGAGCCCAAGATCCACGAGTCGCCGTGGCCGATGACGGTGCCGCTCGTCCTGCTCGCGATCCCGTCGGTCCTGCTGGGCATCTTCCTCACCTGGCCGGGTCCGCCGCTGGGGCCAATGCTGGGGCTGCCGGTGCAGCCCGGCCTGCTGTCGACCTGGCTCGAGCCGGTGTTCGCGGCCTCGAATGTCTACCTCGGCGAGACGACCGAGGCGTTCCAGCTCGCGGGCATCGACGGCGCGCTGATCATCGCCGGCGTCGCCGCGGCGACCACCGGGCTCGTGCTCGGGATCTGGCTGTTCGGCGCCTTCCGTGGGGCCGGCCACCCGCGGCTCGTCGAGGGCATCACCGTCCGCAACCGCGGGACGCGGTTCCTGTACCGGGCCTCGCTCAACAAGTGGTGGTTCGACGAGCTCAACCACCTCCTGTTCATCGTCATCGGCGGGCGCGTGGCCAACGGCGCGTGGTGGTTCGACCGCGTGGTCATCGACGGCACGGTCAACGGCATCGGCGGCGCGACCCGGGGTGTCGGCACGAGCCTGCGCCGGATCCAGACGGGTCGCGTCCAGAACTACGCCCTCGGGATCGCGATCGGCCTGCTCGTCATGGCCGGCTCGTTCCTGGTGATCGTGGGGCAGCCGCGATGACCTGGCTCGCGAACCTGCACCCGGTCACGCTCGTCGTCTTCCTGCCGCTCCTGGGCGCGATCGTGGTCGCCCTGGTGCCGTCGTCTCGGCCGAATGCCGTCCGGCGCGTGGCGCTGCTGTTCGCCCTCGCGGCGTGGGTCGTCTCGCTGGGCCTGCTGGCCGTGTTCGTGACCGGCCAGCCGGGCTTCCAGTTCGTCGACACGTACGTCTGGATCCCGTACTTCGGGATCTCCTACCAGGTCGGCGTGGACGGCCTGTCGCTCGTGCTCGTCGTGCTCACCACGACGCTGACGTGGATCAGCCTGCTCGCGTCGTTCAAGCCGATCCAGAACCGGGTCAAGGAGTACATGGTCTCCTTCCTGGTCCTCGAGGTCGGCATGATCGGCGTGTTCGTCGCCCTGGACCTGTTCCTGTTCTACATCTTCTGGGAGCTTGTCCTCGTGCCGATGTACCTGATCATCGGCATCTGGGGCGGGTCGAACCGGATCTACGCCACGATCAAGTTCGTCCTGTACACCCTGGTCGGGTCGCTGCTGATGCTGGTCGCGATCCTGGCCACGGCGTTCACCTACCAGGCCGCCCAGGCGGCGGCCGGCGTCCCCGACCCGTGGCACGGCGCCTTCAGCCTCCAGGTCCTGACGGCGTTCTCCGCGCAGGGCGGCTTCTCACCAACCTTCCAGTTCCTGGCCTTCGGCGCGTTCTTCCTCGCGTTCGCGATCAAGGTGCCGATGTTCCCGTTCCACACGTGGCTCCCCGACGCCCATGTGGAGGCGCCCACGGCGGGCTCGGTGATCCTGGCCGGCGTGCTGCTCAAGCTCGGCGGCTACGGGTTCATCCGCTTCGCCCTGCCGCTGTTCCCCGACGCCGCCCAGACCTGGGCGCCCGCGATCATCGTGCTCAGCCTGATCGCGATCATCTACGGCGCGATCGTGGCCCTCGTGCAGCCGGACCTCAAGAAGCTCGTCGCATACTCGTCGGTGAGCCACATGGGCTTCGTCACGCTCGGGATCTTCGTGTTCCAGCAGCAGGCGCTGCAGGGCGCGATCCTGCAGATGGTCAACCACGGCCTGATCACCGGCGGCCTGTTCCTGCTCGTCGGCGTGATCTACGAGCGGACCCACGACCGCACGATCGCGAAGATGGGCGGGCTCTCGTCGCGGACGCCGGTCTACGCCGCCGCGTTCGGGTTCTTCATCTTCGCGTCCGTCGGCCTGCCGGGCCTGTCCGGGTTCGTCGGCGAGTTCCTGACGCTCGTCGGCACGTTCGTGATGATCCCGGGCGCGGCGGCGATCGCGACCTTCGTGATGATCCTCGCCGCCGGCTACCTGCTGTGGATGTTCCAGCGGGTCGCGTTCGGCGAGTTGTCTGACTTCCTCAGGGGCCTCGGCGGCCATCTGACGGACATGCGCCCGGTCGAGGCGATGACGCTCGTCCCCCTGGGCGCGCTGATCGTGATCCTGGGCCTGTTCCCGGGCCTGATCCTCGGCATCATCGGCCAGTCCGTCGACAGCACGCTGGCGGCCGTGAGCCAGGCGACCCCGATCGCCCTGGGTCTGTGGCGATGACCAGCGATCTCGCGGTCCTCGCCCCGTTCATCGCCGCGATCCTTGTCGCGGCAGCGGTCCTGATCATCGACTTCGTGCTCCCGGGCCGGCGCGGGCCGGCCCTCGCGGTCGCGTTCCTGGGCCTCGCGATCGTCGCCGGGCTCACGGCCCTCGTCGGCCAGGACCCGCTGCCCAAGCGCGCCTTCCACGACGCCTACGTCGTCGACGCCCTGACGACCTTCCTCGACATCCTGTTCGTGGTCATCGTCGCGATGACCATCGCGTTCGCGCCCGATTACCTCGAGGAGCGCGACCTGCCGGTCGCCGAGTTCGCGGCGGTCCTCATCTTCGCGATGTCGGGCGCGATGCTCATCGCCGGCTCCGCCGACCTGCTGGTGCTGTTCCTGGGCCTCGAGCTCATGGTCCTGCCGGGCTACGTGATGGCCGGCTACCACAAGTCGGACGGCTACTCGACCGAGGGCGCGATCAAGTATTTCCTGCTGGGCTCGTTCTCGAGCGCCATCCTGCTGTTCGGGCTCGCGTTCGTGTGGGGCATGACCGGCAGCACGAACATCGCGGAGGTCTCCCGCCAGCTGACCGCCATGGTCAACAGCGGGTCGCTGTCGCCCGCGTTGGGGCTCGGCCTCGCGTTCATGACCGCGGGCGTGGCGTTCAAGATCGCCGCCGTGCCGTTCCACTACTGGACGCCGGACGCGTACCAGGGCTCGCCGACGCCGGTCACCGGCTACCTCTCAGTGGGACCCAAGATCGGCGCGTTCGCGCTGATCATCCGGCTGTTCGCCGACGCCCTTGGGCCGCTGGCGGCCGACTGGAACATCGTGATCATGGTCCTCGCGGGCCTGACGATGACCCTCGGCAACCTCGTCGCGCTGGCCCAGGACAACGTGAAGCGGATGCTCGCGTACTCCTCGATCGCACACACGGGCTACATGCTGGTCGGGTTCGCGGCATTCGGCGCCGGCCAGGAGCAGGGCATGCAGGGACTGCTGTACTACGGGGCGGCCTACGCGTTCATGAACCTGGGCGCGTTCGCGGTCGTCGCCGCGATCCAGAAGCGCACGGGCACCACCAGCAACCTGTCGACGTTCGCCGGCCTCATCCGCCGCGAGCCGACGCTCGCGCTGCTGATGACCCTGTTCATGCTGTCCCTGACCGGGATCCCGCCCACCGCCGGCTTCTTCGGCAAGTTCTACGTGATCCTCGCCGCCGTCGAGGCGGGTGGCTGGCTCAACGTGCTCGCCGTGCTCGCGGTGCTCAACGCGGCGATCGCGGCCTTCTACTACCTGCGCGTCGTCGTGTACATGTTCATGCGCGAGCCGGCCACCGAGCTGCCGGTGCTGCAGCACGGACGCCTGGTCTGGACGGGTCTCGCCGTGGCCACGGTCATGACGATCGTTCTCGGCCTGTTCCCGTCGACGATGCTCGAGATCGTCGGGCGCGCGGCCGCGGCCGTCGGCCAGGTCGGCGGCTGACGCCAGGGCGTCGCCGCTAGGTCGATCCCGCCCCGCCTACCTTGGGCAGCTTGACCGGCGGCGCGGGCTGGCCGACCCGAACAGACGGGCCTCCGACCCGGACGCGCCTGGGGTTCCGGACGGCGCCGCCGAGTCGGACGGCGGCGGCTGGTTGGAGGCGGCGGCGGAAGGGGACGCGACGGGGGCGATGGACGCCGAAGGCGACGCGGATGCTACGGCCGGCGACCCCGACGCGGAGGGGGCGGGCGCCGACGGGGCAGGCGCGGTCGGGGCAGGCGTCTCGGTCGCGACGGCGGGCAGGGTCGGGACGACCATCAACAGTCCGCCCAGCAACGCCGTGCCAACGGCGACGCCCATGACGAGACCCGCCGCGATCGCTGTCTTGCCGCCCATCGGCAGCGAGCGTACCAGTACCACTCGGTCGAAGGCGCCACCCGCCACCCTCGACTACGATGGCGGCCCATGACCGACCTCCCGCGCTCCGCGCTGTCAGCCGTCCGCACGCGCCTGCTGCCGGCGCTGCTCACCGCGCTGGGCGTCGTGCTGATCGCGGCCGGCCTGCTCTCGTACGCGGATCCGACCACCGCCGGCACGGCGCTCGAGGAGTTTCCGACGGCCGTGGAGCTCTCGCCGGACCCGGCACCGTCGGCCACCGCCGTGCTCCCGTCGCCGTCCGCCGGATCGAGCGAGGCGCCCAGCTCGACCCCGACCGCGAACCCCAAGCCGACCACCAAGCCCGGCAACGCCCACGTGACGCGCGTGGTGATCCCGGCGCTCAACATCGACCTGCCGGTGGTCGGCGGCCCCAACGGCTACCCGTTCTGCAACGTGGCGATGTACATCGACAACCTGGGCAAGCCGCTGCGCGACCTCGGGCGGCCGGGACGTGGCATCGCGACCTACCTGTTCGCCCACGCCCGAGACGGCATGTTCGGGCCCATCTACGAGAACGCGATCGTGAAGCACCAGCCCGAGAAGATGCTGGGGATGGTCGTCCAGGTCTATACGGACGACAACCGGCTCTACCTGTACGAGGTCCGCAAGGTCCTGCTGCACCAGCTGAGACTCGACGCCGCCTTCGGGGCGAGCAGCGAGCAGCTCTGGCTCCAGACGTCTGAGGGACCCAAGGGGACGCCCGGCAAGACCCAGCTCAAGGCGCAGCTGCTGTCGGTCGGGGATGCGAGCCCGAAGGATGCGCACCCCAAGGCCAACCCGATCCGCTGCGAGTGAGGCGGCTCCGCGGCCGCTAGATCCAGTCGATCCGCCGCAGGAACAGCGCGGTGAGCGCCGCACCCATCACGACGACCGCCGTGACCGCCCAGAAGCCGCCGCCCTCCCCGGACGACAGGGCGTTCGACGCCTCGCTCATGCCGAAGATCCCGGCGACGGCGCCGATCCCGGCCAGGATCACGGTCACGCCCGTGAGCCGCTTCATGATGATCGACAGGTTGTTGTTGATCGTCGACAGGTACACCTCGAGGGTGCCCGCCACGAGCTCGCGGTCCGTGTCCAGCTCGTCGGTCACGCGGATCAGGTGGTCGTACACGTCGCGGAAGTACACGAGGTGCTCGGCATGGACCAGGCCCTGGTCGCGGTTGGTGAGCTGGTTGAAGATCTCGCGCGCCGGCGAGATCGCGCGCCGCAGCGCGATGAGCTCGCGCTTGATCGCGAACAGGCGCTCGAGCGTCCAGGTCGTGGGCCGCGCGATGACCGCATCCTGGATCTCGTCGATCTCGTCCTCCAGCGCGTCGAGCACCGGAAAATAGCCGTCGACGATGCCGTCCGTGATGGCGTAGAGGAGGAAGTCCGGTCCACGCTTGAGCAGCGCCGAGCCGTCGCCGCGCAGCTGCTGGAGCGCGAACGGATCGAACCCGGGCTCGTGCACCGTCAGGAGGGATCGCTGGCCGAGGACGATGTCGACCTCGAGCTCCGTGACCGCCCCCTCGTACGCGATCCAGAACATCACGATGTGGATGGCGCCCTCCACCTCGGCGACCTTGGCACGGTGGTTGCGCTCCCCGATGTCGGAGGCGATCAGCGGGTGGAGGTTCAGGAGCCGGGTGATGGCGTCGACCGGCGCGTCCGGGCGGGCGGTCACGTCGACCCAGACGCGGGCCTCCGTGTCGGCCAGGATGGCCCTGAGGGCCTCGATGCCGTCGAACGGCCGGCTCGTGCCGTTCAGCCACGAGCAGCCGCGGACGATGAGCGGATCGGCTGATGCCGGGTCCGCGGGGTGGGATCAGGCCCCGCCGATGACCGGGAGCTCGAGGTCGGCGTCGCTGCCTGCATCGGGGTCGGTGGCTCCGCTCGGGGTCGTGGCCGTTCCACCGGGCGTCGGGACGGTCCCGGTCGAGCCGAGCATACGCCGACGATCGAGGAGCAGTGACGGCGGGATCGCGAACGCCGTCACCACCGCCGCCACGAGGAACACGCCGACCATGATCTCGGCCGCCTCGCCCGCCGCCCAGGTTTCCAGCGCCTCGATGACCAGGCCATCGCGCAGCGGCCGGTCCTGGAGCGTTGCCGGGATGTAGGCCTTGTACGCGTCCGGCGTGGCGTAGACCTGGTCGTACAGCCGGTCGATGGTGGTGGAGCCGTAGGCGGTCAGGATCGCGAGGCCGATGGCCATGCCGACCATCCGCGCCACCGTGACGGTGGATGCGGCCATCCCGTAGGCCTCGCGGCCGACCGCGGCGACCGCCGCCGTCGAGCGGGGCGTCACGGTCGCCCCGAAGCCGAGCCCGAACACCGCCAGCGCGATCGCCGCGGCGGTGACGGGCGTCGTGGTGGTCCAGTCCGACATCACGACCAGCGCCGCGATCGACGCCGCCAGCCCGGCCAGCGTCACGACCCGCAGCGACACGATGCGCACGATGAACCCCGACGACAGGGCGCCGATCGCCGTCGCCCCGGCGAGGGCGCCGAGTGCCAGCCGCTGGTCGTCCGGCCCGCCGTACAGCACCCGGTCGACGAACACCGCGGCCCCGACGATGGCCGTCGCGAGCCCGTAGCCCGTGAGCAGCGACACCAGGGTCGCCGACGCGAACGCCGCGTGGCGGAACAGCCGGGGGTCGAGGAACGGGTCCCGGACCCGCAGCCCGCGGACGACGGAGGCCACGAACGAGACGACGGCGACCAGGGCGAGGACGGCGGCGATCAGCGCCGGGTCGAGCCCATCGGAGGCGGGCTCGGCGCGGCTGCCCAGGAGCGTCAGGGCGCCCAGTGCGCCGACCAGGAAGGCAGAGAACAGGATCGCGCCCACGAGATCGAGACGACCCGCCCGGCGCGGCGTCTCCCAGCCGCTGCTGGCGGCCCACGCGACGACCAGCGCGACGATCCCGATCGGCACGTTGACGTAGAACACCCAGCGCCAGGCGGGCACGAGCAGGCTGCCCGGCATGGTCGCCGATTCGACGCCCAGCTGGGACAGGGCTGCGGCCGGGTGCACCGCGCCGAGGATCGCCGCCCCGAGGAAGGGGCCGGCCGCCATGCCCAGGAAGGTCAGCGACGCGATGACGCCCAGGGCCCGCGGTCGGCCGGCACCCGGGAACAGGTGCGACGCACCCGCCGTCGCGACGGGAACCAACGCACCGCCCCCGACGGCCTGTGCCAGCCGGGCCGCGATGAGGATCTCGAGGGTCGGCGCCATGCCGGCCAGCAGGCTCCCCACCGTGAACACCGCGAGCGCACCGAGGAACAGCCGGCGAGTGCCCCACAGGTCGGCCATCCGCCCGGCCAGGGGCATCGTGACCACAGCCACCAGCAGGTAGCCGTTGATGATCCACGAGGCCTCGCGCAACCGCGTCCAGCCCGCCACGTCCGCGACGATCGCCGGCAGGGCGACCGCCGTGACCATGAGCTCCAGCCCGGCGAGGAAGACGCCGGTGCCCATCACGGCGAGGAGCAGGAGGCGGTCGCTGCGCGGCAGGGCATCCACGGGCGCGAGTGTAGGGGTGGACCGCGGATCTGGCAGCGGTGTACGCTCGCGCTCCATGATCGCCTGGTTCGCCACCATCTCCTGTCAGACGCACTGATCGGCCCCTTCCTCACTCAGCGTCGGAGGAAGGGGCGGGATGCGACGCGTGCCGCTGCCGCCGGTGTCATAGCGCCGGCGAGCGGTCACGTGTCCCCCGCGCACGTCGAAGGGAGATGGCGATGCCGATGCCGCATCGCACGTTCGCACAGGTCGCGAAGCGCAGGCTCGTGGGCAAGGAAGGGCGGGAGCGGATCCGCGAGGTCCGCGCGCTGCTGGCCGAGCTCCCCGATTACCGCAACGGTCCCTATGCAGACCTGCGCAAGTCGCTGCTGGCCGAGATCGAGGACACCAGGACCCGCTCGTCCGCGGTGCACCGGGACTCCATCGCCGTTCGCCGCGAGGGTGCCGCCCAGGTCGCGCTGGTGGGGCCGCCCAACGTCGGCAAGTCGTCGCTGCTCCAGGCGCTGTCCGAGATCCAGATCCGGACCGGCGACTATGCGTTCACGACCCTCCGGCCGGTCCCCGCGCTGACCCGGATCGGCGGCGTGCTCATCCAGCTGGTGGAGATCCCGGGGCTCATCGAGGGCGCGAACGAGGACCGCGGCGGTGGCCGCGCGTTGCTGGGCGTGCTGCGGGCGGCCGACGCGATCGTGTACTGCGTCCGCGCGGACGGCGACCCCGGCGACCTGCGCGTGGTGCTCGAGGAGGTCGCCCTGGCCGGGATCGACAAGCCCGCGTTCATCGCGGCCACCCGCGCCGACGAGGCGACGCCCGAGGCCGTGGCCGCCGTCGCCCGCGCGATTCCGGACCTGGCCGTGCTCCCCGTGTCGGTCCTGGACGAGGCGTCGTTGGAGGCGTTCCGCGAGGCGACCTGGCGGCTGACCGGGATGATCCGCATCTACCTCCGGGCGAACGGGTCGGTCGACACGGAGCCGCTCGCGCTCCGTCCGCCGGCGACCGTCATCGACGTGGCGGACGCTGTTCACCACGAGCTGGCCGAGGCCTGTGCGGGCGCCCGCGTGTGGGGCCCGTCGGCCAGGTTCGACGGCCAGCGGGTCGGCCGCGACCACGAGGTCGCCGACGGTGACGTCGTCGAGATCCTGCGTTGACAGGGGCCGCCGGACGTGCCTAATATCAACCGCCATTGATATGTATCGCCGTTGATCCGACGGCGTCGACCGCCCTGCACGCCGAAGGTCCGCACTCCCCGTGTCTCCCACCCGCGCCCGTATCCGCAGCACGATCGCCTCGGTCGTCGACATCCCCGACGACCTGCGCGAGCTGCGCCGATTCCACAAGGTCCTCGCCGACGCCAACCGGCTGCGGATCGTCCGCCGCCTGTCGGAGGGACCCGCGACCGTGACCGAGCTCATCGAGCACGTCGGCCTGTCACAGCCGCTCGTGTCCTGGCACCTGGGCAAGCTGCGCGAGGTCGGGCTGGTCACGTCGCGGCGCCAGGGCCGCGAGACCGTCCACACCATCGTCCCCGAAGCGTTCGAATCGTTCGCCAGCCGACAGGCGCGGGCCCTCGGGCTCGACGACTCGGCGCGTGCAGGGCAGGCGGCCTCGTGAGCGGGTCGCTCGTCTCGCCCGAGACGCGGGCCCGCGTCCGCGGCGTCATGACCCCGATCGCGGTCGGCCTCGGCCGGCTTGGGCTGTCGCCCAACGCGCTGACCGTCATCGGCTTCCTGATCGCCTGCGTCGCGGCGGTGGCCGCCTGGCAGCAGGCGTGGCTCATCGCGGGGCTGCTCGTCGTGTTCGGCGGCGTGTTCGACCTGTTCGACGGGGCACTGGCCCGCGCGACCAACAAGGTCAGCAAGGTCGGCGCGTTCATGGACTCGACCTTCGACCGCTGGGGCGAAGGCGTCGTCTACATCGGCATCGTCGCCGGGGCGCTCGTCGTCGCCCGTGACGCGATGGCGCTCCTCGCCGCCGC
This sequence comes from uncultured Chloroflexia bacterium, assembly GCA_963725745.1. Taxonomy (GTDB): domain Bacteria; phylum Chloroflexota; class Limnocylindria; order Limnocylindrales; family CSP1-4; genus CAIXZV01. The sequence goes on from CAVRZS010000005.1 coordinate 818,457, forward strand.
GGCGATGGCCTCGGCATTCATGGTCAGCTATACCCGCGCCAAGGCGGAGAGCCTCGGGTTCTCGTCGGGAACCGGCATGGCCAACATCGGCCTCGCACCGCGCGAGGTCCGCATCGTGATCCTGACCGTCGGCCTCGTGTGGGGCGGGCTGGTCGGCGTGGAGTCGGGCACGACCTCCGCGCCCGTCATCGAGGCCGCCCTCGGGATCATCGCGGTCCTCGCAACCATCACCACCATCCAGCGCATCGTCGCGACCATCAACCAGGCATCACAACAGGACCAGGGGTAATCGCACCACATGGAGCAGGAGCACGTGAGCAAGAACGGCAGCAACGGGCACGGGGAGCCCAAGGCGCGGGGCAAGAAGATCCGCGTCGCGATCGTCGGGGTCGGGAACTGCGCCAGCAGTCTCGTCCAGGGCCGCTACTACTACGAGAACGCCAAGGCCGGCGATTTCGTCCCGGGGCTGATGCACGTCCAGCTGGGCGACTATCACATCAGCGACGTGGAGTTCGTGGCCGCGTTCGACGTCGACAAGGAGAAGGTCGGCAAGGACCTCTCCGAGGCGATCTACTCGGGCCAGAACAACACCTACAAGTTCATGGACGTGCCCCACATCGGCGTCAAGGTCGACCGGGGCATGACCCACGACGGCCTGGGCAAGTACCTCTCGCAGATCATCGAGAAGGCGCCCGGCCCGACGGCCGACGTCGTCGGGATCCTCCGCGAGCGCGAGGTCGACGTGATGGTCTCGTACCTCCCGGTCGGGAGCGAGGAGGCCACCAAGTGGTACGTCGAGCAGGCCCTCAAGGCCGGCGTCGGCTTCGTCAACGCCATCCCGGTGTTCATCGGCCGCGAGCCCTACTGGCAGCGCCGGTTCGCCGAGGAGGGCCTGCCGGTCATCGGTGACGACATCAAGAGCCAGGTCGGCGCCACGATCACGCACCGCGTCCTGACCCGCCTGTTCATGGACCGCGGCGTGCGCATCGACCGCACCTACCAGCTGAACTTCGGCGGCAACACCGACTTCCTGAACATGCTCGAGCGCGAGCGCCTCGAGTCCAAGAAGATCAGCAAGACCAATGCGGTCACCTCGATGCTCGACTACGAGATCTCCGAGGGCGACATCCACGTGGGCCCGTCGGACTACGTGCCGTGGCTCAAGGACCGCAAGTGGTGCCACATCCGGATCGAGGGCACCACGTTCGGCGACGTGCCCCTCAACATGGAGCTCAAGCTCGAGGTCTGGGACAGCCCCAACAGCGCGGGCGTCATCATCGACGCGATCCGCTGCCTGCGGATCGGGCTCGATCGCGGCCTCAAGGGCACGCTCGTCGCGCCGTCGAGCTACTTCATGAAGAGCCCGCCGCTCCAGATCCACGACGACATCGCGTACAACCGCGTGGAGGCGTTCATCCGGGGCGAGGACAACGAGACGCTCGTCGGCAACGAGGTGTCCCGCAAGGACGCCAAGGCGCTGGCCGGCGTGGCGAAGGCCAAGGCTGCCGCCACGCGGTGAGCCAGGGACCGAAGCTGGAGGCGCCCCACCGGCGCCCTCAGACGTCCGCGCCCCGCGTCGTCGAACGGACGGCCATCGTCGCCTACAAGGTGACGGCGGCCGTTCTCGCGCATACGCCGCCGCGCCTGTCGGAGGCGGTCATCGGCACCGCGGTCAAGGGCACCTACCTCGCCTGGCCGGCCAAGCGCCGCTTCTCCAACGCGAACTTCGGGCACGTGCTGGGCTTGCCGCCCGACCATCCGCGCGTCCGGCGCCTCGCGCTGCGCGCCTATGGCGAGTACGCGCGCTACGTCGTCGAGCTGATGCGGCTGCCATCGCGGCCGCCGGAGGAACTCGTCGCCGGGGTCGAGGATGCCGGGGTCGAGCGCCTGATCGCGAACTGGCGCGAGTCCGACCGGCCGCTGATCGTGGTCGCCGGGCACGTGGGCAGCAACGAGGCGGTCGGTGCCGCCCTGGGCGGACGCGGCTACCCGGTGAGCGTGATCGCCGACGACTCGTCGTACCCCGAGCTGTTCGAGCTGCTGACCCGGCAGCGCGAGGCGCTGGGGCGTCAAGATCGTCCCATGGCGCAACCTGCGTGAGCTGTACGGCGTGCTCAAGCGCAAGGAGATCCTGGCCCTCCTGGTCGACTGGGGCTACCGCAGCGACGGCATCCCGGTGCGGCTGTTCGGTGCCTGGACGACGCTGCCGGCCGGCCCCGCGGCCCTCGCCGCGAAGAGCGGCGCCATGATCGCCCCGCTCGCCATCCGCCGGATCGGGGACGGGCGCCTTCGGATCGAGCCGTTCGAGGCGTTCGGCGTGCCGTCATCGAACCCGGCGGACATCCAGCGGGCGACCCAGCGCATCGCCGATGCCCTCGAGGCCATCATCGCGACCGCGCCGGAGCAGTGGTACAGCTTCAAGCCGATGTGGCCCGACGATCCGGCGGAGGCGCGGGAGCTCGAGGCGCGAGCGATCGCGAGCGGCGGCCTCACGGCAACGTCGACCCTTGGCGCCGCAGCGGACGTCGCGTCGCCGTGACTGGGTCAACGGCCGCCGAGCCCGTCGGGGCCCCGGCCCCGGAGAACGCGGCCGCGCGCCCGGGCCTCCGGGCCTCGCTCATCGAGGCGGCCGCCGCGATCGCCGGCCGGCTCCCGGAGGGCCCGCTCATCGCCGCCGCCGAGTCCGCGGGTGAGCTGTGGTACCGGGCGGCCCCGGCGCGCCGCGCCCAGGCCCGGGCAAACCTGGCCCGCGCCTGCGAGGGTCTCGCCGCGACGGGACGCGGATCCGCGTCGGTCCGACGCGCGGCGACCGACCCCGATGCGCTCGAGCGCCTCGTCCGGGCCTCGTTCCGGCATGCCGCGCGGTACTACCTCGAGGTGGCCCGGGCCGGAGCCTACGACGTCGAGACCGCGCTCGCGCGCGTCACCCTCGACGACGAGGCGGTCCGCGCAACGCTGACCTCGGGCGATCCGGTCATCATCGTGGGCATGCATTTCGGAGCGATCGAGCTCCCGGTGGTGCTCCTGGCGCACCTCGTCGGCCACAGCGTGATGGCGCCCATGGAGGCCGTGTCGGACCCTGCGCTGCAGCGATGGTTCGTGCACTCTCGGGGTCGTGTCGGCGTCAACATCGTGCCGATCGCCGACGCCCGCCGATCCCTCCTTCGCGCCCTCCGCTCGGGCGAGTCCGTCGGCCTGGTGGCCGACCGCGACCTGACCCATTCGGGGATCGAGGTTCCCTTCTTCGGCCACCCGGCGCCGATCCCGGCCGGCCCGTCCCTGCTCGCCATCGAGACCGGCGCCACCATCTATGTCACGGCCGCGCGCCGCGTCGGGGGTGGCCACTACCGAGCCCGGCTGATCCGGGTGCCGACCCCCGAGGCCGGGACGCGTCGCGAACGGATGGTCGCCCTCACGGCCGCGATCGCCGCCGGCTTCGAGCAGATCCTCGCCGACGCCCCCGAGCAGTGGTGGGGCGCCTTCCACCCGATCTGGCCGGACCTCGACCAGGCGGCCGCTGGGCGAGCCGACGCCGACGCCGACGAGGACGCCCGCGTCACGGTCAGCGATCGATGACCGCGATCACGGCCGCCGCCGACCCGACCGAGCGGCTTGGCCGAGCCGACCTCCACATCCACACGCTCGCCTCGGACGGCACGTCGCCGGTCGCGGAGATCCTGGCGCGGGTCGAGCGGGACGCCGTGCTGGATGTCATCGCGATCACCGATCACGAACGGATCGACGCGGCGGTCGCGGCCCAGCGGATGGCGCAGGACCGCGGCCTGCGGGTCCGGGTCGTGGTCGGTGAGGAGATCAGCACGCGTGGCGGCCACCTGCTGGGCCTGTTCCTCGAGCGCCCGATCCCGGCCTGGCGGAGCCTGCGCTGGTCGGTCGCGGCGGTCCACGAGCAGGGGGGCATCGCGATCCCCGCGCACCCCCTCGTCCCCTACCCGCTGTGCGCGCAGGGGTTCGTCCTCCGCCGGCTCCTCGACGACGCCGACGTCGCCTGCCGGCCCGACGCGCTCGAGACGTTCAACCCCACGGCGCTCGGCCGCTACTGGCATGAGCGGGTGGTCCGCTTCGCCGCCGACCACGGCCTGGCCCAGGTCGGCAACAGCGACGCCCACGCAGTCGACGCCGTGGGTACCGGCTGGACGACGTTCCCGGGCCAGACCGACGCGGACCTGCGGGCCGCCATCGTCGCCGGCGCGACGCGTCATCACGGCGCCTTCCACGGCACGGCGGGCCAGCTCGGCACGTTCGGGCGCCAGCTGCGCAAGTACGGCCGCGATGCGCGCGCCGAGGTCGGCGGACGCGTGCGGCGCGACGGGACCGGCCGCGATCACGGCTACCCGGGCGGCCAGCTCCGGCCGCCCCGCTTCGAACCCGCGGAGGCCGAGCGAGGTCGATGAAGATCGGCCTCGTCTCCCCGTACGTGTACCCGCTGCCGGGCGGCGTCACCCAGCACGTCCGCTACCTGTACGAGAACCTCCGCCTGCGAGGCCACGACGTCCGGATCCTCACCTCGTCCCACGGGCTCCAGCGGACCTCCGAGGGCGACGTCATCCGCCTGGGCAAGGGCTTCTCGATGCCCGCCAACGGTTCCGTCGGGACGATCACCGTCTCGCCCCGCTACGTGTCGCAGGTGCGCGACCTGCTCGATCGGGAGCGGTTCGACGTCCTCCACTTCCACGAGCCGTTCGTGCCCTTCCTGTCGCTCATCATCCTGCGCGAATCCAAGAGCGTGAACATCGGCACGTTCCACGCCTACGGCGGCTGGTCGCCGGCCTACGAGTTCGGCTCCCGGGCGATGAAGGGCTACGCGGAGCGACTCCATGGGCGGATCGCCGTCTCGGCGGCTGCGCGCCACTTCATCGACCGCTACTTCCCGGGCGACTACAAGGTGATCCCCAACGGCGTGGACGTTGACCGCTACCGCCGCGCGGTCCCGGTCGCCCGGTGGCAGGACGGGACCGCGAACATCCTGTTCGTCGGCCGCTTCGAGCCGCGCAAGGGCGTGCTCGATCTCCTCCAGGCCTACCGGATCCTGCGCAAGACGGGCTGCGAGTGCCGGCTGCTGCTCGTCGGCGGCGGCCCGCAGGAGCGCGAGGCCCGGCGGTACATCGCCACCCGCCGGCTCCACGGCGTCGAGTTCCTGGGCCGGGTCTCGGACGACGAGAAGGCCCAGCTGTTCCGGACGGCCGACGTGTTCGTGTCGCCGGCGACCGGGCGGGAGTCGTTCGGGATCGTGCTGCTCGAGGCGATGGCCGCCGGGGCGCCGGTCGTCGCCTCGGACATCCACGGCTACAAGGGCGTCGTGCGTCGTGACCGCGAGGCGCTGCTGGTGCCGCCGCGTCAGCCCAAGGCCATCGCCGCCTCGATCGCCCGCCTGCTGCGCGAGCCCGAGACCGCGGCCGCGATGTCCGCGGCGGGCTCGGCCCGGGCCGAGGAGTTCAGCTGGCCGCGGGTGACCGCCAAGGTCGAGGAGTACTACGGGTTCGCGATCCGCCGCCTCGCGGCGGCCGGGACGCTGCCCAGCCACTTCACGGCAGCCGTGCCTCCCTCACCCCGGTCGCCGCTGGTCATCCCGATCGACGACCCCGTCGAGGTCGGCTGACCTCCCCCGCTTCAGGCCGCGCCCGGCGCGCCCTCGGGCCCATCCGCATCGCCCGCGGCGGGCTCCTCGTTCTCGACCAGCGCCATCCGCCACACCCAGGTCGAGTAGGCGACGACCGCGCACGCGACGGCCAGGAACACGACCAGCACCACGAACCGCGCGTCGGCGAACGAGATCGCGCCGCTCCGGTCCAGCGTGTTGACCGAGAACTGGAACGCGTACAGGTAGGTCGGGAGGATGCCCTGGTAGGCGTTCACCAGCGTCGACGGCAGGGGCAGGGCCGCGATGTTCGGGTACAGGATCACGAACCACACGCCGGCCGCCAGCACGAACCCCAGGGCGAACCGGCGGGAGTCGCGCGCGGTAATCAGCTGGAGGCCGACCAGGGCCAGCGGGACGGCGACGATGAGGGCGATGAACTCGGGCACGATCCCGGGCACCGAGATCAGGGTCGCGTCCGCGGGGAGCGCGCGCGTCAGCGCGATGACCACGCCGCCGATCACCGCGGCGAGGGCCAGCGGCAGCAGGTCGCCCGGCCCGACGGGCCGCCCCCCGTCCCGGGGGCGGGTCAGGTTGAGCATCAACCGCACCAGGACGATGAGCATCACGATCCCGACGACCGCCAGCGCGGCCGCCGAGGGCGTGACCACGAGATTGCCCGGATTGCCGTGGCACGCCTGGGAGCCGGCGTTGACCGCGTCGACGTTGGCCGCGTTGCACAGCACCGGGAGCCGGATCATCCACAGGATGATCGGCGCAAACAGCGCGAACACGGCGGTGACGCGCGCGAGCATCCACGTCCGCCGTGATGGTCCGTGCCACAGCTCGGCGATGAAGTAGGCGAGCGCCATGAACAGGAACGGCAGGCTCGTGTAGTAGTGGTACTGGAACGCGGCCCGGTCGATGCGCGCCCACGAGATCCACTGGCACAGGAAACCGACCAGGATCAGGGCGAGCGGCAGGCTCCGGCGTTTGAACCCCTGGTAGGCGACGAACAGCATCGCGGGGATGCCCACCCACCACAGGATGACGTTGCCGGCGTCGTAGATCGACGCGGCGGTCGAGTTCGCGAAGCTGCCCTGGTAGAACCAGACCGGCTTGAGGTTGAGCGGCCAGGCCCACCACGGCGAGCTCGCGGGGTGCGGGGCGGTCAGGTTGTTGTGGTAGCGGTACATCTCGCCGGTCAGCTCGAGCAGGGTCTGACCGGTATGCCCGGGCGGAAAGCCGGGCCACAGCTGGTGGCTCTCGATCAGCGCCCACGGGATGTAGCTGATCACGTACACCACCACCGGGATCGCCACCAGGGACCCGATCATCCACAGGATCGGCAGGCCGAGCAGCGACCCCGGCCGCATCCAGCCCTCCGCCGGCGGCGACGCGGGCGGCAGCAGGCGGCGCGGGTCGTCCGGTGCCGGCGAAGGCGCCATCGGCCCGAATCCTCGCCTGCCGGCCAGTTGGAATGCCACATAGGCCAGGAGGCCCACGACGACCAGCGCGAAGCCGATCTCGAGCGGCGTGAACTGCGCCGGACCCACGGTGTACGTGTTGCCGGCCTTGCCCACGAGGATCGCGCCGAAGGCGATCAGGAAGCCGACCGCCGCCGGCCCCGCGACGGCGAGCCACATCTCCTCGTCCGACCAGGCGATCGGGTGGTACACGGTCACCACGACCGTCGCCAGGGTGAGCGCGATCATGATCAGGACGAAGGTCAGGTTGCCCGTCGCGGTGCTGTTGGCGGGCACGGCGAGCGCCATCCAGCCGAGGACCCCGGTCAGGCCGATCATGCCCAGGATCAGCACCAGACGGCCGAGCGCCGAGCGGGCGAGGATGAGGATCGCGAGCGCGCCGATGGCGTAGGCTGCGACCCACTTCGACGCCAGCGCGAGGCCCAGCAGCACCCCGATGACCGGCATCAGCGTCCAGAAGGCCCAGCGTGGCCGGCCGGGTTTGATCCACAACCAGGCGAACACGCAGTAGGCCGCCAGGATGAACGCGCCGGTGTAGACGTCGTTCATCGCGATCCGGCTCTGGACGAAGAACATCCCGTCCAGCAGCGCGAACGCCGCGACGAGCACGGCGATCGCCCGGCGCCGGAACAGGATCCGGGTCAACAGGTACAGGAGCGCGACGGTGAGCGCGCCCATCACGACGCCGGGCAGCCGCCACGCGAACGCGTAATGGCCGACGTCCAGCGACGCGGTCTCGCCGTCGGCCCCGAACGCCAGAATCTGGCCGCGGTTGGCGGTCGGATAGTCCGGGTTGTGGTCGAGCACGATGGCCGAAGGGGCGAACGGGACCTTCTGGTCCGCGAACACGCTCTTGCCGTGAGGCTCGATCACGTACACCGTTGCGCCGCTGCCATCCGGCGTGGTCCCCTGCACCTCGACCATCTCCGCGGCCGCATCGAATAGGACCCGGCTCCCGGGACCCGGCATGGGAATCGTGTCGGTCACGCTCGGGCCGCCGGCGGCGGGCGTGCCGGCGACCGCGACCACCAGGACCTGCGGTTCGTCGGTGGTCGGGTCGTGGGTGGTCACGTAGACCTGGCTGCCGTCGTCGATGCTGGTCACCAGCGCGAGGCCGTCTGCGCCACCGGCCATGTCGACGGTCGCGGCGACGTCGCCGGTCCCTGTGAGCAGGGTCACCCCATCGGACCCCGCAACGGCGAGCTGGGGCACGGGATCGATGGAGATGCCCGCCAGCGTCCCGTCGTCGATCGACGCCTGGAGGGTCGTCCGCTTGTCGTCCTCCGGGACGGGCGCGAGGATCACCGAATCGTGCTCGGCGTCCGAGAGCATCGGGATGTACGAGGCCGCCTGGCCCCCGATGAGCGGAGCGAGCGCGTCCGCGGCGGCCGACGCGTCGGCAACATCGGACGGCGTCGCGACCACGTAGTCGGCGCTGCCGGCGGCGGCCATGTCCACCGCGCCCGCCACGACCGCGCGTCCCGTCTCGCTGCCGGTCGACGGATCGATGACGACGACCGTGTCGCCGGGGAGGATCGCCGCCAGGTGCTGGCCGTCATCGAAGGGCGCCAGGTGGGTGACCGGGCCGTCCAGCGTGGCGATCAGCTCCGGCTGCACGACCTGGTCGGGTGGCGTGCCACCGAGGTCGCCGTCCAGCGACGCCACGTCGAGGACATACACCTGCCCGGAATTGGTCCCGACGTACAGCTGATCGGTGGTTGTGTCGTAGGCCAGCGCGCGGGCGCCGTCCACGGCCCACGAGCCGGTGAGCTTGCGCGTCTGCAGGTCGTACCCCGAGACGCCTGACCCGGTGGCGACCCAGACGCGATCGCCGGCGCGTGCCGTCGATGACAGCGGGTCCTCACGGCGGGGCTCGAGCGCCGCATCGCGGACGGGCACCCCGAGCTCGCTCGTGGCCTGCGTGTCGTGGCCCGCGAACAGCACGATCCCGCCGGCCATCGCGTACTTCGCGAGGTGCGGGTGCGTCCACTCGTAGATGTAGTGCGAGATGCCGTAGCGCCAGTCCTGGAGGAACTCCGCGGCGGTTCGCGCGTGGTACACCTCGTCGAAGTGCATCCGCGCGGGCTCCGCCAGCCGGAACATGCGCAGCGCCATCGCCGCGACGACCAGCACGATCAGCAGCCAGACGTCGAGCCGGTCGAACCGACCGCGGCCCTCGTGGGCCAGCTGGGCCGAGCGGTCGGGTCGAATGGGCGTCTCGTCCATCCGGGCGCGCAACCAGGCGATCGGACCGGTGTCGGACCAGTGGGGGCGATCGAACCAGGCCGGCACCAGGCGCCGGGCGGGAACCTCGGTCGGTGCCCCAGTCGCCGCGGCCGTCGAGGTCGTCATGGCGACGCCAGCGCCGACGAGACGAGGCGCGCCGGCGGTGGGGACGGGCTGGACCGGATTCTCCCACCCATCGGGCTCCCGGCCGTGCTCGAGCTCCGCCTCGAGCGTCCGCCTCGCGCCCGGGCGCAGCTGGGCAAACGCCCACACGAAGACGGCGGTGTTCATCAGCGCGATGAGGATGACCCCCTGCTGGGAGCGGATCTGGGCGCCGATCCCCAGCCAGTCCCGGACGCTGGGGTTGTCGGGGTACAGGGTGGTCAGGACGACGTACATGTTGAGGAACGTGGCCACCGAGGCGACGACGTACACGATCCGCCAGCGCCACGAGAACGCGAACAGGATCGCGGCGAGGGCGAACAGCGGGAACAGGTAACGCTCGTGCACGCGGGTCGGGACGACGAAGAACGCGAGGGCCAGGACCGACACCCCGACCAGGATGGTGAGCCGGTCCGGCCGGCGGGCGATGATCAGCGGGATCACGACGAACAGCAGCAGACCCAGGAGCAGCCCGCCGACGACCGCGGCCGGGAACGGCCCGATCTGCGCCCAGCTGGTCGCATCGGCGGCGGGCGCGTCGAAGATCCAGCCGCCATTGGTGGCCATGCTCTGGCCGTCGACCGGGAACAGGGCCCACAGGTTGTAGGCGTTGACCGTGACGTAGGAGTAGGTCGACGCCGTGCTCAGGATCAGCCGCACCAGGGACGAGTCCACGAATGGGGCGGTGCTGGTGAACGACACCACGGACAGCCCGAACGGCGCCGAGAGCAGGACGGCCGTCGCGAAGCCCGCGACGCCGGTGGATACGATCCGGATCCAGCCTCGCGTGCGGCGCTCCCACCCGAACCCGGACGGCTCGGGGGCCGCCTCAGCGCCGAACCCGCCGTCCGGCCACAGCGCCCGGCGGATCGTGACCGCGGCCACGATCGGGACCAGGATCGCAAGCTGCGGCTTCACCAGGGCCGCGACGACGGCGAGGATCGCGGCCCGCTCGCTGCGCGCCTTCCACAGCTCGCGGACCGACAGCAGCAGGAACACGGTGCCGAAGCTGTCGACCTGACCCCAGATCACCGAGTCGAACCACGTGATCGGGTTCACGACCACGATCGCCCCGGCGATCGTCGCTCGACGCTCGCTCACGCCGAGGTCGCGGGCCATGAGGTAGACGATGAAGCCAAGGACGACGTCGGTGAGGATCGCGGGCAGCTTGATCAGGTCGCCGACGCCACCCAGGAACTGGCCGACGACACCGACCAGCCACAGGGCATACAGGTAGCCGGGCGTGTAGTCGGCGAAGAAGTCGCGGTCGTAGAAGCCGAACGGGCCGTGGTCCGCGAGGTTGGCCGCCCAGAACCGGAACAGGTCGAGGTCGGTCTGGAACCCGGATCCGCGGAGCGCATCGAGCCCGTATGCCATGATCAGCCGGAACACCAGGCCGATCGCAAGGATCGCCAGGATCTGCCAGCCGATGCCTCGCCGGGGGGTTTCGTCCGTCATCGTTTCCCGGCCGGGCGCGTCCGAACCCAGACCGGTCACGGGGAGCCCCCTACAAAGCGTTGAAGGTGGACCGGAGTATAGCCGAGGCCTCTGACAGGCCCCTCTCGCCCCAGCACGGCCTCGGTCGCCATGCGGCCGTCATCGTCGGGCTCCTGTTGACGCTGGGCGCGTTCGCCCTCTACACGTGGTCGAACCCCGAGCACTACAACCAGTACAACCATTTCGTCTGGCAGGCGGACGCCTTCCTGCACGGAAAGGTTTCGTTCGACTTCCCGGTTCCAGACGGCACCGACCGGCCCGCGAACTGGTACTTCCAGGACATCTACCCGCTGTTCGATGCGAGCGGCCAGCCGACGGGCCAGGTCCTGCTGCCATTCCCGCCCCTGCCCGCACTCGTCCTGCTGCCGTTCGTGGCGGTCGTCGGGCTGAGCGTCGACCAGGAGGCGATCGCGATCGCGCTGGCGGCCATCGGCATCGGCGTGGCGTGGTGGATGCTCGGTGGGCTTCGGATCCGGCTGGCGGTCCGCGCGCTGACGACGGTGCTGTTTGCGACGGGCACGGTCTGGTGGTGGGCGGCGGCCGTCGGGAGCACCTGGTACCTCGCCCATCTCGTGGCCGTGATCGCCGCGCTGCTCGCGGTGGGCGTCGCGCTCCGTCACGACCCGCGCGCCTCGGACGAGCCCGCCTGGGACGGACGTGGCGACGCCGGCCCGCCCGTCGGAGGTCGCTCGGACGCCGAGCCAGGGACCGGCGACGGGTCGCGTGGACGCTGGTGGTCCGATATCTGGCCGCTCGACCGCTCCCAGGTGCTCGCCGGGCTCCTGCTGGGGATCGCCGCCACCGCCCGCCTGCCGCTGGTGTTCGCCGCGCCGTTCTTCATCCTCGTCGGCGGCGGCGGGACGCGAGCCCGGCGCCTGGTGTCCGCGGGGTTGGGCGGCGTGGTGCCGGTCGCGGCGCTGCTCCTGTACACGCAGCTGACCACGGGATCCTGGCTCCATCCCGGCTACGACTACCAGTACCAGCTCGAGGCGAACGGCTACCCGACCCTCGGCTACCACCCGGACTGGTCCGTCGAGGACCTGCGCTACATCCCCCAGAACCTTGGCATCATGTTCGGCGCGCTGCCGGTCGTCGCCCCCGACATCAAGCCCAACACGCTCGGCTTCGGCGACCCCGTGGTCCTGTGCGCGACGCCCGGGGCGCAGCGATCGCTGTTCGACCGGGACTGCCCCCTCGTGATGCCGGTCGACATCGGGACGAGCATCCTGCTCAGCGCGCCGGGCCTGCTGATCGCGCTGTTCGCCCTCCGGCGCCATCCGAAGGCTCGCTTGACCGTCGGGGCGGGCCTGACGGTCATCCTGATCGCCCTGTTCAACCTGGCTCACTTCAGCCAGGGATGGGTGCAATGGGGATACCGCTTCTCGCTCGACTTCATCCCGTTCCTGCTGCCGCTGGTCGCCGTCGGCGCCGCGCACAGGGACGGACGGCCTCGCGGCATCGCGATCGCGCTGGTGGTGGCGGGCGCCGCGGTCAACCTGTGGGGCGTCATCTGGGGCCAGCTCCTTGGCTGGTAGGGACCCGGCGCGCACGGGCCGAGACGTCGACCCTGCCTGGCTGGCGGCGGCCGGCGTCGGGATCCTGGCGCTCGCGGTCTACCGCTCGACGCTGCTGCCGGGACTCGGCGCCTGGGACACCGCCGAGGCACAGACCGTCCTCCCGATCCTCGGGACGCTGCACCCCACCGGTTCCCCGGCGTACGTCGTCGTGGGCTGGCTGGCATCGATCGTCCTCGCCCCCCTCGGGTCGCCGGCGTTCGTCATCAACCTCCTGTCGGCCATCCTGATCGCGACCGCGGCGGGCATGACCGTGCTCGTCGTCCGGCGCCTCGGCGTCCCGCTCCTGGTGTGTGCCGCGGCGGCCATCGGCTTTGCGTTGTCGCCCGTCGTGTGGCGGGTCGCCGTTGCCGCCGACGCGCACGCGCTCCATGCGGTCCTGCTGGTCGGCATCGTCGCCCTGCTACTGCGCTGGGAGAAGTTCGTTGATCGCCTGGCGGGAGCAGCCCGACGACGCACGCCTGCGATCGCGGGCCGACCGCGCGATCGTGGTCGCCGCGGGCGTGTTCGGCGTGTCGCTGGCCAACCATGCCCTCACCCTCCTGCTGATCCCCGCGGTCGGGCTGTTCGTCCTCGCGGTGGAGCCCGGGATCATCCGCCGGCCGCGGCTGATCCTGGCCGCCCTCGCGGCGTGCCTCGTGGTCGCGACGCTCCTCTATCTCGAGCTCCCGCTCCGCGCGGGCCTGTTCCGGGCGCCGCTGGTGTATGGGCATCCCGAGACCTGGAGCGGGTTCTGGGACGTCGTGCTGGCGCGCCAGTTCCAGGGCGACGTCGGCGGCCCGCTGGCCGATCTTGCGGGCCGCGTCAACGGGTTCATGAAGCTCGCGTTCACGCAGTTCGGACCGTGGCTGATCCTGGTCCCATCGGGCCTGTTCATCACGGCCGTCCGCCATCCCCGCTACGCCCTGCTGTCCGGCGTCGCGCTGCTGACGACCTGCCTGTTCGCCGCCTCGTACACCAACGCGGCGATCGAGCGCTACTACATCGGTCCCGTGTTCTTCTCCTGGACCTGGCTCGCGGTGCTGGGCGGCGCGATCGTGGACGCCGTCACCGGGCGCGTGTCCGGGATGCGCCGGCGCGCGGTCGCGCCGATCGTCGCCCTCGGCGTGAGCGTCGTCCTGCTGCTGCCCTTCGCGGGGGCGTTCCAGGGCCGGTGGCGGAACATCGATCAGTCGGGCAACGTGTGGGAGCACGCGTGGCTGGACGAGGCGTTCACGACGCTCGAGCGCGACGCCGTGGTCATCTCCTGGTGGTCGTACTCCACGCCCCTGTGGTACGGGCAGCTCGTGGAGCACCGCCGGCCCGATGTCTGGGTCGTGGACGACCGGACCCGGTTCGATGAGCATCTGGGCGAGATAACCGACGTGATCGAGGCTAACCTCGACACGCGCCCCGTGTACCTCATCCCGGTGTCCCCCGCGGAGGTCGAGGCGCTCAGTCGGCGCTATGTGATCGAACAGGCTCGGCCACCCGGCAACCTGTACCGGGTGATCGGCCGCCAGGAGGCTCCATGACGGCTGCACCCGCGCCGGCGAGCATCGCTCCGCCGGCCGCGAGCCTCGTGCCGCGACTGTCGTACTTCTTTCCCGCGCACAACGAGGAGGCCAACCTCGAGGGCCTGGTCGTCGAGGCGCTCGAGACGCTGCCGCGGATCGCCGCCGAGTTCGAGATCATCGCGGTCAACGATGGCTCGAAAGATCGGACCGCGGAGATCGCGGATCGGCTGGCGGCGGAGCATCCGGGCGTCGTGCGGGTCGTGCACCACCCCGTAAACCGGGGGTACGGCGGGGCCCTCCGCTCCGGCTTCGAGGCGTCTCGCTACGAGCTGCTCGCGTTCACCGATGGCGACCGCCAGTTCCACGTCGAGGACCTCGGGCGACTCACCGCCCGACTTCAGCAGCCGGACGCACCGGACGTTGTCGCCGGCTACCGGATCAAGCGGGCCGACCCCGTCATCCGCGTCGTGTACGCCCGTACCTACAAGCTCGCCAACCGGATCTTCTTCGGGCTCAAGGTCAGGGACGTGGACTGCGCCTGCAAGCTGTTCCGGCGCGAGGCGCTCGAGGGCGTGCGCGTCGAGTCGGGCGGCGCGTTCTTCTCGGCCGAGCTGCTGATCAAGGTCCAGGCGGCGGGCCGAACCGTGGCCGAGGTGGGCGTCCCCCACTACGCCCGCACCGCGGGCTCGCCGACGGGCGCCAAGCCGTCCGTGATCTGGCGCGCCGTGAAGGACTTCTGGGGCCTGCGGCTGCGGCTGTGGGCAAACCGGGAACGCGCGGGCCGCCGGGGCCGACCGATCCTGGGCGCCTAGCGCCGCCCAGGGGCGGATCGCCTAGCTGGACGACGCCCCGCCACCCCGCTGGTCCGCGTCGGGGTCGAGCGAGTTCACGAACTCGCGGAAGATCGCCAGCCGGGTCTGGTCGAGCACCTCGTCGGTGGACTCCGGGTCGGCGGCCTTGCGCCGCCGCGAGGCGGTTGCGCCGGCCTCCGAGCCCTCTTCGTCGTCGTCGATCTCGTCGTCCGGGACCGTCGCGGCACGGTCGAGGACGTCGGCCGCCGCGTACACCGGGACGCCGAGCCGGACCGCCAGGGCGATGGCGTCCGACGGCCGAGCGTCGATCTCGTGCCGCTCGCCGTGGCGGCTGAGCTCGATGCGCGCGTGGTAGGTCTCATCGGCGAGGTCGGTGATCACGATGCGATCCACGCTCACGCCGAGCGTCGTGAGGACGGTCGCGAACAGGTCGTGGGTCAGCGGGCGCTCCGGCGTCAGGCCCTGCAGCTTCATCGCGATGGCGCTCGCCTCCCACGGCCCGACCCAGACCATGAGCAGGCGCGTCGCGTCGACCTCGCGCAGGACGAGGACGTGGCGGCCGGTGGGCATGTGGACTCGCACGCTCTCGACGATCATCTCGATCTCGATGCCGCGGTCGCCGTCCATCGATCGATTATCCCACGCGGTCGGCGGGACGGCGCCGGGCGGCCCGGGTCGGCGTCAACCGGAGCCCCGGCGCCCTCGCCGAGTCAGGCCGCGAGGGCCGGCGTCGGCTGGCGGCGAAGCCGGAACGGGAGCGCCATCAGGACGCCGGCCAGGAACCCGGTCACGTGGGCGAAGAACGCGACCCCGGTGTCGCCGCCGGCCCCGATCCAGCCGATCGCGTCGAACAGGTTGAGCGCGAAGAAGAAACCCAGCACGAGCACGGCCGGGACCGCGATCAGCTGGTAGAACAGCCCGAGGAAGACGAGCGACTGGATCCGCGCCCCGGGAAACAGGACCAGGTACGCGCCGAGGACGGCGGAGATGGCACCGGACGCGCCGATCATCGGGACGTCCGACGACATGTTGACGGCGACCTGGCCGGCGACGGCCGCGAGGCCGCCGACGAGATAGAACACGATGAAGGTTGGGCGGCCGAGCCAGTCCTCGACGTTGTTGCCGAAGATCCACAGGTACAGCATGTTGCCCAGCAGGTGCCACCAGTCGGCGTGCAGGAACATGCTGGTCAGCACGCCCAGGATCGGGAGCGACAGCCAGCGTCCGGCACGGACCGATCCGGCCACGTCGGTGGGCACGGCCGCGTGATCCGTCAGGAAGTTGCCGAGGCCGGTGTCGCCGCCCTGGGCCAGCACGACGAGCTCCCAGGCGAACACGCCGCAGCACAGCGCGATCAGGGCAAGGGTGACGACCGGGGTGCGGCGGGTCGGATTGGCGTCGCGAAGCGGGAGCACCGACGATCGCCGCCCGTCAGTGAGAGCGTTTCTTCGTGGGCTTCGGCGTCTTGGCCGGTGCCTTGGTCGGCGTCGCCTTGGGCGACGAACCGGGCGACGCGCTCGGCGACGGTTCGGGCGCCGCCTCGAGCAAGGCGCTGTTCAGCCCCTTGCTCGAGATCCACCACAGCGTCGAGGGCGCCTCCGCGTCGGCCGTCGGCAGCACGTCGATGCCCTGGAGGTCCGACCAGCTGTCGTCATCGCCGGTCAGCTGGTACTGGCCGAGATACTTCCCATCGGACTTGTTGAACGTGACGATCCGGTGGTTGGCGGCGTCGAAGGCGTACAGCGCGCCGACGCGCTTGCTCGGGTTGCCGTTGGCCAGGATGGGCGACGAGAGCATCGTGTAGTTGCTGACCGGGCGCAGCTGGGTGTCCGACGGGAGCTGGGGCGACCACTGGGTCGCGGGGATCAGGCGCTCCACGTTGCCGTTCTCGGCGGCGAAGATGTCGCCGTCGATCATCAGGTCCGAGATGCCGTCGACGGGACGGTCGGTGGGCAGGCGGGGGTTGCCGTGGTTGTGGTACCCCGACCCATCGCTCGCGGTCGCGAACACCAGGATGTTCTGCTCGGACGGGTCGACGACGTAGAGGTTGTAGAACGCGGCGTCGAAGTTGGCGACGAAGGTGGCGATGTCCTTGACGTCGTCGCCCCACGACGCCGAGTCCTTGACCGGGATCTGCACCAGCGTCCCGCGGCCGGAGTTGTTCGCGGGCCGCCAGCGCCAGAGCTGGTTCTTGGAGTCGAGGATGAGGACGTCGGGTCCGCCGACCGTCAGCATCTTGGGGTCGGCCACGCGGCCGGTCGAGGTCCGCTGGCCGCTCTTCGCGATGGGCGACGCGGTCTTCTTGGCAAGGTCGATGCGATAGACCGTCTTGGTGGCCGTGTCGAGCACGTACGGCGCCCCGTCCGACCCGCGAACGAGGGCCGACAGCGCGACGGGCTTGCCCTTGGGGAAGGTGTACAGGGGCGAGGACTTGACCTTGGTCACGCCGTACAGGCGATCGAGACCCTGCAGGGCCGTCGCTCGCAGGGGCGCGATCTGGGCGATCGGATAGCCGGCGTTCTCGGCGACGTCGAGCTGCTGGTAGGCGGTGTTCAGCAGCTCCAGGGCACGGCCGGGGTCGTCGGTGATCAGGTCGACGCCGGGCCCGGTCACGCTGTTCACGGCCGCCTGGGCGGCCTGGAACGCACTCTCACCGGCCTTGAGCGACTTGATGGCATCCGTGGGCGCTCGCTGTCCGCCGACCGCGTAGACGCCGAGCACCAGCGCCCCGGCGACGGCGACGAACGCCAGCAGCGCGACGGCGGCGCGTCGCTGCATCTCCATGCGCGACGCCGTGGCCGTGACCTTGCGCGTCGCCGACTTGCGCCGCGGGAGCAGGTCCTGGAGTCTCCAGATCGCGCGCTCGAACCCGTTGCCGGCCGCGCTGCGGGCCCGGGTGGCGCCGGCACCGATCGCCGCGGCGCTCGCCGTCACCGTGTCGGCCAGCGGGATCGGCGACTTGTCGGGCGCGCCGGCGAGTGGCTCGGCCGGGCGTACCGGGACGAGAGACTTTGCCTTATGCGTGGCGCCGACCTCGTTCGCCTCGAACGCGAGGGCGCCGTCGCTGCCCTTGCCGTCGGCGGCCACGAAGCGCGCATGGAGGTGCTCGATCGCGGACTGCGGGTGGAGCGTGACCAGCGCGTCCTTGAGCGCATCGGTGCCGATCTTGGCGACGATGTTGGCGGACACGAGGCACAGTGAGTCGCCGACCGAGAGCTCGCCCCGCCACACCTCGGGCACCAGCTCCTCGACCGGCAGGCCGCGGTCCCGATTGGGGTCGGGAAGCGTCGACAGGCGGGCCTGGCGAATGAGATAGGCCTCGGCCGGCCCGACCGTCGCGACGTACAGCTCCCGGCCCCGGACAACCGCGACGGCGACGCCGATCGGGCCGCCGTCCGTGCCGGAATGACCCATCCCGTAGCGGTCGCGCTGGTGGGCAAGCCGCTTGTTGGCAACGCCCATCACCTTGGTGAGGCACTGCCGGATCCCCGCCGATTCGTCGTAGTAGTACTCGTTGCGGATCGTGTCCGCGACCATGCGCGTGGCCTCGCGGGCGCGATTGCCCGTGGTGCGGGAGGTGACGAGGAGGTACAGGTTGCCCTTGGTGCGCGCGACGGAGCCGACGGACGGCTCGACGACGACGATGGCGTCGGGCAAATCGGCGAGCTGGTCCTGCTCGGTGACGGCACCGAGCTTCAGCTGGAGGCGGACGGCCAAGAAAGGAGCCTCATGGGTGGAGCGACGCGCGTCTGCAGGCAGCGGTGACGGGACGGAATCCCGTCGGCCCGTCGGCGGGAGTCCGGATTATACGCGGGGGCTCCTGCCCGGCTCGGACGCGCTTTCGGGGCCTATCCGGAGGCGCAGCTGGCGCACCCTCGAGCCGCCCGGGGCCGCCGCGAAGGCCGTCAACAGCTCGATCGCCCGCATCCGGAGCTCGGCCGCCACGATCGGCTCGTCCACGCCCACGACGAGCGCGTCGCCGTCCACTCGCTCGAGCCGGCACGAGCCGACCGCGGGGGGCACCCGCTCGGCGACGATGGCGTCCCAGGTGGCGATCGCCCGGGCGAACCGGAGCTCATCCTCGAGGCCCAGCTGACGCGCCGCGTCGGGCAGCAGGTCGCCGACGCGAGCCGGCCGTCGCCGACGCGACGGCGGCGTCCCTGTCGTGGCCGGTCATCGAGCCGGGTCCATGCTCAGCCGCGCTCGAGGCGCGACGTCCCGGCGGCGGACACGTCCACGGCCCAGGTCGTGCCCACGGACCGCAGGGCGGGATCGAGGTCGTCGAGCGTCGTCGTGGTCACGAACGCCTGGGGCAGGGCGGCGATCCGACGCACGAGATGCGCGCGACGCTCCGGATCGAGCTCGGAGAAGACGTCGTCGAGCAGCAGCAGCGGGGGACGGCCATCGAGCGCCGTGAGCAGATCGAGCTCGGCGAGCTTGAAGGCGAGGATCGCCGTCCGCTGCTGGCCGCGCGACGCGAACGACGCCAGCGGCCGACCGCCCATCTCGAACACGAGGTCGTCCCGGTGCGGACCGATCACGGTCGTCCCGTTCCAGACCTCCTTCTCGGCGGTCTCCGCGAGACGGCGAGCCAGCGCGTCGCGCGCCGATTCTCCTGGCAGCTGCGGTGCGTTGGTCGCGTAGGTCACCTCGAGCCGGCCCGCGGCCGCCTCGTCGGGCGCGATCTCCGCGTGGGCGGCCGCGAGCGGACCCGCCAGCGCCTCGAGCAGCCGCTGCCGCTCCGCGCGAACGGCGCCACCGGCGTCGAGCAGGGTGACGTCCCAGAACCGCAGCTCCGCGCGCGTCGCCTGCTCCTCGCGGATCAGCCGCAGCAACCCGTTGCGCTGCTGGAGCGCCCGCCCGTAGGTCGCGAGGTCGCGCAGATAGGCCGGCGACCGTTGGCCGGCCAACCGGTCCAGCGCGTCCCGCCGGAGCGACGGTGACCCCGCCACCAGCAGCATCTCCTCGGGGGCGAACATCACCGTCCGCAGCACGCCGACCAGCGACGCGGCCCGGCGCGACACGCCGTTCACCCGGATGCGCTTGCGGGCGCCACCGGTGGCCGTGCGGACCAGCGCCACCTCGACCGCGTCGCGCGCGTCGACGTCGGTGCCGGGCTCGCCGACCCGCGCCTCGACCCGGGCGAGCTCCTGGCCCCAGCGGACGAGCTCGCCGTCCGCGGTGGTGCGGTGGGACCGGCCCCAGGCGGCCAGGACGATCGCCTCGAGGAGGCTGGTCTTGCCCGCGGCGTTGGGACCCCACACGAGCTGCGGACCGGGCGGGAACAGCCGCATCGAGCGCCGCGTAGCCACGCAGGTCCCGGATCGACAGCCCGAGCAGGATCGGTCCCGGGCGGGCGGCACCCGCGACGTCGATCCCGGCGGCGCTCGGCGGGGCGTCCGTTGGCGCGGCCCCCAGGGCGTCCGTCAGGACGTCGTCCGGACGGGCATCACGACGTGGACGTAGGCGTCGTCGCCAACGGGCCGGAACACGCCCGGCGACAGCGGGCCGTTGAGCTCGAGCGCGAAGCGGTCCGCCTGGACGTTGCCCAGGACGTCGTTGAGGTAGCGCGCGTTGAAGGCGATCGTCGTCGCGTCACCCTCGATCGTGGCCTCGACATCGCCCGTGTAGTCGCCGACGTCGGCCGTCGCGGTGACGACGACCCCGCCATCGTCGCCGCCCACCTGGAGCTTCACGATGTTCGCCGAGGAGCTCGCGATCAGCGCCGCCGGCCGGACGGCGCGCAGGAGCTCCTCGCGGTCGAGCTCCGCGCGCGTCGAGTGCGTCGCGGGCAGGACGGTCTGGTAGTTCGGAAACTGGCCATCGATCAGGCGCGACACGAGGTCGATCCCCTCGAGGTGGAACAGGACCTGGTTGCGGGCCTGCGCGAGCACGAGCTCCACCGGATCGTCGGTGTCGGACAGGATCCGCGCGAGCTCGGCCAGCGCCCGGGCCGGGATCACGACCGACGCGGCCTCCACGGGATCGAGGACGTCGATCGTGCGAACCGCGATCCGGTAGTTGTCGGCCGCGGCGAGGGTCAGCTTGCTGCCCTCGAACTTGGCCAGGACGCCGGTCAGGATCGGGCGCGCCTCGTCGCTCGCGGCGGCGAAGATCACCTCCTCGAGGGCGCGCTTGAGCGTCTTCTGGGAGACGCGCGTCGTGGGTCGTTCGCCGGCGGTCTGGATGGTCGGGAACTCGTCGGCGTCGATGCCCTTCACGTGGGTGGCGAAGCGCCCGCAGCGGAGATGCAGCGTGTCGGCGCCCTGGAGCTCGAGGTCGACCTTCTCGGACCCAGGCAGCGAGCTGACGAGGTCGGTCAGCAGCCGGGCCGGGACGGTCGTCGCGCCATCGGTCTCGATCTTGCCGGGAACCCAGTAGGTGATCCCGATCTCGAGGTTGGTGGCCGTGAGCTTGAGGCCGGCATCCTCCGTCCGGAGGAGCACGTTCGCGAGCACCGGCAGGGTGCTTCGGCTGGAGACCGCCCGCGACACCACCGAGAGGCCCCGGGCCAGGTTCTCCTGCATGACCGAGAGTTTCACGTAGGTTGTCTCCAGCAACTGTCTGGGCGAGCGAGCGTCGCGCGGCCCCGTCGACCGACTCCCGGTGTGACGGCCAGGGGCTTGTTCCGCGAACCGCCGGCAGTGGAATGATCAGCCTATCTTCTCATCCCGTCATCACCGTCATCATGCCGTGGATTCAGTGGACGGCGACGCTCGTTCGTGCGGCCGGGGACCGTGGACGACCGACGGTGCGCGGTGGGCGCGGGTCTGCCCAACGGGGACGCGACCCGGGTTCCCCGGTGGATGAATCCCGCCCGTCGGGGCCGCGACCCCGCGACGACCGCCGGTGGGCCCGATTCGTCCCCGAGTCCGTCCCCACGCAGGCGGACCGGTTGTCCACCGATCCGGCGGCTTGTCCCCGCCCCGTCCCCACATCGCGGCCCGGCGCCGGACGTGGACGTAACCGGTGGGGCTCTCGTCAGGATCGGGCGCGTCGGCGCACGGCCAAGGGCCGGGGCTGCGCCCGATTGCCGGCCGGAGGCGGAGGCGACCGCCTACTCGCTGTAGATCATCTCCCGGACGGCGGCGACCTCGCGCCGCATCTCGTCGTTCACCTGCATCTCGCGCGTGATCTTGTCGCAGGCATGGAGGACCGTGGAGTGATCGCGGCCGCCCAGCTCGGCGCCGATCCGCAGCAGCGAGACGTCGGTCTCCTCGCGCATCAGGAACATCGCGATCTGGCGCGGCACGACGATGCTCTTCTCGCGCTTCTGGCCGCGCAGCTGCTCCATCGCGACGCCGTAGTAATCGGACACCGCCTGCGTGATCCGCTCGGGGGTCACCTGGCGCTTCTTGGGGTTGTAGAGCACGTTCGAGAGGACCGCCTGGGCGAGCTCGATGGACACGGGCATCGCACCCATCGATGCGTAGGCGACGATCCGGTTGAGCGCGCCTTCCAGCTCACGGATGTTCGAGACCACCTTGCGCGCGATGAACTCGATCACGTCCGATGTGATCGGGACGCCCTGCTCCTCGGCCTTGGCGCGCAGGATCGCGATCCGGGTCTCGAGGTCGGGTGCGGTCAGGTCGGCGATGAGGCCCCACTCGAATCGCGACCGGAGCCGCTCCTCGAGGGTCAGGATCGCCTTCGGCGGGCGATCCGACGACAGGACGATCTGCTTGCCGTCCTCGTGGATCGCGTTGAACGTGTGAAAGAACTCTTCCTGGGTCCGTTCCTTGTCCGCGATGAACTGGATGTCGTCGATGAGCAGCAGGTCGATCCGGCGATACCGGGCCCTGAACTCGTCGATCTTGCCCTGCTGGATCGAGGTGATGAACTCGTTGGTGAACTTCTCGCTGGTCGCGTACACCACGCGCTTGCGCGGGAACTTCGCGGCGACCGCATTGCCGATCGCGTGCATCAGGTGCGTCTTGCCGAGGCCGACGCCGCCGTACAGGAACAGCGGGTTGTAGGCGTGGCCGGGCCGCTCGGCGACCGACAGGGACGCGGCATGGGCAAGCCGGTTCGCCGACCCGACGATGAAGTTCGAGAACGTGTAGCGCTGGTTGAGGTTGGTCGCGCCGGCGGCGGCGCCCTCCGGCGCCCCGACCCGGGTGGGCTCGACGCGGACCGGCTGGGACACGACCTCGGTCACGGCCGCGGACGGGTCGCCGCCGGCAGCGCCGTTGGCCACCACGACGAACTCGACCTGGACGCTGTAACCGACGACGCGCGCAAGCGTCTGGGAGATCAGGGATCGGTAGCGGGTCTCGAGCCAGTCCTTCGCGAAACCGTTGGGGACCGCGATGCGGAATCGCTGGTCATCGACATCCACGAGCCGCGTCTCGCGCAGCCACGTCTCATAGTTCGCGGGTGAGAGCGAAACCTGGAGCTCTCCGAGCGCGGCGCGCCAGACTTGCTTCGCGTCCATTCCGGCGATCGTGATCCTGGGTTGATGAGGGCTGCGATGGATGGATGAAGGGTGCGCGATGAGAAAGGGCCGACCGCGGGCTAGACCGAGGAGAACGTCGCGGCGATCCCGCGCGAGGATCCTTGCGGCACCAGCTGGCGTCCGACGGGCTTCCTCTCGGAGGGTCTCCCGCGGCGTCCCGGCGCCTGAGGCTGGGGAACAATACACCGGCCTCCGGGGCCGTCGCAAGGCGATTCCCGCATACCCATGGGGAGTATCGTGCGGGAGCCGTTCGCGGTCCGCCGCCGGAAGTCGGCGCGCCGTATCCGCCTCCACCCTCGAACCACGTGCCAGCGACCTCGCGAGCGTGTCGCAGGTTTGACACTCGTTCCTGGACGGCCATATCATCCGCGGCGACGAACACGCGCCGTCGCGCTTTTTGGCGCTCGGCGCGTTTGCGTGCCTCCAGGAGTCGGAGCTTCCGGGTCCAAGGCTGGATGGAGAGGATCACGGACAGTCCCGATGGGCAAACCGACGTTTCAGCCCAAGAAGCGACATCGCGCCAAGGAGCATGGGTTCCGCGCCCGCATGAAGACGGCGGGCGGCCGGCGCGTACTCGCGACGCGGCGCGCGAGGGGCCGGCAGAAGCTCTCGGCCTGACCGGCGGGCGCAGTCAGAACTCGCTGCGGCTCGTCATGCTCTCCCGCCCGGGCGACTTCGCCAGGCTGGCTGAGGGAAGCGTCACCCGGACGCACCCGCTGCTCGTCGGGCGGTTCGCGCGGACCGACCTTGATCAGACCCGGTTCGGGCTCGCGACCGGCAAGCGGCTCGGTGGGGCCGTGGTTCGGAACCGCGTCCGGCGCAGAATCCGGGAGGCGCTCAGGGTGATGGCGCCCTCGTTCCAGCCCGGCTGGGACGTCCTCATCATCGCCCGGCCCGCGCTCGTCGCGGCCGACCACGACGCGCTGGTCGGGGCATTGAACCGGGTCCTCCAATCGGGAGGCGTCCTCGGAGGTCGGACCAAGTCGTGAAGCGAATCGGGGTGACGATCGGGGTGGGGCTGATCCACCTGTATCGGATCCTGTTCGCGTGGCTGCCGTCCGGATGCCGGTTCGAACCGACCTGCTCGCGCTACACCGAGCAGGCGATCCAGAAATACGGGTTGCTCCGCGGAAGCTGGATGGGCGCCAAGCGCATCGGCCGCTGCCACCCCTGGAACCCCGGCGGCTACGACCCCGTCCGCTGACCACACGAGACCTACACCGCGTGACCCGCCTCCAACAGCTCCTCGTCCGCCTGGCCCCGATTCTGTTCCTCGTCGCGATCGCCCTCGTGGTCGCGGCCTGTTCCTCGCTGGGCGGCGCGTCGGGCGGCGGCTCGCCCGCGCCGACGCCCTCCCTGAGCCAGGCGCCGCTCGAGCCCGCGGTCCCCAGCGGGAACCCGATCAGCCTCGTTGCGTGGCTGTTCACGCCGATCTTCCAGGTCCTGTTCATCACGATGGTGTTCATCGACCAGGCGACGAAGATCATCTGGCCGGAGGGCAACATCGTGATCGCGATCCTCGGCCTGACGATCGCGGTCCGGATCCTGGTGATCCCGCTCTACCGGCGGCAGCTCGTCTCGACCCGCCAGATGCAGCTGATCCAGCCGGAGGTCAAGGAGCTCCAGCGCAAGTACAAGGGCGACCGGGTCAAGAGCCAGGCGGCCGTCAGCGAGTTCTACAAGCAGCGGGGCGTGAACCCGGCCGGCGGCTGCCTGCCGATCCTGCTCACGATGGGCCTCCTGATCCCGATGTACTCGGTCATCAGCGGCGGCCTGACCAACTACGACCCGAGCGCCATGTGGCACGTGTTCGGCATCAACCTGTTCCCGAACATCGTGTGCGACGCCGCCCCGGTGTTCAACCCCCAGAACGGGCACGTCATCAATCCGTGCATCTGGCCGGTCGCCTTCGGGATCAACTGGGGCATCCCCGAGCCGGTGACCACGGGCCTCATCATCGCCGGCTTCGGGATCAGCATCCTGGCGATCATCTCGTCGCTGACCCAGCTGGTCGCATCGCGGATGACGCTGCCGCCGCACGATCCCAAGGCGCAGGACGACCAGAACGTCAAGCTCCAGCGACAGATGGCCTACTTCCTGCCGTTGATCTCGATCCTGTGGGGGAGCTCGCTGCCGGCCGGCCTGTTCCTGTACTGGATCTCGGCCACGCTGATCCAGGTCATCCAGCAGTACCTGATCCTTGGCTGGGGCGGCATGTTCCCGCTGTTCGGCTGGTTCCCGGAGTTCGCGCGCAACCACACGCCGCGGTTCCCGGTCCAGCTGCCAGCACCCAAGCCTGTCCCCGCAGGGCAAACCGCGGGCGCCGCCGAGCGCTCGAAATCCGTCGACCGGGACCTGTCCGCCCAGTCGACGATCCGGCCCAACCGAACCCGAACTGCGCGACGAGGGAGACGACGCTGACATGAGCGAGTACCAGGAGTTCACCGGCAAGACCGTCGAAGAGGCGATCAAGGGCGCGTGCGACGCATTCGGCGTCGGCCTCGGGGACCTCGACTTCGAGATCCTCACGCCCGGCAGCCGGGGAGTGCTGGGCATGGGCGCGGAGCCCGCCCGCATCGTGGCCGCCCCCCGCAGCGCCCTGGGTGGCGCAGCCCCCAAGCGCGAGGCCGCCGAGGCCACCCCCCTGCCCCCAGCGCCGCGCGAGGAGCGTCCCTACGACCCGGACCGCGCGGATCGCGGCCCCCGGCCCCAGTCGGACCGCCGGGATCGCCCGGATCGCGGCCCCTCGGATCGCGGCCCCTCGGATCGTGGCGGATACGACCGCGGCCCGCGCCGGGACGACCGCCCGGCCGGCGGTCGCGGCGGATCGGATCGCGGCGGATACCGCGGCGGACCCGATCGGGATCGCGGCCCGCGCCGCGACGACCGCCCGCGCACCGATGCGCCCGCACGGGGTGGCTCGGAGCTGTCCGCCGCCGAGGTCGCCCAGGTGACGACCGCCCGCGGATCGCTGGCGATGGAGCGCGCCGAGCTCGAAGCCGCCGAGGCGACGCCCGAGACGTTGGCCGCCGGCAAGGAGATCCTCGAGACGCTGATGGGCCACCTCGGCTTCGAGGGCATCGCGGTCGAGATCCGCGAGGGCGAGACGAGCCGGCTCAACGTCGTGGGTGACGGCGCCGACCGCGAGGCCCTCGGTTCGCTGATCGGGCGCAAGGGCGAGCGGCTGTCCGCCCTGCAGCATCTCGTGAACCTGATGCTGTCGCGCCGCACCGGTCAGTGGACGCGCGTGCTCGTCGACGTCGAGGACTACCGCGGTCGCCGGGAGCGCCAGCTCGTCGACCTCGCGACCCGTGCCGCCGAACGCGTCGAGCAGACGGGCAAGATGCTCCAGCTCGAGCCGATGCCGGCGCTCGAGCGCCGCTGGATCCACCTGGCGCTGCGCGACAACGCCGGCGTGTCGACCCAGTCGATCGGCGACGAGCCGAATCGTCGCGTGGTCGTGCTGCCGCGAAACCCCTGACCCGGTCGCCATCTCCGTAGCGTCGACCCGGGTGCGTTCGCGGGTCTCGATCCAGTCGCTCCTGCGCGCCACCTGACCTTCTGCTGCCGTCGTGCCGCTCGACCTGTTTGTCCGTGGCCTCGCCATCGGATTCGCCGTCGCCTTTGCGCTCGGCCCGATCGGCTTGCTCGTGATCAAGCGGACGGTCGACCGCGGCTGGCCGTACGGGTTCCTGTCGGGGACGGGCGTGGCGACGGCCGACGCCGCCTACAGCGCGATCGCGGCCTTCGGCCTGACCGCCATCACCGAGCTCCTGGTGGGGATCGACCGCTGGCTCGGGATGATCGGCGGGACGGCGCTGCTGATCCTCGCGGCGCGCGCGCTGCGTGACGCTCGATCCGGGGCCCCGATCGCGGCTCGGACGGACACGGGCCGTCTCGGGTCGCCGCTGGGGGCCTGGGCCTCGATGGTCGGGCTCACGCTCACCAATCCGGCCACGATCCTGTCGTTCGCGGCACTGTTTGCGAGCATCGGCGCAGGAACGGGCGGCCCCGGCGGCGCAGCGGCGGTCGTGGCCGGCGTGTTCCTCGGCTCGGTCGCCTGGTGGGGGATCCTGACCGGCGTCGTCGCGGGCCTGCGCGCCCGGCTCACGCCGCGGGCGATCCGGGGGCTCAACATCGCCTCCGCGGTGATCATCGGGGGCTTCGGGATCGCGGCGATCGTGCTGGGGCTGATGGCCGGGTGAGCGGGATGCCGCGCGCCGAATACGATGGGTCGGTGACCCGGACGCCGTCGCGCCGCAAGCTACCGACCGCTGCCGTGTTCGACTGGGATGGCACGATCGTCGACACCCTCCCGCACATCTACCGCGCGAACGTCATCGTGCTCGGGGAGCTCGGGATCCCGTTGACGCGCGAGTGGTTCCGGGAGCGGTACACGCCCGACTGGCGCGCCTCGTATCGGGAGCTGGGCGTGCCGGAAGATCGCTGGGACGCCGTCGCCGCGCGCTGGACCGAGGAGATGCAGGGCGCACGGCCCCGCGCGATCCCGTGGGTCCGCGGCGCGCTTCGGCGGCTGGCACGCAACGGCGTCCGCCTGGGCCTGGTCACCGCCTCGACGCGCGGCGTCGTCGAGCCGAATTTGCGCCGGCTCAACCTCGACGGCGTGTTCGAGGCGGCCTACTTCTCCGACGACGTAGCGAGGGGCAAACCGCACCCGGAGGCACTGCTGCGCGCACTGGCGGACCTGGACGTCGACCCGGCGGATTCGATCTACGTGGGCGACACGACCGTCGACCTGGCGATGGCGTCCGCCGCCGGGGCGCCGTTCGCCGCCGTCGCGGGGACGACCACGGAGGCCGCGTTCCGCACCGCCGGCGTCGAGCGCGTGTGGGCCGGCGTCGGCGCCTGGGCCGAGGACCTGCTCTCGACTGAGGACGTCGGGACGTGACCGTTCGGCGGGTCGTCGCATGGGCCCTTCCGGCAATCGTGGTCCTGACCGTTGCGTGCGGGGTGGCCTATGTCCAGGCCCAGCAGCTGCTCCGATCGTCGGCGAATGACCCGCAGGAGCAGCTCGCGACGGATGCCGCGCAGGCGCTCGACGCGGGCGTCGCCCCGGCCACGCTCGTCGGTCCCGGGAGCGCCGTCGCCTCGTTGGCGGGCCCAACGCCGGTCGCGGTCACCACGAGCCTGGCGCCCTTCCTCGTGGTCTACGACGCCGCGGGCGCCGTGCTGGCGAGCAACGGGTCGCTGGACGAGGCGCCGCCGGTGCCGCCATCGGGCGTGCTCGCCGCGGCCCGTGCGACCGGGCACGACGTGGTCACCTGGCAGCCGCGGCCTGGCGTCCGCATTGCGGCCATCGTGGTGCCCTGGAACGGCGGTTCTGTGCTGGCGGGACGTTCGCTGCGCCTGGTCGAGCAGCGTGAGAACAACGCCCTGGCCATCGCCGGGCTGGCCTGGATCGTCGGCTGGCCGGGATCGTGATCGCCGCCGTCATCGCAGAGCGCCTGACACGGGCGCGCGGGCCAGGGTCCCGGCGCGCCGAGGATCAGGCGTCCGGCGCCGAGTAGCGATCCTGAGCGATGTCGATGACCGCGTCCAGCGCCCGCGCGATCTCGGCGTCGCGATCCGCCGAGAGCGCCGCCTCCATGTCCGGCAACAGCGCCGCCCGCGGCCGAGCCGCGACGAACACGCAATAGCGGAACCCGAACGTCGCCTCGTATGCGGCGTTGAGCCGCTCGAGCTCGGCGGCGACCCGAAGCCGCTCGTCGTCGGCCGGGACCTCCGCGGCGGCCGACCCGTACCCCTGCTCGAGGTAGGAGAACGCCGACACCGACGCCGGCGGCGCGCCGAGCCGCGGGTGGGCGTCGATCAGCTCGAGCTGCTCGTCCTCGGGCATGTGGTGCGCGATCTCGCGGGCTCGCTCGAACATGCGCCCCGCGTCGCCGAACGGACGCGCCCCGCTGAGCCGGGCGACGAATCGAGGCGCGTCCTCGAACAGCGGAGCGACGGCGCGACCGAATGCCGCGTCGTCGAGCAGATCCAGCTGCCAGGCCGAGCGAGCCGGCCCGGTCATCCCTTCACGATCCCCGGTAGGTCGACAGGCCGAACGGGGCCACGAGGAGCGGGACGTGGTAGCTGCGGCTCGCGTCCGGGATCTGCACCTCGACCGTGAGCGACGTGAAGAAGCCGTCGGCGCCGAGGTCGAACTCGAGGGCGTAGGCGCCCGTCTCGAGCGCGGCCGGTCCGAGCAGGTCGCGGACGCGGCCGTCCCCGTCGGTGACGGCCTCCAGGACGAGGGTCGCGGGATCATCGTCGAGCCCGAGACGCCACAGGCGCACGGTGGCGCCCCCGCGCGGGGTCCCCGATCCCGTGTCCAGGATGTGCGTGGAGAGGGTCGGACGGTCCGAGGCCAACTGGGTATCCTCCGCCGATGAGCGATCTGTCGATCCGTGTTGGCGACCTGCACTTTAGCGCCCGCTGGGAGCCCGATGCGCCCCAGACGATCGGCGTGATCCGGGCGATGCTCCCCCTTCGTGCCTCGCTCATCCATTGTCGCTGGAGCGGGGAGTCGACCTGGATCCCGTACGGCGACCTGCGGCCCGACGTCGATTGGGAGCACCACACGTCCCACCCGGCACCCGGCCAGCTCGCGCTCTACCCGGGCGGCATCAGCGAGTGCGAGATCTTCTTCCCGTACGGCGCGTGCACGACGTCGTCGAAGGTCGGCCAGCTCGCCGCCAACCACTTTGCGAGCGTCCTGCCCGAGGACGGCTGGGACGACCGCCTCCGTGAGATGGGTCGCCGCTGCCTGTGGCAGGGCGCGCAGGACATCGAGATCGTCGAGCTCGGCTGAGGCCGACCATGGCCGACCTCGTCGATTCGCGGCGGCCGGGTCGTGACCGTCCGTGGCTCGGCCGTCGCGGACATCGCCGTCGAGGGCGGCCGGATCATCGCGGTCGAGCCGGACCTGTCGGGTCCCGCCGCCACGGCGCGGGAGGTCGTTGACGCGGCGCGGCCTGCTCGTCCTGCCGGGCGTGATCGACGTCCACACGCACACGCGAGTGGCAAGCGACGCCGAGCCGGACCGGTTCTTCGCCAATTCGGTGGCGGCGGCGTTCGGGGGGACGACGACCTTTCTCTCGTTCAATAACCCGGGGACCGGGTCATCGCCGGCGGCCGCGCGGTCGTTGCGGACCGGCCTGCGGGAGTGGCTGACGACAACCTCGAGCGACTCGGCTGTCGATGTCGGGTTGAGTGCGGTGATCTCGTCGTCGCATCTGGATCCGGCCGCGGACCTGCCGGTGCTCGTCGACGCGGGCGTGCCGACCTTCAAGGCGTTCATGGTCTACGACTTCGGGGTCGATGACGCCACGCTGCTCGCGCTGCTGGCCGCCGCGGCCGCGGCGAACGGCATGCTTGAGGTCCACTGCGAGAACCGGACGATCCTCGAGTCGCTGACCGCGCGCCATCTCGCGGCCGGTGAGACCGGACCGGCGTTCCACGCAGCGTCTCGCCCGCCATACGTTGAGGCGGAGGCGACCGGCCGGGCGATCGCCCTGGCGAAGGCCGCCGACGCGCCGCTGTACGTGGTCCACCTGTCGTCTGCCGAGGCCCTGGCCCGGGTTCGGGCGGCGCGCGCCGAGGGGCGGCCCGTGTTCGCCGAGACGTGCCCCCACTACCTGACCCTTACCGACGACCGCTACGGCCTGCCGCCCGAGGAGGCGGCGAGGTACGTGATCTCGCCGCCGCTGCGCGCCGCCGGCAACCCCGAGGCGCTGTGGGATGGGCTGGCCGACGGCTCCCTGGCACTGATCGCAACGGATCACGTTCCGGACCGTGCCGCGGTGGAGAAGCAGAGCTGGCGCGAGTCGTTCGACCGGATCTCGAACGGTGGGCCGGGCATCGAGACGCTGCTGACGATGGCCTGGGACGGTGGAATCGCCGGCGGCCGGCTCGCCGGTCGAGCGCCTGGTCGACGCCCTCTCGACGACGCCGGCCCGATTGTTCGGGATGCCCACGAAGGGGGCGATCGAGGTTGGGCGGGACGCGGACCTGGTGCTGTTCGATCCCGATGCGAGGCGCACGATCCGGGCCGCCGACCTGCACCACACCAGCGACTACACCCCGTATGAGGGCCGCGAGGTGGCTGGTGCCGTGCGCTCGACGATCGTGCGCGGCTCGTTCGTGGTCCGCGATGGTGCGTTCGTCGGGACGCGCGGCTTCGGCCGGTTCGTGGAGCGCCGCCTCGATCCGATGACCTGACGCCGGCCGGCGAGGCCGAGGCCTAGTCGAGCCGCCGGTAGGCCTCGAGCGTGAGGAATTCCGGAAAGTCTTCGGTCAGCACGAGGTCGTCGAGCAACGCCGCCGCCTCGGCGACCCTGCCCGTGTCGCGGCCGATCCGCGCCAGCTCGTCGTCGCGGATCCGGGCGTAGCGGGCGTCGTCGAAGGGCTCGCCGTCATCGAGGCGCGTGCCGTGGTGGCGCCACTGCCAGAGCTGCGAGCGGCTGATCTCGGCCGTTGCCGCATCCTCCATCAGGTTGTCGATGGCCGCAGCGCCGTTGCCGCGCAGCCACGCGTCGAGGTAGCGCAGCGTGACGCTGATGTCCTGCCGTGCCCCGCCCTCGGTTGCGCGACCGCCCGGGACCTCGAGATCGAGCAACGCCGAGGCCGGGACCGACGGGTCGCCGGGTGCGGTCTTCTGGTTGGGCCGATCGCCCAGGACGCGGTCGAACTCCGCCATCGCGACGGGCACGAGGTCGGGGTGGGCGACCCAGGTGCCGTCGAACCCGTCGCCCAATTCGCGATCCTTGTCCTCCCTAACCTTCGCCAGCGCGTTGGCGGTGACCTCCGGCTCGCGGCGGTTGGGGATGAAGGCGGACATGCCGCCGATGGCGTGGGCGCCGCGCCGATGGCACGTCGCGACCAGCAGCCGGGTATAGGCGCGCATGAACGGCACGGCCATCGTCACCTGGCCGCGGTCCGGGAGCACCATCGCCGGGTCGTCACGGAAGCGCTTGATCAGCGTGAAGATGTAGTCCCAGCGGCCGGCGTTGAGCCCGGCGGCGTGCTCGCGGAGCTCGTACAGGATCTCGTCCATCTCGAACGCGGCGAGGATCGTCTCGATCAGGACGGTCGCTCGCACCGACCCCTGGGGCACGCCGACGGCCGCCTGGGCATGGACGAAGACGTCGTTCCACAGGCGTGCCTCGAGATGGCTCTCGAGCTTGGGCAGATACAGGTAGGGTCCGCTGCCCCGGGCGAGCGATTCGGCCGCATCGTGGAACAGGAACAGGCCGGCGTCGAACAGGCTGGCCGACATCGGCGCGCCGTCGACGAGGACATGCCGCTCCTCGAGGTGCCAGCCACGCGGCCGGACGACGAGGGTCGCGACCCGGTCGTTGAGCCGGTAGGCCTTCTCGGGCGTGTCGAGCGCGAGGGTGCGCCGGATCCCGTCGGCGATCGCGACCTGGCCGCCGATCACGTTCGCCCAGGTGGGGCTGAGCGCGTCCTCGAGGTCGGCCATGAACACCCGCGCGCCCGAGTTGAGCGCGTTGATCATCATCTTCGTCTCGGCGGGCCCGGTGATCTCGACCCGCCGATCGTCGAGGTCCGCCGGCGCCGGGGCGACGCGCCAGTCAGCCGCGCGGACCTCGGCCGTCTCGGCCAGGAAGTCGGGTCGTTCGCCGGCGGAGATCCGGGCATGGCGTTCGGCCCGGCGGCGGAGGAGCGTTTCGCGCTCGGGCCCGAACCGGCGCTGGAGGTCGCCCAGGAACGCGAGCGCATCCGGCGTCAAGACCCGGTCGAGGCCGGGGACGTCTCGGCCCGCGATCTCGACCCCACCGACCGCGCTCATGGCGCCGGACTCCCGCGCCGAACCGTCGCCTCGATCAGGCCGTGCGGGTCGACCGTCGCGACGAAGATCTCGCCGCGGTTGGCGCCTCCGAACGGGGTGAGGTCGACGATCCAGTGGTGCAGATTCGGCAGCGACATCCGGACCTCGTCGATCTCCGCGTGCCGCTCGAGCATCGCCTTGCCCATGAGCCAGATCGAGTGCTGCACGGACTCGCTGTGGTGGTCGGCGAACGTCTCCAGCATCGATCGCGTGACCTCGAGGTAGCTGGCCTCCCAATCCCCTGTGGCCTGGACGTGGCGCCACGCCGCGGTGAGCTTCGTGGCCATGATCCGGTCCTCGGTCTCGGGAAGGGTCGTGTAGCGGTCGCGCGGGAACCCGGAGAATGCCGACTTGGCGGTCTTCATCACGACGAGGTCCGTGACCCCGGACTCGACCGAGGTGCCAGACGCGGTCGCGACGACGGTCGCGGTGCGCGTCGCGGCCCCGCTTCGCCGGAAGGCATCGGGCGCCTCCGTGCCGCCGGGACCGACGAGGTGTCGCCAACCGTGCTCCCGGATCGAGACGGTCGCGCTCGCCACCTGGGGTGCGTCCAGGAAGTGCCGAGCCAGGACGATCCCGAACGCCTCGATCGCGCCGGTCAGGTGCTCGGGCGCGAAGGCGTACACGGTGTTCTTCATGGTGTCGGTCGCGATGACCCGGGCGTTGTCGCCGTCCGTGTACGAGCTCGCGAAGTCGCCCGCGAGCGCGACGTCGACGGTCAGGTCACGGACCTCGTGCGTCGCGCTGCGCCTGTCGACCTTGACGAGGCGGATCGACTCCTTGCCGTAGCGGTTCGCGCCGATCTCCGTCACGTGGCGTCCTCCAGCATCCGCCGCAGGATTCGTCCGGCGACCTCGAGGCGGTACGCGCCCGTCGAGCGGACGTCGTCGATGGGGTGGAGCTCGCCGCGGAGCGCGGCGACGGCCTGCTCGATCGAGTCCGCGATCGCGGGCTTGCCCTCGAGGGCCGCCTCCGCGGCTCGGGCCCGGATCGGCGTCGCCGCGACCGAACCGAACGCGATGCGGACGTCGCGCCAGCCGGGGTCGAGGCGCCAGGCGCCCGCCAGCACGACCTTGGAGATGGCCTGGGCCCGACGGGTGCCGACCTTGCGGAACGCCTGCCGGCGTCCGTCCACGATCGGGATCCCGATGCGCAGCAGGAGCTCGCCGTCGCGGAGGGCCGTCTGGCGATAGGCCGGCCAGAACTCGTTGGCCGGGATCGAACGCTCGCCGCGGGCCGAGCCGACGACCAGGACGGCGTCGAGGGCGAGCAGCACCGGGAGCGTGTCGCCGGCCGGAGAGGCGTTCATCACGTTGCCGCCGATCGTGCCCCGGTTCTGGATCTGCGCCGCGCCGATCGTCGCCGCCGCCGCGACGAGCGACGGGGCGTGCGCCGCGCAGTCCTCCGATCGCCGGACCTGCGCGTACGTCGTGAGCGCGCCGATCTCGAGCACGCCGTCGCGCACCCGGATTCCGCGCAGCTCCTCGACCCGCCACAGGTCGATCACGCGCTCGGGCGCCGCCCCGATCTCGCCGGTGAGCTGGACGAGGAGGTCGGTGCCGCCGGCGACCGGCCGATGCGGCGCGTCGGCGAGGATCGCGAACGCCTCCGCGAGGGAGCGGGGCGAGACGACCGGGGGCTCGACGGGCATCCGGGCCTCAGGCCGCGCCCGGACGACGCCGGAGGGCCGCGAGCTGGATCGAATCGACGATCTTCGTGTAGCCGGTGCAGCGGCACAGGTTGCCGGCGATCGCCTCGCGGATCGCCCCGTCGGTCGGCTCGGCGCCGCTGGCGAGGAAGGCCTCCGCGGCCATCAGCATCCCCGGCGTGCAGATCCCGCACTGCGCGCCACCCGCGACGAGGAACGCGTCCTGGAGCTCGCCGAGGCCGCCTGGTCGGCCACCCGCCGCCGCCAGCCCCTCGACCGTACGGACCACCGACCCGTCGACCTGGCACACGGGCACGAGGCAGCTCACCACGGGGTCGCCGTCGACGAGCACCGTGCACGCACCGCACTCGCCCTCCCCGCAGCCCTCCTTGGTGCCAGTCAGGCCGAGGTCCTCGCGGAGCACGTCCAGCAGCCGCCGCATCCCCGGCACGCCGACCTCGGCGGGCTCGCCGTTCACGATCAGCCGGAAGGTCACGGGGCGGACCCCGCCGGGGCGGAGATTGCCGACACGCCTGGTGCCCCGGGTCCCTCGATCCCCGCAAGGGCAGCAAGGATCCGCTCCGGGGTCGCGGGAAGATCGTCGATCCACGCTCCGGTCGCGTCGTGGATGGCCGCGACCACCGCCGGCGCACCGACGTCCATCGGCAGCTCGCCCACGCCCTTGGCCCGATGGGGCGCGTCCTCGAACGCGGCCTCGACGAGGATGGTGTCGATCCGCGGGGCGTCGAGCGAGGTCGGGATGATGTACGTCTGGAGGCGGTCGTTGAGGTACCGGCCATCGAGCAGCTTGATCTCCTCGATCGTCGCGTAGCCGATCGCCTGGAGCGTGCCGCCCTCGACCTGCCCCTCGCACAGGACCGGGTGGATGACGCGCCCCACGTCATCGACGGCGACCACGGACAGCACGGCGACCTCGGCCGTGTCGAGGTCGACCTCCACCTCGGCCACCGCGGCCGCCCACCCGAAGGTCGGATACGCGTCCCCGCTGTACGTCGCGTCGTCGAACGTCCGGCCGGCGTAGGGGGTGAACCGCTCGTCGATCCGGACGTCGCCGTGCTCGCGCGCGTCGTCCCGCCAGGACAGGCCGAACGGCCGGCCGGTGCGGGCCTCGACGTCCGCCTTGAGCCGGCGTGCGGCCTCGATCAGCAGTCCGCCGACCACCATGGCCGTCCGCGACGCCACGGTCGGACCCGAGTCGGGGACGAACGCCGTGTCCTGGGGCGCCATCTCGACATCGTCGACGTCGATCTCCAGCTCGGCCGCCACCAGCTGCGGGAAGATGGTCTTCGTCCCCTGGCCCATCTCCGTCGAGGCAGTGAGGATGCGGATCCGGCCGTCCCCGGTGCGCTCGAGGCTCGCGACCGAGGCCATCTTCTCCTCGCCCGAGCCCGTGAACCCGGCCCCGTGCCAGGCCAGGGCCAGGCCGATCCCTCGTGCCGTGCGGGCTCCCGGCGTACGGGCCTCCCGTTCGGCGGCCGTCCTGGCGCGGACCCGCTCGAACTCGCCGGCCTCCGCGGCGCGGTCGAGGACCTCGAGCGCCGCCGCGTCCTGGCGCAGCAGCTGGTTCGTGGGCGTGACGCCGCCCGGCCGGTAGGCGTTGAGCCGGCGGACCTCGAGCGGCGACATGCCGACAGCCTCGGCGGCGCGCGAGACCTGCATCTCCGCGGCGAACTCGACCTGTGGTGCCCCGAACCCGCGGAAGGCCCCGTTGGGCGGCGTGTTGGTGGCGACGGCACGGGAGCGGATCCGGACGTTGGCGACGTCGTACGGGCCACCCGCGTGGATCGTCCCCCGCGAGAGCACGACCGGCGTCAGCGTCGTGTAGGCCCCGCCGTCCATCACCAGGTCGATGTCCTGCGCCACGATCGTCCCGTCCCGCCGGATCCCCGTCCGGTAACGGATCACCGCCGGATGCCGCTTCGTCGTCGCCGACAGGTCCTCGTGGCGGTCGTAGATCATCCGCACCGGCCGTCCTGTCTTGCGAGCCAGCAGCGCGGCGTGGAGGGCGATCATCGACGGGTACTCCTCCTTGCCGCCGAAGCCGCCGCCGGTCTCCGCCTGGACGACCTGGGTGTGGGCGTCGTCGAGGTCGAGGCCCGCACGCAGCGCCCTGTGCACGTAGAACGGGCACTGCAGGCTGCCGTGGACCGTCATACCGCCGTCCTCGCGCGGCACGGCGATGATCGCGTTGTTCTCGATATAGAGCTGCTCCTGGTGGCCCACCCGGTAGGTCGCCTCGATGATCTCGAGCCCGTCCTCCGCAAGCACCGCCTCGACGTCGCCCTTGATGAGCTCGTGGTGGGCGAACACGACGGTCGAGGTGAGAGGATCGAAGACCGGCGGCAGCGCCTCGGTGCGGAGGGTGACCCGCCTCCGCGCCTCCCGCAGGGTCTCGCGATCGGCGGCAGCCAACAGGGCAACGGGCTCGGCCTGGTGCTGGATCTCGCCGCCGACGGGGACGAGGATCGGCTGGTCCTCTGCGATGCTGGCGACGACGTTCCGGCCGGGGATATCGTCCGCGGTCACGACGGCAATCCTCGACCAGTCGAAGGCGGGATCGAGCTCGATCGCGAGCAGGCGCGCGTGCGGGACGGTCGACCGGATCGTCGCGCCATACCAGGCGCCCGGGAAGACGAGGTCGTCGGCATACAGGGCCTGACCGGTGAGCTTGGCCGGTCCCTCGCGGCGCGTCGGCAGCGGGACCGCGACACCTCTCGTCGGCGTCGCCGTACGGGGGCCGCGCGTCTCGATCGTCAAGGGGTGGCGCCTCCGGTGAGTTCGCCGAAGCGTGGAGTCCGCTGGCGCCGAGTGTCAAGCCTGCGCGCGACGCAGGGCTCGGCCGGGCGTCGCGCCCGTATGCTCGCCGCCATCGACCACCACCGTTCCGTTCACGATCACGTACGGGATGCCTTCGGGAAACTGGCGCGGCTCGTCGTAGGTCGCGGGCGTCGCGACCGTCGCCGGATCGAACACCACGAGGTCCGCGGCGAAGCCGTCCGCGAGGATCCCGCGCTCGCGAACGCCGAGGCGGGCCGCGGGCATGCCGGTCATCCGGTGGACCGCCTGTTCGAGGCCCAGCAGTCGCTCCTCGCGTACGAACTGGCCAAGGATCCGCGGATACGACCCGTAGGTGCGCGGGGAGGGCTTGTCCCCGATCAGCACGCCGTCCGTCCCGACCATCGCCCGGGGGTGGCGCAAGAACGCCCGGATTCCGTCGGTGTGCGGCCCCGGCGTCACCTGGTTGACCCGCAGGTCCTCGGCCAACAGGAGGTCGCAGATCGTGTCGATCGGATCCCGTCCCGTCTCGCGCATGACGTCGCCCAGCGTCCGGCCCTCCCAGGCGAGGTGCTCGGGCCGCGTGAACGCGCCCAGCCGCAGCGCATCCCAGGTCCGGTCGCCCGCGAACAGGCGGCCCCGGGCCGACATCTCGTCGCGGATCCGCTCTCGCGCCGATCGATCCGCCAGGCGCGCCTTCAGCGGCCCGACGCCACCCGCCTGGATCCACGTCGGCAGCATGATCAGGAGGCGCGTGCTCGACCACTCGTAGGGGTAGAGGTCGAACGTGACGTCGAGGCCCTCGGCGCGCGCGTCGTCGACCAGCGCCAGCATCTGCTCGGGCGGCCCCGGAAACGTGGCCCGGTGATAGAAGTGCGTGATGTGGACGGGCGAGCCGCCGCGCCGCCCGATCTCGATCGCCTCCCGGAACGGGTCGAGGAACCCGTCGCCCAGCGGGTAGCGCACGTGGGTGTGGTAGAACCCGCCGAGCCTCGCGCTCTCCTCGGCCAATGCGGCCAGCTCGGCGGTGGTCGCGTACGCGCCAGGCGGATAGTCGAGCCCGGTCGACAGGCCGAACGCCCCGTCCTCCATCGCCTCGCGCAGCATCGCCCGCTGGTCGGCCAGCGTCGGCTCCGTCGCCGCGACGTCGTCCCAGCCGATGGCGGCGATCCGGAGCGGCGAGTTGCCGACGACATAGGCGACGTTGACCGAGGACGCGCCGTCGTAGTGGGCGAGGTACTCGGCGACGGTCGACCAGTCGAAGGCGATGTCGGGCCGGCCGTCCAGGCCGCCGTTGAGGACGGCGAAGTCCAGCAGGTCGGCGCGCGACGGGAACGGCGCGTACGCGTTGCCGT
This sequence comes from uncultured Chloroflexia bacterium, assembly GCA_963725745.1. Lineage (GTDB taxonomy): Bacteria > Chloroflexota > Limnocylindria > Limnocylindrales > CSP1-4 > CAIXZV01. The sequence continues at coordinate 857,414 of CAVRZS010000005.1, forward strand.
CGACGCCGACGAGCTCGGTGGTGACTCCCTGGCGCACCTTGGGCTCGTGGCGGGGCTCCGCGAGCATGACGAGGCCGCCGTGGCTGTGGAGGTCGATGAACCCGGGGGCGACGACCAGCCCGGTCGCATCGATCGTGCGGAGCGCGGCGATGTCGACGTCGCCGGATGGGAGGACCAGCCGGTCACCGTCGATCGCGACGTTGCCGGGGCGGCCAGGTTCGCCGGTCCCGTCGACGAGCGTGCCGCCGGCGATCAGCAGGTCGGCGGCGAGGGTCATGCGATCCGCGACCGACTCATGCGATCCCCGGCGGTCCGTCGAGCCGCCGGCCGCGGACCCACGCGCCACGGACCATGTCGGGATGCGGGCGGAACGCCAGCCGCGACATGACCTCGGCGGGCTCATCGGAGTCGATCCCCGGGACCGGGGCCACGAGCCGGGGGTCGATCGCGATCAGGTCGGCCTCCTTGCCGGGCTCGAGCGATCCGATCGACGCCTCCTGACCCAGCGCCCGGGCGCCCTCGTACGTGCCCATCCGCAGCCAGTCGAGCGGTCCCAGGGGCTGCGCTCCATCGCCGGGCTCGCCGCGCTCGTCGGCCAGCACGCGCAACCCGCTCTGGATATAGCCGCCGGCCCGCATGTTCGCGAAGATCGACAGCTCGGGGCCGGCCGACACGTCCGAACCGAGCCCGACGCGGATCCCCGCCGCCTGGTAGCGCGCGAGCGGCATCGCACCGGACGCCAGGAACAGGTTCGACGCCGGGCAGTGCGCGATCACCGAATCGGTCTCGGCGACGCGGTCGATCTCGCGCTGCGAGAGGTGGATCGCGTGGGCCAGGATCGTCCGCGGCCCGAGGCCGCCGGCCTGGTCGTAGACGTCGAGGTAGTCGATGGCGTCGGGGAACGCGAGGGCAACCTCGCGGATCTCGTTCCGGTCCTCGGCGACGTGGGTCTGCCAGTAGGCGCCGGTCTCCGCGGCGAGCTCTGCCGAGCGGCGCAGCATGTCGGGCCCGCACGACAGCGCGAAGCGGGGCGTGAACGCGTAGCGGAGGCGCCCGTCGTCGCGCATGTGCCAGCGGGCGCACAGGTCCGCCGACTGGCGGAGGCTGGTGTCGAGGACGCGGGCCGACGACAGGGTGTCGTCGTAGCTGCCGCGATCCATCATCACCTTCCCGATCACCGCCCGGATCCCATGCGCCTCGGCGGCCCGGAACGCCGCGTCGAGCGACGGCTCGAACACGGCCCCGTACATCACCGCCGTCGTCGTCCCGGCCGCCGCAAAGGCGCGGAACGCGAGCGGCGCGAGACGCTCCGCGGCCTCCTGGTCGAACGAGCGCTCGAGCGGGAAGATGTAGCGCCGCAGCCAGGTCAACAGGTCGAGGCCGGCGCCCACCCCCGCGTTGGGCAGCTGGGGCAGGTGCACGTGCAGGTCGACCATGCCCGGCAGCACGACCAGCGGACGCAGGTCGTGGGCGTCGTCGTCGGCATCCGTCGCGGGCCACGGCCCGACGGAGGCGATCCGTCCGGCAGCATCGACCACGATCCGCCCGTCCGCCTCGTAGCGCGTGCCCCCGGCGGCGAGGGGCGTGAGGATCCGTGTCCGCAGCACGAACGGCGGCCGGTCGGGGAGCCCGTGAACCATGGCGGGATGCTACATGCGCGGCGCGCGCGCAACCACGCACAATGCTCGCGTGGACGCCGACTTCGATCGCCTGTTGACGAGGCGACTGGTCATCCGTCGCTTCGCCGCCCGCGACGCCGAGGCGTTCGCGCGCTATCGATCTTTGCCCGAGGTCGCCCGATACCAGTCCTGGGAGGCCCCCTACGCGATCGAGCGTGCCCGGGCCTTCGTGGACTGGATGGAGACCCACCATCCGGACGAACGCGGAGAGTGGTACCAGTTCGCGATCTCGACCCGCGACGACCCCACGACGCTGATCGGCGACTGCGCCTTCCACGGGCGCGCGGCGGAACCCCTGATCGCCGACATCGGCTACACGATGGACCCGGCCGCACAGGGACACGGGTATGCGACGGAGGCGGTGGGCGAGCTCGTCCGCTACCTCATCGAGGATCGCGGCAAGCACAAGGTCTGCGCGGACTGCGACACGCGCAACGAGGCGTCGTGGCGTCTCCTCGAGCGGCTAGGGTTCCGACGCGAAGGGGAGATCCGGGGCGCGTTCCGCGACGGCGACGGATGGGCGAGCGAGTACCTGTACGGCATGCTCGCCGGCGACTGGCGCGGACGGACTACTCTGGGCACGAAACCACCGAACGGAACCGGGAGCACGCCATGAGCCGGATCGTTGTGATCAGCTTCGACACCGAGGACCAGGCGCGGGAGGCGCTCGCGTCCCTGCGCGGCATCGAGAAGCAGGGCGGCATCAAGTTCGAGGACACCGCCGTCATCACCCACAAGGCCGACGGGTCGTTCGACGTCAAGAACGAGGCCAGCAGCGCCACCGAGGCGGGCGCGGTCGTCGGCGGCGTCATCGGCGGCCTCGTGTTCTTCGTCTTCCCGGTCGCCGGGATCGCGCTGGGGGCGCTTGCGGGCGCCGGGGTCGGCGCGGCGATGGGCACCGGCATCGACGGCAACTTCGTCAAGGAGGTCGAGGCGAAGCTGCAGCCCGGCAAGTCGGCCCTGTTCCTCGAGATCAAGTCCGCCGACGCCGACATGGCGATCGCGAGCCTGCGCAAGTACCACGGCGAGGTCATCCAGACGTCGCTGGACGAGGAGACCGAGGAGGCCCTCAAGGCGGCCCTCGCAAGTCCGGCCAGCTGACGCGTCGATCCGGGTCGTCGCCGGCTGCCGAGGGCGGCCCCGGCCCAACATCACGTGGTTCGGGTGATGGAATGGGCCGCGGACGCTCTCATCATGTGTCGGCCTGACCATGCATGGGCCCTGCGCGGGCCAAGAGGGGCGAGATGAACCTCAGAGCGTTGTACGCCACACAGCTCCGCGTGCTCTGGGAGTGGCGTGGCGGCCGCAAGGCGCTCCTGAAGCGCCTGATCATCACGCTCGTCGTCTCGACGATCTCGTTCCTGGCCACGGCCTGGCTGATGCCGAACATCGTCGTCGACCGGGCGCTCGACGGCGTGATCGTCGTGATCGTCATGGCGCTGCTCAACGCGATCGTGCGACCGGTGGTGCTGGCGCTCGTGGCGCCTCGGTCGCTGATCCTGACCGGCATCTCGGTCATCGTGCTCCAGATTCTCGTGTTCCTGATCTCGGCCAACATCGTCCCGGGCGTCCATGTCGGGACATTCCTGGCCGCGCTCGTCGGCTCGTTCGTGTACGCGATCATCAACACGATCCTCACGTCGATCCTGGGCATCGACAGCGGCGATTCGTTCTACGGCCTGCTGATCCAGAACCTGCTGCTCAAGCGCGCCGCCCCGACGACCGACCAGCCCGGGCTCGTGATCATCCAGATCGACGGGCTGGCGCACCCGATCCTCGCGGGCCGGATGCGGGCCGGATCCGTCAACACGATGGCCAGCTGGGTCCGGGGTGGCAGCCACAAGCTGTCGCGCTGGGAGGCGATCCTGCCGTCGATGACCTCGGCCAGCCAGGCGGGCATCCTGCACGGCAACAACGACGGCATTCCCGCCTTCCGCTGGTACGAGCGCGACCGCCAGCACCTGATGGTGTCCAGCAACCCGGTTGACGCCGGCGAGATCGTGCGCCGGGTGTCGAACGGCGAGGGCCTGCTGTCGAACAACGGCGCCAGCATCTGCAACCTGATGACGGGCGACGCGACCCGCGCCTACCTGACCACGGCGGCGATCAAGGACGAGAAGCAGGGCATCGGCGAGAGCAAGGCGTTCCTGGGCTTCTTCATGAGTCCCAGCGGCTACCTGCGCTCGTTCACGCTGTTCCTGGGCGAGTTCATCAAGGAGCTGACCCAGGCAAGGCGTACGCGCCGGTCGGGGATCGTGCCCCAGATGCACCGGGGCATGAAGTACGCCGGGATGCGCGCCGCGAGCAACGTCCTGCTGCGCGACGTGAACGTGTCGCTGATCATCGAGGAGATGTACCGCGGGACCAACGTGATCTACGCGGACTTCACCGACTACGACGAGCTCGCCCACCACTGCGGGCCCGAGCGCGTCGAGTCGTTCGAGGCGCTCGACGGCGTCGACGGGGCCATCAGCACCATCGAGAAGGCGGCCCAGAGCTCGCCGCGCCCGTACAAGTTCATCATCCTGTCCGACCATGGCCAGAGCCTCGGCGCGACCTTCAAGCAGCGCTACGGCCAGAGCCTCGGTGAGGTCGTGCGGGACCTGATGTCGGGTCGCGCGACGCTCGTCCAGGCCAAGACCCAGGCGGAAGGCTCGACCTTCGTCAACTCGTTCCTGTCCGAGATCACGCGCGCCAAGGGCGTCGGGCCGACGGTCGCCCGCGCCGCGCTGGCGGGATCGACCACGGACGGGGTCGTGGACCTCGACCACGAGGAGCTGCCGCCGCCGGCGGACGAATCGACGATCGTCGTCGTCGGCTCCGGCAACCTCGGCCTCGTCTGGTTCACCGGCAACGACCATCGGCTGTCGCTCGCCGAGCTCGAGGCGCTGCACCCCAACCTGGTGTCGACCCTGGCGGTCCATCCGGGCGTGGCGATGCTCATGGTCAAGACCCATGATCACGGGGCGGTCGTGTTCGGGCCCAAGGGAGCCCGCTACCTCGACGAGGACCGGGTCGAGGGCAAGGACCCCACGACACTGTTCGGGCCGCACACGGTCATGAGCCTCAAGCGCGAGGACGCGATGGAGCACGCGCCCGATCTGCTGCTGATCAGCCAGTACGACCCGGAGCTCGGCGAGGTCGCCGCGTTCGAGGAGCTGATCGGGTCACACGGCGGCCTCGGCGGCCCGCAGACCCAGCCATTCATCCTCCACCCCGCCGAATGGAAGCTCGACGAGCAGGTGCCCCTCGGCGCCCCTGCTGTCTATCGGAACATCCGGGCGTGGCTGGGGTCCATCGGCATCACGCTCGGCCCCCCGGTCGCGGCGGGGGCGACGACCGGAACGACTGCGTCGCCGGCCGACACTTCCGAGCGCGCCGCCGCCGTCGCCCAGGCCTGACAGCTGACTCGGGAGTAGCACCATGGCGACCACACCGGCACCCCAGCGCATCGTGCGGAAGGCCGCGCCCGACGAGGCCACGGCCGCGACGTACGACGCGGCGTGGGACGCCGAGGGGCAGCAGGGCAACGTGTGGACGGCCCGACCGTGGGTCCACCCGAGCGAACGGATCGAGGAGGCCAAGACCGCGCGCAAGCGCGTCCCTCGAGCGAGTCACGCCGCCTTCGAGCCCCAGGCGGGACGCGATCCCATCGCGATCCTCAACGCCCAGGAAGCGGACCGGCTGCAGGAGCTCATCCCGCTGCGCCATGCCCGGATGGCCGAGTCGGCGTTCGCGTACTACCGGGGCACGCCGGCTGTGATGGCGTTCGACCTGGCCAACGCCCCGCGGACGGACATCATCGTCCAGGCCTGCGGCGACGCCCACCTCTCGAACTTCGGCCTGTTCGCGTCGCCGGAGCGGGCCCTCGTGTTCGACGCCAACGACTTCGACGAGACCCTGCCCGGGCCGTGGGAATGGGACGTGAAGCGGCTCGCCGCGAGCATGGTCATCGCCGGCCGCACGAACGGCTTCAGCGCCAGCGTCAACCGCGACGTGACGATGGCCGCGGTGCGTGGCTATCGGCAATGGATGAGCCGCTACGCCGCCATGCGCCTCGCGGACGTGATGTATGCATCGATCACCGACGTCGACATCCGGGAGGCGGCCGAGGCGTCGGGCGTGATGCAGGGCGGCGCCGAAGGCACCCGCCAGCGTCGGGCGCTCGACGCCGTGTTCACGAAGGCCCGTCGGCGCGACGGGATGCGTGCGTTCGAGTCCCTGACGGGCGTGGTCGGAGGACGACGCGTGATCCTCGACGATCCGCCCGTGATCACGCACGTCGAGATCGACGGCGGCGCATCGTCGCTCGATCGGACGTTCGCCGACTATCGCGCCTCGATGGCCGAGGGCCGCCGCGCCTTTCTCGAGCGCTACCGGTTCGTCGACTTCGCCCTGAAGGTGGTGGGCGTCGGGAGCGTCGGGACACGCTGCTTCGTCGTTCTCCTCGAGGGACGCGACGAGAACGACGCGCTGATCCTCCAGGCCAAGGAGGCGACCGAATCGGTGCTCGAGCCGTATCTCGCGGCAGGCGAACACCCAAATCACGGCCAGCGGGTGGTCGTCGGCCAGCAGCAGATGCAGGCATCGTCCGACATCTACCTTGGCTGGACGCGCGGGCCCGGCGGCCGCGACTTCTACTTCCGACAGCTGTGGGACATGAAGGGCTCGGTCGACACGACGACCCTGCGGCCGGTCGGCCTCGGCTTCTACGGCGGCCTGTGCGGCTGGGCGCTCGCGCGTGCCCACGCCCGCACCGGCGACGCGGTCGCGATCTCCGCGTATCTCGGGACGAGCGACCGCTTCGACGGCGCGATCGCGGACTTCGCGGAGACCTACGCGGACGTCAACGCTCGCGACCACGCGGCGTATCGCGCCGCGATCGAGGCGGGCACGGTCTCGGTACCCACCGCCTGACCGGGACCGCAGGGTGACATTCACGCAGGCGCTCGACCTGGTCGTTCACGGCTTCGAGGCGCTCGGCGTCGGGATCCTCATCACCGGCTCGGCCGCGGCGATCGTGTTCTATGGCCGCGATGTCCGGCGCATGGACCGCACACTTGCCTACAAGCGCCTGCGCGGCAACATCGGCCGGACCATCCTGCTCGGGCTCGAGGTCCTGATCGTCGCCGACATCGTGCTGACGGTCGCGATCGACGCGACGTTCGAGAGCGCCGTCACACTCGGGATCATCGTCCTCGTGCGGACGTTCCTGAGCTTCTCGCTCGAGATCGAGCTCGAAGGCGTCGTGCCCTGGCGGCGACGCGCCGTCGAGACGGCCGAGGCGGTCCCCGACCCGGCCGCGTGACGCCCGGGGCGCGCACGGCCGACAATGGCCAGACATGTCGACGAGACGCGTAGCCTGGCGACGATCGGACGAGATCGAGGCGGACGAGCACTGCACCCTGACCCGGCGCGACACCGGCCTCGCGCTGGTGGGCACCGTGCTCGGCTCGGACGCTGGCGTGCCGATCAGGATCGAGTACCGGGTCCTCGCTGACGGCGGCGGGTTCACGACGGCCGTCCACGTGCGCGACCTGCGAGGCTTCGATCAGCGCACCCTGGCCCTCGCCCGCGACGGCAAGGGCCACTGGCGGGTCAACGAGGCGCCCGATCGATCGCTCCGCGGGTGCACGGACGTGGATCTCGGGTGCAGCCCGTCGACCAACACGCTGCCCATCCGACGCCTCGGCCTCGCCGTCGGCACGTCGAAGACGATCCAGGCCGCCTGGATCACGTTTCCCGAGCTGCGCGTCCAGAAGGCCGCCCAGACGTACACGCGCCTGGACGAGGTCACCTATCGCTACGCTAGCGGCACCTTCGTGGGCGAGCTGACCGTCGACGACGCGGGGCTCGTCGCCGACTACGCGGTGTGGCGGCGGACCGGCGCCGCCCACGGACCGGATGCGACGGAGCCTCTCGACCACCGGAGCGACCTCGGGTAGTCCGGGAGCCCGTGCACGCATTCTTCCTGTCGTTCGGCGTGATCTTCCTCGCCGAGCTCGGCGACAAGAGCCAGCTCATGGCGATGACCTTCGCCTCCCGCTATCGGGCGTTGACGGTGCTCGTCGCCGTCACGGTGGCGACGCTGCTGGTCCACGCGGGGTCCGTGCTCGTCGGAAGGCTGTTCGCGTTCGCGCTGCCGACGTCGTTGATCCAGGTGGTCGCCGGCGTCGCGTTCTTCGTGTTCGCCGCATGGACGATTCGCGGCGACGAGCTGGACGAGGGCGATGAGGGCCGCGCGAAACGGTCCGGGCGGTGGGCGATGCTCACGATCGGGACCGCGTTCTTCCTCGCCGAGCTGGGCGACAAGACGATGCTGGCGACGATCACGCTCGCGACGACCGAGGAACCGATCGGCGTATGGCTCGGGTCGACGGCCGGCATGGTCGCGGCGGACGCGCTTGCCATCGGGATCGGCGCGCTGCTGGGCGCCCGGCTCCCCGAGCGGGCGATCAAGGTGTTCGCCGCGCTCGCGTTCGTCGCGTTCGGCGTGTTCCTCGTGGCCGAGGGGCTAGGCGTCCTGTAGTCCTGCGCGGAAGCAGGCCAGGCACGCCGCAGCCGACCGCTTCGGAAGCGGGATGCGGGCGTTCGCGTTCGCCCACGGGGCGGCTCTCGGATCTCCCGTTGCGCCGTCGGCCCAGGCGATGATCGCGCCCAGTCGCTGCATGCGGTCATGAAACGCTCGCGCGCCCGACAGCCCGCGAGCGGCGAAGAAGGCATCGTCCCTCGCCTCTGCGCGAGCCCGCAGGGCGCGGACCGCGGAACCGGCGTCCAGCGTGTCGGCCGTGTCGCCGTCGACGGCAATCACGAGCAGATTGGGCACGCTCGGCGGCAGCTGGCGCAGCTTGGCCACGATCGGCGCGCCATAGTCGGCCCGGTCTGGCGCACGCCGCAGGCGCGTGACCTCGACGTTGAAGGTCCGCGACGCCCGGAACGTCACGGTGAAATCGGGACCGCCCGTGCTGCCGTACGCCTCGTACGCGAGCTCGAAGCGGCGATCGGACAACAGGAGTCGGGCGGCCAACAGCTCGGCTCGCACGTCGCGCCGCGATTCGTCGTCGCGCGCGTTCCGGAACTTCTTCCGGATCTTGGGGGCGTTGGCCTCGACGAACGCACGGAACCGGGGGGAGCCGGCCAGCCACGCGATCAGCTCGGTGGTCGCCCGGTCGTCCGGGGCGAGGTCGAGGAGATCGTGCGCCATCCGCTCGATGGCGGTACTGGCCGTCGCTCCCGCATGCACGAGAGTCATGCTAGGGCGCGCAGTCAGCTTGGGTCGGGGCCCTCGCCGACCTCCTGATCGACCAGCGCATTGAACTCGTTCCGCGCGTCGGCGAGCGGCAAGACCCGGGTCATGCCCTAGAGTCCGCAGGCTTCGGCCACACGCGCTGGCCGGCGAGGATTCGGAGGGTGCGGATGGGCCAGGACGTTCTGGGCTTCGCGGAGATCGACGGCACCCGGGTCGGGCTCGTCGGCGGCAAGGGCGCGAACCTGGGCGAGCTGTCCCGGATCGACGGCATCCGCGTGCCGCCCGGGTTCTGCGTGACGACGGACGCCTTCCGGCGGGTCATGGCGGGATCGTCGCCGATCGACGACCTGCTCGATCGGCTGTCGCGCCTGGCTCCCGACGACCGGGAGACGATCCGGACGGTTTGTGCGGAGATCCGGCGGACCATCGAAGCGTTTGCCATCCCCGACGATCTGGCGGCCGCGATCACCGGGTCGCTGGCCGAGCTCCGCGAGCAAATCGCCTGCGCGGTGCGCTCCAGTGCCACGGCCGAGGACCTGCCGACGGCCTCCTTCGCCGGCCAGCAGGACACGTACCTTAACGTCGCAGGGCCGGCGGCGATCCTTCGGCACGTCAGCCGCTGCTGGGCTTCGCTGTTCACCGAACGAGCCGTGACCTACCGCTTGCGGAACGGCACGGACCACCGCCAGGTCCGGATGGCCGTCGTCGTGCAGCAGATGGTCTTCCCGCAGGCCGCCGGCACCCTGTTCACGGCCGATCCTGTCACGGGCAACCGCAAGGTCGCCTCGGTGGAGGCCAGCTTCGGCCTCGGCGAGGCCGTGGTCTCCGGCCGGGTGAACGCAGACAGCTACACGGTGCGCGACGGCGAGGTCGTCCGGAGGGCGGTGGGCACCAAGCAGCTGGCCGTCGTCGCGTCGCCCGCGGGCGGAACGCAGGACCAGGCGATCGACCCAGAGCGACAGGCGGAGCCCGCCCTGACGGACGCGCAGGTCGTGCGCCTGGTGCAGCTCGGCCGGCGGATCGAGGTTCACTTCGGCCGCCCCCAGGACATCGAGTGGTGCCTGGACGACGATGGCTTCCAGATCGTGCAGAGCCGGCCGATCACCGCCCTGTTCCCGATCCCGGCGGCCGGCGATGCCGAGAACCACGTCTACGTGTCCGTCGGCCACGGGCAGATGATGACCGACGCCATGAAGCCCCTGGGGCTCTCCGTGTGGCAGCTGACCACCCGACGGCCGATGGCCGAGGCCGGCGGGCGTCTGTTCGTCGACGTGACCCAAGCCCTCGCTTCGCCCGCGAGCCGCGCGGGACTCCTGGCGGTCATGGGGAGGGGCGATCCGCTGATCGGAGACGCGCTGCAGACCATCCTCGATCGCGGCGACTTCATCCCGTCGCTCCCCGACGAGCGTGCCGGCGGGCCTGCGCCTGGCGGCGCCCCCGTCCCAGGCCCCGCCCCTGACCCGATCGAGACCGACCCGCGAATCGTCGACGACCTGATCGCGCGCAGTCAGGCCTCCATCGCGGCGTTGAAGCGCGACATCCGGGCGAAGTCGGGATCGGCGCTGCTCGACTTCATCCTGTCGGACTTCGGGGAACTGCGGCGGATCCTGTTCGATCCGCTGAGCCATCAGGTGTTCATGTCGGCGATGGACGCCGCCACCTGGCTTAACGAGCAGCTGCTGGCGTGGCTGGGCGAGAAGAACGCGGCCGACACGCTCACGCAATCCGTCCCCCACAACGTCACGTCGGAGATGGGGCTGGCGCTCCTGGCCGTCGCCGACGTCATCCGTCCGCATCCGGACGTGGTCGCGTTTCTGCAGCACGTCGAGGGCGAGGACTTCCTCGATCAGCTGGTCGAGGTGGCGGGCGGCCGGCAAGCGCGAGACGCCATCCAGGCCTGGCTCGACACCTACGGCATGCGCTGCGTCGGCGAGATCGACATCACCAAGCCACGCTGGAGCGAGCGCCCAGACGCGCTCGTGCCCATCGTCCTCGGCAACGTGAAGAACTTCGAGCCGGGCGCCGGCAAGCGGCGCTTCGAGCAGGGCCGCCGGGAGGCAGAGCAGAAGGAGCGGGAGCTGCTGGAGCGATTGCGGGCCCTGCCCGACGGGGAGCGAAAGGCTGACGAGGTGAAGTCGAAGATCGACCGGGTGCGCACCTTCATCGGGTATCGCGAGTATCCGAAGTACGGCATGGTCAGCCGCTACTTCGTGTACAAGCGGGCCTTGCTGGAAGAAGCCGAGCGCCTCGTGGAGGGCGACGTGCTTCGCGAGAAGGACGACATCTTCTACCTCAGGTTCGAGGAGATCCAGGACGTCGTCCGGACGCAGCGGGCCGACGATCAGCTCATCCGCGAGCGCAAGAAGGCCTTCGCGTCGTACCAGGCGCTCACGCCGCCACGCGTGCTCACGTCGGACGGCGAGGCCGTCACCGGAGCCTACCGGCGCGACGACACGCCGGCCGGCGCGCTGGTCGGATTAGCGGTTTCCGCCGGAACCGTCGAGGGGCGGGCTCGCGTCATCCTGGACATGGCGGAGGCCGATCTCGAAGCCGGCGACATCCTGGTCACGGCGTTCACGGATCCGAGCTGGACGCCGCTGTTCGTCGCGATCGCGGGGCTGGTGACCGAGGTCGGCGGCCTGATGACCCATGGCGCGGTGATCGCACGCGAGTACGGGCTGCCGGCCGTCGTCGGGGTGGAACATGCCACCCGGCTGATCCGTGACGGGCAGCGGATCCGCGTCCACGGAACGGACGGGTACGTCGAGATCCTGCCCTAGGTCACGGCGTGGGCGGCTGCCTCACCACTCGTGATGGCCCACCCGGGGCCATCACGTCGCGCCATGGCGCTTGCTTGGGCCTCAGGAGGACGGAGGGTTCTTCGGCTGCTGCGCGAGTTGCTTCTGGACCTCCTGGTCGATCTCGTCCTGGCGGCGCTGCCGAGCGCGCCTGACGATGATCAGGCCCATGACCCACGGCCAGACGAGCGCCACGATCAGGCCGACGAGGATCGCCAAGGCCCAGTTGGGCGTGGAGGGTGTGGCCATCCCGCCAGTCAGCCAGTACACGATGAAGAAGGCAACCACGCCGAGAATGATCCCTGTGATCCGCCAAATCATTTGCGAGCCCTCCATCCCTCGAGCAGCCTCGCGCATGCGGCGCAGCGCCCTTGGGTTGAGCCTAGGCGCTGCGGGGTCGGCCCGTCAACGGATCGAATATCACGAACGTTCCTGTCTCAATCGGCAGACGTGGACCGACTCGCCCTCGGGCCGCTGCAAGACGCGTCACGGGCGGCTGGGGTAGGGTCGAGACATGCGACGCCTCGAGTTCTACATCATCCTCACCGCCGACGGCATGTACGCCGATCCGGGCGGCGGTCTGGACCATTACGAGCCGGCCGAGGACGAGCATCGGTTCGCCAACGGCCTCACCCAGGCGGCCGGAGACATCGTCATGGGCCGGGCAATGTACGACGTCATGGAGTACTGGGACACCCTGGATCTCGACGATCCGGCCGTGCCCGACGTCGAGCGCGAATACGCGGATGCGTGGCGGGCGACACCGAAACATGTGGTCTCACGGGGCCGGCCGCCGCTGCGCGCCAATGCGGACCTGATCGAGGGTGACGCCGTTGAGGCCGTGCGCCGTCTCAAGGCGGGCGACGGCCCGCCCATCGGGCTCGGGAGTGGCGCGGAGCTGTTCGCCACGCTCAGCGAGGCCGGCCTGATCGACGCCTATCGGTTCCTCGTCATCCCGACCGCGCTCGGCGATGGCAAAGCGATGTTCGGGGCGCTCAACGCGCCGCTGCGCCTCCGATTGAGCGGGACGCGGACGTTCTCCGCGGGCAGCGTGCTGCTCGAGTACGAACCGGCCGAACAGCCATGACCCGTAGCGGTCCGTCGGAGCTTGCCACGATCGTCGCAGTGTCCCAGCTCAGCGTCGCAGCTGGGAGTTCAGCAAGGCGACCTCGGGCATATCCTCGAGCGGGCCGAAGCCGTGCTCGACCAGCCAGCGGACGTTGAGCAGGCAGCGCAGCGACCACCACGCGCGGATGACGTCAAGGTCGACGCCGATGCCGTAGCCGGCGATGACGTCGCCCAGGTGGTCCTCGTGTGCGAGCGTGAGGGTGGCGAGGTCGTACAGCGCGTCGCCCTGGGACGCCTCGGACCAGTCGATGACGCCGGTGACCTCGTCACGGTCGACGAACACGTGGGTGATCTGCAGGTCGCCGTGGATGAACACCGGTGTCCACGGCCGGAGCGCAGCCTCGGCGAGGCGGCGGTTGCGCGTGACCACGTCGGCTGGAAGGACGTCGTTGACGACGAGCCAGTCGCACTCGGCGTTGAGCTGTGACGCCAACTCGTCGAGGCTCCGACCGGGCCATGGCGGCAGCGGCGCGTCGTGCAGCATCCGTGCGGCGGCACCCGCCGCGGCCCACGCAGCCGACGAGGCGGTGGACGGCTCCTGGAGGCGGCCGAGTGCCTTCCCTGGGAGGGCGGCTAGGGCGAGCACGTGCGGCTTCCGCCACAGGATCTCCGGGGTCGGGACCGGCGCCATCCCCATCGCTTCGACCTCGACGTCAGTGCGCGACTGATCAGCGTCGACCTTCAGGAACACGTTGCCGATACGCAGCGTCGCGCGCTCGCGATGGGCGACGACGACCTCGACCTCCTTCACGTCGGCGATTATCGCGGCATGACCACGGACGTCGCGGGCGCCCCTGGGTCGGACATCGTCGTGCGGCGCGAAGTTGAGCGTGAGCACCACGGCGCCGTCACATGAGACTCACCGCCGCCGGCGCACCTTGGCTGGGGATCGACCTCAGTTCCGCCTACCAGCCGTTCTTGACGGTGATCAGCCCTCGAGCGCGTGATCGAGGATCGACGCGCTCGCAGGCGTCAACCGGTAGACGCCCTGGATGCTCACCGTGCGAGTGATCCGACCGTCCGCATCGAGATGCTTGATCGGCCGTTCTGGTCGTCGGCCGGCCTGCCAGCGCAACTCGCGAACAGACAGGCCCGGAACCACCGCGTCAAGGGTGACCGGCGTCGCAGCGTCCGCCACGAGCACCTCGTCCGCCTCGCCTGGGCACAGGGCAGCGAGCGTGGGATCAGAGGCGATCCACCGCTCGAGCCGCATGAACGCCGGCGCTTCGGACGCGATCGCGGCGAACAGGTCCGGGTGGTCTGCCACGAACGCCTCGGCCGACTGGATCGTGCTCACGCGGAGCCACCCGAGCACATACAGCCGACCGTCCAGGACGCGGATGGGAAAGACGTGATCGCCGGGCCTCACCCCCGCGCGGCTGAACCTTGGAGCGGACCGGTGCGGACCGCCGAACGTCATTGCCAGGGGCTGGCCGACGGCGCCCGCTTTCGCCATTCGCCGGCACTGATCCGCCGTCCAGAGCGTGGTGAATGCCGCGGATTGGCCCGGCGCGTCAGACGGCATGGCGTGACTTTCCGGCCGTTGCGGGTTCGCCCGGCGCTCCCTCGACCATGCGCTACGAGTCGTCGAGCGAGCGCCGGAAAGAGCGGCCCGACACGATCAGGCCGATCGAGGTCACGAGTCCGAGGATGCCGGTCCCGACGCTCATCGCCTGTGCCGGGACGATCAGGCCGACGACGACGAACACCGCCCAGAACACGAGTAGCACGATGCCCGCCGGGAAGATCGCGCGCAGGAGGCGTCGATTGCGCACGCTGATCGGCCGTGCGCCCTTGTTGTCCGTCACTTCGCGTCCCTCGGTGGTCTCGCCGACGTGATCGTGGCCCGCTGTCCGTAGCGGGTCAAGGTGCTGATGGGCCTCGTCGCAGTCGCTTAGGGTGCCGCAGCTCGCAATCCCTCGTAGCCGGACGACGGATCCTCGTGACCAAGGTGCCAGTGCGCTGCTTCGTGCAACGCCGTCGCCTCTGCGCTGGGATCGGGGAGCGCTCGATTGACGAAGGCGTTGAAGCGCGGCGGATTGTCCGTGGCGAGGCCGCCGCCGGTCAAGCCTTCGATCGACGGGGGTAAGTCCTCGAGGTAGACAGGGTTGTTCGGGAAGCCGACGGCCGCCGGGAGCCGACGCATCCGGTCGAGTCGCCGTTCGTCCTCAGGGAGCCTAGGCATACGGCAACGCTACCGACGTTCATGAAACGCATCACCGAGATCGCGATCGGCTACCGTTCGCCCGGACTCGTCGTTCGATGGCCATCGAACGCGGGATCCCGCCGCGATATTCCCCCACTGAATCTACACAGGGGGTTGGTGGAGATGGGGGAGAGTCGAACTCCCCGTCCAGAACCCTTCGCCTGGGACCAGCTACGAGCGTGTCCGATGATTTTCGTCAGCCGGTCGGCCGCCCATCGGCAGGCTTCCGTTCGGCCCATCTACGTGTCCCTAGATCGGGCTTCGCTCCGGACTACGTAACCTCATCCGGGCTGCACCTCCGCTAAGTGACGCTTCCACGGCCCGCGGAGGGGAGGCCGCTTCCACGCTCACCTTACGGCCTAGGCCGCGAGGGCGAGAGCAGGCTGCTTGTTGGCAGTTACTTCGATTTGCCGCCTGTTTAACGAGGCCTGACGGCACCTCGGCTCGCGTTCCCAGACAGCCGAGCCCTGTCGAAACCACGCATCCCCACAGGACCGAACCGCTGTTCGGAGGCGGAATCCTAGCATCCGCCGTCGAGGCGGGACTCCGCGGCGTCGCGTCGCCGGCCCCTGGATCCAATCATGTACGCCATGGAGCGCGGTGGAACTGGCGCGCGGATGCGCCCGGCCAGTCGCGCGAACGCGTTGGCCGGGCGCAGATGAAAGGGGCAACGGCGCTCAGGCCTCGCCGAGGTGCGACTGCAGTTTCGGGATGATCTGCTCCCAGCCGCTGGCGTTGTCGCGCACGGATGCCGGCCCGGTGAATCCGGTCTCGAACAGGTGGAGGTCGGTGCCCCCGTCTTCGCGCGGGACGAGGACCCATTCGGTGCGCAGCATCTGCTCGGCATCGCCCAGGTCGACGTTCGGTGTCGCGACCCACGACCAGCACAGGTAGCGCGGCGGCTCCACCGCCTCGATCCGGTAGGCGAACCGCCCGCCCTCGCTCGGCCACAACCACGAGCCCTCGGCGCCGGCGCGAATCTCACCCTGTTCGCCATTGGACCACCACGCCGCGAGCTGCGCCGGTTCCGCGAACGCGGCCCACACGCGCTCGACCGGCGAGGTGAGCGTGTACGTCCGCCGGATCCCGGCCTGCCACGGCTCGACCGCGACGTGGGCAGCGAGCTCCGCCAGCTCAGTCAGCCAGCCGTCCGTGTTGTTCCAGCGCGACTCGTCGCTCGTGAACCCGGACTCTCGAAGGTAAAGTCGCGTTCCGCCGCCCGCCAGCGGCTCGAGGCGGAACTCGACCAGCGTCGAGCCCTCGTCGACGGACTTGCCGACGTCGCCCCAGCGCCACGACAGGCGCGTGACCGGCTCGACGACCTCGAGTCGGACGGGAACGCGTCCGTAGCCCTCGAACTCGATCCAGCTGTCGCCGCCTGGCCGGAGGTCGAGGTGCGCCCGGTTGCCGAACCAGGCGCTCAACTCCGCTTCTTCAGTCAATGCGCGCCAAAGCCGTTCTGGCGCGGCACGAAAGTCCAGCTGTCGCTCGATGGCGGCAACGGTCGTCGAAGTCGTCACGGTCACTCCTCTCCAAGGTGGCGCCGCAGGGCGGCAAGTCGCTCGTCCCACGCCGCGGCATACGGCTTCAGCCAGTCGTCGACGGCCTGCAACGGCGCCGACTCGAGCTCGTGCACCCGCTCGCGCCCGTCGCGGCGCACCCGCACCAGGCCGGCGTCCCGGAGCACGTCCAGGTGCTTGGTCACCGCCTGGCGGGTCATCGGCAGCCCCTCGCCCAACGCCTGGATCGAGGCCGCCCCACCGTCGCGCAGGCGCTCGAGCAGCAAACGGCGGGTCGGATCGGCGACGGCGACAAAGACGGCATCCATGTGGCCGCATGATACGCAACCTAGTGGTTGCATGTCAAGGTGGTCGTTGGATCCTGCGGCCGCGTGCCGGCCGCACCGAGGGGTTCCCGCACGAGCCAGCGGCGAGCCTTGCCCGGGAGGCGTAGATTCCGAAAATGCCGCACCCGCTGCTGAGCTCGCTCGCAGTCCTCCTGGTCTCGCACGTCGTCGTGTCGGGCGCCGTGCTGGCTATGGTCGCGGCCATGATCCGGCGGAAGTGACGGCAGCTTCGGACGTCGACGGCCTCATCGCCCGACTTCGAGCACGGGCGGCGGATCCCGACCGGCGGACCGATGTCCGCCCGAGCGAATTCAGCGCAAGCGTCGGGACGCTCGACCTCGGCGGCCTGCTGTCGATGGGGCGCGACCTCGGGTCAAGCCTGCGGGCCGTTGTCTCGGCCAACCAGGCCGGACGCGTCGACCCGCAGGGCCATGCCCTGGCAATGGAGCTGGGACGATCGATGACGACGCCCGCACCATCGGTGCTGCGGGCGGCGGCCAGCGAGGCGTCCATCGCGGACGCGGAGGGCCGGCTCGCCGTCGCCTTGCCGGCCATCCTGCGTCGCGTGTACGCGGAGGTCGCCGATGGCGGGTTCGGACCCGGCCTTGGGATCCTGCCGTTGTCCGATGTCGTCGCCGCCTACGCGGACCTCCGTCGCCGCGATGGCCGTCTGCCGCGCGGGCGGAGCTGGCCGGATGGGTTGCTGCCGATGGTCGAGATGGATCCCGGTTTCGACTGCTGCGACGCCGCGACGGGACGCATCGTCGCCTGGGATCCGGAGGGCCTGACCGAGCACGCCAGCGAGGAACGGTTCCGGCGGTCGTTGCGGGAGACGTTTCCGAGCGTCGAGGCCTGGCTCGAGGCCTGGTTGGGCTCGAAGACGCAGGCCGAGCAGTCGGCCGAGCTGATGGCGCACGTGATGTCGAACGATGTCCAGGTCCGGATGGCGCGCGAGGCCCGGGCCAAGATCGCGGGGATGCGTCCCGAGGAGCGCGCCGCGATGGGCCTCCCGGAGGCGGGCTGGGAACGTGTGGTGTGGGGCGGCCTCGGCTGGGACGAGGACGACGAAGCCGGAGGCGCGGCCCGCTAGCGCCGGGCTTGGAGCCCCTCGCCGCTCGGTACCATCGCGGGATGCGCCTCATCCCCTGGGAAGAAGAGCGGTTGACCCTGTTCGCCGCCGCGGAGCTGGCACGGCGCCGCCGCGCGTCCGGGCTGCTGCTCAACCACCCGGAGGCGGTCGCCCTGATGTGTGACGCGATGCTCGAGGCGGCACGCGCGGGTGCGGCCTACGGCGAGGTGGAAGCCGCCGGACGCGGCGCGGTCGCACCGGCCGAGGTGCTCGACGGCGTGCGGGCGCTGCTGGACGAGGTCAGGCTCGAGGTGCTGCTGGGAGACGGCGCCCGGGTCGTCACGCTCGTCGATCCGCTCGGCCGCGGCGAGCCGCGCGATCCGCTCGGGCCGGGCGCGGTGGTGATCGGCGACACGGCGGACGTCCACCTCAACGACGGCCGGGACGCGATCGAGCTCACCGTCGCGAGCCGGTCACGACGTCGGATCCGCATCTCGTCGCACTTTCCGTTCGATCGGGTAAATGCCCGGCTGGACTTCGACCGCGAGGCAGCGCGCGGGTTCCATCTCGACCTGCCGGCGGGTGGCTATACCGGCTGGGAGCCCGGGGAGACGAAGACCGTGCGGCTGGTCCGCTACGCGGGCGAGCGCGGCACGGAACGATGACCCGCCTCTCCGCGCAGGCGTATCGAGCGCGTTACGGGCCGACGACCGGCGACCGGGTCCGCCTCGGCGACACCGACCTGTGGATCCGCGTGGGCGAGGATCGCACGGCGCGGGGCGACGAGCCGGTCTGGGGCTACGCGAAGAACCTGCGCAGCGGCATGGCGCAGTCGGACGCCGCGTCCGGCCCCTCGGAGCTCGACGTCGTGGTGGCGGGCGCGCTCGTGGTCGACCCGGTCATCGGCGTCGTCAAGGCCGACATCGGCGTCAAGGACGGCCGGATCGCCGGCATCGGACGCGCCGGCAGCCCGGAGATCAGCGACGGCATCGACCTCGTCGTCGGCCCGCACACGAAGTCGTTCATGGCCTACGGGCTCATCGTCACCCCCGGGGCCGTCGACACCCACGTCCACACGATCAGCCCCGAGCTCCTGCCGCCCGCACTGTCGGCCGGTGTCACGACCCTGATCACGGCCGGCTTCGAGGAGCCGCCGTTCGCGATGGAGCGGACGCTCGCGGGGCTGGAGGGCTGGCCGGTCAACGTGGGCATGCAGGCCGGGGCGCGAGCGATCGAGGACGGTCACCTCGACGCGCTGGTCGAGGCGGGCGCCCTGGGCTTCAAGATCCACGAGGACAACGGGGCCTACCCGGAGCTGATCGACCACGTCCTGCGGTACGTCGACGCCCGGGACCTGACGCTCAGCCTCCATACCGACGGGCTGCAGGAGTCGGCTGAGCTCGAGGACACCATCGCCGCGATCGCGGGCCGGACGGTCCACGCCTACCACGTGGAGGGAACGGGCGGCGGCCACGTGCCGGACCTCCTGGGCCTCGTTCGCGAGCCGTCGATCCTGTGCTCGTCGACGACGCCCACCATCCCGTTCGGGGTGCACACCGCCGTCGAGCACATCCCGATGACCGTGCTCAACCATGGCCTGTCGTGGCAGGTCCCCGGCGACGTCGAGCTCGTGCGCGAGCGGGTCCTCGAGACCCGCATGGCCGCCGAGGGTCCGCTGCACGAGCTGGGCGCCATCGCGATCGTGAACTCCGACTCGCAGGGCATGGGCCGGATCGGCGAGACCGTCCGCCGGACCTTCCAGCTGGCGCATGTCATGAAGGCCTGGCGGCGGTCCGATGCCGCGTCGGGGATCGCCGGCCTCCCCGACGATCCCGGGCTCCTCGACCCGGACGACCGCGACGACACCGCCCGCGTGCTGCGATACCTCGCCAAGGTCACGATCGAGCCCGCGATCACGCACGGACTCGCCGGTCACGTGGGCTCGCTGCGTCCCGGGCGCCTCGCAGATCTCGTGATGTGGAAGCCGGCGTTCTTCGCCGTCAAGCCCGAGTGGGTGTTCAAGGGCGGCTTCCCGGCGTGGGGGCCGCTGGGTGAGGGCAACGCAACGGTCGAGCGCGCCGAGCCGACCCGCTACCGGGCGGACTGGGGCGGGGTCCCGTCGGCGGCACCCAAGGTCGCGGTCACGTTCGTCTCGATGGGCGCCGATCGCGCGGCGCTCGCGCGACGGCTTGGGACGCGCCGGACCCTCGTGCCGATCGGTGGTGTGCGCGGCCTGACGCGTGAGTCCCTCCACGCCAACCGCGCGACCGCACCCGTGGAGATCGACGTCCGCACGGGGGCCGTGTGGCTGGACGGGCGCCCGCTCGCTGTCGATCCGGTGACCGAGGTCCCGCTCAGCCGGCGCTACCTGCTGCGCTGACCGGTTACCAGAGATCGCCGACGGTGTAGCCCTCCGGGAACGGGTCGGTCGGGTCCACCACGTAGCTCGCGAACCCGGTGATCCAGGCGGTCCCGGTGATCGAGGGCACGATCGCCGACCGATCGCCGACCTGCGTCTCCTCGTCGATGTGACCCGTGAACACCGTCCCGAGGATGCCTTCGTGGCGGAACTCGTCGCCCGCCCGGAGCTCGCCCTTGGCGTGCAGGACGGCCATCTTGGCGCATGTCCCGGTGCCACACGGTGAGCGGTCGATGACCCCGGTCCAGGTCGAGGGCTTGGCCCAGTCCAGCTCGCCGGTCGAGACCGTCACGACGTTCCGGCGCGAGTTCCGCGGGTCGTGCGGCGGACCCGACAGCTGGCCGATCGTGATCCCGGCGAACCCCGGTTGCTCCGGGTGCACGACCGGCAGCTGCTCGCGCGCCGCGGCCTTGATCATCTCGGTCACCCGGGTGATGTCGCGCCCCTCGTCCGGCGTGAGCCGGAAGCCCAGCGCCTCCGCGTCCGCGATCGCGTAGAACATCCCGCCATAGGCCACGTCGACCGTGACCGTGCCGAGCTGGGGGACCTCGACCGGCGTGTCGAGGTGGGTCGCGAACGCCGGCAGGTTCCTGAATGTCACACCCGTGACCTTGCCGCCGGCACACGTCGCGCGGATCCGGATCAGCCCCGCCGGCGCCTCGAGCGCGATCTCGGTCACGGGCTCGGTCATCGCGAGCATGCCGGTCTCGAGGAGGACCGTGGCCACGCAGATCGTGTTTGTGCCCGACATCCCCGGATACTCGACCTGCTCCATGATCACGTAGCCGGCATCCGCGTCGGGATGGGTCGGCGGGAGCACGACGTTGGCGCACAGGGCGGGATAGCCTCGCGGTTCCCTGAGCATGACCCGGCGCAGCTCGTCGCCGTGCTCGGCCAGGTGGCGCATCTTCTCGAACATCGACGCGCCGGGCACGTCCAGCACCCCCCCGACGATGACTCGCCCCGGCTCGCCGGCCGCATGGGCGTCGACCGCCTGGATCATCCGCGCCAGCCGCATTCAGCCTCCCGTTCGTCCACGACCCGAAGCCTAGCGAACGTCGTCACCGATGGCCGAGTGCCACCGATGTTCGAACCTTGTGAACGCGATCGCCCGCGATCTTCGACCTGAACGTGCCCGCGCGTGTCCAAGCGCCGCAACGGGCGCTGCCGTCGGACGGAGTTTGACGGCAACGACTGACGCGGTCTTGCCGACCGTGGCTCGGACGATCGTGGGCAGGCTCGTGCAGGCGGATCGCCGTTCGCTTTCACTCCGTGTGAAAAGGGGGCGCCGAGGCCCCGCCGGTGAGACGGGCGTCGGATCGCGGTCTACCTCTTGCGTGCGTCGGCGACGGCCCGTTCGGTCTCGCGGCGGGCGTCGCGCTCGGCGATCTCGCGTCGCCGGTCCCAGGTCTGCTTGCCACGCGCCAGCCCGAGCTCGAGCTTGGCCTTGCCCTGGTCGTTGATGTACAGCCGGAGCGGGACCAGGGTCAGCCCCTTGGCCTTGGTCTTGCCCAGCAGCTCGTCGATCTCCTCGCGATGGAGCAGCAGCTTGCGCGATCGCTTCGGCTCGTGGTTGAAGCGCGCATCGGCGTTCTCCCACGGCGCGATGTGGAGGCCGACGATCCACGCCTCGTCCCGGTCGATTCGGGCGTACGCGTCGGCGAGGCTCACCTTGCCCGCGCGGATGCTCTTGATCTCGGTCCCGCGCAGCACGATGCCGGCCTCGAAGGTGTCCTCGACGCTGTACTCGTGCCGTGCGCGGCGGTTCTGGGCGATGGTCGCGCCCATCGGAGGGCTCCTCTCGAATGGTCAGGTCTGGGAGTGTCGCACGGGCCCGCCGACCCGGGGACGGACGCACGAACGCCGGCCCGTTTCCGGACCGGCGTTCGAATTGCTACCGACCACTCGTCGGGATCGTCTCTAGACGACGATCTCCGCCGAGGTGGTGCAGCAACTACAACTGTCGATCACTGCACATCACCTCCTTTCGTTCATATCGACCCTACCCGATCGGCGCCGCACGTGCAAGCACGCATCGTCGACGCCGGGACGGCGCCCGCGTCGGGGTCAGGCGGCGGGTCGGAGCAGGGCGCCGGCGGGACCGCCCGACCCCGCCGGGATGTCCGATTGCGCGCCCAGCACGTCGAGCGCGGCGGCGATCCCCGGATCGTCCCCGGGCTTGGCCGGCGCCGCGGTGACCACCACGTCGGGCACGATGCCCTGCTTGTGGATCCAGGTCTTGTCGGGCGTCAGCCATTTCGCGACCGTGAGCCGGAACCCGCCGTTGTCGTCCTCGAGCTGCGTCCACTGCTGGACCGTGCCCTTGCCGAACGTCTTCGTGCCGACGAGCGTCGCGCGCCCTCGATCGTGCAGCGCCCCCGCCACGATCTCCGACGCCGACGCCGTGCCGCCGTCGACCAGCACGGCGACCTTGATCGAGGGGTCGGTCGCGGCGCCGCCCGGCTTGGCCGTGGTCTCGGTCAGGTTCCCGTCGGCGTCCTCCTCCCAGAACACCGTGCCACTGGCCAGGAACTGGCTGGCGATGTCGCGGGCCGCGGTCACGAAGCCGCCGGGGTTGCCGCGCAGGTCGACGATCAGCTCGTGCTGGCCCCGCGCGACGTCCGCGGCGACCGCGGCATCGAACTCGCTGGCCGCGCGGTCCGAGAATCCGGCGAGCTTGATGTAGCCGACGTTGCCGCCCGCGAGGTCCTTGGTCTCGACCTCGGGCTGCACGATGACCGCGCGCACGATCGGGACGTCGAACGGCACGCCCTCGCCGCGCCGGATCCTGAGCGTCACGGTCGTGTCCTTGGGGCCACGGACCTTGCCGCGTGCCTCGTCCACCGTGAGGCCGGCGAGGGACGCACCGTCGATCTCGTCGATCACGTCCCCGGCCTCGAGGCCCGCCCGCTCGGCCGGCGAGCCGGTCAGCGGCGACACGACCGCGAGCAGGCAGTCCGGACCCAGGGTCGTGCAGGCCGTGGTGGCGCCCGTCGGATCGACGGTGCCGATGGTGGCGCCGATGCCCTCGAACTGCCCCGAGATCCCCTGGAGCGACGCCTTGAACTCGTCCGAGGTCAGGTACTGCGAGTAGGGGTCGTCGAGGGCATTGATCATGCCCTTGATCGCACCCTCGATGAGCGACTTGCGGTCGACGGCCCCGCCGGCGTAGCGGTCGGTGATCGCGGCATACGTGTCCCAGAACGGCTGGAAGGCCTGGGCGTCCGAGGGCGTGCCGGGCGTCAGCGCCGCCTGGCGGCCGAGCGAGAACCCGGCGAAGAACAGGGTCGTGCCGGCCAGGACGGCGACCAGGGCGAAGGCGGCAAGCAGCACGCCCACGCGGCTGCTGGAGGATGCCGGCCCGGGCACAGCGGAGGGCTCCGGCGCGCGGTCGCGCTCAGGCTCCGCGGGCGGGGCGGCGTCGTCGGCCGTCGGTTCCTGCGACGGCGGCGTGGGTTGGAACGTCATGGGATTCCGGGTGACGGGCGCTGGACGGAAGCGCGGGGCGCCAGCGTACATCCGCGCCGGAAAAGCGGTTCAGCGGATGAGGTAGGTCCGAACCGAGACCCAGGAGCCGAGGACGCCGAGCCCGATCCCGGTGGCCAGGACCAGCACGGCCGTATCCCGGCCCACCGATCCGAGCTCGAGGGGCAGCACGTTGAAGAAGCCGACCATCGCCTGGGACAGCGGCTCCGCGGCGAGCGCGAGCAGCGCCAGCGTCAGCACGGCGCCGAACAATCCGACGAGCGCGCCCTCGAACACGAACGGCCAGCGGATGAACGAGTCCGATGCGCCGACGAGCCGCATGATCTCGATCTCCTCGGCCCGCGCGACCACGGCGAGCCGGATCGTGTTGACGATGATGAACAGCACGATCAGGCCCACGATCGCGACCATGACCACCCCCGCGGTCCGGACGAAGGTCGTGACGGTCAGCACCCGATCGACGAGCGCCTCGATGTTGAGCACGTTCCTGACCAGCGGGTCGTCCCGTAGGGCGACCGTCACCGTATCGAGGTCCGACGGGCTCCGGAGCTTGACATTGACGCTCGCGTACAGCGGGTTCGACTCCAGCGACGCCGTGAGGTCCTGGCGCCCCTGGGCCGCCTGGGCCGCCTTAAATCGCGCCAGCGCCTCGTCGCGCGACACGAACTCCACCGACGCCACCTCGGGCATCGCGCTGAACTTCGCGACCAGGGCGTCGACCTGATCCGACGTCGCGTTGTTCTGGATGTAGGCGACGACCTCGACCTTCTGCTCGACGAACGAGAGGCTCGCGAGCAGGACGTTCTGGAGCACAAAGAACCCGGCCAGCAGCAGCAGCATCAGGACCATCGTCAGGGTCGCCGCGAGGCTCATCAGCGCGTTGCGCCAGAACCCCTGCCAGGCCCGCGTCAACGAGAACGCGACGAACGGGATCACGCCTCAGTCCTCGCGGTGGTAGGTGGCGCCGGTGTCGTCGCGGATGATCCGGCCGTCCTCGAGCGCGACGACCCGCCGGCGCAGCGCCGTGACGATCTCCGCATCGTGGGTGGCCATCAGGATCGTCACGCCTAGCTCGTTGATCCGCAGCAGCAGCTGGATGATCTCCCAGCTGATCACGGGATCGAGGTTCCCCGTGGGCTCGTCCGCGATGATGATCCGCGGGTCGTGGACGAGGGCCCGCGCGATCGCCGTCCGCTGCTGCTCGCCGCCCGACAGCTGGGTCGGCAGCTGCTGGGCCTGTCCGGTCAGGCCGACCAGCGCGATGACCCGGTCGACCGCAGGCCGGATCTTGCGCCGGTGCGTGCCCGTGACCTCGAGGGCGAAGGCGACGTTCTCCCACACCGACTTGCGCGGCAGCAGCTTGAAGTCCTGGAACACGATACCGATCTTCCGCCGCACCTTCGGGATCTGGCGCCGGTTCAGGCGGGCGAGGTCGTCGCCGTCGACGATGACCATGCCCTTGGTCGCCAGCTCGTCGCGGATGAGCAGCTTCGTCAGCGTCGATTTGCCCGCGCCGGAGGGCCCGACCAGGAACACGAAGTCCCCCTCGGGCACCACGAGCTCCACGTCCTTGAGGGCGTCCTTGCCGTTGGGGTAGCGCATCGTGACGTCATGCAGCACGACGACCGGATGGTCGCCCGAGGGCGGGCGCGGTCGGCCCCGAAGGCGCTCGCGCAGGGTGGGCGAGGTGCTCGTTGACACGGTCAGGGATCTACTCGGTGACGGAGGGGTCGGGGCCGGGACCGGACGACCGGTGGGGTTGCCGCTCGGGGTGCCGGGCGGGACGACGTCTCCGCCCACGGGCACGGTCGGTGAGGCCACGTCGCCCCGAGGCTAACATCCGGTGCCGGGACCGGCAAACCTCAGACGATCGCGAGCGAGATCGGGAGGTAGCGATGGAACGGGTGATCCGCCCGTGACCAGCAGATGACCCCCGGCAGGCCATCGATGCGGAGCCCGGCGTCGAGCAGCGCACGCATCGCCTCCGACGCGGTGCCCGGGACCCAGACCGCGACGTTGCCCAACGCCGGCGTCTCGCGGATCGCCGTGCCGATGAGCGCGGGATGCAGCGCGGGATCGAGTGCCGCCACCGGCCCCAGGCGCCCGATGCCCGACCCGTAGACGTAGCCCAGCGTCCGTCCGCCCGGCTCGCGAGCGAGGAACCCGATCCGGCCATCGCGCCGCAGGTACTCGTGATCGATCGGGTGGGCCGCCCCGAGGATCTCGCGATCGATGTCGTCGAGGAGCTCGGTCAGGTGCCGCCTGCCTTCCGGCCCGTCGTGCTCGACGGCCTCGAACGGCACGGCGTTCAACCCGGCGGGCAGCGGCGGCACGGCGGACCAGCGCCGGACCTCGCCGAACATCCGCCAGATCGGGATCCGCGGGATCATCCCCCGCCGGGCGTACAGCCCGTTCGAGATCGGTTGCACCGCGTCGGTGCACATGCCCCAGGTATGGATCCCCGAATCGAGCGGCGCATCGGGTGACGGGACGGCCGGCCCACCCGGATCCACATCGCGGCCGGCCTGGGCGCGGTCCATGAGCGCCTGTCCGATCCCGTCGGCCTGGGCGGCCGGATCCACGAACAGCATCGCCAGAAACCACAGGCCCTCGCGCCGCGCCGCGCTGGAGAAGCCGATGACCTCCTCGGACGCATCGTCTCCGGCTCGGCGCCGGACGGCGACCCAGAAGCGGCCCGGGTCGGTGGCCAGCAGGTGGACCAGGAGGCGCCGGAGCGGCGCGAGGTCCTCGGGCATCGCCGGCTGGTTGAGCCGCGCCTGGTAGCCCTCGATGCCGGCGCGCCAGGTCCGCATGCAGGCGTCGAGGTCGGCCTCCCGGCCCGGCCGATAGCTGACGGTCCCGGGCGGCGGCACCGCTAGTCGTCCGCGTCTGCGTCGGCCGACGGCGCGCGTCCAGTCGCAACCCGTTCGAGCTCCGCCTGCATGAAGGCGTCGAGGTCGCCGTCGAGGACCGCGCCGGTGTTGGACGTCTCGTAGCCGGACCGCAGGTCCTTGACCATCTGGTAGGGATGCAGCACGTAGGAGCGGATCTGGTTGCCCCAGCCAGCCGTGACGTGCTCGCCGCGCAGCTTGCGCAGCTCCTCCTCGCGCTTCTCAAGCTCGAGCTCCAACAGGCGGGACTTGAGCACCCGGATCGCGAGCTCGCGGTTCTGGGTCGCCGACCGCTCGTTCTGGCAGGTGACCACGATGCCGGTCGGCAGGTGCGTCAGCCGAATGGCCGACTCGGTCTTCTGGACGTGCTGGCCGCCGGCCCCCGACGAGCGGAACGTGTCGACGCGGATCTCATCCCAGTTGAGCTCGATCTCGACGTCCTCGTCGGCCTCGGGCATCACCTCGACCAGCGCGAAGGTCGTCTGGCGTCGCTTCTGGGCGTCGTAGGGGCTGATCCGCACGAGGCGGTGGACGCCGCGCTCGGCCCGCAGCCAGCCGTAGGCGAAGCGCCCGTCGACCGTCACGGTCGCGCTCTTGATGCCCGCCTGCTCACCCGCCTGTGAATCGACCACGTCCGTCCTGAACCGGTGGCGCTCACCCCAGCGGAGATACATCCGCAGCAGCATGTCGGCCCAGTCGGTCGCCTCGGTGCCGCCGGCGCCGGCGCTGATCGTCACCACGGCGTTCTTCGCGTCGTACTCGCCCGAGAACAGCAGCAGGGTCCGTTCGCGCGCGAACTGCCGGTCGAGGTCGTCGGCCTCGCGCTCGAGATCGGCCAGGGTGTCCGGGTCCGGTGTCTCGTCGAGGAGGCTCAGCAGCTCCAGCAGGTCGTCGGCCCGCTTCTCGAGGCCCCGCCACAGGGTCGTCTCCTCGCGCAGGCCCTCGGCCTCGCGCAGGACCTTCTGGGCGGTGCGCTGGTCGTCCCAGAACGCCGGCTCGCTGGCGCGCGCGTCGAGCTCGGCGAGGCGCGCTTCCTTGGCGGCTAGGTCAAAGACGCCCCGAGGTCGACCGGATCCGCTCGGCCAGGTCGCGAATGGACGAGGCGTCCACTAGTCGCGCACCTGGAGGTCCTGGAGCAGGATCGGACGGAGCTCGATCAACCGCAGCGCGGTCTTGCTCCGGGCGACGACGGGGTTCACGCAGGGACAGTAGCTGTTGTGCGGGCACACCCCGCAGTTGCCATCGCAGTCAAGCGCGATCGCGTAACTGCAGTTCCGGCAATCCCGCTCGCAGGCGATCAGGTCTACGAACTGGGCTTCCTCGGCCTGCTTCACAAAGCTCCCTCGCTCTCGTCCTTCGCTGTCGGTCGAGCGTGACGGGTCGGGATGCAGCGCCAAGGTGGGGCACGGGCGATGGGCTGGGCGGCGCCGATCCCTGAGTGGCGAAGGACTGACCGGGAGTATAGGCGGGGGTCACGCTCACGCCAAGGGGTAGAACCGGTTTTTCGTGCGGAAATTCGCGTGGGGTTGAACACCCGGCGCGCGCGACGGCGATCAGCTGCCCTGCTGCTCCACGGCCGGCGCGCCGCCGGTGATGAAGTAGACCGCCAGCGCCCCGAGCTCGTGGATCGTCGCGCTCACCCGCCGGCCGAGGTCCGCCTGGATCGGGGAGGTGGTCGTGGGTGAGCCGTAGGCGTCGATGCCGAGGTCGTGCGCGATGCGCAGGACCCGGAACATGTGGGTCGGATCGGAGACGAAGACCGCCGACGTGAGACCGCGGTCCTTCATCTCCGCCGAGACCTCGCGCAGGGAGTCGAGCGTGTTGTGGGCGTCGTTCTCGCCGAAGATCGCGTCGGCGGGGACGCCGTGCTCCTCCGCGTAGCGGCGGGCGACTGCGGCCTCCGTCGTCCGATCGCCGGGCAGCTTGCCGCCGGTCACCACGAACGACTTGGCGATCCCCGAGTGCCACAGCTCCACGGCGTGCTCGAGGCGCGCCTCGAACACCGGCGACGGACGGCCGTCGTATTGCGCGGCACCGAGGACGACGATCGCGTCGGCGGGCCGCTGCTCGTCGCGGTCGCCCTGCTGCCAGATGCGGATGGTGGCGAGGCCGGCGACGATCGCCACCGCGACCCCGGAAACGATGACCAGGCGCACGAGGTCTCCCCGTTTCGAACGGGTCAAGCCCCGTGGCACTTCTTGTACTTCTGACCCGATCCGCACCAGCAGGGCTCGTTGCGACCGATGCGCGCGCCGGTCGGGGTGAACCCCTGGCGCACGTCACCCGCCGCCGCGGCGGCATCGCCGGGCACCGCCCGCGCGCCCCGCATCGGGTCAGACGGCAGCCCCGACATCGGCGCGCTGTCCGGGCGTCGCAGCGCTGCGCCGCCGGCCGCCAGGCCGGCACCGGCCACGGCGGGTCGCGCGGCGGCCACCGGGGTCGTGCTGGACCCATTGGATCCGTTGCCGCCGTCGACGCCGCCCGCCGTGCCTGCCTCTGCGAGCGCGGGCTGGCCTGGGCCGGGCAGCGGCACGGTGGCCGGCTCGCGCCGGACGGTGACCCGGAAGATCGTGCTCGCGACCTGGTGCTGGATGAGGCTGCTCAACTCTTCGTACAGCTGGAACGCCTCCTTCCGGAATTCGTTGAGCGGATCCTGCTGCGCATACCCGCGGAGGCCGATGCCGCGCCGCATGTCGTCGACCTCGGTCAGGTGCTCGACCCACAGGCTGTCGATCGTGCGCAGGAGCACGAACCGCTCGACCTGGCCCCAGACCTCGTCCCCGTGCTCCGCCGCACGCGTGGTCAGCTGCTCGTCCGCGAGCTGGCGCAGGTGCTCCACCAGCTCCTCGCGGCTGGTCGCGACCTCATCGAGCTCGGCCTCCGACGTCCCTTCGCCCTCGATCCCCATGGCGTGCAGGGCGAGCGACAGGCCCTCGAGGTTCCATTCGCTGGGCGACGGGTCGCCGGCGAACTGGTCGCCCATGGCGTCCATCTCGGCGTCGAGGAACTCGCGAACGGTCTCGGTCAGGTCCTCGTTGCGCAGGACCTTGTCGCGCTCGGCGTAGATCGTCTCGCGCTGCTTGTTGATGACGTCGTCGAACTCGACCACGCGCTTGCGGATGTCGAAGTTGAAGCCCTCGACCCGGGTCTGAGCGCTCTCGATCGTGCGCGACACGAGGCGCGACTCGATGGCGACGTCGTCGTCGAGGCCCATGCGCTCCATGAGGCCCGCGACGCGATCGGACGCGAACCGCTTCATCAGGTCGTCGTCGAGCGACAGGTAGAAGCGCGAGGAGCCCGGGTCACCCTGCCGCGCGGCGCGGCCGCGAAGCTGGTTGTCGATGCGCCGGCTCTCGTGGCGCTCCGTCCCGATGATGTGCAGCCCGCCCGCCGCGACCACGGCATCGTGATCGACCGCGATGATCGCCTTGGCCTCGGCCAGCGCCTCGTCGTACGTCGCCGCGTCGACCTCGGCCGGGTTGAGCCCCTTCTTGTGCAGGATGTCCGAGGCCATGCCCGCGGCGTTGCCGCCGAGCTGGATATCGGTGCCCCGGCCGGCCATGTTGGTGGCGATGGTGACGGCGCCGGTCCGGCCCGCCTGGGCGACGACGCCCGCCTCCTTCTCGTGGAACTTGGCGTTGAGCATCTCGTGCTTGATCCCGCGACGCTTGAGCAGCGTGCTGAGCACCTCGGACTTCTCGACCGACACGGTGCCCACGAGGACCGGCCGCCCGAGCTCGGTCATCTCCTCGATCTCGTCGATCAGGGCGTTGAACTTCGAGGTCTCGTTCTTGAACACGAGGTCGGGCAGATCCTCGCGGATCATCGGGCGGTGGGTCGGGATCGCGACGACCTCGAGGCCGTAGATCTTGTGGAACTCCTCGGCCTCGGTCATCGCGGTGCCGGTCATGCCGGCCAGCTTGTCGTACAGCCGGAAGTAGTTCTGGAACGTGATCGTGGCCAGGGTCCGGCTCTCGCGCTGGACGCGCAGGCCCTCCTTCGCCTCGACGGCCTGGTGCAGGCCCTCGCTCCAGCGGCGGCCGGGCATCTTGCGGCCGGTGAACTCGTCGACGATGACGATCTCGCCGTCCTCGACGATGTAGTCGCGGTCGCGTCGGTAGAGCGCGTGGGCCTTGAGCGCCGAGTCGAAATGCCGGGCCAGGCGCGGGTCGGCGTCGTACAGGTTCGGGATGCCCAGGAGCTGCTCGATCTTCTCGACGCCCTCCTCGGTCGCCGACACCGCCTTGTCCTTGAGGTCGACGAAGAAGTCGCCGCCCTCCTCGGCGCCGTCCGGCCGGGCCTTGAGCTTGGGCACCAGCCGGGCGAAGGTGAAGTACAGGTCGGCTGATTCCTCGGCCTGGCCGGAGATGATCAGCGGGGTGCGCGCCTCGTCGATGAGGATGTTGTCGACCTCGTCCACGATCGCGTACGCGCGCTCGCGCTGCACCCGGCCCTCGAGCTGGTCGACCATGTTGTCGCGCAGGTAGTCGAACCCGAACTCGTTGTTGGTGCCGTAGGTGATGTCCGCCTCGTAGGCCTCGCGGCGGGTGACCGGGCGCAGGTTGATCAGCCGCTCGTCGGTGGTCGGGAACCCCGGCTCGAACAGGTACGACGTGTCGTGCGTGATGACGCCGACGGACAGCCCGAGGAAGTGGTAGACGGGGCCCATCCACTGCGCGTCGCGCCGGGCGAGGTAGTCGTTCACGGTCACGACGTGGGCGCCCCGGCCCGACAGCCCGTTGAGGACCGCCGCCAGGGTCGGCACGAAGGTCTTGCCCTCGCCAGTCCGCATCTCCGCGATGCGGCCCTGGTGGAGCGCGATCGCGCCCATCAGCTGCACGTCGAAATGGCGCATGCCGAGCGTCCGCTGCATCGCCGAGCGGCCGGCCGCGAAGACCTCGGGGATCAGGTCGTCGAGGACCGCCTGCAGCCGCTCCTGGTCGCGCTTGCGACGCGCCTTCGCGAGGTCGTTGCGGCGCTCGAGATCGTGGTGATGGAGCTCGTCGTCGGACGGCTCCTCGGGCGCCGCGTCCTCGGCGATCTCCGCGCGGATGGCGTCCATCCGCTCCCGGAGCTCGTCGTCGGACAGGGCGTCGAACTCGGGCTCGAGCTCGTTGGTGCGGTCGATCAGGGGCTGGATCCGCGACAGCTCGCGGTCGTTGGTATCGAAGAATCGTGAGAGAAAGCGCATGGCCGGCTGAGTATAGGGTGGCCACGCCTATCCCCCGGCCGACCGATCGACCGAGGATCAGTCGGTCGGTCCGGGCGTCGGAACCGGCTCGACGACGAAGCCCTTGCCGTTGTTGACCACCACGCCGGGGGCCGGAACGGCCACCGCCGGCACCGGACCCGCGCCGACCATCATCGGCTTGTCGACCATCACGTTCTGCGACCACGGGCCGCCACCGGCCACCGTGGCCCCGTTGGGGAACAGCGCGGCCGTCAGCGCCGCCGCGCCGAACACGAGGGCCGTTCCCAGCCCGAGGACGCCGGACGCGATCATCGCTCGCTGCATCGTGGCTCCCGGACGCCGCCGCGCGGCTCGAGGTTCCCCGTCGGGCGTTTGAACCCTAGGGCGACGGGCTCGTGACCGCCGGTGCCGGGGTCACGGCCGCCGGTGCCTGGGTCACGACGGCCGCCGTCGGCGCCGGTGCATAGGCGAAGTACTGGCTGCCGTAGCCGGCGACGATGACCACGAACGTGACCAGCCCGAGCGCAAGCCAGAACGCGATCGAGCGCGCGGTCGAGGTCGGGTTCATCTCGGGGTTGGCGAGCCGAGGCATCTTGCCGCCCTTGAGCGACGCGCCCCAGCGCGGCGAGCGCAGCTGGTTGTGCCAGTTCTCGTCCGTGACGGCTCGGGGCTCGAGGCCGCCCTTCCCGTCCGGGCGGTGGAGCTGCAGGCTCATGGGTCTCCGGTGTGCGGTCAGGCGCCGGCCGAGGCGGCCATCGGTGATGGTACGTCGTCGTCGCCGGTCGCCGAGGCGCTCCCCGGGGTCGACGTCATGCCCGGCCCGTCCTCCCACAGGAGCATCTCCTGGGTGAACGAGACCTCCGAGGAGAACAGCGCGCCGACCGACTCGCCGCGGTGGATCCGCTTGATCGCCTCGCCGATCAGCGGCGCGACCGACAGGACGCGGATCTGGGGCAGGACCTTCGAGGCCGGGAGGGGGACGCTGTCGGTGATGACCAGCTCGCGCAGGCTGGAGTTCGCGATCCGCTCGACCGCGGGGTCGGACAGGACGCCGTGGGTGGCACAGGCGTAGATCTCGGTCACGCCCTCGCGCTCGAGCGCGCGCACGGTCTCGATCAGCGTCCCGGCGGTGTCCACCTCGTCGTCCACGATGATCGCCCGCCGGCCGTGGACCTCGCCGATCACGTTGATCACCTCGGCCCGGTCCATGTTGCCGTGCCGGCGCTTCTCGACGATGGCCAACGGCGCATCGAGGATCTCGGCGAACGCACGGGCGCGCTTCGCGAACCCGAGGTCGGTGACGACGACGCATTCGGGGAGGTGCTTGTCGATGAAGTAGCGGCTGAGCATGTGGACGGCGGTCAGCTCGTCGACCGGGATGTTGAAGAACCCCTGGATCTGACCCTGGTGGAGGTCCATCGTCAGCATCCGGTCCGCGCCGGCGACCGTGATCATGTCGGCCACGAGGCGGGCCGTGATCGGCACCCGCGGCTGGTCCTTCTTGTCCGAGCGGCCGTAGGCGTAGTACGGCACGACCGCCGTGATCCGTCCCGCGGACGCCCGCTTGAAGGCGTCGATCATGATCAGGAGCTCCATGATCGACTGGTTGACGGGCCGGGAGGTCGGCTGGACCAGGAACACGTCCTTCTCGCGGACGTTGTCCAGGATGCGCACGAAGATGTTCTCGTTCGCGAACTGGAAGACCTCGGCCTGACCCGGCTCGCTGTTGAGCCAATGCGCGATCTTCCGCGCCAGCTCGGGGTTGGCGTTGCCGTGGTAGATCTCGAACTGGTCCGCGTACACGGCTGCCTCCCGTGGGCCGAAGGCGGTCACGACGAACGACCTGGCCCCGAGTCCTCCGATCCGCCACCGTCGGCCTGGGGGTCGTCATTGTCGCCGATGCCACCCCGCTCCGCCAGCCCGGGACTGAACGCGGCGATCGCGACCACCTTGTCCTCCTCCGCGAGCCGCATGACGATCACGCCGCGGGCGCTCGACGAGTAACGGTTGATCGTGTTGGTCTCGGTGCGCACCACCTGGCCGTGGGCCGAGATCAGCACCAGCTCCTCGTCCTCCGGGGTGACCTGCTGCACGGCGGCAACGAGGCCGGTCTTGCGTCCCTCGAGGGCGATCAGCCGGACGCCCTGCCCGCCGCGATGCTTGCGCCGGAACTCCGTCAGCGCCACGCGCTTGCCGTAGCCCGTATCCGTCAGGACGAGCAGGTCCGCCTCGGGCTTGACCACGGTCATCGACACGACCGAGTCGTCGCGCCGGGCAAGCAGGCGGATGCCGATCACGCCGCCGGCGTCGCGGCCCATCGGGCGGACCTCGCCCTCCGAGAACCTGGCCAGCATGCCCTGGGCCGTCGCGATGATCACGTCGTCCTCGCCCGAGGAGACGCTCACCCAGGCCAGCTCGTCGCCGTCGCTGATCGTGATCGCCCGGATGCCGGTCGCGCGCACGCGCTCGAACTGCTCGAGCGGCGTCTTCTTGATGATCCCGTTGCGGGTCGCCAGGACGAGGAATTGCCCGGGCTCGAAGTTGGGCAGGCAGATCGTGGCCACCGGGACCTCGCCCGTCTCCACCTGCACGCCCGGCAGGTTGATGATCGCCATGCCCTTGGCCTGGCGCGACGCGTCGGGGATCGCGTGGACCTTGGCCGAGAACACCCGGCCGCGGTTGGTGAAGAACAGCGCCCAGTCGTGCGTGTTGGCCGCCAGCAGGTGCTCGACCGCGTCCTCCTCGCGGGTGACGTGGCCGATGATCCCCTTGCCCCCGCGATGCTGGCGGCGGTAGGTGGCGACCGGCTGGCGCTTGATGTAGCCGCGGCGGCTGATCGTGACGACGACGTCCTCGTCGGCGATCAGGTCCTCGTCGGTCATCTCGCGGCTCGAGTCGTCGACCACCCGGGTGCGGCGCTCGCCGGCGTACTTGCGCTTGAGCTCGGCGAGCTCGTCCTTGATGATCGACAGGACGCGGGCGGGGTTGGCGAGGATGTCCTCGAGCTCGGCGATGAGCTGGATGACCGAGAGGTACTCGTCCTCGATCTTCTTGCGCTCGAGGGCGGCCAGGCGGGCGAGGCGCATGTCGAGGATCGCCTGCGCCTGCAGCTCCGACAGGCCGAACCCCGTCATCAGGTTGGTCTTGGCTGCGTCGACGTCGTCCGAGCGGCGGATGGTCTCGATGACCGCGTCGAGGTTGTCGAGCGCGATCTTGAGGCCCTCGAGGATGTGCGCCCGCGCGCGGGCCTTCTCGAGGTCGAACTCCGTGCGCCGGCGGACGATCTCGCGCCGGTGATCCGTGTAGTGGCGGAGGACGCTCTTGAGCGGCAGCGTCTGCGGCTGGCCGTCGACGAGCGCCAGCATGTTGAGGTTGAACGCCGTCTGCATCGCCGTGTGCTTGAACAGGTTGTTCAGCACCTTGTGCGGGTTCGCGTCCCGCTTGATCTCGACGTAGATCCGCATCCCGTCGCGGTCGGACTCGTCGCGCAGGTCGGCGATCCCGTCGATCTTCTTGTCCTTGACGAGGTCGGCGATCTTCTCGAGCAGCGTCGCCTTGTTCACCTGGTACGGCAGCTCGGTCACGATGATCGCGGTGCGGTCGTTGCGCGTCTCCTCGAACGCGACCTGCGCGCGCATGACGACCCGGCCGTGGCCGTGGGCGTACATCTCGCGGATCGCGTCGATCGTCTCCTGCTCCCCGGTGAGCGGGTTGCGCCGCGTCTCGAACCGGTAGATCGAGCCGCCGGTGGGGAAGTCTGGGCCCCTGATGATCTGGCACAGCTCGTCGTTGGTGATGTCGGGGTTCTCGATGTAGCCGATGGCGGCGTCGACGACCTCGCCCAGGTGGTGGGGCGGGATGTTGGTCGCCATGCCGACGGCGATGCCCGACGAGCCGTTGACGAGCAGGTTCGGCAGCTTGGCCGGCAGGACCGACGGCTGCTTCTGGGTGCCGTCGTAGTTGTCCTCGAAATCGACCGTGTCCTTGTCGATGTCGGCGAGCATCTCCGAGGCGATGCCCGTCAGGCGCGCCTCCGTGTAGCGCATCGCGGCGGCCGTATCGCCATCGACCGAGCCGAAGTTGCCCTGACCGTCGATGAGCGGGTATCGCATCGAGAAGTCCTGGGCCAGCCGGACGAGGGCGTCGTAGAGCGCGACGTCGCCGTGCGGGTGGTACTTGCCCATCACCTCGCCGACGATGGCGGCGCACTTGCGGTACGAGCTCGTGGAGCTGAGCCCCATCTCGCCCATCGTGAACAGGATCCGGCGATGGACCGGCTTGAGGCCGTCGCGGACGTCCGGCAGGGCCCGGGCGACGATCACGCTCATCGCGTAATCGAGGTACGAGACGCGCATCTCGTCCTCGAGTCGGATGGCTCGGATGTCGCCCAGGTTTTCGGTCACGTGGTGGCTCTCCTGCGGTCAGGTGGGGTCATGCGTTGGTGTCAGGCACGGTCGACCACCGCGCGCTCGACGGGCGGGACGGCGACTCCGAGCCCGGTGAAGGCGGCGGCCGTCACGGCGGCGCGGGACGTCGAAGGCGCACCCGGCCGCTTGCGGATCCCGTCGACGGCGAGCCGCAGGCCGGCGGCGTCGGACGGCGGCAGCTTCTCGAGGGCATCACGGATCACCCAGGCGCGGTGGCCGTCGTCGGTCGCCCGGGCGATCGCTGCCTCGCGCCCCAGGGCGGCGACCGTCGCCTCCCGGTCGACGGCGGACATGGCCCGCAAGGCCCACGAAAGGGCCTTCTGCACGTCCGGATCGGCGTCCCCGATGAGCTCGCCGAGGATCGGCAGCGCCCTGGCGGCGACGCCGGGGTCACGGCCCAGGCGGCGATCGACGAACGGGATCGTCGCGATCGTCGAGCCGACGAGCCGCCGCTCCCAGCGCGACGGCGAGTAGACCAGCTGCTCGAGCTCGGCCCAGCGATATGGCTCGGCGAGGATCCCGCGGCCGGCGACGTGGGCCAGCGAGTCCACGGTGATCCAGTCGCCGGCCCGTGCCGACTCGGCCCGGACCCGCTGCCAGGTGCGCTCCGGCTCGGCGCCGATCGTGCGCTCGAGGAGGCCGTAGGCGAGCCAGTGCAGCTCGAGGAGCTGGTCGTGGAGCAACGCGTCGGCGGCGTCGAGGAGGGTCGTTGCCCGATCTCGGCGCGTGGTCGCCCGGATGCCCCGGCCCACCGCGGTGAGCAGCGGCTGGCGAACCCCCAGGACCGGTCCGATCCCCGGCGCGATGCGGCGCTGGCCGTCGAGGTACTCCGGGTCAGCGAGATCCGCGAGCCCGGTCCGGATCGTCGCCGCAAAGCTCCTCGGGTCCTGGATGCGGTCGCCGGCCTGCCGGCCCAGCGCGACCGCCGCGGGCTTTCGCTCGGCCACCAGCGCGCGCGCCCGCTGCGTCACGGGCGAGACCGCGCTCGGGCGCTCGGCGACGGCCGTGGTCATCCCGCGTCCACCAGCTCGGGCACACCGGTCCGGATGGCGCCGTCCGGGCCCCCCGTCTCCGGTTCCAGGCGGAACTGGTAGCGATCCTTGAGCTCCTGCTTGCGCGCCTCGGGCGCGCCGACGTAGGTCGCCTCAGCCTCGGCCAGGACGTCGCCCGTCGCGGGATCGATCACGATGCCGGCGGCATCGACGAGGCGGCGCCGCACCGCGACGACCCGGCCCTCGGCGCGGACCGGCTGGCCGATCGGGACCGGGCGCTTGAAGTCGATGCTCATGCGCGCGGTCACGCCCCACAGGTCGTGGTCCACCAGGGCCCAGGCCATGACCTCGTCGAGGAGCGTGGTCACGATTCCGCCGTGCGCGATGCCTTCCCAGCCCTCGAACCGGCGGTCGAGCGTGATCTCCGTCCAGCACCGACCGTCCGCGGCGTGGAGCTCGAGCTGCAGCCCGTGTGCGTTGAGCGTCCCGCAGGCGAAGCAGTTGTGCGGGGCGAACACGATCCGGCTCCCCCCGATGCGCACGTCCGGGAGCGTCAGCGCCGGCTCAGATGTCAAGGTTGCGCACCTTGCGGGCCTCGGTCTTGATGAAGTCCTTGCGCGGCTCCACCCGCTCGCCCATGAGCATGGTGAAGATGGAGTCGGCCTCGCCGGCGTCCTCGACCTCGACGTTGAGCAGGGTTCGCGTCTCCGGGTTCATCGTCGTCTCCCAGAGCTGGTCGGCGTTCATCTCGCCCAGGCCCTTGAACCGCTGGACGCTCAGGTTCTTGGTCGTGAACTCCTTGATCACCCGCTCGCGGTCCTTCTCGGACTGGGCGTACTTGGTGACCTTGCCGGTCGAGATGCGGTACAGGGGCGGCTGCGCGATGTACAGGAAGCCGGAGTCGATCACCTCGGGCATGTGCCGGAAGAAGAACGTCAGCAGCAGCGTCCGGATGTGCGCCCCGTCCACGTCGGCGTCGGTCATGATGATGATCCGGTGGTAGCGCAGCTTCGCGATGTCGAAGCTGTCGCCGATGCCGCCGCCCAGCGCGATGATCAGCGGCTTCACGTTGTCCGAGCTCAGGATCTTGTCCAGCCGGGCCTTCTCGACGTTGAGCAGCTTGCCGCGCAGCGGCAGGATCGCCTGGAATCGACGATCGCGTCCCTGCTTGGCCGAGCCGCCGGCCGAGTCCCCCTCCACGATGTACAGCTCGCTCTTGGCGGGGTCGCGTTCCTGGCAGTCCGCCAGCTTGCCCGGCAGCGACATCCCGTCGAGCGCGCCCTTGCGGATCACGAGGTCGCGTGCCTTGCGCGCCGCCTCCCTCGCGCGCGCGGCCGTCAGGCACTTCTCGATGATCCGCCGCCCGTCGGCCGGGTTCTCCTCGAGGTGCTGGGCGATCGCATCGGCGAGCGCGCCCTCGACCTGGCCGGCGACCTCGGCGTTGCCCAGCTTGGCCTTGGTCTGGCCCTCGAACTGGGGGTCGGTGAGCTTGACGCTCACGACGGCCGTGAGGCCCTCGCGGACGTCGTCGCCGGACAGGTTGCCGTCCGCATCGCGCAGGACCCCCGCGCGCTTCGCCCACTCGTTGAGCGACCTCGTGAGCGCCCGGCGGAAGCCCGTGACGTGGGAGCCGCCGTCGATCGTGTTGATGTTGTTCGCGAACGCGAGCACGTTCTCCGCGTACGAGTCGTTGTACTGGAGCGCGACCTCGATCGTGGTGGTGCCCTCCCGCCGCTCCGTGTAGATCGGGCGGTTGTGGAGGACCTCCTTGTTCCGATTGAGGTGGCGCACGAACGAGACGAGGCCGCCCTCGAAGTAGAAGCTGCGCTCGCGATCGACGCGCTCGTCGCGGAGCGTGATCCAGACGCCCTTCGTGAGGTACGCAGACTCCCGCAGCCGCTGGGCGATCATGTCGAACGAGTAGTCGGTGGACTCGAACATCTCGGCGTCCGCCTCGAACACCGTGCGGGTGCCCCTGCGGGATCCCTGGGCCCCGATCTTCTCGACCTTCGTCGTCGGCTTGCCGCGCACGTATTCCTGGGACCAGACGCCGCCATCGCGTGCCGTCTCGACGCGCAGCCACGACGAGAGCGCGTTGACGACCGATACCCCGACGCCGTGCAGGCCGCCGGACACCTTGTAACCGCCGCCGCCGAACTTGCCGCCCGCGTGGAGGACGGTGTGGACGACCTCGAGTGCGTCCTTGCCGGTCGCGTGGCGGCCCACCGGCACGCCGCGGCCGTCGTCCTCGACCGTCATCTTGCCGTCGGCGTGGATCGTGACGGTAACGGTGGTGGCGTAGCCGGCCATCGCCTCGTCGATCGAGTTGTCGACGACCTCCCATACGAGGTGGTGGAGGCCGCGCAGGTCCGTCGACCCGATGTACATGCCGGGCCGACGACGCACCGCCTCAAGCCCCTCGAGGACCTGGATGCTGGCGGCGGTGTAGTCGCCTCCCGCCTGGGCCTTGTCCTTGCGGGCGCGGGTGGCGCGGCCGTTGGTTGCCTCGGTCCGCTGCCGATCGCCGACGTCCGTCACGCAGTCCCTCCGATGAGGCGCTCGTAGAGCCGTGCGAGCTCTTCGTCGCTGTAGTACTCGATCACGATGCGCCCGCCGTTGCGCGAGCGACTGAGGCTCACTTTCGTCCCGAGCCGCTCCCGGAGGTCGGTCTCGACGCGCTCGAGATCGGCATCGAGGCGCGGCGCCGGTGCCGTCTCGCGGGCCACCCGAGGCTCCCGGAGCCTCCGGACGAGCTCTTCGGTCTGGCGGACGGACAGCCCCTGGCCGATGACGGTCCCCAGGACGTGTCCCTGGCCGTCGACGGGCAGGCCGCCGAGCGCCCGTCCATGGCCCTCTGTCAGGCGCCCATCGGCGATGGCCGCCTGCACGTCGGGATGGAGATCAAGCAGCCGCAGGGTGTTCGCGACGGTCGCGCGGGCCTTGCCGACGCGTTCCGCGACAT
The DNA here is from genome assembly GCA_963725745.1 of uncultured Chloroflexia bacterium. Taxonomy (GTDB): domain Bacteria; phylum Chloroflexota; class Limnocylindria; order Limnocylindrales; family CSP1-4; genus CAIXZV01. Next base: position 897,757 of record CAVRZS010000005.1, read on the forward strand.
GCTCCTGGGTGAGCCCGAACTCCTCGATCAGCTGCCGATAGGCCAGCGCCTCATCGATCGGATCGAGGTCGGCGCGCTGCACGTTCTCGACCAGCGCGACCTCGAGCTGGGCCCGATCGGCGAGCTGGCGCACGAGCGCCGGGATGCGCTCGAGGCCGGCCAGGCGCGCCGCGCGAACCCGCCGCTCGCCGGCGACGAGCTGATAGCCGTCCAGCGTCTCGGTGACCAGCACGGGCTGGAGCACGCCGTGCTCGCGGATGCTCGCGCCGAGCTCCTCGAGGCTCGCCTCGTCGATGCGATGGCGCGGCTGATACGGGTTGGGCGCGATCCGGGCGAGCGGCACGTCGACGACGGCCGCGGTTGCGCGACGGCCGTTGCGGGATGAGCGATGACAGGCCACGGCCCAGGGCGGGCGTGCCGCGTTCGGCCTTGATCGTCACGCTCCCACCCCGGCGAGCCGTGCCTCGGAATGGCCGCCCGCGCTCGGCGTGTAGCCGTCGGCTGGACGACGCCGCGCCGGTGGCACGCGCAGCCCCGCGAGACCGGACCTCCACGGCCAGGTCGCGGTAGGCCTCCGCGCCCTTGGACTCGGGACGGTAGAGGGCGATCGGCAGGCCGTGGCTGGGGGCTTCCGACAGGCGGACGCTGCGGGGCACCACCGTGTCGAACACAGTCTCGTGGAGGTGACGACGCACTTCTGCCGCGACCTCCGTGGACAGGTTCGTCCGCCCGTCGAACATCGTGAGGACGACCCCGGTGATCGCGAGGTCCGGGTTCAGGTGATCGCGCACGAGGTTGATGGTCGCGATGAGCTGCGTGAGGCCCTCGAGCGCGTAGTACTCGCACTGGATCGGGACCAGGACGGCATCGGCGCCGGTCAGGGCGTTCACGGTCAGGATTCCCAGCGACGGCGGGCAATCGACGAGGATCCAGTCCCACGCGTCGCGCTCGGCCGAGAGGGCCCTGGCGAGACGACGCTCCCGGCCTTCGACGCCCGCGAGCTCGACCTCGGCGCCGGCAAGCGCGATGGACGAAGGCACGAGTCGAACGCCTTCGACGGGCGTCGTAACGTGGATGTCGGCCAGCGCCGCGCCATCGACGAGCGCGTCGTAGATCGAGAGGTCGATGGAGAGGCGATCGATCCCGAAACCGCTCGTCGCGTTGCCCTGGGGATCGAGATCGATGACGAGGACGCGGTCACCGAGGAGTGCCAGATAGGTTGCGAGATTGACCACCGTCGTGGTCTTCCCGACGCCGCCCTTCTGATTCGTGCAGGCGATCGTCTGGCCCACTCAGCCTCCTGTTCCAAACACGCGCATCACCCCGAATTCTAGCATCGGAGGCCCCGAATCCCACGACCGGGTGGGCTCGACGCCCGCATCGTGACGGACCTGACTCATCCGCGGCTCAACGACGACCAGCATCGGTCTCGGTGGTCGTCCGGTTGTTTCACGTGAAACGCGCGAGGTCGCCGTGACCGGAGGCGCGGTCGCCCGCGCAGCGATCCGCACGATCGAGCAGGCGAACCCGGTCACGGATCCGTGCGTGATTGCCGGTTACGGGACCCCATGGGATACTGGCGCGCGAGTTTGCTGTCACTCCGTCGTCGCGGCCGCACCAGATCCGGGCCCGACCGTCGGCTCGCCAGCCGAGGATCGATCGCCTGATGAAGTTCACCATCGCCGCGGCGCTGGCCGTGGTGACCGCGCTCGTCGAATTCACCGTAGTTCCGTACCTGCAAATCGGCGACGCCGTTCCGCAACCGATCCTGGTGTTCGGCGTCATCGCGGCCATCATTGGTGGTCTCGAGGTCGGCCTCACCTGGGCGTTCGTCGGAGGTCTGGCCCTCGACGTGGTCGCGCAGCGTCCGCTCGGCTCGACGTCGTTCTCGCTGCTCATCGCCGTCGGCGTGGGATACCTCGTCGGCAGCTTCCTCGGACGGATCCGCATCCTGGCGCCGATCGGCGCCACCGCAGTCGCGAGCCCGCTGTACTCAATGCTCATCCTGGCCACCACCGCCGCGCTGACCACGGCGCCGATCACCTCGGCCGCCCTCGGTGCCATCCTGCCCACCACCGTGTATGACGTCGTGCTCGCCGCGATCGTCGGCCCCCTGGCCGTGGCCATCGCCGCGCGGCGGCGCGAGGTGGATCGGGTCGCCTGGTGAACGAGAACCTCCTGGCCCCGAACCGCGAGCGCGATCGACGCCCGATCCGCTTCCTGACGTTCGGAATCGTGATGGTGTTCATCTTCGGCGCCCTGGGCGCACGGCTGGCCTACCTGCAGATCGACCGCGGGGAAGCGTTCGCCGCTCGGGCGGAGGCCAACCGCACCGTCGAGGAGGCGATCCCTGCTCCGCGCGGCCTGATCTACGATCGCAAGGGTCGCCTGCTGGTGAACAACGTTGCGACCTGGGCCGTCCGGATCGTGCCGTCGGACCTGCCCTTCAGCCGGCGCCAGGACGTCGCCCAGCGGCTGGGGACGCTGCTGGGCATGGCACCGGCCGAGATCCTGACGACCCTGGACAGCGCGCCGGGATCGCGCTTCGACCCGGTCCGGGTCGCGGAGGACGTGCCGGAGAGGATCGCCCGGATCGTCTCGGAGTCAGCGGACGAGCTCCCTGGGGTCCAGGTCAAGGTTGAGACCCGTCGCGAGTATCCCGAGGGGCCCCTGATGGCGCACATCCTCGGCTACACGGGCCGGATCGACGGCGCGACGCTCGAGCGCCTCAAGTCGAAGGGGTATCTGGCCGACGACCTGATCGGCAAGACCGGGGTGGAGGCATCGTTCGAGTCCGAGCTGCGCGGCACATACGGCACCGAGCTCGTCGAGCGCGACGCCACGGGGCGCAACGTGCAGGTGCTACGGACCGTGCAGCAGGCCGTGCCGGGGGCGTCCCTGACCCTCACGATCGATCGCACGATCCAGAAGGAAGCCACCGCCGCCCTCAAGTGGGGCATGCGGGCGGCGGGTCTCAAGCGGGGCGTGTTCATCGCTATGAACCCCCAGACGGGCGAGGTCCTGGCGCTGGTGAGCCTGCCCAGCTACGACAACAACCTGTTCTCGCGCGGCATCTCGACCAAGGACTTCCAGAAGCTGGTCAAGGACAAGAACGAGCCGCTCACCAACCAGGCCGTCCAGGGCAACTTCCCGCCGGGATCGACGTTCAAGCTCGTCACCGGCACGGGCGGGCTCCAGGACAAGAAGATCACCCCGACACGCGCCTGCAGACGCGCGGCTACCTCACCCTCGGGGGCACGCGGTTCTACGACTGGAATCACATGGGCTTCGGCCTGTGCGACATCAACTGCGGGTTCGGCCACTCGTCTGACACGTTCTTCTTCCAGGTCGCCGGCATGCTGGGGGCCGACCGGCTCGCCTACTGGGCTCGCCAATACGGGTTCGGCGCGCCGACCGGGATCGATTTGCCGGGCGAGGTCTCCGGGATCATCCCCAACAACAAGTGGAAGATGAGCACCTTCGGCCAGCCGATGTTCCAGGGCGAGACCTACCAGGCGGGCATCGGCCAGGGATACGACGTCGTGACGCCGATCCAGCTGATCAACGCCTTCACCGCGCTCGCCAACGGCGGCAAGCTCTATCGCCCGCAGATCGTGCGCACCGTCGTGGGTCCCGATGGCAAGGTCGTCCGGCCGTTCAAGCCGGATCTGATCCGCAAGCTGCCGGTCTCGCAGGCCACGATGCGCACGATGCGGATCGCTGCGCGCCACGTGGTGACCCTCCGCCACACATACAACCTCGTCGACATGCCCGTGAAGGTGGCCGGCAAGTCCGGGACGGCGGAGTTCGGGACGCGCGACAGCAAGGGCCGCCTGCCGTTCCACTCGTGGTTCGCCGGCTTCGTGCCCAAGAACCCCTACAAGGGGGACTTCGCGAGCCACGATTCGCAGCTCGTGTTCCTGGCCTTCGCGTACGACTCGCGGACGGTTGGCAACGCGGCGACCGAGATCGCCAAGGCGTTCCTGCAGTTCCACTACCACATCAAGAAGGACTACCTCAACCGCGATCTCCTGATCCGCGGCAACCACTACCAGAGCAACTAGGATCGACCGATGCGCGTGATGCGGGCCGAGCCCAGCCGATTCACCGACGTGACCGCCCGGTCCGTCGGCGCGGTCTGGCGCTCCTACGACCTGCAGCTCACGACCTACGCGGCTCTGCTCGGCGTGTTCGGCCTCGTGATGGCCTACACGAACAGCGTCGAGGCCGGCCAGTCGATCATGGACAGTGGGACCGTCTTCTCACGCGCCCTGATGTGGTCGGCGCTGGCCATCGTCGCGTTCATTGCCGCGACCGCGTTCGACTATCGCTGGCTCAAGACCCTGGTGTGGCCGATCTACGGGCTCAACATCGGCCTGCTGGTGCTGACGCTGGCGGTGGGCGACGGCGTCGGCGGCTCGGCGCGCTGGGTCTCGATCGGCCCCTTCACCTTCCAGTTCTCCGAGCTCGCGAAGATCCTGATGATCGTCGTGCTCGCCGTGTACCTGGGCAACCGCGAGGGGAAGCTCAATTCGCTGGGCTCGGTGCTTGGCGCCTGCCTCCTGACCGCGCCGGCGATCATGCTGGTGATGCTCCAGCCCGACCTGGGGTCCTCGCTCGTCCTGGCCGCGATCCTGGCCGGGATGCTGTTCATGTCCGGGGCGAGCCTGCGCTGGCTGATCGCGATGGGGATCGGCGTGATCGTTGCCGTCGCGCTGTCGTGGACGTACGTCCTGCGCGACTACCAGAAGGACCGCATCATCTCGTTCTTCAGCGGATCGGCGGCCGATACGCAGGGATCCGGATGGCAGGTGCAGCAGTCGCAGATCACCGTCGGGTCGGGCGGCCTGCTGGGCACGGGCCTTACGAACGGGACGCAGACCCGGGGCGAGTTCCTGCCGGTCCAGGAGAGCGACTTCGTGTTCGCCGTCCTCGCCCAGGAGCTCGGGTTCATCGGGGCGCTGGTCGTGTTCCTGCTGTTCGCGGCGCTCCTGTGGCGGATCCTGTCGTGCGCCTGGCGCTCCAAGGACCCGTTCGGGACCCTGTTCGGGGCGGGCCTCGCGACGATGCTGCTGTTCCAGGTCTTCGTGAACGTGGGCATGGTGATCGGGTTGTTGCCGGTGACGGGCATCCCGCTGCCGTTCATCAGCCACGGCGGCGCGTCGCTCGTGAGCATCGCGATCGGGTTGGGAATCATGCAGAGCGTCAACATCCGGCAACAGAAAGCCGAGTGGTAGCGCGCGCTCGAGGCGACGTCTGACCGAGCCACCCGGGGCGGGTCAGCGGCGGCGGAACAGGCCCCGCGTCTTGTCCTGGGCCGTCGGGGCGCTCACGCGTCGCCCGCGCGTCCGAAGGATGTCGTCCAGTTCGACCTGGTAGATCCGGCCGATCGGCGTCCGATCGAGCCACTCGATGTACTCGAGGTCGTAGCGGGCGATCTCGCCCAGCGACCAGCCGAGGTATCGCCCGAAGTTGAGCACGCTGCCGGACGGGTTGCCGGGCGGCGGCCCCGCGCTGCCGACGCCTTGTGCGGTCGCCATCGTCGACGGGTCGAAGCCGCCGCCGGCGTTCGAACGGCCCGACGTCCAGTCCGCGGAGACCTGCTGGGGATCCGGGCCGGGCGGCGGGCTCCCGGCCGGCGATGCCGACGTCGAGGCCTGCGGGGTTGGCGCGGGCCGTGGCGCAGGCTGTGGCCGGTAGCGGTTGTCCTGGTCGTAGGTCGTCCCAGGGGGCGTTGCCGGATGTCCGGCCGCGCGGGCGCGCGCCTCGGCGGCGGCGACGCGGGCCGAGGTCCCGGCGTTGCGGGTCCGCGCGCGGTCGACGGCGGCGCGCTTCGCGGGGTCCCGGAGCAGCTCCCACGCCTGGTTGATTCGGACCATTCGATCCTGCGACTCGGGATCGGGCGAGACGTCGGGGTGGTACTTCCGTGCCAGCCGGCGGTAGGCCGCCTCGATCACCTCGAATTCCGCCTCGGAATCGACCTGGAGGATCTTGTACGGATCGGGCACGCTCACGGGCGACTCAACGCTTCGCTTGATGGAGCGTGCGGCGGCGGACTGACATCCCCGGCAGACTAGCACCGTGCCGGAGCACACCGAACCCCCCGTCAGTCACCCCGCGGTCCCGCCGCGCGAGCCCGTCCAGCGCTGGCGCCTGGTCGTGCGCCGCGGTGCGCTCGACGACGAGCAGGTCGCCCGAGCCCAGCAGGCCGCCTGGGAGGGGGCGCTCGTCGCATCGGGGTTGCCGCTCCTCGGATTGGACAGCGAGACCGGCCGGCCGCGATTCGCGCTGGCCGCCCCGCTCGCCCCGGCGACGCCGGGCGAGGCGGAGCTGGCCGATATCTGGCTGACGGCCCGTCGACCGCGCTGGCAGGTCCGCGAGGCCCTGGCGCGATCCACCCCCGATGGGTTCGCGTTGGTCGACCTGTTCGACGTGTGGCTGGGCCAGGCGGCCTTGCCGGGGCAGGTCGTCGCGTCCGTCTACCGGGCGACGACGGCAGCCCTGGAGTCCGGCGAGTTCGTGGCCCTGCGAGCGGCGGTGAGCGCCTTGCTCGAGGCGCCGGCGCTGCCGCGCCAGCGTCTCCGCGGCGATCGCAGCGTGCCCTACGACCTCCGGCCGTTCATCGACGGGATCGACGCGCGCGAGCATGCCGACGGCCACGTCGAGATCACGATGACGCTGCGCCACGACCCGGAGAAGGGCGTCGGACGTCCCGACGAGGTCCTCGCCGAGCTCGGCGAGCGCTCGGGCGTATCGCTGGCGGGCGCGGGCGTCGTCCGCGAACGACTCGTCCTCGCCTCGGAGCGCCCCACCCCCGAGGCGGGTCCCCGTCGCCGTGTGCCGCAACGGCAGGGACCGCGCACCCGCTAGCCGACGGCTGGTTGCGTTCGTTGACGTGCTCAACGGATCGGCCCTACACTCTCCGTTCGCGCCCGCGAGTGCCGCAGGCGTCTCTCCATGTCCAGACAGCGGTCCCACGCGGCCGCGACGTTCTTCCGAGGACCCATGTACGCAGTCATCGAGACCGGCGGGAAGCAGTACCGCGTCGAGGTCGGCACCGAGCTCGAGGTGGAGCTGCTCGACGTCGAGCCGGGCCAGTCGATCACGTTGGAGCGCGTGCTCCTCGTCGCCGACGGAGCCGAAGCCGCCGTTGGAACCCCCATCGTCGACGGCGCTGCCGTCGAGGCCGAGGTCGTCCGGCGAGATCGAGGCGAGAAGGTGATCGCGTTCAAGTACCGGCCGAAGGCTCGCCGCCGGGTCAAGAAGGGTCACCGCCAGGAGCTCACGGTCCTGCGGATCGCCGACATTCGGTTCGGCGGCAAGTCCGCGGCCGAGGACGAGGGCAAGGCCCGCGACAAGCAGGCTTCCGAGCGCCAGCGCGTGGAGGCAGCCGCGGCGCGCCAGGCCGCCGAGGACGCCGCACTCGCCGCGAAGCTTGCGGTCGGTGCGGAGAAGGCCGAGGCCGAGCCCAAGACCGCGAAGGCGACCAAGACGACGAGCAAGGCGACCACGGCGAAGACGGCGAAGGCCGAGGCCGACGAGGCGCCTGCCACATCGACCACCAAGGCCGCGCCGAAGGCGTCCGCCAAGCCGGCCAAGGCTGCGGCCAAGCCGACGCCGGCCAAGGCGACGCCGGCCAAGGGCACCAGCGCGAAGGCCGAGGCGACGGCCGACGATGTCACCACCGATGCGGCGCCCAAGCGCTCGCGCACGAAGAAGGACGAGTAGCCATGGCGCACAAGAAGGCGGGCTCGAGCGTAAAGAACGGCCGCGACAGCGCCGGCCAGCGTCTCGGCGTCAAGCGTGGCGACGGCCAGCTCGTGCGGTCGGGGTCGATCATCGTCCGCCAGCGCGGGATGACGTTCTCCGCCGGCGAGGGCACGGGCCTGGGCCGCGACTACACCGTCTTCGCGACGGTCGACGGGAAGGTGCGTTTCGAGCACGCGACCCGCAACAAGAAGCGCATCCGGGTCATCCCGGACGCAGCCGAGCCGGTCGCCGCCGAGGCGTAACGGCGCGGAACACATAGCGGCGACCACCGGCGGGCTGGACCCGTTCGGACGGCGTCGGAGGAGCACTCGTGAAGAGCGACACCCACCCCAAGTACTACCAGGCGAAGGTCCACTGCGGCTCGTGCGGAACCGAATTCGAAGTCGGCTCCACGCGCGAGGAGCTGCGCGTCGACGTCTGCAGCAGCTGCCACCCGTTCTTCACGGGCAAGCAGAACATCATCGACACGGCCGGCCAGGTCGAGCGATTCCAGCGACGCCTGGAGCGTTCCGCCCGCGCCTGACGAACGCCCGGATCGCCGGGCCCACTGACGACAGACACGAACGGCGTCCGCGAGGGCGCCGTTCTCGATTCCTACAGCTCCCGGCGCCTGAACGCGACCTGGGCGCCGACGAAGCACACGACGATCAGGACCACCGTTCCGGCCACGGCGCTCGAGAGCGTCGAGCCATCGATCGAGGCGACGCCCGACGACGCGAGCAGGACCGCCGGGGTGGCGAGGCCCGTCGGCAGCAGGTGGTCCAGCGCCGGGACGATTGCCCCGAGCGAGATCACGACCAGGGCGACGAAGCCCAGGCCCGCGGCCGCCATCGTCGAACCGGTCGCGGCCGAGGCGAGGAACGTGAGCGACGCCCACGCACACAAGGCCAGCCAGGACAGCGCCGTCATCGCCAGCCAGCCGCCAATCGGCTGGGGCTCGAACAGGACGGCCGTGTAGATCCAGGCGCTGAGCGCCGCGAGCGCGACGGAGATCGCGAGCACGACCGCGAGCCCCGCGAGCTTCGCCGAAAGGAATGCGCCACGCGTCACCGGCTGCGCCAGCACCAGCGCCGCCGTGCCGCGGTCGAGCTCGCCCGCCACGCTGCCCATCGCCAGCGCGATCGCGGCCAGCGCGCCCAGCTGGGCGAGGTTCTTCTGGAGCTGCTCGACGGCCATCACCGCCGTCGGTTCAGGGATGGGCACGGTGAGCTGGTCGCCGAGGGCCGCCTGCATGATCTCCTTCAGGTAGCGGGCCGTCAGCGGCGAGGTCATCCCGACCACGATGAACAGGACGGCGACCACCGGCAGGCGGCGCGTCTGCCACGCCTCCGCGAGCTCCTTGCGCAGGAGGACGGTGAACCCGGTCACGCCGCGGCCCCTTGGGCGTCGTCGGCCGTCAGCCGCAGGAAGACGTCCTCGAGGGTCGGCCGCGCTCGGGCGACCGACACGACCCCGAGCCCCGTCGCGGCGATGACGGGCAGGATCTCGCGCCCGGCACGCTCCGGGTCGGAGACGGCAACCGTCGCGATGCCGTGCTCGACGCCGACGCTGGTCACCCAATCCAGGCCACGCAACCGAGCTGCGAGCCCGTCGAGCGCGGCCCGCTGGTCGGGTTCGGGCTCGATCCGGTACACCGGCAGCGCATACCGATCGAGGAGGTCCGCGAGCGGGCCTTCCACGACGAGCCGCCCGTGGGCGAGGATGCCGACCCGGTCGCAGATACGCTCGACGTCGGCCAGCACGTGCGTTGAGAACAGGATCGTGATCTCACCTCGCAGCGCGGCGATCAGGTTCAGGACGTCGCGCCGCCCTTCGGGGTCGAGCGAGCTCACCGGCTCGTCGAGGATCGCGACGCGCGGGCGATGGACGAGCGCCCCGGCGATGCCCAGGCGCTGGCGCATGCCGCCCGAGTACGACCCGGCCCGCCGGTCAGCGGCGTCGGCCAGGTCAACCCGGGCCAGCGCCTCGGCGACCGCCGCGTCGAGCGCGCGCCCGTCGAGGCCATGCAGCCGCCCCAGGAGCCGCAGCTGGTCGCGCCCGGTCATCCAGCCGTAGGCGCGCGGGTCCTGCTCCAGGTAGCCCAGGCCGCGTCGGGCGTCGAGGGCATCGGGCGAGACCTCGACGCCGGCGAGGAACGCTCGACCGGACGTCGCGCGCGTGAGGCCGGCGAGCAGCCGGAGCGTCGTGGTCTTGCCGGCGCCGTTCGGCCCGAGCAACCCGAACACGGACCCCGCCGGGACGCTCATCGTCAACGCGTCCAGGGCGAGGACCCCGCCCCGGTAGCGCTTGGTGAGGCCCTCGATGGCGATGGCCGCGGGTCTGGCGTCTGCACGCGGGAGCACCGTGGGCACGGCCGCGACCGCTGTGTCATCCGGCTGTGGGATCGGGACCACGATCGGAGGATCGTGCGGGCTGCCCCATCCGGGCTTTGCGCCCGGCCCCGGCGAATCCGATTCGACCGGCCCGTCGACGCGCCCCACGAGGAAGTAAAGGATGGGCCCGAACAGGCTCACGAACACGATGATGACGGCCCACACGCCCTTGCTGCCGCCGCGGACAGCGCGGTCATCACGAAGGAGGTCGACGATCGCGAGCGCCATCAGGCCCACCTGCACGACCACGAGCGGGACGATGAGCAGGAGCGTCTGCGGCGTCAGGCTGTCCAGGCCGTGAACGTTCACGCGTGCAGCATCGCCGCCCTCGACGTGCGATGGCAAGGTCGCTCCGGCAGGGATGTGGATGGGCCAGAGGTCGGGACGCGCCGGTCGGCACGATCGGAGGCGGTAGACTCGGGGCCCATCCGGCTCCTGCGCCGCCGGGTGCAGGCCCAGTTCCGGAGGAGACGATGACCGACGACCGCGAGCGCTGGGCACTCATCCTCGGCGCCTCCTCGGGGATGGGCGAGGCGACGGCGCTGACGCTCGCAGCGGCCGGCTATCGGATCTGTGGGATCCACCTCGACTTCCGGGCCGCGATCGCCCATGTCGACGAGATCAAGGCGAAGATCGCCGATGTCGGCTCCGAGGCGTTGTACATCAACACGAACGCGGCCGACGACGAGAAGCGGGCGACCGCGCTGGCTGCGCTGGGCGCCCGGTTCGAGGCGTCGCGCGCGGCAGGTCGGCACCCGTACGTCCGGGTCGTCATGCACTCGCTCGCCTTCGGGTCGCTGGTCCCGTTCCTGGCCGAGGACCCGAAGGGGGCCGTCGATCGGAAGAAGATGGAGATGACCCAGGACGTGATGGCCAACAGCCTCGTGTACTGGGTGCAGGACCTGTGGCGCGGCGGGTTCCTCGAGCGCGGCTCGAAGATCTACGCGATGACCTCGGAAGGGTCGTCGCGGGTCGTGCCCAGCTACGGCGTCGTCTCGTCCGCCAAGGCCGCGCTCGAGTCGCACATCCGCCAGCTCGCGATGGAGCTCGCCCGGCTCGACACGGGGGTCACGGCGAACGCGATCCGTGCCGGCGTGACCGTGACGCCGGCGCTGATGAAGATCCCGGAGTCGGCGGCGATCATCGAGGCCGCCACACGGCGCAATCCCACCGGCCGGATGACAACGACCCAGGACGTCGCCGACGCGATCCTCGCACTGTCCGGCGAGGGCACCGGCTTCATCAGCGGCGAGGTCATCGGCGTCGACGGCGCCGAGTTCGTCACGGGGTCGTGAGCGGCCGGGTCATCGTCGTCGGCTCGGTCAACATCGATCTGGTCGTCCAGGCGGAACGCCTGCCGGAGGCCGGCGAGACCGTCGGGGGCGGCACCTTCAACCGGTTCCACGGCGGCAAGGGCGGCAACCAGGCGGTCGCGGCCGCGCGGCTCGGCGCCCCGGTGGTGCTCGTGGCCGCGCTCGGCGACGACGCGTTCGGCGACGAGGCCGAGGACGCACTCGCCGCCCAGGGCGTCGACACGACCCCGGTCGTTCGGCTGGAGGGCATGGCCACGGGCGTCGCCCTGATCCTCGTCGACGCGAAGGGCGAGAACCTGATCGCGGTCGCACCGGGCGCGAATGCCCGCCTGACCGAGGCACACGTTGGCGCGGCTCTGGGCCGGCTCGAGCCCACCGCGGGCGACGTGGTGCTCGTGAACCACGAGATCCCGACCGCGGCCGTTCGCGCGGCGCTGCGTATCGGCCGGGATCGCGGCGCGACGACGGTGCTGAACCCGGCGCCGGCCGGCGCGCTCGACCGCTCGGTCCTGTCGCTCGCGGACGTGCTCACGCCCAATCGCGGCGAGCTGGCCGCGCTGTCGGCCGGGGACGCCCGGCGCTCGGGCCGCGCCACGTCGGGAGCCGAGGATCCGGTCAAGGCGGCCCAGACGCTGCTCGAGGCCACCAGCGAAGGCCCGGGCGCCGGCCGCGCGATCCTGGTCTCGCTCGGGGCGAGCGGCGCCGTCCTCGTGCGGCGTGGCGTCGGCGCCGTCGACATCGCGGCACCCGACGTCACCGCCGTCGATGCGACGGGCGCCGGTGACACGCTCAATGGGGCGCTGGCCGCGCTGCTGGCCGAGGGGCGCGAGATCGAGGCCGCGGCACGTCTCGCGGTCGTCGCAGCCAGCCTGTCCGTGACCCGGGCCGGGGCGCGGGAGGGCATGCCGACGCGCGCGGAGCTGAACGCGGCCGCCCGCTGAGCGAAGCCGCCGACCGCGCCCTATCCCAGGCGGGCCTCGGCGACCCACGGGCTCTGCATCCGGGCCGCGGGCGTCATGCCCAGGTGGCCGTCGGTGTCGACCCACCAGGCGGCGAGGCCACGCGCGCGTGCCTCGTCCCCGATCCTGCCGCGGCCCACGAGGAACAGGTCCTTGGTCCACACCTCGGCCCAGGCTGGATCGGCGGCGGCCACAGTCACCGCGAGCAGGCCGGTGGTGGCGGGAGCGCGTGTTGCGGGGTCGATCAAGTGGTGCACGGCGCGGCCGTCTGGGCCGCGCCAGCGCCGGACGCGGACCGACGACGTGGCGATCGCGCCGCGGCCGATCGCAACGACCGCCAGTGGGGCCGCGTCGGCACCGCGGGCCGCGGGGTCCTCGATCCCGACCTGCCAACCGTCACTCGGCGGTTCGCCCGCGGCGAGCACGTCTCCCCCAGCGTCGAGCAGCAGGCCGGCGCCGGCCCCGAGCATCGGCAGCGCGCGGGCGGCGGCCCAGCGGAGCGCGAGGCCCTTGCCGATGCCGCCGGTGTCGACCGGCGCGGCGGGCGCCCGGACCGGGCGTGGCCGTTCCAGGTCGGTGGCGGTGGCCGGTTCCGCCTCGGGGCCCAGGGGGGCGCCGTGTTCGCCGATCCGTTCGAGCACCTCGGCGACCGACGCATCGAACCGACCGCCCGTCATTCGCCTCGCCCGGTCCATGATCGCCAGCGCCTCGCGGAGTCGCCACGAGACCGCGACGACCCGCTGGGTGCCGGCCACGCGGTTGAGCGCCGTGAGCTCGCTGTCCGCCCGGAACCGCGACAGCGCCCGGTCGACGGCGTCGAACTCCGCGCGGACGGCCCGCCAAGCGGCGTCGCCGGCCCGTCGCGCCCTCGCTCCATCGGCGCCGGGCCGGACGAACAGCCGCAGGTCGGACCCGAGCGCCCGCGCGGCGTAGGTGAGGACCGGATCCGCGGTCCGCGCGGGAATCGCCCGACCCCTCGGGCTGTCTCGCCGCCGATGCCGCCGCCATCAGCCGCCGGAGGCGCGCGTCGTGGTGGTCGGTCGCGGGTGGGACCCGCCGCCCGAGGCGATCGATCCGTGGATGCTCACGCTGGGCAGCTTGATCCGAGCGGGCAGGGCCGTCGCCGATCCGCGCACCTTCGCCACCAGCGCCGCCAGCTCGTCGAGCCTCGCCTCGTACGCGGCAACATCCGCCGACGTCGTGCCGACCTCGGCCGCGAGTGCCCGCGCCCGCACGTCGACCGCCGCGAGGGAGGCCTCGAGCTCGTCGTTGCGGGCGCGCGAGACGGCCACCGCGTCGACGAATGGCTGGCGACCGGCGGCGAGCGCACGGTCGTCCGCGGACTGGAAGGTGGCCACGGCCGCCAGGCTCACGGCGTAGATCGCGGCGGACGTCCCGAGCAGCATCCCGGCACGCGCCGGCATGGTCAGGAACGGCTGGCCGCGGTGGGCCACCGCCGGGCGTGCGACGGACGTTCCCGCTCGAGCCGCGGGGACCGCCGGGACCGCCGACCGGCGCGCGGGCGCCCCGGCGATCGCGGGCAGGATGCGCTCAGTGGTCATCGGATTCGCCTCTGTCGTCGCCATCCCCGCCACCGCCGCCAGCCGTCCGCGGGGCCGAGGCCGCGGCGGCCCTCGCGGCGGCGTTGAGCGCGGCCTGTCGGGCGGCGGCCGCGTTCAGCTGCGCGAGCCGGGCCTGGGCCGCCTTCAGCTGGCCCTGGACCGCGCTGAGCCGCTTCGCCGACGCATCGAGCTGTCGCTGCAGCGCATTGGCGCTGCCGGCGTCGCCCGAAACGTTCTCGTTCGCCGCGGCGATGACGGCCTGGAGCGCCGCGATCTGGCTGGCGGTGTCGTCGACCTGGCCCGCGAGCGAGGCGGCACGATCACGCTCCACGGTCGCGTCGGCCGCGATCGCGTCCATGCCGACGGGCGCCGTGTCGAGCGGCGCCGCCGCGGCTCGCCACTGTGCCGCGACGTGCACCGTGCCGATGGCCACGGCGACGACCGCGACCGTGAGCGCCACCACGGCAAGCCGCCGCGCCAGGCGATCGAGGCGGTCAGCCCATGTGCCGGACATCACAGGTCCTCCAGTGCGACACCGGCGGCCGCCGGCTGCCGTTCGATGACGGGTTGGAGCGCGCCGGAGCGCGGAACGGGTCGTGCCGGCCGGACCCGGGCGGTCCACCAGCGATGACCCACGGCCGCGAGGATCGGCACGCCGGTGACGAGATACAGCGGGAGGAGGGCGCCGCCGTCGGTTCCGGCGAGCACGGCGTGCACCCACGTGAGGAGGAACACGCCCGCCGCGAACCGGTGCACCTTGAGCCACCAGCCGGACGGCAGCAGCCGGGTCCACTTGGCGGTCAGCGCCGTGAAGATCAGCGCGTACAGGGCGATCGATCCCAGCCCGACGGCGACCGGCCGGTAGGCGGAGAAGCCGGGCACCAGCGCGCCGATCACGCCAACGTTCGCGTACGGATCGATCGCCAGCAGGGCCACGTGCAGCGCGAGGAAGGCGCCCGTGAACACGGTCACCATCTCGTGCCATGGAAAGACCTGCTTCGTCTTCCGCCACTCCGCGGTGTTGCGCGGGTGGCTGAGGACGAGGCCCAGGGCGACCTCCAGGGCCAGCAGCAGGTAGGCCGTGACGCCCATCGCGCGAGCTGCGATCCACGGTCGCATCGAGATCGTGCGCGGGTCGGCCGCCGGCAGGATCTGGTCCGTCACACCCAGGGCCACGAGGGCCGCCAGGGCGCCGATGACGAGCAGCGTTGCCGCGCCTACCCGCATGAGGGGGACGTCGGCAGTGCGCGCCCGGCGGAGCACGGCAGGAGCGAATGGCGGGGAGCGGCGTCGTGCATGTCGAGCCTCCGTGTGTTCGCTGGGTTGAGGCTCGAGATGCGGGATAGGTTTCAGCCAGCCTCGCGGACGATGGTCCCGGGTCTGCTGCCCCGATCGTCTGGGGCGGCGCTCAGTGGCCGCTCACCGCCTCGACCACCCGGTCCGCGTTCCACGCCATCATCCCGGCATAGGTGTCGGCCGGGGCGTCGCCCAGCGTGTCGTCGTAGAGGTCGTTGACGACCACCGCCCCCGCATCGCTCGCGATCGCCTGGACGAGGGCGTCGTTGAACTGCGCCTCCGAGAAGATCACCTTCGCCCCGCTCGCGCGCATCTCCCGGATGAGGTCGCCGATCGCGCCCGCGCTGGGGTCCTGCCCCGGCGCATCGACCACGGTGCCCACGATCGTGAGCCCGTAGGCGGCGGCGAAGTAGGGGAACGCGTCGTGGAACGAGACGACGGCCCGATCCGCGGCCGGGACTGCCGCGAGGCGCTGACGGATCTGGGCATCGAGGTCGGCGAGCGAGGCGCGGTACGCGGTCGCCCGCGACGCGTAGGCGTCGGCATGGGCCGGGTCGGCCGCTTCCAGCGCGGCCTCGATCCGCTCGACGTACCGCGAGCCGTTGGCGACGTCCATCCAGACATGCGGGTTGACCGAGCCCGGGCCGCCTTCGCCCGGCAGATACGTCACCCCGTCCAGCCCCTCGCCGAGCGCGATCACTGGCGCGCCCGTGCCGGCGTCCTCGACCAGCGCGGTGAGCCAGTCGTCGAGCCCGAGGCCGTTGCGCACGATCAGGTCGGCGCGCGTGATCCGCTCGACGTCGGCCGGCGTCGGATCGAACGTGTGGACCTCGCCGCCCTTGGGCACGAGGCTGTGGACGTCGACCCTGGTGCCGCCGACCTGGGACACCATGTCGGCGAGGACGGTCGTGGTGGCGACCACCTGGACCGCGTCTGGGTCGGGCGTCGGCGTCGGCGATGCGGTCGTCCTGGCGCCGCAGGCGGCGAGGACCATCGCGGCCGCGACGAGCCAGGGTCCGGCCTGCCTCATGCGCCGCCGGCGGACGCGGCCCGTTGGCGACAGGCGTCGCAGACCCCGAACAGCTCCAGCCGGTGGGACGTGACGGTGAACGACAGCCGCTCGCCGACCTCGGCCAGCACCGCGGACAGGCCCATGTCCTCGATGTCGAGCGACCGCCCGCAGTGCGTGCAGATCGCGTGGTGATGGTGGACGGGATCGCAGCCCACGTAGGCGTGGTCGCCGTCGGGCAGGTCGATGCGCTCGACCAGGCCCAGGTCCGTGAACACGTCGAGGGCCCGAAAGACCGTCGCCCGCCCGATCCGGACGCGGCGCCGGCGGGCGTCGTCGACCAGGTCGGCCGCGGTGAAGTGGGCGTCGCGGGCCGCGACCAGCGCGGCGACGGTCCGCCTCGGCTCCGTCAGCCGATATCCCGCCCGGTCCAGGGCGGCGACCAGCGACGCCTCCGCGATCATGCGACGGCCTCGAGCGCCGCGCCGATGGCGCGCCGGCGGGCGAGCATGCCCCGCGGTCCGGCGACCATCGCCAGCAGGAACATGCCCGTCTGGACGAGCACGATGGTGGCCCCGCTGGCGACGTCGAGCCAGTAGGAGACATAGAGCCCGAGCACCGCGCTCGCGATGCCGACGATCGCCGCCACGGCCATCAGCCGCGTGAAACGGACCGTGAGCATCTGGGCGGTGGCGGCGGGCGTGACGAGCATCGCGACCACGAGGATGATCCCGACCGCCTGCAGGCTGACCACGATCGTGAGGGCGACCAGCGCCAGGAACAGGTACTCGAGCCGGTCGACGGGGATGCCCGAGGCCGCCGCCCCGAGGGGGTCGAACGTCGCGTACAGGAGCTCCTTCCACAACAGGGCGATCACCACCAGCACCCCCAGGCCGAGCGCAACCAGCGCCACGAGGTCCTGTGGGCTGATGGCGAGGACGTTGCCGAACAGGAAGCTGAACAGGTCGGCGACGTAGCCCTGGATCGCGCTGAACATGAACACGCCCAGCGCGAACGTGCCCGCGAACAGCACCCCGATCGCGGTGTCCTGGCGGATTCCCGCCCGCTTGGTCACGTACCCGATCGCCAGCGCGGTGCCGACCGCCGCGACGGCCGCGCCGAGGTAGAACGGGACCGCCAGCAGGAACGCCGCGACGACGCCCGGGAACGAGGCGTGGGCGATCGCATCGCCGATGAACGCGATGCCCCGCAGCACGACGTAGGTGCCCACCACGGCGCACACGAGGCCGACCATCGCCGACGCGACGAGCGCCCGGTCGAAGAAGCCGAGACCCAGCGGCTCGAGGATCAGGTCCATCAGCCGCCCCCGTCCCGCTCGTGGAAGTGACGCTCGCCGGGTGCGGCATCGTCGTGGTGGTGCGCGTCGTCGAGGATGACCGTCCGGCCTTCGAGCACGAGCAGGTGGCCGCCGTAGGCGCTCGCGAGGACGTCGGCGTCGAGGACGATGTTCGAGGGTCCGTACGCGACGACGGTCCGGTTGACCGCCAGCACCTGCTGGAACCGCTGCGCCGCGCAGGCGAGGTCGTGCGTGGTGGCGACCACCGTCTTGCCGCGTGCGGCCTGCGCCTCGAGGATGTCCATCAGGAGCTCTTGCGTCGTCGCGTCGATGCCGGTCACCGGCTCGTCGAGCAGGAACAGGTCCGGCTCCGCCGCGAGGGCGCGCGCCAGGAACACCCGCCGGCGCTGGCCGCCCGACAGGCGCCCGATCTGCGTGCGCAGGTGGCGCTCCATGCCGACCTGGGTGAGCCCGTCCTCGACGGCACGGCGGTCGTCGCGGCCGGGCCGTCGGATGGGTCCGAGCCGCGGGAAGCGGCCCATCATCACGACATCCTCGACGGTCACCGGAAAGGCCCAGTCGACCTGCTCAGCCTGCGGGACGTAGGCGACGCGCCGCGACTCGCGCCCGGCGGGTGCCCCCAGGATCTCGATGCGACCCGACCACGGGGCGAGGAGGCCGGCCATCAGCTTGAGCAGGGTGCTCTTGCCGGCGCCATTGGGTCCGACGACCGCGAGCAGGCTCCCGGGTTCGACGGCCACCGTGACGTGCTCGAGCGCGGGCCGCTCCCCGTAGCCCGCGGTCACGTCGCTCAGCCAGACGTCGGCATGCGCGTGGGCGTGCGCCGCGTCGAGCCCGGCGCCGTGGTGGTGTACCGTCGGCGTAGTCATTGAGACACAGTATCAACTAGCGCGTTCGGCGACGCAAGTCCGGTGTGACGTAGGCACCGCCGCATTGGGGCCGATTGGCCCCCTGACGGTGCGGGCGAGCCGACCTACGATGGCGCCAAATCCCGCCCGTCACGATCGCGAGGCCTCCACTGAGCGGCAAGCAACAGGAATCCCCGATGTCGCGCCGCGACCGCCGCCTGGCGGATCGCCGTGCCCGCTACGACGCGGCGCGCGACGAGCGCCACGCCCGATCGACCGGCGACGGTCGCGGCTCTTCGCTGCTGTCGAGCCGGAATCTGACGATCGGCGCCGTCATCGTCGGCGTGCTGCTGGTGGGGTTCCTCGCCGTCGGCCAGCTCGGCAAGAAGGCGACCGCCACCTTCGTCGATCCCGGGATCGAGTATCCGGCTGCGCTGCTCGATGGCGCGACGATCGGCGGGGCGGGCGCCCCTGTGACCCTGGACGTCTACGAGGATTTCCAGTGTCCGGTGTGTGCCAACTACTCGTTGAACGTCGAGCCCGCGCTGGTCACGAAGTACGTCATTCCGGGGACGCTGCGCATCGTCCATCACGACATCGCGATCCTGGGCGACGGCAGCGCGCAGGACGAGTCGCGGCTCGCCGCCCTTGGCGCCGCCTGCGCCAACGACCAGGACACGTACTGGGCGTACGCGCACCGGGTGTACGCGAATCAGGACGGCGAGAACGCCGGCGGCTTCCGGGCCGAGCGGCTGACCGACATCGCGCAGGACGCCGGGGTGGACGTGTCGGGCTACCCCGCCTGCCTCGCCGACGCCACGAAGCTCGCCGCCGTCGCCCAGACCACGTCCGACGCGCAGGCGCTGGGCATCAACGCCACGCCGACCATGGCCATCAACGGCCAGCTGATGCGCGCCGGCCTCCTGTCCATCGACCAGCTCGGCGCGCTGATCGAGGCGGTCGCCGCGAGCCCGGCGCCGGGTGGCTCGCCGACGGCCTCGCCGAGCGCGGCATCCTGAGGGGAAGCCCGCCCCAGCGGATCGCGCGACCGCCGCGGCGCTGCCCCTCCCGCCCGGGCCCGGAGGAGCTGGGCCCGGGCGGGGAGGCTGCTACCTTGCGGCGACGGCCTCCAGGCCGTGCGCGCCGGCGTCCAGTCGCCCGGCGTCCGCGAGGCCGCGGTAGATCGCGACGCTCTCGCGAACCCCGACCTCGAACGGCGTCAGCGACAGGGGACCGATGGCCTCGATGCCGTCGTGGTCGATCTCGACCGGAAACGGCAGACTGACGGGCTCGAAGTCGATGAGGCCACGCGCGGACGGCACGACCGCCTCGATCGCGTCGACGAGACCCGGCCCGTCCACCATCGTCCCCGGCATGTTGAATACCGTCGCGCCCGCCGCCCGGCTGCGGCTCGCGGCGATGAGCATGCGGGCGGCGTCCTCCGCGTACTGGAACAGCGAGGCGCCGCCGAAGCCGACGGTGTACCGCCGGCCGAGGACGGCCGCGACGATCGCCTTGGTGGGTCCGCTCGTCATCCCCTGGTCGCGACCGACGCCGTACACGATCATCGGGCGCAGGCCGAGGCTCGCGATCCCGTCGTCCAGCCAGTACACGCGGGCGTTGCCTTCGTTGGCGAGCTTGTAGACGCCGTAGTGGTTTTGTGGATGGGCCCGCGCATCGGCGGCCAGCCGGCCCGTGCCGGGATCCGCGTCGTCGGCCGCATACATCCCGACCGAGCTCGTGTACACGATCGGCGCCATCCCGGGTCCGCGTCGCTTCACCGCCTCGAACACGTTGACCGTGCCGATCACGTTGACCAGCGCGCCGCGCGGCGGGTCGGCCTTGCAGAACGGGACCTGGAGCGCCGCCAGGTGGATGACGTTGGTGATGTCGCGGGCATCGAGCGTCGCGGCGAGCGCGCCCAGGTCGGTAATGTCGCCCGCGACGATGTGCACGGCCGCGAGCTCCTCGGGAGTCATGATCTGCTCCAGCCGGCGCGCGTTCGTCCCCAGGTCGAACGCCGTCACGACAGCGCCCTCGCGGACCAGCGTCCGGACTGTCCAGGCCCCGATGCAGCCCATCGCCCCGGTGACCAGGAACCGCTCGGTGGCGGTCACGATGCGACACCGGCCGTCGGCAGCGAGGTCACACGTTCGTGGCGGCATCCGTTGCGCAGGCGGCCGACACCCTCGATCGCGACGGTGACGATGTCGCCGTCGGCCAGCAGCACCGGCGGATCCCGGAAGATGCCCACCCCACCCGGCGTGCCGGTGGCGATGACGTCGCCCGGCTCGAGCGTGAACGCCTGCGAGCAGTGGCTGATGATCGCGGCGACGCCGAAGTACATCTGCGACGTGTTCGACTGCTGCATCACGCGGTCGTTGACGAGGCATTCGATCGCCAGCGTCTGCGGGTCCGGGATCTCGTCGGCGGTCACCAGGGCGGGGCCCATCGGACAGAACGTGTCGAGCGACTTGCCCCGGGTCCACTGGCCGTCCCCGAACTGGAGGTCGCGCGCCGAGACGTCGTTGAGGCAGGTATAGCCGAGCACGTAGTCCAGCGCCTCAGCCTCGCTCACGCGCCGGGCCGTGCGCCCGATGACCACGGCCAGCTCCGCCTCGTAATCGACCTGCGCCGTGAGCTCCGGATCCCATCGGATCTCGGCGCCCGGCCCGACGACCGAGCTCGCCCATTTCGCGAAGATCAGCGGTGCCGGGGGCGCATCGGCGCCCTCCTCGGCCTGGTGTTCGCGGTAGTTGCGACCGATGGCGACGACCTTGCCCGGGCGGGGGACAGGGGCGAGCAGGTCCGCCTCGGCAAGCGGCCGACCGTCGCGCACAATACGGCTGTCGTCGGCTGCGCTGCGCAGGGCGCCGAGGGCCACGGGACCGCCGTCGAGGAGCTCGGCCATGGTCGCGGGTCCCGCCGGAGCGAGCTCCGACGCCGGCAGCCAGCGTTCTCCGGCCTGTACCCCCAAGATCGGCTTCGACCCCGTCCGCACCGAGATGAGCCGCAACCCTCGCTCCTGTTCAGTATACTGACCCGTGACCGACTGATTGAACGATACGCTAGGGCTCCGAACGCCGTCAACCGGCGGCGGGCGGCCAGCCGCTGCGCCGCCGCGAGGTCTCATGCCGTACGAACCGTTCGAACGGATCCCGCTTGGGCGGACGACCCTGCGCCCCTCCCGCCTCGGCCTCGGTGGCGCCTCGCTCGGCGGGCTCTACCGGCCCGTGGCCGACGCCGACGCGATCACGGTCGTGCGCCACGCGTGGGCGCTTGGGATCCGCGCCTTCGACGTCGCGCCGCTGTACGGATACGGGTCGGCCGAGCGGCGGATGGGCGCCGCACTCGCGGGCCGGCCACGGGACGAGTTCGTGCTGTCGACCAAGGTCGGCCGCCTGGTCGTCGCGCCCGACGCGCTGGCACCCGGAATGGAGATCGACCACCAGGCGCTCGACGGCCGCGACGACGCGTTCTACACCGACACCGGGGGGCGGCACGTCGTGTTCGACTACAGCGCCGAAGGCGTCAGGCGCTCGATCGGGGACAGCCTGGAGCGCCTGCAGCTGGCCCGGATCGACATCGCCTGGATCCACGACCCCGACGATCACTGGCAGGCGGCGATCGAGGGCGCGTACCCGGAGCTGCACCGGTTGCGTGAGGCGGGCGTCGTCGCGGCGATCGGGGTCGGCATGAACCAGGCCCCGATGCTGGCGCGGTTCGTGCGTGAGACCGACATCGACGCCATCCTGCTCGCCGGCCGCTACACGCTGCTCGACCAAGAAGCGCTCGCGGACCTGTTGCCGGCCTGCGTCGAACGCGGCGTCGCCGTGCTCGCGGCGGGCGTGATGAACAGCGGCGTGCTCGCCGATCCTCGGCCCGGCTCCGCGTTCAACTACAGCCCGGCGCCGGCCGACGTCATCGAGCGAGCCCGCGAGCTGCGGGCGGCCTGCCAACGTCACGGCGTCCCGGTCAAGGCGGCCGCAATGCAGTTCCCGCTCGCCCACCCGGCCATCGCCGGGCTCATCGCGGGCGTGCGGACGCCCGCCCACCTCGACGAGTACCCGACCATGCTCCGGCTGCCGATCCCGGCAGCGCTGTGGGACGACCTCCGGGGGTCCGGCCTCATCGCTGCCGACGCGCCGGTGCCGGCATGACCACCCCCGTCATCGACGCCCACCACCACCTGTGGGATCCGGCGCGGGCCGTCTACCCCTGGATGACGCCTGCACTGGACCCGATTCGGCGCCGGTTCGGCGTCGAGGACCTGATCCCGTTGCTCGATGCGGCCGGCATCGATGCCAGCATCCTCGTCCAGACGGTCTCGTCGTCGGCCGAGAGCCGCGAGTTCCTCACGACGGCCGAGACCACGCCGCGCATCGCCGGCGTCATCGCGTGGACCGACCTCACGAGCCCGGGCGTCGCGGACGACATCGCCGCGCTCGAGGCGGCGCCAGGCGGCGATCGGCTGGTCGGGATTCGCCACCAGGTCCACGACGAGGACGACCCGGACTGGCTGCGCCGCTCGGACGTCCGCCGCGGCCTGGCCGCGGTCGAACAGGCCGGACTGCCCTACGACCTGCTCGTGCGATCGCGCGAGCTGCCCGCGGCACTCGAGACGGTCCGCGAGCTGCCGGACCTGCGCTTCGTCATCGACCATCTCGCCAAGCCCCCGATCCGCGACGGGGCGATGTCGCCGTGGGCCGAGCTCCTGGAGCCCTTCGGGGCGCTGCCCAACGTGAGCTGCAAGCTATCGGGCCTGGTCACCGAGGCCGACTGGTCGAGCTGGACTGCGGATGACCTCGCGCCATTCGTCGGCCGCGCGCTCGACACCTTCGGGCCCTCGCGGCTGCTGTTCGGCTCGGACTGGCCGGTGTCGCTGCTCGCGGCGTCGTACCAGCGCGTCGTCGACACCGCGCGCGCCCTGCTGGCGGGCCTGTCTGCGGAGGAGCAGGCGGCGGTGATGGGCGGCACCGCGGCCGAGGTGTACGACCTCCGGGTCGACTGACCCGCGGCAGCGCGGCCCGCCGGGCCGCCGCCGCGGGAACGTGCGACGTCCGTTCGGACCTGTCGTCTGGCCCTTCCTTCAGGCCCAACGGCACGAGGACCAAGGGGCGCGCTTTCGTACGGTGAGGACGCAAGGAGGTCGACCATGGCCCGCGCGTCCGGCACCGTCTCGCTTCGCGACACCTGGTTCGGGGCAAGGCTGCCCGACGATGCCATCACCAGGCTGGAGCCCCACGTCCGGAGCGCCACCTATGCCGCCGGCGCCGAGATCCTGCGCGAGGGCGATCCGACGTCGGCGCTCGGCATCGTGGTGAGCGGTCGCGTCGCCCTGCGCCTGCGCGTGCCCGAGCGCGGCCCGACAACGGTCCTGACCGCGGAGCCCGGCAACATCGTTGGCTGGTCGGCGGTCGTCCCGCCGCACCGCGCGACGTCCACGGCCGTCGCCCTGGTTCCGACCGAGCTGCTGCTGCTCGACGGCGAGGCACTGCGAACGCAGCTGGACGCCGACCCGGCCCTCGCGGCTGCGGTCTATCGCTCGCTGCTGGAGGCGGTCGCCCACCGCCTCAACGGCACGCGGATGCAGCTGCTCGACCTGTTCGCGCAGCACGGAGACGAGCCGTGGTGACCGCGACCCGCGTCCCGGCGTTCCTGCCGCGCACCGAGTTCGGCCGGCTGCTCGATGCTCTTCATGCCGACGGCCGCCGGATCGTCGGCCCGGTCGTGCGCGACGGCGCCATCGTGTCCGGCGACATCTCGGACGTGCGTGACCTGCCGGCCGGCTGGACCGCGACCGAGGCGCCCGGGTCGTACCGGCTGGAGCGAACCGGCACCGACCGGCTGTTCGACTTCGCGGTCGGCCCGACGTCACCGAAGCTGCAGACGTTCCCGGCCCGCGTGCCGTTGACGATCGGTCGCCGCCGAGAGGGGCAGGTCACGTTCGAGGACGCCATCCCCGAACCTCCTCGCCTCGCGTTCCTAGGCGTTCGAGCCTGTGAGATCGCGGCGCTCCGGACGCAGGACGCCGTGCTGGCGGCGGGTCCGGCCGTCGATCGCGACTACGTGGCGCGGCGGGGCGCGGCGATCGTGATCGCCGTCGAGTGTGAAGCGCCGGCGAGCACCTGCTTCTGCACCTCGATGAAGACGGGGCCCGAGGTGACCAGCGGGTTCGACCTCGCGCTGACGGAGCTCGACGACGGATTCGTCGTCCGCTCGGGGACCGCCGCGGGCGAGGATCTGCTCGCCCAGCTGGCACTGCCGGAGGCAAGTGAAGCGCAGCAGTCGGACGCCCGGGTCGCCGTCGCTGCGGCCCGCGAGCGGATCGGCGATCCCGTTCCCACCGCGGGCCTGCCGGCGCGCCTGATCGCGGCGGCCGACAGCCCCCAGTGGGCAGAGATCGCAGAGCGATGCCTGTCGTGCGCGAACTGCACGCTCGTGTGCCCAACCTGCTTCTGCACCAGCGTCACCCAGGTGTCCGACCTCGACGGCGTGGAGTCGATCGCCGAGCGCACCTGGGACAGCTGCTTCACGTCCGGCTTCGCCAAGGTCGCCGGTGGCAACTTCCGGCCCCGCACGCAGGATCGCTACCGGCAGTGGCTGACCCACAAGTTCGGAACGTGGTGGGACCAGTTCGGGATGTCGGGCTGCGTCGGCTGCGGGCGGTGCATCACCTGGTGCCCCGTCGGCATCGACGTCCGCGACGAGCTCCTGGCCGTGGCGCCGCCGCCCGTGCTGCTGTCTACGACCACCGCCGTGCCGCCCGCCATCGCCGCCGCCCCGGCGCCGGCCGCACGCCCGCCGGCCCGACCGTTGCCGGTCATCGACACCCAGGCGCCGACCTACGCCCGCGCCTTCGTCGTGGAACGTCGCCGCGAGACCCACGATGTCGTGACCCTCCGCCTCGAGGTCGACGATCCGGCGCTCCTCGCCGGTCGCCCCGGCCAGTTCGTCATGGCCGCGCTGCCGGCGTTCTCGGCGGCCCCGATCTCCGTGTCGCGGTTCCTGCCCGACGGCTTCGAGCTGACGATCCGTGCGGCCGGCGCCGCGACGCGGGCGCTGTGCGGCCTCCGGCGCGGCGACTCGCGTGGGCGTCCGTGGCCCGCTGGGTCGCGGCTGGCCGGTCGAGGCCGCCGACGGCCGGGACGTGGTCATCATCACCGGGGGCATCGGCCTGGCCCCCCTGCGCCCGCTGATCGACGCGGTGCTCGCCGACCGCGACCGGTTCGGGATCGTGCGCCTCCTGTACGGCGCGCGGACGCCCGGCGACCGCCTGTTCGTCGACGAGCTCTCGAGGCTCGAGGGCCGCGCCGACCTCGATGTCGGCCAGACCGTCGACCGCGCCGGCCCCGAGTGGCTCGGCCGCGTCGGGGTCGTGACCGAGCTGTTCGACCGGGCGACCTGGGACGGGAGGACCGCGACCGCGTTCATCTGCGGTCCCGAACGGATGATGGAGGCCACGGTCGACGTCCTGCGGGAGCGCGGGATGGTCGACGACCAGATCTACGTGACGCTCGAGCGGCACATGGAGTGTGGCGTCGGCCTGTGCGGCCACTGCCAGCTCGGCAAGGCGTTCGTGTGCCGGGACGGACCGGTGTTCTCGCTGGCCGAGCTCGGCCCGGCCTTCGGACGGGAGGGGCTGTGATGAGCGGCGTCGTTCGAGCCTCGATCGCACCCCGGCCGCGGCTGGGGATCATGAAGATGGCGTCCTGCGACGGGTGCCAGCTGACGCTGCTCGACCTCGAGGACCACCTCCTCGACGTCCTGGGGCGGTTCGACCTGGTCGAGTTTGCGGAGGCGTCCGACTACCGCTCCGCCGGGCCGTACGACATCGTCCTCGTCGAGGGATCGGTCAGCACCCCGGAACAGGTCGAGGACATCGTCCGCATCCGGCGCGAGACGCCGTTGCTGGTGACGATCGGGGCGTGTGCCACCGCGGGCGGCATCCAGGCCCTTCGCAACTGGGCCGACCACGACGCATACCGCGCGGCGGTCTACGCCCACCCCGAGTACGTGGAGTCGCTCGCGACCGCGACGCCGATCTCGGACTTCGTCGCGGTCGACGCCGAGCTGCGTGGGTGCCCGATCGATCCGGGCCAGCTGCTCGAGCTCCTGACCTCGCTCGTCGTCGGTCGCCGGCCACAGCTCCCCGACGAGGCCGTGTGCCTCGAATGCAAGCGTCGGGGCATCGTGTGCGTCCTCGTGACCGGCGTCGGGTCCTGCCTGGGGCCGGTGACGCACACCGGCTGCGGCGCCCTGTGCCCCGCCTTCGCGCGCGGTTGCTACGGCTGCTTCGGGCCGAAGGAGAAGGCGAACGCGACGAGCCTCGCGCAGTGGTTCGGTCGTGACGGGCGGTCCGACGCCGACACCGCGCGCCTGTTCGCCGGGTTCACGGCCTACGCCAAGCCGTTCCGCGACGTGATCGACGCGCTCGGCGGCCCACCCGTCGCGACGAAACCCTCGGAGGACGACTGATGCACGGCACCCCTGTCGTCAACGGCGAACAGCGGTTCGAGGTCGCCGGCCTGACCCGCGTCGAGGGTGAGGGCTCGCTGCGACTGGTCGTCCGCGACGGCGAGGTGGTCGAGTCGCAGCTCGCGATCTTCGAAGCGCCGCGCTACTTCGAGCAGCTCGTGGTCGGACGGACGCCCGACGAGGTCCTCGACATCGTCGCGCGGATCTGCGGCATCTGCCCGATCGCGTACCAGATGTCCGCGGTCCACGCGTTCGAGCACCTTGCGGGCGTGCAGATCGATCCCGCCGTGCGTGCCCTTCGGCGCCTGCTCTATTGCGGCGAATGGATCGAGAGTCACGCGCTCCACGTCTACCTCCTCCACGCCCCGGATTTCCTCGGCTGCGCGAACGCCGTGGAGCTCGCGGCGCTCGACCGGTCCGCCGTCGAGCGGGGGCTCGCGCTCAAGAAGACGGGCAACCGGATCGTGTCGATCCTCGGCGGCCGGCCGATCCACCCGGTCAGCGTCCGGGTCGGCGGGTTCTCGAGAGTCCCGGGCCGCGTCGAGCTCGAGGCCCTGCGGCCCGATCTCGACCGCGCACTCGATCAGGCGCTCGCCACCGTCGACTGGGTGGCAGGCTTCAGCGCACCGGACTTCGAGCGGTCCGAGCGATTCGTCGCGATCCGGCATCCGGCCGAGTACCCGTTCAACGAGGGCCGGATCGTCTCGTCCGACGGCCTCGACCTCGCCCTGACCGACTGGGAGGCCGCGTTCGCCGAGGAGCAGGTTCCGTGGTCGCACGCGCTGCAGGCGCGCATGGCCGACCGCGTCCCGTACCTGCTGGGGCCGGCCGCGCGGATCACGCTCACGGGCGACCGCCTGCATCCTGAGGCCCGCGCCGCCCTCGATCGGATCGGCCTCGCCGGCGAGATCGCCCGCAATCCGAACTGGAGCATCGCCGCCCGCGCCGTCGAGCTCGTCCAGGCCGTCGTCGAGGCGATCGAGGTCCTCGACGGCTACGCACCGCCCGATCGCGCGAGCGAGCCATGGACGCCGGGGCCGGGCACCGCCTCATGGGCGACCGAGGCACCGCGCGGCCTGCTGTTCCATCACTACGAGCTCGACGAGCGGGGCCTGGTCGCCAGCGCGACGATCGTGCCGCCGACGAGCCAGAACCAGGCGGCGATCGAGGCGGACCTCGCGACCTTCGCGCCGTCGATCCTGGATCAGCCCCACGATGTCGCCACGCACCGGCTCGAGATGCTGATCCGCAGCTACGACCCGTGCATCTCGTGCGCGACGCACTTCCTCGACCTGACCCTGGAGCGCGGGCAATGACGAGCGCGCAGGTCAGCGACGCGGCGGTCCGGGTCATCGTGTGCGGCAACGCCGACCGCGGCGACGACGGCGCGGCCCCGATCGCCGTCGCGGCGCTGCTCCCGTCCCTGCCGGCCGGGCTGCGGCTCGCGCTCGACATCCGTCGCTCGACGGAGCTGCGCGTCGAGGACCTGGTCGACCTGGGGCCCGACGCGGTGTGCCTGATCGTCGACGCGGTCGCGGGCGTCGAGCCGGGTCGGATCGTCCGCCTGCCGCTCGGCGAGCTCGGGGATCGGCCGGGATTCACGCCGCGCTCATCGCACCAGCTGCCTATCCACCTCGTCGTGGGGCTGGCCGGGATCCTCCGCGACTGCCCCGTCGAGGGATCGTTCATCGGCCTCGGAGGCGACGCGTTCGGCTACGGCGCGCCCCTGTCGCCGGTCGCGCGTGCAGCGATCCCGGGCTTCGGCGAGGCGATCGCCCACGAGCTCGCCGACCTGGTGCCCGGCGCCCCGCGACGGCCGGCCGCGCCGGCGGCGGAGGCGGTCTGACATGTGCCGCACGAGCGTCGGCGTGGTGCTGGCCGTGGAGGACGGCGTGGCCGTCGTCGACCTCGACGGCATCCGTCGCAACGCCATCTCGCTCACGGTTCCCGACCTCGTCCCCGGCGAGCTCGTGCTTGTCGGCCTCGGCGCGGTGCTCGGGCGCGTCACCCCGGAGGACCGCGCCGCTCTCGACGACCTGATCACGACCAACGGAGGCACATCATGAGGATCCCTCGCACGACCGGGTGGGGCATCGGGCTCGCGGCCGGGACGGCCGTCATCTCCGGTATCTCGATCTTCGTCAACGGACTCGTTGTCAAGTCCTTCCCGGATCCCGTCGCCCTGACGGGCGCCCGCAACGCGCTGGTCGGCATCGCGCTGCTGGTCGTCCTGCTCGCGACCGGCGGCATGGCCGAGGTCCGTGCCCTCGACCGGCGACGGGTGAGTGGCCTCGTTGCGCTCGCCGTCATTGGCGGCAGCATCCCGTTCATCCTGTTCTTCAGCGGGCTCGCCGAGGCAACCGGACCGGGCGCCGCGTTCATCCACAAGACCCTGTTCATCTGGGTCGCCGCCCTCGCGATGGTGTTCCTGGGGGAGCGGCTCGGGGTCGCCCAGCTCGTCGCCCTCGCTGTCCTGTTCGCGGCCGTCGTCCTCGTCGGTCCCGCCGGCACCCCCGGCGCCGGACCCGCTGAGCTGATGATCCTCGTGGCGACGCTGCTGTGGGCGGTCGAGGTCGTGATCGCGCGGCGGCTGCTGGGCAGCGAAGGCGTCAGCGTCCGGCTCGCCGCCACATCGCGGATGGCCCTCGGCGCGCTGCTGATCATCGGCTTCCTGGTGGTCACCGGCCGGGTCGGGGCGATCGCCGCGTTCACGGTCGAGCAGTGGGCAATCGTCGCCGCGACGGGCCTGCTGCTGATCGGCTACGTGGGCACCTGGTATGCGGCGCTCCAGCGCGCCCCGGCCAGCCTCGTCACGACCGTCCTGGTCGGCGGCGCGATCATCACCGCCCTGCTCGCGTCGCTGCGCACCGGCCAGCTGCCGGCGCCGGCCACCGAGACCGGCCTCGTCCTGCTCGCGGTGGCGATCGCGATGGCCGTCTGGTCGGGGGCACGCTCCCGTTCGGCCGGGGCGCCCGCGTGACCGATCCCATCGTCGTCCCGGAGCGCTCGGGGATGCTCGGCACGTCGTTGCCCGGTCCGCTGCTGTTCGCCCGCTTCGCGTTTCCGCCGAACCGGCTCGGTCTGTGCGGTCCGGAGGCCGGCGGCACCCTGCCGGAGCGGGTCCGCAGCGGCCGTCCGGATCCGGAGCTGCGGCGGATCGCCCAGGGGTTCGAAGGCGCGTGGCCGTACCTCGAGCTCATCGCGGCCGAGAACGACGTCGCCGATCCCCTCGACCCGTGCGTCGTCGAGGCGTATTGGCTGGGCAACGGGCTGCTGCGCGAGGTCGGCCCGCGGGCCAGGCACGACGACCTCACCCAGCGCTTCAAGCCCCGCGCGTCCGCGGCCGATTGGCCCTGGCTCGCCCAGAAGGCCGGCTCGACATCGGTCGTCCACCACAGCTTCCACGTCCTCGAGGTCCTGCCGCGGATCGGGATGATCCGCGGCGGCTTGCCGGCTGACCTGGTCGGCGTGCTCGAGCGCTGCCTCGTCCGGCCCGGCCGGATCGTGGCAAGTAGCGAGGGCGGCCTGGAGGTCGAGCTGCCGCCGCTCGAGCTGCGCGACGGCGCGCTCGGCTTGGGCGCGCCACGGCGCGAACGACTCGCACCCACCGACGGCGAGGGATTCGGCGACGTCCTGCTGCCGGGCGATGACGTCGCGATCCACTGGGACCGGGTGTGCGGCCGGCTCGACGGCGCCCAGGCCGCCCAGCTGCTCGCGGTGACGGAGCGGAACCTCGCGGTGGCGAACCAGACGCTCTGATCGCGCGCGCCACGGCGCCGCAGGACAGCGGTCAGGTGCGATGGAGCGGGTCGGACAGCTCGCTGGCGAGCTGCCGAAGATCCCTGAGCAGGGGCTTCATCCGCTCCGGCGTGGCGCTGACCTTGAGCAGGGTGATGCTCGCGGCGCACGGGCCCTCGCCGGGCTGGCGCGACGGGATCATCGTCCCATAGCACACGACGCCTTCCATCGTCTCCTCGTCGTCGATCGCGTACCCGCGCCGGCGGATCTGGTCGAGGTCCTCGCGCAGCAATTCGACCGACGCGTGGGACTTCGCGGCCGGCTGCGGCAGGCTGGTCAGTCCGGCCAGCCGCCGGTCGAGCTCGTCGTCGGGCAGCGAGGCGAGGGCGGCCTTGCCGGTCGCCGTCGAGAAGGCCGGCAGCCGGCGGCCGATGCCCGAGCTCAGGCGCACCGGCTGGCGGCCATCGTGGCGGGCGAGATACGTCACCTCGAGCCCATCGAGCACCGCGAACTGGACCGTTTCCTCGGACGCCGCGGGGAGCTGGCGAGCGACCTCGTAGAACTCCTGGACCTGGTCGACTGACGCGAGATACGCCCCGCCGAGCTCTGCCAGGCGGCGGCCCAGCGAGAAACCTGTCCCGATCCGCCGGACGAGCCCCGCGTCCGCAAGGGCGCCGCAGATGTTGGCGATGGATGACTTCGGCAGGCCGAGCCGGCGGGCGAGCTCGCTGGGCCCGACGGCGTCCGACGCGGACTCGGCCATGACGTCGAGGATCAGCGCGGCGCGGGTCACGGCAGGCGCCAGGGACTCCGCCTCGGCTCCGCGTTCGACCGTCTGGTTGCTCATCGTGCGGCTCCGTTCCCGCGGGCCGGGCGCTCGCGGCGACTGCGCGGGCCGGCCAGCAGGATGGACCGCGTACAACATATTGACTTGCGGCGTCGGCGGTCCCCATACTGTTCAACCTACCGCCGGGCGTTCAGTATGCTGGACGAATCGCGCGGGGGTCAAGAGGAGGAAGTGCGTGTCGCGGTTCAGATCGATCGCGCCCGCGGTCGGCTTGGTTCTCGTCCTGGCGGGCTGTAGCGGACAATCCCCGACCACGGCGCCCGCCGCATCCACACCGGCGACGGCGGCCCCGCCGGCGTCCGTCGCCGCACCGTCCGAAGCGGCCTCGGGCGCCGCACCATCCGAGGCGGCGGCCTCTCAGCAGGCGTGCGCCACGGACGGCAAGTTCAAGGGCGCCAACGTCAACATCCTGACCTTCAACGGGCCCCAGGTCGCGGAGCCGCTCCAGCGGCGCGCTCCGGACTGGGAGTGCCTCACCGGCGGCCACGTGAACGTGATCGCCACCGGCTTCCAGACCATCTATGACAAGGCCCTGCTCGACGCGTCGACCAAGACGAACTCGTTCGACGCCTACGTGTTCGATCCGCAGTGGCTGGGCGACTTCGTAGGCCCTGGCTACCTGGCCGACCTCACGGACCGTGTCACCAACGACCAGCAGCTGGATTGGCAGGACATCGGGCCGTTCTTCCGTGACTTCAACGCCACCTACAACGGCAAGGTCTACACGATCCCGCTCGACGGCGACTTCCACATGGTCTACTACCGGAGCGACATCCTGGAGAAGGACGGCGTCGCTCCCCCCAAGACCTGGGACGACTACCTCACGATCGCCCAGAAGTACAACGGCACGGACCTCAACGGCGACGGCGAGCCCGACTACGGCTCCTGCATCGCCAAGAAGAAGGGCGCCCAGAGCTACTGGTGGATCATCTCCATCGCGGCCGGCCTGCTCCAGGGCAAGGGCACCGGCGACGGCGCGTTCTTCGATACGACCAGCATGAACCCGCTGCTGGGCTCCAACGAGGCCATGACCAAGGCCCTGCAGACGTACAAGAAGACCGCCGAATTCGGCCCGCCCGACGAGCTGAACATGGACGTCGGTGGGACTCGTGGCCTGTTCACGACGGGACGCTGCGCGCTGACCATGGACTGGGGCGACATCGGCACCCTGGCGCCGGGCACCTACGCGCAGGACAAGACCGGCGCCACAATCACCCCTGGCTGGACGCAGGTCCTTGACCGCGCCAGCGGCAAGCTCGTCCCGTGCGACGCCACGACATGCCCCGATGCGGTCGACGGCGTCAACTACGCCCCGTTCGCGTCGTTCGGCGGCTGGTCGGGCGCGGTCAACGCGGCCGCCCCGGCGGCCAACCAGGATGCGGTCTACGACTTCCTTTCGTACATGAGCTCGCCCGCGATCTCGGGCGTCGACGTGACGCTGGGCAAGACGGGCTACAACCCGTACCGGACGTCCCAGTTCAGCAACATCCAGCCCTGGATCGACGCCGGCCTCAGCGAGGCCGCGGCGACGAACTACCTGGGCGCCATCAAGGCCAGTCTCGAGAACAAGAACATGGTGCTCGACATGCGGATCCCGCAGACGAAGCGCTACCAGCAGGACGTCCTCGACACCGCCGTTGCCCAGTACCTGGCCGGCGAGCTCGACGAGGCAGGGGCCGAGCAGGCCATCGCCGATGGCTGGAATGCCATCACGGACGAGGTCGGCAAGGACCAGCAGCTGGCCGCGTACGTCGCGAGCCTTGGCGTCCAGCGCTAGCTCGATCGATCGCGCCACGCGCCGGGCGTCCACGACGCTCGGCGCGTTGCGTTCCGACGGCGCGGCCAGATGGCTGTTCATCTGGCCCACCGTCATCGTCGTCCTGTGCCTGTCGCTGTTCCCGCTCATCGCCTCGGTCGCGATCTCGCTGTCGCGACTGGCGTTCAACCAGGGCGGCGTCGAGCTCAAGTTCATCGGGTTCGCCAACTACCAGCAGCTGCTGTTCGGTCTCGAGCGCAGCCACTTCCTGGGCGTGCTCAAGTCGCCCAACCCACTCGGCTGGCTGATCGTCGGGTCCACGATCGTGCTGGTCACGATCGCCTGGACGCGATCGGTGCGCGGCGGCAAGACCGGGACCTTCGGGCTCGTCCTGCGCCTGATCGCGGGCGTCCTGCTCGTCGGCGCGGTGTACACCGGCGTCCAGGCGCTGTTCAGCGATGGCGGGCGGCCGGGATCGCTGATCGTCACCCTGATCTTCGTGTTCGCCGGGATCGCGCTGCAGGTCACGCTGGGCCTGGGGCTCGCGCTGCTGGCCGTCCAGCAGGTGCCCTGGCGGCGCTTCTTCCGGGTCGTGTTCCTGATCCCGCTCACCATCACGCCCGTTGGCGTGGGCTACATGTTCCTGATGATGACCGACACGTCGAAGGGGCCGCTCGAGCCGATCTGGGTCCAGCTCGGGCTGCGCAACTTCACCTGGGTCACCGATCCGTGGCTGGCCCGTGCGGCCGTGATCATTGGCGACACGTGGCAGTGGACCCCGTTCGTGTTCATCGTCCTGCTCGCGGCGCTCGAGGGCCTCGACCAGGAGGTCAATGAGGCCGCGCTCGTCGACGGCGCCAACCGCTGGCAGTCGTTCCTGCACATCACGGTGCCGGCGCTGCTGCCGGTCACGACCACGATCGTCCTGATCCGGCTCATCGAGGGCTTCAAGATCATCGACATGCCCAACATCCTGCTGGGCGGCGGGCCCGGCACGGCGACCCAGTCGATGACGCTCCAGGCGTGGATCGACTGGAACACCCTCAACCTCGGGCGCAGCGCGGCGGTGGCGTACCTGCTGCTCATCCTGGTCACGGTGGTCGCGACGCTGTACGTGAGCTTCGTGCGGCGCCGGGTGACGACGGTCGTATGACGAACCCGTTCCGCCGCAAGTCCACCTCGGACCTGTCGCCGCCGGCCAAGTTCGTCGCGTTCCTGCTGCTGTTGGGCTGGACGTTCGTCGTCCTGTTCCCGATCTACTGGCTGATCGTCACCTCGTTCAAGACGCCCTACCAGGTCGACAAGGGCCCCTTCTACGTCCCGTTCGTCGACTTCATCCCGACCCTCGACGCGTGGCGCTACATCCTGGTCGAGCTCGGCAACGACACGCTCCGGCCGTACGTGAACACCGTCATCGTCGGCCTGGCGAGCGCGACGATCGCGCTGATCCTGGGGTCGTGCACGGCCTATGCGCTGGTCCGGTTCACCTACCGGCCAAAGGTGGCCCTCATCGGGCTGTTCCTGTTCAGCGGCGCGATCGCGTTCGTCGGGATGCTCCTGGGAGGCCCGCCCGCGCTCATGTTCGCCGCGGCCGCCGCCGTGTTCGTGATCCTCGCCCAGACGATCGGCCGGCGGTCGACCTGGGCGCTCGCCAACAGCGACATCGCGTTCTGGCTCATCTCGCAACGCATCCTGCCCCCGATCGCGATCGCCGTGCCCCTGTATGTCCTGTTCCAGCAGGTCGGCCTGCTTGACAGCCTCGCGGCGCTGATCGTCACCTACGTCGCCACCAACATCCCGATCGTGGTGTGGCTGATGCGCGACTACTTCGCGTCCCTGCCGCGCGAGCTCGAGGAGTCGGCGGCAGTCGACGGGGCGTCCGTGTACCGGATCGTGCGCTCGATCGTGCTGCCGATCTCGGTGCCCGGCCTCGTCGCCACGTTCCTGATCGTCCTGATCTTCGCCTGGAACGAGTTCCTGATCGCGCTCGTGCTCACGTCCGCCAACGCGCAGACGATGCCGCTCCAGGTCGCCGCCCAGAACGCCACCCGTGGCCCACAGTGGTGGGCGATGTCCGTGCTGATCCTGATCATGATCGCGCCGGTGGTGGTGATGGCGATCCTGCTCGAGCGCTACATCACGCGCGGCCTGCTGGTCGGGGCCCTCAAGGGGTGAGCGCGTGAGCCGGATCTCGAGCCTGGAGGTCGTGGACCTCCGCTTTCCGACGTCGCGCACGCTCGACGGGTCCGATGCGATGAACCCCGACCCGGACTATTCCGCCGCGTACGTGATCCTGCGCACCGATGCCGGCGATGGGCTCGAAGGGCATGGCCTGACGTTCACCATCGGGCGCGGCACCGAGGTCGTCGTCGCCGCGGTCGAGGCGCTCCGGCCGCTGGTCGTCGGGCTCGACGTCGAGGCGACCGAGGCTGACCTCGGTGCGTTCTGGCGGGCGATCGTCGGCGACAGCCAGCTGCGCTGGATCGGGCCCGAGAAGGGAGCGATCCACCTCGCCACGGCGGCCGTGGTCAACGCGGTCTGGGACCTGGTCGCGAAGCGGGCCGGCAAGCCCGTGTGGCGGCTGCTCGCGGACATGACGCCCCGCGAGATCGTCTCGCTCGTCGACTTCCGCTATCTCACCGACGCCCTCACGCCGGACCAGGCGCTCGCGCTCCTCGAGGCGGCCGTCCCGGGGCGCGACGCCCGGACGGCCGAGCTGCTGGCCGACGGCTATCCGGCTTACACGACCTCCGTGGGCTGGCTCGGGTACGACGATGCGAAGGTCCGCCGGCTCGCCCACGAGGCGCTCGCCGATGGCTGGACGCGATTCAAGATGAAGGTGGGCGCCGACGTCGAGGACGACATCCGGCGGGCGACGATCCTGCGCGAGGTGCTGGGGCCCGACCGGATGCTCGCGGTGGACGCCAACCAGCGCTGGGACGTCGGGACGGCGATCGAGTGGATGGAGCGGCTGCGCCCGTTCGACCCGTACTGGATCGAGGAGCCCACGAGCCCCGACGACGTGCTGGGCCACGCGGCGATCGCGCGAGCCGTCGCGCCGATCCGCGTCGCGACCGGCGAGCACGTCCAGAACCGGATCATGTTCAAGCAGTTCCTCGCGGCCGGCGCGATGGACGTGTGCCAGATCGACGCCTGCCGGCTGGGCGGCGTCAACGAGGTCGTCGCCGTCCTGCTGCTGGCGGCGAGGTTCGGCGTCCCGGTGTGCCCGCACGCCGGCGGCGTCGGGCTGTGCGAGCTGGTCCAGCATCTCGCCGCCTTCGACTACATCGCCGTGAGCGGGTCGCTCGAGGGGCGGATGGTCGAGTACGTGGACCACCTCCACGAGCACTTCCTCGATCCGGTGGTCATCGAGCGGGGCGCGTACGTCCTGCCCTCGGCGCCCGGCTATTCCGCCCAGGTGCGACCCGAGTCGTTGGCAGCGTTCCGCTATCCGGATGGCGCCGAGTGGCGGTGACTCCGCCGACGACTACGGGTTCGCGTAGCCGGTGAGCTCGACGTAGGCCTGGCCGCCGAGCGTGCGCCCGTCGCGGGTCGCCGTCACGGTCTGCGAGCCCTCCCAGTACACGACCCCCGTCGACGCTCGGGTGTCGAGCTCCTGCTGCGCGACCGTGGGGCGCAGCCCGATCTCGAGCTGCTCCGACGGGATCCGCACCCGCCAGCCGGCGGGATAGGTTGCGCCCGTCGCCGGGCTCGTCCAGTGGTCCGTGACGTCGACCGTGAAGGCATCGCCGTCGAGGTGGGTCGCCTGCCCGGCCGCATCGACGAGCGTGCCGTAGACCAGCGGGTAGGACCCGTCGGCCGCGCGCACGAGGGACAGGGTGAGGTCCGTGCCATCGTCGAGGTTGACCGCGAACCAGTCCCATCCCCCGCCGCCGACCGAGATGAAGTCGCCCCACTGGTGATCGAACCAC
Source organism: uncultured Chloroflexia bacterium (assembly GCA_963725745.1). Classification (GTDB taxonomy): domain Bacteria; phylum Chloroflexota; class Limnocylindria; order Limnocylindrales; family CSP1-4; genus CAIXZV01. Next base: position 934,955 of record CAVRZS010000005.1, read on the forward strand.
GCGTCGCCTTCCACCGCCAGGGTCTCGTCGCCCAGGGTCACGGTCCCCGTCGCGGCCATGTCGGTCCGCGAGTAGTAGTACGAGCCGCCGGCCGGCCCGAAGTCGATCCAGCCATCGCCGTCGTGGAGGACGGGCGGCTTGCGGGCGGTGAGCCGCAGGTCGAGGCCGAAGCCGCCGATCGGGTCCCCGCCCACCTCGTCGCCGGTGGCCGCGGCGTGCAGCTCGTCCCGTCCGTCGCCGCCGGCCATCGTCCAGGGCGTCACGCCACCGCCGTCGACCGCGAACGAGAACGCCGGCGGCCCCTCGGTCCCTGGCTGCAGTCGGTCGACCTGGGGCCCGATCTCGCTCCGCTGGGCGTAGTGGAAACGCTGCCCGGTCTCGTCGGTCAGGGCGAGGTGGGAGGCCCACGACACAGGGAAGCCGCCACGCTCGGCGCGGAACACCACGAGCTCGAACCCGAAGCGCCGGCCGTCCGCGGCGCGCAGGTGGCCCGTGTCGTACCACCACTCGGTCAGGCGGTCGTGCGGCGCGTCGTCGCGGGGCAGCACGACCGGCACCGGGTCGGCGGGGCGCGGGGACGAGGTCGGGGCCGGGGTCACGACCGGGTGGGGAGCGGGCGGGTTGGCGAGCACCGGCCCGCCGCAGCCGGTGACCACGACGGCGATGGCCGCGACCACCAGGAACGTCGGTGCGCGCCTCATCGCGCGGCCGCCTCTGCCTCGGCCTCGGACCGTGGCAGGATCCGGCCGATCGCCCGGTCGAGCCGCGCGGGCATCCACCAGTTCCAATGGCCGAGCAGGCGCATGGTCGCCGGCACCAGCAGCGCCCGGACCACGGTGGCGTCGAGGGCGACGGCGATCGCGATGCCGATGCCCAGGGCCTTGATCAGGACCATGTCGGCGAACGCGAACGAGCTGGCCACGACGATCACGACCAGCGCCGCCGACGACACGATCCGGCCGCTCCGCTCGAGGCCGCGGGCGACGGCCTCGGTGTTGTCGTGCGTCCGGTCCCACGTCTCCTTCATGCGCGACAGCAGGAACACCTCGTAGTCCATCGACAGCCCGAACAGGACGCAGAACAGGATCACCGGCTGGGTGGTCTCCACGAACCCCAGCGGCTGGAACCCGAGCAGCGACGACAGGTTGCCGTCCTGGAAGATCCAGACCAGGGCGCCGAAGCTGGCCACGATCGACAGCGTGTTCATCACCAGGGCCTTGACCGGCAGCACGACCGAGCGCAGCAGGGCGAACAGGACGATGAACGTCGTGACGACGATGAACGCCGCCGTGCGCGGGAAGTCGGCCCACACGCGGGACACGACGTCGTCCACGTCCGCGGCGCCGCCGCCGACCAGGACCTGGACGCCCGGGGGCGGTGCCAGTGCGCTCGACGGATCGCGCAGCTCGTGGACGAGCGCTCGCCCTTCGTCGCGGTTGGGGCCATAGGGCGTGTAGACCGTGAACGCGGTCAGGTCGCCCTTCGTCGTCGCGGCGAGCGCGGTCGCGACGAACCGATCGGGCGGACCGCCGGGCGATCCGTAGAGAAGCTGGTACTGGGGCAGCGTCAGCCGCGGATCGAGGTCGACGAGGCCGGCCACCCGCGTGACCCGCGGATCCGCCGCCAGGCGCCGCGAGTAGGCGTACAGCGCTGCGATGTTGTCGGGCGAGGTGGCGTCTCCGGTGGTGCGGATCGCGAGGGCGAGCGGCGCGAACGCACCCTCGCCGAACTCACGGGCCAGGATGTCGTAGGCCTCGCGGGACGGGACCGACGGCGGCAGGATCGTGGAGTCGGGGGCGTTGAAGCGCACGTGCAGGAACGGGAGGCCCAGCACGAGCAGCAGCGTCAGCGTCGGCACAAGGACCGCGACCGGGTGGCGCATGACACGCCGGGCGAGCCTCGCCCACGGACCGTCGGCGCCGGGGTCGGCGGTCACCCCGCGAACCGCGAGCGCGTCGATCCGTGTCCCGAGGATCGCGAGGATCGCCGGCAGCAGGGTCAGTGCCGAGGCCACGGCGAGGCCGACGACGATCGCGCCCGCGATCCCCACCGAGCGGAGGATCATGAACTCGAACAGCACGAGGCCCAGCAGGCCCAGCAGGACCGTCAGACCCGAGAAGAACACGGCCCGGCCGGCCGTGGCGACCGTGACCCTGACGGCGTCGGCGACGCGGTCTGGCCCGTCGCGACGGGCCAGCTCCTCGCGGAAGCGGCTGGTCATCAGCAGCGAGTAGTCGACGCCCAGTCCGAGGCCCAGCAACGTGGCGAGGTTGAGCACGAAGATGCTCATCGGGATCAGCGTCGCGACGAGGAAGATGCCCGCCAGGGCGACGAGGACCGCGGCGCCGCCGACGGCCAGCGGCACGCCGGCCGCGACCAGCGACCCGAACACGAGGATCAGCGCCAGGGCGGCCAGCGGCAGCGAGATCAGCTCCGAGCGGCGGAGGTCGGACTCGGTCACCGCCTGGACATCGCCGTAGAAGGCCGGGCCGCCGCCCGTCATGACCGTCAGGCCCGGGACCGGGTGCAGGCGCTCCAGGACGCCCGGGATGGCGTCCGGCGAATCGTCAGGCGGCAGATCGAGGAACACCACGTCGTAGGCGGTGTGGCCGTCCGCGGCGATCTGGCTCGGGACGAGGACATGGGACAGGACGCGGGTCACGTGCGGCGCGCCCGGCACGTCGCGCGTCGCCGCCTCGACGGCCGCCTGCCACTCGGGGGTTCCGGCCGTGAGCGTGTCGGACGCGTAGACGAGCACGAACGCCGAAGCTTCGACACCCAGCTCGTCCTGGAGCAGCCGCTTCGCGCGCGCCGACTCGAGATCGTCGAGGATGAACCCGCCGGACGACAGCGCCGCCGGCGCCTGGGGAGCGAGAGGAATGGCCGCCAGGAGCACCACCGCCCAGGCACCCACGATCCACCAGCGCCGGCGGACCGCGAACCGGCCCAGGGCGTCGAAGCTGAGCGAGGGGCGTAACATGCGTGCCACGAGTAGCATGTTACATGGGGCACGGGATGGACGCCGCCGACCGGAAGTCCCGTTCTGCTAGGATCGATCGGCCAAGCGCCTTGGCCCAGCGTCGCGACCCGCCATCCCCGACCGAGGCTCCCGCGTGACGATCTTCACGATCTGGTTCCAGAACTTCCCGAACAACTTCGTGATCCTGCTGGCCGCGGCCGGCATCGCGTTCACGTTCATCTTCATCTTCGCGAAGTCCGCGATGGTGGCCGAGGGCGGCCGCCAGGGCTGGGTGCGCCGCATCACCGGCCCCAACGCGAAGGTGCTGTTCTCGATCCTGTTCGTCCTGTGGGCGCTGGTGTTCGGGATCGGTCTCCAGCTCGTGCCGCACGAGGGGGCGAGCTCGCCCTACGGCGGACTCGCGCTGATCGGGATGTTCTCGGGCTTCTTCATCCTGATGGGACTTACCTGGAGCGTCATCGGCGACTGATCGGCGGCGTCGTCACGCGCCGCGGTCGCTCGCCTCAGCGGCCGGCGGTCAGCTCAGCCCGGGCTCCCTCCGCGCCTTGCGTGGCACGCATGGATTCTTGTCGCGGCGCCCTGATTCGTGCGCACCGCGCATTGTCGCAACAACCATCGGCGCCGAATCTGACGATTTCGGCATCCCGCCGTGCGTGGCACGCATCACTGCGTGCCAGCCGACGCCGATTCCTGCGTCGCACGCATCCAAACGCGGGGCAGCGCGCGAATGACCCTCCAACCGTGGCGCTGGTCCGGGACCTTCGTAGACGGCTTCGTGGGCCCTTGGGTATGATCGCGGTCCATTCATACTGAATAAGATCTATGCATCGAGCGGCGGTCGGGTGCCGCCGAGGACGCGACAGCACATCGGAGGACCTGGATGGAGTCGGAGGCGCAGGCGCAGCACGAACCGCGGTCGCTGGCGGCGTCCGCCGAGACGCCGTTCGTGAACCAGCGCGACCCTGCCCGGCGCCTGGGCCCCGACGGCAGGCCCGCGGTCAGCCGCCGAGCCCCGATGTGGGACGACGTCCCCGACGAGAAGTGGAACGACTGGCGCTGGCAGCTGTCCAACCGGGTCAACGAGCTCGCCGAGATCGAGCAGATCCTCGAGCTCACCGATGAGGAGCGCGAGGGCCTGTCCGCCCCCGACAAGTTCCGGGTCGACGTCACGCCCTACTTCATCAGCCTGATCGACCCCAAGGATCCCGAAGACCCGATTCGCCGCCAGATCATCCCGCTCGGGCGGGAGCTGCGCAGCTTCACCGGGATGATGGAGGACAGCCTCGCCGAGGACCGTCACTCACCGGTCCCGGGCCTCGTCCACCGCTACCCCGACCGGGTCCTGATGCTGATCACGACGCAGTGCGCCAGCTACTGCCGCTACTGCACCCGCAGCCGGATCGTGGGTGACCCCACCCAGAACTTCAATCGCCGCGAGCACGAGGCGCAGCTCGACTACATCCGCCGCACGCCGCAGATCCGCGACGTGCTGATCTCGGGCGGCGACGGCCTCACCCTTGCCCCGAAGCTGCTCGAATCGGCGATCCGCGGCCTGCGCGAGATCCCCCACGTCGAGATCATCCGGATCGGGTCCCGGGTGCCGGTGTTCCTGCCGCAACGGATCGACGAGGAGCTGGGCGAGATGCTCGCCAAGTACCACCCGCTGTGGATGAACATCCACGTCAACCATCCCAACGAGATCACGCCCGAGCTCGCGCGCGCCTGCGACACCCTCAGCCGCGCCGGCATTCCGCTGGGCAACCAGTCGGTGCTGCTCGCCGGCGTCAACGACTGCGTCCACATCCAGCGCGAGCTCGTCCAGCGCCTTGTCGAGATCCGCGTCCGGCCCTACTACATCTACCAGTGCGACCTGGTCGAGGGTGCGGGGCACTTCCGGACGCCGGTCGGCAAGGGCCTCGAGATCATCGAGGGCCTGCGGGGCCACACCAGCGGCTACGCCGTGCCCCAGTTCATCGTCGACGCGCCGGGTGGGGGCGGCAAGATCCCGGTGATGCCGAACTACCTCGTCAGCTACTCGGACCACAAGGTGATCCTCCGCAACTACGAGGGCTACATCACCACCTACGAGGAGCCGGCCGAGTACACCCCGCACGACAGCGCGCACTGCCAGTACTGCCAGAACCCCCGCCCCGAGCCGGGCCAGGAGGGCATCACGGGCCTGCTCGACGGCAAGCGGATGTGGATCGAGCCCAAGGGGTTCGAGGAGGTCCACACCCGCGGCACGGACGAGATGCATCGCCTCAAGGACCCCGCCAAGTGGGTGCCCTACGGCGTCGGGGCGATCGAGGGCCAGGCGACCGTCGGTGCGCAGCTGCCGGTGCTCGAGCCGGGCGTTGCCGCCGCCGAGGCGAACGGTGCCAGCGGCGTCGCGCCCAGGCAGGTATACGGTCCTGGCGAGGAGCCGAGGCCGGCCGAAGGGCTGCCGACGGCCACCGCCAACCACGAGCTGCTCTAGCGACACTGGTGCGCGCCTGAGCCGGGCCATCCATGGCGCTTGACTGCCGATGGAGCTGCCAGACGAACGGAGGCCGACCATGACCGAGATGGAGCTCCGGGAGCTCGCCCCTCAGCAGACCGTTGCCGCGCGCGTCAGCATGCCGATGGCGGGGTTCGACATGGGCGTCCTGTTCGGCCGCTTCCTGCCCCTGATCGGCGGATCCCTCGGCGGCGTCGCACCGACGGGCGCGCCATTCGGGCGCTACCACGCGTTTGGACCCGACGGCGTCGACGTCGAGATCGGCATCCCGGTTGGCGCACCGCCGCCCGGCCTCCCGGCGCTGGTCGACGTCGAGCCTGGTCACGTGGGCGTTTCGTCGCTGCCCGGCGGCGTCGCCGGCGTCGCGCACTACCGCGGCCCGTACAGCGGGCTCTCCCCCGTCTTCGACGAGCTGCACAACTGGATCCATGCCCAGGGCCACGAGGAGGGTCCGGGACCGTGGGAGTCGTACATCGACGCGCCGGAGGGCAAGGATCCCTCGGAGGTCCGCACCGAGGTCATCTGGCCCGTCGGCTGATCGAGCGGCGCACCCGCTGACGCATGCCAGCAGCCGCAAATCAGGTAGGCGCATCAGGTATCGCCCCGATGGCGCCGAGTGCGTCCGAACCGAGGCTGTGGTGGAACCGGTCGATCGACGGCCGGCACCACCGCGGAGGCACCCGATGCATCCCTTCGGCCAATTCCTTGTCGTGCTCGACCAGGGCGCAAGCGCGAACGACGACCCCCGTTCGCGACCCGTCGAACCCCTGCCGCCGATCGACGAGGCCACGCTGCGGGCCTGGCGCGCGTGGGGTCGCCGCGTGGGCATGACGGACCATCCCACGCTGGACCGCCGGGCCGGACAGCTCGTGCCGTCGGCGCCATCCGCCGGCCAGCCGGCCGACCGCCCGGCCTGAGCACCGGGCGGGGTCTGGGTCGCTTCGCGGGGGACTACGATCCGCGTTGTGTTCGCGATCTCCAGCCCCACCCTGGTCGATCGGGTGGCGGACCTCGAACGGCTGCAGGCGGCATGGCGGGCCGTCGTCGACGGCCGGCCGCGGTTGGTGCTGCTGGCAGGCGAGGCGGGGATCGGCAAGTCGAGGCTGCTGCGCGAGTTCGCGGCGGAGGTCGTCGCGACCGGCGGGCGATCGATGACCGGCGCCTGCATGCAGCTCGGGGAGGTGCCGCTCGCGTTCCTGCCGGTGGCCGAGATCGTGCGCCGGCTGGCCCGGTCCGGCGACCCCGCGGCCCTCGCGGCGTTGGACCCGGCTCGAACGGAGCTGGCCGCGCTCGTGCCGTCCCTCGCGGACGGACCGCCGGGATCGCGGCAGTCCCGTGGAGCCCGTGGCGAGCCGGACAAGCCGGCCGAGCCGGCCGAGCCCGGCGACCCGGGCGACGACCTCGCCACGGCCGATCTGAGCGGGCCGGCGGCGCGCTCGCGGCTGTTCGAGGCGATCCTCGGGCTCGTCGCGCGCCTGACGGATGACCGGCCGCTCCTGCTGGCGGTCGAGGACGTCCACTGGTGCGATGGCGCGACCCGCGACCTGCTGACGTTCCTCGTCCACAACATCGAGGCCGAACGGTTGCTGCTGGTCCTGACCCTGCGCACCGACGGCCTGTCCCGATCGAGCCCGGCCACACCCTGGCTCGCCGAGCTCGCCCGTGCGGGCGCCTCGGAGCGGATCGACCTCGAACGCCTGGCCGAGACCGACGTGGCGCTCCAGGTCGAGGCGATCACGGGCCGGCAACCCGACGAGGCGCACCTGCGAGCGCTGTGGCGGCGATCCGAGGGCAACCCGTACTTCGTCGAGGAGCTCCTGGCCGCCGGCGAATCCCCGTCCGAGCAGCGGACAGCTGACCGCGATGCCGTGCCCGTTCCGATCGTCGGCGTGCTCCTCGGCCGGGTTGCCGCCGTGCCGCCCGACGTCGCGCGGGTCGTCGACGTCGTAGCCCTGGCGGGGACGCCCGTCGACGAGGTCATCGTGGAGCGGGCGCTCGGCATGGCCGCGGCCGACCTCCGGGCCGCGATCCGGCTCGCGATCGACGCCGGGCTCCTCCGGGCGGACGAAGCGGGGCGCGTGGCGCCGCGGCACGCGCTGCTCAGCGAGGCGATCGAGACGGCGCTGCTCGCCGGGGAACGACGCGAGCTCCACGAGGCCCTGGCGCGCGCGTTCGAGGAGTCGCCGGCGCCGGGGGGAGAAGCGGGCGCATCGGTGGCCGCGGCACGTGCCCGGCATTGGCTCGCGGCGGACCGGCCCGAGGAGGCCTTCGCGGCAAGCCTCGACGCGGCGTCCGCCGCCTCCGCCGTCTACGCCCACGCGGCAGCCTCGCGCCACCTGCTCGACGCGCTCGATGTCGATCGGCGGCGTGCCCAACCGCTCGATCGGGCGGATCGGGCCGCCCTGCTCATGCGAGCCGCGGACACGCTGGACACCGCCGGCGACGAGGCGGCGGCGCTGCGGGCGACCACGGAGGCGCTCGAGACCGTCGACGCGGTCGCGGATCCGGCGACGGCCGGGCTCATCCACGGACGGCTCGGGTACCTGCGCTGGGTCGAGGGCGCGGGCGAGGAGGCCCTCGCCGAGCATCGGACGGCCGTCGAGCTGGTTCCGAGCGAGCCGCCGACCGCGGAGCGCGCACAGGTGCTGGCCGCGTTCGGTGGGGCGCTGATGGGCATGGGCCGGTACGCCGAGTCGCGCGACGTCGCCCTGGAGGCGGTACGAATCGCGCAGGCCGCTGACGCGACAATTCAGGAGAGCCGCGCACGCAACGTCCTCGGGTCGGACCTGGTCGCACTCGGTGACGCCGAGGCTGGGCTCTCGGAGCTCCGGGAGTCACGGCGCCTCGCGGGGCTCGCGGGCACCCTCGACCTGCTGGTCGTGGCCCACTACAATTTGGCGCTCAACCTCCTGCTCGCCGATCAGCGCGACGAGGCGGTCGTCGAAGCCCTCGCCGGCCGCGACCTCGCGAAGCGGCTGGGTCTCGAGCGGCGATACGCGCCGTATCTCGTGGCCGTCGGCGTCGACGCCCTGTTCCGCTCGGGCCGCTGGGACGAAGCGGTCGCGCTGGCCGACGAGACCCTGTCAGCGGTATCCGGCTCGCGATCCGTCCTGTATCTCGTCACCGTCCGGGCGCGCCTGCACGCCGGGCGTGGGGAGTCCTCCGCGGCCGCGGCCCGGCTCGCGGACGCGGCCCGGCTCGCGGGTGACGATCCCGACCCCGATCTCGCGGCGTACGTCGCCCTCGCCGAGGGTGAGGCGGCGATGCTGGCCGGTCGGTACACGATCGCCGTCGAAGCGGCGCAGGCGGGGTTGCGCGCGCTCGAGGGCTCGGAGGACGCCGGATCCGAGCTGGCCCTCCTCGCGGTCAGCGCGGAGGCGACCGCCGAGCTCGCCGCCGACGCGGTGGCCCGTCGCGATCCCGCTCTCGCCCGGGAGCTTGCGGCCGGCGCGGACGAGCTCGCCACGAGAGCGCTCGAGTTGGCCCGCCGCAGCCGGACGCCGACCGCCCGCGCCCTCGCCGCGCGCGCCGATGCGGAGGCCGCCAGGGCCGGCGGCGTGGGCGACGCGGACCGCTGGTGGACCGCGGTCGTGAGCGCCGAAGCGGCCGGCCTGCTCCAGCCCGCGGCCGCCGCGCGGTTCCGCTACGCCGAGACCGTGCTCACGGCGCGAGGCCCCCGGGAGCCGGCCGAGGCGGCGCTCCGGGCCGCACACGAGGTGGCCACGCGACTCGGGGCGCGGCCGCTGCTCGAGCGCGTGCTCGAGCTCGCCCGCAGGGCCCGCGTCGAGGTCGAGACGGAGACGCCGCCGCCGGACAACCTCGCCACGGCGGCACCGCCGCCGTCACGCCCGGTGACGACGCTCTCGGAACGCGAGCTCGAGGTCCTGCGGCTGGTCGCGATCGGGCGCAGCAACGGGCAGATCGCGGACGAGCTGTTCATCACCCGCAAGACAGCGTCGACCCACGTCACCCACATCCTCGACAAGCTGGGCGTGTCGGGCCGCCTCGAGGCGGCGATGCTCGCCTCGAGGCTCGGCCTGCTCCCCCACGACGACCAGCGGCCGGAGGACTAGGAGCCGGGCGGCGTGTAGTCGAGCGCCTGGATGGCGGAGACCTGGACCGGGACGGTGATGGTCCCGTCGGACGCGTCGGGCGGCGGGCAGTCCGAGACACCGAGGCTGATCTCGTCGATCAGCAGGTTCTCAGTCGCGAAGTCCTGGAGGAAGGCCCGCAGCGCGCCCTTCACGTGCGGGACGTCCCCCTCCTTCATCTCGACGATCCGGCTGCGGGGGAACTCGGGCAGGATCCGGTCCAGGGCGGCCTGGTGGTCCGCATAGTCGTTCTCCTCGGTCGTGTCGACCGAAAAGCTGAACTCCCCGCCCGTCTCGATCGCCGTGCCCGCCGCGCGGACGAGGCTGAACCCCGCCCGATTGTCGTCACGACCCTGCCGGTCCTCCGCCAGGATGTCGAGCAAGCGCAGGAGTCGGCCGGGCCTGGCGATCGTCACCCCCTCGACGCCCTCGTCCGCGTTCCGAGCACCCGTGCTGCCGTTGCCCGCCGAGACGACGGACTTGATCTGCAGGTGCATGGCTCTCACCTCCGCGATCGCACACCGGGCGATCGCCCGGAGACGAAATGGCGCGACCGCCTGCGCATCCTACGCTTGCGGTCGCACCATCGATCAGGCAACTCCGGCCGTCGGGCGCGACGCCGGCCGGACCGCGTTCTTGAGCGCCGTGGTGATCCGGTCGAGCAGGGACTCGTCGGTGCTGGCGCCGGCGGCTTCCTTGCGCGCGTTCCGGGCCTCGCGCAGCCGGGCCTGGTGGGCGGCGTAGGCCTTGTCCTCAGCGATGCGCATGGTCGCGAGGTCGTACATCGTGTGGTGGTCCATGGTGGTCTCCAGCGTGGCGGCCGGCGTCCGCCGGCGATGGACGGAGCATCGATCGACGCGCGGCGCGGGCCATCGGGCGGGTGCCTGACGGGGTGTCCGTCGGGTACCTGAAAGGGCGTGCACGCAGGGCACGGACCTTGTGCTAGCCTTCCAATCCCGACCATTCCGCTCGGATATCCGATGACCTCCTCGATGACCGCTGTCCCGGGTTCCATGGCCGAACGACCGGCGCCGACTGGGCTGCCCGATCCGCAGATCCAGCCACCGACCGTCGCCGAAGCCGGCGATCCGTTCGCGGCCCTGCGCGTGATCGACCTCGTCGCCCGTCTCGAGCGTGGCCGCCCAATCCGGATCGACGACCTCGTCGACCGGCTCAACGGTGCCTACCTCGACTGGCTGTTCAGCCGCGAGGTCGTCGTAGACACGCTGATCGCCCTCCAGGCGAACTGGATGACCGACTACCGCAACGCGTCTGGCATCTCGCTCGAGGAGGGACCGTACGGCGCCACGGTCACGGTCGAGGACTCGAGCCGCGTGGATCCCTGGATCGTCGGCCAGGCGCAGCGCGCCGCCGCAGCCTGCCGGCAGGCGCTCGACGACTTCGCGCGCCGCGACCGCGTCGCGACGGGGGGCTGAGATGGCCGACCTGACCCCGGGCCGCTGCGCGTGTAAAGGGCGGGCCCGGTCCGCCTGACCGCCCGCCCGCCCGCAACGCCCGCTCACCCGTTCACGCCCCTTTCACGAGCTTCAGGAGCACCCTTCATGACCGTTTCCGGCTACGCCAAGGACGACGTCCTCGTCTCGGCGGACTGGGCGAAAGCCCACCTCGACGATCCGGCGATTCGCTTCGTCGAGGTCGACGTCGACACGACCGCCTACGACCAGAGCCACATCCCCGGCGCCGTGGGCTGGAACTGGACCAGCCAGCTCTCCGACGGTGTTCGTCGCGACATCGCGACCCGCGCGGAGTTCAGCGAGCTGCTCAGCTCCAGCGGCATCGGGCCCGACACCACCATCGTGCTATACGGCGACAACAACAACTGGTTCGCCGCCTGGGCCTACTGGCAGCTGCTGCTGTACGGCCACGACAAGCTGCGGCTGCTCAACGGTGGCCGCAAGTTCTGGCTCGACAACAACCTGCCGCTGTCCACGGACGTGCCCACACACCAGGCGACGGGCTACGAGCTCCCCGAGGCCGACTTCTCGCTGCGCGCGTTCCGCGACGACATCCTGCCGCGCGTCGGCGACTCGTCGCTGGCCCTCGTCGACGTCCGCAGCCCGGCGGAGTTCAACGGCGAGGTCATCGCGCCTCCCGGCATGACCGAGACCGCCCAGCGCGCCGGCCACATCCCCGGCGCGGCATCGATCCCGTGGGCCCAACAGGTCCGCGAGGACGGCACGTTCAAGAGCGCCGACGAGCTCACCGCGCTGTATGCCGCGAAGGGCATCGAGGGCGACAGCGACATCATCGCCTACTGCCGGATCGGCGAGCGATCGTCGCTCAGCTGGTTCGTGCTCCACGAGCTGCTGGGCTTCCAGCGCGTGCGCAACTACGACGGCTCCTGGACCGAGTGGGGATCGATGGTTGGGGTGCCCATCGAGGTCTCGCAGCCGGTCGCGGTGGCGTAGAACCACCGCAGCGGGGGGATCCAGCGGCGCCGGGGCGACCCGGCGCCGTTTCGATTCCCGGCCGAAGGCCTACAGCATTCCCGGGTTGGGGAGCGCGTGCAGCGGATCGACGAGGTCGTCCGCGCTGGCCATGTACTGGTCGCGGTCGACGAGCTTGAACCCCCGCTCGAGCAGCGCGACGAGGACAGGGTTGGGTCCGGGAACGATCACGCGCACGCCCCCGCCTCGGCCGGCGCGACGGACTGCCGCGAGGATCGAGGCGACCGGGTCGGCGTCCGGGCGAAGCACCAGGCGATCGAGGACGCGATCGTCCGACCGCTGGCGGGCTCTCCCGTACCCGCCCGCGACCGGCCCGTCGGCGTCGAGGACCAGGAACGGATCGGCGTCGCCCTGGGTCGCCCAGAATGTGTGATCGCCTGGCCGGAAGGCCCCGGTCCACTCGCGCTCGAGGGCGGCCAGGCGGTGAGGCTCGGCATCGACCACCTCCATCGCCGCCGCGGCCTCGATCGCCGGCGCGAGGCCGTCGAGGTACAGGCTCACCCATCGGGGCGCCATGCCGGCTCGCGCGTAGATCGGCAGGGCGCGCGGGTCGTCGGAGGCATAGGTCGTGCGACGGTCGATCCCCGCGAACAGCTCGGTGAGCAGGGGCCGCCCGATCCCCTGGCCGACGCGGCCGGGATCGACGAACAGGTCCGCGAGGTGGACGGCGACCCCCGCGTCGACGACGGCGCCATAGGCCACGACCGTGCCGTCGATCTCGGTGACGAGGGCCCGATGGTGGACGACGATGTGGCCCACGTAGGGGCCGACGATGTCGGCGCGCTCGATGGGTCCGTCGTTGCCGTGGGCGGCCAGGATCGAGCGGATGGCCGGGAGGTCGTCGAGCGTCGCCCGACGGATGGACGGGCGAGCCCGTGTCAGTGGCCCGCCGACGCGCGCGGTCCACGCCCGAACCTCGCCATGACGTCGAGCAGGCGGTCGTGATCCAGCGGATGGGCGGTGATCCCGTCGCGTCCGACCAGGACGTCCGCGGCGAGCAGCGCGTTGACGATCGCTGCCTCGGTGGCCTCGGCGGTGGCCTGGAACAGCGGCGTCATGCGGTTGTCGGGCACCATCCGGACGTCGAGCACCGCCGGCGCGGCATGCCCGGGTTCGTCAGACGCGGACATGCCGCGGTTGCCCGTCGCGAACGCGATCACCATGTCGCCCGACGAGTGATTCGCCGTGGCGCCCATTCGTGCGAGGCCGAGCCCGGCGCGTTGCGCGAGCCTGGTGCATTGGTGCGGGACGAGCGGAGCGTCGGTCGCAACCACGATGATGATCGACCCCGATCCCGGGTCGGCGTGCGGCGACCCCGCCAATCGGACTTCGTCGTCGTATGGGCTCGTGACCTCGTCAACGGCGATCGCCTCACCGACGGGGACCCCATCGACACGCAGCTGCTCGCGGGAGCCGTAGTTGGCCATGACGAGGACGCCAACGATCCAGTCGCCGTCGGCCGCGGCGACGCTTCTCGACGCCGACCCGATTCCGCCCTTGAACTCATGGCACACCATCCCCGTCCCGCCGCCTACGTTGCCCTGGGCGACCGGGCCGGACGCCGCGGCCACGATCGCCGCATCGACGTGGGCAGCGCGCACGTGCTGGCCGTCGATGTCGTTGAGCAGCGCATCCGAGCATTCGCCGACGACCGCCAGCGACCACGGTCCGTCGCCGCGATGGCCGCGAGGGCTCGCCTGGGCCACGATGGCATCGCGCACCGCGCCGACGCTGTGGGTGTTGGTCAGGCCGATGGGTCCCGAGAGCAGTCCAGCCTCGCGGATCCATTCGAGGCCGGTCAGCTCGCCGTTGCCGTTGATCCGGTGACATCCGGCGAAGACGGGCTCGGCCCACACGTCCCCGTCGTGCGGCATGACCACGGTGACGCCGGTTCGCACGGGCCCGCGTCCGACGACGAGCCGGCCCTCGCCCTCGATCAACGTCGTGTGCCCGACTCGGACACCGCGCGACGTCGGTGATCGCGTCGTGGACACCAGGGACGAGCCGGCCGATTCGAAGCCCCAGGTCGCGAGCGAGCACGTCCCCCCTCCATGATCCGTGGCCTTGGTTCGTGTGGCCCCCATATCATCGCCCGGTGTTCAACCAGCCGAAAGCCAATCCCGCGTACCGCGCCACGGCACCCCTGGTCGCCAGGGTGCGCGAGCTCGACGCGATCACGCCGATGGACGCGGCGGAGGCGTTCCGCGACCTGCCCGGGCTTGGCCCTGCTCGAGAGCGCGCGGCCGGGGCGCACCGGGCGCTGGAGCTACCTGACCGCCGATCCGGTCACGTTCGTCGATGCACCCGCCGACGGACCCGACCCGTTCGCCGAAGCCCGGTCGATGCTGACGCGGCTCGAGCATCGGGCAGTCTCGCTTGACGAGACGGGCGACGCCGACCGAGACGGTGCGGCCGCCCTGCCGCCGTTCACCGGCGGCCTCGTCGGTTACCTCGGCTATGACCTCGGCCGGCGATTCGAGCGCATCCCCTCGATCGCGCTCGTCGACCAGCACCTGCCGATCCTCCGGCTCGGGCTCCACGACTGGGTGCTCGCCTGGGACCGGAGGACCGGTGCGGCGTGGCTGGCCGGGAGGGCTGTCGACGGCGATGCCCCGCGGCTGGTCGAACGGCTCGAGCGCGTCCGCGCACGCATCGATGCGCTCGCCCGCGGGTCCGTCGCCGCCCGCGTGGTCGGTGCCGCGGACCCCGTCCCATCGTCGTTCGCGTCGCACACGTCGCACGAGGCGTGGGTCCGCGACGTCGGGGCCGTCCGCGACGCGATCGGGCGGGGCGACATCTACCAGGCCAATCTCACGCGTCGCCTCGAGGCCGCGTTCGACGGCGATCCGTGGCCCATCTTCCGCCGCCTGCGCACGGGCGATCCCGCCCTGTTCGCCGGCTTCCTCGACATCGGCCCCGGCCCGGCCACTGGCAGGCCTCGCGCCCTGCTGTCCGCCTCGCCGGAGCCGTTCCTCTCGGTCGATGGCCAGGGCACGGTCTCGACCGACCCGATCAAGGGCACCCGTCCGCGAGGCCGGACCCGCGAACAGGACCGGGCGCTGGCGCGCGAGCTGCTGGCCAGCCCCAAGGACCAGGCCGAGAACGTGATGATCGTCGACGTCCTGCGCAACGACCTCGGGCGGGTCTGCGAGCCGGGGTCCGTCCGGGTGCCCAGGCTGCTCCGCCTCGAGCGAACGGCCGCGGTGCAGCACCTCGTGACGACGGTCACGGGCCGGCTCCGCCGCGGCCTCGACGCCTTCGACGTCCTCGCCGCCGCGTTCCCCGGCGGCAGCATCACCGGCGCCCCGAAGCTCCGGGCGATGGAGCTGATCGAGCGGCTCGAGCCGATCCGGCGCGGCCCGTATTGCGGGACGATGCTGTGGCTGGGGCCGGACGGGCGGATGGGCTCGAGCATCCTGATCCGGACGTTCGTGGCCGACGGCGAGCGGCTGACCCTCCATGTCGGCGGCGGGATCACCTGGCGCAGCGACCCCGAGGCGGAGTGGGACGAGACCGTCGTCAAGGCGCGCGGACCCCTGTCGTCGATCGGGGCGACCGAGGCCGGCGCATGACGGCCGCCACGGGACCCCGCCACGTGTGGGTCAACGGTTCGCTGCTCCCAGCCGATGACCGCCACCTGTCCGCGTTCGACCGCGGCTTCCAGCTGGGCGACGGGATCTTCGAGACGCTGCGCGTGCGCGGCGGCCACGCAACGGAGCTGGCCGAGCACGTCGCGCGGCTTCGGGGCTCGGCGGCCGGTCTCGACATCGAGCTGCCGGCCGCGCTCGAACGGATGCTGCTGCCGGCGATCGCGGAGCTGCTCGCGGCCGAGGGCCTGGGTGGACCCGAAGGGGATGCCTCGCTGCGGATCACCGTGTCGCGCGGAGAATGGGCGTCGCGCGGCCTGCTGCCGCCGCGCGACCAGCACCTCAAGGCCACGATCGTGATCCAGGCCTGGCCGGTGATCCCTCCGCCCGCCGATCACCTCGAACGGGGACTGGCGCTGGTGGCGTCGTCGGTGCGCCGCGATCCCACGAATCCGATCGTGTCGCTGAAGACGACCAGCCGCGCCGATTACGTGTTTGCCCGGCTCGAGGCGCGGCGGGCGGGTGCCGACGACGCCCTGTTCCTCACGATCTCGGGCCACCTGTCGGAAGCGACGACGGCGAACCTGTTCCTGGTCCGGGCCGCCGGCGACCGCACGATCGAGCTCGCGACGCCCTCGCTCGACTGCGCCATCCTGCCTGGCACGACGCGCTCGTGGCTCCTGCGCTGGGCGAGCGTGGCCGGGCTGCGCCCCGTCGAGGCGTGGCTCCAGCCGGAGGACCTCGCGACCGCCGACGAGGCGTTCATGTGCTCCTCGGTCGCGGGCGTGCTGCCGGTCACGCGCTTCGACGGCCGGCCGATCGGCGCCGGGATCCCGGGCCCCTGGACGATGCGCGCACGCGCCGATCGCGAGCGCTTCATCCAGGGCGCGTCAGCCTGAGGAAGCGGGACGCGCGGTTCCGGTGAGCTGCGACAGCCGGGAGCCCACCGAGCACGCCTCGACGAGCTGCGTGAGGCGGCGATCACGGGTCTCCGGTCGCTTCGCGCTCATGACCCACGTCGTCGCCGATCGCCGGTAGCCAGGCGGCTGCGCCTCCCAGAACGCCCAGCAGGCACCGTTCGCACGGAGTGCAGCCTCGGCCGCCTCGTCGAGCGCCCAGTTGCCGTCGAATGAGTAGATCGCGGTCCGGTCGTCGCGCCGCCGCTCGAACGCCGCCTCGCCGGCGGGTCGCATCCGGCCCGCCTCGCGGAGCGCCAGCACGCGCCCCACGTTGCGCGCGCTCCACACGCTGCCCGTGCGGCGCGGCGTGATGCGCTGGGCGGACCCGCCATCGACCTTCTTGCGGATCCCGTCGATCCAGCCCACGCACAGCACCTCGTCGACGATCTCCTCCCAGGTCACGCTGGGCAGGCCCGTCGACTTGGGGCGCGTGCCCACCCACTTCTCCGGCGCGGTCGCGTGATGCGCGTCGAGCCAGGCGCGCAGCTCGTCGACGGACTCGAACCAGCCGATGTCGTGGGGGGTCAGGGCGGCCATCGCCCAAGGCTACCGTCGGCCGGGTCCGTTCCCGCGGCTAGACTCAGGCCGTGACCCGCGACGAGCTCATCCTGCGCACCCGCCAGCTGATCGCCGAGGGCGACCGGCTGATCGCCCAGCCGTCGCTGACCGCCCTCCAGACCTGGCTGCAGCTGTCCGACGACCTGCTCGCGACGGCGTGGGGGACGATGGATCGCTACCACCTGGCCTGGCTGATGGTCGGCAAGCCCAAGGGCATCGTGCGCGGCCGCGAGATGACGTCGGACGAGGAGGCCGCCTACGTCCGCGAGGTCGCCGAGCAGAAGACCGCGGCGCTGCGGATGAGCCTGGACGCGGTCGAGCGGCAGGGGATGCCGTTCCGCGGCGAGACGGGTGGCGTCGGTGCGGGCCAGGGGATGGGCGAGGTGCCGGCACCGGACGCCGTCGACGAGGCCCACGCGCACCTTGCCGCCGGCTCGCGGCGATCGATCCCGCTCGACGCGGAGATGCAGCGCCGGCTCGACGAGGCCCGACGCGCGGCGGCCGCGCACGGCGGGCACGACGGCGACGACACGCCCCGCGCGCCACGCAACGAGAGACTCCAGCGATGAGCGCCGCGCGCATCCCGGCCGTCGGCGGCACCCGCGACGTGCCGGCGCCCGACGATGTCGCCCGCGACTACATCCTGCTCGGCCTCCGCCTCGACCAGCACCTGCCCGGCACCGTCGACGGCTACTTCGGGCCGGCCGAGCTCAAGGCCCGCGTCGACATGGAGCAGCTGCGGTCACCGGCACGGCTGGCCGACGACGCCGTCGCGCTCCGAGCGCGCCTCGATGCCGAGGTCGCCGAGCCCGATCGGCGCACCTGGCTCGACCTCCAGCTGGTGGCCCTCGAGGCGCTGGCGCGCGTGAAGGCCGGCGCCGAGATCGGGTACCTCGACCAGGTCCAGCGCTGCCTCACCCTGCGCCCGGATCGCCGGCCCGAGAGCCGGTTCGATGCCGCGGCCGAGCGCCTCGACGGACTGCTCCCGGGGGACGGCAACCTCGCCACGCGGCTCGCGGCCGAGGATGCGGCCTGGACGGTGCCGCCCGAGCGGGTGGCCGCGGTGGTCGACGCGCTCGTGGCCCGCTATCGCGAGCGTGCCGCGGACCTGTTCGGACTGCCCCGGGCCGAGGCCCTCCGGGTGTCCCTGGTCCGCGATCAGCCGTGGTCCGGCTACAACTGGTACGACGGCGGCTACCGCTCGCGCGTCGACCTCAACCTCGACCTGCCCATCCGGCTGCCCAACCTGGTCGGCACCGTCGCCCACGAGACCTACCCGGGGCACCACCTCGAGCACGCGACCAAGGAGGAGGTCCTGGTCGAGCAGCTGGGCCGCCTCGAGGCCTCGATCCTGCTCATCAACACGCCCGAATGCCTGATCTCCGAGGGTCTGGCCAACGTCGGGATCGACATCGCGGTGCCGCCCGAGGACATGACCGGGCTGCTGATCGAGCTGGGGCCGGTCGCGGGCCTGCCGATGGCGGCCGATCCCGATGCGCTGCGACGCGCCGCGACGCGCCATGCCGGCGGTGGCCGAGCAGCGTGCGATCCTCGGTGAGTCGCGGATCAACGCCGCCCTCATGCTCCACGTCGACGGCAGCTCGCCGGACGAGGCGATCGACTACCAGGTCGAGGTCGGCCGGGCGAGCCCCGACACGGCGGCCAAGCGGACGTCGTTCGTCGCGCACCCGCTGTGGCGGCTGTACGACTACGTCTACACCGAGGGCGTGGCGTTGCTGCGGCCGTGGCTCGAGGCCGTCCCGCCGGAGAGCCGCAACGCGCGCTTCGGCCGGCTGCTGCGCGAGCAGCTCACCCCGCCGGCGATCCGCGCCGAGACGCTGGCCGCGTCGACGGCGGGTCGGGGCGATGGACTCCGGCCGGGTCTAGGGGAACGAGCTACCCGCTGGGCGCCGACGAGACACCCGGGCTCGCCGGCTGTCCGACCCGGTACGAGCTGGTGATCGTGCCTCCGCCGACCGGCGACAGGTAGCAGACCATCCCCCGGTCCCCCTTCCCCCAGTTCTCCTCGAGCGGGTAGAAGTAGCCGATGTCGACGTCCTCGCGGGCGTCATACGTCGACCCGGTGTAGGCCGGGAAGCCCTTCGTGATGCACTCGGCGGTGACCCAGTCGTCGAACTGGGCGAGGGTCGGGTACGGTCCCGAAGCCCTCGACGTCGCCCACGGCGAACACCTCGCCGTCGTGGGGCTCGCTGCACGGGTGGTGCTGGACGTCGCGGATCGAGTCGCCGGTGGGGACCTCGAAGCAGTCCCCCACCTGCAGGTCGCCGGCGCTCTCGCTGACCCGATCACGGAACAGGAAGTACGACGCCCGCGATTCCGCCGACCACGAGGACGAACACGATGACCGTCCTGATGGTGCTCGACATCGACTTCGTCCTCCGGATGGACTCAGCGGGCCCGCAGGTAGGCGACGACGCCGGCCACGACGACGTTGAGGTAGGCGACCGGCCCGAACCGCTCATCGAGGTAGGCGAACGGGTCCATCACGCCGCCCTCGACGTGCGACCACACCCACAGCAGCACGATGCCGACCACGATCGAGCCGACCGCGAGCGCGACGGCCCAGGCGGCCCGTTGGCCGCGTGCGTCCGGCCCCGGCGTCCCGCCCCAGATGACGGCGACCGCCACCGCCCAGCCGATGAACCCGGACGACCGCCAGGAGGCCGGCGCCGATGTCGAACGAGCCGAGGAACGCGATCAGCACCGCGCCGGCGGCCGCGACCAGCATCGGAACGCCGATGGCGAGGCCCATCGAGCCGCTCCGCTGGCAGGGGGACGGGCTCGGCCGACGCGGCCGCGATCGTGGACCGCGAGCGGTATCGCTCCCCCGGCGCACGATCGAGCTGCGGCTGGGCACCCGGGCGGCGGTTCGCCCTGCTCGTCCGTCATCGCGCCGATCGTACGCGCCCGAGGTCGGGACGGTATCCTCTTCGACCGTGACCCACCCTTCGCTCGGTCTCCCGCCGGCCAGCCTCACGACGGGCTTTCCGGAGGCCGCCGCCCGGCTCCGGACGGCGGACCTGCGGCTCGCGACGCGCGCCGTCGAGGTCGCCGCGGGCGAGGACCCGACGTATGCCGACCGGATCGGCGAGGCCGGTCTGCGCAACCTGCTCCAGGACGCGACCGTGTTCATCGACCGGCTCGCCCTGTGCGTGGCCGGGCAACGATCCCCAGTGGCTGCGCCAGTTCGCGGACCAGACCGCGACCGTCTACCGGCGGCGCGGGATCGAGCTCGACGACGTGATCAAGCTGTTCGAAGGGATCCGGGCGAGCGTCCGGTCGGTGCTCACGGCCGAGGAGCTCGTGCCCGCCGACGTCGCGCTGGACGAGGCGATCGCGGTGTTCCGGTGGCATCGCCGCCTGGCCGGCGACGCCCGCAAGCGCAACCCGATCATCGCCGCCATCTACAAGGGCGGCTAGGGGCCGCGATGACGATCAAGTGGGTCAAGGTCGACCCCCTCGTGATGAACGGCGAGCCGTTCTGCTACGGCACGCGCCTGACCGTGCGCCAGGTGCTCGAGCTGCGCGCCAACGGCTACACGCTGGTCGACCTGCTCAAGGACCACCCCGAGCTGCGCGTGGTGGGGATCGCCGAGGCGTACGCCTACGCCGCGGCCAACCGCGATCGATACGCGGACTTCTTCGAGCCGGACGGTTCGCTCGAGGCCCCGGGCTGACGGCCGACGAGGCCGCGGGCCTGCCCGACCGCCTGCGCGTGCCGGGCGTCGTCGTCAAGGTGCCCGCCCCGGCCTGAGCTCAGTCCGGGCTGCTCGTACGGCTCGTTCGGCCCCAGGACGATCACGTCCCCGCTCGACTCGCCGCCATCGGCGTCGCGCAGCAGGTACGAGTGATGGATGTCGAGCGCGCCCGCCGCCAGGGTCGAGCCCACCGAGCAGTACTTCGTCGCGGACAGCTCGATCGAGCGCCGGACCGCCTCGCGGTCGACCCCGATCCCGTCGACGACGTGGACGACGTCGAACCGCGTGAACGCGTGCGGGCGCTCGGACATCTGGTGGCCGCTGACGCGGATCTCGTAGGCCGTGACCCGCTGGCGCTTCTTGCGCAGGATCGAGATCACGTCCATGCCCGTGCAGGCGGCGAGCGCGGCGCCCAGGAGCTCCGAGGGGCGCGGGCCGGAGTCGCGCTCCGCGTCGTCGATCACCAGCGTGTGCCCGCTGCCGACCGTGGCCTCGAACTGGAGCCCGTCGTCGGTGAGGCGGACGATCGCCGTCTTGGTGCCCATGGCCCCCATCGTGCGGCCGACGAACGAGGGACGCAAACGGTCATTTCCGAGCGGAGTGCTAGGATTTCCGCACGATGACCGATACCCAGCCCGTGACCGAGTCCGCCGCGCCGTCCACGGCGACCGAGGCCGCCCCGTTCGACCCCCAGCGCCGCGCGACCGAGCTCGCGATCCTGGACGCCCTGCGGGCCGTGGTCGACCCCGAGATCGGCATGAACGTCGTCGAGCTCGCCCTGATCAAGCAGATCATCCTCGGCCCCGACTCGACCGAGATCAAGATGATCCTCACCACGCCGTTCTGCCCCTACGCCGGCGCGATGATCCAGCAGGTGACCGAGCAGGCCGAGAGCGTGGTCGACCACCCGGTCAAGGTCACGTTGCTCGCCGAGCGCTGGGACCCGCGCGACGCGGGCCTGATGTGGTGAGCGCCGATCGCGGATGACGCGCTCAACGCTCTCGTTCGACAGCGCCGTGGCGACCGGCCGCGGCGACGATGGCACCACCGGGCTCCTGTTCGGTGGCGACCGCGTGCGCAAGGACGACGACCGAACCGAGGCCTACGGCACCGTCGATGAGGCCGTCGCGGCCATCGGGCTGGCCCGCGCCGAGCTGGGCATGAAGGCCCAGTACGGGGTCCTGTCGCCCAGCTTCGGCGGCCTGGGCGAGCTCCTGCTCCGCCTCCAGCGCGAGCTGTTCGCGGTCGGCGCCGAGCTCGCGACCAACCCCGACAACCGGGACCGGCAACAGGACGGCGTCTCGCGCGTCTCCGCGGCGATGGTCGACGGGCTCGATGACGTGCTGCGCGAGACCGAGGCGAAGATCGTGCTGCCCAACGAGTTCGTCGTGCCCGGCGAGACGCGCCTGAGCGCCGCGCTCGAGGTCGCCCGCACCGTCGTCCGGCGCGCGGAGCGCCGGACCGTGACCCTCGCGGCGGCCGACGCGTCGATCGCCGGCGGGCACGTCCTCCAATACCTGAACCGTCTCGCCGACCTGCTCTGGATCCTGGCCCGCGTGGCCGAGCAGGCAGAGGCGAGGCAGTCGACCGATGGCCCGGCCCTCCAAGGCTCGCGGCCGCGTCGAACGCGGCGTCACCCGAGAGGAGCGAATTCGTGACCGGACAACCCCTATCCCCGACCCAGCTCGGCGTCCGCCCGGCGCCGGCCCTGGTCCAGCAGCTGCTGATCGGCGCGTTCGGCTGGATGTTCGCCGGCCTGCTGCTGACGGCGGGCGTGGCGTACCTCGTCTCGCGGCAACACGGAGCTGATCGCGACCATCGGCCACTACTGGTGGATCATCGCGATCGGCCAGTTCGTGCTCGCCATCGCGATCCAGGGCGCCATCAACCGGATCTCGCCCACGGCCAGCCTCGGCCTGTTCTTCGTGTACGCGGCGTCGATGGGCTTCACGATCGCGTTCATCGTCAGCTACTACACGAGCGAATCGGTCGCGTCCGCGTTCTTCTCGGCGGCGGCCATGTTCGGCGCAGCGGCGATCTACGGGGCGGTGACGAAGCGCAACCTGGCCAGCCTCGGTGGCCTGTTCTTCATGGGCATGATCGGCCTGCTGGTTGCGATCATCGTGAACATGTTCCTGCAGTCGAGCGCCGATCGGCTGGGTCATCTCGGTCATCGGCGTGGTCCTGTTCACCGCGCTGACGGCGTACGACACCCAGCGGATCACCCGCGGCGACTACGCGGCGTTCGCCGGATCGATGGAGCGGGCCTCGATCCTGGCCGCGCTGCACCTGTACCTGAACTTCATCAACCTGTTCCTGTTCCTGCTGCGCATCTTCGGCGCCGGCCGGAACTAGGCCCCGGGCGAGGCCCGGCGCTCAGGCGGCGACGGGCTTCACCTCGAGCACGACCGGGGCGTCGGGGCGATCGCATCGAGCATCGCCTCGAGCTCGTCGGGCGGCAGCGGCCGCGCGAACGCGAAGCCCTGGCCGCGGTCACAGGCGAGGTCGCGCAGGTACTCGAGCTGCGCCTCGGTCTCGATGCCCTCGGCGACGACGTCGATCCCCAGGCCGTGGGCGAGCGAGATCACGGCCTGGATGATCGGCAGGTCCGCGGCGTCCGACCCCAGGCCGGACACGAACGAGCGGTCGATCTTGATCGTGTCGAGCGGCAGCCGGCGCAGGTACGACAGCGACGAGTAGCCCGTCCCGAAGTCGTCGAGGACCAGCTGGACGCCGAGGGCCTGCAGGCCGCGCAGCCGCTCGACCGACGCCTCGGACTGGTCCATGACCACGCTCTCGGTGATCTCGAGCTCCAGGTTGCCCGGCGCGAGGCCGGAGCGGTGGATCGTCGAGGCGACGGCCGATACCAGGTCCGACTGTGCGAACTGGCGGGCCGACAGGTTGACGCTGATCACGAGCGATGACGCCGACGGGTACCGGCGCTGCCAGGCGCGCACCTGGTGGCAGGCGGTCTCGAGCACCCACTGCCCGATCGGCAGGATGAGGCCCGTCTCCTCGGCGAGCGGGATGAACGACAACGGCGGCACGAGGCCCGCGCGTCGGGTGCTGCCAGCGGAGGAGCGCCTCGAGCCCCACGACCGTGCCGGTGTCGAGGTCGACCAGGGGCTGGTAGTGGACCCGCAGCTCGGAGCGCTCGATGGCCCGCCGCAGGTCGTGCTCGAGGGTGGCGCGGTCGAGCGTCTCCGCGCGCATCTCGGGGTCGAACATGACGAACTTGCGGACGGGGTCGACCTTCGCCCGGTGGAGCGCGATCTCGGCCTCCTTGAGCAGGTCCCCGGCGTAGCTGAAGCCGGCCCGGCCCACCGCCAGCCCGAGGCTGGCGCCGACGGTGACCTCCTGGCCGTCGAGGTCGAACGGCACGGCCACGGCGGCCGTGACCCGCGCGGCGACCCGCTCGGCCTCGCGCACGCTCCGGACGGGCCCCAGCAGGACGCCGAACTCGTCGCTGCCGAGCCGGGCGACCACGTCCGTGGAGCGCGATGTCGACTCGAGCCGGCGGCCGACCTCGGCGAGCAGCAGGTCGCCGGCGGCGTGCCCGAGGCTCTCGTTGACCACCTTGAACCGGTCGAGGTCGAGCAGCAGCAGCGCCACCCGGGCGCGTGAGGCCTTGCCGTTCGCCGTCGCGGCCGCGTCGAGCTGTTCGGCCATGCGGCTGAGCAGGAAGGTCCGGTTCGGCAGGCCGGTCAGCATGTCGTGGAGGGCGGCATGGGCGCGCTGGCGCCCCTCGGTCTGGGCACGCTCGAACAGCCGCGCGTTGTCCAGGGCGATCGACGCGAGCTGTGCGAACCGGGCCAGCGCCTCGAGCTCGCGCTCGCTGAACGGCCGCGTCCGATCGCCGGACGCGAGCCCGATCATGCCCAGCACCTCGCCGTCGGAGGTCAGCGGGACCGCGCACACGGCGCCGAACGCCTGGGCGTCGAGCCCGCCGGCGGGGTTGGGATACGCGCCGTAGTCGTCGACGTTCATCGGCCGGCCGGACCTCACCACCGTCCAGCCGATGCCCGTGCCGGGCGGCAGGTGGTAGCCGTCGAGCCCGTCGAACAGGCCGACGCCCACGCGGCACACGAGATCGGGATCGCCGCCGTTGTCCTCGAGCAGGTACAGGAACCCGTGCTTCACGCCGACCAGGCTGGCGGCACGGTCGACGATCTCGCGCAGGAGCTGGCGCGGCTCGAGCCGCTCCAGCAGCCGCAGCGTCATCTGGTCGATGGCGGCGAGGTACGGGTCGCGCGTCGGGTCGTCCATGCCGAGCCGCATGCGGTCGGCGGGCTTGGCGAGGTACAGCGCGCGGTCGGCGACCGCGACCAGGTCGTCCTTCTCGGTCGCGTCGTCGGGGTACAGGGCCACGCCGGCGCTGACGGTGACGGTGGGTCCCGCCTCACCGGTGAGCGTCGCGACGGCCGTCCGGAGGCGCTCGGTGACCTCGCGCACAACCGGCGCGGTGATCCCGGGCAGCAGCACCGCGAACTCGTCGCCACCGTAGCGGTAGACGCGGTCGCCGTCGCGCAGGGCACCCGCCATCGCCGTCGCGATCCGGGCGAGCAGCGCGTCGCCCTCGGGATGCCCGTGCCAGTCGTTGTAGGCCTTGAACGCGTCGAGGTCGAGCATCAGCAGGCCGAACGGCTGCTCCCG
The DNA here is from genome assembly GCA_963725745.1 of uncultured Chloroflexia bacterium. Classification (GTDB taxonomy): domain Bacteria; phylum Chloroflexota; class Limnocylindria; order Limnocylindrales; family CSP1-4; genus CAIXZV01. The sequence goes on from CAVRZS010000005.1 coordinate 960,467, forward strand.
GGCGATCAGCAGCCCGATCTCGCGCTGGAACGCGCCGTGGTTGCGCAGCCCGGTGAGCGCGTCGTGCTCGGCCTGGGTCATCACGGCGCCGTGGGCCTCGGCGTTGCGCAGCGCGATCGAGGCCTGGGCCGCGAACAGCTGGACGAGCTCGAACTCGTCCTGGCTGAAGTGCGACTCGGCGCCGCCCATCCGCGCGACGTTGAGCGTGCCGATGACGTCGCTGGCCCCGAACAGCGGGCACACGAGCATCGACTCGGGCTCCTCGGGCGTGCCCGGGATCTGGACCGACCGCGGGTCGAGGTGCGCGTCGTTGGCGAGCACCGCCGCGCCGTTGTTGATCGCCCAGCCGGTGATGCCGGCGTCGAGCGGGCCCTCGTGCTGGAGGATCACCTCGGCGTACCGGTCGCGGGCGAGGACCGCGCGACGCAGCCGGGCGGCGCGGTCGACGCGGTAGACGGTCAGCGCGTCGTACGAGACGACGACCTTGAGCGAGTCCGCGATCATCTCGAGCACGCCGCTCGGGTCGAGCGTCGCGAGCAGCCGCTCGTTGACCTCCAGCAGCCGGCGCTGGCTCTCGAGCCGGTGGTGGAGCTCGTCCTGCTGTCGCCGGACCTGCCCGAAGGCCTCCGCGTTGACCACGGCCTGGGCGGCGTAGCCAGCGAAGATCTCGAGCGTCCGCTGGTCGTCCTCGGCGAACTGGTCGTAGCCGACCTTCGAGACGACGATCACGCCCAGCACGCGCGACTCGTAGGACATCGGCACGAGCAGCATCGATTCCACGACGTCGTCGGTGCCCAGCTGCAGGCCGCGCGGATCGGCGCCGGCGTCGCCGAGCCGGATCGTCTCGTTGTGCTCGGCGACCCAGCCCGTGAGCCCCTCGCCGATCTGCAGCCGCAGGACCTCCTCGTTGAGCGCGCCGATTCCCGAGACCCGACCGTGGTAGGCGATCGGCTCGCACATCCGGGTCTCGGGATCGACCGTGTAGACGCGGATGGTGTCGTGCGCGATCAGGCGGTCCGCCTCCGCGACGATCGCGTCGCCGATGCCCCGCACGTCCTGGATCCGGTTCAGGCGCGACGACAGCTCCTGGATCGCCCGCAGCCGCGCGGCGCCCTCGCGGACGGTCGCGAACAGGCGGGCGTTCGCAAACGCCGTCGCCATCTGGTTCGCGAACGACGTGCACAGCTCCAGCTCGTCCGGCGACCAGTCATAGGCCGTTCGGTGATACAGGACCAGGAGCCCGACATGCTCGTCCCGGAAGATGAGCGGGACGAAGTTGACCGTCCGGAACCCCAGGCGGTCGTAGACGGGGCCGAACCGGGGCGCCGACGACGGGTCCGTGATCACGATCGGTCGCCGCTCGCGCATCGCGCGCAGGCCGAGGACGTCGTCGTCCTCGTAGACGGCGGCGACCGCGTCGATCAGCTCCTGGCCCAGGTCGCGACTGGCGATCAGCTCGAACGGCTGGCGGCGAGCCTGGAGCTGCCACAGGCCGGCGGCGTCGGCACCGAACAGCTCCTGCGACGAATCGAGGACGTCCTCGAGGATGGCGTCGATCTCGAGGGTGCCGCTGACCTCGGCCACGACCCGGCGCAGGGCGATCGCGCGCGCCTCCTGGTTGCCGACGTCATGAACCGGGCCGGGCGTGCGCGTACGGCGGTGTCGACGGACCGGTGTGCTGTCGTCCAGGGCCAGTGCCATACGACGGGTCGTGGTTACCCCCTGCGGCCCTGGCCCTCCCCGATGGCACAGGTGGGTGATTCGGGCTGTGTCCGAAAGCAACGTACGCGAGCACGGCCGCCGCGCACGATAGGACGGTCGTACCCCTGTGCAGCGGGACTGCACGGTGCGAGGTCTCGGGCCAACCGGTGCGAAGCAGCAGGTCCTCGTGGATGTCACCATGGTCGGTGTCACGGAACGAGGGTGGGGGCGCGTCTCGATCGGCCCGCGCGAATCGTCGGAGACCCGACCCCGGCCAGCTGGCGGCCGGCGAGCCACGCAAGGAGGAGCACAGGGATGCGATCGATCGTCGCGCTCGTCGGGATCGCCATCGTCGCGGTCGCAGCCTGCGGCAGCAATCCGCCAGCCTCGCCCTCGGGCTCGGCCGCCGCCCCCGAATCCGCCCCTCCGGTCACCGCGTCCTCGAGCCCGGCCGCGTCATCCTCCGCCGCGGCGGGCCAGTCGTTCACGGTTCGCCTTCCGGCCAAGACGGGCAAGGGGGTCAAGATCATCGTCCATGATCCGGGGAAGGTCCTCACGGGCGTCCGGGTGCCGACGAGCGTCGAGACGTCCGACGTCGGCCGCGCGCCGGGCGGTGGCGACGCCAGCATCGTCGGCGGCAAGAATCCCAAGAGCGTGGTGGTGGGCTGGGCCGCATCGGTGTGCGACAAGAAGGTCGAGTTGACCGTGCAGGGGACCTTCGTCATCGTGGCGCCCGCGCCGCGGCCCGATTGCGACGCCATGGCCGTCGACCGTGCGGTGACCCTCAAGTTCGCGAACAAGGTCGATGCAAGCGGGATGACCGCGACCTACGTTCCGCCGACCAAGGCGCCGTAGCCACGTCCTCGCCGCGCCAGGACGACCCGGGGAGCTCGTGATGGCGGATCGCGACCCGCGCTGGGACCCGGACCCACGCGGGGTCGGGATCGGCGACGCGTCGGCGATGCTGCCCGTCCTCGACGCCCTTCGAGCCCAGGTTATCCAGTCGGGGTGGGTCGCCGAGGAGCCCGAACACCACCTCCTTCCGCACCTGACGGCGGCCGCCGAGGCGACCGCTCGGCTCAGGATCGTGAAGGCCGCGTCCGACGAGACCGGCCGCTACGTCGTCGACCTGGCCTGGACCGACGAATCGGATCCGGACGCGCGGCAGATCCGCCCTGCTCTCTACGCCCTGGTAGGTGCGATCGCCGAGACGGCGACGGCGATCTACGAGGCCCCCGGAGCGCGTGGCCGTGAGCTGGACGTCGTGACCGGGGTCCTGCCCCCGGGGACACCGTTCGCCAGCCACGGCCACACGCTCCGCCTGAGGGTTGTCGACCTCGCGTCGCCCGACTGACGGCTACCTGGCGAGGGCGTCCACCGGGTAGCGGTACAGGGACGCGCGGTTGTCCCACGGGATCCAGATCGAGCCGAACGCCACGACCGCCCCGTCGGGGTCGAGCCCGTCCTGGAGGGACTCCACGCGTCCGGTGGGGCCGTTCGCGCCGAGCTCGACCAGGCGGGAGCCGCCAGCGGTGTCGAGCCCCGGCAATGCCCACATGGAGTCGCCGATCCGGGCGATGCCGCCGGCCAGGTTGTACGCAAGCTCGAACGGCGTTCCCGCGACGCCGGTCGCCGCGTCGACCGTGACGACGGTCGTCGTGGTACCTGTGAACGGCCGCGTGAAGACCCACGGGTTTCCGCCAGCGTCGATGGTGATCGACGCCGCCGCCGAAGCCGGAACGGGGACGCGTCGCCGCTCCGCTCCGGTCGCCGGATCGACCTCGACGGCCCAGGCGTCACCGCCGGAGACGGCCACGTACCACAGCGCACCCGGCGCCACGGCGTAGGAGATCGCGTCGGGCAGCATCAGGTCGATCTTCGCGGTCGCCGGGTCGATCCTGAGGGCCCCTCCGCCATCGTTCATCTGGGCCCAAAGCCCGTTCTGCCACCCCAGGCCGACAGGTTGCGAAACGAAGACCTCGGCGGTGACCTGGCGCGTCGAACGGTCGAGGCGGACCACGCGGTTGCCGTCGTAGTCGGCGACCCAGATGGCGTCCGGCCGCGCGACGACCCCGGTGAGGAGCGTGACTCCCCCGGGCACCTGGTAGCGGGTGGTGTTCCCGGTCGCCGGGTCGATCGCGAGCACGCTGTCCGCGGCGGTCGCCCACACCGCGTCGTCGGACGCGCTGGCGAAGATGACGCCCGACGATCCGGGGACGGCGACGACGCCCTGCAGGGCGAGGGTCGGACGACGGAACGCCCCGGCAACCACCGCGGCAGAGATGAGCGCCAGGAGCAGGAGTGCGGCCGCAGCCAGGAGCATCCCGGTGCGCATCATCGGCGCCTTCGCCGGGGTGACCGTCCAGCCGCCCGGGAACCACCTGGCCCAGCGATGCTGGGGCGTCCGTTCAACCACGGCAAGAACCTCCGACAGGTAGTCGGGACCGCCAATCCCAATGGAATCGGCGACCCACGCGGTAATCAGTTGATCGGGGTCGTGACGCATGCTCATGCGACGCTCCCTTCGAGACCGACGCCCGGCCGGGCATCGGCGTCGAGCGCGACCCTGAGTGCCTCACGGCTTCGGGCCAACGTCGATTTGACGCTGCCCAGTGGCATGTCCAACGCGGCGGCAATCTCCGCCACGGGAAGGTCGAGGTAGTAGTAGAGGGCAATCGTCGAGCGCTGGACCGGGTCAAGACGCCGGAAGGCGCGCTCGAGGGCGTCGCGATCCGCCGAGCTGACGGATGCATCCACGATCGCCGGGCTGTGCAGGTCCGTGAGCGAGACCTCGACGACGTGGCGGCCACGTGTCCGCCGCAGCTCGTCGATGCACGCCCGAACCACGAGGCGACGCAGCCACGCCTGGAACTGCGCCGGGTCGCGCAAACCCGGCAGCCCCTTCCAGGCCCGCAGCAGCGCCTCCTGGGCGGCATCGCGAGCGAGGTCGGGGTCCCGCAGAGTCATCCGCGCGACCCCGTCCATCCAGGGCAGGGCGTGTCGAGCCAGCGTCGCGAACGCCTCCCGATCACCCTGCCTGGCCCGCTCCACGAGTGCAGCGTCCATGGCTCCCTGACGTGCCATCACGGCGACCACCTGTCGCCATCACCTGCCTTGTCGGTCCAGATGCGCGCGCGGTTGCAAATTCGTGGAGTGTGTCGCGAAATCAGGCAGCGCGGCTCCGGTTTGGCGCAGGTCTCGGAGGCCTCAGGATGCTGCTACGGTGGCGCCGATGCCAACGAAGATCATCCTGGACGTCGATACGGGACGACGCGGTCGCGCTGATGGTGGCTGCGCTGTCGCCGGACATCGAGCTGGTCGGGGCGACCGCCGTCAACGGCAACACCGGGGTCGATGACACGACCGAGAACACTCTTCGCGTGTTCGACCTCATCGGGCGGCCGGACATCCCGGTCTTTCGAGGGATGGCGACGCCGATGCTGCGGCCCCAGGGCGATCGGGGGATGGCCGCGGTCATCCATCGCAACTTGTTGGAGCTGCCGGCTGCCCGAACCCTAGCTCGTGCGGAGCATGCGGTGGATTGGCTGGTCGACACGTACATGGCCTCCGATGGCGACATCACCCTCGTCGCGGTCGGGCCCCTGACGAACGTGGCGATGGCATTCCTCAAGGAGCCGGCGATGGCCGAGCGGATCCCGGAGATCGTCATCATGGGTGGCGCCCATGAGAGCGGGAACCGGACGGCCGCAGCCGAGTACAACTTCTGGGTGGATCCCGAGGCCGCTCGGATCGTCGTCGAGTGCGGCCGCCCCATCCGCATGGTTGCCCTCGATGCGACCCATCGCGCTCCCGTGTCCCTTACCGACTGCGCGCGTCTTCGGGCGCTCGGGACCGCGGCGTCGACCGCCACGGCGGCGATCGTCGAGCAGCGGATCCACGGGTACAACGCGACCCAGCCGATGGCGGAGGCATCAGTCGCGCCCGTGCACGACGCCCTGGCCGTGTGCGCTGTCATCGAACCTGCCGTGCTCTCGACCCGGCTCATCCGGGTCGATGTCGAGACGACATCCACGTTGGCTGCGGGCCGAACCATCTGCGATGTTCGCCCGACACCCGACGGGATCCCGAACGTCGAGTTCGCCTTCGACGCCGACGGGCCGCGCTTTGTAGAGATGCTGATCGAGATCCTCGGTCGGTGGATCCCGGCATCGTTGCCATCGCGGAGTGGACACAACTGACACCACCCGGCAACTGCGTCCGCTCTGTCTGCTACCCGCCCCCTCGTTGACGCTTCGGCGCGGCCGGGACTAGACTCAATCCCGACGAAATCGCTCGGAATTACCCGCTGTGACGCCTCGCCGGCGTGGCTCCCGGGGACGCCGCATCGAGCGTCACCACGACCCGACGAGGACCGACCCCTGACCACGCGCGCGACGTTCCACGGATCCGGCGCCGTCGCCTTCAGCACGAAGGGCGAGTACGGCGTCCGGCTCATGGTGCAGCTCGGCCGGCGCTACGGGACCGGGCCCGCGAGCCTCGCGGAGATCGCGCTCGATGAGGACCTCCCCCGCGCCTACCTGGAGCAGCTCGTCACGAGCCTGCGGGACGCCAGCCTGGTCGTGTCCACTCGAGGTGCGCGCGGCGGCTACGAGCTGGCGCGGCGGCCCGATGACATCCGGATGAGCGAGGTCCTCCGCGCCCTCGAGGGCCCGATCGCCCCGATGATCTGCGCCACCGACGACCACGAGCACATCGCCTGCGATCGATCGGCCCGGTGCACCGTCAACGTCCTGTGGGTCCGGGTCCGCGACGCGATCTCGGACACGCTCGACGCCATGACCCTCGCCGATCTGGTCCCCCAGCGCCAGATCGAACTCGAACCCAAACCCACGCTCACAGGAGCCCTTTCGTGACCGACGCGAACGACCGCGAGCTCGTCATCCGGAACCTCCGGGTCGCGCCCGTGGCCAACCCCGAGCTCGAGATCCTGCAGGGGATCAACCTCACGATCCGCAAGGGCGAGACCCACGCGATCATGGGGCCCAACGGCTCGGGCAAGACCACCCTCGCCTACGCCCTGATGGGTCATCCGGCATACGTGATCAAGGCCGGCGAGGTCACCTGGAAGGGCTACGACCTGCTCAAGCTGTCGCCCGACAAGCGGTCTCGCCTCGGCTTGTTCCTCGCGTTCCAGTACCCGACGGCGGTTCCGGGGCTGTCAGTGGCGTCGTTCATCCGGAGCGCCCTCAACGCGCGACTCCAGGGGATCGACAAGAACCCCGAGATCGACCCGACGGACGTCACCCGCGGCGGGATCTCGATGCTCGACTTCCGGCGCCGGATGCGCGAGAAGATGGCCCTGCTCAAGGTCGAGGACAGCTTCGCCGCGCGCTACGTCAACGAGGGCTTCTCGGGTGGCGAGAAGAAGCGCCTCGAGATGCTCCAGATGGCGATGCTGGACCCCGAGTTCGCGGTGCTCGACGAGACCGATTCGGGGCTCGACATCGACGCCCTGCGGATCGTGGCCGAGGGCGTCAACGCGATGCTCAACCCCAACATGGGCGTGCTGCTGATCACCCACTACCAGCGGCTGCTCAACTACATCACGCCCGACTACGTGCACGTCCTGGCGGCCGGCCGGATCGTGACCTCGGGCGGCAAGGACCTGGCCCTGCGGCTCGAGGACGAGGGCTACGGCCCGATCCTGCGCGAGAACGGGCTCGACATCGACGTGCCCGACGAGGCGCTGGCTCTCCCCAAGGAGCCTGAGCCTCAGCCTGCTGCGGTCCGGTAGGCGCCCGATGACGACCACCGAGGCGCGCCCGGCTCCCGCCGCCCCGATCTCCGGCGACCCGCTCGACCCCGAGCGGCTGCGCGGCGACTTCCCGATCCTCGATCAGGAGATCCACGGCCACCGGTTCGTGTACCTGGACTCGGCGTCGACGTCCCAGAAGCCGCGCGTCGTCCTCGAGGCGATGGACACGTACTACCGCGAGTACAACGCGAACGTCCACCGCGGGATCTACACGATCGGCGAGAAGGCCACGGCCGAGTACGAGAAGTCGCGCGCCAAGGTCGCCCGCTTCCTCGGCGTTGCCGACGCGCACGAGATCGTGTTCACGCGCAACGCGACGGAGGCGATCAACCTCGTCGCCTACGCCTGGGGCCGCAGGAACATCGGCCGCGGCGACGTCATCGTCCTGACCGAGATGGAGCACCACGCGAACCTCGTCCCATGGCAGCTGTTGGCCCAGGAGAAGGACGCCGACCTCGAGTTCATTCCGATCACCGACGACGGGATCCTGCGCCAGGACGTGTTCGACGTCCTGCTCAAGCTCAAGCCCAAGCTGGTCGCGTTCACCCACGTCTCGAACACGCTGGGCACGATCAATCCGGTCGAGGACATGACGCGGCGCGCCCACGAGGCCGGCGCGCTCGTGCTCGTCGACGGCGCCCAGGCGGTGCCGCACATCCCGGTCGACGTCGCCGCCATCGGCTGCGACTTCTACGCGTTCAGCGGCCACAAGATGCTCGCCCCGACGGGCTCGGGCGCCCTGTGGGGCCGCCGATCGCTGCTCGAGGCGATGCCGCCGTTCATGGCCGGCGGCGAGATGATCCGCGAGGTCCACCTTCGGCGCTCCGACTTCAACTCGATCCCCTGGAAGTTCGAGGCGGGCACGCCGGACATCTCGGCCGCCGTGGGCCTCGGGGCGGCCGCCGACTACCTGATGAACATCGGCATGGACAACGTCCGCGAGCACGAGCGCGAGCTCGTCGCCTACGCATTCGACGTGCTGCGGCGCGAGGTGCCCTCGATCGAGCTGTACGGGCCGATGGACCCCGAGCTCCGCGGCGGCGTCGTGCCGTTCAACATCCCGGGCGTCCACCCGCACGATGTGGCGCAGGTGCTCGACCGGTTCGGGATCGCCGTCCGGGCCGGGCATCACTGCACGATGCCGCTCCACGAGCGCCTCGACCTCGCGGCGACCGCCCGGGCCTCGTTCGGGGTCTACACGACCAAGGCCGACATCGACGCGCTGGCCGCAGGGCTGCGCGAGGTGGTCACCCTGTTCAAGGTCGAGGCGTAGTCCTCAGGTGTCGCGCACGCGCAGATAGGTCACGATTCCGGCTCGCTTGGCGATCGGACGCATGGGCCCGAGGGCCTTGGCGGCGTCGTCGAACCCGGTGATCGCCGGGTCCTGCACGTGCCACTCGCGCCCCTTCCAGGTGAGCGTCGCCTCACCCGCGGCGATCACGTTCTGCGTCCATTGGGTCGCCGGGCCGAACGGCATCGGGATCAGGAAGCCGTCGCCGGTTCGGAGGGCCACGACGGGCGTGCGCCGGACGGTTCCCGATGACCGGCCACGGTGCTCGAGGACGGCCCACAGGGGAAACACGCGCCGGCCGGCGAGGGGACGGGCGAGTCCCATCGTGGCCAGCGAGACGCGGTGCATGAGCGACGAAGGCGCCGGCGTCGGGTTGGGTTGAGTGGTGGCTGGTTGTTCCATGCCCTCAGGATCGACCATCTTCCGGCTCCCGGTCATCGCGGAGGCGGACCAACGGCCGTCACGGATTCCCGTGACGGCGGCGGGGGTCCGCTCACGCCAGACCGCGACGCAGCGCCCACCCCGTGGCGTCGGCCCGGCCGCGCGCATCGATCTTGCGGTAGATGTTTGACGCGTGGCGCTCGACGGTGTTCACGCTGATCCCGAGGTCCGCCGCGATCTCGGCGTTCGTATCTCCTTGCGCGATCAGGGCGAGGACCTCCAGCTCGCGCGCTGACAGGCCACCGGCTTCCGGCCGGGTCGTCGCCTTGGTCGCGGGTCGCCGCGAGGTTCGCGACCCAGGCTCGGGGGCCGGTGCCGACGTCGGCGCGGCCGCGAAGACCGCGATCCGGTCCGCGACCCCCTCGGGGTCCTCGAAGAACAGGCTGGCGGACGTGCCCGGCAGCAGCTCGAGGCGTGCATCGGGAAGCGAGGCCGCGAGGTCGCGCGACAGCTCGAGCGGGATCACCGTCGCGTCGGCGCGATGGAGGACGAGCACGGGACAGGCGATCGAGCGAAGCTCCGGCGTCACGTCGATGGCGCTCGCCTCGCGCATCGTCGCCTTGGCGATCGCGGGTGTCGTCGCCGTCCGGAACCAGTCCGCCGTCTGGCGGCCCAGCTCAGGGTCGGGCCAGCCGAGCCACGCATGGGCGGCGGACTCGACGAACGTGTCCCAGTCCCGGTCGATGAGGCTCAGCAGCGCCTGGGTCCCTGGCTCGCTCATCGGTCCCCAGCCGCGCGCGGAGCCGCCGAACAGCACGAGCCCGCCGGCGCGCGCCGGGTGTCGCGCCGACCACGCGAGGGCGAGCATGACCGAGTGGTAGAAGCCGATCAGGACCACGCGCTTGACGCGTTCCGCGTCGAGGACGGCGTCCAGATCCCTGAGCATCGCATCGAGGGCCAGGTCCTCGACGTCGCGCTGGGAGCGGCCACTGCCGCGACCGTCGTACTGGATGAAGCGAACGCCGGCACCGAGCTGCTCGTAGGCCCGCCGGAGCACGGGGATGCGCCATTCCGCCGCCGTGTCGCTGAACGGGACGCCCGGCATCAGCACGACGACCGGCCCGTTCGCCTCGCCCGAGACGACGTAGGAGATCGCGACACCGTCGCTCGTTCGCGTTCGGCGGCCGACAGGCTCCATGCGGACATCGTCGCCCAGCCTGAGGATCGCCGTCGAGCGCGCGTGGCGCGGACTCGGCCGTAATCACCAGCGCGGTGGTCGGAATTAGACCTTGGCGTTACACTCGCCAGACAGCCATGGACGACCTCTACCGCGACTACATCCTCGAGCATTACCGACGGCCCCACAACTTCGGGGTCCTGGACGCACCCTCCGCGACCTACGAGGGTGCGAACCCGCTCTGCGGCGACCGGATCACCATGCAGCTGGCCGTCGACGACGGCGTCGTGCGTGAGGTTGGCTTCACCGGTCGCGGCTGCGCGATCAGCCAGGCGTCGGCGTCCCTGCTGACCGACGAGATCAAGGGCAAGCCCGTGGCCGACGTCGTCGAGTTCGGCGCCAGCGACCTGCTGGAGCTGCTGGGCATCGAGATCAGCCCGGCGCGGCTCAAGTGCGCGATGCTCAGCTTCGACTCGCTCCAGCACCTCCTCGACGAGGTCGGCGCGAAGCCGCTGGCCGCGCAGGAGGCGAGTTGATGGTCCGCTGCTCGTGTCGTTGGCCGGCCTGAGCCGGCATTCATCGACTCCCCCGCGTCACCGCTGACGCCGGACCCGGGGCCGTCGCCATCGTCCTCTCTCACCCCGCCGAAATTGGCGGCTCGCCGAACACCGGAGCACCCTCCCCCGATGCCCAAGACCTATGCCGAGCTCCTCCGCGCAGCCCGCGACGAGATCCGCGAGATCTCGCCCGCGGAGGCGGATGCGTTGCGCCAGCGCGGTGGCGTGGCGCTGATCGACGTCCGCGAGGCGTCCGAGTGGGACCAGGGCCACGTGCCCGGCGCGGCCCACGTGTCCAAGAGCTACATCGAGCAGGACATCGAGGCCGCCGCGCCGGATCGCGACGCGCCCGTTGTCCTGTATTGCGCGGGCGGCATCCGCTCGCTGTTCGCGGCGCAGACGCTCGCAGGAATGGGATACACGGACGTCGCCTCGATGAAGGGCGGCTTCCAGGCCTGGAAGGGCCAGGGTCTCGAGTGGACGCAGCCGGTCCGGCTGACCGACGAGCAGAAGACCCGCTACAGCCGCCACCTGCTGATCCCCGAGGTGGGCTCCGCGGGGCAGGCCAGGCTCCTCGAGTCGAAGGTGCTGCTGATCGGCGCTGGCGGCCTCGGCGCGCCCGCATCGCTGTACCTCGCGGCGGCCGGCGTCGGGACGATCGGGATCATCGACTTCGACGTCGTGGACCTCTCGAACCTCCAGCGCCAGATCATCCACACCACCGACCGCGTGGGCGAGAAGAAGGTCGAGTCCGCCCGCAAGACGCTCAACGCGCTCAACCCGGACGTCAAGGTCGTCGCGCACGAGGAGATGCTCGTCGCCGCCAACGTCGATCGGATCATCGCGGGCTACGACGTGGTCCTCGACGGCACCGACACGTTCGAGACGCGCTACATCCTCAACGACGCGGCGGTGGCCGCCGGCATCCCGGTCGTGCACGCGTCCGTGTTCCGGTTCGAGGGCCAGCTGACGACCTTCGTGCCCTACGAGGGCCCGTGCTACCGCTGCCTGTATCCGACGCCGCCCCCGCCCGAGCTCGCGCCGGGCTGCTCCGTCGCCGGCGTGCTGGGCGTCGTGCCCGGGATCATGGGCCTGCTGCAGGCCAACGAGGTCCTCAAGCTCCTGCTCGGCATCGGCGAGACGCTGGCCGGCCGTCTGCTGCTGTTCGATGCCCTCGAGACCGAGTTCACCGAGCTCCGGCTCCGGCGCGACCCCGAGTGCCCCGTGTGCTCGGATCGTGCCCGCGCGGCTCGGGAGGCCGGGACGCCGCTCCCGGTGGCGACGTTCACCGACGGCGTGTTCACGCTCGGCGCAGCGCCGGCCGATCGGCGCCATCGCCACGCCGCTCGGCGCGCCGCGTTGAGCACCGTCAAGTTCCCGGCCGTGCTGCGGGCGAACGTCGGTGGCGCACGGGAGGTCGAGGCGGCGGGATCCACGATCGGCGAGGTGCTGGACACGCTGGTCGTGACCTACCCCGCGCTCAAGGACCAGCTGTTCACCGAGGACGGCGAGCTCAACCGCTTCGTCAACGTCTACGTGAACGGGCAGGACGTGCGGTACCTCGAGGGCCAGGCGACCTCGGTGGCCGAGGCCGACGAGGTCCGGCTGCTGCCGGCGATGGCGGGCGGCTCCGCGATCCCAGCGCCGGCCCGCTGACGACCGCCGGTCGCGGGATGGGCGTGGGTGGCGGCCGATACGCCTCGATCGTCGATGCCGTGGGTCACACGCCGCTGGTCGAGATCCCGCGGATGTGCCCCAACCCGGACGTGACGCTGCTCGCCAAGCTCGAGCTCTACAACCCCACGGGGTCGGTCAAGGACCGGGCGGCCAAGTTCCTGATCGAGGACCTCGAGCGACGCGGCCTGCTCGGCCCGCGACTCCGTCATCCTGGAGCCGACGTCGGGCAACACCGGGATCGCGCTCGCCCTGATCGCGCGCCGCAAGGGCTATCGGATCACGCTCGTCATGCCGGACAACGTCACCGTCGAGCGGCGCCAGCTGGCCGAGCTGTTCGGGGCCGAGATCATCGACTCGCCGGGCGCCGAGGGCTCCAACGGCTCAATCGCGCTGGCCAAGCGACTGGTCGCCGAGGATCGCCGCTACGTGATGCCCTACCAGTACGGCAACCCCGCCAACCCGAGGGCGCACTACGAGACCACCGGGCCGGAGATCCTCGCCGATTGCCCGGAGGTGGACGTGTTCGTCGCCGGCCTCGGCACGTCCGGGACGCTCATGGGGACGGGACGCTACCTGCGCGAGCACAAGCCGGGCGTCCGCATCGTCGCCGCGGAGCCGCTCCCGGGCGAGCTCATGGCAGGCCTGCGGTCGCTGGACGACGGATTCGTGCCCGAGATCCTCGACCCGGCCATGCTCGACGCGAAGTACCTCGTCGCCAACCGGGACGCCGTCGCGGCGCTCCGGGACCTGGTGGGCCAGGAAGGGGTGTTCGCGGGGCCGTCGTCCGGTGCCGTCCTTGTGGCGGCGGCGCGCGAGGCGCGGCGGATGGACGCCGGGACGATCGTCGCGCTGCTGCCCGACGGCGGCTGGAAGTATCTCTCCGCCGGCACGTTCGACCGGCCGCTCGATGAGCTGGAGGACGCCCTCGAGGGCGGGGTGAGCTGGTGGTGAGCAGCCCGTGAACGACGACGCCGGGCACCCGGGACCGGATCGCGTCGCCATCCCGCGGGCCATGGCCGCCGCGATCGTGGCGCAGGCCCGCGCCGAGTACCCCAACGAGTCGTGCGGGATCGTGATCGGCAGCGGCGTCGCGTCGGAGGGCGGTGTGGCGGTCCGCTACGCCGCCTGTCGCAACGAGGCCGCATCGCCGTACCGCTACGTCATCGACAGCCAGGAGGCGCTCCGCCTCTCGATCGAGGCCGACGACGCCGGCCAGGAGTTCTGGGCGATCGTGCACTCGCACGTGCGGTCGCCGGCGGTGCCGTCGCCCACGGACCTCGGGCTCGCCTTCTGGCCGGACGCCCTGTACATCCTGGTCTCGCTCGCCGATGACGAGGCCGAGCCGGATGGCGCGCCGTCGCTGCGCGCGTGGCGCATCCGCGACCGCGCCCCGTTCGAGGTCGCCCTGGAGCTCGCGTGACGCCCGCCCCGGAGCCGGCGCCCGCATTCGATCGCGGCCGCGTCGCGTGGCTCGTCGCCGGCGGACTCGCCTTGGTCGTCGCCACGCTCCTCGGCTGGAACAGCTCGCTCCTCGACACGCTGGCGACGCCGCCGCCCCTGATCCGCGCGGCGCTGGTGGCCGGTGCCGTGCTGCTCGGGCTGTGGCTGCTCGCCGGCGCCATGCAGCGGCTCTCCGACAGCCGTGGACCCGGGTCCGGCGAGATGAGCAGCCGGGACCTGACCGGGCTGGTGCGCGGGGTGCGGCTGATCTTCCTCGCGGTGGCGGCCTTCGCGGCGGCGGGCGGCTGGCTCGTTGGGCACCCGCTGCCGTTCATCGTCGCGCTCGTCATCGCGGGCGTCGACCTGCTGGAAACCTCGTTCCTGCTGCTCGTCGTGAGCGTCCGCCGCGACCCCTGAGGCGGCGTGATCAGGTTCGGCGCGGAAACGCCCGTTAGCCGAGGGCCGGTTCGAGCTCCAGGAGTCGCTCCCGCGTCGCCGCGAGCAGGGCGGCGAGACCGGTCGGGCCCAGGGGGACGCTCCAGCGCGGGTCGTCGGGCGACGAGCGGTCTCCGAGCTCCGCGTCGAGCTCGTGGGCGCGCCGGCACAGCCCCGAGGCGCCGACCAGGATTCCGATGCGATCGATCGCGCCCAGCGCGTCGCGCGCCCGTCCGGCGTCTCTCGCCTCGAGCGCGCCGTCGACCTGGTCGACCCGCCCCTGGGCGTCCGCGAGGAACGCCGCGACCAGCCGCCCCGCCAGGGCGCGGTCGCTCAGGACCGCGAGCCGGTCGAAGGCGGACGGATCGACGTCGACGCCGTCGAGGTCCTCGCTGGCCGTCCACGCGACCTCGGGGGCCGCGGGCAGGACGTCGTTCCTCGTGCCGGCGACCGGCAGCCATCGGGCCAGCGCGTCCTCGAGCGCGCCCGGGAGGATCGGCTTCACGATCAGGTCGTCCATGCCCGCCTCGAGCATGCGAGCGAGGTCCGCCGGTTCGCCGCTCCCCGTGAGCGCGACGATCGGGAGGCGGCCGACGCCCGCTGCCGCCTCGCGCCGGCGGATCTCGCGGGCGGTGGCCGGGCCGTCGAGACCCGGCATCATGCCGTCGAGGAGCACGAGCTCGAATGGCTCAGCGGCCAGCCGCTCCAGTGCCTCCTGGCCGCCCGCGGCTGATGACGCGTCGAGCTGGCGGCGCGCGAGCAGGCGCACGACGACGCGCCGGTTGTCGGGGTTGTCGTCGACGACCAGCACCTTCGGGCGTCGGGTGGGCTCCATGGCAAGACCGTACCCGGCAAGATCGGCCGGGCGCCACCCCCCAAACGTGGATGCCGCGACGCCCGAGGCCGTTCATCGTCAGGGCGTAGGCTAGGACGGTCCCCAGCCGATCTCAGCGTCCGGAGCCGTGCCATGACCACCACGCTGCGCGCCACCGATGGGCGCGACGCACGACCACTCGATTCCGACGAGCTGCGCCTGATCGACGCATGGTGGCGCGCGGCGAACTACCTCTCGGTGGGCCAGATCTACCTGCTCGACAACCCGCTGCTCCGCGAGCCGCTGCTGCCGCAGCACGTGAAGCCGCGACTCCTCGGTCACTGGGGCACGACGCCGGGCCTGAACTTCATCTACGCCCACATGAACCGCGTCATCCGTGCGCATGACCTGGACGCGATGTACGTCATCGGCCCGGGACACGGCGGGCCCGCCATCGTCGCCAACGCGTGGCTCGAGGGCACCTACAGCGAGGTCTACCCGAGCATCACCCGTGACGCCGAGGGCATGCGCCGCCTGTTCCGCCAGTTCTCCTTCCCCGGCGGCATCCCGAGCCACGTGGCGCCCGAGACACCGGGCTCGATCCACGAGGGTGGCGAGCTCGGCTACGCGCTGTCCCACGCGTTCGGCGCGGCCTTCGACAACCCCGACCTGCTCGTGTGCTGCGTGATCGGCGATGGCGAGGCGGAGACGGGGCCGCTGGCCACCAGCTGGCATTCGAACAAGTTCCTCGACCCCGCCAGGGATGGCGCTGTCCTGCCGATCCTGCACCTCAACGGCTACAAGATCGCCAATCCGACCGTGCTGGCGCGGATCCCGGCCGAGGAGCTCAACGCGCTCATGGAGGGCTACGGCTACCGGCCCTACGTCGTCGAGGGCGACGATCCGGCGGAGGTGCACCAGCAGCTGGCGGCGACGCTGGACGCGGCCGTCGCGGAGATCGCGGAGATCCAGAAGGCGGCACGAGAGGGCGGCGCGACCGAGCGGCCGCGCTGGCCGATGATCGTGTTCCGGACGCCCAAGGGCTGGACCGGACCGGCGGTGGTCGACGGGAAGCAGGTGGAGGGCACCTGGCGCGCCCACCAGGTGCCGATGGGCGAAGTGCGTACGAACGCGGACCATCGCGCGATCCTCGAGCGCTGGATGCGCTCCTATCGGCCGGAGGAGCTGTTCGACGCCGACGGCGCCTTGCGGCCGGAGCTGGCCGCCCTGGCGCCCGCCGGGACGCGGCGGATGAGCGCCAACCCGGTCGCCAACGGCGGCGAGCTGCTGCGCGACCTCGACCTGCCCGACTTCCGGGCGTACGCGGTCGACGTCCCGGCGCCCGGCGCGACGACCGCCGAGGCGACGCGCGTCCTGGGCACGTGGCTGCGCGACGTCATGGCGCGCAACGACGAGACGTTCCGCATCTTCGGGCCCGACGAGACCGCCTCCAACCGGCTCGATGCCGTGCTCGACGTCACCAACCGCACCTGGGTCGCGGAGACGCTTCCGGGCGACGACCACCTGTCGCCCGACGGGCGCCTCATGGAGGTGCTCTCCGAGCACCAGTGCCAAGGCTGGCTCGAGGGCTACCTGCTGACCGGCCGCCACGGCCTGTTCAACTGCTACGAGGCGTTCATCCACATCGTCGACTCGATGTTCAACCAGCACGCCAAGTGGCTCAAGGTCACCCGCGACCTCCCCTGGCGCCGGCCGATCGCCTCGCTGAACTACCTGCTGTCGTCGCTCGTCTGGCGCCAGGACCACAACGGGTTCTCGCACCAGGATCCCGGGTTCATCGATCACGTCGTGAACAAGAAGGCCGACGTCATCCGCGTCTATCTGCCGCCCGACGCCAACACCCTGCTGTCCGTGGCCGACCACTGCCTGCGCAGCCGCAACTACGTCAACGTGATCGTCGCGGGCAAGCAGCCTTCCCCCCAGTGGCTGACCATGGACGAGGCCGTCGTGCACTGCACGCGCGGCATCGGGACGTGGGACTGGGCGAGCAACGACCAGGGCGGCGAGCCCGATGTCGTCATCGCCTGCGCCGGCGACGTCCCGACCCTCGAGGCGCTCGCCGCCGTCGACCTGATCCGGCGGCACCTCCCGGAGGTCAAGGTCCGGTTCGTGAACGTGGTCGACCTGATGCGGCTCCAGGACGAGTCGGAGCATCCGCACGGGCTGTCCAACGCCGCCTTCGACTCGCTGTTCACGACCGATCGGCCGATCGTGTTCGCCTACCACGGCTACCCGTGGCTGATCCATCGCCTCACCTACCGGCGCGCCAACCACGCGAACCTGCACGTGCGGGGCTACAAGGAGGAGGGGACGACCACGACGCCGTTCGACATGGTGATGCTCAACGACCTCGATCGCTACCACCTCGTCATCGACGTCATCGACCGGGTGCCCGGTCTCGGCCCGCGTGCCGGGCACGTGCGCCAGGCGATGGTCGACAAGCGCCTCGAGGCTCGGGCGTACACGCGCCAGGAGGGGGAGGACCTGCCCGAGGTCGCGGACTGGGCCTGGCCTCACGCATCGTGACGCGCCCGGCGTGACCGGCCCCGACCGGATCCTGGTCGTCAACGCGGGCTCGAGCAGCCTCAAGCTGCGGGTCCTCGACCGGGACGACGTCCTGGTCGGGTCGGTCGATCTCGGTCCGCTCGACGGCGACGAGGCTGACCTCGCGGGCGTGATCGCGGATCTCGGGCCGGTCGACGCCGTGGGGCACCGGGTCGTGCATGGCGGCATCCGCTTCACGGGCCCGGAGCTCGTCGATGCGTCGGTGGTCGAGGGGATCCGCTCGCTCGTCGACCTGGCGCCACTCCACCAGCCGGACGCGCTCGCGGGCCTGGACGTCGTCGGCCGGCTGCTGCCCGGCGTGCCGGCGATCGCCTGCTTCGACACGGCGTTCCACGCCTCCATCCCGCCGGCTGCCGCGACGTACGCCCTGCCCGCCGCTTGGCGGGAGCGCTGGCCGATCCGTCGCTATGGGTTCCACGGGCTGTCCCATGCGTACGCCTCGCGGCGAGCGGCGCAGCTCGTGGGTACGGGGACGTCGGACCTGCGGATCGTGAGCTGTCACCTGGGGGCCGGCGCGTCGCTGGCGGCGGTCCGCGACGGCCGTTCGGTGGACACGACGATGGGGTTCACGCCGCTCGAGGGCCTGGTCATGGCGACGCGCTCGGGGTCGGTGGACCCCGGCCTCGTGCTCTGGCTCGCCGACCACGCGGGCCTGTCGACCGCCGACATCAGCGACGCGCTGGAGCATGGGTCGGGCCTGCTGGGGCTCGGCGGCACGGCGGACATGCGCGAGATCCTCGCCGCGGCCTCCGCCGGCACCGCGGACGCCGTGCTCGCGCTCGAGGTCTACGCGCATCGCCTTCGGGCGTCGATCGCCGCGATGGCGGCGTCGCTCGGCGGGATCGATGTGCTCGTGTTCACCGGCGGCGTCGGCGAGCGCTCGGCGCCGGTCCGGGCGATGGCGGCGGCGGGCCTCGGGTTCCTGGGCGTCGCGGTCGATCCGGCGCGCAACGCCGACGGCGAGGCGGACCGGCCGATCTCCCCGCCTGGCGCCGCCGTTCCCGCCGTCGTGGTCGCCGCGCGCGAGGACCTGGAGATCGCGCGCGAGGTACGCGGCGTGCTGGGCGAGCCGTCGTCCCTCGGCTGACGATGGGGTAGCGTTGGACGATGACCCGCGAGGCCGAGGACCTGAACCGGCGCCTGCTGCGTGCTCGCGATGCCATGGATCGCGCGTACGCCGAGCCGCTCGACGTGCGGGCCATCGCCGCCGTCGCCCATTGCTCGGAGGCGCACTTCAGTCGCAGCTTCCGCGTCGCGTTCGGGGAGACGCCGCACCGTTATCTCCAGCGGCGGCGCGTCGAGCGCTCGATGTTCCTCCTGCGCGAGACCGACCGCAGCATCACCGACATCTGCTTCGACGTCGGCTTCATGAGCCTGGGAACGTTCAGCCGGACCTTCCGGGAGATCATCGGCGAGACGCCGTCGAGCTACCGCGAGGGACACGGGCCGATGGTCGCGCCCAACTGCGTCCAGATGTGGGCGATGCGGCCGCGGGAGGCCGTTGGGGCAGTGGGACCCAATCGAGCAGGTTTGGAGAAGCCAGACCCGCGGCCGTTCCCTAGGGTGATGAGCATCGACCTGGACCCACGCAGCGGAGAACCGATCCGATGATCACCAACCTGAACGTCGCGACGATCTACGTCCTGGACAAGGACGAGGCGCTCGACTTCTACGTCAACAAGCTGGGGCTGGAGAAGGCCTCGGACTTCAAGCAGGGGTCGTACCGCTGGCTGACCGTGCGCGTTCCCGGCGCGCCCGGCACCGAGATCTCGCTCGAGCAGCCCGGCGCGCCGCTGCACGACGAGGCGACCGCCGATCAGATCCGCGAGCTGATCGCGAAGGGCGCGATGAGCGGGCTCGTGTTCCACACCGACGACGCCCGCGGCCTGTACGAGACCCTGCAGGAGCGCGGCGTGACCGACTTCACGCAGGAGCCGATCGACCACTTCTACGGCACGGACATGGGCCTCCGCGACCCGTTCGGCAACGCGATCCGCATCCTCCAGCCCAAGACAGCCGCCGCGACGGCAACGGCCTGACACGGCCGACAAGGAGCGCTGACATGGCAGACACGAAGACCACGACCAAGGGCAAGAGCAAGGCCGGCAAGGCCGAGAACGTGTGGACGGACGAAGAGCGGGCCGCGATGCAGGAGAGTGCCCGCGAGCGAAAGGCGTCCTCGCGTCGCGACCCGGCGAACGAGCGCGCCGAGGGGGAGGAGGAGATCCGGGCCAAGATCGCCGGCATGCCGGAGCCGGATCGCACCATGGCCGAGCGGATCCATGACCTCGTCACGGCGGCCGCGCCGGACTTCATGCCGAAGACGTATTACGGCATGCCGGCCTACGCCAAGGACGGCAAGACTGTCTGCTTCTTCCAGGCCAAGTCGAAGTTCAAGGTGCGGTACTCGACGTTCGGGTTCCAGCCCGACGCCCGGATCGACGACGGCGAGATGTGGCCCGTGGCGTTCGCGGTCACGGAGCTGACCCCCGCCGTCGAGGCGCGGATCGCCGACCTGGTGAAGAAGGCGGCGCGCTAATCCACGCCGGAAACGCCTAGCCGGCCCGGGCCTCCGCGAGGACCCCGATCCGATCGATGAGCCGCACGCGGAAGGCGTCGATGTCGACGGCCGTCGCGACATCGGCGTTCGGCCGCCGGCCCCGGATCCCGCGCCAGTCCGCGGTCGTCTGGCCATCGCCAGGTCCGCGTGACGCGTCGACCTCGACCGACGCCGCCTCGGTCGTCGCCAGCGACGGGTCGAGGGCCGTCGCGACGACCAGCGGGTCGTGGATGAAGGCGCCGTAGAAGCGGTCGTAGCGCGCGTGGAACTCGAAGTAGAAGCGCAGCGCGTCGGCCAGGAAGCGGATCACGGGGTTGCTGGCGACGGATCGGCGCTCGGGCGTGAGCGGGTCCCGCCCGGGATCGAGCGAGTCGTCCGGTCGGCTGCCCGCCCGTCGCGCCAGGGCGACGACGTCGTCGGTCGTCAGGCGTGCCTGCTCGGTCACATCGAGGCCGAGGATCAGGGCGCGCGTCGTCGACGCGTCGTCGTCGATCGCCGCCTGCCAGGCCGTGAACGCGAGACTCGCCGCGTCCGGGTCGCAGTGGATGTTCCACTCGCTGACTGGGGTCGTGTTGCCGGGCACGCGGAAGGCACCGCCCATGCACACCCAACGCCGGAGGAGGCGCGGAAGTCGCGGCTCGGCGAGCAGCGCGATCGCCAGGTTGGTGAGCGGGCCCAGGGTCACCAGCGTGATCTCGCCCGGTCGTCGACGGGCCTGCTCGACGATGAGGTCCGGACCGAACCGCCGAGAGACGGCCGCGGCCGGCTCCGGCAGCTCCGCGTAGCCGATGCCGTGGGGTCCGTGGGTCTCGGGCGTGATCTCGAGCTCACGGAGCAGGGGCGTCGGGCGGCCGGCGGCGACCTCGATGTCGCCGCGTCCCGCCAGCTCGAGCACCGCCCGCGTGTTGCGCTCGGTGTCCGCTAGCGCGGCATTCCCCGACAGGCACGTGACCGCGAGCAGCTCGGCATCGCGGCTGCCGCAGGCATAGAGCAGCGCGAGCGCGTCGTCGATGCCGGTGTCGACGTCGAGGATCAACGGGGTGGCGGACGGCTTCACGCGGTTGATGCTACCCGTGCCTCCTCCCAGCGCCGGCGGCGTGCCTGAGGGGCCCGTGCAATAGCCCGAGCCTGTGCCGCTTCGGGATGAACGCACCCGTTGGGGCCCCTTCGCTGCCTGGCAGGCCCCCCTACGTGTGCAACGTGGCGCCACGCGACGCTTGAGGCTGGTATTGCGGTCTGGCAGGCACGCAGTCGGGTATTGGGCGCGCGCTCGTGCCTGGCAGGCCCGCCGGCGCCGAGACGCACCGAGTGATCACGAGGCACCGACGCGGTGTCTGGCAAGCGACCCGGATTCGCGCCGGCCGGGCACGGCACGATCCGCGTCGAGGATCCGCGGATCGCTACGGGAGCGTGGCCTGGACGGCTCGCTCCGCGAGGCCCAGCGGCAGCGCCCCGGACGTGGCGATCGCGTCGTGGAACTGGCGCAGGACCTCGACCGGCACGTCCTTCGGCGCGGTCCCGGCATATCCGCGGGCCGCGAGGTAGCGGTCGCGGATCGCGAGGATCTCGAGGCACCCGGTCAGGTACGACGAGGCCTGGGTCGGCAGCCAGCAGTAGCGCCCGACCTCGGCCCTCGCGACGGGCTCGGGCATCGCCGCCTTGTCCATCATGTAGGTCACCGCGTCCTCGAACCCCATCTCGCCCAGGTGCAGCGAGGTGTCGACGACGATCCGCGCCGCCCGGAACAGGGCCGCGTTGAGGTGGTGGAGCTCGTGGATCGGGTCCTCGAAGAATCCCTGCTCGCGCATCGCCCGCTCGGCGTACAGCGCCCAGCCCTCGCTGAAGTAGGGCGTCGAGTAGACCTTGCGCACGTCCGACGGGTTGGCCTTGCGCATCACGAGGTGCCAGTGATGGCCCGGATAGGCCTCGTGGACCGAGACCGTCGGGATCGAGCCGAACGAGTTGTTCGACAGGCGGGACTGGATCTCCTCGTCCGAGGCCCCGTCTGGCGCGAACGGGACGAAGAAGTGCCCCTTCCAGCGGTCGGAGAACGCCGGCGGCGCGATGTACGAGGCGACGCCGAGGATCGGTCGCTGGAACACGGGGGACGGGACGACGTCGCAGGTCTCGCCCGCAGGCAGCGTGACCAGACCGCTCTGCTCGAGGAACGCGCGGCATTTCCCCGTCCACTCGGTGTACGTCTCGAGCATCGCCTGCTCGGTGGGCGGGTGGCGCTGCTCGTCCTCGTGCAGGACCTCGACGTAGTCGGGATTGCCCGCGGCAGCCCGCGAGAGCGCCGACATCTCGGCGTCGAGGCGATCGAACTCGGCCTGGCCCCGCGCACGCAGGCCACGGGCGTCGTCGCCCAGGACCTCGCGCTCCTGGAGGATCCGCGAGTAGCGCTCCTCGCCGAGCTGCCAGCTCCCGTGCGCGCGCCCGCGCAGGTCGTCGAGGTGAGCGACGAACCGCTCGAGGTGCGGCGCGGCGGCTTCGCCGGCTCGCTTGAGCCGGTCCCGGCGCCCGGCGTCCGCGACGTCGAGCCATACGAGGTCCCGGACGTACCGGACCCCGCCGCGGGCGGCATTCATGCCGCGTTCGACGATCAACGGATGGGCGAGGGCCGGATCCAGGTTCGCGATCCCGGCGTCGACGGCGCGCTGCACCTGCTCGAGCCGCGCGATCGCCGCGTCGACGAGGTCGGCCTCCGGCCGCAGCCGGTGGAGGAACAGCGTGAACAACCCGCTGGTGACCGGGGCCGAGTACACGACCGGATCGCGCTTCCACGCCTCGAAGGGCGCCAGGATCACGCGCCCGCGCAGGACGGCGGTGGCGAGGTCGCGATCGATCGCGTCGTCGGTTGTGAGGGGCCGGCCATCGGGGGCGATGTTGCCGATCTGCTCCAGCCGGCCGAGGTATCGGTCTGCATCCGCGTCTCGCTTGTGGAAGGCCTCGGCCGAGAGGTCGTCGAGCTGCTCGTCGTACTCGGTGAGGCCGAACCCGCTGGCCGCCACCGGCGAGGCGGCGAAGTCCGCGTTCAGGAGGTCGACGAGGGTCGAGTCGAGGATCGCGTTGCTCAACGGTCGCTCCCTGGTCGTATCACGGGGCCCTGCGATCGACGAAGCGGCAACGCTCGCGGACCGGGCACAGGTCGTGCTTAGGGTTCTGCGCGTGGCAGATCACGCGGCCATGGTGGATCAGGAGGACGTGCGCCGCGTACATCTCGTCGGGTTCGAGCAGCCCCAGGAACAGGTCGTGCGCCTGGTCCGCCGTCGCCTTGGGCGGGAGGAGCCCGATGCGCTGGGCGACCCGTTCGACGTGGCGGTCGACCGGCATCAGCGGGGTGCCGAAGCAGAACAGGAGCACGATCGAGGCGGTCTTCTTGCCGATGCCGTCGATCGCCGTCAACCAGTCGCGGGCCTCGATCGCGGGCATGGCGCCCAGGAACTCGAGCGAATAGTCGCCGCGTTGCTCCCGGATGTGGCGCAGGGTCGCCTGGATCCGGGGCGCCTTCTGGGGTCCCAGGCCGCCCGGCCGGATCACGTCGATGAGGTCGGACAGCGGCGCGAACTCGACCTTCGACCAGTCCGGCGGGGGTGCCGTCGACAGGCCGTCCCCGCCCCAGCCGATGCCCGGCTTGTGGACCTCCGCCTCGCGTTCGCTGGGGTACGCGTCCCGCAGCGCCTCGTAGGCCTTCTCGGCGTTCACGTCGGCCGTGTTCTGGGTCAGGATCGTGAGGATCAGCTCGCTCGTGGGGTCGAGGCGGGGCTCCCAGGTCTGGGTCCCGTAGACGGCCGTCAGCTCGTCCAGGACGTAACGCGTCAGCCCCGGCCGATACCGGCGCAGGTAGTTCGACCAGGCCCTGACTGGATCGGCCGCCTTGCGGGCGCGTTTCCTCGCAGGCTTCTTCGCGGCCTTGATCGCAGGGCTCACCAGATCGTCTCGACGTCGTACTGGCGGATCATCGCGTCCCGGGTGAGGATCGCGACCCCCTCGGCTTGCGCCTGCGCCGTCAGCAACCGGTCCCAGGGATCGGCGTGGATGGGCGGAAGTGTGCCCGCGCGGATCGCATGGCCGACGCTCACCGCGAGCGGCGTGAACCCGAAGGCCGCAATGCGCGTCGTCACGTAGGTGTCCGTCTGCTCGGGGAGGTCGAGCCGCCCCCGAGCAGCCTTGAGCGAGATCTCGAGGGCGCTCGCGGCGCTGAACAGGACCTCGTTCTCGGGGTCCGCGACGATCTCACGCACGGTGCTTGACAGCCTTGCATCGTCTGTGACAGACCACAGGAAGGCGTGGGTGTCGAGCAGGACCTTCATCACCCGTGGTCGAGCAGCGGGTCTTCCGGGTGCGAGTAGTCGGGATCGAACTCCGGGAGCGGGTCATCGAAGTTGTCGTGGATGATCACCCGACCCTTGTCGATCCCGATGGGCCGCCGCGGGCGGGTCTCCGGTTCCACGGCCACGAGCATCGCGACCGGGACGCCCGCCTTCGCGATCGTGATCCGCTCGCCGTTCCGCGCGCGCTCGACGAGCTTCGAGAAGTGGGTCTTCGCCTCATGGATGTTCACGACCGCCGCCACGTTTGGATGGTGACTTAGTCCACGGACTAAGTCAACCTCCGCCTACGACAGGTGGGGCGCCGCGGCAGGGAGATCCATCGCCGCGCCGAACAGCCGCGCGAGGCGTTCGCCCAACCGCTCGACCGGTGGCGTGCCGGCCGCCATCGCCGTCTCGACGTCCTGCGGGATCTCGATCAACGGCACGGCGATCGCGCCGACCGCCGCCAGGGCCTCGATCCCTTCGGGCGTCACGCCGCCGCCGATCGCGATGCATGGTCGGCCGGCCGCCTGCGCCCGCTTCGCGACCCCGAGCGCGGTCTTGCCGTAGGCCGTCTGGGCGTCGATCCGGCCTTCCCCGGTGATCACGAGCTGTGACGCCGCGAGGGCGCGGTCGAAGCCGGCCTCCTCCATGACGAGGTCCACGCCGGGCCGCAGCTCGAGCTCCGCGAACTGGCCGGCGAGGGTCAGCATCGCGAACCCGACCCCGCCCGCGGCACCCGCACCCGGCGTGTCGCGTTCACGCCGGCCGGCCGCCCGTTCGAGCGCATCCGCGAACCGCGCGCAGCGCATGTCGAGAGCCATGACCTCGCTCGGGGACGCCCCCTTCTGCGGGCCGTAGATCGCGGCGGCACCTGTCGGCCCCAGCAGCGGGTTGGTGACGTCGCAGGCGATCCGCAGCCGGGTCTGCGACAGCCGCGGGTCGAGGCCGGCGAGATTCACGGCGGCGAGGTCGTCGGTCACCTCGGCGCCCAGCGACCGCAGGAGGCCCGCCCCGCCGTCCGTGGTCGCGCTGCCGCCGATCCCCAGCGCGATGTCGCGGATCCCCTCGTCCAGCACGGCCCGCAGCACGTCGCCCGTCCCCGCGCTGGTCGCACGCGCCGCGTCGCGCTCGGGCGCCGCGACGAGCGAAAGGCCGGAGGCGGCCGCCATCTCCACGACCGCGGCGCGACCGTCGGCCCGGCGGAGCCAGCGGGCGCGGATCGGGCGACCAAGGGGATCGGTCGCATCGGCCTCACGCCACTGCCAGCCGCCCGCGGCCTCGATCGCGATCAGGGTGCCCTCGCCGCCGTCGGCGAGCGGGGCGAGGTGCAGGTCGTCGCCCGGGCGCGCACGGTGCCACCCGTCGGCGAGCGCGCGCGCCACCTGGACGCTGGTCAGCGAGCCCTTGAAGGAGTCGGGCGCGATCAGCACCCGCAGCCGCTGATCGGCCACGTCAGTCGCCGCGCTCGGCGGCAGCGCCCCGCCGCTTCTCCAGGTATTCGGGGATCCGGATCATCGGTGGCCGCTCGTGGTCTGCGAGCTCCTGGACCTCGAGGGCCAGGTGGCCGCGGCCCGACCGCGGCAGCTTCATCGTGGAGCCAAGCTCCGCGAACAGGCGCACCCGACGGCGCTCCTCGAGCCGCTTCATGACCGCCTGCAGGATGACGAACGACATCCGCGACAGCCCCTCGAGCTCCTGGTTACGGTGCACCCGGCGCTCGAGGTCGACCTGGCCCAGGCCGTCGATCCCGGCCCGCTCGGCCGCATCGATCAGGTGCCCGATCTCGACCGCATAGCCCGTGAAGAACGGCATCTGCTCGAGCAACGATCGCCGGCCGGCGTACTCGCCCGCGAGCGGCTGGATGAAGCCCGACAGCTCGGGGAAGAACAGGTTCACGAGCGGCCGCGCCACGAGCTCGGTGACCCGGCCCCCGCCGCCCTCCTTGAGCACGCCGGCCTCGACGATGGGTCGCTGGTAGTAGCCCTTCACGTACTGGAGCCGCGGCTCGACCAGCAGGGGCCCGAGGGTCCCGTAGACCATCCGGGGGTGCCAGTTGCGGACGTCCGTGTCCGCCCAGACGACGATGTCGCCGCTGGTCTCGAACAGGGACTTCCACAGCGCCTCGCCCTTGCCGGTGAACGAGCCGTAGCGCTGGAGGACGTCGGCGTGCTGCACGACGCGCGCGCCCTCGCCCTCGGCGATGGCCGTCGTGTCGTCGGTCGACGCGGAGTCGATGACCAGGATCTCGTCGAGCAGCGGGTACCGCTCCTGCATCTCGCGGATCGCGCGCCGCACGATCGGGCCGATCGTCTCGGCCTCGTCGAGGGTCGGGAGCACCAGGCTGACGGTCAGCCCCTGCTTCTCCTTGAGCGAGGTGAGGCGGGCGAGGTCGGCGAACTCGGAGTGGTGGAAGTTGGCCTCGGCAAACCAGCGCTCGACGCGGGCCGGCACCGCCCGCGACTCCTCGGCCGCACGGTCGGCGGCGGCCAGGGTCTCGGCCTTCTGGGCGAGCTGCTCGAACGTCTGGCGGCCGATCGGCTCGCGCGTCTTGACGACGATCACGGTTGGCCGGGCCCGCTGGGCGATCGCCTCCGGCAGCGCGCCGAACAGCGACGTGCCGGGGTCGCCGGGCGGTGCCGAGGCGCCCATCACGACGAGGTCGGCGTGCTCCGCCTCGCGCAGGATCGCCGTCCGGACGTTGGCCGTCTCGCGCAGGATGGGCTCGGAGCGCGCCGTCACGTGCTGGCGGGCGAACGCCGCCAGGGCGTGCTCCGCCTGGGCCCGGACGGCCTCCGTGACGCCGACCGGAACGACGTGCATGACGGCGACGGCCGCGTCGTAGCGGTGCGCGAGGGCATCCGCGAACCGGAGCGCAAGCTCCGCGTGCGGGCCGCCGCGGACCGGGACGAGGATCCGGCGGATGTCCCGCGCACCCGCGTTGCTTGACGACCGCGATGTCGCACGGCGACTCGCGCACGACCTCGTCGATCGTCGGCGAGATGACCGGGGCGTGGGCGTCGCGGTTGGGGCCGGACTTGCCGCCCCAGCCGAAGATCATCAGGTCCGCTTCCTGCTCGGCGGCCGCCTCGACGATGCCGGCCGCCGCGTGGCGCCCGATCCGCACCAGGGGATGGATGACGGTCCCCTCGGGCACGTAGTCGAGCACCTTCTGCAGCAGGCGGCGGGCCTGGCGGGCGCGCGTCGCGCCCTCGGACAGCGGCATGCCCTCCGGCACCTCGACGATCCCGAGCGCCGTCAGCTCGCCGGTCCGCGGGTCCATCAGCGAGGCCCCGATGCGCACGAGCTCCTCGGCGGTGAGCGGGTTGGCGACCGGGATCAGGACCCGCGACGGCAGCGGCTGCTCGTTCATGCCGCCGTCGCGGCCTGCCACCGCTCGACGAGGTAGGGCTTGAGCAGCTCGAACTCGCGCGCCTGGCGCTCGACGCGCTCCTCGGCATCGGTCGTCGTCAGGTTGCGGGTCTCGATGACGAAGCTGCCCACCCGGCCGAAGTAGATCGGGACGAGCGCCGCGACCATCTGGCCGGTGTCGACCTCGCCGCGCCGCGTCGAGAGCACGAGGTCGTAGATCAGGCGGGCCCACAGGTCGTCGGGGAAGTGGAAGGCAGCTCAGGGCTTCGGCCATCTCGAGCGTCGACACCCGCGCCGTGTCGCCTTCGCCGCCCAGCCCGAGCTTGCGCCCCGCGGCGTCGGCCAGCTTGCCGGCCTCCGTGGCCAGCGTCATGACCATGTCGAAGTTGGCCGGGTCGATGGTCCGGCGCCACGTGTCGGCGACGGTCAGCGAGCCCGCATGGAACTCGGACAGCAGGCGGATCGCGTTCACCTCGAGCGGCGGCGGGTCGATGATCCGCTCGAACCCGTAGGCCGGGACGTCGTGGCTGCCGCGCGGCGCGAGCCACGCGTCCGGGTGCGTCGCCGCGAGGCGCAGGATCGTGCCCACGACCTGGCGGAACATCGGGCCCAGGTCCGAGCCCGGGTCCTTGGGGTCGTGGACCTTGGCCCCGAGCCGCGCCTGGCACACCGCGAAGCCGGCGGTCAGCGCCGAGGTCGTCATCCAGATGTCGATGCCGAACTTGCTGATGTCCTCGGTCCAGTCGTCCAGCTCGAGGTAGTGGCGGACGAGGTCGCCGCTGACGCCGAAGTCGCCGCCGATCGGCTGCCGGATCCGGTGCCCGTAGAGCGCTCGCGTGAGCGGGTAGGTGACGGTGTTGGTGATCGTGCCGTCGTACTTGTAGCGCGCGTACAGCGGGGCCACGAAGTCGTAGCCGCCCTTGAGGATCGGGCCCGCCAGGAGCTCGATCCATTCCGGGACGATGCTCCGCAGGTCGCTGTCGACGACGACCAGGGCCTGGACCTCGAGGGCGGCGGCGATCTCGAAGATCGTGCGCAGCGCGGCGCCCTTGCCGCCGACGCCGTCGATCTCGGGATAGGTGATGGTGACCCGGTCGAGCCTGTTGGTCGGGCGCACCAGGAGGATCGACTCAACGTAGTCCGGCGGCTCGGTCTCGACGACCACGCGCTGCGTCCCGTCGGGGCTGCCCGCGTCGGAGTTGACGAGGACGGGCTTCAGCTCGGGGAAGTACTGGACGAGCCCGGCATGCGCCGCTCGGACCACATACCCGATCGTCGCGGCGTTCTTGAAGCTCGGGATGCCGACCATGATGTCGGCCCGCCCGAGGCGTGCGATCTCGTCCCGGATCGCGGGCGTCAACGTCGTCTGGGGCACGTTCCCACCCTACCACCGGACCGGTCAGCCGGGGGCGGAGCGGAGCTCGTCGGCGGCCGGGATGGACGCCGGCGTTGACCCCGACCGGACCATCGTCTGGACCCCGTCGACCGATGGTCGTGTGTCACGCGCGCACCGTTGAAAACTAGCCTGCAAGGACGGACCTGTTAGTTCGGTCTTGAGCAGGCCCGTCACGGCCTGACCAGCACGGATAGGGGCAGCGTGCCACAGCCCACGACGCGTGTCTCCCGGGGGCGAGACGAGACAGCGGCGACCGGCGCGGCGACCAGACGGGGTCGCCAGCGCGGTCAGACCCTGGTCGAGTTCGCCCTCGTGATCCCGATCTTCCTGGCCATCCTGATCTGCGATCGTCGAGTTCGCGTTCACGTTCAACGCCATCCTGGCCGTCGCAGTACGCGAGCCGCGACGCCGCACTCGTGGCCGCCGAGGCCGGCAACGCCGTCGGCAGCGACTGCGTGATCCTCCAGACGGTGGACGGCGACATGGGTGCGCCCACCGACCCGGACGACATCGTCTCGGTGGAGGTCTACAGACGACGGCGGCGGGCGAGCAGGTCAGCGCCGCGACGATCTACCGCGGACGGGTTCGTTCGACTGCACGATGCCCGACGGCACGACGGTCAGCATGCCGTACACGAGGACGCAGGACGGCTATCCCGAGGCCGCGCGTTGCAACGTCCTCGCCGGCTGCGACGACCGGCGAGCTCGACCACGTCGGCGTAAAGGTGACCTACCGCTACCAGTGGAAGACGCCCGATCGGGCAGGGATTCAGCGCCGTACCTCGACGTGACCCGATCCAACTCGATGCGCATGGAGCCCGTCCTGTGATCCGGCGCGGACGCCGCGACGCCGGCGCGCCGGCCGGCGGGACGGCGAGCGGGGCCAGAGCCTCGTCGAGTTCTCGATGATCGTCCCGCTGTTCCTGCTGTTCCTGCTCGGCCTGCTCGAGTTCGGCATGGTGTTCGACCACGTGCTGACGATCAGCTACGCCACGCGCGAGGGCGCCCGTACCGGCGCCGCCCTGGCGAACGGCTCGAAGATGGCCGACGAGTCGCTCGGCACCTGCAGCGACGTCGACTCGTACATCGTCGCCGCGGTCGAGCGCGTGCTCGACTCGCCCGGCTCCCCCGTCCATGGCGACCTCGCCGACGTCACCCAGATCCGGATCTACAAGGCGACGCGACCGGGGGCGAGGTCGGGCCCGGTCAACGTCTGGAAGCCCGGCGGCGGGCCCAAGGTCGACGGCAGGCAGCTCAACTTCTCCCGCTCCGCCTACGGCTGGGATTCGTGCACCCGGAACAACAACACCAGCAACCCCGACTCGCTCGGCGTCTCGATCTCGTACACGCTACCACGCGGTGACGCCGCTGGCCTCGCTGATGTCGATTCTTCGGCGGGCCCGGCTGGACCCAGCTCCCCGTGACGCGACCAGTCCGTCATGGCGCTCAACCCCACCGACTGAGAAGACCCATGATGCGACGACGACTGATGATCGCACGACTCCCGACCCGCGGAGCGGACGCCAAGCCGCCGTCCGCGGGCCCAGCGCGAGGCATGGCCAGATCCTGGTGATCTTCGCCGGCGCGATGATCGCGCTCATGGCGCTGTGTGCCGTCGTCGTCGACGTCGCGTGGTACTGGACGAGCAACCTGCGCATGCAGCGCGCCGCCGACGCGGCGGCGCTCGCGGGCGTCGTCTGGCTGCCGGGCAACCAGGGCCAGGCCGCCACGGCGGCACGCGACGAGGCGGCGAAGAACGGCTACGCCAACGGCGTCGACGGCGTGGTCGTCACGCCGATCTACGATCCGAAGAACCCGCGCCGGATCAAGGTCGAGATCACCGGGCCGGTCGGCACGCTGTTCGCCCGCGCCGTCGGGCATGAACTCCTGGCCCGCGGCCGCGCGGACCGCGAAGGCCGACTACGTGCTGCCCGTCCCGATGGGCAGTCCGCAGAACTACTACGGCGTCGGCTTCTACGAAGGCCTGGTGTCGCACACGTCGACCGCCTCCGGGTTCACGCCATGCGGCCGGCGGCGTGGGACGCCACGTGCACCGGGAGCGTCGCGACGCCGCCCCGTCGGGCGGCCAGTGGACCGCGTCCAGCGGCACGATCCAGGCGTCGGTGAACGCCAACAACAACGTCTACGCCACGGAGAACACCAACGGCGAGCGCCAGCAGCTCTCGACGTTCGGGCTCCTGTCAGCGGTGGGTCGGCGATCCCCACGCCGGGGACCGGCCAGGCGCTGACGATCACCGGCATCGAGGTCCGGCTGTCGGACGCCTTCGTGTCGGCGATCGTGCAGCAACTCGACGATCGGCGTCCAGCTGTCGTGGGACGCCGGCACGACCTGGTCCATCGGCCGTCGCGACCCCGAACCTGGGCACCAACACCTCGACCGGCGACTACGTGCTCGGGAGCAGCTCGATCACCAGCGACTGGGGGACCCACACGTGGGGCCGCAACGACTTCAGCGACGCGAACTTCCGGGTCCGCCTGACCGCGAACAAGGGCTGCGGGACGTCGGGCACGACCCTCGACCTCGACATGCTCGAGGTGCGCGTCGCGCTGGTCGATGAGCACGACGACCACGACCAAGGAGGTGCTCAGCGTCCCCGACCCGGTGACGCGGCTCGTCGCTCGCCCCGCAGGGCTTCTGGGGCGCGATGTTCACCTCCGGCGGCTACCGCGAGAACGGCGACAAGTTCGGGCCCGAAGTACCTCGGCAACGGCACCGGGCGCCGCGCCGGCATCGAACAGCCCGACCTACGACGCGGGCGGCTACGACTACACGATCGAGCTGCCCGGGCGGCTCCGGCGACGTGCGCCTGTTCGACCCGATGTTCTGCGCCACGGGCGACAACGGGCACGGCGGCTCGTTCGGCGCCGGCGATCACTGGACCGGCGGTCCGGCCACGACCGGCGTGCGCGCCGGTGGCCATCACCTACACCCTGTACGACACGCAGGAGACCCTGCTCGACACCACGGACGACGGCCCGCCGGTCGCGACGCTGACCTACGACCCGGGGAGCGCGACACGATGGGCGACCTGAGCGGCGCGTTCGGCACGCCCACGAACAGCACCGCGGCCAACCGCCAGGACTGCTCGGCCAACCCGGCCCACAACCGCTGGGTCGTGCTGGAGAGCGGCCTGCACTCGGCGCACCTACCGCCTCAACGTCAACACGAGCTCGGCGCGCCGGCAACCTCAACGTCGGCGCGGAGAACCTGTTCTCCATCTGGGTCAAGTCGCTGGGGACCGCGCGCGTCTATCGGCGGCGGCGCGCATGGCGGCCTACACGAACCTCGACGGCGGCCTGCAGAAGTTCTACTTCGCGCAGATCGAGAAGGTCCACGCGGGCAAGACGATGGCGATCCACCTGTTCGACCCGGGCGAGGCGAGCGGCAACGCGTACCTCCGGATCCTCAGCCCGGACGGGAACATCTACCACTACCAGACGTTCGACTGGACCTCGGACGACGGCCGCGGGCAGACGGGCGTCAGCCAGATCCAGACGGCCGTCAACGGCGCGGCGCAGTTCAACAACCGCGAGATCACGATCACGATCCCGCTGCCCGCGACCTACGGGCAGGGTGGCCTCAACCCGCCCGGGGACGTCACCGACGAGGAGGGCTGGTGGCTGATCGAGTACAACGTCAACCAGGGCAACGACACGACGACATGGTCGGTGGACATCCGCGGCAACCCGGTCCACCTGGTGCTGCCGTGATGGGCCAGGCGGACGCCGGATCAGCGGCGGACCGACCCGCGCCCTCGCGACCAGCCAGGCGCGGACCTTCGGCCTCAGGTTCGTGATCGGCGATCACGGTGTCGTCGTCGGCTTCGCCGCGCTGGTGGCCTTCGCGATGTACTGGCTCGCGCCCCGATCCAGTAGGCCCGGCGGTCGCTTCGTCGGGGCGCGCCTCAGCGCGACGGCGCGCGCCGGCGGCTGCGCGGACGGGCGTGTCGGGCGCCTGGCCCATCGCCCAGTCGGCGATTGACCTCGCCCGCCAGGTAGCGGCTGTTCGACGCGCGGTACGAGAGCTCGCCGAACCCGAGCGTGCCCCAGGCGACCAGCGTCGATGATCGACGACGGCCGCACGAAGGCCGACACGCGCACGAGGTACGACTCGCCCAGGATGGCCTCGAGCAGGCGCTTGCGCTCGAGCAGCGGGACGTCGTCGAGCCGCTCGCCGTCGAGCCACAGCAGGTCGGTGGCCACGAACGCGTGCCGCTCGCCCCGGGCCAGCGCCTCGATGCGTGACCGGCTCGTGGACCGCCGATCCTCGCACCTCGCGGTCCCGGCTGCGGATGAACGGGTCGTCCTTGGCGCTCGGCGGGACAGGCGCGGGATCAGCAGCGGCGGCCGCTCGACCTTGATCGGCTCCGGGTAGGCGCCTTCGCCCGTCTGCAGCGCGGACGACGGTGACGTGGCCCTCGATGACGGCGACGACCAGGGCCGTGAACCCGTCGAGCAGCGCCTCGAGCATCTCCTCGGGCACCGGGACCTCGTCGCCCTCGCGATACAGGGCCGCGCGATCCTCGGTCAGGGCGGCGACGACGCGTGCGCCGCCCCAGTCGGGCTCGACGAGCGCATCGGCGATGTCGCGCGGCGACCGTGGCGCCCGGGGCGCTGGGGCCGCCACGCGGCGGCGACCTCGACCACGCGTCCGTCGACTGCCATGCGGTGGATGCTACTCCGGCTCGCCCCGCGGCCTCTATGATCCGCCGCATCGAGATCTGCCGTCCGGACCGAGCGTCCCTGGAGCCCGCGCCCAAGCTGGAGTGACGATGACGGCGCCCACCGTCCCCGCGGCATCTGCAGACGCCGTTGCCGACCGCGACCCGAACCACCGGCTCGTCGCCCAGGGCTCGTGGACGCTGTACGACTTCGCGAACACGATGTTCTCGTTCGCGGTCGTGTCGGGCGCGATCGGGCTGTACCTGATCAAGGACAACCAGTTCGGCGAGCGCGACGGCAACGTCGTGCTGTCGCTGGCGATCATCATCAGCGTCGCGCATGAACGCGGCCGTGTCGCCGGTCCTCGGGGCGTTCTCGGACTGGGGCGGGCGGCGGATGCCGTTCCTGCTCGGCTTCACCGCCCTGTGCATCGGCGCCACGTTCTTCATCGCGGACGTCCCGCCGGTGCTCGGCGTCGCGCTGTTCATCGTCGCCAACTTCGCCTACCAGGCCGCCCTGATCTACTACGACGCGACGCTCAAGACCGTGAGCACGCCGGCGAGCCGGGGCAGGCTGTCCGGGATCGGCACCGGCATCGGGTACTGCGGCACCGTGTTCATCGGGCTGCTGATCTTCCTGCTCGACGTCCCGGTCCAGGACCGCTTCCGGCTGACGTCGATCCTGTTCCTCGTGTTCGCGATCCCGATCTTCTGGTTCGTGCGCGAGCGACGCCGTCCCGACGAGCGCCGCGTGACCCGCGCGGACGTCGCGGACTCGTTCGGCCAGCTCAAGCGCTCGATCGCGCACTCGCGCACGGTGCCCGGCCTGTGGCGGTTCCTGCTCGGGCGCTTCTTCTACTCCGATGCCGTCAACACCGTGATCGTCGTGATGAGCGTCGTCGTCGTGAAGACCATGGGCCTGTCCGACGCGACCGCCAACGTCATCCTGCTGCTGCTCACGCTCGTGGCCATCGTCATGAGCTTCGTGTGGGGCTGGCTCGTCGACCGGAACGGCCCCAAGCGGACGCTCGTGTGGGTGCTCGTGTCGTGGGCGGTCGGGCTGGTCCTCGGCGGCGTCGCGATCGGGTTCGGGCAGGCGGGCCTGGTCCCGTTCCTCGTCGCGGGCGCGATCCTCGGCAGCGGGCTCGGCGGGGTCCAGGTCGCCGACCGGGTGCTGATGGTCCGGCTGTCGCCGCCCGAGCGGATCGGCGAGTTCTTCGGGATCTACGGGCTCGTCGGCAAGGGGTCGCAGGTGGTCGGCCAGATCCTGTACGGCAGCGCTGATCTTCCTGCTGCTGGACACGCTCGGCAACGGCGCCTACCAGGTGGCCGTGCTGAGCCTGCTCGTGACGATGCTCATCGGGTTGTGGCTGGTGTGGCCGGTCAGCGACCGCTGGGCGGGCTCGGGCGAGCTCGCGGTCCGAGGAGGTCGATGCGCCGGCGCCGCCGCCGCGGCTGGCGCCCGACCGCGCGCCGCTCGAGGACCGGGGCTAGGGTCGACCGCTCAGTCGCCGTAGCCGTTCGGATGCGCGCGCCGCCACGCCCACGCCGATCCGATCATCTCGTCCAGCGTCGAGCGGCGCGGCAGCCAGCCGAGGACCTCGCGGGCGCGGGCGTTCGACGCCACGAGCACCGGCGGGTCGCCCGCTCGTGGCTCGCCGATCGCGTGGGGGATCGGCCGGCCGACGGCGGCGCTCGGCGGCCGCCAGGACCTCGCGCACGGAGAACCCGCTCGACGTGCCCAGGTTGCACACGAGGTCGGCGGCCTGCACCACCGTCGCCGTTCGCCAGCGCCGTCAGGGCCGCCACGTGCGCGTCGGCGAGGTCGGCGACGTGGATGTAGTCACGGATCGGCGTGCCGTCGGGCGTGGGGTAGCTGTCGCCGAACACGGTCAGCGGCGGGCCGCCGTCGGCCGCGTTGAGGGCGTTGGGAATGAGATGCGTCTCCGGCCGGTGGACCTCGCCCAGCCGCTGGGTGGCGCCGGCCACGTTGAAGTAGCGCAGGCTGACGCTCCGCAACCCGTACGCCGCCCCGTACCAGCGCAGGGCGCCCTCGAGCGTGCGCTTCGTCTCGCCGTAGGGGTTGATCGGCCGCAGCGCCGCATCCTCCTCGATCGGCGTCCGGTCCGGCACGCCGTAGACGGCCGCCGTCGACGAGAACACGAGCCTCGCGACGCCCGCGGCACGCGCCGCCTCGAGCAGGGCGATGCCGCCCGCGACGTTGTCGCGGTAGTAGAACGCCCGGGTCGCGCACGCTCTCACCGACCACCGACCGCGCCGCACAGTGGAGGATCGCGTCCGGTCGTTCGGCCTCGAGCAGGGGCCCGATCGTCGCCGCGTCCGCGTAGGAGCCCACCACGAGGCGGGCGGCGGCGTTGGCGGCCGCTCGGTGGCCGGTCGTCAGGTCGTCGAGGATGACGACCGAGTGGCCCGCCTC
This sequence comes from uncultured Chloroflexia bacterium, assembly GCA_963725745.1. Lineage (GTDB taxonomy): Bacteria > Chloroflexota > Limnocylindria > Limnocylindrales > CSP1-4 > CAIXZV01. The sequence continues at coordinate 997,061 of CAVRZS010000005.1, forward strand.
GACCAGCGCGTCCACGGATACGCCGCCCACATAGCCCGCGCCGCCGGTGACCAGGACCTTCATGGGCGAGTCCTCCGGAGCAGGCGGTCGACGAGGCCCGCGGAGGCGGCCGACGCGGCGTTCGATGCCGGCGCCGACGCGGGCGCCGACGTCGGCCGGCGCGAGGTCCGGGTCGCCGGCCCGCGGCTCGGGCAGGGCGTCGCCGCGCGCCGCGAACACCTCCTCGAGGCGGTCCGCGAGCCGCCCCGCCGCGACGTTCTCGGGGTCGATGGCGAGGGCGCGCCGTGCCTGACGCCACGCCTCCGCATCATCGGACCGCTCGAGCGCTACACGAGCGAGGCCGACGACGGCGATCGAGTTCCGGGGGTCCGCGTCGGCGACCTGGCGATACAGCCGGTCGGCCTGGTCGACCAGCCCGACCGACAACGCCCGCTCGGCCTGCAGGAGCAGCTCGATCACGCGTCGACCTCGTTCGTTGGCATGTCCGCAAGCATGCCCTGCGCGAGCAGCATGAGGGTGCCCCGATCGTTGAGCGCGGGGTCGCCGATCACGCGGTCCAGCAGGGCATCGAGCACCCGGCCGAGGCTTGGGCCCGGCTCGAGCCCGAGATCCCGGATCAGGTCGTCGCCATCGATGGCGAGCGCGTTGCGGTCCAAGGGTGGCCGCTGGGCGAGCTCAGCGTCGACCAGCGCCCGAAATGCGGCCGTCGCGGGATCGTCCGGCGACTGGCCGCTGCCGATGTCGTCCGCGCGCCGCAGCTCGAACAACGACTCCAGGTGCTCCGGCCCGATGCGCCGGATGAAGCGCCGAACGGCCGCCTCGGTCGGGTCGGACTCGATGCCGAACATGTGGTGCCGGACGAGGTGGCTCACCTCGTCGATCGTCGAGCGCGGAAACCGGAGCCGCCGCAGCATGTCCTCGGCGAGCTGCGCGCCGACGGCGTCGTGGTGGTGGAAATGCCCGTCGCCCAGCGTCGAGGGCTTGCCGACGTCGTGGAGGAGCGCCGCCAGGCGGACGATCGGCCGGCCGGCGGGAGCCGCGTCCACGGTCCGCAGCGTGTGGTCCCACAGATCCTCGCCCGGCGTCTTGTTCTGGGAGATGCCCACCTGTGCGGCCAGCTCGGGCGCGATGACGGCCAGGAGCCCGGTCTCGGCGGCGATCCGGAGGCCGACGGACGGGGCGGGCGCGTCCAGCAACCGGGACAGCTCGGCGCCGACCCGTTCCCCGGAGAGGTGGGCAACGAGCGGCGCGTTGGCCACGATGGCGTCGCGAGTCCGGGCTTCGATCCCGAATCCGTGCGTCGCCGCCAGGCGGACCGCGCGGAGCATGCGCAGCGCGTCCTCGTGGAACCGGTCCTCCGGCTCGCCGACCGCACGCAGCACGCCGGCGTCGAGGTCCTCGAGTCCGCGGAACGGGTCGACGAGCCGGCTGTCCGGACGAGGCATCCTCGACCGCCGGACCGCCCCAGGCGAGGGCGTTCACGGTGAAGTCGCGGCGGGCGAGGTCCGTCTCGAGGTCGGTCCCGAACTCCACCCGATGGGGCCGCCGATGATCGGCATAGTCGTGCTCGGTGCGGAACGTGGTGATCTCGAACCACTCGCCGTCGCGCCGGACGGCGACCGTCCCGAACCGGTTCTCGTAGACGGAGCCGGGGAACAGCTCGACGATCCGGGGCGGCGGCGCGTCGGTGGCGAGGTCCCAGTCGGCGGGCGGCCGGCCCAGCAGGGCGTCGCGCAGCGATCCCCCAACCACGTAGGCGGCGTGGCCGTTCTCGCGCAGCCGGTCGAGCACGGTCGCGACGGGACCCGGGATCTCGGACGCGAGGCGTGCCGCCGCCGCGGCGACGTCCGGGCCGGACACCGCCGGCCTCAGCTTCGGCCGAGGAAGAGGTACGTCCTCCAGGCTTCGTTCCGCGTGTCCTCGAGGTACGGCGTGAACAGCGAGTAGATGTCGCTGCGCGGCTCGAACGGCACGCGCACGAGGCGGACGTGCGCCTCCTCGGGCGTGCGGCCGCCCTTACGGTGATTGCATGGCTTGCACGCCGCGACCAGGTTCTCCCAGGTATGCCCCCCGCCGCGGTGCCGGGGCAGGACGTGGTCGAGCGTCAGGTCGTTGGCCTGGCGCCCGCAGTACTGGCAGGTGTGGCGGTCGCGCGTGAAGATCTCGCGCCGAGTCAGCTTCACCCGCGGCCGGGGTCGGCGAATCTGGTGCTGCAGCCGGATGACCGATGGAGCGCGGTAGACGGTCCGAACGGTCCGGATCTCGGCATGGTCGTACTCGATGACCTCGGCCTTGGAGCCGAACACCAGCCGGAACGCCCGCGGGATGTTGCAGACGTTGAGGGGCTCGTAATTCTGGTTCAGGACGAGCACGACCCCGTTCATCGGCCGAACGATAGCAGCACGGCTGGAGGGGTCGGATTCGGGCGGTCGGCGGGTCGCGAACGGGGTCGCGGCGAGGGTCTTGGCGGTCGTCTCCCCTCAGACCCTGGGCGGGTCCATCGCCCGCTCGATCCGGGCGATCTCGACTTCGATCCGGCCGACCTCGGCGGACGCCTGCTCCCACTCGTGGCCGCCCAGCGGCGCAGCGTTGCGGCGCCGACGCGCCTGCGCATGCTGCTCGATGAGCTGCTCGCGGGTCGACGCGGCGGCCTTGTCGCCGCCGGTCGGCGCGGTGTCCGATGCGGATCCTTCGTGCATGTCGCGCGAAGCGTAGCGCGCCCGCGCGCGCCGCGCGCGCGGCCGTGACCTCAGGTGGCGTGCACGACGCGCACGCTCATCCCCGGAGCGACACGTCCCTCGCGCAGGACCCGCGCGTACCAGCGCGCGTCGTTGGGGAACAGCCCGGCGCTGATGCGGGCGATCCGGGCGTCGACGAACCACTGGGCCTGGGTCTTACACGGCGCCGCGTTCGTCGTGAGCTCGAGCATCGGGCCGCGACCGTCGTCGTCCGCCTCGGATCCGATGTCGAGCCGGTCGCCTTCGCGCAACGCCGACCAGTCGATCCCCAGCAGGGTCAGGTTGTCCCCGTAGGAGCCGGGGAACGCCTGGTGGCCGTCGGCCCGGACGCGTTCGACCGCCTCCTGCGGGTACAGGCATACCGCACCGTCCAGGCCGCCATGGATGTCCGGGTTGTGGTGGCCGTCGCCGTCCAGGCCCAGCGTCCGCACATAGGTCCAGTCGACGGGCGGCTTGGGCACGCCACCGCGATTGAGGTTCACGGACGCGACAATCCCGGCGAGGCCGGGCACGATCGAGCGCCGCTGCGCCCACGTGAGCCTGGTGTCGTACGGCAGCTCGATGGCGTCGCGTCCCGCCGTGTCCGGGTCGCGGCGCAGGAGCTCCTCCACGTTCGCGAGCACCTCCACCTGCGCCGACGGCTCGGCGGCAGCCACGAAGCTCACCGACGCGACGCGGTCGACCACGCCGGCTGGCGACAGCACCTGGACGTGCCGGAAGGCGGCGTCGGACCAGGGCTCGAACAGCGCGCAGCGGTCGAGCGCAGCCCGCCAGTCATCGTCCCAGACCTGCGGCTCATCGCCAGCGAGCGTGCGGATCAGATCGCCCAGGGCTCGCACCCAGGGCACCGATTCGTCGCGCATGTTCCAGGCGAGCAGGACGCGACCGCCTGGGCGGAGCACGCGGTGCATCTCGGACAGGGCGCGGATCGCATCGAACCAGTGGAACGCCTGCGCGACCACGATCTCGTCGACCGACGCCGCCGGCAACGGGATCGCCTCGGCCGTCCCGTCGAGCAGCTCCACGGTCGCGGCCCCGGTCACCGCCGTCGCGAGCTTCGCGCGCATGCTCGCGACGGGCTCGAGCGCGATGATCCGGACGCCCGACGCGACGAGGAGCCGGGTCAGCTTGCCGGTCCCGGCGCCCAGCTCGAGCAGCGTCCTCCCCGGCCGCAGGTCGAGCTGGCGGACGATCTCCGCGACGGCATCGGGCGGATAGTCCGGACGGGAGCGCTCGTACACGTCGGCGGCGGCGCCGAACCCGATGGCGGCCGCGGGGTGGATGGTGTTGGTCACCGGCTGATCCTATGGCAGGGCCGCATACGCGGCGTTCAGGACCGCGTTGATCGGCTCGGGCGGCAGCTCCCAGACACCGCTCATATAGAGGAACACGAGGTCGTGGGCGGGGTCGATCCAGAGCCGCGTCCCGGTCGCCCCACCGTGGCCGAAGGAGGCGGGTGACGGCACGCTGGCGATCCCCGGTTTGCCCCAGCCGATCGCGTAGTGCTCGCTCCGCTGCACGTCCTCCGCGGCCCCGAGACCGTCGACCGTCACCTCCCGGGTCATCAGGGCGACGAAGGCGGGCGACAGCACGCGCTGTCCATCGAGCTCGCCGCCGCGCAGCATCGCCCGCCCGAACCGGAGCATGTCTGCGGCCGTGCTCCACAGCCCGCCGCCGGCGAGGCGGAGCCCGTTGTAGCCGGCGATCAGCGCCGACGGCGGCACGCCGGCGAGGCTCGGCAGGTTGACGGTCACGGGCGCCATCCTTGGCGCGAGATCCGGACCCGGCACGAACGTGGTGTCGACCATCCCCAGCGGGGCGAGGACGGTGTCGCGGAGCAGGGCTTCGAGCCCGCGGCCCATGCGTCGCTCGAGTGCGCAGGCCAGCAGATCGAACGGACTTGTCGCGTACTGGAAGGTCGATCCGGGCTGGGTGAGCTGGGGCAGCCCTATCGTCCGCCGGACCAGCTCGTCGCGGCCGCCGCCCTCGAGCAGGAGGCGCTCGATGTCGACGTCACCGATGCCGCTCGTATGGGTGAGGACGTGCCAGGCGGAATAGGGACTGGCGCCCGAGGCCCCGAGGTCGGCCAGCCTGGCAACGAGTGGTTCGCCGAGGTCAAGGCGACCGGCCTCGACCTCGTGCATCACCGCGGTCGCGACGATCGGCTTGGTCACCGACGCCAGCGGGCACACCGCCCCGATCCCGATCCGCGACCCTTGCCGCGGGCCGAACGATTCGAGGCGGACGATCCCGGCCCGGTCGGCGATGCCGAGGATCGCGAACGGGACGTCGCCGGTCTCGACCTGGGCCGCGGCGACCTGGTACGCGGGCTCCAGCGCCCGATGGGACAGGCGATCGCGCGTTGGCACGGGCATCAAGCGAACCATAGCGGTCTGCACGACGAATACGCCTCCGACGGACCGGCTGGGCAGCCGACGAGACCGCTTCGAACGGCGTCACGTCGAGGCCTGCCCTTGGAAATTGGCTAATCACCGGGCGCAGGTTTTGCGATCGGAGTAGGATCGCGGGGTGACCGATGCCGCCCACGCCCTGGAGTCGACGCCCCGGTCTGGATCGCCGATCGCCGAGGAGATCCGGCTTCGCCTGGCCAACGCCTGGGGCGAGATGGGCGCGGCCTGGGGTGTGGCCCCGGCCATCGCGCGGGTCCACGCCTACCTCATGGCGCGCCAGGAGCCGCTGACCGAGCGTGAGGTTCGCGAGGCCCTGGGCCTGAGCCATCGGGCCGCCAGCCTGGCCCTCGCCGAGGCCGAGTCGTGGGGCCTGGTCGAACGGGTGGCCGAGCCGCGACGCGTCGGACGGCGCGGCCCGGCCGGCACGGCCTACATGGCGATCGGCGACCACTGGCGATGGTTCGGCCGCGTCGTCGCCGAGCGGAAGGTCCGCGAGGGCGATCCGATCATCGTCGTGCTCGAGCAGACCCTCACCGACACGAGCGTCGCGCTCCAGCGCCACCCGGGCGACCTCGACCTGGTCCGACTGCGCGACTGGCTGACCACGTTCCTCGTGTTCGTTCGCTTGTTCGACCGCGCCGTCGGACTGGTCAGCCGCCTCGAGCCGTCGGAGCTCGAGCGTGCGCTGCGGCTGTTGGGCGAGGTGCCGGACGACTCGATCATGCGCCTGATCAAGCTCCTCGACGGTCTGCCCGACGACGACGTGCTGGGCCTCGTCGAGGCGCTCAGCCGCCTGTCGCCGACGTCCGCTCGGCGCGCGACCACGCTGATGTCTGGGGTCGTCCGGACCCTCGTCCGATAGTGGAGGGCCCTTCGACGGCGCGCGGGCACAAGCGTCCCGCCGATGTCCCCGTCCGGGGTCCGGGCCAACGCGTGCGTCGCCCGTTGCGCCCGTTTCCCCGGATCCTGCGATCCATCCGCCGGCACGTCGTCGCGTTCGTCGGCACGCCGGACTCCAGGGCGATTCGCCGATCGCGGCTGAACGGGCGCTCGCCGACGGCATCGCCCGGGTTCACCCGGGTTCAACCCGGATCCGGGCCCTCCGCCGCCACGAGATCCACGACCTGGCGGCCACGATCCCGTACTACCGACCTCGCGAGGAGTATCTCGGCGTCGCCGCCCGGATCGCCGACGAGCTCGTCCGGCGCAGGCGGCTGCAGACGGCCCTGGAGCTCGGGCCGCATCTTCGGCCGCTCATCGTCGGAGCCGACACGACGGAGCTTCAGGTGAACCCGGACCTGCAGGCTGAGGGTCGCCGGCTCGTGCACGATGCGACGGTCGCGCCGTGGCCGGTCCGCGACAATGCCTGCGATCTCTTTGTCGCACTTCAAGTGTTCGAGCATCTTGGCGGCCTGCAGACGACGGCCTTTGCCGAGGTGCGCCGCGTTGCGCGCAACGCGATCCTGTCGCTCCCAATTGGCTGGGAGATGGCGGACCCCACGAACGCCCACCACCAGCTGTCGCATGAGCACGTGATGACCTGGTTTGCGCCCGTCGTCCCAACGCGCATCGTCGTGGGCAATGGCGGTCGGAAGAAGCGCCTGATCTATGTCTTCGAGGACCTGCCCGGCTCGGACCCGGTCCAACACCCTCGACTGGCGCCGGGGCCTGCCTCAGCGGAAGGTGAGGGTGCCCCGGTACTGGTCGAAGATCCCGTTGTCGATCGGGGCGCCGGTGATCCCGCCCGCACCGGTCATCCTGGCGACTGACCCCCAGGCGTCGACGACGCTCCAGGTCCCGACCGAGCCCCAGTCGCCGAACCGGGCGTTAAGCCGCAGGACGAAGCCGTTGTCGGCGTCGTCGCAGGTGAACACCTTGTACCCGGCGAACACGTTGACCGCGGGCGTGAACGCGAAGTTCACCGGGCCGTTCTCGACCGTGCCGGACGCGCAGCCCGGCAGGCCCGTCGCAGTGAACGAGTCGGGGACGTCGTCGAACGTTGTCGTGGCGTCGATGCTGATCGCCGATCGCTCCGCTGCCATGGTGGGTGCGGCCCCGATCAGGAGCAGCAGCATGACGGCCACCATGCCGAATCCGAGTAGTCGCCGCATCGCGGGACCTCCCTCAAGCGCGGAGCGGTCCGCTCCGCCGGTCCCCGGCTGGGCATTATCCTCCCTCGCCCGTCAATAGCTGCGGTGACCCGGCCAGCGACCGCTCCGCCTGTCCTGCCGGGCCAGTGGGCCGACGGGGCGCGGCTGGCCATTCGGGTTTCCCGGGGCGCCGTGCGATAATCCGCCGGTGACGGCGGACCGAAACGGCTCGAGCGGGCGACGACCCCGGGGCCAGCCGAACGGCCGGCGACTCACGCGTTCTCTCGGAGAGCCCTGACAACCATGAGCGAAACATCCACCTGGGCAACCAAGAAGGGCCTGGCGCAGATGCTCAAGGGCGGCGTCATCATGGACGTCGTCACGCCCGACCAGGCCAAGATCGCCGAGGATGCGGGCGCCGTCGCCGTGATGGCCCTCGAGCGCGTCCCGGCAGACATCCGAGCGGCCGGCGGTGTCGCGCGCATGTCCGACCCGGCGATGATCGAGGGGATCATGGCGGCCGTCACGATCCCCGTCATGGCGAAGGCCCGCATCGGGCACTTCGTCGAGGCGCAGGTGCTCGAAGCCCTGGGCGTCGACTACATCGACGAATCCGAGGTCCTGACCCCCGCCGACGAGACGAACCACATCGACAAGCACGCCTTCAAGGTCCCGTTCGTGTGTGGCTGCCGGAACCTGGGCGAGGCCCTGCGCCGGATCAACGAGGGCGCCGCGATGATGCGGACCAAGGGCGAGGCAGGCACCGGCAACATCGTCGAGGCCGTCCGCCAGCTGCGCGACGTGCTGAGCGAGATCCGCAAGCTTGAGGGCATGCGCGAGGACGAGCTGTTCGTTGCCGCCAAGGACCTCCAGGCGCCCTACGAGCTTGTCAAGGATGTCGCCTCGAACGGCCGCCTGCCGGTCGTGAACTTCGTGGCCGGCGGGATCAGCACCCCGTCCGACGCGGCGCTCGTGATGCAGCTCGGCGCCGAGGGCGTGTTCGTCGGGTCCGGGATCTTCAAGAGCGAGGACCCGGCGCGGATGGCCAACGCGATCGTCCAGGCGACCACCCACTTCGGTGACGCGAAGATCGTCGCCGAGGTGTCCAAGGGGCTGGGAGCGCCGATGCGCGGGCTCGCGATGGAGGCGATTCCCGACCAGGAGCGGCTCGCGGTTCGCGGCTGGTAGCGCCGACACGGTCGGCCGGGAGCCGGCGATGAAGATCGGTGTGCTGGCCCTGCAGGGGGCCTTCGCGGAGCACGTCGCCACCTTGCACGCCATCGGCGTGGAGGCGGTCGAAGTTCGCCTGCCGGCGGACCTGCTCGACATCGATGCCCTGATCATCCCCGGTGGCGAGAGCACGACGATGCGCCGCCTGATCGACCGCTGGGGCATGCGTCAGCCGATCCTCGACCTCGCCGAGAGCGGCGCCCCCGTGTTCGGGACGTGCGCCGGCATGATCGTGCTGGCCCGCGAGATCGCCGGCGGCGAGGATCCGGTGCTGCCGCTGCTCGACGTGACCGTCGAGCGCAACGCGTTCGGGCGCCAGCTGGATTCGTTCGAGACGGAGCTCGTCGTCCCCCTCCTGGGCGACCAGCCAGTCCACGCGGTGTTCATCCGCGCCCCGGTGATCGAACGCGTCGGACCTGCCGTCGACGTCATCGCGAAGCTCGACGATGGGCGAATCGTGGCGGTCCGCGAGCGGAACATCATCGCGACCGCGTTCCACCCCGAGCTCGCGGGCGAGACGCGGTTCCATCGGCTGGTCGCCATGCTGGCGGCCGAGCACGCCGATCCGGGCGAAGGCGTCGGCCGGCGGCCGCATCCAACCCGCCGCGCGCAGCACGGCCGTTAGCGCCATGGCACGCAGCACCGGCAAGGTCCGGGCGGCCCGCTTCACCGACCTCGCGGCGCTGGGCGAGCTGTCCCGGCTGGCCCAGGCGGATGGCGACGGCACGCGATCGCTCGGGCTGCCCGTCACCGGACCCCGGATCGGCATGTTCAGCCTGTTCCGGCTCCCCCTCGGGGCGTTCAGCCCCAACGACGTGATGTACGTGTTCGACCGGGATGGCCACGTGGCGGGGCTGCTGCGCGCCGAGCGCGACAGCCCGCGCGACGAGTGGACGGTGGTGGAGCTCGACGCCGTCGGCGACATGGATGCCGGCGATGTCCGGTTCCGGCTCGTCCAGCACCTGCTGCGCGACGGGAGCAAGCGGGGCGCGGTGCGCTTCCATGTCGCGTGCGGCGACGTCGACGACAACGTGGAGCTGTTCATGCAGGCGGGCTTCATCCGGTTCGGCGACGAGCACGTCCTGTTCCGCGAACCCGATGACCCGCTGCCCGAGCCAACGGGCGAGGACGAGGCCCGTGCGGCCGGCATCCGTCCCGCGGCGGCCCTCGATGCGCTGCCGCTCGCCCGCCTGTATGCGTCGGTGACCCCGGCGCCGGTGCAGCGGCTGGAGTCCGTCCGGCTGCCGGACTGGGAGCGTCAGGGCCGCGACTGGCGCGTGCCACGCAGCTCGCTCGCCCCGATCCTGCGCTTCGCCGATGTCGAGGCATTCGTCCAGGAAACCGCCGGCGGCGGGCCGGACGGCACCCAGCTCGACGCGTTCGTCCAGGTGGGGGTCGCGAAGGAGGACCAGCCGCATTACCTCAAGGTGATGGCTCGTCCCGAGGCGGATGTCGCGCCGCTGATCCGCTACGCGCTCGGCACGATCGCGGCCAACGTCGACGCCTCGAGCCGGCGCCAGGGCGTCCTCGCCCCTGTCCGCACGTACGAGTCGCCGATCGACCGGCGGTTCGAAGAGGAGGGCTTCGCCTCGATCGCCACCGTGACGCTGTTGATGAAGGAAACCCTGGTCAGGGTCGCCGAGCCTCGCCTCGTGCCGGCGGGCGTCCGATGACCGAGCACGAAGGAGGGCCGACCGGCGTGGGAGCCCGCGAACGCCAGCGCGAGACCATGGACGATCTCGACGTCCTCCTCGCGGCCCTGCCGCCGGAGATCGTGGAGGCGATCCACGCCTTGCCCGACCGCGAGACGATGATCGAGGTCGTCCTCGACCTCGGCCGGCGGCCGGAGGCGCGCTACCCGTCGTCGGAGGTCACCCTGCTCGACCGCGAGATCACCGATGCCGACATCGCGTATGTCGTCGACCACATCGGGTCGTTCGGCGACGACAACCGGGCGGGCATCGAGCGGACGCTGCACCGGATCAGCGCCATTCGCAACCGCAACGGCAAGATCGTCGGGCTGACCTGCCGGATCGGCCGCGCCGTGTACGGGACCATCGAGATCATCTCGGACTTCGTGGAGACCGGGAAGTCGATCCTCATCATGGGCCGGCCGGGCATCGGCAAGACCACCATGCTGCGCGAGGCCGCCCGGGTGCTCGCCGAGGAGCAGCGCAAGCGCGTGGTGGTGGTCGACACGTCCAACGAGATCGCGGGCGACGGCGACATCCCGCACCCCGCGATCGGCAAGGCCCGGCGGATGCAGGTCCGAACCCCCAGCCTCCAGCACGAGGTGATGATCGAGGCGGTCGAGAACCACATGCCCCAGGTCATCGTCATCGACGAGATCGGGACCGAGCTCGAGGCCCACGCCGCTCGCACCATCGCCGAGCGTGGCGTCCAGCTCATCGGTACGGCCCACGGCAACAACCTCGACAACCTGATGCTCAACCCGACGCTGTCCGATCTCATCGGCGGGATCCAGAGCGTGACCCTGGGCGACGAGGAGGCCCGACGTCGGCGATCACAGAAGAGCGTCCTCGAGCGCAAGGCGCCGCCCACGTTCGACGTCATCGTCGAGATCCAGGACCGCGAGCGCGTGCTCGTGCATTCGGACGTCGCCGCGACCGTCGACGCGCTGCTCCTGGGCGACGCGGTCAGCCCCGAGCTGCGCTGGCGCGACGAGGAGGGCGTGCACCGCTCCCAGTCCCGACCCAAGCCGTCTGCGCGCGAGGCGGCGGGAGGCGATCGGTTCAGCGGGCTCACGGGATCGGGCGCCGGCGCCTGGGGGCGCGAGCCCGGATGGCGCGGCGCCGCGACCTATCGCACGGGCGGCTACGCGGGCGAGGATCGGCTGCCCGTGCGGCCCGGCTTCCGGCCCGGGCAGTCCGGCGGCTGGCGGTCCGGGCGTGGCGGCGGGTCCTCGGATCGTGGCGGTGGCCCCGACCGAGGCGGATCGTCGGATCGCGGCGGCCCGCGATCCACGGAGGGCGACCGACAGGACGCGCTGAGCGTCCTCCCCGGCGAACGGTTCGCCGTCCCGCCCGGTGATCGTCCGGCGCAGCCTGGCGCGGTCCCGTTCATCGCGGGCGACATCGCCGACCGCGGCCCGCTCGAGCGGGCCGAGCCCTCGCCCGTGGGTGCGGCCGCACTCGACGTCCGTGCGCGGGACGCGCGCGAGCTCCAGCGCCAGAAGGCCTGGCGAGAAGAGGCGACCCGCGCGCTCAACGCGCTCCGCGAGGACGAGGGCACGCGTCCCGTCAACGCGGACGAGATCCAGGCCGAAGAGGAGGCGCGGATCGCGCGCATGGTTCCGGGCGAGACCGACGCCGACGGCGCGCTCGACGGGTCGCCCGACGATGAGGACGACGCGTTCGACGACGACCTGCGCCAGGTCGAGGGCGGCACGCTGCCGACGCTGCGGGTGTTTCCCCACGGCATCAGCCGCAAGCGCCTCGAGCAGGCCATCCGCGACCTGCAGCTGCCGGTCATCGTCGCCCGGGACGTCGACGAGGCCGACGTGGCGATGACGCTGCGCAGCGAATACCGCCAGAAGCCACCGCCCATCCGCGAGGCCGAGGAGCGGGCCATCCCGGTCTACGTCCTCAAGGCGAACACGATCGTGCAGATGCAGGCGTCGCTGACGTCGATCTTCTCGCTCGAGGTGGACCCACGCGACGCGGCGATGCGCGAGACCGAGCAGGCGATCGGGCTCGTGATGAAGCAGCAGGAGCCCGTGGAGCTGTCCCCCCAGAACGCCTACATCCGCCGGCTCCAGCACCAGATGGCCGAGCGGGCGAACCTCGTGTCGCGTTCGCGCGGCCGCGAGCCGTACCGCCGGGTGCGCCTCTACCCCGACGCCGCGCGGCCCGCCTGGCGCTAGGCCGAGTCGGGCGGGTCTCGCGGTCGGCGCGCCCGCCCTGGGCGCCCCCGAGTTGGTCGCCGGGCGTGCCCTGGGCGCCCCCCGAGTTGGTCGCCGGGCGTGCCCTGCAGCGGATGAAATGGTCAACCTGTGCGCCAGGCGATCAGAACACCGGTTTGGGGCTTGAAAACCGGCATCCTGCGCGCCCGGCGTGCGGACCAGTGGCTTAACCGCTGGAGTGACCGCCGGGCGACCAGTCGGCGCGCGGCCCGGTCCGCCGGCCGACCAGCCAGCGCCGGGCGACCAGCGAGCCGGGTCCGAGCGAACCGGAGCCCAGACCCGGTGCGCTGAGTCGGGCGCCGTAGCCGGCGCGCACCGTATCCTCGCGCGGTGACCAACCCGGCCGCGACCGACGACGCCCCCAGCGGGGCCACGCCCACGCCGCTCGGCTCGATCCCCGGTCAGCCGGAACTGTCCGCGACGCCCGACGCCGGTCTCGACGAGGCAGAGGTCACGCGACGGCGCGCCGCTGGGCACGGCAACGCCCCGCCGCCGCCCACCACGCGGACCTACGCGCAGATCCTGCGCGAGAACATCTTCACGTTCGTCAACAACATCCTGTTCGCGCTCGGCCTCGCCCTGGTCGCCGTCGGGCGCCCGATCGACGCCCTGGTCTCGCTGGCGGTCATCTCGACCAACGTCATCGTGGGCATCGTCCAGGAGATCCGCGCCAAGCGGACGCTGGACAAGATCGCGCTGCTCACGCGGCCGACGGCCACCACCGTGCGCTCGGGCGCGACCACCGAGATCCGGCCGGAGGACCTGGTGCTCGGCGACCTGATCTCGGTCAAGGCCGGCGACCAGGTCGTGCTCGACGGGCGCCTCGTCGCCGGCGACCTCGGGGTGGACGAGTCGCAGCTCACCGGGGAGAGCGACATCGTCCGCAAGCGGGTCGGGGACCAGGTGTTCAGCGGCAGCTTCGCGACCACCGGTGGCGGCCGGTACGTCGCCGAGGCGGTCTCGTCGGGCAGCTTCGCCAACCGCATCACCGCGGGCGCGCGGTCCTTCCGGCGCGTGATCACGCCTCTCCAGGCCGAGATCAACCTCGTGATTCGTGTCGTGCTGGGCATCGTGATCTACCTCGAGATCCTGCTCGTCCTGCGCGGATTCGTGCAGCAGGCGGTGCTGGGCGACGTGGTCGCGGACGCCACCCTGCTGGCCGGTCTCGTGCCCAACGGCCTGTTCGTCTCGATCGCCGTCGCCTATGCGCTGGGCGCCGTCCGCATCCTGCGTTTCGGCGCGCTCGTCCAGCAGGCCAACTCGATTGAGTCGCTCAGCCACGTCGACGTCCTGTGCCTCGACAAGACCGGCACCCTCACGGCCAACCGGCTCGAGGTGGAGTCCGTGGCAGGACTCGGTGGCGCCAGCGAGGACGAGGTCGTGGCCGTGCTCGCCGCCCTCGCGGCGTCGGCGACGGTGCGCAACAACACGACCGAGGCGATCGCCGCCAAGTGGCCGCACGAGCCACTCGACCAGGCGGCGGAGATCCCGTTCTCCTCGGCCAGGAAATGGAGCGCCGTCGCCTTCGCCCACGGGGACGCGTCGTTGCCGGGGATCATCGCCCTCGGCGCCCCCACGTTCCTGCGGCCCTCCCTCGCGACGGGCGATGACGGCGAACCGGCCGGATGGGCCGAGCTGGAGACGGCCGCCGCCGCCTGGACGGAGCAGGGGCTGCGGGTACTGCTCGTGGCGACGCACGACGACGCCGGCTCGTTGCCCAAGCACGACGATGACGACGAGGCGACCCTGCCGGCCGGCATGCGGGCGCTGGGCCTCGTGGCGCTCGCGGACGAGCTGCGCGCCGAAGCCGGCGCGGTCCTCGCGTCGTTCGCCGCGAACGGGGTCGCGGTGAAGATCATCTCGGGCGACGATGCGGACACCGTGATGGCGCTCGCGCGCCAGGCGGGTCTCACCGATGCGGTGTCGATCGCCGGCAACGCGCTCGAGGACCTCGACGAGGCCGCGCTGGGCAAGGTCGCAGAGGACACCACGGTCTTCGGGCGGATCACGCCCGCCCAGAAGGAGCGCCTCGTCGGGGCGCTCAAGGCCCGGGGCCACTACGTCGCGATGATCGGCGACGGCGTGAACGACGTCCTCTCGCTCAAGAAGGCGGACCTGGCGATCGCGATGGGCAGTGGCAGCCAGGCGACCCGCGGCGTCGCCGACCTTGTCCTGATGTCCGATTCGTTCGCCGCGGTCGCGCAGGCGGTCCAAGAGGGCCAGCGGATCCTCAACGGCATGCAGGACATCCTCAAGCTGTTCCTGACCCGGATCGCGACGGTGGGCCTGGTGATCGTGAGCAGCCTGGTCGTGATCACGTTCCCGATCGAGCTGCGCAACGCGTCGGCGCTCACGGTGTTCACCGTCGGGATCCCGAGCGCCCTGCTCGCGCTGTGGGCGCAGCCCGGCCGCCGGGTGCGCGACAGCCTCAATCGGACCCTGGCGCAGTTCGTGGTGCCGGCGGCGATCGTGTCCAGCCTCGTGGGTCTGCTCGTGTTCTACGGGGTGCTCGCGCTGTCGGGTCCCGATCCGGCGCTGCTCGATATCGCGGCGGCCAACGCCAGGACCGCGCTCACGGCGTACCTCGTGTTCGTCGGGCTGATCCTGATCGTGTTCGTGGAGCCGCCGGTCCGCTGGTTCGCGGTGGCCGAGCCGCTGACGCTCGACCGCCGCCCCGCGCTGCTCGCCATCGGCCTCGGCCTCGGCTTCGTCGCCGTCCTGCTCGTGCCGCCTGCCCGCGCCTTCTTCCAGCTCATCGTGCCCGCCCCGAGAGACGCGCTCGTCGTGCTCGTCGCCGTTCTGGCCTGGGTGCTGCTCGTGCGCACCTTCTGGGTCCACCGGGTCGTGGACCGCTTCCTCGGGCGGGCCTGATCGTGATCGAAGGAGGCGTCGAATGCCGCTGCGCGTGACCGAGGTGGTGATCGACTGTGCCGACCACGGCGTGGTCGTGGACTTCTGGTCGGCCGCGATGGGCTACGAGCGGGCCGAGATCAATGAGCAGTACGTCGCGCTCGTGCCGCCGGCACCGGCCGCGCTCGGCCGCCCGCCGCTGCTGTTCCAGAAGGTGCCCGAGCCCAAGGTCGCGAAGAACCGGGTCCATCTCGACCTGCGCGGCGACGTGATGGCCGACGAGGTCGCGCGGCTCGTCGGCCTGGGCGCCGTGGTGATCGCCCAGCGATCGCTGGGCACGCTCACCTGGACGGTGATGGCCGATCCAGCCGGCAACGAGTTCTGCGTGTCCGGCGACGCCTGAGCGGAGCGTCGGGTCGCGAGATCCGTGTCACCAACGCGCCATCAGAGCGCTCGGACGGCGGCCTCCAGGCGTGCCGCGAAGGCACGAGGATCCTCGTCCGGCTCAGGCCGAAGCGGAACGCCGAACCGCACCTCCACCTGTGCCCGCCTCGGCAGCCGGGCGCCCTTCGGCAGGACCGACGCGGTGCCGGTGATCCGGACCGGCAGCGCCTGGCGGCCCGTGCGTGCTGCAAGCAGGCCGACGCCCGGCATGAAACGGCCGATCTCGCCGGTCACACTCCGGGTGCCCTCCGGGAAGACGAGCACGTGCCAGCCCGCGTCGAGCAATCCGCGCGCCGTCTCGATCGACTCGACGCCGCCACGCCCGGAGCGCTTGAACGCGAACGATCCGAGCCAGGCGGCGAAGAACCAGCGGCGCCGGCTGACCGCGAAGTAGTCCGCGGCCGCGGCGGCCGCCAGCCGGCGTCGGTGATGCGTCCCGAGGGCCAGGCGGAGGGCGGTGAAGTCGAGGTGGCTCGCATGCGTCGGACAGATCAGGGCGGGCCCCTCGAGTTCGGCGAGGTGACCTGCGCCGCTGACCGCGGGTCCACGCAGGAACCACGAGAACAGTGGTCCGAACACCAGGATCATCGCCTCGCGGGCGGCGATCGCGGGCGAGGAGAACTGCCATCCTCGCGGGGGCACCGCAGCCATCAGCCGGCGCCCCACAGGCGCGCGATCCAGTAGCCCAGCGCGACGGTCACGACCAGCGAGTCGATCCGGTCGAGAATCCCCCCGAACCCGGGCAGCCACCGACCGGCGTCCTTGACGCCGGCTTCGCGCTTCGCGGCGCTTTCGAGCAGGTCGCCCCACAATGCGCCGGCCGCGACCAATGGAATGAGCACGAGGCAGAACGGGACGCCGTACGACGGCACGATGGCGGGCGCGAACGCCGCGAGGCCGACCGCCGCGCCCAAGACATTGCCGGCCACGCCCTCCCGGGTCTTGTTGGGCGAGAGCCGGGGCGCCAGCGGAGTCCGTCCGAACGTCCGTCCGACCACGAACGCGCCGACATCGGAGAACGCGCACGCGACGGCGAGAGCGACCACGAGTGCGATGCCGGCCTGGCCGTCCTCCACCGCCAAGGCGACGCCGTGCGCGAGCAGCACGGAGATCAGGATCACGCCCACGACGGCCATCCCCAGGTCCCGGATCGCGCGACCGGTGTCGGCGCGGATCACCGGCCACGTGGCGCCGAGCAGGACCAGGCCTCCCACGAGCCAGTCCGCCGATGCGACACCACCGACCGCCACGGCCCACATGATCACGACGTCGGCCAGTACGCTCCCCACCCGGTGATGGACCGGCAGGTCGAACATGCGGGCCCATTCGATGAGGCCGAGGGCCCCGAACGTGGCGAACAGCACGGCGATCCCGGGCACGCCGACCTGTGCCGCGACGAGCAGGATCAGGGCGAGGCCCGCGTACGACCCGGCACGGGCGAGCGCCATCCGGGACGTGAGCCCGGTGGTCTGGCCCCGCCGGGCGATGGCGAAGATGGTCGCGCCGGCCATGCCCAGCAGTGCCCCGACGGCGAGCACGATCGAAGCGGCGGCGACCGGGGTCACCCCTCGCCCGCCAACCTACGGCAACATGCGAACAGCGATCACGATCCGTTCCAGGAGCGTGAGTGCGGTCCCGATCAGCAGCACCGGCCCGAACACGATCCACGGTGTGGCGTCGGCCGGACCGGCGATGAACGCCCACAGACAGCACACGAGAAGAAGCGTCATGCGTCCGGGCTTGGACAGGATGCCGCGATAGATCCGCTCGCCTCCGGCGGCTCGGGCGGTGATCCCTACGAATGACGCCAGGACGCCACCGAGGACGCCCAGCAGAACGAGTGCCTGGCCCGCACCCGGCAACAATGCGACCGGCGCGAGCAGCGCAACGTCTGCAAGCCGATCGCCAAGCTCGTTGTACAGCTCCCCTCGCGGATGGATGCGCCCGGTGCGCCGGGCCATGTTGCCGTCGATCAGATTGAGGACGATCCGCAACACGATCAGCAAGGGGACGACGAGCAGCAGGAATGGGATCTGAGGCGACACGAGGATGGCGGCGCCCCCGAGGACCGCGACCGGCACCGCGGCCAGGGTGACCTGGTCGGGGGTGACTCCCGCTGCCGCGAGGCGGTCGACCAGCGGCACAAGCCGGGCGTTGACGGCGCCCTTGGTCGCGTAGAGGTTCATGCAGCGCACCCCTCAGTGTCTTTGCGACTCGACGCCCATGACGATCGTCCGTGACATGCGCGCCCACGTCAACGGCTGGCCGACGATCCGTCAGTAGGCGACGAAGTTGAACAGCCAGATCGCGACGATCCCGTACACGTTGACCACGATCCCGGCGACGATCGCGAGGCGCATGCCCAGCGTCAGACCGCGGTTGACGGCGACCCAGGCCAGCAGCCACCACAGGATCGGCAGCACGTCGCAGATGAACCGGTAGCCGAACTGGGCGAACCCGGACACCCCGTGGAGCAGGTCGGGGGCGAGGATCAGCAGGACCGTCAGCCAGGGGACGATGAGCGACCGGTCACGCGCCCGCCACAGGAACAGCAGGACGGGCATCGTGAGCAGCACCGAGGCGCCCGTCCAGTTGGGCCGGAACCATGGTGGATCGTTGACGAGGTCGAACGAGCGCAGCAGCATCGTGTGCAGGCCGCGGGGCAGGTAGTCCAGCGCGAAGATGCCGTGCGTGTACCACTGCTCGTCGAGCACCGACGTCGGTGGGTCGCCGCCCATGATCCGGGCCAGGCCGAAGTCGAACGGGCTGCCGAAGCGCGCGATGTTGTAGCCCGCCAGCAGGACCGCGATCGGCGCCGCGCCGGCCAGGACCCACACGACGCGCCGGCGGTAGCGCCACGCGAGCAGCGGCAGTCCGAGCGCGATGGGGACCCGGCAGGCGACGGCGAACGACCACAGGAAGCCGGCGGCGCCCGGCGCCCGACCTGCGATCAGCAGGCGGAGCACGGCAAACATCGCGGCCATCGAGAGCGCGTGCTCGAGGTAGTGGGGCCCGCCGCTCGTGGCGACCCAGGTGAGCTCCGACCCGAACGCGAGACCGACGGTCAGCCAGACTGCGTGCCGCACCGTGCCGCCCACCTGGCGAACGAGGCCCCAGGCGAGCCACACGGCAATCGCCCCCGCGATGGCCGCGAGGGCGCCGCTGTCGAGGAGGTGCGGACCGGCCAGCGCGACCACCGGCAGCAACAGCAGTGCCGGCCCGAACGCGAGCGGCGAGTACCACCCGTCGGGAGCCGGGATGCTCTCGAGCCAGGGCATCGGCTCGGCGATCGACAGCCGCCCGTGGAGGAACGCGACGGCCAGGATGTTGAACGGATCGGTGTCCTGCTGGCCGGGGCCGACGAGCAGGAAGAACAGCCCGGCCTCGACGGCGAACAGCGCTCGAACGAGGCCTTCGCGGCGCTCGAGCGGAGAGGTACGCGTGACGGTGGTGCTGCGCTCGGTCGAGGTCATGTCGGCAGGCCGGATTGTGGCATCCGGTACGCCGCGGTTTCGCGACAGGCGAGCCGCGCTCCCGCCGGCGACGCGTTCAGGTTCTCGGGCGAAGCCTCCGGTCGGGCGGCCCGGAAGCGGCTTCGCCCGTGACCTACGGCTGCGCCGGGGCGGGTTCGGCCGTCTCGCCCGACACAACGGGATCCGGCGACCGCACGGCGCGCCAGGCGGCGCGCGCCATGACCACCGCCATGAGCCCGATCAGGAACCCGTTGACCGGATGCAGCGCGGCCACGGTCGGCATCTCGGCGCGCAGGCCGACGAACAGCGACTGGAGCGCCATGAGCCCCACGGTGAGGGCCGCGAGCCCGACCTGTCCTCGACCCGCCCGGGCGAGCGCGGCCGTGATCAGCACCGCGAGGGTGATGAACCCGATGAGGTAACCGAAACTGGCGTGGGTCATGAAGGTCGCCGGATCGTCGAACACGCCCAGACCCGCGAGGAAGACCTGGACGACGACGCACACCACGAGCAGCGACGTCGTGAACGCGTGGAGCAGGCGGGCGGCCTGGCGCATCGCGTTTGCCTCCTAGCCGGTTTCCGTGCCTCGATCCTGGAACACGATCGTCCGGAGAGCGTTACGGCCTTGCCGGCCGCGACGGCCGGATCCACAGGGCCGCGGCCGACGGACGCAGGGTTCCGACGACGGTCTCCTCCACGTCGCGCGTGACCGCCCGGAGGTCCACCTCGTGCTGGAGCCGCTCGCCGAAGACCTCGAGACTGCGCTCGGCCTCGAGCCGCGGCCGGTCGAACCGCCGATCGACGAGTGCCTGGACGCGCGCCCGCACCGGCTGGAACACCGCGAAGGCGAGCAAGGTCGAGGCCGCCACGGCGAGCGCCTGGCCCTGGATGAGGCCGGCCAGGAACGCCTGGAGGGCGAGTACGGCGACGACGAACAGGGCCAGCACCATCGTCGTCGCCAGGGCCCAGCCGAGGGTTCGGCTGACGAGCCGGTCGATCTCGTACAGGCGATAGCGGAGCACTGCGATGACCACTGCGATGGGCACGCACGGATAGGCAATGACGAGCGGGACGATGAACAGCTGCCCCGCGTCAACCCGCAAGGTCATTGCCGTCGCCCACACGACCGTAGCGAGCGTGACGACCACGATCGACCACACCAGCCAGCGGTATTGCAGGCGCTCGAGGCCGCTCGACCGACGGAACCGGACGAACAGGGCAAGGAGGCTCGTCGCGACCAGGACGAACAGGAACGTGAACAGCGAGCCGGAGTCCGGGATCACGGACCAGGCCGCGGAGCCCGGCAGAATCGCATACGGGTTCGGGACGTTGATGCCGAACGCGCTCCCCGTCGGGGTCATGTTGACGACCGGTGCCACGGCGATCAGCACCGCGCAGACGATCGACATGGTGAGCCAGGCGACCGCAATCCGTCTGGCCCGGTTCGTCGGCAGCGAACCACCGGGAAACACGAACGCCAGGGCCACCAGGCAGACGAACGCGAGGCCCCACCCCGTCCCGTTTGCCCAGACGGTGAACGATTCGAATGACGTGGTCGTCCCGGCGACGATCGCCGGCATGGCGCCGCGGACGATCACGTTGCCCATGGCCAGCCCGATGCCGATCAGCACGAGCAGCCAGGCGATCGGCTGGCGCGGGCGACGGGCGGCGAGGACAAGGCCGGTGCTCGAGTACGCGACGAGCAGGAGGACGCCGGCCGGGGCGACGAGGAACAGGCTACCGATGAGCAGGACGGCGAACAGGAGGCCCAACGCCACGGCCCGGACGCGCCGCGTGTCCTGCGGCCGCGGCTGACCTAGGTTCGCGCCAGCCATCGGTCTGCCTCGCGCGCGGCGTGCATACCGCTCATCCCGTGGACGCCGCCGCCCGGCGGCGTGGACGAGGAGCAGAGGAACAGGCCGGCCGCCGGGGTTGTGTACGGGTTCCAGCGCACGACCGGTCGGAACAGGAGCTGGCGCACGTCCTGGACGCCGCCGTTGATGTCGCCGCCGATGTAGTTGGCGTCGTATGCCTCGATCGCCGCGGGGCCGCGGACGGATGTGGCCAGGATCAGGTCCCGGAAACCCGGGGCGAACCGCTCGACCTGGGCCTCGATCGTGGCCGTCGCGTCGCCCGTCCAGCCGTTCGGGACGTGGCAGTAGGCCCACGCGACGTGCTTGCCCTCCGGCGCCCGCGTCGGATCGGCGATGGTCGGCTGGACGAGGAGGACGAAGGGCCGGTCCGACACCCGGCCGCGATGGACGGCGTCCTCCGATGCCGCGAGCTCGCGCATCGGCCCGCCGAGATGAACGGTCCCGGCCCGCGAGGTCCGCTGGTCGCGCCACGGGATCGGGCCATCGAGCGCCCAGTCGACCTTGTGCACGCCCGGGCCATACCGGAATCCCTCGAGCTGCCGCCGGTAGCCGGACGGCAGGCGGTCGCCCGCAACCGCGAGGACCTGCCGGGGCGTCAGGTTGAACAACACGGCCCGCGCCGCCGGCAGCTCGGCCAGGGCCCCAACCGGATGGCCGGTCTCGATCTCCACGCCCAGCGACCGCGCCTCGGCCTCGAGGGCCGCGGCGATCCGGCCGCTGCCGCCGCGCGCGACCGGCCAGCCGACCGCATGGGCGAGCATCCCGAGCACCAGGCCGAACGAGGCCGACAACGGTTGCCCGAGGCTGAGCATCGAGTGCGCCGCGAGCCCCGCGAACATGGCGCGCGCCGCCGGTTCGCGGAAGGCAAGCCTCGCCAGCGCGATCGCGGGCAGGAGCGCGGGCAGCCCGAAGCGGGCCATGAGGATCGGGTGGCGAGGCGGCCGCAGGACGGGTCGCAGCAGGGATGGCAGCAGGCGCTCCCATTCGTTCGAGAGCGGCCCGAACAGCCGCGCCCAGGCGCTGGCGTCGGCGCCGAGGCTCTCGGCAAGCAGCGCCCCATGCCCGGTCAGGTCGCGCTCGAGGAGGACGGTCCGGTCCGGCGTCAGCGCGTGGCCGACGGGAACGTCCGGGTGGCTCCACTCGAGTCCGTGGCGCGCGAGGTCGAGCGAGCGGAAGAACGGGGACGCGATCCCGAGCGGATGGGCCGTCGAGCAGACGTCGTGGACGAAGCCGGGCAGGGTCAGCTCCGCCGACCGGGTGCCGCCACCGACTGTCCGCCGACGCCTCGTAGATCCGGACCGATCGTCCGGCGCGCGCGAGCTCGATCGCCGCCGCAAGCCCGTTGGGCCCGCCGCCGACGACGATCGCGTCGAGGCCGCCACGTCGCCGGCGGCGCGTCATGGATCGGCCCGATCGGCGACGACCCCGGTCAGGCGCTCGCACGCCGGCGACGGACCCAGCGGGCGGGAGCCGTGACCGTTCCCACGGCCATGTGGACCGCGGCGCTGTGGCGCACGTTGCCCGCGTACTTCCACTGCCGGCGCCTGTCCACGCAGACCTTCTGGGCGTCGACGACGGGTGCCGCGACCCCGAGGGATCGGGCCAGGTTCTCGAGGGTGCGCTCCCAGAACCGGTCGTTGGCCCGGTTCGCGCCGAACATGTAGGACAGCTCGATGAAGCGGGTCGCTCGTCCGCTCCAGCGCCTGGACCTGGACGACCGTGTCGTCGTGATCGCGATAGGACGAGAACGTGATCCATGCGGACAGCGCGTGCCCCTCGGGCGTCATGAACGTGAACGACTCGCTGGTCAGCGTAGATGACGAGGACGCCCGTGGACATCTTGACCGGCGAGCCCGGTACGGGCGGAACCTCGAGCAGGGCGACCTCGCCGGGCGTGATCCCGGCCAGCGGCGCGTAGAACGTCGAACCCTTGGGCCAGAACGTCGGGAAGGCGGCCTTCCAATGGGCGACGACAGCCTCCGGCGGGTGCTCGTCCGCGGGCACCCGCACCGAGAACGTCTTCTGCCACATCTGGCCGAACCCCTGGACGGGGCCCGAGACGCGCTTGCCGGTGACGGTGTCCTGGCCGGTGGTCTTCGCGGTCGTGGTGAGGCGGTCGACCGGTCGTGCCCACGACTCCTGGTCGCGGGGCGCGCGGGGTTCGGTCGTGGTCACGATGGACGCTCCGATCTGATTGGCGTTCAGGCCGACGCGGCGGCCGCGAGCGCGGCCGTCTCGTCGTCGTGGATGGCGATGGCCTCGTCGAGGCGCGTGAGCGCGAGGATCTGGCGGTAGTGCTCCGAGAGGCCGACGGCGAGCAGGCGCTGGCCGGCGCGCTGGGTGCGGACGAGCAGCGTGACGAGCAGCCCGATCCCACCGCTGTTCATGTAGTCGAGGTCGCTGAAGTCGAGCACGATCGACTTCGCCCCCTCGGCCTCGGCGTAGGCGGCCATCATCGGCGGCTCGCTGCCCCCGGTGATCTCGCCGTGGATCCGGAGGATCGCGGCCGTGCCGTCGCGGGTCACGTCCACGGTGGTGTCGATCATCGGGCGGCCTCCTCGGGGACGGACGTCGCGGACGGGGCGTCGGCGATCGTCAGGTAGTCGGACAGGCGCGTGATCCGGAAGATCTCGCGGTAGTGGTCGGACAGGCCTTCCGCGATGACCTCGCGGTGGTCCCTGCGGGCCTCGGCCAGGAGCCGCACGATCAGCGCGATGCCGGTCGAGTTGATGTAGTCGACGTTCGTGAAGTCGAGGATCACGCGGCGGGCGTCGGCCGCGACGGCCGCGGCGTACGCGTCGGCCAGGGTCTCGTCGGCGGCGATGTCGACGTCCCCCCGCATCGCGAGTCGGGCCTCGCCCGGGGTCGCGGTGTCGACCTCCACGGTCAGCCGTTCCTTGTTCATGGCGACCTCCTTGGGTCAGCGCCCGTCACGGGCGAGGGTGAGCGTCACGGTCTGCAGGCCATCGGCCGACGTGCACGTCCATGCCGTCCACCATGTGGCGGATCAGGAACAGGCCCCAGCCGCGCGGCTTCTGGCGGCCCTCGAGCTTGGCGTCGAGGTCGGGCATCTCGGCGTCGGGGACCGGTCCGGACAGCGCCCGATCGGTGACCCGGACGCGAATGGCCTCCGCGTCGGCGTCGACGCGCACGTCGACCGGGACCGCGGGATCGCCCTGGGACCCGTATTCGATGGCATTCATCACGGTCTCGGCGACCGCGGTCTTCAGGCGCTCGAGGCGGGCGGGCTCGAGACCCAGCGGCGCCACCGCGTCGGCCACGCGCTGCATCGCCGCCCGCTCGTTGCCGATGGCGCCCTCGATCGTGAAGGCCACCAGCGGCTCGTCGGCGTCGTCCTCGACGACCACGTCGCGGGTCAGCTCGACCTCGGCCCGATCCTCGCTCCAGTCCCGCGTGGCGACGCCGGCAGAACGCCGGAGCGTGACGAGCGTGATGTCGTCCTCCTGCTCGAACCCGGAGCCGGTGAACGCGCGTCAGCTCCTCGAGCAGGCGATCCAGGAGCTGGCTCCCGGCGTCGTCGCCCTCCATGGCGCTGCGCAGCCGCGGAAAGCCGAACATCTCGCGGTCCGGACCGTGCTGCTCGACCATGCCGTCGGAGTACAGGAGCATCGCGTCGCCCTGCCCGACGAACCCCTCGGTCTCCTCGTACACGATGCCCGGCATGAGGCCGAGCGGGAGCCCGGTGGCCCGCAGCTCGATCACGCCGTCGCCGTGCGCACGTAGGGCAGGTTGTGGCCCGCGTTGGCGAACACGAAGCGGCCGGTCTCGGGCTCCAGGACGCCGTACAGGCAGGTGACGAACATCCGGGCCGGCATCTCGGGCGCCAGCAGCTCGTTCGCCCGCGCGAGGACCAGGCCGGGCTCGATGAGCCGCGGCGCCTCGGCGCGCATGATCGAGTGGGTCCGCGCCATGACCAGCGCGGCGGGGACGCCCTTGTCGGTGACGTCGCCCACGACGACGCCGATCCGGCCGTCGCCGAGGTCGATGAAGTCGTAGAAGTCGCCGCCGACGACCCGGGCGGGGCCGTAGTAGGCGGCGATCTGCCACTCGCGCAGCTTGGGCAGCTCGCGCGGCAGGAACTGCTGCTGGATCAGCTGCGCGACCTTCAGCTCCTGCTCGTAGCGCTCGCGCTCGGCGGCCTCCGCGGCCTGCTCCTTGACCAGCTGGGCGACGCGGATCGCCGGCGCGGCCTGGGCGGCCAGCGTCCCCAGCAGCCGGCGGTCGTCGGACGAGTAGTCCTGCTCCGAGAGGCGCGGACCGAGGTTGAGCGTCCCGATCAGCTCGCCCTGCGTGACGAGCGGCACGACGAGCGCGACGCCGGCGGCCCGGAGCTCGTCCAGGGCGGGCGACGCGAGCTCGAGCCGAGACAGGTCGACCGGCCCGGGCGCCGCCTGGAGGAACGCGAACAGCGGGTCCGTCTCCGGGATGTCCACGGCGACGCCGGGGTGCTCCGTCGGGGCGGTCACCGCGGGCAGCGGCTGGGCGACCACGGTCGGCTCGGGCCGGCCGATCAGGCGGCGGAACGGGCGGGTGATCGCTGTCATGGACACGAGACTCCCATGTGGTCGTTCGGACATCGTTACGAACCGACCGGGTGTGCCCGGTCCGGAGTGTTTCTCAGCCACAGACTTTGGGCAGACGGCTTGATCGACCCGTCGATCGTGGTCTGGAGGTCGGCGGCGATGGCATCGATCGCGACTTCGCCGCGCAACCGATCGGGAAAGCTGGCCGCCGTGCGTTCCGCGTCGTAGCGGGCGCGATCGAACCGGCGGTCGACCGCCCGCTGGACGCGCCCGCGGATGGGCTGGAAGAGCGCGAAGGCCGCGAGCGTGGACGCGGCGACGGCGAGCGTCGGGGCCTGCGTGACCCCCGCCAGCGCCGCCTGGAGCCCGAGCACGCCGCCGACGAACACGGCGACCAGCACGGCCGTGATCACCGCCCACGAGACGGTCCGGCTGATGATGCGGTCGATGTCGTACAGGTGGTACCGCAGGATCGCGATGCCGATCGCCACCGGCAGCGCGGGGACGGCCGCGAACCCGATCAGGTACAGGACGTTCGAGACCGCCTCGTCGTTGACGACCCACGCCGCGGTGAAGGCGACTACCGCGACGGACGCGACGGCCAGCAGCCACTTCAGCTGCTGACGCTCGACACGCCCGGCGTGCCGGTACCGGACGACCACGCTCAGGGCCGCGCCGACGAGGGCCGTGACGACCGTGACGGCGGCCACGCGTGCCGAGCACGTCGAGCAGCGGTTGGAGACCGGGTGCCGCGAGGGGGTTGGCGAGCAGCCCGACCCCGTAAGGGCCGTCGTTGCCCGGCCCGAACAGGGTGGCCATCGCGCCGGCCGTGATCGCGACGACCGTCAGCCACTGGACCCAGCGCCAGCGAGGCGACAGCAGCCGCCCGTCGGGAAAGTGGAGCGGGACGACGATGAGCACGACCACGATCGCCATGGGCTCCAGCAGCTGGGGCACGAGCGCCGTCAAGCCGATCGCGGTCCACGGCACGGGCTCGGCCAGGACGCCGAACTCCGTGGCGGCCTGCGCGAGTGACTCCACAGTGACGAGCTCGCCCGCCAGGATGAGCCACCAGCCGATGGCGTTGCCCGGCACGCGCGTGACGAGCAGCGCCCCGACACCGAGGAGGGCGACCAGCGTCGCGAGGATCAGGACAGCTGGACCCGTGTCGGATGCGGGCGGCGGATTGACGGCGATGCCCACTGGCAGGATGGCGATGCTGGCCACCGCCAGCAGCCACGCGAGTCGCGCCTGACCGGAGAGCCCGCGGGGACGGCTGAGGGCGGTCATGGAGGCCATCGTCGTGGTCCGTCGTCCGGTGACCGTTACGAGCCCGATGCCGTCGGGCGGTCGCGCGCGACCCGCAGCCACAGGCCCTGGGCCGACGGCCGCACCGAGCGGTCGATCGTCGTCTGCAGGTCGTCCGCGATCGAGTCGATCGCGACCTCGCCGCGGAGCCGATCCGAGAAGCTCGTCGCCGTCCGTTCAGCATCGAAGCGCGCACGATCGAAGCGGCGGTCGACGGCGTGCTGCACGCGGCGGCGGATCGGCTGGAACAGCGCGCACGCCGCGAGCGTGGACGCGGCGACCGCGAGCGTCGGCGCCTGCGTGACCACCCGCCGAGCAGCGGCCTGGAGCCCGAGCACGCCACCGACGAACACGGCGACCAGCACGGCCGTGATCACCGCCCACGAGACGGTCCGGCTGATGATGTGGTCGATCGCGTACAGCCGGTACCGGAGCACGGCGATCGCCACCGAGATCGGGATCCCGGCCAGCGAGACCCCGAACAGGATCGACCCGTCGCCGACCAGGCCGGGGTACACGAGCGCGCCGCCGTAGACGGCGCCGAACAGGACAACCGCCAGCACCGGCCACTTCAGCTGCTGGCGCTCCACGGTCGAGCCGCGGCGGAAGCGGAGCACCACGGCCGCCCCGCTCACGATCGTCATGGCCAGCAGCCCGACCCCCCAGATGCGTGCCCAGCGCCGGCGTCGAACAGGTCGTCGCGCAGGAAGCCGATCGGGTTCGGGACGGTCCAGACCGAGTACGTCGTTGACGAGCACGCCGAGGCTCTGCTTGAAGGCGGCGAAGCCGAGGAAGACCGCGACCATCGTCACCTCGAGCGCGACCGCCCACCGCCAGCGCGGCGACAGGAGCCGGCCGTCCGGGAACGTCAGCAGCAGGTGGAAGATCGGGAAGATCAGCAGGATCCACGACCAGCTGAGGGCCCAGATCACCGAACCACATCGCCGGCGTCACCTGCTGCGGCGGCGGCATCGACCCGAGCCAGTTCGTGGCCAGCGTGCTGGCCGGCAGCGCGAGCCCCGGGATCATCAGCAGCCAGCCGACGATGTTCCGCGGCTGGCGAGACACGATCAGGGCGCCGCTCACGATGAAGGCGAGCAGGCTCCCGACCAGGGACACGGCGGCGACGGCCTGGTACGGGGTCGCGCCCGCCGTCTGCTGCGCGTACGACGCGATCAGGACTCCGATGATCGGCGACGCCGGCGGCGGCGATCACCCACACGAGGCGGGCGGCGGCGGGGACCGCCGGGCGCACGGGCGTCATCGCTCGCCACCTCGCAGCCACAGGCCTTGCGCTCGACGGCTTGATCGACGCGTCGACCGTCGTACGCAGGTCATCGCGACAGCGATCGATGTCGACCTCGATCCGGATCCGCTCGGCGAACGCGGCGGCGGTCTGCTCGGCATCGAACCGCGCCCGGTCGAACCGGCGGTCGACGCGCCGCTGGACGCGGCTACGAAGCGGCTGGAAGAGTCGCGAACGTGACGAGCGTGGAAGCCGGCGACAGCGATCGTCTGGCTGGGCAGGTACGACGCAAGGAGCGTCTGCACGGCGAGGATCGTGATCACGAAGGCGGCGCCGAGGATCGCCGTGATGATCGCGTAGGCAATCGTCCGGCTGACGATGCGGTCGATCTCGTACAGGCGGTAGCGCAGCACAGCGATTCCGATCGCCGTGGGGACCGCGGCCGCCGCGACCAGCGCTGCGTAGAACGCAAGGTCTAGCTGGGTGAACCAAGCTGGCACGAGTGTGGCGATGAGAGCCGATACCGCAAACAGCAGCCACTTGATCTGCTGACGCTCTTCATCACCGGTCCGACGGAACCTGACGATCAATGAGCCAATTGACACGAGGCCGAGGATTGCGATCGCCGGGAAGGCGAGGCCCGAGAGCAGACCCACGATGTCGGCCGCGACGGCCGGGGCGCCGACCGGGTTGAGCACCGTTCCGGGGTCGCCCGGCAACGGACCCGGCAAGACTGCGTTTGCCGTCAGCCCGGCTGCGATCGTGATGCCCGCGACCCAGGCGAACGCCCGCCACCGCGACCCCGGGAGGTGACCCGTCGGGAATAGCAGGGGCACCCAGACGAACAACAGGCCGGCCCCAAGCAGGAAGCTCCACGCGCCCCACCAGTCGACCCACTCGACAGCTGGCAATGCGGCACCCAAATACAGGGCGCGGCCCACGTACTCCGTGGTCATGACGCTCGACGTGAAGCAGATCCCGATGACCAGCAGCAGCCACCCGATCGGGTTCCCTGGGCGCCGGGTGGCCACCACGGCCCCGACGGCGGGGAACGAGATGAACACAAATGCCCAGGCGATGAAGGTGATCAACGATGGTCGGTCCGGCAGCCGTTCCGAGCCGGGCAGGACGAGCGATGCGAGGTTGAACGCCACCATCGCAAGGGAGAGCAGGAACAGGGCCACGGCGACCCAGCGGGATGCCGCCGGGTGGCGCAGCGGCGCTCGCGTGAGGGTGTCGCCGGTCACCGTGTTCCCCTCGGGCTGAGCCAGACCGACGCGCTGGCCGGCCGGACGGCCTGATCCGCGGTGGCGGCCAGTGATCCCCGCAGCGAGGCCAGGTCGACATCCGATCGCAGGTGTTCCGCGAATCCGTCCACCGTGCGCTGGCCGTCGTAGCGCGCCCGGTCGAACCGGCGGTCGACGGCCCGCTGCACCCGCCGGCGCAGCGGCTGGAACAAGGCGAACGCCACCAGCGTCGACGCGGCTACCGCCAGGGTGTTCTCGTTCGAGAATTGGGAGAGGATCGACTGCAGGACAACGACGACCACGGCGAACACGGCCGCCAGGAGTCCGGTCACGATGGTCCAGCCCACGGTCCGGCTGATGATCCGGTCGATCTCGTACAGGCGATAACGGAGGATCGCGATCCCAATCGCGACGGGGATGAGCGAGAGGCTGATGACGCCGCCGAGCCAGCCAAGGTCGGCGATCGGACCGTTCTGGAAGATGATCGCGAGGCTGAACAGGAACAGCGTGAGGGCGGTGGCGGCGCCGAACCACCGCAGCTGCGTGCGCTCCACCGTCGTGCCTCGCCGGTAGCGCACGAATGCCGACGCGATCCCGAGCACGGCAGCCATCATCGTCCCCGGACCATTCGCGAATTCAAGAACAGGAGCGAGCACCGAGAGGGCCGGAACACCGGCCGGGTTCTCGATCTGCGGATGGTCGGTAAGCGGGCCGGGTGTGAACATGTTCCGGATGACGAGGAGCGCGATCATCGTCACACCGAATGCCGCCGCCCAGCGCCAGCGCGGCGTGAGCAGGTGGCCGTCGGGGAACAAGAGTGGGACAAGGATGATCACCCCGGCGATGGCGGGCGTCGGCGCGAACCCCGTGATCCACGTGGCGATCACGTAGCCCGGCAGCTCGAATCCGCTCACCGCGAGGAGTCTTCCGTATTCCGAGGCGGCTACCCCGAGCACGACGGCGACGGACGCCATCAGCAGGATCCAGCCGACCGCGTTGCCAGGCCGGCGGGTGACGATCAGCGCACCAACGATCCCGAGTGACGCGGCCACTAGCGTGAACACCAGGGCGAACACAGATGGCAGCTCGCCTGGCGCTTCAGGAATGAGCATGCTCGCCGCCACCAGCGCGGTCAGGCTCGCTCCGAGGATCAGCCACACAACGCCGGCTCGCGAGCCGGTCATCCACGAGCGCCCGCTCGCCACGCCGCCGACCGTCACTGGACGCCTCTCGGGCTGAGCCACACCGACACGTCGGCCGGCCGGACAGCCTGCTCGGCCGTGGACACGAGCGAGGCGCGGATCGACGCGAGGTCGACATCCGATCGCAGGTGTTCCGCGAATCCGTCCACCGTGCGCTGGCCGTCGTAGCGCGCCCGGTCGAACCGGCGGTCGACGGCCCGCTGCACCCGCCGCCGCAGCGGCTGGAACATCGCCGCGACGACGAGCGTGGACGTCGCCACCGCCAGGGTGTTCTCCTTGGTGAACGGAGACAGGACCGACTGCAGGACGACGACGACGGCGGCGAATACCGCCACCAGCAGACCGGTCACGACAGTCCAGCCCAGGGTCCGGCTGATGACCCGGTCAATCTCGTAGAGGCGATAGCGCAGGATCGCGATCCCGATCGCGACGGGGATCAGGGACAGGGCGATGATCCCGCCCAGCCAGGCAAGCTGCCCGATCGGTTCGCTGCCCAGGAGCACGGACAGGATCAGCATTGCCATCGTCAGCGCAACGGCGGCCCCGAACCAACGCAGCTGGGCCCGCTCGATCAGGGTCCCTCTCCGGTAGCGGAGGACCGCAGACGCGATCCCGAGGCCCGCGGCAGCCATGATCACCGCTGGTCCGTTTGCGAAGGCAACGACCCCACTCAACGAGGCGAAGGCCGCGAGCCCGACCGGGTTGGTGAGCATCGGGTAGGCGCTCATTGGGCCCGGGGCGAACATCTCGCCGACGACGATCGTGACGAGGACCGCCACCCCGTAGGCCCCCGCCCAACGCCAGCGGCGGCCGAGGTACCGCCCATCTGGAAACAGCAGTGGCATGAAGATGACGATCGCCACAAGGGCCGGAAAGAAGCCGATCTGCGACAGCCAGGCGATGAGCACCGTGATTGGCGAGTCTGCCCGGTCCGTGGTGACGGCGTAGTTCACGTACGCCGACGTGATCGTCGACGATGCCGTCCCGACAGACGCAAGCCACAGGATCCAGCCCACCGCGTTGCGCGGCTGGCGGGTCACGATCAGCGCGCCCACGATGCCGAGCGAGGCGGCCATCACGGTGAACACGATCAGCGCGAATGTTGGCAGCGCGGGCTCTTCTGGGACGAGGGCCCCGCATGCAACCGATAGCACCAGCAATGCGAGGATCACGAGCCAGACGATCCGTCCCCGCCAGCCGGTCATCCGACCGGATCCTCCCAACGGGGCCGCACCGCGCATCACGGCGTTCCCCTCGGGCTGAGCCAGACCGATGCGCTCGCCGGCCGGACGGCACGGTCCGCGGTCGTCGCAAGCGCGACCTGGAGCGAGCCGAGGTCAACGTCCGATCGGACGTGCTCGGCAAATACGTCGACCGTGTGCTGGCCGTTGTACCGGGCGCGGTCGAAGCGCCGGTCAACGGCCAGCTGGACCCGCCGCCGGACTGGCTGGAACAACGCGAACGCGACGAGGGTAGACGCTGCCACCGCGATAGTGTTCTCCTCCGTCAACGGCGCCAGCACCACCTGCAGGAGTGCGATCCCTCCGATCAGGATGCCGGCAAGCACGGCAGTGACGATCGCCCAGCCCAGCGTTCGGCTGATGACCCGGTCGATCTCGTACAGGTGGTAGCGGAGCACGGCGACGGCGAGTGCGACCGGTATGAGGGCGATGCCCGGCGCGGTGAACAGGCCCTGCGCCCCCGGCCACACCTCCGCGGCGACCTGATCCAGCACCACGCCGCATAGCAGGATGGCGATCGCCGCGATGAACCAGCGCATCTGCAGCCGTACGACGCCGCTCGCCTGACGATAGTGGGACACGAGCGCGGCGAGGGCGGCGAGCGGCGCGACCAGGAACCCGAACGCATTTCCGATCCCCGCCAGGGTGCCTGCGATCCCCGGCACCGTAAGAACGTACGATCGGTCGAACACGAGCGCGGACTCACGGATCGACCAGGCGACGGCGGCATAGCCCACGACGGACAAG
Source organism: uncultured Chloroflexia bacterium (assembly GCA_963725745.1). GTDB lineage: Bacteria > Chloroflexota > Limnocylindria > Limnocylindrales > CSP1-4 > CAIXZV01. The sequence goes on from CAVRZS010000005.1 coordinate 1,029,628, forward strand.
ATCACCCCGAGGGCGATGGCGCCCGCAACCAGACGCCATCGCGGCGATGGGAGGCGACCTTCCGGAAACAGGAGCGGGATCCCCGACAGCAGCAATGCCGTGCCGGGAATCCACAGCCAGGCGGCGATCCAACCGGCCAGCCCGGCCGCGGGCACATGCCCTGACGCCGTCACGAAGCCGTAGATCGCGTACTCGTTGAGCAGCAGGTCGAGCGCCCACAGCCAGCCGGCGACGAGCAGGAGGCGTCCGAGCCAGTTCCCGGGTACCCGGTCGAGGATGATGGCACCCACCCCGGCGTAGACGGTGCCGACGATGAACAGGTCGAGGTTGAAGTCGCCGAACAGCGAGTTGCCGTTGACGACGATGAGCGCCAGACCCGAGAGGCTGACGAATGCCGATCCGGCGGCGGCAACAAGGGGCCAGCGGGTCATCGGGCGGCCCTCGAGCGGACCCACACCGCAGTCCGATCGGGCCGGACGGCTCGATCAGCCGTCCCGGCGAGCGAACCCACGAGCGAGCCGAGGTCAACGTCCGAGCGGACCCGCACAGCGAAGGCGTCGACCGTTCGCTGCCCGTCGTACCGAGCCCGGTCGAACCGCCGGTCGACACCACGCTGGACGCGTCGATGCAGTGGCTGGGCGAGCGCGAACGCGAGAAGCGTCGATGCCGCGACGACGATCGTGTCGTCCCTGGTGAACTGCGCGAGAACCACCTGGAGCAGGGCGGCGGCGCCGAGGAACACGGCCACCAGCAGACCGGTCAATATCGCCCAGCCGACCGTGCGGCTGACGAGACGGTCGATCTCGTACAGTCGGTAGCGAAGGATCGCGATGCCGATCGCGATCGGCACGAGGGGCGCAGCGAGCGCCGCGAGGACCATGTCTATCGGCGACGGCACGATGGCCGTCAGCGTCGCCGTCAGGATGACGACCTCCGCCAGGCTGGCAAAGGCGAACAGCTTGAGCTGCTGTCGTTCGATCCCGATCGAGCGGCGGTATCGGACAATGAGGGAGACGAGCGCCGCAACCGCGACGAGGGCACTCAGCAGCACGCCGGCCGTCTGCAGCGCGTTGGCGACCTCGATCTGCGAAGGGTTGGCCACGGGCCCCCAACCTTCGAGGACCACGAACCCCGGAGCGCCCCACGCCTCCATCGCCTCCGGGACGATCATGAGGAACAACGCAACGGCTGCGATCCAGAGGACGGGCCTCCACCGCTTCGATGGCAGCTCGCCATTCGGAAACAGCAGGACGACGATGCCCAGCAGCAGGAAGCCCGAGGCCCATGCCCAGACTTGGACCCACGCTGCGAAACCGACGAATGGGATAGAGCGGTGGAGGGTCTCGAGTCCGTAGACCGCGTAGTTCGTCGACAGCGCCTCCGCGGACTGCGACAGGCCGACCGCGAGCATGATCCAGCCGATCGGGTTTCCCGGGCGACGCGACGCGATCAACCAGCCGACGATCGGGTAGGTCACGCTCACCATGAGCCCGCTGACGCCGTTCGCTCCGTAGTCCGTCAGGGGTCGGCCGACCGCGTTCTGGATCAGCAGGGTCACGCTCGCGACGAGCGCCGCCAGCGAGACACCGGCGAGGAGGGCGGCCAAACGCCGCGCGGCTTGCAGGCTCATCGCTCGACGTTCCGTAGCCAGACGCCGACCCGCGAGACCGAGATCGCGTCGCTCACCGTCGTGTCGAGGTCGAGCACCAGGGACCTCAGGTCGATCTCGTTCCTGAGGCGCTCCGAGAACGCGGCGGTCGTGCGCGACGCGTCGTACCGCGCCCGGTCGAAACGACGATCGACCACACGTTGGACACGACGGCGCAGCGGCGTGAACAGGACCGCGACGGCCAATGTCGATGCCGCAACGACGGCGGCATTTCCGCTCGCGACCGAGCTGAACACGGTCGTGAGGCCGAGGTTGATGGCGAGGTAGGCCAAGACCAGCGCGCCCGTCACGACGACGTAGGCGATCGTTCGCGACACGAGGCGGTCGAGGTCGTACAGGCGGTAACGCAGGATCGCGACGCCGGTCGCAAGCGGCATCAGGCCCAGGGCGGCGGCCATCACGACCCACGTCAGATCGAAGGTACCGAGCAGGGCGACGACGAGGCCGGCGATCATCAGCAGCCCGGCGTAGCCGAACCAGCGAAGCTGCTGGCGCTCGACGGCGTCAGCGTGGCGGAAGCGCCACACGACCGAGGCGAGGGCGAGCGCCATCGCCAGCAGGAGGCACCCGGCAGCGGCCGTCAGGACGATGGCTCCGTCGCCTGCGAAGGCATCGATGCCGAGTGGGTTGACCACGCCAGCCGGGATCGGACCCGGCGTGACGGCGATCGACGCCGTGAACAGGACCGTCGCGAACAGTCCGAACCAGGCGACGGGACGCCATGCCGATGAGGGCAGCCGGCCATTGGGAAACAGGAGTGGGATGAAGACCCCGACCGCCCCGATGACCGGGGCGAAGGCGATGTTGGCGACCACGGCGATGGGAACGGCGAACACCTCGCAGCCGCCACACGCGACCAGGCTGCCCCCAAGCGACGTGCCCGCGCTCCCCCAGGCGAGCACCGTGCCGCTCCCGAAGAGCAGCCAGCCGACGACGTTTCCGGGCAGGCGCGTCACCAACACCGCGCCGACGAGCGCGAACGAGACGACGACCTCCGAGACGATCAGCAGCACGATCCAGTTGTCGACCGGGCTCGCGATCTGAGCAATCGCGATCGCGACGACGACGGATGCGGCCACCAGCCACGCCAGCGCCGCCCGCCACCCGGTCAGACGGGCTTCCGCACGGCCGGTCTGACCGGCGCTCACGGCTTCGCCAATCGCGGACGCGCGGTCATCTGGACCAGGGCGGATGGCGAGCAGGCAGCGTGCGAGATGGCCCAGGCGGTGACGGCCAGCTGGGTTCGGGACGCGGTCATGGCACCGACGATGCGGGAACGCCGTTCGGTGAACGTTACGAGATCGAGGACACGGTACTGGAGCCGCCGCACCGGCGCGCTCAACGTTACGAGAAACGCTCCACCTCGCGGTACCGTTACGCCCGATGGCATCGCGAACCGGGACGAGACAGGCCCGCGGCGGCGGTCTCTGGATTCGCGTCCTCGGTCCCCTCGAGGTCTCGGTCGACGGGGCGCCGATCGTCGTGGATACGCGCAAGGCGCTGGCGATCCTGGTGCTGCTGGCCACGGAGCGGAGACCCTTCGCGCGCGAGGAGATCGCCGCCCTGCTGTGGCCGGAGGCGGACGACGAGTCGGCGCGCGGTGCGCTGCGTCGAACGCTGTCCGTGCTCCGCACCGCGCTCGAATGACCGCTGGCTGCGGGTCGACCGGTCGGCGGTCGATCTCGAGCTGGCGACAACCCGGGTGGACCTCAACGAGGTCGAGCGGGCCGCGGCATCGTCCGAGCAGGCGGTGCTCCAGGCGGCCGCCGATCACGCCCGCGGCCCGTTCCTGGCCGGGTTCGCGCTCCGCGACAGCGCCGAGTTCGATGACTGGCGTGCCACGCGCGCGGTCGCCGTCGAGCGGTCCGTTGCCGCGGTCCTGGACCAGCTCGCCTCCGTCGCGGAGGCCAACGGCGACGTCGTGGCGGCGCGCGGCGCCGCTGAGCGCCGCGTCGACCTCGATCCGCTTGATGAGGGCGCGCATCGCCGGCTGATGGCCCTGCTTGCGCGCTCGGGTGATCGTGCCGCCGCGATCCGCCAGTACCGCGTCTGCGTCGGCGTGCTGGAACGCGAGCTCGGCGTCGCGCCGCTGGCAGAGACCGCCGAGCTATACGAGGCGATCCGTGACACCCGCGCCGTCAGCGCCGCCGAGCGGCTGGTCGGGGCCAACGGGACGTCCGGCGCCGTGGCGGCTCCCATTCCCGTCCGGAGCCGCCTGCCGCTCGTCGGCCGCGGTACAGCGCTGGCCGCGATCGTTGCGGCCTACCGAGCGTCGGCGGTCGATGGTCGCGTCACCCTCGTCACCGGCGAGGCGGGCATCGGCAAGTCCCGCCTCCTGGAGGCCGCGGTCGACGCGGTCGGCGAGGACGGGGGTCGGGCGCTTGTTGCACGCTCCTACGCGTCCGAGGCCGGCATCGCCTACGGGCCGATCGTCGAGCTCCTTCGCGCGGGTGCCGCGCAACCCGACGCGGCCAAGCGCCTGAGCGCGCTGCCACCCCGGACGCGCACTGAGCTCGAGCGGTTGATCTCGCTGCCGCCGTCGGGCGCCGGCCGCCAGGCGTCCTCGAGGGAACCGGCGCTCACGGGCGATCCGGCCGCGCGGACGCGCCTGCTCGAAGCGATCGCAGATGGCCTGTCGGCGCTCGTCGCGGGGACGCGCCCCGGTCTCGTGGCCGTCGAAGACATGCAATGGGCCGATGACGCCACCCGGGCGATGCTCGCCTGGCTGGCCCGGCGCCTGGCCGGTCGCCCCATCCTGCTCGTCCTCACCTGGCGACCCGAGGACCTCGACGAGCTCGGCGCGGCGTTCGCATCGACCGTCGAGGCCCTTCCGACCGTGGAGCAGCTGCGCCTGGAACGCCTCGACCGGGACGCCGTTCTCGACCTCGTGGCGGCGGCCGCGGCCGGCGGGCTCCGCACGGTTGGCGCCGATCAGTTGCTCGCGGAGTCCGAGGGATTGCCCCTGTTCCTCAACGAGGCGCTGCAGGGCGCCGACGCCGCGCACGAGGGCTCCGCCGGCGGGCGCGCCGACGTCGACGGCGACCACCCAGGGCGGACGGTCCGAGCGCTGATCCGCGAGCGCCTCGCATCGGTGACCGAAACGGGCTCCCAGGTGCTCTCGGCCGCCGCCGTGATCGGCCGGTCGTTCGACGCCGGCCTGGTGCGGGGCTCCAGCGGCCGGTCGGAGGACGAGATCGTCGACGCACTCGAGGAGCTCGTGCGCCGCGGCCTGGTTCGCGAGACCGGGGCCGGCGCGGACGTCACCTTCGACTTCGCCCACGCGAAGTTCCGCGACGCCGTGTACGAGGGGACGAGCCTCGCCCGGCGGCGACTCCTGCACGGTCGGACCGCCGATCTCCTGCGGACGACCGGGAGCCGCGACGAGCCGGGCCGGCTGGCCCAGATCGCGATCCACGAGCGTGATGCCGGCCGAGAGGCCGCCGCGGCCGAGGCGTTCCGAGAGGCCGGGATCAGGTCCCGCGAGCTGTACGCGCTGCACGAGGCCGGAGCACACCTCGAGACCGCGCTCGCCCTGGGTCACCCGGATGTGGCCGGCATCCAGATCGCGCTGGGAGAGGTCCGGACGGCCGAGGGCGACTACGCGGGGGCGATCGCCGCGCTGGAGGCCGCCGCGGCCGTCAGCGACGATCGCGGCCTGCCCGGCATCGAGCTGCGGCTGGGGCGGGTCCACGCTCGCCGGGGCGACCCGTCGACCGCGGCGAGCCACCTCGACGCCGCGATCGAGGCACTTGACGCAGCCGATACGAACGATCGCGCGCGGGGTAGGGAGGCGACGCCGGTGCACGCCCTCGTGGAGCGTGCGCTGGTCGCGATCTCCGTCGGCGACCTCGACCTGGCGGGTGCGATGGCCACCCGGGCCCTCGCCGTCGCCCAGGCCGGCAACGACGCGGCGGCCGAAGGGGCGGCCGACCGGATGCTCGGCCTGATCGCTCGCGAACGCGGTGACCTCGAGACCGCCAGGTCCTCGCTCCGGCGCAGCCTCGACCTTGCGCAGGGCGACCCGGATCCCGGCGCGGCGATCGCCGCCGGCAACGCCCTCGCGCTGGTCGAGGCGTCCGCCGGCGACCGCGACACCGCGATCGAGCTGCTCGAAGTGGCGCTCGACGTCGCCCGCCGGACCGGCGAGCTGCACCTGGAGGCCGCCGTCGAGAACAACCTGGCCGACCAGCTCCACGCGGCCGGACGGCCGGACGAGGCGATGGTGCATCTCAAGCGTGCGGTGACGCTGTTCGCGGACGTCGGCGGCCGCCCTGGGGAGCTGGAGCCCGAGATCTGGAAGCTGGTGACCTGGTGAGCGTCAGCCCCCGACGCTGAACGCCCCGCCGTCGAAGAACTCGAGGTCCGGTGGTGTGCCGGTCGCGCACAGCGCGCCGAGGTCGCCAGCGGGCAGCGCGACGACGGCCGAGGTCGTCGATCCAGGGCCCGCCATCACGTTGCCCGGCACCTGGACGAGCCAGTCGGGCGGGGTGAGGTTCGGGTCGGACAGGTCCGCGCCCCGGATGAACTCGAGAGCGTCCGCCCACGTCTTGGGCGCCTCAACGCTGCCGAAGAACAGCATGACCGGAGCGTCGGACTCGTTGGCCAGACGCACGCCGGTCACGCCGGCGGTCGTCGGCGGATTGCCCGTGATGCGGCACGTCGTCCCGTCCCAGCGCACGGTCATCGGTCCGCCCACGACGAACGGATCGGCCCGTGGCGCGCCGCGGCGCAGCGACGCGAGGAAGCGGCTCAGGAACGCGCCCGGATCCGCCGACATGGCGGCGCGCACCGGCCGTCCCCCGGAGTCGCGCGACAGGTGTCCGGCGGCTGGGCCGGTGGGCTGCATCGCGACCGTCAGGTCCTCCCAGCCGGCGATCGTCGGGTCGATCAGGGTCACGGCCGCAAGCGGGTCCCAGTAGGAGTTGCCGGTGTCGGCCAGGAACGGGTTGCGGACATACATCTCGTAGGCGATGTCCGCGCCCGCGGCCGCGTGGTCCGCCCCGAGCTGGGAGACGATGTCGGCCGGCACCGGGACGTCGTTGGTCGCGTCGAGCCCGACGAGCGTGATCGGGACGTCGAGCGCGAGCACGTCGGCCATGGCGTCGGGATCGGCGCCCACGTTCCACTCGACGCCGTCGGAGGGCGACGTCTCACCGCTGGAGATGTTGCCGGGAGCATCGATCGTGCCCGCCATCGCATGGATCCCGGCCAGGTGCGAGGCGAACGTCGGGTCGAGCTCGGCGGCATCGGCGACGTTCGACATCGGCCCCAGGGTCAGCAGCGTGAGTGGGGATTCGCTCGCGGCGGCGAGGCGGACGAGCAGCTCCGGCGCGGTCTCGTCGCGGGCCGTCTCGTCCGTGACCGGCGGCAGCTCGACGCCGTACATCGAATCGGCGCCGGTGCGCCACTCCGGCGGGAACCAGCGCCCGTTCGGGCCTGGCGTCTCGCGCCCGCAGGCCACCGGGATGTCGGTCCGCCCGAGGGCCGCGAGCACCCGACGGCTGTTCCGGAGACCGGGCACGCAGTGCACCTCGCCGGTGGCGGCGATCGTCACGCCGCGGACGTCGACCGAGGGATCGCGCAGGAGCGCGAGGAGCGCGAACAGGTCGTCGCCGGCGAGGTCCGTGTCGACGACGACCGGGAGTGGGTGGGTCGCGCTGGGTGGTGTGAGCGACGGATGCAGCGCGAGCGTCGGTTGCACCGCCGAGGACGAGGTCGCGACCGACGACGGTCCGGACGGTCCGGACGAGGGCAGGGTCTGGCCGCACCCCGCCAGCCACGCAGCGAGGAGGAGGGCAGCGATTGGCGTGACACGGGCGCGGCGTCGCGGCATGGATCGAATCATCCGCCTGCCCGCCGCCGCGGTCATGGGTCCTTCAGCCCGTCCGACACGGCCGAATGACCGAGGGCGCCCCGGTCGAACCAGATCCGCTCGCCGCCGAACCGCGCCGCGACGGGATCCCACGGGAACAGGATCAGCACCTGCAGGCTGACCGGCAGGCCCGATGCCGGCACGCCTGCCCACGGGCCCAGGTTCGTGCCCGTCAGCTGCGCGGCCTCGAACACCCCCTGCGGCCCGACGACGATGTCGGTCAGCGAGAACCGGTTGTCCGGAAAGGCCGCGAACAGCTCGGTGTAGAAGGCGCGTGCGCCGTCGTGGCCCTCCCAGCGCTGGCCGGTCGGGACGATCTCGTACACGCAGTCGGACGCGAGGGTCGCGAGCAGGCCGTCGATGTCACGTGCGTCCTCGGCGATCGAGTGGCGCACCCACAGCTTCTTGATCGCCCTGAGCTCGACCGGGTCGAACCGGCGGGCGAGACGGGCGCGGATCGTCGGCGTGCCGGGCATGCCCGGATTGTCGCGCGTCCGACTCCGTCAGCGGTTGCGATCCCGGCGGACGAACATCGCGGTCCCGACCACGATGAACACGACGCACACGGCGACCGTGATCGACAGGTCGAGCCAGAACGGGTGGAGGACGGCGAACGCGTACTCCGGCTTGCCCGCGTAGAAGATGTTGCGCGCGAGGTCGATGCTGTAGGTCATCGGCATCAGCTTGGACAGGACGCCCAGCAGGCCGGTCGAGTTCGACGACGGGATCAGCGCTCCCGACAGGAACATCTGCGGGAACACCAGCAGGACGACGCCGAGCCCGGCGACCTTGGGATCCTGGACGAAGCCGATGAACAGGATGCCCAGCGCGCCGCCCGCGACGGCGAGGATCGGCGACAGCGCGAGCACCCGCAGCAGGTCGCCCGGGTCCATCGGGATCTGCATCACGACGATCATCGCGAGCACGCCGATGAGCGAGATCATCGCCGCCACCGCCGCCCCGAGCATCTTGCCCATCAGCACGGTGTAGCGGGACACCGGGGCGACGAACAGCTCGGCCGTGAAGTCGTTCTCGCGCTCCTCGACGAGGTTCGTGACGCCCGTGATCGTCCCCTGGTACAGGGTGTTCGCGATCATGCCGATCAGCATGAACGGCAGGTACGCGTACTGGAGCCCGGCGCCCAGGTTCTGGCTGATGCTGCCGCCCAGGATCCCCATGAAGATCACGGGGATGATCACGGTGACCACGATCGAGACCGGGTTCCGGACCGCGCTCAGGATCTCGCGCCAGGCGATCGCGAACGTGGCGTTGGCCTCGCGCAGCAGGCCGGAGCGGATCCGGCCGGCGGCCGCCATCGGCGCAGCCGCGACGACGTTGCTGGTCATGCCGCCTCGTCCGAGCTCGCGACGAGCTCGACGTACGCCTCTTCGAGGCTCGGTTCGTGGACCCGCAACACGCTCAGCGGCGTGCCGGATCCGGCTGATCAGGGGTTGTGCCGTCTCGCCCTCGTAGGCCACGCGGACGAGCCCGGTCGGGTCGATCGTGGGCAGCAGGCCGAGGCCGCGTCAGCTCGGTGAGGAGGGCGTCGCGGTCGGTCGCGTCGAGCAGGATCGAGCGCTCCAGGAGCTCGCCGCTTCATGTGGTCGGGCGATCCGATCATCGCGATCCGGCCGTGGTCGACGACGCACACGCGGTCGGCCTCCTCGGCCTCCTCGAGGTAGTGCGTGGTCAGGAACACGGTCGTGCCGTCCTCGTTGCGGACGTCGCGCAGGTAGCGCCACAGCGCCGTTGCGGCTGATCGGATCGAGGCCCGAGGTCGGCTCGTCGAGGAACAGGATCCCGGGCCGGTGCATGAGGCTGCGGATGATCTCGAGCTTGCGCTTCATGCCGCCCGAGAAGGTTCGCAATGGCTTGAACAGCTCGCCGTCCAGCCCGACCACGTGGGCCAGGTGCTCGACCCGCTGGCGATACTCCGCCGGCATCAGCCGGTAGAACGGGCGATAGCCGTAGATCCCGTACAGGGCGACGTGCAGGCGGATGTTCTCCTCGGCCGACAGGTGGAGGTCGACGGTCGGGTTCTGGAAGATGATGCCGATGCTGGCGCGCACGGCCTTGGCCTCGCGATCGAGGTCGTGGCCGTTGATGACGACCGTACCGCTGGTCTTGGCCAGCGTCGTCGTGAGGATCGAGATCGTGGTGGTCTTGCCGGCCCCGTTCGGGCCAAGGAATGCGAACAGCTCGCCCGCGCCGACATCGAAGCTGATGTCGTTGACGGCAGGCGTGGCGCTCTTCTTGTAGCGCTTGGTGAGATGCTCGACGCTGATGACGGTGTCCATGAGGTTCCTGTCGCTGTAGGTGAGGTAGATCGAGATGCTTGACGCACTTACCGGTCGGTCAGTAACCTTGGGCGAAGCCGCCGGGTCGCGCGACTTACTGACCGGTCGGTAAGTAGTGTAGGCGAGTCTCGATCCGTGTCAACCCCCAACCGCCGGGCCCGTGTCCAGGTGCGTCGGCCGAAGGTCGCCGTGAAGGTTCCGCCGCCGACTCGAGGCGGCGGGCGGGAGCGGATCCTCGCGGCGGCGACGGAGCTGTTCGGGGCCAAGGGGTTCAGCGACGTGTCCATGCAGGACGTGGCGCGGGCGGCCGGCGTCACGAAGGCGGCGCTGTATTACCACTTCACGGACAAGGTCGACCTCTACACGACGGTCGCCCTGGCGCGGATCGAGTCGATCCACCGCGCGATGGTCGAGGCTTCGGGCGGCGGAGGCACGCTCGAGGAGCGCCTCGTCCGGCTCGCGAAGGTTGGCTTCGAACGGCTCCAGACGGACGTCTACGCGCCGCACATCAACGCCCACGAGCACCTCGACGATGCGCACCACCAGCAGCTCCACAAGGCGATGACCGACCTCCAGGAGCCGGTCATCCGATGCTTCGCCGAGGCCGGGCCGGCCGGCGCGCTGCTGTCGCCGAAGGCTGCGTCCGAGCTCCTCGGCGGGGTGCTGTTCTCGCTGATCTTCGCCCCGGACGAGGCCAGCGCCGACAGCCCGTTGCCGCAGGACCGGAACGAGCGCGCGACGCTCGCGATCCGCCTGTTCCTCGGCGGGTACTGGTCGCTCGCTCGGGGCGAGGACGCGCCTGGCTGAGGGCCGGATCGCGGCGTTCATCGCGGGCTCGGGCGGGCGTGGGTCAGGCCGGGTCGGTCGACTCGTCGTCGCCGGCGTCGCCCATCGGTTCGACATACGTCGTCCCCGAGTCGGCGGCGAGCAGGCCATACAGCTTTGCCCGCGTGTCGATCAGGATCTGCTGCGCCGCGATGGCGGCCTCGGGCGAGCCGACCCGCTGGACCTGCAGCGCCGCTTCGGCGACCTGGCGCCCGAGATGGCGGACGTCGTTGTGGTGCCCGCGGCCCGCGTCGGCCCAGGGCGAGCCCGGACCCGACGCCGCGGCCGCCTTGCCCCCGTCGGTCAGCGCGTACACGCGCCGGCCGTCGATGTCCTCGCTCGTGACGAGGCCCTCGTCGGCGAGCTGCTGGAGGGTGGGGTAGACCGAGCCCGCGCTCGGCCGCCAGCGGCCGCCGCTCTGGGCCTCGAGCTCGGTGATGACCTCGTAGCCGTGCATCGGCTTCGTCGCCAGCACGGCGAGGATAAGCGGGCGGATCTCGCCCCGGCGGATCATGGCGCCGCGGCCCCGCCCGCCGAATGCCTCGCGGAAGCCGAACCCCTCCGGGCCGCGCCGCGGGTCGCGGCGATGACGTCGTGGGTCGTGGTCGTCGATGTGGTGGTGGTTCACGTGGTGGTTCTGGTAGTGGTTCTGGAACATTGGAGTGCCCTATCTTGATGTGACGCGTCATATCGCGCGGCATCACGATATATCGCGACATGGTGGCGTGTCAACCCCGTTCTGGGTGTTGGGCTGATTTCGCGACGGCCGCAGGCCGACGCACGGCGGCCGCGTGCCTGGCAGGCCCGCGTTTCGGCCTCAAGGGCTCGTTCGCGCGGAATGGACGCTCGCTCATGCAGGATCCGGGTCTGGAGGGCCCGAATCGGGCGTCTTGCTCACAAGGACACCCGGTTGGCGTCGATGTGGTGGCCTGGCAGGCCCGGTGCACGACCCAGGCCGCGAACGGGAACTCTGGGAACGAGCTCGGGCGGGCTACGCCTCCGAGATCACCTCGAGGCCGCGCTCGTGGGCCATCGCCAGGACCCACGAGGCCGCGCCCATCGCGGGGTCGCTCTCGTGATCCGGGGGCTCGTCGCCGTCGTCCGCACGGCCGGTCCCGCCCAGGAGGCGGAGTGTGCCGCCGTCGGCCGCCAGTCGGTCGAGGATCCGCTCCAGGTCGGGCGCCTCGACGGCCACGGCCCGCGACCCAACGTCGACCCACGTCGAGCCGTCGTCCTCGACGATGACCGTGAGGTCACTCGCACGGGCGTCGCCGATACCCATCGTCGAACGGCCACCGTTTCCGCTAGCCCGCGGCCGTCGCGCCGGTGAACGAGAACGACGACAGGCGCACCGACGGCACGACGCTGCCCCCGAGGAACCCGCGAATGCAGCGCCGTTCGCGGCTGATCGCCTCGACGTTCGCCAGGGCGTCGAGGTAGGACATCGTGAACCGCAGGTTGCGCACGGGTCCCACGACCTGGCCCCCTTCGACCAGGAACGTGCCGTCGCGCGTCATGCCCGTGATGATGACGCGCTTGCCGTGGACCGGGTTGGTGTAGTGGAAGCGGGTCACCAGCAGGCCTCGATCGAGGCCGCCGACCAGCTCCTCGAACGACGCGTCGCCCGCGTCCATCAGCATGTTGGTGGGGAACGGGCCGTACGGGTTGGGCGCCGGGAGCCCGTGGCCGGTGGACGTGCGACCGGCCTTGGCGGCGGTCTGCGCGTCGTACACGACCTCGCAGCAGACCCCCTGCTCGAGCAGCGCCAGACCGCTGCTTGGGCACGCCCTCCGCGTCGAAGCCCGTGGGCAGGCCGGCGGGATCGCGGCCGTCGTCGATGATGGTGACCAGGGGCGAGGCGACCCGCTTGCCGGGCTCGAAGAAGGACCGGTCCTCCTGCACCGCCAGCGCCGAGAACCCGAGGTAGCCGAGCATGTCGAGCAGGTCGACCACGGCGTAGTGGTGGAGCACGACCGGGTAGTCGCCGGGCTCGATGTCGACGGGGTTGGCGCTGGTTCGGGCGCGCTCGGCGGCCTCGCGGCCGATCGCCGCGGCGTCGATCGTCGTCGCGTCGACGGCGCACTGTTCCGCGTAGCCCGTGCCGTTGCCGGGACCCATCGTGACGGTCAGCAGCTGGGAGGTCGTCCGGCGCTCGGCCGCCCGGACCCCCTTCGTGTTGGCGACCGCGACCGCCTCGGCGTCCGTCGAGAACGAGCCGTAGGCGGTGACGCCCGCCTCGTCCGCCGCGGCGATGACCGCGCGGACGCCCTCGGCCCGAAGCTCGGGGCTGGCGTGCGCGGTGCGTTCCGACCAGCCCGCGTGGAGGGTCGGCGGCGGATCGGCCGACGGGAGGCCCGCCCAATCCTCGAGCTCCTCGACGTTGGCGGCGATCGCGGCCGCCCGCTCGACCAGCGCCCCGATGCCCTCGTCGTCGACCCGCCCCGACGAAGCCACGCCGACCCGCCGGCCGTTGACGAACCGGAGGTTGACGAAGGCCTCGGCGCTGGCGACGTTCTGGTGGATCTCGGAGTTGGCGAAGCGCGTGAGGGCGGACTCGCCGGCGACGACCAGGGCCTCGGCCTCGCCCGCCCCGGCCTTCTCCGCGGCCTCGATCACCCGCGCCGCGAGCCGCAGCGCCTCCTCCGGATCACCCCCGATGCCGTGCTCGGTGCTCATCCCATCACCCCGACCCGCACGTTGCGGAACCGGCCGCCCGAGACGCCGTGGCCCACGTGGCCGGTCTGGCCCGGCTCGCCCTTGCCGCAATTCGGCGTGCCCCACATCCGCCAGCTCGACGCGTCGCCCACGGCGTCCATCGATCGCCACAGCTCGTAGGTGATCCCGGTGTAGGTGCCGTTGCGGTAGAGCTTGCCCGGCTTGCCGCCCTTGATCTCGCGGCAGATCTCGGTCGCGAACTGGAAGTTGAGGCGGCGGTCGTCGATCGACCAGCTCCGATTCGTCTCGAACAGGAGCCCGTCGTCGGTGTCGGCCACGATGTCGTCGAAGGTCATGCCGTCCCTGGGCAGCAGGTTGACGTTGGTCATGCGGATCAGCGGGATCCGGTTCCAGCCGTCGGCTCGCATCGCGCCACCCGATCGACGGCCGATGCGGGGCGCGGTCTCGCGCGAGCTGAGGTAGCCGACGAACATCCCCTCCTTGACCAGTGGCACCCGCTGGGCCGCGACGCCCTCGTCGTCCCAACCGAACGTGCCGAGGCCGCCGACGACGGTGGCGTCGGCGACGATGTCGACCAGGTCCGATCCGTAGCGGAAGGTGTCGAGCATGTCCGGGGTCAGGAAGCTGGTGCCCGCGTAGCTGGCCTCGGTCCCGAACGCGCGGTCGAGCTCGGTGGGGTGCCCGCAGCTCTCGTGCACCTGCATGTACAGCTGGCTGGGGTGCAGGATGATCGTCCGGGTGCCCGCGGGCAGCGGCGGCGCGCTGAGCAGCTCGACGGCCTCGCTCGCGATCCGCTCGGCGTTCGCCTCGAGGTCCATCGCCCGCACGAACTCGTAGCCGGCCGACGCCCACAGCCCGCCGTTGTCCGGGAAGCTCCGGCGCTGATGCTCGTCGCCCTCGATCGCGTTGGCCTCGAGCCCCGAGCCGATGTGGGTGATCGTCTGCTCGGTGTAGCTGCCGTCGCTGGCGGCGAACGTCTTCCACTCGCGCTGGGCCGCGTAGATCGACTCGGTGAACGCGATGCCCTCGACCCGGTTCATCGCCCGGTCCGCGGCCAGCAGGTCCGCGATCTTGCGGTCGAGCGGGACCTCGAACGGGTCCTCGACGACCGGGGTCTCGAAGGATCCATTGGCCGGCGGGCGATCATCGAGCTGGACCACGTTCCGCAGGGCGGTGGCGCTGGCCTTCGCGATGCGGACCGCGTCGGCGGCCGTTCGGTCCGCCTCGCCCGTCGAGAGGTGATGGCTTGCCGCGAAGCCCCAGGCCCCGTCGACCAGCACCCGGACGCCGAACCCCTCCGTCTCGCCCGACTGGACGCCCTCGACTCGGGTCGACTTGATGTTGATCGACTCCTCGATCCGCCGGACCACGCGCACATCGGCGTAGCTCGCGCCCAGGGCGGTGGCCGTGTCGAGGGCACGGTTGGTCAGATCGCGCATTGGCGGGAGAGTAGCAACGTCGGCCGTGGCGCGCCGTAGGGCGAAGGCCGTAATGGGTTCGCGTCTGGTCCGGCGTTCAGATGCGGCACGACGACCAGCCACTGGCCCACCGAGGCCCCCGAAGTTCCGGCGCCCCGCGGCCCCCCCGCGGCCCCCCGGAGGCCCCAAAGCCCCCCGAGGCCCCCCGGAGGCCCCGAAGCCCCGCGAGGTCTCCCCCGGGAGGCCCCGAACGCCCCGAACCCGAACGCCCCGAACGCCCCCCAGAGGCCCATTTACCGCCCCGAGCGGTGCGCGGCGCTGATTCCGGTTCATTCACCGCGGCCGCTGGTATTCGGGACTTGCCCCACGCTCGCGACGGTCCGACGCGGCCGCTGGGCACCGCCACGGGCGGTATCTGGACCTCCATCGGGCCCAGCGGGAGCACCGCGTCGCCCCGACCGCCGAACCTGCGCGTCCACGAACAGCAGCCCGCCCATGGAGCCGCCCGGCCGTCGCAACCAGGCACTGAGCGCCGCGCCCCGGAGCGCATAGACCGGCGACAGGACGCCATCGAGACGCGCGACGCGCCGGCGGTTCGCGCTGGTATCAGCGACGACAAGGAGTCGACCGACCGAGGCTGGCAGGGCGCCGAACCGCTCGCGGCCGATCGCCGGTCCGAGGCGCACCTTGGCGTCATGCCGGCGGAGGAGCTCCTCGACCGAGGTGATCTCCGTCTTGACTTCGACGATGAGCATCGTTCGGGACGCAGCGTGCCACGCGAGGATGTCGACGGAGCCGCGCTCGCCGTAGATCGCGTACGTCACCTCGGGCAGGACGTCCCATCCATCCCTGCGCAGCCGCTCTGCGACTGCGGTGACGATCGCGGCATGCCCTTCGTCCAGGAGCCGATCGAGCAGGCCGCCGCGCCAGGTGACCGTCACCACGAGCCGCGCGTCGACGACGCCGAGCATCGACCGCACGTCGTCGAATTGCATTCCGCCGAGCTGACCGCGCTCGAGGTCCGAGACGTGCTGCTGGCTCACGCCGGCGCGACGCGCGATGTCGCGTTGACGGAGGCCGAGTCGCAGCCGCAGGGCTCGGAAGGCACGACCCACCCGGACGGGATCCACGGTTGCAATCGTGCAGTTCGCCGCTTGTCTGCGGCTTATCTCGGGCGACGGCGGTCAGCCCAGCGAGACGAGCGACAGGGCCTGGGTCGTGAGGACCACCCCGAACGCGAGCACCAGGATCGCCGCGCCGGCTGGGACGAGACGGCCGGCGCGCGCGACGCGGATCCGTGACGGCGCGCGCTCGAGCAGCCCGCGCGCGTGCACGAACGCCAAGCCGACGCCCGTCATGACGGCCGCCATACCGAGGCCGAAGGACGCGACGAGGATCACGCCCCAGGCGGGCCGGCCCGCCGCGATCGTCGCGAGCAGGATCAGCAGCGCACTGGCCGACGGGACGAGACCGCCAGCGAGGCCGAGCACGAACAGGCTGCGCCAACTGATCGTCGACCCGGCCGCCGGGACGTGGCTGTGGCGGATGCCCCCGTGGGAGTGCTCGAGCCCCCCGTCGGCCGCCGTGTGCTCGTGAGGCTGCTCGTGCTCGTGCGGGTGCTCCTCCCCGTGTCGAGTGGGTGTGTCCTCGTGCGCGTGCCCGTGCTCGGCGTCATGCGAGTACCCATGGTCGTAGCCATGATCTGCCGCCCGGCGTGCGGCGAATCCTCGTCGCACCTCGACCATCAGCATCCAGCCGCCGATGACGACGATCGACACCGCCGCCACGAGCGGCGCGACCCGGACGACGAGATCGGGGGGCAGCGTCGACTCGGCCGCCAGCACGACGGCGGCCAGCCCGAGGATGCCGAGCGTATGCGACACGCTCACGGCCATCCCCAGCCCAACGGCATGGCGTGGCGTGCCGCGGGTCCCGACCAGGTAGGCGGCCATCAGCGTCTTGCCGTGCCCGGGCGTCAGCGCGTGGCCCGCACCCAGGATCGCGGCGGTCAACAGCGCGATCAGTCCGATCAGCGGCGTCGCCGGCGCCGCCCGCAGGACGTCGGGGATGGATGCCTCGCCGCTGGGGGTGGCAGCGCTGACCGACGACGGCGAGATCACAACCGGCGCGACCGAAGGCAACGCCGCCGAAGCGCCGAGGGACGACGCGACCCCCGCAGCACCGAGCGGCGCCGCGTCGGGCACGTCGAGCGCCGGCAGCATCGGCCCGCCCGGCGCTGCCGCGAACGACACCGATCGGACGTCGGGTGCCCCGGTGAGCCCGGTTGGATACGAGGTCAGCCGGTTCGTGACGCTGGTCGGCGGCAGGCCCGCC
The DNA here is from genome assembly GCA_963725745.1 of uncultured Chloroflexia bacterium. Taxonomy (GTDB): domain Bacteria; phylum Chloroflexota; class Limnocylindria; order Limnocylindrales; family CSP1-4; genus CAIXZV01. The sequence continues at coordinate 1,046,719 of CAVRZS010000005.1, forward strand.
GCGTCGACGATGACCCCGGACCCGGTGACTACAATCTCGCGCCACCCGATCCGCGACGCCTCGAAGTCGTCACGGAAGGAGATCCTGGTGCGATCCGCGATCGGCGCCCCGACGGCGGCCTCGAACGTGCACACGAGCCGCATCGTCGACAAGCCTGCGTTGCCCACGGGAAACGCGAGGCCGGCGGCCGACAGGCGAAGGGGCGGGGAAGCGCCTGCGACGGTCAGGCTGAGGTCCGCACGGACCGCCTCACAGCCGGCCAGCCGAGCGCTGTCGATCTCGGCCGCCGAGAGCGCCCCGTCCCCGTCGACGTCGAACGCCTGGGTCGCCTGGAACGCCGGGATCTCCGCCTCGTCGATGACGACGTCGAGCAGCACCCGCGATGGTTCGACCCGAATCCCCGCGTAGTGGTTGATCGTGAAGTTGCCCAGCGGGTGCGCGAGCGCGACTGCGGCCGCGAAGGGCACGAGCACCGCGCCGAGGATCAGACCCCGCGCGAGACGACGCACGAGCGACCTCATCGGATCGTCGCCAGGGCGTCCGTCGCCCGCTGACGGGCGACCGGGTCCAGCGCGGGTCCCAGCGCGAGGGAGTTGCCGAGATCCGCGGCCGCCTCATCGGTCCGGCCGTTGGCGAGCGCGATGAGCCCGGCGTGGTACCAGAGCCGGGCGTCCTTCGTGCCGGCGGTGAGCGCGGAGCGCATCGGCGCATCGGCGCCGGCGGCCTCCCCGGCGTTGAACAGAGCCCAGGCCAGCGTGTCGTAGCCGTAGACGTCGGGACGGATCGCCAGCTCGTCGCGGGCGAGTGTGACCGCCCGCTCCGGCTCCAGCCCGTGGTCGGACAGGTAGAGCGACAGGCCGCGGTCGTAGACCGAGCCGGCCTCGCCCGCCAGCTTGGCGATCGCCTCGACCGTGGCAGCGTCGGCCTGGGCCTGTCGGGCGTCGCCGGCCTCGCCGCGCAGCGTCAGCAGGTCGGCGCGCCGCGCGAGCCAGTCCGGCAGGGGGATTGCCGCGATGGCGCCGTCGAGCTTCGCGATCGCCGGCGAGGTGTCGCCCTCGAACGCGTCGAGCTTGGCCAGGCCCGCCAGCGCCGCCGGCAGCTCGGGCCGGGCATCGAGCGCGGCCGAGAAGGCCGCCCGGGCGCTCGCGGGATCGCCGGCGGAGATCAGCGTCTCGCCCAGCGTGACGTAGTAGAAGCCGAGCGCGTCGCCCTCGAGCCCCTCGTCGAGCGCCGCGCTCACGGCGGCCACGTCGCCCGTGATCGCGGCGGCGGGGTCGCCCTGGACGAACGCCAGCCGCGCCGCCCGGACCCGCGAGGCCGCACCGTCGGCCACGAGCGAGAGCCGCGCGTAGGCCTCCGAGGCCGTGGTCAGATCGCCCAGCTCGAGCGACGCGTCGCCGAGGACGCCCAGGGCCGTCGGATCGCCCGGCGACACGGCGAGAATCGAGCGCGCGAGGTCCCGCGCATCCGGAAAGCGGTGGAGCGAGACGAGGATGCTGGCCCGCATCGCCTGCGCCGGGACGTAGTCGGGCTGGGCCGCGAGCGCGGCGCCGGCCGCCTGCTCCGCCCGGACGTAGGCGGTGATGTCGGCGGTCATCCGCGCCTCGGCGGCGTCCGACTCGGCCAGCTTGACTGCGGACACGAGGTCAGCCGGGTGGGCGGTCAGGCGCGCGGCCCAGAAGTCGACGTCGGATCGGACCCGGGCGAGCTCGGCGGCGGCGTCGAAGTCGGCGACCTTGCCGGGGACCGGAATGGCGACGGGGCCGGGGGCCCTGACCGGGGCGGGAATGCCGGCCGGTGCGAGCGCGGGGCTGGCGATGGGCTCGCCGGCGGCCGGGTCGGCCGCGGCCTCGGCGGCGGGCGGTGCGCCCAGCAGCGGCTCGTCGAGGCCGATGGGACCGTTCGCGGGCAACGCCGCGGCGACCTGGGTACCGATCGCGACGGCCAGCACCCCGATGACGGCGATCAGCGGCTTGCGGGGAGGTCGGCGGGCGGTGAGGACGGTCATCGAAGGCTCCTGCGCGTCGGAGGGCGGATCGGATCAGTGGGAGCCGGGGTGCGCCGCCGCGTGGAGCGACGCACCCGGAGCGGCCTCAGTGCGGCGAGGCCAGGTACGGGAACGAGGTCCCGAAGGTCTTGTCGTTCGCGTTCACGCCGTCGCCGGTCGTGATCACGAAGTTGGTGAGCAGCGCGAACTCCGCGTCGATGACGTCATCGGCGAGCTTCCGGCCGTTGAGGGCCAGCGTCCCGAGCGATGAGCCCGTCGCGAAGGGGGCGTTGCTGCCGAGCGTCAGCGTCAGCTCGTCCGGCAGCAGCACCGACGCGATCGCCGACACCTCACCGGCCGTGTACGCCGTCGCCGAGTTCGCGGTCAGCACGTTGCCGATCGCGTTGAGTACGGTCGTGACGTTGTCGGTCGTGGTCCCGGCGTCCTGCGCCGGGGTCTGGACGTTGAAGGCGTCCTTCTCGAGGCCGTTGTAGTCGGACGTGCTCGGCAGGATCAGCCCGTTGAACACGGTGTTGATCGCCGGCCGGCCCATGCGGTCGACGGGCTTCCAGCCGCCGTTCGACGGAACGGAGGTGGTGGCGTAGACGCCGATCGAGTTGCCTTTGCCGCCGAGCTTGTCGTTCGGCAGCCGGATCGCGATCGAGAGCACATTGGTGCCCGCGAACGTGTCCATCGCGGTGAATCCGCCGAGCAAATCGCCCAGGTCGGTCGAACCGCCGAGCAGCTGGTTCTTGAACTCGATGAAGCCCGGGAGGTCGAAGAAGAACGGGTCATCGCGGGTGCCGGCGAACACCGATCCGCCGTGCATGACGTGCGCGGTGCGGACCCCGTGCTTGTAGGGGGTGGTGCGGCCGGTCGCGACGACCTTGCCGTTCCACACGTTGCTGTTGGCCATCGCGCCCGTGGCGCGGCGGACGACGTACTTCTGCGTCCTGGTCCCGTCGGCGTTGGTCGACGCCGGCGAGAAGCGGACGCGGTAGGCGAGGTCGGCCTTGCCGTCCTGGTTGCGGTCGACCTTGAGCTCGTACAGCGCGTTCGCGCGGAACGACGCGACCTTGCTGTCGGCCGGGGTCATGAGCCCATCCACGTTGAGGACGAGCGTGGTGTGCCCGGCGCCGGCCTTGAAGGCGTAGACGTCGGTGATGTCGACGCGATGGTCGGCCTTGGCCGCCGGGGCGTCGAGATGGTCGGCGGCGCTGGCGAGGAGCGGCGTCGCTCCGACGACCAGGGCCATGCCCGCGACGGCCGCGAGACCGACTCGCGAGGCGAGGGGCTTGATGGGCGAACGCATCGAGTGCGCTACCTCCTCTTCTCGACCGACTGGGCGCCGGCCGCTGGTGGGGTCTGCGCAGGTCCGGGACGATCGGATCAATCGCCTACACTCGGGTGGTGGCGGAGGATGGCGAGGCGCAGCGGCAGGGCGTGTTCATCACGCTCGAGGGCCCGGACGGGTCCGGCAAGTCGAGCCTCCTGCTGTCGTTGACCGCCGCGCTCCGGGACCGGGGCTGCGATGTCGTCGCCACCCGCGAGCCCGGCTCGACGCCGCTTGGCGAGCAGGTCCGGCGCCTGGTCCTCGACACCGAGCCCCGGATCGACCGGACCGGGCGCGCCGACGCCCTCCTGTTCGCCGCGTCGCGCGCCCAGCACGTGGAGGAGGTCATCCGCCCGGGCATCGCCAGGGGGGCGGTCGTGGTGTGCGACCGCTACGCCGACTCGTCGCTCGCCTACCAGGGAGCGGGGTCGGGGGTGCCGATGGACGAGCTGCGGGCCGTCCAGCGGTTCGCCACCGGCGGGCTCATCCCGGACCTGACGATCCTCCTGGATCTTCCCGTCGAAGCCGGCCTGGGCAGGAAGTCGGCCGAGGTCACCCGCTTCGAGGCCTATCACGACCTCGCCTACCACGAGCGCGTCCGGGCGGCCTTCCTCGCCTTCGCCGTGGCGGAGCCAGCGCGCTACGTCGTGGTGGACGCGACCCGGGACGCCGCGGCGGTGCTCGCCTCGGCGCTCACCGCCGTCGGGCGCCTCGCGGGCCAGATGCCCTGTCTCGGTGAACCGATCGACCTCGGGGCACGCATGCCACGATGAGCGACACGCGCCCCGAACCGGCGGCCGTGCCGGGGCTCGCGCCGGATCTGTCCGACGAGGAGCTCCTGGCCGGGCTGGCCGCGGGCCGTCTCGAGGCGCTCGATACGCTCTACGAACGGTACAAGTCGATGGCCTACGGAATTGCCCGGCGCGTCACCGCCGACGACGTCCTCGCCGAGGACGTCGTCCAGGACGCGTTCCTCGGTGCCTGGCGCAGCGCCGACCGGTATATCGCCGGCCGCGGCAGCGTGAAGACGTGGCTGCTGTCGATCGTCCACCACCGGGCCATCGACGCCGTCCGCCGTCGTCGCCCGACAACCGAGCTGCCGGCCGAGCAGGAGGGCCAGGCCACGCCCGTGCCGCTCACGATGCCCGACGTGTGGGGCGAGGTGTCGGGGCGGCTGGATCGGGTCGAGGTCACCGCCGCCGTCGCGACGCTGCCCGAGGCGCAACGCGAGGCGCTCGAGCTCGCCTACTGGGCGGGCCTGTCCCAGAGCGAGATCTCGGAACGCCTGGGCGTGCCGCTGGGAACGGTCAAGAGCCGCGTCCGGCTGGCGCTCGTGACGCTCCGCCGGGAGCTGGGCGAGGCCACCCTCGAGCGCGCTGAGGGGCCCCCATGACGGCGCACCGGGACCTCACCTGCGACGAGATCCGGGACCTCGCGCCGCTGTTCGTCACCGGCGCGCTCGATCCCGACGAGATGGACGCGGTCCGCGAGCACCTCGCGGGCTGCGACGATGCGCACGCCGAGCTCCTTGAGCTGGGCGAGGCCGCGACGGCGCTGCTCGAGACGACGGAGCCGGTCGAGCCGCCGGCCGCGCTCAAGCCAAGGCTGATGGCCGCCGCTGCGGCCGACCTTGCCGAGGGTCGCCACCCGGCGTCGACGGTCGGGGCCGCGCCCGGCTCGGTCGCTCGGCTCGTCGCGATCGATCCGGCGCGCGAGCGTCGCCGGTCCCGGGCGGGCTGGTTGCTCGCGGCGGCCGCCGTCATCGTGGCGGTCGTCCTCGGCGGCTGGAACGTCGCGCTGCGCCAGGATCTGTCGAGCGCCCAGGCCTACCGGAACGGCGTCGAGCAGGCGCTCGACCTGGCCGCGCAGTCGGGCAGTGTGACGGCCCTGATCCGTGCCGACGACGGCTCCGCCTCGGGGTTCGGCGTCATCGCCGCGGACGGGACCGCCAAGCTCGCGATGCGGGGGATGGCGCCCACGACCGGAAGCGAGGTCTATACGGCCTGGTCGATCGAGCAGGGCGCGGCGCCCGTCTCGATGGGTGATTTCACGGTGGGCTCAGACGGCATCGCCATCGCCACCGCACACGCGCCGTCGGCGACGCCCGGTGCGGTCCTCGCCCTCACGCTCGAGCCGAACGCCGGCAACACCGCCCCGAAGGGCCCGGTCGTGGCCAGCGGCGTGACCCGCGACCCATCGGCCGGCTGAGGCGCCCGCGCGGGCGCGACACCCGATCGACGGTCAGGCGCTCGGCTCGCCCACGGCCTCCGAGATCGAGGCCTTTGCGTCGGCCCCCGACAGCGCCGCCCGCGCGGCGGCAAGCAGCGACTCGGCGTCCCCGCCGTCCTGCGGGAAGCGCGCGATCCCGGCACTCACGCTGACCGGGTGACCCTCGATCGCCTCCAGGCCCGCGATCCCGTCGAGGACGCGCCGCGCGACGGTCACCCCCGCGGACCCGGGCGCGACCACGACGAACTCGTCGCCGCCGGTCCGCGCGACCGTGTCGACGAGCCGTACGGTCTCAGCCAGCACCGCCGCGACCTGGCGCAGCACCTGGTCGCCGGCACGCGACCCGGACGCCTCGTTCAAGGAGGTGAACCCGTCGACATCGAACATCGCGACCGAGACCTCGCCGCCCTGGCGTTGGGCGCGGGCGACCTCGAGCTCCAGCACCCGGCCGAGGGTACGGGCGTTGGACAGGCCGGTGAGCGGGTCGGTATGGGCGATGCGCTCGAACCATTCGGCGCGCTCGGTGGCCATCGACGAGGTGCGGAACGACGCGATCGCGGCCGCCGCGAGGTCCGCGATGGCGACCAGCAGCGTCTCCTGGGCGGCATCGACCTCGTGGTCGCCCTCCCAGCCGAAGGACAGCACGCCGACGCACGCCTCGACGCCGCCGCCGGCGACGACCATCGGCAGGTCCGCGAACGTCATCGACGACCCGTCCTCGGCCGCCCAGGTGCGACCCAGCGTCCCGGTCCGGTCCAGCGCCGCGCGATGGATCGGGTGTGACGGATCCTCCGCGACCATGCTCTCGAACCCGGCACCCTGCTCGTCGCTCATCCCCAGCGTCACCAGGAGCTCCAGGCGTGAGCGATCCGGGTCGGTGCTGAACAGGGCGGCGATCTGGGCGCCGGCGGCCGCCGTACCGGCCTCGACGATGAGCGTGAGCGCGCCGTCGAGCTCGGTCGATCGCGCGAGCGCCGCGGCGCCCGCTGACAGGACGGTGAGCGGCCCGGGTGCGGCCCCGGCGGGTTCGGTCACGACAGCCTCCGCGTCAACACACTAGGGCCTCGGCGCGGCCGGCCGGAACCGTCGCCGGCGTTCCCGCGCGCCCGATCAGGCGAGTCGGCATCGTACACCTCCCGTCCGCCGCAGCGGCCCGTCGCCGGGGGTTCGGTCGGCTATCCTCGCCGCGATGAAGCTGGTGGTGGCCATCGTGCACAACGAGGACGCGGGCGTGCTCGTCGACGCGCTGCTCGAGCACGAGTACCGCGCGACCCGCCTGCATTCGTCGGGCGGTTTCCTCAAGCAGTCCAACGCGACGGTGATCGTGGGCGTGGACGACGCCCAGGTGGACGAGGTCATCGCGATCGTCCGGGACAACTGCAACGCGCGGACGCAGGTCGTGAACCCGATGCCGCCGATCATGGAGCCGGGCGAGTTCTTCATGCCCTACCCGCTCGAGGTCGAGGTCGGCGGCGCCACCGTCTTCGTCCTGCCGGTCGAGCGGTTCGAACGCCTGTGAGGGACGGATGAACGCGGTCTTGCGCAAGGTCTTCCTGTGGTTGGCGCGCAACGCCTGGCTGCGCGAGCGCTTGCCGCAGCTCCCGTTCATGCAGAAGGCCGTGCGCCGGTTCATGCCCGGCGAGACGATCGACGACGCGCTGGGCGTCGCGGCCGAGCTACAGGCGCTCGGGATTCGGACGATGTACACCAAGCTCGGCGAAGGGATCACGGAGGCGTCGCAGGCACAGGCGGTCGCCGACCACTACCTCGAGCTGCTCGCGAGGATCAAGGCGGCCGGCATCGACGGCGAGGTCAGCGTCAAGCCCACGCAGCTGGGCCTCGACATAGACGAGGACATGTGTCTCGGCCACCTGCGCACCATCGCGGCCGCGGCCCAGGCGCAGGACTCGTATCTCTGGATCGACATGGAGGACAGCGCCTACCTCGACCGGACGATCGACCTTTACCAGCGCCTCCGCTCAACGCACGCCCGCACGGGGATCTGCCTCCAGGCGTACCTGCGGCGAACGGCGAAGGACGTCGAGCGCCTGCTGCCGCTCGGGCCGGCGATCCGCCTCGTCAAGGGCGCCTACGACGAGCCCGCCGCGATCGCGTTTCGATCGAAGAAGGAGGTCGACGCCAACTACGTCGGCCTCGCCGTGACCCTCGCCCGGGAGAGCCGCGGCCGCTCGATCCGACTGGGCCTGGGCACCCACGACGTCGAGCTCATCGAGCAGATCGCGCTGCATGCCGGCGCCGCGGGCGTGCCCAAGGATGCGTTCGAGGTGGAGATGCTGTACGGCATCCGGGTCAAGGAGCAGAAGCGGCTTGCGCGTTCGGGGTACACGGTGCAGGTGCTGATCGCCTACGGCGCCGCGTGGTACCCGTGGTACATGCGCCGGCTCGCGGAGCGGCCCGCCAACGTCCTGTTCGCGCTGCGCCAGCTGCTCCCGGGCTGATCCCGGGCCATGCCGGGCCGCTCCTAGAGCGGCTTGATCAGGAGCGAATAGGGGCTCGCGCTCCAGTTGTCGGTCGGCGACGTCACCCGGACCTGGTAGGTCCCCTTGCTCAGCGTCTTGGTGATGACCTCGCTCGTCTTGCCCGACTTGTCGGACGATGCGATCACGGTCGAGCAGTCCTTGCGCAGCTCCAGGCGCCCATTGACGGGCAGATCGGCGAGCGTCACGCGGACCTTGCGCTTGTGCGCGAGGTGGAACGCGAACCAGTCGACGTCCGAGTTGCCGCTGGTCCGTTCCGAGATCGCGACCTTCTTGGGCGAGTTCGACGCGATGTTCGCGCAGTGGTCCGGCGCGTCGGGCACGTAGGTGGCCGTCAGGGTGCGGTTGCTGGTGAACGTGGGATTGCGGACGCGCTTGTGGGTGTCGTTCCAGGTGCTGAACCGGTAGCGCTGGCCGCCGATCGTTCGCGTCAGCGGCCCGCTGACGGTGGTGCTGTCACCCTTGATCAGCGTGGCCGTCCAGGGAGCAGGGTGGCTCGCGTTGCCGACCGCGAGCGGCACGCCGGTGGGCAGCGAGACCAGGTGGATGTCGACGGTCTCGGGCTGCAGCTGGACCTCGACCGTGGTCGAGGCGCCATCCTCGTCGGTCGCCGTGAGGCGGATGACGAGGAACGACGGGTACTCGTGGTCAGGGGCATCGAACGAACCCGAGCCGCCCGAGTCCGTCACCAGCGTGTGCTCGTGGCAGCCCGCCGGGCAGTGCTCCATCACGACTTCCCACGCGAGGTTGTCGCCGGTGAGGTTGCCATCTTCGGCGTCGGTCGCGTGCCCGGTGAACGCGATGTGATCGCCGACGGCCCAGCAGCCCGGCGCCGCACACGCGTCGGGCGAGTCGATCACAGGCTGGGGCGGGCTGTTCGCGGCGTCCACGGTGATGGTCACCGTGTCCGTGAGGCCGCTGGTGCTGTGGACGCGCAGCTTCGGGTGGTAGATGCCCTGGGTCGTGATGTTCCAGTCGTACGTCTGCCCCGAGACGTCGTAGGTGCCGTTGTTGTCGAGGTCCCAGTCCCAGCCGTCGATCGTGAACCCGGCGTTCGGATCGCTGGAGCCTGTGCCGTCGAGGTGCACCGTGACCGGCGCAATGGCGCTGGCGGGCGTGGCCGTGGCCCTCGCGGTGGGCGAGGTCAGGTAGCGAACCCGCATCACCCGCCCGCCGTTGTGGTCGACGTAGTAGAGGTCGCCGCCCGGCCCGGTCGTGAGGTCGACCGGATTGGCGATGCCGCTCGCGATCTGCTCGACCTGCGAGGCGTCCGGGATGCCGTTGGCCTGGGGCAGGATCGCCCCGAGGCAGTCGCGGCTGTAGTCGACGAAGAACAGCGCGCCGTCGTACTTGGCTGGGTAGTCGACAGCGCTGCCGGACGCTCCTTCGTAGAACGCGACCCCGGAGATGGATGACGTCTGGTCGGCGGAACCGGGGAAGCAGGGTCCCTTCGGCGTCAGGCTGCCCGAGTGGGTGTACTGGTACAGCGGCGGCGTCACCGTCCCGGGCTGGCTCTGCTGCTGGGCATACAGGTTGGCGCACATGTTCGTCCCGATGTCCTTGAACGGCCCCTGCTGCGCGACGCCCTCGTAGCACGGCCAGCCGAAGTCGGCCAGCGTCGTCGGTGTCGCGGTCGCCTGCAGCGTGACCCGGTCGACCTCCTCCCACGTGCCATTGCCCACGTCGCCAACGTACAGGTCCGAATGTCCGGGTCGGAAGGTGATCCGGAACGGGTTGCGGAACCCGGTGGCGATCATGCGCTTCGTGTTGCTGTCGGCTCCCGCGACGTTCTTGAGGGGGTTGTCGGCGGGGGCGTTGCCAGTGGCCGGATCGATGCGGATGATGGCGCCGTCGAGGCCGGTCGGATCCCCCTGTGTGCGCACGTCCTGTGAGCGAAGCATGCCGCCCTCGGCGGTTGCCTGGACCTGGCCCGGATACGGGTCGTTGCAGGGATTGACCGGCGTCGGCGTCCCGGAGAGGGTGCCGCCGAGCTGTCCGTAGTCCATGCCGCCGAAGCTGGCACCGTCACCGCCGGTCACGTACAGGTAGCCGTCGGGGCCGAAGGCGAGCGCTCCACCCGCGTGGCTCGGGAACTGCTGGCACCACTCGCCGCCGGCGACATCGCCGATGAGGTTCAGGCGGCTGTTCGGATCCGCGACATTCGTCGCGAGATTGACGGTGTATCGGTCGAGCTTGCTGGTGACGACGCAGCCGTCAGTCGTCGCGCCGGGGGGCGTGGGGCACGAGTTCGACCAGCCCGGGCCCGTCTGTCCGGAGGGCCACCAGGGCGCCGACTGGCCCGGGGGCGCGTCGTAGACGTAGTACAGGTAGATGAACGGGCTGCCGTTGAGGAAGTCGGGATCGAGGGCGATGCTCAACAGGCCGCGATCCCAGAAGTCGTGCACGTCGTGCCGGATGTCGAGCACCTGCGTGGCCGACGAGTCGCTGACTGAGTCGTACTCCTTGATGATCCCCCGCTTCTCCGCGACGAACGCGCGCCCGTCACTCGCGAAGCGCACCGTCGTGGGCTGGGTGAGGCCCGTGAACACCGGGGAGTCGGCGAAATGGGGATCGGAGAACGATCCCGCGGCGGAGGCCGCCGAAGGCGCGACGATGCCCGCAACTGGGGCGATCAGGATGGACGCCGTCGCGATGACGGCCGCCAGCGCCGCGGCCAAGGGACGGCGACCCGAGGAATGGGCGGATGAGTGGGTCATGAAGATGTGGATGAGAGCCCCGGATGAATGCACAGACTGTACTGACAGTTGCCCCACATGTCATGGTTGCCGATAGGACTTCTGGCCGCCACTGCCAATGACCGAACTGGACCACACCGAACCGATCTCCACGGTTCCGGCGGCGCGCGCTGACACCGGGCAGTTCGTGGTGCCACCGGGTCGCCCCTCGGGTTCCCGGCCACCGTCGCGCTGGGCCACGATCGGAGCATGCATCGCGCTGGGCATCGCTGCCCTGACGACCTGGGGCTTGGTCGGCGAGGCCGCCCGCACGACCGAGCCCGTGCCGCCCGCGGCGCCTCCCGCCGAAACCGCACCACCGGCCCCGGCGAGCGCGACGATGGTGATCGTCGACGTGACCTCGGGCGAGGCGGCGCTCGACGCGCTGGCCCGCCTCGCGGGCTGGGGCGGCTGCCCGGTCTGGCGCGCGTTCGACGTTGCCGCCACGATTCTGCCTGCGACGGTCGAGTCGGCCATCCAGGTCTCCGGCGCCGGGCCCGGCTTCCTGGACGTGCGGGACGCTTCCCGGACGCTCGAGCGGATCTGGGTCGGCGGCGACGTCGAGGCTGCCGCACGCGCGTTCGGGGGCGCATTCCTCGTGCGCGAACCCACCGCCGCGTGGACCGTCATCCCGTGGCACCAGGGACAGGCCGCCGTGCGCCTGAAGCCGATCGCGCGACGCGACGGGGGCGTGTTCTGGCAGATCACTGGCCGGGCCGCGCCGGCGCCCTATTGCGTCGACCGCGGACACGGTGTCGACGCGCCCGTGCGGGTGCTGCACGTCGCCGGGGATGCGCGCGAGGGCGTGTTCCAGGCGGCGGGTTTCGGCGGCTGCCTGACGTGGTCGTTCGAGACGACGCCGACGGCACCTTCGTCCGCGGTGATCGAGCGGGCTGCGGCGGCCGCGCTCGTGCTGCCCGACGGGACGGGCTGGATCGACCTGCCCGCCGACGCGGTCGGCGGCGGTCGCCCGCTCAGCGCCTGGCTGGGGCGGGACGAGCGAGGCAGCCGCGGCCGCGCACGGGTCCACCCTGATGGTCATCGGCGACGCCGCGCCGGACGCCGCCTGGCTGCTGGTGACGCTCGACGATCACCCGGCCGCGATCGAGCTCCTGCGGGTCGAGAGCAAGGGCGGCTGGGTGGGCTGGATCCCGACCCGCAACGCGTCGGGGATGACCCGTCGGGCCGACGGCTACGCGGACGGCTGCGCCTGATGCACCGCACCATGCGATCGTGATCCCGTCATGAGCCTGCGCCCCGATCTCGTCGAATGCTGGCTGTTCCGCGTCCCACCGCCCGACGGGGCCGGCCGACACGCCGATCCGAAGCGGACCGCCTCGAGATCCTGCTCATCCGCCGATCCCCGTCGCGGATCTTTCCCGGCCTGTGGCAATGCGTGACGGGGGGCGTCGAGCCAGGTGAGCGCGTGCCCATGGCCGCCATGCGCGAGGTCGAGGAGGAGACCGGGCTGGGGCGGGCGCTCGTCGAGGCGTGGTACGACCTCGACCAGGTGGCGCCGTTCTACGACGAGGGCGTCGATGGCATCGTCGTCAGCGCGATCTTCGCCGCGCGCATCCGGTCCGACGCCGACGTCCGCGTGTCCCACGAGCACGACGCGTTTCGCTGGGTCCCGGCCGGCGAGGCTCCGGCCGTCGCGATCTGGCCCTCATATGCCGAGTCGGTCCGGCGCGTGCGAGACCTGCTGCTCGAGCCCGAGCTCGCCCGCTGGTTCGAGATCGACGCGAACGGCCGCCGGACCGCGCGCGGCCCGAAGGACTGAGGGCGTCGGGAGCCGCCGTCGTCAGTAGCGCTCGGGCACGAACGACTGCTCGTCCAGTGGCGGCCGCACGTAGCCACGATCGGGCTCGCGCGGCGGCAGGACGATCTGTTCCGGGGTGAGGTCCTGGTAGGGGACCTGCGAGAGCAGGTGGTGGATCATGTTGAGGCGGGCGCGGCGCTTGTCGTCGGCGTTCACCACCCACCAGGGCGCCTGCTTGATGTCCGTGTGGCGGAACATCTCGTCCTTGGCGATCGAGTACTCGACCCAGCGGGCGCGTGACTGGAGGTCCATCGGCGACAGCTTCCAGCGTTTGGTCGGGTCCTTGATCCGCGCCTCGAACCGGCGCTCCTGCTCGGCATCGCTGACCGAGAACCAGTACTTGATCAGGATGATCCCCGAGCGGACGAGCATCCGCTCGAACTCCGGACACGAGCGGAAGAACTCCTCGATCTCGTCGCTCGTCGCGAAGCCCATCACGCGCTCGACGCCGGCGCGGTTGTACCAGCTGCGGTCGAACAGCACCATCTCGCCCGCGGCCGGCAGGTGCGCCGCGTAGCGCTGGAAATACCACTGGGTGCGTTCTCGCTCGGTGGGCGCCGGCAGCGCGACGACGCGCGCGATCCGCGGGTTGAGCGCCAGCGTGAGGGTCTTGATCGCGCCGCCCTTGCCGGCGGCGTCCCGGCCCTCGAACAGCACCACGACCTTGAGCCCGCGGGCATGCACCCATTCCTGGAGCTTGGCCAGCTCCAGCTGCAGCCGGGCCAGCTCGCGTTCGTACGCCTTGGTGGACAGCCGGTCCGCGCCGTTCCCGGTGACGTGAGCCTCGTCCTGCTCGCGGGGATCGTCGATCGACGCGCCGTCGTGTCCGTCGCCCGCCTTTGCCGCGCCTTTGGCCATCGATCAGCCCTCGCTCCGAGGTGACGCCGGCGTTGCCGTCGGCGTCGGAGCGCGATTATCTCCCCGTGAGGCCAGGGCGGCCGGGGCTGTTGCCGAGGAGACCCGCCGGACCGGCTCCCGCTAGACTGTGTGCCACCGGGTGGGCACCCGGGCTGCGAGAGGGCGACGCCTTGACCGAGACACTGGCCAACCGGCGCATCTTCCGGTCGAAGCTCGACACGATCCGGACGACCTACGGGTTCGAGGACGTCTCGCTGGCGCCCGGTACCGACACCGTGGACCCCGCCGATATCGTCCTGGCCCAGACCTTCTGCGGGATCGACCTCGACGTTCCGATCCTCGCCGCCGCCATGGACGCGGTGGTCGACGTCCGGCTGTCGGGCGAGCTGGCCCGCCTCGGCGGGCTCGCCGTGCTCAACCTCGAGGGCGTGCAGGTGCGCTACGACGACCCGTCCGAGGTCCTCGAGCGGATTGCGTCGGCGCCCGACGACGCCGTGCAGGACGTGCTGGCCGAGGCCTACGGCGCGCCGATCCGCGAGGAGCTGATCGCGCGCCGGCTCGACGAGCTGCACGCGGCAGGCTCGAAGGCCGCGGTCTCGGCGACCCCCGGCGTGGCCCGTCGCTTCGGGCCGTTCTGTGCCGAGCACGGTGCGGACCTGTTCCTGGTCCAGTCCCAGGTCTCGTCGGCTCGCCACCTGGCCACCGGCTACGAGCCGCTGGCGCTCGAGGACTTCACGCGGTTCATGCCGATCCCGGTCGCCGTGGGCAACACGACCAACGCGCAGGCCGCGTACATGCTCATGGAGCAGGGCGCCGCGGCGATCTTCGTCGGCGTCGGGCCCGGGGCCGCGTGCACGACGCGCGAGGTCCTGGGCATCGGCATCCCGCAGGTCACCGCCATCGCGGACGTGGCGGCGGCGCGCGACCAGTACCACGCCGAGACGGGGACGTACGTGCCGGTGGTCGCCGACGGCGGCATGAAGCGCGGCGGCGACCTCGCGAAGGCGTTCGCCGCCGGCGCCGACCTCGTCATGCTCGGCTCGCCGCTCGCCCGCGCCGCCGAGGCGCCCGGCCGCGGGACGAACTGGGGCATGGCGGCTCCGTCGCCGGTGCTGCCGCGCGGCACGCGGATCAAGGTCGGGACGGTCGGGCCGCTCGAGCAGATCCTGAACGGCCCGTCGCACGTGACCGACGGGACGCAGAACCTGGTCGGCGCCCTCCGCCAGTCGATGGCCGCGCTCGGTGCCCGGACGATCGCCGACATGCACGACGTCGAGGTCGTGTACGCCCCGGCGGTGGCCACCGAAGGCAAGTCGTGGCAGGTCCGCGGGACCTAGCGGGCAGCCATCAGCGCGGCTAGGTGCGGCGCGCGTCCTCGCCCGGAATGCCGCGGGCCGCGATCGCCGTCGCGAACCCGTCGAGGTCGTCCGTCCCGACATAGAACGCCGGCACGCGGAACCAGGTCCACTTGACCGGCTCACGGACGTCCAACCGGACCCCGCCGCGGGGGCTGCCCGCGAACGACACGTCGCGATGACGGACGCTCATCCGAACCCCGATCGCCGTGATCCACAGCCACGGCCCTTCGATCCGCCAGCGGACGACGTTGGCGAGTGGCGTCGAGAACGAGAACCGCCCGAACCTGGCGGAGACCGTCTCGTCATCCACGGCGGCCCACGAGGTCTCGGGCGTCGCCCCGAACAGGATTCGCAACGGGAGCGCGGATCGGCGCCCGATCCGGATCGGGAATCGCTGTTCGGCCATGTGTCTCAGCCTACCGCTACGTCATCTGCCGGGCGCGATTCGCCACCCATGTCGATGGGGCCGCGGCGATGTGCGCGTCACTATGTGCTCACTGAACGCACGCGGTGCAGGGCGCCAGGCCCCGAGAACCGAGCCGCTCGAACAACTGAACAACAATCGAAGAACAACCGAATACCGATCAGAACCTCCTCCGACTCCCACGACCGGCCGCCCTCTCCCAACCTCGGGGCGGCCGGTTGTGGTGTGTCGGCGTCGTTCAGGCGAGCCCGAGGGCACCCAGCGTCGCGTCGCCACCCGGCAGGTGTCCCTGCTCTGCGAACCGGCGGAGGTGCTCCCCCGACCGCGGTTCGACCGTCGTCGCCCGTGCGAGCTCGACACGCGCGTCGTCGATCCGCCCGCCCAGGACCAGGCCGACCGCATGCCACAGCCGGATCTGATCGTCGTTCGGGGCCAGCGTGATCGAGCGTTCGCTGGCCGCTGCGGCGGCCGCGATGTCGCGCCGGGCGCCGGCGGCCTCCGCCTCGTCCATGGCGTCGTACGCGCGTGCGAGCGTCAGCAGGCGGCCGAGCTCGTCCAGTGGCGCGCGGTGATCGTCAACCCGCACGTCGAACCGGCGCGTCCAGGGCGCGGGGGCATCGTCGCCGGCAGCGGCCGAACCCGGCGCCACGAGGAGCGCCGCCGACTGACGGCCGCGGACGTCGCCGCCCTCCCCCTCGGCCGCCACCAGGGCCGCGAGCAGGCGTGCGGCAAGGTCGCCATCGGTGCTCGTGAACGCCGCCAGCATGGCCGCCGGCACCGTCGAGCGCTCCATCATGTTGGCCTGGACCGCCACGCCGTCGCCGACGAGGTGCGACGCGAACCGGACGCACCCGGAGCCCGTGTGGGACGCGGCCCGGCCGCGGGCGTCGACCATGCCCACCTGGCGCACGGCCTCGCCGGGGTCCGCAGCGAGGACCTCGGCCAGCGCCGCCGGTGCTGGTCGCCCCTCGCGCATCAGGCGCAGGCCGTTCGGACCGTGGCCGACCTCGGTGAACGACTGCGTCGCGACGGCGCCGACGCCGGGTTCGACCCACGTGACACCGTTTCCGACGCAGAACCAGCGGCTCTGCACCGCCACGCCAAGCTCTCCGCTCGCGGGATCCAGGGCAACGATCGAGTACGTCATGGGGCACCTCCTGCGGGCTCGGGCGGCTAGACTCTGCATACACCATCGGAGTTCGCGCGGGGAGGGGTCATTGACCGATACGGCGGAGGAGCAGCAGCCCGCGGCCGGGGCCGAGGCGGACGAGACCCGGCAGCGCGGCAAGACCGTCCACGGCGAGCCCGCTAACGCGGGCCACCGGGTGCTGGCCCCCGACGATGCAGAGGTCGAGGCCTATCTCGAGGTCGCGCTCGACGCGCCCGCCCCCGAGCGCACACCGCAGGATCGCCCGCCGATCCCGGCCGCGGCCGCCGCCCCCGGAACGGTCGCCGTGCTCGACTTCGGCAGCCAGTTCGCGCAGCTGATCGCTCGCCGGGTGCGTGAGCTCAACGTCTATTCCGAGCTCCTGCCCCACGACACGACGATGGACGAGCTCGAGCGCCGCGGCGTTCGCGCCGTCATCCTCTCGGGCGGGCCGATGTCCGTCTACGACGCCGACGCCCCCAAGGCCGACGCATCGATCTGGAGCGGCCGGCTCCCGGTGCTGGGCATCTGCTACGGCGCCCAGCTGATGGCCCTGGAGCTGGGCGGCGACGTTACCCCGGCCACGCGCCGCGAGTACGGCCCGGCGACGGTCCAGATCACTCGGGATGACGCGCTGTTCGTGGGCATCGACCGGGACCAGCCGGTCTGGATGAGCCACGGCGACTCGATCACGCGCATGCCCCAGGGGTTCCACGCCACGGCGCAGACCGAGTCCACGCCGTTTGCCGGTCTCGACGCCCCCGCGCGCAACCTGTACGGCATCCAGTTCCACCCCGAGGTGGTCCACACACCCCGGGGCCGCGCCGTCCTCCGCAACTTCGTCACCGGGATCGCCGGGATCGAGCCCAACTGGACGCCGGCGAACTTCGTCGAGTCCACCGTGGCGGAGATCCGAGAGCGCGTCGACCAGCACGCACGGGCAACCGGCTCCGACGGCAAGGTCATCTGTGCCCTGTCCGGCGGCGTCGACTCGGCGGTTGCCGCGGCCCTGGTGCATCGGGCGGTGGGCGACCGGCTGACCTGCATCTACGTGGACCACGGCCTGATGCGCAAGAAGGAATCCGAGCTGCTGCGGGCGACCTTCGAGGCCAACCTGGGCATGCGCCTCGTGATGGTCGACGCCCGGGAGCGCTTCCTCGCCCGGCTGGCCGGCATCACCGACCCGGAGCACAAGCGGCGGATCATCGGCGACGAGTTCATCCGCGTGTTCGAGGAGGAGGCGGCCAAGCTCGGCCGGATCGACTTCTTGACCCAGGGGACCCTGTACCCGGACGTCATCGAGTCGACCGCGCCCGAGACCAAGACCGCCCAGAAGATCAAGACCCACCACAACGTCGGCGGGCTGCCCGCAGACCTGCGGTTCAAGCTGATCGAGCCCCTGCGCTACCTGTTCAAGGACGAGGTCAGGCTCGTCGGCCTCGAGGTCGGGCTGCCCGAGGCCATGGTCTTCCGCCAGCCGTTCCCGGGTCCGGGGCTCGCGATCCGGATCATCGGCGAGGTCACGGCCGAGCGGCTCGACACGCTCCGCGATGCGGATTGGATCGTGATCGACGAGATCAAGGCGGCGGGCCTGTACCGCAGCGTGTGGCAGTCGTTCGCGATCCTGACCCCCGTCCGGAGCGTTGGCGTGATGGGCGATGGGCGGACCTACGCCAACGTCGTCGCGATTCGCGCGGTGACCTCGGAGGACGGCATGACCGCCGACTGGGCGAAGCTGCCGTACGACGTCCTGGGCAAGATCAGCAGCCGCATCGTGAACGAGGTCCCGGGCGTGAACCGGGTCGTGTACGACATCAGCAGCAAGCCCCCCGCAACGATCGAGTGGGAGTGACGGGGCAGGACCAATTGGGGGGCACTGGCCGTGATTCGAACGAGTAGAGTGCGCAGATGACCGATGCGACCCCGCACTGCCCCTGGTGCTCGGCGCCGCTGCCTGCGAGCGTCGGCGAGACCTGCCCTTCGTGCGGCGCCACCCTGTCGAGTGCGGCGGGTGCCGAGCCCGACATCAAGGGCGTGACCACCCTCGACCCGATGGCGATCATCCAGGCCCGGGCCGAGGTCGCCCGGCCCCGGAGCCGGATCATGTCGTTCATCACCGGCGAGGCCCCGGGCGAGCAATCGGACCCGTCGGCCAACCCCGAGTCGCTGGCGCCGCCGCCCGACGATGTCCGGCGCGAGATTCGCCGCCTGGAGATCGAGGCCGAGCGGGCCGACCTCGAGGCCGAGACCGTCGCCCTCAAGACCGACGTCGTCGTGGAGATGGGCATCCCGCTCTCGCAGCTCGCCGGCGCCGACGCCGACCTCGCGACCGCCGAGGCCCCCGAAGACGAGGTGCGCCAGGTCGAGGCCGAGTCAGTGAGGCTCGCCGCCGAGGCGTCGGTAACCCCTCCGGCCGGCGCGCCGTCGGCGGCCCCGCCGGCAACCCCGGCCCCCGCCGTGCCGGCGTCCCCGCCGGCAACCCCGGCCCCCGCCGTGCCGGCATCCCCGCCGCCGCCGGCCGCGCCCGCCGACGACGAGGCGTCCGCCGGGGCCTGACCCGGGCGCACCGGTATGCTCGGCTGGTGCCCGAGCGACTCCCTCACCCCGGACCCTCGTACCTGCGCGAGCAGGAGGTCCGCATCGGCGACCGCCGTTTGGAGGCCGGGATGGCCAAGCCCGTCGATGGTCCCGACGACTGGTGGCTGGCCGTCATGTGGGTGACCGACGCCGAGGGCGTGGTGAGCTTCCGGGACGTCGCGCCGGCGGCAGGACCGCCGCCCGAGCCGCCCCTTGCGCGGATGGGTCCGTCGTTCGCGGGCGGGTTGTCGGGGCTGATCCGCGAGGAGGACGGCCGCCTGGCGATCCGGCTCACCCCGCTCGTGCCGCCCGAGGACGACGCGCGTCCCTGGCGCTGCCCCCTGGTGATCCGCGTCGCCTTCCGGTGGGAGCCGGCCCTGGCCGCCACCCTGCGGCCGAACCAGATCGCGGACCGGGTCCTCGGGGCCTTCGGCCGGTCCGTGGAAGGCCTCGCCCGACCCTGAGCCCGAGCCGCGACGGGCAGTCGCCCGGGCCGGCCGATCCGGGTTCCGCCGATCCGCCCTAGACTCCGCGCGATGGGTGACCTGTTCGACGAGTTCATGCGCGAGCTCGAGCGCCGGCGCGCAGCGGCAGAGGGCAGGGGCCCGGTGAGCGACGAGGACGACGCGCCAGGCGACGACGACGACGATCACGACGCCGCCCGCGAGGCGGGCGACGACGCGGCCGATGGCGACGCGGGCGAGGCCGTGCAGGCCGACGAGGCGGCAACGGGCGCCGATGCCGACGGGGCCGCCCAGGGCGACGGCGCGGCCGACAGACCTGACGACGACGCACCCGCGGCGCCTGCACCAACCCCGATCACCGCGCGCCGCCGCCGGCGCGGTCGGTCTGCCCCCACGCCCAAGGCGACCGGCGGGCGCCCGCCCGGCGGGCCGAACGACGGTGCCAAGGGCACGTCCGCGGGCGACGTCGCACGCCGCGTCGGGATCGTCGCGCTGGTGCTGGCGATCCTCGCGATCCTGGTGCTGCTGGTCGCGGGCATCAACCTGTGGACCGATGCCATCTGGTACAAGAGCGTCGGGTTCGACAGCGTCTTCTGGACCCGCCTCGGCGTCCAGGCCGGGCTGTTCATCGGCGCCGGGCTGCTCGCGCTCGTCGTACTGCTCGGCAACCTGATCGTCGCCAACCGCCTGGCTCCGCCCCCGGATCCGGAGCGGCCCGGCCGCCTGCGGGCCGTGGCAGGCCGCGTCGCCGCGGCGCAGCGCCAGGCCGAGCGCACCGCACGGGCCCGCGCCGGCGGTGGCGCCTTCGGGCCGTTCAACGTGTCCGGCGGGCGGTCCGGCTCGGGCGAGCTGACCTTCGCCTGGGACGGCGAGGAGATCCCCGACGTCGTCCCGATCGGGACGTGGGTGATCGGCGGCGTCGCCGTGCTCCTCGCCCTAGGCGTCGCCGGCGCGGTCTCGGGCGCCTGGGAGACCCTGATGCTGTGGGTCAACCGGGTCCCGTTCTCGCCGACGCAGACGGTGACCGACCCGATCTTCGGCCGCGACATCAGCTTCTTCCTGTTCGAGCTGCCGTTCTTCCGGCTCGTCCAGTCGCTGGTCAACGGCCTCCTCCTGGCGTCGTTGCTGGTGGCGGGTTCCAGGTATCTGCTGGAGGTCACCCGCGGCGGGGAGGTGTTCATCACCCGTGTGCGGGTGCACCTTGCCGTGCTCGGCGGCCTGTACCTCATCTCCGTCGCGTTCGGCTACCAGCTCGACAAGTACGAGCTCGTGTACAGCCAGGCCGGCGTTGCGACGGGCGTCTCGTTCACGGACGCGAACGCGCGCTTCCTCGCCTACGACGTGCTCACGTTCCTGTCAGGCCTCGCGGGCGCGCTGCTGATCGCCGGCGCCTTCACCCGCTGGATGTGGCCGCTGGGCGCGATCGTGATCATCTGGTTCTCGGCGTCCATCGTCCTCGGACGCCTCTACCCCGAGGCCATCCAGCGCCTGAGCGTCGACCCCAACACCTACGCCCAGGAAGAGCCGTACATCGGCAACAACATCTCGATGACGCGCCTCTCGTTCGGCCTCGACAAATGGGAGCAGCGCAACTACGGCGGCGCCGCGCCGTTGACGGCGGCGGCCATCGCCAGCGAAGAGGACACGTTCACCAACGCCCGGCTGTGGGACTACCGTCCGCTCCAGACGACCCTCGACCAGCTGCAGACGGTGCGCCAGTACTACGACTTCCACGACGTCGACACCGACCGCTACATCATCGACGACACCCTGCGCCAGGTGATGCTGTCGGGCCGCGAGCTTGCGATCGACCGCAGCCCCGACGCACCCAGCTGGGTCAACACGCGGGTCATCAAGACCCACGGCATCGGCGTGGCGATGACGCCCGTCAACGAGGTCACCGAGGAGGGCCAGCCGACGCTGTGGATCCGGGACCTGCCGCCGACCTCGAACAGCGGCGCGCCCGGGATCACGCAGCCGCGGATCTACTTCGGCGAAGGCGACGACCACTACGTCGTGGTTCGCGCCCGGCAGAACGAGTTCGACTACCCCAGCTCGTCGCGGACGGGGCAGGCGGATCCGACCACGCGCTGGATGGGGACCACCGGGATCCCGCTCGATTCGACGCTGTCGCGGCTCCTGTTCGCGATCCGGTTCCGCGACCTCGACCTGTTCATCACCGACCAGGTCCAGGCCGACAGCCAGCTGCTGTTCCACCGCACGATCTCCGAGCGGCTCGGCCTGATCGCACCCTTCCTGCGCTTCGACAAGGATCCCTACCTCGTGGTCGAGGGCGGCCGCCTCGTGTACGTGCAGGACGCGTACACGGTGAGCGACCGCTTCCCCAACGCCTCGTGGTTCAACACGAGCGAGCTGGGCGCGACGTCGGGGCTCGGCGGCGAGAGCATCAACTACATCCGCAACAGCGTGAAGATCACGATGGATGCCTACGACGGCACCATGCACTTCTACGTCGCCGACCCGACCGAGCCGATCATCCGGGCCTGGGAGGGGATCTTCCCTTCAATGTTCGAACCGCTGGCCAACATGCCCGCCGATCTGCAGGCCCACCTGCGCGTCCCCGAGGAGCTGTTCAACGTCCAGACGCGGATGTATGGCCAGTACCACGTGACCCAGCCGGTCACGTTCTTCAACAACACGGATCGCTGGACGGTTCCGACGGAGCTGACGAACCAGCAGAGCCTGGCGCCCGAGGCGTACTACGTCGTGATGCGCATGCCGGGCGAGCCGAAGGCGGAGTTCCTGCTGCTCCAGCCGATGATCGCCCGCAGCCGGCCGAACATGATCGCCTGGGTCGCCGCCCGCAACGACGCGCCCAACTACGGCACCGTCCGCTCGTACCAGTTCCCCGCCGACACGACCATCTTCGGGCCATCCCAGATCGAGGCCCGGATCGACCAGGACCCGACCATCAGCGCCCAGATCTCGCTGTGGAACCAGAGCGGCAGCGAGGTCATCCGGGGCAACCTGATCGTGATCCCCGTCGGCGATTCCCTGCTGTACCTCCAGCCCGTGTACCTGCAGTCCACCTCCTCGGCCTTCCCCGAGTTCCAGCGGATCGTGGTCGCGAGCCCCACGACCGTCGTCTGGGCGCGCACCTTGTCGGGGGCCCTGAACCTCCTGCTCACGACCCAGGCCAACGGTGCTCCGGGTCCGTCCCCGGGTCCCGGCACGACCCCGGGCCCGACGGCGACGCCGGGTCCCGGTGAGACACCAGCGCCCACCGTCGCCCCGACGACCCCCCCTGACGGCGGCCTGCCGGCCGACGTGCCCGGCCTGATCGACTACGCGAACACGCACTTCGAGCTCGCCCAGACGGCCCTCCGGAGCGGTGACTTCGCGACCTACGGGGCAGAGATGGACCGGGTCAAGGCCGCCCTCGAGGCGCTCGGGCGTCTGACCGGATCACCGGCGCCAACGCTCAAGCCATGACCACCGCAGCGGTCGCGCCGGGCGCCACTGCGCCCGCCCGCGCCGGCCGCCTGCCGATCGCCACCGTCCTGACCGGCGCGTTCGTCGTCACCCTCCTGCGGCCGCTCTCGTGGGCGCTGGGCCTGGCCGGGTTCCTGGCCGGCGGCGGATTGCTGCTGCTGGCCTGGCCGGTCGTCGTGCTGCCCACGCCGACGGGGATCCAGAACGCCCTTGGCGGACCGATGAGCACGCTGATCATCGGAACGCCGTCGCCGGCGATGCTGACCCTGATCGGCGTCGGCGCCGCGGCGGGCCTCGCCCTCGGCCTCGGTGGACTCGTCGCCGGGGCCTGGGCGGAGCGCAACCTGATCGGCGTCGGGCTCGAGGCGGCCGATGACGAGGCGATGCTCGCGGCGCCAAAACTCGAGGGGGCGCCGGGCACCTGGAAGGTCGCCCTCCTCCGGCTGTTCGCCCTGCTGCCGCCGATCGCGGCCGCCATCCTGGTGTGGCAGCCGCTGTATGCGGCGGCCTACCACGAGCTCGTCCTCCCCGACGACCTGGTCACGCCGCTCGCGGTGCGCGTGATCCGGGACGTCCCGTGGCATGTCATCGCCCCGATCATGGTGTGGGTCGCCGCCGACACCGCGGGCGCGCTCGGGGTGCGGCGCCTGGTCATCGAGCGGCGCCCGGTCATCATCGCGTGGCTGCTGGGCTGGGTGGACATCGTCCGGAGCCCGATCCGGGTGCTGGTCACGGCGGTCTTCGGCCTCGCGATCGTCGCCCTGCTCACCGGGCCGGCGATGGTCGCCGCCGGTGCGGGCTGGGCGCGGGTGCGCGATGTCATGACCCACGAGTCGGAACCGGTGGCCGCCTTCGTCACCGTATCGGTATGGGTCGCGATCTGGCTCGGCGGCCTGGTGCTCGCCGGCGTCGGCGCGGCGATCCGTGCCAACGCCTGGACGCTCGAGACGGCGTCGGTCCGGCCGGTCGGCGTGATCGGGCGCCGGGACGACGAGATCGCCGCCTGACGCGGCGGATGAGGCATCACGCCGCCGCTCATCGGACGTCATGGCCGTGCTCCCGGCCACCGGGGGCGTCCCTGTTAGACTGCTGCTCGCCGCGCGCCCCCGGGCGCGTCATGCCCGATGGAGGCCGCATCCCCGCGTATGGAAGAGATCCTCAATACGATCGGTGACACGATCGGCGGCTTCTTCGACAACCCGATCGTGCACTTCGCGCTGCAGGCGCTCGTCGTCTACTTCGTCATCCTGTGGCTGGCGGCCGCGTACTGGGCGTTCCGCGACATGCAGCAGCGGAGCGAGAACCCGGTCCTGCCGTACCTCGCGGCGGCCCTGATCGTCCTGTTCACCCCGCTCCTGTTCGTGTTCGGGATCATCGTCTACCGGATCATCCGGCCCCACGAGAAGATCGGCGAGGTCTACGAGCGCAACCTCGCGGAGGAGGCGCTGCTCGCCGAGGTCGAGGCGATCAAGACCTGTCCGTCGTGCCGGCGGCGGGTGAACGACGAATGGATCATCTGCCCCACCTGCCGCACGCAGCTCAACCGCGTGTGCGCCAACTGCGGCCGGCTCGTCGGGCTCGACTGGGCCCTGTGCGCCTGGTGCGGGCGTGACTTCGAACGAACCGACCTCGCCGCCTACGAGCCGATCGCGACGCCGATGCCCGGTCGCCTGACGTCGACGCAGCCCGCCTCGTCGGTCTCGCCGACCGCGCGGCCCGGCCGGGTCCGGCAGCCACCGTCGGCGAGCCGCGGCGCACCGGGCACGATCCCGGAGCCTTGACCGAGCCGGCGGGCCCGGCCGCGCCGGAATCCGAGGGGATCGCGCCCCGCCCGTCGATCTTCAGCCTCGAGGGTCGCGCCGTGCCGGCGCTGTACGTGATCGGCTGGATCGGGTCCGTGATGGGCCTCGCCGTGATCCTCGTGTCCTTCCTCGCGTCCGGGTCATCGGCGGCCGGCTGGGTCTTCCTGGCGGGGCTGCGTCGTGCTCGCGATCGGCCTCGTGGCGGCGGGCGGCTCGCAGGCCATCGAGGGCAGCCGTCATCCGGAGCTCGCCTACCACGGGCCGTCCCCGGTCCTGGCCTTCCTCGCGGTGTTCGCGATCACCCTGGTCGCGACGGTCGCCGTGCTGGCGCCGATGTCGGCCCTGGGGTTCGACGTCGCGTCGCCTGCGGGCACGGCGATCTCGCTGTTCATCACGATGCTCGCCTACATCGGTGTGGTCCGGCTGATGGTCGTCGGCCCGGGAGCCCTCTCGTGGGCCCAGATGGGCGTCCACCGGCCGACGGCCGACTCGGTGCGCGACCTGCTCGTGGGCGCCGTGCTCGCGGTTCCGGTGCTCATCGTGTCGCTCGTCCTGGTCGGGGTCCTGTCACGGTTCCTCGAGCCGGCCCCCAGCCCGCTGCCGGAGGCCGTCGACCCCGCGGGCCTGGTCCTGAACCTGATCTCCGCGGCGATCCTGGCGCCGATCGGTGAGGAGCTGTTCTTCCGCGGCTTCACGACCACGGCCTGGGCCCGCGCGATGGGCGCCGGGCCGGCCATCGTCCGCGGGGCCCTGTTCTTCGCGATCGCCCACGTGCTGGCCCTGTTCGACGCCTCGTTCGAGACGGGCGCCCAGCACGCCCTGTACTCGCTGATCGCGCTGTTGCCCGTCGGGATCGCGCTCGGCTGGGTGTTCCTCGCCCGGCGATCCCTGTACGCGGCGATCGGGCTGCACGCGACGTTCAACGCGATCCAGGTGCTCGTGGTGATGGGCGCGGCCGCGTTCGGGCGGTAGGGCCGACACCTCGCCGGCATCGCGGTCGAGGCAATCCGCGGGCAAGTCCCGATTGAGCGCCGCGTAAGGGGCGCTGCGTAGGCTTCGTCGTGTTCCCGGATCCGGATGGCGGGGGAAATCGGCGGGCTTCCGTTGTCCGGACCCGGGGACGCCTCGCCCCCGGGTACGAGGCCATCGATGGTCCCGCCCCGCAGCCGGCAGGTGGTCGATGGCGCGTCGCGAGGTTCCTGCGGCGGACGCGCAGATACGCGACATCCCGGCGCATCGCCCGTGGGTCCGGTCGGTGCGGGACCTGCCGGCAGCGGAGCGTCCGCGTGAGCGGCTCGCGCTGCGCGGGCCGGGCGGACTGTCGGCCGCCGAGCTGATCGCGGTCGTCCTCGGCACGGGGGCCGGTGGCCGGACCGCGATCGAGGTCGCGGAGGACGCCCTGGGACGACACCTCAGCCTGTCGGCGCTGGCGCGGGCGACGGACGCCGAGCTCGCCTCGATCCCGGGGCTGGGCGCCGCCAAGGCGGCCCGCCTTGCCGCGTCGTTCGAGCTCGGGCGCCGGTCGGTGGCGGAGTGGCCGGCGGGTCGCTGGACCATTCGGGCGCCTCGCGACGTCGCGGATCGACTGGTGCTCGACATGGGTCGCCTGGAACGCGAGGAGCTGCGGGTCCTCAGCCTGAATGCGAAGAACGTGGTCCAGCGGGTCTCGACCGTCTACGTGGGCAACGTGTCGGCGTCGCTCGTCCGCGTCGGTGAGCTGTTCCGGGATGCGGTCCGGCTGGACGCGTCGGGCGTCGTGCTCTGCCACAACCACCCCTCCGGAGACCCCACGCCCAGCCCGGACGACCTGCACCTGACCGCCGAGGCGATCGCCGCCGGACGGCTGCTCGACGTCGACGTGCTCGACCACGTCGTGATCGGGCACGATGCCTGGGTGTCCTTGCGCGATCGTGGTGTCAGCTTCGATCGGGCGGGCGCGCGAGGAGCCCGTCGCTGAGGCCTGGCGATCCATCGCACCGCCGCCGTGCCCGATACTGGCGTCGGGCCGGCCGGGCCTCCCGGCGATCAAGGAGTTGGGCGATGACCACCACGGCGGACGTCATCATCATCGGCGCCGGCGTGCACGGGACGAGCCTCGCCTTCAATCTCGCCCAGCGCGGGACGTCGGTGATCGTCGTGGAGCGCGCAACGATCGGGGCCGGAGCGACCGGCCGGTCGAGCGGCCTGGTGCGGATGCACTACGACCTGCTGGCCGAGACCAAGCTCGCGTGGGCGTCGTTTCCCTGGTTCACCGAGTGGAGCGAGCGGGTCGGCGGCGAGTGCGGCTTCACCCGGACTGGCTTCCTGTGGATCGAGCGTGGCGACGGCACCAACCGGGTGACCCTGAATGTCGAGTCGCATCGGGCGCTGGGCATCGACACCACCGTGGTGGGGGCGGCCGACATCGCACGGCTCGCGCCAGCGTTCGCGCTCGACGGGGACGAGGTCGCCGCGTACGAGCCGGCGTCCGGCTACGCGGATCCGACGTCGACCGCAACCGGCTTCATGCGCGTGGCCCGGGAACGCGGCGCTCGCCTCGTGCAGGGCGCGGAGGTCACCGCGATCACGACGACCGCCGATGGCGGGCGCGTCTCGGGCGTGGTCACGACCAAGGGTGCGTTCTCGGCCCCGGTCGTCGTCGACGTCGCCGGGCCCTGGGCCGGAGGCGTCGCCGCGATGGTCGGCGTCGACGTCCCATTGACCGTGTGGCGCCACGACACGGGCTACCTCGGCGTGCCCACGACAGTGGCCCGGCCGATCCCCGTCGTGATCGACAACGCACGCGAGATGTATCTCCGGCCCGAGGGCAGCGAGCTCGTCCTGATCGGCCTCGAGGACGGGTCCATCATCGGAGGCTCACCCGATCGCGACACGGCCAACGCCGAACCGGGCTTCCGCGACGTCGTCACCGACCGGGTGGTGAGCCGGCTGCCGGGACTCGGCGACGGGACCTTCCGTGCGTCGCACAGCGGCCAGGACGGGCTCAGCCCCGACCAGCGCTCGATCCTCGGCGCCGCGGGTCCCGAGGGCTTCTACCTCGACTGCGGCCACAGCGGGACGGGGTTCAAGACGTCGCCCGCCATCGGGCTCGGGATGGCCGAGCTGATCCTGTACGGGGCGGCGACGTCCGTGGACATCGCGCCGTTCGATCCCGGCCGGTTCGCGGCCGGGCGGCCCCTCGTCGGCGAGCACGGCGGCACGCCCATCTGGCGCTGATCCCGCGGTGGCCTCAGCTGATCAGCCGTACCACCCAGGCGGAGGCGACCATCGCGCATGCCGAGACCGCCAGCAGCATCGCTCCGAGCTCGACAAGTCCCAGCCGACCGCGCGCTTGACGCCGGGACGATCCATCGCCGTCGCTGACCGTCGCTCCGGAGGCCGGAGCGGAGCCGTAGCGGTGAAACCGGACGCCCTTGCGGCTTCGGCCCACACGCTGCAGCCGCTTCTGGATCTGCATCTCGCGATCCGCCCAGTCCATCAGCGTCTTGGCCGGCGGGGTGGCGGGATCGGATCGATAGACCAGGGCTCCGATCGAGACGCCGACGGCAACGGTGCCCGCCGAGGTCCCAATTGGCTGCCGGATCGCTTGCTCGAGCCCCTCGGCGAGCCGAGTCGCCGTGGCGGAGTCGAATTCGCCCCGGAACACCATCGCTAGCTCATCGCCACCCAGCCGCCCGACAAGGTCGGTGGTTCGGACGGCGGCCCGGAGCCGTTCGCCGATCTGGGCGAGGACCTCGTCGCCAACCTGCATGCCGTGCTCCTTGTTGAGCACGCCGAACCCGTCGAGGTCGATCATGAGGAGCATGCCACCGGGTGCGATCCCCCGGCGCGACCGGGCAACCCCGGCCTCGAAGTCGCGCTGGAACTGGCGCGCCCGTGGCAGGCCCATCAGTGGGTCGATGCCTTCGAAGCCTTCGCCCGGCCATACGAACACCACGACGATCGCGAGGGCCGCGGGCGCCCACCAGCCGACGGCCACATAGGCGATCGAGAACACGCAGGCGAGGCCGATCTCGGCCAGCGTCACTCGCCCGAACGAGCGCACGAGGATGTCGACCAGGGCCATCGGGGCCAGCTGTTCGCGGAGGATGATCGTGCCGGCCGCAATTCCGTTGGCCGTTATTGCCAGCACCAGCGTGCCGGAGGCGATCGCGATGACGCCGGCTGCGGCCTGGTCGATGTTCACCGACGCGAGCGCGCCGCGCACGACGAGGACCGTGAGGCCGCCCGCGACCGCGCCCAGCGCCATTACGGCATGGTTGGCGAGCGTGCCGTACCAGGGCTGTGACTCGAGCTCGCGCCGCTCCAGCGTGGCCAGGAAGGCGACCCACGCGCCGGCGGTTGGTCCGCCGAGGACCATCGCGGCGGCGATGAACGGGAAGTGGAAGGTCCACACGGCTGAGCTGCCGGGGATTGGCAGCACCCGCAGCGAGCCCACCAGGCCGAAGGCGATCCAGAGCAGCAGTCCACCCTCAGGCCCAGCGAGGCTCGTCCCGGCGAGACCGGGGTCGATGTTGGGCAGCAGGGGGACCGTGAGCGTCGTCCAGACGAGGGCGGTGAGCCCGAGGACGATCGACGCCCCCGTGTACGCGAGCAGAAGAGTGCGAGCCGACACGACCGACCGGGCGCCCGCACCTTGGCCGGGGTCGGGCTGCTGCACGGGTCGGGCGTCGCCATCGCGGCGACGAGGGATACGCGAGCGACCGGGTGCAGGAAACCCGGCGCTGAGCTCCAGCGAGTGGACGTCCATCAGGTAGGCACTTCCTGGGTACGACCGTATGCTCGGATGGGGGAGCGTTCCGAGTTATTCCGTTTCCGCCGCTCGGCCGACGACCTCCCGTTTGCACAGGACTCGGGTGGTCGTGCAGATGCGCGTCAGCCCCGGCGACAGGTCCGCATCGAGGTCTCCTGCCTCGCTCGGCTCTGCCGTCCCTCTTGTCGGTGCGGATGTCGCTTGGGATGGGCACATCCCGTACATCACCGCACCGATGCCATCGTCGGGCCGGGGGGCCCTCCCGGCGACGGGCAGGGAGTACGGGTGGCCCAACCCATTGGTACTGGTCGGTGCGCCGTGCGATCTCGCGAGCCCTGCCGCGGGGGCACATCGCGCCGCCGCCGGGGTCCTTCGTGAGCCCCGGTATACTGCTCCCCGCTCGTGCGCCCGTCTCGCGTGCGCGCCCGGACCCGCGATCCCCTGCCTATCTCCCGTGGCCGTTCAGACGGCCGAGCGCCGACCGGCGCGTGCGCCACGAAGCAAGGACCGTTCCCCCAGCATGTTCGACCGCCTCTTCGGCCTCTTCTCCCGCGACATCGGGATCGACCTCGGGACCGCCAACACCCTGGTCCACGTGCGCGACCGCGGGATCGTGATCTCGGAGCCGTCGGTCGTCGCCATCGACGCCAAGACCAAACGCGTGCTGGCGATCGGCGCCGAGGCCAAGCGGATGGTCGGTCGGACGCCCGCCTCGATCATCGCGGTCCGCCCGTTGCGTGACGGCGTCATCAGCGACTTCGACGTCACCGAGCAGATGATCAAGTACTTCGTCAACAAGGTGCACGACCGGATCGGGCTGATCCCGCGGCCGCGAATGCTGCTCGGGATCCCGTCGGGCGTGACCGAGGTCGAGAAGCGCGCCGTCCGCGACGCGGCACTCAACTCCGGCGCGCGGTGGGCGCGGCTGATCGAGGAGCCGATGGCGGCCGCGATTGGCGCGGGGCTGCCGGTGTCCGAGCCGTCGGGCTCGCTGATCGTGGACATCGGGGGCGGCACCACCGAGGTCGCGGTGCTGTCCCTCGGTGGCATCGTCGTCAGCCGTTCGATCCGCATCGGCGGTGACGAGATGGACCAGGACATCGTCGCGTTCGCGCGGCGCGAGTACAACCTGTTCCTGGGCGAGCGCACGTCGGAGGACATCAAGATCGCGATCGGGTCCGCGTACCCCGGCGAGTGGGACTCGCAGCGCGTCACCCTCCGCGGCCGCGACCTGCTGACCGGCCTTCCTCGGTCGGTCGAGGTGGGCGCCGACCAGATCCGGGAGGCGATCGAAGTGTCGGTCGCCCAGATCGTCGACACGATCAAGGACACGATCGAGGAGACCCCGCCCGAGCTCGTGGCCGACATCATGGACCAGGGCATCGTCCTGGCCGGGGGCGGGGCGCTCCTGGCCGGTCTCGACCGGCGTGTCGCGGAAGCGACGCAGATGCCGGTCCACGTCGCCGATGACCCACTGACCTGCGTGGCCCGCGGCACGGGCGTCGTCCTCCAGGAGCTGTCCAGCCCGTCGATGGAGCGCGTCCTCGTCGCCGAGACCTACAGCCGCCCGCCGCGCTGAACACGGACCCGCCCGCCCGATGGCCGGGCGGGACGGACACGGAGCCGACGTCATGACCTCGATGCTCGCCAGCCGCCAGACCCGCCGTCGAGGCATCGTGTTCGTGGCGCTGATCGCCATCACGCTGCTGCTGATGGCGTTCTCCGCCAACCCGTACATCCAGGAGGCGCAGCACGGCCTGTCGTTCGCGTTGCGCCCGTTCCAGGGGGCGATCGCCGGGGTGGCGGACGACGTCTCCGGCCTCGTGAGCGCGGTGTCCGAGATCGACACGCTGCGGATCGACAACGCCTCGCTGCACAGCGAGAACGAGCGCCTGAGCAACGAGAACGCCCGCCTGCAGGCGCTCAAGCGTGAGAACGACGAGCTCACGGCCGCCCTCCAGCTGCAGGGCGGCTTCAATCACCAGACCGTGGCCACCCGCGTCATCGGCCGCGACTCGCTTGACACGCGGCAGGTGGTGACCCTCGACAAGGGCACCGACGACGGCATCGCGGAGGGGGACGTCGTGATCGTCCAGGGCGGTGCGCTCGCAGGCCGCGTGACGGCGGTGGGTCCCACGTTCGCGAACGTGACGCTGATCAGCGATGGGACGTCGACCGTGGTCGGGCAGCTCCAGGGCTCGGGCAAGACCGGTGAGATCGTCGGCCAGGCCGGGGGCGTGCTGGTCATGCGCAACATCGACTCGACGGCCCAGATCGGGACGGACGAAGAGGTGTTCACGCCGGGGATCGAGATCAAGGGCGGCATCCGTTCTCCGTACCCCAAGGGTCTCGTCATCGGCAGCGTCGTCGACGTGGAACGCGACGCGAACGACGTCGTCCAAACGGCGTTCCTCGCCCCCGCGGCCGATCTCGACGCCTTCGAGGTCGCCCTGGTCATCACCGACTACGACGGCGGCCTGCCGCCGGTTGACGAGCAGGCCGTCCCGTGCGGGACCACTGGGACCGTTCCCCAGGGCGAGGTGCCGTGCTACACGCCGACGCCCAGGCCAGAGGCGACCCCGAAGGCGACGACCAAGCACTAGCCCGCGGCTCCTCCCGCGAGGCCCGGTGCCGGCGCGGCTCCACGCGTCCCGGTGCCGAGCCCGGCCCCGCTCGGCTCGACGCTCCACGCTGCTCGCCCGGGTCCGCATGGCGGGAACCTGCGCCCAGCGGTTGATCCCAGGCGCGGCGCCGGCCGAACCGCCCTCGACGTGCACGGGGTGGTCATCCCGTTGCGTCCATGCGATGGACCGCTGTGTCGATGCGCGGTTGATTGCACGAAGCGGCCCATGGCGCAACAGATGGCATCGTTCGTGCGACAACCCTTGCGTGGGTGCGACGGGACGTGCACGCGCTGCACGGTTTGGCCCGGGCACGGTCTGGGGCATAGATACGTGGCCGTGAAGTCCCCTCGCTCATCATGGCCCGATGGCGACCCGAGTCCGGCCGGCAGAGGTAGGAGCGAATGACGCTCGACGCCTCGTGGCGCGCATGGCGTCGGAACTCCGGGAGGCTCGCCTCGCCGCGGGCGTGAGTCAGTCCGTGGTGTCTCGGGCCGCCGGCGTCTCTCGATCAACCCCAGCCGGATTGAGCGCGAGGAGCTTGGCGACCCGACGCTGTTGACCGTTTGCCGCGTCGCCCGGGCGCTGGGTCTCGCTCCGTCGTTTCGATTCTTTCCGGCCGGGCCGCCCGTTCGGGATGCGGCCCAGCTCGCCCTGCTCGCCAGGTTCGCATCGGTGCTCGGTTCGCCGCTCCGACTCGAGCGCGAGGTGGCCTTGCCGGTCGAGGGCGATGCCCGGGCATGGGACGCAAGGATCATCGGCGCCAACGAGCAGGGCTTCGTCGAGGCCGAATCGCACCTCAATGACGTGCAGGCCATTGAGCGCGCCGTCGGGCTCAAGCTCCGAGACGATCCGCGCGCCCGGATCGTCGTTCTCGTGCTTACCCGCAGCGCCCACCATCGGAAGGTCCTTGGTGAGCATCGGGAGTCGCTGCGTGAGCTGTTCCCCCTCGATGGCGCAGCGGTCCTGAAGTGTCTTCGTGACGGCCGGCTCCTGCCCCTTGGCGGCATCGTCCTCGTCTGAGCACGGTCACCCCCTGCTAGGCTCTCCGCGATGAAAGGCCTCGTGCTTGCCGGTGGGACGGCGACCCGGCTGTTCCCACTCACGATCGTGACCAACAAGCATCTGCTGCCGATCTACGACCGGCCGATGATCTACTACCCGCTCGACACGCTGGCGGGCATGGGCATCCGCGAGGTCATGGTCATCGTCGGGGGCAAGAGCGTCGGCGACATCGTCGAGCTGCTGGGGGACGGCCGGCATTTCGGCCTCGACCTGACCTATCGGTATCAGCGGGGCGCGCTGGGCATCGCGCATGCCATCGGCCTCGCCCGCGACTTCATCGGCGACGACAGCTTCTGCGTCGTGCTGGGCGACAACATCCTGCGCGGCCCGGCGCTCGAGCCGATCGTCCGCACCTTCGACACGGGCCCGTGGGGCGCCGGCACCCTGCTGTATCGCGTGTCCGACCCGCAGCGTTTCGGCGTCGCGGAGCTGGATCCCGATGGGAACGTGATCGGGTTCGAGGAGAAGCCGGCAGAGCCGAAGTCGGACCTGATCCCGATCGGCGTGTACTTCCTGCGCCCGGACGCGTTCGACGTGATCGAGACGCTCGCGCCCTCCGGCCGGGGCGAGTTCGAGATCACCGACGTGCTGAACCACTACATCCCGAAGGGCGGACTGTTCACGCGGGTCTACGAAGGCCAGTGGGCCGATGCGGGTACCGCCCCGTCGCTCCTGCGGGCCGCCGAGCTCGCCGAGGCGGATGCCGCCGCCGGCACGCTGGAGGCGCCGCCGGTCCATCCCGACGAGCCCCGATGACCGTCGACCTCCCCAGGGACGCCCACCTCCTCGTCACCGGTGGGGCCGGGTTCATCGGCAGTGAGCTTGTCCGCCGGATCCTCGGCCGCCACGATGGGGCGCGGATCACGGTCCTCGACAAGCTCACGTACGCGGGCAACCGCACCAACCTCGCCGTCGTCGAGGCGGACCCCGAACAGGCCGGCTCGGTTCACCTTCGTCCAGGGCGACATCGCCGACGCCGAGGTCGTCGGCCCGCTCCTCGCGCGGGTAGATGCCGTCGTCAACGTCGCCGCCGAGACGCACGTGGACCGCTCGATCCTCGACCCCGAGGCGTTCCTGCGGACCGGCGTCATCGGCGTCCACGTGCTGCTCGAGGCCGTCCGTCGCGAGACGGACCGGGCCCGCAGCGGTGAGCGCGCACGGGCACCCAGGTTCCTCCAGGTCAGCACCGACGAGGTCTACGGCGAGGTCGCCGATGGGCGCAGCATCGAGTCCGACGGGCTCGCCCCGCGCAGCCCGTACGCCGCGGCCAAGGCGGCGGGCGAGCTGCTGGTTCGGGCGTACCAGGTGACCTACGGGCTCGATGCCGTGATGACCCGCGGGTCCAACACCTACGGCCCGTACCAGCACCCCGAGAAGCTCATCCCGCTGTTCGTGACCAACGCGCTCGCGGGCGAACCGCTGCCGATGTACGGCGACGGGATGCAGGTCCGCGACTGGCTCCACGTCGTCGGACCATGCCGCGGGGATCGAGTTCGTGCTCCGCCACGGCGTGGCCGGGGAGGCGTACAACCTCGCGGGCGAGAACGAGCGACCGAACCGCGCGGTGATCGAGCAGCTGCTCGCGGCGACGGGCCGCGACTGGTCGCTCGTCCGCTCGGTGCCCGACCGGCCGGGGCACGATCGCCGGTACGCGATGGACGGCTCGAAGGCGGCCGCGCTCGGCTGGCGGGCGCTGGTGCCGTTCGAGGAGGGCCTGCCGACGACGGTCGCCTGGTACCGCGATCATCCCGAGTGGGTCGCGGCGGCGCGCTCCGGCGACTGGGATGCGTACTACGCCCGGCAGTACGGCGGCCGACTGGCCGCCGGCGTCACGGTGGACGAGGCCGGCTGACCGATGCGCGTGGCGGTCACCGGCGCCCGGGGCCGGCTGGGCCGGGCGCTGATCGAGGCGCTCGAGAACGCGCCGTTCACCGGCACGCGCGGCCCGACGTCGTGGTCGCGGCCGGAGCTCGACCTCGACACGCTGACGACGGACTCGGTGATCGACATGATCGACCGCGACCGCCCGGAGGTCGTCGTCCACGCCGCCGCCTGGACCGATGTCGACGGGTGCGCCAACGACCCGGACCTCGCGCTGCGCCGCAACGCGGTCGCGTCCGGCCGGATCGCCGAGGCGTGCAGCGAGCGCGGCGTCCACCTCGCCCTGGTCTCGACCAACGAGGTCTTCGACGGCGCGCGAACCGACGGACTCGGCTACGCCCCCGACGACGAGCCGGCGCCGATCAACGCCTACGGCCGGAGCAAGCTCGAGGCCGAGCGCCTGGCAACCGACGCCATGGCGCGCGCGGGCGGCACGCCGTTCGCGATCCTCCGCACCTCGTGGCTCCACGGGCCGCCGGGCAACGACTTTCCGGCCAAGATCGCCGCGGCCGCGCTGGGCGCGAAGGCCGCCGGCGAGTCGCTCACGGTGGTCGCCGATGAGATCGGCACGCCGACCTACGCCCCCGACGTCGCCGACGCCGTCGTCGAGCTGCTGTGGGAGAACGCCCTGACCTCGGCCGGATCCGGGCCCACCATCCATCACCTCGTCAACGGCGGTCGCGCCTCCCGGGCCGACTGGGCCCGCGAGGTCCTGCGTGCGACCGGCATCGGCGTCGAGGTCGAGGATGTCCCGTCGTCGACATGGAAACGCGCCAGCGCGCCCCCGCTGTGGGCGGTGCTCGCTCCGACGCCGCTGCCGTCGGGCGAGCCGATGCGCGACTGGCGGCTCGCCTTCGCCGACGCGGTCCCGGCGCTGCTCCGGGGGATGCGCTCCGCTCGCTGACCTCAGGCCCAGTGGTGCCTCGGCGCACCACTGATGCGCGCCTGGGGCGCCCAACGGACCAATTGCAACGCGGCTGCAACCCGAATTCGGGTCCCGGGCCGGTGGTGCCGGTCCGCACCGGGGCATACTGCACCGGACCCCACCGCACCCGACAGCGCCAGCCCGAAAGGGCCAATCGCGACCAGACCATCCCGCGATTGGCCGCTCCCTCGCCCGCTGCGAGTCTGAGCCGGCACTGATCTGCGCCCCGGTCGACCCCGGGCGCGCGCGCCGTCCATCGCTCGATGGAGCTGTTCGTTGCGGAAGCTCGCCCTCCTCGCCGCTGCGCTCCTCTGGATCGCCCTCGTGGGTCAAGCCGCGCATGCCCGTGGCGGCTGCCGACAGCCCCAAGGTCGCGATCATCGTCGGGGCGACGGGTGGGACGACCCCGAGCTATCGGCGCGACGCGGACGAGATCTACGCCGAGGCGATCAAGTACACGCCGAACGTCGTCCGCATCTACAGCCCCAACGCCACCTGGAAGCGGGTCAAGGCCGCGGTCAACGGGGCCTCGATCATCGTGTACCTCGGGCACGGCAACGGGTGGCCGAGCCCGTACACCTACGATCCCCTGTTCACGACCAAGGACGGGTTCGGCCTGAACAAGGACCTCAACCACAACGGCAAGCGCAGCGACTACGAGCTGAAGTACTACGGCGAGCCGAAGATCGAGACGCTGACGCCCGCCCCGAACGCCGTCGTCCTGCTGTTCCACCTGTGCTACGCGTCGGGGAACTCGGAACCGGATCGCAAGGCACCGAGCTTGTCGACGGCGAAGCAGCGGGTCGACAACTACGCATCCGCGTTCCTCCGCGCCGGCGCCGGCGCCGTCATCGCCAACGGCCACAGCCAGGACCCGTACTACATCGCGGCGCTGTTCACGACCATCCAGACCATCGATGCCTACTGGCGCGGCGCGCCGGACTTCCATGACCAGGCCGCGGCCTACGCGTCGTCGCGTTCGCCCGGCACCACGTACCAGTTGGACCCCGAGGCCACCGGTCGGTACTACCGTTCCGTTGCCGGCGACCTCGAGCTCACGACGACCGACGTGACCGGCGCCCCGTTCGCGCCCCCGCCGGAGCCAGCACCGGCGCCCTGATCGGGGAGCGGGACGATCAGGGGAGCGGGACGTCGAGGGCGATCCGCATAGATCGGCGCTGTCGCTCCGCCTGCACCTGACCGCACCGGACCACCGGACCGGTCGCGACCACCCCGGACGCCCCCGTACCGGTCCGCACTGGGACCTTGGGGTGGTGGGAGGGGTCGACAGGGGGGCCTACCGTAGAGGTTCCTCGCCGGGTGGCGCCGCTCCACGGACCGGTGCGCTCGGCAGCCGCGTCGACACCGTCCTGTGCGTGCGACGCGAGGCCACCGCCGCAGAGGAAGGCCGTGCCCCGACCCCCGTCCAGCTTCGACGTCGCCCGCTCCGCCGCCTCGGCCGGCCTCGCGCTGATCCTGGCCACGGGCGCGCTGCCGGCGCCGGTCGGCGCGGTGGCGGGCCCCGCGATCGTCTCCGGTTCATCGATCGCGGCCGACGGCGCGCTGGAGGCGGTCGCTGTCGCCGCAGACCCCGAGGCCGGCCCGACAACCGATGCCACCGATGACGCGACCGCGCCCGAGCAGCGCCCGTCGATCGCCTACGAGGAGGCGATGGCCCACGCCAACGACGTCATCGAGTTCCAGCCGGGCGGCAGGGTCACGGCCGGCTTCAAGCCGCGCGCCGGCGATGCCTGGCCGATCGACAACCGTCCGCCATCGGCTCTGCCGGGTGGCCGGGCAACCGGCAGGGAGATGGCCGCCAGCCCCCAGGGCAGCCGATGGGCGACCGTGCGAGGGTCGACGCCTCCGGCCAAGGCTGGCCACGCGAACGCCGCCCCCGACGAAGGCGGAGCCCCGGTCGATGCATCCGGAGGCACCCGGTCGATCGCCGCCACCGGCGCGTCGTACATCACCGGGGCCGCCGCGACGAGCGTCGAGCCGGCCGCCGCGTCCGGGCTGCGCCGCCAGGTGTTCGGCTTCCTGCCCTACTGGGAGCTCTCCGGCGCGGGGAGCAAGGTCAACACCGACGTGCTGTCCACGATCGCGTACTTCTCCGTCGGCGCCGACCGCGACGGCAACCTCAAGAAGAAGGACCCCGACGGCACCAGGACGACGGGCTGGGGCGGCTGGACGAGCTCGGCCATGACGTCGGTCATCTCGAACGCCCACCGCCACGGCACGCGGGTCGTGCTCACGGTCAGCGTGTTCGCGTGGACGACGGCCCAGGCGAACACGCAGCGGGCGATCCTCGGCAGCAAGGCGGCGCGGCTGCGGCTCGTCAAGCAGGTCGTCGCGGCGGTCCGCGATCGCGGCGCGGACGGCGTCAACCTCGACTTCGAGCCGCTCGCCTCGGGCTATGCGGACGAGTTCGTCGCCCTGCTCAAGACCTTCCGGACGCAGTTCAACAGGATCCGGAGGGGCTATCAGATCACCTACGACACCACCGGATTCATCGGCAACTACCCGCTCGAGGCGTCCGTCGGCAAGGGCGCGGCCGACGCGATCTTCGTCATGGGCTACGACTACCGGACCTCATCCTCGGGAACGGCGGGTTCCATCGACCCGCTGTCGGGCCCCGGGTACGACCTGGCGGATACCGTGCGGGCCTACACCGCCCGCGTGAGCCCGTCGCGGATCATCCTCGGCCTGCCGTGGTACGGGCGGGCCTGGTCGACGAGCGACGATGGCCCGCGATCGCGGACCCTGAGCGGCGCCAAGTACGGCTACAGCGCGGCCGTCAACTACGAGAGCGTCGTAGGCCTGGTCGCGAAGTACGGCCGGCGCTGGGATCCGCTCGAACGCAGCCCGTACGTCGTCTATCGGCGCCAGAACTGCACCTCGACCTACGGCTGCGTCACCAGCTGGCGGCAGGTCTACTACGACGACGGCGCGTCGCTCAAGCTCCGCTTCGGGATCGTCAACGACTACGGCCTCCGCGGCGCCGGGATGTGGGCGCTGGGCTACGACGGCGGTCATGCCGAGCTGTATCGCGCGGTCTCGGACTCGTTCCTGGTCGACAAGTCAGCGCCCCAGGCCGGTATCCGGATGCTGGCCTCGACGCAGGCCGACGAGGGCTTCGTCGTGTCCTGGCCGGCGCGCGACACCAGCCGCATCGTCTCCTACGACGTCCAGGTCTCGGTGGACGGCGGGCCATGGGCGGCGTGGCTCACGAAGACCCGCGCGACCTCCAACGTCTGGCTGGGCGCCGACGGACACGGCTACGCCTTCCGCGTCCGCGCCGTCGACAGCAAGGGGAACGCCGGCAGCTGGAACGTCGGCTCGCGATGGGACGGCTCGCCATCGCTGGTGCCGGGCGGGTTCGGGCGCGTCGTCGCCGACGGCCTCGCCTACCGCAGCGGGCCCCATACCTCGTCGGTCAAGCTCGGCACCCTCAAGGCGGACACGATCGTGGCGATCACCCGCGGGCCGGTCTCGTCCGACGGCTACGCCTGGTACGAGGTCACCGAGCCGATCCGCGAGTGGTCGCCGGTCTCGTTCGCCGAGCGTGGCGTCTGGATCGCGGCCAGGTCGTCGTCGGACACCAACGTCAAGCCCTATCGGGCGCCCAACAGCACGATCGTCGACGCGGGGATCCGCGGCCTCGCCTTCGGGCCGGGGCCGGCGTCGGGGGTCGGATCGGCGCCGTCGGCGATCGCCATCCGCGCCTTCTCGCCCAACCGCGACGGCTGGGAGGACTCGCTGCGCCTGCGTTGGACCAACACGGTCAAGCTCGACGACCTGACGCTCAAGGTCTATCGCACCGACGGACGGCTGGTCGGCCTCGCGGAGCGTGCCGGACGTCGGCTCGGGTCCCCAGTCGTGGGACTGGAACGGCGTCGCCGGCGGGTCGACGGTCCGGAACGGCCGCTACGTCCTCCAGCTCGTCGGCACCGCCGGCTCGCGGACGTTCCGTGCGCCGTCGAGCCGCCCGGTGACGAGCGCGCAGGTCGCGGCGTTCGGCGTCAGCGTCGACACGGTTGCCCCGAGGATCACCTCCGCATCGGCGTCGAGCACGCTGATCTCGCCCAACGGCGACGGCGTCCGCGAATCGGTGAGGCTCGCCATGGCGTCGGCCGGGGCCACCCATTGGGCGCTCCAGATCGCGTCGGCGGGTACGGGCATCGTGCGCAGCGGGGGCGGCACCGGCGGTTCGATCGCGTTCATCTGGCACGGCGAGAAGAACGGCGGCGGACGCGCGCCCAACGGCCGCTACACGGCGACGCTGTCGGCCATCGACGACGCCGGCAACCGGGCGCGGCGGTCGTTCACGATCACCCTGGACACCACCGCGCCGACGGTGTCGATCGTGACCGCACCGGGCGTGTTCTCGCCCAACGGCGACGGCGCGCTCGACGCCACGCGGATTGCCTGGATGGCGAACGAGCGCGCGACGGGCAGCGTCCGGATCCTCAAGGGCAGCACGGTCGTCCGGAGCTGGTCCGTGAAGGATCGCTCGAGCTGGGCGGCCACCTGGGACGGGCGCGCCGCCGACGGCAGGCGGGTCGCCGACGGCCGCTACGAGGTACGCGTCTCCGTCGCCGACGTGGGCGGCAACCGCCGCGTCACGAGCCGCGCCGTGGTTGTCGATCGCACCGCCGGCTTCCTGCGCTGGTCGCGCGGGTTCTATCCCCAGGACGCCGACGCCCTCGCGCCGACCTCGACGCTGAGCTTCAGGCTCACCCGCGACGCGACGACGTCCCTGCGCCTGTACAACGCGGCCGGAGCACTGGTGCGGACGATCTGGACGGGCCGGACGCAGCATGCGGGTGACCGACACTGGACATGGGACGGCAAGCTCGGTGGCGGCGCGTTCGCGCCGCAGGGCCGGTACGTCGCCCGCCTGACGGCGAAATCCGCCCTCGGCACCGTAGTGCTGGCGCGGACCGTGTGGGCCGGTGCGTTCGCCGTGACGCCCTCGGCGACCAGGGTGAGACCGGGACAGACGCTGAAGGTCGTGTTCACGACGCTCGAGCCCCTGAGCTCGAAGCCCACGGTGGCGTTCACCCAACCGGGCAGGGCCAAGGTCACCGTGACGGCGACCCGGCGGGCCGATGGATCGTATGTCGCTTCGTTCAGCGTCCGCAGCGGCGGGGCCGGCCAGGCGTCGATCCGGGTGTCGGCCAAGGACAGTGGGGGACGGCTGAACCGGACCACGGTGTTCGTCAAGGTTGCCGCGTGAGCCGGCACGTACACTCACGGCGTATGACGACCGACCCGCGATGACTACGGACCAGGACGCGACCGGCGCCGGCGACGGACCGCCCGTCGGCGCCGGGACCTGGGTGATCCTGCCCACCTACAACGAGGCGGACAACCTGCCCGGGATCTCGGCCGCAATCCTCGAGGCGCTCCCAGGGGCGGTGCTCCTCGTCGTGGACGATGGGTCTCCCGACGGCACGGGCCAGCTCGCCGACGGCCTCGCGGCCGCCGATGCGCGCGTCCGGGTCAAGCACCGCGCCGCCAAGCAGGGCCTCGGCCGCGCCTATCTCGACGGGTTCGGCGATGCGCTCGGGGGCGGTGCGACGACCGTCGTGCAGATGGATGCCGACTGGTCCCACGACCCGAAGGTCCTGCCGCGCCTGATCGGTCCGATCGGCGCCGGCAAGGCGGATCTCGTGATCGGGTCGCGGTACACGCGCGGCGGCGGCGTCGAGGACTGGGGCCTGACGCGGCGGATCATCTCGCGCGGCGGCTCGATGTTCGCGCGGATCGTCCTCAGCCTCCGCCCCCACGACCTCACCGGCGGGTTCAAGGCGTGGCGGGCGACGACGCTGGCCAACGTGCCGTTCGAGGGCGTCCGCGCCGGCGGCTACGTGTTCCAGATCGAGATGACGTATCGCGCGTCGCGGCTGGGCGCGCGGGTGGTCGAGGTCCCGATCACGTTTCGCGATCGCCGCGTCGGGCAGTCCAAGATGCATCGCCGGATCCTGGTCGAGGCCCTCGTGGTCGTCGTGAGGCTGCGCTGGGACGAGCTGCGCGGTCGTGGGCCGGTGCCCCGGACGACGTGACCGCGCACGTCCGGCCGGGCTGGCGACCCGGTGCGGACCAGGGCGCCGGGCCGACGACTCCCGGCGTCCGGGTCGTCATCGACGTCCGTCCGCTCCAGGATCCCGAGCGAGCGCCGCTGACCGCCGCCTACCTTGAAGCGCTGCTCGATGCCCTCAACGACGACCCCCAGCCCGAGGAGTCGTTCTCGTTCCTGGTCGCGGCCGACCTCGTCGATCCCTCGGACCGCTGGCCCAACCTCCGCCTGGTCGGCACCCGTCACCTCCCGCCGACGCGCCTGCTGCGGTCGGGCGCCTTGACCGTCGACCCGTTCGTCCTCCGCGGCGCCTCGTTCGGAGCCGGCTGGCGGGCGGAGCGGGAGGGTGCGGCCGGCACCGTCTACCACGCGGCCGCTGGCGGCCTCCCGATCCTGTCGGCGATTCCCGTCGTGGCCGCGTTGCTCGACCTTGCGCCGTGGTCGATGCCCGAGGCGTTCCAGCGCGGGACCGTCGCGCGGTTCGGGCAGCGGCTGCGGTCGCGGCTGCTGAAGGATGCCACCGCGGTCCTCGTCCCCAGCCGCGCGACCGCCGCCGAGGCGCGCCAGCTGCTGCGGGTCCGCAAGGCGCGGCTGCGGGTCATCCCGCTCGCCGCGCGACCGGAGTACCGACCCGAGGCGGCGGCCGCAGCCGCGATCGAACGCGAGCGCCTGGGCCTCGGCGAGCGGTATGCCGTGTACGCCGGTCGCTACGACGCCCGCCAGGACCTGCCGACGTTGTTCGCCGCGCTCGCCGAGCTCGTCGCCGAGGAGCGCCCGGCGTCGGTGCCGGTCGATTCCTGGCCGCCGCGGGTGTGCCTCGTGGGTGCGTCTCCCGCGGACCGCGCGGCGGTGTCGCGTGCGGCGCTGCGCTCGGGCGTCGCCGATGTCATCGCGTACGCACCGAACCTGCCCGAGGACCGGCTCGCTTCCCTGGTGGCCGGGGCACGGTTCCTCGTCCAGCCGGTGCGCTCCGAGGCGTCGGGCATCGCCGCCCTCGATGCGCTCGCGGCATGCGTGCCCGTCATCGCGAGCGCGACGGGCGCCCTGCCCGAGATCGTCGGGCCGGCCGGTGTACTCGTCGAGCCCGGCGACCGTGCGCGGCTCGCGACGGCGATCCGGGCGGTGTGGTCGGACGATGCGTTCCACGCTGGCCTGGTCGAGGCCGCGCGCGAGCGAGCCGATCGGGCGCGCACGTGGGCCGACGTCGCCCGCGAGACACGCGCCGTGTGGGCCGAGGTCGCTCGCCCCGCGCCGTTGCGCTGAGGCCGCGCTCGCCGGCCTAGGCGATCGCCCGCTGCAGCGCTCCGTACGCCCCGCCGGGCTCGATGACGCCGGTCGCCGCCGCCGGCACCGTGCCGTCCTTGACCGTGATCTTCGTGCTCGTCGGCACGACCTGCACGAACGTCTGGCCGCGGGTGAGGGTGACCGGGTCGCCGTTGCGGTCGAAGAACCGCGTCTTGGCGCGGAAGCCTGACTTCTTCCAGGTCCCCCGGATCGTCTTGCCGTTGGTCGCGATCCACGCCTTGCCCGAACCCGTGACCCTGGCCTCGAGGCGGCTCTTGTGACTGCCGTCGTTGAGGGGCGCGAAGCTGACCGCCATGACCACGACGTTGGTCGGTGCGATCCGGGTCTTGGTGCCCGCGTCGACCTGCTTCTTCTCGCCGGTCACGGACCGCTGGTAGCGGTTGGTGTCGCGGTTGTACTTGTAGGTGATCCGGTTGGCGAGGTACGGGACCACGATCGTGCCGCCCTGCGGCCGCTGCTCGATCGGGGCGGGATCGGCGAAGTTCCAGACCGGGT
Source organism: uncultured Chloroflexia bacterium (assembly GCA_963725745.1). Classification (GTDB taxonomy): domain Bacteria; phylum Chloroflexota; class Limnocylindria; order Limnocylindrales; family CSP1-4; genus CAIXZV01. The sequence continues at coordinate 1,090,530 of CAVRZS010000005.1, forward strand.
GCTGGCCCGGGACCGGCTTTGCGCCGAAGCGATGGGCGAGCTGTCGCAGACGCTTGTTGTCCGTATAGACGTTGTGGGGCGCGATCCGCGAATTGATCCGCGAGAATTCTGGCTCGCCGATCCGGAGCGCGTCCGCGTTGTACACGTACGACCCCCGCCCTTTGGACGAGTCGAGCAGTGCCTTCGCCTGCGGCGAGCCGCCGGCATGCGCGTACAGCGGCCGCCACTCGGACGCCCAGGCGATGAAGTACAGCCTCGAGCTCCGGACCGGACCGACCGCCCGCGGTTCGCCGTCCTGGAAGAACGCCATGTAGCGCGGGATGCCGCCCTCGGCGGGGGCCTGCCAGACCACGCTGGCATCGCTGAGCCCCGACTGCGGCCGGGCGTCGAACTGGTCGTCGATCATCACCACCATCACGTGGCGATTGGCGACGGATGGCTTCACGAGCTCACCGGTCAGGGGCGCGGGAACCAGCACCGGCGTCGGGACGGGGGTGGCCGACGGCGAGGCGGACGGCCCGCCCGACGGCTCCGAGCTCGACCCGGCGGACTCGGCCGGTGCCGGCGATCCGACATCCCCCGACGCTGGGGCGCCCGATGTCGGAGCCGGCGATCCAACGCCGGCGACCGGCGCGGGCGTCTTGCTGGGCGTCGCGCTCAGCATCCCCGCCGCCCCGATTCCGAGCAGCACGCCCACGACCAGGACAACGACCACGACGGCGCCGGCGACGTTCCGGCTCACGAGGCGAACCCTCGCCAAGAACCCTCAGGACGGTTCATGCACATCCCCGGCCGCGCATCTCGACGGCGCGACCCCGCACCGGCCACACGGCCAGATCCGGTCGGGCGGCAGGATAGCCGAACTCGGCGCGACGTGCCCCTGGCGACCGTCGAAGCCCGGCCGTGGGCGGCCGCAACGCGTTGGGGTAGGCTGCGCCTAGTTCGCCCGTCACCGTGCGCACGCCCGAGGTTCGATCGATGCCCGACGAGACGCCCAACCCTGCCAAGCGCACACGCAAGCGCTCGACGCGCAAGGCCGCGCCGGACCTGGTGGGCGTGATGGCGCCCGACCCGGACCCCGATCCCGAGCTGGAGGCCGTCGGCGCCGCCGGGGGCGAGACCGAAGACGGTGGATCGACCGCCGCCGCGGACGCACCGGCGACCGACGACGCGAGCCAGGACGTCGCACCGGCCGTCGTCACCGACCCTCCGTCGGATGGTCCGCTACCGGCCGGCGAATCGGCGGCCAGCGCGGAGCTGCCCGACACCGTGCTGCGCGTCCAGCGCGGCGGGATCGGTGAGGCGACCGCGGGCAGCGTCGAGGTCCACGTCGGGGGGATCGGGGCGCTCGAGGCGGAGGAGGTCTTCGTCGAGTGGGGCGGCGTGGGCGCCGCGCGAGCCGACCGATTGAGCGTGGAGTTCGGCAGCGTCGGCGCGGCGCTGGCCGGCGAGATGCGGCTGACGCAGGGCTTCGCCGGGGCGGTCGCCGCCCGCGAAGCCACGATCGAGCAGGGCCTGGTCCGGACGCTGATCGCGCAGGAGGTGACGATCAACCGCCCGACGGGGGTGCTGGTCATGATCGCGCAGCGGGTGTCGGGAGACGTCCGCCCGGTGCTCGACTGGCGCGGGGCGCTGGCGGCCGGTGCCGCGTTCGCCGTCGTGTCCGTGTTGCTCCGCGGGCTGCGCGGCCGAAGCTAGGGAGCGGCTTCCTCAGCCCTTCCTGCGACGGCCTCGGCCCCCCAGCGGGCGCGTGCGCAGCTGGAGCACGCCCTTCTCCTTCGCCTCGGCCCGGCGTTCGGCCATGTGCTCCTTGTGAAGCTCGACGACCTCGGCGGGCGACCCCTGGTGGGCAATCCGGCCCTTCTCGATCAGGATCGCGCGGTTGCAGTACTCGGTCACCCAGTTCATGTCGTGGGTCACGAGCACGATCGCCTTGGCATCGCGCACGAGTTCGAGCACCCGCGCCTTCGACTTCTCGCGGAATGCGGCGTCGCCGGTCGCGAGGACCTCGTCCAGCAGCAGGATGTCGGGCTCCACCGAGGTCGCGATCGCGAACCCGAGCCGGGCGCGCATGCCGGCCGAGTACGTCTTGATCGGCGCGTCGATGAACTGGCCGATCTCCGCGTAGTCGATGATCGACTGCAGCCGTTCCTCGACGAGGCGGTGATCGAGGCCCATGAACGCCCCGGCCAGCCGGATGTTGTCGACCCCGCTCAGGTCCTCGTCGAAGCCGACCCCGAGCGTCAGCAGGCTCGAGATGTGTCCATCCACCTCGACGACGCCCTCGGACGGAACCAGGATCCCGGCCAGCACCTGGAGCAGGGTGCTCTTGCCGGCGCCGTTGGGGCCGATCACGCCCACCGACTCGCCCTGCAGGACCGTGAACGACGCGTCGCGCAGCGCCCAGAAGTCGGGGTCGCCGACACGCCGGATACGACGCACGAACGAGTCGCGCACGGTCTGCTTGCGGGTCAGGTGCAGGCTGTAGCGAACGCCCAGGCGCTCCGCGCGGATGACGACGCGCTCATTGACGGGGACACTCACGGGATCGGCGGCCACCTGGGTCACAGGCACCTTCGCGAACGAGGGTTCCGCTCGCTTGAACAGGAGCACGGCGACCAGGACCATGCCGACCGACACCATGAGGAGGATCAGCAGGGGCCGCCATTCCGGCGCATGGCCGGTGTAGATCAGGTCGCGGTACGACGTGAACAGCACCGTCCAGGGATTGAGCTCGAAGATGGTCCCGAGCGCGGGATTTTGCTTCGTGAGGTCATGGACGAGCTGCGGCGGGTAGAGGGCGGGTGAGAGGTAGAACCACATGCGCAGCAGGTGCCTCGAGAGGTTGCCGATGTCGCGGTAGAAGACGTTCGCGAACGACACGAAGATCGCAAAGGCGAGCGAGAACACGAGCTGCACGAAGGCGACCAACGGGATCAGGAGCAGCCATGCGCTCGCGTGAGACCGGTAGAAGATGAACACGATCGCGAACAGCGGGACGAGGCCGAACAGGAAGCTCACCACGACGCCATCGTCGTCGCCGTGGGCAGCACGAGCTTCGGGAAGTAGATCTGCTTGATGAGGCGCTCGCGCGCCACGATCGAGCCGACGCCATCGCTGACCGCCGACGTGGAACCACTTCCACGGCAGGATCGCGCACAGGACGAACAGCGGATAATCGGGGACGCTGCCGCGCTGCAGGATGATGCCCATGAAGATCACGTACACGAGCATCTGCAGCAGTGGATCCATGAACCACCACAGGTTGCCCAGCAGCGTGTCCGCGCCGGCCTTGCGCAGGTCGGCTCGAACGAGGTAGTTGATCAGGCGCCGCCGGGACACGACCTCGCGGATGCCACCCACCACGAGGGAGAAGGCCCCGGGACGAACCGACGACGACCGAAACGAGGCAGGCGCCTCAGATGTGGCGGTCACGGCCGGGAGGGTAGCACGCGACCCACGCACCGGCCGCGGCCCACGTCCGGGGAGTTGGGGTACCATTGCGCGCCGCGCCGCCAGCGAACCCTCTCCCGTCGCCGCGACGGCCGCTATCACGAGGTCTCTCCCACCCGATGTCGTTCCGCGCACGGCAGAACTCGAAGGGCTCACGCACGTGGGACGAGCGAGATCGCCGCTCCATGCTGCTCAACGTCGGCTTCGGCATCACGATCGTCGCCGCGCTGCTCCTCCTCCTCGTCGCGGTCGCCGTGGGCTATTACAACGACCACCTGTCGGAAGCGGGCAGCGTCAACGGTCAGTCGATCTCGAAGGATGCGTACCGCAAGCAGCTCGCGATCAACACCTTCCGCACCGACTACCAGAACCGCCAGATCCGGACCCTGCTCACCGCCGGGCACCTGCGGACGGCCGACGCCGAGGCGCGCCAGTCCCTCCTCTCGCAGCGCAGCCAGCAGGCCGCCGCGATCTCGCTGGAGCAGCTGGTCGATGGCATCGTCATGGCGCAGCTGGCCCCCGAGGAGAACGTGACGGTGACGCGACGCGGAGATCGACGCGCGCCTCACCGACGACGCGACCACGCCCGAGCTGCGCCATGGCTGGATGATCGCCGTCGAGCCCGAGCTCGCCGCGGGGGAGACGGAGGCCACCGACGCGGAGAAGGCCGCCGCCAAGGCCAAGGCCGACCAGGCGCTCGCGGACCTCAAGGCGGGCCAGGACTGGGAGACCGTCGCCAAGGCCACCTCGACGGACGCGACCAAGGCACAGGGCGGTGACATCGGCTACGTCGATGAGAACGCGACCATCGACCAGGCCTTCGTCACAGCCCTGATGGCGGCGCCCCAGGACACCCCGACCGGCCGTCGTCGAGGGCGCCGACGGCATCTACCGGATCGGGCGGGTCACGGACATCGTGGCCCCGGTCGTCGACGCCACCTATCAGGCGCAGCTCCAGGACGCGGGGATCGACATCGCCGACTACCGCGAGGCCATCCGCCGCGACCTGCTGCGCAGCAAGCTCTCCGACGCCGTCCTGGCCGGCTACCTCGCGGCCAGCCCCCAGCGGGAGGTCGCCGAGATCCACCTCGGCGTGGACATCGACCCGAGCTCGGGCAGCCCGACGGGCAAGGAGGGGGATCCGAGCGCCGTCAAGATCCGGCACATCCTGTACTCGCCCAACGGCGACGCGGGAGCGGCGGCTTCGCTGGCGCCCGACGATGCTGCCTGGAAGGAAGCGGAGGCCAAGGCGAACGCCACCTACGAGAAGCTCAAGGCCGACCCGTCCCTGTTCGCCTCGATCGCGAAGACCGACAGCGACGACACCGGGTCAGCGAGCCGGGGCGGCAGCTACTGGTTCACGCCCGACGACTCGCTCCTGCCCGAGTTCCACGATGCGATCTTCAAGCCGGGCCTGACCCCGGGGCAGCTGCTGCCGCCGGTCAAGACGTCCGCCGGCTGGCACGTGATCCAGATCGAGCATTTCCCGACCGACGTCGAGTGGGCGAACCACCTCAAGGAATCGATCGAGGCGGGCACCCTCACGTTCGCCGACGCCGCGCGCGACAACTCGGACACCGCCAATTCCGCCACGGGCGGCGACATGGGCTGGGTCGCCAAGGGCCAGCTGTCGCCGGAGGTTGAACGGGCGATCTTCGCGGCACCGGTCGGCAAGGTCAGCGACCCGCTGGCGGTCGCCGGCGACGGCGTCTACCTGTTCGAGGTATCCCAGGAGCAGACCCGCGAGCCGGACGCGGACCAGAAGCAGGCGCTCGAGAACAACGCATTCCCGACGTGGTACACGAATCTCAAGAAGGCGTACACGATCACGCGCGACCCCGCGATCACCGCATCCGGCACGTCGGGCTGACGGCCCCGAGGGCGGCCGGACCATGCTGGACGCACTCCTCGCCGAGGCCAGGCTGCGCTGGGGTCTCGATCCCGCCGCACGGCATCGGCGTCGTCGTGGCCGAACGCCTGGTCGCGACCCCCATCGAGCCGTCGCTGCCGCTGCTGATCGTGCCGGCCGCGCGACTGCGCGCCGACGCCGCGAGCGCGCTCGTGGAACCGGTCCCGGGGCGGCACGCGCACGGTGGCGATCCCGTCGCCACGCTGCGTCGCCTGTACCCGGCCGACCACCCGATCGGCCGGTTCGGCCAGCCGGATGGCGCGACGCTCGCGGACCTCGCGCCCGCCGACCTCGCCTCGCCGGTCTACCTCGGGCCCGTCGCCCAGGTGGCCGACCTCGCCTCGCCCTGGGGCATGCCCTGGATCTCCGCCCGGCTCCGCGAGCCCGATGGCTGTCCCTGGGATCGGGAGCAGACCCACGCCTCGCTGCGCAACCACCTGCTCGAGGAGGCGTACGAGGTCTACGACGCGCTCGAGGCGGGCGCCGCCACCCCGGAGCTCGCGGGCGAGCTGGGCGACCTGCTCCTCCAGGTCGTCCTCCACGCCCAGCTCGCGGCGGAGGCGGGCGTGTTCGACATGACCGATGTCTGGACCGCGCTCGCGTCCAAGATCGTGCGCCGGCACCCGCACGTGTTCGGCGATGCGGAGGCACGCACCGCGTCGGACGTGAACCGCCAGTGGGAGCGGATCAAGGCGGGCGAGCGTGCCGAAGCCGCGTCGGGCGAGGGCGTCGGCGGTCCCGCAAAGAGCGCGCTCGACGGCATCAGCCGCGCATTGCCGGCGCTCGCTGCGAGCCAGGAGATGCAGGAGCGCGCCGCCAATCTCGGCTACGACTGGCCGTCGATCGACGGGGTCCTGGACAAGGTCCGCGAGGAGGTCGGCGAGCTGGTCGAGGCCGAAGACGCGGCCCACCGGGCCGAGGAGCTGGGCGACCTGCTGTTCGTGCTCGTCAACGTCGGCCGCAAGACGGACATCGAGGTCGAGGGCGCGCTGCGCGCCGCCAACGAGAAGTTCCGCCGCCGGTTCCGGCACGTGGAGCTCGCCGCGGCCGCACGCAACGTCGCGCTGCGGGACCTGTCATTCGAGGAGTTGGACGCGCTCTGGGACGCCGCCAAGGCCGACGAGCGCAGGGAGGCAAGGACATGAGCATCGGCAACAAGCCGCCCGTCGGCCACGTGCGCGCGGACGGGCGTGCGCCCACCGACCTGCGTCCGATCGAGATCACGCTGGGCGTCCAGAAGTGGGCCGAGGGCTCGTGCATGATCCGGTTCGGCGACACCCAGGTGCTGTGCGCCGCGACCATCGAGGATCGCGTCCCGCCGCATCTCCGTGGCAAGGGCACGGGCTGGGTCACGGGAACGTACGAGATGCTGCCCCGCGCGACGGCCGAACGCTCCGAACGGGAGGCGGCCAAGGGCAAGATCGGCGGCCGGACGCACGAGATCCAGCGGCTCGTCGGACGGTCGCTGCGCGGCGTCGTCGACCTGACGCGTCTCGGCGAGCGGACCGTCACCGTCGACTGCGACGTGATCGTCGCCGACGGCGGCACCCGCACGGCGTCCATCACGGGTGGCTACGTCGCGCTCGCCGCCGCGCTGATCACCTACGGGATGGACCGCCATCTCGTCGGCCACGTCGCCGCGGTGTCGGTCGGGATCATCGACGGCGTGCGGATGCTCGACCTCGACTACTCCGAGGACTCGCGGGCGGACGTCGACTTCAACGTCGTGGGCACGGATGCCGGGGCGTACGTCGAGCTGCAGGGCACGGCCGAGGGCAAGCCGTTCGACCGGGCGGCGCTCGACGAGCTGCTGGACCTCGCGGGCAGCGGGCTCGGACGCCTGTTCGAGGCGCAGACGGCGGCGTTGGCAACCGTCCGCCGCTAGGCTTGGGATCGTGACCAGCCTCGTGGCGCCGCCCTTGCCACGCGGAGTGGCACACCGGCACGGATCGTCGCGATGACGCTCCTCACCTGCCCAGGATCGGCGCAGATCGCCCGAATGACCGCCGATCGGCCACGTTGCTGCGCCAAAGCGCGAACAACACGTCCCAGTGCCCCTGTGCGAGGCGGCCGTCGCGGCACGAACGCGCCCGTCCACCGAGCACGGCGAAGCCTGAGGTGACGCCAACCAGGCGACGGCTGCTCGTCGCGACGCGCTCACGGCACAAGCTGCGCGAGCTGCGCCAGCTGCTCGAGGTCGGCCCGGACATCGAGCTTGTCTCACCCGACGACGTCGGCATCCCCGACGAACCCGAGGAGACCGGCGAGACGTTCGAGACCAACGCCCGCCTGAAGGCGCGCTTCTATGCGCGACGCTCGGGCCTGCCGACGCTCGCCGACGACTCCGGCCTCGAGGTCGACGCCCTCCATGGCGGCCCGGGGGTTCGCACTCGGCGCTACGCGGGCCCGGACGCGACCGACGAGGCGAACAATGCCAAGCTGCTGAGCGAGCTCGGGACCCTGCCGCCCGGCCGCCGTGGCGCCCGCTACGTGTGCGTGCTCGCGCTCGCGATGCCGTCCGACGCGGGCCCGCGCGGCGGTCTCTCGTCCATCGTCCGACGCGGCACCTGCCGCGGCCGCATCGCGCTCGCGCCCAGGGGCGACGGCGGGTTCGGCTACGACCCGATCTTCGAGCCCTACCCCGAGCCGCCCGGTGGCCGGACGCTCGGGGAGTGGTCGGCCGAGGCGAAGAACGCGATCTCGCATCGTTCGCGCGCGGCGCGACGCATGGCGCCGGTCCTGCGCTCCCTCGGGCTGTAACCGCCCGATGATGGCAACGGATCGGAGTCACCGTCGGGTCGTCGGCGATGCACAATCTCGTCCGCGGTGCGTCGCCGCCGGACAACGAGAGGGGAGGATCGATGGCTGATCAGGGTTCCGTTCCGCGCTCCCGACGCGCCCTGCTGGCCGCCGCCGCCGGCGCAGCCGGTGCTCTCGCAGCGAGCGCGGCCCTGCCCGCGGTCGTCGCGGCGCACGACGCTGATGACGTGCAGCTGGGTACCGACAACGCGTCGACGGCCACGACGACGCTCACCGACTCGGGCGCGGACAGCACGGCGCTGGCCGGCCATGCGACCGGGACCGGCTACGGCTATGGCGTCGAAGGGACGTCCACGGGCGGCGCAGGGGTGTTCGCGTGGAGCATCTCTCGAGGTCACCGGATGGGATCCGCCGTTCGAGCCCTCGTTCGTCACCAACACCGGCGTGTTCGGCTTCGCGCCCCAGGGCGACGGCGTGAATACCTACGGCACCGGCGTCTGGGGCGACAGTCCCGACACGGGCGTGTATGGAACCGGTGGCTACGGCGTCGAGGGATACGGGTATGTCGGCGTGGCCGGGTACGCCACCGGCGGGACCGGCAGCGTCGGGGTCTACGCCTGGACGAACAGCAACGCGGCGCGGGCACTCCAGGTCGACGGCAAGGTGCACCTCAGCCGGTCAGGCCGCAAGTCGATCGGATCCGGCAAGTCGAGCGTCGCCGTCACGCTCTCGGGCGTCACGACCAGCAGCATGGTGTTCGCGGTGCTCGCGACGAGCGAGACGGGGCGCTGGGTCCGGGCCGTCGTCGCGGCGTCGGGCAAGTTCACGATCTACCTGAACACGTCGCTCAAGTCGAGCGCCGTGGTCTCCTGGTTCGTCCTGGACTAGAACGGCGATGAACACCCGACACCCCAGCACCGGATCGGCGAACGCGCCTGGCGCGCAGCACCGGGTCAGGCTGAGCGACACGGAGATGGCCACCGGCCACCATCTCCGAATCCTCGGGCGCGGCTCCGCCCCAGGACCTAAGGCATCGCTCGCCGCCCACGACGCGCCCGCTGCCGCGAAGCGCGTCCAGGCACGGCCCGGCTCGGCCAGCCGGGCCTGACTGACCCGCGCCCGATCAGCGGTCGATCGAGCGGAACTTTCGGACGCTGAGCGGCGCGAACACCGCGATGAAGATCACCACCCAGACGAGCGTCACGAGGATCGGCTCGGTCGTTGCCAGGCTCGTCGAGGTGCTCGGGTTCGGGTTGCCCCACAGGTCGCGCAAGGAGTTGGTGAGCGTGCTGGTCGGGTTCCACTCGGCGAACGGCTGCAGCCACGTCGGAAGTGACTGGAGCGGCACGAACGCGGTGGAGATGAAGGTGATCGGGAACAGGACCGTGAAGATCACCTGCTGGCCCACCTCGACCGTGGGCACGTTGAGACCGAGGAACACGCCCATCCACACCATCGCGTAGGCGAACAGCAGCAGCAGCCCGAAGCCGGCGATCAGCGACCCGAGCCCGGTGTCCACGCGCCACCCGATGACGAAGCCGGTCGCCATGAGCACGCACAGGATGCCGGCGTTGTAGATCACGTCGGCGAACGTCCGGCCGGTCAGCACCGCCGAATGGGCGATCGGCAGCGACCGGAATCGGTCGACGATCCCCTTGGCGACGTCGTCGGTCATCCCGATGGCCGTCGTGCCTGCCGCGAACACGATCGTCTGGGCGAAGATCCCGGGCATCAGGAACGACTTGTACTCGCCGCCACCGGGGATCACGATCGCGCCGCCGAACACGAACGCGAACAGCAGCACGAACATGATCGACTGCAGGATCGCGAAGATCGCGAGCTCCGGGATCCGCGGGATCCGCTTCAGGTTCCGCCAGCCGATGAGCAGGCTGTCGGTCGTGGCGCTGGCGATGCGCTGGCGACGGCCCAGCCCCGGCGAGGTCCGTGCGACGGCGGTCATGCCGCCCTCCCGTCGCCCTGCGTCCGTTCCGGCTCCTCGTCCGCGGTGGGTTCAGCGGCGTGCCCGGTCAGGGCGAGGAACACGTCGTCGAGCGTCGGGCGACGAAGGCCGATGTCATCGATGGCGATCCCCGCGTCGTCGAGGTCGCGCAGGACCTGGACGAGCGCCCTCGCGCCGCCCTCCGCATGGACGCTGAGCTCGCGGGTGTGCTCGTCCAGGGCGACCTCCCCGCTGCCGCAGGCGGCAAGGATCGCGGTGGCACGCTGGAGGTCATCCCGGCGGTGGACGATCACCTCGATCCGCTCGCCGCCGAGCTGGGACTTGAGCTCGTCGGCCGTGCCGCGGGCGATGATCCTGCCGTGGTCGACGACGGCGATCGTGTCGGCCAGCTCGTCGGCTTCCTCGAGGTACTGGGTCGTCAGCAGCAGGGTCGTCCCCTCGCGGACGAGGTTGCGAATCACGTCCCACATCCCGATCCGGCTGCGGGGGTCGAGGCCGGTCGTCGGCTCGTCGAGGATCAACAGGCGCGGGCGTCCGATCAGCGCGGCGCCGAGGTCGAGGCGCCGTCGCATGCCGCCCGAATACGTCTTGACCACCCGGTCGCCGGCCTCCGTGAGCTCGAACTGCTCGAGCAGCTCATTCGCGCGCCTGCGCGCCTCGGGCGACGAGAGGTGGTACAGGCGGCCGAACAGCCACAGGTTCTCGCGGCCGGTCAGGTTCTCGTCGACGGCGGCGTACTGACCGGACAGGCCGATGACGCGCCGGATGGCGTCCGACTGCGTCCGGACGTCGTAGCCCGCCACGGTCGCCCGGCCCGCATCGGCCCGGAGCAGCGTGGCGAGGATGCGGACGGTGGTCGTCTTGCCGGCGCCGTTCGGACCGAGCAGGCCGAGGACGGTGCCCTCCTCGACGACGAGATCGACGCCGTCGAGCGCTCGGACCTCGTGCTTCCGGGTGCGGTAGACCTTGACCAGGCCTTCCGCGACGATCGCCTGCGAGCGCGGCGACGAGGCGATGACCGTTGGGCCGGCGAGCGTTGTCGAGGTTGCGATAGCGGGATCCTCCGATCGTTCCGGTCACGCGTGGCATTGGCGCTTCGATCGGCGCCGGGCAGCGGGAAGGGGAATCCTGCCAAGGGTTGATCGCATCGGTCAAACGCGATCGGCGATTGGGGTCGGCCGAGCGGGTTCCGAAACGGACGAGCTGGGCACGCAGGTCCCGTGTCTCAGCCGGTCGCTTGGCCGGCAGGCGCCGGGTGCGTCGCCAGGCCTGTCGCGCAACCCGGGTCGACGCTCGGGGCGACGGGCTTCGGGCGCCGGTCGAGGAGCTCGAACCGCCAGGGATGGGGCTCTTCCTCCTGAACGCCGCGCGGCCAGGGCATGGGCGCCGCCGCCCCGATCAGCGCGGCCAGGTCGACGGGCTCGTCGCCCGCGATCAGCCGGATGGCGCTGACCATCGCGGCGATCGCGGCGCCGAGGAGGGCGATGTCGGCGGGAGTGGTGATGGCGAACATGAGCGGGCTCCGGGCTGGCGGCCGGTACGGGTCCAGGGTCCGATCCGGCCTCGTCGGGGGTTGTCGCGGGCCAGCCTGCCCCTTGGAGCGAACTCCAAGTCAAGCCCTGATGTTCGCGACGGCCGGTGCGACCGGGAACATCGCGGCGACCCCTTGACTTGGAGTGGACTCCAAGTTGTAGGTTCAGGACATGACGATGACCCGAACCATCCAACGCGCCGCCGCGGAGACCGGCCTGAGCGCCGACACCCTCCGCTACTACGAGCGGATCGGGATCCTGCCCGGGATCGGCCGGTCCGACAGCGGACATCGACGGTTCACCGATGACGACATGGGCTGGATCAAGCTCGTCCAGTGCCTGCGTGCAACTGGCATGCCCCTCGAGGACCTCCACCGGTACGCGGAGCTGGTCCAGGAGGGCGAGCACACGGCGGCCGAACGGCTCAGCCTGCTCGAGGCGCACAAGGATCGGATCGAGGCCGAGCTGACCGAGCTGCGGGTTGCGCTCGACCTGGTCGACAGGAAGATCGCCGGCTACACCGAGCTCGTCGCGAAGGGCTTCGACCTGCAGCCGCCGGACCACCGGCCGACCCCCCGGCGGGTGCATCCCAGGAACGCCAGCCGCAACTAGGGCCCAGCCGCCGCGAGGGGCGGTGCTGGACCGGCGAGCCGAATCGCCGAGCGAGACCGGCCCAGTTACGGTACAGTGTGTTCAGTCTCGTGCTCGATGGGCGCGCCGGTCAGCGCCCCCGGTCCATCCGACCGTCCGATCCCGATCCTCACACCAGCGCCCAGACCGGGCCCCGCAGCGTGCGGGATGGGCCCCGTCAGGAGCGTTTTTCCTTCATGTCATTCGATACCCTCGGGCTTGCGCCCGAGCTGCTCCGCGCCGTCGCCGACGAAGGCTATACGGAGCCCACCCCGGTCCAGCACGAGGCGATCCCGATCGTCCTCGAGCGACGCGACCTCCTCGCCGGCGCGCAGACCGGCACCGGCAAGACCGCCGCGTTCGTGCTGCCGATCATCCAGATCCTCCACGAGACCCGCGCGCCGGGCCAACCGCCTCGCAACCTGCCGTCGCAGCAGGGCCGCCGGTCGGCACCGGTCACGTCCCGGCCGCCGGTCCGCGTCCTTGTCGTGGTTCCGACCCGCGAGCTCGCGATCCAGGTCGAGGAGAGCGTCCGCACCTACGGCAAGCATCGCCCGATCAAGTCGACCACCGTCTACGGTGGCGTCGGCTTCGAGCCCCAGGCAGCCAAGCTGCGAGCCGGCCCCGAGATCGTCGTCGCGACGCCGGGCCGGCTGCTCGACCACGTCGGCCAGCGCACCATCGACCTGTCACGGGTCGAGATCCTCGTGCTCGATGAGGCCGACCGGCTGCTCGACATGGGCTTCATTCGCGACATCCGCAAGATCCTCGAGCTGCTGCCGCCGCGCCGCCAGAACCTGCTGTTCTCGGCGACCTTCTCGGACGACGTCCGCTCGTTGGCCACCGGCCTGCTCCACGAGCCTGCCCGTGTTCAGGTCACGCCTCGCAACTCGACCACGGAGCTGATCGACCAGGTCGTGATCCCGGTCGACCGCGAGCGCAAGCGCGAGCTGCTGAGCTTCCTCATCGGCTCCGGCCGCATCGACCAGGCGCTCGTGTTCACGCGCACCAAGCACGGGGCCAACCGCCTCGCCGAGCAGCTCGGCAAGGACGGCATCAATGCGGCCGCGATCCACGGCAACAAGAGCCAGGCCCAGCGCGTTCGCGCCCTCGGCGACTTCAAGGCCGGACGCGTCGCCATCCTCGTCGCCACCGACATCGCCGCCCGCGGCCTCGACATCGAGCTACTGCCCCACGTCGTCAACTACGAGCTGCCGATGGTGGCCGAGGATTACGTCCACCGCATCGGTCGAACAGGCCGTGCCGGCAAGGACGGCGAAGCCATCTCGCTCGTGTGCGTCGACGAACGGCCGCTGCTGCAGGACATCCAGGCCCTCCTGCGACGTCCCATCTCGACCGAGACGATCCCGGGCTTCGAGCCCAATCGCAACGTCCGCCCGGAGCCGATCCGGCTGCGGTCGACGCCGGCCGAGCGCGCGGAGCAGCAGGCGGTCCGAGGCGGCCGGCCCGCCGGTCGCGGCCACCCATCGTCAGGCGGGTACGGCGCCCCATCCGGACGCGCCGGCCAGCCCCAGCGCGGCGGACAGCCCCAGCGCGGCGGCCAACCGCAGCGCGGCGGACAGCCGGCCAGGAATGGCGGCGCCCCCAGCCATCGCAACCGTCGTCGACCGGGCGAGCGACCCGCCGGCGCGCCGACCCCCGGCAGCACGATCGGTCAGGCTCCGGCAGGATCCGGTGCGCATCGTCGCGGCGATCAGCCGCGCGGGGCGTGGGCGGGCGGTCAGCCCCGAGCGCTGCCCGGCGAGCGACTTCGCCAGGTCGACCAGACTCGCTGATCGGCACCGGCCCGCCACGGGCCGGCGTGAGGGTCAGGCGTCAGGATCAGGCGCCGGGACCGGGGACGGCCGTGATCGTGTCGACCGTCATCGGTTCGCCGCATTGATCACACATGGCCTCGAGAGCGGCGGGCCGTCCGCAGGTCTCGTGGACGAGCAGCAGGGGCGGCCCGTTCTCGCCCGCCGTCCAGCGATCACCCCACGCCAGCAGCGCGGCGATCACGGGGAACAGGTCGCGACCCATCTCGGTCAGCACGTACTCGTCGCGAGGCGGGTGCTCCTCGTACCGGCGCCGCTCCATGACCCCGGCGCTCACGAGCCGGTCGAGCCGCACCGCGAGCACATTCCGCGCGATGCCCAGGCTGCGCTGGAAGTCCTCGAACCGGGTGCGTCCGTAGAAGGCGTCGCGGAGGATCATCGGCGTCCACCGCTCCGCTCGCGGCGAACGTGAGCGGTCAGGCTTTGGGTCGACGTGGGGTGTGGCGACTCACCAGCCATTCGGCCGCCCAGCCGAGCGGCCGGTAGGGGCCGGGAAGGAACAATAGGCCGGCTCTCGCCAGCTCATGGGTCGCGGGGTGGGCGATCGCCTCGCGTGTGCGCCGCACGGCATGCGCCGGATCCGCGAGATCCCGGAGCAGGCCAACCCGATCCGTGCGCGCCCGTTGGGCGACGTCCCTGAGCGAGCCTGAGGTGGCGGTCCGCCCGATGAGGCTCCGTGTCTCCGGCAGCGAGGCCAGACGGAGCAGTGTCGTGATCGATGGCATGCCTTCGCTCCAGCGCGTCGCGGTCCGGGGGCGGGGAGACCCGCAATTCGTCCACGAGCATCGAGCACCGCATGTTGCGAATGTGGCGCAGATGTCGGCTGGGAATATCAACGGCGCTGAAGCGCTGCGCAGCGAGGACTCGAAACGCGGTGGCCTCGGCCGGGTCACGCCGCGATGTGGTTGGATGCTCAGCACCACGATGAATCACTTCCTGCGTCGCCAGGCATCAACTCGCCATGAATGCCGTGGCTGAGGACAGCGCCGCCATCGATCTCCTGGTGGCGGGGGCGCGCGCCGGCGACGAGGCGGCCTTCACGAGGCTCGTCGCCGCGTACCACGCGGACATGCTCCGCGTGGCGTTCGTCGTCACGGGGGACGCCGACGTTGCGTCGGACGCGGCCCAGCTCGCATGGCAGACCGCCTGGCGGAAGCTCGGACACCTCCGTGAGCCGGACCGCATCCGATCGTGGCTGGTCGCGATCGCCGCCAACGAAGCGCGCCAGCTGGCGCGCCGCCAGCGCCGGCGATCAGTCGTCGAGATCGCCGTCATGCCCGGGACGGATGGGGCGGGCGATCCCACTGCCGGCATCAGCCGTCTTGACCTGGTGAATGCCCTCGCCCAGTTGAAGCCGGAGGACCGGGAGCTGCTGGCGATGCGCTTCGTCATCGGCCTGGACTCGTTCGAGATCGCCGCGGTCCGGGGCAGATCTGCCTCGGGGACCCGCGCCCGGATCGCCCGTGTCCTCACCCAGTTGCGCAAGGAGCTGGACCGTGAGTGAGCGGCAGACCACCCCTGACTTCGAGGACGACGTCCGGCGCGCCATGCGGTCGTACGCGGAGGAAGGCGCGCGCGCGTTCGACCCGAGACGGATCTCGGCGCAGGCACGCGCCGCAGGAGCGGGCGCCCGGTGGTGGCCGGGCCGTACCCAACCCCTGGAGCTCCCCGTCGTGCGCTTCGCCCTGCTGGTCGTCCTGCTCGGCGTGGCGGTCACGGCCATCGCGATCGTCGGGTCACGCCTGGCGACGGCTCCGGCGCCGGTCCCCGGACTCCTCGCCGTTGCCGTAGCGGATCAGATCCTCGTGGTCGACCCCACGACGGGGACGTCGGAGGGGATCACGGCTCCGAGGCCGCACGATGCCTATCCGGTCTGGTCACCGGACGGGACGCGACTGGTCATCTCGCAGCACGACGGCCGTGGCCGGCTGCAGCTCATGGACGCCGACGGAGCCAACCTCCACTCCGTCGTCGACGACCTGACGTCCGGGCATCCGGCCGCGTGGTCGCCCGATGGCTCGCTGATCGCCTTTGCCGGCTACCACTACCCCGGGGGTGGTGAGCCTGGTCTCTACATCGTCGGTGCCGACGGCACCTCGCTGACAATGCTCGTGCCGGAAGCCGGAGTAAGGGCGATCGGCCGCGTCTCCTGGTCGCCTGACGGATCGACGATCGCGTTCGCCGCCGTCCCCGAAGATCAAAGCGATGACGGCCTCGGCGGGTACGTCTACGTGGTCGATGTCGCGTCCCACGACGTCAGCATCGTCAGCACCTCGCGCGTCCGTCTCACGCAGGACGTCGCCCTCGCCTGGCGGCCGGGCCACATGGCACTCCTGTACGCGCAGCAGGACGAGCCGTCCGGCGAGCTGGGTCACGAGGACATCGTCCTCGCGGAACGAGTCGGCGATGCCTGGCAGGAGCGGACGTTGGTCACCGGCCTCGTCCCCAGCGCGGACACGGGCCTGTTCCCTGGCGCAATCACCTCCCCGATGTGGCTGGACGGCGATCGCTACGTGTATGTCCGGGACAACCGGATGTGGGTCGCCACGGTCGATGGTCGCCCTGAGATCCCGATCGGCGATCCTGCGCTCGACCCGGTCGTCCCCGGCTGCGTGGCTCCGGACGGCTCCGAGGTTGCCGTCGTCGTGGCGGACGGTGGGACGGAGGAGCAGCCGAAGAGCGCGCTCCTGCTGGTGCCCACGGACGGCGGCCCGACGAGCCGGATCCGGATGGGCTGGGTCGACATCTACGGCCAGGCATGCTCGTGGCGGGTGTCGGGCCGCTGACGCCCGCCCCGCCCCGGCCCGTGTCGCCCAGGTCCCCGATCGGGGCGTGAGCGGGGCAGCGTCCACCAAGCCCGCTCAGTGGCAGGGGCCCGCCGCGAAGTCGTGAGCCGACCCGTCGACGCCGACGAAGGCGGACGCCCATGAGTCGGCGAGGAGCGTGAGCTCCAGCACCCCGTAGGTGTCGTTGATCCTGACCAGGGAGTTCGGACGGGGATCCTTGAACGCCTCGAGTTCGGCACCGCCGGTGCCGGCGACGATCTCTACGAGGCCGCGCGCGGCGTCTGCCGTGCCGCCGGGGTCCTGCGGGGCGAAGCGCTCGTACTCGTGGTCGTGGCCGTCGAGCACGAGGTCGGCGCCACCCGCGTATAGCGCATCCCACAGCGGTCGAACCCCGCCATCGTCGCCGTGCTGGCCGCTGCTGAACCGCGGCTGGTGGAGCAGCGCGACCGTGCACAGCTCGCTGCTCGCCGCGAGGTCGTCTCGGAGCCACTTCGCCTGGTCGGACCCGCTGCTGCAGCGACCGGCCGAGGAGGCCGCAGTTCCCGTCGAGGACGACGACGTGCCAGGCACCCAGGTCGTCGGAGAACCAGGTTCGCCCGTCGCGCGCGGCCGCGCTGCCCAAGTACGCCTCCAGGGGAGCGCCACCATCCGTGTGGACATCGTGATTGCCGGTCACCGCGAACCCGATCCGGTCCTTGACGGCGCCCCACGATCCGCCGAAGCAGTCGTTGAGCTCGGCGGTCGTCCCATCCTCGTAAGCGGTGTCACCGAGCGTCGCGATGACGCCGGGCAGGCTCGCCGCCAGCGCACCCGTCGCATCGTCGTGAGTCGAGTCGCAGCGGCCGATGTCGCCGGCCGCAAGGAGCACCGTGGCCGCAGTGCCGCCCGTGCTCGGGCCGGGTGTTGGCAGCGCGGTGGCGGACGGCACAGCGGTCGACGCTGGGGCGGGCGCGCCCGGCCACGCCGTTGACGTCGCCTGCGGTGACGCGGCAGACACCCCACAGGCGACGCTTGCCATCGCCACGACGAGGGCCGCGATCGCAAGCCTCCCGCAGCTCGGGTCCGGACGTCCGTGCATGGCTTCGTGGGTGTCCCTCGTTGCAACCGCCCCGACGTCTCGGGCCACATGATCGACTTGGCGGGAGGCGCCACGACTCCGGGGATTGCGATCCGAAGGATCTCACGGCGGGGGCGGATGCTGGACAATGCGCGCAGGTCGATCCGGGCTGTCGTGCACGTCGAGCTGTCCGGCGGCGGGAGGGATCGGAGGTATGTGATGGCGGATGCTCCGTACCGGCGCATCCACGTGGTGATCAACCCGGCGTCGGGCAAGGACGAACCCATCCTCAACACGCTCAACGACGTGTTTCACCAGCACGGCGTGGACTGGGACGTGAGCATCACCAAGCAATACGGCGATGCGGCCGTCCAGGCGAAGGCGGCGCTCGCCGATGGCGTGGACCTCGTGGTCGGCTACGGCGGCGATGGGACGCAGCACGAGATCGCGAACGCCGTCCTCGAGGCTGCAGCTGCAGGCCGGAGCCCGGCTCGGATGGGGATCCTGCCCGGCGGGACCGGAAACGGCTTCGCGCGCGAGATGGGCGTGCCGGGCTCGCTGCGCGAGGCGACGGAGGCCCTGTGCACCAGCGCCCGCGTTCGCTCGATCGACGTGGGCCGGCTGCTCCGAGGTCGCGGACGCCAAGGTCCCGGACCGGTACTTCGTCCAGCGACTGTATGTCGGCGTCGAGCCCGAGGAGCAGACGAGCCGCGAGCTGAAGGACCGTTACGGGGTGTTCGCCTACGCGGTCAACCTGGCGCAGCGGGGGCCTGCGAAGGAGGTCCTGTACCGCGCCGAGGTGGACGGTGAGCCGTCGGAGTTCCAGGCCTCGAGGGTCTATGTCGTGAACTCGGGGATGATGGGCACCGGCCTTCGCATCACCCACGGGTATGCCGTGGACGACGGCCTGCTCGACGCCTTCGCGATCGATGGGCACGCGCACGACACGATCCTCGCGGCGGCGTCGCGCTTCCTCGACCTCCACACGGCGAGCGCGTCCCGATACGTGCGCCAGTGCCGGACCCTGCGGCTCGAGACCACGCCGGACCAGCCCGTCTGGACCGACGGCGAGTACATCGGGCGGACGCCGATCAGCATCGAGGTCGCCCGCGGGGCGCTGTCCGTTGTCGTCCCCTGACCGCACGCCGCGACTCGGACTGCTCCATCGCGGGTTCGACCGCCTTTACCCCGCGATCCGCTTCAACTACGAGCGGCTCCAGGGCCACGCCTGGTTCTCGCAGGTCACGCCGCACCTGTGGGTGGGCGGCGCGCCCACGTACGGGCGGGACTTCGAGGCGCTGGTCGCCTTCGGGATCACGGCGGTCGTGGACCTGCGTGCCGAGCGGATCGCCGATGCCGGCTTCTTCGAGTCGCACGGCATCACCCACCGCCAGTACAGCGTGCCCGACGTCACGGTCCCGGGGCCGGAGGTCCTGACCGACGCCGTGGCCTGGATCGACGCGCAGCTGGCCGACGGCCGCACGGTGCTGATCCACTGCGCCAAGGGGCGGGGACGGTCGGCGACCGTCCTCGCGGCGTACCTCATGCGGGAGCGCGGGATGACCTTCGACGAGGCGAGCGACCTGCTCCGCTCGAAGCGCACGCTGATCAAGCTCGAAGAGCGCCACCGCCGCGTGCTCGAGTCGTGGATGGCGACGGACGAGGCACGCGAGGTGGGTTCCGGCGGCTGAGCTGGCGATCGCAACCGCGCGTGCTTGCGACAGATCGGTAGGCCTCGTGGACTGGGGGGCCCGGCAGTGAACCCCCCTCCTTCGAGATCTGGCGAGCGCCTCCGCGGCGTGTGTCGAGCGCTGTAGGCTAGGCTTCTGGGGGTTGCTCGGACAGCACATGCGATCCTGGGCAGCAACCCCGTCGGGGCGTGGCGCAACGGTGGCGCACGTGCTTTGGGAGCCGCTGGGGCCTAAGCGGCCTAGGGTGGGTGCCCGAGCATGAGCGGGTGAGCGGCGAAGGCACCGATTATTAGGGGCTTCGCGGGCTTGGCGGACTCGGCTGGAGGGGTTCGGCCCAGACCTCGATCAGTTCGCCACCTTGGTCCACGTGCGGCCGCCGTCCGTCGTCACGAGGAGGTCGGTGTTGACGACGGGCCAGCTGCATTCGGCATCGGGCTCGCTCGTAACCGTGCGGCGGAGATCGCAGCGGTGGACGGCGTAGAAGCGATCGGCGGATGCCACGTAGATCTCATCCAGCAGCGCCGTAGGTGTGCCGGATACATTCCGCCAGCTGGTGCCACCGTCGCGGGTTGACCAGGAGCCAGAGCCGTCCTGCGCGACGAGGACCCACTCGTCGCCCGAGAGCAGTGCGACGTGGTAGCCGACGCCGGTGTTGCCGCTCAGGAAGCTCGGCCAGCTCCGGACGAAGCGCCAGGACAGCGCGCCGTCATCGCTCACGTAGAGCTGGGTCCGTCCCCGAGGCTCATGGCGAGCACGACGCGCCCCGTTCCGTCGGCCCACAGCCCGTCCACAACCTTGAGGTCGTTCTTCGGGGACTTTGAGCCCGTCGGGAATTGACCTTCCTGCCAGGTCGCACCGCCATCGACGGAGTACTTGAGCCGGTTGTCGAAGGGCTCGTTGTCCGCCTTGCCGTTGCTGCGCCACAGGACGCCCTTCTCATACCCGGGGATGGCGGCCATCCCTCCCTGCGCCATGCCACCCTCCGGGCCGTCCCGCACAACCGGGCCCGCCCAACTCCTGCCGCCGTCTGTCGTCTCATAGATGCGCACCCCGGGCTGCTTGCCTCCGCCGAACCTCGCGAACCCGTGCTCGGGTGACGGGAAGAGGAGCGCGGGCATCGTCGAGCCATCCTCGAGCGGGAACCCGACCTCGGCCCACGATTGGCCGGCGTCCCGCGTCACCCAGACCGCGGAGCCGGGCTCCTGGGTGACGAGGAACAGGGTTTCGGCATCGGGCGCCACGCTCACGGTTGCGTTGGCCGCGGGTCCCTCAACCTTCGTCCAGGTCGCCCCGCCGTCCGAGGTGCGGTACAGCCCCTCCCTCGTCGTGGCCCAGGCGACGTCGTCGGAGCCCACTCGAACGGGCTGGAAGTAGAGGCTCGAGAACGGATCGGATGCCGCCGGAGCGGGCGAGGAGTCGGCGGTCGCCGCGCTGGGCTGCCACATGGCGTCCATTGACGTGCCGTCGGAGGTCAGCGTGCGCTCTTCACCGTCGATTGAGACAAGCCGGATGTTGCTCGTCCCGTTGGTACCGACAGTCACGGCGAGCCAGGTCGCTCCCGGTGCCACCGATGTCACCGTTGCCGTGTCGTCCAGGAGGCTGCTGCTGTCGCCCGTCTGGAAGTCCACCAGGTACAGGTGGTCGCCGGCCTCGACCGCGGGGCCTCCGGTTCCGGTCATCGTCATGACCATGCGCCGGTCGGACAGCCATGTCGGCCTGGCGAGCTTGGCGTCCTCGCTGAACACATGCTCCGAACCGTCGATGACGCTAATCGTACGCATCGTGCCCTCGGTGCCCTGCAGCTCGATACAGGCCAGCTTCGTGCTATCCAGGCTCCAGGCAGCGTCCTGGCACATGCCCAGGTGTCGTACACCGGTGCCGTCCGGGTGCAGGATCGTCGCGTCCGGCTCGGCGCCCGAGGCACCCAGCAGCAGGATCCATTCGCCGTCCGGCGACCAGGCGCCGGTACCGCCGCCCAGCGAACGTACCGCGGACCCATCGACGTTCACGACCCACGTGTCACCGGCGTCGATCACAGACCGACCGAACAGGAGACGCGTGCCGTCCGGCGACCACGATGGCTTCATCGCGCCGGTGACAACCACCCTCCGATTGGAGCCGTCCGCGTTCGCGACGCAGATGTCCGAGGCGGGCGGTTCGGCCGGCACGACGTCGGGCGGGCACTGGAAGGCGAGCATCGTCCCGTCGGGCGACCAGGCGGGCGACTCGCCCTCGGCGATGGTGCGGGCCGCACTCCCATCCGGGCGGACCGTCCGGATCACGTGCTGGCCACTCTCGACGCCGGTGTAAGCGATCAGCCCGTCCGGCAGGCCTGGTGCGGCGGAGGGGCCAGGGACCGCGGTCTTGGACGGCTCGCTCGCGTCCGGCGCCGTGCTCGTCGTCGGAACCGGCACCACGACGAGGCGGTCTTCGTCCGTGCGGCGGACCAGCTCCGCGCCGACGGCCAACGAGCCCAGCGCAAGCAGGGTCAGCAGGGTGGCGACGAGAACCAGCCGGAGCTGGTGCCGGGCGTCAGCCGGGTGCAGGGCTGCGTCGAGGATCTCCAGCCCGCGGCGCTCCGGGAGGACGACCTGCGGCAGGTGCCCCATCGCCTCGGCGTCACCTCGGATCCCGGCGACCGAGCGTGCGCAGGCCTGGCAGCCTTCGAGGTGCTGCTCGAGGTCGTGGCGCTCGGACGGGGAGAGCCGGAAGTCGATCGCGGCGGCGGCAAGCTCGAGGAACGGGGTGTGGGACGTCATCGCGCGGCCTCCGCCTCTTCGAGGCGCTGCCTGACCCGGACGCGGGTCCGGCACAGCAGGGTTCGTGTGGCGGTCTCGCTGCGGCCGATGGCCGCCGCGATCTCAACGCCGGAGAAGCCCTCGCTCGACATGAGGAGCGCCGCCCGGGCGTCGGGCGCGAGGTCCGCGAGCGCGGCGGTCAGGCCGGCGCGGCCCTCGCGCTGGAGAAAGCTCGCCTCCGGGGTGAACGACGTCGTCGTCTGTTCTTCCGTGCTCCGCAGCTTGGCGATCCCTCGGATGGCGGCGGAGATGCGCCGGCCGCGGCTGACCGCGAGGTTGGCGCCGACCCGGTACAGCCATGCCCGGGTGTTTTCCGGCGCGCGGCCTGCCCGAGACTCTGTCGTCAGGCGCAGGAAGGTCTCGGAGAGAAGGTCCTCGGCAACCTCGGGGCTGCGGGTGGTCCGGATGAGGAACGCGTACACCTCAGCGTGGTGAGCGGTCCAGGCGGCGACGACAGCCGCGTCCACCAGTGCCGCGCGGGTCGCGCTTGCGGAATCGACCGGCTCGAGGGGCGCGCTCAGCGGATCCACGGCGGTGAGACGCGCTTCATCGATCCGTGTGGCAGCAGTGCGGCACTCGGCGGAGCCGCCAAACGACGAGCTCGCCCTCGCCCTGGGACGAGCTGATGCCGATGACATCCGCCGGTCCGTTCGCGACGAGGCCCGGACCATAGTCGAACCGGGGCGTCGCAGCCTGCGGCACCTTCGGCCAGGAGACTCCGTCGTCGCTCACCCAGGGTTCGTGCGGTACGCCGTCATACGTGGTCCCCTCGGCACCGACGGCGCCGTAGCCGCGCGCCGATACCAGCAGACTCGTCACTGCCGTGTCGAGAGAGGGAACGACCGTGGTGTCGGCGCAGCCGGCCGCGACGACGGCGCCTACGACGACGAAGATCGCGTGGGTCCGTGCCATGCCGGTGCCTCCGCTCGTTCGATCGCAGAAGGGGATACCAATGGTCCCTGCAGCGGCTCTGACGCGTGGCCTGCACGATTGTGGCATCGCTCGTGCGGCGTGATGCTTCGGGCGCCGGAAACGAGACCCGGCCCGGCCGCCGGCTGATGGCGCAGTCTGGGCTAGGCTCCAGGACCGATCGCGGCGTGGCGCACGGTGGGCGTCATACGGCCTCTCTCGGCTACGATGCGACCTGGGGAGACGTGGGTCGGGCTGGTCGGAGCCTGGGCACCGCGTGCCAGCGCGTAACATCGGGGCCCCGAGGGCGTCGAACCCGGCACTGCCCACCCGGGCAGGCTGGCATACGAGCGGGAGCGATTTCGATGAGGCCTTTCGTCGGCGTGAAGGGGCTTCTCGCGATCGCCTCTTTCGTCTCGGCCTGTGGTGGCACGGTCCAGCTCAACACGGCGACCGCTACCCCGAACCCGTCGCCCACCCCAGGCGCGAATGCCCCAGCTTCGCCTGCTCCCATCACGTCCGATAGCGGATTCCTCTCCGGCGTGGATGCCAGAACGCTGACGGCAGAATCCGAGGCGCGTGGTCTGTCCTGCAGCGAGTCCTCGGGTGGTTTCTCCGGGGACGAGCCCACCAAACAAGCGTGGTCCTGTGACGGCCCTGCCGCGGACGGTAGCGATCTGATGACTGGCGCCCAGGGGCCCGACCCGACTCGCATCGATATCGCCACCGCCGAAGTCCTCGAGTACGAGTCGGTAAAGGTCGAGACCATTACCGACTTCCTCGGTGCGATGATCAACCTGTTCGGCGGTGCGGATGGGGCGCAGGCGAGGGCTTGGCTGCTGGCATCTCTCCCCGACGCCCAGCGTGACGGGTACATCGAGACGGATATTGGCGGCAAGCACTTCCGTCTGAGGTTCGACATGAACGGCAACTCGAGTGCGACGTACCTCTCTGCCATGTCCTCAGCAGGTCCGCCGGCGTCGTCAACGCCGGGACCCCTTCCGAGCGGTCCGGGGGCTGCCTATTTCGGCGAGCTGCAGGGTGTTCCAGGTGGTTGGATGACATTCGTGGACCCGGGCGGGAAGTTCAGCGTCGCCTTTCCGGCGCAACCGACGGGGAGTGGTCCAGATGTGACCACCGGACCGGATGGATCCACCTCAACGGCCGTCTACGAATGGGCGTCGAAGGATCGCGACATCTCTTACGCCATCGTCGCGACTGACCACGCGCATGGGGTATTGGGCGGCAAGGATCCGGCTGTCGTCCTCGAAGCGGCAGCAGATGGCTACTTGCGCCTGTTCAATGCTGACCCGGTCGGCCGATCGGCGACGAAGGTTGGTACTCATTTTGCCCTGGATGCAGTTGAAACCAACGCCAACGGATATGTGTGCCTTCGCTTCGTGATCGTTGGCGACCGGCTCTATGGTCTGGGGGGCACCGACACCCACCGCTGCCCGGTCGACATGGCGGGATTTGTCGGCTCGTTCAGCATCGAGGACGAATAGGCTCTCAGGCGCGCCGAGTCGTCGCTCGCGGCCGACCTGCGCCTCTTCGATGCGTGTGGACCGGAAGACCGTAAGTTCCTGGCGCAGGCCCTGTTCGTGCGCGTCGACGGGCTCGGAGTGGAGAGCGTGTGCATTGACTCGCCCGCAGGAATCCGTGTTGTGGCAGTCACCTGGTGACCACTAACGCGTCGAGGTCGACCCTCGGCCGCCCCAGCGTTCCGACGACCACCACGCGAACGGTATGCGTGGAGTGCTTCCACCACGTCGCCGCCCAGGCGACGGTGCGGTAGGTGGTCAAAGGGCGCCACAGGTCGACCGTGACGCGCCGCCGACCGTCGATATAGATCCGGACCTTGCCGCGTGTAGGACCGGTCGTGGTCACGAGCGCGATGCCGCGGCCGGTGAACGTGTACCAGCCGGCAGCGCCGGCCCGTCTCGAGGTCCGCGTTGCCCGGCCGGAGCACGCGTCCCGATGGACCCAGTGCCAGCCGTGGGTGACGATCACCGAGCGGCTCGTTTCCTGGAGCAGGGTGTATCGCCGCTGCGGCGCGGGTCGGCTTGTGTTGGCGTGGCCTACGGCGTCACGGGCGACGACGCGCACCCGCCAGTCGGTCCCGGTTCCCGCATAGAGCGTGGTGACCGCAGAGGTCGCGGATGTTCGCGCGTCGGGTCCCCATGGCGCGACGAAGTCGGGCGTGTAGGACTCGACGTCGTATGCCGGTGTTGCCAGGCCCGAACCGGCGTCGCTCGAGCCTGTCCATCGGACGATGACCGGGACGCTCCGGCCCCGCAACGTCGCGCCGACGCGGATCACGACCGTTGGCCGGCCCGGACGCGTCGGCTGGTCGGTATCGGTCCCCTCCGCCCCGATCCCGACGACCGGCTCTGGCTCGTCCACCGGTTCCCAGCCATCGAGGCCCGACCCGAGCTCGCCTGACGCATTCGCGCCCCAGCATCGGAGGGAGCCGTCGCCAAGGAGGACGCAGGCGTCGTTGTCGGATGCGGCGATCGCCGTGGCAGTCGTGATCCCGGGCACCTGCGCCGGGCGTCCATTCACCTGCCCGAAGAAGCCCCAGCAGGTGGCCGATCGAGATGCCCGCACGACGCAGGTGCCAGCGCCCGGCGATAGCGCAAGCGCGTCCGTGATCCCGGGCACCGGGCTTGGCACATGGCGGTCCGTCGTCTTCCCGTCGCCCAGCTGGCCCTCCTCGTCGGAGCCCCAGCACGTTACCGTCCCGTCGTCGAGGAGCGCACATGCGGCCTCAAACGCCCCGAGCGCCCCGATCGTCACGGCGTCGGCAAGCCCGGTGACCGCGACCGGCGTGGTGCTGTCGGTCGTCGTGTCATTTCCGAGTTGCCCGTGTTCGTTAAGGCCCCAACAGCGCGCCGTGCCGTCCGCCAGCAGCGCGCAGGTGCTGTCCGAGGCGGCCGTGACGCTCGTGGCCGTCGTGATCCCCTTCACCGTAACCGGCTCGTGCCGATCGACCCGTGTGCCGTCGCCAAGCTCGCCTGACCCATTCGAACCCCAGCAGCGGATCGACCCGTCGCTGAGCACGGCGCACTCGTGCCAGCCGTCTCCCGCGATGTCGACCGCATCGGTGATCCCGTGAACCAGGACGGGCGCCGCGCGCCGCGTCGTCGTGCCGTCGCCCAATTGACCCTGCCCGTTATCGCCCCAGCAGCGGACGCTGCGGTCGGCAAGGCGGGCACATGTCTGTTCCCAGCCCCCTGCCACTTGGAGCACATCGCCGAGCCCCGCGACCGCGACCGGGACGCTGCGATCGACCCGGGTCCCGTCACCCAGCTCGCCGCTGCCGTTGCTCCCCCAGCAGCGCACGGAGCCATCGACCATTACGGCGCAGGCGTGGCTTCCCATGACCGCGATCTGCGCCGCCAGCCCGGGCGCGAGCGGGACCGAGGAACCGGCGGGCAACGAGGCACCGACAGGCAACGAGGCACCGACAGGCAACGAGGCGACGACGGGCGCCGAGGCGACGACGGGCGCCGGTGCGACCGCCGGCGCCAGGAGCCACACGCACGAGAGCGCGACCATCCCAAGCCGCAACCGACCCATCCGCATGTTCGACTCCCTCCGAGCGCCCTCGTTGAGACGCGAATCGCGCCGCACTGTGTCGAGTCGTGTGATGCCACGCCGCCCAGGATCGTGATTGCAACGCGCGTCGCCAACGAGAGTCCTTGGTCACGAAGCGAGGTTGTGTCGGGCGCTCGTCCTGCAAGGCGCGCGGTGTAGGGCTTTCCGGTGCGTGTCGGGGCGCAACGGTGGCGCACGTGCTTTGGGAGCCGCTGGGGCGTAAGCGGAGTAGGGACAGTCGGCCCGAGCACGACCGGTCTAGCGGGGTAGGCGCCGATTATTGTGCGCTTCGCGCGCTTGCGGGCAGGCTCTTGCGGAGCGCGGAGAGTGTCGCGGCCCGTGCGCGGGCGGGCTCAGCTCCCGACCTCGAGCCGCCAAAGCGTGACATTGCCCTTCACATTGAAGTTGCCCGCAGCTAGTACCTCCCCGTCGCCCACGGCACTGAGGAGGCTCGTGCCCCCTGGGGGCATCGAGCCGGGATGGTTGACCCACGATTGCCCTTCTCGCAACGTGTATAGCGATGGGCGCTCGGGACGGCACGAGTCGCCGCAACCTGTATCTCGCTGTGGCCAGAAGCCGACCGCGACCCACCCCGCCCCGGCGTCGGTCAGGCCTGAGATCCCCGGCTTTGCCATCGTCACGCTCTTCCAGTCGACTAGGTCGCGTGAGACCAGGATCCGGGCCTCCTCGGGACCCTCGCGCTCGATCGCGATGAGCCACGGCCGGCCGGGCGCCGCCGGCGGCAGCACGCTGACGACGCCGAAGCCCTTCGGGAGGACTCGCACGGGCTCCCAGTCGACGGCGTCTGTCGAGATCAGCATGGTTGACGTCGTCACGTCGTCGTCAGTGTTGTGAGTCGAGACCCCCAGCCGAGTCCCGTCGGACGCCGCATCAAGCATCTGGAAGTCCGACCCGTCTTCCACATTCGCTGGTCGCGAAGCGATTTGCGTCCACGTGGCGAGGTCGTGCGACCTCCAAATCGTGGCGACTTCGCTGCCGTCGTTGACCAAGGTCTCCCACCCACCGGGGATCGCCCACGCGCTCTCTGCCCACATCGCCCACGCTGGATCGTCGTGGGGCGGGCCGAAGGGTTGTGAGCGCGACCAGGTCCGCCCGTCGGTCGTCGAGAGCGAGATCATCCACGCACGATCACAGGCATCTGAGTCTGGCAGGAGGAAGGTCGCGGTGAAGACCAGCGTGCGACCGTCCGACGCCGTGTCGTACACGCTCTCGAGGTCCGGTCGGGCTGCCCAGCCGGGGCATTGGACGATCGACTTGGCGTGGACAGTCCGCTCCCACGCGCGACCGTCCGTCGAGAACCATGTCGCGAATGGCGGATCATCGTTGCGACTCCTCCCGTACGTCCCCCAAGCGACGTAGCCGTCACGAAGCTTCCGCACGCCGTCGACGGAGCCACCACCTCCGGTGGCGATCGTTCCCAGCTTGGTCCACGTCAAGCGCGCCTGTGCCACAGGCGTCGATATCGGGGCAGCGGACGGCCCAGAGGTTGGGGCCTGCGTGGGCGAGAGCGTCTGGGAGGGGACCGTGATCGCCGCGGTCGATGACGACGGGGCGGCAATCGACGGTCTGGGCGACACGATGACCTGAACCGGCGCGGCCGAAGGGGCTTGATCGGGCGGGCTTGCGACGAGCACGACCGACGCGAGCAGCAGGGCGAGTGCGACCGACGTGAGCACCAGGGCGAGCACGCGCACTAGCGACTCCTTCGATGAGGCCTGGGCCGCGGGTGAGACGCCTCCGCCGTGCGATTGTGACCGTTGCCTGAGCCATCAACAGCAATTCAGGTAGCCCTGTGGCACGCCGGATGGCTCCCTTCGAGCGCTGTAGGCTACTCTCCAGACCGTCGCTCCCGAAGCATGTGGGCTTCCTGAGCACGAAATCAGTCGGGGCGTGGCGCAACGGTGGCGCACGTGCTTTGGGAGCCGCTGGGCCATTAGCGGCGTAGGGTGGGCCCGTCCGAGCACGAGAGGGCGAGCGACGAAGGCACCGATTATTGGGGGCTTCGCGGGCACGAAGGCGCTCCAGGCGGACGATCTCCAGGGCCGGGAATCTCCCGCCGCTCGGCTCTTTGGTTGGTCGGGACGAAAGGACTCGACACCGAGGAACCTACTTCATCGCCAAGCGGCGCAATTGCGCCGGGGCCGGGCGTCAGGAAGGGCAGGCCGGCGCAGGCGGTCGAGCTCGCGCCGGAGATCTGCCCCTTCCCACGTATGGGTGGGATCTCCGGCCCGGTTCGGCGCACGACGGGCGGGCCCGCGGGGTTGCGCCTCAGCGCTTGCGGTAGGTCGCGGTGTATGTGGTGTTCACCGCAGGTGCGGTGATGGTGTGGCTCTGCGCGCCGCCGTCCGACCACGACGTGAAGAAGTAGGTGGATTTCTTGAATTGCTGTGGCGACGGGGCGCTGACTGAGTTCGCCGAGCCGACGACCACAGTCATGGAGAACGGCGTAGTGCTGGGCGCCTCGTTCACCACCAGGTCGGTGAGGACCAGACCGCCCGGGTTGGTCTTGAACGTGAGCACGACCGTCTTCGGGTCCAGACGGACGCTCGTCGTCGAGGTCAGGCCGCCCGGGTCCGTCGCCGTCAGCTGCAGTTCGAGCCAGCAGGGGTAGTTGTGATCCGGCGCGGTGAACGATCCGCTGGAGACGCCGTTGATGGTCTGGATCAGGTGCGTGTGGCAGTCGGTTGGCGTGAAGCAGTGATGGAGGATCAGTGACCAAGTCAGCGCCGACGCCGGCAGCGGGCCGTCCTGCGGGTCGGTGGCGTGGCCGGAGAAGTTGAGATCGTGTCGCCGACCTTCCAGGTCAGGCTCGACGCGGGCGAGTCGATGACCCCGGTCGGCGCGGTGTTCCCGGCCGTGACGGTGACCGACGCCGTGTCGGCTCGCGCCTTGGTCGTCGGCGACCCGCAGGCTTGGGTGATAGACGCCCGCCGTCGTGTAGGTGTACGAGGCGGTCGGACCAGTCGCATCGCCGAATGTTCCGTCGCCGTTCAGATCCCACGAATAGGTCAGCGGCTTTCCTTCCGGGTCGGACGAGCCGGTGCCGTCGAAGTTGACGCTCAGCGGGACGGGACCGTTGTTCGGGTTCGCCGTGATCATCGCGGTCGGCGGTTGGTTGGCCGCCGCGTAGGTGATGCGATGGACGGTGCCGTCGTCCATGTCGACGTAGAACAGGTCGCCTCCGGGCCCGATCTTCAGGTCGACGGGATGCCCAGCGGCACCCCCGGTGGCATCAACGCCGACGAACGACTGCAGCCGGGAGGGGTCAGGCAACCCGTTCGTGCCCGGAAGCATCGCCCAGATCTCGTTGCGGGTGTGGTCGGCGAAGAACAGCGCACCGTTGTATTGCGATGGGTACGACCCGCCCTGGTAGAAGGCCACGCCAGTGATCGATGAGCCCCCGGTGTGGCACCCGGTGTAGTTCACCACGCAAGCGCTGTGGTTGTACGTGTAATACGGGGCGATGACCGAACCAGGCGTCGAGTACAGCGACGAGCACAGGTTGAGGCCGGCGCCCTGGTAGCCGCTCTGCGGAGAGGATCCCTCGTAGCAGGGCCAGCCGAAGTTTGACGCCGTCGTGCTGGCGGGTGCGACGACGCGGTTTATCTCCTCCCAGGTGTTCCATCCGACATCGCCGGTCCACAGCTCGTCGGTCCCGGACGTTGGGTGATTCGGAACGGGTTACGCAGCCCGTAGGCCACGATGCGGCGCGCGTTCGCATCGGGTGAGGTGAAGAAGGGGTTGCCGCTTACACCCGCGCCGGTGGCCGGATCGATCCGCAGAACCGTGCCGTCGAGGGTTGCCGGGCCGTCGGTGCGCCGGACGCTCTGGCTGCGCAGCGCGCCACCCTCCGCACCGGGTGGGCTCAGCGCCGTTCCGGCGGCTCCGGGCGGGTCGCCGCAGGGGTTTGCCTGGTCGCCGGCATAGTTGTTGCCGTATTGGCCGTAGTCGACGTTGTTGAAGCTGGCCCCGTCGCCGCCAGTGACGTAAAGGTATCCATCGCGGCCGAACAGGAGTGTGCCGATCGAGTGGCTGGGGAACTGCTGGCACCAGTCGTTGATGAGCACTTGCTCGGTGCCGGTCATGACGTTCCCGCTGATCTGCAGGCGCGACACGCGCCCCGACACGAGGCAGCCGTCGGTGGTGGGGCCGGGCGGGGTCGGGCAGCCGTCGTTCCAGGTCGGCGCAGTGCCACCGATCGGGGCGTCGTACGCGTAGAGCACGTAGACGTGCGGGTCGGTCGGGAAGTTCGGAGGCAGTGCCATGCCGAGCAGCCCGCGATCCCAGTAGTCGTCGACCTTGCTGGACAGGTCTGCAAAGGTGACGGGGCTCGTGTCGGTCAGGCTCTGAAAGACCTTGATCACACCGTTCTTCTGGCCGACGAAGATCCGCCCGTCGGGCGCGAACTGCAGCACCGTGGGATTGACCAGTCCGCTCAGGACGACGGAGTCGCGGAACCCGGTCGGCAGGGTGGACGCCGCAGCCGGACGAGACCCCGCCTGCGTGATGAGCGCGGTGCATAGCACGATCGCCGCTGTGATGACGCTTCCACGCCAACGCGTGACATCCCCGATACGATGCGCATACCGCAACCTCGAATTCGCCGCAACTGCACACTCGGGCCCGTCTCGACCGTCGGTATCTCCCCGGACAACGCCCTAGCCGCCCCTGAAGGGCGATCTTTCTAATCCGAACCGCACCTCAGCGCAATGGCCGACATGGCTCGGACGGCGACGGAGCGGTGCATGTGCGCAACGGGGGGGCGGGGGCGCCACGGTCGCCGCTCGTCGCGCAGCGAGTCGAGGCAGGCCCAACACCGTGTGAAGGTTGCAGCTTTCCAGAAGGGGCTTTCGGAGGCTGAGGTACTCGAAGGCCTCACACAGGAAGCCGGCTGACGCTGCCGCGCCGTCGTCAATCCGTTCGCCGATCTTGGGATCAACCACCCTGACCATCGCCCGGATGAGGGGACGAGGCGTGTAGTACTCGCCACCGTTCCGTCCGGCGTTCCCCACGACCTTCCGACCCATGGACCTGCGCGAGATCGCGGGCTCTCTGAGATCTCCCGCTCGTCCACGAGGCAGCCAACGAAGGCGCGAAGGGCCCGGCAACGGTGGTGGGTGGTGGCAGGCTTTTACGGCTCGAGGAGCGACGTGATGAACGCCTCGACGTGCTCGCGCCGGATCTCGGCCGCGTCGGCCGGCATCGCGTGCTCGGTGAGGAAAGCGTCGAGCTGGCCAACCGACGCTGAGTAGGTGACAAGGGTTGCCAGGCTCATCCGCTGCTCCGTGAGGTGCCTCCGCACGACGCCAGGAGCATGGAGAGGCCGGATGGGGCCGTATGATGAGGGCCGGTTTCCGGCGGGGTCGCCAAGGGTCGCTTCGGGCGCATCAGGGGGGTCGATCGGGCGCCCAGCGCATGCGCTTCAAGCGGCGTAGGCCATCGTCAAGGGCCGAAATCAGGAAGCACACGCGCTTCCTGAGCACGAAATCAGTCGGGGCGTGGCGCAACGGTGGCGCACGTGCTTTGGGAGCACGAGGATGTGGGTTCGAATCCCACCGCCCCGACCATTCTCGCGAAGCATCCAACGGGTGGCATCGGCCACGGTGATACTCTCGGGGAGTATCCAGCCGAGGAGACCCCGATGACCGAGACGCGACCGATCGCCGAGGACGAAGACCCGGTGTGCGGCATGCACGTGGACCCGGACGACGCGCAGGCCCGCGGGCTGTCGCTCGTGCATGAGGGGCACGAATACGTGTTCTGTGGCAAGGGCTGCCTGCTCGAGTTCCGAGACGATCCGGAACGGTTCCTGGAGGCTGGCCACCAGCCGTCCATGTAGTCCCCGGGTCGCCGGGCGGAACCGCATCCGGGGCGCGGGCGTCCTGACGCCACGCGGACGGCCTCACGTCCGCCCGTCCCGGAGATCGACCGATGCGACGACTCGGCATCACCGTCCCGGCCGCGGCGCTGGGCATCCTCCTCACGGCCGCGCCAGCCCTCGCCTGCGGCGGCCTCATCGGTCCCAACGGGGCCGTCAACCTGCTCACGACCACGACGTTCGCGGGCTACCACGACGGCGACGAGCACTACGTCACGGCGTTCGAGTTCGCCGGCGGCGGCGGCGCCTTCGGCTCGATCACCCCGCTGCCCGGCGTCCCGTCGAGCGTCGAGAAGGGTGGCGACTGGACCCTCCAGCGCCTGGTTCTCGAGACCCACCCGCCGGTGCCGGAGGCGTTTGCCGCCGATCGGCTCGCTGCCGCGTCCGCGGGTGCCGTCGAGCTGATGAAGGTCAAGATCGACGCCCTCGACGTGACCGTGCTCAAGGGCGGCGCCGCGGACATCGGGGCATGGGCGAAGGCCCATGGCTTCCGCCTGCCGCCCGATGCGCCCGAGGTCCTCGACTTCTATGCCCGTCGCAGCCCGATCTTCCTCGCCGCGGCGTTCGACGCGGACGCGGCCGCCGCGCGCGGTCAACAGATCGGCGACGGCACGCCGGTCCACATCACCATCCCGACCGACAACCCCTGGGTGCCGCTCCGGATCCTCGCCCTCGGCAAGACCGGCGAGGAGCGCGTGGAGGCCGACGTCTACCTGCTCACCGACCACTCGCCGGCGCTGCTCCCGGTCCCGACGGGCGACAACGGGATCCGGCTCGACCACAGCGCCGCGGCCTCCACCTCGCTGCTCGACGACCTGCGCAGCGATCGGGGCATGGAGTGGATCCCGGCCGGCGCGTGGCTGACCGAGGTCGCGGTCGACTCGTCTGCGGCGGGTCTGTCGTACGACCTCGCGATCGACGCCAGCGGGGCGAACGCGCCGTCGAGGGTCGCCGCGGGCCTGGACGTGCCGGCGCTCGGGGCGCCCGCGGCATCCGTCGGCGATGACGGCCCGGGCTTCATCACGGCGAGGCTCCTGCTCGCGCTGATGGTCTCCGGCGCCGGCATCATCGGGATCCTCGCGTTGACCCGGTACCAGCCGGGCCGCCGAGCCCGGTAGGCCGGCCGATGACGCCCGCGCGCGCCGCCGTCTCGCTGGGCCTGGGCGTCGTCGCCCTGCTCGGCGCGGCGGCGATGGTCATGGCGGCGTCTAGCCAGCCGCAGCCGATCGTGGTCGACATCGCCATCCACTACTCGCATTTCCAGCCGGCCGCCATCGTGGTGCCGGCGGGCCGGCCGGTGACGTTCGTCATCGATAACACCGACCCGATCGACCACGAGTGGATCGTTGGGGATGCGGCCGTCCACGAGCGCCACCGGACGGGCACCGAGCCGTATCACGCGGCGCGGCCGACGGAGGTCAGCATCGACGCGGGCACGGAGCGGCAGACGACGGTGACGTTCACCACGCCCGGGACCCTGACCTACGTCTGCCACCTACCGGGCCACGAGGCGTACGGCATGACCGGGACGCTGATCGTGACCGCTCCCTGACCCACGATCGCGAACGCCCACGAACGCGAACGCCCCGCCGGTCGGCGGGGCGTTCGTCGACTTGCCGGTGATCCGAGCGCCTAGAAGCCGAAGGCACCAGGCGGCATCTCGGTCACCAGGAGGGCATTCACGATCGGCTCGTGCGCCCGCGGTGCCGAGAAGTTGATGTTGAGGACGTGGTCGGAGACCTCGACGACGTAGGTCTGGTCGAGGGCCCTGTAGCGTCCGCCAGCCTCGGCGACGACATCGAAGCCGGCCACCATCGGCACGCCTTCGATGGAGATCGCGAACTGGCGCCCGCCGGGCTTCTTGTAGTGGAGCTCCGCGAACGAGAGATCGATGACGTAGAGGCCGTTGGGGACCCTGAACTTGTAGCTCGTCATGCCGACCCGGAGGTTCCGGTACAGCGGATCGCGCGTGGTCCCGCGGATCGGCTGGCTGGTGGTGTCCTTGGAGCTCGAGCCGGTCCACCCGAATCGGCCCGGCGAGAACTGTCGATCGTGGGCGAACACCACGCCGAGGTTGTGGTCGGTATAGGCCTTGCCACCCGCGTTGACGCCCTTGCGGTACGCCGGAACGATGAGGGTGACCGGCACCTGGACGATGCCGAGCTCGTCGTCGTTGGTGCTGATCACCACGGCACCGCGGTACAGGCCGGGTGCGAGGCCCGCGCTGTTCACGGACACCTTGAGCGCGCGCTTGGCGTTCGGGGCGACGGAACCGCTCGTGGGCGTCACCGTCATCCACGGGACGTTGCTCAGCAGCGGCAGCCCGGAGTCCAGGAGGAAGGCGAAGCCGTCGTTCTGTGACACCGTCCACAGGTTGCCCTGGTTGTCGAGCTCGAGGCCCGCCCCGTTGAAGCCGGGGGACGGGGGATCGATCGCCCGAATGGTGTCGCAGGTCGCCGGGTCGAGGAGATAGATCGTGTCGGACTCGCTGTTGGTGGCCTCCCACAGCAGGTTGAACGAGCCGTTCCAGGCGAGGCCGGAGATGGTGGAATCGGCCGGGCTGCACTGGCTGAGGGTCTCACCGGGCGTCGTGTGCGAGGGGCCGGCGACGCGGTAGACGATGCCCTCGTTCCAGCCGCCGATGTAGAACACGTCGGCGACCGGGTCGTAGGCGAGGCCGCGCTGGTCGGTGTCGGACCACGGGGAACCCGTGATGACCTGCTCGACCGAGCCGTCGGCGGGGTCGATGCCGTAGATGCCGTTGTTGCCGCCGATGTTGACCTGCCACAGCAGGCCGCGCCCGGCGTCGTAGGCCATGTCCCCGCCGAAGGCACCGACCCACGGCGTGTCGATCGTCGCCCCGGTCGGGGTGCCGTCGACGCTGAACTCCGTGTCATGGCAGGTGCCGGCGGCCGCGCAGATGTCCTCGCCATCGAGGGCGTCCCCGATCCAGACGTTGCCCGTGTAGCCCACGGCCCACGGGAGCTGAAGGCCCTCCGTCGGCCAGCCCGCAAGGACGTCGCCGACGGACTGGATCCGCTTGGGCACGTTGACCGTCGGGCGGTTCACGCCGCGGGTCGACCGCGCGAGCGGGGCGACCGGCGCGAGGGTTCTGGCGGTCGTCACGCCGGCGAGGCCGGGTGCCGCGAGCAGGTTGGCCTCGTCGACCTCGAACGTGAGCGGGACGTGGCCACCGGGGTTCTTGAGGGTGATGGTCCCGCTGTCCTTGCCGCCGGTGAGGACGAAGGTCAAGGGGCCGGGCTTGACCCGGCCGTGCGGGATGCGCTGGTGCAGCTCGGCGTCGACGCCGCTGGTGGTCGTCGCCGCGGTCACGAGCTGGTTGCGGGTGACGGTGACGTAGCCGCTCTTGCTGAACTGGAGCGGCCAGGTCCCGGCCGGGCCCAGCAGGGAGTACGCGCCGTCGCCGTCCGTCGTTGCGGCGACGTTGAGCGGTGCCCCGTCCCATTGACTGTGGAGGGTGACGGCGACGCCAGCGATCGGCTCGCCGCTGTGCGCGTCGAGCACCGTGCCTTCGAGGGCGCCCCAGTCGGGAGGCAGGCCCGACGGTCAGCGTCACGTCGACCGTGACCGTGCGCGGCTTCGGGGCGTTGGTGCGGGCCACGACGGTCGCCCGATACTCGCCGGGGGCGAGGTTGGGATCGCCGATCGTGAACGTCAGGTCCTGCGAATCGCCTGGCGCGAGCGTCCCGTCTGACGGGCTCTCCGACAGCCACGGGACGTCCGTGAAGAACCCGCTGCCGATGCCGTTGGCGGCGTTCTCCCAGAACTCGACGCCATCGGGGACGCCGTCGTTGTCGAGGTCGGCGTCGTTGCTGGCGTCGACCCAACCCTTGAACGCAGTGTGCTCGCCATTTGCGACGACGAGCGAGGCCGCGCCCTCGTCCGGACCGGGCGTCGTGTACCCCGCCAGCGCCTCGGCGCCCGGGAGCGGGTCGCCGGCCTGGCCGTAGATACCGAAGCCCATCGCCGCGACGTCGGTCGGCTCGGGGGCCTCCTCGGGGAAGGTGAAGATCGGATGATCCGGCTGCCACCAGTACACGGGGGCCGGCTCGTCGAAGATGCTCTCGGAGAACGAGAACCCGAGCGTCTCGAACAGCGGGTGGTCGGGCTCGAATTCGACGACCCAGGTCTCGAAGATCAGGCGGCCGCCGTTCACGACATACGCGTTGAGGTCGTCGAACAGCGAGAAGTCAGGCCCGGCGTTCTCGTCCGCGAAGATCACCAGGTCCCAGCTCCCGGACGTGAGGTCGCTCTGGAAGCCCTCGAAGTCGCCGTCGTAGTGGGCGGTATACGAAAGGCTGAGGCGCTGGAGCGCCTGGTCGACGTACGTGTCCGGTGACGGGTGAACCGGATCGTCGGTGTAGACGAGGATCGACATGTCGGCCGATGGGTGCGCCGCGGTCCAGCTGTAGGCACGCGGGTGGACAAGGGCCGTCCCGCCGCCGTTCACCGGCATGCGGACGGCGGGCTTGGTGTCGGACGTGAAGGC
Source organism: uncultured Chloroflexia bacterium (assembly GCA_963725745.1). Classification (GTDB taxonomy): domain Bacteria; phylum Chloroflexota; class Limnocylindria; order Limnocylindrales; family CSP1-4; genus CAIXZV01. The sequence goes on from CAVRZS010000005.1 coordinate 1,127,856, forward strand.
GCCCGTCCCGTTGACGGTGTCGCCGATGACCGGCGGCGTCGAGCCGCGGCTTCGTTCCTTGAGGTCCCAGGTGAGTGGCGCGCTGCCGTCGTTGCCGAGGGTCACGTGCCGTTCCACCGGGTCCGCGCCGAGGTCGACGGCGAGCTCGATGGCGGTTGGATCGATCGTCGGGATCGGCGCGTTCAGGGACGCGTCACGGGTGAGGTCGTCGCCATCGCCGATCGTCAGGCCCGTGGTCTGCGACACGTAGCCCGTGGCCGAGAAGCCGAGGTCGTACTCGCCCGGGTAGAGCCGGAGCGAATAGGTTCCGTCGGCGGCTGTGGTGGTCGAACCCAGTCCCGGCGTGGCGGCGACGGTGGCGCCGGCGACCGGCTGGCCGTCGTTGGCGTCGGTGACCGTGCCGTGGACGACGCCGGTAGGCACGATCTCGTAGCGGTAGGCGCTGTTGGGCGTCAGCAGCGCGTCGGAGAACGAGAACTGGAGGGCGTCGGTGCCGTCGGCATTCTCGATGCCGATGGTCGAGCCACGCCCGTCCCCCGGGTTGGCCGCGTTGGGGCCGTAGAGGATGTCGACGGTCTCGCCAGTCTCGTACAGCTTGATCTCGATGTCGACGGTGTTGGTCGCGCCCCGGACCGAGATGCCCGAGAGTTCGATCACGAACACCCGGTCGCCCGGCGAGCCGACGGTCGTGGTCGAGATCTGGCCGTCGCCGGCGATGAACAGGTCGCGCCACAGCGCGTAGATCGCGGCGTTGGGTGCGGCCTCGGAGGGGATCGGGCTGGGGAACGGGTTGTACACGTCAGCCCCGCCCAGGGTGAGGTAGCCGTTGTCGGAGATGAACGCCTGGTCGTAGCCGACGCCGTAGAAGTCGAACGTGAACGGCAGGCGCAGCCGGCCGCTGAAGTCGTCGCCGAACAGCGAGGTGTCGTTGGGCGCCTCGACCCAGTCGAGGTCGACCGGGCGACACCCGTGGCCGAAGGTGTCGAGCTTGCGGGCGAGCGCGAAGTCGTGGTCGACGCCCTGGTCGACGATCTCGATGCCCTCATCGACAACGCTCTGGGTACAGCCGCCGGCGGTTGCGCGGACGGCGTAGGTCCCGACGGGCAGGTTCAGGGTGTAGGCACCCGAGCCGTCGGTGATCGCGGCGGGCAGCGGGGTACCGAGGGCCGTGACGGCGGCGCCCGGGATGGGCGAGCCATCCTCCGCCGCGCGCACGTGACCGGTCAGGTTGAACCGGGGCAGGGCGGTCAGCGCGAAGTCGGCCGTCGTCGTGGTATCGGTCGTGATCTCCACGCCGGTGGTCAGGCCCGTCGCGTAGCCGAAGGCCTGCGCCGTGACGTCGTACGTCCCGGCTGCCAGGAACAGCTCGTAGTGGCCGTCGGAATCCGCGGTCACCGAGAAGTCGCGGTCCGGACCGGACGCCGTGACCTGTGCCCCGGGGATCGGGTCGCCGGAATCGTCGTCGGTGATGTCGCCCGAGAGCGTCCCGCCCGTGGCGAGCAGGTCGACGGCCGCCTTGGCGTCGATGCGGCCGTCGCCATAGACGTTGTTCGGGTCGCCGTCGGCGTCGCCGCCGCAGGACAGGTCGATGCGGTCGACGGCGGTCTCCCGGATGGCGTCCGTCGTCGCGTCGTACGCGTTGGGCGCGCCGATCAGGACCGGCCTGGCCGAGAGCAGCAGCGCGATCGTGCCCGACGTGTGGGGCGCGGCCATCGACGTGCCGGAGAAGGACTCGTACCCGCCGCCGGGCACGCTCGAGATGACGTCGACGCCCGGGGCGCTGATGTCGGGGTTGATCTTTCCGTAGACCGACGGCCCGCGGCCCGAGAAGTCCGCGATGTTGTCGTCGACATCGGTCGCGCCCGCGCTGAGGACCTCGTTGAAGTCACCGGGCGAACCGCCGTCGCCGCAACCGGAGCCGGGGTTGCCCGACGAGAACACCGGGATGATCCCGGCCGCCCGCCACGCCGTGACGGTCGCGCGGTAGAACTCGTCGCCCGGTCCCGCGCCCCACGAGTTGTTGACCACGTCGGGCCGCTTGGACGGATCGGGATTGGCGCCGTTGAGGTCGGTCGGGGCGAGGATCCACTGGCCCGCGGACAGCAGGGACTCCTCGGAGCAGTCGAACTCCTCGCAGCCCTTGGCCGCGATCCACTTGGCCGCCGGGGCCACGCCGGTGTCGGGCGTGAACGGACCGGGGCCGTCGCCGCCGACCATCGTGCCCATGGTGTGCGTCCCGTGACCGGCGTTGTCGCACGGCTCGTCGCCGCAGATGCCGGTGGGGTCCCACCAGTTGTAGTCATGGGTGAAGGTGCCGTTGCCGTTGTTGCCGCGATAGTGGTCGACGAGCGCCGGATGGGTGAAGTCGACGCCGGTGTCGACGCTGGCGACGACCACGCCCTGGCCGAGGATGCCCTCCGCCCAGGCCTCGGGCGCGCGGATCTTGGCGACGCCCCACTCGGGATCGCCGGCGGCGGCGAGGACCGCGGCCTTCGCCTCGACGGGCTTCACCAGGGGATAGGTCTTGAGCGCGCGCACGCGCTCGACGCCCTTGAGCTTGGCGAACTGGCGGGCGAGCTTGGCGTCGCCCTGGACCACCAGCTGGTTGACCAGCCAGTAGCTGGTCGCAGGCGCACCCGCCTTCTTGGCCAGGGCACGGCCGGCAGCCTGGGACTGCTTCGCCGTGGTGGTCAGCGAGTCGAGGACCGCTTCGCCGCGCCTGACGTAGCCCTTGGTCTTGGCTGCGGACTTGAGGTCCGCCTTGGCCGCGTACTCCACGACGAAGCGGTCCGTCGCGCCGGATTCGAGCGCGACGAGCAGGCCCTTGGAGACGGGAGCCGATCCGGCATCACCGCCCTGGGCACCTCCACCTGCGGGGGCGGCGAGCACCCCTCCGGCCTGGACGATCAGGAACGCAAGGGCGGCAAGAGCCGCTAGCAGACGGCGCGCCACGGTGAGACCCTCCCAAGACCGCCCGGCCGAACGTGAACTGTACGAGTAGAGTCACGGCGGGCCGGGCACGACGACCAACCATGAGGCAGCGGGGAGCGGAGCGTACACCGCCGAAGATGAGAAAGAACGCCAATTCTGCGACCGCCGTTCCGGGCCGTATTCGCGGCATCCATCCCGGCTGGATCCTGGTGGTCATCAACGTCGTCGGGCTCGTGATCGCCGCCTATCTCACGGTCGTGGAGGCAGGTGGGGGCGTCCCGTATTGCGGCGCGCTGCGTGGTTGCGAGACGGTCGCGCAGAGCGAGTACTCGCGGATCGCGGGCGTCCCGGTCGCGGTCATCGGCCTCGCGGCGTCGCTCGTCCTGCTCGCCCTCGCCCTCGCCTGGATCCGCACCGATCGTCCGGTCCTGCTCGACGTCAGCTACGGCCTGTCGCTCATCGGCGTGATCTTCGAGGCGTACTTCCTGTTCCTGCAGCTGTTCGTGATCCACGCCCTGTGCGTCTGGTGCACGGCGTACGGGCTCACGATCGTGGCCGGCCTGCTGGTGGCCTGGTGGGCGAGGCGGCGGCGCGCATCGGTGGACGCCGGCCGTCGCTGATCGCCGGTCAGCCCCGCGGTGGACCGGCCAGGATCCGTGCCCGGAGCGTGTCGACCGTCGCCGCGCTCCAGTCGGACTCGATCCACCACGTCGCACCGGCCGCCTCGTGGGCGAAGGCGGTCGCGGCGGCCGCCGCTGGGTCGTCGGCCGGGGTCGTGCCGTCGACCACGACCTCGAACGGGCGGCCCTCGCGGTCGGCCGGGCGCTGCCGGCGGAGCCAGTCGACGATCTCGGGCAGGACCCCTGGCATCGGTGACGGCCCGTCCGCCGGTCCCTGGGCCTGGACCACGATCCCGTCCCAGCGCGCGGCTCGCCGCATGGATCGCTCGTGCGGCCATGCACCGACGACCCAGACGGGAATTCGTGGCCGCTGGACCGGTCGCGGCAGGAAGGTCATCGGCTCGAACCGGTAGTCGTCGCCTTCGAATGCGAACGGCTCCCCCGACTGCAGGCCGTCGAGGATGGCGAGGGTCTCGTCGAGGCGTCGTGCGCGAAGGGCGGCGGACGTCGGCTCACCGACGTTCCCGAAGCCCGCGTCATCGAGCGTGCCCAGCCCCACGGGGAGGACGAGGCGGCCGTTCGAGAGGACGTCGAGCGAGATCGCCTCGCGGGCGAGCGTCCACGGCCGCCGGCGGGCGGGCGCGAACACGATCGCGCCCAGGGTGACCCGCGTCGTACGCATCGCGGCGGCGGCCAGCACGATCCACGGGTCGAACAGCGGCAGCGAGCCGATCGAGATCGCGTCGAACGTGAACACGCCGTCCCAGCCGGCGTCCTCGGCGTCCGCCGCGAGGTTGGCGGCGACTCGCGGGTCGCCGGTCGTGAGCACGATCCCGTAGCGCATCGGACCATCTTCGCCGAATCGTCCGTCCCGGACGCGCGCCGGCCGGGCCGAGCGGCCCGGCTGAATCGGGACGTTCCGCCCACCGCTCACCGGCGGGCGAACTGCGAGACTGGGTCCCGTGACCGACCCTCGTCCCGCCATGCCCCGGAAGCCGTCGCCGCCCGTCGACCGGCGTGCGATCGTAGCCGGGGTGGTGGTGTTCGTGGGCTTCGCCCTGGTTGCCGCGAGCCTGTTCGGGCTCGTCCTCCTGGCGCGAGATGCCACGCCGTCGCTCGCGGCCGCCGCCCGCCCCGCGCCGCCACTCGACCTGACCGACCAGGACGGGCGGCCGTTCACGCTGCGCTCGCTCGGCGGCCATCCGGTCCTCGTGTTCTTCGGCTACACCAACTGCCCCGACGTGTGCCCGGAGAGCGTCGGGGTCATCAGCCAGGCGCTTGCGGCCAGCCCGCCAGGGGCACGGGCGCTGTTCGTGTCGATCGACCCCGAGCGCGACGACGTCGCGGCGATGAAGTCGTACGTCCGCTACCTGCCGACGGCGTTCAGCGGGCTCACCGGCACGCCGGAGGAGGTCCGCCGGGCCGCCGACGCGTGGTCGGTGCACTACGCGAAGATCGAGGAAGGCGGCCCAGGCGACTACGGGATGGCGCACACGTCCGACATCTTCCTCGTCGACGGCGCCGGGCAGCTGCGGGCGACCTTCCCCTACGGCACGACGGATCGGCCAATCGCCGCGCTGCTGACGTCCCTGCTCACCGCGGATCGGGCATCGTCGGATCGCGCCCCGGGGCCCTCGTCGAGTGCCTCCGCCGCGGCCGCCCCGGCGGCATCAACGCCGATGGCCACGATGGCGCCGATGGCCGGCGCTGGCGACCTCCGTGCGACGGTCGTGTCGACGAGCGTGTGGGCGGGCGGCCCAAGCCCCGTGATCCTCTCGATCGCCGATGCGATGGGGATGCCCCTCGATGGCTCGGCGCGGATGACGGCCCGGGTGGTGGCTCCCGACGGGTCGCCAGCCGGCCCCGATGTCGCCGCGGTCGCCATCCGGCCGGTCGGCGAGACCGCGGTCTCCTACGTGGCGACGGTCAACATCCCGGCCCCCGGCAGCTGGCGCCTCGACATCGCGGCCGCGGACGGCTCGAAGGGATCGGTGATGGTCGACGCGCTGGACCAGGGCGCCAGCGCGCGGCTCGGCGAGCCGGCCCCAGACGTGGACACGCCGACGCTCGATGACGTCGGCGGCAACCTGCTCGCGATCTCGACCCAGCCCCAGTCGGATCCGCGGCTCTACCAGGCCTCGACCGCGGACGCCCATGCTGCCCACCGCCCGTACGTGATCGTCATCGACTCGGCGCGGTTCAAGGTGTCGCCGGCGTGCGGGCGCGCGCTGACGATGATCCGCTACCTCATCGACCGCTGGCCCGACGTGACGTTCATCCACCTCGAGCCGTTCCCGTACCAGATCGTCACGGGGGAGCCGGTGCTCGACGGCGACATCGCGAGCCCACCCGTGAACGCCGATACGAGCGCGTTCGGCTTGGGCGACGCGACGTGGCCGTCGACGAAGATGCCCTGGATCTTCGTGGTCGACGGCGAGGGCACGGTTCGCGCCAAGTCGACGGGGATTATCGGCAGCGCGGACGTGGACCTCGCGCTCAGCCTGGTGACCGGCGAGGGCGTGCTCGGGAACTGAGGTCAGCGAGGTCCGGCGGTCAGGCGCGAACGGCTGGCGGCGAGTCGGACCAGGCCGACCGGCGTCCCCTTGATCTCCCAGGCCTCCGGCAGCGCCTCGTCGACGGTCGCGTTGACCAGCGTGACCCGCGTCGCGTAGCCCAGGCGGACGAGCTCGGCCGCCGCGAACACCTGGTCATCGCCGTTGGGCCGGTCGGCCGGGACGGCGGGTGCCCGGTAGGAGCCCTCGCTGGTGGCCGTGTCCACCACGTCGTCCGCCGCGTTGTCCGCGGCGTCGCGGGTCCTCGGCCTGAGGACGGCGGGCACGGCGAGACGGCGGTTGCTTTCCACGAATCCAGCCTAGGCAGCACCCCAAGAGGGAACGGCACTTCGACGGGCGCCCAGCGCTCAACAAGCGCTCAAGCCTGGACCCCAGGATCCTCCTCGCCGCCCCCGATCCGGTACCCCACGCCCGGCTCGGCCACGATCAGCCCGCTCGACCGGCCAGACGGATCCACCGCGTCCAGCTTTCGACGCAGGCGGCTGACGTAGACGTGGAGGTAGTGACCCTCGTCGCCGTAGGCCGTCCCCCAGACGGCGCGCAGGAGGCGCCCCTTCGTGAGCAGCCGGCCGCGGTTCGCGATCATCGTCTTGAGCAGCTCGTACTCGCGGGGCGTGAGATCGAGCGGCGTGCCATTGCAGGTGATGGCTCGGTGCCCCGGGTCGAGGACCAGCGGGCCCGCCCGGACGAGGCCGGCCTGGTCGGCCTCCGCGCCGCCGGCCCGCCGGAGGAGCGCGTCGACCCGGGCGCGGATCTCGGCCAGGCCGAAGGGCTTGGTCACGTAGTCGTCGGCACCGATCTCGAGCGACCGCACCTTGTCCGATTCCTGGCTGCGAGCCGAGATGACCAGGATCGGCACCGTCGACTCCTTGCGCACCTGGCGGATCACCAGGTCGCCATCGCGATCGGGCAGGCCGAGGTCCAGCAGGATCACGTCGGCGCGGTCGGCAGCCCAGGCGGCCAGCCCGCCGGCTGCGGTCTCCGCCGTCGTGACCCGGAACCCGTGCTCGCGGAGGCTCGACGCCGTCGGCTCGCGGACCCCGGCCTCGTCCTCGACGTACAGCACGTGCGGCCCATCGCTCATCGCATCGCGCTCGTCCCGCTCACGGCGTCGCGGCGTCCTCGGCGGGTGGCGGCATCGCGGGCAGCCGGAGCGAGATCAGCAGCCCGCCGGCCGAGCCCCGCGCCGCCGAGACGGTCCCGCCCATCGCCTCGGTGAGGCCGCGCACGATCGTCAGTCCGATGCCCATGCCGCTTGCCCCCGGTCGTGCGCTGCGCACCCGGTAGAAGCGCTCGAACAGGTGCCGGGCGGCCTCGGCGTCGACCCCCGGCCCGTCGTCCTCGACCTCGATCTCCACCTCCGGCGGGCCGGCGTCATCGACCTCGCGCGCGCGAATCCATGCCGTCGCCGTCTCGGGCGTGTGGCGGGCGACGTTCTCGACCAGGTTGGCGAGGCACTGGTCGACGAACGCGGCGTCCCCCGCGATCGGCGGCAGGTCGCCGGCGATGTCCACCTCGACGCGGCGCGGTCCGACGACCGGGGCCAGCCGGACGAGCACGGATCGCACCGCATCCTCCACGTCCAGCGCCTCGCGATCGGGGCGGAGCTCGCCGGCCTGGAGGCGGCTCAGGTCGAGCAGGCCGCCGACCATGCGGTCGAGCCGCTTGGTCTCCTCCTCGATCACCGATGCCGTCGCACGAACCTCGTCGGGCGATCGTTCCTTCGCGGGATCCGCGAGCGTGCCGGCGGCGGCGCGGATCCCGGCCAGCGGCGTCCGCAGGTCGTGGGAGACGCTGTCGACGAGCGCGCTCTTGAGGGCGGCATCGCGCCGGGCGACCTCGGCGGCCAGCGCCTGCTGGCGGAGCCGCTCCCGGCCGACGCTCAGCCCGACCTGGCCGGCCGCCAGCGCGAGCAGCCGCGTCTCGCTGCGCGTGGGTTCGGGACGGTCCGGGTGGCGCGTTCCCCACAGCGCCCCGACGACCTCGCCCTCGGACTCGAGGCGCACCTTGTAGCGGCGTTCGCCACCGGGACCCGCGGCCCGCCGGTCGGCGCCGCTGCGCGGACCGTGGGTGCGCATCCAGGCGGGTTCGCCACGATCGGTCATCAGCACCTGCACGGCCGCCGGCGGCGGCCCGATCGCCCCGCTTCCGGTGTCCGCGACGACGCGCTCGGTGCCGCCCTCCTCGAGCGCGCACCAGACCCGGTCCATGCCGGCGTCCTCGACCAGGTTGTGGGCGACGGCCGGCAGCGCGGTGTCCAGGCCCTCCGCGGCGAGCGTGCGGGCGATCCGGTACAGCGCCTCGGACTCGGCCGCCCGGGCCTCCGCCTCGGTGGCGCGATCGGCCCCGATCCCCGCCAGCCGACCGATCACGAGGGCCACGAACAGGAACACGACGAGGTTGAGCCACTCCCGGGCATCCGAGACGACCAGGGTCAGCCGAGGTTCGATGAACAGCAGGTTGTAGATGACGAAGGCGGCGAGGGCGGTGACGATGCCCGCGGCGGTACGCAGGCGGGTGGCGACGACCACGACCGCGACGAGATAGATCGGCGAGCCGTCCAGGTCACTGCCGCCCAGGGCCTCGACGACGGCGACGGCAAGGGTCGCGACCGCCAGCACGACCACGATGAACGCGGCGGCACGGACGAGCGCCAGGCCCGACCCCCGGACGGACTCCGGTGCCGGCGTTGATGGGGTCACCCGTGCATCCTAGCCCCGCCCGGTGGCCCGAATGCGGTAGCGTCAGCGCATGGCCACGCGTTCGATTCCTCGACGACCCGGCCGCCCGATCGGGGTCGGCGTGCAGCTGCCCGAGGTGGAGCGCGAGGTCCGCTGGCCGGAGCTGCGCGCGATCGCGCGGACGGCGGAGCAGGCGGGTTTCGACTCGATCTGGCTGGGCGACCACCTGCTGTACCGCTACGCGTCGGGGGAGACGCGGGGCCCATGGGAGGCGTGGACCACGCTCGCCGCCCTCGCCGAGGCCACCGAGCGGGTGGCCCTCGGCCCGCTCGTCGCCGCCACCGCGTTCCACGTGCCGTTCATGCTCGCCAAGCAGGCGGCGACGGTCGACGAGATCTCGGGCGGCCGGCTGGTGCTGGGGCTCGGCGCGGGCTGGAACGACGTCGAGTTCGCTGCGCTCGGGGCGCCGTTCGACCATCGGATCTCGCGCTTCGAGGAGGCGTTCACGGTCGTGCGGACGCTGCTCGCCGAGGGTGCCATCGACTTCGAGGGCACCTATGTCACGGCGCGCGATGCCGAGCTGCTGCCGCGTCCGGCGCGCCCGGGCGGTCCGCTGCTGCTGATCGGGTCGAGCGGAGCCCGGATGCTCGCCGCCACGACGCCCTATGTGGACGCCTGGAACGCCTGGTACGCGGACACCGCCAATTCGCCGGCCGGCGTCGCCGCGCTGCGCGCGAAGGTGGACGAGGCCGCCATCACCGCCGGACGAGACCCGCGGGCGATCGAACGCACGGTCGCCGTGCTGGTGGGGATGCCCGGTGGCACCGGCCGCGTCATGGGCGACACGGACGCCCGCCAGGCGGTCGCGCCCCTGACCGGGTCGCCGGCGTCGATCGCCGACGCCCTGCGGGCGTATGCGAACGAGGGCATCGGCCATGTCCAGCTGGTCGTCGATCCGATCACCGAGGCCTCGGTCGCGGCGCTGGCCCCGGTGCTGGAGGCCCTGGACGCGGGCTGAGCGTCGCCCAAGGCACGCCATCGCGACGACCCTCCCCGTCGTGCATCCTTGGTGCTAGCATCCGCCACCAATTCGTGACCGAGGAGATGTCGTGAGCGACGGTCAGGCGCGCACCCGCGCGCGATCTCCCAACGGCCGGGCCGAGGTCTCGGACCTCGACAAGCGGATCATCGAGCACCTGCAGCAGGACGGGCGCCGGCCGTTCACCCAGATCGCGGCCGATCTCGGCGTGTCCGAGGCGGCTGTCCGGGCGCGCACCAACCGTCTGATCGAGAAGGGAATCCTGCAGGTCGTCGGCGTGACCGACCCGCTCAAGCTCGGGTTCCAGCAATGGGCGATGATCGGCGTCCGGGTCGAGGCCTCGCGGCTGATCGAGGTGGCCGAGGAGATCGCCGCCTTCCCGGAGACCGACTACGTCGTCGTGACCGCGGGCAGCTACGACATCCTCGTCGAGGCCGTCGCCGAGGACAACGAGGCGCTGCTGGTGTTCCTCTCCGAGCGGCTGCGCAAGATCCCCGGCGTGCGCGAGACGGAGACGTTCGTCTACCTGCGGCTCATGAAGCAGAGCTACCAGTGGGGAACGCGCTAACCCGCGACCCGGGCTGACCCGCGGACATCGCTCAGGCCGGGCGCCGGCGGCGCCGTGCCGCCGGGCGGGCGTTGCGTCCATGCAACGGATGCGGCATGTTGCCGAATGGCGATTTCGCGCGATGGGCGTAGCATGCCCGCACGCGGTCCGGGGGCTGCCGCACGCGGGGGAATACACGTGCCGATCGAAACGCTGCTCGCATTGCTAGGGGTTGCGCTCCTCGCCAACCTCGCGCTGATCGTCGTATCGCCCGTGCGGTTCGGTGAGCGGCTGCGCCATCCGAGGCGGCGGCCGGGCCAGGAGCCCGAGGACCGCAGCCGGGCCTATCGCGACGATGACGCGATGCGCGACGACCTCTTGACCTCCCCTGGCGACCTGCGACCCGCGGCCCTGTACCGGGTCATCCGCGTCGCGACCTGGGTGTTCCTGTTTGCGGCGGCGACCATGGTCGCGGTGACCGATTTCTGGAACGCACGCCAGACCCAGATCCTGCTGCTGTTCGCGGTGGCCGCGGCCACGATCGTCGTGATCCAGTGGCTCCGCGGCCGGGTCCGGGAGCCGCTCCTCCTCGCGATCGAGGGCACGCTCGGGCTCGTCTATGCCGGCCTGCTCATCGCGCTGACCGGTGGCGCTCTCAGCCCGTTCGCGTTCACCCTCGGCCTGATCGTCGTCGGCGCTGCGATCGTGGCGACGCCCGAGGCGACCCTGCTCCTGACCGCCGGCGCAGGCGCCGTCTACCTCGCCGCGATGGCGGTCGACGCCCGGACCGTCTCCGGCCAGCCCTCGACGATCGCTGTGGCCACCGCGGGGATCAACCTCATCGCGCTGTGCCTGGTCGCCTACGTGGGCATGGCGATCGGACGCGAGCAGCGCCGGGCCCGCGACGACGCCAACCGCCTCGCGACCGAGGACCCGCTGACGGGTTTGCGCACCCGGCCGGTCATCTTCGCCGCGCTCGATCGCGAGGTCGATCGCAGCCGGCGCACCGGCCGCAGCTTCTGCCTGCTGATGATCGACCTCGACGATCTCAAGTCGATCAACGACGGGATGGGCCACCTGCACGGCGACCGGGCGCTGCGCATCGTCGGCGAGGCGATCCGGACCGGCATCCGGCGCATCGACACCGGCGCGCGGTTCGGCGGCGACGAGTTCGTGGTGCTGCTGCCGGAGACCGATCCGACGGGCGGCTGGGTGCTCGCGGAGAAGATCCGCCAGGGTGTCGCGGAGGCGAACCTCTCGGTCGACGGCATCCCGATCCCCACGTCGGTCTCGGTCGGCGTCGTGACCTACCCGCAGGACGGACAGACCGTCCGCGCCCTGCTCGAGTGCGCCGACGCCGCGATGTACCGCTCGAAGCGCGCCGGCCGCGACCGCGTCACGGGCGTGCCGGTGATGGATCCCGAATCGACCCTCGCGAGGCATCCCGGCCGCCCGGTGTAGCATCCCCGGCGTGACCAGCGAGCGACCCGGACCGGGCCCGTCGACGCGCGCCATCCGTGCGGCGTCGCGCCAGCCCGTGGTGCGCCAGGCGCCCACCTCGGTCCCGATCTACCAGACCGCGACCTTCTCGTCGGGCGATGCAGAGGAGCTGGCCGCCGTCCTGACCGGCGAGCAGGCCGGCTACGCCTACAGCCGGATCGACAACCCCACGGTCGTCGCCCTTGGCGACGCCGTCGCGGAGCTGCACGGCGCCGAGGCGGGGATCGCCCTGGCCACCGGGATGGCCGCGATCCACGCGACGTTCCTGTCGATCCTGCGCGCCGGCGACCGGCTGCTGGTCGGCCAGGTGGGCTACGGGACGACGCGCACCCAGGCCGCCTCGGCGTTCGGGCGCCTCGGCGTCGACGTCTCGTACGTGGATACGACCGATGTCGATGCCGTCGAGGCGTCGCTCGCCTCGGCCCGCACGCGGATCCTGCATGTCGAGACCATCGCCAACCCGACCTGCGTCCTGGCGGACCTGCCGGCCCTCGCCGAGGTGGCCCACCGCCATGGTGCCCTGCTGACGGTCGACAACACGTTCGCCTCCCCGGCGGTCTGCCGCCCGCTCGAGCACGGCGCGGATCTCGTGATGGAGTCGGGCACCAAGTACCTGTCCGGACACTCGGACGTGATGGCCGGCGCGGTCGTCGGTTCGCGCGAGCGGATCGCCGCGGTGCGCTCCGCGCAGATCGACACGGGCGCGACGCTCGGGCCGTTCGCCGCCTTCCTCGTCCTGCGCGGGATCGCGACGCTCGCCGTGCGCGTGGAGCGGCAGTCGCAGACCGCGGCGGCCCTCGCCGCGTACCTCGAAGGTCGCGACGGCGTGGCGGGCGTGATCTATCCGGGCCTGGCCAGCCATCCCCAGCGAGCCGCCGCGCAGCGGATCCTCGACATGGGTGGAGCGATGCTGTCGGTCGATCTGGCGGGCGGCCGCGACGCCGGGCGCGCCTTCTTCGACGCCCTGCAGATCCCGGAGCGCACGGCGAGCCTCGGCAGCGTGCACACGATGGTCGTCCACCCCCCGACCTCCTCGCACCGGTCGCTCGACGCCGCGTCGCTCGCCGCGGCCGGGATCACCGAGGGGCTGCTCCGGGTGTCAGTCGGGCTGGAGGACGAGGCGGACCTGATCGCCGACTTCGGGCAGGCGCTCGAGGCCGCGCGGGCGGCGAGCCCGACGCCGGTCGCCACCGGGTAGGAGGCCGCCATCGCGACCATCGCCGCCCGGCGGCCGGCCGCACGCCCAGCGCCCAGCCTGCCGGTTCGAATCGCCAACGGCATCTGGGGCCTGCTGACGTCGGTCGACTTCGCCGTCGTGCAGATCACGGTGCTCGTTCTGCTCGCCGTGATCGGCATGACACTGCGCCAGCTGCCGGGCTTCGCGTTCCGCTCGCCGACCGACTACGCCAACGAGATGGACCGGCTCCACGGCATCTACGACGCGACGCTGGGGACCGGGCTCGTGGACCTGCTCGAGCGCCTGCAGCTGTTCCGCGTGTTCAGCTCGATCTGGTTCTCGGTCGGCCTCGTCGTCCTCATCCTCTCGATCGTCGCCTGCACCATCGACCGCCTGCCGCGGCTGTGGCGCCAGTCGGCCGACATCCGGGTCGTCCAGCCTGACCCGTACTACGACCCGGCCCTGCCGGATCGTGCCGTGCTGGCCGGTCTCGGGGCCGATGCCGCCGCCGCCGTGCTTCGGCGCCACCACTTCGTCGTCCGGCGGGAGGCCGCCGGCGGGGCGACCTACCTGTATGGGGACCGCCACCGGTGGACCAAGATGGCGACGCTGCTCACGCATACCGGTCTCGTGCTGTTCCTGGTCGCCGCCGCGGTGACCTCGCGCCTGGGCGACGAGCAGGGCCTGGTCGTGGCCGAGGGCGACTCGCTCACGGTGCAGCCGATCGGGACGCCGGGGCTGCTGCTCGTGCGCAATCTCGGCTTCGATGCTCCGGGCTTCGACACCGGCCGGCCCACCGACTTCACGACCCACCTGGCGGTCTACCAGGACGGCAAGCAGGTGGCCGACAAGGTCATCCGGGTCAACGACCCCCTGTCGATCGACGGCTACACGTTCCACCAGAACGGCTTCGGGCCGGCGCCCGACGTCGTCATCCGCGACCAGGCCGGCAAGCCGCTCTGGACGGGGCCGATCCCGATGACCGATTCGGCGGCCGGGTTCCCGTTCGCGGAGTTCGCCGTTCCGGGTCGCGACGTCGCGCTCCAGCTGCTGCTCCAACAGGCGTCCGACGGCACGGGGATCCTCCTGGTCCTGCCGTTTCGGCCGGTCGGCACCAACGCCGATGGTTCGCCCAACGTGGTCGGGCTGGAGCCGGTCGCCCTGGCCCGCGGCGAGTCCGCATCGCCGGCCGGGACCGACTTCTCGTTGGAGCTGCGGGGCTTCTCCGACTACACGCTGCTGATCGCGAAGAAGGACCCGGGCCAGGGGATCGTGTGGATCGCGTTCGCCTCGCTGATCACCGGCATCGTGATCTCGTTCTGGCTGCCGCGGAGGCGCGTCTGGGGCCGCCTCGATGCCGATGGCCGGCTGTCGCTGGTCATGCGCGCCGATCGCTACGTCGACGCGGGCCGCGAGTTCGGGCGCCTGCTCGATGACCTCGTCGCGGCCCGGCGGGCGTCGCCGACGCTGCCGCCGTCACCGGCCGGTGCGGCCCCGCCGGGCGGTCCGACGTCGCAGGGCGCCTGACGCCCACGGGCGGCGCATCGCGGGAATCCGCGGCAACACCCTCCCGTACCTGGGTCGCAACATCGAATCGGAAATGGGCTGGCTACACTCCTCCTAACCGGCCACACCCCCCGGGCGGCTCCGCACGCCGCGCTCGCGGCCCAAGGTTGCGGAGGCCCCCGCGGGACCCGAGTCAGGGAGTCACATGACCGCACGTCAATCGGCCATCGCGGACATCGCGAGCCTCAGGGTTGCCCCGACCACCGACTACACCGAGCACGCCGGCGAGGAGATCTACGGCGAGTACGTGTTCCACGAGGCCGCCCAGCGGCAGTACCTGGCCAAGCCGATCTTCCGGCGCCTGCGCCGGACCATCGACGGCCTCGAGCCGTTCGAACCGGTCATCGCCGACGCCGTCGCGCACGGCGTGAAGGAGTGGGCCCTGGCGCATGGCGCCACGCACTACACGCACTGGTTCGTGCCCATGACCGGCTCCACGGCCGAGAAGCACGACTCGTTCCTGAACCCGATCGGCGACGGCCACACCATCGCCGAGTTCTCGGGCAAGAACCTGATCCAGGGCGAGCCCGATGCCTCGTCCTTCCCGTCGGGCGGCATCCGGGCGACGTTCGAGGCCCGCGGCTACACCGCGTGGGACGTCACCTCGCCGATCTTCCTCCAGGTCGAGCCCAACGGCGTCACGCTCACGATCCCGACCGCCTATGTCTCGTTCACGGGCGAGGCGCTCGACCACAAGATCCCGCTCCTGCGCTCGCAGGAGGCGCTGGGCAAGGAGGCGCTGCGCGTCCTGCGCTGGTTCGGCAACGACCGCGCGTCGCGCGTGTTCACGACCATCGGGCCCGAGCAGGAGTACTTCCTCATCGACCGCCGGCTGGCCGAGCAGCGCCCCGACCTGCTGCTGACCGGGCGGACCCTGTTCGGGGCTCCGTCGCCCAAGGGCCAGGAGCTCGAGGACCAGTACTTCGGCTCGATCCGCCAGCGGATCCTCGCGTTCATGATGGATCTGGACCGGGAGCTGTGGCGGCTTGGGATCCCGGCCAAGACGCGCCACAACGAGGTCGCCCCGGGGCAGTTCGAGATGGCGCCGGTGTTCGAGCCGACGTCCGTCGGGTCCGACCACAACATGATCGTGATGGCCGCGATGCGCCGGATCGCGCAGCAGCACGGCCTCGCGTTCCTCATCCACGAGAAGCCGTTTGCGGGCATCAACGGGTCCGGCAAGCACAACAACTGGTCGATGTCGACCGACGACGACGAGAACCTGCTCGACCCGGGTACGGACCCGCACGCCAACGCGCAGTTCCTCGCGTTCCTGATCGGCGTCATTCGCGCCGTCAACGTCCACGCCGACATCCTCCGGGCGTCGATCGCCGACGCCGGCCAGGATCACCGGCTGGGTGCCAACGAGGCGCCGCCCGCGATCATGTCGATCTTCCTCGGCTCGCAGCTCGAGGACGTGATCTCGCAGATCGAGAAGGGTTCCGCATCGGCGTCGAAGAAGGGTGGCCACGTCGAGCTCGGGGTCACCTCCTTGCCGGTGCTGCCCAAGGACGCGACCGACCGCAACCGCACCTCGCCGTTCGCGTTCACCGGCAACAAGTTCGAGTTTCGCGCCGTTGGCTCCTCGGCGCCGATCTACTGGCCGCAGACCGTCCTCAACACGGCGGTCGCCGACTCGCTCAAGGACCTGGCCGACGAGCTGGACAAGCTCAAGCCCGGTGACTTCGACGGGTTGACCAAGGTGCTTTCGGCCATCGTCAAGGACCACAAGCAGGTCCTGTTCGAGGGCAACGGCTACTCGGAGGAGTGGCACGCTGAGGCCGCGAAGCGCGGGCTGCCGAACAACCGGACCACCGTCGACGCGCTGCCGTCGCTGACCACGAAGAAGGCGAAGGCGCTGTTCTCGAAGTTCGGCGTGCTGTCCGAGCGCGAGCTCGCGTCGCGCGTCGACATCTTCTGGGAGCGCTACGTCAAGGTCTCGAACATCGAAGCGTCGACGGCGCTGGATATCGCCCGGACGATGATCCTCGCGGCCGCCGTGCAGTACCTGGGCCAGCTGTCGAGCGCGCCGTCGTCGCGCGGCGTCGCCGCGACCTGCGAGAAGGTGGCCGGGCTCACCGACAAGCTGGTCGACGCGATCGAAGCCCTCGAGCACGCGCAGCACGAGGCGCACGAGGCGGGTTCCGTCGAGGCGGAGGCGCGGGCCTTCGTTGAAGACGTGATCCCGGCGCAGGCCTCGCTCCGTGCGGCCGCGGACGAGCTCGAGACGATGGTCGCCGACGACCTCTGGCCGCTGCCCAAGTACCGCGAGCTGCTGTTCCAATACTGACCTCTGCGTGGGCGCCGCGCCGCACCGAAGCGCGGCGCAGCACCTCGCCGAAGCGCCGCGCCGCAGCTCGCCTCTGCGCACCTCGTCGCGTAGCGCGCCGCCGCACGTCGCCGATCCGCGACTTGCCCGCGCGCACGCGGCCCGTCGCGTCACATTCCCGGCCGCGTCACGTCCCCGGCCCAGTCACGCCCCCGGCCGCGTCCGACGGCGCCAACGCGTCCGAGCTCCGCCGTCCGACGCCGCCGTTAGCAATCCCATTGCTCGATGACCGCTTTTCGTGGTGTTGCGGCCGCTGACGGCGTGCGTTGACGCCTTGCTGAGCAACGGCAGTGCTCGATTAGTCGACTCGGCGTGGCCGTCGCGTGTCGGCGCGCCGGAAATGCGTCCGATGAGCAATGGGAGTGCTGGCAACGTCGGCTGCAACTGCCGGATGCTGCAACTGCCGGATGCTGCAACTGCCGGATAAGGCGTCGTGGCGATGATCGCGCCGTGCCGCGTATCGTTCGAAGCCGGTCGCCGCGGTCGCTCGTCGTTGGTCGCGAGCGCGCTTCGCACATCGCGCGACGTCTCGGGACGGCGCTGCGCGAGCGGCGCACTGGGGCGCACCTGTCCCAGCGTAAGCTCGCCGAGCGCGTCGGGATCTCGCAGACAGCCCTGAGTCGGCTGGAACGGGGGCTCGGCGCGAGCACCGGCCTCGACATCTGGGCGGCCTGCGCCGCAGCCCTCGACGTGCAGCTCGCCGCCTTCCTCGAACGAACGGCGGGAGCGAGCCTGCCCAGAGATATCGAGCATCTACGGCGGCAGAATCTCATCGTGTCGGTCAGCGCCGGCGGCGGTTGGAGGGCGATCCCCGAGGCGGCCGTCGATGGAGGGCAGTGGTCGCGATCGATCGATGTCCTGCTCGGGCGAGCGACCCGGCACGAGGCGGCTGTCATCGAGATCTGGGACCTGCTGCTCGACGGGGGCGAGGCGATGCGCGGCCTGGCTGGAAAAGTGCAGGCGCTGCGCGAGCAGCTGGGCTCGACATGGCGGGTCCAGGGCCTGCTCGTCGTGCGGGGCACGCATCGAAACCGGGCGCTGGTCCGTCAGCTCCGGCCGCTGTTCTCGGCGCGCTACCCCGCGTCGTCCGCTTCCTGGCTGCGGTCGCTCACCGATCCGCAGACGTCGATGCCCAACGAGGGCGGCTTCGCCTGGACGACCGTCGATGGCAGCCGCCTCGTGGCGTCTCGCATGTGATCGCCGGAGCGGCGCCCGTCCGCGACACCCGTGCAACACTCGGGGCGTGGAGGGCGCGGTCGGTCTTGGCGTGAGGGTACGACCGCGGGTCACCCTCAGCCTGCTCTCAGTCCAGCACGCGCTGATCCACGGGCAATCGGCGCTCTACCCACTGGTCTACCTCGCGGTCATCGACGAGTTCGGCGTCTCGGCGTCGGCGATCGTCATCCTGGCGGCGATCGGCAGCATCTCGAGCGGCCTGCTCCAGTACGGGTTTGCCGCGCTCACCAGACGCATGACCCGGCGGGCGATCATCGGCTCGGGCGGCCTGATCATGGGCGCAGCCACCGCCCTCCAGGCGTTCGCAACTGCCTTTCCGCCGTTCGCCGTCGCCAATATCGTCTCGCGCATCGGCGGCTCGCCGCAGCACCCGGTCGGCAATGCGCTGCTCGCGGAGCAGTTCCCGGCGACGCGGATCGGATCGGCGATCGCGGTCCACGTGGCGGGCGGCAACGTCGGGACGGTCGTGATCGGATTTGCGGCCGTCCTCCTGATCGGCACCCTCGGCTGGCAGGGAGCCGTCCTTGCGCTCGGCCTCGCGGCGATCGTCGTTGCGATCGGCATCCTCCTCGGCGTTCGCGAGGCGCCGGCCTCGGAGGCGGATCGCACGGCGGCCGAGACGCCTGTCCGGCACCTCTATCGACGGGTCCTCATCGACCGCGACCTGCGCTGGGTGTATGCGGCGGCCATTCTCGGTGGCGGCTCGCGCGGCCTCGGCGTCCTCAACATCTTCGTGCCCCTGTACCTCGACCAAGTGGTCGGGCTCGATCCCCAGACCATCGGCCTCATGTACGGCGTCCTGCTCGCCGCGAGCGTGCCCGGTCCGCTGGTGGCCGGCTGGCTGTCGGACCGGCTCGGCCGCAAGCCCGTGATCATCGGCGTCTATCTCGCCGGTGCGGCGTCCATCGCGCTGTTCATCCTCGCCGGCAACGACATCGTCTGGTTGTGGGCGGGCATCATCGCGCTCAGCCTGTTCTCGTTCGTCGAGAGCCCCCAGCTCCAGGCCCTGCTCGCCGATGTCACCCCGCGCCACTTGCGCGACGCCGCCTTCAGCACCTATTTCGCGCTCGCGTTCGGGGTCGGCTCGATGTGGGGGATCGTCTACGGGATCGTCATCGACGCGGGCACCAAGGGCGATGGCAACGGACTCACGACGGTGTTCTGGATGATGGCCGCGGCCTCGATGCTGGCGGCGGTTGCGACCCTGCGGATTCGCATCCCGAAGGACCAGCAAACGTACGCGGCGGCGGCCTGACGGGATCGAGCCGATCGGGCGGTCGAGGGGGATGCGCTATCATGCCCCGGCCCCCGTAGCGGGCACTTTCGGTCGGGGCGTGGCGCAGCTTGGTAGCGCGCATCGTTCGGGACGATGAGGTCGGAGGTTCAAATCCTCTCGCCCCGACCAGACTGACCTTCCCCGTGCTCAGAATCGCCCGTTTCGGGGCACGTCGCAACCTGGCCCGGGCCCGAGGTTTTGCCCCGAACACCTTGGGCCTGGAGGCGCAGGACGCCCGGCCCGAAGGCCGCGTCCCAGCCCCGCGCCTTCGCCGCGGCGGTCAGCGTGAACGTGAAGTCCCTCGCGCCGAGCACGTCGATCCGCTCGAAGACGGCCTCCGCGATCGCCTTGCGCCCGGCGTCTGACGTCCTGCCCCACAGCTCGGGCAGCGACTCCAGGTACGCCCGCGCCTCGGCCGCCGTGGGGACCCGCGACGGCCGGGTGCAGACACGACCGCGAGGCGTCGAATTGCGGCGCGATCGCCGTCCTTCAGGTCGCGGAGCAGGTCCTTCGCGAGGCGCCGGACTTGCTCGAGGCTCAGACGCGGCGGGAGGGCGGGCATGGGGACGAGTCCTCTTGTTCTCGGTTGCCGCGGTGAGCGTCAGGCTCGACGCAGGCACTCTCCTGCCTGCGTCGAGCACCGATGGCTCAGGCGTGGGCTTGCTGTTGCAGTCGGTCGGCCGTCGCGACATCTGCAGCGTCGGAGTACGTTCGGGGCCAGGTCCAGGCGGAGCGCAGGATGAAGGCCAGGATCAGCACCTCGATTCCGATGGAGAGGCCGTAGAAGGACGCCCACTCCCAGGTCGCCCCTGCCGCGTTGAACGCCGAGTAGGGGATGAGGAGCGATGCAACGACGAGGTTCGTGGCGCGGTTCACCCGGGCGGGCAGCGTCATGGAGAGCATCACCATCAGGGCCGGGATCGCCACGGACGCGAGCATGAAGGTCAACAACGTCGGGCTGACGTCGAACTTCCAGACGAGGCCATTCAGGATGCCGTCGACGACGCCGGGCTTGTAGAGGTTGAAGAAGTCGACGTAGATGTAGAGGAACATGAAGCTGGTCCATGCGGCGGCGATCTTGGCCTGCACCGGGATCGGCGGGCCTGTCAAAGCGCTGTTGATGGGGACAGGTCGTGTCTTGTTCATGGTTTGCTCCTTCGTTCGCTTGGTGAGCCGTCCGCCTGACAGCGGTGGCTGGTGTACGAGTGGCGCTGTGGTGGGTCGTGACACCTGGTCCGACGTTCAGACGGTGATCACGACCTTGCCGCGGGTGTGGCCTGCTCCGACGTAGCGGAGGGCGTCGGCTGCTGCGCTCAGCCGGTAGGTGCGGTCGATGACCGGGGTGAGCTCCCCTGCCTCGAGCCAACCGGCGAGTGTGCGCAGGTCCTGGCGCTTCTGGACGGAAGTGAACGGCTTCAGCGTCTGGCGGGTGACCAGCGATCGCACGCGAGCCTTGACGAACCGGCCCAACGGGCCGACCCAGCGTCCACCTCGGCCGCTGTTGGGGATGAGCGTGCCGGTCGGTGTCAGAGCGTTTCGTACCGCCTGCAGCGGTTGCGCTTCCACGTTGTCGAGGATGACGTCGTAGCGCCGTCCCGCCTGGGTGAAGTCCGTTCGCGTGTAGTCGATGACGTGCGCGGCGCCCAGGGCCCGTACCAGCTCCACGTTACGGGTGCTGCACACCCCGGTCACCTCTGCGTCCAACAACTTGGCGATCTGCACGGCGAACGTCCCGACGCCCCCTGATGCGCCCGTGACGAGCACCGTCTGCCCCGGTTGCACGTGCGCGATGTCGCGCAGAGCCTGCAGTGCGGTGATCCCCGACGTTGGCACCGTGGCCGCCTGCTCCATCGTCAGCCTCTCGGGTTTGCGCACGAGCTGGTCCGCGGGCACGGACGCGTACTGCGCCAGCGTCCCGGCGGTGCTCCAACCGAACACCTCATCACCCGGTTGGAGGTCCGTGACCGCCGCGCCGACGGCTTCCACCACGCCGGCCAGGTCTCTGCCGGGGATGGGGTGGCGTGGCCGACGCAGACCGAACGCCAGCCGCACGATGCTCGGCACGCCGGTCATCACGAAGTAGTCGCCAGGGTGGACCGAAGCGGCGCGGACGCCGACCAGGACGTCGCCGTCCCCCACGACCGGCCGGCCCACATCGGTGTACTCAAGCACCTCGGGAGGCCCGTAGCGGCGTTGCACGACAGCCATCATCCCCGCGTCGGCCAGCAAGGCGTCGCCGGCCAGGGCTTGGTCGCGGTCGCTGGTTGTTTCCATGGTCATCTCTAGCTCCTTGACTTCGAATCGCTTATGTCATAAGCGTATGGCATAAGCGTATGGCATAAGCTATCATGGCGTCAAGGGCACTCGAGGAGAACACTCGATGACACGCTGCACGAATCAGAAGCGAGCGCCGCTCACCCGGGACCGGGTGCTGCGCGCGGCGCTGGAGCTCGCCGACGAGGGCGGCACCGCGGCGCTGACGATGCAGCGGATCGGGCGGCGGCTCGGCGTGGAGGCGATGTCGCTCTATCGACACGTTCGCAACAAGGACGACATCCTCGACGGGATCGTTGACCTCGTCTTCGCCGAGGTGGAGCGGCCGGCCGATCGCTCGAACTGGCGAACGGTGCTCCGTGCCCAATCGATCTCGACCCGCGCGGCCCTGCGCCGGCATCCCTGGGCGATCGCGCTCATGGAATCGCGGATGACGCCCGGCCCGGCGAATCTCCGCACACACGAGGACACCATCACCGTCCTGCTCGACGCCGGGTGCTCGGCGGTCATGGCGACGCACGCCTACAACCTCGTCGACAGCTACGTTCTAGGGTTCGCGCTCCAGGAGGTGAACCTGCAGTTCAGCAACGCCGAGGAGTTGTCAGCGGTGGTCGCCCAGGTGCCTGCGGATGCGTACCCGAACCTCGCGCGTGTCGGCAGTGAGCTGCTCGCGTCCGGCTTCGACTACGCCGACGAGTTCGAGTTTGGGCTCGACCTCATCCTCGATGCCATCGGGCCGGTCCTGCAGGGAGCCTGATCGCCGGGCGACCGGTCAAGCGGGTCGAGCCCACGGCGGGTCCCAGCCTGCGCGGACGGACGGCAACTACCTGCTGGCACTAGTGATCACTGCCGCACATCGTTGCGGTAGCGCAGCGCTCGGCCGGTGCGAATTCAGCTGGTGAGGGGGGCTCGAGGCTCGGGACCATGAGCCAGCCGCGCGCCCGGCCGGTGTAGATCAGCTGCTCCGTGGTCAAGCCCGAGCGCGCGCGGAGGTCGGCGAGATGGCGCTTCGCGGTGCTCGGGCGAACCCCGACCGCCTGCGCGGCGCCAGCCACGGATCCGCCAGCGGCGACGAACGCGGCCAGCACGTCGACCTGGCGAGCGGTCGGCGTCGGCGGGAGCGACCCCCGTAGGTGCCGGTCTCTCAAGCGGGCGACACCTGACTGCGCGTGATGAGTCCAAGGACGACTGCGGTGACGGCGAGGATCGCGCCGATCTGGTCGGGCTCGAGCTGCAGGCCGAACGCGACGACGAGCGCGATCACCGCCTGGACAAGCGCGAGGACCATCGCGGGTTCGCGGCCCCAGATCGTGCCGGGCTGGCTATCCATCACTGTCACGCTCCGTACGTGGCGGCCGCGCGGTCGGCGGCCGCCTTGACCGCCGCGGCCGCGCTTCTTCTCGGCAGCGTCGAGCTGCGCCTGGCTGAACGGCGTGGGGTCGGGCGCCGGGCGGATGTTGGTGACCTCGGGCGCCTTCGCGAACATCGAGCGACCCTGATGGACGCCCTTCGCGTCGACGTACTCGACGATGCGAACCGTGCTCGCGGGCTGGCCGAGATAGGGCATGTCGCGCCCCGGGTCGACCAGGATGTTGTCGGGCGAGGGTTCGAGCGCGGAGGTCGCGTACAGCCAGGTGCCCGCGGGCACGGTGGCGATGCTCGGGACCTTGGGTACGGGGTAGCTGTTCACGGTCTCCTCCACGGCGGGCGGCGCTGGCACCAGGGCGGCGAGGTAGCGGGCCTGCGGGAAGCCCACAGGGTCGTCCGCCCAGGGCCGCCAGCAGTAGGGCTTGAGGCGCCCGGCGATGTAGTGGTGGTCGATGACGTGGTGCGCATCGATCGGGATCGCCCGGAGCTCACCGGTGATCGCCGTCTCGGTGCCGGCGCGGAACCGGATCCCGGCGGCCTTGAGCTCGGCGAGGTTGCCGCGCCGCAGCAGGGCATCGAGCGCGATCGAGGCTGTGATGACGGCCTCGGGCACGACGCCCTTGCCATTGCCGCGCGTGCGGCCGCCGTTGTCATGGTGCTCGATGCTGACCGTGCGGCTGTTGACGAGCGTCGTCGGGTAGCGGTCGTCCCAGGCGCCCGAGGGGTCCCAGTTGCCGTTGCCCCAGGCCTGGTCGCCGAGTCGCACGTACTGGTGGACGTGGGCCGTGGTCGGGTGGCCGGCGCGGCCGCAGCCGTAGCCGACGCCGAAGTTGGTCGAGGCCTCGCGTCCGTCGGTCGACGTGAACGCGGCGTCGGTCGAGCGGAGCGTGCCGACCATGCGGTGATGGACGAGGGCGATGAGCGGTGCGGGGTGGCCGGCCGTGAACTTGGGTGAGCCGACCCAGTAGATCGTCACCTCACGCCTCTCCAGACCGCGGAGGCCTCGAGCCCGAGGAGCGCGAGGATCGCGCCGAGGAGCGGCAGGAGGATCGGCGGCGATACGTCGTAGTCGGACACGGCGACATCAAGGACGAGGAGCACGGGCAGGACGATCGTGAGCGCGGCAGCGGCCCCGATCCTGGCCGAGGAGTAGGCGTCGGCTCGGGCGCGGCGCTCCTCCTCATCGCCGCCACGCTCACCGCCCATGCCGGCGCGCTCGGTCGATCCAAAGATCGACCAGCGGTGGCAGCACCAAGCGGTCGAGGACGACGCCCATGACGACGCCCGAGAGGAAAACGAGGATGAGATTGACCTCGCTCATCGGGCCGCCGGTGGGGTGGACGGCGCGGACGTACCCGGTGGGGGGAGCCCGGAAATCGGTCTGGATCGGACCAGCGCGCCGTCATGCCCCCAGCGTGCGGGCGACGGGCCGCGGTTTCTATTTGGCCGTTTGGGCCAGATGGCCCGAGTTCGGGCAGCCGCGGAGCGAGGATCCACACAAGCGGCCGCCGTATGCTCCGGGTGGCATGAGGTACCGGCGTGTGGTGGTCCGTGCGTTCGGCGGGCCCGAGGTGCTTGAGATCGTCGAGGAAGAGGTTCCCGCCCCCGGCGAGGGCCACGCGCGCGTCCGGGTCCTCGCCGCGGATGTCGGGTTCTCCGATGTCAACATCCGGCGCGGCCGCTATCCGCGAGGCCCGCGTCCGCCATTCACCCCGGGCTATGCGATCGTCGGCGTCGTCGATGCCCTTGGCGCGGGGACGACTGGCCTCGAGGCGGGGCAGTCGGTCGGCGCCCTGACGTTTGTGGGCGGTTACAGCCAGTCGATCGTCCTGCCGGCCGCGGAGCTCGTCCCGCTGCCGGTGGGGCTCGACCCGGCCGAGGCCGTGACGCTCGTCTTCAATTACCTCGCCGCCTACCAGATGCTGCACCGGTCGGCGCGCGTCACGTCCGGCCAGCGGATCCTGGTCCACGGCGCGGGCGGCGGCCTCGGGACCGCCTTCCTCGAGCTCGGCCGGCTGGCCGGACTCGTGATGTACGGCACTGCGTCGCAGGCCAAGCACGGCCTCGTCTCGAGCTTCGGGGCGACGCCGATCGACTATCGATCCGAGGATTTCGTCGCACGGGTCGCCGAGCTGACCGGCGGCGCTGGCGTCGACGCAGCCTTCGACCCGATGGGCTCCGCGCACCTGCGCCTGACGGCGAGGACGATGCGCCGCGGCGGAGCACTGGTCGCCTACGGCTACTACGCCGCGGCTGCCCGTGGGCATGCCGTCCTGGACGTGGTGGCGCAGTACCTCGACCTGGCCCGGTGGAGATTGCCCCCGCGGCGATTGCGGGTCAGCTTCTACGACACTCGGCCGACCAACGCGAAGCATCCCGACTGGTACCAGGGCGACCTTGGCGAGCTGTCCGGTCTCCTCTCAACCGGGCGGCTGCACCCCGTCATCGCCGGCCGGATCCCGCTCGAGGGCGTGGTCGAAGCCCACCGTCGGATCGAACGCGCCGATGTCGAGGGCCGGCTGGTCATCCTGCCGAACGGATGAGTCGCGCGGTCATCGGTCGTCCGATTGCGCCACTCCATCGGGCTCGGGCAGCCGCGGGCCGAGGATCCACACGAGCTGTGCCGTGGTCGTCGCCCCCACCTTGGACCGCGCGTTGGCCAGGTGGTGCTTCACCGTCGAGTGCGAAAGGCCGAGCCGGTGGGCGGCTTAGCCAACCGGGACGACAGCGACTTCCGCAGGCCGGCCTGACGATCGCAGAGTCACGGCGATGCAATCGAACGCTCGGCCGGGGCGGTCGAGGTCTGGCTCGTTCGGCGAAAGCCGCTCCTCGACCGTGTCGCGACACGTCGGAGCGGCTCGCACGTGAGTGTCGGCACGAGGAAGCTGGCTACCGTGGCCGCGCGCGTCGCACGCGCCGCAGCCCGAGGCTAGCGGGATCCATGACGTCGCCCATCTGAAGCTACCGACGCCGGATTTCGATGAGCTCGAGTCCGAGCGCTTCGATCTGAGCAAGGACTCCGTGGAGTGCGGCCTGGTCCGGGAGCCGGCCGGTGAGCACCGTCTCGCCGCGATTCTCGCGGGCTAGGAGGCCCGGGAATGCACCAGCGACCGTTCGACCCAGGATTCCGCGGATGCGGATCTCGTACCGTGCATCCGTCCGGAGGTCGCGCATGCCGTAAGCGTCGTGTTCGTGCGGATGAGCCCGCATCATCCCTATCGGACGATCGATGTCCGCCGACGTCGTACCGATTGGCCAGGTCGGGTCAGCTCCTAGTGGGGTGAGCAAAGGTCGCGGTAGCGAGCCCGTCGCCCTGCTCGTGGCCTTACGCGGTCGATTGGACTTCCTTGGTGAGTTCCGGCGTGAGACGATGCGCAAAGTGAGGGGATCCTCGATAACCTCGGGTAGGCACCCTCCGTCCGTTGTCGCGCGGCCGGAACTCTTCGAGCGCCTGTCCGCCGGGTTCGCAGGCGGCGTCACGCTTCTGTCGGCGCCGCCCGGCAGCGGGAAGACCGTGCTGCTGCACACGTGGATTGACGAAGCGAACCTCGCCGACCGCGCGGCCTGGGTCTCGGTCCGGCGCGACGAACTGGACCCCCAGCGCTTCTGGCTCTCAGTGCTCGAACAGCTCCGGGCGGCGGTCGGATCGGACGCCGTCATCGCGCCGCTCGCTCCATCACCGCAATTCGACGGTTCTGGCCTCGTGCAGAGGCTGATCGCCGAGCTCGCCGGCCTCGATCGGCCGATCCTGCTGGTGATCGACGACCTCCATGAACTCCGCGCCGCTTCCGCGCGCGACCAGGTCGCGGAACTCATCGCCGGCCGGCCCGAGCAGCTCCGTGTCGTACTGGCGACGCGCCACGACCCGCAGCTCGGGCTCCACCGACTGCGCCTGACCGGTCAGCTCACGGAAATTCGTGAGGCCGATCTGCGGTTCAGCCTCGCCGAGATGCGCGACGTGCTCGAGGCGGCGCATGTCCGTCTCGACGACGACAGTCTGGCCCAGCTCCATCGCCGCACTGAGGGCTGGGCCGCGGGGCTGCGTCTGGCCGCGCTCTCGCTCGCCGGCCATCCGGATCCGCGACGCTTCGTCGCCGAGTTCTCGGGCAGTGAGCGGACCGTAGCCGGCTACCTGCTCGAAGAAGTGCTCGCCCGCCAGCCCGCCGAGGTGCGCGAGCTGCTTCTGCGGACGTCGATCCTCGACAACGTCACGGGCCCTTTGGCGGATCACCTTCTCGGTACCACCGGGTCCGAACGCGTCCTTCTCGCGCTCGAGGACGACAACATGTTCGTCGTCGCTGTGGACGCGGCGCGGACGACGTTCCGCTACCACCAGCTGCTGGCCGACCTCCTGACCCTGGAGCTCCGCCGCACGAGCCCCGAGGACGTGGCCCAGCTTCACCTCGCCGCCGCCGAGTGGTACGTCGCTCATGGCAACGTGCTCGAGGCGGTCCGCCATGCGGTGCGATCCGAGGCGTGGGAAGACGCGGGCGGCCTCCTCGCGGAGCACGGCCTGACGCTCTCGCTCGACGGTCAGGGAGCGGCGGTCGACGGCCTCCTCGCGGCCCTACCGGCGGATGCTCGACGGGAGCCCGAGCTCGCGGCGTTCATGGCCTACCAGGAGCTCTCCGCCCATTCGCTCGGGACGGCGGCGTCGTACATCGCGCTGGCCGAGCAGCATGGCGAGGAGGTTCCGCCCACCCGGCGAGCACGTTTCGGGCTCAATCTCGCCATCGCCCGGCTCGCCCTCGCTCGGCGTCGCGGCGACGACTCGTCCGTGCTCGCCGAGGTCCGCACGCTCCTCGAGCCCGCAGCCAGCAGCTTCGACGGGGTGCTCCTCGGGGACGACGCGCGCGCGGCGGCCTTGATGAACCTCGGCATCGTCGAGCTGTGGGCGCGTCGCCCGGACGAGGCCGAACGCGACCTCGAGCACGCCCTGGAGCTCGCGCGTCGAGCCGGACGGCCGTACCTCGAGATCGGCTGCCTCTCCCACATCGCACTCCTGCCGACGCGGCCGCTGACCCGGCAGCGGCCGGTCACGGCCGAGGCGGTCGCAATCGCCGAGCGCCACGGCTGGGAGACCGAACCGATCGCGTGCATGGCGCTGGCGACCATGGCGGCGGTCGAGGTCGCCCAGGGTCGGATCGCCGAAGGCGGCAAGTGGCTCGATCGAGCGGAGCGCGCGCTGCGCACGGAAGTCGAGCCCGCCACCGCACTTTTCCTGTTCCTGGTCCGCGGTATCCAGCGCCTCGGTGAGGGTCAGCCCGACGAGGCGGCCGGCGTGTTCGCGGCCGCCGAGCGAACTCAGGCGTCCCTCGTCACGATGCATGTCAACACCGCCCTCGTGCGGAACTTCCTTGTGCAGACGCAGCTGCGGATGGGCCAGCGGGAGGCGGCGCGCGCCACGCTTGCTCGAGTCGGCCATGAACAGCGCGACTGGGGCGAGACCCGCTGCGCGGCGGCGGCGATCCACCTCGCCGACGAGGAAGCGTCGTCGGCCATCGAGGTCCTCGCCCCGGTCCTCAGCGGCGAGGCGTCGGTGATCCGCATGTTCACCCTGGTCCAGGCGCTGCTTCTCGATGCGCTCGCCAAGGAGCGGCTCGGCAAGGCGGCCGCCGCGGAGGCGGACGTCGAGCGTGCGCTCGAGTTGACCGAGGCCGACGCCGTCCTCATCCCGTTCCTCGTCACGCCCGTGCAGGACCTCCTCGATCGGCACCCTCGCCACCGAACGGCTCACGCCTCCCTGCTGACCGACATCCGCGGCATGTTTGCCGGGTCGCCGCCAACCCGCTTTGGAGAGCCAGCGGCCCTGACCGAGCCGCTCAGCGAGAGCGAGCTTCGCATCCTTCGCTACTTGCCGAGCAACCTGTCGGCACCGGACATCGCCGGCGAGTTGTTCGTCTCCACGAGCACGGTCAAGACCCACATGCGCCACGTCTACGAGAAACTCGGGGTTCATCGCCGCACCGACGCGGTCGAGCGGGCGCGCGAGCTCGGGCTGCTGGCCGCGGCGACGCGGAGGCGCGGCTAGGCGCGGTCGTCGGGGCACGGCGTCATCCCGACGGTCCCGGTTCGAGGCCGCGTCCACATAAGCGCTCAACGGCGACGGGCAGCGCGATCACGTCGACGATCGACGGGATGGGACCGCACATTCGTGAGCGCGGCTCGACGCGCTTGTACGGGAGCAGCCGGCGAACTGATCGGCCGGTCGGTCGGCTTCGACACGCCGACTTGCGCCGCGCTCGATCGCGCTGTGGTGCCCGCGTAGCCGGCTCAGCCGAACTCAATCAGGG
Source organism: uncultured Chloroflexia bacterium (assembly GCA_963725745.1). GTDB lineage: Bacteria > Chloroflexota > Limnocylindria > Limnocylindrales > CSP1-4 > CAIXZV01. The sequence continues at coordinate 1,157,266 of CAVRZS010000005.1, forward strand.
ATGGGAGCGGCATTGGCGCCGCTCCCACCGCTCTTGTCCCGTCCACCTGGTCGCCGGCCGCATGCCGGCCAGCGTGAAACCGCGGCTGGATCCGGGTCAGTGCGCCGCCGCAGGCTTGGCCAGCGTCGCGTCGATCGCATGGAGCCGATACGCGAGGCTGAGGCTCGAGACCCCGAACACGACCGACCAGAGCCCGACCAGCCAGACGAGCGTGATCAGCCCGTCGCCCGGGAAGGCGATCAGGAGCACGCCGAACACGATCGAGGCCACGCCGCCGAGCGCCATCCAGAACTCGCCCTCGAGCTCGCGCCGGAGGGCGATGGCCGCGATGACCTGGAACCCGCCCGTCGCGATCGCCCAGAAGGCCACGAGGTACAGCAGCGACAGGGCCGTCAGGCCCGGCCACGCGAAGGTCACCACGCCGAAGACGATGCCGAGGACGCCCATGATCGCCACGGCCCAGGCGTGGCGCCGCGCGGCCGCGTCGCCGCGAACGAGCGCGATGAGCAGAGCGACGCCGTCGACGAGGACGTAGGCGCCGAACAGGAAGACGAGCACCGAGAGCGTCGTCTCCGGCCAGATGAATGCGAGGATGCCGAACACGAGCGCGGTGATCCCCCTGATCGCGAAGACCCACCAGTCGCGAGCCACAAAACCAAGCATTGGAACCTTCTCCTTTCGATTGAACCTTGAAATGTGGACGGAGCGTCCGATCCGCCGGGATGAGCGGTCGTCCCACGATCCGGCTGATTTGACCGGCCCGGTCCGGCAGGCCCGCCGTCGCTGACTCGCGGCAGCGTCGGGTTGCCGGGTGGCTCCGCTCCGTCGGCGAATGAACAGCGGGGCCACCGGGGGCTCCACGCACCCCGATGGCCCCGCGACGCTCGCCCCTGGTCAGGGCTTGAGCGCCTCGACGGAGGCCTCGGGCTGGGGCTCGACATCGTTGCGGAGCAGGGCCGCAAAGCCCCGCGAGGACGGGAACGCCTCGAGGACCATGATCAGCCCGACCGTCACCGGAACCGCGAGGAGCGCGCCGGCAGGGCCGAGGATCCACACCCACACGACGACCGCGATGAAGACGACCAGCGGGCTCAGGTTGAGTTCGCTCCCCATGACCACCGGCTGGAGGAACTGGTCCTGGGCAACGTTGATGAGGGCATAGCCGATGACCACCATCGCCGCCGTCCCCAGCCCGCTGTCGAGGTACGCCAGGAGCGTCGGCGGGATCACGGCGATGACGGAGCCGATGTTCGGGACAAAGCTGGCGGCGAACACGAGGATCGCCCACAGGACGGGGAACGGCACGCCGAGCACAAACAGGAGCACGAACGAGAGCACCGCGGCGAACAGCCCGAGCTTGGCGCGCACGACGAGATAGCGCCGCAGGTCGGTGGCGAACCGCTCCATGCCGAGCAAGACCGCATGCCGCTCACCGAACGCCGCAACCGCCCGCGCCCGGAGCGAAGTCCCGCCTGCGAGCGCGTAGATCATGGTGAAGGCGAGGACGAACATCGCGCCGCCCGCCTCGGAGACGGCGGACGCCACGGGCTTGACGAGTCCGAAGACCCTCTCGGGCGAGATGATCGCAGTGATGACGCCGAGATCGGCGTCGATCCCGAGCTGCGCGGGGAGATCGCGTAGGGCCGCGAGGGCAGCGCTCAGGCGGCTCTCGTACCTGGGAATCTCGTCCGCGAGCTCGCCGACCGATAGCGCGGCGACGCAGGCCGCAACGAGACCGGCGGCAAGGGCGACCACGATCGTCCCCGCCAGTGCGAATGCGTGCCGGACACCATGCCGCTCGAGCGCGCCGACGATCGGCCAGGCGGTGAGGGCGATGAAGAGACCGAACATCACCGGGACGACGAGCGATGCCACTTCGCGCAGCGCGAGCACCGCGACGAGGACGAGCACGAGCCCGCCGATCGCCGTGAGCGGGCCGGCGGACCGGATCAGCCCGTCCGACCGGGACCCATCGTCGGGACGACTTCCAACGGCATAGCCGCCCGCACGTTCCGCGTCCCTACCGACCATGTTCGCCCTCCTTGATCTCGGTCGGCTCAGCCGAGGTGATCAGCGATGGGAGCGGATGCAATCGTCGCCTGTCCAGACGGTCCCCCAGCGCACGCAGCCCTCCTCGACAACCGCGGGGCCGGGCGGCGAAGCGTCGCCGCCGGTGTGATGAGCGCGCATCCACCGGATCGTGCAAGAGCGACCGCCGGAGCGGCCGGCGTCAGCCGTCTGTGATTGGTCGCGCCGCGCCGCACATCGCCGGAGGCTGTCTCGACATTGGGACCTCGATCCCGGCCCGCTGCGGCCTTGGGCAGCCAGTACGGTCGCCGATCCTTCGATCGACGACCGCATCTGGCAGCGGACGTCTTATCGGCTGGCCGCGACGGCCGCCTCGTCCGCGTCGCGCCGGGCGAGGATCGCGTCGAGGACGGCGAACTCCGCCTCCTCGATCGCGGAATACGCGTAGTCGATCGTCAGCTGTGCGTTCCATTCGGTCCAGTCGGCGTCGGACGCGGCGTTCGAGGCGTCGAACTTGGCCTTCCCGTGGCCCATGTCCTTGCGGGCGTTGTCGATGTGCGCTGTCCACGAGCGCTGCACGTCGTGCCAGCTGTCGGAGACCTGCTGGCCGGCGGCCTGCGTCTGGGTCTGGAACTTCGTGGCCCCGGCCTCGGCCGAAGCGCGGACGTCGGCCACGGTCTTCTGGAGCTCGGCTCGCGCCTGGGTCTTTGCCACTGCGGCATGGTCCTCGGCTGCCTTCGCCCGATCGGCGAGCTTCTTCAGGTCGTCGGATGCTGCCATGTCTGGTACCTCTTCCTTGAGATTGGACGCGTGTTGGATGGATGGACGCTTCCTTGGTGCTTCCCTCCTGTGGGGTTGATGGGGTCGGATGACCGAGGCGAAGCATCGCGGCGCGGAGGATGAGCGGTCGTCAGCCGTATGGGTCGATTCCGGGCCGCTGTGCCCGCGCGGGGCCGGCGGCGCGACGAGTCGGTTGGGCATCCGATGGCCTGCCATCCGTCAGCGAACATGCGGCCCCGTTCGGACTCGAAATCACGGCCGTCATGCGCGATCGCGAGCGGGAAGCCGACGAGTTCAAAGCCGACTTGGCTCGGTCGGGATCAACGCCCGAAGAGAACCGAATCATGCGTCGGGCCTTCGCTGGAATGCTGTGGGGCATCCAGTACTCCGCATACAACGTCCCCCTGCTGGCTCGACGGGACCCGGGGCAACCGACGCCACCGCCGTCACGCCTGTCCGGGCGAATTCGAGGTGGCGCCACGTCGCCGCGGCCAACATCCTCCCGATGCCAGGCGCCTGGGATACTGCTGATGAACTTCACGTGGTGGCTCCAGCGCGAAGATGCCCAGGAAGACGATCTCCTCTCTGGCTGCTTCCACGCGCTCGCCGCGCTGGCTGTCTGGGATATCGACGGCCGCCGCGACTCGGCGTGCCTCCAGGCCGTTTGAACAACAAGCGGTCGAACGCCCCGATACTGTCGAGCCCGTGTTCCTTACTGTCTTCGATGCTCAGCTCGAGGTCGGCGTCGCAGCCTCGTCGGGGCTCCCGAGCAGCTCCCCCAAGTGGCCCCGCCGCAGCACGATGAGGAGCACCCATCCGATCGGGATCGGGACGAGCCATTGGGCGATCCGAAAGAGCATCACGGCAGCGGTGAGCTGGTCGGTCAGCCCCGACCCGGCCACGCTCGACAGGACGCCGATGTAGACGACCTCGGTGACTCCGACACCTCCCGGCGTGATGGGCACAAGCGACACGATCCCGACGACCGCCATCGCCGCCAGCACCGCCGACGGCGGCAGGACATCCGGGCCGATCCCGACGCACCAGAGGGCGACCTCGAGCACGACGAACCAGGCGAGCTTGGCGAGCACCGCTGCGACGAACCCCAGCAGGCCGTGCCTCGTGAGCATGACCTTCGACCGCTCGCGCATGTCCAGCATGCCCTCGACGATGCCCGTCGGCGGCGTCTTCCGGAACAGCTTCCAGATCCGCTGGGCCATGCGGTCGAGCCAGCCGCCCAGCCTCCGCGCGAGGCTCTCCGAGCGCACGATGGAGACCAGCAGGGCCGCCGCGGCGACCAGCACGATGAGGCCGATCAGGGCGAGCAGGAGCGCACGCGACTGGGTCGGGTGACCGGTGACGAGCACGCCGGCGATTGCGATCAGCGGCAGGGCGAAGTAGGAGAACGTCTCGAACAGGGCCGCCAGGACGATCCCTGCGCTCGCGACCGTGGTGGGGATCGACCACTGGCGGTACAGCACGAGCCGCGTGGCGAAGTCGGTCGGCCCGGGCACGGTGCTGACGACCGCGCGCGCGGCCAGGTCCGATCCTACCGCGTGCGGCCAAGAGAGGCCGGGCACGAGGACCCGGGTAGGGCCCGCGTTGGCAACGTAGGCGACCGCGCTGGCGGCGCCGAGAAGCGTGAGCTGCCCGGGGGTCAGCGCCGCGAGCGCGGCGCGAACGGCGTCGTAGTCAATCAGGCGCGGCAGCACGACCCCGAACACGAACAGGAAAACCCCGACGAGCACGAGCGCGCGCCCCGCGATCGCCCGACGGGTCGGCGTCGGCTGGGCCGGCGTCCCGACTGGCGCGCTCGAGGTCGCCCGTTCTGGTGCAGCGTCCAGCTTCACGCGAGAACCATGAAGCGCGCCACCAGTCGATCGGTTTCCTTGGCTGGTCACAAGGGCTGTTCCTATCGATCCTGTCCAGGGATTCCGAGGACATGTTCGTGGATCTCGCGGGTGAGCTCGTGGATCTCACGTGTCAGCTCGGTGTTCAGCTTCAATTCCTGATCGCCCTCGACGAAGTCGTGATCAGCCTTCGCCTGCTGGAACGCCGCCTGGCGGTTCTGCCCGATCATCACGAAGGTCGACAGGAAGATCGCCTCAAGGGACACCGCCAGCGTCAGCGTCGGCCACGGACTCCTCTCGACCACGAGCATCCAGGTAACGAACACCAGGATGTGGACGTAGACGAACTTCATCGACCCGGCGAACGCAGTGATGCCGTCTGCGAGCCGGGTCTCGAACTCCGCGGCGCGCTCGGCGTTCAGTTGGACGACAACCGGGTGATGCAATTCGGGTGAGGTCACGGCCTTTGTTTCCTCCACTCAAGCGGCGATCGCTGCCGCAATGCTCCTTCTCGACCGGACGAGCCGCCGTCGTCCGATCCGGGCGATTCGGCTCCAGTCGGCGGACGGCGAGAAAGCGACGACAGGCCCGGCGACCGATGCGAGGACGACGCTCGACCCGGAACCGGTCACGCCGACCAGGAGCGCGTCGAGGGTCGGGTTGGCGAGGCCGTGGAGAAGGTCGACGACGCGGTTTCGATCGGCGGGATCTCCGGCTGGCTGACCAGCCAAGCGATCACTCCGCGCTCGACCCAGATCACCAGCGGTGGGGTCAGGCGACGTTCGCTGGCAAGATGCTCACGATCCATCGGCCCGCCACCACGATCCGCTCGGTGTCTGGCTTCTGGCCAAACCTCCGCCCGGCGAGACGTTAGCCCTAATCCTGCGCAGGCCGGCAGACCCCGGCCGACGCCCGGCCTCCCTCGGCCGGCCCGACATCGGCGAGACCGGCAGCAACTGCGAGGACGATGTGCTCAAGGTGTCGCGGCCTCCGGCGGGTTGTAAGCGCCCAGCTTCCCGCGCACCCACCCAGCGGCGATGCGGAACGCGCGCTCGCCCTCGCCCAGCTTCTCGAGCGCCGTGGCCTTGGCCGGCTCGATGAGGTCGGCCACGAGCGCATGGGCCCGAGCCGAGACAGCCTCGGCATCGGGTGGGGCGGGCGCCGGGATGCCGTCGAGCTCGGCCAACCGGACCGCCATGACGGCGAGGGTCCTGGTGCTGCGGACCTGCTCCTCCCAGGCGGCGAGCGCATCGGGGAACACTGCAGGGTGCCCTGCGAGGTACCGCGCCTCGACCGCTGCGCGCGCGCTGTGCGGCCTGGAGCTCGTCGGCGCGGGACAGGAGCAGGTCACGACACTCCGTGAGGACCCGCTGGGTCGGCTCGTGGTCGACTTGCGCTTCGTCCAAGGAGGCCAGCATCCCCAGCTGTCCGGCGAAGACGGCCCCGACGAGACGCTCGTGCTCAAGGAGCTCGTGTGTCGTGACGATGATCCGCATCACAAGCTCGAACCGGAGCACGGTCTCGCGAAGCGCCGTCCGGATGGCGGTGTCCTGCGCCTCAATGCCCTTGCCCCGGCCGGACGCCCGCACTCCCGCGACCGCCTCGTTGGCGAGCCGGTTGATCGGCGTGTCGGTGGGGGACTCGGCCAGCTGCGAGCGGACATAGGTCTCGAGGTTGCCGAAGGAATGTGCCTCGTCGAGCCACCGCAGGACGAGCTCGGTCGGGGTGAGGGCCGCCTCGACCTTGGCCAGGCGTCGGGCAATGGTCACGGGAGCCCGAACGGGTCGTCGTCGCCCGGCGTGTCCCGGTGGCCGACGGCCGCCTCGAGCGCAGCGACCCGCTCCTCGAGCTCGCCCGCCTTGAGCAGGTTCATGGCCGTACCCGCGGCCGAGATGAGGATCCGCAGCCGGGCGACGCCGTTGTCGAGGCCGAGCCCGTCGGTGACCACGATGTCGAGCAGGCGCCGGATGCCGGCCACGGAGTCGAGCCGGGGCAGGTCGTAGGCGACCGCGATCGTGCCCTCCTTGCGCCGCCGCAGGCCGCCCATGCGCCGAGCCTCCGCCGCGTCGGCGGCGCGCTCGGGGTCGTGGCTGAAGCAGTAGGGCCGGTCGCGCAGCGGTGCCATGGCGCATGGCTGGCCGTCGGCCTTGGGGTACGAGCAGCGTCGTCGGATTAGCATCGATTAGCTGTGCTCATCGTCCACCGGTCCGCCCGGCACCATCTGGCGATAGTGTCGTCGCTCAGCTGAACGAGAGAGTGGATGAGGCAGGACTAGGATGTCCGTGGCCCCCGCTCCGCGCGCCGACGACGAACCCTTTTGGGGTTTGGCCAGATCGCGCCGACGGGGGTCGCTGCGTGGCTTCCACCGAGGGTCAGCCATCAACCCGCTCCGCGCTCCCGCCGCTGAATCGTTCCCAGCGCCGCAGGGCCACCTCGACGTAGATCGGGTCGATCTCCATGGCGTAGCAGCGCGTGCCGGTGCGCTCGGCGGCGATGAGGGCGGTGCCCGAACCCAGGAACGGGTCGTAGAGCGCGTCGCCTGCCCGAAGGTGGTTGCGGATCGGGGTCTCGAAGAGCACGAGGGGCTTCTGCGCCGGATGGTCGAACTTCGCCTCGGTCGAGCCACCCATGATCATCTTGGGACTGGGCACCCGCCAGATCGTCGCCTGGTCGCGCGAGCCGCGGAACGGCGCCTTGGCACCCGAGCGGCGCACGACCCAGCACGGCTCGTGACCCCAGTGGTACCAGGAGCGTCCGATCGCGAAGAGCCCCTTGTCCCAGATCACCTGAGACACGATCTCGAAGCCGATGCGCTCCAAACCGGCAGCGACCGCAGCAGCGTGGACTCCGGCGTGCCACACGTAGCCGACGGTCAGGGAGTTGACAAGGGCGAAGGCCTCCGACCAGTCGACCCGGGTATCGCCCGAGAGCCGTGTGTTGCGATGGCCACGGGTTCGCCCGTGGCCGCCATCGTTGGCCGCAGTGGCGACCTCGCCCTCGGAGTCGCGATCTGTCCGCATGTAGGGGCGCTCGGCGGGACCCAGACCGTTGTACACGCCGTCTCGCCAGCTCGGGTCGAGCGACACGCCGTAGGGCGGATCTGTCGTAAGCAAGGTCGGTGCAGCGCCGTCGAGCAGCCGAGCGACATCCTCGGGGTCGGTCGCATCTCCGCACAACAGCCGGTGGTCACCCAGGCGCCACAGTTCCCCGCGCTGCGTCCGTGGGCGCGGCGTGCCTCGTCCAGTGCAGACTCGAGGTCGAACGCCTCCGGGCGCTCGCGCCTCTCACGGGTCTCGAGGTTGCGCAGCAGGTCCTTCACCTCGTCCTCGTTAAACCCCGAGAGCGAGAGGTCGAGGTCGGGCGATGTCCCGAGGTCGGCGAGCAGCCGTGCCAGGAGCTGTTCGTCCCATGAGCCCGAGATCTTGTTGAGCGCGAGGCCCAGGAGCCGGGCCTGCTCGACCGAGACATCGAGCCAGGTCACGGGGACTGTGGTGAGGCCGAGCCGCCGCGCGGCGACGAGGCGCTGGTGGCCGCCGATGACGGTCCGGTCCTCCCTCCGGGCGAGAACTGGCTGGACGAAACCGAACTGGCAGAGGCTGCGCTCCAAGGCGTCGAGCTCGTCCTCGCCGATCCGCCGCGGGTTGGCGGGATCGGGTCGGAGGTCGTCGATCGGGACCTCGTCGACCCTGAGGCCCGGGAGAGACGGACTGGTCATGCGCTCTGCTCGCCCGATCGGTCGCGCGGAGGGGTCCGGTTGACCAGGAGGATGCCCGGCGATTGGTGAGTTACGGAGGCGCTATCCCTCTCGCCCCGACCAGCCTGACCCTCGTTCACGTGGACGACGCCGCCCCGAAGGCCGTATCCCATCCGCTGGCCCTCGCGTGGGCGGTCTGCGTGAACGTGTAGTTGGTCACCCCCAGGACGTCGATCCGTTCGAACTCGGCCTCCGCGATCGCGTTGCCGCCCGGGATCCGCCGTGTTCGCCCACAGCAGGGGGGAGCCCTCGAGCGGCCCGCCGGTCGCTGATGCCAACACGCATCGAAAGACGGTCGACCTAACATGTTGGCCCCGGAGGGTCGACGCATGAGAGCGGGCACGTTCATCAAGTGGAGCGGCGTGGCCCTGCTCGTGTGGGCGGCGCACTTGCTCGTCAGGGACTTCATCTTCGCGTTCACTCACGGCACGACCGAGTTCGCCATGGGCGGCAAGATCTTAGGGCTGAACAGCAGCCAGTATTCCGTCGTGTGGACGCCCTTTGCCTTGCTTGGCGTCGTCGGCCTGATCGGCCTCCACGCCGTCGTCATGTCCCAGATCGGCAGGGGTGGCAAAGCCGGCCTCGCGATCGCGATCGTTGGCCTCGCGCTGTCGTTCGTCGGGGGAGTGATGCAGTTCTGGATCCTTGATGTCGACACCTACTTCTACTCGCCGCTTGTGCTTGGCGGATGGCTCCTGTGGCTCCTAAGTCTGCTTATCGCAACGATTGGTCTCATCATCGCGGGGTTGGACATCGCGAGAACGGACGCGCTGCCAGGACCTCGCTACCTGGTCCTGGTCATCGGACTTGTTGCGTTGCCAACCTTCTTCCTTCAACCGTGGGTGGTCGGGCACTCCGATGATTTGCTTCCCTGGAGGCTCCTCTACGGCGGCTTGTCGGTGCCGTACGATCTGTGCTGGGCCTGGCTGGGCTCCGTGCTGATCGGCGCAGGTCGCGACCTCGGCCCTGCATTGCCAAGCACGCCACCATGAGGGTGGCTGACCTCGCGCTTCCTCGGGTTCGGGCTGCCGGGCGGGCAGGATCCGCCCGGCAGCCGAGAACGCGCCGAGGTCTTGGGACGAGCGGTCCGCGATCTACGCGACCTCGGGAGCCGTATCACCCGTCGCTGTCACAGTCGCGATGGCCGGCTGCGCGATGCGGATCGACAGTTGGATAGTGTCGGCGCCAATCCTCTCGCCCCGACCAAACTGACCTTCTCTCACGCGGACGACGCCGGCCCCGAAGGCTGTGTCCCATCCGCGGGCCTTCGCGTGAGCGGTCAGGGTGAAGGTGTAGTCGGTCACTCCCAGGACGTCGATCCTCTCGAACACCGCCTCGGCGATCGCGTGGCGCCCGGCGTCCGAGGTCTTTGCCCACAACACGGGGAGCTCCTCGAGGTAGGCGCGCGCCTCGGCCGCTGTCGGGACCCGAGACGGGCGGACCACCGCTGCCGAGGCCTCGGCGTCGAGGCGCGCCATCGTGGCCTCGAGCCCACCGAGGTCGCGGTCGCGGGCGAACCGCAGGGCGGCCCGGTCGATGCGCGCCAGGGCGAGGACGTCGCCGTCGTCCGGCTCCGCTCGCCTGGCCAGAGCGACGGTGTCGACCTTGAGCCGGGCGGAAACCGCGACATGCTCGAAGGCCCGGCCGATCGCCCGCTCGTACACGTCGGCCTTGTAGGACTCGCCGCGGGCAGGGCATCGGCCCACCAGTCGGAGCGCACCGACTTCCGAAAGAAGTAGCCACCGGATTCGGGTCGAGCCGTGGTCCAGTAGCGCAGGGACCGACGCCGGTGGCACTCGACCGATGGTCCCACGGGGATGCACCTCGACTCAGCCCTCGCGCGTCAGCCGCCAGGAGGCCCGCATGGACTCGTCGCTCATCGTCAATTCCGGCACTGGACAACGGATGCGCTTCATCGATCCCGAAGCGGGCGGCCATACGATCGAGCCAGAGATGAGTGGGACCCTGCGGATCGAGTGCTGGAGCCCGCCAACCGAGGAGCGGGAGCCAACCCACACGCACCCCGAGCAGGTGAGCGGGTTCGAGATCATCTCGGGCGAGCTCGCATTCTGGGTCGACGGGAAGGAGTTCCGGGCGGGACCCGGCGAGAGCGTGACCGTCCCGGCAGCCACGCACCATCGCTTCTGGAACCCGACCGATAGTGAGGCCCACTACATCGGAACCTTCACGCCCGCGCTCGACATACGCGGCTTCTTCGAGGTCTGGTTCCGCCTCACGAACGAGGGCAAGCTGTCCAAGGCCGGCATGCCGAAGCCCCTCCACCTGCCGGTCCTGGTCGGCGCCTTCGGCCGCGAGATCCGCACCTCCAGCCCGCCGTGGTCGGTGACGCGCGCGGCCGTCGCCGTGCTCGGTCCGGTCGCTGCGCTTCGCGGCTACCGAAGTCCGAGTGATCTCTAGCCTTCTCGTGGCTGCATTGACGCCGCTCCGGGCGTGCCCGATGGTTCGGGCATGCAGGCGCCATCCGCGACCGACGCGGCGTCCACGGACGCTATCGGGGCCGACGTTCGGCCGTGGGGGATGGCCACGGATCCGCTCGATGTGCGTCGGCGGGAGATCTTCGCCTTGGCGGCGCCGGTCTTCCGGGCGTCTGGCTACCGGGCAGCGACCATCAAGGCTCTGGCACATGCCTGCCACCTGTCGCCGGCGGGCCTGTATCACTACTTCGGCTCCAAGTCCGACCTGGCGACCTACATCGTGCGCCGACCGCATCTCGACTGGCGGACGGTTCACGTGGACTCCACGGTGGACCCGTTGGTCCAGCTGCGCGGGCTGCTCGACCTCGCCATTCGGGAACTGCCGGACTTCCTGATCGCGTTGGACATGGCCGAGGAGCTCGAGGTCCCCGGCACGGCCCGCCTTCGCCGCGGGATGTTCGCGGAGGGAGAGGCGGTCTTCGGTCGCTACATCGCCGCGGTTCGGCCGGGCCTGATGCCGGAGGCTGCCAGGGAAGTGGCGGGGCTGGTGTTGGCGCTGTTGGTCGGGTCACACGAGATCGGTGACGCGGTCCCCGCGACGGTCGCGACCACGCGCCAGCGGATCATCCGCGTCCTGCGGGCCGAGCTCGTCCCTGTGGCAGTCGAGTCGGCCCGCTTCGATCGGACCATGGCGGACGGCTGACCCGAGCGGCGGAACCGAACGATTCGGTGCTCGGGTTCGGTCGATCTGGCGCCAACCTCGCGACGAAACTCCGTTTGCGAGAGGAGCCCAGATGATCCACCGTTCGCGTCCGTCCGCTGCTGCCGTTTTCGCAACGTCGGCGATCGCCGCTGGTGGGATGCTCGCCCACAACGTCCTGGAGCTGGGCCCGGCCTTCCTCGTCGACCCACAGACGCTCATCCCGCTCATGATCTTCGCCGTTCTGGCGATCCTCGCGGCACGAGAGACCGCGGGACGGGGCACGTGGCTCGCGCTACTTGCCTGGGGCCTCCTCAACCTGGTGGCTGGCGGGATCCTGTCGGTCCTGCCCACCGGCTTGTTCCCGTTCCAGCCCGAGCAAACGGTGGAGCACTACGGCGTGCACGCCCTCTACACGCTTTTCAGCGTGTCGCTCGTCGTCGTCGCCTGGTCCGGTTACCGAGCGTCCCGAACGAGGTCGACCGGCGCGGACGCCCCCGACCCGTCCGGCGTACGGTGAGGCGCTCGCTCTACGACTTCCTCTATCGCGTCGGCGCCCCTTGGGACGGGCCGCCACGAGCCGAGCTCGTCCGGCTGGTCGAGGGCGGCGCCTTGACGCCGTCGAGGCTGCCGCCCGGTCGCGCGCTCGACCTTGGATGCGGCACCGGTGCCAACCTGCGTTACCTGGCGAGTCATGGGTTTGAGGCGACCGGGGTCGACTTTTCGCCGGTCGCGCTGCGGGTCGCGCGTCAGCGAGCCTTGGCGGAGTCCCCGGGACGCTCGATCCGGCTCGTGGAGGGTGATCTCACCGCACCCGCGATCCCGGGTGTCCAGGGCCCATACGACCTGTTGCTCGACTTCGGGACGCTCGACGACCTCCATCCAGCTGGCCGGCGCGCGATGGCGCGTCTCGTCGCCGACCTCGCCCGCCCTGGGGCGGTCTTCCTGTTCTGGTGCTTCTGGGCTCGGCCCACGGACCTGCCGCGCATCAGCGTGAGCGGGCCGTCGCGCATGGTCCCGGTCATCGAGCCCGGGGAGGAGGCGCAGCTGTTCGGCGATGCCTTCGCGATCGAACGGCTGCCCGAGCCGGATCCCGTTACGCACACGGCCTGCTTCCTGATGACCAGGCGGTAACCGGGGGGGGTCGGCTTGATCTGCTGCTGCGGCGCCTTCCCGTGCACGGCAGCGATCCGACGACGAGAGCGGTTCGGTCAGCCAGGCTCCAAGGCCGGCACAGCAAGCCACCCCTCCGCCCGCCCCCGATAGATCAGCTGCTCGGTCGTGAGGCCGGAGCGCGCCCGCAGATCCGCGAGGTGGCGCTTCGCTGTGCTCGGTCGGACGCCGACGAGCGTCGCCGTCTCCGACACGGATCCTCCCGCCGCAACGAAGGCAGCGAGGACGTCGACCTGGCGGGCCGTCGGCGTCCGCGGGAGCGACCCGCGCAGGTAGCCGTCTCTCATCACGCCGGGGACACCTGGCTCCGAGTGATGAGCCCCAGGGACGACCGCCGTGACGGCGAGGATCGCGCCGATCTGGTCAGGTGCGAGGTTGAGGCCGAACGCCACGACCAGGGCGATGACCGCATGGACGAGTGCGAGGACCATCGCGGGCTCCCTGCCCCAGATCGTGCCGGGCTGGCTATCCATCACGTGTCACGCTCCGTACGCGGCGGCCGCGCGGTCGGCGGCCGCCTTGACCGCCGCGGCCGCGAGCCTCTCGGCAGCGTCGAGCTGCGCCTGGCTGAACGGCGACGGCGCGGACGTACCCGGTGGGGGGAACCGGGAGTCGATGTGGATCGGACCAGCGCGCCGTCGGGCGCTAAGCGTGCGGGCGGCGGATCCCGGTTTCTAATTGGCCGATTGGGCCATCGCGGTCGGTGTGGTCACACCGCGAACGATCGGGCGCGAGCGGCGACCTTCAGCCCCGCGGCGCCGCGTGGTCCCTCAGCGCGAGCCGGCGCTCCAGCCACGGGATCACCACATCGAGCTGCGCCTCGACGGCATCCGAGCGCGACAGGCCGGTCATGAGGAGCATGTAGTGGAGCGGCGGGCCGATCGTCGTCCGGGTGACGGCCATCGCCACGGGGTCGTCCGCGAGCGGCCCCAGCGCGGCCCGGAAGAGGCGAACGAGCCCGAGCTCGGAGGCCTCGGCAGCTCCCGCCCAGGCCGTTGCCAGCTCGCTGTCTCGCTGTAGGACGGCCCACCACGGATCGCCGCGCTCGAAGAATGCGACCAACTCCGACGCGACCCGCGCGACACGAGACGCAAGCGAAGGGTCCCCGTCGACGATCGAGGGATCGGGCGGCCGCAGGTCGTCCAGGATCCGGGCCCCGGCCGCGACGGCGAGCGCCTCCGGGGTCGCGAAGTGATTCCGGACGGTCGCCGGGGCCACGTCGGCAGCGTTGGCCACCGCCTTGGTCGTGGTGCCCGCGTATCCCAGCGTCCGATACAGCTCGACCGCCACGCCGAGGATCCGGTCCCTCGTCTCCGCCTGCTGCTCGGCCCGTCGACCGAGGCGATAGGGTCGTGGCAAGGAAGCACACCTCCCGATGTCTATTGACTTTCTGGAATAGTCAACGAAATAATACACCCTCGCGCCAGGCGATGGCGCTGTACGGGAGGGTACGGGGTGACGGATCCCCATCGGCAGTGGCGAGCGATCGCCCGATGAGCACGGCCATCCATCTCAGCGGCCCAGTCCTCGTCGGCGGGGCACTCCTGCTCGGCCTGACGACCCTGCTCATCGCGTCGAAGCCCGTCATCGGAGCGACCATTCCACCGGACGTCGCCTCGCTCCTTCTTGGCTCGGCCGCGATGCTGCTCCTGTCCCTGCCAGCGATGTACGTCGTCCAGGCGGACGCCGCCGGTGCCCTCGGGCTTGTGGCGCACACCCTGCTTTCCGTGGGGCTCCTCCTCCTGGTCCTGGTCGCGGCGACGCCCCTACTCCAGCCGTCCGTCAACGGCCCGATCGGCGAGCATCCCATCCTCTTCTTCCTCGGCATCGCGCTCACCCTCGGACTCCTGCTGACCGGCATCGCGACGTTCCAGGCGGACGTCTTCCCGCGTCCAGCGGCGGTCCTCCTGCTGGGCGCGATGGCCGGATTCCTCTTCGTCTTCTTCGTCGCCGAGTTCCTGCCCCCTGCGGCCGGGCAGGTCGGGACGGCCGTCTTCGGGGTCCTGCTTGCGCTCGGGTTCGCCTGGATCGGCGTCGCGCTCTGGCTTCGGAGCCCCGCAGCTTGAACGCACATGATGTGCGCGGCGTCGTCGGGATCCAGACCACGACGACCGGCCGGCATCGGAACACGAGGCGCTGCAGGTGGCAAGCGGTCGTGGCCACCAAGGCTTGAGATGACCAGCCGTCCCCGAGCCCCAGGAGGTCCATTTAATGGCTATTGAGTACGTCTCCTTGCCCGGTGAGACCCCTCCGCCCGTTCCCGGCGGCCCGAAGCTGTGCAGCGGCGACGACATGCGGATCCTGCACAACGCGTTCCTGTGGGCGTACGAAGCGGCGCCTGGACTGGTACACAGCGCTCCCGCCGGTGACACGGCGCGCAGCGAGTTCGTCGGCCAGTGGCTCGCCGATCTCGACGCGACGTTGCACACGCATCACGAGAGCGAGGAAGAGCTCCTATGGGGCAAGCTCGAGCAGCGCGCTCCCGCCTGCGCCCTGCACGTTGGCCAGATGCGCGCCCACCATGCGCACGTGGCGGCGCTGCTTGCCGAGGCGGGTCCCCGCCTCGCCCGATGGCGCGCGACGGCCGACCCCGCCGTCGGCGAACAGCTGACCGATGCCTACGAGCGGATGCTCGAGGTGTTGAAGGTGCACCTGCGCCGCGAAGTCGTCGAGGTCGTCCCGGTCGCGGAGCGGGTGGTCACGGCCGAGGAGTGGGAGGCGATGGCCGAACACAGTGTCGGGGCGATTCCGAAGAGTCGACTGCTGCCGCAACTCGGGATGCTGCTGGCAAACTCCACGCCCGCGGACCGCAAGCACTTCTACGCGGGCATGCCCATCTCCGTGAAGGTGCTCTGGCGCCTCGTGGGCAAGCGCCAGTACGCGAAGCAGTTCCAGCAGTTGTTCCCAGGCAAGCCGGTCCCACCGACCATCTGACGGCAGGGCCTTGCTCGGTCGAGGCCCTCCTTGCCCGGGAAACGAGGTGCTCCGGGTACGACCGCGGCGCCGTCATTCGTCGGACTGGGCGACGTCCCTCGGCTCCGGCAACCGCTCGGCCAGGATCCACACCAGCTGCGCCGTCGTCGTCGCCCCCACCTTGGACCGCGCGTTCGCCAGGTGGTGCTTGACGGTCGAATGCGACAGTCCCAGGCGGTTGGCGGCCGCCTTCTCCGACCCGGCCGCCAGCACGGCTGCGACGACCACGACCTCACGATCGGTGGCGCGCTCGGCTGTGCGCGACGGCCGTCGCGTCATGCGCTCCGCAACCAGTCGAAGGGCTCCGGAGGCTCGGCGAGCCGCATGGTGATCGGAAGGTCGCTGGTCGCGGGGCTATCCCTCTCGCCCCGACCAAACCCACCTCATCGTCGAGCTACGGCTCCGAGAGGTCTCCTCCACCGGCCACGTGTGGCAGCACCGCGGGGGCATGTGAAGTTCGCCACCCTTCGGCTATGCCCCGATCAACCTTGAACGGGCATCGCGGCCTCGCGAGTCAGCCGGATGACCGGCATGTCGCGGTCGGTGCCTTCTTGGGATTTCCCAAATCCGGGTGATCGTTCCTAGCGCGACGGGGGTGCTGGCAGCCCATGAGGAAGAAGCGGCCCGCGCCATCGTCTCTACCGCTCGATCGCGATGGAGTCGACCATCTGCTCCAACTCGAGCTGCACGTCGGCCGGAGCATCGATCCGGTAGGAGGACAGGACGAGGAGACGGAGCCCGTCGACGTCGACGATCTCGATCCTGCCCTGCCAGTCGTCGCCGATGCCGACCGCCCACCATTCGCCGTTCGAGTACGAGCGCCAGAGTGTCGCTGGGCCGCAACTGCTGGTTGGCGTGACCTCCAGTCGCACCCCGGGCCAGCCGTCGACTGTGATGTCGACCGGTTCTGTGAAGGTGAGGCCAGGTCGCGACATCAATCCGGCGACGAGATCGCGGACGGACCGTCCGATCGGTGGGCCGAACGCGTCCCTACCGCCGCCGTCATAGCTGCAAGGGCGTGCCACCAGGTCCCCGAAGGCGCTGACATCCAAGCGGGCCTGCCCGCCACTTTCATATTCACCGCGCACGAGGCCTGCCCCGCGCACCGCCGACGTGGCCCACCAGTGATCCGGGACGGTCACGATCACGGCGCTCGGCCATCCAACCGGGGAATAGCCGGGTCCGCGCAGGCGGTACTGCCCGGGCGTCACCGCCGTGTGCCCCGGGCCGCTCACCGGCCCCGTGATGATGTACGGGATCGAGGGAGATGTGGACGCGGTGGGCCGCGACGCCGATGCCTCGGGCATCGCCGAGGCGTCGGGCGAGGTCGAGGGCGCCGGGACCACGAGCGCCTCGAGCAGCGGCCGTCCCCCGCCCCCGAACACGCCGAGAGGCACGAGGAGCGCAGCGGCCAACCCGAGCGCCACGAGGCCGCGGCGGCGCCGGCGAGCGGCGTCCTGGGCTTCCCGGCGACGATCGAGCGCGTCGACTGTCAGGTCGAGCGGCAGTGCGTCAAGATGCTCCCTGAGGACCCCGCGCAGCCGGAGCTCGAGCGCGGCGTCGTCGTACTCATGCATGGCGCACCTCCCCGATGGCCATCGGCTCGTCGGCGAGTGACGTGCGCAAATGCGCGAGGGCCGACTTCAGCTGCGTCTTGACCGTGTTCGGACTGACCCCGAGCACCTCGGCGACCTGTTCGACCGGCAGGTCGAGGTAGTAGCGCAGGCCGACCGCCGCGCGCATCCGCGGCGGGAGGGTGCGGACGGCCTGCCAGAGCGCCATGGACTCGTCGGCGGCAGGTCCGCGGGTGTCGGCGGCGACGGCCTGGACGACGTCGAGCTCGACGATCCGCGCAGCTCGCTGGCGATGTCGGAGTGCCTTGTTGGTCGCGATCCGGAGGAGCCAGGACCGCAGCGCATCGTCGTCGCGGAGATTGCGGCCGTGGTCGAGGGCCGCCAGCAGGCTGTCGGCGACGATGTCCTCGGCGGCGGCCCGGTCGCGGACGATGAGGTAGGCGACGGCCTGCATGTCCCGGCCGTACCGGGCGAGCAGGTCGGCCAGCACCTCGGGTCGCCCCCGACGGAGTGCCTGAGCCGTCATCCCTACCTCCGCATCCTTCTCGCCGCGCCGATGGTCTCGGCGTCACAGGGTAGATACCGGGGATCCTCGATTTGGGTGAGTCGTGATGTCGGCGGGCCGCATGGTGATCGGAAGGTCGCTGATCCCGCCGCGTGAGGTGGGCGTCGCCGGACACCGGCGGTGCGCGCTCGGCGCCAGCCGGGTCATCGTATGCACGCCGCCGAGTTCCTCAGCGACGTCGGCGCGCATGTATGCCCCTCGAGGCGATCACATCCCGTCACCCGCCCACTTTCGGGCCGCCCGATGAGGTGATTTCGATAGGCTCAAGCCCTCTCGCCCCGACCATCCGTGCTCAACGCCCTTCCCGCGTTTAGTAGGAGTAGCGCGGAGCCGAACGCCTCTGACCAGCCGTGAGCATCGGCCTCTGGTGTCGGGCTGAGTCCAGCGTTTGCGACCCAGCAGGGGCCGATCTAGAGGGCGTTTGCGTCCATGAGGTCCCGGAGGTTGTCGAGATCGCCCTGGAACTGTCGCTTGGCCATGGACACGGTGAGCGGCTCTGCGAGCTTGAAGAAGCCGCCGGGCTCCCCCTCAACGGTCTGGCTGACGCGCGTGCCGCCGGGGATCGACTCGAACTCGATCCTGGATGTGGTCGGGAATGGCTTCGTCAAGCTGATCGTGAGCTTCCGGTTCGCCTCGAACTCGGTGCATGTCACATCCGTGTCGAACTGCCGGCCCATGATCTTGCCGACGCCGTGCCATGTCGTGCCCACGCCGATCGGTCCGTCCGAGGTCTTCTTCGCGGGCTCCACCGCACCCGAGGCCCATTTCGATCCGTTCGAAAAGTCGCTCAGGACGGCGAAGACATCTTCGACGGGTCGCTTGATCGTGGTGCCGACGTCGAACTTTGCCATGTGACCTACCTCCGTCGTCCTCAGGCGGGGAGAGGTAGGCTCCCGATGACTCAAGGCCGGACTGGCAGCATACGCCGGCCGCTCGAGCGTCGAGCCTGAACTACGGGTGCGACACCCGGCCGAGACTCTCAATGTCGTCACATGGGTCAGTGCGTCGGCTCACGGCGCCCCTGAGACAGGCGGCTGAAACCGCCAGGGCCGTCTACGATGCCCGACGACCGAGCGTGGACACGTTGGTCACGGAGATCAGCATGACTGGCGACGTTGTGGCGGCGCTAACCCTCTCGCCCCGACCAGACTGACCTTCTTTCGTGCTCAGGACCCCCTCTCCGGAGGCCGGGCTCGGGCTTGGGGTTATTGCGCCGACCACATTGATGGTCGAGGCGGAGGACGCCGCGCCCGAAGGCCGCGTCCCAGCCCCGCGCCTTGGCCGCGGCGGTCAGCGTGAACGTGAAGTCGGTCACCCCCAGGACGTCGATCCGCTCGAACACGGCCTCGGATATTGCCTTAGCGGGCGTAGGCGGGTTGATCGTAGCCATGCAGGAGACCCGCGCGGTGGCCATCCCAGTCGCGATCGGTTCTGGCAACGGCGTGCCAACCCGACCAGACAGCGAGCGAACTCGACCGCTACTAGGCGCGACCCAACGACCCAGTAGGTCATGTCCCCAGACTTGGTGTCACAGCGCGTGAGGCCGTGAACGCGGCAGGGTCGCGGTCTTCGCCGTCACGTAGGCGACCACCACCCCCACCCTCTGGATTTCCCGCGACTCGAACTTTGTCGTCGAGTGGCGTCGCGATGCCGCATCCACCCGCCCCGCACCGGGTGGGCGAAGAGGTCGGACATGGGCGCCGTGGCATCGCCCCGCCAGACACTATGGGGAGGGGCTATCTATTCCGTCGGGGGGTGTCCATACTCCGCACTTCGGACAGGAGGCGTGGGCCGCTCGGGGAGGCCCGCTGGCGCGGCGTCCCATCTCGGTCGCCACATCGCCGTGCTAGGCCAATGGCGAGACCGACCCTTATCCGTCCACGGGCGCGAAGGCGCCCCAGGAGGTTGCCGTCCCATGCGCATCGTTCGATCTCTCGGCCGAGCATCGCTGCTCTCTGTCGCCCTGGCACTCGTGCTCGTCACGTCCGTCTTCGCCCACGAGTGCTACAACGCCAGTGCCTCAGCGCAGGGCGCCCTGAGCAAGGCGGAACACTCGCAGACCTGGGTACTGGCGGCCGACGTCCGCGAGATCATCTCGACCGGCGGCTCGGGCTTCTTCCCGGTAGGCAGCTTCCCTGTCCTCGACGCCTGCCAGCAGGAGGTCTTCCTCGCGAGCTACGCTCAGACGGGCTTCCCGCTCGTCTTCACCATCGCCGGCAGGCAGGCCGTCGGCCAGGGCGGCGTCATCGCCGAGAACAACCCGAACATGGACACCAACCTCGGGGGCAACAACAAGGGGATCGATCACATCGGCATCACTGGGGACGCGATCCTCGCCGCCGTAGGTGACGGCTACAACGCCGCATACGCGAGCGCCTGCCAGTAGCTCGAGGGGGCCGCAAGCCCCGTCCACGCGGAGGGGCTCCCATACGGGACGTTTCACTCTCCTCGAGGATGGACGCGCACCGGGCGTCGGGGGCCACTACCTTCGGCGGGTCATGCACACGGAGACCCGCTGGTGCGACGATGGTGATAACGAGGATGCAGGGGACTTGTCGGACGACCCGTTCCCTCCCGCAGCGCTTGAAACCGCTGAGCAACGTTCTGCGAGCGAGCCGGAGAGAGTCGCGCAGGACCACCTGCAAGGGGCAGAGCAGCTCGACGCTGTGAGCGCGACCCCCTTATCCGACGCCCGAGGCACCGTGGGCGTAGCTCGGCACGTTCGTCACCGGGATCAACAGAACTGGCGACCTTCTGTCGGCGCTAACCCTCTCGCCCCGACCAAACTCACCGATCTGGCTCCGAAGGTCCTGGATCGGCTCCAGCGCGGCGTCGAGACCGAGGTCCATCGCGTCCGGCGTGAGTTCGTACTCGAGCCGTTCGAAGCCGAGGACGTCGAGCCGCGCGAAGATCGCGACCACCAGCGCCTGCCGGCCGTCGGGACCCGCATCGGCCCGCAGTCTTGGCAATGAGCGCGTGTAGTCGACGATCTCGGGAGCCGAAAGCCGGCGTCGTTCGACCGGCTCCCTGGCGACTTGCTCTTCGCGCCATCGTCGCCTGCCACGCGGCAACATCCCGGGTTTTGGCGAGCTGACGGGCGGCATCTTCACGAGCGCGCTCGAACTGTCGGGCGTTGGCGCGCGCCCGCTCGGGCGCCAGGGCGAGCAATGTCCTTGCTGGCGAACATGCTCAGGAAGCGGACGCCGCACTAGAACCGCGCGACCCGAGTACGCTCGCGCCCATGACGACCCTGCCGAATTGATCGCTTCATGCGTACGTGATTCAACGGATGGCAGCTGGACTTCGGATCCGTAGCGTGCTGCATGCGACGACGCGCCTGGGCTGAATCCCCCCGGTCGACGGGACACTATCTCGCATATGAGCGTGCCCGATGAGGGCTGCAGGCGCTCAATGGCAGCGGAACGCCAATCGACCGCGGTCGCCGCAAGGAGGACACGGCGATGCGGATCGACACGAGACAGGGTAAAGGCTGGATCGCGAAGCTTGGCCTGGCTGCCGCCATCGTGGCTGGCGCGTGCCTCGGGCCTGGAGCGGCTGGGGTCTCGGCCGGGTCCAAGGGCGGGAGCGACTGCATCGTCCAGACCGCGTCCGGACCCCTCGACCTGAACGTGTTCTTCGAGGTCGCAGCCCGGATCGTCATTCCGCCCTGCAACCAGATCGGCTCGGGCCAGCCCTGGACGCCTGGGGCGGTCTGGTTCATGAACACGACGTTCGCGACCGTGCCGGCGGGGTTCCAGCCTGCGGGCGCAACGCCCCTCGACGACTTCCTCGCGAAGTTCTCAGGCGCGACGTACGTCGTCGATCGCGGGACCACGGAGGAGAAGACTTACACCTTCTCGGGCACTGGCAAGCTGTTCGTCGGCACGATGTTCGGTTCGCCGATCGTCAACACCGTCACGATGGCCACCCTGAAGCCGCTCTCCGCGGGCCAGCATGTAGTCGAGGTGTACTGGAGCTTCACGGCGATGCACTGCGACGGGTTCGGTGACGTGATCTTGACAAGCGTGATCGGGGACGGCAACTGCATCCCGCCGGGCGAGCACCTCTACTGGGCCATCCCCTTCACGGTCACTGCGGATCGACACTGACGCCGATCATCGCTGATGCAGGCCGGAGCGCTTGGAACTCAGGTTGCCTCGTCGAGAGCCAATCCCTGGCTGACGGCCCAAGCGGCGATCTGCGCCCGGTTGGCGAAGCCGAGCTTGTTCAGGATGTGCTGGATGTGCGCCTCCGCCGTCCGGTCGGAGATCAGGAGGCGCCTGCCGATCTCGCGGTTGGTGAGCCCATCTGAAGCCAGCCGGACGATCTCAACCTCTCGACGACTGAGCGCGGCAGGGGCAGTGGGACGTGCCTTGGCGGCCATCGTACGAAGACGCCCGACCTCGCGCTCTGCCTCGGCGACGCCGCGGTCGAGCGACCAACCTGCACCCGCCGACCGCGCCTCGGCGGCGCGAGGCCCGAGGGCCGCGATCGCGGCCTCGACCTCCGAGCGCAGCAAGTCCCTCCACGGCCGCGACTGGATCCAGTCCGGCGACTCCGCGGACTCCTTGCAGGCGATGAGGCGCAGCCCCTCGAGTCGTCGTGCCGCACGACACGAGACGAAGCCGACGAGTTCGACGAACTGCATCTTCAGCAGGAAGCATCGGTCGCGCCGGAGGATGTCGGCCACCTCCTCGAGCCTCTCTGCGGCGACAAGAAAGTCCCGCTGACCGGAGGCGACCAAGGCAAGAAACTGCTGGCAGTACTGGACGTGCGAAGGATCTCCAAGGTCGCGGCTCGCTCGCAGGCACTCGAGCCACAGCAATTCTGCGTCGGGACGTCCCGCGAACGTCGCGTCCCGGGCGAGAACCATGGTCGAAACGAGGATCAACGTCGGGCTGCCGATCCGTCGCGCGGCCTCGGCGGCGCGCCGGGCATGCTCAACGGCGACGGTCCGATCGCCGATGAACCATTCGGCATCGGCGATATCGCCAAGTATCTCGACGAGCAACGTCTCGTCAGCGGCCTCGATCGCGGCGCGAGTGGCCGCTTCGTACGCTCCGCGGGCGCGGTCGGGTTCCAAGAGCGCCAGCTGCCCAAGCAGCATCCACGCCCGAGCCTCGAGGGCTGGGTCATTCCGCTCACTCGACAGGGCGAGCGCGCCTTCCGCACACTCGAGAGCCCGTACGGGATCGTGCAGCATCCAAGACAGCCAACCCAAGCCGATCAGGGCGGGGCCTCGCTGCGCATGGGTCTGCGTCCTGGAGAGCGCACTCTCAAGCCATTCGCGTCCCTCCGCGGTGTGGCCTCGCTGGCACTGGAACGGAGCCAGGTCCGCAGCGAGGGCAAGCCCGTCGTCTGGCACGTTCTCGAGCGCCCATTCGAGCGCCCAGCGGAGGTTGTCATGATCGGCCTCCAGTCGGTCCAGCCACACCCCCTCGTCGGCCGTCCTCGAGGCGGCAACCGAACCTCGCGCCAGGGTTGCGAAATAGGCGGCGTGTCGGCCGACCGCTGACTCCCTACCACCCGTGGCCTCGAGGAGGCCGATCGCTCGCTGTCGGATCGGCTCGAGCATGCGATAGCGCGTTCGACCGTGGACGCCCTCGGCAATGAGAAGCGAGTGGTCAACGAGCTCGCTGAGGACGTCCGCCGCGGGCATCCCGTCCGTCCCCTTGACGACCGCCTCGGCCGCATCCAGGTCGAACCCTCCTCGGAAGACCGCGAGATCCGGGAGGACGCTTCGTGCGTCCGTGCTCAGGAGGCCGAGACTCCAGTCGACTGTCGCCTCGAGGCTCCGCTGTCTCGGGGGCGCGTCGAGTGGACCCGCCCTGAGCAGAGAGGTTTGGTCGCCAAGGCGCGCGACGAGGTCATCGAGCTCGAAGTGGCGCGCCCTCGCGGCAGCCAGCTCGATGGCGAGCGGGCATCCGTCGAGTTTCTGGCAGAGCTCCTGCACGAGCAGCGCCGTGCGCTCCGTCACGTGCAGATCCGGGCGTTGGGCACGAACGCGGTCGATGAACAACGCGATCGCGTCCTGGGTGACAAGGTCGTGCAGTCCGGTCGACTGCCGACTCATCGTCAGGCCAGGCACCGGGAACAGGGTCTCACCGCCAACGCGGAGCGGCCGCCGGCTCGTCGCAAGGACGCGCAGGTTTGGACAGGCTCGGAGCAAGGTCGGCACCAGGGCGGCCAATGACGCCACGATCCATTCGCATTCATCGAG
This sequence comes from uncultured Chloroflexia bacterium, assembly GCA_963725745.1. Taxonomy (GTDB): domain Bacteria; phylum Chloroflexota; class Limnocylindria; order Limnocylindrales; family CSP1-4; genus CAIXZV01. Next base: position 1,181,318 of record CAVRZS010000005.1, read on the forward strand.
TACGAGGAGCACGTGACGGTCGCCAAAGGCCTGCGTGATCGCCTCGGTCGCCTCGAGGTCAGGCCGCGCGAGCATGCCAACGGACGCCGCGACGGTCCGTTCAACCTGGTCCGCGGGCCGGACGTCTGCGAGGGTGACGTGCCACGCTCCACCGGGAAAGCGCCCCAAGCTCAGCTGCGCAACTTCCAGTGCCAGCCGCGACTTTCCGATGCCGCCCGGTCCAGTGAGCGTGAGGAGTCGACTGGATGCGAGCAGCCTTTCGATCGCAGCTAGCTCCTGGCGCCGACCGACGAAGCGGGTCAACGGAGTCGGCAGGTTGTTCGGCGTCTCGAGGTCCAAGGGGTGCAACGCGTGAACAGGTTCGATCGCCTGGACCCTTCCGCCGACGGTCGAGGCTTGGGGATCGAACGCATGGACCATCGAATCTGCGCTCCCTGCGGGACGCGTCTGTTGAGGGGGCGTTATCGGGTCGAAGCAGTCGCGACTCCTCAGCAGGCGCAGACTACGTCGCCTCGAGTACCAGTTCCAGTGGTCTGGCCTCACCCGGTGTGACGAGGGCGCCGCGCAAGGGCCTGGAAACGAGGCTCCCTCGCGCCGCCACGCGGACACGATCAACCCATCGTGTGCGGTCGCGCGCGTGCTGCGCGATCACGCACGACGCTAGCCTTGCTAACCGTCCTCGTTGGTGGGCCTGTGCACGGCCACCTGGTGGGGGCTGCGCATCCGTGGGCGAGTTGGTGCGCCACGTGGTCTTGTGATCGTGGCACGTGGTGCTCTCCTGGTCGCCGTCGTCCTGGGCGTGTTGACGTCACTCCCCCACATCTCCCGCGCGCTCGGGGTGCTGTCCTGATCTGCTGGCACCGTTCGGATGGGCAGCGCCCCTTCTGGCAGGAGACGGCCATATCGGTCGCGAGACTGGACAGAAATGTCAGGCTCCCAGCGCAAGGAACTGGGTCCAAGCGCGCTCAAAGCGCACGATCTGAACAACGTCACTGGTCGAGGCGCAAATCCTCTCGCCCCGACCAGACTGACCTTCTTTCACGCGGACGACACAGGCTCCGAAGACCCTGTCCCATCCGCGGGCCTTGGCGTGAGCGGTCAGGGTGAAGGTGTCGTCGGTCGCCCCCAGGACGTCGATCCGTTCGAACACGCTCTCGCGATCGCGTGGCGTCCGGCGTCCGATGAGAGGACGCACTTGTCGGCGAACTTGTCAGAATTCGACTAAATCGGCGAGGCCCTGGGCGGCAACAGTGGGGTATGAGCATCGCGATCGCGTCGGACGCCGCGCTGGGCATCTCGCAGGAGGAGCGGCTTCAGCGCGCGCTGACTGGTGACGACGCCGCTTTTGCGTGGATCGTCGAGACCTTCAGCAGCGACATGGCGCAGGTCTGCTTTGTTGTCGTCGGGGATCTGGAACTGGCGGAAGAGGCCGTCGCTGCCGCCTGGCCAATCGCCTGGCGCACGCTCGGCCGCCTGCGCGATCCGGACCGCCTCCGCTCCTGGTTGATCTCGATCGCCGCCAACCAGGCGAGGCAGATGGCTCGTGCCCGCCGGCGTCGCCTGGTTCGCGAGATCGCCGTACCGCTGACCGACCAGCCCGCGCACTCACGCGATCGGGACTCAGAGATCGATCTGAAGAACGCGCTCGCAAGGCTGAGTCCGGACGACCGCGCGCTGCTCGCGCTGCGCTACGTCGCTGGCTTCGACTCGAACGAGCTGGCGAGCGCAACGGGCCTGTCACCTTCCGGCACGCGGGCCAGGCTGGCCCGCCTTCTTGACAAGATGCGAAGGGAACTCGGCGATGACTGAGACAATCACCTTCGAAGACCGCATCGCCGAACGGCTGCGTGCATATGCCGCGCCTGCGGCGCGACCGCCTCGCCGAGAAGCCGTGGCAAACGCCGTCGAAGCGGCGCGAGACGTTCGCGGTGACGTCCGCGGTGGGCTGAGGTGGCCGAGGCTTGGGCGGCTGTCAATGGCTGTCGCCGTCGTCGCCGCTGCGGTCGTGGTCGCAGTTGGCGGCGTCGGGTTGTTGAGCGGCCTGCGGAACCAGCCGATCGTGGGCGTGCCCGCGGCAACGCAAACACCCAGCCCGACGGTCACGCCGACGCCAACGCCCGATCCCCGAAGCTCCAGCCCGGCGGCCCAGCCGCCGACTTCAGGCTCGATGTGGCCGCAGACGAGCCTCGAAGAGGTTCAAGTGGCCCAGGAGCGCGCCGATGCCGGCGACCCCGACTACACGTGGCAGGTGGATCCGTTGTGGTCCAGCGCGGACGAGCCCCTCATTGGGGCTGAGATTTCCGAGCGGTTCCTCCGCGAAGGGCTCGGGTGGGAGGAGTTCAAGCCCGTGGGGTCGGCGGGGTACGTAGCGGCCGGAGGTCCCGACGTCAACGGGGTGGTGTTCTTCCGTTGTGCGCCCGGCCGGACGAACCCTCTCTCGAGACTGTACCCGGACATGGACCCCGAGATCCGCGGCTGCGCGCCGACGCTCGACGACTTCCGCTACGAGACTGTCTTGTACACCGTGGGACAGCCGGCGCGCCGCGGTCCCTCCGGGATCTGGGTCGTGACGGCATGGGAGATGCTTCAGCCCGGCGAGCAGGCAGCCCCGCCCTCTGACGCGGATGTCACCGCGCTCCTTCAGGCGTTCCTCCGAGCCCGGGTGGATGGCGAGGGGGCCGACGAGTACTTGCTCCCCGATGGCGAGGCAGAGGGGCTGCCGTTTGTGGACGGGCCGGCGCCGCTCCTGTACGCCGCGACCGGCGGGAGCCCCTACGAGCGCTCCGAGATCGAGCGTGTGCAAGGCCCCTTGTGGCCCGCCGGCTGGATCGAGTTCAAGGTCCGGCTGTTCGCCGAGGATGGGACCGTGGTCGAACAGCACTTCGTCGTGGTGCGCCAGGAGAACGGACGCCTCGGACTCGTGTACGGGACGGCGTCCGAGTACGGAGACCCCCCGACCATCGAGAACGGACAGGCGCTGTACAGCCTGCTCGACGGCGAGGTGACCTTCATCGCGGCCTCGCCCTGGCGTGCGAGGCTCGCGGGTCCGACCAGCATGCACTTGGAGTTGGGCTGTAAGGGGACCGGACTCTGCTCCAACAACATCGTCGTGGTGGCCGACCCCGGGGTCGAGACGGGCTGCGAAGCCGGCCCGGCCCCCGCCGACGCCGACGCGCTCGCCGGGAGCATCCGGGCCAACCCCGACCTGGAGTCGACCGCTCCGGTGGCGGTGAGCGTCGGGGGGATCGACGCCCTGCGGATGGACCTGGTGGCCGCCCCGGGAGCGAGCGCCTGCGACACGCGCCAGGGGTTTGCCGGGCCCGTCGGACTGGGGACGACCGACCGGATGCGCCTGTATCTGGTGGACCTGCCCGGCGGGTCGGCCCGGGTGCTGGCCATCGCGATCATCGCTCGCGACCCGGGCGGCGACGGCGACGTATCGCAGCAGGACTTCGAGCAGGTGGTGGAGGCGGCGACTCCGATCGTCGAGTCCATCCAGTTCCACACGCCGTGACCGCGGCGACACTCTCCACACCGGCGTGGCAACGAGTCGCCGAGTGACTCCCGTGGCTCGCGCAGGAAGCGCGCCGATGAACCGTTCCCTGATTACCGCACTCCTGATCGGGATCGTCGCCGGTTGCGGGAGCTCCGGATCGACAGCATCGCCAGGGCCGGCCTCGATGCCGGCCGCCACGACCACTGCGCCCTCCGTTCAGCCATCGGTCTCCGCGTTGGTCGCCCCTGCCCAATTCCCGACCGATGCCTTCGCAGATCTTGGCGTCGACCCCGTCCCGGAAGATGTGGCGGCGAAGTTCCAGGCGGCGTTGGCCGACACGGCCGGCGGAGGAGGGATTGCAGCCACCGTGATGACTCCGGATGGAACGTGGAGCGGGGCCTTCGGCAAGGCGGACGGTGTTCTCGACGTCGCGGTCGATAGCCAGTTCGGCATCGCCAGCGGCACGAAGCCGATCATCGCGGCACAGGTGATGCAACTCGTGGAGGCGGGAGAGGTGTCGCTGGACCAGCCGGCCGCCGACTACCTCCCTGCCGACTTCACCTTCGACACCAACGGAGCGACGATCCGCCAGCTCCTCAGCCATCGCTCCGGGATCCCGGATTTCTACAACGATGCCTGGCTGGAGCGCATGGCCGAGGAAAGGACCCGTGTCTGGGAGCTCGACGAGGTCCTCGCGCTCGTCGACGGGGCTCGCCGCCCGCTCGGGTCCTTCGAATACGCGGACACCAACTACAACCTGCTCGGGTTGGTGATCGAGCACGTTCGCCAGCGACCGCTCGTCGACGTCCTGCGCGATGGCGTTCTCCGCGTCGAAGGGACGGAGCGGCTCATCTACCAGCCCGATGAGGCACCGACCGACCCGATGGCCATGCCGCGCGGCAAATCGCGCGACGCGCTCGAGCAGGGCGGCGGCTACCTTCCGTCGCGCTCGGACACGGTCGACGGAGCTGCAGGTGGCATGGCGTCCAACTCGATCTCGCTCGCCCGCTGGTGGCGGGCGTTCTGCGCCGGTGAGATGTCTCGCGCTGCCTCGCTGACCGAGATGTCGACGTTCTACGACAACGCCGAGTCGGAGTTGCCAGTCGATTACGGGCTCGGGCTGATCAATCCCGCGGACGGGTACGCGCAGGGCGTCGGCCACATGGGTCAGAACTTCGGCTACAACTCGTGGTCCGCGTGCCTGACCGAGGACCACATGGTGGTCGTTGTGCTGACCAATGGGGGGGACGTCGGCATCTTCGAGCTGGGCCGACCGCTGGTCATGGCGGCGCGCTCGGAGTGATCTGCTTGGTCCGCTACCTGCGGGTGAGGTCCGATCCCGCGAACGTCAGGTCGCCGCAGCGGCTTGTCGCGGATCCCGACAGGGCCCCGGTGATCGGCGCCGCCTGGCGTACCTTGACCGGACCACCACGACCTCGTCCCAGAGAGCCTACCTCCCGTCTTGTCCCGAGAATGCGCAGCCATTCCCCGAGTTCGACGACTTCAGGTTCATCGCGGAAGCGATCCCGGGCTCGTGGACAACCCGGCAGCAGGCCAGTCGAACGTCATCACCATCAAGAAGTGGGACTTGGTGACTACTGGCCCGCTGCCGTTCAGCGGCTGGGTCGAGACCCGGCGTAGCTCGAAACGTTCGTCACCGGGATCAACAGAACTGGCGACGTTCTGTCGGTTACAGACCTCTCGCCGCGACCAAACGCAGACTGCGGCGGATCGGGCGTGCCGCTTGGCGGGTTCAGTCGTCCGCGATGTATCGGGCGGACCGGCACTGGCGATCTGCGGCTGAGGCCGGGATGCTTCCACCATGGCCTTCGACTCCGTTCCATCCATGCGGCCCTCTCGGCATATCGTTCGCGGCGTGGCCGCGCGGGTCGCCCAGATCGGCCTGATGTTCCTCGTCATCGGGGTCATCCTCTTCGGAGCCGCTGGACGGCTCGACTGGATCTGGGGCTGGATCTACCTCGCGATCTACCTCGCGGGCACGTTCGTGAACGCGTGGTTCCTCCGTCGGAACCCCAAGCTCGTCGCCGAGCGCGGCCAGCCCGGCGAGATGCCCGGCTGGGACAAGGCCATCAGCGGCCTCTGGAGCCTCATGCAGTTCGTCCTCATCCCGCTTATCGCCGGCCTCGACGTCCGCTTCGGGTGGACAGGCCCCGTCGACATCGCCTGGCATCTGGTCGGCGTGCTGCTCTTCGCAGCCGGTCTGGCCGTGTTCGGCTGGGCGATGATCGCGAACGCATACTTCTCGACGGTCGCCCGCGCCCAGCCTGAGCGCGGCCAGACCGTCTGCAGCGAGGGGCCGTATCGCTTCGTGCGCCATCCGGGGTACGCGGGGGCGATCCTCCAGTCGATGGGCTCGCCGCTCCTGTTGGGCTCGATCTGGGCGCTGCTCCCTTCGGTGGCCGCCGGGGCACTGATGATCGCTCGGACGTGGCTCGAGGACCGGATGCTGATGGCAGAGCTCCCCGGGTACGTTGGATACGCCCGCCAGGTCCGACATCGCCTGGTCCCTGGGATCTGGTAGTCGATCAGGCACGACCCAGAAGGAGTTGAGCGATGACGGAAGCAACCGTGCCGAACGAGGCCCGTAGCGCGATGGCGTGCCCGAAGGACGGAACGCCGATGGCACGTCTCGGACGACGAGGACGGGGCGGTGCCTACCGTTGTCCTGGTGCAAGAGCATGTTCCTCGACGTCGAGGTGATGCGGCGCGGAGGGCCGGCCGGCCGCCGCTATGGGCTCCCGTGGTCATGAGTGTCCTTGTGACGTGGGCATGACCCTCCTCGTCCAGCGACTCCGGCGTCGTCCGAAGGCATAGTGCCAATCGAGCCACCCTCGCTGCACGCGTCGTCCGACGGTCTCTGGTCACCCGTCAGGCGATTTCCGCAACGTTGTGTGCGTGGCCCGGGTCGTTCCATCCGACGATCCTCACCGACAGTTGGATAGTGTCGGCGCGAGCCCTCTCGGCCCGACCATCCGTGCTCAACGCGCTTCCCGCGTCTAGTAGCAGTGACGCAGAGCCGAACGCCTCTGACCAGCCGTGAGCATCGGCCTCTGGTGTCGGGCTGAGTCCAGCGTTTGCGACCCAGCAGGGGCCGATCTAGAGGGCGTTTGCGTCCATGAGGTCCCGGAGGTTGTCGAGATCGCCCTGGAACTGTCGCTTGGCCATGGACACGGTGAGCGGCTCTGCGAGCTTGAAGAAGCCGCCGGGCTCCCCCTCAACGGTCTGGCTGACGCGCGTGCCGCCGGGGATCGACTCGAACTCGATCCTGGATGTGGTCGGGAATGGCTTCGTCAAGGTGATCGTGAGCTTCCGGTTCGCCTCGAACTCGGTGCATGTCACATCCGTGTCGAACTGCCGGCCCATGATCTTGCCGACGCCGTGCCATGTCGTGCCCACGCCGATCGGTCCGTCCGAGGTCTTCTTCGCGGGCTCCACCGCACCCGAGGCCCATTTCGATCCGTTCGAAAAGTCGCTCAGGACGGCGAAGACATCTTCGACGGGTCGCTTGATCGTGGTGCCGACGTCGAACTTTGCCATGTGACCTACCTCCGTCGTCCTCAGGCGGGGAGAGGTAGGCTCCCGATGACTCAAGGCCGGACTGGCAGCATACGCCGGCCGCTCGAGCGTCGAGCCTGAACTACGGGTGCGACACCCGGCCGAGACTCTCAATGTCGTCACATGGGTCAGTGCGTCGGCTCACGGCGCCCCTGAGACAGGCGGCTGAAACCGCCAGGGCCATCTACGATGCCCGACGACCGAGCGTGGACACGTTGGTCACGGGGATCAGCATGACTGGCGACGTTGTGGCGGCGCTAACCCTCTCGCCCCGACCAGACCTCCCACATCGTCGAGTTGCGGCTCCGAGGGGACTCGCCTGTAACCGCCCGCCGGAGATCATGGATGCCTGGCAGGCGTGGTTCGCCGAGGTCGGCGACCGGTTCCTTGACAGCGGCAATTCATTCAGCGGCGCCCTTGAGGTAACGCACAGCGGCTCGCGCGAGCGCAACGGCGGTGATGGCGCGGCGACCGGCTACTCGATCCTGTCCGCCGAGAGCCGGGAGGAGGCCGAGCGCCTGCTCGGGGCCAGCCCGTTCGCCTCGAGCGTCCGACTGTCCGAGGCGAGCGCCATGTAGGACCCCGGGGCACGGGGCGGGGCGGGATCGCGACCGCGAGCAGGCGGGAATCGCGAGTCGGGCTCGGTCGACCACGCCCGTTCCGCGTCGCTACCCTTGCAGAAGATGCTTCCGGAAACGCGGTACGCCCGCCTAGGCGACCTTCACCTCGCGTATCAGGTCCTTGGCAACGGGCCGCCCGACATCCTGCTGCTGGATCAGTGGTTCGGCAATCTCGATGCCCAGTGGGACGTTCCGCCGCTGGCAGCTCTCCGGGAGCGCCTGGCGACGTTCGGCCGGCTGATCATGTTCGACAAGCGGGGGACGGGCCTGTCGGACCCGATCCCGACCTCGACGCTGCCGACCCTCGAGGAGTTCATGGCCGACATCCCGGCAGTGCTGGACACGGTCGGGTCGGAGCGGGTGGCGCTGATCTCGAACATCGGCGGTGGGATCCTCGCGATGCCCTACGCGGCAACGCATCCCGAGCGGGTCTCGAGCCTCATCCTCGTCGACTGCTTCGCGCGGTTCCTCGAGGCGCCCGACTTCCCGATCGGGGCGCCGATCGCTGAGCTGGCGGCCGCCCTCGACATTGCTGAAGACGAGACGGGCCGCGGGGTGATGATCGACCTGTTCGCGCCGTCGGTCGCCAGCGATGAGCGGATCCGCCGCGCGTGGGCGAGGTACGAGCGCGGCGCGGCGACGCCCGGCAGCACCAAGGCGATCGTCCGCCTCATCTACGAGAGCGACGTGCGGGACGTCCTACCTTCGATCCGAGTCCCGACGCTGGTCATCCACCGCGAGGCGGCCATGGGCTTCAGCGTCGCGCACGGGCGGTATCTCGCCGAGCACATTCCGGGTGCCAGGTATGTCGAGCTGCCCGGCGCCGACAACCTCATTTGGGCGGGCGATCAGGACGCGATCGTTGCCGAGATCCAAGACTTCGTGACGGGCGTTCGACCGGTGCTCGACCCACGCCGGGTGCTCGCGACCCTGATGTTCACCGACATCGTCGGGTCGACGCAGCTCGCGGCCGAACTCGGCGACACCCGGTGGCAGCGGCTGCTGGCGGACCACAACCGGATCGTCCGGCACCAGCTCGGGCGGTTCGGCGGGAGCGAGGTCAAGGTCATCGGCGACGGCTTCCTGGCCACATTCGACGGCCCGGCCCGGGCGATCCGCTGCGCCGCGGCGATCCGCAACGAGGTCCTGGATCTCGGGCTCGAGATTCGTGCAGGGCTCCACGTCGGCGAGGTCGAGGTTCTGGCCGACGACATCGCCGGGCTCGCGGTCCACATCGCTGCCAGGGTCTCGGCCAAGGCCGGGGCCAGCGAGATCCTCGTCTCGAGCACGGTCAAGGACCTCGTCGTCGGGTCGGGCCTGGACTTCGACGATCGCGGTAGCCACGATCTGAAGGGCGTCCCGGGCTCGTGGCACCTCTTTGCCGTTCGACGCTAAATCTCGACGCGGTTGCTTGATGACCCGCGAGTACGGGCCGCGTATCGGTGTGGCGTCGAGTAGGGGTTCGCGACGACAGATCGGCCAGGGGATGAGGTAGGTTCCGTCGGGCCAACACCTCTCGCCCCGACCAAACCTATCGTCGAGCTACCGCTCCGATGGGCGATCCGACGGCCCGGCCCCGGGGGACGCGACCATCCCACCACGCCCCAGCGATTCGCTCGGGGTTGATCGCCTCTCCCTGAACCGAGTGCTGGCCTGCAACGGCCGGTCATCTGGTCGATCGTGGTGCCCAACGTCCGGCCCGCCCACGCGACAATGCTCGTGCTCTTCGCACTGGTACTGGAAGTAGCTGCTGTGGCCTTTGATCGCGTTCCGCAACCCGGTCACCATGCCGTTCGCCCAGATGACGGATCGATCGTGAAGGCCAGAGCGACGATCCGGATCGGCGAACCCATCGGCAAGGTCCAACGCCGCCTCTTCGGCTCCTTCGTCGAGCACATGGGCCGGTCCGTCTACAGCGGCATCTATGAGCCCGGCCACCCACGCGCCGACGTCGACGGGTTCCGCGAGGACGTCCTAGACCTCGTCCGCGAGCTGGGCGTGACGATCGTGCGCTATCCAGGCGGCAACTTCGTGTCCGGCTATCGGTGGGAGGACGGCGTCGGGCCTCGCGGATCACGACCGCGCCGGCTGAACCTCGCCTGGCACTCGACGGAGACCAACGAGTTCGGTCTGCACGAGTTCGTGCGCTGGGCCGCGCGGGCAGGGGTGGAGCCGATGCTGGCGGTCAACCTCGGGACGCGCGGCGTGGACGAGGCGGTCGCGCTCCTCGAGTACGCGAACGTACCCGGCGGCACGACGCGGTCGGACGAGCGCCTCGCCAACGGGAGCGCCGCGCCGTTCGACATCCGGATGTGGTGCCTGGGCAACGAGATGGATGGGCCGTGGCAGCTCGGGCACAAGACCGCGGACGAGTACGGACGGGTCGCCGCCGAGACCGCGCGCGCGATGCGCATGCTCGACCCGGGCCTCGAGCTGGTCGCATGCGGCAGCTCGGGGGGCTGGATGCCCACCTTCATCGAGTGGGAGCGGACGGTCCTCGAGCACACGTACGACCTCGTCGACTACGTGTCCCTGCACGCCTACTTCGAGGAGGGCGAGGCCGGTGATCTCGCCAGCTTCCTGGCCTCCGGCGTCGCGCTGGACCGGTTCATCGACGCGGTGGTCGAGGCGGCCGATAGCGTCGGTGAGGCGCTGGGCAGCACGAGGCGGATCCAGGTCTCGGTCGACGAATGGAACGTCTGGTATCTCCGCCGCTTCCAGGCGCAGCCACTCCCGGGCGACTGGCCGGTGGCCCCGACGCTGGCCGAGGACGACTACTCGGCCGCCGACGCCGTCGTCGTGGGTGCCCTCCTGATCTCGCTGCTCCGCCACGCGGACCGCGTCACCTGCGCGTGCCTCGCCCAGCTCGTCAACGTGATCTCGCCGATCCGCGCCGAGGCCGGCGGGCCGGCATGGCGCCAGACCACGTTCTTCCCGTTCTCGCTGACCGCCCGGCACGCCAGCGGGACCGTGGTGCCGTTGGACCTCGATGTGCCGATGGTCGGCACCGCCGAGCATGGACCAGTGCCCGCCTTGGACGGCGTCGCGACGTACGACGCGGCCTCGCATGCCGTGTCGGTGTTCCTCGTGAACCGCTCTGCCACGGACGCCATTGCACTCGACCTCGAGCTCGAGGGCCTCGTCGGCATGAAGGTCGTCGAGCACGTCGTCCTCGCCGATGACGACCCGCATGCGCGGAACACGACCGAGGCCCCGACCCGCGTCCAGACTCGACGGGTGATCCCGGCCGCTGCGATCGAGGGCCGGCACGCGGTCACGCTGCCCCCGGTCTCGTGGTCGATGCTGCGGCTTGAGCCCGCGGCGGCGCCTGACGCAGCGGGTCGATGAGGTAGGTTCCGCGGGGCTCCTGTCGCCCCGACCAACCTGGCCATTCGAGACCGGCGACGTTTCGGCTCCCTCAGAGTCCGGTGAGGAAGGCGTCGAGCGCCTGGTTGACAGGGGCAGGCGCTTCCGGGACGCGGCGCTGCAGGCGACTGCGCCAACTCGGCATTCGGATCAGCTTCCTTGTTGACCGGCCGGACCTCTCGCGCCTATCCTTGACTCATGACGGAGCGAGTAAAGAAGCGCAGGCGGGGCTACACGCATGTGAGCGCGAAGCACCAAGTGACGCTCCCGGTGGCCACGCTGCGCGACGCCGGGATCAGGACGGGTGACACCCTCCGGGCCGAGGTCCGCGGGCCGGGCGAGGTCGTGCTGATCCGTGACGAGGACCCGCTGGACCGGTTTGCGGGTTCCCTCACCGGCGCCTACGAGCCGGGCGAGCTCGACGGGCTCCGCGACGAATGGGGCTGACCGTCCTCGACGCGGGCATCATCATCGCCGCCCTCGACGCGTCGGACGCCCACCACGGCTCCTCGGTCCAGGCGCTCCGCGAGGCGCGGGAGTCCGGCGACGCGCTCGTGGTCCCAGCGTCGGCCTATGCGGAGGCGCTGGTCGGGCCTAGCCGGCGGGGCCCCGACGCGGTCGCCACGGTCGACGCCTTCCTCGACGCGATGCCAGTCGCGGTCGAGCCTGCCTCGCGTGAGGTCGCCCGCGCGGCGGCGGCCCTCCGGGCCAGCCATGGGCATCGCCTCCGGCTCCCCGACGCGCTCGTCCTCGCGACGGCCGTCGTGGTCGGAGCCGACCAGGTCCTGACGACTGACGGTGGCTGGCCCGAAACCGAGGTCGTCGTGGAAGTCGTCGGCGCGGTCTCATGAGGTAGGTTCCGCGGGGTCGAGTCCTCTCGCCCCGACCAAACCTACCTCCCTACCTCATCGTCGAGCAAGGCTCCGAGAGGTCACCTCCGCAACGACCCGTGTGTGAACGTGGCGGGCCCAGTGAAACCGGTGGAAAGACGCCGACCTGGGGATCTGGGTACTTCCGTAAGTAGGTCTCGCAATCTGTGCGTATTGGTGCGTCCGCGCCATGTTGAGTGAACTGCGGTTTCTGGTGGGCGCGGGCAAGGCTCATCGCGCAGCGGGATGATGACCATGTCACCGCCGCAGCCTCGCGGGGACTCGGCAACCTAGATCGTCGCGAGTGCCTCATCGCCAAGGTCAGTGACGCTGCGCTCCGACAGCCACGCCGACGCGAGCCCGTCCGGTCGGCCCGACTGCATGGCGCGGATGCCGGGACCGCCCAGGTCCGTCCACTCCGTCACACGCCCCGAGGAGAGCCAAGGATGGCCCGGCAGTTCGCGGCCCGTGAGGTACGACCCGTTGAACTGGCCGAGATGTCGTGCCGCGATGCGATATCGCTCCATCGTCCATACCGGAGGGCCTTGGTCCGGCATGTCCTCGAGCCATAGAGCCACCTCACCATCGATCTCGTCCGAGTGGTAGCAGCGTGGCGCAATCATGCGGCCGAGGTCTCGCAGGAGGCCTGACCGATACGCATCAGCCTCCCGATGCCAATATGCCCAGCCGTTGGGGTCTGCTGTCTCGACACTGGTGTCGGTATCGAGCTGGATATGTGACTGGTGGAGGATCTTGACGATGACCGACCAGGCGATCTCGCGGTCGTTGCTGCGCGAGATACCCGCGATCCGCCGCAGTCCGCCTGCCGTGCCGACCTCGCCAGTGGCCCCACCACCGATCGGATGGTCCGACCATCCTCGGAGCTCCGCTAGTGGGTCACCGATTATGAGCCTCGCGACCCGCAGGACGTCTTGGTCATCGATCTCCACGGGGCGGACCGTACCCGAAACGTCGACGGTCGACGTGACTGCCGAACAGGTCTTCCGAGCCAGTGCGCGGCTAGTTGGGCGGGAGATGGACTTGAAGCGGGACGCATCCGGGCCCGCGGGCTGCGGTTTCTAATTGGCCGATTGGGCCATGCCGCGCAGCTGGGGTCGAAGACCGCAGCGCTTAGGGCGTGCTCGCTACCCGCTGGACTCCTCCGAGGGTGCGTGGCCGCGAAGATGGCCATCGAGCCGACCGTATCGAGCTCGACCTGCTCGAATGAGGCCTCGAGGATGGCCCGGAGGCCTTCCTCGGTGTCGCCGAGGTTGTCGAAGGTGCCCCGCCGGTTGTTGGCCTCGAGGATCCTCCGTCCCAGCCAGGTGTGCCGCCCGGAGTCCCCGAGGATCGAGGACCCGAACAGGACGCCCCCGGGCGCCAGAGCGGCGGCGACGTTCGCGACGGCAGCGGCCTTGCCCGGAAGCGGCCCGGGGAGGCAGTGGAGGACACCGTTGAGCGCCGCCGAGTCGAACGGCCCTTCGACCGGGAGCGGCTTGAGGACGTCCGCCTCGACGGTCTTGATGTCCAGGTTCCGCAGTCGCCGCGACGCATGGCCGAGGACGTTCGCATTCGGGTCGAGGAGGGTGACGGGGCTGCCGTCAGGCAGGCCGGCTCGTTCGAGGAAGTAGCCGGTGCCGGGGCCGACGTCGAGGTGGCGATTGCGCGCGTGCCGCCGGTACCCTTCGACGAGACGAGCCGCGGGACACCGCCATACGACCGGCGCGAGCAGGCCGAGGATCACCGGGTCGTACACCCTGAGGAACAGCGGGGTGTACTCCCGCTGGCCGTTGTAGGCGGGGTCGTTTCGGTCCACCGAGCCTCGACCTCCTCCACGTGACCCGCCCACGATGGACCGGCCCGCGGGCGATGGTCAAGATGATCGACCCGGGGTCTGCCATCGCTGACCGTCCGCCTGCGGTCCCGACCTGGCTTCCCGCAACCGCGGAGCGAGGATCCACACGAGTTGCGCCGTGGTCGTCGCCCCCAGCTGACCGCGCACTCGCCAGGTGGTGCTTGACGGTCGAGTGCGACAGCCCGAGGTTGTAGGCGGCTGCTTTCTCGGATCCCGCGGCGAGGACGGCGGCCACGACCGCAATCTCGCGGTGCATGGCGCGTCCGGCGGAGCGGCGGGCTCCCATGCCAGCCGCCTCGCCGCGGCGACACACTCACCCCGCCCACGATCGGGATCTCGTAGGTTGCTAGCGCGCGCCCAACACCTGTCGGGCGCGCCAGAAACACTTCTTCTATTCACGACTCACGGAGCCCAACGCCCCACCTCGGTTCGGCTCCGCGGCGAGTGCCTCCAGACCGCCGACCAAGAGCTCGATCGTGAGACGATCGGCGTCCGCCCCCGCGGACCAATCCATGAACTGGTCCGTAGCGCCCGCGAGGTAGGGGAGCTCGCCAGCGGACAGCCATTCCATGGAGGCCCGCTGGCGGTCCGCGTCCGGCGGACGATCGCGCGAAGCCGCCGCCCACGTGGCTCGATTGATGGCCGGGCCAAGGACCATGCCGGTGATCACCTGCAGCAAGCGCACTGACTGGCCGGCGTCGAAGCCCGCGCCGTGGAGGGTCGCCAGCAGCACCTCGCTCACGCGCAGGGCGGCCGGGGAGACGAACGGTCGCGAGAGCAGCAAGGCCGTTGCCGGGTGCGCCGCCGCGACCGCCTGGAAGCTGGCCAGCAGCCGGCGCAGCCGGTCCGGCCAGGAGGCCGCGTCGGCAGGCGCAAGGTCCACCTGATCCAGCAGCCGCTCGGCCATCAGGTCGAGCAGGTGGGACTTGTTCCGCACGTGCCGGTAGATGGCCATCGGTGTCACCTCGAGGGCCCCGGCGAGCCGTCGCAGGCTGACCGCCTCGATGCCACCCTCATCCGCTGCCCGCAGCGCGGCATCCACCACACGCTCCGTGGTCAGTCCGCGGTGGGCCTTGACGTCACGAGCCATGCTGGCTAGTCTACGCCGTACACATAAGTGTACGCTGTAGACATTCGCAGGTTGGCCTGACAGCGAACGCTTGCGGCGCGGAGGCGTGGGGAGTGGGGTGCACCGCGTGGGGCAGAGACGAAGTGGGAGGAAGGAATGAATAGGCTCGGAATCGCTGGGGCCCTTTGGCTCGTGGCGGCCGGTTTCGCGATCGCGATGACGATCATCTTCAGGACGGACCCGGCTCAGATCGTCGTCACGACCGCGGTGGGTCTGGTCGCCGCGATCGTGGGTGTCTGGCTGATGGCGCGCCCGAGTGCCCTGGTGGTATCCGCGTCCAACGTCGTCACGGTGGTGTGGATCGTCCTCTATGCCGCGCTCACCGTGCAGCAGGCTGACGAGATTGCGGCATGGACGACGGACGTCTTCCTGATCGTGCTTGGGGCGACCGCCGGAGTCGCGGTGTATCGCGCGGCAGCGGGCGCGAAGGTCGGGCGAACGATCTCATGACCGCTGCCGGCGAGGCGCGCGAGTCCCGACGCTGCGTTGAGAGGAAACGCTGATGACAGGGACGAGCGCCTGCGCCTTCCGCTGACCGTTCGAGTCGCGGCGTCCCGTTCCTGTTCCTCGGTGTTGCGTTCGGCGCCTCCGTGCCTTTCGTCCTGGCGCATCTCGACCGCTACGGCGAGCTGCCGATGACGTTCTGGTTCCGGTCGATGGCCGGGCCTTCGAAGGGCTCGGGCCCGAGGCGTTCAAAGCCCTGGGGTGGACCTTCGTCGCGGTGTGTGCCGCCGAGGTGGTCGCCGGTGTCGCCCTTGGCGTTCGCGCGGGGGTGGGGACGGCCTGCCACTGATCCTCGTCGGCGTGCCGATCGCTGTGGTCCTCGTTCTGGCGGGGCGCCGAAACCTGGACTGAGAAGCTGGCACACCGTCCCGAGCCGCCACGGTCCGCCACGCCGGTCACGGCCGGGCACCGACGGCAGCGGGCCCGGCCGCGGGCGCGGGCGCGGGCACCGGCAGGCCGCGCCACAGCCGGATACCGAGGATGAGCACCCACGCCGTGAGCACGATCGACCCGACCAGGAACAGCGTTTCGGCTTCCTGCGTCTCGCTGCCCGCCGCGATCTGCAGCAGCGCGGCCATGCCCGACAGGAGGGCGCCTGCGGCGGCTAGCGCGGCATACCACAGCGGGAGGAGCCGGCTGACCGCGAGCGCCAACGCGAAGCACCCGAAGCCCGCGCCGAACAGGATCAGCATGCCGATGCTCCAGATGCCGAAGTCCATCGTGTCGACCGCGATCGCGACCCGCAGGGCGTCCTCCATCTCGGTCGCGGGGGCCGCTTGTGCGGCGACCGCGAGCGCCTTCATCCCGAACCCGTCCACGGACGTGCTGACCGTCACCACCGCCCCGCCGATGAGCAGGCCGACGACGGTGAGGCGCGCCAGCGGCTCTGCGGGCGATCCGACCAGCGCTCGGGCGAACAGGACGAGGCCGCCGACGATTAGCAGGATGCCGCCGATGATCGCGAGGTGGATCCAGGGCCACGTGGCATTACTGGCCAGTGCCGCGATCGTGGCGGCTGGGTCGCTGTCGGGGGCGTGCGGGTGGAGCCCGTTCCCGATCAGGGCGAGGAGGCCGCCCGTCAAGAGCAGGGACGCGGGCAGGATGTGCCGCTGCGCGAGTGGTCGGGATGCCACCTGATGCCTCCACGTTACTTCGGTTACCTAATAAGGCAACCATAGTACGATGGCAGCATGGACACAAGCCCCCGCCTGCCGATCGGCCAGCTGCTCGGACAGCTGCTCCGCTCGTTCCGCCAGGAGCTCCACCGGTGCGCCCAGGAGGGCGGCTATGGGGACATCCGCGAGGCCCACCTCCAGGTCTTCGGGGCGATCGACTGGAAGGGGACCCGGCTGACCGAGCTGGCGACGAGAGCCAACATGACCCTGCCTGCGATGTCGGAGCTGGTGGACGACCTGCAGCGTGCTGGTTACCTCGAACGACGGCCAGATCCACGCGACGGCCGCGCCAAGCTGATCGGCCCGACCCGAAAGGGTCGCCACGCTATCGTCCAAGCGCTTCGCGCCGTACGGGAGATTGAGGCGAGCTATTCCCGGGTCGTGGGTGACGAGCGGTTCGCGGTGCTCGTCGGCGTGCTCCAGGACCTCGTCGACTCGCGGCCGCACTCGGCGGGGGCGCTCACCTCGCCCGCGCCCGCCGGCTCTGACGATGCACGCTTGCCAAGATCGAGCACAACGAGAGATCTCGCGACGGACGGATAGCACAGGACATCGACGCGAGAGTTCGACACGTCGGATCAGGAGCGGGTCCGAGAGCCAACGGTCAGTCGTCCGAGTGGGCCACCCCCTCCGGTTCCGGCAACCGCGGCGCGAGGATCCACACGAGCTGTGCCATCGTCGTCGCCCCGACCTTCCTCCGCGCGTTGGCCAAGTGGTGCTTCACCGTCGAGCGCGACAAGCCGCGGCGGTGGGCGGCTTCCTTCTCCGAACCGGTGACCAGGACCGCTGCGACCACTCCGACCTCGCGGACCGTGGCTCGGCCCGCACAGCCCCGACCGGCTGGCATACGCGCTCTCATGCCGGGCGCTTGGCCGCCACGACCCATTCATCGCGACCCTCAATCGGGATTTCGTAGGTTGCTAACGCGCGCCCGACACCTGTCGGGCGCGCCATCGCAGCCTTTTCGGGAAGCGTGCGCGCCAAAACGAGGTGCGCGAGCCGGTCAGGCCGGCATGATGTTCGCGTTGTGGCGGAAGCGGTTGTCAGGGTCCCACGTCCGCTTGATCTCGCGGAGCTTGGCGAATCGCTCCGGACCGAAGGCCGCCGAGACACGCGCGGCTGTCTGATCGACTTCGGGATAGTTGAGGTAGCCCCCACCGGACAGCGAGTACGGCTCGAACAATCGAGCCGCTCGGCGTCCCCACTCGATGCCCGCCGTGTCGCCGCCGGGCTCCCGCCAGATGCTCAGCGCGGTGACGTTCGCGATCGCACGACGTCCACCGAAGGCGGCCGACTCGTCGGGGATCCGATGGGCAGCCCCGTGGATGAGCTCGACCAGAATGAACCCGTCGTCGCCGGACCCCTCGGCGGCGGTGATGACGGCATCCGCCAGGCCCGCCGGCGCTTCGCGGACGAGGTGTCCCTTCCAGTAGTGGCGCAGGCCGAACGGAATGGGGGTGAACCGCGCCTGGGCCTCCAGCCAGGTCATCGGTCGCAGGTTGGTTTGGACAAGCGCCGGATGCTCGCGCAGCTCGCGGATCGCCGCGTCTCCGGCGTCCGGTTCGCCACGCCAGTCAATGTTCACCTTGACGATCGGCCCGCCGTCCTCATCGGACCACCAGACGATCGCCTGCGTCACGAGCTCGTCGGGGGCGGACGCGTCCAGCTCGAACAGCCGAGCCAAGACCTCGCCGACCACGGGCCCACGGTAGGACAGCGATCCGCTGTACATCCGTTCGATTGGAGTGAGCTGATAGCGCAATTGGGTTACGACCCCGAAGTTGCCGCCGCCTCCGCGGAGCGCCCAGAGCAGCTCCGGCTCACGTTCCTCGTCGACATGGACGACCCGGCCATCCGCCGTCACGATCTCCGCGCCGATCAGTGCGTCGCAGCCAAACCCTTCCGACGCGATGATGTGGCTGATCCCTCCGCCCAGCGTCAGGCCGCCGACCCCGGTGTCGAAGAAGGTCCCCGAGGGAGCTGCGAGCCCGTGGCCGGCCGTCGCCGCGTCGAGATCCATCAGGAGGCAGCCGCCTTCGGCCTCGGCGATCCGCCGCCCCGGGTCGACGGTCGCGGACCGCCAGCGCGACAGATCGATGACGAATCCGTCGTCGGGCATGGAGTGACCTGCGACGCTGTGGCCGCCGCCTCGCACGGCGATGGCAACGTCGGATTCGGCCGCCCAGCGGACGGCAGAGACGAGATCATCCGTATCGGCGGGGCGGAAGATCAGGCGTGGACGACGATCGAGCATGCCGTTGAACAGCGCCCGCGCGCTGTCGTACAGGCGATGGTCCGGGCCGATGACAGGGCCACGGGTCCGCCCAGAAAGCGATCGCTCGAGCGCGTCGATGGTCATAGCCTCCAACCTCTCCTACGCGGGGCCAACTACTGCGAAAGGCCGAGCCGGTGGGCGGCCTCCTTCTCGGATCCGGCGACCAGCCCGCGGCGACCACCCCGACCTCACGGGCCGTCGCGCGTTCGGCGGGGCGGTCTCTCACGCCAGCCGCCTCGCCGCGGCGAGCCACTCATCTCGCCCCTCGATCGGGATCTCGAAGGTTGCTAACGCGCGCCCAAGACCTGTCGGGCGCGCCATCTAGCCCTTCGCCGGTACGACAACCCGAGCGAGGTCCAGCGCCTCCTTGACCGAAAGCGTTCGCCCGATCCCGGTGGCGTTCTCGAGATCGTTCCCTGCCAGCCCTACCTTTGCGCGGTCGACGTATTCGCGTCCTGGATCATCGTCCGAATACACGTTCATGATGCCTTCCTCGAGGGCAAAGACTTCGGCTGCTGCCGCGATCTGCACGGCCCGCAATGCCCGTCCCTCGGCCGTCTCGACGGCCGCCAGCCCGATCATCGAGGTCCCGACGCCGCGGACACTCCCGATATCGAGGTAGGCCGCTGCCGACTCGAAGAAGAACCGGCGCGCCGCCGTCCGATCGTCGAGCGCGAGATATGTCCAGGCCATCTCGTTCAGGATGCGTGCCTCCTCGGCCCGGTCACCGATGGCCTCAAAGGCAGCCAGCGACTCCTGATACAGCTTGATGGCCTTGCCGTGGTCGCCGCTCAGTCCCGCGAGTTGCGCCAGACCGCCCAGCGAGAGGCCTGAGCCCTCCTTGTCGTCGGATCGTCGTTGGATGGCCAGGGCCTCCGTGTATCTCGACGCGGCCATCGCGGTGTCGCCCGAGACGGTGTTGAGGATCGCGTCGAAGCTCAAGGCGAACCCCAACGCCAGCGGATACTGCTGCGCCCGGCTTCGGTCGATCGCCTCGCGTGACCACTCGACCGCCCGTTCCATATCGACGGTCAGGTAGAAAAGCGACAAGAGCCCCGCCGCGAGGGCAGTCTCTGTGGCTGCGTCGAGGTCTCGCGCGATGTTGTAGGACTCCAGACCCTGTTCGACGGCTTCCTCGAAGTGGCCCAATGACCATGACGCCAAGGCCGCTGTGCGGAGCGCGTTCGATCGGCCGAAGGTCGGCCCGGAGTCGAGAGCTGCGCCGAAGAACGCGCGCACGTAGTCACGAGCGCTCAGGTGCTTCGAGCGGATGTGCCAGTAGAGCCACAGCGATCCACACGTCCGCATGCCCAGCTCGGCCGACGCGGCATCCCTTTCCCTCGTCCTGCGGAGCAGGAAGTCGAGTCCGGCCTGTAGATCCGCGTCTTCGACGACACCTCGCTCGATCGATCGGACCTGATCGTTGCCCTCGATCCCCGTCCGGATCTCCTCGGCGACCTGCACGAAGTGGGCCGCGTGCCTCAGGCCCACTTCGTCGGCTTGCCCCGAAGCCAGGAGTTCCTCGCGTGCATAGTCCTTGATCGTCTGGAGCATCTGGAACCGGTCTGCAGGGCCCGCGGCCTGGACCAGGCCCTTGTCGACCAGCGACTCCAGATCGTCGAGCACTGACTCCGAATGCTCGGAACACACGGCTTCGATGCCGTCGAGCGAGCATCCACCGGAGAACACCGACATCCTCCGGAAGAGCTGCTTCTCCGATGCCGTGAGCAACGAGTGACTCCAGTCGATCGTCGCTCGTAGAGTCTGCTGCCGGTCTGGACGGTCTCGCTGTCCGGTCGTGAGAACGTCGAGGGCGTGGTCGAGTCGCTGGAGCAGGGCTTCCGGCGACAACAGGCGTATCCGGGCAGCCGCGAGTTCGATGGCGAGCGGCAGGCCATCCAGGCGCCGGCACATCGCCACGACCGCGGGGGCGTTGTCTGCGGTGAGTTCGAAGCTGCCCCTGGCCACCTTCGCCCGCTCGACGAACAGGGCGATGCCCGGATAGGCCATCAGCGACTCCGGGCTTTCAACCGTCGCCTGTTGCGGCAGCGCCAGCGGGCTGAGGGCATATCCCCGCTCGGCATCGATCCTGAGCAGCGTCCGGCTAGTGGTGATGATCCGCAGCTCCGGGCATCCGCCCACCAGCGCGGCGATCTCGGGCGCCGCCGAGACCACCTGTTCCAGGTTGTCGAGCAGGAGCAGGGCCTGCTTGTCCCCGATCAGCGCAACGATGCCCTCGGCCTGGCTTCTGCCTTCTGCCTCCTTGACGCCCAGCGCATTGGCCAGGGCGGGCATGAGGTCGGAGGCATCGGTAACGGCGGCCAGCGACACGAAGGCGATCCCATCGAGGAATCGTGACGCGAGGCGATGGCACACCTCGATCGCCGTCCTGGTCTTTCCGATGCCGCCCGGACCCGTCACCGTGACCACGCGGTGTTGCTCGAGGAGGCCGATCAGCGCGGTGAGATCAGCGTCTCTCCCAAGCAGTGGCGTTGCAGGATCGGGAAGGTTGCTCGGCAGGCTCGCGAATCGCTCACCCTTGCCCAGCAGGAGGTCCGCGGCCGGGACCGCCAACCCGCCGGCGGAGACCGCGTAGATCTCGAACGGGCGGCCGACGTTCTTGAGCTTGAACTTCCCCAGGTTGACGAACCCAAGTTGCGGTTGATTCCTGACCTGATCGTGAACCGAATCGGACACCAGGACTCCACCGGCGACCCCGAAGGACTCGATGCGAGAAGCGATGTTCACCGCATCCCCGATCAGACCGGTGGGTTCGACGATCACATTGCCCACGTGGATGCCGATCCGCACGGGGACGTCTGGAGGTTGGCGGAGCTCCTTCTGGATCTCGATGGCACAGCGGACGGCGTCCAGCGAGTTGGGAAAGATAGTCAGGGCGCCGTCCCCGTAGTACTGGACGATCCTCCCGCCGAACGCCTCGTGCTGCGCATTGAGCACGCTCGCGTACCTGGCACGCGCCCGCAGGGCGAGCTGCTCGTCCTCCTGCATCAAGGCGGTGAAGCCGACCATGTCGGCGAACATCACCGCTGCCAGCTGCCTGTCCAGGTGCTCATCCATCGAGACGGACCTCTGCCAGGGGAGGTTGGCCCTGGCGCTGCGCCGGTGGAGATCCTCGTGATGACGGGCACCAGTATCGCAGGCAACAGTTCTGGGCAGGTGACGCGCAAGACCCTGCGACGAGTGAACCCTTCAGGCGGCCGGCACCGTGGCCATCGACGCGGCGCTGGTGGTGGCCCATCGCCATGACCCGATGCTGGCGGCCGCGATACCGGTCAGGCCGGCTCGTGCTCCAGGACGTCTGACAGCCACTTGAGCGCCACCTGGTAGCGCTCGGGCAACGCCGGATCACGCGTCCGACATCGACTCCAGCAGCGTCGTGAGGCGCTCTGTCGCGGCGACCTCGGCGTCCATCGTCTTCTGGACGGCGCCACCCATCAGCAGCTTCTTGATCCCGCTCAGCTCGGCCTGTAGCGAGAAGGTCAGGCGCGTTCCGCCATGGACCTCCTCGAGGACGTACTCGCCGGCCGGGCGGACCGGTCCGGCGATCGCGACGAACGCGAGTCGTGTATTCGGCTCGCAGACCGTGACCCGGTAGTCGGCGTCCACGCGACGGCCGCCCGGGCCCTTGACCCCCTGCTTGTACGTTGCGCCGACGCCGCTCCCGGACACGTGGGCGATGTCGAGGATTCCGGACCGCCACTTCGGCCCATTGAGCCCGTCCGCCAGGAACGCGAACACTTCGTCAGCGGGCCTCCTGATCGTCACTTCGTGTCGTGCGTTCGGCATCGCCGACCTCCATCGGATGCGTCCTCGGCTCCTGCGAAGCGGCAATGCACCTTCGGCGCGAGGATCGCCGTCTCGCGCAGCGTAGCGTTGCGAGGAGCGGTGCAGACGAGCCGTGCGGGCGAGTCTGGGCGAGACCCCTCTGCTACGGTTGCGGCCGCCGATGGCCACAGAGTCCGCCTGTCTGCTGATCGCCGACATTTCGGGGTACACGGGGTACCTCGCGGGTGTCGAGATCGATCACGCTCAGGACATCCTGGCGGACCTGATGGGCACGATCGTGAGCGCGCTCCGTCCGGGATTCCGGCTCGCAAAGCTCGAGGGCGACGCGGCGTTCACGTTCGCGATCACGGACCGGATCGACGGCTCGCTGCTGCTCGACACGATCGAGCGCTGCTACTTCGGATTCCGACGGCGTCGGCGCGACGTGCGACAGGCGACGTCGTGTCCATGCAACGCGTGCGTGCGGATCCCCGACCTCAACCTGAAGTTCGTCGTCCACCACGGCACCATCATCCGCCAGCGCGTCGCCGGCCATGAGGAGCTGCTCGGATCGGACGTCATCGTTGTGCACCGCCTACTCAAGAACGCC
The DNA here is from genome assembly GCA_963725745.1 of uncultured Chloroflexia bacterium. Classification (GTDB taxonomy): domain Bacteria; phylum Chloroflexota; class Limnocylindria; order Limnocylindrales; family CSP1-4; genus CAIXZV01. Next base: position 1,204,579 of record CAVRZS010000005.1, read on the forward strand.
GTGGTCGAGGCCACGGCGATTGACGCCTATGCGCTGTTCAGCCAGGCGTGCGTCGACGTGATGGACGTGGACGTCGCGGCGCTCGGCATGTTGTCCATGAGCGAGACCTACGAACACATCGGGGCCGTGCCGGTCTGGGTGCACGACCTTGAGCGGCGCTGGGCGGAGGAGGAGGCGCGGACGCGCGTCATCGTCGACGAGGATTCGGCGATGAAGGTGCTCTCCATCCCGACGGCGGCACCGCCCCAGGTCGCCTGGGAGTTCGTGACGGCCCCTGGCCGCCGAGTCCTGTGGCAGGTCGGGGTGACGGGAGTCGAAGTGACGGCCACCGGCAACCGCCGCGGGGTCGGGGCCACGAATCACTGCCTCCACGGGGCGGATGCGAGCATCGAGGAGCTGCTCGACTGGCGGCCGTACGACTACTTCACGTTCCGGAACACGATCCCCACGCCAATGGGCGTGATCCGCCTGCTCGAGACCACCGAGTTCGAGCCGACGCCCGAAGGCACGATCATCCGCTGGCGATTCGGAGCGCCGAAGACCGCCAAGGAGCGGGCGCTCATGGAGCAGATGGAGTCGTTCCTCGACCAGGCGATGGCGGCGAGCACGGCGCTGCTGACCGTGCAGCTCGGCGAGGAGGTCGAGCGCCGCCGGCTGGGGGCCGACGAGGAGCCTGTCCTGCCGAGGCCACGCCCGGACGGCCCACTCGCCGGGGTCCCAGCGGCGCCGTAGCGACCCGGAAGGATCCGTGGCAGCCAGCCGGCGTCGCGCGTGCTCAGGCCGGCTCGCGGATCACGCGGACGCTAGTCCGCGACGGAGGGCTCCGATGAACAGCACGGGCAGCCGCCCTCTGCGGCGCCCACGACGGCGTCCGCGGCCTCGCAACAGGGACCGTCCAGGACCGCGAGCGACCGCCGTGGGCGCTTGAGGTGGCCCTGCAGTCCAGCCAGCTTCGCGTCGAGTGCGTACAGGCCGGCGATCCGGTCGGCGATCTCCGTGCGCCGTTCCTCGATCATCCGGGGCAGCTCGGCGGTCGTGTCTCCGCAGTGCCCGGAATGACACCAGCCGGCGACCTTGGCGGCATCCTCGAGCGGGAGGTCGAGACGGCGCAGGTCGATGATCAGGCGCAGATGCTCGACGTCCGCCGGTCCGTATTCCCGGTACGCATTGTCACGTCGGCTCGCCTGCGGGAGCCACCCCGACCGTTCGTAGAAGCGCACGGTGTCGGTCGAAACGCCGGCCGCTTCCGCAAGCTCACCGATCCTCATGCGGGGAGCAAACCTTGGAGTGGTTCGGATGTCAAGCAGGGTCGCCCGGCGAGGGACCTTCGGACGCCGGCGCTTCGAGTCGCTCCTTGAGGCGGACCAGCTCGGCGGCCTCACCCGCCCGGATCTCGCCTGCGAACAACGGCTCGACGAGCCGCATGAGCCCGGTCAGACCCAGGGATCCTGCCCAGACCACCTTTGTGCTCCCCGGGCCGATGACCTCGAGGTCCATCGCCACGTCGCCGCGCATCGGGCCCGACAAGACACGGTAGGCCAGCCGACGTCCGGGCTGCGCCTCGGCCACTTCGAACTCGATGGTCTGCCGTCGTGGCCCGATCTTGACGTTCTCATGCGCTCGGGCGCCAACCTCGGTCGACCTTCCCTGGACGATGCGGGCGTCGAGAACGCTCATCCAGGTCGGATGGCGGTCGATGTCCGCGGCGTACTCCCAGACCTCCATCGCCGACCGATCGATCGTCTGCTCGCTCCGAAACGGGATCACCTCACGACCTCCCTCTGCTCGACGACCGGCAAGGCGCCGGTGATGACCGTCGCTAGACGCGCGTATGCGGCCTCCTTGTCGACCCGCAACGACTCGACCGCGTCAGCGTCCGCGGGCACTCCGCCCAGGTAGCCCCAGCGAAGTCGGAGCTGCGTCCCGTTCTCGGTCGGATCGAGATCCGCGGTGGCCGCCACCGGACCGAGCCCCGGCACGGCCAGCCGCCAGGCGACGCGGTCGTAGGGCTGCCAGTCGACAATCTCCTCGAGCGTCGCCAGCCTTCCCGTGACGCACTGCGATGTGGTTCCGACGCCGCGGCGCCCGCCCGCCGAGGTCTCCTCGATACGGATCGGACCCTCCCAGCGGGTCCGCAGGGCCGGCGAGGTCAGATGCGCCCAGACGACCGAGGGCTCCGCGGCCAGGGTCGCGTCGATGCCGAATGCGGTTCCCCCTTCCGAGATGTCCAGTCGTCGCTCGCCGCTCTCGGCTTGCCAGCGAGCCTCGAGATCCAGGGTGAAGGTGTCGACCCGGCCGAGGTGCTCGATCGACTCTGTGCCGGGCCGCAGGCCCAGGGCGTCCGCGTCGAGGCCGAACGCCTCCACCGCCGCCGCCGTGAACAACGCAAAGCCGTTTGCGCGTGCTTCGGCGGCGCCGGCGCCTTTCAGCAAGCGGTGGACGATGATGACGTCCGATCCGGCCAGCTCGTCTCGGCCGGCGATGCGACTCCAGACGAAGGCGCCATGGTGGACGAACACCTTGAGGTCGAGCTTGGGAGCCAAACGGCACGAGTTGCAGTCGCAGGTCGTGGCCTGGTCGATGCTGCGCAGCCGGCGCCGGAAGGCGAGGTAGCACGCCTCGATCGCATCGAGGAGTAGAGACCCGTCCGCGCGCCCGTCCTCGACGAACAGGAACGCGGCATCGCCCTCGAACTTGGCCAGTCGGAACGGCGGTTCCAGGCGGCCTACGATCGTCTCGAGGAGGTCGCCGGCGATGACCGGCGCATGCTCCAGCTCACTGCCTGACAGGTAGGCGGTATAGCCGGTCAGATCGGCGATGACGAGGAAACCGGACTCCGGAGTTGCTGCCATGGCGCGAACCCTAGACCTTGGAGTCGGTCCAATGTCAATACCCGATTATCGTGTTGGCCATCAGGGCACGCAGGCGGCACTGTCCTGCGTGGCGCGCGCGGATGAACCAGACCGGGTCGTCCAGCCCGATCTGATCGTGATCGCCGAGGCGACGACCTTGCCGACAGGCGCCGCGCGACCGCCGGGTTCACCCGTATCGCCCCAGCTCGGCTGCGATCGCGGCGAGCCCGGTCGCGAGATCGCCATGGTGGGGCAACGTGACAGCCTGGGCGATGTCCGTCAGCATCCGGCGGCGGTAGGCAAGGATCGCGTTTCGGGTCGCCTGCCCGGCTTTCGTGAGCCGTGCGCGAGTCGCACGCCGGTCCTCCGGATCGGTCTCCAGCGCGAGCAGACCGCGCCGCTCGAGGCGCCGGAGCAGGCGACCGGTCGCGGGCAGCGTGACCCCGACCCGCCCGGCGACCTCGCTGAGCCGCGCACCATCCTGCTCGGCGCCCAGGATAAGGAGCGCCCTCCACTGGGGGAACGTCATCTCGAAGCCCGGGGTCGCCTCGGCGAGCGCCCGAGTCGTCACGCCGACGGCGCCCACAGTGATCTGCTCCAGGACCTGCGCCAGGTCATCGTCTCCCATGACTCCAGTGTAGACGAGTTAGTTGCTAGGTGGCTACTATTGGTCCATACGGATGAAGGAGGACACGCGTGTTCGAGCCCATGAGCGGACTGCCTGACGGCGTCATCGGATTCGAGGCCGTGGGGGAGGTTGAGGCCAGCGACTACGAGGACGTCCTGATGCCGGCCCTCGCGCGTGGCGCCGAAAGCGGTGGCGTGCGCCTGGTCCTCGTCCTGGGCGACCGCTTCAAGGGTTACTCGCCCGGCGCGATGAAAGAAGACGCGGGCCTCATCTCCCACGCCAATGCCTGGAAGCGGACGGCGGTCGTCAGCGATCTCGGCTGGGTCGTCCACCTGTCGACCGCGTTCGGCTGGATGGTGCCAGGCAAGTTCAAACGGTTCGGACTCGCCGAACGGGACGCCGCGATCGCCTGGGTCGCCGGGCCCGAATGAGCGTGGCCGTGACCGGGCAGGAGCGGCAGGCGCGGACCGCCGCCGCCTCCCGCCCGGCCATCCGGATCCAGGGGCTGGTTAAGCGATTTGGGTCGATCGAGGCCGTCCGTGGGATCGACCTCGAGGTCCGGTCCGGGGAGGTCTTCGGCTACGTCGGGCCCAACGGGGCCGGCAAGAGCACGACCATCCGCTGCCTCCTGGATTTGATCCGGCCGACGAGCGGATCGATCGAGGTCTTCGGGCGCGACCCCCGGCACGTTGGCGTCGACATCCGGCGCTCGATCGGCTACGTCCCGGGCGAGTTGCGACTTCCCGAGCGGATGACCTCACGGCAGCTGGTCGACTCGGTCGGTCGGCTGCGCGGCGACTTGGACAGCACGCGGGTGGAGACGATCGCGGATCGCTTGCGGATCGAACTCGACCGTCCGACACGTGACCTCTCATCCGGCAATCGGCGCAAGGTCGCGCTGCTGCTTGCCTTTGCGCCCAAGCCCGACCTGCTGATTCTCGACGAGCCGACGAGCGGACTCGATCCGCTCATGCAGCACGAGTTTCTGGGGATGGTCGCCGAGGCGCGCGAGGCCGGCGCGACTGTCTTTCTCTCATCGCACGTCCTGAGCGAGGTCCAGCGTGCCGCCGATCGCGTCGCCGTCCTCCGAGCCGGGCGGATCGTGACCCAGGGGACCGTCGACGCGCTGCGCGGTCGGGCACGACAGCGGATCGAAGTCTGGTTCGCGGACGAGCCCGACGCCACCGAACTGCGCGCGATCCCGGGGCTGGAGGACACGGTGGTGGATGGCAAACGGTTGGCGGCGACCCTGTCGGGCCCGGTCGACCCCATCCTCGCGGTCCTCGCTCGACATCGGGTCGCGAGCCTCATCGTGGAGGAGCCCAACCTCGAGGACGCCTTCCTGGACCTGTACGGAGACCGATCATGAGCGCGACGGGCGTCGAACTCGTATTTGGACCCCTTCGGCAGATGCGCCGGTCGCTGCTCGGCTGGGCAATCGGGCTCGGGTCACTCGTGGCGGTGACGGTCGCCTTCTGGCCGGCCTTCCGCGGATCGTCGGGCATCAGCGAGGCGATCGACCAGCTGCCGTCCGGGATCGTCGACGCGTTCGGTCTGGCTGGATTCGGTACCCCCGCCGGGTTCCTTCGGGGCAACCTGTACGAGTTCATCGTGCCCCTGCTCCTCGCCGTTGCAGCGGTGGCTGCGGCAAACGGCCTGACGGCTGGCGAGGAGGACTCGGGGAGGATGGAAACCTTCCTCAGCCAGCCGGTCACGCGCCAGTCCGTGTTTCTTGGCCGCACCGTCGCCCTGGTCGCATGGCTCGTGGTCATGACCGGGTTCATCCTTCTCATCCAACTTGCCAGCGACGCCGTCGTGGGCCTGGAGATCGACACCATGCGGGTCGTCTCGACGGTGGTGCTCTGCGGGTTCCTCGCGCTGCTGTTCGGCACGCTGGCCCTGGCTGTCGCCGGTTGGTTGCCGCGCCCCTCGCTTGTCCTGGCAATTGGGATCGCGGCAGCCGTTGGCGGCTACCTCATCGCAGCGTTGTTCCCCTTGAGCGATCCACTCAAGCCCGTGAGCAACCTGTCGCCCTGGAAATGGGCCCTCGGCGGCGATCCACTCGTGAACGGGGCCGAGCTATGGCGTTACGTGGCGCTGATCGTCCCCGTCCTTGCCCTCGTGGCGCTGGCCGTGGCGGGGTTCATTCGGCGAGATGTGCGCGCCGCCTGAGCGTCCCGTGCCGGAGCCTGAACCGCCTCACGCCGACGTCTCGCCGGTTGAACAGCGAGGCTCCGATCGACCATCAGCTCGAGACCCAGCCCTTCCTCCACGACTCAGCCGGTCTGATCGGCGCGGTCCCACCAGACGATCGTCGCTAGAAGTCCGGCAGCAGCGGCCACGAGGAGCACGAACACGCCAGCAGGGGTCACCGGCTCCACTGCCGCGCCACCGGCTCCACTGAGCAGCGCCGGAATCGCCCAGGGAAACCAGGCCCCCCAGCCCAGCACGGTCAGGATCTGGGAAAGAGCAACCATCCCAACGGTCCACGCCAGGGGAGCGATGTAGCCACGACCGACGCTGGCGAAGAACGCGGCCCAACCGAGCAGGGCGACCGTCAGGACCGCAGCCATCGCGATGCCCGCCACCGTCGCCGGTCCTTGGGTCGATGACCAATCGGGAAGGTCAAGAAGGCCGCCGATCACGAGGCCGAGAGCGAGGACCCAGGCCGTGGTCGCGACTCCCCAGGTCGCCACCACCGCCGACTTCGCAAGGACGATCGTGCTCCGCGAGGTCGGGTTCGCGAGCAACCCACGAACGGTCTTGTCCGCGAACTCGCGTCCGAAGACCCAGGCCGTCAGGAACGCAAACAGGACTGCTCCGCCGACCGCTACCGCCTGGCCGAGCAGGTTGAGGTACGTGGGCCAATCGGCGGTCCCCGCGGTGAGCTGCGCCTTCGCGCCCAGCAGCCCGAGCGCTCGGGCTCGTTCGGGGTCTTTGAGGATGACCATGAACAGGCCCATGACCAGAGGCGCAAGCGAGAAGCCGATGGCAACGCCCCACGGGACGCGCGAGCGCCGCGCCTTCAGCATCTCAGTCCGCACGGCCGCGACGAAGCGGCTCATGAGGGATCGTTCTCGCCGCTGGTGGTCAACCGCATGAAGTGATCCTCGAGGGACTCCCGGGCAACCGCGAGGCGGGTCGGAGGCGTTCCCGCTGCGACCAGCAGGACTGCGACCTCGTCCGGGGCCTCCAACGCACGCGGCTCGCGCAGCTCAAGGACGAGGGGTCCATCCGTGGCAGCGCGCCACCGCGGCGAGAAACCCGCTGCGCGCAAGGCTTCCTCGGCCCGCTCAAGGTCCCGGCCCTCCACCTCGAGTCGGAGATCACGGTGTGCTTCAAGAGCATCGTGATCCAGCTCCTCCACCAGTCGGCCACGGTGGACGATCCCGACCCTCGTCGCCAGCCGATCGACCTCACCGAGGATGTGGCTGGACATGAAGACCGTGACGCCCTCGTCGGCGAGGCTACGGAGCAGCTCCCGGATCTCGATGACACCAGCTGGATCCAGCCCGTTGGCGGGCTCATCGAGGACGAGCAGTTCCGGCGATGCCAACAGCGCACGCGCGAGGGCCAGCCGTTGCAGGTTGCCGAGCGAAAGCGTGCCGGCTCGCCGATCCGCGTACGGTTGGAGTGCCAGCCGCTCGATGACTCGATCAACCCCGGAGGCGTTTGGCATCCCGGCCAGGCGACGCGCGATGTCGAGGTTCTCGCGGACGGTGAGTTCCTGGTAGGCGGTCGCCGACTCGACGAGGTAACCGACGCGCCGCCACAGGTCCGTTGCTCCACTCTGCACACGTGCGCCGAACAGCTCAGCGTGCCCTGCCGTCGGTCGGATCATCCCGAGCAGCATCCGGATCGTCGTCGACTTGCCGGCACCGTTGAGCCCGAGGAACGCGTAGATCTCGCCGCGCGAGACGCGCAGGTCGACCCGGTCGACCGCCAGGACGCCGCCTCGGTACTGCTTCGTGAGCCCGGTCGTGGCGATCGCAAAGTCGCTCATCGACGTCGCCCTGTCGCCGTCTTTGGCTCGCGCGACGACCGAACGCGTCGCGGGCCTAGCTCGCTATGGGGCATTGGGTGAAGCCTCCGGTGGCCCACTCGCCGACAGCCTGCAGAGCCTCGATCCCGAGGATAGCGAGGAGGCCGTTGATGAGCACTGCCGATGCGGAGAACGCCACTAGCCAAATGGTGTTCCCGGGCGCCGGCCTGTCGGCTGTACGCCGATCCAGTTGACCGCGGCTCATCGGCTCTCCCTCGTCGCGCGTCACAGGTATCGGATCGACAGGTACGCCGTCGAGATCGTGAGCGACATCACCACAACGACCGAGCCGTACCGCACGAACTGCCCGAACGTGATCGGGTGCCCGTCGCGGGCGGCCAAGTTGGCCACGACGATGTTGGCCGAGGCGCCGACGATCGTTAGATTGCCTCCAAGGCACGCACCCAATGCCAGCGCCCACCAGAGGGGTTCGGCGTCGAGCCCGGTCGCGATCATCTCCTCGACGATCGGGATCGCGGTGGCCGTATACGGGATGTTGTCGACGATCGCGGAGCCAAACGCGGACACCCACAGGATGCCGATCGTCGCGACACCGAGGCGTCCATCAACCACCTCGGCCAGGGCAGTGGCGACCGTGCCGACGATCCCGACATGGACGACCGCCTCGACCAGCATGAACAGGCCGACAAAGAAGAACAGCGTGCTCCACTCGATGTCGCGCAGCGACTCGTGCGGGTCAAGCGGGCCGACGATCATCAGGATGGTCGCGCCGAGGAGGGCGATCGTCGCCGCCTCCACGCCGATCACGGAATGGAAGAGGAAGCCGACAAGGGTCAGACCCAATACGACCAGCGCCCGGATCATCAGCGGCCGATCGGTGATCGCCGCCGCTGGGTCCAGCGATGTCATCACGTCCAATCGGTCCTCGTCGTCCTGCAGCGAGCGGCGGAACCACAGCCGCAGGATTCCCAGGAACACGACCATGATCACGAGGACCACCGGCGCCAGGTTGACGAGGAAGTCGGCGAAGTCGAGCCCGGCCGCCGAGCCGATGAGGATGTTCGGCGGATCACCGATGAGCGTCGCCGTCCCGCCGATATTCGAGGCGAAGGTCTGGCTGATCAGATACGGGAACGGCGAGACGTTGAGGGTCCGCGCGATCGAGAGCGTGACCGGGGTCAGCAGGACGACCGTGGTCACGTTGTCGAGGACTGCCGAGAGCAGCGCAGTCGCGACCGCGAGCATCACGAGCAGCCGGAACGGCTCGCCGCGCGAACGGTGGATGGCCAGTCCAGCGACGTACTCGAAGAAGCCCGTCTTACTGAGTCCCCCGGCCAGGATCATCATCCCGGCCAGCAGGAAGATGACGTTGAAGTCGATCCCGGCGAAGGCTTCTTCCTGGTCGATGACGCCGAGGACGACGACCAGCAGGCCGCCCAGCAGGGCAATCAGGGTCCGATCGAACCGCTCTGAGGCGATGAGGGTGTAGGCAACAACGAAGATGCCGCCCGCCAGTACGACGTCCACGTCAGGACGCCTTGCGGGCACGCGGAGGCTCCGCTAGATCATTCGGTGTGCCGGTCGCTCGAGGACGTGGGAGTGCGGTTAGGTCGTACCTATCCACCAGGCCCGTCGCTGGCCGCCACCACCAGCGACGTGTGCCCAAGGGCCACGTTCATCTTCTCGCGTGCATCCATGACCGACAGAGCCTAACGCGTCGCCATGCCCACGGCTAGATGCGTTCGGCGCCCGACGGGCCTGACATCCTGCTTCTCGACCAGGTCGCTCCGACCGATCATCGAGCGGCGAGGTACTCGAGGCGTCGAAGCAGCGGTGCTCGCCACTGCTCGGCCAGGGCCGGATGCTCCGCCACCTCGCGGAGGCGTTCCGGCGACGCGTGACGGTCGAGCATGGCAAGGTGGGCGTCGAGGACGGTGATGCCGGCGCGGTCGTGTTGTGCCACGTCGATCAGGCCGCCAACGGGCACGTCGCCGGGTTCGAGAACCCGGAGGTACCAGCCAGTTCGCCCGGACGAGCGCATCCGGGAACCGACGTCGTCGCGACCCGTGAACATGTCGAGCTTGAAGCACGGCCAGCGGGGCTGCGTCACCTGGAGGGTGGCTGTGCCCCACTGCCACACGTCACCGATGCCAACATCCCGCTCCAGGACACCGAGCGTGCTCAGGTTCTCCCCGAACGGAGCGTCGCCGGGCAGTCCGCCGAGTTCATCCGCCCATGCTGCGAGGTGCTCGGAGGGGTACGCGTAGACAGCCTTGTCGGGCCCACCATGGACGTCGAGGTCGGCCTGGCCGTCGCCTGCGAGATTGAGCCAGGACAGCCACAGCCGTCCTTCCCCGGCGACCGCCTGCTTGCGGATCCCGCTCCAGACCCTCTCGCCCTTCATCTCGCCAAGGAGTGTGGGCGTGCCCACGTTCACGGCCGCAAGACCGATGACGGCCAGACTCACCGGCGCTCGAAGCGCAGGTATGCCATGCCCCTCGCATCGACGTAGGTCGCCTCGTCGGTCTCGACGATGCGGAGGATGACCCCGTCGCAGATCGGGCAGCGCAGCACGGTCCCCGGGGCCCGGACGTAGGCTCGCATCTCGGCCATCATGTGCACCGCCCCGCAATGCACGCACTTGCCGGGGACGACCGTCATGTCGGCGCCGAACAGGGCGCCGAGCCGCCCCGCCGCGGCGTTCCCGTCGAGGACATCGTCAAGGACCTGGTCCCCGCTTGGATCGTCGCTCATCGGATGGTCCTCCTTCGCCTAGGTGCCGCTTGGGCCGAATCGTTCGGTCCGGACACGATCAGGCGGCAGGCCGAGACGGACGAGCGCGTTCGCAGCCGTCTCGACGAGCGATGTTGGTCCGCACAAGTAGGCGCGTGCGGAGATACCGAGTGGCTCGAGCACCTCCGCGAGCATGCGCTCGTCGATGCGTCGGCCGAAGCCCGACCAGCCCGGTGGCTGGGACCGCGTCAGCGTGTGGAAGACCTCGAGCCCGTCCGCGTTCGACGCCAGGCGGTCGAGTTCCTCGCGGTAGATGATCTCCTCGGGGTGACGCGAGCTGAACAGCAGGCGTGTCGGGACCCGTGATGCGACCCGTGACCGATGACGCAGCATCGCCATCAGCGGCACGACGCCCGACCCGCCGGCGACGAGGAGCAGCGGCCCGCCGAGGGCTGCCTCCCAGACGAAGTAGCCACCGATCGGACCGCGCACTTCGATCCGGTCGCCGACGACGACGACGTCATCGAGGAAGGGCGAAACCTCGCCATCGTCGATGCGCTCGACCGTGATCTCGATCTCGTCGGCTCGCTCCGGCTCGGACGCGATCGAATAGCTCCGCTCGACGCTATAGCCGTCCGCGGCGGTGAGACGCAGGTCGAGGTGCTGGCCAGGACGATGTCCGCCCCAGGCGGGGACGCCGAGCGTGAGCGAGCGGACCGTGGGCGTCTCGTCGCGGATCGCGGTCACGGTCGCGAGTTGCCAGGAGATGGGGCCGGCCATGCTCGAACGCCTCTAGTCGCCGCTGTAGCGCTCTTCGAGCCACTGGTCGCCGCGGTTGTGGTAGCCGAGCGACTCCCAGAACCCGGGCTCGTCCTGCGCCTGCAGCCGGAGGCCGCGCAGCCATTTCGCGCTCTTCCAGAAGTAGCGGCCGGGAACGACCAGCCGGGCCGGGCCGCCATGCTCAGGCGCGAGCGGTCGGCCGTCGTACTCGAACGCGACGAAGGCTTGCCCATTCAGGATGTCCCCGACGGGGAGGTTCGTCGTGTAGCCGCCATCCGACCAGCCGATCGCGAACGCGGCGCTGGCGTCGAGATCGACATGCTCGAACAGCGTGTCGACGCTGACGCCGCGCCAGTGCATGTCGAGCTTCGTCCACTTCGTCACGCAGCTGATGTCGACCGTCCACTCGCGGCTCGGGAGCGCGAGGAACTCGTCCCACGTCCAGCTGACCCGCTCGCGAACGAGTCCCTCGATGGAGAACGACCAGCGGTCCAGCGGCGTCCGCGGGGTCGGCCCGGCCGAGAGCACGGGGAAGTCCGTCGTCAGGTACTGACCGGGCGGGGTCCGCGATGCGGCGTCGGCTTGCCCAGAGCCTCGCTGGCCGCTACGGCCGACGAACCCTCGCGTCACGAAGCGCTCGGTCATAGGTGCCTCTCCAGGGTTGTCACGGATCCGCCGGCATGCGCCGGCCCCCGCTCGTGGAAGCGTAGGTGGTTTTGCCCACGGCATACAGCTGGTCGCGATGGATTAGGGACATGCATGTCGAAGATCTCGGGCTTGACTTGGAGTGCGCTTCAGGTGCGAGACTGGCAGGCATGCGTGGTATCACGATCGGCGAGGCAGCTCAGCGAACCGGGCTGAGCGTCGACACACTTCGCTACTACGAGCGAGCCGGCCTCATCGATCCGGTCAGGCGCGCGCGAAATGGCCGTCGATACGATGAGGTCGACCTCCTGTGGCTGGCCTTCCTACGGCGACTCCGGGCGACCGGCATGCCGATCGCCCAGATGCGGCGATTCGCGCGGCTCCGCTCTGCAGGTGATGCCACGGCAGGCGAGCGCCGGGAATTCCTTGAAGAACATGCCCACATCATCCGCGACCGCCTTGCCGAGCTGTCCGAGAACCTCGAGATCGTCGAGCGCAAGATCACCCACTTCCGAGGCCTCGAGGAGGCCAGCCGGTCCAAGCCAACCGTGACGCCTCGAGAGCCGCGCCCGAGGCGAGCTGCTAGGACCAGGCTGCGACTGCCGAGAGAGCGAGATGATCATCCATCGCGCGGGCGAGGGCCGGCTGATCGAGTTTCGCGGCGCGTCGATCGTGCGCATGGCTGACGCCACTGAGACCGGAGGCCGATGGGCGTTCGGCGAGGCCACCCAGCCGCCAGGATTCGAGAACTCACCCCACAGTCACAGCGAGCCCGAGGCGTTCTACGTGCTGGATGGTGATTTCGTGCTGTATGGCTCCGGCGAACCTACGGACCTCGATCGTGGGTGCTTCGTCCTGATTCCACCCGGTGAGATCCACGGGTTCCGAGCAGGTTCGCATGGCGGGCGTTTTCTCGCGATCTGGCCTGCGGCAATGGACGGCTACTTCGAGGAGATGATCGCGGCCGCCGGTGCTGGATCGGCGACTCCAGAGTCGATGGCCGAGATCGGGCGTCGCCATGGGCTGACCGGACACGGAACTCTCCCTGGTGCGAAGATCAGGTAGCGAGTCACGAACGACGGCACGGTCTTCGTTCGCCCTCGTCAGGGCTAGAGTGGCCTGTCCTGGTGAGACTCCGCGCGACCCCAGAGATCGCGCAGGGCTGCCGCCACCCGCGCCGGCTCGATGCGATACGGGGGATCGACTTGGAGCCGCGGACGCCTGAGCGCGCCTGGTCGGTGAGGTAGGTTTCGTCGGGCCAAGTCCTCTCGCCCCGACCAAACTGGCCATTCGAGGCCGGCGATGTCTCGGGCCCCCGCTCAGAGTCCGGTGAGAAAGGCGTCGAGCGCCAGGTTGACGGCGGCAGGGGCTTCCTGTTGGACCCAGTGGCCGGCGCCCTGACGATGGTCGAGCCGCGGAAGTCGGAGCAGGTTGCGCCGGGCGACTTGAACAGGTCGACGCCTGGAAGCATGTCCCTGACGAAATCGTGCTCGCCTGCGATGAAGCACGAGGGCTGATCGAGCGAGGCACCGACGATGTCGGCGTTGGCGGCGCCGTCGAACCGGATCGCCCGGTATCGATTGAAGGCGCCGACCATCCCTGTCCGCCGAAACGTCGAGACGTAGACGTCCAGATCATCGTCGGACATGAATTGGAGCCCTGCGTCCGGAGGATCGGGCAGGAGGGGGAGATAGTCAGCGTTCCGGGGGCCGGAAGGCAGCATGGCGCCTGGTGCGGCGCCGGATCCCGCGAAGTAGACACGCTCGAGCGCGTCGCGCAGGCCGGCGCCGAACTCCGCTTCGATCACGCCGGGCTCCTGAAAGCGGAGGATGTAGAAGAACCGGTCGGCCCAGGCCAGATCGAAGGTGGCCACCATGTCAGCGGAGCGGGGCGGCAGGTGTGGAACGCTCAGGTTGGCCACGGCTCGGACTCGCTCGGGGTGGCGGATCGCGGCGTGCGATGCGATCGGTGCGCCCCAGTCGTGGCCGAACAGGACAACAGGATCATCGTCGAGCAACGCTGCCACCGCAGCCACATCGCCCGCGAGCTCGCGCAGCGTGTATCGCTCGACCTCGGGCGGCGAACTTGACCCGCCGTATCCGCGCACATCGAGGGCCGCGACACGCCACCCACGCTCGAGAAGTACGCTACCTGGTGGCGCCACGAGAAGGCCAGCTCCGGCCAACCGTGCACGCACAGGATCGTCGGCCCTTCACCGGTGACCTCGACCCGAAGGCGCACGTCCCCGTTGTCGACGAAGCGTTCCTCCGTGGCTTGCACCTCGCGCTCATCCATCGCGAGTTGCCAGGAGCTCGTCGAGCCTGGCCCTGGCGGGCCCCGGCGTTGGCGAGGTAGCGCTGGAACTGTGCCGTGGCTTCCTCGTCGACTCCGATGCGCTCGCTCGCCGTCTTCCAGAAGGGGTCGAGCCGCGTCCCGGTCAGCCATGCCTGGAGCTGTGGGTAGGGGTCGATCGCCCGTCGGTTGTCGAGCTGGACCGCGAGCAGCCGGAGCCAGTCGAGCGGTACGGTTGGCGGCTCGATCGGGCGGCACAAGCGGTTCTTCTCGTCCTCATCGTCGAACGTCCCTTCGACGTGGCCGATGAAGGCGGCGCTGAACGTGGGTTGGCAGGTGCGCACCCATTGGAGCGTGATCCGCTCGCCGTCAAAGATCGGCTTCGATGGCCGGCTCGGGATGCCTGCCGCCGAGCAGTCGACGTAGCAGCTGTCGGCTCGGGCCGTGATGGTGCCCTGCTCGAGCTCGAGCAGGTCGTGATCGATCGAGCGCACCCGTCCGAGTCGGACCACGTCGGTGATGCGGCGCAGCTCGGCGAGTTCGCCGTCGCTGAGGATGGCGCAGTGATACGCGCCGGGCGTGACTGCGGGATCGACGCGGGCGAGCTCGTCGGTCGCTTCGAGCCGCCGGAACAGGTCGTCGATCCCGTCGCACTCGACGACGGCCGTTACCTGGTCCGCGAGACTCCGGCAGAAGCGGGCGAAGTGCTCGGCGCCGGGCTGGAAGTTGCCCCGGCGGAGCACCCACGAGTCGCGAGGCACGATCCAGCGGATCTGCTCGGGATCGGCCCCCTGCTGGAGCAGCCACACGCACGCGTCCATCCCGGTCTTGCCCGCACCCACCACCGTGAAGTGATCGAACCGCGCAGCGACCGCGGGCAGCCGACCGACCGGAACCCAGGTCACGTCGTCGGCCACGGCATACGGGGGTGGCGTCGTGGCCGGCACCTGCATCCTGGAGTGCGTCGCGTCGACGAACCGGCGGTACTCCATCCGGCGCCGAGCTCCGGACAACAGCGATGTCACCACCCCGTCGTCGTCGACTTCGCTCGACGACAGGAACGTGACCCGCCCCGACGGCAAGAACCGTTGCCGCATCACGGCGTCGAAATGCGCCACGACCTCATGACCCGACGCCAATTCGTGGAACCCGGCGTTGAGCCCGATCTGATCGATCGAACCTGTGCCGAGCGGTAGCGAGCTGACCCCGTAGTAGCTGGCGGGCTGGTGCAGCCGTACGAACGGGTATGCCTCGTTCCAATGGCCTCCCGGTCGATCATGCCGATCGACGATCACCATCGTCGCGTCAGTGTCGCTGAACAACTGATCGGCGAAGGCCATCCCAACGGCGCCGCCCCCCTGGATCAGGTAGTCGGCCTTGACCGCCGCACCATCGGACGTCGACATAACCCCTCCCTGGACACACGCGCGGCGCACCATGACCAGACCCTGCGCCTCACTTTACGCGCTACTCGTGCGGGTTCGAGACGGCCATCTCCACGTTCGTGAAGCCCCCTTGCACTCGCCGATTCGTCGGGGCATACTGAACTGTATGGTTCAGTATCAGAGCGGCCGACTGGATACCTCCTTCGCCGCGCTCTCGGACGCCACCCGACGTGGCGTTCTGGAGCAGCTCGGACGTGCCGACGCTTCGATCACGGATCTGGCCCAAACGTTCCACATGACGCTCACGGGCATGAGGAAGCACGTCGGCGTCCTGGAGCAGGCCGAGCTCGTCACCACGGAGAAGGTCGGGCGCGTGCGGACTTGCCGGCTGGGCCCGCGCCAACTCGAACAAGAGACGGCATGGATCGAGCGGTACCGCCAGCTCTGGGAGTCACGCTTCGACGAGTTGGACAAGGTTGTCGAGGAACTGGAACGGAAGGAGAAGGTCGATGGACGCAACGAGAGAGAGTGAGGCCACCCTCACGGAGAACAACGCGAGGGTTCAACGGACGTCCGAGCGTGAGCTCGTTGTCACCCGAACCGTCAACGGCCCAGCACGGATCGTGTATGAGGCGTGGACCAAGCCCGAGCTGCTCAAGCGGTGGTGGGCGCCGAAGTCATATCCCATCTCGCTGCTGTCCTGCGAGACGGACCCTCGCGTCGGGGGCAGGTACCGCTTGGTGTTTGGCTACGAGGGCACGACCTTTGAGTTCTTCGGTCGGTACCTCGAGGTGACACCGCACTCGCGCCTGGTCTGGACCAACGACGAGGGGGACGGCGGTGAGCAGATCACAACGGTGACGTTCGCGGAAACGGGCGGCAGCACGTTGGTGGTCGTGCACGATCTCTACGCCTCGAAGGAAGCGCTCGACGGGGCGATCGCCTCCGGATCGACATCGGGGATGCCCGAGTCGCTGGCGCAGCTGGACGAGCTCGTCGTCAGCCTGAGCGCGAGCGAGGGGCGGCCATGATGTCGTCGTGACCGCTGACGACGACATCGAGATGGAACTGGGTCAGGAGCCCGGTCCCGGCGCTGAAGACGCAGGTCGCGTCCCGGTCGGAGGTCCAGGGGCAGGTCCCATCCGTGCGGCCGTTCTTGATGCCGATGCTGACCTGCCCGACCGTGCCGTCGTCGTTCTGGCTGAGGTAGTGGACGTCCGTACCAGCCGGGATCCACTTGAAGTCTGAGTGCTGGACGGTGCAGATGTACCCGAGGGCCTCGGACTGATCCTCGGCGCAGGTCTTGTCGAGGTGGAACGGGTGCTGCGTGCCCGCGACAGCTCAAATTTGACGGTGTCCTGTTCCTGCAATGCGCGACATGCCGGGCTAGCCGCTGTTGCTGTCGATCGCCACGATCGCGGTCGTGATCGTGGGGTTCACCGCCGTGACCTCCACGCTGGTGCCGCCGGGCGGCACCTGGCACCCGGCCATGCGGATCCGCCAGCGCGCGATCGTCTCGACAAGCCTCAACGTCATGTTCGAGGCGCTCGTGCCGTCGATTGCCTACGCGTGGCTCGGAGACGTCCGTGCGGCGATCGTCGCGGCCAGCCTGGGCGTCGCCGTGCTGGGGTCCAACTTCCCGTCGCGATCACGACCGCAAATGCCTACGATCACCCCCTACGGCAAGGGGATCAGATGCCACTGTTCATGGATCGCCACGACGTGCCCGCAGTGACCGCCGAACAGGTCGCGCAGGCGCATCTGGCGGACCTCGAGATGGGGGCCAAGTTCGGGGTCCAGTTCCTCGCCTACTGGTTCGACGCCGATCAAGGCGAGGCGTTCTGCCTGGCAAAGGCACCCACGGGCGATTCTCTGACGGCTGTGCACAAGGCAACGCACGGTCTCATCCCCAACGAGATCATCAGCGTCTCCGAGGACAACGTCCTGCGGCTCCTCGGGAGGATGAGCGAGACGGGCAGCGACACCCCAGGGGTCAATCCCTTCCGGACGATCCTGTTCACGGACCTGCAGGGCTCGACGTCGATGCTCGAGGCGGTCGGACAGTCGGCGTTCATGGTCCTGCTCACGGAGCACGACCTGATCATCCGGCGCGCGCTCGTCGCAGCACATGGACGCGAGGTGAAGCACACGGGCGACGGGATCATGGCCGCCTTCGACGACGTGGCGAGCGCGTTGGAATGCTCGCTGGCGATCCAGGCCGGGTTCGGGGCACGCTCTCGTGAGGGCCTGACACCCGAGCTTCGGGTGCGGATCGGGGTCGCCGCCGGCGAACCGGTCGACCACAACGACGACCTGTTCGGCTCGACGGTCACGCTGGCGAGCCGGATCTGTGGCGCCGCCGATGCCGGGTGCATCCTCACGTCCGACCTCGTTCGCGACTTGGGCAGCGGGCGAGGATTCGCTTTCGATGGCGGTCGCGACGTGGTCCTGAAGGGGATCTCCGGCCCGACCCGTGTCTTCGAGCTCACGCCAGGGACGGGCCTCGCCTCCGCCGTCGAGACCGTCGATCCGATCCGTGGGCTGATGACGGAGCCCGGCTGATGCTCGCCCGGACAGAACCGGCCTGTCTCGTCATCGCCGACATCGCTGGGTACAGCGGCTACCTGGCCGGCGTGGAGCTCGACCACGCTCAGGACATCCTCGCCGATCTCGTCGACGTGATCGTCGGCGCGCTGCGCCCGGCCTTCAAGCTCGCGAAGCTCGAGGGCGACGCCGCCTTCGTCTACGTGCCGGCGACGACGATCGACGGGCCCGGCCTCCGCGACGTCATCGAGCACTGCTACTTCGCCTTCCAGCGCCGCATCCGCGACATCCGCCAGGCATCGACGTGCGAGTGCAACGCCTGCGTCCGGATGCCCGGGCTCGACCTGAAGTTCGTCGCCCACCACGGGCTCGTCGCGCGGCAGCGGATGGCGGGGCGGGAGGAGCTCGTCGGGAGCGACGTGATCGTCGTCCACCGCCTCCTCAAGAACCACGTTGCCGAGAGCTTCGACCTGTCGGCTTACGTGCTGTACACGGAGGCGCTCGTCCGGGCGATGGGGCTCGGCGATCCGGCGGCGGCGGGACTGCGCGAGCATCGCGAGTCCTTCGAGTCCGTGGGTGAGGTCGTGGGCTGGGTCACCGACCTAGGCGCGGCGTGGGAGGAGGAGCGGCGGCGCGAGCGGATCAAGATCAGCGACGACGATGCGCTCGCCGTGATCACGATCCCGACCGCCGTCTCCCGCGCCATCCTCTGGGAATGGGCCACATCGCCCGCCCGGCGGATCCGCTGGACGTCGGGCATCACGGACGTGGTCGAGGACCTCGCAGGCGGACGCCGGGGGGTCGGCACCGTCAACCACTGCATGCACGGCAAGAACGTGACCGTCGAGGAGGTCCTCGACTGGTTCCCGCCCGAGTACGTGACGAAGCGGATCAAGACCCCCTTCAAGGGCGTTCCGCGGATGGTGATGACGACGGAGCTGATCGCACGCGGCCCGGACCAGACCGACCTCGTCTACCGGGTGGCCCGGCCGCGCTCGCTCAAGGACCGGCTCATCCTGCAGGCGATCGAGGGGCAGTTCCGGACCGCCGTGGTGCGTGACAGCGCGACGCTCATCGAGCTCGCCGCAGCCGACGCCGCTGCGCGTGCCGGGAGCCGTGCGACCGAGCCGGACGTCCCGGCGAGCACCGCCCGCTACCTGTCGGCGCCCGTGGTGGCCTCCGGGGGACCCATCGCCTACCTGCCCGATACGTAGGCGGCGAGTACGACCACCTGGCGCTTCGCCACGAGCGCGCTGATCGGACGCTAATCGTCCGGTTGGGCCATACCCTCGGGTTAGGGCAGCCGCGGCGCCAGGATCCACACCACCTGCCCCGCCGTCTCCCTTCCCACCTTGGACCGCGTGTTCGCGAGGTGGTGCTTCACGGTCGAGTGCGACAAGCCGAGCTATGGCGATCCCCCACCGTTCGGAGAAAGCTGCGGACCTCGGCATTGAACCGGTCGGGCGCCTCGATGTGGCCCATGTGGCCGACCCCGGGCATGAACACGAGGCGCGAGCCTGGGACCTGGGCGTGCATCTCCTCGGCGACTGCGGCGGGCGCACGGACGTCTCGGTCGCCGTAGAGCAACAGCGTCGGCACCGCGATCCGTGGCAGGACGTCCCGGACATCGTGCTCGGCCCACCCGGACCGCAGCAGACCCCGCTGGCCGGCAGGATGGAACTCCGACAGGATCCCGGAGAGCTCTTCGACGGACGTCTGCTGACGCCGCCGGCGTCAGGAGCGTCGGGAGCCACTCGCGAGCCCAGGCGTCGGGCGGCAGCTCGATCATCCGCGTCATCTGTTCCTTGCGCTGGGCCGCGACCTCGGGCGACAGCGAGCCAGACCAACCGGCGTAGGCCGAGGCCAGGACCAGGCTGCGCGGGATCTCGGGGTGCCAGCGGTAGAGCTCGAGGGCGAGGCCGCTGCCGAAGCTCAGTCCGAGCAGGTGCGGGTGCCCGAGCCCCAGCCGGTCGATGAACGCGGCCAAGCAGTCGGCGTAGTCGCGGGGCTGGAAGTGCTCGGGCGGGTCCGCGCTGCCGCCTGTGCCCGGCATGTCCCACGCCACGACCGTGAACTCGTCGGAGAGTCCCTCGAGCTGGTTGCGCCACTCGCGTCCGTTCGTCGGGCCACCGTGGAGCAGGACCAACGAGGGTCCGTCGCCGACCTGACGGTAGGACACGCGCAGGCCGTCGATGTCGACGTCCTTCGTCGGGAGGTCCGGCCCCTGGCGTCGGCTCGAGAGGTCCGTCATCGGCGCATCGTAGGCCACGTCGCGGCGCGAGGCCACGTCGCGCCGTCTGTCAGTCTCGGCATCGCCCTCGGGCTCAGGCAGACGCGGAGCTAGGATCCATACCAGCTGGGCGGTCGTCGCCGCGCCTACCTTCATTCGCGCGTTCGCAAGGTGGTGTTTCACGGTCGAGTGCGACAGCCCGAGTCGGTGGGCGGCGGCCTTTTCGGAGCCGGCCGCCACGACCGCTGCGACAACCCCGACTTCACGGTCGGTGGCGCGTTCGGCGGCGTGGCGAGACCGGCGCGTCATGCGCTCCGCAGCCAGTCGAACGGCTCCGGCGGCTCCGCGAGCCGCATCGTGACCGGAAGGTCGGTGGTCGCGGGGCTATGCCTTTCGCCCCGACCAAACCGAGCTCGTGACGCTCGGTCGAGGCAGTACGCTGCACCCTGGTCGATCTCCCGGCAGCTGATCGGGCGTCGGCAGGGCGGAATACCTCGGGACGGGAGCTTTGCGCATGCCACGGAAGCCCGACGAGATTGCCTGGGACGTCGGGATCGTCGCCGATTTTCATGAGCATGCCGGCCAGATCACGCGGGGCCGACTCGCGGGGGCCAACGTCCTGCTCATGACCTCGGTGGGCGCGAAGACAGGCGAGCCTCGGATCGCGCCACTCGGCTACAGCCGCGATGGTGACCGGTACGTCGTCGTCGGCTCGAACAGCGGCCTGCCCCATCAGCCGGCGTGGCTCGCCAACATCAGGGCCCACCCGATCGTCAGCGTCGAGGTCGGTACGGAAACGTTCAAGGCTAGCGCGACGATCGCGGCAGGCGCCGAGCGTCAACGCCTGTGGGCCGCGCATGTCGCGGAGCTCCCGCACTTCGCCAGGTACGACAACATGACCGAGCGCGAGCTCCAGGTGGTCGCAATCGAGCGTCTCGCCGCTAACACCTGAGCGTTCGCCGGGCCGAGCCGGCGAGCGGCCGACTACGAGTCCGACCCGTCCGGCCCGTGCACCCGCGCCGTGGCGACCGGGTCCGCGCCGTACCACGTCCCGTTGCTGCGGAGGGCGGTAAGGCGCGTGAACGAGGCCCGGTCGGCGTTTCCGGTCGTCCGGTAGCGGTCCATCTGGCGCTTGTGTGTCGCCTGTCGGTGCGCCCAAGCGACGAGCGCGGCCTCACTGTCCCAGAACGTGAGGGTCGGCGGGTCGAAGGCGATGATCCCCGGGAAGAAGAACGTCTGCTGCGACCGGAGGCCCGGGACAGCCGTCATCGAGATCCTCACCGCGGCCGTCCCGGTCCCGATGTCCTGCACGCGTGCCATGTCGATGCCGTCACGGTTCCAGCCGATCGTGGTGAAAACGACGACCGGCTCGTCGCGGCCGGGCGCGGTGGCGAGCGGTTCGAACAGGCGGGCCGGCGAGGTGGGGTGGATGAGGTTGGACTCGCCCTTCGTGCGGAAGGGCGCCAGGACGCCGCCCCAGCGCTCCGCCGCGTCGGCGAACCATGGGGCGACGGTCAGGACGTCGTCGACCAGGCTGTCCGCTGACTCGTTGGTGTCGTGCAGCCCCACGACGAGGAACGTGAACGCCTCGCGGGTAGACGGGTCCATGCCGGCCGCCCGGCAGTCGGCTCCCACCTCGCAGAACAGGACCCCCGGGCGGTCACCGGGATCGAGGGGCCCGGCCGTCCGCAGGTGATCAAACCGGGCCAATTGGAGCGAGACGAACGAAGCGGCAGCGGCCTTGCCGGCCGTTGCGGCGCTCATCCCTTCTTCCCTCCGAAACCGGGGATGGCCGTGGCCTGTTTCATCCACGACGCGAGCTGGCGTTCGTCGATGTCGTCGACTGATACGAGGTCCACGCCGCGCGAGTCCTTGCCCATGCCGATCGGCGCAACAGGCGGGACAGGCGTGAGTGCGGTGCCGCGCCCGAATGTGAGCTTGACGTGGCCGGCGAAGCCGCCGCACGAGAAGCACCAGCCGTCGCCGACGCCATACCACGCCATGCCCCACTTCACGGAGCGCTGCAGGGACGGCAAGGTCTCCACGGCCAGGGCATCGACGCGTTCGGCGATGGAGCGTTGCGGCTGCGGCAAGCTGCTGATGTAGGCAAGGACCGGCTTGTCACCGACCGCGGCCTTCGCGGGGCTCGCCCTGCCAGTCATGGCGGCCGGCAGGGTCGTGAAGATGGCCGTTGGCGTTCCTTCGGTTTCAGGTGACGTCATGCCTTCAGAAGACCTCGTCGATTTGGCGCGCTGGGACCGGCTTGTGGCAGTTGCCGGACACGATAGCCCGGCTTGGATCGACCACGGGTCGCGCCGGCGGCAAGGCGCTCGTCCAGTTCGGACTGGTCGTCCCCGGTCGAAAGCGATGCCTTCTCGAGCCGTGCCATGCTAGAACTCGTGACCGAGTCGCTCGCCGCCGACGAGACGCGCGTCGATCGCTGGCTGTGCGCGGTACGCCTCGTGAAGACCCGTCCGCTCGCGACCCGGCTGTGCGAGGGCGGCCACGTTCTCGTGAATGGATCGCCGGCGAAGCCGTCGACGAAGGTTCGCGCGGGCGATCGGGTGGAGGCGTTCATCGCCGATCGCGAGCGTATCGTCGAGGTCATCCGGCCGATCGAGTCGCGTGTCGGGGCCCCCGTCGCCGCGACTTGCTACGTCGACCACAGCCCGCCCGTCGTGCCGGTTGCAGGGCCAGCGATGACGCGCGTACACGGGGAGGGCCGGCCGAGCAAGCGCCTGCGGCGCGAGTTGGAGCGCCTGCGCAGGGCTGCCGAGGGCTGAGCCCGAGGTCACCCGTCAGGCCGCAGCCGGCGGCTCGGGCCCCGAGCCCGATGCGCTCGCGGCCGTCCACGTCCCCGTCTTGAACAGCCGGACGACGGCGAACAGCCAGACTGCCGCGAGGATGGCCGCCAGGAGCAGCGCGAGGAGCCACCCGGGCGGTCGCCACCAGCCGATGATCAGTGCCACTCCCGCCGCGGCGACCATCACGAACGCGAGCGGTCGGTAGATGACGGCGTGGCGCTGGTAGTCGGCGAGCGTGCGGGTCATCAACCCGAGAGCGACGAGCAGGACCGCGACCGAGCCGGCGAGCAGCCAGGCCGTGGCTGAGGGAGTCTGCGGCTCGCGCGCGTGCTCGATGAGCCCGATCGTTGCGGCACCGGCCCCCACGATCGCAATGGCGATGGGCAGGTGCATCTCCATCCAGACGTTGATCGCGAGCCCGTCGAGGCGCGGCAGGCGGCGCCCGCCCACGTCGAAGAAGATCCACCACAGCCCGAACCCCACCAGTAGCGCCACGAAGCCGGTCGCCAGGGTGATGGGATCGTGGTCCGCGGCGGCCAGGCCGTTCACGACGCCTGCGACGACCTCGCCCAGCACGATGATCACGAGCAGGTCGAAGCGCTCGACCATCGCGTCGGTGGGGACGATGCCCATCACCGACCCTCGCCGCGAGCTCCAGCCGAAGAAGAGCATCAGCGCGAGCCACCCAATCGAGAACGCGGCCCAGACGATGAGCCGCGCGTCGGTCGGCAGGACGGAGCTGATCGCGATCACGACGATCGACACCAGCATCGCGGCGAGATAGCGCGCCGTGACGGCCATGTACTCGGGCCGGTCCTGCCGGCGGACGGTGTACCAGAGCCAGGTCATGACGGCGAGGAACCCCGTGAGGACAACGGCGAACGCGGTCCCGGTCTCGCTCGCCGCCTTCCCGGTGAACACCGCGAGCAGCGCGAGGATCGCCATCTGGGCGAAGACGAACGTCCGCGTCCGGCCGTCCTCGCGCCCGTGGAGCTCGTAGTACAGGGTCCCGTTCGCCCATGCGACCCAGACGACACCGAACACGATGAGGAACTCGAGGTAGCCGCGGAGCGACTCCGAGCCCGCCAGCTCGCGCGCCGCCTGCGCGATGACGACGACGTAAACGAGGTCGTAGAACAGCTCGAGGAAGCTGACCCTGCGCTCGACCTCGATCTCGCCATGCGCCCGGGGCGGCCGCCAGAACCAGACACGGAAGCGGCGGATGGCGCTTGGCTCGGCGGCGGTCCACCGGTCGGTCAGGGCGTTGGGCTCGCTCATGCGGGCGTGTCGACGCTGTCCGTCATTCGAGCGCTCCTGAGCTACGGCGACGCGCCGCAGTGGCTGGGGAGCCGGCGCTGCAACCGATCCTCCGCGATCCGTCGGCTCGGATCAAGATGATCTCGCGCGGCCGGTGTGGCACAGCCCAAGTCGTCGGAATCCTCGCGAGCGTGGAGTCCGCGTGGCGATCGATCACGAGCCCCGGTACACGGCCATGGACACCGACCCGGATGACTACCGACCCGCGTCGTCGTGGGCACTGTCCATTCCTGCCGGCACCATCCACGGCACCGTCAACGTCGGCGACGCGCCGGTCGAACTGCGCGCCATCTATCCCGCACGCAGGTCAGGATGGACCTGGTCGAGCGTAATCCTGCGCCCGGAACCGAGGCCGGCGCACCACGCTCGGTCACGTACGACATGCGGACCGGCGCCTTCGTCGACCACGGCCCGACGCGCCTCGGCCGCTGAGGGAGCCTGTCCCTGGGGCGCTCGCAACGCCCGTATTCGAGACCGCGCACGACACCTGGCGGCGAAGCACTCGCTGCACCCGTGTCATCCGCCTCGGACCCGCCGCTGTGCGCGTCGGTGCCTCGACGTCTGCACGCCTCGGGCCGTCAGAAGAGGCTGTCCACCTTGCCTATCAGACGGCACACTCACGCGGTGACACCCGTGACGAGATACGCCAAGAGCGGCGACGTCCATATCGCCTATCAGGTCGTGGGCGATGGTCCCATCGACCTCGTGCTCATCCCGGGCCTGTTCACGCACCTCGAGCACCATTGGGAGGAACCGACCTTCGCCCGGTTCCTGGAACGACTCGCATCGTTCGCCCGCCTGATCATCTTCGACGCGCGAGGCGCCGGGCTTTCGGACCGGTCCCTGGAGCTCCCTCCGATGGAAGACCAGATGGACGACGTTCTGGCGGTCCTGGATGCGGTCGGTTCGCCGTCCGCGGCTTTCTTCGGTCTGTCGCAGGCCGGGCCGATGGCCGCCATGTTCGCGGCGTCCCACCCGGAGCGTACGACCGCCCTTGTCCTGTATGCCACGTACGCCACACCACGCCGCGACGACGACTATCCGTGGGGCCGCACGGCGGGCTGGATGGCTGACTACGGCCGGCTCATCGACGAGGAGTGGGGGTCCGGCGTCTTCCTCTCGCAGGTCGCGCCGAGCCGGATTGCGGACAAACCGTTCCGTGCTTGGTGGAGCCGCTATGAGCGACTGTCCTATGGCCCAGGCAATGCGCTCGCCTATTTCCGCATGAACGCCCAGATCGACGTGCGCGCGATCCTGCCCACCATCCGAGTGCCGACGCTGGTCCTCCAGAGACGCGACGACGTCTATCGAGAGCCCGGAAACGCCCGCTACCTGGCCGACCATATCCCCGGAGCGAAGCTCATCGAGTTGGCAGGGGTCGATCATCTCCCGTACCTCGGCGATTCCGATGCGATCGTGGACGAAGTCCAGGAGTTCCTGACCGGCGTTCGCCCGCCTCCCGAGCACGACCGCGTGCTCGCCACCGTGCTGTTCACGGACATCGTGCGATCGACCGAGCGAGCCAGCGACCTCGGTGATCACGCCTGGAAGCAGCTGTTACAGCGACACCATGCGATGGTCCGCCACGAGCTCAGCTTGTTCCGAGGTCGCGAGATCGACACCACCGGAGACGGGTTCCTCGCGACCTTCGATGGACCCGCCCGAGCGGTGCGATGCGCTCAGGCCATCGTGGACGAAGTCAGGGGGATCGGAATCGAGGTTCGGACAGGTGTCCATACCGGGGAGATTGAGCTCATCGGCGAGGACGTGGGAGGCATCGCCGTCCATATCGGCGCTCGCGTCGCCGCGATCGCCGGCCCGAGCGAGGTCTTGGTGTCGAGCACGGTCAGGGACCTGGTAGCCGGGTCGGGGATCGAGTTCGAAGACCACGGAACGTTCGCACTCAAAGGGGTGCCTGGCGAGTGGCGCCTCTACGCCGTGCGGACGACGTGATGGCCCGCCCGGCGGCCTCAACGTAGCTTTGTGGTCGGGCGACCTTGGCACGAGTCGCCGACGCGACTCGACGTCGCTGGCCGTTACGGCATCGTCGCGGCCCCCACATGGTGGCGGCTCGATGGGCCATCGCGATCAGCTGGTCGAGGTCGCCTCGTCCGCGCGTACCAGCTCGCGCACGTATGCGCTCACCGGCCTGCCCGTGATCCCCAGGTCGCGAAGCGCGCGGTCGTCGGGCACTTCTCGACGATCGTCGCTCAGCAAGGCCATGCCCAGCACGGAGGCCATGCCCGGCTTCGCCCTCCGGAGCGCGAACGCCCCGACACGCAGGGCGACGCGTGGCACGCGCTGGCGCTTGATCGGGCGGCCGGTCGCGCGCTCGAACGCCGCCACCAGCTCGTTACGGGTCATGGCCTCCGGCCCGCCCAGGTCCACGAGCCGCGGCGCATCTGCGAGCGTGGCGAGCCTCACGATCGCTTCGGCGACGTCGTCCATCGCGACGTACGCGGCGAGGCCGTTACCGCTGCCGAAGATCGTCACGGTTCCGCTGCGCCAATCAAAGCGCCGCTCCGCCGATAGCCACGGCTCCTGGTACGCGTCGGGACGGACGATGACCTCGTGCATCGGCGACGCACGGAGCAGCTCCTCGGTCGCCAGCTTCGCCTCGGCGAACGGCGTGCGCGACGCGAGAATGGGTGCCGGAAACGAGACGAACACGAACCGCGAGACCGCGGCCGCCGCGGCCGCTGCGACCAGGTTCGCATTCCCATCCCGATCCACGGCTTCGATCGACACGTCACCTCGACCGGCCATGATCCGGTCGAGGCTGTGCGCGCTCGAGATGACGGTCTCGATCCCATCGACCGCCCGTTTCAACGCCTCGGGATCGCGCAGGTCGCCGCGCACGATGTCGCTCGCGAGGGCCTCCACGCCTCCGGCGTCCGTTGTGGGTCGGACGAGGGCACGGAAGGGCAGTCCGTGGTCGACCAGGCGACGCGCGATCCGCCCGCCGAGATTGCCAGTGGCTCCGACGAGCAGAATCATCCGACGCTCCAATGCAGCCTCGCCGCCTCGCTTCGACAGGGTTGGCCACGAGCAGCAGCGACTCGCGACGGCCTAATTCGATACAGTATGATGTAACGAATGGCCGACAGCGTCAACACCACCCGCCGCTACGACGCGACCCGACGTCGAGACCGTGCCAATCGGGCGCGCGAGGAGGTCATCGACGCGGGTTCGCGTCTGTTCCTCGCGCACGGGTTCGCCGCCACGACCGTGACCGCGATCGCGCAGGCATCGCGTGTGTCCGAAGAGACGATCTACAAGGCGTTCGGCGGCAAGGCGGGGCTGGTGCGCGCGATCTGGGCACGCGCCCTTGAGGGCGAGGGCGCCGTCCCCGCCGAACAGCGGTCCGACGCGATGCAGGCAACCGAGCAGGATCCAGTTGCGGTCATCCGCCGGTGGGGCGAGTTCACCATCGAGGTCGCCCCGCGGGTCGTTCCGATCCTGCTGCTCATCAAGAGCGCGGCGTCGAGCGACCCACAGATCGCGGCGCTCCTCGTGGAGGTCGACGAGCAGCGACTCGAACGGATGGAGCGCAACGCCCGGACCCTCCACGACCGGCACCACCTTCGGCCGGGCATGACCCTCGGCGAGGCGCGGGACATCCTGTGGACGTACTCCTCGCCCGAGCTGTTCGAGCTGCTGGTCGGCAAACGGGGCTGGCCGGTCGAGCGCTTCGCGGGCTTTGTCACTCACCAGCTGATCAGCGCGCTCCTGCCCTCATCATCGAGCTGAGCGCACGTGCCTAGCGCCGAACCACCCCCGCCGTCAATCCGTGGATGAACGTCCGCTGGAGCACCAGGAACAGCAGCAACGGCGGCAGGATCACGATCGCCATCCCCGCGAACGTGAGGCCCTCGTCGGTGGCGTACAAGGTCGAGAAACGGGTCAGGGCCAGCTGTGCCGTGAACACGTCCGGCTTCTGGAGCAGCACGAGCGCACCGCCGAAGTCGTTCCAGGTGAACACGGCCACGAGCAGCGCAACGGCGACGATCCCGGGACGGGCGAGGGGGACGACGATCCGCACCAGGACATCGATACGGCCGGCACCGTCGACGCGGGCGGCGTCGATGATGTCCTGCGGGATCGTACGGAAATAGCCGGCCAGGATCACCGTCGAGAACGAGATGCTCGCGACCACGTTCGTGAGCGCGAGTCCGGGCAGGCTGTTGATCAACCCCAGCGTTCGGAAGATCGAGAACAGCGGCACGATGAGGACTTCGGTGGGGACGATCAACGGGGCGAGCACGATCAGAAACAGCACGGCCCGCCCTGGCGGGTGCAGGCGGGTCAGCGCGTAGGCGCCGCTGATGGCCAGCGCGAGCACGATGGTCACGGCGAGCCCGGTGACCAGCGCGGAGTTCGCCATCGCGAGGCCGAGCTGCCCGCGGCTCCACGCCTCACCGATGTTGCCGATGGCCGGCGGCCAGGCCACGTCCCACGGCGCCCGGTAGATGTCCGCGCTCCGCCGCACGGCGTTGATCAGCGTCCAGATCACCGGGTACAGCCAGACGAGCGCGAGCACGCCGAGGGCCAGCGTGGACCAACGAACGTGACGCAACGCCGTCACGAGCTCACAGCCTCGGCGCGGGGGTTCAGGATCCGGTGCTCGACGATCGTGAGCGCCAGGATGACGACGAGGAGGATGATCGCCATCGCCTGGGCGTAGCCGACCTGCAGGAACCGGAACGCGGTGGCGTAGATCTCGGTGGCGACGGTCTCGGTGGCGTGCGACGGCCCGCCGGCGGTCATGACCCACACCATGTCGAAGATCCGCAAGGCGCCCAGCGTGGTGAGCAGCACGAGCACGAACGTCTGCGGCCAGAGCAGCGGCCAGGTGATCCGCCGGAACTGCGCGAACCGGCTCGCGCCCTCGAGTTGCGCGTGCTCGTAATACTCGCGCGGCAGGGTCCTGATGGCCGCCAGGTAGACGACCATCGTGAACCCCACGAACCGCCACAGGAACGCGGCCATGATCGCCCACAACGCCGTGTCGGCCTCGGACAGGGGCGCGATCGTCAGGGCATCGAGCCCGAGGGCCGATCCGACCGTCGCCGCCACCCCGAAGTACGGCGCGTAGAGGAACTTCCAGACCGCGCCGACCGCCACCGGCGCGAGGACGAACGGCGCGAAGAACACGAGGGTGAACACGACCCTGCCCCGCTTCACGTCGGCCACGAGCACCGCAAGCAGGAGGCCGAGTCCGGTCTGGAGCACGACCGCCGTCGCGGTGAACAGGAACGTGTTCAGGAGGCTTCGCTGGAAGACCGCATCTCCGAGCAGGGCATGCGCATAGTGGTCGAGACCGACGAAGCTCGTGATGGCGAAGCCGTCGGTCTGGTGGACGCTCAGCACGACGCCGTAGACGAGCGGGTACAGCAGGAAGGCGCCCAGGATGACCAGCGTGGGCGCGATGAACAGCAGGTCGATCGCGCCGTCGCGACCTGACCGGCGGGAGGCGCGGCGGACCGATGGTGCTCGGGTCATGGGCGGCTCGTGTGGATCGGCGTGACGCGCGTCGCTCGACACGGCACGCACGCTGGCGAATGGGCGGGGACGCCACAGCGGCGTGTTTGCCCGTAACGACGGACAATGTCCTTGGATAGCGAGACCGACGCGCGCTCTCGTCGCCCAGGGGAACCATGGTACGGAGGAGCGCCTTCTGAAGCCCGAGCACGCCGCGCGCAACGACACCGCCCGGGCGATGTGGGCCCGCCGCGACGTCCTCAGGCTCGGCTCGCTGATCGTGGCCGGAGGCGTCGTCGCGCCCCTGCTTGCGGCTTGTTCGCCGCCCAATGGGACGGGATCTGCGCCCGCCGAATCGGGTGCGAGTGCCGGCGTGGCGCGCCTGGGCGGTCCGATCACGGTGCTTGCCGAGGGCACCGATCCGACCGCGGAGCCGGCCCTGAAGCGGCTCTATGACGACTTCGGGGCTCGCAACCCCGGGGTCGAGTGGGACATCCGGGCGATCCCTGGTCTCGGGCCCGACTGGGATCGGCTCGCGCGTGCCGCGCTTGAGTCGGGCGAGCCCGTCGGGCTCGTGATCCTCGACGGCCTGTTCGTCCGAGCGTGGACGCGTGACGGGCTGCTGGCGGACCTGGGCGCAGATCCCGCCCTGGCCGATGTGCTCGCCCGGGTGCCGGCGCCGTTCCATCTGGGCGGGATCGGGGAGACCACGACGCGAGCGTTTCCGGCCGCCGCGACCAGGGGTGTCCAGACCACGGGCCTGTACTACAACAAGGCGCTCCTGGATCAGGCCGGCCTCGTCCCTCCGAGGACCATCGCCGATCTCGAGGCGATGGTGACGCCGTTGGCGGCACTCGGCGCCGCACCGCTCGTCCATCCCTCCGGCGACACCTCGTTCAACCCGCTGCTCGTGATGTGGCTCCTGCCGATGATCGCGGGGCGAGCCGGCGACCCGATCGCGTTCGTCGAGCGAACGATCCAGGGCGAAGTCGGCTACGACAGCCCCGAATGGATCGAGGCCTTCCAGGCGATCGCCGACCTCCGGACCTCCGGGGTCCTCCTGGGCGGGTCCGGCGCCACCGACTACGCGACGATGCAGCTCCTCTTCCTGCAGGGCAAGGCCGCCATGACCTACAACGGCACGTGGCTCCTGGAGTCCCTTCAGGCCGGCACCCCCATCGTCCCGTTCGACCTGCACGTCGCGCCGCTGCCGCTGGTCGCTGGAGCGGCGGAGGCGCATTCGATCCTCGCCTGGGCGGGATTCGCGTTGCCCGCGAACGTCGCGGCGAGCCGTGACAGCGTCGATGCGTTCCTCGATTACGCGACTCGGCCGGAGGTCGATGCGGCCCTCGTGGGAGGCCTGCAGACGTACTCCCCGATCCACGCGTCCAACGAGGGGATCCACGACCCGGTGGCGCGGGAGTTCCTGCCCATGCTCGAAGACGCCATCGCGTCGCTCAACTGGCTCTGGGAGCCGGAGATCGACGCGGAGATCGGCAACCAGGTCCAGGCCCTGCTCAACGGCGATACCGACCCCATGTCCGTCGGCAAGGCCATCCAGGCCGTTGCCCGGGACCTTCGCGCGGCGGGCCGCAGCTACTACCCGTGATCCGTGCGCCGTCCGCCGACGGCGTCGATGCGAAGTCCACGGCTACAGTGACTCGGCATGGCCAGTCAGCTGCTCGCGACGAAGTTCTACGCCCCGAGACCCCGAAGCGGCCTGGTGCCGAGACCCGGCCTCACCGCGCGCCTGCTTCGCGGGACCGAGGCGAAGCTGACCCTGATCTCGGCTCCGGCTGGGTTCGGCAAGTCGACGCTCCTGGCCCAATGGATGGCCGCACCGGCCGACGGCTCGGTCGCGGCCTGGCTGTCGCTCGATCCCGGCGACGACGATCCGGTCACGTTCTGGACCCAGGTGATCGCCGCGCTGCAGACCGTGAAGCCGGACGTTGGGGCGGGATCGCTGGCACTCCTCGGGTCACCCGACCGGCCCATCGAAGCCGTCCTTGCGCCGTTGCTCAATGACCTCAACGCCCAGTCCGACGACATCGTCCTGGTCCTCGACGACTACCACACGATCGGGTCGGCCGGCATCCAGGACGGCATGACCTTCGTGCTCGATCACCTGCCGGCCCACGTCCGCCTGGTGATCGCCGGCCGCACCGATCCGGCGCTCCCGCTCGCCCGCCTGCGGGCACGGGGGGAGCTGATCGAGATCCGGGCCAGCGACCTGCGCTTCACGCCGGGCGAGGCCGACGCCTACTTCAACGGGGTGATGGGGCTGGACCTCTCGACCGCCGACGTGGCGGCGCTGGAGGGCCGGACCGAAGGCTGGGTTGCCGCGCTGCAGCTGGCGGGCCTGTCGCTGCAGGGGCGAGACGACGTCGCCGCGTTCATCGCCGGCTTCGCGGGCGACGACCGGTACATCGTCGACTACCTCATCGAAGAGGTCCTGGCGCGTGAGCCGGCGGACGTTCGGGCCTTCCTGCTGCAGACCTCGATCCTGACCCGCATGAGCGGTCCGCTGTGCGACGCCGTCACGGGGCAGGGCGGGGGACAGGCGACGCTCGAGGCGCTCGACCGGCGGAACCTGTTCCTCATCCCGCTCGACGACCGGCGCCGCTGGTATCGCTACCACCACCTGTTCGCCGATGTGCTCCAGGCGCGGCTCATGGACGAGCAGCCCGCGCTCGTGGCGGAGCTGCACCGGAGGGCGACCGAGTGGTACGCGCAGGAAGGCGAACACGCCGAGGCCATCCGTCACGCCCTCGCGGGCAACGACCTTTCGAGGGCCGCCGACCTCGTCGAGCTCGCCATCCCGGCGGCTCGCCGGGCCCGCCAGGACGTCACGCTGCGTCGCTGGATCGACGCGATCCCGAACGAGCTGATCCGGATGCGCCCGGTGCTCGGCGACGCGTTCGCCGGGTCACGCCTGGTTCGGGGCGAGGTCGAGGGCGTCGAGGCGGCCCTGGGGGATGCCGACCACTGGGTGGCGGCGTCGCGCGACGGGACCGCCGACGGGATGGTCGTCGTGGATGAGCTGGCATTCCGTGACCTGCCGGCCGCGATCGCCATCCATCGCGCCGGGCTGGCGCGGCTGCTGGGCGACGTCGACGGCACCATGGCCCACGCCCGGACCGCGCTCGAGCTCGTCGGCGAGGACGACCTGATCAGCCGTGCGGCGGCCTCCGCGTTGCTCGGACTCGCGTCCTGGTCGCGAGCGGACCTCGAGGCCGCATCGCGCTGGTACGACGATGCCATCGCGTACCTGGAGAAGGCCGGCTACCTGTCCGACGCGATCGGGTGCTCGATCGCCCTGGCCGACATCCGCCGGGCGCAGGGCCGCCTGGGGGATGCGATGGGGATCCTCGAACGGGGCCTGGTCCTCGCGACGCGGCCGGGCGACGCCGTCCTCCGCGGCGCCGCCGACATGCACGTTGGGTTGAGCGAGATCCTGCGCGAACGGGATGATCGCGAGGCGGCCTCGGGGCACTTGGCGCGGGCCCAGGAGCTCGGCGAGGACAACGGCCTGCCCCAGAACCCGTATCGGTCACGGGTCGCGGCCGCCCTGCTCCAGCAGGCGGCCGGCGATCCGGACGGCGCCCTCGAGCTCCTCGACGAGGCCGCTCGCCGGTACGACGGGGACTTCTCGCCCGATGTCCGGCCCGTGGCGGCCGTGCGGGCGCGAGTCCTGATCACGCAGGGACGGCTCGCCGAGGCACGCTCCTGGGCGCGTGATCGAGGCCTCACCGCGGACGACGACCTCGCGTACGTCCACGAGTTCGAGCACGTCACGCTGGCACGGCTGCTCCTGGCGGAGGGTGTTCGAGATCGGTCCGACGACCGGCTCACCGACGCGGGGCGGCTGCTGGTGCGCCTGCTGGACGCGGCCGACGCCGGCGGGAGGATCGGCAGCGCGATCGACATCCTCGTCGTGCAGGCGCTGGTGCAGCAGGCGCGGGGTGACGCGACGGCTGCACGCTCGTCGCTCGCCCGCGCGACCCAGCTTGGCGAAGCGGAAGGCTACGTGCGGACCTTCGTCGACGAGGGTCCGCCGATGGCCGCCCTGTTGAAGCTGGCCGTGCGGCAAGCCGATGCCTCGCCCGTCGTCTACCGACTCCTGGCGGCGATCGACGCACCCGAGCGGCGGGCCGGATCCGCACAGCCCCTGATCGAGCCGCTCAGCGAACGCGAGCTCGACGTGCTGCGCCTCCTGGACAGCGAGCTCGACGGCCCCGACATCGCGCGCGAGCTCACGGTGTCGCTGCCGACGATCCGGACCCATACCCAGAACATCTACGCGAAGCTCGGCGTGAACAGCCGCCGTGCCGCCGTCCGGCGTGCCACCGAGCTCGGCCTGCTCTTGCACAGGGAGGAGCGACGACCCGGCCCGTAGCGCGCGGGCCGAGCGACGTTTTCATCAGCCCACTCATCACGTGTGCTGATGCGCGCTCATCACCTCCACCTCCACGGTGTCCCCAGTGAGTCAGGTCGGCGCTGCCGGCCGGCGCTCCAGCTGGCAACACGCACGAGGAGTGGAATGACCGACCGACGGATCCCGACACCCGATCGCCCCGATGCCGAGCGGTACGAGATCCGGCTCACGGGGCACCTCGACGCACATTGGGCGGCCTGGTTCGACGGGCTGACCGTCAGCCCGGAGGGCGATGGAACCACCGTCATCGCCGGCCCGATCGCCGACCAGGCGGCGCTCCACGGCGTGCTCCAGCGCGTGCGGGACCTCGGGCTGCCGCTGGTGTCGGTCACGCGCATCGATGCACCTCTGCCGCAGGCGACCGGCACCGACGCCGGCTAGTTCCAAGCCGGCTTGTTCCAGACAGGAAGGAAGACCACCACCATGATCCAGAAGCACATTCGATCGTTGGCCATCGGATCCATCGCCGCGATGGCGCTCGCCGCCACGGCGTTCAGCCTCGCGACGGCTCCGGCGGCGACCGGGGCGGGCCTGCGCAACTGCGTGGACGTGACCGGTCCGCAAGCCGGCCGGGCGGGCTGCTACGAGGTCGTCTGGGCGGACGGCGCCCAGGTCCGCATGACCTTCTCGAACACGCGGTTCTCGGGGGCGACCCCCAGGGCGCTCGATCCGTTCTACGTTCTCGCACCCCAGACGGACACGCCCCAGGGCGCGCCCCCCAACACGTTCCCGCATGACCACGTCGTCCGCGGCGGGCCGCACCAGAACCACGGTCAGTACAGCGTCGAGCTGCAGGGCTTCTTCGTCCTGTGCAGTGGCCAGGGCATCGGCAGCGGCGCCTGCGTCCCCGCCTTCACGGCGGTCGGGTCCGACACCCTGCCGTTCGCGCGGACGGTCGATGGCCACTCGCTGACCACCACCGAGGCGATCGAGTCGGCCGCGAACGCCGGCGATGTTGCCCTCATCAACCTCGGCCCCGACGCCGTGATCGTCGGCGCCGTCGGCGGCGGCGACTGACCCGCTGCTCTTCCCGCACCGGGCGCGTGTCGCGCCCGGTGACCCCGAACCACGAAAGGACGACTGACATGGCAACCACAACCGCTCGACTCGCCAGGACGGACCGGCTCTCCATGGACTCAATGCGCAAGACCGCGCTGGTCGCCGGAGTTCTCTACCTGCTCACGTTCCTCAGCTCGATCCCGGCCGTCTTCCTCCAGAGCCCTGTCCTGAACGACCCGACGTTCATCATCAGCAGTGCCAGCGCGGACCAGGTGCGCCTCGGCGCTCTATTCGACATCGTAAACAGCCTCACCGCCATCGGGACCGCGGTCGCGCTGTACGCCGTCATCAAGCGCCAGAACCTGGGCTTCTCGATCGGCTTCGTGAGCTCGCGGCTGTTCGAAGCCACCATCCTCATGATCGGCGTCGTCAGCATCCTCTCGATCGTGACCCTGCAGCAGCCCGGCGCCAGCGGGGCCGAAGCCGCGCTCCTGGTCACCGTGCAGCACACGCTCGTCACCGTCCGCAACTGGGCCTTCGTGCTCGGGACCGGCGTCCCCGCCCTCAACGCCTTCCTGCTGGGCTGGCTGATGTACAAGTCGCGCCTGGTGCCGCGCGCGATCCCGGTGATCGGACTCATCGGCGCCCCGTTGTTCACCTCCTGGATCATCGGCTACGTCCTCGGCGTCACCGAGGCCGGCACCGCCTGGCACGCCATCGCGGTCGCCCCGATCTTCGTCTGGGAGCTGTCGCTCGGGCTGTGGATGACCTTCAAGGGCTTCCGAAAGGAGGCCCCGCTGATGATCGAGGCCGCGGCCGAGTCAGCGGACGCGGACCCTTCCCCGAGCGTCGCTGGCTCGTCGATCGGCGTCGTCACCAACGCCGGTGCGGCATGACCAACGGCCCTCAGTCCCACCAGTCAGGAGTCGCAACCATCGGGTAGACCCGACCACGCACTTGAGGCCGGCGACGAAATGTTTCGTCGCCGGTTTCTCGTGCTCGGTGTGCATCGGCTCGACACGCCCGCAGCCGCGACGTCAAACTTCGAGCCACCCCGAACCAACGCCTGATCCGTTACGCGAGCCCACCACATGGCGACCGGATGAGCAACACGAGTGCCGCACCGCCTCCCAGCGGGCGTCTGGATCAATGGATGCCCGGCATCCGGGCCATGCGCACGTACCAGCGGGCCTGGGTCTCACGTGACCTGATCGCCGGCGTCGTCCTGGTGACCCTCCTGGTTCCACAGGGAATGGCCTATGCGGAGCTGGCGGGGCTGCCCGCGATCACCGGGCTCTATACGACCGTCGTCTGCCTCATCGCCTATGCCTTCATGGGCCCGTCGCCCATTCTCGTCCTGGGTCCCGATTCGTCACTGGGCCCGATGATCGCGGCGACGATCCTGCCTCTGGCTGCCGGCAGTGAGGAGCAAGCGATCGCGCTCGCGGGGATGCTCGCGCTCCTGGTCGGGATCGTCACCGTTGGCGCCGGGCTGGGGAGACTCGGTTTCGTGGCCGACCTGCTCTCGAATCCGGTGCGGACCGGGTATCTCGCCGGCCTGGCGGTCGTCATCCTGATCGGGCAGCTTCCCAAGCTCTTCGGTTTCTCGACCGACGCGAGCGGCATCGTTGCCGAGGCCTCAGCGTTCCTGCAAGGGGTGCAGCACGGCCTCACGAACCCGTGGGCACTTGGCATCGGGTTGCTGAGTCTCGTGATCATCCTGGTCCTGAAGTGGTTCTTGCCGCGGATCCCGGGGATCCTCATCGCGGTCGTGGTAGCCATCGGGCTCTCGATTGTCCTGGACCTTGCGTCGCACGGCGTCGCGGTGATCGGGGTGCTGCCCCAGGGGTTCCCGGTGCCGTCGTTCCCATCGGTGGACACCGCGGACATCCCGCTCCTGTTCGCAGCGGCGCTGGGCATCTCGCTGGTCGCCATAGGGGACACCATCTCCACATCCGGCGGATTCGCGGCTCGCGCCGGCTACGAGGTGAACGGCAATCAGGAGCTCGCCGGCATCGGGTCCGCCAACCTCGCAGCGGGCCTGTTCTCTGGCTTTCCCGTGAGCACGAGCGGATCCCGGACGGCGGTGGCGTTCCAGTCCGGGGGGAAGACGCAGCTCACTGGTCTGGTTGCGGCTGCCCTCGTCCTGTTGATGCTCCTGTTCTTCCCGGGCCTCGTCCAGGCGATGCCCCAACCGGTGCTCGCGGCGGTGGTGATCGCGGCCTCCATCAGCTTGTTCGACCTCGCCGAGCTTCGCCGCCTGGCCAGCGTCCGCCGGTCGGAATTCGCGCTCGCCGTCGCGTGTGCGCTGGGCGTCGCCTTCATCGGCGTCCTGCAGGGCATCATCGTGGCCGTCGTCCTGTCGGTCGCCTACATCTTCAAGCGTTCGTGGGCCCCGTACTCGACTGTTCTGGGCAAGGATCCGGGCGTCCCGGGCTATCACGACCTGCGGCGGTATCCGGATGCACTCCCGGAGCCGGGGATGATCATCCTGCGCTGGTCGGCGCCCCTGTTCTTCGCCAACGCCAATCAGTTTCGCGACCGTATCCGCGACCTCGTCAAGGCGGCCGACCCGCCGCCTACCTGGGTGCTGGTCGCCGCCGAGCCGATCACCGACATCGACACAACGGCGGGGTCGATGCTGGAGGATCTCGACCTCGAGCTGAACGCGGCGGGGATCCACCTTGCATTCGCGGAACTGCAGTCCGATGTCCGCGACTCGATCGTGCGATATCGGCTGCTCGAGACCATCGACCAGGGGCACATGTACGGCTCAATCACCGAGGCCGTCGAGGCATTCAGGCGCGAGGGCGGTGGCGCCCAGCCCACGGCTGACGTGCGCCGGGCGATCGGGTCCTGAGCTCCATGCGCAAAGACTCGCGCGGGGTCGAGTGATAGCGTGTTGGATGCCGCCAGGTGTCGCGCGGGGGTGATCCTCCATCCCGCCGCGGCGCCGCGCATCGAGAGGGAGAGGGTCGTGAACGCAACCAGGACGGGCCAGGAGTCATGACCGCGCCCGTCGGCTCGACGGCCGGATCGGCCCCCGCTGCGCCCGACGTCGCGTGGTACGCGCTGACGCCGGACGAGGTCGTCAAGCGCCAGAACGTCGATCCGGCTGCCGGCCTGACGTCCGCCGACGTCGAGGCCCGACGGTCGACCTACGGGAAGAACACGTTCGACCAGGCGAAGAAGGCGTCGCGCTGGCAGAGCTTCAGCCGCCAGTACGCGGATCCGATGCAGATCGTCCTGCTGATCGCGGGCATCGGTTGCCTGTTCCTGCCGGGCCAGTTCTACACCGGGGTGTTCCTGATCCTGCTGACCGTGTTCAACGCCTGGATGGCGATGAACCAGGAGGGCAAGGCCGAGGCGAGCGCATCCGCGCTGTCGAGCATGATGGTCG
This sequence comes from uncultured Chloroflexia bacterium, assembly GCA_963725745.1. Taxonomy (GTDB): domain Bacteria; phylum Chloroflexota; class Limnocylindria; order Limnocylindrales; family CSP1-4; genus CAIXZV01. The sequence goes on from CAVRZS010000005.1 coordinate 1,243,107, forward strand.
TCAAGGCGAAGGTCCGCCGGGACGGCGAGCTCGTCGAGATCCCCATGGACGAGCTCGTCCCGGGCGACATCGTCAACATCGAGGCCGGCGACCTCGTGCCCGCCGACGCGCGCATCCTGACGGCCGCGACCCTCGAGATCGACGAGTCCGCGCTTACGGGCGAGAGTGTGCCCACGCCCAAGCAGGTCGAGGCGGTCGCCGCCGATGCCGCCCTGGGCGACCGGGTGGACATGGCGTTCATGAACTGCCAGGTCACACGCGGGGCGGGCACCATCCTGGTCGTGACCACGGGCATGGCGACCGAGGTCGGTCATATCAGCGGCATGCTCCAGGCCACCGGTGTCGAGAAGACGCCGCTGACCCAGCAGCTCGACCGCCTGACGAACCAGATCCTCGTCATCGCCGGCATCGCGCTCGTGGTCTCCACCCTGCTGGGCTTGTACCGCGGCGTGCAGCTCCAGGAGCTCTTCCTGAGCGCGGTCGCCTTCGCGGTGGCCGCCATCCCGACGGCGCTCCCGGCGGTGACGACGGCCATCCTGTCGAAGGGCTCGCAGCAGCTGGCAGCCGCGGGGGCCATCATGAAGCGGCTCCGATCGGTCGAGACGCTCGGGTCGACGTCCGCGCTCAACTCCGACAAGACGGGCACCCTCACGCTCAACCAGATGACGGCCGTCCAGATGGCGGTCGTCGGGCGGCGCTACACGATCTCGGGCGACGGCTACTCCACGACCGGGCAGATCGCCCATACCGGCGGCCAGCCCGACGTGCCGCTCGAGCAGTACTTGCTCCCAATGGCCCTGTGCGCGGACGCAGAGGTCCGTGACGGCGCGCTGGTCGGCGACCCGACCGAGGGTGCGCTGGTCGTCCTCGCCGCGAAGGGCGGCGTGGATCCGACCCTGACCCGCGAGCGGTACCCACGGGTCGCCACGCTCCCGTTCGATGCGGCCTACAAGATGATGGCCACCTTCCACGCCATGAAGAACGCCGCGGGAACGGACGTGGTCCGCGGCTACATCAAGGGCGCGCCCGACCAGCTGCTTGCCCGTGCCGTCAGCGCCCACGGCCCAGATGGCACGGAGGTCCCCGTCGACCAGCTGCGCGACGCGTACCTGGCTGAGAACGAGCGCCTCGGCACGCAGGGCCTGCGCGTGATGGCGACCGGGCAGAAGGACTTCGATCCGGCGACGTTCAATCCGGACGCCGACCTGCTCCCCCTCCTGGACGGCATGACCCTGCTCGCGATCGTTGGCATCGTCGATCCGCCGCGGCCGGCCGCCAAGGCCGCCATCGCGACCGCCCACGCGGCCGGCATCCAGGTCCGGATGATCACGGGCGACCACGCCGTCACGGCGGGGGCCATTGCCCGCCAGCTCGGGATCGAGGGCCGGGCGATGACCGGCACCGACTTCCGCGCCCTGAGCGACGACGAGGCCATCCGGCAGATCGACGGCATCGGCGTCCTCGCTCGGGTGTCCCCCGAGGACAAGGTCCATCTCGTCGACATCCTGCGCAAGAAGGGCCATGTCGTCGCCATGACGGGCGACGGCGTCAACGACGCGCCGGCGCTCAAGAAGGCAGATATCGGCATCGCGATGGGCATCACGGGCACCGAGGTCTCCAAGCAGGCCGCCGTCATGATCCTCACGGACGACAACTTCGGGACGATCGTGAAGGCGGTCGGCCTCGGGCGCGCGGTCTACGACAACCTGTTGCGGTTCATCCGCTTCCAGATGGCGGGGCTGTTCGGGTTCATCGCCACCTTCCTGGGCTCCGCGCTGCTGGACATCCTGGGTGGGATTCCGTTCCTGCCGCTCCAGACCATGTGGCTGAACTTCACCGTCAACGTGTTCCAGGCGATCGGGCTCGGCTACGGCAAGCCACGAGAGGGCTTGATGGAGGCGCCGCCACGGCCCAAGGAGCAGCAGATCATCCCCCGCAGGCTCATGAGCTGGCTGGTCACCACCGGGCTGGTCATGGCGGCCGGCACCCTCGGGGTGCTTGCCTGGGCGGACGGCCAGTACGGCGATGCCGTCGCACGCACGATGGGCATGACCACCTTCGCCCTGTACCGCCTGTTCTCGTCGCTCGAAACCGCGGACGAGGCCGAGTCTCTGTTCGGCGGGTCCATCCTCGGGAACCGGCCGCTGCTGATCGGGACCGGCCTCTCGGTGCTCTCGATCGTCCTGGCGGTCGAGCTCGGGTTCCTGCAGCGGCTCCTCGGCACGGTGGACCTGACGGCCGACCAATGGGCCGTGTGCCTCGTGGTGCCCCTCTCGCTCGTCGTGGTCGAGGAGGTACGCAAGCTGTTCAAGGTTCGGATCGGCGAGGAACCGACCCTCAACCCGTCGGCACCAGTCGCGGTGGCGGCATAGCCGGGTCCCGCGACTCGGGCGGGCACAAGGAGGGCATCAGGTGGCGAAGAAGAAGGACAGGAAGGCCGCGTCGGGCCGGGCCCATGCGGAGGGCGGGAGCGCATCGGCCACCGCCACCGAGGCCGGGACGAAGCTGACGCGCAAGGCATACGAAACCGAGATGCGCAGGCTGCATGGCGAGCTGGTGGCGATGCAGGAGTGGGTCAAGGCGACCGGCGCCAAGATCGCGGTCGTGTTCGAGGGCCGGGACACGGCCGGCAAGGGGGGCACGATCAAGCGGATCACCGAGCGGGTCAGCCCGCGGGTGTTCAAGGTCGTCGCACTCTCGGCGCCGACGGACCGCGAGAAGTCGCAGATGTACATCCAGCGCTACATCACGCACTTCCCGGCCGCGGGCGAGGTCGTGATCTTCGACCGCAGCTGGTACAACCGCGCGGGCGTCGAGCGGGTGATGGGCTTCTGCACGCCGCAGGAGACCGAGCGGTTCCTCGAGCAGGTGCCTGCGGTCGAGAAGGCGATGGTCGATAACGGGATCATCCTGCTCAAGTACTGGCTGGAGGTCAGCCCCGACGAGCAGACCCGCCGCCTCGAAGGCCGCATCCACGATCCGCGCAAGATCTGGAAGCTGACTGACATGGACCTCAAGTCGTACAGCCGCTGGTTCGATTACTCGCGGGCCCGCGATGCGATGCTGGCAGCGACCGACACGGCGTGGGCGCCCTGGTACGTCGCCGACACGAACGACAAGAAGCGCGGCCGGCTCAACATCATCAGTCACCTGTTGAGCCAGGTGCCATACGAGCCGCTGGAGTCGCGTGACGTCACCCTGCCCAAGCGGGGCAAGTCCGGTGGGTATGCGGAACCGAACGCGCCCTTGAGGTACATCCCCACGCCGTTCTGACCCCACGTCGTCTGGCCACCATGACCGCATCACCGCGAGCCACCGTCGATCCGGTCGTCGTGTATGCGCCGGAGCTCCCGGAGCTCGCGCTGATGGGCGATATCCCAGCCAACGTCGAGCTCGTGCCGGTGTCCCTCGAGGACGGGCCGACGCCGGACTTCACGCACGCGGACCTCGTCATCCCGATGGGGCGGATGCGCGAGCCGCTGCTGGAGGGGCTGCGCACGCCGGGAAGGCTGCGGGTCGTGCAGACGCTGAGCGCAGGCGTCGACTGGCTCGTCGGCCGGGTGCCTCCGCAGGTCACCGTCTGCAACGCACGCGGCGTCTACGACGGACCCCTGGCCGAGTGGGTCGTGGGCGCCATCCTGGCCATGCAACGTGGACTCATCCGAGCTCGCGATGCCCAGACGCAGGGGACGTGGATCGAGTTCGAGCCGGACGAGCTGGCCGGCCGGCGTGTCGTGATCCTCGGGTTCGGGTCGATCGGCGCAGCCGTGGCGGCGCGACTCCGCCCGTTCGAGCTGGAGATCGTCGGCGTCGCGCGCTCGCCTCGGGACGGCATCGTCGGCATGGCCGACCTCGACGCCGACCTGCCTGGAGCGGCGATCCTCGTCAACCTGCTGCCGCTGACCGGCGAGACGACGGGCTTTCTCGACGCGCGGCGTCTCGCGCTGCTCCCCGATGGGGCGCTCGTCGTCAACGCGGGGCGCGGCCGGACGGTGGACACGCCGGCCCTCCTCGGCGAGCTTGAGCGCGGGCGGCTCCGAGCTGCGCTCGACGTGACCGACCCGGAGCCGCTGCCCGCGGGTCACGCGCTGTGGTCGCTGCCCAACGTCCTGATCAGCCCGCACATGGCGGGCGATTCGCCCGGCTCCACGCGCCGCGCGTTCGAGGCCGCGGGCGCGCAGGTCCGGCGGTTCGCGGCCGGCGACCCGCTGCGCAACGTCGTCGACCGCTACCTGCTCGAATAGGTCAGGCACCCCGCGCCATCGCGCCTACTTGTCGAGGACCCGGTCGGCCTTGCGATCGATCCTCTGCTTGTCCGCGCTGGACAGGTTGCCCTTCTTCGCCTGCTGCGACGCGCGCGCCTTCGCGTTCCGAGCGTGAGCCTTGTCCGGCATCGGGTACTTGCGCTCCTCGGGCAGCCCGAAGTCGGACTTCGGCTCCGCGTCGCGCTTGCGTTCGGTCAGTTCAGCCACGATGTCACCTCGCTGTCCGCGGCATTGCCGCTCCATCGAGGGTTGCCCGGCCGTGATCCGGTTCGGCACACCGTGCATCCGGAATTGGTATCGGCTGCGTTGCAGCGCCGCGCCCGGTTCAGGACCGATCGGTCACGCGCGCAGCCAGATGTGGTACGACGCCGGTTGGACCGTCTCGGCGACTGCGGCACCGATCTCAGCTCGCAGCTGGCCGAGCTCGACCTCGTTGCGCAGCACGGTCCCGAAGCTCTCGACCGTCCGCTCGGCATCGTAGCGAGCCCGGTTGAAGCGCCTGTCGACGCGACGCTGCACCCCGCGACGCAGTGGCTGGGCGATCGCCGCGGCGACCAGCGTCGAGATCGCCACCGCCAGGGCATTCGATGAGGTGACTGACACCAGGAGCGACTGGCTGATGAGAATCACCGAGACGAACACCATCGCGAGCACCGCGGTCACGACGGCCCAGCCGACCGTTCGGCTGACGATGCGGTCGATCTCGTAGAGGCGGTAACGCAACACGGCAACGCCGACCGCGGGCGGGATCGTCGCGTAGCCGAGCACAGCGAGGATCCAGACTTCCGTCCCCACTCGCGGGGACGCGACCACAACCGCCACGGTGGCGACGACGAGCACACCTGTCAGCGCGAGCGACGCGACGAACCATTTCAGCTGTTCGCGCTCGATTCCGCGCGCCCTGCCGAGTCGGACGATCAACGAGACGATCCCGCCGACGAGGAGGCCGATGGTCGCGATCTGAAGCAGCGCCGGGATCCCGTCCGGAACGGGCAGCACGGCCGCCGGATTGTCCAGGGTTCGGCCGATGTAGTCGGCGTCGAAGTTGCCCGCGAGGTGCGGACCGAAGGCGCCGGTGACGACGGCTGCGACCGGCACCAGGAACGAGATCCGGACGATCCGTCCGGAACGGCCGCCGGGCAGGTGACCGGACGGGAACACGACGGTCAGGCCGTAGTAGATCCCGAACAACGCCGCGTAGGCCCACGTTTCGGCCCAGATCAGGACGAGTGGCAGCCCGCCCGGAAGCTGTGCGCCCGCCCGTACGGCGGTGCCGCCCAGCCCGTCGGCTGCGTTCGAGACCGAGAACACGAGCAGGACCCCGAGGAACAGCCAGCCGATCGGGTTCCGGGGTCTCCGGGCCGCAAGCAACGCCCCGATCGCGCCGTAGAGTGCGGCCATCGCCAGCGTGAGGACCGAGGCGGGATCGCTGGCGATGCTCGCAACCGACAGGACACCCGCAACCGACAGGATGATGCCCACGAAGGCCCACTCGGGTCGGATGGCGCCGCCCTGCCTGCGATGCGTCGGTCGCGGTCGCTCGAGGATCGGCATGTGGCGATCATGCGGGGTCATCGTTCGCCGTACGTTACGAAGCCGCGGCCTCATACTCGGCGCATGGTGGGCGAGACGCAGTCGGCTGATCCTGGTACGGCCCCCCGGCTGGGCGACGGAGGTGCGCTCGATCCCCTCGTCGGGCCACAGTGCTCGCTCGCCGTCCAGCTGCGCCGGGCAAACGGCGCGGTCATCGGGCGGAGCGGCGAGCTCGACGCGATCTCCCAGGAGCTGCGCGAGGCCTCCAGCCGCCTCGCGGCGGTGACCCTCGAGGGCGAGCCCGGCATCGGCAAGACGCGGCTGCTGCTCGCGGCCGCAGAGCTCGCATCGGCGAGTGGCTTCACCTGCGTCGCGATCACCGCCGACGAGGAGATCCGGGGACCGTTCCTCGTCGCGCGCAGCCTGTTCGCCTCGAGCGCCATCGGTGGCTCCGCGGCCGGCACGCCGGCGGAGGTCGCTGTCCGGCGGGTGGTCGAGGCCATCTCGGGGCGCGATGAACCCGGGTTCGAGAACCTGTCGCCAGACGCCAAGCTCCTGCGCGCCTTCGACCTCGCGGGCGTCGCGATTGCGGCGCTCGCCGGCAACCACCCGCTCGCGCTACTCATCGACGATGTCCAGTGGGCGGACGATGACACCCTGCGGCTGCTCCGGTACGTCGTCCGCAGCGACGCCGACCGGCAGATCTTCCTGTTCCTGACGATCCGCCCGGACGAGTTCGCGTCGGTCACCGAGGCCGTCAAGTTTGTCGCCGACATGGAGCGAATGGGGCTCGTCCGGCGGCTGCGGCCTGGCCGCTTCAGCTCGATCGAGACGGCTGAGCTCCTGAAGCGTGTCCTCGGCGCCCCGGTCGAAGCCGCGTCCGCAGCCGCCATGCACGTCCAGTCCGAAGGCGTGCCATTCATCGTCGAGGAGCTGGCGCGCACGCACCGCGATGCCGGGACCCTCCAGCAGATCGAAGGCGAATGGCGGCTCGGCCGGAACGCGGCTCGCCTCGTCCCGTCCGCCGTTCGGACGCTCATCGACCGCCGTGCCGCGCGACTCCCGACTCGGACCTCGGCGGCGCTCGGCGATGCCGCCATCCTCGGCCGCAGCTTCAGCCTGCGCGACCTGCGGGCGATCCGGGCGCGAGTCGGCGATGGCGCAACGGAACCGGGTACGGGGCCGCGGGACCAGGTCACCGGCGCGGCTCCAGGCGGCGATCGGGACCCGGGCGACGGAGCGGACCCGCTCGCGGACGACCTCGGCCCCGCGGTCCGCGCCGGCCTGCTGCTGGCGCAGGTGCAGGGGGAGCCAGCGGACTACACGTTCACGCACGAACAGGTCCGCCAGTTCGCGGCCAACCAGCTGTCCGGGGCGCGACGCCGGCAGGTCCACGCAGCCGTCGTCGACCTGCTGCTGGAGGGTGGCGACCCGGCACCGGCGGGTCTGCCGATGCTCGCCCAGCACGCGCTGGCGGCCGGCGACACGGTGCGGGCCGCGCGCTTCTCCATCGACGCCGCGACGGCGGCCCTCGCCTCCAATGCCCCAGAAGAGGCGCTCCGCCTCGTGGAGCAGGCGCTCCCGGTCGTCTCGGCGCCGGCGGACCGCCGGCTCCTCCTCACGACGCGGGACGATGCGTTCGCCGTCCTCCGGCAGACGGGCGAGCGGCTCAATGGTCTGACCGAGCTCGCCGCCCTTGCCGAGGCGATGCGCGATCCGAAGGTGGAGCTCGACGTGCAGCTGCGGCGTGCGTCGGCGCTGCGGATGAGCCACGACGAGGAGGCCGCGGCGGATCTGGCCCGTCGTGTCCGCACCCGCGCTGCCGAACGAGGTGACGCCGCGACCGAGCTGCGGGCCATGCTCGAGCTGGGCCAGGCGCTCCTGCGCAGCCCCCTCGGCGAGTCGTTCGGCGGGACCGCGCTCGAGAGCGACCTCGATGGGGCGGAGGAGGCCTACCGCGCCGCCATCGAGCTCGCCGAGCGGCTCGACGATGAGCGCAGCCTCGCGGCGGCCCTTCGAGAGATCGGGATGATCGACTTCGCGCGCGGGCGTGCGTGGTTCGCGGGCGAGGTGCTCGCCGGCCGGGGCAACGAGCTCCTCGCTGTGCTTGCGACCGGCGTCGGCATCGAGGACTTCCTCCTCGGGCTGCCGGTCGCGCCGCTCCTCCTCGATGCGACCCGGGTCCTCGAGCGCGCGCTCGGCATCTTCGAGCGGCTCGGAGACCGAACCGGCGTGATGTCGACGGTGATCGCCATGGCCTACGCGCAATACGGGCCCGTGATGCACCTGTCGTCCTCCGCGCGCCACCTCGAAGAGATCCGACGGGTGACCAGCCGCATGTCGGAGCTCGTCACCGAAAGCGAGCGAGCGCGGCTGGACCTCCAGATGCTGTTCGGGGTTCACGTCTACTCCCGGGCCAAGGTGGTGCCGGACCTGGCGCTGTCCCGTGGCGAGGATGCCCACCGTGCGGCTCGGCTCCAGGGCGACCGGGCGATCGAGTTCCTCGCCGCCGGCGGCGTGGCGATGAGCCTTCTCGAGCTCGGTGACGTCGACGGTGGAGAGCGTTGGATCGGGCTGGCCGCCACCGCGGCGTCCACGGCTCCGTCGCGCCCGCGTGCCCGCCAGCTCGAGACCTGGCGCGGGATGGCCCGGGCGGGTGCCGGCGACGTGGACGGCATGCGCGGTCACCTCGAGCGCGCCGTCGCGATGGCCACCGAGGACGGGCGGGCCTCCGCGAGGTGCGAGGCCCTGGCACGTCTCGCGCTTGAGGGCGCGCGATTCGTCGGCGAGGGAGCATCCGGCGGCGCGGCCACGGCGACGGAGGGCGCGCGCGTCGCGTCGCTCGTGGAGCTCGTCGAGCAGTCGGTGGCACAGGTACGGGAGCTCCAACCTCTGCTGCCGGGCCACGCCCCGTGGGGCGCCCAGGCCGAGGCCGCCTCCGCGATGGTCGCCCTCGCTCGCGGCGACGTCGAAGCGGCCGTGATGGCCGGGGGCGCGGCCCTCGCAGCCCTCCAGGCCGGGCTCCACGAGGACGCCAGCCTGGAGATCCTGATCCCGGCGGCCCGCGGTCTGTTCGCAGGCGCCCCATCGGAGGTCCAGGCGTTCGTTCGCGGCTATCTCCAGTCGACGCTGTCGCGGATCGCGCAGGGCACGGCGGACGAGGCGATCCGCGTCCGATGGCTGACGGGGCCGGTGGGGCGTGAGCTGGTTGCGTTGGCCGGCCCGATGGACGGCCACGACCCGGCAGGAGTCCCTGACGGGGATGCCGGCACGGGTTCGCCCGCGACGGGGGCACCCGCGATCTGGGGCAGCCTCGGCGACGACGACCGCAGACTGCTGCAGCTCCTGACCGAGGGCCGGACGAACGGCGAGATCGCGGCCGAGCTCGCCGTTGGGGAGGACGACGTCGCCCAGCGCCTGGCTCGCCTGCAGGCGCGTCTCGGGACCTCGAGTCGCGCCGAGGCGACGTCGCTCGCATTCCGCGGGCTCGCCACGGTTGGGTCGCGCTGATGGCGATCCGGGCCCGAGTCGACCGCCACAAGTGCGTCGGTGCAGGCAACTGCATCACCCTCGCCCCCACGGCGTTCGACTGGCTCGAGGGCGACTACGGGAAGACCGACGTCGTCGGCGCCGACAGCGTCGAGGACGAGATCCTCCGCGCCGCCGCGTTCTCGTGCCCGACTGGCGCGATCGTCCTCGAGGACGTCGCCGAGCTGCTGCCGTGGCAGCTGCGCGGCAAGACGGGCCCCGCGCGGCGGGTCATGAAGACGTTCATGTTCACGGACATCGTGGGCTCGACGAACCTCGTCGAGGCGCTCGGCGACGAGGCCTGGGAGACGATGCTCCGCTGGCACAACATCGCCCTGCGCGAGGTGTTCACGGCGCACAGCGGCGAGGAGATCTCCACGACCGGCGACGGGTTCTTCGTCAGCTTCGACTCGCCCGATCTTGCCGTCGCGGCGTCGATCGCGATCCAGCGGCGACTCGCGGAGCACCGCGTGACCCAAGGGTTCGCCCCCCAGGTCCGGATCGGCCTCCACGCCTCCGATGCGACCCGGGTCGGCGGCGACTTCCACGGCAAGGGCGTCCACGAGGCGGCCCGGATCGCCGCCCTCGGCGGGGCCGGCGAGATCGTGGCGAGCGTCGTGACCGTCGGGGATTCGCACCGCACGTCCAACGCCCGGACGGTGGCGCTCAAAGGCTTGTCCGAGCCGATTGAGGTCGTGACCATCGACTGGCGCTGAGCCCTAGGATCGGTCAGTCGGTCGTCCGTCTCGCGTCGCGGGCGAGCCCATCCAGCATCGGGACCAGGCGTGCCGCGAGCACCGCCCGGAACAGGTTCACCGCGAGGCCGGCACGTTCGCCGTCGGACACCTCGGCGTCGAGCAGCGGATCGACGAGCAGCTCGATCTGACCACGGCGCTCTGTAGGCGAGAGCTCGGGGCGGGCGGTCGCGGAGACCTCCCAGAGCTCGTCGTACAGGAACCACGCGAGGTCGTCGTAGATCAGCCCGGCCTCGACCTCCCATGCCTGGGCGGACTTGATCGCCGAGCCGATCTCGAGCATCGCCGGAACCCCGCTCTGGAGCAGGCGATGGAGGGCGTTCTCCTGGCTTTCGGCCATCCCGCCGACGCTGACGCTGCCGACGGCCGCGGTTCCGAGCACGGCTCCCCAGCGGCTGGCCGCCCGGGAGGCGGACTTGCTCTCGAGGTTGCGAAGACAGGCATGGAAGGCGCGAGCAACCGCGCGCGCCCGCGCCGCGGGCTCACCACCGATGACGAGGAGCGCCTTCTGCAGGTGCCACAAGTCCGCGGGCTCCGGTTCGACCAGGATGCGATCGAACGACGCCCGTATTTCGGCCAGCGCGGTCTCGCTCACGTGCTCCCCTGCTTCCGACTCGCCGAAGGCCAGAGTACGCGCCGACCGCTGCGCCGCGGTTGTCGATTCGACCGCCGGGGAGGCTTCGGCGGACTCGCGACGCACGACTTGACAGCCTCCGCGATGGCTGTAAAAGTAGCTGACATAACGTTTAGAAAGCCATCGGGCCACCGCCAACTGGAGCACCCACGTCATGACGATCGGCGCCCTCGACATCCGAACGCTCGCCGCGACCGGATCCATCCCGGCGGCGGCCGATGCCCAAGCCGTGGCCCCGCGCCACGTGACGGATGCGGACTGGGCCCGCTTCGAGCGCTATGCCGCCGAGATCCTGACCACGTTTGGGATGGACCTCACGACGCAGGGCACCGCCGAAACCCCGCGTCGGTTCATCCAAGCCCTGTTCGATGCGACCGACGGCTACGACGGCGACCCAAAGCTGCTCACGGCCTTTCCCACCGAGTGTCACGGCGGCACCAACTGCGAGCTGGCGCAGGTCGTGGAGGGCCCGATCCCGTTCTTCTCGCTGTGCGAGCACCACGTGCTGCCGTTCTTCGGGCGGGCGTACATCGGGTATGTCGCCCACGAACAGATCATCGGGATCAGCAAGCTGACTCGTCTGGTTCGCGTCGCGACACGGCGGTTCGGGGTACAGGAGCGGATGACCCATGAGGTCGCCGATGGCCTGGTGTCGATGCTCGAGCCCCATGGTGTCGCCGTCTACCTCGAGGCCCATCACCTGTGCACGCAGATGCGCGGGGTCCGCGAGCACGATCCGATGACCCGGACGAGCGCCTATCGAGGCACCTACGTCGACCAGGCGGATCTCCGCCGGGAGTTCATGGACATGAGCGGGATCGGACGCGCGCGATGACCGCCGGATCGACGACGCACGACGCGCCGGCTGAAACCTGGCGGATCGAGTCGCTCCTGGCGGCGCCGGACGCGCCGCAGCCGGCACGCGGCGGCGTCCTCCCGCCCCCGCTCGCGCAGCGATACGGGGCGGATCTCCTCATCGGACTCCGGCGCGACCGGCCGACGATCGTGTCCAACTTCGTCAGCACGCTCGACGGGATCGTTGCGCTCGACACGGCGGGCGAGACCGGCGGGCGTGAGGTGAGCGGAGACTTCGTGCCCGATCGCTTCCTGATGGGCCTGCTCCGCGCGACAGCCGACGCCGTCCTGGTCGGCGCCGGAACGCTCCGGTCTGGCCAACGCCACGTGTGGACGCCGGGCCATGTCCATCGGCCATTGGCGGGGGCGTTCGCCGCGTGGCGCGAGCAGCTGGGCCTGCGGCGACCGCAGCCCACGACCGTCATCGTCAGCGCGAGCGGCCGGATCGATCCGGTCCACCCCGCCCTCCAGGCGGCCGATGTGCCCGTCGTGCTCCTGACGACCGATGCGGGCGCGGCGCGCCTCAGGCAAATCGAGCTTCCGGCCACCGTCGAGGTCGTCGTCGCCGGCGATCACGGACGGGTCGAGGAGGAGGCGATCCTCGCCAGCCTCGCCGCGCGCGACCTCGACCTCGTCGTCTGCGAGGGCGGCCCCCACCTGCTCGGTGGCCTGGTGGGCAACGGGCTCGTCGACGAGCTGTTCCTGACGGTCGCTCCGCAGATCGCCGGCCGGTCGCCTGAGCTGCCACGACTCGCGCTCGTCGAGGGCCTTGGCTTCGCTGTCGATGCGGCCCCGTGGGCGAGCCTGGCCTCCGTGATGCGGTCGGGCGATCACCTGTTCCTCCGCTACCGCATGCATGCAGCCGGCCCGCCTCCGAAAGCGAGCCTCGGCTCCTGACGCTGCACGGGGTCCACTCTCGACCTACTCAGCCTGCAGGATCGGCGCGATGCTCGCCCTGGCCGCGCGCTGGGCCGGCAGGTAGGCGCCAAGCGCGCCGATAACGAGCCCGAGCAGTCCAAGGCCGACGACGACAACGAGCGATCCCCGCGGCCAGACCGACCGGCACGATGGTCGCGATGACCATCGCCACGACCTGCGCGGGTGTCAGACCGACCGCCTTGAACGCCTGGACGGGCGCCTGAGTGTCGCACAGGCGGCGGTGATGACGGATTCGGACCTGTCTTGACGAATCTGGCACTGGTCGGCCGGATCCCCGGGCAGCACGATGCGGCCCGGAACCTCGGCGGGTCCGATGCGTACTCGATCCACCGAGTGTTACGGCGCTCGAACGCCGAGCGCTTGCCGTAACGATATCCGGACGGTCCTGGGCAACGATTGCTGGCATCTGGATCAGGCCAGCCGGAGGCTGGATCGTGATGGACAGGAGGGCGCCCCGTGCAATCCGCCGCTGCCTCGGCAACGATGGAGGCAACCACCTCGAGCCTCGTGACGACCCCGCCGTCGACGGTCGTGTCCGGCACAGCCGCGGAACGACCGCGCCTGGTGGGCAACCGACTGGCGTTGGCCGGCGTGATCCTGTACTTCCTCGAGTGGGTGGGCATCATCGGCTTCAGCTTCGGCAACATCCCTGCGGCCCAAGGAACCCCTGCCGCCGACGTGTTCGCCCAGTACGCGCAACACGGGACGGGGATCCAGCTGCTCGCTGGCTGGCTGAGCGTCGTCCTCCTCGGACGTGTCCTGTTCGTCGCCGGCATCCGAGATTCGCTTCGCCGGTCGGGTGCCCAGACACTGCTGGCCGACTTCGCGCTGGTGGCGATGGGCGCAAGCGTGATTCTCGAGATCGCTGCATTTGCCGTGGCCGCCGGCGGGGCGTATGCCGCCGCGAACGGGGCGGATCAGCCGACGATCGTGGGCATCGACGGTGTTGCCAACTACGTCGACCTGATCATCGCGGCCCCGTTCGGCGTCGCCGCCGTCGCTGCTTCCTATGCGATGTGGCAATCGCGCCTGTTTCCCGCCCTGTTGTGCTGGCTCGGCCTGGCCGCTGGCGTCGCGGCCTGTGCGTACGGCGTGGTCTCGGGCGCCGCGTTCGCGGCGGGGGGCACCTGCGCTGCAGCCCTGTGCACGACCGGCTCGTTCATCCCGGGTCTCGCACAGGCGCTGTCCGTTGCCCTGCTGGCCGCGTGGATCTGGATGATTGCCACCGGCGCCATCCTGTTCAGGGCGGCAGGTCGCGAACGGACCTGATCGGCCTCGCGGATCAGCCCAGCGCCACGACCTGGGCGCTTGCGGTCAGCAGGATCGTCAGCGCGCCGAGGCCGGTCGCTGCCTCGGCGCTCAGCGCGACGCGATGGAGCGCTGCGTCTCGCTCATCGTCGCTCACCGCCTGATCGGCACGCCTGATGAGGCGATCGACGTACACGCCCAACACGACCAGTCCGACGACGAGGAGATGCTTGACCAGCATCAGCGTCGTCCAGGTCGAGGCAAAGACGTTGCCGAGGCCCGCGTACTCGGGGTCGATGACGAGGAGATAGGCGCCGGTGATCGTGAACAAGGCGACCGCGAGAACGATGAACGGGACTGCCCGCCGTTCGATGGACGTCAACGCCGCGATCTGGTTGGGGCGCTCGAGCGATCGCCGAAGGCCCGGCAGCACCACGCGCCCGAGGATGCCGTAGTACCCGAGCGCAATCACCAACGCCAGCGTGTGCAGCCACACGGCCACAACGTGCACAAGGTCCATGCCCATCCTCACCAGGCCCGAAAGGTGCCCCGCTTGCCAGATCGAAGTCTGTCGAACGCCGCCCGATACCGGCCAGAGCCATCCGTCGCGAAGTTGAGCCACGAACGGACCGCCGAGCGGCCCTCTATCCTTCGGCCCATGGCCACCCGAGCACTCTTCCGGCTGGCGATGCCCGACGGGACGATCCGCCTCGCCGCGGGCTCGCCCGAAACCGGACCGACCACGTTGCTCGCCCCGAAAGCAACGATCGACTCGATGCTGGCCGCCGGTGGTGGCGGGCTGTGGGAAGAGGTCGACGCGGCCGCCGGCGCCGGCGAGGTGCCCGGGGGTGCCACGTTGCTGGCCCCAATCGAGACGCAGCCCGTGTGGGCGGCCGGCGTGACCTACGAGCGATCGCGGGTGGGGCGCGAGGCGGAGTCGCTCTCGGCGGCCGACGTCTATTCGCTGGTCTACGAGGCCGAGCGCCCGGAGCTGTTCTTCAAGTCGACCGGCGAACGCGTCGTCGCTCCGGGCGGTGCGATCGGCGTCCGGCGCGACTCGGCCTGGAATGCGCCCGAGCCCGAGCTGGTCGTGGTCGTGGACGCGGACCTGGAGCCGGTCGGGTTCACGATCGGCAACGACGTCTCGTCGCGCAGCATCGAGGGCGAGAACCCGCTCTACCTCCCGCAGGCAAAGGTCTACGAGCGGTCGTGCGCCCTCGGCCCGTGCATCGTGGCCTGGGCCGACCTTCCGCTCCCCGCGGCCATCGGGCTGTCCGTCGCCCGCGACGGAACGACGGCCTTCGCGGGCGAGACGTCGACCGCCGCGATCCACCGTCGCCTCGAGGACCTGGTCGACTGGCTCGGGCGGGCGATCCCGCTCGAGCGCGGCTGCTTCCTCATGACGGGGACCGGGATCGTGCCGCCGGAGTCGTTCAGCCTGACGGCCGGCGACGAGGTCGAGATCCGGATCGCGGGCATCGGCGCCCTGCGCAATCCCGTCGTCGACGTGGGTCGCGCCTGACCCTTCGGTTTGCGTTGCGCCGATCTGCTCCCTCGACGACCGGGCAGCCTCAGGCGTGGATCGCGTCGAGGGTGATCCGGCGGGCGTGGATTTTGCAGATGACGCGCGTTTCTCGCGCCCGCTGCTCGATCGGGTAGACGCAGCCATAGAACCGCGGGTGGCGGGTGTAGCGCCGGGTGAGGGCATCGAGGTGGGCCTCGGCGCCCTCCGTCACGAGCTCGGCATCGCCCCGGATCTGGACAAACCGGGCGCTGTCGTCGGGGTCGACCACGAGCAGGCTGACCTTCGGGTTGCGTCGAACGTTGCGACCCTTCTGGCGCTCCAGCGTCGTGTTGACCCGTGCGCACTCGCCGTCGAAATCGACCCACACCAGGCTCGACTGTGGCTGTCCGTCCAACCCCATCGTCGTGAACACGCCGCAGATCGGCCGTGCCAGCAGGTCCCGGTGGCTGCCAGGAATGGTGAGGACCCGGGGGCCGGCCAGCATCGTCATGCGTCCGTCCCGCCGCGTTCGGCGTCGAGGGCGACGACGTGGGTCGGCAGGATCGTGCACAGGACCGGCTGCTCGACGGCGGCGAACGACGCGGGGATCGCCTCTCCGAAGTACCGGATCGGCCGCCCCGCGTACTTGGAGGCGAGGTTGTCGAGGTGCTCCAGTGCCCCGATCTCGGTCATGCCGACCACCCTTCCGCGAACCTCGAGGTAGCGGAGCGGGCGACGCGGGTCGTAGCACAGCAGCGTGACCAGCGAGTTGCGGCGCATGTTCCGCTCCTTCTGGAACCCGCGCATCGTGTTCACCCGCAGGAATGCACCGTCGAAGTCGCACCACACAACGGAGGTCTGCGGCGATCCGTCGGGCATCACGGTCGTGAGCGCCGCAACCGGCGGACACTCCACGAGGTCGCGATGCGAGGCCGGAATCGCACCGCCTTGGCGACTCGTGGTCAGGCCGATCGTGGGCATCCGACCGTCACCGGCTTCGGCGCCTCACGCCGCGGCGTGGCGCCGGTTGATCGCGTACGACGCCGTCGCCGCCGTGAGTGCCGCGACGCCCACCGTGGCCCACAGGCGCGGGTTCGTCTCGGGTCCCTGCTTCTGCATCGTGATCGGCATGACGTCCAGATGCACGGCCGAGACGCCCCGGCCCGGCACCCGGCTGAAGGCGACGCGGATGGACCCCACGCCGACGCGGGTCAGGTCGACCCGGAACACATACGGGTCGTTCGGGTCGTCGGGCCGGAGCGGGAACCCGCGGAACAGCGGCGGCAGCGGACTCAGCGCCCTGAGCCGTAGCTCGCCGCCACGGGCGAACACCTCCACGCCGGCGCCTAGCAGCGCCCGCGCCCTGATATCGGTGAGCGGGCCCGCGAGCCGGTACCACCCGCACAGGTCGCCCCACACCTCGGGACGCTGCGGCACGTCGGTGCGGATCGCGTCGACCGGGAGCCCCAGCAGGTGCTCGAGGAGCTCGCCCGTCTCGGCCGGTAGCCACATCGTCGCGCGCGTAGCACCGTTCGTGAACGCCATGACGCCCACCCCCTCATCGGGCGCCAGGAAGATCTGGGAGTTGAAGCCCGGCATCATGCCCTGGTGTTCGATGGCGGGATGTCCGCCGAGGGTGGCCCGGAAGAACCCGAGCCCCATGCCCGCGATCCGGGGATCGGGCCGGTAGTGAGGCTCGAACATGCTGGCCAAGGTGGTCGCCAGGAGCACGGATCCGTGCTCGTTGCTGCCGCCTCCCAGGAGCGCCGCGAGGTAGCGGCCCATGTCCCTCGGCGTCGAGTAGATCGACGCCGCGCCGGCCGTGATCATCTCGCGGTGGGCGACGGGTCGCGGCCCGCGACGGCGGATCGCGTAGCCAGTTGCAAGCCGGGCCTTGACGGATTCGGATAGCACGATGTCGGTGTCCGTCATCCCCAAGGGCCCGAAGACGTGCTCGCGGAGGTAGTCCGCGAGGGACTGCCCCGTGACGTCCGCGACCAGCTGGCCGAGCGTCGCGAACCCGTGGTTGCCGTAGGTGAACCGGGTCCCTGGCTCGGCCACGAGCTGCAGGCTCCCGCGGTAGTACTCGGCAAGGGTCGGCAGCGGCAGCCCCGCCGGCACGCTCTCGCCGAAGTCGGGGCGGATCACGCCCCACGGATGGATGGTCTCGGGGATCCCGGCCGTGTGGGTCAGGAGATGCCGCACCGTGGCCGGGCGATCACCCGGCTGGGCGGCGACCAGGCGATACGCGCGCAGGTACTCGTTGGCCGGGGCATCGAGGTCGATCCGGCCCTGTTCCCAGAGCTGCATCACGGCGATCGCCGTGAAGGTCTTCGTGATCGACGCGATGCGGAACGCCGTGTCCTCGGTAACCGGCTTGAACGATGCGATGTCCGCGACCCCGTGAGCACGGAAGAACGCGATCCGACCATCGCGCACCACCCCCACGGCCAGGCCGACCGCCGGCCGACGGCACAGGATCTCGTCGACCCGCGCTCCGATGTCTCGGCTATTCAGGTCCGGCGCTCGTCCCTGCCGTTCGATGGGCGGGCGCTTCGTCGCAGTCAGCACGTCACACGACCTCCGCGGAGAGGGTGCGCCGACGTCACTCGCAGGCGAAAGTGCCGATTGGACCGATGTGCGAATCGGCCGCGCTAGGATGCCCGCATGGCGTACGTCAAGGACCCGCGGGTCGATGCCTATATCGACGGTCTGCCCGAGTGGCAGCAGGACATCTGTCGTCGCGTCCGCGACCTGGTCCACGCGGCGGACCCGGAGGTCGAGGAGACCATCAAGCGCACCGTGCAGCCGTACTTCGTCCTCCAGGGCAACATCTGTGCGCTGCTGGCGGCCCGGGACCACGTGAACGTGTTCGTCTACGACGGGGCGATCGTCCCCGACCCGGAGGGCATCATCACCGCGGGCCACGACAACCAGACCGCGCGCACGGTCGGGTTCCGCACGGGAGAGCCGATCAACGAGCGTGCGCTGGGTGCGATGTTCCGCCAGATCATCGCCAACAACCGGGCCGGCGGCTGGCGCAAGCTGAAGGCGCAGGGCGCGACGACGACGGGGTGATCTCCGCCGGCTAGCCGATCCGGGCCGCGACGACGACGAGCGCCGCGACGGCTGCTGCCACGACGACTGCCCAGACGGCCACCGGTGCGAGCGCGGGCAACCGGCGGCGCGCCACCGTGCCCGGATCGCTGACGCCGCTCAGGGTGTTCGGGACCGTCTGGTCGCTGAGCACGTTGGGCTGAGCCGTGATCGAGCGGTTCTGCTGGAAGGTCACGACAGCTCCGACCCCGCGACGACGGTGGCTTTCGGCGGTTCGACGGGGCGCATCGCGACCGCGATCCCGATCAGCATCGCCGGCGCGATGCCTGCAGCGCGGATCAATCGCGGGGCGCCGGCCGCGTGCAGCCCCGCTGCCATGCCGATCGACGTCGCCGCCAGCCAACGGAGTGTCGGGTCAGGGATCCGCTGCAGCGCGCTCGTCGTGCCACGCGCTCCGGCGCGTGCGGTGCGCGCGACCCATGGCGCTCGGGCGGTGAGCGTGCTCGCGAATGTCGCGGTGCGTTCGGTCATCGAATTGGCTCCCACGTCAGGCCGGGTCGGGAAGGCCGCGGCGAAGCGCCAGGCCCCGGAGCGTGTTCAGACGGCTGCGCGCGTCGAGTGCGGTCTCGGTGGCGACGCTCGCGATCTCCAGGCCGTGCTCGCGCTCGCCGGCGATCTGGCCCTCGAGGATCCGCGTCGCGCCGTCGAGCCCTTCCCACGCGGTGCGGAAGTCGGCACGGTTGATCTGTTCGGGGAATTCGGGCCCGCGCGGGAAGGCGGCGTTCGTGGTGTTGACGAGCACCAGGCTCTCGGCCAGCTCGGCCGTCAGCGGTGGATCGAACGGAACCAGGCCCTGATCGCCTTCACCGCCCACCAACGCCACCAGGAGCATCCACCGAGACGGGCCATGGTCGAACCGCTTCACGACGTTGGCGGCCAGCCGCATGAGGACAACGATCACGCCAACCGTCAGGGCGTAGACCATGAGCCACCCGATCAAACCGGGCTGAGCTCCTGTCGTCGATGGCTCGACGAACGCGTTGAAGGCGACGGGCGGCACGATCAGGATGGCGACCATCAGGAGCAGCTGCGCTCTGCCGCCGGGAAGCGGGGTACGCCCGCTCCGCGCTCGGACGACGCGCAGCGTCGACACGCCGATCATGACCAGGAGGGCGAGGAGGACCAATTGCCACAGCATCGCGGACGACCTTTGCTCGCGCATGCGTTCCGGCGATGCCAGTCTGGGGAGGGTGCGTCCACCGGTGGAGCTCCGCCCACTATCTCCTTGCATTGAACCACTTCGGGCTGTTATTGTCAACTGTAGTTGGATGGTGCCACTGTAGGAGAACGGCGGATGGCCGAGTCGATCGGCACGGTCTTGAAGCAGGCGCGGGACGTTCGCGAGCTGTCGGGGGTCGAGGCCGCCCGCGCGGCGGGGATCTCCGCGGCCTACCTGAGCAAGCTCGAGAGCGACGGCGTCAAGCGCCCGTCGCCGCACGTGCTTCACCAGTTGAGCCAGGCCCTGGGCGTTCCCTACGCCGACCTGATGCGGCTGTGCGGCTACCTCGTGCCCGGTGACACGCACCCGACCGGCACGCGCGGGGTCGGCGAGGCCCTGTTCGCCGATCTCACCGATGACGAGCGAGATGAGCTGCTCGAGTACCTCGCGTGGTACCGCGCCCGACGACGCAACGGACGCGCCGCCGTTCGCGCCGGCACCTGACCGCCCAGGAGAGCGGCCAGCCGGTCAATCCGTTGGGCTAGCCGTGGTCAGCGGCGAGTCGTTCGCCGGCCTCGATCCGCACGGGGAGACGATTCTCGGCGGGCGTGAGGGGACACGAGTACTTCGGGTCGTACACGCATGACGGGTGATAGGCGAGGTTGAAGTCGATCGAGTACGTCCCATCCTCTTCGACCGGGATGTCGAGGTAGCGTCCTGCCCCGTACGTCTCGTTGCCGCTGGTCGCGTCGAGGAACGGCACGAACAGCGTCTCGTTGCCGGCCCCGACGAACGTGTAGGCCGTCAGGACCCGCTCCTCCCCCGCGACCGGGAACCGGAAGACGCCGGCACGTTCGGCGGGCCGTAGCCGCCCGTCCGAGGTGGGGATCTCGAACGCCACGGGCTCGGACCCCGTATACGGACCGAGCTTGAGGTCGTCGAACCGCAGCTCCGGATCGACCGGGTAGTAGGGGAGCCCCTCGAAGGCCTCGCGCTCGGCTTCGGGGATCGGGCTCCCGTGGCTCGTCTTGAAGAACTCGTCCTTCTCGCCCCGGAACGCTGCGACCGCATCCTCGTACGACACCGCGTGGTGATGCTCGTGATCGTGCTGATGCTCATGCTCGTGTGTCATGAGCGAAGGCTAGCGCGTGCGGTACACCCTGGTCGCGGCGGGCCGCCCGGCCAGCTGGCGGCCCCGCGGGCACGTTAGGTCGTCGCGTGTCCGAGCCGAAGCCTACGGTGCGTCGAGGGTCAGGGTGCCCGGGCGGACGCGGGTCCGCGTGAGGTCGGCGAGGGCCCTGTCGAGGACATCCCCGAACACGCGGACGCGCGCCTGGCGCAGGCGCACGAGGTACGGCCGCAGCTCGACGACGCCGTCCCGTTCGAGGCGGCCCCCGGCGGCCAGCGTGGCCATGCGACGCATGGCCTGCGCTCCGATCTCGAACGCCTCGAGCCACGGACGGCACTCCTCGATCAGCGCCGGGTTCTCCACCGGGCCCCTCAGGAGGTGGTCGGCGGCCGCGAGCAGCCGATCCGCGACAGCGCCCAGCTCCACAGCCGCCGCTGCACCGTCGCCTCGTTCCGTTCGGAACGCGAACGCCTGCAGGGCTCGCGTCACCACGGGGGCGTCGTCCGGGCTGAGGCACGACACGCGGACGTTGTCGGCGAACACCGCGAAGTCCTCCAGGTCGCGATCGCCGGCGACGTCGCGAATCGCCCGCCGCCAACTCTTCTCTGGATCGTACGTCTCGGGCGCCATGAGGTAGTCGGCGACCGTCGCGATGGGGATCTTCGAGGCCTCGTACAGCTCCATGCCGTTCGCGACCACGCCGAACGCATGCCGGAACAGGTGGGGGTCGCGGCCGCGATAGGGGCCGACGTGCAGCTCGAAGCCCATGGCGGCGTCGTTCACCGGGTAGTTGTCCCAGTAGGTGGCCGGACGGCGCGCGCTCCGCTCGAACACCGCGGCATCGCGGACGTCGAGCGTCGGCGAGCAGACCGAGCGGCCCGTCCAGAACAGGTCGATGCCGGGCTCGAGGCCCGCGCCCAGCGAGACCAGGTAGGGCTCGGTGCCGGCGCCGGAGTACACGGTCGGGCAGACCGTGAGTCGCGAGCCGCGTTCGAGCCGCTCGTACACGAGATTGGCGACAGCGACGTGGGCATCGGACAGCGCCTCGAACGCCTCGCGGTCCTCGGCGTGCTGGAGGTCGGGCGGGATGTCGTCGAACAGCAGCCCGAAGCTCGTCACCCCGAGTCGTGCGATCGAGGCCAGCTTGTCGCACAGCGCATCGACGTCCGCCTCGTCCGAGTAGCGCATGGTGAGGCCGGGCGATACGCAGAACATGAAGTCGACGCCGCCCGCGAGCGCGCGGTTCACGAGCTCGTTGAGCCGTCGCAGCTCGAGCCCCTCGTAGGGCGCGCGCCACTCGCGCCGCGTCAGCGGGTCGTCCTTGGGCGCGTAGACGAACGTGTTCATCCCGCGGGACGCGATGAACCCGAGCAGCTCGAGGCGCTGCTCGTGGGTCCACGGATTGCCGTAGAAGCCCTCGAGCACGCCCCGGACGGCGAACGGCGAGACCAGCGTCGGTGGCGTCACCAGCGCCCAGCCGGCAGCCGGCCTACTTCTTGCGGGTGGTCCCTCTCGAGGAGGTCCGGGTCTTGCCGGCGGTGGACTTGGCTGCCGACGACTTCGAGGCGGGCTTTGCGGATGCCTTGGCGGCGCCCTTCGCGGGGCCCTTGGCCGCCGGTTTCGCCGGTGTCTTCGCCGGCGCGCTCGCGGCGAGTCCCTCGGCGACGCCGATCTCCTCGGCGCCCTGCGTCGCCATCACCATCCCGGCCCCGGCGAGCTGCCGCGTGGCGCGGGCGCCCGCCTGCGCGGCGGACAGCTCGGCGACGCCGGCAGCTGCGGACTGCATGCCGGCCGCCACGGCGTCGTCGCGCGCGTCGAGCAGCGCGTCGGCGGCCTCGCTCTCGGAGATCCCCTCGGCGATCTCGGACAGGCCGATGGCGCCGAGGCGATTGCTGAGCGCGTCCATGCCCTCTGCCAGGGCGGCGGCGGCCATGGCCCGGCCGATCTCGTTGACGGCGAGGCCACGAAGCTGCTGGCCCTTGACCTCCAGGAACGCGGCGAGCACCGGCATGCGCATCAGCTCGACGACGTTGGCCGCGACGTCGAGCTGACCCGACAGCGAGGCGAGGAACATGCCGCGGTCCAGGTTGTCGGCGCTGACGGCAGCGACGAGCGCACTGACGTCGGCGGTCTCCTCCGCCGCCTCGAGCGTGGCCGCGCCGCGGATCGTGTCCGCGACGGCCTCGCCCTCGGCGATGTCGCTGAGGTCACCCAGCGCCGCTGCAGCTTCGAGTCGATCCTCGCCGCTGGTCAGGTCGGCCGCGCCCATCGCGGCCATCGCGACGGTCTCGCGAGCCGCGTCGCCGGCGGCGTCGACCAGCTCGGCACCCGCTTCGAGATCCTCGACCCCCGCCGCCGCGGCCGCGTCGGCTGCGGCGCTGGTGGACTTCTCCTTGGCCATCGTGAGCTCCCTTCTATCGTCGTCGCATCATGGTGGTGTCGCGGCCCCACCGCTGGGATCGCCAACATTGCGTGATTCGGCTGCCTGCGCACCCCGTGTTGCAGATGATCGCCGATCAGGGCGCGGATCGACATGGACTTTCGGGGCATCGCCCCACGCCGGATGGCGGTCGCCGCCGAGGACGCCGGCGACCTCGTCCAGGCCGACGACCCCGGCGACCAAGGGCGCCGGATCGAGCCGACCCGAGGCGAACATTCCGAGCGCGCCATCGAGGCCGGGCGACGCACTGAGGATACCGACGACCGTGACGTCCTTGAGGACGACCCGGCGGCTGTCGACCAGGCTTGACTCGCCCGCCAGCCCGATCCACACGACACGTCCGCCGGGCTGGACGAGGTCGACGGTGAGCGCGGGCATGTCGGCGGAGTTGGACGCATCGACGACGCCCTCGAAGGTCTCGCCGTGGATGGTGTCGGCCTGCCAGACATGCTCGAAGCCCAACGATCGCGCGAACCGGATCGACGCTTCCCGCCGCCCGACGAGGTGCACCTCGACACCCCTGGCGCGGGCCATCATCGCGACCAGCAGCCCGATCGCGCCGGCCCCCAGGACGAGGAGGCGTCCGCCGGCCTCGACGCTCGCGGCCTCGACGGCCCGCCACGCGTTGCCGCCCGGCTCGATCAGCGCCCCCGCCGTGTCGTCGATCGATTCCGGGAGCCCGATCAGCGACGATACGGGCACCCTCAGCTGCTCGGCCAGCGCACCCGGCCAACCCTTGCGGATCCCGACCTCGAACCGGTCGTCGCACAGGTGCTGGCGCCCGCCGCCGCACCTGCCGCACCGGCCGCAGCCGAGCATCGTGTCGCCGGTGACGCGTCGCCCGATCCACGCCTCGTCGACGCCCGGCCCGACGCTGTGGACCCTGCCGCTCCACTCGTGCCCGATCCGCAGCGGGTAGGCGGCCTCGCCGGTCTGGAGGTAGGCCATCTGGCCCGAGAACAGCTCGACGTCGGTCCCGCACAGTCCGACCCGGGCCACGTCGATGACGGCCTCGCCCTCACGTGCGACCGGCGGTTCGACCTCTTCGACGCGCCCTCGCCCAGGACCCGCGATGACGAACGCCCTCACGCGCGTCCGGGCCCGACAGCCAGGGCTCCGCACGACCCCCGGACCGTGCGCGTGTGCTCGAGCCGCACCTGGCCGCCGATCAGGCGCCCCTCGTGCACGCGGCCGACGGTGATGCCGACCCGCCGCAGCCGGTCGCGCGGAGCGTTCCAGGCCGGCCCTCGCCTAGGCTGTAGGCGTCGCGGGACGCCACAGTGGCGGTCCATCTGGACAACGTGCCGGCGGCTTCGGTCATGGAGCCGAAGTGTAGGCGGCGCCCGCTGGATCGGGCGTCCGCGCGCGCCAGAGCCGCTTCCGCGGTGTGCCAGCGGCGTCAAGCTTGCAGGCGCGAGGGTTCATCCACCGCCCCGGGCGGTGCGAGAGGGGGATGCGGGGCGGGTCCACGCTCAGCCGGTCTGGCAAACACCGCCCTCGGCGGTATTTGGACCCGAATCGGTGGCAGGCACCGCCCCCGGCGGTATCTGGGCCGCGAACGGGCTCAGGAGCGGGCCAACCCCCGGCGAGCGTCGACGACTCCGCCCCAGGTTGCGGATGACGCGAGGCCCGGGCGGCACGTATGACCCGGGCGTCGCGTGTGACCCGGGCGGCACGCGCGACCCGGGCGGCACGCGCGACCCGGGCCTCGCGTGCGATGGTCGGCCAGACCTCGGGGAGGTCAGCGGGCTACGGGATGCGGTTGAACCACAGCGCCGCGAGGCCGGCGCCGGACAGGACGAGCAGCAGGGCCGCGGCGGCGAACCACTGCGTGACCTCCTGCTCCTGCTGCGTGTAGCCCACCTTCGAGCCGAGGCTCTGGTAGATCTGGGCGAGGTCGTCGGAGGTCGGGGCCTCGAAGAAGCGACCGCCCGTGGTCTCGGCGATGGCCGCCAGCGTCTCGGTGTCGGGCGGCACGTTGAGCGTCTGCATCTGGCCGGTCCGCGGGTCCGTCACGTCGACGGTGCCGTCCTGTGTGCCGAGCGCGATCGTGTACACGGGCATGTCCTGGGCAGCGGCCTCCGACGCGGCATCGAGCGGCTCGGTGGCGCCGGTCGAGTTGGCGCCGTCCGACAGGAGCACGGTCGCGACAAGGGGTGCCTGGGCCGGGTCCGACGACGTCCCGGCCGAGTCAGACGGCGACGGCGTGGGCGACGCGTTCGGCGACGAAGCGTCGGCCGAGGTCGTTCGCGCGTCTGCGGTGGCCTGGAGCGAGAGCATGATCGCGTCGCCGAGGGCGGTTCCGCCGTCGGCCTGGAGGTTCTGGAGGGCGTCGTGGATGGCGGTCCGGTCCGTCGTCGGGGCGACCACGAGCCGCGCGTCGGTCGAGAAGGCCACGAGGCCCACACGGAAGCCCGCCGGCAGCTGGGCGACGAAGGTCTCGGCGGCGGCCTGGGCGGCCGCGAGTCGATCGGGCTCGACGTCGGTCGCGAACATCGAGCGGGAGACGTCCATGGCCAGCATCACCGTCGCCTCCTCGCGGGGCACGTTGAGGACGGCGGACGGGCGGGCCAGGGCGATGGCCAGCGCGCCGACCGCGGCCAGGTAGAGCGCGGTCGGGACGTGCCGGCGCCAGCGCGGCGAGCTGGGCACGAGGTTGCTCAGCAGCGCGACGTTCGTGAACCGGACGACGTACCTCGCGCGCCGGCGTTGCACCAGCAGGTACAGCGCGAGGGCGAGCGGGACGACGAGAAGGACGAGCAGGAGCTCGGGCGATGCGAAGGTCATGAAACCATTCCCTGGAGTCGGAGCTGGTCGGCGAGGGATCGCAGCCAGCTGCCGGAGGTGGACAGGACGACATGGCGCACGCGGAGACGCCTGAGCTCGCGGGCGACGTGGTCGCGATCGCGGGCAGCGGCCTCTGCGAACCGGGTCCGGAGCGTGGCTGACGAGGTGTCGACGCGGACGGTGCGACCGGTCTCCGCGTCGATGAGGTTGAGCTCCCCGACATCCGGGAGCGCGTCTTCGCGGGGGTCGCGAACCTCGACGACGAGGACGCTGTGGCGCTGGACCACGGCGCCGAGCTGCGGGAGCCAGTCGAGGGGACCACGCAGGTCGGACACGAGCACCACGAGGCCGCCCGCGGGCGCGCCGTGGGCGACGAACCGGATGGCCGACTCGGGGGACTTGAAGCCGGTCTCCCGGGCGTCCGCCTCGAGCTCGACCGCGGCCAGGGTCGTCAGCAGGCCGGCCCGGCCGGCGACGGGACGCGATTGGCGGTCGGTGCGGCCGCCGAAGGTGATCACGCCCAGCCGGTTGCCGCGCTGGGTCGACAGATGGCCGATGGCGATCGCGACGCCCTCGGCGACGTCCGTCTTGCGACGGTCCGCGGTGCCGAAGGCCATCGAGGGCGAGACGTCGAGCAGCAGCCACGAGGTGAGAGCTCGCTCGGGCACGTGGACCCGGACGTGCGGCGTCGACATGCGCGCCGTGGCGTTCCAATCGATGCGCCGGACATCGTCGCCCGGCTCGTAGGGCCGGACCTGGGCCAGCTCGGTGCCACCGCCCAGGTCTCGGGCGCGGAACTCGCCGGCGACGAGGCCGCGGATCTGCCGCCCGATCGACAGGTCGAGTGCCCGCAGGAGCGCCTCCGGCGTGGGGCCGGGGCCCGGCTCGGCCGCCGTCCGCACCCGGGGTGCGAGCGCGGTCATGCCGTCCGCTCCTCCGTGATCAGCCGCGGGGCGGGCACCACGGGGAGGATCCTGGCCAGGAGCATGTCCGGGGTGACCTCCTCGGCGAGCGCCGTGAAGCTCGGGACGATGCGATGGCGGAGAACGTCGGGCGCGAGGTCGGCGATGTCCGCGGGCACGACGTAGCGGCGTCCGCGCAGCAGGGCGAGCGCCCGGGCGGCGTGGACGAGGTTGATCGAGCCGCGCGGGCTGGCCCCGAAGGCGATGTAGCCCTTGAGCGCACCCTGGCCGACGAGCTCGGGATTGCGGGTGGCGGCGACGATCGACACGGCGTAGGCAGTGATCGCCGGATCGACGTAGATGTTCGGCGTCGCGGCCTGGAGCACCGAGAGGGACTCGGCATCGAGGATCGCGCGAACGGCCGGCGCGGGCCGGAGGGAGCGCTCGACGACCGTGGCCTCCTCGGCGGCGCTCGGGTAGCCGACCACCACCTTCATCATGAACCGGTCGACCTGGGCCTCGGGGAGCGGGTAGGTGCCCTCGGACTCGATCGGGTTCTGGGTGGCCATGACCAGGAACGGGCGCGGGACGGGATGGCTCTCGCGGCCGATCGTCACCTGGCGCTCCTGCATCACCTCGAGCAGCGCGGACTGGACCTTGGCCGGCGCGCGGTTGATCTCGTCGGCGAGGAGGAAGTTGCAGAACACCGGGCCGAGCTCGGTGTCGAAGTTGCCGGTCGAGGGCCGGTAGATCCGCGTCCCGACGAGGTCAGCGGGAACGAGGTCGGGCGTGAACTGGATGCGCCGGAAGGACGCGTCGAGCGCGTCGGCGAGCGTCCGGATCGTGAGCGTCTTGGCGAGGCCGGGCACGCCCTCGAGCAGCAGGTGGCCGCCCGACAGCAGGGCGACGAGCACCCGCTCGAGCATGGCGTCCTGACCGACGATCACGCGTCGGATCTCGAACAGGACGGCCTCCGCCGCGGTGCGCGGATCGTCGGGTCGCACGGTGGGCAGCGGCGGGCGGGCGTCGCGGGCGGGTTCGATCATCGGGTGCCTCCGGGGCCCGCCTGGGCGGGCGTGGTCTTCGGTTACACCGGTGGCGTGCACTCCTCAACGCTCCGCCACCGGCTCCGCAGATGCTTCGGGGACTTCATGAGAGGTCGCTGACAACGCCCATCAGGTGACGAGACCTGTGCCTTGTCTCAACCCGACCTGAATGTCGCGCGCGGCGCCCCGCCCGCCCGCCGCTGTGCGAGCGCTGGACCTCAGCCTGCGGCGTTGTCTGCCAGGCGCGTCCACAGGTGGTCGGCGCTGATCGACGCGGTGGCCAACGCGAGCAGCTCGCGCTGATCGCGCCAGGCTCGTCGCGCCTCGTCCGCATCCTGTGGCGCGAACGTCAGCGGATCGCCCGGCCGGACCTGACCGAGCCTCGGCAGCTCTGCCCGCGTCACGACGCCGATGACGGGGTAGCCGCCGATCGTCGGACCATCGACCAGCAGCACGATCGGGCGGCCGTCGCCGGGCACCTGGATGGCCCCCGGCGGCATCGGATGGGACAGGATCTCGCCGCCCGCCTCCATTGCCGGGCCGTCGAGTCGGATTCCCATCCGGTCGATGGCCGCGGCGGCGGCCCACGTCGTCGCGGCGAATGCCCCGGAGGCGCCGACCGGCAAGTGGCGGAGGTCCGGACCGGGCACGAAGCGGATCGGGCCGGTCGCGGCCGCCGGATGCCGTGCCGCCTCGGGCCACGTGCGGCCCGTCGCGTCCAGATCCCCTCGCCGAACGGGAACCAGCCGGTCTCCCGCTGCCATCGCCCGCCCGAGCACGCCGACGCTCGCGCCCGGCGACCACGTCGACGCCGACCCGAGGATCCGCTCGGCGGCGAGGCCACCGGCGAAGCCGAGGTATGCCCGCATGCCCGCCCGTCCGCCGGCGAAGCGGAGGCTCGATCCGCCCCGAAGCAGATGGACGGCGCCGGGGGCGAGGCGCCGACCGTCGTCGCGTTCGGCCCCGAGGTCGGCACCCGCGATCGAGACGGTGCATGACTCGACGACCCGGAACTCGGAACCGCCGAGCGTGAGCTCGACGGCCGCAGCGTCCTCGGGCGCCCCGGCGAGCAGGTTGGCTGCGGTCATCGCCCAGGCATCGCATGCCCCGGACGGCGGCACGCCGAGATGCGCGAGATCCGGCCGCCCCCGGTCCTCGACGAGGAGCGACAGGCCGGGGTCGATGACCTCGAGCACGCGCCGCCCGGCCTCAGGCGGGCACGAACCGGACGCGGTCGCCGGCCGCGAGCAGCGCGGGTTCGGCGCGATCCGCGTCCCACAGGCGCGCGTCGGTGCGGCCGATGAGATGCCAGCCGCCGGCCGTCGCCGCCGGATAGATCCCCGTCTGACGGCCGGCGACCGCCACGCTCCCTGCCGGTACCCGCACGCGCGGCGTCGCGCGCCGGGGCAGGTCGAGCTCCGCGGGCAGCAGCCCGAGATAGGGGAATCCGGGGACGAATCCGACCACGAGGACCCAGTAGTCGACCGAGGCGTGGAGCCTGACCACCTCGGCTTCCGTGCGTCCGCAGCGCGCGGCAACCTCGGCGAGATCGGGTCCGTCATCGCCGCCATAGGCGACGCGGATGTCGTGCGTTGCCCGTTCCACGCTCGGCGTGCGATTGCGGGATCCTGCGACCGCGTCGGCCAGCAGCGCGCGAACGACGGACGCGGCAGCGGTTTCGGGATCGAAGCCGACGAGCACGCTCGCGTGGCCGGGCACGGGTCGCCCGACGCCGGCGACCGACGCCCGTCCGGCGTCGAGGGCCGCGGCCGCCCGGTGGGCCCAGGCGTTCGTCTCGAGGTCGAGATCGTCGCCCAAGGTCGCCATGAACGCCGCCTCGCCGACGGCCTCGATCGCCACGGACGGGCGCTCAGCCACCGGGTGCCCGCAGCTCGATGCCGGCCGCCGCGAGTGCCGCGCGAACGGCCATCGCGATGGCCCGGGCGCCCGGCGTGTCGCCGTGGATGCAGATCGTGGCCACAGGGACCGCAACCGTCGAGCCCTCGATCGCCGTCGCGACGCCGTCCCTGGCGATCGACAGGGCCTGTCCCGCCGCCTTCGCCGGATCCTCGTGGAGCGCGCCGGGCAGGTCGCGCGAGCGGAGGCTGCCATCCGGCTCGTAGACGCGATCGGCGAACCCCTCCGCGATCGAGCCGAGCCCGTGGCGGGTCGCGGCGAGCGCCAGCTCCGAGCCCGGCGGCGCCACGAGTCGAAGCGATGGATCCAGCTTCCCGACGGCGGTCGCGACGGCGTCGGCCGCCGCGGCATCAACGGCGAGCCGGTGGTAGAGCGCCCCGTGCGGCTTGACGTGGGTCAGCCGCGCGCCCTCGACCTTCGCGAGCGCGGCGAGGGCACCGACCTGGTAGGTCACGATGGATTGCAGCTCGTCTCCCGACAGCGACATCTCGCGCCGTCCGAACCCGACGAGGTCCGGGTATCCGGGATGCGCGCCGACCGCCGCGCCCGACTCGATCGCGAGCCGCACGGCGCGCCGGATCGTGACGGGATCGCCCGCGTGATACCCGCACGCGACGTTGACGGACGTGACCAGCGGGATCAGCTCGTCGTCGGCGCCCATGGGCCACGGCCCGAAGGACTCGCCGACATCGGCGTTGAGGTCGATCACCGCACCCATCGCCGCCATGCTACGCGGCACGCCGGGAGGGGCAGGCACCCCGGGGACGCCGATAATCCGGCGATGACGATGCCGCCGCCTTGGGACGTGGAGGGTCCGGTCCAGGCCGAGGTCTTCGTCGTGTGGCTGAACGGCGACGTTCTCGAGCTCACTGGCCCGTGCGGCGCCGCGCCGTGGATGCTCGAGCTGGGCGCGACCGACCACCCCGTCGAGGTCGTCGACCGCATCGTCCGCGACGTCGTCGGCGACCCGATGCTCGTGCACTCCACCTCGTGGCGCCGCGATCGCGAAGCGGTGATCCTCAGCTTCCTCGTGGCCATCGAACCGCGCCTGGTCAACGCGATGGACAGCCGGCCGGTGGCACGCACCGACCTCGCCCGGTCCGAGGCGACAGTCGCTCCCCGGGACATCGCCACGGACCAGGTCGTCGAGCACGCCTTGCGCCACCTGGCCTGGCTGGCGGAGGATGATCCCGTCGTCCGCGAGGAGCTGTCGCCGGCCTGGCACGCGGCCCTCGCGACGTACGTGCCGGAACCGTTCCGGAACCTGGGCTAGGAGGACGGCATGAGCGAGCAGCGACTGCGGTCGAGCTGCGCCTGCGGCTGGGAGGTCACCGGCACCGCGGACGAGGTCGTGGCGGCGACGATCGAGCACGGCGGCAAGGTCCACAACATGGCGGCGACGAGGGACCAGGTCCTGGCGCGGGCCGAGGTCGTGGACGGCGGCTCATCGCAGGCGGGCTCCGCCGCGTGACGGACGACCGGCCCCGCGTGGTCGCGCTGGTGCCGGCCTACGAGGAAGGCCCGAGGATCGCCGCGGTCGTCGAGGCGGCGGCTCGATACATGCCGGTGATCGTCGTGGACGACGGCTCCACCGACGACACCGCGGACAACGCCGAGGCGGCGGGCGCCGAGGTCATCCGCCAGGTCCCGAACCAGGGCAAGGGTGCGGCGCTCCGGGCGGGCTTCGCCCGTGCCCTCGAGGACGGCTGCGTCGCCGTGGTGACGCTCGACGCCGACGGCCAGCACGATCCGGGGGAGATCCCGCGGTTCATCGCCATGTACACGGCGCCGGGCGCATCGGGGCCCCGCCCGGAGCTGATCGTCGGCCGCCGCGATTTCGCCCGCATGCCGCCGGTGCGGAGGCTGTCCAACAGCGTGGGCACCGCCGCGTTCTCGTGGGCGGTCGGCCAGCACGTGCCCGACAACCAGTCAGGCTACCGGCTGCTCGGGCGGCGACTGATGACCGCGATGCTCGCCAGCGAGGAGTCGGGCTTCGAGTTCGAGGTCGAGATGATCGCGGTCTGCATCCGCAACGGCTGGACGATGGGCTGGGTCCCGATCTCGACGATCTACGCGGGCGAGCCCAGCCACATCCGGCCGGTCGCCCACCTGCGCCATTTCGTGCGTGCGACGCGGGCCGCCCGGCGACTCGTGCGCGAGCGTCCGTAGCCCAGGCGGTTCAGGGTCCCGGCCGGCCTACCAGCTGCCGTTGTCGCCGGCCCGTCGGTGCTCGGGCCGCGGGGCATGGGCCATGTGCTCGAGCACGTCGGCCAGCTTCGCCGTCGCGAGCGCCACGACGTTGTCGGCGGCGCCGTAGTACATGGACAGGGTCCCGGTGGCCGGATCGTGCACCCAGCCGGTCGGAAAGACGACCTTGTTGACGTCGCCGTCGCGCTCGTAGTCTGCCGACGGGCCGAAGACCCAGTCGTCGGTGCGGCGGAGCACGATTCGCGGGTCGTCGAGATCCAGCAGCGCGAAGCCGATCCGGTAGATGGGACCGCCGGCCGTCAGGTGGACGCCGTGATAGCCCAGGAGCCAGCCGTCGCTGGTCTCGAGCGGCGGCGGCCCGAGGCCGATCTTGCCCGCGTCCCACCACGCGCCGTCGCGCGCCTCGAGCAGCATCGTGTGCTCGCCCCAGTGCCGCAGGTCGGGCGAGTAGGAGAGCCACATGTGGGCGCCGCCGCGGAGCGGGGTGGGGCGATGGATCATCACCCAGCGGCCGTCGAACTGGCGCGGGAACAGCGCCGCGTCCTTGTCCTCGGGCGGCATCGCCGGCCCGAGCCTGCGCACGTCGGTGAAGTCGCGCGTCATCGCCAGCGAGACGAGCGGCCCGAGGCGGCTGTACGCCGTGTACGCGATCGCCCACTCCTCGCGCTCCGGCAGCCAGGTGAGGCGCGGATCCTCGCAGCCCCAGATCTCCGCCGGGTCGTCCGGATGGGGCGCGAGCAGCGGCGCGGCGTCGAATCGCCAGTCCGACACGCCGTCCCGGCTGCGCGCGACCCCGAGGTGTGAGATGCCGCGCAGGTCCTCGACCCGCAACAGCAGGACGGTGTCCTCGCCAACCCGGGCCGCCCCCGGATTGAACACCGAGTTGGCGCGATACGGGAGGTGGCTCGCGGTGATGATCGGGTTCGACGCGTGGCGGTTGAACAGGCCGGTGGCGTCGGCATCCATCAGCGTGTCCCTCGGCTGGTCGGGATTGGTGAGACCGACGGAGTCGGCGCCGCCGATGGTGCCACGGCTGGGACGCGCCGGATGTCGCGGACACGCTCGAGGGCGGTCAGCCACATCAGGGTGGACTCCGCCCCCTGGTTGCGGTTCATGCCGGCGGGCTCGAGCCCATCGAAGCAGGCTCCCCGGATGGGATCGGCCATCGCGGCGCCGACGTCGTTGTCCCCCAGGAACCAAGCGTAGGCTCGCTCGATGGCGTCGAGATAGCGCGAGTCGCCGGTGTGCAGGAGCGCGACCTCGGCCGCAAGGATGAGTGCCGTCGCCTCGATCGGCTGCTGGTCGAATCGCGCCCGATCGCCGTCGCGAGGCCAGAACCCGTTGCTGCCGATCGGCGACAACCATCCTTCCTTGGACGTCTGGACGGCGATCAGCCAGTCGAGGGCCCGGAGGCCGATCAGGGTCAGCTCGTCGTCGTCCGTGTGCCGACCGGCCACGACGAGCGCGCGGGGCAGGAGCGGGTTCTCGTACGTGAGGACAGGTTCAGGCCAGGGCCAGCCGGAGGTCGTCGCGCTCGCCGCAAACGCCGTTCGGAGGGGGACCGTCAACCGCCGGAGTGCCTCGCCCGCGGCGGCCCGTAGGGGATCCTCGAGGTCGTCGGATTCGAGTGCGGAGGCGCACCCGAGGAGCGTGGACGCGATCGCGCGCAGCGCCGTCAGCCGCGTGGACGCGGGCAGGGAAACGGCGAACAGCAGACGCGCCCTGGCGGCGAAGGCATCACCGGTCCGGACGCCCAGCGCACCGCCGAGCGCGAGCATCGCTCGCCCGTAGCTGTCCTGCGACGCCTCTCCGGCGAGCCACCGGCCGTCCGCGTCGCGGAAGTTGCGCAGGCGGCCGTTCGCGGGGTCATAGGCATCGCGCATGAAGTGGAGGGACCGCCAGGCGCTCGTCTTGACCGCGTCCCAGCCGAGCACGCGAGCGTGGGCGAGGTCGACCGTGAGCGCTCGCGCGACGTCATCGACGCAATAGCCAAACGCCTCGTTGGGAACCGATCCGGTCGCGTGCTGCCAGATCCCGAGCTCGCCGGTCATCGTCTCGAGATAACGCCGGCTGACCGGATACAGGGGGTAGTCAGCCACCAACGGCCGCGAGGTTCGGCAGGACCCTGGGGGTTGGCGTCGACGGCATGGCGGCCCGGGCGAAGATGCGCTCGTACTCGTCGCCGACGGACGACCAGACCATGCCCCTGCTGTAGGCATACGCCCGTCGCCCGAGCGACTGGCGACGTTCGTGATCCTCGAGCAGCTCGATGAATGCCGTCGCGAGGGCCTCCGAGGATCCGGCGGCGACCAGGCTGCCGCGACCATGCGCGAGGCGCTCCCGCGCGTAGGCATACGGCGTCGAGACGATCGCCTTGCCCGAGCCCATCGCATAGGACAGCGTCCCCGAGACGATCTGGTCGAGGTTCGGATAGGGCGTGACGAACACGTCGGCCGCCTCGAGCCAGGTCCCGAGTTCGACTCGCCCGACGAATCGGTCGACGAACCGGACGGCGTCCGTCGCCCCGACCGCGGCGGCCTTGGCTTCGAGGCTGTGGCGGTATGCCTCGCCCTCGCGCAGCAGCAGATCGGGGTGGGTCGCCCCGAGGATCACGTAGAGCGCCGACGGGACGGCCGCAACCACGGCCGGCATCGCCGCGATCGCAGATTCGTAGCCCTTGCCCGGACCGAGCAGGCCGAAGCTGAGGATCACCATGCGGCCCTCGAGCCCGAGCCGCGGCTTCATGGTGTCGGGGTCCACGAGCGGCAGGTTGGGAACGCCGTGGGGGACGATCTCGAGGCGGCTCTCGTCGACGCCGTAGGCGCGGGTCAGCATCGAAGCAGCCGCCTGCGACATCACGACCGTCGAGGCCGACATTCCCACCAGCGTCGCGAGGATCCTGCGCTGCCCGGGCGTCGGATGCCGGAGGACGGTGTGGAGCGTCGTCACGACGGGTCGACGGAGCGACCGGACGAAGTCGAGGACGTAGGCGCCGTCATCGCCGCCCCAGATTCCGTACTCGTGCTGGATCGAGACGACGTCCGTCCGCGAGGCGTTCAGCGCGGCGGCGACGTCGAGGTAGTCCTGGTGCGCGTCGCGGCGGATGCGATGCCGGACCTCGGATGGGTAGGTCGCCGGTCCGGACGCCGGGTGCAGCGCAACGATCTGGTGATGGCCGGCGGAGGACGCCAGGTCGTGCGTGAAGGTGGCGATGCCGCAACGATGCGGCGCGTACGTGGAAACGTAGGTTGTCAGCGCGATCGCGGGGCTCCGATCAGCGGGCGGGTTCGCTGGAGCCGGATCGATGCCCGGCCTGTTGCCGGGGTCGGCCCCGATGACTGACGCGGCCGTCGCGCGATGCCCGCCGGCCGCCGTCAATCGGAGTTGCGAGAGAGGCCTGGTCAGGCCGCGCTCACCTGGACGGCGCGCGGGCCCTTGGGGCTCGCCTCAACCTCGAACTCGACGGCCTCGCCGCCGGTCAGGCGGTCGAAGTCGAGCGGAGCGACGAGGCCGCCGCGGTGGAAGAAGTATTCCTTCCCGTCCTCGGCGCTGATGAAGCCGAAGCCGCGGTCGGAAACGACCTTCTTGATGGTGCCTTTGGTCATGAATCTGACCCTTTCCAATTCCCGAACCGAAGAGCCAACGCACGGCCCGTTCGAGATGGGGGTCGACCACGCAGCATCACCACAAGAGGCGGCGACCCCTCTACGGTACTCGGTTACGAGCGATTCCACAATGCTGCGGCCCTCCGCGAGGGCGTCCCGACGGCCGACGGAGCCCCTCTCGCATGACGCGTAGACTGGCGCCAATGAGCACGGAATTCGCCGCCGACAGCCAGCCCGGCCCCGTCTCCGCGGTGGGCGACTACCAGCCCGGCGTGTGCAACATCGGACCCGCCGAGATCGCCAGCCGGCGCCGAGCCGGGCACGTCGGTCTGGTGGCGACGATCGCGTTGTTGGTCGTCCTGGTGGCCATCGGGGCCCCGCCGATCACCCGGCTCCTCGTCGCGATCCCGGCCGCCATCTCGGCATCGGGCTACCTGCAGGCCTGGCTGCGCTTCTGCGCCGGGTTCGGGTCACGCGGCGTGTTCAACTTCGGCCGCGTCGGCGACACGACCCGGGTCGAGGATGCGGACGCGCGGCGACGCGATCGGGCGCGCGCGATGCAGATCGGCGTCGCGTCCCTGCTCGTGGGGCTCGCGGCCGGCATCGTGGCGGTCCTGCTGCCGGTCTGACACTCGTTCGGGGCCGCGGACCCGGCCGCCGTGCCCGGCCGCCGCGCCGGCCCGGCGCTTGACGACGGCCCTCCCCTGCGCCAGCTGACCTGCCAGTCCCGCAAGTCGAGGCGAGGCGCCTCCGGGCGTCCCGGCAGCAGCCCACACGAACCGGAATCTGGCCTGATGAGGCCAGTTTCGGACGGGAACGGCGCCAGACGCAGCGCCAGGACTCGATTGTGTGGCCTGCCAGACCCGCCGCGAACGGCGGCGCGCCATCGTCATTCGTCGACGCCGCGCTCCGACCGGCGTCGCCCCACGCTGGCATCGCTCGTCCGCTGGCACCCGCTGCCGGCCCGGCGAGGATCAGGTCATCGATCACCCCGATCGACCCGATCGACCCGAACCTACCGACCGTCCAAGGAGACGACCGCGATGCCGGACCTCGCCGCCGCCCCCGCCGCCCCGAGCGCGCGACCGACCGTTCCCAGCCAGGTCGCGACGACCACCGGGGCCGCCCTGCCAGGATCCGACCTGCGTGCGCTGCGTGCGGCCGTCGGCGGCCGCGTCCTCGTCGAGGGCGACGCCGGCTATGACGCGGCGCGGGGCGCCCACAACACGCACTACGACCGGCGACCCGCCGTGATCGTGCGGCCCGAGAGCGCCATCGACGTCGCGCGTGCCGTGACCTCGGCCCGGCAGCTCGAGCTCGAGATCGCAGTCAAAGGCGGCGGCCACAGCGTGGCCGGCCACTCGACGATCGACGGCGGCATGCTGATCGACCTCGGCGCCATGCGTGCGATCGACATCGACCCCGTCCGCGGCATCGGCTCGGCCCAGGGCGGCGCTACCGCCGGCGAGTACACCTGGGCCGCCAACGAGCACGGGTACGCGACGCCGTTCGGCGACACGGGCTCCGTCGGTCTCGGGGGCCTGACCCTCGGCGGCGGCATCGGCTGGCTCGCGCGCAAGCACGGGCTCACGATCGACAGCCTCATTGAGGTCGATCTCGTGACGGCGGACGGCCAGCTCCTCAGCGTCAGCGAAGGCTCGGACCCGGACCTGTTCTGGGCGATCCGCGGTGGCGGCGGCAACTTCGGGATCGCTACCCGGTTCCGCTACCGCCTGCACCCGGTCGACGTCGTCACCGGCGGCATGCTCGTCCTCCCGCTCACGCAGCAGGTCCTACGCGACCTGGTGGACGCGTCCCTGGCGGCGCCCGACGAGCTGACCCAGATCACGTTCATCATGGGCCTGCCCCCGGCGCCGTTCGTGCCGGCCGAGGCGGTCGGCATGCCGGCGGTCGTCGTAATGCCGGTCCACGCCGGCCCGCTCGAGGACGGCGTCGCGGCGATGGCCCCGCTGCGCGCCATCGCCACGCCGCTCGCCGACATGGTCGGCCCGATGCCCTACCCCGCCATGTACCAGCTCTCGGCCGCCGGCGAGCAGCCCGGCCCCGGCGTGGTCCGCTCGGCGTTCATGCCCGACCTCGACGCCTCGGCCATCGACGCGATCGTCGAGCGCCACCATGGCCCGAACGGCTCGCTGGCGATGACGCAGCTTCGCGTCCTCGGCGGCGCAGCGGCTCGAGTGCCCGCAAGTGCCACCGCGTTCGCCCACCGCGACGCCCCCGTCATGGCCTCGATCATCGCCCACGGCGAGGCGCCGTACGAGGATCTCCGCGCCTATACCGAGTCGTACTTCGATGACCTGGCCGGCCAGTCGAGCGGCGTGTATTCGAACTTCCTGGCCGACGAGGCGGCGTCGCGGCTGCACGCGGCCTACCCCGGCGCCACGTACGAGCGGCTCGTCCAGGTCAAGCGACGCCTGGATCCGGACAACGTGTTCCACGCCAACCACAACATCCGGCCGGACTGATCCTGCCCTCCCGCGAGCCGCCGGTATCGACGGCTCCGCCACCCCAGCGCCCTCGACGGAGACCCCGTCGGGGGCGCATCCGCCCTCCCGCCGTCGTAAGGCAACTTCACCCGTCCGCTACCGGGCCTGAAGGGTGAGGCATCATGCTGCCCTGAGTGCCCGCGTCCTCGCGCGCCTGAAGCCCAGAGATGATGAGCGACCCCATGCACCCCGCCCAGCCTTCCGTCGCCGACCCGGCGCCGCCTCCCAGCGAACGTGCGACCGCCGAGCCGCCGATCCCCGGCGTCATCCCCGGGCCGGTCATGCCCCCGCCGCCGCCGGCCGCCGATGGCAAGCCCATCCGGAAGACCGGGTACTCGCGCTGGGTGATCGGGATCATCGCGCCGGTCCTCGCGATCGTCGTGTTCGCGGGTGGCGTGGCCGTCGGCAACAGCGGTCTCGCCGGTAGCACCGCGAACGGCGCGCCCGCCGCCAGCGGCGCCGCCGGCGCCGCCGACCTCGCGCTCATCGAGGAAGCGTGGCGGGCGATCCAGGACAACTACGTCGACGCGAAGCACCTCGACGACCGCGACCTTGCCTACGGCGCGATCCGCGGCATGACCGACGCGGTCGGCGACGAGGGCCACACCTCGTTCATGACCGCCGATGAGGCAAAGGCCGTCGACCAGTCCCTGTCAGGGACGTTCGTGGGCATCGGCGTCCAGCTCGATACCGATGAGACGAAGGGTCCGATCATCCGATCCGTGATCCCGGGCACCCCGGCCGAGGCGGCGGGCCTCAAGCGCGGCGACGTCATCGTCGAGGTCGACGGGACATCCACCGATGGCCTGGCCATCAACGACGTGGTGTCCAAGGTCCGCGGACCCGAGGGCGAGCCCGTCACCCTGACGATCAAGCGCGGCACCGGCGAGCCCTTCGACGTGACGATCACGCGCAAGAAGTTCGATCTGCCGCTGGTCAGCTGGGCCATGGTTCCCGGGCGCACGATCGCGATGATCCGTCTCGACCAGTTCGCGACCGGCGCCACCAAGGCGATCGAGGACGCGATCACGGCGGCGAAGAAGGACGGGGCCACGGCCGTCGTCCTCGACCTGCGCGGCAACCCGGGTGGTTACGTGAACGAGGCCGTCGGCGTCGCGAGCCAGTTCGTGGGCGATGGGACGGTGTACCGCAGCATCGACGCCAGCGGCACGGAGAAGGACGTTCCGGTCGAGCCGGGCGGCCTCGCGACCGGGCTCCCGCTGGTCGTCCTCACGGACGGCGGCACCGCGAGCTCGGCGGAGATCGTGACCGGCGCGATCCAGGACGCGGACCGCGGCACGGTGGTGGGCGAGAAGACGTTCGGGACGGGCACGGTCCTGGGCCGGTTCGACCTCTCGGACGGATCGTCCCTGCGCATCGGCGTGGAGCGCTGGCTGACCCGCGACGGGCGCCCGATCTGGCACGAGGGTCTCGAGCCCGACGTCAAGGTGGCCCTGGGCGACACCGTGGCGCCGCTGCTGCCCGACGACATCCGGGGCCTGACCCCGGCGCAGCTCGCGAAGTCAGACGATACGCAACTGCTGAAGGGCCTGGAGATCCTCAAGGGCGAAGGCTGATCGCCCGGCTCGGACTCTTGGTCCGGGCCAACACCCGAGGGCCGCCCGGAGGCGGCCCGCAGGGCGATGGGTCAGCTGGTCTCCCGGGATGCCGCCACGTGGCGGCTCCAGTCGGACGTGCGGCCGTTCACCGACGCCGAGCTGCCGGTCCAGCCGCAGATGCACCAGACCTCCTGGAGGCGGTGCTTGTACTCGGCGATGAGGTGCTTGCGAGGATCCGGGCCGGGGGTCGTGCGCCGCGGCGGGAGCCGCTGCGCAGACTTGGGGGCGTCGGTCACGCGATCAGGCCCTTCGCTGCGCGAAGCAGGCGCTGCAGTAGACGGGCTTGCCGGTCGTGGGCCGGAAGGGGACCTCGGTCTCCTGTCCGCACGACGAGCAGGTCGCCGGGAACATCTCGCGAGGACCGCGGCTCGCGCCGTAGCCGCCACCGCCGCCCGACGAGTAGCCGCCGGACGAGTAGCCGCCGCCGGACGAGTAGCCGGCACCGGACGAATAGCCGCCACCGCCGCCCTCAGCGTTGCGAGCAGCCTTGCGGTTGGCCCGGCACGTGGCGCACCGGCGGGGCTCGGTGAACCCGCGCTCGGCAAAGAAGTCCTGCTCGCTGGCAGTGAAAGTAAAGCTCTGGCCGCAGTCGGCACAGGTGAGCGTCTTGTCGACGTTCATTTCGATCCACTCCTGGAACTTGCGACGGTTTCGGCGATCGGCCTCGGTGTCAGCCGGGGTGGTGGATCGAGTGTGCCGTACTGGTATCGCCCGACGATGGGGCGTCGAGAGAGGATACGCGATCCTGAGCTGTACGGCGACTCCGAGTGCCATTGCGCCGCTGAGCGTCGCCGTAGCGCGGCGGCCGGGGAAGGGGCATGAGCTACTTCGGGGGCAGGCTTCCGGCGAACTCGATCGCCTTCTCGAGCCAGCCGTCCAGCGCGGCGTCGTCGGCGACCACGTCCGGCGGCAGCGTCGCGTAGCCCTTCATCGTCCGTCCCGGCATCGGCGAGAACGGCCCCGCCCCCGGCAGGGCGACGAGGGCCTCGAGGTCATCGGGCCCCAGCCGGACCATCCACGTGTCAGCGAACAGCCCTGTCGCGAGGTTGCCGCCGACGAACAGCGCCGGGTAGCCGAACATCTTCCGGCGCTGGGCGTCGGCATGCCGTTCCGCCGCCGCATCGAAGCGGGCGACCAGCTCCGGCGGCGACTTGGTGAACTGCGGCGTTGCCATGGGAGCCTCCAGCAGGATCGAGCCGGCCGTCAGTTGAAGCCGCGCGGGACCGGCCCGATGGGGACGACCATCACGTACTTGCCGTTGAGCTGGTCGTAGCCCGGCATCAGGCGCCAGAACCTGGCCCAGATGCTGGTCGTGTCGATCAATTCGCGACGGACGAACTGGCGCCCGACCGCGGCGACGGGGATCGAGGTCCCGGGCGTCGGGCTCGGCCCCCAGATCGAGCCATGCGGATGCAGCGGGTCGAGGATGTAGGCGCGGGTGACGCGCGGCCGGCCACCGTGCCGCGCGTCGTACGTCGCGACGTAGCCGCTCATCACCCACGCGTGCCGGCCCCGCCACACCAGCAGGCCGACCGGTCGCCGGTATTGCTGGATCGCGACCATCGCGATCTGCATCGCCTCCTGCAGGGTGTCGGCGCCGACCAGCCGGTACAGGCCCGTCCCTCGGCGATTGAGGCTCGCCACCCAGCCGCGAATGCTCGCACCGTGGCGGATGAAGCCGGGCGGGGTCGGCCCGCTGAGCGCCCGGGCCTCGACCTGGAGCCGGTGCTGCGTTCGCGCCGAGCGGTCCGCGCCGCGCCTCGCGATGTTGAGCATCATCTGGACGCTGGCGCCGACGCACTGGACGAAGTTCGCCTGGGCGACGTAGTCCGACGGCCGGGCGAGGTTGACCCGGAAGGTGCGCGCGCTCGTCGTGGCCGCAGCCGGCACGCTCGGACGTGCGGCCGCATCCGCGCCATTCCACGTCGCAATACCCGGATCCGAGGCGGCGGCCGGCCCACCGTGGGCCAGCAGGCTCAGGACGAGAGCGACGGCGACGACGGCTGTGCGCGAGCGCATGGGAGCCCAAAGATACGCCCCTGTGGGCTCACCCCAACGAGGACGGCCAGATGATCGGAACGGTCAGCCGGTCGCGTCGTCCGCGAGGTTGGGTCGCAGCCGCCGGGTGGCCTCGGCTTCGGTCACCCGGGCGCGTCGCGCGTAGTCGTCGAGCTGGTCGCGGCCGATGCGGCCGATCCCGAAGTAGTGGCTGTCCGGATGCCACAGGTACAGCCCCGACACCGACGCCGCGGGCAGCATCGCCCACGACTCGGTCAGCTCGATCCCCGCGTTTCGTTCGGCGTCGAGCAGTGAGAACAGCGTGGGCTTGGCCGAGTGGTCGGGCGTTGCCGGATAGCCCGGCGCGGGGCGGATGCCCTGGTAGCGCTCGGCGACGATGTCCTCGTTGGACAGCGACTCGTCCGGCGCATAGCCCCACAGCTCGCGGCGCACCCGCTCGTGGAGCCGTTCGGCGAACGCCTCGGCCAGGCGGTCCGACAGGGCCCTCGCCATGATCGCCGAGTAGTCGTCGTGGACCGCCTCGAAGGCGGCCACGAGATCTGTCGTGCCTTTGCCCGCCGTGACGGCGAACGCCCCGACGTAGTCCGCGACGCCGGCCGGCCCCACGAAGTCGGCGATCGAGACGTTCGGCCGGCCATCGGGCTTCGACATCTGCTGCCGGATGGCGTGGAGGCGGGCGATCTCGGTGGTCCGCGCCTCGTCGCCGAACACGACGATGTCGTCGTCGGGCGTCGCGTTGGCCGGCCAGAACCCGACCGCGGCGGATGCCGTCAGCAGGTGTTCGTCGACGATGCGGGCGAGCAGGGACGTCGCGTCGGCGTGCAGGTCGCGGGCGACCGGCCCAACCTTCGGGTCGGCGAGGATCGTCGGCCACGCACCGCGCAGCTCCCAGGTGGCGAAGAACGGCGTCCAGTCGATGCGCTCGACGAGCTCGGCCAGCGGGTAGTCCTCGAAGGTTCGGACGCCCAGGAACGACGGCCGGGGCGGCGCCTGGGTCCAGTCGAGCTGCAGGCGGTTGGCGCGGGCCTGGTCGAGCGTCAGGCGGGTCTCCCGGTCACGCCGGTTCGCCCGCTCCTCGCGGACCTGCTCGTACTCCACCCGGATTCGAGCCGCGTACGCCTCCCGCCCGTCGCGATCGACCAGCGATCCGGCGACGGCGACGGCGCGCGACGCGTCGGCGACGTGGACCACGGGCGAGGAGTAGGCGGGCTCGATCTTGACCGCGGTGTGCAGCCGGGACGTCGTCGCGCCCCCGATCAGCAGCGGCGTCCGCATCCCCTCGGCCTCCATCAGGGACGCGACGTGGACCATCTCGTCCAGCGACGGGGTGATCAGGCCGGACAGCCCGATGAGGTCGGCGTTCGTCTCGCGGGCGGTCTCGAGGATCCGGGCCGCGGGCACCATCACCCCGAGGTCGATGACCTCGTAGTCGTTGCAGCCGAGGACGACGCCCACGATGTTCTTGCCGATGTCGTGCACGTCGCCCTTGACCGTCGCCATCACGATCGTGCCGGCTCGCCGTCCTGTGCCCTCCCGTTGCTCCTCGAGGTACGGGATCAGGTGGGCGACCGCCTTCTTCATCACCCGCGCGCTCTTGACCACCTGGGGCAGGAACATCCGCCCTGACCCGAACCGGTCGCCGACCACGTTCATGCCGGCCATCAGGGGTCCCTCGATGACGTCGAGCGGGCGCTTGGTCGCCAGCCGCGCCTCTTCGGTGTCCTCGACGATGTACGCGTCGATGCCTTCGACGAGGGCGTGGGTGAGGCGTTCGTCGACCGGCAGCTCACGCCAGCCGAGGTCGTCGGCGGCGCGCGTCACGGCCGCGCCGCCCGCGTAGCGCGGGGCGATCTCGAGCAGCCGGTCGGTGGCATCGGGCCGGCGGTCGAGCACGACGTCCTCGACCCGCTCGAGCAGCTCGGGGTCGATGTCGTCGTACTGGGGTAGGGCGCCGGCGTTGACGATCGCCATGTCCAGGCCCGCGCGGATCGCGTGGAACAGGAACACCGCGTGGATCGCCTCGCGGACGCGGTCGTTGCCCCGGAACGCGAACGACACGTTGGACACGCCGCCGCTGATCCGGGCGTCGGGCAGCTCGGCCTTCAGCCGCCGGGTGGCCTCGAAGAACGAGATCGCGTACTGCGCGTGCTCCTCGATGCCCGTTGCGATCGCGAAGATGTTGGGGTCGAGGATGATCTCGTCGGGCTGGAACCCCGCCTGCTCGGTGAGGAGCCGGTAGGCGCGGGTCAGGACCGCGACCCGCCGGTCCACCGAGTCGGCCTGGCCGTCCTCGTCGAAGGCCATGACCACGACGGCCGCCCCGTACCGGCGGCACAGCGTCGCCTGGCGCATGAACTCCGCCTCGCCCTCCTTGAGCGAGATCGAGTTCACGACCGGCCGGCCCTGGAGCTGCTGCAGCCCGGCCTCGATGACCGACCACTTGGAGCTGTCGACCATGACGGGCACGGCGGCGATGTCCGGCTCCGACCCCAGCCGGCGCAGGTAGCGGGTCATCGCGGCGACGCCATCGAGCATCGCCTCGTCCATGTTCACGTCCAGGATCACCGCGCCGTTGGCGACCTGGTCCCGCGCCACGGCGACGGCGTCGTCCTCGGCCTTCGCCGCAGCCCCGTTGGCGTGTCCCTCGCCATTGATCCCGGTCATAAGGCGCGCGAACTGGCGCGAGCCGGTGACGTTGGTCCGCTCCCCGATGTTGACGAACGCGCCGCCCGGCATGGGGATCACCAGCGGCTCGAGCCCGGCCAGCCGGGTCGCATGGGTGCGGCCAGGCACGACGCGCGGCGCGACGCCCGCCACCGCCGCGGCGATGGCCGCCGTGTGCTCGGGCGTGCTGCCGCA
Organism: uncultured Chloroflexia bacterium; assembly: GCA_963725745.1. Classification (GTDB taxonomy): domain Bacteria; phylum Chloroflexota; class Limnocylindria; order Limnocylindrales; family CSP1-4; genus CAIXZV01. Next base: position 1,287,682 of record CAVRZS010000005.1, read on the forward strand.
GCACGAGCCCGCCAGGTTGATCAGTCCCGCCCGCGCCCACTCGCCCAGCGCGGTGGCCGTCTGGTCCGGGGTCTCGTCGTACCCGCCCAGCTCGTTGGGGAGGCCTGCGTTGGGATAGGCCACGAGCGGCACGTCGGCCAGCCGGCTCATCTCGACCACGTGCTCGCGCAGCTGCTTCGCCCCGAGCGCGCAGTTGAGGCCGACAAGCATCGGGTTCGCGTGGCGGATGCTGGTCCAGAACGCCTCCAGCGTCTGGCCCGACAGCGTGCGTCCCGAGGCGTCGACGATCGTCCCGCTGACGACGATCGGGATTCGCCTGCCCAGCGCCTCGAACGTCTCCTCGATCCCGAAGATCGCGGCCTTCGCGTTGAGGGTGTCGAAGACCGTCTCGACCAGGAGCAGGTCGGCCCCGCCCGTGACCTGGCCCTCGGCCGCCTCGCGGTAGGCGGCCGCCAGCTCGGCGAAGCTGACGTTGCGGGCCGCGGGGTCGTTGACGTCCGGCGAGATCGAGCCCGTGCGGTTGGTGGGACCGAGGGAGCCGGCCACGTAGCGCGGGCGCCCGTCCGCGGCCTCGGCGGCATCGGCGGCCTCGCGTGCGAGACGCGCGGCGGCCTCGTTGATCTCGCCCGCGATGTCGGACATGCCGTAGTCCGCCTGCGCGATCCGGGTCGCGGTGAACGAGTTGGTGGTGATGATGTCGGCGCCGGCGGCGAGATAGGCCGCATGGATCTCGCGCACGGCGTCCGGGCGGGTCAGGCACAGCAGGTCACTGTTGCCGCGGACGTCCCTGGAGTGCTCGGCGAACCGCTCGCCCCGAAAATCGGCCTCGCTGAACCGGTAGCGCTGGATCATCGTGCCCATCGCCCCGTCGAGCACGAGGATCCGATCCCGGAGCAGCGCTGGCAGGCGCTCCATCCGGGTCGCTCGCGAGAACGGCGTCCGGGGCGCGACGGTCGACATCGGACGGGCAGTGTACGCCCGAGCGTGGGACAGGCCGAAGGCCGATGCCGACGATGTGGCCCAGCGGGGCGTCAGATGGCGTCGATCCGCTGGCGCGAGAGGCGCGGAGCACGCCGTGGCGGCCCGCCGCCGGACAGCTCGAGCAGCCGGAGCACGCGGCCGCGCTGGCCGCGGTACGGCTCGAGCAGCTCCAGCATCCGTTGGTCCGTTCCCCGCGGCTCGCCGGCCAGCGCCCACGACACCATCGACGGCAGGTGGAAGTCGCCGAGGCTGACGGCGTCGGCATCGCCGAACGCGCGGATCCCGACCTCGGCCGCGGTCCACGGGCCGATCCCCGGGAACCGGCGCAGCACGCCGTAGGCCCGCGCCGGATCGCCATCGGGTGCCGATGCCTCGCCGACCAGGGCTTCCAGGCGCGGTGCGGATCGCGATACCGCCCGGATCAGGTCTGCCCGGCGCTGCTCCACGCCGAACGGGTGATAGGCGTAATACGGCAGCCCCGCGAGCGTCTCCGGCGTCGGCGGCAGGCGCAGTCCCGGCGGACCGGGGGCGTCCTCGCCGTAGCGGCGGACGAGCCCCACCCAGGCCCGCCGCGCCTCCTCGCCGATCACCTTCTGCTCCAGGATCGCCGGCACGAGGGCCTCGAGCACGTTGCCCGAGCGCCCGATCCGGAGCCCACGCAACCGGCCTGCCGCGCGCTCCACCGCCGGGTGCCTCGGCACCAACGCCGCCGGATCGTCGTCCAGACCCGCCAGCCCCTCGACCCGCGCCAGCGCCCACGCGCTTCCGGGGCCCCAGCCCCGCGCCCGAAGGACGCCGTCGCGTGCCTCGAGGAACAGGGTGACCGGGCCCTCCGGGGTCCGGGACGCACGCCACGCTGAACCCGAAGCCTCGAAGCGGAGCGACGGATCTCCCGGCCCGCGACGGTGAATCCCGAGCGTGCGACGGAGGTCGAGCGCGCCGACGATCTGGATCGATCGCTCCCCGTCGGGGCCGTTCGGACGTCGGGCATTCGTCACGCTAACGAAACCTCCAGCCACCCATACGAGCCCGTGACGACACGGAATCCAGCCTACCGTTGGCCGACACCGTGCGAACCAGGCTGTTCGTCGCGGCACCGGCGCTCATCGCCGTTGCCGCCCTGGTCACATTCGCCGATCCGGCCTCCACCATGGCACCCGGCGCTGCGCGGACGATCGAGATGGCCCCTCGCGGGCCCACTCACCCTCGAACGACCGATGTCAGCCGTGACGACGAACTACTCAACTGCTGCCAGTCCAATCGCGGCCGGCCGACTCAGCGAAGATGCCCTGCTCCTCGAGCCAGGCGGCGCGAGCACGCCCACCTCGCGTCCGAAGAGTCACCAGCCAGCCGCGAAGCCGATCCGTGTCGTCACCTCGCGCTGGCGCACCGCCGAGTACTCGTGGTACGGCCCGGGGTTCTACGGCTCGGGCACGGCATGCGGCCAGACCTACTCGCGGACGATCCTGGGCGTGGCCAACAAGACCCTGCCGTGCGGGACCCGGGTGACGCTGCGCAACCCGAACAACGGGCGGTCGATCACGGTGCGCGTCATCGACCGCGGGCCATACGTCAGCGGACGCCCGTTCGACCTCTCCCGGGGCACCTGCGAGTACCTGCGCAACTGTTACACGAGCACGATCGAGTGGCGCCTGCCCTGAGGCGACCCTGATCAACGGCACCACACACCACATGGCAGTTGCGTGCAGTGGGCTTGACACCCCCGGGTAGCCTGACCAGACATCGTGCGCACCAGGTTCATCGTCGCGATCGCGGCTCTCATGGCCGCGTCCGCCCTGGTCGCCGTACCCGAACCCGCGGGCTCGAGTGCCCCGAGCTCCGCCCGGCAGATCGATTCGGCGACCCTGTACGCCGTCCCGGTTTCGTCGCCCGCCGGTTCTGCGGCGACGTCAATTCCGCAACTCGACACGGCGACCCGCTCGGCCGGCTGGCTTGGAGCCGGTTCGACGTTCCTCGAGCCGGGCAGGCCCAAGGTGCCGACGCGCCGCACGTCCGTCGACCAGCCGGGCGCCAGGGCGGGCGTGTTCAACAAGAACTACTGGCGCTACGACAGCAACATCAGCTGGTACGGGTCCGCGTTCTTCGGCTCGGGCACCGCGTGTGGGCAGACGTACACGAAGGCGTTGATGGGCGTGGCCCACCGGACGCTGCCGTGCGGAACGCTGGTCACGTTCCGGAACCCCGCCAACGGCCGCCAGATCACGGTCCCGGTCATCGACCGCGGCCCGTACGTGGCCGGACGCCAGTGGGACATGTCGCGCGGGCTGTGCGACTACCTCGACCACTGCTACACAGGCTCGATCGAATGGCGGTGGGGCGGACGCTGAAGGCCTGCGCCTGGAAACCTGCTGATCTCCGGCGGCGTCTTGAGCCCAGCACGGCGCGGCCGTGGCAGCCAGGAGCGTCACATGCCCGTCCCCGTCCGGATCGCGAAGCCGGTCATCGCGGCGGCCACGGCCGTCCTCGTCGTCGGTTGCGGCAGCTCCTCGCCCTCGCAGCCGGCGGCCACCCCGACATCGGCCCCGTCCCCGACATCCGGCGCATCGGCCTCACCCGGCGAGGCGGCCGCTCCGGGGCTGCTGCTGGAGGTCACCTCCGAGGGCGGATTCATCAACCCGGTCGCGCGACTCGGCGCGGTGCCATCGGTGGTGGTCGATGACGACGGACGGATCTTCACGCCGGGCGCGCCGGTGGACCCCCAGCCGCTCATCCCGCCGGTCGACGTCCGCGACACCCGCGAGGCAGGCGCAGCCGCCATCCGGGAGGCGATCGCGACGGCCGGCCTCGACGCACAGGAGGCGGGTGGCGGGGTCGTGGCTGACACCGGGACGACGGTGTTCACGACCGTCGTCGATGGCGACCTCGTGGTCAACCGGTTCGCGGCCGGCGGGGGTTCCGGTCGCCCGGCTGAGCCGGGTGGGCCAGGGGCGCCGGGCGGCGACACGCCGAGCGGTTCACCGGCTCCGGGCGCGTCGGCAGACCCGGCCGCCCGGGCGTTCGCGCTCCTCGCAGCGGCTGGTCGATCCGCACACGGCGTGGGGATCGAGTGTCGCGGCGGCCGAGCCCTATCGGCCGCAGGGGTACCGGGTGTTCACGGCTCCGGCGACACCGGACGCCTCGGCCTCGGGCGCCTCGACGGCGCCGAGCTGGCCGCTGGCGACGCCCCTCGCCTCGTTCGGCTCGCCGGCCGCCGCCAACCTCGGCGTCGACGGCCTGCGCTCCGGCATCGTGACCGGCGCCGAGGCGACCGCGCTGTCCGCCGCGCTGCAGGGCCTGCCCGCCGGCGGCCCCCTCGAGTCGGATGGGCAGCCGTGGAGCATCTGGGTCCAGCCACTGTTCCCGGACGAGCTCCCGGGCTGAGGCGGCGACGGCACCCATCCCGCCCAACGGCGCTATCGTTCGTACGGGCCGGCCCAAGCCCGCGTTCGCCCGCATGACGGAGGACTCCGTGGCCGCCGCCCCCAACGCAGCCTCGCGATGAGCCGGCGCAGGCGAGGGTCGCGGCGCGCCGCCGACACCTCCCAGGTCCAGACGCCCCTGACGACATCGCGCGCGGGTGCCGACATCGACGACGAACCGGGCACCTCGCTCCGGGATCGGCTGTCTGCGGCAACGGTCCCGGCCGTTGCCGTCCTCCCGCTCCGAATCTTCCTCGGCGTGACCTTCGTATACGCGGGCCTCGACAAGCTGCTCGATCCCGGCTTCTTCGACGCGGCGAATCCGTCGTCCATCCAGGGCCAGCTCACGGAGTTCGCCCGCGTCTCGCCGATCGCCTTCCTGGTCCGGCCGGTCGAGCCGCTGGCCGTCCCGCTTGGGTTCGCGATCGCGTTGGCCGAGATCGCCATCGGCCTCGGGGCGCTCACCGGCCTGGTGTTCCGCGTCGCCGCCGTTGGTGGGGCGGCCCTGTCCATCCTGTTCTGGCTGACGGCGTCGTGGACGACACGCCCGTACTACTTCGGCCCCGACCTGCCATATGCGCTCGGCTGGATCACGCTTGCGCTCGCCGGTGACGGGGGGTTGGTCGTGCCCTCGGCGATCCGGCGCATCGGTCAATCGGTCGCCGACGGATCGGCCCGGGCCAGCATCGACGGGCGGACCATACGGCCGCCGCGCGGGACGGTGCTCGAGCCGTCGCCCGGGCGCCGGCAGCTCCTCCAGGCCGGCGTCCTTGGGGCCGTGACGCTGGTCGTGGCCTCGATCGCCGTGCCGTTCGGGCTGGTGCGGTCGCCTGAACGCGAGGACCTCGGTGGTTCCACGGGCGACGGGGCCTCGGACGGCGTCGGCGCCGGCCTCGACGGCACGCCGGCCACCGGGCCCTCCGCGGCGCCGAGCGGCCCGGCGACGACGTTCCGACCCAGCGGCATGACCGTCGCATCTGTCTCGGCCGTGGATAGCCGCGGCTCGGCACGCATCCGGATCCCCGCCAACGCGCCGGCACCGCTCCCCGCGGGTGACCCCGGGATCATCGTGAAGCTCCCGGACGGCAGCTACGTGGCCTATGACGCCACCTGCACGCACGAGGGTTGCCGGGTCGACTGGGACGCGGGCGACGGCGTGCTGCTCTGCCCCTGCCACGGCGCGGCCTTCGACGCCGCCGACCACGGCGCCGTGCTGGGCGGCCCGACCAACACGCCGCTCGCCGAGCTGCCGATCGTCGTCGACCACCAGGCCGGGACCATCAGCCTCAAGGCCTGAGCATCCGCCGCGCCTCATGATCGACCCGTGGTCGGTCTTGGATCGCCGGGCTGTTCCTCGTCTTCGGGTTCGGCAGCGCGATCCTGTCGGGCGCCGACTCAGCGATTCGCGGACTCGTCGTCGCCGCGGCGGTCATCGGCTACGCCGAGGTGGTCGGCGGGGCGGTGACGCTCCCGGTCGCCGTGGTCGTGGCGATCCTCGTGCGGCGGGCGGCGCGCATGGGTCGCCGGCAGGCCACGATCCACGTCGGGGCGCTCGTCGTGGTCGCGGCGGTCGCGTCCTCGATGACGCTCGTCGCGATGACCGGCGCGTTCGGCGCCCTGGGTGCGATCGAGGCCATTCAGATCCGTCCCTGACCCGCGCCCGGCCACGGCGGTACGCTGGTGGCATGTGTCGCAGCATTCGCCAGCTCCGCCGAGGCGACGAGGACGGAGCCGCAACCACGGGCGAGGCCGAAGCCGCCGCCCTCCAGTACGTCCGCAAGATCAGCGGGTTCCGCACGCCGTCGGCCCGCAACGAGCACGCGTTCCAGCACGCGGTCGAGGACATCGCCGCCGCCACGGAGCGCCTGCTCGCGGCGATCGGCACCCCGATCGCGGAAGGCCCCGACCCGTTCGCGGATCCGGTCACTCGCCGAGCGATCATCGCCGCCCGGGAGGCGCGCGCGCCGCGCACGACACGCCGGACGGCGAGCCCCTCCGCCGGCACGTGACGGCCGGCCTGGGCGAAGCCATCGTCCCAGCCCCGACCTGGTGGCGCCGCCCCGGCCTCGAGGTGGCGGGAGATCGCCTGTCGCTGAACGGGGCCGATCTCGAGGCGCTGGTTCGCGCGCACGGCACGCCCCTGTTCGTGTACGACCTCGCCCGGCCCGTCGAGAACGTTCGATCGCTCCAGGGCGCATTGGAACGGGCCGGCGTCAGACACGTCGTCCGGTTCGCGCTCAAGGCATGTCCGGACCCACAAATCCTCGCCGTGCTGCGCGACCTCGGGGCACCTGGTGACTCCGGCAGCGTGGGCATCGACGCCTGTTCGCCGGGCGAGGTGCTGCACGCGCTCGCCAACGGCTGGCTTCCCGGCGAGATCAGCCACACCGGCACCAACGTGTCCGAGCGCGACCTCGACGTCCTGCTCGCCCATCCGATCCGGATCAACCTCGACGCCGTCAGCCAGATCGAGCGGCTGGGCCGGCGCTCGCCGGGTCGGACGATCGGGATCCGGATCAATCCCGGGGCGGGCGCGGGGTACACCGACAAGCTGTCCTACGCCGGCGACCGGCCGACCAAGTTCGGCGTGGCCGACGACCGCTTCGACGACGCCCTCGCCGCCATCGGCCGGCACGGGCTCGTCGTGGACACCCTCCATTTCCATGCGGGGTCGGGATGGCTCGGGGATCAGCTCGAGGGCTTCGAGGCGGCCCTCGAGCGCGCCATCGCGTACCTGGACCGGCTGCTGGAGGCCGGCTTTCCGATCCGCGAGGTCAACGTCGGCGGGGGCCTGGGCCGCGTCGCCCGCGACAGCGAGCGGCCGGTCGACCTCGACGCCTACGCGCGGGTCGTGGCGTCGCACCTCGGCCCGTACGGCCTGACGGCCGCGTTCGAGCCCGGCGACTTCGTGATGAAGGACGCGGGCGTGCTGCTGGGCGAGGTCGTGACCGTCGAGCGCCGCGGCGACACGGAGTTCGTCGGGCTCGATATCGGCTGGAACGTCAACTGCGCCTACTTCATCTACCGCTACGAGCAGGAGATCGTCCCGGTGCGGGGGCCGCTGCGCGACCGGACGCACCGGGTGACCGTCGCGGGCCACATCAACGAGGCGAGCGACGTGTTCGCCGAGGACTACCCGTTCCCCGACGTCGCCGAGGGCGAGGTCGTCGCGATTCTCAACGCGGGTGGCTATCTCCAGGCGATGTCGTCGACCCATTGTCTGCGGCCGATGGGTTCGGCCGTGTACGTGGACAGGGAGGCACCGCGATGAGCCGGGGCTGGGCCGAGGTGGCCGGCGGCCGGCTCCCGTTCGAGGTGGCCGGCGACGGCCCCGGGGTCGTGCTGGCCCATGCCGGGATCGCCGACATGCGCCAATGGGATCCGCAATGGGACGCGCTCATCGCGGGTCATCGGGTCGCGCGCTACGACCTGCGCGGATTCGGCGGGGCCGACGTGATCGACACGCGCTTCTCCAACCGCGCCGACCTGGTCGCCGTGATGGACGCCGCGGGCCTGGACCGCGCGGTGCTGGTCGGCTGCTCGCGGGCCGGATCGATCGCGACGGACACGACCCTCGAGTACCCGGACCGCGTCACCGGGCTCGTCTGGGTCTGCGGTGGAATCAGCGGGTTCGACGGCGAGGACACCCCCGAGGAGCGCGCCCTGTTCGAGCGCGAAGAGCCGCTCGCGGCGGCGAAGGACTGGGCGGCGATCGCCGACCTCGACGTCGCCATCTGGGTGGACGGCGTCGGCCAGCCGGCGGGCCGGGCGCCCGCCGCGGCGAGCGACGCGGTGCGAACGATGGCGTACGCGACGTACGTCCAGGAGAAGCCCTACGGCGACACCGTCCTGCTCGACCCGCCGGCGATCGGGCGCCTGGGCGAGATCCGGGTCCCGGTGCTGGTGATCGTCGGCAAGCTGGACGTCTCGGCCACCGCCCAGGCCGCGGACCTGCTCATGGCGGCCGTCCCGGGGGCACGGCGGATCGACCTCCCGGACGTCGCCCACATGCCCAACCTCGAGCGGCCCGAGTGGTTCACCGAGACGCTGCTCGCATTCCTCGACGAGGTCGACGGAGCCTGACCCTCGTCCCGACCCCGGGCCCGCCCGCCGTCGTCCCGACCCAGGGCTCCGCCCGCCGTCGTAGCACTCTCATTGCTCAACGGCAGCATCTTGGAACGTTCTGGGCCTCGACGCCGGCCGTGAACCGACGTACAGCGCACACAAGCGCCCCATGTCGTCATCCCATGGCTCAAGGCGCGATCAGGCGGTCACTCCTACGAAATGCGCGATGCGGGCCATTCGAATGAGCCATCTCACGACTCAGGTCAGCGCGACACGTCGCCCCAGGTCACGACGCGCCGGATCGCGACCCTGATGGCGGGCCGCTCCTCGAGGCCGTGCGAACGGTATTGCGGGTATTTCGCCCGCAGGGCCGCGATCGCGGCCTCGTGCCCGGGCGACCGAGCAGAGACGATCGTACCGCCTGGCCCTCGATGCGGACCCAGCCGAGACGGGTCCAGTCCTCGTCCCAGCGGTCCACCAGCAACGAGACCGCCGGCCGCTCGAGGATGTCCCGGACCCGGGCCAGGCCCATCGGGTCGGTCGAGCGCTTGGGCTTGTCGTCGATCGCGATCCACAGGTCCTGCGCGACGAGCTCGAAGCACACGGGGACCGGCCTCGGGCGGCCGTCCGGCGCGATCGTCGCGAGCGTGGCGCTCCGCGCCGCGACGACGAACGCTCTCGCCTCGCCGTCGAGGCGCTCGGAGGTGTCGGCCATGCCCGCAGTATCGTCTCCACGCTGCCGCGGGTGAAACCTTCGGCCCCGCGGATGCCTCAAGCCAGCGAAGGCAACAACGCAATCGCGTGCGGAGCGAATGCCATGCGCCGGACCCTGGTGAGCCAGTCCATCCTCGGCGTGCTGCTGGTGGCCGGATGCGGCCTGAACAGCGGCCCCACGCAGGTGACGGTCAGCGCGCCATCGGTACCGGCGAGCCCCGCGCCAACCTCGGCCGGCGCCTCGGTCGAGCCCTCGCCGGCCGCCTCCGCGGAGGCCGGCACCATGCCCGCCTTCGACCCCGCCAGCTTCGTCGCGACCGTCAACAACCCGTGGTACCCGCTGATCCCGGGCACCACCTTCCACTACGTGGGCACGACCGGCGGCGAGCCCACCACCGACACCTACGCGGTCACGACGGGTACCAGGGTCGTCGCCGGGGTCACGTGCACCGTGATCAGGGACACGGTGCGGATCCGCGGTGTCGTCTCCGAGCGCACCCAGGACTGGTACGCGCAGGATGCCGACGGCAACGTCTGGTACTTCGGCGAGGCCACCGCCGAGCTCAATCGGAAGGGCAAGGTCGTCAGTACCGAGGGCTCGTGGGAGGCCGGCGTCGACGGGGCGCTGCCCGGGGTCTTCATGCCCGCGCAACCGGCCGTCGGCCAGTCGTTTGCCCAGGAGCAGTTCCCGGGCCAGGCGGAGGACTGGTTCGTCGTCATGTTCACGTCCACGCGGGTCACGGTCCCCGCGGGCACGTACAAGGGTGCGTTGGTGACCGGCGAGTGGACGCCGCTCGAACCGGGTGTCGTCAGCGAGAAGACCTACGTGAAGGGCCTGGGCGAGGTCATGGAGCGCGACATCTCGGGCGGCGACGAGACGCTCCGGCTGGTGAAGGTCACCCGTCCCTGACCGGCCCACCGCCCGGGCCGCGGGTAGATTCCGGCGCGTGACCCAGTCGATCGATCCCACGCCGCGCGAGGCGTCGCATGCCCGCGTCATCGCCGTCCGCGGCGGACGGGTCGAGGTACGCGAGGACCGCCTGTCGGGCGAGGAGCCGCTCGCGATCCGCGCCTGCGGGCCCGGCGAGGATCCAGTCGACGTCGCGGTGACGATGCGGACCCCGGGCCACGAGGACGAGCTGGCCGTCGGCTTCCTGCGCACCGAGGGGCTGATCGACGACGAGCACGCCATCACCGCGATCACCCGCGGCGACCCGGCAACGCACGCGCAGCCGGACGACGAGGTGATCGTCCACCTCGCGCGCCCATTCGACGCCTCACGGGTGGCCGAGCGCCACTTCGTCGCGACGGCGTCGTGCGGCATCTGCGGCAAGGCATCGCTCGACGAGATCGAGGTCCGCTGCGACCCGATCCCGGCCGGCCCGGTCGTGCCCGGCGCGACCCTGCTCGCCCTGCCCGACCGGCTGCGGGCGGCGCAGGCGGTGTTCGAGGCGACCGGCGGCCTGCACGCGGCCGGCCTGTTCGACCGCGACGGCTCGCTCCTCGCGCTGCGCGAGGACGTCGGCCGCCACAACGCGCTCGACAAGCTGGTCGGCAGCCAGCTGCTGGCGGGGGCGCTGCCCCTGCACGAGCGGGTCGTCCTGGTCTCGGGCCGGGCGAGCTTCGAGCTCGTCCAGAAAGCGGCGGTCGCCGGGGTGCCGATCCTGGCCGCCGTCTCTGCGCCGTCGGACCTCGCGGTCGAGGCGGCCGAGCGGCTGGGCCTGACCCTGGTCGGCTTCCTGCGCGGGGACGGGTTCAACGTCTACACGCACCCGGAGCGGGTCGGGCTCGATCCGGCGCCGAGCGCCTAGCTTCCGCTCACCGGCGGCGCGATCTCGAGCCGGACGACCAGGCGGCAGTGGTCGCCGACGGCGGAGCAGTCGACGTTCGTGGCCACGGGGCGGAGCCACGACCCCGACAGGACGTGGTCGATTCGCAGCACGCCGATCCCCAGCGGCTCGAGCGCGTCCGGTCGCCACGTGAAGCCGGGACCGACGCCGGCGGCCTCGTGGGCATCCACGAGCCCTTGCTCGAGGCTCGCCAGCCCGGGCTCCTGGCTGGTGCCGTTGAGGTCGCCCACGACGAGGGCGGAGCCGGGATCGTCGAGCCCGTCGAGGGCCTCCCGGAGCGCCACCGCGTCCTCGTCGCGCCAGCGGCTGTCGAGGGCGACGGGGACCGGCCCGACGGTCCGGTACAGCGGCCGGCGAGCGTGGACGTCGAACAGCTCGACCGTGCGCCCATCGCGCAGCAGCAGGCCCGCCCGCAGGCTCCGGACGGTGGTCAGCTGGTCACGATCGAGCAGCGGGAGGCGTGACAGGATGCCGAGCCCGTCGGGGCCGGGCCGCGGGTCGAGCAGCCGGTATGGATAGCGTGCGCGCAGGGTGGCGTCGTCCGCGATGGCCGCCGCGAACTCCGGCGTCAGCTCCTGGAGCGCGACGACGTCCGCCTCGAGGTCCGCGATGCCGGCCACGGCCGCCGACGGCGGCTTCGAGTCCATCTCGAGATTCCAGGACAGGACGGTGACGGCGTCATCGGATCCCGGGTCGTCGGGCGAGGACCACAGGTCGCCACCCGCGAGGACCAGCACGACGACGATGACGGCGACGGATCCCAGCCGGGTCCACGCGCCGGCCCGCCCGGAACGGAACGACGCGATGATCGCGAGCACCGCGAGGATGCCCGCCAGCACCAGGAGATGGATCGCGAACACGCTCGCCAGCGGGAGCGGCCCGGTCTGGGCATGCACGACCTGCTGGACCAGCACGGACAGGGCGAGCAGTCCCGCGGCAGCGGCGAGCAGGGCGGCGCGCATCAGCGCCTCACGCGGGCGGCGGGTCCCCGGGAAGCCTCGAGCCCTTGGGCAGCAGCTGGACGAACTCGTAACCGAAGCGGCCCTTCACGCACAGGTGGCCCTCGGTCACCGAGGCGTCGGCGGGCGACGTGACCTTGACGATCCGGTTGTCCTGGACGTGCAGCGAGAGCGTGCAGCCGACGCCGCAATAGGGGCAGATCGTGTCGGTGACCGTCTGCTCCTCGGGCGCCCACGTGTCGGCCTCGCGCATCTCGTACTCGGAGCGGAACATCAGCGCGCCCGTGGGGCACACGCCGATGCAGTTGCCGCAGTAGACGCACGCCGATTCCGGGAGGGCGACGTCGAACTCCGTCGAGATCCGGGCATCGAAGCCGCGGCCCGCGACGGCGATCGCGAAGGTGTTCTGGGCGTCTTCGCCGCACGCCTCGACGCACTTGTAGCAGAGAATGCAGCGCGAGTAGTCGCGGACGTACAGGTCGTTGTCGACCTTGACCGGCTGGGCCACGGTCTCGGCGGCGCCGGCGTGGCCGTCGGCGGCGTCCGCGACGTGGTGGTGCCCGGGCTGCCTGGCGTCGCGCTCGCCGGCGGCCGCCGGCGGTGCCGCCGCTCCGAATCGCGACGGCTGGGCGCCGTAGTCGGCGGCATAGCGGGCCATGTCGCCGTCGGGCTCGGCCGGGCCGGCGAGCGAGAGATCCACGGACGAGCCGAGCAGCTCGAGCACGAGGCGCCTCGAGTGGCGCACGCGCTCGCTATCGGTGGCGACCTCCATGCCGGCCTCGACCCGCCGCGAGCAGGCAGGGACGAGCACGCGGGAGCCTGTGACCTCGACGACGCACACTCGGCACACGTTCACCGGGGTCAGGTTCTCGAGGTAGCACAGCGTCGGGGTGTCGATGCCCACCGATCGAGCCGCCTCGAGGATCGTGGAGCCAGCGGGGACCGACACCGTCGTCCCGTCGATTCTGATCTCGACCGCCGGCACGTCGCGTGGCGGCGGCGCCTGGGGCACCCCGGAGGCACGGGCCGGCGGTTCCGTGTAGATCCGGCCGATGTCGAACGAGGTCATGCCCACGCCCCGCTGTCGAAATGAACGAGGCCGCCTCGGATCGCGCTCTCGATCGCGGACGACGCCGTCTGGCCGAGCCCGCAGATGGAGGCGTCGCGCATCGCCCGCGCCAGGTCGTCGAACAACGCGAGCTCCGTCTCGAGCGAGCCCAGCGGCCGGCCGGCGACGAGGCGCGTCAGCAGCTCCTCCTGGCGGACCGTGCCGACCCGGCAGGGGACGCACTGCCCGCACGACTCGTCGCGGAAGAAGGCGGCGATCCGGCGCAGGGCGTCGCCGAGGTCCGCGTCCTCGTCAAACACCATCACGACACCCGACCCGAGGGTCGCGCCCGCGGCCCGGGTGCCCTCGAACGTGAGCGCCACGTCGAGCTTGTCGGGCGCGACGAAGGCCCCAGCCGCACCTCCGAGCAGGATCGCCTGGATCCGGCGCCCGCCCGCCACGCCGCCAGCGAGCTCGAGGATGTCCCGCAGCCGGGCCCCGAACTCAACCTCGTACACGCCCGGCCGCTCGACGTTGCCCGACACGCAGAACAGCTTTGGTCCTGTGGAGGCCTCGGTCCCGATGGTCGCGTACGTCGCGCCGCCGTCGTGGAGGATCAGGGGCAGGTTGACCAGGGTCTCGACGTTGTTGACCAGCGTCGGCTTGCCAAACAACCCGACCTCGACCGGGAATGGCGGCTTGTTGCGCGGCTCCGGCCGGCCACCCTCGATCGACTCGAACAGGGCCGTCTCCTCGCCCGCGATGTACGCGCCGGCGCCGATCCGGAGCTCGATGTCGAATGACCAGCGCGAGCCAGAGACATTGTCGCCCAGCAGGTCGGCGCGGCGGGCCTGATCGATGGCGTCCGCTAGTCGCCGACGTGCGAGCGGATATTCGCCGCGCAGATAGAGGTAGCCGCGCGAGGCCCCAACCGCGTAGCCGGCGATCGTCATCGACTCGATCAGCGCGAACGGATCCTGCTCGAGGATCACGCGGTCCTTGAACGTGCCCGGCTCGGACTCGTCGGCGTTGCAGACGATGTAGTGGGGCGTGGCGGCCTGGCCTGCGACCGCGGCCCATTTGCGGCCGGTGGGGAACGCCGCCCCGCCCCGGCCGAGCAGCTTCGACGCGGTCACCTGCTCGATCACGGCTGCGGGTCCCATCCGCAGCGCCTTGCGCAGCGACCGGTAGCCGCCGGATTCGCGATAGGCGTCGAGGGAGGTCGGATCGACGCGGCCAACCCGGGCGAGCAGCCGGCGTGGCCGGTCGCCGACCTGCGGCGCCAGCTCGCCGGCGTCGACGACGTCCGTGGTGAGCCCCGGGGACAGGCGCACCGTCGTAAGCATGCTGGCGACGTCGTCGACACCCCGCAGGTTGCCGCGGACGTGGGACTTGGGCGTTGGCCCGGCCGAGGTCACGAGCATCGCCGGGGCTCGCTCGCATTGCCCCAGGCACGGGCTGCGGAGCCAGGTCGCCTCCTCGTGGCCGGCCGTCTCGCCCGGCGGTCCGAGCCGCGCCTCGATCTCCCCGCAGATCCGCTCGGCGCCGGCAAGCCGGCAGGCGATGTCGTCGCACACGTGGGCGACGATCGGAGGACGCGGTGTGGTCGGCAGCAGGGCGTAGAACGAGGCGACGCCGTAGGCCTCCGCAGGCGGCACGGTGAGGCGGCGCGAAACATGGTTCAGCGCGCCCCGGCTCAGCCAGCCAACGCGCTCCACGACCGCCTCGAGCGCCGGCAGCAGCAGGTCGCGCCGGGCCCGCGCCTCGTGGCCGCCGCGGGACACGTGCCCATCCGCCGCGGTGTCGCGCTGGCCGCCGTCCCAGCCTGATCGGGCCCGCCCGATCTCGGGATCGAGTGCGGCGTCGATGGCCTCGCGCTCTTCGGGGGTGGCGGAAGGCCCGACGACATGAAGGTCCATCGGCCCGAGTGTACGCGGAGGCCCGCTTGCGGATCCGGAGCGTGGTGGGAGCCGGGATCGGTGCCGCCTAGAGCGTGAGCGGCGGGCCGTACCAGACCGACGCGGCGATGATCGCGTAGAGGCCGAGGAGCATCAGGCCCTCGAGCCAGTTGGACTCGCCGTCGAACACGACCAGGGCGCCGAGGATCGCGCTCAGGGCGAGGCCGACGAGCAGCGTCGGGGTCAGCACGAGGGTCATCGGCACCGGGGAGATGAACAGGCTGGCCAGCATCAGCACGGGCGTCAGGGCGAGCGCGACTTGGAGGCTGGAGTTCTGGATCAGGCTGATCGCGAGATCGCTCCGGTTGCGCATCGCCTGCTGGATCCCGACGACGTTCTCGACCGCGTTCCCGGCCAGGGCGACCACGACCAGGCCGACGAACGCCTCCGACCAGCCGAGCGATGCCATGGCCGGCTGGAGCGCGTCGACGAACCAGTCCGCGACGACGGCCGCGCCGAGGCCCGCGGCCGCGAGGACGCCGATCGCGAGGCGGAGCGGCCAAGCCTCCTCGTCGGACGTACCGATCACCGACGCGCCTCGGCCGCCCCGGAGCGAGTACGGGATGGATGCCGCGAACACGACCAGCAGCACGATCGAGACGAACACCGAGATCTCGACGTCATGGCCGGAGTCCGGCCCGCCGGGCGCCGTCGAGACGGTCGGGATGGCCAGCGCCGCCACGGCCAGGACCAGCGTGATCGCGATCGTCCGGACCGGCGCCGCGTCGAACACCTGGCGGCCATGCTTGAGGCCGCCGGCGAGGAAGGCGAGCCCGAGGACCAGGAGGCTGTTGCCGAGGATCGAGCCGATCAGCGCGGTCTGGGTGAGGACCACGAGGCCCTCCCGCAGGGCGAACAGCGAGATGAACAGCTCGGGCAGGTTGCCCAGGGCCGACTGGAGGATGCCGGTCGTGGCCGGGCCGAAGTGACTGCCGAGGTTGTCGGTGCCCTCGCCGACGAGGCCCGCTAGCCCCGCCAGCGTCAACGCGGCGACGACGAAGATCAGCGTGTCGGACGCGCCGGCGACCCGGAGGGCGGCGGTCAGGATGATCCCGACGACCGAGATTCCGATCATGACGAGCGCGGTGCGTCCGAGCAGGGCCGCGATCCCGGGGCGCGCCTCGGCGGTCGTCATGGACCCACTGTCCGCATCGCGCGTCGCGACGTCAACTCGACGTGCGTGTCGTTTTGTCGATCCGGACGGTGCGCATCCGTCGCTCTTCCGTCAGGCTCTGTACCACCTGGAGGACCGATCGATGAAGTACCTGCTGCTCGTGTGCTGGGACACGGATCGCATGAACGCCCAGCCGGACCCGGAGCCGCCCGACCCCGCCGCCGAGGACGAGGGCTTCCCGTGGCTCAACGACCTCCGCGCCCGGGGCGCCTGGATCATCGGCGACCAGCTGACGCCGCCGCGGCGCGGCCGCTCCGTTCGGCGGCGAGGCGGCAAAGCCATCGTCACCGACGGGCCGTTCACCGAGACGAAGGAGGCGGTGGGCGGGTTCGACCTGATCGAGGCCGCCAGCCTCGAGGCGGCCGTCGAGATCGCGTCGAACCATCCGGTCGCGGAGTTCGGGACGATCGAGGTCCGGCCGCTGCTCGGCGGCTGATAGGCGCGCGACCGGGCAGAATGCGGGGCATGTCGCTACGCCACCACGAGATCGCCGAAAGCAACCACCGGATCCTCAACCCGTTCACGGACGAGAAGTTGCGGCTGCTGGGCGAGCTCGCCGGCGTCGGTCGCGGGACGCAGGTGCTCGACCTCGCGTGCGGCAAGGGCGAGCTGCTCTGCCGCTGGGCCGAGTGGTTCGGGTCGGCCGGGCTCGGCGTCGACCTGAGTCCGGTCTTCCTCGGTGCCGCCGCCGCCCGCGCGGCGGAGCTCGGCGTCGGCGACAGGCTCACCTTCCTGCATGGAGATGCCGGCACATACGAGCCCGACCCGGGCGCCTTCGACATCGCGGCCTGCATCGGGGCGACCTGGATCGGCGGTGGCCTGGCCGGAACGGTGGAGCTGCTGCGGCCGGCGATCGGGCGCGCGGGCCGTCTCCTCATCGGTGAGCCCTACTGGATCGAGCCGCCGCCGGATGGGGCGGTCGAGGCGTTCGGATTTGGCGCGGATGACTTCGTGTCGCTCGAGGGCACGCTTGATCGGCTCGAGGAGGCCGGCCTCGAGCTCGTCGAGATGGTCCTCGCGGACGCCGACAGCTGGGACCGCTACGAGGCGGCCCAGTGGCAGACGATTGCAGCGTGGCTGGAGGTCAACGTGGGCGACCCTGACCACGACGCCATGCGTGCGTTCCTTGACGATGGCCGTCGCACCTACCTGCGTTGGGGTCGCCGGTACCTCGGCTGGGGCGTGTTCGTCACTCGCCCGCGCTGAGCGGTCCGTCGGCTGAGCCGGGCAGTCAGCGGCTGCGACTTAGGGACTCGGCCGCATCGGCGTAGCCGCGATACCTCGGCCTGATCCGCGCGATCTCGGCGAGACCCGATCATCGACCGTGCTCTCGAGCCACCCTGGGCCGCCGGATCGAGGAGCACCAGCGTGCTCGTCACGCCGGGCCGGGCAGGGAGGTCGCCGGCCATCCACGCGTTGAAGGCATCGACCCGATCCGGACACAGCGCTTCGAACGACGCGCGGCGAAGCCGCGGCACATGGATCACCTCGCTCGACCACAGGCACGCCATCACGTGGGTGACGCTCCGCCAGCCTGGCGGTCCCAGGTCGAGTCGCTGGGCAATCGACGGCGCGAGGTACTGGCGCTTGGCGTTGTACGAGCCGGCCGCCTCCTGCAGGTTGGGGAATCGCGTCCGATTCTCGACGTGGAGGAGGTTCTCCTCGTCCGAGGCGAGGACGTCCGCGCGGCCGGCGAACTGGTAGTGCTGGTACGGCTCGTCGATCGAGATCCGAATGCCGGGGCGCGCGAGTGCTTGCGCCTCGAACTCGCCCATGGCTGCATGCACGAAGTCCTCGCCGCCCGGCGACGAGCGTCGCGCTCGACTGTCCGCGAACTCCAGCGACGGCCGCAGGCCGAGGGCCGCGCCGAACCGCGCATACGACTCAAGATTGGCGACCTCGCCTGACTCCACGCCGTGGACCACCCCGATCGCGACACCCGCCCGATCGGCGAGCTCGCGTATCGGCCATCGTCGCCGTAGCCGCTCGTCCCGGATCGCCTGCCCCGCCTCGGCAGTCAGCCGCCGGAGTGCGGCACGCGCGGCGGGCGACATCGGATCGGGCCTCCTCGTTGGCGACATTTCACAAGGAGTGAACAGCGCGGCGCTCATCGCGGGCTTATCGGCGCTCGGCCGCGGCGCCAGGACGATCGCCGTGGGCTCCGCAAGCGTGGGTCGTGCGCTGTCAACTCAGAATCAGCGGCCGAGCGGCCACCGGACGCGCGGAGACCAGCGGCGAGACCCGATCTTGTTCGGTCGAAATGAAAAGGTGTGGGGCGGGGCGGGCCAGCCCGTGGCCGCCACCTCAGCCCGTGGCCGCCACCTCAGCCCGTGGCCGCCACCTCAGCCCGCGGACGTCGCCTCAGCCCGCGGCCGCCGGCGCCCCCATCTTCTCGACTCGGATCGCCGTCGCCTTGAACTCGGCCGTGCCGGACTTCGGGTCCGTCGCGTCGATCGTGAGGTTGTTGGTCGTCACGTCGTCCTGGAAGTGGAGGGTCATGAACGCGAGCCCTGGCCGCAGCCCTTCATCGGCCCGCACCGGCACCTCCACGGAGCCTCGCCGCGAGACGACGCGCACCAACTCGCCGGCGACCAGGCCCAGGCGAGCCACGTCCTCGGGCGACAGGTCCAGCGTCTCGCCCCGCCGCCGCGGGTAGCGGTAGCCGCCGGTCTGGACGCCGGTGTTGTACGAGTCCAGGTGCCGTCCGGTGGTGAGGCGGATCGGGAAGTCGGCGTCGAGCCGGTCGACCGGCGGATCGTGCTCCACCGGCACGAACGGCGCGCGGTTGCCGGGCACCGGGTCCTCCCACAGGCGCGAATGGAGGAACAGCTCGCCCGGGTGGTCCTCGTCCCAGCACGGCCACTGGATGCCGCCCAGCGCCTCGAGCCGCGCGTAGCTCATCCCGCGGTGCACGGGGGACAGCTGCCGGACCTCGTTCCACACGGTCTCCGCGTCGGGCTCGCCCCAGTCGGCGCCCATCCGCTTTGCGAGATCGAAGATGATCCGCAGGTCGTCGCGTGCCTCGCCCGGCGGCTCGAGTGCCGGGCGCACGAGCTGGACCCGCCGCTCCGAGTTCGTCACGGTGCCCAGCGTCTCCGCCCAGGCGGCCGCCGCGGGGAACACGACGTCGGCGATCTCGCCCGTCGCGGTGAGGAAGATGTCCTGGACGATGAGGGTCTCGAGCC
The DNA here is from genome assembly GCA_963725745.1 of uncultured Chloroflexia bacterium. Classification (GTDB taxonomy): domain Bacteria; phylum Chloroflexota; class Limnocylindria; order Limnocylindrales; family CSP1-4; genus CAIXZV01. The sequence goes on from CAVRZS010000005.1 coordinate 1,307,035, forward strand.
CCCGCAGCAGCTTCTCCGTCTTGTGGCGGTCCGCCTCGGACTGCATCGGGTTCTCGCCGATCACGTACAGCGCCGTGAGATCGCCCCGCTCCATCGCATCGAACATGAGCGACAGGTGCCAGCCCTTCTTCGGCGGCACGCGAACGCCCCACAGGGAGTCGCACTTGTCCCGGAGCTCGTCGTTCTCGACATGCTGGAAGCCGACCAGGCGATCCGGCAGCGCGCCCATGTCGCCGCCACCCTGGACGTTGTTCTGGCCGCGCAGCGGGTTGATGCCGCTGCCGTACTTGCCCACGTGCCCCGTGAGCAGGGCCAGCGAGATCAGGGCGAGCACGTTGTCGACGGCGTTGTGGTGCTCGGTGATGCCGAGCGTCCAGCAGATCATCGCCCGGTCGGCCTTGGCGTAGGCGAGCGCGGCCTCCCGGATCGCCGACGCCGGGACGCCGGTCTCCCGCTCGGCGTACTCGAGCGTGTACGGCTCGACGGCCGCCCGGTAGTCCTCGAAGCCGGTCGTGGCGCGCCCGATGAACTCCTCGTTCGCCAGGCCGGCGTGGATGATCTCGCGGGCCATGGCGTTCGCGAGGGCGATGTCCGAGCCCACGTCGAGGCCCAGCCACAGGTCGGCCCACTGCGCGCTCGACGTCCGCCGCGGGTCGACCGCGATCAGCCGGGCGCCCCGGCGCACTCCCTTGAGCAGGTGATGGAAGAAGATCGGATGCGTCTCCCGGGCGTTGCTGCCCCACAGGAGAAACAGGTCCGTCTCTTCGGCCTCACGGTATGAGCTGGTTCCGCCACCAGCGCCGAACACGGTCGCCAGACCGGCGACAGAGGGGGCGTGTCAGGTGCGGTTGCAGCTGTCGATGTTGTTGCTGCCGAGGACGGCACGGGCGAACTTCTGGGCCGCGAAGTTGACCTCGTTGGTCGACTTGCTGCAGCTGAACACACCGAACGTCCCCGAGCCGTGCGCCGCGCCCGCGGCTCGGAGCCCGGCGGCCGCCCGATCCAGCGCCTCGTCCCAGGTAGCGGGACGGAGGACTCCGGTCTGGCGATCGCCGTCGCGCACGAGCGGCGTGGTGAGGCGGACGTACTCCTTGGGCACAGGCGACTCCACGTGGAGGGTCCGACAGGCCGAGTGTAGTCGCCCTGCGCGCCTATCCGCGCGCCACGACCTCGGCCGCCGGCTGGTCGTAGAGCGCCATCATCCGATCGGCGACCGCGTCGCCCGCGCCGACGAGGCGCAGGAAGTCGTCGCCGTCCATCCCGAACAGGAGGCCGTCGGTCGCGGCGGTGACGGTCGCCGAGCGCGGCGCCCGTGCGATCAGCCCCCGTTCGCCGAACACGTCGTCCACGCCGAGCGTCCGGAGGTGCCGCGTCTCGCCCGTCGTCGGATCGGCCTGGGTGACGTCGAAGGTTCCGGCGCCGACAACGTAGAAGCGGTCGGCCGGCTCGCCCTGCCGGACGACGACGTCGCCGGCGGCGATCGCCAGCGGCTCGAGCCGACGCAGCGCGCCCTCGATTCGGGCCGGGGACAGCCCGCCGAACAACGGCAGGCGCGCGATCCGCCGCAGCGCGACGTCGTGCTCGCCCACGGCGACGTCGCCGGCGGTTCCGATCAGCGCCACGGCGGCGACGGTCCCGACCACGACCAGCACGCCAGCCAGCCCCATGACGATCCCGAATCCCAACACCGTGACCAGGATCGGGACCACGAGGGTGCCCGCGGACTCGGCGACCGACTGCGTGGTCAGCATCACGCCGCCCAGCCGTCCGCGGTAGGCGTCGGGCACGACGCGCTGGAAGATCGTCGTCCGGGCCACGTCGAGGATGAGGTTGCCGGTCGAGATCACGGCGATGGCGAGGAAGGCGATCGCGAACTCGTTCGCGAGTCCCAGGATGATGGTCGCGGCCCCGAATGCCGCCGCGCCCACGAGCAGGACCGGGCCGAGGCGGGGACGGAGGACCAGGGCGGCGGACAGCAAGGCTCCGACGGTCCCGCCGATGCCGAGGGCGACGTTGAGGTACCCCGTCGCGGCATCGCCGCCGTGGAACACGTCCGTCGCGATCACGACGATCAGGATCCCGATGCCACCGAACGTGAACCAGGTGATCAGGTCGATGAGGACGACGCCACTGAGCGCGGAGACATCGATCGACGACGGGATCCGCCGGCCGAGGAAGACGCGACTGTCGACGCCGGCGTCGACCGCCATGGCCTCGGCCGCTCCGGAGGCGTCGTCGGGCTGCGTCGTCGCCGTGTCCGATGCCGTCCCGGGCACGTGGCGAGGCAGCGTCCACAGGATGATCGCGATGACCGTGAACGACAGCGCGTTCAGCACGAAGGCCAGCACGAGGTCGCCCGTCGCGAGGAGGAGACCGGCGATGGCCGGTCCGACGATCCAGGCGAGGTTGTCGAGCGTCGCCCAGGCGGAGTTCGCGGGCCCGAACTCGCGTTCGTCGCGCACGAGGCTGGGGACCAGGGCGCCGATGGCCGGGTAGAAGAAGGTCGAGAAGCAGGCGGCGAGGATGGCGACGGCGCCGACCGCCCACAGCGGGCCGTCCGACGCCACGATCCAGGCCAGCACCAGCATGCACGCGGCCCGCGCCAGGTCCGACGTCAGCAGCACGAGCCGCCGGTCGAAGCGATCGGCGATGATCCCGGCCGGGATCGACAGCAGGATGTAGGGCAGCATCCGCGCGGCCCCGACGATGCCCAGGACGACCGCGTTCTGCGTCTCCTGGTAGACGAGCACGACGAGGGCGACGAGATACAGCCAGTCGCCGATCGACGACACGAACTCGCCCACGAACAGCCGGGTCAGCGGGCCGTTGCGCAGCAGCTCCCGGTAGGTCCGCAGGATCGACATCGCCGGATTGTCGCGGTTGGGGATCAGCCGAGCGCGACGCCCTCGCCGGCCGCGACGCGGCCCACGCGCCAGGCCCGCACCCCGGCGGCCTCGAGGTCGGCCACGACGGCCTCGGCCTCGTCAGGCTCGACCGTTGCCAGCAGCCCGCCCGACGTCTGCGGATCGTGGGCCAGGGCGACGATCTCCGGCGGGACCCCCGGTGCGACCGTCAGCGCAGGGGCGGTGAAGCGGCGGTTGTGGCCCGCACCGCCGGTCTCGATGCCGGCCCGGGCGAGGTCGAGGGCGCCATCGAGCGCGGGCACCGCCGCCGCGTCGAAGATGACTCGCGCCCCGGACGCCTTCGCCATCTCGAGGCCGTGGCCCAGCAATCCGAAGCCCGTGACGTCGGTTGCCCCCCTTACGCCGTGCCGCACCAGCACCTCCGAGGCGGCCCTGTTGAGGGTCCGCATCTGCGCGATCGCCGCCTCCAGGTCGGCGTCCGAGGTCAGGCCGGACCGGCGGCCGCTGACGAGGACGCCCGTGCCGAGCCGCTTCGTGAGCAGCAGGACGTCGCCCGGCCGCGCGCCGCCCTTGCGGAACAGCCGGTCGGGATGGCCCGCGCCGATCACGGCCAGCCCGTACTTGGGCTCGGGGTCGCGGATCGTGTGGCCGCCGGCGAGGACCCCGCCCGCCTCGCGGACCTTCGCGGCCGCGGCCTCGAACACGGCCGCCATCGCGTCGCGCGGGAAGTCCTCGGGAAAGGCCGCGATCGACAGCGCGAACAGCACCCGTCCGCCCATCGCGAACACGTCGGACAGGGCGTTGGCGGCGGCGATCTCGCCGTAGGTCGCAGGGTCGTCGACGAGGGGCGGAAAGAAGTCCAGCGTGCCCAGGATCGCGAGGTCGTCCGCGACGCGATACGCGGCGGCATCGTCGGGCGGCTCCAGGCCGGCGATGAGGTTCCGCTGGCCGTCGCCCGGCGCACTGATCGCGCCCAGGCCCGACAGCGCGTCGGCCAGCAGATCCGCCCCGAGCTTCGCGGCGCAGCCGCCGCACTCGGTGAGCTCGGTGAGCCGGATCGGAGCCGGCGGGACGTCAGGTCGCACGGTCATGCCACGATCTTATGGGCGGCTGCCAGCCAGGCGTCAGCCGCGGTGGCGTGCGAATCAGGCCCAATCGTGCGGCGCTACCATCGGCGACGGGAGCGGAGGGGTCCCGGTGGGTCCCCCGGTCTTCAAAACCGGTGGCGCGGCGCCCGGCGTCGCGCGGTGGGTTCGACTCCCATGCGCTCCCGCCAGCCGCGCCGACACCAGGACGAGATGCCAGACCCCGACGACCGCCCCACCACCGGCCGCAGCCCGCGGCCGCATCCGCCGAGCGTCGAACGCGTGCTCGCCGCCGCGCGCGCCCAGACCGCCGATCGCGACCCCGCCGCCGTCGTCGCGGTGGCGCGCGCCGTAGTGGACAAGGAGCGCGCACGCCTGGCCGGGGACGATTCTGCAGCGACGGCCCGCGATCCGGACGACCTGGGCCGCGAGGTCGCGGCGCGCCTCGATGCGTTCGAGCACGCCATGGGCCCGGCGCGCGTGATCAACGCGACGGGCGTCATCGTCCACACGAACCTCGGCCGAGCCCCATGGCCGGCGGCCGCGATCCGGGCGGCGGCGTCCGCGGCCGAGGGCACGCTGTTCCTCGAGCTGGATCGTGAGACCGGCCGGCGGGGACGCCGATACCGCGAGGCCGAGGCCCACCTGATCGCCCTGACCGGCGCCGAGGACGCCCTGATCGTCGTCAACAACGCGGCCGCGGTCGCGGTCACGGTCGGGCTAGCAGGTCGCGGCGGGGTGGCGGTGAGCCGGGGCGAGCTGGTCGAGATCGGCGGTGGCGTCCGCATCCCGGAGATCGTGAAGCGCGCCGGCGCGAGGCTTGTCGAGGTCGGGACGACGAACCGCACCCGGGTCGCCGACTTCGAGGACGCGCTCGCGGACGGGCGGGCGCGACTCGTGCTCCGCGTCCACCCCTCCAACTTCAACCTGGCGGGGTTTGTCGAGGCCCCCGACGCGCCCGCGCTCGCGGCTGCCGCGCATCGCCACGGCGCGCTCGTCGTGGACGACCTCGGCAGCGGCGCCCTGCTCGACACGGCCGCCTTCGGCCTCGGGCACGAGCCGATGCCGTCGGAACGGCTCGCCGACGGCGCCGACCTCGTCACCTTCAGCGGCGACAAGCTGGTCGGCGGCCCGCAGGCGGGGTTCATCGTCGGCCGGGCGGATCTCGTGGCGCGCCTGCGCAAGGACCCGCTCGCCCGCGCGATGCGGCCCGACAAGGTCCTGCTGGTGGCGGTCGCGGCGACGCTCGCGCTGTACCGGGCGGGCGTCGCGCAACGCGAGATCCCGGTGTGGCGGCAGATCTCGGCGCCGGTCGATCGTCTCGAGGCGCGAGCCCGGGCAATCGCGGCGGCCGTGGGCGCCGTGGCGACCGTCTCCGAGGTCGAGTCGACGATCGGTGGCGGGTCGATGCCGGGGCAGACGCTGCCATCGCGCGCCGTCTGCGTGACCGCGCCCCGGCCCGACGCCCTCCTGTCCCGCCTGCGAGCTGGCTCGCCCGCGGTCGTCGGGCGGATCGAGCGCGGCGCGGTGGTCCTGGACGCGCGTTCGGTCGAGCCGGACGACGACGCTGCGCTTGCCTCGGCGTTGCGGGCGGCCCTCGATCACCGTGACTGAGCCCGGGCCGGCACCCAGCGTGGTGGTCGGTACGGCCGGTCACATCGACCACGGCAAGACGACGTTGCTGCGCGCGATCACCGGAATCGATGCCGACCGGCTGCCCGAGGAGCGACGGCGCGGCATGACGATCGATGTCGGCTACGCCCATCTCGCGCTCGCCGACGGCTCGACGGTCGACTTCGTCGACGTGCCCGGCCACGACCGGCTGGTCGGCAACATGCTGGTGGGAGCGGGCGAGATCGACGCCGCGTTGCTGGTCGTCGCCGCCGATGACGGGCCGAACGCGCAGACGCTCGAGCACCTCGCGCTCCTGGACGCGCTGGCGATCCGCGACGGACTGGCCGTGGTCACCAAGGCCGACCTGGCCGACGATGCGCGCCGGGCCGCGGTGGCCGGCCACGTCGCTTCCCTGCTGGCATCGACGTCCCTGGCGGGCGCGCCGGTGGTGATCGCGTCGGCGACGACCGGCGAGGGCGTCGAGGCCGTCCGCGCCGCGATCGCCGCGCTGGCGTCTCAGGTAGCCGGCCGGCTGGCCGACCGCGGCGCGCCGCGGCTGGCGATCGACCGCGCGTTCGCCGTCAAGGGCCGCGGCACGGTCGTGACCGGGAGCCTGCGCGGCGGCGTCGTCCGGACCGGGACGGCGGCCCGCCTCGTGCCGGGCGATGTCCCGGTGCGGATCCGCGAGGTCCAGGTCCGCAACGGCACGGTCGACGCCGCCGCGGGGGGCCGGACCGCCCTGCTCCTCGGTGGCATCGGGGGCGGGGCCCCGCGTCGCGGCCAGGTGCTCACGAGCGATCCCGAGGTCGTGGGGACCTCGCGGCTCCTGGTCGCGATGCGAGGGACGCCGAATGGCGTCGCCCCGGGAGATCGCGACCGCCTGCGCCTGCACCTGGGCACGGACCAGGTGGACGCCCTCGTGGTCCGCGGACCTCGCGAGGCCATCGACCTGGCGAATGGGGCGTCCGTCGCGATCCTGCGCCTCGAGGCGGCGATCGCCGCCGCGCCAGGCGACCGGTTCGCGCTCCGTCACCCGTCACCCGGGTCGGTCGCGGGTGGCGGGTTCGTGCTCGACGCGCGGCCGCCGCGCGGCATCTCCCGGCGGCGGCTGACCCTCGAACGGGCGACGGCGCTGGCCGACGCCTCCGACGGCGACGTCGCAGGCCGCGTCGAGCTCCACGGGGCGCTCCTCGTCGATGGGCGATGGCGCCTCGCGCCGGACGTCGAGGCGGCCCTGCGCGATCGGGCGGTCAAGCTCGTCGACGCCCACCATGCGAAGGAGCCGCGGTCGCCGGGGCTTTCGTCGCCGACGCTCCGTGCCAGCATCGCGATCGCCGCCCGGCGCCTGGTCAGCCTGGCTCGCGGCGCGGCGGCCGCCGTCGCCGGCGAGCTCGTCGACCGCCTCGTCGACGACGGCACGCTGGCCCGCGACGGCGACCGGATCCGCGCGGCCGCCCGTCCGTCGGGTCTTCCGCCCGAGACGCTCGAGGCGATGGACCGGCTGGAGGCGGCGCTGGCCGTTCCCGCGCCGCCCTCGCTGGCCGCGGCCACCCGGACCGCGGGCTGTCCGCCGGAGGGCCTTCGCGCGCTCGAGGCGGCGGGACGCATCGTCCGCCTCGGGGACGACCTGGCCTGGGCTGCGTCGACCTACCGCGAGCTCGTGCGGCGAGCCCTGTCGATGGCGGCAGCGGCCCCGTTGACGCCGGCCGCCTTCCGCGACGCGACGGGCACCAGCCGCCGCTTCGTCCTGGTCATCCTCGAGGATCTCGACACCCGCGGGCTCCTGCGGCGCACCGATGCGGGGCACGTCCTCGGGCCGCGGACCATCGCCCGGATGCAGGCGCGAGCCGAGGCGGCCGCCACGCGGCCAGGCGGATGACATCCGCGATCGTCCTCGCGGGCGGCGCGTCGTCGCGCTTCGGTTCGAACAAGCTGCTCGCCGACCTCGATGGGCGGCCGGTGCTCCATCACGCCATCGAGGCCGTGGCCACCCTCGCCAACCCCGTCATCGTCGTCATCGGCCCGGACGCTCCACCACCGTCGATGCCGGCCGGCCTCGAGCACCGGATCACGCTGACGCGGGACGGCGTCGCGTTCGGCGGGCCCCTGGTCGGCCTCGCCGCGGGGCTGGTCGCACTGGCGGACATCGACCGGGGCTTCGACGCAGCCGCGCTCGTCGTCGCGGGCGACATGCCGTATCTCCAGCCACCGGTCCTCGCCCTGCTCGCCGCGACCGTCGACGGTGACGCGACCGCCGGCGCGGCGACGCTCGAGACCGACCCGCCGTGCGTCCTGCCGTTTGCGATCCGCCCATCGGTGGCCGCTCCCGTCGTCGACGCGCTGTTGCGCGAGGATCGCCGCGCCCTGCGTGCGCTCCTCGACCGCCTGACGGTCGGGCGCGTCGCATCGGCGGTGTGGCGGGCTCTGGACCCCGCCGGCCGGACCCTCGTCGACATCGATACCATTGCCGACCTCAGCGCCGATTGACTCGCGGTCTCATGGTCCTATGATGGTCCCATGAGATCGATTAGCGCCTTGGATGTCCGGGCTCGCTTCGGTCAGGTCCTCGATGAAGCGGCGGCTGGAGAGCGCTTTGTCGTGGAGCGTGGCGGTCACCCCGTCGCCGCGATCGTGCCGTTGTCGGAACTCGACCACATGGATCCCGATCGGATCCGGGAGCGGCGGCTCGCTGCGGTTGCGCGGCTGACGCAGATCGGCGCGCAGTATCGCGAACAGCACGGGTCAGTCGACGCTGCTGCGTGGGTTCGCGAGGACCGCGACCACGGTCACCGCGTGTGACGTTCGCGAGGCCATCCGCTCCCATCGTGGTCGACGCGTCGTTCATCGTGGACGCGCTCGTTGGCAACGAGTTCGCCTCGGCCGCGCTGCAGCGCTGGGCCGCGGCGGAGCGGACGCTTCTCGGGCCGGCGATCGTGTGGCCCGAGATCGCCAATGCGCTTCGGCGTCATCGGACATCCGCTGGCGCGATCGCACGTGACATCGACCTGGTTGTCGCGGCTGGCCTCGAGACCGCAGACCGCGGACCCACCGGAGTCACATACGCAGCGGGCCTGGCCGAACGCCACCGACTCACCACCTACGGCGCCACCTATCTGTGGCTCGCGATCGACGTCGACGGAGAGCTCGCGACGTTCGATCGGGCGCTGGCGATCGCAGCAAGCGCCGAAGGTGTGCGGATGGCCGAAGGGATCGAGCCGCCCGACTCGTAGACGCCAGGAAGCCCGCCCCTGGGAGGTGGGCGGGCGTCCGGGCGTGGAGGGTGCTCCCGGACCGGAGGAGAGGTCCGGGGGATGCGAGCCGGCTGGGAGGGAGGCCAGCCGGCCGTGATGGCGTCAGGCGGGGTTCGCCGCGCGCTGCGCGCCGTTCGGGCGGACCATGGTGCGGGCGACGGTGACGAGCGAGGCCACGAGCCCCGCCGCTCGGGCCTGGCGTGCCTGCTTCGCGCGGCGGGTTGAATCGGCCTCGGCGACCAGGTCAGCCATGTGAGCCTGGACCGCGTACATCGCGAGCGGGTGGAACATCTCGATGACCTCCTTTCCTGCGGCAGCTTCGGTGTGGCGCTGGTTCGTCGTTCGGTGCCGCTGAGAGCACTATCGCGCGCAGGCCGAAGCAGGCCGATGGACCGGGGACCTCGAATCGACTACGTCATCCGGCCGATGGCGCACTCGGCGGGCGACTACCCGCCGTCAGCGCTCGAGCTCGGGCGCCTCGTGCACGGCCACGCCGTCGATGAACGTGGCGACCACCCGCACATCGGCGATCCCACCGGCGCCGCGGTCGAACAGGTCGCGGTCGAGCACCACCAGGTCCGCCAGCCGCCCCACCTCGATCGAGCCGGCATCGTCGAGATGGTTGGCGTACGCCGTGCCGGCGGTGAACGCCACCAGGGCGTCGGCGAGCTCGATCGCCTCCTCGGGCATGAACCGGGGATGGGCGTCCTCGAGGCCCGGCTCGACGCGGTTCACGGCGATGTGCATCTGCGCGAACGGATCGGCCGTCGAAACCGACCAGTCCGAGCCCATGACGACCGTCGCGCCGTGGCGCCGGAACGATCGCAGGGGGTACTGGCGGGCGGCCGCATCGGGCCCCAGGAACGGCAGCGTCAGGTCGTCCATCTGGCCTTCGTGGACGGCCCACAGGGTCTGGACGTTGGCCAGCGCCCCCAGCCGGCGGAAGCGAGGCAGGTCGTCGGGATGGACCAGCTGGAGGTGGGCGAGATGGGGCCGGGTGTCGGTCCAGCCGTTCGCGCCGCGAGCGGCCTCGATCGCGTCCAGCCCGATCCGCACCGCGCGGTCGCCGAGCGCGTGGAAATGCACCTGGAAGCCGAGCGCATCGAGCCTGGGCACGGCCTCGGCCAGGACGGCCGGGTCGATGAAGTCCATGCCCCGGTTGTCGGTCCGGTTGCCGTCGCGGTCGAAGTACGGGTCGACCACCGAGGCCGTGTAATTCTCGACGATCCCGTCGAGCATCAGCTTCACGCTGGTCGCCGCGTAGCGACCCACCGGCCCATCGGCGCGGCGGGCGACGAAGCCGTCGATCTGGTCGAGTCCCGCGTCGTGATCCCACCACAGGGCGCCGACGACCCTGGCGGTGAGGTCGCCGCGGCCGTCGACCCGCAGGTACGCGGCGTGGTCCTCGGGCCCGACGTGCGCGTCCTGCCAGTTGGTGATGCCGATCCCGTGCAGGTGCGCCTGGCTCTCCAGCAGGCCCTGCTCTCGCTCCTCCTGCGTGGTCGCCGGGACCAGTCGCTCGACGAGGTCCTGGGCACCCTCGTGGAGGGTTCCGAGCGGGGTCCCGTCGGCGTAACGGGCGATTCGGCCGTCGTGCGGGATCGGGCGTGTCCGCGGTGATGCCGGCGAGCTCGAGGGCACGGCTGTTGACCCAGGCGTCGTGCCCGTCCTTGTTGGGCAGGAACACCGGCCGGTCGGGGACGACCCGGTCGAGATCCTCCCGGCGCGCCAGCCCGCCCGGGAAGTGGGCGAGATACCAGCCACCGCCGAGGATCCAGGGCGCGTCCGGGTGGGCCGCGGCGTAGGCCGCGACGCGCTCCAGGTACTCGTCGAGCCCGCTCGAGTCGTGCAGGTCGCATTGGAGGTGCTCGATGCCCGACGAGATCGGATGGATGTGGGCGTCCCCGAAGCCCGGCGTGACCGTGCGGCCGCGGAGCGCGACGACCCGGGTGGCCGGTCCCGCGAGCCTCATCACGTCGCGATCGCCGCCCAGCGCGACGATCCGGCCGCCCCGGACGGCGACCGCCTGCGCCCAGCTGGACGGGGCGTCGGCGGCGAACACGCGGCCGCCGGCGAGGATGAGGTCGGCGGAGTCGGACGAGCTTGTCGAGCGCATGGTGCCGAGGATGCACGAGGCGGGACACCGCGCGCGCCGAGTTTCGCCGTGTGGCCTGACGGCTACGCTGCGGCCATGACAACCGTTCACTTGCTCCACGCCGGCTACACCGGCGACCGCGTCGGCTCATCGGTGGTCCTCGTCCGCGATACGGACGCGTTGATCGTCGTCGACCCCGGCATGGTCGCCCGTCGGTCGCTGATCCTCGACCCACTGGCGGCGCTCGACGTCCCGCCCGAGGCCGTGACCCACGTGTTCCTGAGCCATCACCACCCGGACCACACCGTGAACTGCGCGCTGTTCCCCAACGCCGAGGTCGTCGACTTCTGGGCGCGCTATCGCGACGACCTGTGGCTCGACCACGATGGCGACGGCTACCGCCTCGCACCGTCGTCCGAGCTGTGGCTCACGCCCGGTCACACCGCCGAGGACGCCACGCTGGTCGTCCGGGCGGACGACGGCGTCTACGCGATGACCCACCTGTGGTGGCACGGCGACCGGACGCCGGAGATCGACCCCCTTGGCGACGACCAGGCGGCGATCGAGGCCGGCCGGGCCCGCGTGCTGGCCGCCGTGGACATCGTGATCCCCGGGCACGGCGAGGCGTTCCGCACGGGTCGCTAGGCGACTGGCTCCGCCCGCGTGGCGGTGATGTTCAGCCGCACGTAGTCGATCGTCGCCTCGGGCAGGCGATCCGCCACCGCGTCCACGAACGCGTCCCGATCGGCCGGGGGCAGGCGCTCGAGGTGCGCGCCGAGGATCACCGTGCGCAGGAACTCGCGCAGCGGCGCGCCCGGCTCCAGCGGCGTCGGCTCGTCGTTGAGCCACGTCTCGATGTCGACGAACCCGGCCGCCTCGAGCCTCCGTCGCGTCTCCTCGGGCGACGCGAACGTCCACGGACCGGGCCACGCCTCGCCGGTCTCGGCGATGGCCGCCCGGACGCGGACGATGTTGTCCCCGCCGCCGCACTGGGCGACCAGCCGACCGCCGGGCCGCACGACGCGGGCAAGGTTCCAGAACAGCGCGTCATGATCGACGACCCAGTGGAAGGTGGCGGTCGAGAGGATGGCGTCGACGCTCGACGCGGGCAACGGCAGGGGCGCGGCGAGGTCCGCGGTCACGAACGTCACCTGATCGCCGAAGCGGGCCAGCCGCTCCCGGGCTTCGTCGACCATCGCCGGCGACCCGTCGAGTGCCACGACCCGGCCGCGAGGCAGCCGCTCGACCAGTCGCTCGGTGACCCGGCCCGTGCCGCAGCCGGCGTCGAGCACCGTCTCGTCGCCGCGCAGCGGCAGCCGCTCGAGCACGTCGGCGCCCCAGCGGGTCATGGGTACGGCGACCTTGTCGTAGGTCGTCGCGTCCCAGTCGCGCGGGCCGCCCTCGCCCGTGGCTTCAGCCATTCGATTTCCCTCCTCACCCAAAGATGCGCCCGGCGCTTCAGGCATCGGGCGTCACGGTCGCCCGCGCCGCCGGCTCGGCAGCCTTCGACCGCAGGCCGACGCCGTTGGCGACCCCGCCCAGGGCCAGGAGCGCGCCGCACACGACCACCGCGAGACGGAACGCATCGACCGACGCGTCCTTCGCGGCGCGCGCGACCGCGTCCGGGGCGCCCGGCGCCGGCGGGTTCAGCGGCTGGACCGTCGCGCGCAGCGCCGGGTCAGCGGCGTTGACCCCCGGGACGTTGCCCTCGAGGGCCGTGTAGAAGGTGCCGCTGATGGCGACGAAGATCAGCGCCGACAGCAGCGGCTGCCCGACCCGGCTGATCGCGTTGTTGATCGCCGATCCGGTCGCGGCGTTGTCGACCGGGATCGACGACATCAGCGTGGCCGTGAGCGGCGCCACGACGAGGACGAAGCCGGACCCCCACAGAAGGACGTACGGGAGCACGTCGACGAGGGTCGATGGCGGTGGCAGGTACGTCGACGGATCGCCCGCCACGAGCCGCCACGGCACGCTCGTCGCCGAGATGCGCGCCAGCCAGGCGAGCGACGCGGCCATCAAGGCCGGCCCGACGATCAGGAATCGCCGCGAACCGATGCGCGCCGCTGAGCGCGCCGACGCGCGCGGAGAACAGCGCGATCATGAGGCTGCTGGGGATGCTGATCAGCCCTGCCGCGGTCGCCGTGTAGCCCGAGCACGTTCTGCATGAACAGCCCGAACAGGAAGCCCATCGTGTAGGCCGCGCCGTAGATCAGCAGCGTCGACAGGTTGATCGTCGCGAAGGCCGTCTGCCGGAACAGCGACAGCGGCACCAGCGGATGCGCGCGCGGCGCCATGAGGAACGGGAACCCGACCAGGGCGATGCGCGCCGACGAGCGAGCGCCACCCATGCGGCCGGGTCCTGCCAGTTGCGCTCCTGGCCCCGGATGGCGCCGAAGGCGAGGCCACCGACCGCGACGATGGCGACGGCCGCGCCCAGCCAATCGAACCTCGCCTCCGCGTCGGGCGCGCGCGACTCCGCGACATGGCGCAGGGTGGCGTACAGGGCCAGCGCGACCAGCGGGACGTTGATCAGGAACGCCGCCCGCCAGGAGACGATGTCGACCAGCAGCCCGCCGACGATCGGCCCGATCAGCCCCGTCGCGGCCGCGGCGGCGGCCCACAGGCCGATCGCCCGCGAGCGGACCGCCTCGTCCGGGAAGGTGGCCGTGATGATCGCCAGGGAGCCCGGGACGAGCAGGGCGCCGGCGGCGCCCTGGAGCAGGCGGGCGGCGATGAGCAGCTCCAGCGTCGGTGCGAGCCCGCACAGGACGGAGGTCAGCCCGAACCCGCACAGGCCGATCGCGAACAGCCGGCGACGCCCGTAGTAGTCGGCGAGCGCCCCGGACAGCAGCAGCAGCGCCGCGAGGACCGCGAGGTAGCCCCCGACGACGTACGTCTGGCCCTCGAGCGTCGACACGAGCGTCGCGGACAGCTCGCGGCCGATGTGCGGCAGGGCCAGGTTCATGACGGTGCCGTCCAGGAAGACCATGGACGTTCCGAGGATCGTCGCGAGCATGGTCCAGCGCTGGGGGTTGGTCACCGGTCACCTGTGGATTCGTCAGCCGAGTTTGTCAGGCAGCCCGTCGGGGCGTCCAACGGACCGGGTGCCGACCACCGTGAGCGAACCGACCAGCGGTCGACGGCCCGTTCGGATCGCACTTCCGCAGCCTGATCTATGCTGCGGCCGTGCCCGGACCGGTGGCGCTCGTGGGCGCCGGAGAGTTCCTCGCGCCGATGGCAGAGTTCGACCGCGGGTTGCTCGAAGCCACCGGCCGTCCGAGGCCGCGCGTCGTCATCCTGCCGACGGCCGCCGCGCCCGATGGCGAGCAGACCTTCCGGGTGTGGGCCGAGATGGGCGTCGAGCACTTCACCGCGCTCGGGGCCGAGGTCGAGCCGGTCCTGGTGCACGATGCCGCCGAGGGTCACGATGGAGCGGCGCTCCAGGCGATCGGGGAGGCCGATCTCATCTACCTGTCGGGCGGGCATCCGCGGCACCTGCTGGAGGTGCTCCAGCGTCGCCCCTGGGCGAGGCGATCCGCGCCGCGAATGACCGGGGCGCAGTGATCGCCGGCTGCTCGGCGGGCGCGATGGCGATCGTCGGGCGGACGGTCGACTTCCGGTTCCTGCCCAGGGTGCGGATGCCGATGCCGTTCCCGGTCCGCTGGCCGGTCGGCCTGGCGCTCGTCGACGGCGTGGCGGTCCTGCCGCACTACGACGCGTGGCCCGAGCCGTTCTCGGCCTTCGTCGCGCTCCAGGCGCCCCGCGGCGGCGTGATCCTGGGCATCGACGAGGACACGGCGGCGGTCGGCTGCAACAACGCGTGGCAGGTCCACGGCCGGGGCCGGGTCACGATCTGGCGCGGGCGGCATCGCGAGCGGTTCCGGCGCGGAGAGGCGTTCCGGATCTAGCGCGTCCCGCCCGAGCATGGCGATGCCCCCGGGAGGTCCGAGGGCATCCTGGCGCTGGAGCGATCCCGCGGATCAGTCCGGGCGGATGGTCCGGAAGCAGTCCGAGCAGTAGACGGGCTTGTCCATGCGCGGCTTGAACGGGACCTGGGCCTGGTTGCCGCACGAGGTGCAGATCGCGACGAAGTACTCGCGCGACATCCGGTCGTCGGTGCGCTCGTAGCCACGGGGGCCGCCGATGGCGCGCACGTCGGCGCCGCTGCCGTCGCGCGTCGATCGGCGATAGGCACGGCATGACGCGCAGCGCTTGGGATCCGAGGTGAACCCCTTCTGCTCGTAGTACTCCTGATCGGCCGCCGAGTGAATGAACTCCACTCCGCAGTCGACGCAATTCAGGGTTCGGTCGACGTAGGTCACGGTTGCTCCTCCCGGGCGCGCGCTCGGACAACTGTCCGGTGCGCGCGAGAAAGGGGTCCGACGCCTGGACGACGGTTGCGGCGGGGAGTCAGCCGAGGCCGCGCGATCCAGGTGCCGTTCTCGGAGACCCTAGCTCGGGGCGCACCGGTGGTTTGAAGTGATCCTGAGCCTACACCGGGTTGTCGAACCCTGCTCCCGAGCCCACTTCGTGCGTGACACGCGACCTGTCACAATGAGGGCCAAGACTCGGGTGGCGAGCCGGGAGCGATGGGGGCGCCCGGATCGCAACCGGGTCCCGGGGCGACCGGCCCGGCCCAAGGCGGCCCGAGATCGAGCCTAGGTCACGGGAGCGCAGGGGCGGGAGCGGGCGCTCGCGGGTCCCGGTTCGGATGGCCGGCCCGGGTTCGATCACGAGCGAAACCAGGGAGGGCAGCCGCACCCCATGCTTCGACTGCTGCATACCGCCGACGTGCATCTCGGCGCACGCCACGCAGACCTCGGGGAGGCCGCGGCGGCACAGCGCGAGCGCCAGTTCGCCGCGTTCCGCGCCGCGGTCGACCTCGCCCTCGAGGAGAAGGTCGACCTGTTCCTCGTCGCCGGCGACCTGTTCGACTCCAACGTCCAGCCGAAGCGCTCCGTGGAGCGTGTCGCCGCGGAGCTGAGCCGCCTCGCCCAGGCACGGATCCGGTCGGTGCTGGTGCCGGGGACGCACGACGTGTACGACCGCTCCTCGGTCTACCGCGCATACGACCTGGGGGCTCTCGCGGGTACCCGACCGGCGGAGGAGATGGTCACCGTGCTGACCCCGGATCGACCGTGGATCCATCTCGCCGCGATCGACGCCGTCGTCCACGGTCCGTGCTTCCCGACCAAGCGGGCACCGATGAGCCCGCTGCGCGACCTGGCCGCCGTCGAGACCCCGGACGCGACCTGGCACATCGGCGTCCTGCACACGTCCGTGGCGATCCCGGGGCGGACCGATCACGACGAGGTCGTCGTCACGGTCGAGGAGATCGCCGCCAGCGGTCTCGACTACCTCGCCCTGGGGCACTGGCACTCGGCGCAGGTGGCGAAGACGAAGGGCGTGACCTATGCGTACGCGGGTGCGCCGGAGCCCGTGGCCGTCGACCAGGACAAGGCGGGCAAGGTCCTGCTGGTGACGCTCGACGTGGACAAGGCGGGCCAGCACACGGTGAACGTGGACCAGCGCCAGGTCGGCAAGACGGTCTTCGAGCGGCGCGAGATCGACGCCGCGACGATCGAGTCCCAGCCCGCGCTGGTGACCACGCTGCTGCAGGGGGCCAGCCCGGACCTCGTGCTCGACGTGCGCCTGATCGGCGTCCGGCCCGATGGCCTCGACCTCGATCCCATCGAGGTCGAGCAGGAGCTGCTCGGCTCGTTCCTGCGGGTGCGCGTCCGAGACGTGAGCCACCCCGCGCTGACCGAGGGGCTGCTGCCGCCGGCCGAGACGATCGCCGGCGCGTTCATCCGCAACGTCGAGGCGCGGATCGCCGAGCTCGAGGCGTCGGGGGACGACATCGCCCGCCGGGAGGCGGAGGAGCTGCGCGACGTGCTCCGGCTCGGCCGCCTGCTCCTGGCGGGATCCGAGGTGACGCTGTGAGGATCACGAGCCTCGCTCTCACGGACCTGCGCCGCTACCACGACCGCGAGTTCGAGCTGTCGCCCGGCCTCAACATCGTGCGCGGGCCCAACGAGGCGGGCAAGTCGACCATCCAGCGGGCCATCGAGCTCGCGCTGACCCGCAAGGTCACCAGCTCCGCCGCCGACCTCGACGGCCTGGTGTCGTGGGACGGCGCGGCGGATGCGCGGACGACCATCGCGCTCACCTTCACCTACGAGGACGAGGATGGCGAGCCCCGCGAGGGCCGGCTGGCGAAGTCGTTCCGAGGCGCCAAGGGGCAGGTGCGCCTCGAGCTGGGCGGCGACCCGATCACGGACCCCGCCCGGGCCGACGAGGAGCTGGCGGCGATCTCGGGCGTGCCGACGGAGGGCTTCTTCCGGTCGACGGCATCCGTTCGCCACCACGAGCTCGCCGGCCTCCAGCGCGACGAGAGCGCGCTGCGCGACCGCCTGCAGACGTCGATCAGCGGCGCCGACCGGGGCATCAGCCGGGCGCGGCGGAAGCTCGAGCGTGCGATCCACGACCTCCAGACGCGGGGCATCAAGAACCCGGGCCAGCTGCGGCTCGCCGAGGAGGCGGTCGCCGACGCGGCGTCACGCCTCCAGGCCGGCGAGGACGCGCTCGGGCGCCTGGAACGCGACCGTGACGCGCTCGCCGTCTCGCGCGAGCATCGGGCGGAGGCCGAGACGGCGCTCGCCGAGCGTCGCTCGATGCTCGAGAAGGCTCGTCAGGCCGAGCGGCTGACCGCGGAACGCGACGCCGCCCAGGAGAAGTACGAGCGCTATCGGACGGCCGTCGTGCTGCGCGACGAGATCGCCGAGCTCGAACGCACCCATCCGTCACCGACGCCGCTCCCCGTGCTGCGCTCGTCGGTGGACCGGCTGCGGACCGTCGACTCCAAGATCGCGACGCTCCAGGCGATGCTCGAGGGCGAGATCCACGTCAGCTTCGAGGTGCCGCCCGAGATCAGGTGGCGGCCCCTGTCGCGATGGGCCCTGGTGCTCGTCGTTCTCGGGCTGGCCATCGCCGGCGTGAGCTTCGCCCTCGGCGCGACCGGCGTCGCGAAGGTGGGCGTCATCCCGATCGGCATCGGCGGCCTGATCGCGGTCATCGGGCTGGTCCTGGCGATCGTCGGCTGGTGGCTGCGGCGGGGCGCACCCGCCGAGAAGTCGCTGCGCGACGTCGAGGTCGACCGGCGGCTCCGGGGGCGGTCCGAGATCGAGCAGGAGCTGCGCGAGGCACAGGCCGAGCACGACGACGTGCTCCAGCGCCTAGGCCTGACCGAGTTCTCCGAAGCCGAGGAGCGGCTGGGCCTGGAGGAGGCGCACGTCGCCGAGATCGACCAGCGCCGCGCCCACCTCGCCGGGCTGATCGGCGACGAGAAGATCGAGGCGCTGCCGGCGCGACGCGACAACGCCGCGCTCGAGATCGAGCAGAAGACCGCCGCGCTGGAGGCCCTGGGCCCGATCGCCAAGGAGCCGAGGGCGCGTGAGCGCCTGGAGGTCGAGGTCGTCGACGCCGAGCGGCAGGTCGAGCGAGGCCGGGACGACGAGGCCAACGCGCGCGCGCGAGTCGAACAGAACCCGGTCGATGCCGAGGAGGTCGCCGGGCTGGCCGAGCGGCTGGCCATGGGACGCGAGGCGCTCGCGCTGCTGCGGCGTCGGGAACGGATCTACGAGCGAACCCTGGCTGAGCTCAACACGGCCGAGCAGGCGACGATGCAGCTCGCGACGCGGTACCTCGAACGGCGGATGGTGCCGGACGTGGAGCGGATCACGAACGGCCGCTACCGACGCGTCCGCGTGGACGACAGCAACCTCGGGATGGAGGTCTACGCCCCCGAGCGTGGCGACTGGGTCTCGGTCAGCGACCTTTCGCAGGGGACGGTCGACGTGATCTACCTCGCCGCGCGGATCGGGCTCGTGCGCCTGGTCACGGGCGACCGCCGGCCGCCGATCATCCTCGACGATCCATTCGTGACGCTCGACGACGCCCGCGCCGCCCGCGCGCTGGAGCTGCTGCGCGATCTCGCGACCGACTTCCAGGTGATCTACCTGACGACGTCGGATCGCTACGACGCCCTCGCGGAACGGGTGATCGTCCTGGACGGCCCGACCGCGGCCGACACGTTCACCGAGTCGGAGGGGGTGGCCTCTGCCTGAGGTCGCGGGACCGCTCACGGTCCTGGCGCTCGGCCTCATCTCGGCGGCCAGCTGGGGGGCAGGCGACTTCGGCGGCGGGATGCTGAGCCGACGCGCCCCGCTGCTGGGCGTGGTGTTCGGGACGCAACTGGTCGGGATGCTCGCGGCGCTCGCCATCGGGATCGCGCGCGGCGAGCCGATCCCGCAGGGGTCTGACGTGCTGTGGGCGGTGCTCGCCGGCATGTTGGGCGTCCTGGGCATCACCTCCCTGTATCGCGGGCTCGCCGTCGGCCGGATGGGCGTCGTCGCGCCGACCACCGGCGTGCTGGCCGCCGTGGTCCCAGTGGTCGTCGGCTTCGCCACCGAGGGCCTGCCCTCGGCGGAGGTCATCGTCGGCATCGCGCTCGCGCTGCTCGCCGTGGTCCTGGTCACGCGGGCGCCCGGCCACGCCGACTCCGGGCCATCGGGGCTCGAATGGGGTCTGCTGGGCGGCCTGGGGATCGGCCTGTTCAACGTGTGCATCGGGCAGCTCTCGGGCGCCGGCACGTTCGGGCCGCTCGTCCTCGTGAGGCTGGTCCAGGCCGGGATCCTGCTCGTCGTGATCGTGGCCGGCCGCCAGGCGTGGCGGATGCCATTGCCCGCGGTGCGCTGGGTCGTCGTCGTCGGCCTGCTCGACATGACCGGCAACGCCGCGTTCATCCTCGCCGCCCAGCTGGGGGCCCTCGCGATCGCGGCGACCCTGTCCTCGCTCTACCCGGTGGGCACCGTGATCCTCGCCATCGCCGTCCTGCACGAGCGGCTCACGCGCAGCCATGCGGCGGGGATCGCGCTCACGGCGGTGGCGATCGTGCTCATCGGCGTCGGCAGCGCCGGCTCCTAACGACAATCGCCGGTACCGGCCGACCGTTGACCGTCGCCGCCTTGGTGCCCGATCCCAGGCCCGCTCCCCGCGTACGATCAACCGGTGAGGATCTCGGCCAAGGTGGATTACGCGGTGCGCGCGATGTGCGAGCTCGCCGCACACGACGGCGCGGCGCCGCTCAAGGCCGAGCAGATGGCCGGGGCCCAGGAGATCCCGCTCTCGTTTCTCGAGAACATCCTGGTCGACCTCAAGCGCGCCGAGCTCGTGCGCTCGCTGCGCGGCCAGGTCGGCGGCTACCGGCTCGGCCGGCCGGCGGACGCGATCTCGATCGCCGACATCATCCGGGCCGTCGAGGGTCCGCTCGCGGACGTGCGCGGCACGCGGCCCGAGGCGCTTCGGTTCGGGGGCCCGGCCACGGCCCTGCGCGACGTCTGGCTGGCCAACCGGGTCAGCGTGCGCCGGGTGCTCGAGCACGTGACGATCGCCAACGTGGTGGCCGGCGACCTGCCGGCCGACGTCCGGTCGCTGCTCCAGGATCCGGACGCGCTCGTCGCCCACTGACCGCCGCTAGGTCGTCAGCAGCCCCCGCTTCGAGCGGATCCGTCGCTCGATCGTGCCGAACACGAGCGAGTCGAGCAGGATCCCGATGGTCAGGATCACCAGCATGATCGCGAGCAGGCCCTCGCTGTCGGACAGCTCACGATTGACCTGGAGGAGCTGGCCGAGGGACGTCTTGTTCGCGATGACCACGATCAGCTCACCCGCCATCAGGCTGCGCCAGGCGAACGCCCAGCCCTGCTTCAGCCCGGCCACGAAGCTGGGCATGGCCGCGGGCAGGATGATGTAGCGGTAGGCGTCGATGCCCTTGGCGCCGAGCACGCGCCCGGCCCGCGTCAGCACCGGCGGGATGTGGTCCACGCCGTGGATCAGGCCGTTGGCGATCGAGGGCGCAGCGCCCAGGACGACCACGAACGTGATCGCCTCCTCGGTCAGCTTGAACAGCAGCACGGCGAGCGGGAACCATGCGATCGAGGGCATGGTCTGGAGGCCCATGATCAGCGAGCCGACCGCCGAGCGCATGACCGCGAACCGCGACACCAGTACGCCGATCCCGATGCCGGTCACGACCGCGATGCCGAAGCCCCAGATCGCCCGGCGCAGCGTGACCAGGACGGCGGTCCACAGCTCCGGCGTCTGCACGTCGGTGCCGAGGCGGGCGAGGACGTCGGTCGGGGCCGGGAGCACGTAGGTCGGCCAGCGGCCGCTGAGCACGACCAGCTCCCAGGCGACGAGCGCAATGGCGATCGCGGCCACCTTCGGCCATGTCGCCGACCAGATCCTGCGCCAGCGCGGACGGCCATTGACGATCGGGGTCTCGAGGGCGTCGAGGCCGGCGACCTCACTGCGTCGCGGCGCCGGCGCAACCGGCTGCGCGGCAGAGCGTTCGATGGGGATCACGTGCAGAAGGTCAGCGTCCATGGCGGGCGACCTCTTGGCGCAGGCGCGTCGTGATCTCGCCGGCGAGCTGGGCGACGTCGCGGTCCTCGATCCGGCGGGGACGCGGGATGTCCACCGGGAACTCGGCCGCGACCGTGCCCGGCCGGCTGGTCAGCAGCACGACCCGATCCCCGAGGCGCACGGCCTCGCGGACGTTGTGAGTCACGAACAGGATCGTGCGGCCGGTTGCCTGCCAGATCCGCTCGAGCTCGTCGTGGAGGATGTCGCGGGTCATGGCATCGAGCGCCCCGAAGGGCTCGTCCATGAGCAGAACCTCGGCCTCTTGCGCGAGCGAGCGAGCGAGCGCGACGCGCTGGCGCATGCCACCCGAGAGCTCGTGCGGCTGGCGCCTGGCGAACGCGGTGAGCTGGACCATCTCGAGCAGCTCGGCGACGCGTGCCTGGCGCTGGGCCTTGGGCACCCTGCGCAGCCTGAGGGGCAGCTCCACGTTGCGCTCGACGTTCAGCCACGGGAACAGCGCCGCCTCCTGGAACATGAACGACGGATCGCCCAGGCACTCGACGGTCCCGGCGGTGGGGCTGTCGAGCCGGGCCACGAGATTGAGCAGCGTCGACTTGCCGCAGCCCGAGGCGCCGAGGAGGCACACGAACTCCCCGCGCCCCACGGACAGCGAAATGTCCTCGAGGGCCGTGACCGCGTCACCGCCACTCGAGAACACCTTCGTCACATGGTCGATCCGGACGGCTTCCCCCCGGGCCGTCGCCGGCCCGGGGGGAGGAGGAGTAGCCGTCGGCTGCGGCGGGGTCTCCGCGATCGCCGTCGATCCCATCACAGCCCCTTGACCGGCTGTTCGTCGGACGCCTGGAGGAGCTCGTTGAGCAGCGTCAGGTCGTACAGCTTCGAGAGGTCGCCCGGGTCCTCCAGCAGGCCCAGCTCTTCGGCGTCGGTGGCCGACTTCTGGAGGGACGAGGCGATCGGGTCGACCGTGAAGGTGAGGTTCTTCCAGGCCGCGGCCAGCAGGTCCGTTCCCAGCTTCTTGGTCGTGTACTTCTCGATCTCGTCGTTGACGATCGCCTGGGCGGCCGCCGGATCCGCGTTCACCTCGTCGACCGCCTCGATGTTCGCCAGCAGGATCCGCTTGACGACCTCGGGGTTCGCGTCGAGGAACTTCTTGGCGACCATCAGGTGGGTCGTGACGTACTTGCCCTCGGGCCACAGGTCGCGCTCGTCGACCAGGACCTTGGCGCCAGCCTCCTGGACCAGCCGGGTCGCCCACGGCTCGGGGACCCAGGCGCCGTCGATCGTGCCGGCCTGGAAGGTCTCCAGGGTCTGGGCGTTCTCCTGGGGCACGACCGAGACGTCGCCGCCACCGGCGGTGTCGGTCGAGAGGCCCTGCTCCTTGAGCCACGAGCGGAGGGCCACGTCCTGGGTGTTGCCGAGCGAGGGGCTGGCGATCTTCTTGCCCTTCAGATCGGCCGCGCTGGTGATCTCGGGCTTGACCACGAGGAACGCGCCGCCCGACGTCGAGCCGGAGATGACCCGCACCGCCTCACCGTTCGACTTGGCGAACGCGTTGATCGCCGGGTTGGGGCCGATGTAGGTGATGTCGAGCGCGTCCGAGAACATCGCCTCGACCGCCGGGGTGCCCGAGTTGAACGGGGTCACCTGGATGTCGGCGTTCGGGAGCAGCTGCTTGAGCGGTCCGTTGTCGGCGAGGGCGACGAGGCCCGGGGCATGCGTGATGTTGGGGAAAACACCGAAGCGCACCGTGACGGCGTCGGTCAGGGGGGCGAGCAGGCCGTCGCCCGTGGTCGCGGAACCCGTGGCGCCAGAACCGGCCGGCTCCGCAGGCGACGCTGCGGCAGAGGCGGCACCCGTCGACGGGCTGGACGCACTCCCGGTGCTGCAGGCGGCGACGAGCAGCGCTGCGAACGCAAGGGTGGCGAGGGTTCGTCCAGGAGTGACCGACCGCATGGAACCTCCGGGCTGTGATGCCTTGTCGTGTTTCTGGGTTATTTCTACCGAACTAGTGAGAATAGACCACATGGCGGGGCGCGCTGTCAAGTGCCGCTGGGCGCTCGGGGCTGCACGCCCGCGCGCGGGCGCTCGGGCCGGCGCGTGCTCTCCCAGCGTGCGTTGTGACGGATCCCGCCTCGCCGCGCTCCCCGGCCGAGCAGAACCGCGGCCGCGGCTCGCCGGCCGTCCAGATCGACGACCGCGAGCGGGCGCAAGCCGGTCAGAAGCGCGGCAGGGCTCGCTCAGCGAGCAGCCGCGACCGGTGCCCGGCTCAGACCCGGGGCAGCCGCCGTACCACGACCGCCTCGACCGCCCCCGTATCCGCGAGCCGCACGATCGAGGCGAAGCCCTCGGCCTCCAGGCCCCCGGGCCGCAGCGAGGCGGCAAGCTCCGCGAGCTGGCGTTCGACGGCGTCGTCAGGGACCACCCGCCCGGGCCGTCGTCGATTCCGCTCGTGCACCGCATCGGCCGGCAGGTCCAGGACGATCGCCACCGCCGGAACGACCGCCGCCGCGGCCCGTTGGAGCAGAGCGAGCCGAGCGGCGCGCTTGACGCTGGTCGCGTCGACCACCGTCAGCCGGCCCTGGGCGAGCCGCCTGGCGAGCGCAGCATGGAGGGCGGAAAAGGCCGCACGGGTCGCCGACTGGTCGCCGGGATCGCCCGTGATGTGTGCGCGGAACGCGTCCGACGACAGGATCTCTTCGGGAGCGAAGTGCCTCGACGCGAAGGTGCTCTTGCCCGACCCGGCCGCACCGACGAGGACGACCAGCGACGGATCTGGGATGTCGATGACGAGCGGTGTGGTCATCGGCTCGGCGGCTGCGCGGCCGTCAGCCGTCCGCGGGGGCATCGGCTCCGTCCGACGGCGGCGCCTCGTCCGATGGCGTCGGCGTCGGTTCGGGCGTGGGCCTCGGCGACTTGGTCGCCTTCGGCGTGGGCTTCGGCGTCGGCTTGGGGGTGGGTTTCGGGGTCGGCTTCGGCGTTGGCTTGGGGTCGGGCGCGATGCCGCAGGTCGACGACTTCGATGGGCTGCGCAGGGGACCGTCCCCCTGGTCGGGCAGGGGATCAAATCGAGCCTCGGTCGGTCGCTTGCCCGTGGGCGGGAACAGCCGTGCGGCCTTTCGCCGGATCGCCTTGATGTCGGGGATCTGGATCGAGCCGCGGGCGTCGTAGCCCGACTTCACCAGCGGGTGGTCGAAGACGTCGCGGAAGACATCGTTCCGCTTGACCTTGGTCGCGACATCCATGTAGTCCGCCATCAGCGACGGCTTGATGTTGGTCGTGATCGTCTGGCCGAGCGATTTCAGGAACCGCGACGGGTTGCCGAGAAATTCGCCCCGAACGAGGCGGTCGCGAAGGGCTGCGATGACCTCCTGCTGCCGGCCCGCGCGCGTGAAGTCGCTCTCACCGAGGGCCTTCCGCACCCGCGCGTAGGCGAGGGCCTCCTCGCCATCCATGTGATACCGGCCGGGTGTGATGTTGAAGCCCTTGATCCCGTACTCCTTGTAGCGGGGATCGCAGAAGCCATCGGTCACGTTGACGTTCACGCCGCCGACGGCATCGACCAGGTAGACGAATCCGCCCAGGTTCACCTGCGCCCAGTAGTCGATCTTGAGGTCCAGCAGGGTCCCGAGGGCCGCCGCCAGCACGGACTGTCCGTCTTTCGAACCAGGAAACTTGTTCGGGTGCCAGCGCGCGTAGCTGACGAGGCCGTTGATCTTGCCCCGGTACTTGCGGCCGTCGGGCAGCGGCACGTCGACCATGTCGCGTGGAATGGACGCCATCGACACCGTCTTGGCGACGGGGTCGAGCGAGACCACGATCATCGTGTCGGTCAGCGCGGTCGTCCGCCCGACGCCCGAGTCCATGCCGATCAGCAGGACGTTGATGCGCGGGACCTCGGGCGTCGCGGACGGGGACGGGCTCGGCTCCAGGGCATCCGAGGGATCTTCGGCGGCGAAGTCGGGGTCATTGGGCTCGACGGGCGGGGCCGTCTCCGTCGGCACCCAGGCGCCGCCCTCGCCGACGGGGGCGAACACCTGCCCGGCGGCGTCGCGCGCGTCGACCGTGAGGCCGGCGATCACCAGCTGCGGGCCGATGACGATCAGGATCGAGATCGCGAGGGCCGCGATGGTCGTGGCCCGAGCCGTGATCGGGGCGACCACCCTGGTGGCGCCGACGGCGAACAGCCGCCATCCCAGGACCAGGAGCTGGAGGACGAGCAGCGCAGTGAGCACCGCGGGGTCGAACATGCGCGCGGCGACCGACGTCGCGTTCGAGCTCAAGGCCACGATGACCGAGATGAGGAGCAGCGCCAGGATCGGGCCGCCCAGCAGGAGGGCCCACCTGAAGCGGCCCGCCGCGAGGTGACCGAGCCCGGGAAACAGGGCGTTGAGCAGGAGGAAGCGCGGCGCCTTCGACGGGGCGTCGCCGGCGGGAGGCGGCGTGGGCTCGCCGGGCGGGCGTGACGGTTGGGACATCGCCGGGAAGGATGCGGTCGATCCGGGATCGCCGCAACCGCCCGGAGTCAGCGGGTCAACAGGGTGCCGCAGTCCAATCGGGCAGGTGCTCAAACCCCAAACCGTCGGCGACCCAGCGCAGGCCGCTCCCGTCCGGGCGCATCACGGCCAACCCGAGTCGCGAGGGACCGGGGTGCTCACCGTGGACGAGCATGATCAGGGAGCCGTCGGGCGACCAAGTCGGCTTGGAGAACCCATCGTTCGGCCCCGCGTCGGTCATCAGGTTGGACAGGTGTTGCCCGTCGGCGTCGACGATCCAGATCGTGGGCAGTTCCTCGCTCTTGCTGAAGGCATCGAACACGATCCGCGAGCCGTCCGGCGACCACTCGGACTTGTTGGGGGCGATGCCCGGAGGCGTGATCCGCCGCAGGTCCGAGCCGTCGAGCTCGACCGTCCACAATGCTGGCTCAAGGTCGGGGTCGGCCTCGCGCTCGAAGACCAAGTGCGTGCCGTCAGGTGAGAAGCGAGGCGCGTAGTCCTGGGTGTGACCTTCGGGCATGCGCGTCACCAGACGCTTATTGCCGCCGTCGGCGGCGTCCATGACCCAGATGCCCTCGCGGCCGGTCTCGGTCGAGTCGAAGGCAATGAGCTTGCCGTCGGGCGACCACGACGGATCGCCGTTGAGCGCCGTGGCGGCGGTCAGCTTCACGAGATCGCTCCCGTCGCGGTTCATGGTGTAGATGTCCCAGGGCTCCAGGACGTCGCTCAAGGCAGGATCGTCGTGGCCGCCATTGAAGGCGATCCGGTGCCCGTCCGGCGACCAGACGCCATAACCGGCGTCGAGCCCGCTCGGCGTAGGCACCTGGTGCGCCTCGCTGAGGTCCGAGCATGCGGTCCAGACCTGCATCCTGTTGTCGTCGTAGTGGATGTACACCAGCGAGCCGGTCGGCGGGATTTGGATCGGCAGGGCGCTGGCAGGCCCAGAGGCCTGCGAACCGGTGGGTATGACGATCGATGAAGCGGTCGGAACCGACACGTGTGCCGGATCCGGAGGTTGCGATGCGGCGGAACTGGAGCCGCAGCCCGCGAGCGTGATTGTCGCGGCGGCAACAAACGCGACCCGTCGTAGCATCTCGTTGTCCTCATCGTCGTTGCGGCCGGCGGAGCGTCGCCGCGCTTACGAGGATTGGGACGATGGATGGCCGAATTGTTCCGCCAATGGCCAACGAAGCGCCGGGTCGCTCAGGGGAAGACGGGCTGCCAGCTCGGAGCGCACAGCAATGTCCCCTCGACCTGCGCCACGACCGTCAATGGACCGGCAAGATCTCGATCGATCGTGCTGATGGTGCTGAGCGTCCCAGTGCCAGTGACGACTCGTCCTGATCCGGTCCAAAGAAGCTGGGTGGCGTCCGGGGACCACACCAAGAATTCGGACGCCGGGCCATACGCTGGCTCGGCGACGGCGTCCGGTCCGTCCATCGCGACCGTGGTGAGCCGATAGGTCTCGCCATCCTCCGAGGACAGGTACCCGAGCCGTGCACCGTCGGGCGACCATGCCGCCCCCTGCTCGAAGGCGCTTGATGTGGTGATGTTCCGCTCATCGGTGCCGTTGGAGCGGACAACGAACACGTCGCCGGCGGTTCTCGGGTCCGGAGCCTGGGCGTCGGGGTCCACCGTGGGGATCGAAACACCGTCCGGCTGGCCGATAAAGGCGAGATATTGGCCATCAGGGGACCAAGAGAGATCGGCAAGGCCAATTCCCGCCCTCGACGAGACCTGGAGGACCTCACCGGTGTCAACAGCGAGGACCGAGATGCCGGATCGACCTCCATAGCCGCCATCTGGCCTCACAATTCGCGTTTCGTAAGCCACGCTTCGGCCGTCCGGCGACCACACTGGGATGCCGTAGATGACACTCGCGTCACTCGGCGCCGGCAGGACCCGCGTTCCCACGCCATCCTCGACACGAGAGACCCACAACTCGAGGCTGGGGGGCTCGAGTGTCGGATCGAGGGACTTGAGCCAGGCTATTCGCCTGCTGTCAGAGGACAGGGCATAGGAACCGAAGTGCGGGTGCCAGAACGTATCGACACTGGGCGCGGGAACATGCCGTATCCCTCCAGCCGCGTTGGCCAGGAGGGCAATATCGGTCGAGGCGCCCTCGCCAAAGACGGCCGCCATCATGGTCCCGTCGCGGGAATAGGTCGGACACGAACCCGGCGCCGCGCCCCGTTGCTGGCGATTCGATCCGTCAGAGGTGACAACCACCGTGCCCCCCGGACCATGGTTGTTTCCCTGGAAGGTGAACGCGACTGACCCATTCCCGCCAAGGCGGCTGCGATCGACCGTGTGCGACCCGATGACGATGGCGGCGAGCAGCCCGGCGAGCAGCAGGCCGAGCCCCGCGAGCACGAGCATCGTCCGCCGGTCGAGGCGCGCCACCGAAGGCCCGGCGATTGTGCCGCCCCGCAGGGCCACGAGCCAGCCCGGGCGTTGACGGGCGTGGCGAGCCTGTTGGATCGCCTCGGCGTGGAGCCCTGCCGGTGCGGACGCCGAGGTCTCGGCGTCCAGCCACAGCGGCGAGGTCACGGTCGAAGCGGTCGAACGCGGTCATCGGATCGCCTCCGCGACGGTCACGCTCGGCCGCTCGTCGGCTTCGAGCGCTGCGCGCAACGCGTGCGTGGCGCGACTCAGCCGCGACTGCATCGTGCCGAGCGGGATGCCCAAGCACCTCCGCCGACTCGGCGAGGGTCATGCCCAGGTAGTGGTGGAGCGCGATTACCGCCCGCTGCTCCGGGGTCAGCCGCCGGAAGCCGCGGTCGAGCTGGTCGCGTGCGGCAATGTCGCTCTGGGCATCTGGAGTGACGGTGTCCGCGAACGTCGCGACCCGGAGCTCGACGACCTCGCGGCTTCGATGGCGCTCGGCGGCCCGATAGCAGGCCCGGACCAGCAGCCGGTGGAGCCAGGCCTCGAACTTGTCAGGGTCGCGCAGGCCGCGGATATCGAGCCACGCGCGGAGGAGCGCGTCCTGGACCGCATCGGCGGCCCGCTCGTCGTCGCGCAGGATCAGGCGGGCGGTCGAGAACAGCCGCTGCGTGAGGCCGGCAGTCAGCGCGGAGAAGGCGTCGATGTCGCCTCGTTGCGCGCGGACCACCAAGTCGTGCTGCATCCGACGTCCAATGGTGGCGGCCATCCGGCCGCGCTCGCCTAGTCTGGGCCGCGGGCGCAGCGGTTTGTTCCATCGCCGGGTTTGGAACTCTACTTCATCGAGGCGAGGTACTCCAACACGACCGGCCACATCGCCTCGCCGGCCAGCTCGTTCGCCTGTGGGTCGCCGCCTCCGTCCGAGATCTCGGTGGAGCGATCGACGTACGGGACGTCGACAAGATGACCGGCGCCCTCGCCCACGATGTGGCGGTACGGGAAGGGAAAATCATGCGCTTTGAGCCGATCGATCGCGAGCTCGCCATAGACGACGCCCGGCAACTGCGTGTCCTCGGTCCCCGAGACGATCAGGACCGGCCCGTTGACCTTCTCGACCTCGATGATCGCTGCCGCGATGCCCGGGTCGGACTTCATCTGCGCGAGGATCGGTGGGATCGTCGGTTCGTACGGTTTGCCTGCCGCCACGGCGTCCCAGAACGGTTGTGCCATGGCCTCGAGCCCGAAGGGCACGACGTTCGGGACAGGTTTGCCCTTGAAGCTGAAGCTCGAATGACCCTCGCCGCCGTCCCAGGTCACTGTCGGCGGCGAGACCGCGATCACGCTCTTGATCTCCCGATACCTCGCGCCGACCAGCATCGCGACCTGCCCCCCGAGCGAGGTCCCGTACACGCCGATCCGGTCAGGGTCCACGCCGGGCTGGCGCTGCAGCCAGTCGATCGCCATGCCGAAATACTCCAGTGGAAGCTCGATCGTGGCCGACGGAAGCTGCGTGCCATCGATCGGGGACGTGTAGTTGAAATACGGCAGCGACAGGACGGCGTATCCGTCGGCGGCGAGGATCTTCGGACGACGCACCGTCAGGCCGCCCTGACTTCCGGACAGAACGATCACCGCTGGGAACGGGCCCGAACCGGGGGGCATGTAGAACTGACCCAGGATGCCGCCGTCCGAGATCTCCTTCACCGATACATCCGGCGAGCCGAGGTCCTGGGTGACCGAGGCGGTCGCGACGTCGGTGCCGTCGACCTCGGCCGTCAGCTGATAGCGAAACTGCTCGAAGGGGATCGGTGCGCCGGGCTGCGGCGGCGCGGTGCCGGCCGTGGACTGGCGCATCGACCAGAACAGGCCCATCGCGTTCGGGATGGTGTAGGTGCCGCTGACCGGCGCTGCCGTAGCGACGTCGACCGCTCCACTGCCGTCGGTCATGAATGTCGCCTCGGACGTGCGAACGAGGCCCGTGTCCGCGAGGTTCGGGAAGACCGCGCCCATCGTATTTGCCCGGATCGTGACCTCACGGTTCGGCCGGAAGCCGGACAAGCGGATTGAGACGGGCGTGCCGATCTCGACCTCGGGTGGGTCGACGGCAATGACACCGGTGATCGCAGGCGACGCCGTCGCCGCGGAGGGCGCGGCCGGCACAGCGGTCGGCGAGGACGAAAGGACGGTCGCGGTCGCCGTTGGTGCCGGTGACATCGGGGTTGTGGTCGTGGCGCAGGCGCTCACGGCTAGCAGTGCCGCTGTGCCGAGGACGCCGCGACAAAGGGGTCGACGACGCATCGTTTGCTCCTTGGGGGCGGGGCTACTCGAACCGGATCGTCTCGACGATGGGCTGGATCGCGTCCCGGAGGGACAGCGGCGTGTTGTCGAACGTCTCGCCGTCGATGATCACGGGCGTGCCGTCCACGTCCAGCACCCAGAGTTGCTCGCGGGCATGGCCGTTCGTTGCCGCCTGACTGCCGCCCTTGAAGGTCCAGATCGGGAGCATCTGGCCGCCGGTGCAGCCGGCCGTATCCGTGTCAATCGCGTTCGTTAGCTCGAGGGTCTTTCCAGAAAAGCCGCCGAGACTGGTGTCCGCGACGGGCCCGGCGTCGAAGCCCTGGACCTTCGTCAATGCGTCCACGATGGCCGCGACGTCGTGCGCGACCGGCGGGTCCATCGGGCCGTCCGCGGAGTGGCACGGATCGGCGAAGACGTTCTCAATCAGGTCCAGGACGATCCAGGCCGGAAAGTGCGAACCGTCGGTCGTGGCGGCGAACTGGGCATCGCCCGCTTCCAGGCCCCTGAGCTGCCAGGCGCCGGGCAACGTGATCGCAAATGGCGCACCGAACGGCTTGCCGGTCCGGTGGACGCCAGCCTCGAGGGGCTTGTTGAGGTCCGCCGCGACCAGGCGACCCGGCATGGCGGCATCCGGCGAGGCGGCCGAAGCCGAGGGTGTTGCGGCGGGCGTCGGGCCGGCCGGCGTCGAGGTCACAACGGGTCGGGACGCATTGTCCGCAGAGGGCGCCGGCGCGCCGGCGCACGCGCCGACGGCGAGGATCGAGGCGGCGAGCATGGCGCAGTGCAGGGCATGGCGAATCACGGGGGAGTCTCCTTTCGGTGTGATGGTTTGGCTAGGGCAGGGCGCTGAGGTCGAGGAGCTCGGCGCCCGGTGGCATCGGGCCGATTCGATCTGGCGACTGGACCGCACCGCCGCACGATCAGCACCCGTCCGTCCTGCAGGACGGTCAGGGTTGGTTCCTGGCGTGGCGTCATGAGCGGGCCAACATCACGCGCTGCGCCGGTCGACGGGTCGAACAGGGTGGCCGACGCATTCGGGTGGTTGGCGGCGCCACCCACGAGCAGGAGTCGTCCGTCGGGAAGCGCGGCCATCGAGCCACCCGCGGCGTTCGTCGTGAGCTCCTCGAGGCCGCCGGTGACGGGATCGAAGATCGCTGCCGGGCGGAAGGCCATCGTTTCGCCGATACCGTCCGTGTCGCTGGCGGCGAGCATGCACTCGGCCGCCGGGCATCGGAGCCGCACGGCTCCAACCAGCCTCGATCTCCGTTCGGACGGTGGAACCGTCGCGCGGATCGAAGATCTCCGGTGGGCTGGATCCACACAAGAACAGGACGCGACCGTCCGGCATCCCGACGGCGTCCTGGGTGACCTCGCCGCCGGTCTGCAAGGGCACACCTTGCCGGTGGGCCCGGGCAGTGCAGTGAACGCATCGACACCGGTCTCGAGCCCTCGAATCGTCGGGGAGTGTCTCGAGCAGGATCGCGCCGTCGGCGAGCCCTTCGGCCGGGTTCGGGGCGCCGAACGCAAGGGCCGATCGCGAATTCCGGGGCCGGGGCAATGGCCCCGCTAGCAGGATCGTAGATCTCGGCCGACTCGACCCCTGGCGAGCCCCCGATCGACCAGGACCCGGCCGTCGGGAAGGAGCGTGGCGACGAAGCCGACATAGATGCGTCGCCCTGACGAGGACCGGCCATCGCACCCACGGGCTCGAATGTCCCGGTCGTGGGGTCGAAGACCTCTGCGGACGCCAGTCGGTCGTTGTTGGCCCCGCCGACTCCACCGGCGACGAGGACGCGGCCGTCCCGGAGGCGGATCGCCACGTGGCCAGACCGCTGATCCGCGGTGTCGACGGCGCGGTGCGGTCCCGCCGCGTCGGGAGTGCTGGGTTCCGGGCGTGTCGATCCAGGGACTGTGCGGGTCGGGTCGAAGAGCTCGGTCGTGGCCTCCGAGCCAGCCAGAAGGACGCGGCCATCCGGGAGCATCGGGCGCGACCCCGAAGAGATGCTCGTAGCTGGCGGTGGCTGCCGCGGTGAACGTGCCGGTCGACGGCTGGTAGAGCTCCGCGGACAGCGGGCGCCCGAAGCGATTCGCGCCTCCGGCGACGAGCACCGGCCGTCGTCGAACAGCGTCGCTGACTGGCCGGAGCGTTCCGTGATCAGCGGGCCCGTCGGCACCGACGTTCCCGACGCCGGATCGACGAGCTCGGCATCGGCGACGGCAACCGGGACATCCGGGCACTCCGACGATTGTTCGGGTCCCGCGAGCCCTCCGGCGAGCAGGACGCGACCATCGGCTAGAAGCGTTGCCGTGTGTCGGGCCCGCGGCGTCCCGATGTGGCCGATCACCGAAAACCGTCGCGTCTTCGGGTCGTAGACCTCGATCGTCGACCGCATGGAACACGATCCCGAATCGAGTCCGTAGCCGCCCGTGATCAGGACGCGACCGTCGGGGAGGAGCGTGGCGGCATGCCCCGCCCGCCCCTCGACCATCGGCAATCGACGAGTCGAACAGTCCCGTCGTCGGGTCGTAGATCTCGGCGATCGCCGTCGCCGTCCGGCCGCCGTCGAGGCCATTGTCGAGTGCCCCGGTCGTGCCCGTTCCGCCGGCGATGAGCACTCGGCCGTCGTTGAGCATCGTCGCGGTGTGGCCGTCGCGTCCGAGGGCCATCGAGCCGGTCGGGGAGAACGTGCCGGACCTGGGGTCGAACAGCTCGGCCGTGTCGACCGGTGGATCGTGCCGATACGGTCGTCCGCCTGCGATCAGCACGGTCCCGTCGGGCAGCGTTGTCGCCGAAGCACCCTGGCGCAACGCCTGCATCGGGATCTTCGGGCCATACATCCCGGTCGCCGGATCGTAGATCCACGCCCAGCCGTTCACGCCGCCATTCGTGCCGCCGGCGACGAGAATTCGCCCGTCCGCCAAGGTGGTGATCGCGGGCCGCACGAGAATCCCCTCGGTTGACGGGAGCGGTCCTGTCAGGCGAGATCAAGCCGGAGAGCGTCCGGGGCGTTGGCGTCAGCCGCGCCAGTCGGCCGGCCACGAGACCAACCGCAACCACGGCAAGGATGAGGAGCAAGACAGCGAGGCCCACCGCGGTGGCGCGCCACGCGAGGTACGAGCGCTGCGAACGGCGGTGAAGATCGCCTCGCGCCGCGACCGACGAGGAACCACGGGCCGCTGGCGGGTGCCCCGGGTGGCGTCGACGATCGAGTCGTACGCGGCCGTCAGGTCGACGTCGCTCGTGCTGCGAGTCCATCCAAGAGCGCAACTGCCGCTCGAGCTCGTCGGGTGTCACGGGCCGATCCATGGTGCTCATGCCGACACCCCCCGTGAGTCCCGGGACTCGGTCAGCTGCGGCGAGGGCCGCTCTGAGCGCGATCAGGGCGTTGTGGAGTCGCGACTTCGTGGTCCCGATCGGGATCCCGAGGGCGAGCGCCGCATCAGCGAGGGACAGGTCCGCGAAATAGACGAGCGTCAGGATTGTGCGCTGATCCTGCGTCAGGCGTTCGAACGCCCGCTCGATCTCATCTCGTTCGGCGAGTGGCAGCAGGCTGTCCGAGCTCGACCCCACCATGGATCGGCCCAAGCGGGATCTCCACGACCGTCCGCCGCCGCTCTTTCCTCGCCGTCCGATAGCACGACCTGACGAGCAACGTGTGGAGCCACGCATCGAGACGATCAAGGTCCCGCAGGCCGCGGATGTCGCGCCACGCCTCGATCAGGGCGTCCTGGACGGCGTCCTCGGCGCGGTCCGGATCCCGGAGGATCAGCCGGGCGGTCGTGTACAGGCGGCCGAGCGTCTCGCGTACGAGCGCAGAGAAGGCGTCGTGATCGCCCTCACGTGCGCGTCTCGCGAGCTCCTGGCGCATCGGCTGCTCCTGGCCTCGACCCGTGACGGCGGGTCTTCACCCACTACCGGGGCATCGACGGTGCCTCGAGGTTCATTCCTGGTCGACGCGCGGATCGTACGGCTGCCGACCATCGTGCTGGGATAGGATCGCCCCATGCCGACCGGGATCCCTCCAAGTGCCCGAACCTGCCGCACCGTCCGCGCCTGCGACCGGGACGGGGACCTGGTCACGTCGACGACGAGGCCGTCGGCTGGGCTGAGCCCGAGGTCATCACCGCGGCCGGCGTCCGCTGGCTGAATCTCGAGCGGCCGCTCGAGGAGGACCGCGACTGGCTCGAGCGGGAGTTCGGCTTCCACCCGCTCGCCATCGAGGACGTCGCGTCGCGCAACCAGCGCCCCAAGCTCGACGCCTACGACGACTACCTGTTCATCGTTCTCCACTTCGCGGTGTTCGACAAGCCGAGCGGGCGCCTCATGACGGCCGAGCTCGACCTGTTCGTCGGGCCGGACTACCTCATCACGCTGCCCGACCAGAACGTCCCGCCGCTGGCCGCGATGTTCGAGCGCTACCGGGAGCGCGAGGAGGTCCGCGAGGCCACCTTCTCCAAGGGCACGGGCTACCTGCTGTACCGGATCGTCGACACCTGCGTGGATGCGTCGTTCCCGATGCTGCGCAAGATGGGCGCCAAGCTCGACCAGCTCGAGGACGACATCTTCGAGGGGCGCTCCGACAAGATCGTCCAGGACATCTCGAACGCGAAGCAGGAGATCATCAACTTCCGGCGCGTCGTGCGGCCGATGCGCGCGGTCCTGCGCGACCTCGAGCGGACCAAGCAGCGCTACCTCGCGGACGACCTGGACATCTACTTCGACGACATCACCGACGCCGCCGAGCGGATCTGGGACGTGCTCGAGAACTACAAGGAGGTCGCCGAGGCGCTGGAGGATTCCAACGAGTCGGTCCTGTCGCACCGGCTGAACGAGTCGTTGCGCGTCCTCACAGCGTTCAGCGTCGCGCTGCTGCCCCTCACGCTGCTCGCCAGCATCTTCGGCATGAACTTCGACCTGCCCGGCAACGAGGGCCTGCCGGAGTTCTGGCTCGTCATCGTGTTCATGGTCCTGATCCTGACCGGGGTGCTGCTGTTCTTCCGCCGCCGCGGCTACCTGTAGCGCGGATCCAGGCGGCCTGAGCACACGCCGGCGGGCGGCTGGCCGATTTGACGCGCGCACGCGTCGACTCCAACCTATCTGTCTCGGGGTATAGGGACCAGACCTCCCGCACCTGGGAGGTGCCTCGCCGCGGAGTGGGGACGCTGCCGGTCGATGACGGATCGGAGCGTACTGCGCAACAGGAGGCCACGAACGCTTACATGCGTCTCGGTTCGCCGGGCGTCGTCGAGGACGACGCCCTGACTGCGTTGCAGCACGCCCCGACCGTCGTCTACCAGGAGCCGCTGGTCGAGGCCAAGCTGGCCGCGCCGTACCTGCGTCCGGCGGTGCTGCCACGCGACCGGCTGATGGGCCGGTTGCTGCGGACGGAAGCCAGCCTGGTCACGATGGTCGCGCCGCCGGGCTATGGCAAGTCGACCAGCCTCGCCCTGTGGCGGGCGCAGGAGCGTCGACCGGTGGCCTGGGTATCGTGTGACGCCGCCGACGCCGATCCGATCCGGTTCCTGGGCTACGTGGGCATGGCGATCGGGCGCGCGCTGAACCTGGGCATGCCCGAGGTCGATCGGCGTGGCCGTCAGTCCCGTGTCCGCGTTGTCCATCGCGGTTCCGCGACTCAGCACGGCGCTTCACGAGGCAAATCGGCCGATGGTGCTGATGGTCGACGACGTGCACTACCTCGGCGGCACAGCCACGGCCGACGTGCTGGCCATGCTCATCGACTACCTGCCGCGAGGCGTCACGGTCGCTGTGGCGGGTCGCGCGGACGGCGGGCTGCCGCTGGCGCGACTGCGTGCGAGCGGTCGGATGCTCGAGATCGGCGTCGGCGACCTGGCGTTGAACGAGCAGGAGGCGGGACGGCTGGCGGCGTTCACCGGACGGGAGCTGCCTGCCGGCGAGGCCCGCGAACTGCACGCCAAGACCGAGGGCTGGCCCGCCGCCGTGTACCTCGCGGCTCGACGAGCGCAGCCCGCCGCGGCGAGCGATGGATCCCGGACGCCAGGCGTCTCGGGACGTGACACCGACATCGCGGACTACCTCGACGCGGAGCTCCTCGATCACGCGAGTCCTCGGGTCCGCGCGTTTCTCATCAAGACCGCCGTGCTCGACCGGATGACCGGGAGCCTGTGCGACGCGGTGACCGAGGGCAAGGGCTCCGACCGCGTCCTCCGCGAGCTCGCCGCGACCAACCAGCTGGTCGTCCCGCTCGACGCCCAGGGTGGATGGTTCCGCTACCACACGCTGCTCCGCGAGCACCTGATCGCGATCAGCGAGCGGGACAGGACGGCGTCCGACGCGGTCAACCGGCGTGCGGCAGCCTGGTTCGCGGCCAACGGGATGCCCGAGCTCGCGGTCGACCACCTGTTCGCGGCCGGCGATCCGGACGCCGCGGCGGCGCAGGCCTGCGCGCTCGTCCCGAGGTTGTTCCGCGAAGGGCGAGAGGCCACGTTCGCACGCTGGCTCGGCCGGCTCGACGACGACTGCCTGCGGCGCCAGCCGTTCCTCGCGGCGATGGGTGCGTGGATGCACACCATCCAGGGCCAGGCGGCGGAGGCGGAACGCCTGGCCGAGCTCACCGTTGGCGCGGAGTACGCGGGAGACCGCCCCGCGGGCGCGGAGATCTACGAGCAGGCGCGCACCTCGGTCCGGGCCCTGATGGCCCGCGACGGTCTGGAGGCCGCGGCCGATGAGGCGCGCGACGCCGTCGCGTCCGGCACCCGGTTGAGCGCCTGGCGACCGCAGTCGCTGGCGGCGCTCGGCGCGATCCTCGTCCTGCTGGGCGATCGGACGGAGGGGGAGGCGACCCTCGCCGAGGCGGCCAGCGGAGCACTTGCGCTGGGTGGCATGCGTGCCGTCGTGTTCGCGACCTCCTGGCGTGCGCTGAGCGCCATCGAGCGCGAGGACTGGTCGACCGCTGACGTCCTGTCGCGTCAGAGCGCCGACGTCGCGGCGCGCACGCACGACGACCCCGACTCGATCGCCGCCACCCGATCGGTGGTCGCCGCGAGGGTTGCGGTGCACCGGGGGAGCTGGCCGAGGCGCGCCGGCAGATGGCGACGTTCCAGGTCGCGCGGGCGGCGCTCTCCGAGGCCACCTCCTGGATCAGCGTTCGCTGCCTGCTCGAGGCGGCGCGAGTCCACCTCGCGCTCGCCGATCCGGCAGGGGCGCGATCGTGTCTGCAGCACGCAGGCGACATCCTCGTCCGGCGCCCGAACCTCGGCCGCCTGGGCGCGGAGATCGCCGAGCTCCGCGAGCGGACCCGGAGCCTCCCGCCGGGACCGGGCGGGACGTCAACGCTGACGCCCGCCGAGGTGCGCGTCCTGCGGCTGCTCCCGACCTACCTGACGGCCGCCGAGATGGCCGAGCGGCTGTACGTGACGCCCAACACGGTTCGGACGCAGATCCAGGCGGTCTACGGCAAGCTCGGCGCCACCTCGCGTGCGGAAGCCGTCGATGCGGCGATCGAGATCGGCCTGCTCGAGCCCTTGCCGGTCCTGGTCCCGGGGCGGATCACCAGCAGTTGACGATGACCGGCGTTCCTCGGCGCGCTTGAATTGACGGCCGAGGCGCCCGCCGGCGCTCCTAGGCTGGACAGAACGGAGTGCGATGGCCGACCGGGAGGAGATCCTGCGGCGCCTGACCCTCGGAGACGTGACGTTCCTCGACGCGCTCGTCAGCGAGCACCAGCGAGCGCCCGGCGCGGGCCGCCTCGACTACGTCGGCCAGGCGCTGGTGAAGCTCGGCGCACTCACCGTGACCGACGGCTCGGATCTCACCTGGCAGCAGACGATCGCGGCCGCCCTGGACGCCGGGCTGACCGCGGACCAGGTCGTCGACGCGTTGATCGTCCTGGCGCCGGCGATCGGCCAGACGCGGGTCATGGCCGCCGCCCCGAAGGTCGCCCTCGCCACCGGGTTCGACGTCGCCGCGGCCATCGAGGCGCGCTGAGGTCCAGCGCCTGGCGCGGAGGCCCGAACCGTTGCCATCGGCCTGCGATCATGGGCGGGATGCAATCGGCAGCTGAATCCCAGTCGGTCGAGGGCGATTCGGCCGGCGGCGCGTCGACGGGCCCGCTGGGCGGGATCAACCTCTCGTCGGCCATCTACGGGTCCCTGCTGATCACGGCCCTGGTCGCCGCGCAGGGTCGCGACAACGCCGACCTCAGGTTCATCGGCGCCTCGGTCCTGATCTCGGTCGGCGCCTTCTGGCTGATGGAGGTGTGGTCGAACCTGGTGAGCCTGCGCGTTCGCGGCCCGATCACGATGGCCGAGACACGCACGGTCGCGACCGACGAGAGTCCGATGCTCGCGGCGGCCATCGCCCCGTTGCTCGCGCTGTCGACCAACGCCCTGGGGACGGTGACGGTCGATCAGGCCGTCAGCTTCGCGCTCATCGTCGAGCGTCGTG
Source organism: uncultured Chloroflexia bacterium (assembly GCA_963725745.1). Lineage (GTDB taxonomy): Bacteria > Chloroflexota > Limnocylindria > Limnocylindrales > CSP1-4 > CAIXZV01. The sequence goes on from CAVRZS010000005.1 coordinate 1,345,994, forward strand.
CAGCTGTTCGGGTGGGGGCTCGCCGTCGGGCGCGCCATCGGCAAGGGCTGGCGCATCGCCTTCATCGTGGCGGCCGTCGATTGCGCGCTCGGCCTCGTCGTCGTCCTGCTCAAGGTCGCTGTCATCCACTGACGGGGTGCCTCCGGCCCCGGGGCCGGCAGCCGGATCAGCCGTTGGGCAGCGATCGCTCCGGCTCGCCGACATAGCGGACGTCGGGCCGGATCAGCCGGTTGGCGCCCGCCTGCTCGATGGCGTGCGCCGTCCAGCCGGCGTGGCGGGCGAGGGCGAACGTCGCCGGGAACAGGTCGGGCGTGAGGCCGACGCCCATCAACACGGCCGCCGCGTAGAACTCGACGTTGGTCCGGAGCGGCCGGTCCGGGTACTTCTCGGCCAGCACCCGCAGCGAGACGTCCTCGACCGCGATGGCGAGCTCGAGCCAGTCGGGCCGGTGTTCCATGCTCTCGGCGACCTGGCGCAGCGCCGCGGCCCGCGGGTCATACGCCCGGTAGACGCGATGCCCGAAGCCCATCAGCCGGTCGCCGCGGGCGAGCGTCTCGCGCACCCATTGCTCGGCCTTTTCCGGGCTGCCCGACCTCATGGATCTGCTCCACGACCTCGGATGGGGCACCGCCGTGGAGCGGGCCCTTCAGCGCGCCGATGGCGCCGCAGACCGCCGACGCGAGGTCCGAGCGGGTCGACGTGATGACGCGCGCGGTGAACGTGGAGGCGTTGAAGCCGTGCTCGGCACCGACGACGAAGTACGCGTCCAGGGCGCGTGCCGTCTCGTCGTCCGGCCTGGCGCCGTTGATCATGTACAGGTAGCCCGCGACGAGGTCCAGGTCGGGATCGGGCTCGATGGGCTCCTCGCCCCGCCGGATGCGCGCGAATGCCGCCAGCGCCGAGGGCGAGAACGCGGTGAGCGCGCGGGCCTCCTCGGCGGTGGGCGGCCAGCCGAGGTCCTGGCTTGCACCCCAGGCCGAGACGGCCGTGCGCAGCGCATCCATCGGCTTGGCCGCCATCGGCAGCGCGTGCAGCGCGGTGAGCACCGGGCCGGGGACCGGCTGGCAGGGGAGCCTGGCACCGGGATCCCAGTCGCCCGTCCACAGCAGGTTGGCCACCGCGGCATACGAGCCGGCCTGCACCACCTCTCCGATGGGGTAACCGCGGTACAGCAGCCGGCCGGCCTCGCCGTCGATGAACGACAGGGCCGTCTCGCCGGCGACGACGCCCTCGAGGCCGGGCGAATACGGACGGCTGTCAGGGGGCGAGGGGGCGGGCTCGATCATGGATCGATGGTAGCCCCCGGGGCGGATGTCAGTCGGCCAGGAACGCCTCGACGCGGGCGATGAACTCGGCGGCGTGGCTGTGGTGGGCGCCATGGCGGGCGCCGTCGATCACCGCGAGCTCGCCATGCGCGAGGCGAGCATCCAGCGCACCGGCGCCCGTGCGGAACGCGGCCGGCGACAGCGACCCGACCAGCTGCAGCACCGGGACGGTGACGGCGCCGAACGCGTCGAGCCCGGCGGCGGGATCGTGCTCGGCGGCGTCGAGCTCGCGCAGGATCGTCGGTGCGGCGGCGACGCGCAGCGGCCAGATGGGGTCGGCGCGGAACGCCGCCAGGTCGGCGGCGGGCATCCCGATGGCCTGGGTCATGAACCGAGCCGAGCATGCCGTCGAGGTCGCCCGCGGCGAGGTCCGCCCGCAGGCTCGCCTCGAGGGCGGGATCGAGGGCGTCCTCGCCGTCCGCGAGGGGAGCGCTTTCGTAGGCGACGATCCGCCCGATCGACGCCGTCCGCAGGCTCGCGCCGAGCGCGATCCGTCCGCCGAGCGAATGGCCGACGACGTCGACAGGGTCGCCCGCTTCCGCCGCCAGCGCGTCGGTCACGGCGGCGAGATCGTCGAACTCGCGCTCGATCGCGTAGTGGTCGGGGTCCTCGTCGCCCGAGTCGCCGCGTCCGCGCCGGTCGATGGCGTGGAGCCGCCAGCGGGTCGCCAGGTCGGGCCCAACGGCCCGCCACGTCCGGTGGTCCGCGGTCGTGCCATGGACCAGCACCATCGGGCGCCCTGCGCCCGCCGAGAAGACGGCGATCGGCGTGCCGTCGGGCGCGACGACCCGTCGCGACGGCGTGTCGGAGAACGGCGGGGGCAACCGCGCTAGGACCGCGGGAGCCTGGCGGCCGCGGCCTCGTCCAGGATCCAGGTCGCCGTCGCCAGCTTCGCCGCGCCGACCGGCAGCTCGCGGACATCGGCGCCGGCCCAGGCCCTGCCCAGCGCGTCCGCCTTCGATTCACCCGTCGTGAGGACCACCACGCGTCGGGCGGCCGCCAGCAGCCGCGGATGGAGCGTGACCCGGTCCACGTGGGGCTCGATGTGGGTCGGCGCCGGGACGCCTACGGCAAGTCCCTCAGCGTCCCAGGCGGCCGATCCCGGGAACACGGACATGACGTGGCCGTCGGGCCCGACCCCGAGCAGCAGCACGTCGAAGACCGGCAGTCCGCCCGGCCCGGCGGCCGGCCCGGCGTCCCGGATCCACTCGCTGTACACGGCAGCCGCCCACGCGACCCCGCCGGCTCGTGCGATCGCCTCGGTCATCGGGATCTCGTGGATCTGTCCGGCCGGGATCTCGACGCCGTCGCCGTGGCCGCCCACGTCCGCCGAGTTCGTCCCGGACGTCGCCTCGTCGCCACCCGAGGCGAGCAGGATTTGGACCAGGGGCAGCGCATTGGACAGGGGATGGTCCGCGGGCACATACCGGTCGTCGCTCCACCACACGTGGACCCGCGACCAGTCCACCGTCTCGCGCAGCGGCGAGCGTCCGAGCTGGCGGTAGATGCCCGGCGCCGACGAGCCGCCGGTCGTCGCCCAGTGCGCCACGCCGCGCTGCGCGATCGCCTCGGCGAGCGCGCTCGCGACCGAGCGCGCCGCGGCCTCGGCGACCGCGTCCGCCGTCGCGAGGACCACGAGCTCCGGCATGTCCTCGGTCTCGCTCATCGTCCCCCTCCCGCGACCTCGGCCGCCATCCTGATCGTGTCGACCGTCAGCTGATCGCGTCCCCCGACCTCGAGCGCCTCGCTCAACAGGTCGACCTCCGTCCGGCGCGGCGCCTTGAACGTCCGGTCCATCTCCTGGACCCCGTCCAGCCAGGCAGTGACGTGGACGTTCTCGGCCTGCGCGGTGACGTCGGTCCGGAGCTCTGATCCCCGCCGCTCCGCGAGGATCTCGACCCGCAGGGTGGTCCCGGGCGGCATCGGGGAGGCGACCGGCCGGATGACCACGGCGACGTCCCCAGCGTGATCCCTGAGCTTGCCCTGGAGGCCGCGATGCAGGGGCGCCTTCTCGCCCGGCCGGGTGCGCGGCGTCGACGCGGCGGACCGCCGGCGCGGCTCGTCCGCCGTGAGCGGCGTCACGACGCGCATTCCGAGGCGGGAGGCGAGCCACGCGACGTGGTACAGCGGTTTGACGATGTTGGTCGTCCCCGGGGCGCCGGTCTCGTCGTGGGTCGCGTACGTCACCGCGATCCGGCGGATCGAGTGCAGGAACGGGAAGAAGTCGGGGTGGTCGAAGATCGTCGCGATCGCCTCCCGCCAGCGCGCCTGGCGGACGAGCCCGAAGTCGCTGATCGAGAGCCGCTCGAACTCGTCGTACAGGCCGGCCAGCTCGATCAGCCGCGCGACGCCGTCGCCCGCCCAGGTGGAGCCATCGATGACGAACCGGTCCGTGGCCGCGAGCAGGTCGTGGACCGCCTCGGACTGGAGCGGCGGCTCGCCCGGCCACCAGATCGTGACCGGGAGGTCGTGCACGAGGAGCGGGGCGACCAGCCCGAACAGGTGGCGACCCGTCTCGCCGCCGGCGGTCAGGAAGATCAGCTCGGTGCACGTCTCGGGGGCGTCCGCCCGCGGCATCACGCAGTGGGCCTGGATCCGGGCGTCGATCCAGGGCGGCCCGTCCGGGTCCGCGCCCTGGACCACGAGCGTCCGCGACGGGTGCCGGCCGGTCAGCCGGCTGATCGTCTCGGCGCTCCGCTCGCCGACCTCGGGCTGGCGGGCGACGACGACCAGGTTCATCACCGAGGTCCGGGCGGCGATGTGCCGGCCGCCCAGCCGGCCGCCCTCGCCGTCCCCGTCGGCATCGACGATCGCGAGGTTGGGCTGGGCCCAGATGCGCGCCAGCTCGCGCTCGATGCCCTCGATCGACTGCGCCCGCGACATCCAGCGCAGGGTTGGTTCGCCCGGTCGCGGGGCTTCGGCGAGCGAGACGTGCCCCCCGCCCGCGGGTCGCGTCCCGATCGCGATGACATCGCCCGGCGATCGTTCGGTGGTATCGGCACCCGTCCCCGCGACGGCGCCGTCGGTGCTTCCGCCGTTCAGATCCGGCGCCACCGCCGTCCCTCCCGTGCCAGCAGGTCGTCGGCGGCCTCGGGGCCCCAGGTGCCGGCGTCGTAATTGGGGAACTCGGGCGCCGGTGACGACGCCCAGGTGTCGAGGATGGGGTCGACGATGGCCCACGCCTCCTCGACCTCGTCGGCGCGCGTGAACAGCGAGGCGTCGCCGAGCAGGGCGTCGAGGATCAGCGTCTCGTAGGCGTCGGGGCTGTCGATCTGGAACGCCGAGCCGTAGGTGAAGTCCATCGTCACGTTGCGGACGTCGATGCCCAGCCCGGGCACCTTGGCACCGAAGCGCAGCATGATCCCCTCGTCGGGCTGGATGCGCATCGCGAGCAGGTTCGCCTCGGGGTCCGTCGCGCTGTCCTTGAACAGCCGGTGCGGGACCTCCTTGAACTGGATCGCGATCTCCGTCGCGCGTTTCGGCAGCCGCTTGCCCATCCGAAGGTAGAAGGGGACGCCGGACCAGCGCCAGTCGTCGACCGTGAGCCGGGCGGCGATGAACGTCTCGGTCTCCGATTGCGAATCGACCTCGGGCTCGCTGCGGTAGCCCATGACGGGCTTCGCGTTGACCCAGCCCGGGCCGTACTGCCCGCGGACGACGTCGCTGTGCGTCTCCTCTGGGCTCAGCTCGGTGATCGCGCGCAGGACCTTGACCTTCTCGTCGCGCAGCGCATCGGCCTCGAAGGTCGCCGGTGGCTCCATCGCGACGAGGCTGAGCAGCTGGAGCAGGTGGTTCTGGAGGAAGTCGCGCGAGGCGCCGGTCTCCTCGTAGAACGCGCCCCGGTTCTCGATCCCGATCGACTCGGCCACCGTGATCTGCACGTGGTCGATGTGGCGGCGGTTCCAGATGGGCTCGAAGATCCCGTTGGCGAACCGGAACACCAGCAGGTTGCGGACGGTCTCCTTGCCCAGGTAGTGGTCGATGCGATAGACCTGCCGCTCGCGGAAGACCTTGCCCACCTCGCGGTTCAGCCGGACCGCCGAGTCGAGGTCCCGCCCGAACGGCTTCTCGATGACCACCCGGCGCCAGCCGCCCTCGTGACGCTCGTGGTCGAGGCCCACTCGCCCGAGCTGGGCGACGATCTCGGCGAACGCCGACGGCTGGGTCGCGAGATAGAACAGGCGGTTGCCGCGCGTGCCCCGCTCCTCGTCGATCTTGTCGAGCCGCTCGACGAGGCTGCCATAGCCGGCCGGATCGGCGAAGTCGCAACGGTGGTAGACGACCCGCTGGCAGAGCTCGTCGCAGACGTCCAGGTCGATCGGCAGCACCCGGGAGTAGTTCGCGAGGGACTCCCGCATCCCTTCCCGGAACATCTCGTCGGTGTAGTCCCGGCGGCCCATGGCCACGACCATGAACTCGTGCGGCAGGAGGTGGGTGCGCCACAGGTGGTACAGGGCCGGCAGCACCTTGCGATGCGCGAGGTCGCCGGTCGCGCCGAACAGCACGAACGTGGCCGGATCGGGCACGCGCTCCAGCCGCAGGCCCTCGCGGAGCGGGTTGAGCTGGGTCCTGGTGGCGGCCGGCTTCTTCTTGCCCTCGGTGGCGAGCCGCAGCTCGCGCATCGTGCGCGGCGCGTCCTTCCTGGCCGGCGCGGCGGCGGGGGTGTCCGGCTTCGTCACGCTCAACGCGCTGCCCTCCGCCGACGACGAGCCGGGACTCGCACGCCCTACTCCGTCTTGACCGCGTGGCCGCCGAACTCGTTGCGGAGCGCCGCCAGGACCTTGCCGCCATACGAGTCGTCCTGGCGGGACCGGAATCGCGTCTGCAGCGAGAGCGTGATCACCGGCGCCGGCACGTCACGATCGATGGCCTCCTGCACCGTCCAGCGGCCCTCGCCCGAGTCTGCGACCCAGCCCTTGAGATGGGCGAGATCCTGGCCCTCCGACGCGAACGCACGGGCGAGCAGCTCCAGCAGCCACGAGCGCACGACCGAGCCCTGGCCCCACAGGTTGGAGATCTTCCCGAGGTCCAGCTCGTAATCGGACGCGTGCATGATCTCGAAGCCTTCCGCGTACGCCTGCATGAGGCCGTACTCGATCCCGTTGTGGACCATCTTCACGTAGTGCCCGGCGCCCGGGCCGCCGACGTGGAGATAGCCGCCCTCCGGCGCCAGCGACGTGAACACCGGCACCAGCGGGTCGACCGCGGCATCGTCGCCGCCGACCATCAGGCAATAGCCGACCTGCAGTCCCCAGATCCCGCCCGACGTTCCGGCGTCGACGTAGTTGATGCCCTTCTTGGCGAGCTCGGCGTGCCGGCGGACGTCGTCGTGGAAGTTGGTGTTGCCGCCGTCGATGATCGTGTCGCCGGGCTCGAGGTGCTCGAGCAGCTCCTGGATCTGCGCCTCGGTCGCGTCGCCCGCGGGGACCATGACCCAGACGGCGCGTGGCTTCTCGAGCTTCGACACCAGCTCGGCGATCGAGAACGCGCCCAACGCGCCCTCGCCTTCGATCTCCCTGGTCTTCTCGGGCGTCCGGTTGTAGGCGACGATCTCGTGCCCGTCACGCAGCAGACGGCGAACCATGTTCGCGCCCATCCGACCGAGTCCGATGAAGCCGATGCGCATGGGGTCGATCTCCGAGGGCGGGGGAGTGACCGAGGGTCGTTTCGCCTAAGAGCATAGGCCCGCATCCTGAACACCGCGAGGGTCGACCCGCCACACGATTGGGTCGGGGGGAGGGCCGGTCATCGCCGGACCACGGCCGTCCCTGGGGTGGTGGATGATCCGGTGCGGCGGCCGTCTGGTCGCGTGGGCTCAGCGCAGCAGGCGGGCCGCGAACGCCAGCGCCTCGATCAGGTGCTCGTCCTCGGCCGCCTCGTGGCCGCTGAACGGCCAGACCCGGATCTCTTTCGGTCCCGCATAGGCGTTGTAGGCGGCGAACACGGTCGACGGGGGCGTGATCAGGTCCTCGAGGCCGACCGAGAACAGGGCCGGCACGGTCGCCCGGGCGGCGAAGCTGCGGCCGTCGAAGTACGAGAGCGTCCGGAACACCTGCTCCTCCGCGCCGCGGTGGGTGCGCAGGAAGCCGCGGATCTCGCCGTACGGCTGCTCGTCAGTAACCTCGAGCGCGCGCCGGAAATGGCTCAGGAACGGGACGTCGATCATGGCCGCGGTCAAGCCCGGCATCAGCCCGGCCACGGCGAGGGCCAGGCCGCCACCCTGGCTGCCGCCGGCGACGGCGATTCGCGCGCCGTCGACGATCGACAGGTCCCGCGCCGCGTCCACCGCGAGGACGGCGTCGGTCATCAGGCGGCGGTAGTAGTAGGTCGACGGATCGAGGATGCCGCGGGTCATCACGCCCGGGAACTGGGGGCCCGTACCGGTCGCCTCGATGTCCGACGTGTCGCCCGAGAGCCAGCCGGCGCCCTGGCCGCGGGTGTCCATGACCAGGTTGGCGTACCCCGCGGACGCCCACAGCAGCCAGTCGATCGGGCGCCCTCGGCCGCCGCCGTAGCCCAGGTACTGCACGATCGTCGGCAGCGGCTCCGTCCGACCCGCGGGCCACAGCAGCCAGGCCTTGATCGGCTGCCCGTCGAAGCCCGATAACGTGACGTCGGCCGCCGCGATCGTCTCGAGCCGCGAGTCGACCTCGAGCGCCTCCGCCGGCCGCCGTTTCGAGCGGCTCTCGGCGAGGGTCGCGGCCCAGAACGCGTCGAAGTCCGCCGGCTCGTCAGGGGCCGGCCGGTATTCGCGGAGCTCGTCGAGGGGAAGATCGACCTGGGCCATGCGTGGATCGTAGCGGTGTCGGCGGTCGACGATCAGCTGCCGGCGGTCACTCGGCCTCGCGGGCGGCGGCCTCGATCGCGAGCACCTTGTCGAGGCGGCGCTGGTGCCGCGGCTCGCCCGAGAAGGTGGCGGCGAGGAACGCGAGTGAGCATTCGACGGCGGGCTCGATCCCGATGACCCGGGAGCCGAAGGTCAGGATGTTCATGTCGTCGTGCTCGACGCCCTGGTGCGCCGAGTACGTGTCGTGGCAGATCGCCGCGCGGATGCCCGGGATCTTGTTGGCGGCCACCGACGCCCCGACGCCCGACCCGCAGATCAGGATCCCGCGGTCTGCCCGGCCGTCGCGCACCGCTTCGCCCAGCGCCTGGGCGAAGTCGGGGTAGTCGTCGTTCGGGTCGGAGCCGTCGCCGCCGAGGTCGGTGAGCTCATGCGCGCCACCCAGCTCGGCGACCAGGCGATGGATCAGCTCGTCCTTGAACGCGGCCCCGGCGTGGTCCGCGGCGAACGCGACGCGCACTGGGTCTCCTCTCTCCTGACCGGTCTCAGTCGTGGCCTGGGTCGCTGTCCGGTGTCCGGGCCACGCCGGAATCGCCATGGCCCAACGTCGGGTGCGAGCCGTGGGGCGACGAGAGCGTCGGCTGAGGACCGTGCAGGCCATCCCGGACCACGCGTCGCCCCACGTCCGCGACCCGTTCCGGCGTGAAGCCGAGCTCCTTGAAGATCGTGCCGGCCGGCGCGCTCGCGCCGAAGTGGTCGAGGCCGATGATGGCGCCCTCGTCGCCCACCCAGCGCTCCCAGCCGAGCGACACGCCCACCTCGACCGACACCCGCTTGCGCACGGCCGGCGGGAGGACCTCGTCCCGGTAGGCCTGGTCCTGCGCCTCGAACCGCTCCCAGCACGGCAGGCTGACGACGCGGGTGGGGATGGCGTCGGCCTCCAGCAATTGCGCCGCCGCCACGCACAGCTGGAGCTCGGAGCCGGTGCCGATCAGGATCAGCTGCGGGGTCCCGCCCGCGGCCTCGCGAAGCACGTAGCCCCCGCGTCGCAGGCCCTCGCGCGCATGCTCGGGCGAGCCGGCGAGCGTCGGCAGCTTCTGGCGGGTGAACGCGAGCGCGACGGGTCCCCGCGCCGCACCCTCGATCGTCGGCCGCTCCACCGCGAGCGCCCAAGCCGCGGCCGCCTCGTTGGCGTCGCCGGGCCGCACGAACCACAGGTTGGGGATCGCGCGCAGCGCCGCGTAGTGCTCGACCGGCTGGTGCGTCGGCCCGTCCTCGCCCAGGCCGACGGAGTCGTGCGTCCAGACGTAGGTCACGTGGAGCCCGGACAGCGAGGCCAGCCGGACCGACCCGCGCATGTAGTCGCTGAACGTGAGAAAGGTCGCGCAGTAGGGGAGGAGCCCGCCGTGATAGGCGATCCCGTTGGCGATGGCGCCCATCCCGTGCTCGCGGACGCCGAAGCGGAGGTTGCGTCCGGCGTGGTCGGCCTCGAAGTGGTCGTGGCCGTTCGCCTTCACGTCGGTCAGGTTGGACTCGGACAGGTCGGCCGAGCCGCCGAAGAGCTCGGGCAGGACGCCGGCCAGCGCCTGGATCGAGTCCTGGCTCGCGTTGCGAGTGGCGACCTGGGTGCCGACCTCGTACGCGGGCAGCGCGTCGTCCCAGCCTTCGGGCAGGCGGCCCAGCAGGCGTCGTTCGAGCTCGGCGGCGTCGGCCGGGAACGCGGCCGCGTAGCGATCGAATCGGGACTCCCATTCGGCGACCCGGTCCTTGCCCTCGTCGATCGCCCGATGGAACACGGCCTCCGCCTCGGCGGGGACGTAGAACGTGCGGTCCGGATCCCACCCGTAGGCTTCCTTGACCAGGCGCACCTCATCCGGCCCGAGCGGCGCCCCGTGGGCCTTCTGGGTGTCCTGCTTGTTGGGGCTGCCGAAGCCAATATGCGTCCGGACGGCGATGATCGATGGCCGGTCGTCGACCTTCGCGGCGTCGATGGCGGCGGAGATCGCGGCCACGTCGTTGCCGTCCTCGACCCGCTGGGTCTGCCAGCCATAGGCGTCGAATCGCCCGAGCACGTCCTCGCTGAACGCCCACGCGGTGGGACCGTCGAGCTGGATCCGGTTGTCGTCGTACAGGACGACGAGCTTGCCGAGCTTCAGATGGCCCGCGAGGGAGCACGCCTCCGACGCGACGCCCTCCTGCATATCCCCGTCGCTGGCGATGACGTAGGTGCGGTGGTCGACGATGTCATGGCCGGGCCGATTGAACTCGGCGGCCAGCCGCCGCTCGGCGATCGCCATGCCGATCGCGTTGCCGAGGCCCTGGCCCAGGGGTCCGGTCGTCGCCTCGACCCCCGGCGTGAGGCCGTACTCCGGATGGCCGGGCGTGATCGAGCCCCACTGGCGGAACGACTTGAGGTCGTCGAGGCTGACCCCGTATCCCGTCAGGTGGAGCAGCGAGTACAGGAGCATCGACGCGTGCCCGGCGGACAGCACGAAGCGGTCGCGGTCGGGCCACGCGGGGTTGGTCGGCGAGTGCCGGAGGTGGCGGGTCCACAGCGCGAACGCCATGGGCGCGGCGCCCATCGGCGCACCCGGATGCCCCGAGTTCGCCTGCTGGACGCCATCGATGGACAGCGTCCGGATGGTGTCGACCGCGAGCTGATCGAGGTCCGTGGCGAGGGTCATCGGTGCCTCCGGTGGCGCTGCGGCGCGGCGGGTTGTGCCGCGTGCCCATCGTACCGCGCAAGCCGGCGGGCACCGGGTGTGCCTCGACCGCACCGCTATGCTCGGCCCGTGCCAAGTCTTCTCGTCTCGCGGCGTGCCCGCACCCATCACCGGACGCCGCGCGCGACCGGCGGATCGACGGTCGTCGTCGTGGGCGACATCGTGGTGGACGTGATCCTCGCGCCCGACGGCGACATCGAGCGTGGTAGCGACGTCCGGGGCCGGGTGCTGGCCAGGGCCGGCGGGTCGGCGGCCACCGCCGCCAGGTGGCTCGGGCGGCTGGGAGCGAAGTCGACGCTCGTGTGCGCGGTCGGACGTGACGCCGCCGGGCGTGCCCTGATCGCGACGCTCACCGCCGACGGCGTCACGGCGCGTGCGGTTCGGGTGGCGGGCGCAAGGACGGGCCGGATCGGCGTGCTCGTCGAGCCAAACGGGCAGCGCTCATTCATCCAGGATCGCGGCGCGGCGCTCATGCTCCGGCCGGAGGACCTGAAACCGGGCTGGTTCGCGGGCGCCGATGCCGTGCATCTTCCGGCCTACTCGCTGCTCGACGAGCCCCTCGGCCGTGCCGGCATGGAAGCCATCCGGCTGGCGCGGGCCGCCGGGGCGCTGGTCACCGTGGACCTGGCGTCGACGGCGCCGCTCCTCGTGCACGGCCGCCGCGCGGGCATCGCCGTGATCCGCGGCGCGGCCCCGGACCTGCTGTTCGCGACCCGTGACGAGGCCAAGGCGCTGCTGGGCAACAAGTACGAGGAGGGCCTCCTCGATCTCGCGCCGATTGCCGTGGTCAAGCGCGGTCGCAAGGGCGCGTCCATCCACATCCGGACCGATCGCAAGCCCCTGCGCCTCGACGTGGCGACGATGCCGATCGTCGCCAAGGACACGACGGGTGCGGGCGACGCGTTCGACGCGGGCTTCCTGGTGGGCTGGCTCGACGGCCGGCGCCGCGGGCTCCCGCCGGCCGCCGCCCTGCGTCGCGGCGCGGTGGCGGGCAATCGCGCCGCCCTGCGCCAGCTGTCGCATCCCCGCTCGGAGCTCAGCCTGGGGTGACCGCCTTCGGCCGGAGACGGTATACACGCCCTTCCTTGCGCTCGAGGTCCTCGAGCTCGGTCGTCGTGCGCACCTCGTACGACGCGAGCTCGGTCAGCTCGTCGAGCGGGAGGTAGCGCCGGCCGGGGTCGCCGACGATGACGTCGATGCCGCCGGCCTGGGCGCGCCGCAGCCAGGGCAGGACGCGTTCGGCCAGCGACTGCTCGTACCAGCAGTCACCCGCCAGGATGACGTCGGCATCGGGCGGATCGTCGTCGAGGACGTCGCGCCGCACCGCCCCGACCCGGACCCGGTTCGCGCGGGCGTTGAGGCCGATCGCCGACACGGCGAAGGGGTCGATGTCCGCGGCCACTGCCGAGGCCGCGCCGGCGCGCATCGCCGCGATCGCGCACAGCCCGGAGCCCGACGCGAGATCGAATACCCGCCTGCCGGTGACCGCCTCGGGATGGTCATGCAGATAGCGCCCGATCGCGAGCCCGCCACCCCAGGCGAACGCCCAGTAGGTCATCGGCGCGTCGTCATCGCCCGTCTCCACCTGGGCCGCATGCCAGATCACCAGCGCCTCGTCGGCCAGGTGCAGGCGCAGCTCCTCGAGCCCGGGGACCGGGCGGAGCCGCGTATGGCGCAGGACGAAGGCGCGGGTGGAGTCGGCCATCCGGTGACACTACGCCCTGACGTACCCTCGCTCCATGATCAGCCCCGACCGCGTTGCCATCGCCCCCGAGGTCGCCGACGCGCTGCGCGACGGCCGGCCCGTCGTCGCCCTCGAATCGACACTGATCAGCCACGGCCTCCCGTATCCCCAGAACGTGGAGGTCGCGGCGGCGTCCGAGGCCGCGATCCGGTCGACCGGGGCGATTCCGGCGACCGTCGCGCTGAACGAGGGCCGGCTGCTGGTCGGGTTGTCCCGGAACGAGCTCGAGTCCCTGGGCACGGCGCCTCGAGGCACGGTCGACAAGGTGTCGCGGCGGAATCTCGGGGCCGCGATCGCGGCAGGCACGTGGGGCGCGACGACCGTCGCGGCGACGATGATCGCCTGCGACGCCGTGGGGATCCGGGTGTTCGCGACCGGCGGTATCGGCGGCGTGCATCGCGGCGCGCTCGACGGGCCCAGCCCCAGCTTCGACATCTCCGCCGACCTCGATGAGCTCGCTCGCACCCCCGTCGCGGTCGTGTGCGCCGGACCCAAGGCGATCCTCGACGTCCCGCGCACGCTCGAGTACCTCGAGACCCGAGGGGTCCCCGTGGTCGCGATCGGGATCGACGAGGTTCCGGGGTTCTATGCGCGCGGGTCCGGGCTTCCGGCCCCGACCAGCGTCCCGGACGTCGCCGGTGCGGCGGGCGTGATCCGCGCCCACGGGGCGATGGGCCTGACGTCGGGCGTGTTGATCTGCGTGCCCGTTCCCGAGGGCCAGGCGCTGCCCGACGACGTGACGCGCGAGGCCGTGGACCAGGCCATCCGCGAGGCCGATCACACCGGCGTCGGCGGGGCCGCGCTGACGCCCTGGCTCCTCGCCCGCGTCGCCGCAATCACGGACGGCGCGTCGGTCAAGGCCAACATCGCGCTGATCGTGAACAACGCGTCAGTGGCCGGCCAGCTCGCCGGGGCCCTGATCGGGGCCGAGGCCAGGGGGTAGGGCGCCCTCGAACTCACCCGGCGAGTCGCCGACGCGCGGGCGACCGTGCCTGCGGCAGTCGACGCCTGAATCGTGTCCAGCCGCGCACCCGAACGACCCTGCCGACTCGCCGCGTGAGTCCAGGGCTCGCGACGCCCCACGGAATTCATCTGCGGATGGGATCGCCGGCTGGTGAGCGTTCGTTCGTGGCGGAACCCGGGTTTGGATGCGGATTGGTGCACGGACTGGCTCGGATTCATGCACACACGGATGCGGGCGCCGGTCGACACGCGAAAACGCCGACCCGAGGGGATCCCGGGCCGGCGTCGTGGGGGCGTGACGAGGTGTGGACTACTCCGCGTCGGCGGTGGGTCGTGCCGCGTACCCGAAGCCGCCAACGGCGGTCGCCTGGGCGATGCCGGCGAAGGTCAGCAGCGCGCCGGACTTGGTGCGGTAGGCGTCGGTCTTCGGACGAACGGGGCTCGAGGGACCCGGTCGACCGCGGTACTGGATCCGGGCGAACGGGCGGACCCGGACGCTGGATGGCTTGACGGCGGTGGTGGCAAACATGTCGGTGATCTCCGGTCGGCGGTCTGTGATGAACCAGAGCCTATGAGGCGTCGAAGGCGGCGCTGATGGACGTCGATCGAGAAGTCGGGACCGACAAACGTCAATGCCGGCGAACGGTGCGGCCAGCCCGGGCGGGGCTCAATTGTTCGATAACCGTAATGCGCGTGTAAGATCGCCATCTTCCAGCGAAGGGCCGAAGCGTGGTAGCATCCGCCTCCCCGCACGAGGTCCGCATCGGCTGACCATGGCTGCCGCACGCCCGAGCCAGAGCCTCCCGCCGGCCATCTCCGCGACCGCGGTCCGGCGCGTCTACGCGACCAAGCCCAAGCCGGTCGTGGCACTGGACGGCGTCGATCTCGAGGTCGGCCCGGGCGAGTTCTTCGGCCTGCTGGGGCCCAACGGCGCGGGCAAGACGACGCTGATCAAGATCCTCACCACGCTGCTCCTGCCCACGAGCGGCGCGGCCAGGATCTTCGGTTTCGACGTGGCCACCGACACGCGGCGGATCCGGCGGATCATGAACATGGTGGCCGGCGGCGAGCAGTCGGGCTACGGGATCCTGACCGTCCGCGAGCAGCTCTGGATGTTCAGCCAGTTCTACGGGCTGGGCACGCGCGAGGGATGGAGGCGGACCGACGAGCTGATCGAAGGCCGTCGGCCTTGGCGAACAGCGGCTCCAGCGCGTGAGCACGCTGTCCACCGGCCAGCGCCAGAAGATGAACATGGCCCGCGGCCTGCTCAACGACCCGTGGATCCTGTTCCTCGACGAGCCGACGCTGGGTCTCGACGTGGCCGCCGCCCGCTCCATCCGCGAGCTCGTCCTCGACTGGAAGGACGCGGTCCCGGGCCGGACGGTCACCCTCACGACGCACTACATGGCCGAGGCAGACGAGCTGTGCGAGCGGATCGCGATCGTCGACCACGGCCGGATCCTCGCCATCGGCACGCCGGACGAGCTCAAGAAGCGCGTCCAGCGGGAGTCGATCTTCCGGCTCGAGCTCGACGGCCTGGACGCGGGCATGGCCGCGCTGTCGCGGCTGCCGGGCGTGGTCTCCGCCGCACCGGCGGCCGACACCGATCCGGAGCTCCAGCGGGTGGCCGTCAACCTCGTGCTCGCGGAGGATGCGGCGCTGGGCGGCGTCGTCACCGCGCTGGCCGGGCTCGGCAGCCACATCCTCGCCCTGCGCAAGTCCGAGCCGACGCTCGAAGACGTGTTCGTCGAGCTGGTCGGCCGTGGGTTCGGCGACGAGCAGGCGGAGCGCGTCGAGCGGCCAGAGGACCATGGCGGCTACGACGACCCCGGTCCCGACGACCTGCCCGGCCTCCCGAGCGCGGACGAGGCCGAGGAGGCCTACCCGGTCGAGGCCGGTCGATGAACGCCGACGCCGTCCCCACCCGGCGGCCCAGGTCCTCGATCTTCGCGACCTCGCGCAACGGCACCGACCCCCGGACGGCGTCGGCGTGGACCCGGCGCCAGGTGGCCGAGAACAACGCCCGTGCGCTCGTCGGCCGGGCATTCCCGCGCGTCCGCGGCATGAGCCGCGAACCCTCGTGGCTGTTCTTCGAGATCCTGCTCCCGTTCCTGACGACGTCGGCGTTCGTGTTCGTCTACCGCACGCTCCAGGCGCCCGAGGCCTACGTCGGCTTCGTCGTGCTGGGCGGCGCGATGGCGGCGTTCTGGCTCAACGTGGTCTGGATGATGGCCGCGCAGCTGTACTGGGAGAAGGACCAGGGGAACCTGGAGCTGTACTTCGCGGCGCCGATGAACCTGATGTCGGTCCTGCTGGGCATGGCTGTGGGCGGCCTGATCATGAGCTCGGTGCGAGCCGTCGCGATCCTGGTGGTGTCGACGTTCGTGTTCGGGGTCACGTTCGACGTCCAGCAGTGGGGCCTCGTCATCGCGGTGTTCCTGCTGACCCTGTCGGCGCTGTACGGCCTGGGCATGGCGATGGCCAGCCTGTACCTGCTGTGGGGCCGCGAGGCGTTCCACATGACCAACGTGATGATCGAGCCCGTGTACTTCGTGTCCGGGCCTGAACTTCCCGGTCGGCAAGCTCGGCGCGCTGGGCGCCGTCGCCATCGCGACGATCCCGTTCGCCGTCGGCCTCGACGCGCTGCGTCAGCTCGTGTTCACCGGCCAGCCGTACATCACGGGCACGCCGCCGCCCGAGGTGGAGGCACTGATCCTGGTCGCGATGACCGTGGCGTTCACCCTGCTCGCGCGCTGGCTGATCCGGCGCATCGAGCGGATGGCCCGGGCGCGCGGCACCCTCTCCCTGCGCTGGCAATGAGCGCCGTCACCAGCGACGGGCTGGCGGGCAGCCCGGCCACGTTCGATCGGCGCCGAGCGGAGGGTGGCGGCGCCGGCGACGCGGCGCGCAACCTGCGGACGGCGCTGCTGCTCGGCTGGCGCGTGGAGTCGAACTGGACCGACCCGGTCCTGTTCTCCATCTACACGGTCGCGCGCCCGATCGCGTCCCTGCTCCTGCTGGTCGCGATGGTCACGATCATCGGTGGCAGCGCCGACCAGCAGGTCCGGACGTTCGTGATCCTGGGCAGCGCGTTGTGGGCGATGCTCGTCGCGGGGCTCTCGGGCCCGGCCTGGTCCGTGCTCGAGGACCGCGAGCGCTACCGGATGCTCAAGTACCTGTACGTGAGCCCGGCGACGTTCCTTCTGCTCCTGGTCGGCCGCGGTGGGGCGAGGCTCGGGGCGGGGGCCATGGGCACGGCGGTCGCGTTGCTGTTCGCGGTCGTCGTCCTTGGCCTGCGGGTCGATCTCGCGACCGTCAGCTGGCCGCTCCTCGTCGTCTGCCTCGCGGTCGGCATCGTGCCGATCATCGGGCTCGGCATCTTCCTCGCGGCCATCTGCCTGCAGACCCGTCAGGAGAGCTGGTCCTACCCCGACGCGTTCGCAGGCGCGCTGTTCCTGATCTCGGGCGTCGTGTTTCCGCTCTCGGCGCTGCCCCCGTTGCTGCAGGTCTTCGGCCTCCTGAATCCGATCACGTGGTGGGTGGCTGGCGTCCGGTTGGCGATCGTGCCCGACGGGCCGTCGTCGATCGGCGGCCCCAACTCGGTGTGGACAGCTGTCACCGGTACCGCTGCGCCCGACGCAACCACGATCGTGATCGCCTTGTGCCTGACCGGGGCGCTGGCTACACTCGCGGCGATTGCCACATTCCGATCCAGCGAACGTCGAGCCCGGGATCTCGGGCTGCTGGATCGAACGACCGGCTCGTAGCGTCCCGGCGTCGTCGGGAGGCGGGCGGCGCCGAAACGGGGAGTGCTCATGCGCATCTACGACGGCAGCCCGCGACAGGACTTCGAGGAAGTCTTCCGGTCGATCGGCGCGTTCCTCGACAGTCGCGGCATGCGCGACATCCTCGTGGTCGAGGTGCCCGACGGCTTCGTCGTGCAGGGCCTCGTGGCCGCCGGCCAGACGGCGAGCAGCGCCTGGTCCGAGACGGTCGGCTCGATCACCAAGGAGACGCTGAGCTTCTTCGACGACGACATCGCGAAGTTCATGGAGGAGGCGGCCGCCCGACGAGGGGGCACGCAGCCGGGCGCGGCGGAGGCCGGCGCGCACGAGCGTGCGCTGCGGGTCATCGGGCGCTGGATGGACTCACAGAAGCCGAAGGACGTGTTCCTGTTCGAGCAGGAAGGCGCCTACGTGATCCGGCTGCTCGAGGCGGGTCAGGCGGGCGTGCATCACACGATCAGCGAGTTCACCCGCGAGGACGTCGACACGCTGATCGCCCAAGGTCCGGAGCTGCGCAACCAGCCCAAGGACACGGGTGCGGGACCGGTCCAGGCCGTCGCTCCACTGTCGGCCGGCGCCGGCACGGCCGCGGTCCCGGACGCGGCGGCGCCCGACGCCGCGGCGTCGCCTGAGGCCTCCGCCCCGACCAGCTGGGGCGAGCCAGCCAGCTGATCGTCCGAGTGACAGGCGCCCCGGCCGGGCGCACAATCAGCCCTGAACGTCGTACTCGAAGGAGGCCCAACCCGATGAAGGCGTTGCGGACCGTTGCCGTTGCCCTGGGGATCACCCTCGGCGCCCTGATCGTCATCCCGCTGGTCGTGCTGGCCGGCCTGTTCGTCTGGCTCAAGCTGACCGAGGAGGACGACGAGGAGGCCCTGGAGCTCGAGCAGGAAGGCATCTGATCGACGCTTCTCCGCCCGCGGACCCATCGTCCGCCGGCTCGACTCAGGACGCGACGCCCGCCGACCCGGCGGGCGTTTCGGTGTCCGGGCGCGTCCCGTCGTCCGCGATCTCGGGTCGTCCCCGTCGCCTGGCCGAGATCGGCATCCTGGTCACGGTCCTGATCTGGTCGGCCAACTTCGTGATCGTCAAGGCGACGATCGGCACCCTCGGGCCGTTGACGTTCACGGGCGCGAGATACGTCGTCGCGTCGCTGACCCTGCTGGCGATCCTGTGGCTGCGGCAGGGCTCGGTCCGCCCGCCGGCGGGCTACGGGCGCGTGCTCCTGGCCCTTGGGGTGCTGGGCTTCGGCTGCTACCAGATCCTGTGGACGACGGGGCTGACGATGATCAGCGCGGGAGACTCGGCGCTGCTGGTGGCGGTGTCGCCCGTGCTGACCGCGCTCCTCGCGGCGGCGGTGGGGATGGACCGGCTCTCGGCGCCCAAGCTCGCGGGCGCGCTGATCGCGTTCGGCGGCGTCGCGGTCGTCATCGGCGGGTCGCAGGCGCTCTCGCTGGGTTCGTCGCTGATCGGCGACGCGCTGACGCTGGGGGCGGCGGTCCTGTGGGCGGTGTACACGGTTGGTGCCACCCGCGTGGTGCACGGAATCGACCCGTTGCGGGCGACGACGTGGACCGTGGTCGCCGGTGCGGTCCTGCTGGCGCCGCTCGGCGTCGCGGAGTCCGTGGCCCGACCACCGGCCGGGGTGACGCCGGCCGAGATCGTCGCGATCCTCTATTCCGGCATGCTGGCAGCCGGCATCGCCAACGTGTTCGTGCTCAACGCCATCCGCTACGTGGGTCCCACGCGAGCGACCGCGATGCAGTTCCTGGTGCCGGCGGGGGCGGTCGTCCTCGGCGCGCTGTTCCTCGCCGAACCCATCGGCGCCCCCCAGGTCATCGGCGGTGCGGTGATCGTGCTGGGTGTGTGGCTGACGCGCCGCCCGTCCGTGCTCCCGGCGTCGATGCGGGCCCGGATATCCTCGCTGGCATGACCCGCCGTCTCGCGCCGTGACCTCGACGCTGCCCGACCCCCCGCGGTCGTCCGTCCTGCCGCCGGCGCCCGTTCCGCGGCTGCTCCCGGGTCAGCCGCCCCTCGCGATCCTCGTCGACTACGACGGCACCATCGCGCGCACCGACGTCTCGGATGCGCTCATGGCCGAGTTCGTGACCGCGGACTGGGAGGCCCACGTGGCCGACTACGATGCCGGGCGCACGGGCTCGCGGCGCCTGATGGCCTGGGAGGTCGGGCAGATCACCGCCGACCCCGCGGCGTTGCGAGCGAAGGCGGCCGCTCAGCCGCACGATCCCTCGTTCCGGCCCTTCGCGGAGCGGGCGCTCGATGCCGGGATCCCGGTCGAGGTCGTCTCGGACGGGTTCGGGTTCTTCATCGAGCCGGCGCTGGAGGCCCTGGCCGTCGGCCAGCTGCCGGTCGTGACCGCGGCCACCACGTTCGGGGCTGACGGGGCGAGGATCGAGTTCCCCAACGGGAACCCGGACTGCTTCGTGTGCGGCACCTGCAAGCGCAACCGGGTGCTCGCGCACCAGGCGGCGGGGCGAGCGGTGGCGTTCATCGGCGACGGACCGTCCGATCGCTACGCGGCCGGCTACAGCGACGTGGTGTTCGCGAAGGAATCCCTGGAGCAGATCTGCCTGGCGGAGGGCTGGGCATTCACGCGCTGGACCGCGTTCTCGGAGATCGACGCGTGGCTCGCGCGTACGCTCGAGGCATTCGCAGCGGACCCAGCCTCGCTGCCGGGACCGCACCACCGTCCGCTGTTCTGCGGCGCCGAGGTCTGGGGTCCGGGCCGCTTCGATCCGGTTTCGCCGGGCGCTGACGCGATCCGCCGGAGCCCCGGCGCCCTCGTCCAAGTCGGGTGGGCTCCCCCGGGCCGCTTGGGACGGCGCCAGCCGGGCGCCGCACCTTTGGCGTCCGGATCACAGAGAGAAACGCTCGGCCGCTGAACGTTTGACACGCCGCCCTTACTCATAGGGGGCAACCGCGCCGACTGTGGCGCGGCTGACCGCTCGGGAGACTCGGGTGCGAGACGTCGTCGAGCAGGCGATGCGCGGCGATCGCGAGGCGTTCGGATGGCTGGTCGGCCAGACCAGCGACCGGATGTACGCGATTGCGACGCGGATCCTGCGCGACAGCGACCTCGCGGAGGACGCGCTGCAGGGCGCCCTCCTAACCGCCTGGCGCCAGCTCCCGACGCTCCGCGACCCGGACCGCTTCGAAGCCTGGGTCCGGAAGCTCCTCGTCCACGCCTGCTACGCCGAGGCCAGGCGTCGCCGATCGTGGTCGGCAAACGTGCGGGTCCTGCCGGTCGACGGGCCGGCCGCCCCCGACGAATCGATCTCCGTCGCCGACCGCGATGCGCTCGACCGGGCGTTCCGACGCCTGACCATCGAGCAACGCGCGGTCTTCGTCCTGCACCACCACCTCGGGCTACCCCTGATCGAGATCGCCGAGACCCTCGGCGTCCCGGCGGGGACGGCCCGCTCGCGATTGCACTACGCGACCCGGACGCTACGCGCGGCCATCGAGGCCGACGCGGCGCCGGTCGTTGCCGAAGGACGGATGGCATGACCACGGACCGCGACTTCGATCGGATCGCTCGAGCCTGGCTCGACCTGATGCCCGACGAAGCCCCGGATCGAACGGTCGCCGCCGTCCTCCAGGCCGTCGAGGCGGCGCCGCAGGTGCGGCGGCCGTTGCGACGCCTCCCCTGGAGGTTCATTCCGATGTACCGCATTCCGGGAACCGCGGCGCGGCCTCGAACGGCGGCCGCGCGCCTGCATCCGGCGGGATCGCGAGCTCGCGCGCGAGCGGCGAGTCGCCCCTGCCGGCGCGCTGGAAGGACCTGCCCGGGCCTTCGTCGACCCGGATCCGGTTCGACGCCCGCGCCGCTCCGCGACTGCATGAACGCCTGCCCTCGATGGCGGCCTGCCGGCGCCGCCGGCGACCGATCGAGATCGAGATCACGGCCGATGGACGAACCGACCGTCGACAGCGACCGGCTCCGGCTCGACTTGGATGATCCTCGATCGACCTCGTCGATCGCGACCTCGCCGAGAGGCGTCGTCCGCCTCGTCGAGCAGCATCCGCACACCTGGTAGGCGCCTGCCCGGGACGCGATCCGCGACCTGCCACATGGTACGCGGCCAGGCTTCGACATCGGCGCGCCGGGCCGCCGACTGTGGCGGACCGGCAGTTTCGTGTCCACCAGGACTCACCCGCGATCGGTGGCGCCGGGTATCTACCCTGTGACGCCGGAGCTACCGGCGAGCCATCGCCGGCAGGCGAACCGGAGGGACTGATGACGGTCGAGGCACTCCGTCGGGGACGACCCGAGGTGCTGGCCGATCTGCTCGCCCGGTATGGCCGCGACATGCAGGCGGTCGCGTACCTGTCCTGCGCGACCGGGCGGCCGCGGAGGACGTCGTCGCCGGCAGCCTGCTCGCGGGGCTGACCACGGCCACAGTTCGCGACGAGGCGGCCTCGGCCTGGCTGCTCCGGATCGCCACCAACAAGGCGCTGCGAACCCCCCAGCGATCCGGCCCGGGTGGTCGAGCTCGATGTGATTGGCGAGCGTCGGCGCCGAGGCCAGGGGACCGAGCGCGGACGACTCGGTGGCGCTGTGGCAAGCCGTCAGGGACCTGCCACCCAGAATGCGCGCGGCCGTCGGCTCTTCGCTACTACCTGGACCTGCCCGTCGAGACCGTCGCCGAGATCCTCGAGGTCAGCCCGAACACGATCAAGACCCAGCTGAAGTCGGCGCTGGCGCACCTGCGCACGGCGCTCGCCGACGAACCCGCGATCGCTCGCGGAGGTGCGACATGCGTGAGCTCGACGACGCCACGCTGGAACTCGAGCTAGACGCGTCCTGTCCGAGCAGCCTCGAGCACGCTCGCCCTCGACCTCACCCGAGACGCGCTCGAGCGGCGCCGCGCGATCCGGGACGGGGCGCGCCGACGCCGTCGGAACGTGGTCCTCCTTGGGCTCGCCGCGGCCGTGCTCTTGCCTGCCGGCTGGCTCGCAGCCGGCGCCCCGGCGCCTCGCCCGGCTCCGTTGGTCACCGTGGTCGACACCGTCACCGTCGCCCGTGCCATCCGTTGCGCCCGAGCCGACGCACCCGATCGTCGAGGAGCTCGGCCGGTCGATCGACGGGTCAGCTGAGCGCGTTCGGCTCCGCCCTCCTCTGCGGACGGGCGCGTGCTGCTGGTCGGCGGCGTGGACACGACGACGGGACAGCAGTCGGTCGCCACCGCGTTGCTCTTCGACCCTGTGATGAAGCGGTTCGAGCCGACGGGCGAGATGACGACCGCTCGAACCCAGCCCGCACGCCCTGACGCCTTGCCGAGGTCGCGTGCTCGTGTCGGCGGCTGGTCAGAGGAGGGCCAAGCAGCAACCAGACGGCGCTGTCACAGCGCGGAGCTGTACGACCCGACAACCGGCAGGTTTGCGCCTGGCGGCGGGCCTGCCAGACGAACGCAGGGAATGCCCATGTGGCGCGCTGAACCGGCTCCCCTGGGCACTCATCCATGCCACGCTCCTGCCCGACGGCCGGGTATTCGTGGCTGGCGGCGACGTGACGGGGAACGGCGCCGGCGCAACCAAGGCGGATGTATTCAGCCCACGACCGGGCACTGGGACCAGCTCGACATCGGGTGCGACGCCGCGCGGAGCGTGCAGGCCCGCCTCGCCGACGGGCGCCTGTTGATCGTCTGCGTCGAGGGACATGGCGGTCGATCCGAACAGTCGATCATTCTTCGAGCGCACCTGTTCGACCCGGCGACGGACACGTTCAGGAGGCCTCGAGGCCCTCGCTGCGGTGAGGACTGCGACATCGCTGTCCGACGGCCGGATCCTGCTGACGGGCTTCCAGCCGATGCTCGACGACGGATCGGCCGACTCGTTCGTCGCCCTCCCAGCCACCTCCGCTGTCCTTCGGTTCCGGGATCGACATCGGACGCCGGGCGCGTCCTGTTCCTCGGCGACCAGGCGATCCCCGACGAGCCCCCTGGCCAGCCTGCCCTGATCTTCGATGCCGCGACCGGCTCGTTCGCCGTGCAGCAGCAGCCCGGGATTCACGACCGCCGATGCCGTGGTGCCCCTCCCGGACGGGCGGATCCTCACGGTCGGCTACCAGCTCGAGGCACGGCTCCTCGACCCGGGACAGTTGCCGTGAGCCTCGTCTGCCGTTCCGGCGCCGAACCGCAGCCTTCTGCTTGACCACGGCAGCGCTCGTCGTCGCATGTTCAGGGGCGGCGATCCGGACCGGTCTGCCCCGTCCGTGCCGCGCACCAGGCACTCACGTCGCCGACCTCCGTGGGTCAGCGGCCGGCGGCCGATCCTGGGTGGCCGACTCGAGGTATCTCGATCGATGGTCTGTGAGCACGCACGCTACCGGTGCACGATCCAGTCGGAGGCCGAGTGGAGCGCTCGCCTGGCGGAGTCCGCGGGCACATCGGTGCGGCATCGCCGGACGAGCAGCTGGTGCTCCTGGCCTCGCTCGTCGGGCTGCTCGACACCCACTCCGGGCTGGGCATCCCGGGCGGTGCGCAGGTTCTACGAGCTGGTCCTGTATCCCTTCAGCGATGGCTGGTTCGTCGATACGTGCCGCCGATCCGTCTCTCGTCGGCGCTCGCGTCCTGTCGATCGGCGGCGCGGCGATCGACGAGGTCGCGGATCGGCTGACGCCGCTCGTGCCGCATGACAACGCCAGCGGTCGCCTGTTCGGCCTGAATGGTTGATCACCCAGGTCGCGATACTTGCACGGCATCGGGCATCGTCGGCGAACGAGCGCGCCGGCCTTCCATCTCGTGAAGGCCGACGGCAGCGACGTCACGGTCAATCCGGACATCGAGGACCAGGCCGCATGGGAGGAGCAGTTCCGCGTCAGCGGCGCACTGCTCGGGGACACGCCGGAGGCTGTCGCACGCCGCGATGAACGCATCTGGACGCGGCTCGACGAGCGCCCACGGGCGTTCCTCATCGCGGTCAACGACTACGGGGACATGACGGACGCGATCGACGCCATGACATCGGCCCTCGATCGGGGCGACGCCGACCGGGTCGTGGTCGACACGCGCTAGCTCCGGGGGGCAACGGCGACATCCGATTGCTCGACGCGCTGATCGGGGATCCCTGGTATCAACCGGCCCAGGCGGCTGACCCGTCCTCACGAGCCGCGTGAATGAGGCCGGCCTCGACGCAGGTCGGCCAGGTCCTCGTACGCAGACAGCTCGGTCTGGCGGTCCGTGCAGGCACGCGCGCGCGACAATTTCACTTGCGCGTCCAGATCGACCTGCCGTCGGGCTAGTCATGAGTGTCCCGACGGCACTGGGATCGACAACGGCGATCCGCGGCCCGCGGTGGCGCCGGACTCCCGATGGAGCTGTCGTCGGTGGATTTCTTCGCCGGGCCGATTCGGTGCAAGACGCGGGCCTCGCGGGACTCTCCACTCAGCCGTCGCCCTGACGTCGGACGCCGGCGACGGGGCCAAGTGCCGGTCTGGCGGGCACGATGACGAGGCCGGAGCGGCCCAGATCCAATTCGACTGCGGGCCTTCGAATCGATAGCATTGGAAAAACCCCCGGAGGACCTGACCCGTGGCGAAGTATGTCTTTGTGACCGGAGGCGTGACCTCCTCACTCGGCAAGGGCATCACCGCCGCCAGCATCGGCCGCCTGCTCAAGGCACGGGGTCTCAAGGTCTCCGTCCTCAAGCTCGACCCGTACATCAACGTCGACCCGGGGACGATGTCGCCCTACCAGCACGGCGAGGTGTTCGTCACCGACGACGGCGCCGAGACCGACCTCGACCTGGGCCACTACGAGCGGTTCATCGACGAGAACCTGTCCCAGAGCTCCAACGTCACGACCGGCCGCATCTACCAGGCCGTCATCGCCAAGGAGCGTCGCGGCGACTACCTCGGCGGCACCGTCCAGGTCATCCCGCACATCACCAACGAGATCAAGGAACGGATCACGCGCGTCGCCCGCGCCGGCGACCCGGACGTCGTGATCGTCGAGGTCGGCGGCACCGTCGGCGACATCGAGAGCCTGCCGTTCCTCGAAGCCATCCGCCAGATGCGCAAGGACCAGGGCCGCGCGAACGTGCTCTACGTCCACGTCACGCTGCTGCCCGCCCTCGCCGCGACCGGCGAGCTCAAGACGAAGCCGACCCAGCACTCGGTGAAGGAGCTGCGCGGGATCGGCATCCAGCCCGACGTGATCGTGCTCCGCTCGGACTCCGAGGTCCCCGACGAGATCCGCGAGAAGATCGCGCTGTTCACCGACGTCGACGTCGACGCGGTGATCCCGGCCGCCGACCGCCGAGACGATCTACGAGGTCCCGCTCCAGTTCGAGGCGTTCGGCTTCGGCCGGCTGCTGGTCCGTGAGCTCGGGCTCGGGAACGCCGAGGTGGAGCCGGATCTCGACGGCTGGCGAGCCCTGGTCGAGCGGATCAAGGCGCCCAAGGCGACGCTCGAGATCGCGCTCGTCGGCAAGTACATCGAGCTGCCCGACGCCTACCTGTCCGTGACCGAGTCGCTCAAGCACGCCGCCTGGGCGAGCGGCGTCGACGCCAAGGTTCGATGGGTCGACAGCGAGCAGCTGACCGCCGATAACGTCGCCGAGCGCCTGGCCGGCGCCGCCGGCGTCCTCGTGCCGGGCGGGTTCGGCCACCGCGGGATCGAGGGCAAGGTCCTCGCCGCGCACTGGGCGCGCGAGCACGGCGTGCCGTACCTCGGCCTGTGCCTCGGCCTGCAGTGCGCCGTGATCGAGTTCGCACGCGAGATCCTCGAGACCAGCGACGTCAACTCGACCGAGTTCGACATGTTCACGACCAACCCGGTCATCGACTTCATGCCCGACCAGCGGGACCTCGAGGACAAGGGCGGCACCATGCGCCTCGGCCTCTACCCGGCCAAGCTGTTGCCGGGGTCGAAGGCCCGCGCGGTGTACGGCGAGGAGGTCGTCTACGAGCGGCACCGCCACCGCTTCGAGGTGAACAACCGCTACCGCCAGACCCTTGAGGGCGCGGGCATGGTGCTGTCCGGGATGTCGCCCGACGGCCGCCTCGTCGAGATCGTGGAGCTGCGCGACCACCCGTGGTTCGTCGCCAGCCAGTTCCACCCCGAGTTCAAGTCCCGGCCGGAGCGCCCGCATCCGCTGTTCCACGGCTTCGTGGTCACGGCGATCGCCGTGCGCGATGGCAGCGAGCCGGAGCTGACGACCGTTGGCCCGGGACCGGTCGAGGCCGGAGAGCCCGCGCGTCGAGGACGATCGCGCCCGAGGTGGCTCCCGCTTCCTGACCGGGGTCCGGTCGTAGACTGGTGGCCTTCGACATCCGATCGCGCCCGCCAGGAGCCCAGTCCATGAAACTGTTCCTCGACACCGCCGATATCGACGAGATCCGAACCGGCGTCCGGTGGGGCGTGATCGACGGCGTGACCACCAACCCTCGCTCTATGCCAAGGTCAAGGACCACACCTACGACGAGGTCCTCCAGGAGATCTGCTCGATCACGCCGGGCCCCGTCTCGGCCGAGGTGGTGTCCGACGACGTCGACGGCATGCTCACGCGAGGGCCGCCACTTCGCCAAGCTCGCCGACAACATCGTGGTCAAGGTCGCGATGTCGGAGAACGGCCTCGAGGCGATCAAGCGCTTCCGCGCGGAGGGGATCAAGACCAACTGCACGCTCATCTTCTCCGCCAACCAGGGGCTGCTGGCGGCGAAGGCCGGCGCCTCGCTCCTGTCGCCGTTCGTCGGCCGTGTCGATGACACGAACGAAGAGGGGATGATCGTCATCCGCGAGCTGGCCGAGATCGTGAACTTCTACGACCTCGACGCCGAGGTGCTGGCGGCATCGATCCGCGGCCCGCGCCACATCACCGACTCCGCGCTCGCCGGCGCGCACATCGCCACGCTCCCGTTCAAGGTCCTGCAGCAGATGGTCCATCACCCGCTGACCGACCTCGGCATCGTCCGCTTCAAGGCCGACTGGGAGGCCGCCCGCGAGGCGATGGCCGTCAAGGCCTGACGCCCGGCGCGGCGCCTTCCGCGACGCCAACGCGACCACGGGTCGCGGCTCGACCCGTTCCGGTGATGATCGCTGCGCCCGCGGCGCGGCGCTGACTCCCGCCCTGGCCCCGCGTCACTGTGCGACCCGAGGTGGCGCGCAAGGGCGCCGGCAGCGGGACATTCCGATCCGCGCCGCACGTGCGTTCCGAATCGTTGACGCCGCCACTGCGCGCGAGATATGCTCCATGGGTCCCCACCGGTCGCGCGCGACGGCATACCGAATTCCGCGCGAAATCACGGCCCGTGGCGCGACGTCATCGTTCCCCGCCGGTCCCTTGCCGGTGTCGGACTCCACCCCCCGGAGTGTGCCCAACCCCATGCCGAACGGTTCCGACCAGCGCCCGAGCCGCAATCGGCGGCCTCGCCGCCGATCACAGACCAGCCGCCTGCCCATGACCGAGCAGGACGAGGTCGCCGAGCTCGAAGCCGCGCGCGAGCGCAACGACCTGGACATCCGCGACCTGCGCGAGATGTCCGTCAACGAGCTGCGCGAGGTCGGTGCCCGCCTCGAGATCGACGGCGAGCCGACCGAGCGCCGCGACGACCTGGTGGACCAGATCCTCCAGGCCCAGACCGAGCGCGCCGGCCTCGACTACGCCTTCGGCATCCTCGACATCGTCGACGAGGGCTACGGCTTCATGCGCCGCCACGGTCTGCTGCCGAGCGCGGACGACGTGTACGTCTCGTCGAGCCAGGTGCGCCGGTTCGGCCTGCG
Organism: uncultured Chloroflexia bacterium; assembly: GCA_963725745.1. Classification (GTDB taxonomy): domain Bacteria; phylum Chloroflexota; class Limnocylindria; order Limnocylindrales; family CSP1-4; genus CAIXZV01. The sequence continues at coordinate 1,374,063 of CAVRZS010000005.1, forward strand.
GGTCGGGGACCGGGTCACCGGCGCCGTTCGCGCCCCCCACGAAGGCGAGAAGTTCTGGGGCCTGATCCGCGTCGACAGCGTCAACGGCGTCGACTCCGACACCGCCCGGCGCCGCCCGCACTTCGGGGACCTGACGCCGATCCACCCGATCGAGCTCATCAACCTCGAGTCGGACCCCAAGAACCTCAGCCAGCGGCTCGTCAACCTCGTCAACCCGCTCGGCAAGGGCCAGCGCGCCCTGATCGTGAGCCCGCCCAAGGCCGGCAAGACGATGCTCCTCAAGAGCATCGCGAACGGGATCAGCGCCAACTACCCGGACATCCTGCTGATGGTCGCCCTCATCGGGGAGCGACCCGAGGAGGTCACGGACATGCGCCGCTCGGTGCATGGCGAGGTCATCAGCTCCACGTTCGACGAGCCGACCGAGAACCACACCCACGTCGCCGAGATGGCCCTCGAGATCGCCAAGCGCCAGGTCGAGACCGGCCGGGACGTGGTGATCCTGCTCGACTCGATCACGCGCCTCGCGCGCGCCTACAACCTCGCCCTGCCGCCCAGCGGCCGGACCCTGTCGGGCGGCATCGACCCGATCGCCCTCTACCCGCCCAAGCGGTTCTTCGGGGCCGCGCGGAAGATCGAGGAGGGCGGCAGCCTCACGATCATCGCCACCTGCCTCGTCGACACCGGCTCGCGCATGGACGACGTCATCTACGAGGAGTTCAAGGGCACCGGCAACTCGGAGCTCATCCTCGACCGAAAGCTCGCCGAGAAGCGGATCTTCCCGGCCATCGACGTCCAGCGCTCGGGCACCCGGCGCGAGGAGCTGCTGCTCGAGGAGGGCACGCTCAAGATGGTCTGGACGATGCGCCGGATGCTGTCGGCGGTCGGGACCAACGAGGGCATCGAGCTCCTGCTCAACCGCATCGCGAAGACCGAGACCAACGCCCAGTTCCTCGGGACGCTGACCAAGACCCTGGACTGACGGGCGGGTCCGGAGGACGCAACCCCCGGTCCCCGAATTCACCCAGATTCTCGGCCGCGTGTGACGCGGCCTTCGTGCTCGGGGGACCTCATTGGTTTGCGCGGCTCGTAACGGTTCTGGTACGGTTCGACCGAGAATTAACGGGTTGACCCGGGCTTCCGGGATCGGCCGCGGGGGGACGTCCGCACCCAATCGCGACCCCGGAAATGATCGGCCCGACGCCTGCTCAGGTGTCCTCTTGCAGGCCGATCGACGTGCCAGGAGACCGTATTGCAGAAGCCACCGGCCGGCGCGCAGCGCCATGCCGACCGCCTGCACCCCGCACGAGCCCACGCGGCGACCACCTCTCGGATCAACCGGTGGAGCATCCGTGTGGCCCGTGCCGCCTATGCCGGCGTCCACGGCAGCGCGGCAACATCCGCCGCGTCGCTGACGACGAGGTTCGGCCGCGCCCTGCGGCCGCTCACGACGCCCGAGCGCATCCTCCCGATATCGGTCGCGACCATCGTCGCGGCGGCGTCGCTGCTCGCCGTCCTGCCGCCCACGACGCAGGGTGCGGTCGGTGGCACGGGCGGCAACGGGGCCGACGTCCGCCTCGCCATCACCGGTGGTTACGACACGGCGGACGCGATCGACGGCAATCCTGATCAGACCTGGTCCGCGGACGCGCTCGCCGACCGCGGCGACGTCTCGTTCCGGCCCCTGGCCCTCCCCGACTCGATCGACACCAGCGCCCAGGCGGAGCAGTCCACGATCGAGCCCGGACCCGTGCTCGACGACGGAACCCTGCTTACGGGGTACGCGCCGGCCACCAACGTCGAGGACGGCGCCGACCTGATCGAGACCTACAAGGTCAAGTCCGGCGACACGCTGTCGGACATCGCGCATCACTTCGACGTCTCGATGATGACCCTGTGGTGGGCGAACAAGCTGGAGTCGAAGGACGACCTCCACATCGGCCAGGTGCTCCGCATCCCGCCGGTCAGCGGCCTCGTGTACACGGTCACCAACGCCGACACCCTGGACTCGCTGGCGTCCCGCTACAAGGTCTCCGCCGCACACATCATCAAGCTCAACGGCCTCGAGGACCCGGTCCTCGTCGTGGGCCAGGTGCTGGTCCTGCCGGGTGCCAAGGGCGCGCCGATCCCAACCCCCAAGCCGACCCCCAAGCCCGCCAGCCACTCGGGTTCGTCGGGCTCGTCGCATTCCAGCACGCGCCCGAGCGGCCCCGCCCGCTACACGGGGGGCCAGTTCCATTGGCCCGTCGTCGGTGGCGGCAACTACATCAGCCAGTACTTCCACTACGGCCACGAGGCCCTCGACATCGCCGCCGACTACGGCAGCCACGTCGTCGCTGCGGCCGGCGGGCGCGTGACCTTCGCCGGCTGGAAGTCCAACGGCGGCGGCTGGCAGGTCTGGATCTCGCACGGCGGCGGCATCTACACGACCTACAACCACATGTCGGCGCTGACCGTCGGCACCGGCCAAAGCGTCGGCAGGGGCCAGCAGGTGGGTCGCGTGGGCCAGAGCGGCTGGGCGACCGGGCCGCACCTCCATTTCGAGGTCTGGATCGGGCCCGTCTGGAACGGCGGCACCCGCGTCAACCCCTTGCGCTACTTCTAGCGGCGGTCCGCCCAGCCGGGGCCCGATCGACCCCGTGCGACAATGCCCCCAATGTTCCTCGACGACGTCCGGATCACCGTGCGCGCAGGTGCGGGCGGCGACGGCGCGTCGACATTCCGCCGTGAAGCGCATGTCCCGAGAGGCGGCCCCGACGGGGGCGATGGCGGTCGCGGCGGCTCGATCTACCTGCGCGTGGACGTGGGCGAGACGACCCTCCGCGACTATCGCTACAAGCACCAGTTCCGGGCGACGCCCGGCGGCCGCGGCGAGCGATCACGGCGGCACGGCAAGGCCGGCGAGGACCTGTTCCTCACCGTCCCACCGGGCACGGGCGTGCTCGACAACGCGACTGGTGCCTTGATCGCGGACCTGGTCGCCGTCGGCCAGGAGGTGATGGTCGCGCGCGGCGGTCGCGGCGGCCTCGGCAACACGCACTTCAAGACCGCGACCCACCAGGCGCCCACGCACGCCCAGCGCGGCGAGCCGGGCGAGGAGCGCACGATCCACCTCGAGCTCCGGCTGATCGCCGACGTCGGCCTCGTGGGCCTGCCCAACGCCGGCAAGTCGACCCTGCTCGCGGCCCTGACCGCGGCCCAGCCGAAGATCGCGGCCTATCCGTTCACCACCCTCGAGCCCAATCTGGGCGTCATGGACCTGGGCATCGACGACGGGCGGCGACCCACGATCGCCGATGTGCCCGGGCTGATCGAGGGCGCGTCGTCGGGTGCGGGCCTGGGTCACGCGTTCCTGCGCCACGTCGAGCGGACCCGGATCCTGCTCCAGATCGTCGACGGTGCCGCCCGCGACCCGCGCTGGGACCACGACGTCATCCGCGACGAGCTGGGGGCCCATGACCCGGCCTTGCTCATGAAGCCGATGCTGGTCGCGTTCAACAAGATGGATCTTCCCGCGGCGCGCGAGGCCTGGCCGACGTTCCAGCGCGAGGCGCGCGGCTCCGGGCTCGAGCCGCTCGCGATCTCGGCTGACACCGGGGAAGGGCTCGAGGCGCTCCGGACCGCGGTTGCCGCGTTGCTGCCCGACGCCGCGGGCCTCTCGGAACCTCCCGAACCGGCGGGGGTCGTCGTGCACCGGCTCGAGGCGGCTGGCGACGGGTTCACCGTGGCGCACGACGAGGAGGCGTATCGCGTGTCCGGCAAGCGCATCGAGCGGCTGGTGGCGCAGACGAACTTCGACAACGAGGAATTGGCCGAACGGTTCCAGCGCGAGCTCGTGCGGTCGGGGATCGACGCGGCGCTGCGCAAGGCCGGGATCCGGACGGGCGACATGGTCCGCGTGGGCGCGTTCGAGCTCGAGTGGGATCCGCCCGAGGACGACCGTTGACCGAGCTCCCGAGCGAGTCCGTCGCTCCGCCCGCCGCCGTCGTGCCGGGATCGCTCGGCGTGCTCGGCGGCACGTTCGACCCGATCCACCACGGGCACCTCGCCATCGCGGAGGAGGCCCGCGAGGCGCTCGGCCTCCAGAGCATCAGCTTCGTGCCGGCGGCGTCACCGCCCCACAAGTCGGGCCTCCAGATCACGCCCGCCGAGCACCGGCTCGCGATGGTCGAGGCGGGGATCGCGGGCAACCCGCGGTTCGGGTGCACCCGGGTGGAGATCGAGCGCGCCGGGCTCTCCTACACCGTCGACACCCTCGAGGGCTATCACGGTCGCGGGGCAGCCGGCCACCTGTGGTTCATCCTGTCCTCCGAGGCCCTGGCCGGTTTTCCCGAGTGGCGCGACCCGGATCGCATCCTGGAGCTGGCGCGCCTTGCCGTCGTGCCACGCGCCGGCCAGGCGACGATCGACGAGGCGTGGGTCCGCGAGCACTTTCCCGGGCGGGAGGATCGGTTCCGGTTCCTGCCCGGGCCCCGGTTGCCCATCTCCGGTAGCGTGATACGCCAGCGGGTCGCCGCTGGCCGCTCCATCCGCTACCTCGTGCCGGACGCCGTGGCGCGCTACATCGCCCAGCACCGGCTGTATCTCGAACCCGCATGAAGGACACCGAATCCGTGACCGAACCCGCTGCCTCCACCGCTCCCCGACCGGACGGGCTGCCCGCGCGAGACGCCGTCGCGGCCGCGTCCGACCGCGCGCCGCTCGACGTGGCGCGGCGCATCGTGGAGCTCGCGGAGGACAAGAAGGCCGCCGACATCGTGCTGCTCGACCTGGGCGAGCTCACCACGCTGGCCGACGCGTTCGTCATCTGCTCGGGCGGGTCCGAGCGCCAGATCAGCGCGATCGCCGACGGCATCACCGAGGGCCTCCGCGAGGAGGGCATCCGGTCGATCGGGCGCGAGGGCACGCCCGAATCGCACTGGGTGCTGCTCGATTACGGGTCGGTGATCGTCCATGTCTTCACGCCGCCGGAGCGCGAGTACTACCAGCTCGAGCGCCATTGGTCAGGCGCGCGAACGGTGCTACGCGTTCAGTAGGGCGGTTCGACGGGGGACTGTCTCGCCGAGTACCGCCGCGGTCGGTACCCCTGGGCCATGACAGCGGCGCACCACCGTTCCTAGCATCCCGAGCAGGTCGTTGACCGTTGGGGTCGATGCCACCGTCACACCGGAGAGCCCCCATGTCGGGCCTGCGAGATCGTTGCCCCGGATGCAGCCGGCGCCTCATCATCACCCGTTTCGACACGACGTTCCGGCTTCCTGACCGGACCGAGCGCCTGTGCTTCGGGATCCCGGGTGGGTTGTGCGAGGACTGCCACCAGCTGTATATCGACCCGGAGCTCATCGAGCTGCTCGACCTGGCCGAGGGCCGTTGCGTGTTCGCGATCCAGAGCGACGTGGTCCTCCAGGAAGAGGCCTGGTCCTCCGCGGACTGACCGCCAGGCCTACGCGCTTCGCGCGGCCGGTGCCACCCGCTCCCGGATCCACAGGCTGAACGCCAGCCGACGCTGCGCGTCCGTCGCGGCGGCATCGGGCGCTCCCTTGACCATCGCGTCGAGGTCGAGCAGACCCTCCAGCGCGTCCTCCAGCTCCGCGAGCGTCCATCGCCGCGCCTGGCCGACGAGCTTGTCGACCCGGAAGGGCTTCATGCCCAGGGCGCGGACGAGGCTGCCGGGCGTCGCGCCCGCGGCGAGGTGGTCCGCGACCTCCAGCAGCTCGCGGATGCGCCGGTGGAGCTGGACCAGGACGACGGGCTCGGGGGTCGACTCCAGGAGCCGGTCAAGCAGCGGTCCCGAGGTGTCCGGCTTGCGATCGGCGACCGCGTCGAGGAACGCCCACGTGGAGTCGGGGACGACCTCCGACACGAGCGCGCGGACATCGTCCTCGGTCACCGGGTCGAACGGCCGGTAGAGCGCCAGCTTCTCGAGCTCGCCGACCGCGAGCGCTCCCTGGCGCTGCCGGTCGACATCGCCCTCGCGCACGAAGCCGCCCACCCGGCGGGCGAGCTCCCGGGCTGCGCCCGGCCCGAGCGTGATCGAGCGTTCCCTCGCCCGCCCCTCGATCCAGGCCGCGAGCTGTCCCTCGCGGGGGGCCTTGAACTGCTTGGCGTCGCCGCCCGCCTTGAGCACCGAAGACTCGAGGGCCTGGAGGGCGGCCGACCGTCGGGTGCCCATGTCGCCCTGTTCCACGAACACCAGCGCGTTGCCCGGGGCGACGGTCCGGATCGCGCCCTCGAGGGCCTCGCGCTCTGCCTTGGAGCGCAGCAGCGGCGCCGGGTCGACCACGACCGCGACCGTGCCCCCACCGAACAGCGGCGCGGTCGCGACGCGCATGCCGATGGCGCCGGCGTCCGTCTCCGCGCCGGACGTCCGCCAGCGGTCCGGCGGCGTTCCCGACTCCGCCTCCAGGCGCTGCGCGAGCGCGCTCACGGCCGCGTCCATGGTGAACCCGTCGTCGCCCCGGAGATACGCGATCACCGGGACGTCGGCGCTCATGCGGCAGCCCCGGCCGTCATCCGCTGGACTCGCGCAGCGCGCGTCTCGACCAACGCAGTCGCTCGACCTGGGCGGGCGTCACCCGGGCCGCCGCACACACGGCCTGCTCCAGCTCGCGTGCCCGCTCCTCGGCGAGCTCGAAGGCATCCTCGGTCCAGGGCGATTCGCCGCCTCGCCGCACGACCCGGCTGGAGCCCGGCGGGTACTTGCGCCGCCAGCGCGCGAAGCGGGCCTCCATCGGGGCCAGATGCTGCGCGGCGCGCTTGTCCGCGTAGGCCACGATCCTCGCCTCCAGCGGCGCCGCGTGCGGCCAGTCCTCGAACCCGGGCTCGACGAGCCGCGTCACGGGGTGGTCCCGGACCGCCGGCGCAAGCTCCGGATAGCCGTTGGCCTCCAGCCACGCCGCCGACCCTTCGCCGTGGCGGAGGTGGGCCGGCGCCCCCGCCGAGGCCAGCTTGTCCACGTCGTGGAGCAGCGCCGCGGTCTCGACCAGCCGCTGATCGACGGGGTGTCCCGCCGCGTGGGCGCGGTACGCGAGGAACGACGCGACGTCGCCCACCGCGCACGCGTGCCGCACGAACTTCGCCGACGGGCCGAGCGAGCGCAGCCGGCTGGCGGCTTCGCGACGGCCGGGGATGGTCATGGTCAGGATCGTATCCGGTGGGGGACGCCCAGGCGGTCACCCACGGACGCCAGGTTGGTCCTTGGGCGAACGATGGGGCGGGTGACGGCGAGCCGGTGGTCGAGAGGCGTGCGGGCGACCCGATCGGGATGGGGATCGAGCACACGAACGCGAGCCTGGCTCCCGTGCGCCCGGACGCGGGCTGCGCCGCAACGGCCGCGGCAAACGTCGCGCTGGCAGGCGCGGCGGCCCGCCGCGCTCCGGTCGCGTGCACGCCGATCCCGTCCCTTCGGATCGCGATCTCGACCGACCCGTCCTGGTCGGTCCGGTAGACGCGGGCGCCGCTCGCCCGAACGCGCTCGAGGGTGGACGCCGCCGGGTGGCCGTAGGGGTTGCCCGCCCCCGCCGACGCAACCGCCACGCGCGGCCGGACCGCATCGACGAAGGCCTGGGTCGTCGCCGTCGCGCTCCCGTGATGGGCGATCTTGAGCACGTCGACCCGTGGCAGCCCGCGGGCGAGCAGCGTGGGGTCGATCCCACGCTCGACGTCCCCCATCAGCAGGAACCGGCGGCCGTTCGCCTCGCCCAGGAACACGATCGAGACGTTGTTGATGCCGGTGCCGGTGTCGGGCGGTTCGAGCGGCACGGACCCTGGATCGGGCCACAGGACGCTGAGCTGCACCTCGCCCAGGCGAAGCCGGGCGCCCGTGGCGAGCAGGCCACGCGGCGGGCCGTCGTGGAGCTCCGCGTTCCACGCGGCCCAGCCCGGTCCGGGCCCGCGCATGCCCGGCTCGTACACGCGCCCGACCACGTACCGCTCGAGGATGCGGGCGAGACCGGCGACATGGTCTTCGTGGGGATGGGTGAGCACGAGGATGTCGAGGCGCCGGTCCCACGGCGGGATGCGCTCGTCGAGGGCGAGCAGCACGCGATCCGGGTCGGGACCGCCATCGATCAGCATCCGGGCACCCGTGCGCGTCTCGAGCAGGATGGCGTCGCCCTGCCCGACGTCGAGGACCGTCAGGCGGGTGTCTCGGTTCACGGCGTCGCCCAGGGCCGCGACGGCGATCGACACGACAATGGCGGTCGCTGCCAGCGTCAGCCGCTCGCGGCGTCCGAACCCGAGCGGCGGGCGGCGTTGTCCGGTGGTTCCAACTGACGCCGGCCGTCCAGCGGACGTGCGCTCGGGAAGGCGGGCGCGGATCCGCGGCGCGAGCACGGGGATCCCGAGGATGGCCGCGCCGGACACCACGGCCGCACCCTCGGCGACGCCGGGCGGGAGGGCGACGGCCGCGAACGGCAGCGCGGCGGCGACCCGGACGATGGCGACGATCACGTGCAGCACGATCCAGCCGGGGAGCCCGGCGACCGTCGCGAGAACCGGCGGCGCGCCCAGCATCGTGACGGCGCCAGCGATCATGGCGACGAGGCCACCGAGCATCGCCGCGGGGACCAGTGGCACGACCGCGAGGTTGACCACCGGCGATACCAGGGACAGCCGGCCGAAGGTCGCGAGGACGTCGGGCAGCGTCGCCGCCTGCGCCGCCAGTGAGATCCCGAGGCTCTCGGCCAGCCACCCCGGGAGGCGTCCACCGCCGAGCCGGGCGAGCCGCGCCGAGAGGGGATTGGCCCAGGCGAGCAGGCCCGCGGTTGCCATGACGGACAGGCGAAAGCCCGCGTCGGCGATCATCGTCGGGTCGGCGAGCAGCAGCAGCGCCGCCGCCAGCCCGAGTGCCGCCGGTGCGCGACCCGCCCTGCCGCTCTCCCGGGCAAGGAGGGCGACGCCGGCCATGACGGCCGCCCGCACCACCGACGGCGAGGCGCCCGCCGCGACGACGTAGGCGACCACCGTTGCGAGGATGCCGGCCGCGACGAGCCGCCTCGATCGGCCGCGCAGCACAGCCGCGACCAGGCCGGCCACGATGGCGATGTTCCAGCCCGAGATCGCGACCACATGACTGACCCCGGCCGTGGCGAAGTCGGCCGCGAGGGTGCGATCCACGCGCTCTCGCAGTCCGACCAGGATCCCCGCCGCGAGCCCGGCCTCGGGCTCCGGGAGCGCACGGCGCAGGGCGTCGCCGCTCGAGTCGCGTAGCGTCTGGAGTCCGACCGGCGCGGGTTGCACGAGCGTGAGCGTCCGGGCCTGGAGCGTGCCGCCCGCGCCGGATCGCCGGAGGTACTCGCCGTACGGGTCGTCGATGGGCGGCGGGCGCAGCTGCCCGTCGACGGTGACGCGGTCTCCCGCCCTGATAACCGGGTAGGCGGGGACCGTCGCAGCGACCGGCACCTCGACCCCGTCCACGTCGAGGCGCAGCCGCGCGACCTGCGCGCCGTCCCGCGGCGACCCGACGGAATCGACGATCGCCGTCCACGGGCCCCGATCGGTCGGGAGCGGCGGTGGCGAGGCGGGCGTCGGTCCAATGAGCACGCGCAGCACAAGCAGCACGGCTCCGATCCCCGCGGCCGAGGCCGCCGCCCGGCCGGACGGGGTCCCGCGCCACGAGGCATTGGCGAAGCCGAACGCCAGCAGGCCGGCGACCAGGACGGCAGCCGCCGGGATCCCGTTGGCCACCCCGGCGGCCGCCGCCGCTGCCCCGATCGCAAGCCAGCCGCCCCGCGGGACGCGCCCGCGCGGCCCGCTCATGGTCCGACGGTGACGAGGGCCCGGATCTTGTCCAGGGTCGCGGCACCGACGACCTTGCGCGTCCCGAGCTCATCGACGGTCGCGAACGGCCGCTCCTCGCGCGCGGCGATGATCTTCGCGGCGGTGACGGGTCCGATTCCGGGCAGCGTGTCCAGCTGATCGGCGGTCGCCCGGTTGAGATCGATCGGGCCGCCGCCCCTGCTGGGGAAACCGGCTCCGCCGCCGCTCGCATCACCGCCCGCGGCAGACTCGCCGCGGACCGGGACGTGGACCTCGTCGCCGTCGTGAAGCGGCGCGGCGAGGTTGAGCTGTCGGTCGGCCTGCGTGACGTCGACTCGAGGCCCGAACCCGCCTGCCGCGCTCACCGCATCGCCGACTCGCGATCCCGGAGGCAGGCGGAACACGCCCGGGTTGACGACCGCCCCGCCGACCTCCACGACCACGGTCGTGCCGGCCGCCGCAGAACCCCGGGGAATGTCGCCTCCGCCGGACGCATCGGCGATCCCGCCGGCGCCATCGACCTCGATCCCGGGGTCGCCACGACTCGCCAGCATCAAGGCAACCGCGCACACGGCGATCGCGACGGCGACGGCGCCCATCGACAGCCACGGCAATCCCCGCGCCGCTGGCTCCGACGCCGGTGCGCCGGCCTCCGGCGATTCGAGTGCGCGCCACGGCGCGCCGGATGGCTCCACGGGTGAGACCACTCCCCGGCGGGCCACGGGCGGGCGGTTTTGGCCGTCGGCCCGTAGGGGGCACTTCCTGCGGGCCGACGTCCGTTGCGAACCCTACGAGACCAGACTTATCCCGGACTTATGCGGTGTCGTGCGAGGATGAGGCGATGACCGACGACGTCGAGCCGCCGCCGCTCCCGCCCCCCGACGCCGACGGCACCCCGGGCGATCCGTTCCCGCGCGAGCGGATCGCGGTGATGCTGCACCGCCTCCCGAACTACCTGCGGCTCGCCTGGCGCCTGGGCAAGGATCCGATGCTCAGCAAGGCGCGTCGCGCCGCCGTCATCGCGGCCGCCGGCTACGTCGTGAGCCCCGTGGACCTCGTCCCGGGCGTCGTCCCCGTGCTCGGCCAGCTCGACGATCTGGCGGTTGCCCTGGTGGCCCTCCGCCTCGCGCTCGACGGGCTCCACCCGGATCGCCGCCGCGCGCACCTCGAGGCCGTGGGGCTCGCGGATGCGCACCTCGCCGACGACCTGCGGACCGTGGGCGCCACCACGGCGTGGATCGCCCGCAGCGGCCTGCGTCTCACCGGACGCCTCGTGCGCGAGGGCGGCGAGCTGACGGTCGCCGGCGCCGGGATCGCCGCCCGCATGACCGCGTCGACCGCGGGCCGGGCCCGGGGCGTCGTCGGTGCCGGGCTGAGCCGGGTCGGTCGGCGGATCCACGGCGATCGCCCCGATCAGGAAGGCTGACTCAGGCGGCGAGCGACTCCCAGTCGACCCACCGGGTCCCGTCCCACCATCGATGCCAGGTCGCGCCGTCGGTCCCGGCCGCAAACACGTCGATGCGATCGGATCCCGACGAGCTCGCCGCCGGGGTGGCGCCGAGCGCCAATGACCCGCCCAGCGACTCCCACGCATGCCACGCCTCACCATCCCAATAGCGGTCCCACAGGGCGCCGTCGTCGAAGACCGCGAACACCTCCATCTGGCCCACGGCCCACGCCGTCACCGCGGGACCGGACGCGAGCACGCCGCCCAGCGACTCGGGGGCGCGCCACGCCCCATCGAAGGCCCGATGCCAAAGAACCCGATCGACGTCGACCCAGAACAGGTCGATGCGATCGGGTCCCCACGAGACTGCGGCGACGTGGTTCATCTGGCCTCCACCGATGCTTGGTGGAGCGACGTTACGCCGTCCGGTGCTCGAGACGTGCCGCGGCCGCGCAGGCCGCCTCGCCCACCGAGAGCGATGCGTCGCTGAATCGGCGCAGCGCGACGGCTGCCACGCGCCGGCCCACGCCGGGCCGGGCCGCCGGCTCGTTCGCGCCGGCATCGGTCGCGTGCAGCAGGCGCCACCGGTCGGCGTTGTCCTGCGCCTCGCGGGTGCGCTGGTTGGCCACCTCGAGGGCGGTGTAGCCCAGGTACTGCCACATGTGTTCCGCCTCCTCCTTCCTGGATCGGACCATCGGCCGATCGCTCAGTCTCTTGTGAATCCGTCGCGGCTCTCGATGCCGGCGATGCTGGCAACGGCGCCGAACAGCGCGAGGGCGGCAAGGGCGACGTACAGAATGTCCATGTCCGAGTGCTCCGCTGGATCCGTGCTGTAACCGGATCAGATAACTTAACCAGTTACAGCATGCTACCTGCTTGCGCGTAACCTGTCAACTGCTTTACAGTGGTTACGAAGCCAGACATGCAGATCCAGTACGCCGACCCAACCGACCCCGCCCTGACGAACGGCCACGCGCACGCGGCCGATCTCGAGGCGTGCCTCGACCTGATCAACAGCGAGGAGTATTCCGACGGCGTGGCCGAGGAGCACCTCCCCACGGTCGACGACGCGATCGCCTACTTCACGACGCGCGGACTGGCCCATGAGCCCTCGATCCGAGCCCAGGCGCAATCGGCCGCGGGCGGGGAGCGAGCGTGGCTGGAGCGCCTGTACGCGACCCGCGCGGCCCTGCGCAACGTCTGGGATGCCCAGGTCGAGGGTCATGCGCCGGCCGACGACGCGCTGGCCGCCGTGAACGCGCTGCTCCGTAAGGCGCCCACCGTCGAGCTCATTCCCGGCCCGGGTGGCATCGGCGTGGGCCACCGTCACACCGACGACGATCCGACCGGCGAGGCGCTCGCGCGCGTGATCGAGCCGTTGGTCGAGGCGATCGCGACCGACACGACGGAGCGCTTCCGGATCTGCGCCAACACGGGCTGCCGATGGGTGTTCGAGGACACCTCGCGGGCCGGCCGGCGACGCTGGTGCGACATGGCCTCGTGTGGCAACCGCGCGAAGGTGCGGCGTTACCGCTCCAAGCAGCGAACGGCGGACGAGGCGCAGCCCGGCTAGCGGTTCTCGAGCAGCGGCCGGACCTCGGTCGCGAAGCGGGTCATCGACTCCTCGTCGTAGTTGGCCGGGAATCCCGAGATCAGGTGGCGATAGCCGATGTCCAGGTAGGGCGCCAGCTTCTCGGCGACGTCCTCGGGCGTGCCCACCGGCTGGTCCTCCCAGTGATGGGCGACGCGGTTCCGATCGAAGTTCTCGTGGAACACCCGCTCGGCCTCGGCCCGGTTGTCGCGGATGACGACGGTGCCGATCCCGGTCGTGCGCTCGATCTCGGCCGGGTCACGGCCGACGGACTCGCAGTGCTCGAGCAGCACCTGCTCCTTGTGCCGAACCGACGCGACGCCGCCCCCGACGTTGTTCATGTCGCCATAACGCGCGACGAGCTTGAGCGTGACGCGTTCGCCGCCACCGCCGATGCAGATCGGGAGGTGCGCCTGGACCGGCCCGGGCAGGTTGCGCGTGTCGCGGCTGTGGTAATGGTCGCCCCGGGCGGTCGGCTCGGTGCCGTCGAGCATGCCCGCGCATCACCGGCAGCGCCTCGCCCAGCCAGCGCAGGCGCTCGGGAAAGCCCGAGCCGAAGTCAAGGCCGAAGTCCTCGTGCTCCTCCTCGAACCACGCGCCGCCGATGCCCAGGATCGCGCGACCGCCCGAGATGTGGTCGAGGGTCGTCGCGAGCTTGGCCGTCAGCGTCGGGGCCCGGAACGTGTTGGCACCGACCATCAGGCCGATCCGGATCTGGTTCGTCGCCTGCGCCCACGCCGTGATCGTCAGCCAGCCCTCGTAGTTCGGCCCGTGCGAGTTGCCGACGATGGGGTAGAGGTGGTCCCAGGTCCAGAGACTCGTGTAGCCGAGTCGGTCGGCGCGAATGCCGGCCTCGAGCAGCGAGGGCCAGTCCGTGTACTGGTTCCAGCACAGGGCGCCGATCTTGACGTCGTTCAACGCACCCTCCATGTGATCACTCGTGGATGACGATATCGACCGAGATCTCCACCGCCGAGGTCGTGCCCCGGTTCTCGAGCCAGTGGGTCGTGCTCCGGTCCTCGGGCCAGCCGACGCCGGGCCCGTAGTCCGTCGCGACCCCGTCTCGATGGTCGGTGATCGTTCCCTGGAGGACGTACACGATGCCCGGTCGGCCCTTGTGGTCGTGGATCGGGCCGAAGACGCCTCCGGGCTCGATGGTCACGATGCGCATTCGCAGCTGGCGCCCCGCCATGCCGTCGATCTCAGGGCCGAGGTCCACCGTCGCCAGGACCTCCACCGCGACACCCTTCGTCTCAGGTGTCGCCGGTTCGTTGCTCATCGGGCGCTCGTGTCAGCGGACCACGATGTTGACGAGCTTGCCGTTGCCCGCGTGAATGATGCGGTGCGGCTGCCGGCCGTCCAGCGCCGCGACGACCTTGTCGCGCGACAGGACGATCTGCTCGAGCTCGATCTCGGAGATCCCGGCGGCGACGGTGACCTTGTCCCGCAGCTTGCCGTTGACCTGGATCGGGACCTCGTAGGTCGCTTCCACGATCACGGACTCGTCGACGATCGGCCACGTGGCGAGGTGGATCGACGACCACGCCTCGCCGCGAGCTTCGGCCAGCCGCGACCACAGCTCCTCGCTGATGTGCGGCGCCGCCGGCGCGAGCATCAGCAGCAGCAGCCGGACGGCCTCGTCCCATTCGGGCAGCCCGGCGACCGAGGTGCCGCGGTAGCGCGACAGCACGTTGCTGAGCTCCATGAGCTTGGCGACCATCGTGTTCCAGCGGAAGCCCTCGAAGTCCTCGGTCACGTCGCGCAGCGTCCGGTGCGCCGCGGCGCGCATCCGGGACCTGGCGTCGTGCTCGGACTCGCCCGCCGGCAGCGCACCGCCGGTCTGGTCGCCGGCGTCGCGACCGTGCGGGTCGAGGGCGATCGCCCACACGCGGTGCAGGAACTTGTTGACGCCGCTGATCCCGGTCGGGCTCCACGGGCCGCCCTGGTCCCAGGGGCCCATGAACATCAGGAACAGCCGGACGGTGTCCGCGCCGTAGCGCGCGACCAGCTCGTCGGGATCCTGCACGTTGCCCCGGCTCTTGCTCATCCGCTCGCCGTCGGCGCCCAGGATCTGGCCCTGGTTGAACAGCCGCAGGAATGGCTCGCTCTCGTGCACGAGGCCGATGTCGCGCATCGCCTTCGTCCAGAAGCGGCTGTACAGCAGGTGCATCACGGCGTGCTCGGCTCCGCCGGTGTACTGCTCCACCGGCGTCCAGCGGGCCACCATGTCGACGTCGACCGGCGCGTCGTCCTTGTTCGGGGACAGGTAGCGGAACCAGTACCACGACGAGTCGACGAACGTGTCCAGCGTGTCGGTCTCGCGCTTCGCGGGACCGTCGCACGAGGGACACGCGACGTTGAG
Organism: uncultured Chloroflexia bacterium; assembly: GCA_963725745.1. Classification (GTDB taxonomy): domain Bacteria; phylum Chloroflexota; class Limnocylindria; order Limnocylindrales; family CSP1-4; genus CAIXZV01. The sequence goes on from CAVRZS010000005.1 coordinate 1,389,222, forward strand.
GAACGCCTCGTCGCGGTTGAGCGGATTCTCCCCGCTGCCCCGGTAGTCGACGGTCTCGGGCAGCAGCACCGGCAGCTGGTCCTCGGGAACCGGCACGGCGCCGCACTGCTCGCAGTGGATGACCGGGATCGGGGTGCCCCAGTACCGCTGGCGGCTCACCAGCCAGTCACGCAGCCGATAGGTGACCGCCGTCCGCCCTTTGCCGTTCTCCGCCAGCCAGCCGACGATCTGGTGCCAGGCCTCCGCCGCGGGCCGGCCGGTGAACTGGCCCGAGTTGACCATCACCTCGTCGATGGTGTGCTCGATGAACGCGGACTCGAGCTCGGCGTCCGGGTCGGCGTCCTTGGGCATCACGACCTTGATGATCGGCAGGCCGAACTTGCGGGCGAACTCGAAGTCGCGCTCGTCGTGGGCGGGCACGGCCATGATCGCCCCGGTGCCGTAGCCGCCCAGCACGTAGTCGGCGACGAAGATCGGGATCCGCTCCCCGTTGACCGGGTTGATCGCGTCGGCCCCGATCGCCACGCCGGTCTTCTCGCGGTCGGTGGACAGGCGATCGATCTCGGTCTTGGCCTCGCTGGCGGTGACGTACGCGTCGACCTCCTCGCGTCGCTCGGGCGCGGTGAGCGTCGCGACCAGCGGATGCTCGGGCGCGAGGACCATGAACGTCGCCCCGAACAGCGTGTCGGGGCGGGTCGTGAACACGCGCAGCTCCTCGCCGCCCGTGTGGTGGGGCGAGGAAGCGGTCTCGAACACGATCTCCGCACCGGTCGAGCGCCCGATCCAGTTGGTCTGCATGATCCGGATCGGGTCGGGCCAGTCGATGCCGCCGAAGTCGAGCAGCTCGTCGGCGTAGTCCGTGATCCGCAGGTACCACTGCGCCAGCTCGCGCTTCTCGACCTTCGCGCCGCAGCGCCAGCAGTGGCGGTCAACGCCCTCCACCTGCTCGCGCGCCAGGGTGCCGTCGTTGGGGCACCAGTCGACCGGCGACACCGATCGATAGGCGAGGCCCGCCTTCAGGAACTGGACGAACAGCCACTGGTTCCAGCGGTAGTACTCGGGGTCGCAGGTCACGACCTCCGCGTTCCAGTCCCAGGCCGCGCCCATCGTGCGCAGCTGACGACGCATCGTCTCGATGTTCGCCATCGTCCATTCGCGCGGGTTGATCTTGTTCTTGATCGCGGCGTTCTCCGCGGGCAGCCCGAAGGCGTCGAACCCGACCGGCATGAACACGTTCTCGCCGCGCATCCGGTGGAATCGCCCGATCGCGTCGGTGGGCGTCTTCACGTACCAGTGGCCGATGTGCAGCGAGCCCGACGGGTAGTCGTACATGGTCAGCATGTAGAACTTCGGCCGCGAGCCGTCGTGCAGATCGGTCGCGTACAGGGCGAGCTCGTCCCAGCGCGCCTGCCAGCGCGGCTCGATGGCTGCCGGGTCGTAGCGCTCGATCCGGGTGCGGCCCCCGCCGGTGGACGCGTCGGTCGTGCTGTCGCCTGTCGTCGTCACGGTTCCCTGCCCTGAATGAACGAGACCCCCCGCCGGTCCCGGCGAGGGGTCAATCGGTCGGCGTTGCTAAAGGCGTTGGTGGAGCTAAGGGGATTCGAACCCCTGACCTTCTGAATGCCATTCAGACGCTCTCCCAGCTGAGCTATAGCCCCACGCCGGACGGCGAGTATACCCGGCCGCCACGCACGGGTTCAGTTCCGGTGCGCGTCCGCAACGGCCCAGGACGAAAGTAGGGTTATCCTCAGCGCGGGTCACGTCGCGAACCAGGGGATCACGCGCAATGTCGCTGCTCCAACGGGTCGAGAGAGCGCAGCAGGCGGCCAACGCCGCCGCAACCACGGGCGCCGCCGGCAAGGGCGGCGCCGCGAGCCCGCCTGCCGAATCCACCGCGCTGGTGCCGGTCGTCCAGCCGGAGCAGTGGGTCACGCCGCGCACGCCGGCCCGCGAGGACCTGCTGCGCGAGATCCGCATCATCCTCCAGGCCGAGGCGGTCCAGGCCTTCGACACCCTGGTCGACGTGCCGCCGGCCGAGGTCCGCACGCGCATCGAGGGCGTCTTCGACCGGGTCGTCGCCAAGCACGGGTTCGCGGTCACCCGCTCGGAGCGCGATCGCCTCGTCGAGGAGATGATCAACGACGTCACGGGCTTTGGGCCCATCGAGCCGCTGCTCCACGACGAGTCCATCACCGAGGTGATGGTCAACGGCCCGGACCACATCTACATCGAGCGCGCCGGCAAGATCCTGCGGGTCGACACCACGTTCCTCAACGATGAGCACGTGCTGCGGGTGATCGACCGGATCATCACGCCGATGGGCCGCCGCATCGACGAGACGAGCCCCCGCGTCGACGCCCGCCTGCCCGACGGCTCCCGCGTCAACGCGATCATCGAGCCGCTGTCGCTCATCGGGCCCGTGATCACCGTCCGCAAGTTCTCGACCCGCCCGTACACGGTCGACGACCTCATCCGGTTCGGCACCGCGACCCCCGAGATGTTCGACTTCGTCCGGGCGTGCATCGAGGCCCGGCTCAACCTGTTCGTCTCGGGCGGCACCGGATCGGGCAAGACGACGACCCTCAACGTCCTCTCGCAGTTCATCCCCAACGACGAGCGGATCGTCACGATCGAGGACGCCGCCGAGCTCCAGCTTCGGCAGGAGCACGTGATCACGCTCGAGTCCCGGCCCCCCAACCTCGAGGGCGAGGGCGAGATCACGATCCGCAACCTGCTGCGCAACGCCATGCACATGCGGCCTGACCGCATCATCGTCGGCGAGTGCCGCGCGGGTGAGGCCCTGGACATGCTCCAGGCGATGACGACGGGCCACGACGGCTCGCTCTCGACGGGGCACGCCAACAGCCCCCGGGACATGCTGCGTCGCCTCGAGACGATGGTGCTGATGACGGGCTACCAGCTGCCCCTGCGCGCGATCCGCGAGCAGATCGCCTCGGCCGTCGACCTGATCGTGCACACGGCCCGTCTCAAGGACGGCACGCGCAAGATCGTGAGCATGACCGAGGTCTACGGGATCGAGGACGACGAGATCCTGACCCAGGACATCTTCGAGTTCCAGCAGACGGGCGTCCGCGACGGCAAGATCGAGGGCGAGCTCGTGCCCACGGGTCACCGGCCGACGTTCATGAGCCAGTTCGCCCGCAACGGCGTCGAGCTCCCGCCGGGCGAGTTCGGCATCCCGAGCGAGAAGGACGCGAAGCCGATCTCCACCCGCGCCCTCAAGTCACGCTGGGGCGTCGCGGCGGCGCCGGAGGGTCCGGACGAGAAGGTGCTGGCGCTCGGTCGCGGCAAGGCCGTGAGCGCCGGCGGCATGGTCTACGTGTCCTCGATCGGGCCCATCGATCCCGTGTCCGGTCAGGTCGTCGGCGGCTCGATCCGCGAGCAGACGCGCCAGTGCCTCACCAACCTCCAGGCGAAGCTCGAGGCCGCAGGGAGCTCGCTGGACAAGATCGCCTGGGCCTCGTGGTCGCTGCGCGAGCCCACCGACTTCGACGCCTTCAACGAGGAGTGGGTGCGCTGGTTCCCCGGCGACGCCCCGGTCGGCCAGGGGACGCTGATGCCGCCCCTTCAGCGGCGGGCCGGGTTCCGCATCTCCCTCGGGGTCATCGCCCAGGCCTGAGCCCGCGGCCGCAGGTACTCTCCGGTCGTGGCGTTCGACCTCCTGATCCGCGGCGGGTTGCTCATCGACGGCACGGGCGAGCGGCCCGGCCGGCTCGTGCGGCGCGCCGGATGACGCTCGCCGCCGTCACCACCGAGACCGATGTCCTCGCCCGGCTGCCGGGCGGCGAGCTGCGCTACGTCCTGCGTCGATCGCCACGCTCGAGACGGCTGCGCGTGACCATCGTTCCCGAGCGCGGCGTCGTGGTCTCGATCCCGGTTGCCGGCCGCCGGGGCTGGGCCCGTCCGGAGCCCATCGTCACGGCGTTCCTCGCCGAGCGGGAGGCCTGGATCCGGCGCCATCTGGATCGTCAGGAGGCGCTGCAGGCCCGCCTGGGCGCGCGCCCCGGGCTCGACGACGGCCGCAGCGTGTCCTACCTCGGGTCACCGCATCGCGTGCGGGTCGTCGCGGCGGGTCCCGGCCTGCGATCCACGCGGGTGTCCCGCGTCGGCGGCGATGACGGCGACGAGCTGGTCGTCGAGCGCGTCGCCCGCGACCGGCGTGGGACGGCGGCGATCCTCGAGGCCTGGTTCCGTGTTCGTGCCCGCGCGGCCCTCGACGTCGCCATCGATCGCCATGGGCCGCCGCTAGGGGTCTCGCCAGCGCGGATCACGATCCGCGACACGACGAGCCGCTGGGGCAGCTGCTCGCGGAAGGGCAGCCTCTCGTTCAGCTGGCGGCTGGTGCTCGGTCCGCCCGCGGCGCTCGACGCCGTGGCCGCCCACGAGCTGTGCCACCTGCGGGTGTTCGGTCACGGGCCGGCGTTCGTCGCCCTGCTCACGTCGCGCGTCCCGGACCATGCCGCCTGGCGCCGATGGCTGCGCCGGCACTCGGCCGAGCTGCACGCGGCCCTCGACTGACGACCGGATGCGCACCCCGGTGCGCGACGAACGGCCCGCTAGACATGGACGAATGTCCCTCGATTCCGGGACGCCGAGAGGGAACCATAACGGTGCGCTCAGGCGTCATAGGACTGCCCGCACATCGCTACGAAGCGCCGAGGTTTCCTTGATCCCGCCTCGCACGTCCCTCATCGCGGCCTCGATCGCTGTGTTCGTCGTGGCAGGCTGCGCCGCGACCCCGGTCGCGCCGGCGACGCCCATCACCGTGTCGAGCCCCAATCTGGCGACTCCGATCCCCACCCCGGTCCCCGTGTCGAGCGCAACACCGACGGCGACACCGCCGGTCGATGAGGGCAACGTGGACGGCGATGTCTATCCTGAGCTGGCCGTGGAGGCGATCGACGCCTCGACGCTCCGGCTGACGCTCGACGATCCGGCCGCCAAGGCCTGGCGCCTCGTCATTGCCGGCACCGGCGGCCTCGCCTTCGATCGGCTCGAGATCGAGGTCGTGACCAGCGATGTTGCGCCGCTCATCACGGCCCGTGAGATCCGCGACAGCGAGGTCGTCAGCGAGATGGACCTGTCGGCGTTCGTCGATCGCACGGCCGCCGCGGGCGGCTGCCACGCCACACTCGGGGTGTGCATCGGCTCGGACGGTTTCCGCCTCCCGCATAAGGGGAACGGCCGGTTCGCGATGCGCCTCGACATCCTCGACGCCGCCGGGCCACTCACGATCACGGGCGGCACGGCCGGTTGGCCGGGTGAGCCGTTCGTCCTCGGCCCGTGGGCCAACACCGACCCGTTCACCTGGTTGCCATGACCCGCTGATCGCAGCCGTCGTGGGCGTGCGGAGACCGGGCGTCGTCTCCAGGGATGCTGGTGGGCCGGGGCGGAATCGAACCGCCACAGCCGAAGGCGAAGGTTTTACAGACCTTTGGGCTCACCACCTGCCCAACCGACCCACGATGGTGGAGATGAGGGGACTCGAACCCCTGGCCTCCGCGATGCGAACGCGGCGCTCTCCCAGCTGAGCTACATCCCCACTGGGGTCACCCGGCAGACCGGGTGGACCGGCCGGGAAGTGTAGCACGCGACACCCCTCGTTCCGGGCCGGCCGACCCGTAGACTCCCCCGATGTCCGCCGGTCTCGCGCTGGGCCTCCTGGCGTCGCTCGCGTGGGGCCTGGTGGATGTCGCCGGGGCCCTCGCCGGCCGGCGGCTGGGCAGCCTGCGGGTGCTGGCCGGCGCCCAGATGGTGAGCCTGGTCGGCCTTGCCGTCATCGTCGTCGCAGGCTCCGGACTCGGCCCCGACGCGTCCGCGGGCGTGCTGGCGGGCCTGCCGCTCGGCATCGGCGCCGCCCTCGCGTATCTCTGCTACTTCACGGCCCTGCGGATCGGGCCCCTGAGCGTGGTCAGCCCGGTCATCGTGGCCTATGGCGGGACCACCGTGGTGCTCTCGGTCCTCCTGCGCGGCGAGACGCTGGAGCCGGCGCAGGCGGCGGGCGCGGTCCTGGCGACGGTGGGCGTCGTGCTCGCGGGGGTCGTGTTCGACGGTGGGTCGGTTCGCGGGGCGCGGATCGTCGGACCTGGGGTCGTGATCGCCGTGGTGACGATGCTGCTGTTCGCGGTGGTGACGGTCGCGCTGGCGGCGCCGATCGAGGATCACGGCTGGCTGCCGGTGGTCGTCGGCTCGAGGTTGGCGAACACGGGCGTGGCGCTCCTGTTGCTGTTCGTCGCCCGCCGGTCGACGTCGAGCCGGGTGGACGTCCTGATGGAGCCGTCGGAGCCGTTCGACCGGGTGTCGCTGGGCCTGGTGATCGTGACCGGCCTGTTCGACATCGCCGCGTTCGCGGTGTACGCGGTGGGCCTGGCCGTGGCGCCCACGTGGCTGGTCGGCCTCGCGAGCTCGTTCGGGCCCGTGATCGCGATTGCCTATGCCGTCTGGCGGTTGGGCGAGCGGCCGCGCCCGACGCAGTGGCTGGGTCTCGTGCTGCTCGGCGCGGGCGTCATGGTGCTGGCCGTGGCGGGGTAAGCGACGAGCTCCACGCAGGCCGAGCAGGGGTCCGTTTTCTCCTTGCAGCAATAGAACATCTGTTCTAGTATTCGACGTCCGATGGCTCGCGCATCCGACGTCTCCGAGGCACTCGCGACGCTCCAGGCTCGCTGGGGTGCCGTAGCTCCGCGGCGAGGCGGCGAGCTGGCCCTGGTGGTCGAAGGCGCGCTCGCGCTCGCCCCGATGCCGCTCGAGGATCCGGACGACAGCCATCGGCCGGACTCGCGGCCGGCCCCGGGCCTCACCCGGCTGGCGCCGGTCGCCGTGCCTCGTCCGGCACAGCCGGTGGACCCAGACGGCCGTGTCGTGCCCACGGGGTTCGCCGCCCTGGACGCCATCCTGGGCATGGGTGGGCTGCCGCGCTCCACCACGGTCGCCCTGCGCGGGGACGCTTCGTCGGGCAAGACCACCCTCGCCCTCCGGCTCGCGGCCGAGGCGCAGGCGACCGGCTCGATCGTCGCCTGGCTGGACCTCGCCCGGGCCTTCGATCCCGTGGAGGCCGTCGCCCGCGGGATCCGACCCGAATGGCTCGTGGTGCTCACCCCCGTGGATCTCGAGGAGGCCTTGGGCCTGTCGGCCGCGCTGCTCTCGGCCCGGACCGTGGACCTCCTCGTCGTCGACCTGCCCGATGGCCGGGATCCGGCGGTCAGCGGCGTGCGCGTCGGGGACCGGCTGGGCCGGCTCGCGGCGCTCGCGAGGCGCGCAGGAACGCTGCTCGTGGTCGTGGAGCCGAACGCGCTCGGGCGAGGCCTCGCGGCCGCCGTCGAGGAGGCGAGCGGCCTGCGGCTGGAGCTGGAGCGGACCGGCTGGATCCGGCTGGGCCGGGACGTGGTCGGGCAGCGCAGCGCGGTGACGGTCGCGCGCAACCACCATGGGCCACCGGGGCGGCGCGCGGATCTCGAGATCCTGTACGCGGAAGGCGGCGCCCGGGACGCCTGTCTGGTTCGGGAGGAGCTGCTCGCGGAGCCGCCTCGTGTCGTCGAGCCTCCCGCGCCGCCGGGTCCACCACCGGCAACGGCACCACCACCCGTGATCGATCCGAAAGGCCCCCCTGTATCGGCCGATATCCATGCGCCTGCTGCACCTGCTCTGGCCGCACCTGCCACTCCGCCTCGCACGGTCCCGCCTCGGGTCACCGGGGAGCGACGGCATCTCCGCCTCGTGGCCATCCGGCCCGATCGTCCTCGGCGGTCAGCCCTGGACGGACGGGACGGTGGTCGACGCGGACCCGCTCGCACGGGCGCTCGGCGTCCGGCGGGGGATTCCGCTGGGGAGCGCCCACCGGCTCGCGCCCGAGGCGACCTTCCTCGACCTCGCGCCTGAAGCGGACCGGGACGCCGTCGAGGCCGCCTGCGAGCGGCTCGCCGTGTTCAGCCCGGGGATCGCCGGGACGAGCGACGTGGAGGCCCCCGAGTTCGGGCGACTCGCCGTCCACGTCGACGGGCTGACGCGGCTGTGGGGGATCGAGGAGACGCTCGTCGCCCGGATCGGCGAGGCGCTCGCGCCGCTGCTGCCGGGTCCCGCGCGGGCGGGGATCGCCGGCACGAGCTTCGCCGCCAGCGTCGCCGCCGCTCACGCCGCCGAAGGCGGGCCGCCGGTGCTCGTCCCGCCCGGCGACGATGACCGGTTCCTCGCCCCGTATTCCGCCCGCCTGCTGACGCGGGACGCGGACGTCCGGGCACGTCTGGCCCGCTTCGGGTTGCGCACCATCGGCTCCGTGGCGGAGCTGCCGCGCTCGGCCCTCGTGGCACGGTTCGGGGACGAGGGCGCGTTGCTCCATGCCCGGGCTCGGGGGGAGGAGACCGAACGGTTCCGGCCGCGGCGCAACGCGGAGCGTTTCGCCCTGGCCCTGCCGCTCGATCCGCCTGCCGAAGGATTGGATGCCGTCCGGTTCGTCCTCCGCCGGCTCTCGGCGACGCTCGCGGATCAGCTGCAGGCTCGTGGCCAGGCCGCCGGGCTGGCGCGGCTGGTCGTGACCCACGACCTCGCGTTCGCCCGTCGTGGCGTCCCGCAGGGGACCCACCTCGAGCAGCGCCTGCCCGAGCCGACCGCCGACGCGGAGGCCATCGAACGCCTGCTGTTCGCCCGCCTGGAGAAGGCGCCCCCGCCCGCCCCCGTCGCGCGCCTCGAGCTCGAGCTCGCCCGGGTCGAGGCGGCGACCGGCCAGCAGCTGCCGCTGTTCACGCCGCAGGCCGCACGCGATGCCCGCCTGGCCTGGCAGCTCGCGCGGCTCGCGATTGCGTTCGGTGCGGACCGGGTGCGGCGGATCGAGATCACGGACCCCGACGCATCGATCGCCGAGTCGCGCTGGCGCTGGGTGCCGGTCGCCGGCGCGTCGGTGATGGGCGAGGACCGGCCGTGATGGGCCGGGATCACCCGTGACCCGGCTCTTGCGCGAGCACCCGGCGATCGATGCGGAGCTGGACCCAGGCGGACGGCTGATCGCGATCCGCTGGAACGGACGCCGCGAGGCTGTCGAGGTGTGCAATCGCTGGCGGGTCGAGGAATCGTGGTGGCAGGAGCCGATCGTGCGCGACTACTTCAAGGTGGTCGGCCCGAACTGGCTGGCGCTGGTCTATCTCGACCGAACGGCCGGGACCTGGCACCTGGAGCGCCTGTTCGACTGATCGCGACGGGCCAACCCCGTCAGCGGATGGCTGGCGACCCGAGCGCGATCGAGACGACCAGCAGGACCACGAACACCGCGATCACCAGGGCGAGCGCCCCGAAGTCACGCGGCCGAGCCGTCTGCATGCCTGCAAATCCCCATCCCCAGACCGGTCCCCGCCGGTCGCGTCCAGCATAGACGCCGTCATCCCGCGGAGTGTTGCGGTCAGGTCGCGACCGACCCCGCGCCCGCGAGCACGATCAGCGTGACCAGGCCGACCAGCACGACGAACAGCAGGGCTGCCCCCAGCACGTCGCGCAACCTCGGCTTCATCGCTCGCCGCTCTCCCTCGAACCCGTCAGCCGCCGATCGCGGCACACCCGGCCGCGAACAGCACGGTGATCATCGTCGATCCGTCGGCTGGGCGGAAGGTCGTCTGCACGCGGCACTCGGGCACATCGGCCTGCGAGTCGAGCACCCGCGAGCCGTCCTCGAGTGGATCGGACAGGTCGAGCGTGGCGTACCCGGCCGCGTCGAGTGCGTCCCGATACCACGTCGCGACCTTGTCCACGCCGGCGGCGGCGATGAGCGTGGCGCTCGCCGGGCCGTCGGGGGACTCGGCGTCCTCGGCACCCGGGTAGCGCGGGAAGTCGTCGGGGACCGCGTCGAGGATCACGCCCCAGTCGGTCTTGGTGGTGGTCGGGCGACGGGTCGCCCTCGGACCGGGGCTGACGGTCTGGCCACCGGGGACGGCGGTGGGCGCCGGTCGCTCCGTGACCTTCGGCGTGGGCGAAGCCGCGGCGAGTGCCGTCGGCGATGGGGCGACCGACGGTGCCCGGGACGACGGACGGCTGGCGTCGGTGCAGGCGGCGGCCACGACCACCGTGCCGATGATGAGCGTGGCGATGGCGAGGCGGCCGCGAAGCGATCCCATTGGCCGGTCCATCGTAGCCGGGAGGGTCGAGACGCCGGTACAACCGAGGACCCCCGCCGCCCCAGCAGCGAGGGTCCTCGGGGTTCGCCACCGGACTGCCCAGGGTCCGGTGACAGGTCGACGAGCGCCATCGCAAACGCCGTCGCCGTGGATGTTCCGTGAGACCTCAGGTCATCGGGAACGTTGGCGTGATCACCCGACCGCCTCGGCGATGGCCGGCAGGAGTCCCAGGATCACGACCGCCACCAGCGCGATGGCTGCTGCACGAACGAGCAGCTCGAGGGCGAGGCGTCGGACGGGGTGGGGTGTCGGCAGAGCGATCACGCCCCTCAGACGCGCGGACCGCGGATTCGGTTGCGTCATTTCGGGGATCGTTGCGCAGCCGTTACGGGCCCACCGTCTTGCCCGTTATCGAACATCTGTTCTATCATCTCGACCCGCCCCCCGGAGACCCGTCGCGTGGCCCATCCCGCCTACGCCGAGCTGCACTGTCACAGCCATTTCTCGTTCCTCGACGGGGCCTCGGCCCCGGACGATCTCGTGGCGCGCGCCGTCGAGCTCGGGATGGCCGGGCTCGCGGTCACGGACCACCAGGGCCTGTACGGGGCGGTCCGGTTCTCGACCGCGGCGGAGGCGGCCGGGCTGCACCCGGTGATCGGGATCGAGATCGAGCTGGCCGACGCGGCCGTGCCCGACCCGGCCGGGATCGTGGTTCCCGCTCGTCGCGCGTGGCGGCCCGGTCGCCGAACGCCCGTGGTCGTGGAGCCGCCCGTGGTCGTCGCCGGCCGGCCTGCACGTCCCCGGCCGGAGCGCGCCCGGCTGCCCGGTCATCGGGCGGTCGTGAAGGAGGATCACCGCGGGATCGGCGAGGCGCAGCGCGGGCCGCACCTCGTCCTGCTGGCGCGCGACGCGATCGGCTGGCGGAGCCTGTGCCGGATGGTCTCGCGCGCGAACCTCGCCGGCACCAAGGCGGTCCCCAGGTTCACCCAGGCGCTGCTCGCCGAGCATGCGGAGGGGCTGATCGCGCTGTCCGGGTGCCGGGAGGGCGAGCTGGCCCGACGATTGCGGGCGGGCGACCGGGAGGGGGCACGGGCGCTGGTGGGGCGGTATGCGGCGCTGTTCGGCCGCCGGGCCGCGGCCGGCCTGAGCGGCGAGTCCGCGTCCCGCGCCGGGTTCGTGCTCGAGCTGTCGCATCACCTGTTGCCCGACGACGACTGGCTCGTCGCGGAGACGGCGCATCTGGCCGACGAGCTGGGACTGCCGGTGGTGGTGACCAACGACGTCCACTACGACCGACCCGAGGGCCGCGAGCTCCAGGACGTGCTCGCCGCGATCCGGCACGGGCGCTCGCTGGCCGAGCTGCGGGACCTCCGACGGCCCGACGGGGAGTCGTACCTCAAGGGCGTGGACGAGCTGCTCGCGCTGCCGCCCGGAGAGCCGTCGACGGCGGCGTCCGATCCCGTCCTGGGGCGGGCGTGGCGCGACGGGATCGCGGCGTCGGCCGAGATCGCCGCGGCATGCAAGGTCGAGCTCACCTTCGAGCGCTATCGCTTTCCGGGCTTCGACGTCCCCAAGGGCGAGACGCCGTTCAGCCATCTGTCGTCGCTGTGCTGGGAGGGAGCGAAGCGGCGATACCACCCGATGACCCCGGCGGTCGTGCGCCAGCTGGCCCACGAGCTGGACGTGATCGAGAAGACGGGGCTCGCCGAGTTCTTCCTGATCTGCTGGGACCTGATGCGTTTCGCGAAGTCGCGCAAGATCCCGGCCCAGGGGCGGGGGAGCGCGGCGGACTCGATCGTGGCGTACGTCCTCGGGATCACGCGCGTCGATCCCATCCGCCACGAGCTGCTGTTCGAGCGGTTCATCAACGAGGGCCGGACGGCCTATCCGGACGTGGACATCGACTTCAGCTCGGAGCGTCGGGAGGAGGTGATCCAGTACGTCTACCGGCGCTACGGGCCGGAGCACACGGGGATGGTCTGCAACCTCGTCACATATCGGGCCCGGTCTGCGGTTCGCGAGGTGGGCTACGCGCTGGGGTTCCCGCGGCCGCTCGTGGACCGGGTCGCCAAGGCGCTCGAGACGTACGACAGCGTGATGGTCCGCCGGGACCTCGAGGCCGAGGGCGGCTTCTCGCAGTTCTTCGCCCGTCCGGGGGAGTCCTCCAGCGATGCCGCTCCGGCCTTGGCCGCCGCCCAGGGCCTAACCGACGCGATGGGTCAGCTGAACCACGCCCGCGGCGGACGGCTCGAGGGAGCCGCCGCCATCGCGGCCCGATCCGGTTCGCGTACGCCTGGCTGGAGTGGTGTCGAGGCTCCCGGGCGCGCCGCCGCGGCCCCGATACCACCGGCAGACGTCAACGAGGCTGAATCGGGCCCCGTGACTCGCGACGATGGCTCCAGCACTCCGCCCGGGCGTAGCCGGACCGTCGCGGGCGGGATCGTACCGGCGGCCATCGCGATCGGGTCGGCCGGTGACGCGGCGCCGCGCGGCGAGCGTTGGCTGGGGGGCGACGAGGCGGACCGGTGGCTGCGGGACCAGGTCGGGAGGTTCGCGCCGGGCGCCGCCGGCTCGGTGCCCCACGCATCGGGCGCCGCCGGCTCGGTGCCCCACGCATCGGGCGCCGCCGGCTCGGTGCCCCACGCATCGGGCGCCGCCGGCTCGGTGCCCCACGCATCGGGCGCCGCCGGCTCGGTGCCCCACGCATCGGGCGCAGATACCGCCACGAGCGGTGCGCGGCAGCCATTCGGCCCGAATCAGGCGCAGTTACCAGCCGGGGCGGTGGATGGACCCGAATCTGGGCGATTAGGCCGCGATCCGTTGCTCCGCACCGCCGGGGGCGGTATCCGGGAGCTGGACCGGGGCGATGAGGTGGACCGGGGCGATGAGCTGGACCGGGGCGATGAGCTGGACCGGGGCGATGAGCTGGACCGGGGCGATGAGCTGGACCGGGGCGATGAGCTGGACCGGGGCGGGATCGACGACAAGGGCGGTCCGGGAGATTCCGCGGTGAGCGTGCGCTGGATCCGCGAGGGAGCGCCCAGTCGCGAGCAGGAGCGCTGGCGTGATCGGCGACCGGGACGTCGCGGCCCCGCCATCCCTGTCGATCCGGAGACCGGCCTGCCGGTTCCGGTACCGCGTCGGTACGACCTCCCCATCGGCGGCCCGAGCGCCCTCGACCGGCCGATCGATCGCCCCGGCGGCATCGAGATCGACGATGGGGGCGGCCCAGGCGACGAGAGCGCGGCGGCGCGGCGCTGGGCGCGCGACCAGGTCGCGATGCGCGCGGATCGCAGCAACTCGATCATGCGAATGCCGCCCCAGGCCGAGCTCCGGCCGCCGGACGAGCACCCGCACCGGGGCTCCGTCAGCCGCCTCTCCGACTGGGAACGCTGGCTCGAGCTGTGCGCCCGCATCGACGGCTTCCCGCGCCACCTCTCGATCCACTCGGGCGGCATGCTGGTGACCGCTGCCCCGCTCATCGACATCGCCCCCATCGAGCGCGCGACGATGGTGGACCGGGTCGTCGTCCAGTTCGACAAGCGGGACGTCGAGACGATGAAGCTGATCAAGCTCGACCTGCTCGGCCTCGGCATGCTGGCCGCCATCGACGAGTGCATCCAGCTCATCGAGCACGACTGCGCCGTGTGCCTCGACCTCGACCACATCCCGGAGGAGATCCCCGAGGTGTTCGAGATGCTCCAGGCGGCCGACACGGTGGGCGTGTTCCAGGTCGAGAGCCGGGCCCAGATGCAGACGCTGCCCAAGTCGCGCCCGCAGAGCCTCGATGACCTCGTGGTGGAGGTCGCGATCATCCGGCCGGGCCCCATCCAGGGCAACGCCGTCCACCCGTACCTGCGCCGCAAGCAGGGCATCGAGCCCGTGACCTACCTCCACCCCAGCCTGGCGCCCATCCTGCGCGACACCCTGGGCGTGATCCTGTACCAGGAGCAGGTGATGAAGATCGCGATCGACGTCGCGGGCTTCACGCCGGCGGGCTCGGACGGGTTCCGGCGGGCGATGGGCACCTGGCGCTCGACACGCGAGATGGAGAAGCTCCACGCGCAGTTCGTCGATGGCTGTATCAGCGTCCAGGGCATGCCGCCCGACGACGCCGAGGAGCTGTTCCGCCAGTGCGCAGCGTTCGCGAGCTTCGGGTTCGCGAAGAGCCACGCGGCCGCCTTCGCACGGACGGCCTACGAGTCGAGCTTCCTCAAGCTGTTCTACCCGGCGCAGTTCGTCGTCGGCCTGATCAACGCCCAGCCGATGGGCTTCTACCCGGTCGAGGTGCTGGTCAACGATGCGAAGCGCCACGGCGTCGCGGTCCTGCCGGTCGATGTCAACCGGAGCGCCTGGCGGACGACAACGGAGTGGGTGGGCCGGCCGGGCTGGGCGATGGCGGGGGCCGATGGCGACGACGGGTCGCACGACGCTGACCCCGGCGAGCCGCTCCCCGAGGGCTGCGGGATCGACACTCGGCCGGCGCCGGTTCGCTCGCCGGCGTGCCTGATCCCGGGCGCGGTGTCGCGCGAGCGCTGGGCGGCCGAATCGATGACCGGCTGGGCCGTGCGGCTTGGGCTGCACCTGGTCAAGGGGATCGGGGAGGAGCAGGAGGCACGGATCGATGCCGAGCTCGCCCGCGGGCCGTACACGAGCCTGGCGGACGTCGTCGACCGGACGGGCCTGGCCGAGGAGGTCGTGGAGCGGCTGATCCGAGCGGGCGCGCTGGACTCGCTGGGCCGGCCCCGGCGCGAGCTGTTGTGGCAGCTGCGCGAGGTCGCCGGGGCGGCGAAAGGACGCGTGGACGGGCGAACGGTGCGTGGCGCGGGAAAGGGCCGGGCCGCCGGACGGCCGATGGATCTGCGGCTGCCGGCGACCGAGGCGCCGCCGCTGCCGCCGATCACGGAGCCCGAGCGCCTGGGCGACGCCTACGGGGTCGTGGGCCTCGACGCGCAGCGGCAGGCGGTGAGCCTGTTCCGGGAGGCGCTCGACCGGCTGGGGGCGGTGACCAACGCGGCGCTCGCCGAGCATCGGCCCGGCCCGGTTCGAATTGGTGGCCTCGTCGTCACCCGCCAGCACCCGATGACCGCCCGTGGGACCGTGTTCCTCGCGCTCGAGGACGAGACCGGGATGGTCAACGTCACCCTCTGGCCGGACACGTGGCAGCGGCTCCGGTCGGTCGTCCGGCGGCACGCGCTGCTGCTCGTCGACGGGGACCTCCAGCGGGAGGCGAACGTCGTCAACGTGATCGCGCGCTCCGTGACGCCGCTCGTCGAGGCGGCAGGAGCGGTCGGCGGCCCCGCATCGCCGGCCGGCGTGCGCCAGATCGGGCACGCCGGGATGCGGCGGATGGGCTAGGGCCGGCCCGCCGCCCGAGAGTTGGGCCGCGCGTTACCGCGACCCTTGGGCGCCGGCTTCTCGGGCTTGCGGCCGCGATTCGGGTTGGCGAGGTTCAGGAACCGCTTGTACCAGGCCGATGCCGCGGCGAAGAACGATGCGCCGATGGGGCCGACGATCCACGCATTGAGGATGTACGGCTCAGGCGCGGCCCCGCCAATGAACAGCCGGCCCGTCGGGCTGAGCAGGATCACGCTGTAGCAGGCTGCAGCGACGAACCCGAAGATCAGGCCGCCGAGCCAGCTCGCCCGCGGCGACATGAACCCGACCAGGAACGCGCCGGCAGCCGGTGGCGGCGCGACGAACAGGCTGACCGCGATATACGAGACGTTCGACACGGCTCCGACCGGCTTGCCGGTGGCCGGGTCGGATAGGGTGAGATCGAGGGCCGAGGCGAAGTCGTTGGTCGACAGGATGAACACGGCCGTCGAGACGACGGCGGCGCCCATCGCGGCCAGCAGGCTCCAGTGGGTCAGGATCGTGGGCAGCGCCCGGAGGTCGCCCCGCAGGTCGAGCGGCCGGAACGAGCCCCGAAACGCGTTCGCGATGCTGGGTCGCTGCGCTGCGGCCGCGGGAGCGGCTGCCTTGGTGCTCCCCGCGGGCTTCGGGCTCGACGCGGCATCGGACACCTCGGCTCCGGCGGCATCGGGATTGAGGGCCGCCTGTTCGGCGCGATAGCGGCGTCGGGCGTCGGTGCGATCGGTGCGCTTGGCGCGGGCCAACGAAGTTGCCTCCTTAGGGCAGACCGCGGATCGGGCGGTGCGGCCGGTGCATCGTACCGGGTCGCCGCCCATGTGGTTGAGCCGCGGATAAGTCGGCACGCCTAGGATGCGCCTCCCGCCACGGCCTGAACCCGCCCCCCGCCGCCGATGTCTCCCGCCCGGAGGTCCTCGATGGCGCATGCACGGACCGCGGCGATGGTCGCGGTGGTTCTCATCCTCCTGCTGGGAGCCACCGCGCTCGCGGCGCCCGGCAGCGACGTCGGGACGCGACTGGCCGCCCAGGCGGACGTTGCGTGGCCGCCGTCGTCGGGCCTCCTGATTGCCGAGGTGGTCACTGGCGGTGCCTCGGCCTCCGACGAGTACGTCGAGCTCACCAACGCCTCGTCCGTCGCTGCCGACCTCGCCGGGCTCGAGGTTGCGTACGTCACGAGCAGTGGGACCACGGTCACGCGGAAGGCGTCGTGGACGACCACGGTCGTGATCGAGCCGGGACGCCACCTGCTCATCGCGAACGGCTCCGGCGTGTTCGGGGCGTCCGCGGACGCGACATACAGCGGCGGATTTGCCGCGACCGGGGGTGCGATCGTGCTCCGCCCCATCGGCGGGCAGCCGATCGATGCCGTCGCGTGGGGCGACGCCACGAGCGAGTTCGTGGAGGCCACCGCGGCCCAGGCACCTGTGGCCGGCAGCTCGATCGAACGCAAGCCCGGTGGCGCGTCCGGAAGCTCGGTCGACACGAACGACAACGCGACGGACTTCGTTCTCAACTCCGCGCCGATGGCGCAGAATCTTGCCGCGCCGCCCGTCCCGGCGCCGAGTCCCTCGCCGTCAGCGTCGCCAACCGCGGCACCGTCGCCGACGCCCACGCCAAGCGCAACGGCGAGTGCGACGCCCGCCCCGACCGCGACGCCGACCCCAACGGCGACGCCGACGTCCGCCCCGACTGCGACGCCGCCGCCAACGGCGACGCCGACGTCCGCCCCGACTGCGACGCCGACGCCAACGGCGACGCCGACGTCCGCCACGCCCCGACGCCGACGCCGACGCCGCCCCACGCCCCCAGCCCGGTGCCATCGGCGACGCCCACCGTTTCGCCGACACCGACTCCGGACCCGATGACGCCGGCGCCCACGGCGAGCCCGGCCGAATTGCCGACGCCTGCCGCCACGGCCACGCCATCGGCCGCTCCCATCCCTCCGTCGATCGAGTCCGTCCGTGCCCTGGCGGACGGCACCGAGGCCACCATCGAGGGGGTCCTCACGACCGACCTCGGCGCGCTCGAGTCCGCGCGCAGCGGATTCGTCCAGGACGCCACCGGGGGGATCGCGATCTACCTCGATGCCGCCTTCGAACAGCCGATCCCGGCGGCCTCGCGCGTCGTCGCCACCGGCATCGTGGACAGCCGCTTCGGCCAGCGCACGCTTCGGGTCGATCGGGCGGACATCGTGCTCCTCGGTGAGCAATGGCTCCCGACGCCGCTCGAGGTGCAGACCGGCGCCGCATCGGAGCCGCTCGAGGGCATGCGCCTGCAGCTGACGGGGACCGTGACCGAGACGCCAAGCGCGTTGAGCGACGGCCTGGGTCTCATGATCAACGACGGATCGGGCGAGATCCGGGTCATCGTCGGCGCCGCCGCCCTGGGCGACGCCTCGCCGGCCCGGGGCTCGACGATCGTCGCGCGTGGCCCGCTCGGCCAGCGCGACAGCTCCGGCACCGAGCTGGCCGGGTACCGGCTGCACGCGACCCTCGCTGGTGACCTGGACGTGCTGCCGCCGGCGCCCACGCCTACGCCGACGCCCGACGCCGACGCCGACGCCGGTTCCCAGCCCGACCGTCACGCCGACCCCGAGTCCAGCCGGCACTCCGAGCCCGACCGCAGCACCCAGCGCGGTCGCTCCGCTCACGATCGCCGAGGCGAGGCAGGCTCCCGTCGGTCGGACCGTGGTGGTTCGTGGCGTCGTGATCGCGGAGGCCGGGCGGCTCGGCACGCCACCGCTGCTGGCGATCGGTGATGCGACCGGCGGCGTTCCCGTTCGGCTGCCCGATGGCGTCCCGGTGCTCGCGCGCGGCGCCATCCTCGAGGTGCGCGGCGCCATCGCCGACCCGTACGGCCAGACCGAGATCCGGCCGTCGGCCGGTGGCATCGTGGTCGTCGGTACGGGAACACCGCCGTCGCCCGTGACGGTCCTGACCGGCGCAGTCGGCGAGGCGACCGAGGGCGGGCTCGCCCGGATCGCGGGGACGATCGAGGTCTCGGCCACCAAGTCGTCGAGCAACGACCTCACCTTTTCGATCAAAGGCGCCGATGGCGTCGTCTTGCGCGTCCTCGCCGACGCGTCGGCCGGCCTCGACGCTGGCCTGTTCCGCAAGGGCACCGTTGCGACCTTCACCGGCGTGATCGGGCAGCGGGCCTCGCGCAAGGGCGCGTTCGACGGCTATCGCCTGTGGCTCCGCGATCGTGCCGACGTCTCGATCACGGCGACGCCCGCCCCGTCCCCGTCGCCCACGCCCCGCGGCGGCCCGACCCCGAAGCCGAGCGATGGGTCGCCAAAGGCGATGTCGATCGCGAAGGCGCTGCTGCGCGAGGGCCAGACCGTGACCGTCGAGGGCACGCTGACCGTGAGCACCTCGCTGCTGGACGCGAGCGGCCGGCGCACGATCCTCGAGGACGGCACCGCCGCGATCGAGCTGTACCTCGCGGCGCCGGACGCCTCCCTGCGGGTCGGCACGCGCGTTCGCGCGACCGGGAACGTTGGCGAGGCGTGGGATGCGCCGCGCCTGCGCGCCGAGTCCGTCCGCGTCCTCGGCTCGCGACAGCCCGCCGTCCATGCGCTGCGGACGGCGCCGACGGCGGCCGTCGAGTGGCGGCTCGTCAGGATCACGGGCGAGGTCGCTGACGTCAAGCGCAACGGGGACCGATGGACGGCCGAGCTGCAGCTGGGTGCCGCTCGCATCCTCCTCAGCGGGCTCGCGGGCAGTGGCATCGCGTCGACGGACGTCGTCGAGGGCCGCCAGGCGACGATCACCGGCGTCGTCAAGCGCCCGTATCCCACGGCGACGGACCGACGGTTTGCCATCGTTCCGCGGCAGCGCTCGGACATCGTGCTCGGCAAGGCCTCGCCCGACGCCGCTTCGTCCCCGGGCGCAGGCACGTCCCCGGGATCGTCGGACGGCGCGGCGACCTCGAGCGAGGCGCCCGCGGGCAGCGGCATCGGCGCCGGCGCGGCCGACATCGACCTCCGGGACCTGGACGGGCACGTGGGCGAACGCGTCCGGGTCGGCGGCCTCGTGACAGCCCTGGAGATCGACGCGATCCGGCTCGACGACGGCACCGCAGACGCCAGGATCGTGCTCGAAGGGGACGCCGTCGACCTGCTGGGCATGCTCCAGGTCGGCGACGCGCTCAACGCGACCGGCACGCCCGAGGTTCGGGACGAGCCGGTGCTCGTCGTCGCGGGCGCGGACGGCATCGAGCTGGTCGGCGACCTCGGTGGCAGCGAGCTTTCGAGCGCCGATCCGGGTGACGGAGCCGCTGGCGCGGGGGTCGCGTCCAGCCCGGGTGCGTCGCCGGCGCCGATCCGGGCCGTCCTGGTACCCGGCCTCGGCCTGGATTCGCTCTCGACCGGATTCGGCACGCTGCTGGTCGTCGGGGTCGCCTCGGTGGCGGTGACGCTCGCCCGCCGCCAGCGGGCCCAGCGGGTCCTGCGGTCGCGCATCGTCGCGCGCCTGGAGGCCTTGGGGCTCGGCGCCCGGGCCGCCGGATCCACCCCGGATGTGGCGCCCGATGCGTCGTTCGGGAGCCAAACGGGGGCTGAACTCGGCGGGAACGTGCGTGGATCGGCTTGACGCTGCTCGAATCGGGCCCCTATGCTCGGTCGATGGCGCACGCCGATCGAACGTGAGCCACGAGGGAGCGAGCCTTTGCCGAACGTGGACACCCGGGTCGCGATCCCCACCGGCGACCGGCAGTACCACATCGGCCTGGGGCCAGGCGAGCTGGCCGACTACATCCTCCTCCCCGGCGATCAGGATCGGGTCGATCGCGTCGCCGCCCACTTCGACTCCGTCGAGCTCCGCCATCGGCATCGCGAGTTCGCCACGGCGACCGGTATCTACAAGGGTCTGCGCGTCTCGTGCCTGTCGACCGGCATCGGGACCGACAACGTCGAGATCGTGATCAGCGAGGTCCTCGCGATCAACGCCCATCCGACGTTCATCCGCGTCGGCTCGTGCGGCGCGCTCCAGGACAACATCGGTCTGGGCGACCTCGTGATCTCGACCGGATCGGTCCGCCTCGAGACCACCACGAACTGGTTTGTCCATGACGGATACCCGGCCGTCGCGAGCTATGAGGCCGTGCTGGCCCTCGAGGAGGCCGCGACGCGGCTCGGGCATCCCCACCACCTGGGGATCACGGCCACGGCGCCCGGGTTCTTCGGTGCGCAGGGACGCCCGATCCCGCAGCTTCCCATCCGCTACCCTGACCTCGCCGACGAGATGTCCCGTCAGGGCATCCTGAACTTCGAGATGGAAGCCTCTGCGGTGCTTGTGCTCGCAGGTCTCGGTGGCGGTCGAGCCGGCGTCGTGTGCGCCGTCTATGCCAACCGCCGGACCGGCGAGTTCGTGACCGGCGGCGATAGGGACCGGGCGGAAGCTGCCGTCGTGGAGACGGGGCTGGAAAGCCTCCTGATCCTCGCGGAGCTGGACCGTCAGAAGGCGAAGGCTGGAGCGGCGCGCTGGCGCCCGTCGCTCTGGGCCCCAGAATGAGCGCCAGACCCAGCGAACCTGCGGACCCGAGAGGCGTGCTCTCGCGACGCGGATAGCGTGAGGAGGAGCTGACTCGATGGCTCAGGCCTACTGCGTCAAGGACAAGATGAAGGTCGAGGTCCAGAACCCGCAGCAGATCACGATGAAGAACGGCAAGCCGGCGCTCTCGGGCACCTGCCCGAAGTGCGGCACCAAGGTGTTCAAGATCGGCGGCTGACCCCCCGACAATCGCTGAACGACCTAGAGCCCTCCGGCGTTGCCGGAGGGCTCTTTCGTCACCCGGAGAGGGTGCGAACGGCCCCCGGTTTCGGGACTGTCGGCGCGGGCCGCAGGACGACCCTTTGCTAGGATTGATGGCGAACCCCTCGATCCGCACTCCGAGGTCACATGCCGCCCGCTCTCCCGGCCACCGCCACCGACCTCGGCGCCGAGCATCCTCGATCAAGGATGAACCTCAGCGAGCACCCGTCATCCGGCCGACCTGCCCACTGGGGCACGCGGCCCGGCCTCGGGGTCGCCGCAGCCGTCGCCATGGACGCGACCGCCGCAGCGCTCCCGACGTCGCTTCGATGGGCCCGTCGCACCGAGGCGAGTCCAGGCGCGTCCCGTGGTTCACCTGCACCCCATCTCGGTCGGCGCCCGTCGCGGGCTCGACCGTGCACCGTCTCGATCCAAGGAGGATCTCCGATGACCGTCCGCGTCGGTATCAACGGATTCGGCCGCATTGGCCGCCAGTCGCTCAAGGCGATCCTCGAGCGATCGCCAGAGGTCGAGGTGGTCGCCGTCAACGACCTCGTCGACGTTCCGACCAACGCCCTGCTGTTCAAGCACGACTCGACCTATGGCGCGTATCCGGGCGAGGTCACCCACACCGACGACGCCGTGGTCATCGATGGCCGGCCGATCAAGGTGCTCCAGATCAAGGATCCCGCCCAGCTGCCGTGGGGCGACCTGGGCGTCGACATCGTCATCGAGTCGACCGGCCTGTTCACCGATGCGTCAAAGGCCCGCGCCCACATCGACGCCGGGGCGAAGAAGGTCATCATCAGCGCGCCCGCCAAGGGCGAGGACGTGACGATCGTGCTGGGCGTCAACGACGACGTCTACGACCCCGACAAGCACCAGATCATCAGCAACGCGAGCTGCACGACGAACTGCCTCGCGCCGGCCGCCAAGGTCGTGCACGACAGGTTCATCATCCGCCGCGGCCTGATGAACACGATCCACTCGTACACCAACGACCAGCGCATCCTCGATGTCGCCCACAAGGACCCGCGGCGCGCTCGTGCGGCGGGCCTGAACATCATCCCGACGACGACGGGTGCCGCGAAGGCGCTTGCCCTCGTGATCCCCGATCTCAAGGGCAAGTTCGACGGCTTCAGCCTGCGCGTCCCGACGCCGACCGTGTCGGTCGTCGACTTCACCGCCGAGCTCGAGCGCGACACCACCGTGGAAGAGCTCAACCAGGCCTTCCGCGACGCCGCCGCCGGACCGCTCGACGGGATCCTGGGCGCGTCGGACGAGCCGCTCGTGTCCACCGACTTCCGGGGCGACAGCCGCTCGTCGATCGTCGACCTGCCCTCGAACATGGTCCTTGGCGGGAACTTCATCAAGGTCATCGCCTGGTACGACAACGAGTGGGGGTACAGCTGCCGCGTGGCCGACCTCGCGCAGTTCGTCGCGCTGCGCCTGCCGACCGCTGCCACGGCCTGACCGGAGCCCGAGGCTCTAGCCCGGCGCCTCCGGAGGAATATCTGCTCATGGACAAGCTCACCGTCCGGGACATGGACGCCGCGGGCCAGCGAGTGTTCGTGCGCGTGGACTTCAACGTCCCGCTCGCGGATGGCAAGGTCACCGACGATTCCCGGATCCGCGCGGCCTTGCCGACGATCCGCTACCTCCAGGCGCAGGGCGCCCGGCTGATCCTCGCCAGCCATCTCGGCCGGCCCGACGGCAAGGTCACCGACAGCCTCCGGCTGCGGCCCGTGGCCGAGCGGCTCGGTGGATTGATGGGCAAGACGGTGCCCGTGACCGGCGACGCGCTGGGCGCGGGTACCGAGGACGCGGTCGGCCGCCTCCGCAACGGGGAGATCCTGCTCCTCGAGAACCTCCGCTTCCATGCGGAGGAGGAGAAGAACGACCCGGCGTTCGCCGCCTCGCTCGCGTCGTACTGCGACCTCTACGTCAACGACGCCTTCGGGACGGCCCACCGGGCCCACGCGAGCACGGTCGGGATCGCCAAGCTCCGGCCCGCGTACGCCGGCCTCTTGATGGAGAAGGAGCTTGCCAACCTGGGCAAGCTGCTCGACAACCCGGAGCGACCGTTCGCCGCGATCATCGGCGGCGCCAAGGTCAGCGACAAGATCAAGGTCCTCGAGCACCTGCTCGACAAGGTCGACGTCATGGTCATCGGGGGTGGCATGGCCAACACCTTCCTGCTCGCGCAGGGCAAGGCCGTCGGCAAGAGCCTCGCCGAGCCCGACCGGGTGGAGGACGCGCGCTCGATCATGGCCGCCGCCGAGCGGCAGGGCGTCAGGGTCGTGCTGCCCGTGGACGTGGTCGTGGCCAAGGAGGTCACCCGCGGCACCGAGTACAAGACCATCCCGGCCGACAAGGTCCCCGCGAGCTGGCACATCGTCGACCTCGGCAAGCAGAGCCTCGCGAACATCGAGGAGGCGCTGGCCGGCGTGCGCACCGTCCTCTGGAACGGCCCACTCGGCGTGTTCGAGATCCCGTCGTTCGCCCACGGCACCAAGGCGATCGCGCGGTTCCTCGCGACGCGTGCCGAGGCCGGCGCGGCGGTCGTGATCGGCGGAGGAGACTCCGTGGCCGCGATCCAGCAGCAGGGCCTCGCCGACAAGATGACCCACATCAGCACCGGCGGCGGCGCGTCGCTGGAATTCCTCGAGGGCCGCGAGCTGCCGGGCGTGACGGTGCTCCTCGACCGTCAGCCGGAGGCCGTCAAGTGAGCGACACCACCATCGCCTGGGTCGATGCCCGGGAGATCCTCGATTCGCGGGGCAACCCCACCATCGAGGTGGACGTCGTGACGGAGGACGGCTCGCTGGGCCGGGCCGCGGTCCCCTCGGGGGCGTCGACCGGGGTCCACGAGGCGGTCGAGCTTCGGGACGGGGACAAGGCACGCTACGGGGGAAAGGGCGTCCTGACCGCGGTCGCGAACGTGGCCGACCGGATCGGCCCGTCGATCCTCGGCTTCGACGCGGCCGACCAGGCCGGCATCGACGCCATCCTGGTCGAGCTCGACGGCACGCCGAACAAGGCCGAGCTCGGGGCCAACGCGATCCTCGGGGTGTCGCTGGCGTGCGCTCACGCGGCCGCCGGGTCGCACGAGCTGCCGCTCTACCGCTGGCTCGGTGGCGTCGGGGCACGCACCCTGCCCGTCCCGATGTTCAACATCCTCAACGGCGGCAAGCACGCGCAGGACTCGACCGACTTCCAGGAGTTCATGGTCATGCCGGTCGGGCTGACCACCTACCCCGAGGCCCTGCGCGCGGGCGCAGAGATCTTCGGCGCGCTGCGCACCATCCTCCACGACGAAGGGCACGCGACCGGGCAGGGCGACGAGGGCGGATTCGCGCCGTCCCTGGGCTCCAACGAGGCCGCCGTCGAGGTCATCCTGCGGGCGATCGAGAAGGCGGGCTACCGGCCGGGCGAGGACATCGCGATCGCCCTCGATCCGGCGTCCAGCGAGCTCGTCGAGCCGGGCACCGGCGGCGACGGGGCGGCGACCCGCTACGTGCTCGCGACCGAGGGCCGGACGCTCGAATCGGGCGAGCTGGTGGACCTGTGGGCCGACTGGGCCGCGCGCTACCCGATCGTGTCGATCGAGGACGGCCTGGCCGAGGACGACTGGGCCGGCTGGAAGCTGATCACCGAGCGCATCGGCGCCAAGGTCCAGCTGGTCGGCGACGACCTGCTGGTCACCAACGTGACCAGGATCCGGCGGGCGATCGACGAGCGGGCGGCGAACGCGGTGCTCATCAAGCTCAACCAGATCGGGACGCTGACCGAGACCATCGATGCCATCGAGCTGGCGCGGCGTGCGGGCTGGTCGGCGATCGTGTCCCACCGCTCGGGCGAGACCGAGGACACGACGATCAGCGATCTCGTCGTCGCGATGGGCACCGGCCAGATCAAGACCGGCGCCCCGTCGCGCTCCGAGCGAGTAGCCAAGTACAACCGCCTGCTCCGGATCGCCGACGAGCTGGGCGACGAGGCACGCTACCTCGGCCGCGGCGCGATCTCGGGCGCGGCCGCACGCGGGGAGCTCGAGCCCTGAGGCTGACCGCGCGCGCCGTCGCCCCGGCGCCTCTGGCATGAGCCGCTTCGTGGACCGGGGCGCGATCACCGCCGCGTGGGTCGGCGTCGGCATGGCCGTGACGATCGGGGTCAGCTTCCTGCTGGTCATCCCGATCGAGTTCCTGGTCACGCCATTCGCCCTGTTCGCGGGCCTGCTGATCGGCTACTACGCCAACGCCCGCTCGAACCGGGCGGGCGGCCCGTGGGGCCGCATCCTGGCCAACGCCCTGCTGGCCGGCCTGGCTACGGGGATCACGTTCGCGCTGTTCCTCGTGCTGGTGAAGGGCCTGTTCTTCGCCGCCGACAACGGCTACCGGGATCAATCGGCCGGCGGCGCGCTCGTCTGCCAGACGGGTGCGGACTGCGTCTACCAGCGCTATCTCGCCGTCGGCCGCGGCCCCGCGTTCGCGGCCGCCGGGATCACCGACGTCGGGTCGTTCACGGCGCTCTACTGGCGCGAGCAGGCGACGAGCGCGGGCCTGCTGGTCGCGCTCAGCGTCGGCGGCGCGCTCGGCGGCGCGCTGATGTTCGGCGCCGCCAACCGGCGCCGGCCCGAGGATCAGGCGGCTCCCACCGCCGCCTGAATTGAAACGCCCCGGTCGGTGACCGGGGCGCGTTGATCGCGAGCTGGCGGGACCGGGGACTACTCGGCCTTCTTGGCCTTCGTCGTCTTCGGTGCGGCCTTGGTCGTGGTCGCCTTCGTCGCCGTCGCCTTGGGTGCGGCCTTGGCGGTCGGGGCCTTGGCCGTCGACGCCTTTGCGGTCGTCTTCGTCGTCGTCTTCGCGGCGGGCTTCGCGCTCGACTTCGCGGTCGCCTTGGCGGGCGCCGCTGTCGCGGCGACGGGCTCGGCCGTGGTCGCGGCGCGTGCCGTGTCTGCACGGGTCGACTTCGAGAGGGCCGCGCGCGCCTTGCCGGCGGCGGTCTGGGCACCCTTGGCCTTGACGGCCTTGCCGGCCGCGATGCGGGCCTTGGCGGCCTTCACCGCGGCGGCCTTGCCGGTCGACTTGGCGACGTGGCCTGCGCTCACGACGGCAGAGCCACCGACTGCGGCGTTGACCTTGCGCACGAGGCGCGACTTCCGCCGCGCGGCCGCGTTCGGGTGGATCGCACCCGCCTTGGCGGCCCGGTCGAGCGCGGAGATCGCCTCGCTGAGGCTGGTCGCGACGTCGCCGCCTGCCGGCTCAACCGTTGCGGTCGTGAGGGCCTTGGCAACGAGCGTCTTCGCCGCTGACCGCCGGGGCTGCAGGATGGCCCGCCGGCGCTCGGCCTGGCGGACGCGCTTCAGCCCGGACGGGGAGCGAGCGCCCTGCCATTTCCGGGGCGTTCTGGCCAAGTGGCTGGTCTCCGTTCCGTGGATGTACTGATGCGGGACGATGTGACACGCGCGGGCGAGGGCTGCCCGAGGCGCGACGGCGAATGGTAGCAGAGGCTCCGGGACTCGACCAGCACGCTCTGACGCGACGCCCTACCCGATGTGCGGCTCCTCGATGAATCGGTGCTCGAGCCCGAATGCCGCCGCCGTGCGCATGCCGAGCGCCTCGATCCCGGCCCGCTCGGTGAGGTCGTGTCCGCCGAGGAGCAGGTTGATCCCGGCCTCTTGCGCGTAGAGTCGGGTATACATGCTGCCCTCGCCGGTGACGTAGGTGTCGCAGCCGAGGCCGACCGCCTCCTCCAGCCAGCTTGTCATGCCGCCGGCACCGGTGACGATCCCGATCCGATGGACCGACATGGCGTTGCGATGCGCCTCCGGAGCCTTTCCGAGCGTGGTCCCCATCACCGCGACCAGACGGTCCCATCCGCCCTCGAACGTTCCGTGGACGCCGGCCAGCGAGCCCTCGTACGGCGCGAACCGGCCCTCGACGGTCACCCCCAGGAGCCGGGCGAGCTCATGGCCCGTCCCGTGCGCTGGAGCGCAGTCGAGCGAAGCGTGCGCCCCGTACAGCGACACGCCGGCATCGGCGAGCGCGGCGAGCTTGCGCGGATGGAGGTCTCGGTCGATGTACGGCCACGACGGGTGGTGGACGAGCAGCAGCTGGGCGCCTGTCGAGGCCGCGAGCTCGATCGATCCGAACGTCGTGTTCACCGCTGACCCGATCCTCGTCACGTCCCCACCGGCATCCACCACCAGCCCGTTCTCCGGCTCCTCCACCCGGTATCGGGCGGCCTCAAGCTCCCCGTCGAGCCAGGCGGCAATCTCGAGGGCGCCGGGCACCGGGTTTCAGCCGCGCATGCGGTCGGCGCGGTACCGCCGGATCAGGGCCGCCGTGCTCGAGTCGTGCACGGCGGACGGCTCGCCGGTTGGATCCGTCAGGTCGCCCGCGATCCGCACGGCGAGCGCCTTGCCCAGCTCCACGCCCCACTGGTCGAACGAGTCGATTCCCCAGATCGTCCCCTGGACGAAGACCTTGTGCTCGTACAGGGCGACGAGCGAGCCGAGGGACCGCGGCGTCAGGCGGCTGGCGAGGATGACCGATGTCGGCCGGTTGCCCTCGAACACCCGGGCGGCGACCTGGTGGGCTGGCACCCCGTCGGCGACGACCTGCTCGCGTGTCTTGCCGAAGGCGAACGCCTCCGCCTGGGCGAACAGGTTGGCCATCAGGAGGTCGTGGTGGTCCCCGACCTCGGTGGTGGGGTTGACGAAACCGATCAGGTCGGCCGGCACGATGCGCGTTCCTTGGTGGAGCAGCTGGTAGTAGGCGTGCTGGCCGTTGGTTGCCGCTGTGCCCCAGACGATCGCGCCGGTGTTGACGGACACCCGCTTGCCATCGAGGCGGACCGACTTCCCGTTCGACTCCATCTCGAGCTGCTGGAGATAGGCGGGAAACCGCGTCAGCTCCTGGCTGTACGGGAGCACGGCATGGGTCTCGAAGCCGAAGAAGTCGCCATACCAGATGCCGAGCAGCCCGAGCAGCACCGGCAGGTTGCGTTCGATCGGCGTCATCAGGAAGTGCTCGTCCATCGCCCGGAAGCCGGCCAGCATCTCCCGGAAGTCGTCGGGCCCGATCGCGATCATCAGCGACAGCCCGATCGCCGAGTCCATCGAGTACCGGCCGCCCACCCAGTCCCAGAACCCGAACATGTTCTCGGTGTCGATGCCGAACTCGCGGACCCGCGCGGCGTTGGTGCTGACGGCGACGAAATGGCGCGCGATGGCGGCCTCGTCGCGCAAGCTCGCGAGCAGCCAGTCGCGCGCGGAGCGGGCGTTGGTCAGGGTTTCGAGCGTGGTGAACGTCTTGCTGCTGACGATGAACAGGGTCTCGGCCGGGTCGAGGTCGACCGTGGCCTCCCGGAGGTCGGCGCCGTCGACGTTGGACACGAAGCGGAACCGCCGTGACCGGTCGGAGTAGTGGCGCAGGGCCTCGGTGGCCATGGCTGGACCGAGGTCGGAGCCGCCGATTCCGATGTTGATCACGTTCCGGATCGGCTTGCCCGTGTAGCCCGTCCACTCGCCCTCGCGGACGCGCATGGAGAATGAGGCCATCCGGTCGAGGACCCTGTGGACGTCCGTCACGACGTCCTCGCCTTCGACGATGAGGTGGCCGTGCGCGGACGCACGGAGGGCCGTGTGCAGGACCGGCCGGTCCTCCGTCACGTTGATCCGCTCGCCTTCGAACATCGCCGTCCGGCGGTCCTCGACGTGGGCAGCGCGCGCGAGCTCGAGCAGGAGCGCCAGCGTCTCGTCGGTGACGCGGTGCTTGGAGTAATCGAGGAAGATCCCGGCGCCCTCGGCGAACATCCGGTCGCCGCGGGCCGGGTCCTGCGCGAAGAGGTCGCGCAGGTGGACGTCGCGAACCTTCTTGTGGTGCGCGGCCAGCGCAGCCCACTCGGGGGTACGGTCGATGGCGACGTCGGAGGCGGTCATGTCGCTCGAAGCGTACTGCGCGGCCGCGCCTCAGTGGCCGTTCGGGTGCTTGAGCTCGACGCCGATCATGACCAGGTCGTCATCGCCCGTGTTCTCGATCGTGTGGCGCGGCAGGGACGCGTTGAACGACACGCGCGGCAACACGAAGTCGGAGTCAGAGCGCGAGTCGAACAGCGTGGCACCCTGGTCGTCGCGGCGGACGAAGTGCGAGCCGGACAGCTTGTACAGCACGGTCGGCGCCAGGTGCGTGTGGACGGGGGTGGTCGTGCCGGCGGCGATCGTGATCTCGAGGACACGGACCTCGTCGTTCTCGAAGATCACCTGGTGGTTGCCGGGCGCGACGGCGACCCCGTCAAGCTCGTCGAGCGTCATCGAACGCCTCGTGAACGGTGGCATCGGGCGACGCCGGGATCCAAGCGTAGCGGCGCGTAGCGAGTGGCGGGAGCGCGGCAAGGCAGCCGAGTCCACGTGAGCGGCTACACTCGCGCGTCGTGACCGTCCACCCTGACCGCCTTCGCCGTCGTCAGCCGGCGTCCGCTCGCCTCGCCTGCGAGCCATGTCGCGCCCACACGCCGGACCCCTCGAGGCCGGGAGGCCCGCTTGGCGAGCGGTGAGCCGGGGGGCGGAACGCGCTTCCGCCCCGACCTGGAGGGCCTCCGGGCGATCGCCGTCATCCTCGTCGTCCTGTTCCACGCGGGCGTCACCCAGCTCTCGGGCGGCTACATCGGCGTCGACGTCTTCTTCGTCATCTCCGGCTACCTGATCACGGGCCTGCTCCTGCGCGAGCTCAGATCCTCGGATCGCGTCTCGTTCACCTCGTTCTACGCGCGACGCGCGCGGCGGATCCTCCCCGCCTCATTCCTGGTGCTCGCCGTCACCCTCGTGGCGTCCGCCGTGATCCTCTCGGCCGTGCGCTTCGCGCCGGTGACCAGGGACGTCGCCGCGGCCGCCATCTACGTTCCCAACATCCGATTCGCCATGGAGCAGACGGACTACTGGCACCCGTCGGCGATCTCCCCGGTCCTGCACTTCTGGTCGCTCGGCGTCGAGGAGCAGTTCTACCTGCTATGGCCGGCGTTCCTGTTCCTGGCCTGGCGCCTGGGCGCACGGTCCGCCCGTGGACTCGGGTTCTGGGTCGGCGTCGTGACGCTGGTCTCGCTCCTTCTCTCGGTGGTCCTCACGCCCCGGAACCCGACCGGCTCGTTCTACCTCCTGCACACCCGGGCCTGGGAGCTTGGCCTCGGCGCGCTGCTCGTCTTCGCCGACGCCCGCCTCCGCAGCCTGCCGTCATCGCTCACCGCCGTCGCCGGCTGGGCTGGGCTCCTGTTGATCGGGGCAGCCGCCGTCGTCTTCGACGCCGCCACGCCGTTTCCGGGGGTTGCCGCGCTCGTCCCGGTCGTCGGGGCAGCACTCGTCATCGTCTCCGGGACGCCGGGACGCGGGACGTGGCCGGCGCCGCTGCTCGTGACGGGCCCGATGCAGTTCTTCGGGCGGATCTCGTACTCGCTCTACCTCTGGCACTGGCCGCTGATCGTCCTAGGCGCGGCCGCCCTGGGCGCCTCGGCGTCCGCTTTCGCGGTCCCGACCGAGGTCGGGCTGTCGGTCGTCCTCGCCGCCCTGACCTACCGGTTCGTCGAAGATCCTCTCCGGACGGGTCGGTTCATCGGCGTCGTTCCGCGACGGAACCTCTCGGTCGCACTGGTGGGGTCCCTCTGTCTCGTCGTCGTCTCCGTTGCCACGGGCGCCGCGGCGATCCAGCGGTTCCATCCCGAAGCCGGCCCCGTTGCCGGTCCCGGTGCGGACCCGCTTGCCGGCCTGGTCCCGGTCGTCGACCCGCTGGCGGAGGGCCCGCTCGCGACGCCGGACAGAGCACTCCCATCGGCGGCGGCGTCGCTCCCGACGGCGGTAGAGCGGCCCTCGACGGCGGACGGGCCGCTCCCGGTTGACCTCATCCCATCGCTGCTCAAGCCCATGTCACGTGGCCCCGCGACGGCGGCCGACCCGCAGTGTGGCTTGAGCGATCCGGAGACGGTCTCGCCGCCCTGCGTCTACGGTGATCGAGGCTCGACGACGGTCGTTCTGTTCGGCGATTCGCACGCTCATCAGTGGTTCCCCGCACTCAACCGGATCGCGATCCAGCGGCACTGGCGGCTCGTCCTCCTCGCCAAGGCATCATGTGGGTACGAAGACACGACGTTGACGGCGACCAGTCGAGGTTGCGACGCGTGGCGGGCGAACTCGTTCGCCCGCATTGCCGCTGAGCATCCCGTCCTTGTCGTCGTTGCCGGCAACCATCTCCTGGAACCGGCAGGCGCCGACGGAGATCCGCAGAAGGCGCAGGACCTCATGCTCGATGGCGTGTCGAGAACCATCGCTCGCCTGCGATCGACGGGTGCCCGGGTCGCGGTTCTCGGCGACACGCCGCACCTCGCGTTCGATCCGGTCGACTGTCTCAGTCGCAATCCGGACCACACCATCAAGTGCGCGGTTGACCGGACGGTGCTCTTCGACGAGCCCTGGCTCGCGGGCGAAGAGGCGCGAGCGCTCGCGGGAGGTGCGACCTTCGTCGATACCGCGGCGTGGCTGTGTCCGACCGAGCCGTGCCCGCTGGTGATCGGGCGCTACCTCGTGTACCGCGACACGAACCACATCGCGCTCCCGCTCGCCTGGGCGCTGACCTCGCGACTCGACGCCGCCCTCGACCGCTGAGCCCCGACCGCTACACTCCCGCCTCGTGACCATCCCCCAGGACCGACTGCGCAACTTCTCGATCATCGCGCACATCGATCACGGCAAGTCCACGCTCGCGGACCGGCTGCTCGAGCTGACGCACACGATCGAGGGGCGCCAGATGATGAGCCAGGTGCTCGACTCGATGGACCTCGAGCGCGAGAAGGGGATCACGATCAAGGCGCGGGCCGTCCGCCTCGACTACACGGCGAACGACGGGCTCATCTACGGGCTCAACCTCATCGACACCCCGGGCCACGTGGACTTCTCGTACGAGGTCAGCCGCAGCCTCCAGGCGTGCGAAGGCGCGATCCTCGTCGTCGACGCCGCGCAGGGCATCGAGGCCCAGACGCTGGCCAACGTCCACCTCGCGCTGCGCGAGGGCCTGACGATCATCCCGGTGCTGAACAAGATCGACCTGCCGTCCGCCCAGCCGGACGTCGTGCTCGAGGAGCTGGAGAACGTCCTGGCGATCCCGCGCGAGGAGGTGATCCTCGCGTCGGCCAAGGAGGGGACCGGCGTGCCGGAGATCCTCGAGGCCATCGTCGCCCGGATCCCGCCGCCCAAGGGGTCGCCGTCCCGGCCCCTGCAGGCGCTGGTCTTCGACAGTCACTACGACCCCTACAAGGGCGTCGTCTGCTACGTGCGACTCGCCCAGGGGACGCTCCACGTGCACGACGACATCCGCATGATGGCCAGCGGGGCCGAGGCGGAACTCCTGGAGCTCGGGGTGTTCCGCCCGCAGCTGGTCCCGGTGCAGCAGCTGGTCGCGGGCGAGGTCGGGTACGTCGCCACCGGGCTCAAGAACGTGCGCGAGGCCCAGGTCGGCGACACCGTGACCGCCGTCAAGAAGCCGGCGACCGAGCCGCTGCCGGGCTACCAGGAGGCCAAGAGCCTCGTGTTCTCCGGCCTCTATCCGCTGAGCGGCCCCGACTACCCGCTGCTGCGCGACGCCCTCGAGAAGCTCCACCTCAACGACGCCAGCTTCACCTACGAGCCGGAGTCCTCGGTCGCGCTCGGGTTCGGGTTCCGGTGCGGCTTCCTGGGCCTGCTCCACATGGAGATCGTCCAGGAACGCCTCGAGCGCGAGTTCAACCTCGACCTCATCGCCAGCGCCCCCTCGGTCGAGTACCGCGTCCAGCTCACGATGAACCGCGGCATGGTCGCCGTCGACAACCCGGCCCGCTTTCCGGACGTGGGCGAGATCGAGTCGATCGAGGAGCCGTGGGTCAACCTGGGCGTGGTGACGCCGGACCGCTACATCGGGTCGTTGATGGAGCTCACGACCGGCCGTCGCGGCACCTTCGTGAA
Source organism: uncultured Chloroflexia bacterium (assembly GCA_963725745.1). GTDB lineage: Bacteria > Chloroflexota > Limnocylindria > Limnocylindrales > CSP1-4 > CAIXZV01. The sequence goes on from CAVRZS010000005.1 coordinate 1,422,446, forward strand.
CATGGAGTACCTCGACCCGCAACGGGTCCACATGCACTTCGAGCTGCCGCTCGCCGAGCTGATCGTCGACTACTACGACCAGCTGAAGAGCCGGACGCAGGGCTACGCCTCGATGGATTACGAGGAGACGGGCTACCGCGCGGCGAACCTGGTCAAGCTGGACATCCTCGTCAACAACGAGCCCGTCGACGCCCTCAGCCTGATCGTCCATCGCGACCGGGCGCAGTCGGTCGGCCGCCAGCTCGTCGAGAAGCTGCGCCAGCTCATCCCGCGCCAGATGTTCGAGGTGCCCGTCCAGGCGGCCATCGGCAGCCACGTCGTCGCCCGCGAAACGATCCGGGCGATGCGGAAGAACGTGCTCGCCAAGTGCTACGGTGGCGATATCACCCGCAAGCGCAAGCTGCTCGAGAAGCAGAAAGAGGGCAAGCAGCGTATGAAGCGCGTGGGATCGGTCGAGATCCCGCAGGAGGCGTTCCTGGCGATCCTGCGGATGGACGAGGCGTGATGCGCCCCGTCGTCGCTCGCTGAGCCTGCCGCCTGGTGCCTGAGCTGGACCTCGCGGGCATGCCCGGCATCTCCGACGTCCCCGACCCGCTGCGCGTCCTGATGACGGTCGGGCTCGCGGGGCTGCTCGTCCTGCTGCGCTTCGATGCCGAGCGATTCAACGCCGCGGAGTACAACGACGTCGATCGCTGGGGGAACAAGCCCTCGCTGGTCCGCCGGCTCGGCTGGTACGCGCTCGGGATCGGGGGCATCCTCGCGGTCCTGTGGATCCACCCCAACCCGGCGGGCGACCTGTTCCTCGGCCTTGGCGACCGCCTCAGCGCGGTGATGCTGGGCCTGGCCTACGGCGCGATCGGCACGGCCATCGCGATCGGCATCGCGCTCTACCGCTACCACACCGTCCGCCTGCCACCGGTCAGCCTGTATCCGGGGGCGATCCTCAACGCGATCGCCACGGCGTTCGTCGACGAGGCCGTGTTCCGGGGCCTGCTGTTCGGCTTCCTGCTCACGACCGGCCTCGAGCCCAATCTCGCCAACCTCATCCAGGCCATGGTCTACGCGCTGGCGACGCGCCTGGGTGCGCCGGGGCGGCCGTGGTACATGCTGATCGTCGCCCTCGTGATCGGCCTCGCCGGCGGCTGGCTGACCGGGATCACCGGCGGCATCGGCGCGGCGTTCCTCGGCCACTCCATCACCCGCGTCGCGATCTTCCTGACCACCGGCCACTCGGGGATCCCAAAGGCCAAGGGGACGGAGGCCGAGGAGGTCGCCCGCCGGCAGGAGACGCCCAAGGGCTGGCATGTGCTGGGGCCGGGCGAGACGACCCGGGACCGCTAGGACGACCGCTCCGGCGTCGCTCGCTTCCACCATCGCCGCGGGGCCGCCCGTCGCGCTGTACGTTCACGTGCCGTTCTGTGTCTCCCTGTGTCCCTACTGCGACTTCGTCGTGTACGCGGGTGCGGTGGCGCGGGGGCCGGCGGCGCGCATCGAGGCGTTCACCGGCGCCCTGCTGACCGAGATCGACCTGCGGGCGGACGCCGCGGACCTCGCGTTCGGCGCACGGCCGCCGCTGGAGACGCTGTACCTCGGGGGCGGCACGCCCACCCTGCTGCCGGCGGAGGCGATCCACGCGATCATCGATCGGGCGCGGGTTCGCTTCGGGCTCGCGGCGGATGCCGAGGTCACGATCGAGGCCAACCCCGGGCCCGATGAGCGAGGCGACGCCCCGTCGCTCGTGGCCGCCGGGGTCAACCGCGTGTCCTTGGGCGCGCAGTCGTTCGATCGCCGCGCTGCTGCGCCGCCTGGGCCGGCGACATCGGCCGGCCGATGTCGAGGCCGCGGTCGCGGAAGCTCGCGAGGCTGGCATGGCGTCGGTGTCGCTCGACCTGCTGTACGACGTGCCGGGGCAGAGCGAGGCGACCTGGGAGGCCACCCTCGGCGCCGCCCTCGCGCTGGCGCCCGACCACGTGTCGGCGTATGCCCTGACGCTCGATGACCCCGATGCCGAGGGGCTGACCGGGCCGCTGGGGGACCACCTGCCGACGAAGGCGGGGGCTCGTCGCTGGCGGAAGGGGGCGGTCGAGCAGCAGGACGACGACCGGGCGGCGGCGCAGTACGGGCTGGCGGTCGACCGGCTCGCGGCCGCCGGCTTCCGCGGCTACGAGATCTCCAACTGGGCGCAGCCCGGGCACGAGAGCCGCCACAACCTCGCCTATTGGTCGCGCCGGCCGTACGAGGCGGTCGGGCCAGGGGCCCACGCGTTCGACGGGGCGACCCGGCGCTGGAACGCGGCGCGACTCGACGGCTATCTCGCGGCGCTCGCCGCCACGGATGGTTCGCTTCCGGTTCTGCCGCCCGGTGGCGCGGAACTCCTCGATCCCGGGGCAGCGGCCGCCGAGGCGACCATCCTCGGGTTGCGCCTGGACATGGGCGTCTCGCTCGCCGATGCCGAGTCCGGGCCGCTGGCGCCGCACGTCACCTGGGCGCTTGAGTCCGGCCTCCTGGAGTCGTTCGATGCCGCCGGGCCTCGCGTCCGCCTCACGACCCGAGGCCGCCTCCTCTCGAACGAGCTGTTCGCGCGGCTGGTCTAGCGCCAGCCGCGGCGACGTGGGCGAGCCGATTCCGGCGTCGATGGGGCGTCGGCCGTCGCGCGCATCGGTCCGTTGACACCCGGTTCGCACGGCCGCTAGACTGTGCGCACACCGTTAGCACTCTCAAGGTGCGAGTGCTAACTCACGCTCGGGAGAGGCTCATGGCGCGTCGTGCGCGTCGCCCAAGCGGCCTCCTGGATCTTCGCTCCCAGGCGATCCTTCGGGCCGTCATCGAGGAATATGTCACGACCGCCACGCCGGTCGGCAGCCAGGCGCTCGTCGAGCGATATCGCCTGGGCGTGTCCAGCGCTACGGTGCGCGCGGTGCTCGCCGAGCTCGAGATGGGCGGCTACCTGACGCACCCGCACACCTCCGCCGGGCGCGTCCCGACCGAGGGCGGCTACCGCTACTACGTCGAGTCGATCGTGGACAACGTCCCGCTGCCGGCGGTCGAGCAGCTGATGATCCGCCACCAGTTCGGGCAGGTCGAGTACGCGAGCGAGCACTGGTTCCGTCTCGCGGCCACCACGCTCGCCTCGGTGACGCGCGCCGCCGGGCTGGCGACGCCGGCCAAGCCCACGTCCGCCCACCTGCGGCGCCTGGACCTCGTCTCGATCAGCGACCGCATGGCCAGCCTGATCCTCGTGATGCGCGAAGGCGCCCTCAAGCAGGTCCTGATCTCGCTCGACGAACCGACCGAGCAGGAGGAGCTGTCCCTCGTCGCCGCGTTCCTCAACCACCGGCTCGAGGGCCACACGACCGCCGAGGCCGAGGCGGTGCTCGCGTCGCTGGACGCCGCAGATCCGGCGATGCGCCTGCCGCTTCGCGTGGGAGAGCGTGTCTGCCGCGCCCTGCAGGAGTTCGACGCCGCGGCCATCGAGGAGCTGTTCAGCGACGGGCTGCTCAACGTGATGGCGGCCCCGGAGTTCGCGCAGAGCGAGAAGCTCCGCCGCGTCTTCGCCGCCCTCGAGAATCGGTCCTATCTCGCCCACCTGATCGCCGGCGTCGCCGGGTCGGGCACCGTTCGCGTCTACATCGGCCACGAGAACCCGGCCGAGGAGATGGCGGACGTGTCACTCGTCCTCGCGCCGTACGGGCGTCCGGGTCGCGGTATCGGCGTCGTGGGCGTGCTCGGGCCCACGCGGATGGCCTACCCCCAGGCCATCGGGACGGTCCGGTTCGTGTCCGGCCTCATGAACGAGCTGATCGACCACCTGTACGCCTGAGTCCTGTCGTGTCCGAATCCACTCGCGCCAACCGGAGACAGATGAGCCGCAAGACCCGCGCCGATGAGCGCATCGAAGAGATCGACGTGTCCCCCGCCGCCCTGACCGCCCAGATCGACCTGTTGCGCGCCGAGCGCGACGAGGCGGTCTCGCGATCGGACGAGTACGTGGCACTCCTCCAGCGGGAACGCGCGGAGTTCGCGAACTTCCGCCGTCGCACGGCCGAGGAGCGCGAGCGCGAGCTCGGGCTCGCGGGCGAGGACCTGATCCGCAAGGTGCTCGGGGTGGCCGACGACTTCGACCGCGCCATCGACAGCCGGCCGGCCGAGCTCGCGGACGACCCGTGGGCCGACGGCATCGCCGCGATCGATCGCAAGCTGCGCCAGCTCCTCGACAGCGAGGGCGTGACCCAGGTCGAGGCGTCGCCGGGCACGGCCTTCGATCCTCGCGAGCACGAGGCCATCGTCAGCGTCCCGGGCACGGGCCGCCCGGAGGGCGAGATCGTCGACGAGGTGCGCCGCGGCTACCGGCTGCGTGACCGCGTCATCCGCCCCGCACTCGTGGCCGTCGCGACGGCCGAAGACGCCCCCGCAGGGCCGACCAACTGATCCATCCAACCACCGACTAGAACCACCACCCGAACCACTACGACCAGGAGAGCGCCTCGCATGGGCAAGATCATCGGCATCGACCTCGGAACGACCAACAGCGTCGTGGCGGTCATGGAAGGCGGCGAGCCGACCGTGATCCCGTCGTCCGAGGGCAATCGCACCGTCCCGTCGGTCGTCGGCTTCAGCAAGACCGGCGAACGCGTCGTCGGGCAGCTGGCCAAGCGCCAGGCCGTCACCAACCCGACCAACACCGTTTATTCCATCAAGCGATTCATGGGCCGCCGCTGGGACGATCCCGAGGTCCAGCGCTCGAAGTCCCTCGTCCCGTACACGGTCGAGAAGGACTCCAAGTCCGACGGCATCAAGGTCGTCGCCGACGGCAAGGGGTACACCCCGCCCGAGATCTCGGCGATGGTCCTCCAGAAGCTGAAGGCCGACGCCGAGGCGTACCTCGGCGAGAAGGTGACCGAGGCCGTGATCACGGTCCCGGCCTACTTCGACGACACGCAGCGCCAGGCGACCAAGGACGCCGGGCGGATCGCGGGACTCGAGGTCAAGCGGATCATCAACGAGCCCACCGCGTCGGCCCTCGCCTACGGCCTGGACAAGAAGCACGACGAGAAGATCGCGGTCTACGACCTCGGCGGCGGCACGTTCGACATCTCGATCCTCGAGCTGGGCGAGGGCGTGTTCGAGGTCAAGGCGACCAACGGCGACACGCACCTCGGCGGCGACGACTTCGACCAGCGCGTCATCGAGTGGCTGCTGGCCGAGTTCAAGAAGGACCAGGGGATCGACCTCTCGAAGGACCAGCAGGCCCTGCAGCGGCTCAAGGAGGCCGCCGAGAAGGCGAAGATCGAGCTGTCGACGACGGCCACGACCGAGATCAACCTGCCCTACGTCACCGCGGACGCCTCCGGGCCGAAGCACCTGGTGATGAACCTGTCCCGGGCCAAGCTCGAGGACCTGGTGCGCGACCTCGTCGAGCGCACCAAGGGCCCCGTGCAGGCCGCGCTCAAGGACGCCGGCCTCAAGCCCTCGGAGATCGACGAGGTCATCCTCGTCGGTGGCCAGACGCGCATGCCGGCCGTCCAGGAGATGGTCAAGTCGCTGTTCGGCGGCAAGGAGCCCCACAAGGGCGTCAACCCCGACGAGGTGGTCGCCGTCGGCGCCGCGATCCAGGCGGGGGTGCTGGGCGGCGAGGTGAAGGACGTCCTGCTCCTCGACGTCACGCCGCTGTCGCTGGGCATCGAGACCCTGGGCGGCGTCATGACCCGGCTGATCGACCGCAACACGACCATCCCGACCTCGAAGTCGCAGGTGTTCTCGACGGCGTCGGACAACCAGAACCAGGTCGAGATCCACGTCCTCCAGGGCGAGCGCGACTTCGCCAACGACAACAAGACGCTGGGCCGGTTCATCCTCGACGGCATCCCGCCGGCGCCGCGCGGCATCCCGCAGATCGAGGTGACGTTCGACATCGACGCCAACGGCATCCTCGACGTCAAGGCGAAGGACCGGGCGACCGGCAAGGAGCAGCAGGTCCGGATCACGGCCTCCTCGATGCTGTCGAAGGACGACGTCGACAAGATGGTCCGCGACGCCGAGAGCCACGCCGACGAGGACAAGAAGCGGCGCGAGGAGGTCGAGCTTCGCAACCAGGCGGAGCAGCTGACCTACCAGGCCGAGCGGACGCTCAAGGATCTCGGTGACAAGGTGTCACCCGAGGACCGGGCGGCCGTGGAGTCGCAGGTCACGACCCTGCGTGACGCGCTCAAGGGCTCCGACGCCTCTGCGATCGAGTCCGGGATGCAGGCCCTGGTCGAGACCCTCTCGCGGGTGTCGACCGCCGCGTACCAGGCGGCTTCGTCGTCGGACGGCGACGGGTCATCGTCCGATGGCTCGTCGGGGCCGGCCGATGGCGACGGCGCGGGTGAGGGCGAACCCGCGGGCGCCCGATCCGGCGGCGACGCCGGGGAAGCCGGCGACGAGACGGTCGAGGGCGAGTTCAAGGAGGTCTAGCCTCCGTTCCCCTGTTCCACAAAGCGGCCCGCCGGCTGACGCCGGCGGGCCGTTCTTCGTGTCGAGCCCTGCCGCCGGGTCAGGGAGCCTTGCGCTGCCACGCCTGCATTGGCATGCTCGGTTGGGAGAGCGGATCGAGGACCTGCCACGTGCCGTCGACAGGGTTGATCACGACCGCGTGCCCTGACGCCTCGCCCGGGAAGGCGATCAGCGACTTGCCGTCCGGCGACCAATCGATGGAGAAGCCCTCGCCCCGCGAGGCAAAGCTGTCTCCAGGCGATGGGCGCTGCGCCCGAACATCTCGCGGCAGCGGGCCAACCTCGACGACCTTGCCCGTGGCCAGCGCGTAGATGCCGATCGGCCTGATATCCCAGGATCCGTCCGGCGTCTGCTGGTAGCGCGTGAACGCGATCGACTTGCCATCGGGCGACCAGGTCGCATCGATGTCGACCCACGCGCCCGGGGCGTGGGTGATCTGACGCCTCCCGGTGCCGTCGGCGTTCACGATGAACAGGCGCTGCGACGCCTGATCGTCGGTCGGCGCGGCGTTGTAGACGACCTGTGACCCATCCGGCGACCAGCGTGCCGAGCCTGGATCGGTGTCCTGGCGGTCGTCGAGCACGGTCTCGTGCGAGGTTGCGAGATCCAGGAGCACGATCCGCACGCCCTGATCGGTCGTCCGATAGGCAAGGATCGAGGAACCGTTGGGTGGCTGGAACGGCCTGACATAGAAGACGGCATCCTTCGCAACCGTGTGCGGAGCCCCCGTGGTCGTCGTGTCGAACGACCAGATCGCCGATTCATCGGGTGCGTTCACCAAGAGGGTTTTGGAATCCGGCCCCCACTCGTAGCGCCCGACGTCAGGAAGCGGGTCGGCCGTGATGACCAATGGTTTCGAGCCGTCTGCGCCGGCTACGACGATTGCCACCGGGTGCCCGGCGGAATCGTCCGTCGCCCGAATGAACGCGACATGTGTGCCGTCGGGCGAGAACACTGGGTCGGTGTCGGTCTCGGAACCGGTCACGATCGCGGTCGAGATACCAGTCACCGGATCGACCGTGTAGATGTCGCCGTTCGCCGAGTAGGCGATCTGGCCGTTGCGAGCCACGCCGAATGGCGGCGGGACCTTGGTCTGTCGCGCGCCGACGGCAACGATGGCCGCGCCGACGACGAGGGCGATGATCAGGAGCGCAACCCCAACGGCACGCCACGGCACGCGCGGCGCAATTGCGGGTTGGCTGGTGATGTCAGCCATGGGGAACCACCTTCCTGCGAAGGTCCATGCCGGGCGCTGCCGCGTGCGGATGGCGGCCGTCATGACCTCGTCTCGATAGTCGGGAGACGGCCCCAGGTAGAGGTCCTCGAGGATCGCGGGGAGGTCACGATCAGACCGGGTCTCGGCGGTCATGCGACCTGCCCTCCGGGGACGGGCGACGGGGCCGGGTCGGGTCCCGCGGTCGCCGATCTGCGCATCGCCGCGAGGGCGTGATGCAGCCGCGACTTGGCGGTCCCCAGGGGAATGCCGAGCGACACTGCCACCTCGGGCAGCGGCATCCCCAGCAGGTAGTGCAGTGCGACGACCGCGCGGTGGCCGGGGTCGAGGCGCTTGAGCGCCGCGTCCACGAGCTCACGGTCGGCGAGGGCGCCGGCGTGATCGGACGCCGTTGGCGAATCGATGGCGTTGAGCTCGACCTCGATCGGGCGCCGACGCCGGCTCCGGGCGAGGTCGAGGGAAGCGTTCACGAGGAGTCGATGGAGCCAGGCAGCGAATCGGTCGGGGTCGCGAAGGCCCCGGATGTCTCGCCAGGCCCGGATGAGCGTCTCCTGGACCGCGTCGCGCGCGAGCTCCTGGTCCCGGAGGATGAGCCGGGCCGCCGCGTCCAGCCGCGCAAGCGCAGGGTCGACGAGCTGGGCGAAGGCGTCATGATCGCCCTGCTTCGCGCGTTCGACGAGCACTCGCTGGTCCACGTTGGCCTCGGTGTGCCGCGACCTGAGCGGCCGCGTTCGACAGCGTATGGCGTCAACGACCCGGAAATCGTTCACTCGCGGGTCTCCAGTCTTTGGCGCTAGGATCACCGTGGACCGACCGACTGGTCGGTCGGTCGCCATCGAACCCGAGGCCCATGACCCGCCCGGACCCCGCCGAACAGAGTCGCAGCCGCCGCGAGCGGATCCTCGACGCGGCGTTTCACGCGTTCGCCACGCGCGGCTACCGGGACACGGCGGTCGACGACATCGCCGGCGCCGCCGAGACCTCGAAGGGCGGGATCTACTTCCACTTCCCGAACAAGGAATCGATCTTCCGCGAGCTCATGGAGACCACCGCCGACAAGCTCGTCGCGCGGGTGGAGCGGGCGGTCGCCGAGGAATCCGAACCGGTCGCGCGCGCCGAGGTGGCGATTCACACGGTGCTCACGACCTTCGCCGGTCACCGCACGATGGCGCGCCTCCTGTTCCTGGACACGATGGGCGCCGGGCGCGTGTTCCAGGCAGAGACGAACAACCTCCACGAGCGCTTCGCCCGCCTGATCCAGGGCTACCTCGACGAGGCCGTTGCGGCCGGCGTGGTCCCGCCGATCGACACCCGGATCGCGAGCATCGCCTGGTTCGGCGCGCTCAACGAGGTCGTGGCCCGGTGGCTGCTGGCCGATCACGCAGGCCGCCTCGAGGATGCCTATCCGGCCCTGCGCGCGATCCTGCTGCGATCGGTCGGTGTGCCCGAGGACAGAATCGAGCGGGTCGCCGTACCGGCCATCGCCGACGGGGCCGGCTTTCCGGAGAAGCCGCGATGACCGCGGTCCGGCCTGGCACCGGCCGCACCGAGCTCCCCGCCCCGGCGCTCGGGCCGCGGCTGGCGGCACTGCTCGACGACGCCGTGCACGAGGAGGCTCCGACGCTCGCCTCGGCCACCGCGCCGGTGGCACTGGTCGACCCGGTTTCGCTGTACGCGGCCGCGATCGAAGCCGACCTCGAGGCCGCCCTGTGGCTGCGCCCGTCGGACGGGACGGCGTTGGTCGGCGTCGGCCGGGCATGGGCGACGGAGCCGGAAGGCCCGGATCGATTCGCCGCTGCCGAGGTGGCCTGGCAGGCGCTGCTCCGGGGGTCACGAACCGAGGGCGCGAGCCCGGTGCTCATGGGTGGGCTCGGGTTCACGGGGCGACGACCGTCCGATGCGGACGTCTGGACGCCGTTCGGGGCGGCATCGTTGGTGCTCCCGCAGCTGGTCTACGCACAGCGTCCGGACGGCGCGACGCTGACGGGCTCCGCGAACGCGGCGACCGACGACCTCGATCGCCGGTGGGCGGCGCTCGAGCGCCGGGCCCGCGAGCTGGCGCCGAGCCCGACCGGGATCGTCGCGAGGCCGGTCTTCGCCCCCCTCACGGTCGTCGACGAGCAGCCCGGCCACGACGCGTGGGACCGGCTGGTGGGCATGTTTGCCGGTGCGGTCGGCCGAGGACGGATCGACAAGGTCGTGCTCGCCCGCCGCGTCGGTCTTCGGTCGCCGGTGGAGCTCGACGTCCCCAACGCGCTCCGACGCCTCGCGGCGAGCGCGCCCGAGAGCACGACCTTCGCGTTCCGCCGGGGCGGCAGCACGTTCCTGGGCTCGACGCCCGAGCGTCTCGCCCGCACCGAGGGCCGTGCGTTCCGGACGATGGCTGTCGCCGGGTCGATCCGGCGCGGCGCCGATGCCGCCGAGGACGCCGCGCTCGCGGCTGAGCTGCTGGCATCCGAGAAGGACCGCGAGGAGCAGGCGATCGTCGTCGACTCGATCCGCGCGCAGCTCGCGCCGATCGCCCAGACGCTCGAGGTCGCTCCCGAGCCTTCCGTGATGACCCTCCGGTTCGTGCAGCACCTCGCGACCGAGATCTCGGGCACCCTGCCCGAGGCGCGCGGCCTGCTCTCGCTGGCGGGGCTGCTCCATCCGACGCCGGCCGTCGGCGGTCAGCCGCGGGACGTCGCCCTCGCCCTGGTCGAGGAGCACGAGGGCTTCGACCGGGGCTGGTACGCGGGTCCGATCGGCTGGCTGGGCGCGGACGACGACGGGGAGCTGTGCGTCGCCCTTCGCTGCGGGATCGTCGACCACACCCGGGCCACGCTATTCGCCGGCTGCGGCATCGTGGCCGACTCCGACGCGGCGGCCGAATGGGAGGAGTCGCGGATGAAGCTTCGCGCCGTCGTCTCGGCGCTGGGCATCCCGGCGGACGAGCCGTGACCGACGCGGCCCTGCTGCGTGCCTTCGTCGCCGAGCTGGCCGCGGCCGGCGTCCGCGACGCGATCATCTGCCCCGGCTCGCGGTCGACGCCCCTCGCCCTGGCCCTTGCCGTCAGCCCCGGCATCCGGGTCCGGGTGCTGCTGGACGAACGCGCGGCGGGCTTCTTCGCCCTCGGCATGGCCCGCACGGACCGCCGCCCCGTCGTCGTGCTCGTCACGTCAGGCACGGCGGCGATGGAGCTCGCGCCCGCGGTGGTCGAGGCCGCCTACTCACGAGTGCCGCTCGTCGTCATGACCGCCGATCGCCCGGCCGAGCTGCGCGACCGCGGTGCGGCGCAGACGATCGACCAGGACCACCTCTACGGGCGGGCGGCGAAGTGGTTTGCGGAGCTGCCCCTGTTCGACGGCGACGCGGCGACGGCCGCGCATGTCCGATCCGTGGCCGGCAGGGCCGTGGCGACGGCATGGGCGGGACCCGCCGGGCCGGTCCATCTGAACGCGCCATTCCGGGAGCCGCTCCTGCCGGACGGACCACTGGATACCGGCGCCGCGGGCTCGACGGCATCGACGGACCGGCCCACCACGGGGGCGAGAGGCGGACGGCGGATGCTCGATCCGGCCGCCATCGACGAGCTCGCGGGGCGTATCGGCGGCGTCGAGCGGGGGTTGATCGTCGCCGGCCCGGACGACGACCCGGCGATCCCCGCCGCCCTCGCGACCCTCGCGGAAGCCACGGGGTTCCCGATCCTTGCCGACCCGCTGTCCGGGCTGCGCACGGGGCCGCATGACCGGTCGATGGTCGTCGCGCGCGCCGACCAGCTCGTCCGCCGCGGCGCCTGGATCGACGCCCATCGCCCCGATCTCGTCATCCGCACCGGTGCGATGCCCACGTCGAAGCCCATCGCAGAGCTCATCGCGACGGTCAAGCCGGAGCTGCTGGTCATCGACGGCGACGGCGGCTGGCGCGAGTCGGCGCTGGTGCCCGCGACCTTCGTGCACGCGGATGCGGCCGCGACCGCCGCGGCGGTGGCCGGCCGCGTCGACGGCTCGGCCGCCGATCCCGCCTGGGCCGCCGCATGGTTGGGCGCCGATCGCTCGGCGACCGAGGCGATGGACGCCTGGCTGGCCGGGCTCGACGAGCCGTTCGAGGGAGCTCCCTTTCCGGCCCTGGCTGCGGCGCTCCCCGGTGGGTCGACCCTCTGGGCGGGCAACTCGATGCCCGTCCGGGACATGGACGGCTGGCTGACATCGACGGATCGCGCCATCACCGTGCGCGCGAACCGGGGTGCCAACGGAATCGACGGCGTGGTGTCCACGGCGCTCGGATCCGCCGCGGTTGCGCCGGGACCTGTGGCACTCGTGGTCGGCGACGTGTCGTTCCTGCACGACCTCAACGCGCTGGTCGCCGCCCGCCTGCACGCCCTCTCCGCCACGATCGTGCTGGTCAACAACGATGGCGGCGGCATCTTCTCCTTCCTCCCCCAGGGGACGGCATCGATCCCCGGCGGCGGCCTGCCCGAGCAGTACGAGCACCTGTTCGGGACGCCCCATGGCATCGATGTCGCGCCGATCGTGACGGCGTTGGGCGGGGAGCACGTCACGGTCGGACACGCCGAGCTGCGCGCACGGGTCGAGGCGTCGATCGGGCGACCGGGCGTGCGGGTCCTGGAGCTGAAGACAGATCGCGCCCGGAACGTCGCGCTCCATCGGGACGTCGCCGCCGTGGTCGCACAGGCGATCGGGCGATGACGAGGATCCAGGCCAACGGCGTCAGGTACGAGGTCCGGTCCGGCGGCCACGGGCCGGCCGTTCTGCTGCTGCACGGCTTCACGGGCCGGGGCGCCGACTGGGGCCGGTTCCTGCCTGCGCTCCGCGCCACGCGGACCACCGTCGCCGTCGACCTGCTCGGCCACGGACGCTCCGACCGGCCCGGCGATCCGGCTCGCCACGCCCTCGAGTGCCAGGCGGCGGACCTCGCGGCAATCCTCGGCCGGCTCGGGCTGTCACCCGCGGCCGTCGTCGGGTACTCGTTCGGCGCCCGCCTCGCCCTCCAGCTCGTGCTCGATCACCCCGAGGCCGTGAGCGCGGTCCTCCTCGAGAGTCCGTCCGCGGGCATCGACGACCCGGAGGAGCGAGCCCGCCGCCGCGCCGACGACAACGAGCTCGCCGGCCGCATCGAGCGCGACGGCATCGAGGCCTTCGTCGACAGCTGGTGGGAGACGACCGCGGTGTTCGCCTCCGAACGAACCCTGTCGGCGGCGACGCGGGCCAGGTTTCGTGCCGGCCGGCTCCGCAACCACCCCGACGGCCTCGCCAACTCGTTGCGAGGCGCCGGTCAGGGCGCGATGACACCGCTCGGGACTCGCCTCCCAGCGATCGCCGTGCCGACGCTCGTCCTCGCGGGCGAGCTCGATCCCACCGGCGCCCAGCGTGCCCGCGCGATCGCCGCGGCCATCCCCGGCGCGCGTCTCGAGGTGATGGACGGCGTCGGCCACTCCGCCCATCGCGAATCGCCGTCCCGCTTCCGCCGCCTCGCCCTCGACTTCCTGCAGGAGGACGCCGCATGACCACCCCCGTGACCTGGACGCCCGTATTCGAGTACGAGGACATCCGCTTCGAGCACTCGGGCACCGGGATCGCCAAGGTGACGATCAACCGGCCAGAGGTCCGCAACGCCTTCCGGCCCCAGACCGTGCGCGAGCTGATCGATGCCTTCGCCCGGGTCCGAGACGACGCCACGATCGGATGCGTCCTGCTCACCGGCGAGGGCGACATGGCCTTCTGCTCCGGCGGCGACCAGAAGTACAAGAGCCACGAGGGCGGCTACCTCGACAGCGACGGCCTCGCCCGGCTCAACGTCCTCGACCTGCAGCGCCAGATCCGCTCGCTCCCGATCCCGGTCATCGCCCTCGTCAACGGCTACGCGATCGGCGGCGGCCACGTGCTGCACGTCGTGTGCGACCTGTCGATCGCGAGCGAGAACGCGATCTTCGGCCAGGTCGGGCCCCGGGTCGGCAGCTTCGATGCGGGCTTTGGGGTCGGCCTGCTGGCGCGCCTCGTCGGGGACAAGAAGGCGAAGGAGATCTGGTTCCTGTGCCGCCAGTACTCGGCCGATGAGGCGCTGGCGATGAACCTCGTCAACAAGGTGGTCCCGCTGGCCGAGCTGGAAGCGGAGGGGGTCCAGTGGGCCGACGAGATCCTCCAGATGAGCCCGACGGCGATCCGGTTCCTGAAGGCGGCGTTCCTGGTGGCGACCGACGGCCTGGCCGGGCTCCAGGAGTTCGCGGGCAACGCGACCGGCCTGTTCTACACGACCGACGAGGCGCACGAGGGCTCGACCGCGTTCCTCGAGAAGCGATCGCCCGAGTACACGAAGTACCCGCGCCGCCCGTGAGCCCGATCCGGATCTGGATCCTCGCCGCTCGCCCCGCGACGCTGCCCGCCGCGCTGTCCGGGGTCGTCGTCGGGCTGGGTGCCGCGCTGGGGTCGGGGGCGACCTTCAGGCTCGATACGGCGCTGGGCTGTGTTGCCGTCGCGCTGCTCCTGCAGGTCGTCGCGAACTTCGCCAACGACCTGTCGGACTTCCGCCGCGGCGCCGACACGCCGGACCGCCAGGGACCGCTCCGGGTCGCGGCTGCGGGCCTGGTGACGGAACGCCAGCTCGAGGCCGCGATCGCGATCGCGATCGGGCTGGCTGGTGTGGTCGGGCTCTGGCTCGCCTACGTCGGCGGCCCCGTGCTGATCCTGCTGGGGCTGCTCGCGGTCGTCGCGGCGCTCGCGTACACGGGAGGTCCGTGGCCGTATGGCTATCGCGGCCTGGGCGAGGTGTTCGTGTTCGTGTTCTTCGGCCTGGTCGCGGTCGTGGGGACCGCGTACCTCCAGGCCGGGCGGCTCGACCCGGTCTTCTTCGCCGCGGCCGTCCCACCCGGGGCGCTGATCACGGCGATCCTCGTGGTCAACAACCTGCGCGACATTCCGACGGATCGGGCCGCCGGCAAGCGGACGCTCGCCGTGATCATGGGCCGCGGATGGACGGCCCGCGAGTACCTCGCGCTGCTTGCCGCTGCGTACCTCGTGCCACTGCTGCTGCTCGTCGCCTGGGCGCCGGGCGTCGTACCGGCGGACGCGACGCCGGCCTGGACGGCAGCGCTGCTCCTGCCGCTGCTGACGGCCGTCATGGCGCTGCCGCTGATCCGGGTCGTGCGCGGGTTCATCGAGCCCAGGGAGCTCAACCCGGTGCTCAAGGGAACGGCCCGTCTGGCCTTCGCGTTCTCGCTCCTGTTCGCCCTCGGACTCGCGCTGGCGGGCGCGGCGTACGGCGGGCCTTCGACGTGACCGCGATCGCGTCCCTGCGTGCCGACCGGGTGACCGTGCGCTTCCGGCGACCGTTTCCGGTGGCGGCGGGGATGTGGAACGCGCGGGAGGCATGGATCCTCCGCCTGGTGGATGCTGACGGGCGGGTGGGCGTCGGTGAGGCGGTCATCGAACCCGACGACGGCGAGGTCGCCGGGACGGTGCTCGAGTCGCTGGTGCGCGAGGCCGTGTCGATGGCCAGGGACGTGGGACTCCCGACGGGGGACGAGCTCGAGAGCCATGGACGGCCCGGGCGGGCGCTCCGGGCGGCGCTCGACGCCGCGCGGTACGACCTGGAACGCGCCCCGGCGGCCGCCCTGGTCGGGGAGGGTGCCGGGGTGGGCGTCAACGCGACGATCCCCCTGCTCGGACCGGCGGCGTCGGCCGAGGCGGCGCGCCAGGCGGTCGCGGCCGGGTTCACGACGGTCAAGGTCAAGGGCGGCGCGGAGCGCGAGACCGAGGTGCTCGTGGATCGGGTCCGGGCCGTCCGGGAGGCGATCGGTCCGGACGTTCGGCTGCGGCTCGACGTCAACGGCGCCTGGGATCCCGCAACCGCGGAGGACCGGCTCGAGGCGGTGGCCCGGTACGACCTCGAGTACGTGGAGCAGCCGCTGGCTGGCGACGACGCGGCGCTCCTCGCCGACCTGCGGCGCCGGGTGCGGGTGCCGATCGCGGCCGACGAGACGGTCGCCTCGGTCAAGACGGCGCGAGAGTTGCTCGAGGCCGAATCGGTCGACGTGTTGGTCGTCAAGCCGGCGCGGGTCGGCGGGCTCGAGGTTGGCGCGACGATCGCCGCCCTGGCCGCCGATCACGGTATCGCCGTCGTGGTCAGCACCCTGTTCGAGACGGGCGTGGGGATCGCGGCGGCCCTGGCGATGGCGGCGGGGATGCCCGTCGTGGGCGAGGCGCTCGACCACGGCCTGGCGACGACCGGACTGCTCGAGCATGACCTGCTGCGCGAGGAGCTCGTGGTCGATGACGGCCGGATGTGGCTGCCCGACCGGCCGGGGCCGGGTGGGCTGGGGATCGAGCTCGACGACGACGCGGTCAGCCGCTACCGCGCCGAGACCGTCGAGGCGGTCGGATGAGCAGATCGATCATGTGGGCCGACCTGGCGCGCGAGAGCGAGGCGGTCGCCCATTGGCTGCGGGGTACCGGCCTGCCGCCGGGCGGCATCGTGGCCGTCGAGGGTCCCGCGACGTTCGAGGCCGCGGCTGCGATCCTCGGGATCGTACGCGCGGGGGCCGTCGCGGCACCGCTCCCCGTGGGCCGAACGGCGGCGGAGACCTCGCCCGCCCTGAAGCTGCTCGACCCGGTCCTCGTCCTCGGCCGCGAATCGGTCGCGCATCCGGGCCGGACGCTCGATGTGCCCGGGGTCGTGGTGCTGACCTCGGGCACGACGGCGGCGCCCAAGGGCGTGGTGCTGTCCGAGTCGGCCCTTGAGGCGAGCGCGACCGCGTGGCTGGCGGCCGTGCCGCCTGCGACGGGCTGGCTGCTCGCCCTGGGCCTCTCGCACGTGGCGGGCATCGGCGTGGTGTGGCGCACGCGGGCGTCGCGCGTCCCGCTGTGGACCGCGGCACCCGGTGACGCGGAGGCACAGCTCGCCGCGCTGCGCGCGCATGCCGCGCCCAGCCACGTTTCGCTCGTACCCGCCCAGCTGGCTCGCCTGCTCGACGCCGTCGGCGACGCCCCACCACCGCCGACCCTGCGCGCCGTGCTCCTCGGCGGCGGCTCGATCCCGCCGGCGCTGGTGACCCGCGCACTCAACGCTGGCTGGCCGGTCGTCCCGACCTACGGGCTGAGCGAGGCGGGCTCGGGCGTGACGGCGCTCACGACGGACGAGGCACGTGAGGCGCCGTCCAGCGCGGGACGGCCGCTTTCCGGCGTCCGCGTGACGATCGACGAGCCGGGCCCAGACGGCATTGGCGAGATCGTCGTCGAGACGCCCGCCCAGTTCACGGGCTACCTCGGCGAGGCGCCGGCCCACGGCCCGATCCACACCGGCGATCTGGGCAGGCTCGACGACGCCGGGCGCCTGCTCGTCGCCGACCGTCGCGAGGATCGGATCGTCCGTGGCGGCGAGAACGTCTCGCCGGCCGAGGTCGAGGCCGTCCTGCTGGCCCAGCCCGCGATCGCAGACGCCGCGGTCGTCGCGCGCCGCGACGAGCGCCTGGGCCAGGTCCCGGTCGCCGCGATCGTCCTGCGTCCCGGCGCCGACGACCCAGGCGACGACGCGATCCTCGCCGCCTGCCGCACGTCGCTCGCCGCGTTCAAGACGCCGACGGCGATCGTTCGCCTCGACGCGCTGCCCCGCACGCCGGGCGGGAAGCTCAGGCGCGCGGCCGTCCGCGCGCTCGTCGACGACGGTGCCTCGGGAATCCTCGCCCGGCCCGGTGGCGACGCGATCGGCTGGCGGCGGACCGGCTCTGGAACGACGCCGCTGGTCCTCCTGCCGGGCACGCTCTCGACCGCCGGCCAGCTCGACCGCCTCGCCGCGGAGCTCGCGAGGCCGGGCGACCTCGTCGTCCACGCGCTCGACCGTCGCGGCAGCGGCTCGTCGGTCGTCGCCGACCCGCGGCCGCTGGACATTGCCGTCCACGTTGCGGATCTCGTGGCCTACCTGGACGCACGTGAGATCGCGGCGGCGAGCCTGGTCGGGATCAGCTTCGGCGCGGTCCTCGCGCTCGAGACCGCCGCGCGGCACCCTGAACGCGTCCGCGCCCTCGTCGCGTGGGAGCCGCCCTACATCCCGCTCGCGGACGCGGACACGCGCGCCCGGATCGGCGGCCAGGCCGATGCGCTTGCGGACGCGTACGCGCGTGGCGGCCCACCGGCCGTCACCGAGCGGTTCATGCGCACGCTGGGCGGCGACGCGTGGTGGGAACGGTTGCCCGCTCCGGCCCGGCAGTGGCTCGGCCAGGAGGGGACATCGGCGCTCGCGGACGCTGGTCTGCTCGGCCTCGAGCCCGACGCCCTCGGTCGTATCGCCGCACCCACGACCATCCTTGACGGCACCAACGGCGACCCGTTCGCCGCAGGTATCGCCGAGTCGCTCGCGGTGCGCATCAGCGGCGCCCGCCGCGGGACGATCGCGGGCTTCGAGCACCCGAGCCCGATCACCGAGCCGGTCACTTTCGCCCAGGCGGTTCGCGAGGCATTGGCGGCGTCGGGCGTCGTCGTGCCCGGAATCGCCACGGAACAGCAAGCCGTCGCCAGCATCGAGGACGCCCACGCATGACGAAGACCAAGCCAGACGCCGTTGCACCGGCACCGTCGGGGGCCGCGACCGACGCCGGCAACGCCGCTCCGACGCCCGAGGTGCGGGCGATGTTCGACCGCATCGCCCGGGTGTACGACCCGATGAACCTCGCGATCTCCGCGTTCCAGGAGCCGTATTGGCGCAGGCGCCTCGTCAGGGCCACGGGCCTGCAGCCGGGCATGCGCGCGCTCGACGTCGCGTCGGGCACCGGCAAGGTCGCCGCCGACCTCCACAAGCGCGTCCAGCCCGGCGGTCACGTCCTGGGCGTGGACATCTCGCCCGGCATGATCGACATCGCGCAGCGCCAGTACGGCGATCGCATCGGCCTCGAGTACGTGGTCGGCGACGCCCTGGCCCTGCCGACCGACGACGGCTCGTTCGACGCCGCGACGATCGCCTTCGGCATGCGCAACCTGCCCGACTACCGGCAGGGCTTCGCCGAGATGGCGCGCTCCGTCCGGCCCGGCGGCCGCGTGCTGTGCCTCGAGATCGCCAGGCCGCGCAGCCGCCTCGCCCGGTTCATGCGCTGGTGGTTCGACCGCATCGTCCCCCTGATCGGGCGGGTCGCCGGGCAGGGCGACGCCTATGGCTACCTCGTCCGCAGCGTGCGCGCCTACCCATCGCCGGAGCGGGTGGCGGAGGTGATGCGCGACGCCGGCCTCGTCGACGTCCACTGGCGGGGGCTGACTGGCGGGATCGTGACCCTCCACGTGGGGACCGTTCCGAGGGGCTGACCCGCCGGTACCCTCGGGGCGTGCCGTCCCCGATCGCCCGCGCCGTCGAGACCCTCGCCCCGTCCCGACTCGGCGGGAGCTTCCGCTGGCTGCTCGCCGCCTCGACGCTGACCAACGTTGGCGACGGGGTCGCGCTGGCGGCGGGTCCGTTGCTGGTCGCCTCGCTGACCAGGGATCCGCTGCTCGTCTCGCTGACGCTCCTGAGCGAGACGCTGCCACCGCTGCTGTTCGGGCTTTTCGCGGGCGTCGTCGCGGACCGGTTCGATCGCCGCCGGATCATCGCCGTCGTCAACGTGGTTCGGGCGGTCGTCCTGGCTCTGCTCGCATTCACGGTCGTCAACGAGTCGGTCAGCATCGCGATCGTCCTCGCCGCCCTGTTCATCCTGGCCACCACCGAAACGTTCGCCGACGTCGGCAGCAGCAGCCTCCTGCCGAGACTCGTGCGGCGCGAGGACCTCGGCGTTGCGAACGCCCGGCTGTCGGGCATCACGCTGCTGACCAACCAGCTCGTGGCGCCGCCGATCGGTGCTGCGCTGTTCGTCGCCGGGATGGCCCTGCCGTTCGCCACCGACGCGGCGTGCTTCGCCCTGGGTGCCATCCTCGTGCTGCGGATCGTGCACGCGCCGCCGGACCAGGCGGTCGCGTCCCGGCGCTCCACGATCCGCGCCGACCTCGCGGAGGGCCTTCGTTGGCTGCTGGGGCATCCGGCGATGCGGACCCTCGCGCTCACCATCGTCGCGTTCAACGTCACGTTTGGGGCGGCCTGGTCCGTGCTCGTCCTGTATGCGAGCGAGCGGCTGGGCATGACGGCCGTCGGCTTCGGGCTCCTGACGACGGCCATGGCGGTGGGCGGGATCGTCGGCACCACCCTGTACGGGCGCCTCGAGCGACGTTTCGCCCTCGCAACGATCATGCGCGGCGGGCTCGTGATCGAGACCCTGACTCACCTCGTCCTTGCGCTGACGACCTCTCCGGTCATCGCGCTCGCGACATTCGTCGTCTTTGGCGCTCACGAGCTGGTGTGGGGCACGACGGCAACCGCCGTCCGGCAACGCGCGGTGCCCGACGCATTGCTGGGACGGGTGACCGGCGTGTACACGGTCGGGGTGTTCCTCGGCATCGTGATCGGGACGCCGATCGGCGGCCTGCTCGCTCGGACCTACGGCATCACCGCGCCGTTCTGGTTCGGATTCGTCGGGTCTGCGATCCTCGTCCTCGTGCTGTGGCGCCAGTTCGACAACATCGCCCACGCGGGCGCGGTAGGCGCCGCCGCGAGTCCGACCAGCCCCCAGGAGTCGTCGGGCTGACCCCTTGGGGGCCGGTGCTGCAGGTCAGGCTCGCCCGTGGTCAGCCGGCTGGGTTGAACTGGATCGACTGGACGATGGCATCGACCAGCGGCCGGCGCTGGTCGAACAGCGCCGGATCTTCGCCGTAGCTGATGAGCAGCGGCGTGCCGTCGACGGTGAGCTCGATGACGTCCCGTACCCCGGCACGGTCGAACCCGGCCGCGCCACCGCCCAGCCACATGGTGTCCCCCTTGAGGAAGATGGTCGGGTGCATCGGCGGTGTCTTGACCACGATCTGCCGCCCAACCACCCCGCCGACCGTGACGGGTCGGGGCGCCTCCACGACCGTGACGCCGGGGAGCGACGCGAGATAGTCGAGGTAGCTGGCCGGCCACGGGAGCTTGGCATCGCCGGCAGCGACCGGCTTGCCCATGTCGGCGGGATCGGCGACGGACGCGCCGGCGACGAGGTCCATGTCCGGGCCCCACCACTGGGAATCGTCGCTAGCCGGGTCACCGGTGTGAACGAACGTGAACGTGCCCGCGGGCCCGAAGTCCGGCGGTGGCAGCGCCTTCCAGTCGGCGGGCAGGGTGATCGCCAGCGGCAGGTCGAAGTCGGCGCCGAGGGACGTCGTGTCGAACGTCGTCGCGGCCCCGGTCGACGGCGACGCGACCGCCGTCGACGGGGCTGGCACGGGGGTGGCGGGCGGCAGGGTAGACGCGGCGGACGGACTACTGCTCGACGTCGCCCCGCAGGCGGCCGCGACGAGCACGAGCGTCGCGACGCCGAGGGCGCGCGCATAGAAGGGTCTGGTCATGGGAGCCTCCTGATGCCCCGATCGGGGCGTGTGGTCAGTGCCGGACGAAGCCCGGGAAGGAGCACGCGGGGACGTCGATACCGCTCAAGGTCCAGCCGTCGGGGGAGACGGCGTACGTCGAGGACGTGCCTTCGCACGCGAGGTCATTGGGGACGAGGGCGAAGCCGAGGACGAGGTTCTCCCCGACGAGGCGGGCGGGACCCCGGACCCCCGGGTCGAAGATGTGCTTGGGATAGTTGGGGGCCCACAGGATCGTGAAGCACGTGCTGCGGCCGTCGAACATCGCGACGCAATGCGGATCGTCCGCCGACCGGAGGGTGAGCACCAGCGCCTGGTTGCCCTGCGTCTCCATCGGGTTCGCGTTGTAGACGCGTCCGATCAGGTCAGATGGGATCGGCGAACCGGCCGGGTCGGGGAACGGCGTCGCCGGGGCGAATGGTCCCGGGGTCGGCCAGTCGGGTGGCGCGGATCCGTACCCGGGCGACAGGGATGGCGACGGGGTTGGGGTCGGCTCTGGGGATGCGGACGGGGAGGGCGATGGCATCGCCGGTGCGATGGGTCCCGTTGGGCCGCCGACCCCGCCCTGCCGGACCATGAAGCCCAGCACCGCGGTGGCGGACACGACGACGAGGACGGTAATGACGGCGTAGCGGGCCATGACCGATCCCAGCACGCCGGTGGGCGCGAACCACGTTCGCAGATACGTCCAGCGAGGCCGCTGGTTGGTCCGGCGCGTGGCAGCCAACGCACGCTCCAGGCCGTGGCGAGGGGGCTGATCGACGCGGTCGATCAGCCACTCGACGAGGATCCGGTCGGGCGCGTCGCTCATCCTCCCGCCTCCGGGCTCGCCATCGACGGTTCGGCCGAGCCCACGATGGCCTCGCGCATGGCGCGCGCGCCGTAGTGCAGCCGCGAGTAGACGGTGCCGACCGGGATGCCGAGGATGCCGCCGACCTCGGCAGCCGACAGGCCGACGTAGTGGGTCAGCACCAGCGCCGCCCGTTGCTCCACGCTGAGCTCCAGGAAGGCGCGCTCCAGCTCGTCGCGATCGGCGAGCTGGCCCAGGTGGTCCTCCACCGAGGGCTGGTCGATGGCGAGCACCGGAACCTCGAATGGCCGTCGCCGGAGGCGCCGGACCTGGTCCCTGCAGGCGTTGACGAGGAGGCGGTGCAGCCAGGCGTCGAACCGGTCGGGATCGCGCAGGCCACGAAGCTCGTGCCACGCCCGCACGAGCGTCTCCTGGACCGCATCCTCCGCCGCGTACCCATCGCGCAGGATCCGTCTCGCGATCGCGAACAGGCGCGGATACGCGGCGGTCGCGAGCGCATCGAATGCCTCGTGATCGCCTCGCTGCGCGCGCTCGACGAGCTCGGACGCCAACGCCGACCCCTCATCCCGGCGCGGGGACCTCCCGCGCTGCCGAGTATGACGTCGGCGGGATCAAGATCCTTCATCGGCCGTCGATTGATGACATGACCCGGCCAATCGACGGGGGTACCATCGGCCGCCCATGTCCGACGATCCCGGCCCCGCGCCGCTCATCCACGCCCGGGGCCTGACCAAGCGGTTCGGCGAGTTCACAGCGGTCGACGCGATCGACTTCAACGTCGCGCCCGGCGAGAGCTTCGGCTTCCTCGGGCCCAACGGCGCGGGCAAGACGAGCACCATGCGGATGATCGGCTGCGTGTCGCCCGTGTCGGCGGGCACGCTGCGCATCCTGGACCTCGATCCCGATGCCGATGGCCCGCGCATCCGTGGGCGCCTGGGCGTCGTCCCGCAGCAGGACACGCTCGACACCGAGCTCTCCGTGATGGACAACCTCGTGATCTACGGGCGCTACTTCGGGCTCAAGCGGGCCGAGGCCTCGCGCCGGGCGCAGGAGCTGCTCGAGTTCACCCAGCTCAGCGAGCGGGCGAACGACCGCGTCGAGCCACTCTCGGGCGGCATGAAGCGGCGCCTGACGATCGCTCGGGCGCTGATCAACGAACCGTCAATCCTGCTGCTCGACGAGCCGACGACCGGCCTCGATCCACAGGCCCGCCACCTGCTCTGGGATCGTCTGTATCGGCTGAAGCAGCGCGGCGTGACGCTGGTCCTGACGACCCACTACATGGACGAGGCGGAGCAGCTGTGCGACCGCCTGGTCGTGATGGACAAGGCGAGGATCGTGGCCGAGGGATCGCCGCGCGAGCTCATCGAGCAGTACTCGACCCGCGAGGTCACGGAGCTCCGCTTCCCGCTGGATGTGCATGACGCGCTCGATGGCCAGCTCGATGGTGTCGGCGAGCGCATCGAGCGCCTGCCGGATCGCGTGCTGATCTATTCCGAGGACGGCGAGGCGGCCGCGGTCGCCGTCCATGACCGGGGTCTTCGCCCCGAGACCGTGCTCGTCCGCCGGAGCTCGCTCGAGGACGTCTTCCTGCGCCTCACCGGGCGGAGCCTGATCGAGTGACCGCCGCGACGCCGACCGCGCCCCTCCGCGGCGATGACGTCCCGCGCCAGAACGTCGTGCGCGCCGGACTGGCCGCATACGAGCACATGTGGCTGCTCTATCGGCGGACCTGGCGCGGTTCGATCTTCGGCAACTTCGCCCAGCCCGTCCTGTTCCTGATCGCGATGGGCATCGGCCTCGGCGCCTACGTCAACCAGGCGAACCCGGCCTCGCTGCAGGGCGTGCCGTACATCCAGTTTTTGGCCCCGGCTCTGCTCGTGTCGACGGTCATGCAGGGTTCGGCGTTCGAGGCCACCTTCCCGGTCCTCGGCGGCTTCCACTGGCAGCGCCGCTACCACGCGATGTACGCCGCGCCGCTCACGCCGCACGCGATCGCGTTCGGCCAGATCGCGTGGATCGCCACCCGGGCGACGATCGTCGCGACGATCTTCGCGATCGTGATCGTCCTGTTCGGCGCGGCACCGACGGCCGGCATCGTCCTCGCCATCCCCGTCGCGACCCTGACCGGACTCGCATTCGCCTCGTGGATCGCGAGCTACATGACCACGCAGCGCGACACGACGGCGTTCAACGCCATCTGGCGCTTCGGCATCACCCCGCTGTTCCTGTTCTCGGGCACGTTCTTCCCGATCGACCAGCTGCCGGCCCAGATCCAGTGGATCGCATGGCTGTTGCCGCTGTGGCACGGCGTCGCGCTCGCCCGGGCCCTGTCGCTCGGGATCGTGTGGGAGAACCCGTGGCTCAACCTCGCCCACCTCCTGATCCTGGCCACGCTCGCGGCCGCGGGCATCGTGGCGATGTTCGTCATGTACCGCCGGCAGCTCGAGAAGTGACGGTGGTGTCCGCATGAGCGGCTTCGTCGCCCTTCCCCGGGTGCTCCCGATGGGGCTCGGCAGCCGCCGCTCGATGCTGCTCATCGAGCGCAACGTCTACGTCTACCGGCGCGGCTGGATGGTCATCCTGTCGGGCTTCTTCGAGCCGCTGTTTTACCTGCTCGCGATCGGCGTCGGGATCGGCGGCATGATCGGAGCCGTGCCGGGACCCAACGGCACCACGATCTCGTACGCGCAGTTCGTGGCGCCGGCGCTGCTCGCGACGGCCTCGATGAACGGTGCGATCACCGAGTCCACGTTCAACGTGTTCTTCAAGCTCAACTACCAGAAGACCTACGACGCGGTCCTGGCGACCCCGCTCGGCGCCGGTGACGTCGCCTTGGGCGAGATCGGCTGGGCCGTGATCCGGGCGACGCTGTATGCGGTCGGGTTCATGGTCGTGATCCTCGTCCTCCGGCTGGTCACCTCGCCCTGGGCGCTGCTCGCCGTGCCGGCCGCGACGCTGCTCGCGTTCGCCTTCGCGGCGGCCGGGATGGCCGCGACGACGTTCATGCGCACGTGGCAGGACTTCGACCTCATCCAGCTCGTTGTGCTGCCGATGTTCCTGTTCAGTGGCACGTTCTACCCGATCACGGCATATCCGCCCGCGCTCCAGCTGTTCGTCCGCATCACGCCGCTGTACCAGGGCGTCGACCTGATCCGGTCGCTGACGCTGGGCGACATCGGGCCCGGGATCCTCATCCACGTCGTGTACCTGACGGTGATGGGCCTCGTGGGCCTGTGGGTGGTCTCCAAGCGGCTGGACCGCCTGCTGCTCAAGTAGCGGCGGCGATCGCGGCGTCGCTCGCGCGAAGCGCGAGCCAGATGGCCCAAACGGGGATCAAGACCCCGGTCTCGATGATGAGCAGGATCGGCCCGACCGGATCATCAACGCCGACCACCCCGACGATCACGCTCACCAGGAAGGCCAGCGCGATCAGCCACGAGAGCATCCGCCAGCCGCTGGGCATCGACACGCCCCCGATCGCTGCCCCGGTCGCGGCGAAGCCGACGAGCAGCATGATGCCCACGCCATTGATCAGCCAGCTGACGGCGCCATCGACGAGGAATCGTGCCCAGGCCTGGCTGATCACCTCCTGCTCCTTGAAGCCGCAGTCGCAATAGGCGATCGCGTTGATCACGTCGTGCGCGCCGACGTAGATGAGCTGGCCGACGATGCCAACCGTACCGGCAGCGATGAACACGCCGGTGATGGCGCCGGCGCGGGCGTCACCCGGTCGGACGAGGCTGCCGAGGGGCCGCGCGATCAGCACCACGACGAGGAAGCCGAGGGCGTAAAGCAGGTTCGAGGCGAGATCGACCGCCCATGTCTGGCGCAGGTGGTCGCCCTGCGCGACGAGGATGTCGACCAGACCCGTGTTGTCCGGGAGGTTTGGCTGTGCAGCGACGACGTCGAACTGGACCACTGCGTACAGGAGGCTGGCAGCGGCGAGGCTGATCGCCAGGAGCCAGGCCAGAACACGGATCAAGCCACCCGTCGTTGCCATGCCGTCCCTCGTTGCGGTTGCAAGCCTCGATCCTGGCGGAATGTAGCATCGCGGACCGCGTCGTTTTGCGGCCGGTAGCATCCCGACGTGCCACACACCAAGCCGGCGCGCGCGGCGGCTGCGGCCCGCGACCTCCCGATGCTCGACGCGTCGATCTCGGACTGCTTCGCCTGCCCGCGCCTGGTCGCGTGGCGCGAGCAGCAGGCGAGGGTCAAGGTCGCGCGCTTCCGGGATGAGTCGTACTGGGGCCGGCCGGTCCCGGGCTTTGGCGACGCGCGCGCGAAGATCCTGCTCGTCGGCCTCGCTCCAGCCGCGCATGGTGGCAACCGGACCGGGCGCGTGTTCACGGGCGACGCCTCGGGCGACTTCCTGTGGCGCGCGATGTTCGAGGTTGGCCTGGCGGACCGCCCGGTGAGCCGCCGGGCCGATGATGGCCTGACGCTCAGCATCGTGCGAGTCGCGGCTGCCGTCCGCTGCGCTCCACCGGCCAACAAGCCGACGATCGACGAGCAGGCGGCCTGCCGGCCGTACCTCGTCCGCGAGATCGAGCTGCTCACGGAGCTCCGGGTCATCGTCGCCCTCGGCGCCATCGGCTGGGATGCGGCACTCAAGGCGCTCGCCCAGCTCGGTCACGAGACGCCGAGCCCGAAGCCGCGGTTTGCCCACGGCGCCGAGTCCTCGATCGGGCCCTACACCCTTGTCGGCACCTACCACCCGAGCCAGCAGAACACGTTCACCGGCCGGCTGACGACGCCCATGCTTGTCGCGGTTCTCGAGCGCGCCGTGGCCTTGTCCGTGGCGTAGGACGCCGCGGAGCACCCCCATCTCGGTCGTGACGCCCGACGGCGAGCGTCCGAGCCGCCCGATCCGGCTCGAGCCCGCACCTCCCGTACACTCGCACCGCCCATGGTCAGTGAACGCGACTACTACGAGGTCCTCGGCGTCGAGCGGGGCGCCGACGACGCCGCGATCAAGCGTGCGTTCCGCAAGCTCGCCCAGCAGTGGCACCCGGACGTCAACACGCAGCCCGAGGCGCAGGAGCGGTTCAAGGAGATCAACGAGGCCTACCAGGTCCTCTCCGATCCCAGCCGCCGCCAGGCCTACGACATGTTCGGCAAGGCGGGGGTGTCCGGCGCGGGCGGCGACGCCGGCTTCGCGAACGCCGGTTTCGGCAACTTCTCCGACATCTTCGATGCCTTCTTCGGCGGAGCGGCCGGCGGGGCTTCTCGCCGCGCGGCGCGGCCGCAGACCGGTTCGGACCTGCGCTACGACCTGCGGATCACGTTCCAGGAAGCCGTCCTGGGGGTCGAGAAGGAGATCGAGTTCCCGGTCCTGGGCCGGTGCGAGACGTGCGAGGGGACCGGGGCCAAGCCGGGCACGACGCCCATCCAATGCCCGCAGTGCAAGGGCCGGGGCGAGATCCGGTCGGTGCGCCAGACGATGCTCGGCCAGATGGTGAACGTGTCCGCGTGCCCGCGCTGCCATGGCGAGGGAAAGATCGTCGAGAGCCCGTGCGAGACATGTCACGGGGACGGTCGCACGGAGCGCAAGCGCACGCTTCGGGTGGCGATCCCCGCCGGCATCGACGAGGGCCACCAGATCCGGCTGTCGAACGAGGGGGAGGTGGGACCCCGCGGCGGCGCGCCCGGGAGCCTGTATGTCGCCGTTCACGTGGCGCCGCACCCGTCCCTGACCCGCGAGGGCACCGAGCTCTACTACGAGGCTGACCTCTCGATCGCGCAGGCGGCGCTGGGCACCAAGATCAAGGTCCCCACGGTCGACGGCGAGGATGCCGAGGTCGAGATCAAGGCCGGGACCCAGCCCGGCACCGAGATCCGCCTCCGCGGCCGAGGCGCGCCACATCTTCGGCGGCAGTCGGTCCGGGGCGACCTCCACGTGATCGCCAACGTCGTCGTCCCGACGAAGCTCAGCAAGCGCCAGCGCGAGCTGCTCGAGGAGTACGCGGCGGAGGGCGGGGAAACCGTCCATCCGCACGGCGGGTTGCGCGAGAAGCTGGGC
Source organism: uncultured Chloroflexia bacterium (assembly GCA_963725745.1). Lineage (GTDB taxonomy): Bacteria > Chloroflexota > Limnocylindria > Limnocylindrales > CSP1-4 > CAIXZV01. The sequence goes on from CAVRZS010000005.1 coordinate 1,450,411, forward strand.
CTGGGTTGACCCCGGCGCCGTCCTCCGACGCGCTGACGGGCATCGACCTCGACGCCGCGGCCGCCGTCCCCGGTACGTGGCTGGAGCTCTCGATCGCCGCCGATCACGAGGCCGTCGAGGCCGTCTCCGAGATCCTGTCGCGGGCGGCGCCGGGCGGGACGAGCGTCGAGCCGGCGTTCGAGCTGGTCGACGAGGGTTTGGCGGCGCGGGTCGACATCGCCCGGCCGGCGCTGGTCCGCGCGCACCTGCCGGTCATCGATGTCGCGGGACTTCGTGTCGCCGTCGAGCTGGCGGAGCGCGATCTCGGCCATCTCCAGGCGTTCGGGCTGCGGCCGATCGGCGACCTCGAGGCCCGGCTCGTCCAGGAGGCTGACTGGGCCAACGCCTGGAAGGCGCACTTTCCGGTGCTCCGGGTCGGCCGCCGGATCGTGATCCGGCCGACGTGGCGGCGGCACCATCGCGAGCCCGGCGACGTGGTCATCGCGCTCGACCCAGGCATGGCGTTCGGGACGGGGCTCCACCCGACGACCCGGCTGTGCCTGGCCGCGCTGGAGTCGATGGCGGACCGGGGGCTGCTGGGAGACGAGGCGGGAGGAGCGCGCGTGCTCGACGTGGGGTCCGGCTCGGGGATCCTCTCGATCGCGGCCGCCCGGCTGGGCGCCGGGCGCGTGCTCGCGCTGGACGTGGACGACATCGCCGTCGATGCCACGACGGCCAACGCGAAGCGCAACGGGGTCGCGCGCCGCGTGCAGGCGCGCGCGGGCAGCTCGCCCAGCGGCGATGGGCCATTCGACGTCGTGCTCGCCAACCTGATCGCCTCGGTGCTGATCGGGCTCGCCGACGGGCTTCTCACAGACACGCGACCGGGCGGGACGCTGCTCGCCTCCGGGATCTTCGAGAACCGCGAGGCGGAGGTCGCCAGGGCGTTCTGGTCGCGCGGCATGGAGATCGCCAATCGGTGGGAGGAGGGGGACTGGGTGGCGCTCGAGCTCCGTCGCCCGGGCTGACGGCTGCCTGTATCGGCGACCCTCTGTGCCTCGTGGGCCGGGCTTGCCCCCGGACGACGCCGCCTCGGTCTCGCCGTGCCTGTCAGGCCCGAACCTCGCCCCAACGGCGACGCTTGTGGCTCAGCGTGTCCGCAGGGCACGCAGATCGGCTCCACGGCCGAGGTGGGGACGTGCCTCGTTGATCGTGCGTGCCTCCGAGGCACGCACAAGACCCGAGGGGGTCCACGATGGGCCGGATTCGGCCTGGGCGCCACCCCAGGACGCGATGTTGGTGCCCCCAGGTCACAGGTCCGCGGCAAGGGTGAAACGGCCCCGCTGCGCTACGATCACGCTCCGATGCCCGACCTCTCGTCGCTGTTCCCGGCGATCCTCGTGACGCACATCACGCTCGCGATCTGCCTGCTGGTCCCGGCCCTCCTGCTCCCGTTCACCCTGCGTACCCGGTCGGTGGCGCCCAACGCGACGCCGGACCAGCCGGGGCGCGTGGTCCGCGGCTTGTCTGCCGTCCAGACGCACGGCACCGTCGTGATCGGCGTGGGGCTCGCGTTGACCGGCATCGCGATGATCGTCGTGCTCGGTCCGCGGATGCTCGAGCAGCCGTGGCTCCTCGTGAGCCTGGCCACGTACGCCGTCGCCGCGCTGGTGGCGTTCGTGATCCAGCGTCCGGCCCTCCGGCAGCTCCAGTCGCGCGATGGCATCCAGACCGACGCGGATCGGGTTGCCTGGCGCGACCGCGCTCGGCGCCAGCGGTACCTCGCCTATGGGCTCACGTCGGCCGTCGGGCTGATCGCCTTCCTGATGTCGACGAAGCCCCAGCTGTGGTGATGCCCCGCTCGGCGGCGATCGTCAACCTCGGCTGCAAGGTCAACCAGTCGGAGATGGAGGGGGCGGCGCGCCTGCTGCGCGAGGCCGGCGTCTCGCTCGTCGGCCCGGATCGCGCCGCGGACCTGGTCCTCGTGAACACGTGTACGGTCACGGCGACGGCCGACGAGAAGTCACGCGCCGCCGTTCGACGGGCTCGGCGGGCGAACCCGCGTGCCGAGATCGTGGTCACGGGCTGCTCCGTCCAGGTTGGCCCCGAGGCGTTTGCGGCCGTCGACGCCGACGCGCGCCTGGTGGGCAACGACGGCAAGGCCGCGTTCCTGGCCGAGCTCGAGGCGCTGCTTGGCGCGGAGGGCCACGACGGCCGCCCGCTGCCGACCCTTTCCGGCGTGGAGCCGGCGGGAGCGACCATCGACGGGATCGCGGACGATCGCGCGACCGTCGAGCGCACCCGGGCGTTCGTCAAGGTCCAGGACGGATGCTCGTTCTTCTGCACCTACTGCATCATCCCGGCGGCCCGTGGCGGGGAGCGGTCGCTCAAGCCCGAGGCGGTCATCGGCGACGTCCGCCGCGCCCTCGCCGCCGGCCACCGCGAGATCGTGCTCACCGGGATCAACATCGGCACCTACGACGGCGGATGGTCGGAGCGCGGCCATCGCGGCGCCCACGCGCGATCCGCCCTCACACTGGCCGGGCTCGTCCGGAGGATCCTCGCCGAGACGCCCGTCGAGCGGATTCGCCTCAGCTCGATCGAGCCCCAGCACGTCGACGACGAGCTGCTCGCGACCTGGCGCGACGGCGCCCCGCGGACGCTGCCCCACCTGCATCTGCCGCTCCAGTCGGGCGACGACGGCGTCCTGCGCCGGATGGGCCGCCGCTACCTGGGCGCGGACTACACGCGGGTCGTCGAGTCGGCCCGGCGGGCCATCCCCGGCCTCGCCGTCCACGCCGACGTCATCGCGGGCTTCCCGACCGAGGACGACGCCGCGTTCGCGCGGACCGTCGCCTTCGTGCGCCAGACCGGGTTCGCGGGCTTGCACGTCTTCCGCTACTCCGCGCGGCCCGGGACGCCGGCGACGCGGATGGCCGGGCAGGTCGACGAGCGGACGAAGAAGGCCCGCGCGGGCGAGCTGCTGGCGGTGGCCGCGGATGCTCGGGCAGCCTTCGCGAGGCTTGGCCTCGGGACGGTGACCCGGGTCCTGGCGGAGACGAGGCTGCCCGACCGCCGATGGGTTGGCCACGCGGAGGACCACGTCCTCACGGCGGTCGCGCCACGCCGGGGCGATCCCGCGGACCTCGAGAACGCCATCGTCACTGTCCGCCGGATCGGCATCGACGGCGAGTCTGCCGACCGCGTGATCGGCGAGATCGTCGCGATCGACCCGCCGAGCCAGGCCCTGCGGACCATGCTCCCGGTCGTCGCGCAGGGAGTACCCGACCATGCCCGCTGACTGCCTGTTCTGCCGCATCGCCGCGGGCGAGATCCCGGCGACCAAGGTCCACGAGGACGACCTCGTCCTCGCGATCCGCGACATCAATCCCCAGGCGCCGACCCACGTGCTGGTGCTCCCGCTCGCGCACATCGCCTCCGCCGCGGACCTGGTCGAGGCCGACGGCCCCCTGCTCGGGCGCCTGTTCGCCGTCGCCGCCCGGATCGCGCGCGACGAGGGCCTGGGCGGCGGCTGGCGTCTCGTCACCAACGTCGGCAGCGACGCAGGCCAGTCGGTCGACCATCTCCACCTCCACCTGCTCGGCGGACGGCCGATGACCTGGCCGCCCGGATGAGCGAGCGATGACCGCTCCCGCGACCGACGGCGAGCGACGGGGCGGGCCGCCCGCCTGGTTCGCCCTCGTCGGCATCGGCGGACTCCTCCTCGGGGTCGTGCTGATCGCCGCCCAGGCGCTCGGCATCGGGATCGGCGGGTCCACCGCTGCCGCGACGATCCCGCCGACCGGCGACGCCGCCCGGTACACACACGACCTCGTGACCCAGACGCTCACGGACGCGAACTTCCAGGTGGTCGACCCCCAGTCCCCGTACCGCCCCGGCGAGAGCCCGGCGCTGATCAACGTTCCGCGGCGCACCGTCCAGGCCGTGCTCGCGGACGACCCCGACAAGGGCTACATCGTGATCTACGAACTGCCGAGCAACGGCGAGGCCGATCGGGTGGGCAAGGACTTCGCGGCCTACCTGGGCTCGGGGACGGGCGCGATCCAGTACCCGCGTGACGCGCAGTTCGTGCTCCGACGCGTCGGCTCCACCCTGGTCTTCTTCTCCTGGTCCCCGCAGGTCTCGCCCGATCCGGAGATGGCGCGCCTCGCCGCGACCCTGGACACGATCGGCCAGCCCGTCACGTCGTCCTGAACGGCGCCTACGCCTCTTCGGTCACCGGTAGCGGCTCGCTGATCGCCGCCCACGCTCGGACGCGATCCCGCCTGACCTTGAACGTGTGGGTGCGCGGGAAGTCGGCCTCGGGCCAGACGCGCCAGCCCGCGATCTTCTGGTTCGGTCCCAGCGAGGCGTTGGCCGCCTTGACCGAGGCGTCGATCTGGCGGCGCACCTCCTCGGGCGAGGCCGCCTCGATCGCCGGCGTCGCGCGCGCGTCCCCCGGCACGGCGTGCGTCCCGGGCGCCAGCACGACGGCCTCGATCCGCCCGGCCCGGGTCTCGATCGCCACCGAGTCGCGGATGCCGGCGATCCGGAGCGCGTTCTCCAGGTCTTCGGGAAACACGTTGAAGCCGTTGGGCAGGACGATGATGTCCTTCTTGCGCCCGTGGAGGTGGAGCCGGCCCTCGCCGTCGTAGGCGCCGAGGTCGCCCGACATGTACCAGCCGTCGTCGGTGAACGCGGCCTTCGTCGCCTCCGGGTCGTTCCAGTAGCCGGGCGTCAGGCTGGGGCCGCGGAACTGGATCTCGCCGTCCTCGACGATCCGCATCTCCAGCGGCTTGGGCGGCCAGCCCACGCAGCCCAGCGGGTGGTCGTTCATCGTCGTCGCGGCGCCCGCGAAGGTCTCCGTCGCGCCGTATCCCTGGAGGACGATCACGCCCATGTCCTCCCAGGCCTGCTGGAGCGCGGGCGGCAGGAACGCGCCGGCGGTCGCGAACAGCCGCAGGCCGCCGCCGAACTGGCTGTGGACGCTGCGGAACAGCACGCGCCGGACCGAGTACGGCATCCGCCGGGCGACCGACCGCAGCCGGGCGAACGTCGCCGTCCGGCCCTGCTTCTCGACCTCGCGCTCGATCGCGCTCCAGAACAGGTCCAGCACCTGGGGGACGAGGACCATGCTCGTGACCCGGTGCGCGCGCAGCGAGTCGAAGATCACCCGCGGGTTGCGGCTCCGGACGTACAGGACGTCAGCGCCCACGTTGAGCGCGTAGTACAGCGAGACGGCCTGCTCGAGGGCATGGGACAGGGGGAGCAGCGACACGATCCGGTGCTCCATCGGGTTGATGATCCCGTGGAACGACATCGCCCCGGCCAGCACGTTGGCGTGGGTCAGGATCACGCCCTTGGGGTTGCCCGTGGTCCCGGACGTGAACACCAGCTCGAAGATGTCGGCGGGCCTGGGCCGGTCCCACGCCGCGAGCTGGGCCTCCCAATCGGCCGGGAAGGTGTCGTCGGGGTCGGCAGACAGGTCCTCCACGATCGAAGTCGGGAAATGCTCCAGCTCGACCTCGCGGGGGTCGGGGGCGTCCCGGCCGCTGCCGAGCAGGAGGCGGACGGCGCCCGACCGCTCGACGATGCGGCCCACGGTGTCCGGTGCCATTCGGGCGTCGAGGGGTACGAAGACGAGGCCCGCATACATCGCGCCGAAATAGGCGGCCGGCAGCGCGGGCGTCGACGGCGACCAGGTGAGCACGCGATCGCCCGGCTTGAGGCCCAGCGCCCGCAGGCGCCAGGCGGCGATCCGGCTGCGGCGCACGAGCTCCGCGTACGTCCAGTGCCACGTCGACCCGTCGTCCGTGCGCAGCCCGAGCGCGTTGCGGTCCGCGAAGCGGGCGGCCGCGTCCTCGAGCAGGTCGATCAGGGTCTCCATCGTCGGCTGATCCTAGCGGGTGCTGGTCGGTGCGACGCCGAGCCCGCGGCGATTCCGCATGGACGGCTGGCCGGCGGCCCCCCAGAATGCCGATCCAATGGTCCCCGTCCTCTGGCAGTCCGGGCCGTTCGTCCTCGGCACCCACGACGTCTTTGCCGTGCTGGCCGTCGTCGTCGGCTTCGGGATCTACTGGGCCGACCTGAGACGCCGGGGCTGGATGGACGGGCGCATCGCCATGGTCTCGCTCGGCGTGCTGCTGGGCGGAATCCTCGGCGCGCGACTCGTGACGGGCTGGGAGAGCTTCGACGACATGGGCCGGGCGATCGACGCCGGGGCGCCGCTGTCCTACGTGCTGATGCACGGCAACAAGAGCGTCGTCGGGGCATTGATCGGCGGCTACGTCGGTGGCGTCCTCACCAAGCGCAGCCTGGGCTACACGCGCTCGACCGGCGACGCCTACGTCCTCGCGCTGCCGATCGCGATGGCCATCGGCCGCGTCGGGTGCTTCCTGACCGAGCTCCCCCTGGGCACCGCGACCACCCTGCCCTGGGGCATGACGGTCGATCCGGCCGCGGCCGCCGCGTTCGCGCGTTGCCCCGACTGCCTGCTGCCGATGCATCCCTCGATGCTGTACGAGATCGCGTTCAACCTGGTCGCGATCCCGGTCCTGATCTGGGCGCGGCCGCGAGTCACGGTCCAGGGCGATCTGCTCAAGGCGTACCTCCTGGCTGCCGCGATCTTCCGGTTCGGCGTCGAGTTCGTCCGGGGCAACGAGGTCCAGGCCATCGGCCTCACGGGGCCGCAACTTGTGCTGATCCCGTGCGTCATGCTGCTGGTCGCCCACTTCGTTCGCGAGGCACGTCGCGGCATCTATCGCGTCCCAGAGGCGCCGCCGGCGATCGCGCCCGCTTCGGCCGATCTCTAGCAAAGGAGACGACACGATGACTGAGGGCCCGCCCCGACCCCCCGACGAGCCGCGCCCCAGCTGGTCGACGGCGTATCCCATGCCCGAGCCCACCGGCGACATCGCCGCCTACCTGCGCGCGAATGGGACTCGCTACACGCGCGAGGCCCTGGATCAGCGCCTCCTGGAGCAGGGTCACTCGCCGGAGGCGATCGCGGCCGCGTGGGCGACGGTCGAGGCCGAGGACGCCGCGGCGGGACGCCGGGACCGGCGCGGCCAGACCACCGCGATCATCGGCATCGCCTACGTCGCGACCTGGCTGCTGGTCACCCTGCTCGCGATCGTCCCCAGTGGTGGCGGAACGTACAGCCCGGTCGCGCTCCTCGCCGGGGTCCTTGCCGTCGCGCTGTTCATCCCCGGGATCATCGCCATCGTGATCGCGCGGTCGACGGGCTGGCTGCGGCGCGCCGACACCGGTCGGGTCGTCGCCTTCGCCCTGGTGCCGATGCTGATCCTGTTCGCGATCGCCGGCACCTGCGTGTCCGTCACCCAATCGATCAGCTGACGGAGGTCCGGACCGTTGACCCTGCCCCTCAACGCATGGACGCCGCTGCGCATGGTTCTGACCGTGTGCCCACGCTGCTTCGAGGAGGATCCCGAGCGCGACCTGGACTATGAGATGGACGTGCTCCAGGGAAACCTGATCGCGATGCACGGGCGGGTCTACCTGCGGCGCATCTGCCGCCGCGGGCATGGCGAGGTCATCGGGCTGTACGAGGAGGACGGCGCGCTGTGGGAGGACCTCCAGCAATGGCGCATTCCCACCCGCCAGGTCGTCCCGGACCGGCCCGCCAACACGCGGCCAATCCCGATGGGCTACCTCGACGGTCTGGGCGACCTGCAGACCCAGCACAGCTGCCTCGTGCTGATCGACGTCACAGAAACCTGCAATCTCGAGTGCCCCACCTGCTTCGCCGCCAGCGCCCCGGGCGTCGGGAGGCATGCCCCCGAGCCGGCGGTGATGCGGACGCTGGATGCCGCGATCGCGCGCGAGGGCGGCAAGGTCGACGCGTTGATGCTGTCCGGCGGCGAGCCGACGGTCCACCCGGGGATCCTCGACCTCGTCCGCGCCGCCACCGAGCGCAGCGTCACCCGCGTCGTCCTCAACACCAACGGGATCCGGATCGCCCGCGACGATGCGTTCCTGGGCGAGCTCGCCCGGCTGCGCGACCGCGTGGAGATCTATCTCCAGTTCGACGGCTTCCGCGAGTCCACGTACCGCTGGCATCGCGGCGAGGACCTGCGGGGGATCAAGGATGCCGCGATCCGCCGGCTGACCGACGCCCGGATCTTCACGACCCTCGCCGTGGCCGTGGCCAAGGGCGTCAACGACGACGAGGTCGGGGCCATCGTCGACATGGCGCTCGACACCGACTACCTCGCGGGTGTCGCGATCCAGCCGATGTTCGGGTCGGGCCGCGCGAACACCTTCGATCCCATGGACCGCGCCACGACCACGGGCACGATCCAGCGGATGGGCGCGCAGACCGGCGGTCGCGTATCGGCCGACGACTTCATCGCCCTGCCCTGCAGCCATCCTGACTGCGCCACGCTCACCTACATGGTTCGCCGCGACGACGGCCAGTACCGATCGGTGGTCTCGATGATCGGGCGCGACCAGCTCAAACAGCACATGGCGGTGTACGGCAACCGGCTTGCGCCGGACGACGCCCTGTGGGAGGCGCTGACGGGGATGCTGTCCGAGACCGCGCTGATCAGCCGGCCGGAGCTGATCGACCACCTGCTCGACATCTGCGAGGTGTGCGACCTCGGCGTGTCCGGCTTCGTCAAGACGCTCGGACGCTGGCTGGTCCAGCGCGACATGGTTCCGGTCGAGACGATCGCCAAGCGGGTGAAGCGGATCAGCGTGAAGACGTTCATGGACACCTGGACGATGAACATGGAGCGGCTCCAGCAGTGCTGCGTCCACGTCGCCTCGACCGGCGATGACGAACCCGTGCGGATCCCGTTCTGTGCCCGCCAGGCGTTCGCGGCGCTGCGCAAACGGACGTCGGAGGGGATGGTCGCGGCCCGGGACCTGCCGGTGATGCGGGCGACCGCCGCGGGATCGGGGGTACGGCCGTGAGCACGGACACCGTCGACCATTCGGGCGAGGTCGGGCCGTGGTCATACCCTCGGCGCACGCTCAGCCGCCCCGAGAAGTACGAGCGCCTGGCGTTCACGTTCTGCCGGATGGGCACGATCGGGCTGATCGCCTGGGTCCTCGGACCGCCGCTGTTCGTGCTCATCGTGGCGGTCACGGCGGTCGTCCTCTATGCGCGGGCGATCACGCTCGGCGTGGGCTGGACGAAGTGCTTCCTGCGCCGGCCGACGTACATCGTCGGCTTCTGGCTGCTCGTCGCCATCGCAGACGCGTACTGGCTGTTCGTGCTCGGTGGCCGCTGGCCCGTCGCCTGACCCTCTAGGCCGAGGGAACGAACCGGTAGCCGGTCCCGCGAACCGTCTCGATGGCGGCAGAGCGGGCGCCGAGCTTGCGCCGGATCGAGCCGACGTGCACCTCGATCACGTTGCTGCCGCCCGCGTAGTCGGTGCCCCAGACCTCGCGCAGCAGCGTTCCCCGGTCGACGAGCTGGCCGGGTCGCTCGTAGAGGTAGCTCATCAGCGCGAACTCGATCGCCGTCAGGTCCACGCGCCGCCCCTCCAGGACGAGCTGATGTTCCGCGACGTCGAGGAGTGCCTGCTCGCCGACCAGAAGCTCCGCCGCGATGAGCACCGACAGCCAGCCGTCGATCGACGACGGGCCGAAGTCGAGCACGGCTGCGTAGTACGGCAGGCCGTCGAGCTGCGACGGCTCACCCGAGAGCGCCGCGAAGCCGAGCGGCGCGACCATCGGTCCGAGCGTCGCGATGTCCCTGACGACGGAGTAGATGCGTCGCAGGTTGGGCCGCAGCTCCATGAATCGGCCCTTGACGTCGAGCCAGCAGGCGGCCTGGACGGGCGACGGCGCTTCGCCAAAGTCGCGCGCCATCCAGCACCGGTTGAACAGCACGCGCTGGCCGCGCGGAACCGGATCGCGACGCAGGTGGTCCCAGCAGCGGCGCGCGACGGGGTCGATGTCGAGCAGTGCGTGGCTCAGGTGATCGAGCTCGGCCAGGATATGGAAGCCGACGACACTCCCCGAGCGATCCCGCATGACCCGGAACGCCGTGGGCTCCCGCCGCCACCAGGCATCGAGCACCGCAGCGGACGCGGCCGGCTCCCAGCGGGCCACGATCGCGGCGATCTCCGCGCCGTCGCCGGGCCGTGCGGCCTCCGGCGAGTAGAGGTGCTCCGTGCTCGGGAAGAAGGCCTCGCGCACGATCGGGTTCTGGATGATGTACAGCAGGTCCGCGGTGTACCGCCAGAGCTCATGCGACGACGCCCGCGCAACCTCGACGCGGAGCTGCCCCCATGCCGCGGCGCGGTATCGCCGCGACTGGTCTGGATCCGTCGAGCGCAGATGGGCCGCGACGGCCTCCCGGACCGTGTCGTGGAGGAACAGGCCGTCGTCGCTCAGCTCCACGAACGGGAGGCGCAGCAGGCGGTCGAACGCATCCTGTGGCGCGGCGTCGGGCAGCATCGCCGCGAGCAGCGACACCGTGGGCCGGCGAACCACGGCCGCCGCGTCCAGCGCTTGCCGGGTCATCGGATCGAGCCCGTCGAGGTACAGCTCCGTAAGTTCCGCCACGATCGCCTGGACGGTGACTGCCTCGATGTTCACCTCTGGGCGGTTCTGCAGCGCGGAGGCCGCGAGTCGCAGCGAGAGCGGGTGCCCTCTGGCGAAACGATTGATCCGTTCGGCATCGGCGGCGTCGACCATCGACTGGCGAAGCAGGGCCTCGGCGTCGGCGCTCGGCAGCCGGCCCAGGGGCAGGTCCCGGAACAGCGGACCGAAGGTGCTCTGCCAGCCGGTCATCGGCGGCTCACGTCCGGACAGGACCACCCTGACGCGGTCGCTGAGCGACGGGACGAACGCCTGCTGCAGCCAAGAGTCGAACAGCCGGAACACCTCGTAGGTATCGAGCACGAGGACGACCCGCTCGCCGAGGCTGTCGAGCCGCTTCGCCGCCTCCGTCGGGCTCGGCGACGAGACGCCCGTCGCGTCCGCGAGCGCCGAGAGGAACCCCCGCTCGGTCGGCTCGATCGCCCGGCAGTCGAGGTAGAGCACCGTCGCGCTGCGGTCCCTTGCCTCGTTCGCGAACGCCTGCACGAGCGTCGACTTGCCAACGCCCGCGAGGCCGTGGACGAAGACGATCACGGGGCCATCGGCGTCGAGCAGCCCGTGCAGGACCTGTCGCTCGTCCCCGCGGCCGACGAGTCCGGCTGCCCGTTCCTCGATGAGCTGGCGGACGGTGACCGTCATCAGCGGAGTCTGCGCGCGGTGTCAATCAGGCCGCGATTGCGGCCGGGCGATGCGTCACGGCGGTCGGGCCGTCCAGCACCGCGTAGTCGCGCGCGGTGATGTCGCTGAAATGAGGATCGGCCACGAAGCCCTTGAACAGGTCGGTCTGGGCGAACGCCTCCATGGCCTGTCGGTCGCGCCATGTGTAGACGCCGCCGTAGGTGTTGCTCGGTTCATCCGCCAGCCAGGTCTTCGACACGAGCCCCGGCAGCGCGGCGAAAGCCGGGGCCAAGCCGTCGCAGACCTGGCGGTATTCGCGATCGGTCATCCCCTCGAGATGGAAGTTGACGATCTGGACATGCACGACGTTCTCCCTGTTCGCTGAGTGGATGTCGCCACCGTATGAGCGGCCGGGGTGCCACGCGCGCGGACAACGTGAAGACAACCTGAAGGTTTCGGGCTCGACGACGAACCGCGAACGGCCCAACGATGGCCCTGCGCGATCGGGAGATGCACCAATTGACCGTGCGATTGGCCCCGCGTACACTCCGGCGGCCTGCCGGCAGGCTGGCGCACCTCGTGTGCGCACGTTCGCCGGGACGCCCCCTGCGCCGTCGGGCATCGCGTGCGGGAGGCGGGTGCGAGACCACTGCCCGGGGAGGTGAATTTGGTTGGCCGAAGTCCGAGTGGGTGAGAACGAGACGTTCGAGAGCGCCCTCCGCCGCTTCAACAAGAAGATCCAGCAGAGCGGCATCCTCGCCGAGGCTCGCCGGCGCGAGCACTACGAGAAGCCGTCGGTGAAGCGGAAGCGCAAGGAAGCGAAGCGCAAGAAGAACGCACGCGCGAGCCAGGGCTGACCGCCCAGCGGTCAGGCCAGTGCGCCGGCCGGAACCAGCAATCGGTTCCCATCGGCGCAGCTCGCGGGCACGGCGATCTCAGGTCAGTAGACCTACCGACGCCGTGACGCCCGAGGAGCCATCCGGTGACCCTTCGCGAACGACTCCAGCAGGACACGACCGCTGCGATGCGGTCGGGTGACGCGCTGCGGCGCGACGTCCTGCGCATGGTCCAGAACGCGATCTACAACGCCGACAAGGCGAAGCACACGACCATGTCCGACGACGAGATCGTGGGCGTGATCACGCGCGAGGTGAAGACGCGCCGCGAGAGCATCGAGGCCTTCCGCAAGGGCGGCCGCGAGGACCTCGCCGTCAAGGAAGAGGCCGAGATCGCGATCCTGGCCGACTACCTCCCCGAGGCCCTGTCCGACGACGAGCTCGAGGCGCTCGTGGACGAGGGCATCGCCGCCACCGGCGCCAGCTCCGCACGGGATCTGGGCAAGGTCATGGGCTGGCTCTCCCCGAAGATCCGCGGCCGGGCGGACGGCAAGGTCGCGTCCGGCCTCGTGGCGCAGGCGCTGGCACGCGTTGACGTCGCCGCGCACGATACGGGGCACTGACCCTCCGATTCGGAGGTCGACACCATGCTCGCGACATCCGTCGAGCCCTCGACGCAATTCACCCGCCGCGACGCGGGACGGCTGATCGCCGCCTCGTTCGTGCTGATCGCCGCGATGTCGGTGATCCTCGGGCTCGACATCCTCCCCGCCCAGCCACACCTGGAGGCCGACAAGCCGGCCCCCGAGCTCGTGGCGGCGCCGCGTGCCGACGAGTACACGAGCGCCGTTCTCACGCAGCGCCAGCGAGACGCGGCGGTGGCCGCGGTCGAGCCGCGCTACGACTTCACGTCGGCGGGCGCCGCGGCCGTCGCAGCCCGACAGCTGCGCGAACTCGACACCAAGGTCGCGCCGGTCGAGGCGGCGTTTGCCGAAGGCGTCAAACCCGCCGACCGCAACTCCATCCTCCACACGGTGCTGCCCGGCCTCGGGTCGGCCGACCGGACCACGCTCGAGGGCCTCACAGCTGAGCGTTGGGCCGCCGTTCGCGCCGAGGCCGCGCGCGTGCTCGAGACGATCGAGCGAGCCGAGCTGCGTGACAGCCAGGTGGCCCCGATCGCGGACAGCGTGGCCGACCGCATGGCGGGCGACCTGAACACCGACGAGGTGTCCTTGGCGGCGGCCCTGATCGCGCCGCTGATCGCCCCTAACTCCTCCTTCTCGTCGACCCTCACCGACCAGGCCAAGGCCGCCGCCGCCGAAGACGTGGATCCGGTCATCAAGAGTTGGGACAAGGGCGAGACGATCGTCCGCAGCGGCGACCGGATCGACGACGTGGCGTTCGAGGCGATCACCTACTACGGCCTCAACCAGGGCGGCCTCGATGTCGCGCGCCTGGGCGGCTTCGTGATCCTGTCGGTGCTCGTGATCGGCCTGCTGCTCACCTGGACCTGGCGCTTCCGGCGCGAGTTCTGGCACCGCAACAACGTCCTCCTGCTACTCAGCCTGCTGCTGCTGTTCGCCGTGTTCGCGCTCAAGCTCACCGCGGGCCGGGCGTGGCTGCCCTACGCCCTGCCGCTGGCCGCGGTCGGGATGCTGGTCACCGTCCTGCTCGACGCCGGCGTGGCGATGGTGATGATGGGCTTGATCGCGGTGCTCGCCGCGGCCGTCAATGGCACGGGCCTGGAGCTCGGCGCCTACGTGCTGTTCGGCGGGATCGCGGGCATCGTGACCGTGCGGCGCGGCGAGCGGTTGACCGTGTTCCTCCAGGCCGGGTTCGCCGTGTTCGTGGTCAGCGCCCTCGTCGTGATCACGTTCGCGCTATTGGGCAACCAGGACGCCCTGGGCCTGGTGCAGCTCCTCGGCTCGTCGGCCATCGCCGCGGGCGGCGCGGCCATCGCGACCGTGGGCAGCTTCGCCGTGATCGGGTCAGTATTCGGGATCCTGACCTCGTTCCAGCTGCTCGAGCTCGCCAACCCGTCGCAGCCGCTCCTGCGGCGGCTGCTCGTGGAGACGCCTGGCACATACCACCACTCGCTGATGGTCGGCAACCTCGCCGAGCGCGCGGCCGAGGCGATCGGTGGCGACCCGCTGCTCGCCCGCGTGGCCGCCTACTACCACGACATCGGCAAGCTCTCGAACCCGGCGGCGTTCATCGAGAACCAGGCGGGCGGCGAGAACCTCCACGACGAGCTGGACCCGGAGACGTCCGCGGCGCTGCTCAAGAGTCACGTCAGCGCGGGCATCGACATCGCCTACAAGTCGGGCCTGCCGAAGGCGCTGATCGCGTTCATCCCCCAGCACCACGGCACGGCGGTGATGTCGTACTTCTACGCCCGGGCGCGGGAGCAGGCCGCCGAGCCGTACGGCGGCCTCGCGACGGCCGAGGGCAGGAAGGCGGCCGACGCCGTCGACATCCGCAAGTTCCGCCACGGCGGCCCGAAGCCGCAGTCCCGCGAGGCCGCGATCATCATGCTCGCCGACTCGGTGGAGGCCTCGGTGCGCTCGCTGTCGTCCCGGGACGAGGGGGCGATCCGGGTGATGGTGGCGAGGATCTTCGAGGAGCGCATCGGCGACGACCAGTTCGACGAGTGCGACCTGACGCTGCGGGACATCGAGAAGATCCGCGAGGCCTTCGTCGAGCAGCTGCTGGGGATGTACCACCAGCGGATCGAGTACCCGCAGAACAAGGTGGTCGAGATCGAGTCGAGGCGGGCCGCCGGGGAGTAGCGACCAGCGGCAGATCGGCGCGAGCATGCCCGTACCGCCCCTGCCGGCCCGGGCGCTCGTCCCAGGTGCTCGTCCCGGCCGGTGTGGCCCAACCCGGGTCCACGCACCGCCCCGGACGGTATCCAAGGACCGCCCCACCCGGGTCCACGTACCGCCCGGGGCGGTGCGAGGCGCCAGATCCGGTCCATCCACCGCCGCGGGCGGTATCTGCGTGCGACCTCGTGCTCAACGACCCGATGCCCTGACGTTGCGCACCGCCGCCGGCGGTATCTGCCAGATCGGGCGCGCGGGCGAGCGTGGCCGCGCTACCGTGTCGGCGATGCGAAGCCAGTACATCGGGCCGTGGCGGATCGACGTCGAGTGGCATGACGACGTCCCGCGGCTGCTCGCCGCGACCGTCCTGGCGCGATCGGTGGCCGCGGCCCTCAGCGCGGCGGGTGCGCCGAGCCCGGCGTCGATCGGCCTGATCCTCGCCGACGATCGCGAGCTCGCCGAGCTCAATGCCACCCACATGGGCAAGGACGGCCCGACCGACGTCCTGTCGTTCCCGCTGCTGCCCCCGTCGGCCTATCCGGCGCACTTGGGCCAGCCGCCCGGCATCCGCTCGTCCAACGGCGGCGTCTCGTTCGCGCTGCCGCCGGACCAGCGGCCGCACCTCGGCGACGTGATCGTGTCCGTGGAGCGGGCGATCGCCCAGGCCGATGCCGGCCGAGGCGGCCAGACGGGCGACGTCCGCTGGGACGGCCGCGACGAGCTGCGACTGCTCGTCACCCACGGCACGCTCCACGTCTGCGGCTGGGACCACGCCGAACCGGCCGAGGAAGCCGCGATGCGCACGCTGGAGCAGCGCCTGCTGGCCCGCTGACCTCCACGCGATGACGCATCGCGGGCCGAAGCCGGCGTGGCACGCAGGTTTCTCCGTCGAAGGGATCGGTATCCGGCGCTCCACGCACGCAGAGGACCCGAAACGGGCGCAGGGCGCGCCATTTCGGTGTGCAAGTTGCGTGGCACGCAGGTTGATGCGCGGCATGACAGCGATTCCTGCGTGGGGCGCAGCAGATTGGACTCGCCCTGGGGGGCGGAGCGGGCGCCCCACCCGGTACCATGCATGCAGCCCCGTTGGACCCCGTCCCGGGGCCGTTCGCCGTGTGCGCAAGGAGGGTTCGACCGCATCGTGAAGCTCGTCGTGGGGCTCGGGAATCCGGGCAGCCAGTACGCGGGGACGCGGCACAACGTGGGCTGGATGGTGCTCGACCGGATGGCGGACCGGGCCGGGCGGGCCGGTCGCGGGCGCCAGCGCGACGCGAGCGAGAGCATCCAGGTTCGCTACAAGGGCTTGGAGCTCACCCTCGCCAAGCCCCTGACCTATATGAACGACTCGGGCGTCGCCGTGCGCAAGCTGCTCGCCCGCGAGCGCGTCCCGCTGGCCGACCTCCTGATCGTCACCGACGACTTCGCGCTGCCGTTCGGCAAGCTGCGGTTCCGCGAGGGCGGCTCGCACGGCGGGCACAACGGGCTGCGGTCGGTCATCGACGAGCTGGGCAGCGAAAAGATAGCAAGGCTACGGATCGGGATCGGGGAGCCGGGGCGAGGCGCGATCGACCACGTCCTGTCGACGTTTGCGCCCGACGAGAAGGCGCGCCTGCCCATCCTGCTCGACGCGTCGGCCGACGCCGTCGAGGCCTGGGCGAAGGAAGGGACGTCGAAGGCGGCCAATCGCTTCAACAGCTTCGAGATGCAGGCGCCGGCCGAGGCCGATGCCGAAGGCGACGGGCCCAAGGCGGGCGAGGTGGGCGGCCCGGCGGACGACAAGGGGATCCGGCGCACCAAGACCGGCTGGCGGCGGATCCTCCTGGGCGCCGCCGACGACGAGGACGAGGAGCCCGAAGAAGGGGTCGAAGGGCCCCAAGGGCCGATGACGGGCGATCGTTATCGCGGCCGAACGACGCGTCAGCGGAACGTCGCCGACAAGGTCGCCCGCGAATGGGCGGAGCGACGTGCCGCAGCGGAGCTCACCGAGAAGGAGGTCGATCTCGAGCGGGCGTCCGTCGACGCCGAGATCGAGCTGCTCGATCCCGCGGCCAGGCACGGCGGGGCCGGGGAGTCGGGCGTGGCGACGGCCGCACGGCCGAAACGAGCTGCCAAGCCGACGGAGCGTGCCGGGTCATCGTCCCGAGGCGCCGGCCGGCGCGTCCCGGACCTCGCGGTCCTGCCGCGGCTGCTCCACGACACCGGCGCCTTCGGCAGCCTCCGCGAACGCCTGGGAACGGCGGGAACGGCAGGAACGGCGGCAACGGCCCCGGGCCAGCACGGGAAGCACGTCGGGCTGACGTCGGTGCCGCACGGCGCCAAGTCGTACCTCGCCGCGGCCCTCGCGCTCGCGCCGGACGCGGAACGCATCTGCTGGGTGGCCCGTGATGCCGAGATCGGCGACCGGGTGGCCGAGGAGCTGGGTGCATGGCTCGGAGACCCCAATCTCGTCGCGATCCTGGAACCCCGGACCTCGCTCGCGTACGAGCGCAGCGAGCTCGTCCCCGACGAGACGGCCGCGCGCGTCGCGGCCCTCGCCGCGTGGCGCGCCGGTCAGGCCAAGGTGCTCGTCGCGAGCGTCCAGGCGCTCGTCCAGTCGACGCTCGCTCCCGGCGACCTGCCCGCGCAGGTGCGGACCCTGCGCCCCGGGACGCGGATCGGCATGGAGCCGCTCATCGCCGAGCTCTACGAGCGCGGCTACACGCCCGTCATCGAGGTCGCCGGCCGGGGCGAGTTCGCGCGCAGGGGCGGCATCGTGGACGTCTTCCCGCCGTCGGCGCCGCTCCCCATCCGGCTCGAGCTGTTCGGCGACGAGATCGACTCCCTGCGCGCCTTCGACCCCACCGACCAACGCAGTGTCGAGGCGGTTCGTGAGGTCGCGCTCCTCCCCGCCACCGAGTTCCTGTTGCCCGAGGGCGGCGCCGACGAGATTCGGACGCGGCTCGGGCGCATGGCCGCCCGCCTGCCCGAGCGCCTGGCGGACGATCTCGCGCGCTTCGCCGGCGACGCCGCGAGCGGCGCCAGGAGCGTCGAGGGCCGTGCGCTGCCGGCCGGCGACGCCGCGGAGGTCTGGGCGCGACTCGTCGCCCCCAACACGGGGCTCGACCACCTCGACCCGTCGACCCTCCTCGTCCTCGACGAGCCCGGTGACCTCGCCGATGCCGCCGACTTCCTGTGGCGCCAGGCAGAGGAGCGCCACAGCGAGATGGTCGAGGCCGGCGACCTGCCCAAGGATTGGCCGACGGCGTATCTTCCGCCGCGCGACTGGAAGGCGCGCCTCCATGGCGCGAGGACGCTCGAGCTCACCTGGCAGTCGGAGGCCGGCGCGGCCGAGGGCATGGCGTTCGCCTCGAAGGGCCTGACCAGCGGCGACCAGTTCGGCTGGCGTGAGCCGGTCCTGCCGCCGGGCCGCACGGAGCGCCTGGTCGACGGCGTCGACCACTGGCTCGGCGAAGGCGCCCGCGTCGTGCTGGCGAGCGACCAGGCGCCGAGGCTCGCGGAGCTGCTCGGCGAGGCCGGCCACGCCGTCGGCATCGTCCATCGCGTCACCGAGGCGCCGCCGCCCGGGGCCATCGCCCTCATCGAGCGCAGCCTCAACGGTGGCTTCGAGGGTGGCCCCGACGGCCTCGCCCTGGTCACGGACCGGGAGCTGTTCGGGACTGTGCGGGTGCGGCGACCCAAGGCCATGCGCCGGGTGGTCCCGCGCGACCTCCTCGAGCGCCTGAGCCCAGGCGACGTCGTCGTCCACATCGACCACGGCATCGCGCGCTACGAGCAGATGCTGCGGCGGGGCGAGGAGGGCCAGGAGCGGGACTACCTCGAGCTCTCGTTCGCGGCCGGGGACCGGATATTCGTCCCGGTGGAGCAGATCAACCGGGTGTCGCGCTATTCCGGCGGCGAGCACCCGACGCTCAGCCGGCTCGGCGGCACGGACTGGCTGCGGACGAAGCAGCGGGTCCGCAAGGCGGTCAGCGATCTCGCCGAGGAGCTGCTGGCCCTGTACGCCAAGCGCGAGGCTGCCCAGGGGTTTGCCTACGCGCCCGACTCGCCGTGGCAGTCCGAAATGGAGGCCTCGTTCCCGTACGAGGAGACGCCCGACCAGCTGCGCGCCGCCGAAGAGGTCAAGGCCGACATGGAGACGCGCCGGCCGATGGACCGGCTGGTGGTGGGGGACGTGGGATACGGCAAGACCGAGGTCGCGCTGCGGGCGGCGTTCAAGGCGACCCAGGACGGCAAGCAGGTCGCGGTGCTGGTGCCGACGACGGTCCTCGCGGGGCAGCACTTCCAGACGTTCAGCCAGCGGTTCGCGGCGTTCCCGCTGACGGTCCGGCTGCTGTCGCGGTTCGTGGGCGCGAAGGAGCAGGACGCCACGATCAAGGGGCTGGCCGCGGGGATGGTCGACATCGTCATCGGCACCCACCGGCTGCTGTCGAAGGACGTCGCGTTCCGGGACCTCGGCCTGGTCGTGGTCGACGAGGAGCAGCGGTTCGGCGTCGCGGCCAAGGAGCGCCTCAAGCAGCTGCGATCGGCCGTGGACGTGCTCACGCTGTCGGCCACGCCCATCCCTCGAACGCTGAACCTGGCGCTGGCGGGGATCCGGGATCTCAGCGTCATCGAGACCCCACCCGAGGACCGGCTGCCGATCCAGACCCGGGTCGCCGAGGCATCGGCGGGCCTCGTGCGCGACGCGATCCTGCGCGAGCTCGATCGCGGCGGCCAGGTGTTCTACGTCCACAACCGGGTCGAGACGATCGAGGCCCAGGCCGACCAGCTGCGGCGCCTGCTGCCCGGCGCGCGGATCGTCGTCGGCCACGGGCAGATGGGCGAGGGCGCGCTCGAGAAGGTCATGCTCACGTTCGCCGACGGGGCCGCCGACGTCCTCGTGTGCACCACGATCATCGAGTCGGGCCTCGACATCCCCAACGCGAACACGATCGTCATCGACCGCGCGGACACCCTCGGCCTCGCGCAGCTGTACCAGCTTCGGGGTCGCGTCGGCCGGTCGAGCCGCCGCGCCTACGCGTACCTCATGTACCGGCGCCGCGAGCGGATGAGCGAGGAGGCGCGCAAGCGACTCCAGGCGATCTTCAACGCGTCGGAGCTCGGGGCGGGGTTCCAGATCGCGCTCGCCGACCTCGAGATCCGCGGCGCGGGCAACATCCTGGGCGGGGAGCAGTCGGGGCACATGGCGGCGGTCGGGTTCGACCTCTACTCGCGGCTGCTCGCGGAGGCGGTCGAGGAGGCGAAGGCCCGGCGCGAGTTCCGCGAGCCCGTCAAGGAAGCGCCGCAGGCGATCGTGGACCTCCCCGTGGACGCGCATCTCCCCGACGACTACGTGCCCGACGAGGCCCAGAAGCTGGAGCTGTATCGCCGGCTCGCCCGGACACGTTCGACGGGCGACGTGGCCGCGTTCCGTCAGGAGGTCACCGACCGCTACGGACCGATGCCGGCACCGGTGCTGCGCCTGGTCGAGGTCGCCGAGCTGCGGCTGTCGGCGGAATCGGCGGGCGTGGCCAGCCTGGCGCGCGAGGAGGGCTGGCTGGTCGTGCGCTTCGGCGCGGGCATGTCCCGGGCGGTGGCGATCCAGCTCCTGGCCCCGGGCGGCCCCGGTGGTGCGCTGCCCGGCGTGAGGCCCGGCGACATGACGTTCGCCTCGAACCAGGTGCGGATTCGGCTGCCCCGCGACGTGCTCAAAGGCTGGGTGCTCACGCAGGCCGTGGTCTCGCGCCTCGTGGCCGCTTCGGAGGGATCCGCCACCGACGTGCGATGATCGTTCCACGCACACGGAACGGAGAACCCCCGTATGGAACGAGCCCCCGCAGTCGATCGCTACATCGCATCGCAGTCGGATGACCGCCGACTGGCGATGGAAACCCTTCGCGACGCCATCAACGCCGCCGCCCCCGACGCCACCGAGACCATCGCCTACGGCATGCCCGCGCTGCGGGGCCACGATGGCCAATTCCTGGTGTCGTACGACGCGTTCAAGAACCACTACAGCGTGTTTCCGGCCAGCGACGCCGTCCTCGAGGCTGGCGGCGAAGAGCTGAAGCCCTACCTCTCGGGCAAGGCGACGATCCAGTTCCCGGCCGACCAGCCGATCCCGACGGCGCTCGTGACGCGCATCGTCAAGGCGCGGGTCGAAGAGAACTCGACGGCCGTCCGCCACTAGACGCAGCGGCGGCACCGCCTCTCAGGAGGAGAAGCCGCCGTCCGTGTGGATCAGCTGACCGGTGGTCCACGCGCCGTCGTCCGAGAGCAGGAACGCGACGATCCCGGCGACGTCCTTCGGTGTCCCGAGGCGTCCCGTCGGTTGGCGGCGAGTCAGCATCTCGCGGACCTCGTCAGTCATCCAGCCGGTGTCGACGGGTCCCGGGTTGACGGCGTTGGCGCGGATTCCGAGGTGACCCAGCTCGCGCGCCGCGGCGGCCACGATCCGGTCGAGCGCGCCCTTCGACGCCCCGTAGGGAAGGTTGTACGGCGTATCGTCGCTGGTCAGGGCGACGATCGCGCCGCCGTCCTTAGCCTGGCGCGTGAACTCGGCGATCAGCTGCCAGCTCGCCCGGGCGTTGATGATCATGTGGCGGTCGAACGACTCGATCGTGGTGTCCAGGATCGCCGAGTCCCGGCCTTCCGCGTGCGACAGGACGAGCCCATGCAGCGGGCCCAGCGCGGCGACCGAGGAGGCGACCAGGCGCGCCGGCTCCTCCGGATTCATGAGGTCGCCCGGCAACAGCACGACGGCCGCGCCGCGCGCTCGCAGGTCGTCGGCGATCCGGGCCGGTTCGTCGTCCTGCATCGACGGATGGGCGGCGTCTGCGGGTCGCCAGTAGGACAGGGCGAGGTCCCAGCCGTCGTCCGCGAGTCGCGCGGCGATGCCGGCCGCGATGCTGATCAGCGAGCCCGCGCCGGTGATGAGCGCCGCGGGCCGTCGAGGTTCCTGACCTGAAGACATCTACGTAGCCCCTCCGGATCGTCCATGCGCCTGTAACGCCCCGGATGCCATCCTTCGCAGGATGCCCGAGCACGCCGTGAACGATATCGACCTTCGACCCTGGTCGGCCGACGACCTCGACCTGATGACGCGCCTGCTCGGCGATCCGGCCATGACCGAGCACCTCGGCGGCCCCGAGACGCCGGACCAGCTCGAGAAGCGGCTCGATCGCTACCTGACCATGGGGCCCGAGGCCGGCCGGATGTTCGTGATCGCCCTGGGATCGGAGGGGCTGGCCGCAGGCTCCGTCAGCTACTGGCCAACCGAGTCCGGCGGGGAGCCGGCGCTCGAGACCGGCTGGAGCGTCCTGCCCGAGTTCCAGGGTCGCGGTCTCGCGACCCGGGCGACCGCCCGCTGCCTGGACATCGCGGCGGCCGAAGGCGGCTACCGCTCCATCCACGCCTATCCGTCAATCGACAACGAGCCGTCCAACGCCCTGTGCCGCAGGCTCGGGTTCACGGCCCTGGGCGAGTCCGACTACGAGTATCCGAAGGGCCACTGGATGCGATGCCGCGACTGGTCGCTGGACCTCCCGGATCGCGCCAGGGCCACGGCGCAGTACGCGATCGTCGGGGAGCGCGTCGCGCTGGGTCCCGTGCGGCCCGAGCTGTACCCGCTCCACCACACGTGGCTCAACGATCCCGAGGTGGCCTGGAACGTGCTCGGCGCTCCCGTTCGCTGGCCGTATGCGGACGCGCGCGCCTGGACCGAGGCGTTCTCGGCCAACCCGAACAACCGGCAGTGGTTGATCTACCGAACGGACGAGTCGCGGCCGATCGGCGCGGCGGCCCTGACGGAGATCGACCTCGCGGCGCGAACCGCCACCTTCCGCACGCTGATCGGCTCGGCACGCGACCGCGGCCAAGGGTTCGGCCGCGAATCGAGCGAGCTCGTCCTGCGCCACGGATTCGACGACCTCGGCCTGCGCGCCATCGACCTCGAGGTCTATGGCTTCAATGCCGCCGGCCTGCGCCTCTACGAGCGCCTGGGCTTCAGCGAGGTCTCGCGCCACCCGATGGACATCGAGCGCGACGGCCGCCGCTGGGACGTGATCGCGATGACGCTGGCCGCCTAGGGTCGGTCGCGGTCCTGGAGGAACTCCAGGAAGTCGAGCCCTCCTGGGGAGTGGCCGTCGGCCGTGAGCAGCCAGGCCGCGTTGCTGAGCTGCTGGATCCCGTGCGTATACACGTGCTGCAGGTGAGTCCACAGCGGATGGCTGGTCGAGGTTTCGGCGCCGCACGGCCCGTCGAGGGTCTTCGCCGAGAGGCTCGAGAGCCAGGCGCGCATCTCCATCTCGTCGCCGGTCCACCGTTCGCGGATCGAAGCGACCGTCGGGAAGTCACTTGGGACGAGCTCAACATCCTCGGCCGGGAACGCCGTCGGGTTGGCGCTCGACAGCCGTCGCCGCCAGCTCCACTCGACGTCGAGCTCATGGACCAGCGTTGACCGCAGCCCGAGCAGGTCGTCGGGGGCCGTGCCGGGCCAGGTCACGCCGGGGGTCTCGGCTGCGTCGAGGATGCGGTCGCGGACCCAGTACAGATGATCGAAGATGAGCGCGATCTCGGAGGGGTTCATGACGGAAGTCTCCACGACCGGGCGATCCATGTCTCGCGAGCCAACCCGATGGGGTTTCGCCGCTCCGGGACCGCTGCGCGACAAGCTGACCGCGCTCGCCTTCGGCGGCGGCAAGGTGGTCACGAGCGGCCTGCTCGCCGAGTACGAGATCGATGGTGATCCGGTCGAACAGCCCGGCGATCTCTCGATCCTCCTCGATTCGGCCGATGCCCCGGTCGCCCTGATCGAGGACGTGAGGTCGACGGTGATCCGGCTCGCGGACATGACCGACGAGGACGCGATCGACGAGGGCGAGGGCTACGCCGATGCGGCCGCGTTCCGCGTCGCGCACGAGCGGCACTGGAACGGGTACATCGACGAGGTTCGGGCGGGCCTCGGGGACCCGACGTTCACCGTCGCCGACGACACGCCGATCGTCGTCGAGCGCTTCCGCATCGTCGGCATCCTGGCCCCCGACGGGTCACCGATCTCGCCCGTCGTCCGGCCCGCCTATCCGCCGGACCGGGCGGCCGTGGACGCGTTCCTCACCGAGCACAACGCCGATCTTGTCGCGCGGCGTGGCGAGCTGGTCGACGCGCGACGGCACCCGGCGCTGATCGTCGAGACGGACGGCAGGATCGACGGCGTCCTGACCTGGATCCTGACCGACGGATCCATGGAGGTGCTGACGCTCCACGCCGCAACGCAATGGTCGGGCGTCGGGACCGCGCTGATCGCGGCGGCCCGCCGCGTGGCCGAGGCGTCCGGTGCGTGGCGGCTGTGGCTGATCACGACCAACGACAACATCGACGCGCTTCGCTTCTACCAGCGCCGCGCTTTCCGGCTCGCGCGGCTCCACGCCGGTGCGGTCGATCGATCACGCGAACGGCTGAAGCCCGCGATCCCCGAGGTCGGCGCGCACGAGATCCCGCTGCGCGACGAGCTGGAGCTCGCGATGCGGATCGGCCCTGTGTCCGACGGTGCTCCGACCGACGTCGCCGAAACCATCCTCGCGCTCGAGCTCGCCCTGGCCCGTCGCGACGAGGCATCAATCCCCGGCGGATACGAGGCCGTCCTCGCCCCCGACTTCACGGAGATCGGCGCGAGCGGGAAGCGTTGGACTCGCGCGGACATCCTCGAGGTCGTCCACGCAGAGCCGCCGACCGAGGACATCTCGATCGAAGCGTTCGAGATCGCGACCCTTTCCGCGGAGCTCGTCCTCGCGACCTTCGACACCACGAGCCCGGCCGCTGGCGGCGTGATCGCACGTCGCCACCGCAGCTCGATCTGGATCCGCGCCCAGGACCGTTGGCAGGTGCGATTCCACCAAGGCACACCGGTCCACGGAGAACCGGCCTGACGATAGAGGCGCTGTCTCGCTTGCGGACGTCGAGGGATTGACGCGCGGGCGCGAACCGATGACGCTGCCGCTACGCCAACACGCCGACGACCAAGGTGCTCAGATGACCTTGTCGATTGGACCCGCCCAAGGTTCCGCGCGGTCACTGGTTCGATTTCTGGCAGCGCTCGCGATCCCGCTCGGCCTTGCAGCCTTCGCCTACATGCTGTCGTCGACCAGCGAGCGCCTTCGGTACATCGGTCCGCTCGACCGCGCGGCATTCGGGTGGAGTGTCGTGATCCCGATTTGGGTCGCCGCGCCCGTAGCTGCGGGGTTCGTGTGGAGTCGCCTCACGCGACGGGCGAGCATCCTCGCGGCGCTCGTCGTCGCCATCGTCGTCGGCGCGGTCGCGGCCACCATCATCTGGCAGGCTCTGGCCTATCCGGACTGCGGAACAGGCGGCATCCGAACACCGCAGGAGTCCCTAGGGCCGTCTCTCCTCGTCGGTGCGGTGATCGGCGGAGGACTCGCTGGTAGCGGCCTCGTTACGTCGACAATGGCGCGCCAAGGTCGACCTTGGCTGGCGCTGGCATTCGGGGCCGCGATGGAAGTCGGCATGGTCTTCCTCGCGATCCTGATTGCAGCCCTGACGGCCCTCGGGCCTGCTTGTCAGCGGCCGACCGCCTGACGCGCTGATCGGTTATACGGGGACTGCCGAAGGCGCTCACGCGCTTTTGTCCATCAGGTGACATTGACGGGCGCTTGCAGACGCCAACGCCCATGGGCGACTGACGGGGCATATGTCGACGAGTCAGCGCGGCCGGCCCTCATGCAGCGCGGCAATGGACTTCTCGATCCGACGCTCGCGCGTCTCATCGGTCTTGGCGCCCGTGACCTGCAGGACGTGCCACGACTTGTTCGAATACGACAGGGCATCGAACGTGCGACGAGCGGCCGGATCCGCGTCCAGCGCAGCCTGGAGCTCGGCCGGGACCACCACCTCGCGTGGCGCGTTGTCGAGCTCGATGTCGACGTCGATCTCGTCGCCACCCTTCACGCGGGCTCCGGCGCGGTTCTCGGCGCTCACCCCAACCATGTACCGGCCGCCCATGACCGCGATCGTGCTGCGGTAGGTGAAGCCGTTGATCGTCACGCTGACCGGAGGTCGCTTGCCGGCGCCGAGCGCCTCGACCACCTCGTCGGGGACTTCGATCCCGGTCGCGGTCTTGTCACTCTGCAGGAGGATCGTGTGGAAACGCATGGGCTCCTCTTTGACGTGGACGCTATTCGGTGGCTTCGAGGATGTGCTTCAAGCGCATGAGGTCGGCCTGGACGAGCCTCTGGTCGCGCGCGAAAGCCTGGTCGGTCATGTCGGGGAGGCGACGCAGGTGAATACGACCTCGCTGCCGTCACCATCGGGGACGACTCGCATCGGGATGTGGATGACCTCGCCCGACGGCAGCGTCACGTCGTGGTCGAGGACGCCGAACGGGTTGCGCTCCGCGAAGGCGACGCGAACGCGGCCCGACCCTGTCTGCACGAACCACTGCCCGTCGACCTGCTCGACGGCATCGCCGAGGCCGGGCGCCCAGGCCGGGATATGCGCCGGGTCGGACGCGTAGTCGTAGACCGCGGCGGCGGGCCGGTTGATCCATTCGGTGAGGTGCCTGGTCTCCGAAGGCATGGCCCGAATCTTGTCATGGCCGGCTAGGAGCGACCGAGGGAGGCAAGACGCAGCCACGACGACATAGGATCGATGCACCACCGGATCTCGACGAGGAGGCGCACCCGCGATGCTCACGGCCACCAAGGACCTCATGCTCCCGGCGACCGTCACCGGCTCGTGGCCGCGGCCGCGCTGGTACGACGGTGGCTTGTGGGGCCGGCCGCTCGACACGGCGCTCCTCGACGTCCGCTTCCGCGAGCAGTTCCTCGACGCCCACGCGACGGTGATCGCCGACCAGGAGCGCGCGGGGCTCGACATCCTCACCAACGGCGACTACCACCTCGACGAGGACTTCGCCGGCCGCTCGTGGCACCACTACCCGCTCCAGCGCTGGAAGGGGTTCGAGCACGAGGAGCTCCAGTACGAGCGCTCGCGCGACGGGCTGCTGGCGTTCCCGGCCGGCACGCTGATGAACGAGATCGAGACGACCTGGCGCTGGCCGCGGGTGGTCGGCAAGGTGGAGCACAACCCCAAGAACCCGCTCGAGTACGCCAAGCTGTGGCGGATCGCCCAGGCGCGCGCGGCCTCGGGCAAGCCCGTCAAGTTCGGGACCTGCTCCTCGCAGGTGCTCTCGATCTTCCTCGACAGCCACACGTCGGACTACGACCTCGACGACAAGAAGCAGCTCATCTGGGACATGGCCACGGCCATGAACATCGAGCTCCGCCAGCTCGCCGCCGCTGGGGCCAAGGTCATCCAGATCGAGGAGCCGACGATCCACTTCACGGCGGCCTTCCACCCCGAGGAGACGGAGCTGCTCGACTTCATGGTCGACGCGTTCAATCACGAGGTCGAGGGCCTCGACGACGTCGAGCTGTGGATCCACACCTGCTGGGGCAACCCCAACATGCAGAAGGTCTACAGCGGCGAGTCGTACGCGAACTCGATCGACATCTACCTCAACCGGCTCAAGGGCGACGTCTGGACGGTCGAGGCGACCGAGAACAACCTGGCCGAGATCGACCTGTTCAAGCCCTACGCGAGCAACCTCCCCAAGAAGGTCGCCGTGGGCATGGTCAACCACCGCACCCTGCAGGCGGACATGGCACCGGTCGTCGCCGGCCGCATCCGGCGGGCGCTGGAGGTGATCCCGGCCGACAAGCTGGTGCTGTCGTCCGACTGCGGGTTCGGCCGCCAGGGGTTCAACCGGACCGTCGCGTTCTACAAGGCGACCGGGATCGCCCAGGGGCGCAACGTTGTGCTCAGGGAGCTCGGACTCGAGGAGCGGTACGTCGCCGGCGCAGACCCGGCCCTGCAAACGGACGTGCTGCCGGACCGGGAGCCCCTGACGCACCTGCCGTCGCCCTGGTCCTAGGCGGCGGCCTCGTCGACGTCACGGGCCGCTCGCCTCGGCGGGCGGCCGTCGCGGGTGTCCCGGACGAGGAAGTGGCGATAGCCCCAGGTCCCGTCGGGTCCGTCTTCGTACGCCTCCTCGACGATCTCCAGGCCCTCGGCGTTGAGCCAGGCGACGACCTGGGTCCGGTCCGGGTAGTAGTGGTAAGCCGGCGAACGCGTCCCCGTCGACGACCTCGCCTCGGACGACGGGCAGGCCGAGGGCCACCTGGGACGCGTACGCCGCGTCGACGAGTGCCTGCGCCTGCTCCTCGACGGTCAGGTAGACGAACCCGCCCGGCCTGACGGCCCGCCGCAGGTTGGCCAGGACCAGCGGCCAGTCCTCGGGTCCAACGTTCTCCATGGCGTCGACGCACATCACGGCATCGAAGGATCCGGCGAACGCGAGATCCTGCAGGGCGACGGGCTCCAGCACCTCCGCGAGACCCCGGCGCGCTGGCGACGGCGAGCATCCCGGTTGACTGGTCGATGCCGACGACCCGGCGCCCAGACTCGACGACCTGCGCGAAGTAGTGGCCGGTCCCGCATGGGGCATCGAGCACGACGCCGTCGGGAGGACAGGTGTCGAGGAGCCGGTCGACGAACCGCCGGTGGAGGGTGCCCTGGTACTCGTCGAGGTCGTACGTCGGCGCATCGGCGTCATAGGCCGACCTCGTGGCCGCGCGCCGCTCGTCGAGCCAAGCCCGCCGCTCCTTCACGCCTTCCTCGTCGCGGCGCCAATGCCAACGCGCAAGCTGATCACCTCGGTCGCCGACTCCTTGCCTTTGAGCTCAAGGGCCTGCCGATCGAGGCTCGGATCCAGACCGGCTGCCTCCGCCGCCGCCGCAGACACCAGTACCTCACCGGCTGCCGCCGCCGACGCGAGGCGGGCCGTCGTGTTGACGGTGTCGCCGAGCGCAGTGAGCTCGGTGTGCGATTCGTCGCCAACCGCACCGACCCAGGCCGAGCCCGTGTGGACGCCGGCCCCGACGGGGACCCAGGGCCCGTCGGGATCCTCGTGGCCGGTCGCCCGGAGCAGCGCCGTCGCCGACTCGACCGCCAGCATCGCGTGGCGTGGGCCAGACATGAGCGGGAAATACATCGCGACAACCTCGTCGCCGACGAACTTGTCGACCCCGCCATCGTGGTCGACCACGACCTTCGTTGCCGTCGCATAGAAGCGATCGAGCAGGGGTGTGAAACTGGCCCGGCGGACATCCGCTCGGCGAGGGTCGTCGAGCCGCGAATGTCCGCGAACAGGAAGCTCGCGTCGATCTCGGCACCGCCATGGTGCCTGGCGATGAACGAGAAGCACGACTGGCAGACGCGGGGGTTCTTGTCCGCGGGTCGTTTGCCGATCGCGCGCATCGCGGGTGCCGCGGCGCCAGCGAACGGCGCCAGGCACAGCTGGCAGCGCGGCCCATGGGGCAGGATGCGGAACAGGCGCCGAACCCGGCGCTCCATCGAATTGCCCTGGGTCAGGTAGTCGCGCCAGAAGCGCTCCGGGTCGCTCCCAGTCGGCGGAGCATCCATCGGGGTTCACCTTAATCCCCGCTCGCAAGGCCGGGCGACGGCCGTGGGCCTCGGGCGAGCGTCAGACCGCGGTGAGAGCCCGTGGGTTCCTTGCCACGAACATCGCGACCGAGCCGACCGTCTCGAGCTCCACGTGCTCGAACGACGCGCCGAGGATCTCACGCAGGTCCGCTTCGCTGTCCTCGAGGTTGTCGAACCCGCCCTGGCGGTTGAACACCGTCAATACCCTTCGCGCCAGCCACGAATGGGGACCACTCGTCCCGAGCACCGAGGCGCCGAACAGCACCCCATCCGGCGCCAGGACCGCGGCCACATCCTGCACCGCCAGGGCCTTGCGCGACATCGGCCGGGGCAGGCAGTGGATCACCAGGTGCAGGGCCGCCGAATTGAACCGCCCCTCGACCGGCAGGGGCTTGAGGACGTCGGCCTGCACGGCGGTCACGTCGAACTGCCTGAGGTGTGCGGCAGCGTGCGCCAGGACGTTGGGGTTCGGGTCCACGATCGTGACCGGGCTGCCGGCGGCCAGGCCGGAGTGTGCGATGAAGTACCCGGTGCCGGGCCCCACGTCCAGGTGGTTCGGCCGGATGTGCTGCCGGTAGCCCTCGACCAGTCGCGGCGTCGGGCAATGCCACACCGCCTTGGCGACGAAGCCGAGGACGACACGGTCATAGGCATTGAGCAGGCGTGGCGTGTAGTCACGCTGGCCCTTCCAGGCGGGATCGTTGCGATCCATCCGGCGCGACCGACCCTCTCTGCTGGCCGCTGCCAGCCGTGCATTCCTGTCGGATTTCGGGCGTGCTGCGATGGTACGGTGCGGCGCATGAGCAGACCGATCCTTGCCGACGCCTTCGACCACCACGTGTGGGCGACCATCAAGATCCTGGACGCCTGCGTCTCCCTTGGCGACGAGCAGCTGGCGACGGCGGTGCCGGGCACCTACGGGTCGATCATCGACACCCTGCGCCACCTCGTTGCCGCGGACGCCGGCTACCTGTTCCTCCTCTCCGGTGGCCGCGTCGCGGAGATCGACGAGGAGGGCGCCGAGATCGCGACCCTGCGGCCTGTGATGGAAGCCAACGGACCGGTCTGGACGTCGGTGATCGCCGACGTGTCCTGACCCGGACGCCGTGGTCACCCGCCACCGGGACGACGGCACCGACAGCCTCGCGCCGCTCGGGATCCGCCTCGCCCAGGTGCTCCACCATGGGACGGACCATCGCAGCCAGATCTGCACCGCGTTGACGACGCTCGGGATCGAACCGCCGGCGATCGATGTCTGGGACTTCGCCGACGAGGGCGGCCGGTTGTCCGTGGTCCCGTCGGTCGACCCTTCGGGCTAGCGCCAGCGCCGCGGAGCCCTCCACACGGTGGGGCTCCCCGGCTGGTCCTCGTTGCCGAGCCACGCCCAACGCTCCACGGCGGCGATGTCCCCGACGGCGCCATCAACCTCGATGAGCGCGAATGGCGGCTGGGTTGCGACGTAGTGGGCCATGCCGTCGGCGTCCCGGTAGCAGCCCCCACGTTCAACCACCACGATCCCGTCGTGATCGTCGCCCGGGACGTAGCCGCCTTCGGACGGCTTGTTCGGCTTGCATCGTCCGCCGTTCGTATGCATCGGAACGTCGTGCGCGGCCAGCCGAGCCTCGTACGCCGCCAGCAGCGCGTCCTGGGTCTCGAACATGTAGACGGTGACTCGGTCGACCACATCGTTCCCCGGCCGGCACCGGATGCCGGCGATGGCTGATCTGGGGAGGCCGGCGCGGAGCGGCCCGCAGCTGCTCTCGATATCGCCGCGCACGCGAGCCAAGAGCTGTTGCTCGGCTTCGACGCGGACCGGCCGGGTTGGGCGTGACTGGCGGCCGCGGCTCGGGGGTCGCCTCAGGCTCTTCCGGAGACGATGGCTGGGCCGTTGCGCCGGCCACCGAGGGAGGGCTGGCGGCCGGCTTCGGTGACCCTGAAGGCGATGGCGAAACCGATGCTGAGCACGCCGCGAGGCAAAGCCCGCACACGAGCGTGACGGCCGTGATCATCCGCATGGAACGGCCCCTCCGGGGCAGGAGCCCGCTCACGCCGACGGCGCCGCGATGCTCGCCTCTGAGACGCTTGCGTGCAACGGCTGGTGATTGTCCGAACGCAGCGACCGTCGGCTACGATCCGGCGATGCCGAGCGCGGACGGGTGCTTCGATGAACACGTCGCCGCGACCTACGACGATGACCCGGAGATGTTCGCCGCGGAGGCGGTGGTCCCGGCGGTGGACGTCCTGGCGGGTCTCGCGGGCGGCGGCCGGGCGCTCGAGCTCGCGATCGGCACGGGGCGGATCGCCGTGCCCCTGGCGGCGCGGGGCGTGCCCGTCGGTGGGCATCGAGCTGTCGAACGCGATGGTCGCGCGGCTGCGGGCGAAGCCGGGCGGGGATGCGATCCCGGTGACGATCGGCGACATGGCGACGACGTCGGTCGACGGCACCTTCTCCGTCGTCTACCTCGTGTTCAACACGATCATGAACCTCACGACACAGGCGGCGCAGGTCGCGTGCTTCCGGAACGCCGCGGCACCTGGTGGCCGGCGGCTGCTTCGTCATCGAGGTCCTCGTCCCCGAGGTCCGCCGGCTGCCACCGGGGGAGCGGCACGTGGTGTTCGCCGCGGGCGGAGGCCACTGGGGCATCGACGAGTACGACGTCGCCACCCAGGGGCTCGTGTCCCATCACTTCACCGAGGTCGAGGGCGTTCTCGAGCGGCGGTCGATCCCGTTCCGCTACGTGTGGCCCGCCGAGCTCGACCTCATGGCGCAGCTCGCCGGCCTGCGCCTTCGCGACCGGTGGGCGGGCTGGACGGGCGAGCCCTTCACCAACGAGAGCGGTGGGCACGTCTCGATCTGGGAGAAGCCGGCCGATTGACGCACCGCCGGGTGGCTACACTCGGGCCAGTCGGCCGGGGATCGCCAGATCTTGGTCGCGCCGGTCGGGTCGTGCGCGAGCCACACATTCCTGACCGTGCGTCGGGGTCAGTGCCATCTTCGCCGTCGATTTCGCTGCGATGGGCGCACGCAATCGTCGGTTCCGACCGTGCGCGACGCAGCGCGCGCAGATTCTGTGCGTCGGGGGAACGAGACGTGCATGACCGCCGCGGACCAGCGCAGGAACGTGCGCCGGGCGCACGGGGTATCCGAGAAGGTGCCGCGGATGCACAGGATCGACCAGCCGACGCGATGGGGCCCGCCGGCGCCATGCGCTAGCGTGGCGTGATGTCGTCCCGTGGTGCCGCGCTCCGCCAGCTCCCGACCGCTCAGCTGACGGCTGCCGAGCTGTCAGCGTTATACGCGCTGTTCTCGGCCGCGTGGCCGGATGGCGCGTTCACCGACGACGATTTCGCGCACGGCATGGGCGGGACCCACTGGCTGGCCGAGGTCGATGGGGCGATCGTGTCGCACGCCTCGGTGGTCTCGCGGCGGCTGGAGGCGGGCGATCGCGCCCTGCGAACCGGGTACCTGGAGGCGGTCGCGACGATGCCCGCGTTCGAGCGGCGCGGCTACGGCTCGATGGTCGTCCGCGCGGCGATGAAGTACCTCATGCCGCGGTTCGAGCTCGGCGCGCTGTCGACCAGTGTCCCCGGGTTCTACCTTCGGCTGGGGTGGCAGCCCTGGCGCGGGCCAACGTCCGTGCGGGCGGCGAGCGGCGTCGAGCGCACCGAGGACGACGACGGCGGCATCTTCATCCTGCGCACCCCTTCGACGCCGCCCCTCACGCTGGACGAGCCGCTCATCTGCGATTGGCGCAGCGGCGACGTCTGGTAGGGCGACGACGCGGCGAGGTCGGTCAGGGCGACTACGCGGCGACGTAGGTCAGGGCGACGACGCCAGACTCGAAGCGCTCGATGGCGGTCTGGCGGAGCCTGATGCGGGTGTCGAGCTGCGGGAGGTACGGGGTGCCCGCACCCAGGATCACCGGGTGGACGACCGCGCGATACATGTCGACCAGGCCGCGCTCGATGAACTGGGACGCCATGTTCGGGCCGCTGACCTCGATGTTGCCGTCGAACTCCTCGCGCAGCTTCACGAGCTCCTCGGCGACATCGCCCCTGAGCAGCCGGAATCCGTAGTCGGCCGACTCGAGCGTGCGCGAGAACACGAACTTTGGGAGCGCATTCCAGATGCCGGCGTACTCGCGCATCACGGGCGTCGCGTTTGGATCCGATCCGCCGGTCGGCCAGTACGCGGTCATGACCTCGTACATCCGTCGCCCATAGATTGCCGCCGCCGACTCGCTCGTCCGCTCGTTGAACCAGGCATGGACTTCATCATCCACGGTCGCCCAGTCCAGCGAGTGGTCGGGGGTCTCGATGTATCCGTCGAGCGACACGTTCATCAGATAGATCAGCTTGCCCATGCCATATGGGTACCGCAGGTGCGATGGACCGCGCAAGGCGCCGCTGATTCCGGTGGGTTCCGTCCCGAGGCGGCGGCGGCATTTCGGGAGGAGGGCTTGACAACGGCTGGTCGCCCGGCTAGTCTGTAACCGTTCAGTTATATAGCCAGTGAGTGATGAATGGCCGACCAGCTCAGCATCGTGTTCGGAGCCCTCGCGGATCCGACTCGCCGCGCGATCCTCGCTCGATTGACGTCGGGTGACGCCAACGTCGCCGAGCTGGCCAAGCCGTTCCACATCTCACAGCCGGCCGTCTCGAAGCACCTCAAGGTGCTGGAGGAGGCGGGACTGATCTCGCGCCACCGGGAGGCGACGGCCCGGCTCAGCCACCTCGAAGCGGCGCCGCTTCGGGAGGCCACGCAGTGGCTCGTCACCTACCACGAATACTGGGACGAGAGCTTCGATCGACTCGACGCCCTCCTCGTGTCCCTGCAGCGATCGAAGGCCGGCTGGATGCCGGCCAAGGACGAGAAGGAGACCACGTGATGGGAACCACCAAGACGACGGCCCCGACGGGCGTGCCGTTCATCGACCTCACCCGCGAGTTCGACGCGCCGCGCGACGTCCTGTTCCGGGCCTGGACCGAGCCGGAGCTGATCAAGCAGTGGCTCGGGCCCGACCGGATGGAGATGATCATCGACGAGTACGAGGTCCGCGACGGCGGCCGCTATCGCTACATCCACAAGGATCCCGAGGGCAACGAATACGCCTTCCACGGCGTGTTCCACGGGGCGCCCTCGCCGGACGGGTTCGTCGCAGACCTTCGAGTTCGAAGGGGCTCCGGGCTACGTCTCGCTCGACAAGCTCGTGCTGGAGGACCTGGGCGACGGCCGGACGCGCGTCCGCATCCACTCGGTGCACCAGACCGTCGAGGCTC
The DNA here is from genome assembly GCA_963725745.1 of uncultured Chloroflexia bacterium. Lineage (GTDB taxonomy): Bacteria > Chloroflexota > Limnocylindria > Limnocylindrales > CSP1-4 > CAIXZV01. The sequence goes on from CAVRZS010000005.1 coordinate 1,485,017, forward strand.
GCGACGCGATGGTCGCGGCCGGCATGGAGAGCGGGCTGAACGAGGGCTTCGCGCGGCTCGACACACTGCTCGAGACGCTCAAGGCGCCGGTGCACTGATGGACTGGAAGCTCGAGGTCGTCGTGCTCCCGGTGTCGGACATCGACCGGGCCAAGCGGTTCTACGCCGAGCAGATCGGCTTCCACGTCGACGTCGACCAGGAGATGGGCGAGAGCCGCATCGTCCAGATGACGCCGCCGGGGTCGGGTTGCTCGGTCACCATCGGCCGCGGTCTCAACGACGCGGAGCCAGGTTCGGTCAAGGGCATGCAGCTGTGCGTGGGTGACCTCGAGGCCGCCCGAGCGCAATTGGTCGAGCGCGGCGTCGAGGTGTCACCGATCCGTCACGTCGGTCCTGAAGGATGGGCCGACGGCAACGGCGGCGACTGGAACGCGTTCATCTTCTTCGACGATCCGGATGGCAACTCGTGGACCGTCCAGGAGAGCCCGACCCTCCGGGCCGAGCTCAAGGGCGAGGCGGCCGCCGCGGCCTCCTGACCCGCGCCGGACAACCGACTCACCGGCACCCCGTCCGCCCCGACCCGGCATCGCCCGGGTCGGGGCATCCGCTCGTTTGCGGCTAGGAGCAAGCGATGACCAACAACCGATCCGTGCCTGACGCCGACGTGATCCCCGTCCTCGCCTACCCCGACGTGAACCAGGGGTCAGAGTGGCTGTGTCGCGCCTTCGGCTTCCGCGTGCGGCTCAGGATCGGGGACCATCGGGTGCAGCTGCGACATGGGAACGGGGCAGTCATCGTGGCCCAGGGAGCGGTCGGATCGGCGTCGGTCCTCGTTCGGGTAGAGGACGCGGACGCCCATCGCGCCCAGGCGGTCGCGGCCGGCGCGCGCATCGTGGCCGAGCCCGAGACGTTCCCGTTCGGCGAGCGCCAGTACACGGCAGTGGATCCCGCCGGCTATACGTGGACCTTCTCGGAGTCGGTCGCGGACGTCGACCCGTCCAGCTGGGGTGCAAGCGACGTCGACCTCCGCTAGCCCGGCCATTCGCGCGGCATCGTGCATCGGGGGCATGCTGGTTGCATGAGCAAGATCTGGTTCGGTCTCCACCTTCCCAACTACACCTTCCCCGATCGGCCGCCGGAGCAGCTGTTCGACGCGATCGTCGGGCAGGCCAAGGCCGCCGAGGCCGCGGGCTTCGGCCTCGTGAGCGTCATGGACCACCTCAATCAGATCCCCGGCATCGGGCAGCAGGACGAGCCGATGCTCGAGGGCTACTCGGTGCTGGCGGCCCTCGCGCGCGAGACGAAGAAGGTCCGCCTCGGCACCCTGGTCACCGGCGTGACCTACCGCAACCCGGCGCTGCTCGCGAAGATGGCCACGACGCTCGACGTGATCTCGGCCGGTCGCGCGATCTTCGGCCTCGGCGCGGCCTGGTTCGAGGCGGAGCACGACGCCTTCGGGTTCGCGTTTCCGCCGATCAAGGAGCGGATGGATCGCCTCGATGAGGCGCTGACGATCACGAAGGCGATGTTCACCCAGGACCGGCCGACGTTCGAGGGTCGCTTCTACCAGGTGACCGAGATCCTCAACGTGCCGAAGCCGATCCAGGCCGGCGGCCCGCCGATCCTGGTCGGCGGGGGCGGGGAGCAGCGGACGCTCAAGATCGCGGCCAAGCACGCGGACATGACCCACTGGTTCCCACTCGGTCGCGAGACGCTCCAGCGCAAGAAGGACGTGCTCGCCAGGCACTGCGAGGCGATCGGCCGTGACCCCTCGACGATCGAGCTCACGATGGCGGCCCCAGTCGTCGTGACCCGCGACGATGCCGAACGGGATGCCCTGCTGGCCCGGATCCCGGAGGATCGGCGGCCGTACGTCATCGCCGGCGGCATCGAGCACTGCGCCGACGCCCTTCGGCCGTACATCGACGACGGGTTCACCGGGTTCACGTTCAACAACCCGATGTACCGGACGCCGGAACAGATCGCGCTCGTGGGTGAGCTCCTCAAGCTCGTCGCGTAGCCGGTCCGGTGCGACCGTTCCGCTTCCTTGCCGAGCCGGGCGACGTCGCCGACGGCAAGGCGCTTGGCCGAGGCCGCGCGGCGGGCGGAGTCGATCGGCTATTCCGTCATGGTCTATCCCGACCACGTCGTCCTGCCGTTCGGGTTGGTGCCGCTGCTCGACGACGGTCGCCGCGGCCACCGAGCGGCTGCGCGTCGCCGCCTTCGTGATCAACAACGACATGCGCCACCCAGCGCTGGTCGCCCAGGACATGGCGTCCCTCGACGTCCTCAGCGGCGGGCGGGTGGAGGTCGCGATCGGGGCGGGCTGGAACCGGCCCGAATACCTGGCGCTCGGGATCCCGTTCGATCCGCCCGCCACGCGCGTCAGCCGGTTGGCCGAGGCCGTCGCGGTCATCAAGGGCTGCTTCGGCGACGGCCCATTCAGCTTCGTGGGTAACTTCTACACGGTCACCGACCATGACGGGTTGCCCAAGCCCGTCCAGCGACCACATCCGCCGCTGTTCATCGGCGGCGGCGGACGGCGGGTGCTGACGCTGGCCGCACGCGAGGCCGACATCGTGGGGCTCGCCCCGCGATCGCTGCCGACGACGGGCGGGGAGGGCGTCACCCGTCACCTGGGGTCGATGACCGTCGCGGCCACGATCGAGAAGCTGGGCTGGGTTCGCGAGGCCGCCGGCGACCGGTTCGATGCGCTCGAGTTCAACGTGTATCCGTCGGGCGTCCCGCCGATCGTCACCGACCACGCTCGCACGGTGGCGGCGGACCTGCTCGCCGAGCTCGGGCCGGGGGCACCCCCGGTGACCGTCGACGAGTTCCTGGAGTCGCCGCACGTGTTCATCGGGTCGGTGAACGGGCTCGTCGCGAAGCTCCAGGAGCTGCGCGAGCGGCTTGGCATCAGCTCGATCATGGTCGGCGACCTGGACACGCTCGCCCCCGTCGTGGAGCGCCTCGCGGGGACCTAGACTTCGTTCGAAGGTGAGGTGGCTGTGGCTGGTGGCGATCGTGATCCTGGCGGCATGCGAGCCCGCCGCTGGCTCGTCGCCTGCTGCGACGCGCCCCGTAGGTTCGGCGGTCACCGTGGCTGACCAGCTCGCCAAGGCCGCAGCACGCGGCGACACCGCGAGCGTCCTGGAGCTGCTCGATGACGGAGCCGATGTCGACGAGCGCGACGCCGATGGTCGGACGCCGGTGATGACGGCCACCCGCGGCAACCACGTGGACACGGTGCGGGCGCTCATCGCGGCCGGCGCCGACGTCGATCTCCGCGACGATCGCCTGGACAACCCGTTCCTGTACGCCGGTGCCGAAGGCCTCCTGGACATCCTGCGGCTCACGATCGAGGCCGGCGCGGATCCGACGCTGACCAACCGCTTCGGCGGGACGGCGCTGATCCCGGCGTCCGAGCGTGGTCACGTGGAGGTCGTCCGGGAGCTGCTCACGCGGACCGATGTCGAAGTCAACCACGTGAACAACCTGGGCTGGACCGCGCTGCTCGAGGCGATCATCCTGAGCAACGGCGACCAGGCGCACCAGCAGATCGTCCAGCTGCTGGTCGATCACGGCGCCGACATCACCATCGCGGACAGGGACGGCATGACGCCGCTCCAGCACGCCCGGTCGCGCGGCTTCGCGGAGATCGAGCGGATCCTGGAGGCGGCGTCCGAACGCTGACGCGCGGCTACGCTCACACGCTGCTCGCTGGGCGAGCCCTACGGCGGCTCCGCCGCGGTTCTGCTCGCCAGGCGTGCGGGCCAGCGGCAAGCGGCCCTCGGATCCGCCCTGCCGCTCGCTGAGCGAGCGGCGAGCCGCGAAAACCGCTGCAGGGCTCGCTGGGCGAGCAGCAGGTCAGGGACGGCGAGCAGCCGCCCACGCGGGCGAGCCGCGCCGGACGGACGATCCGCGCGGGACGGACGGACCGCTTAGCGGTCAGGGACGATCCGCAGCCGAAGCGTGCGGATCTCCCAGCCACCCATTTGCATCGCGACCTCGCCGTCCCGGACCGCGAGGGGGACTCCGCCGCGCCCCAGCAGGTCCGTCTCCTCCGCCTCCACCGGCCGCGCGCCATGCCCGGCGAGCGCGACCCGCGCGGTCCCGGGCTCCCCGTCGAGGCGGACGACTCGGATCTCGAGCCAGCCGTCGCGCCGCCGCAGGGCGGTGAGCGTCGCTCCGTCCACGCTGAGGCCGGCGGGATCGATCGGGCCAGGCACGCCGGCCGTCCCCGCGAGCCCGAGTCCTCGCACGCGCAGCATCGGATAGCGGTAGGCCTCGGCATGGTGCACGGTGTCAGCCGCTCGCCAGTCGCCGCGATGGGGCAGCAGCGCAAAGGTGAACTCGCGCTCGCCGAGCAGCTGCGCGGCCGGAACGGGAATCTCCGGCCCGGCCGGATCCTCGCGGTACGGGTTGGCGTTGCGGCTGATCAGCCCGAATGACCGCAGCCCGGTGAGGGCCAGCTCCCGTCCGTCGACGACCTCGTATTCGGTGACCTGATCGAGCAGGACGCTGCAGCCCTCGACGCCGACGAAGCCATGCGCCGGATAGGTGGGCAGCGGCACCTCGCCGTGTCCGCCCTCGTACGTCAGGCCGCGGTCGACGACGGCGTACTGACCCTCGGCGGCGGAGCCGTCGACCGGGGCCGGGAGCGGGACATGGAACCGGACGCGATGGTCGCGGGCCCGGTTGTCGAAGCCGAGCCAGACGCGCACGAACGGCTCCCCGGCGCGGACCTCGAGGTGCTCGCGGACCGTCGTCCGGGTCGTGGACGGCGTGCGGCCCTCGGCATCGGGGGTCAGGCCGCGTGGCCAGTCGTAGGTGCGGGTGACGACGACCTCGCCACGCAGCGGCCCGGAGCGCTCGACCCGGACATCGACCTCGAGCGGCTGATCGACGATGAGGTCATTGGCCGGCGGACCGTAGTTGTAGCTGTCCCCGGCGTCCCCGCCGTCGACGATGCGCCCGACGCCGGCCAGCTCCGCGCCCCCGCCCACCAGCCCGAATGTCCCGTCCTCGTCGACCTCGAGGCGGACCAACCCGTTGTCGAGGCCTCGCTCGATCGCGACCACCGGGTGGTCGATCGGCTCGATCACGGCAGCCGCCCCGTCGGCTTCGCCCACCCACACGTGGGACATGGCCGGGACGGGGATCCGGGCCAGCAGCCGGCGACGCTCCGAGGCGCGGACGTCGATCGCCCACAGCGCGTCCGGCCGGCTCGAGGCGGCCGCAGCGACATCGGCCAGCAGTCCCTCGACGTCCAGCTCGGGCGGGTCGGGCCGGTCGTCGGCGCGGACGAGGATCCGGGGCAGGTCCCCATCGGCCTCGATGGTCAGGCCGTTGATCTGCCGTCCGAACAGCTCGCGTCCGTGGCGGCGCCGTGCGAAGAACTCGACGACCGCGTCGCCGCGCACCCGATGCGCCGCGATCGCCGTGCGCGGCCGTTCGACCTCCTGGGTCGGCAGCCATCGGTCGCCGAGGCGCAGGGCGACGGAATCCCACGCCTCCGGGATGGCGACGTCGAGCTCGACGAGGTCCGCGCGATCGACGGGCGACGGGTTGACGATCACCCAGCCGCCCGCCGGGGCGGGCCTCGCCAGGCGGTCCAGGACGCGGGTCACGATGCCGGAGGCGATCTGCTCCGCCTCCGCGTAGCGCCCGATCACCTGCGCCACCACCTGGTCGTGCGAACAGCCGCAGATGGAGTCGTGCGCCGAGTTGTCGACCACGCGTCGCCAGGCGAGCTCGAGCAGGCGCTCCGGCCAGGCATCGGGGTCGCCGTGCAGCGCCGCGAGCGGCTCCGCATACCGCTCCAGCCGGCGTTCCGCGCGGGCGGCCGCGCGCTTGAGGTCGACCCGTGCCGAGGTCACGTTGCTGAGCATGTTCGCCCGCGCCCCGGACCGGAGCTCGCCGGCCCAGGCCTGCCGGGCCGGGTCGTCGGCCGGGTGTGGGCCCTCGCGCTCGAGGTAGTCCGAGAGGGTCTCGAGCCGGACGTCGACCGAACCCATCCCGGCATTGGCGCGATCCACGAGGTCGGCCAGCTGCGGCGACGGCACCGCATGATCGGTGCCGTACATCGCGAGCAGCGATCGCTCGCCGTAGAACGATGTGTGGTCGCGCCGGTATCCCTCGAGCCTCGACTCCAGCAGCGACGGCACATCGAACAGGTACGCGCCGTTGCCGTAGCCGCCGACCAGGTATTCCGTCTCGACCCAGGAACCGTCCGGGGCCAGCCAGGTGAACGTGTGGCGGTTGATGGCGGACGGCACCCCGCGCCAGACGACGGCGCGCTCGATGCCGGCGCGACGGAGCAGCTGTGGCATCTGCGCGATGTGGCCGAACATGTCCGGGAGGTACCCGATCCGCATCGCGCCACCCAGCGCCTCTGCGCGGTGCCAGCCCAGCTCGAGGTTGCGGACGATCGTCTCGCCCGAGACGAGGAACTCGTCGAGCAGGATCTGCCAGGGGCCGATCGCCAGCCGCCCTTCGGCGATGAGGCGACGAATCAGGGGTTCGGCCGCGGGGCGAATCTCGAGGTAGTCGTCGACGGTCGCCGCCTGGCCATCGAGCGTGAAGCGCAGGCGGGGATCCGCCGCCATCCGCTCCAGCAGCTGGTCGATCAGGTCGACCAGGCGCATCCGGAAGATCTGGAACGGCTCGTACCACTCGCGGTCCCAGTGTGTATGCGGGACGAGATGGACGACGGCCTGGCCGCCATCCTCCGGCGGATCCGCCGCCGCAGCCGACAGGCGGCCCCCTTCGGTCACCCGGCCGCCTCCCCGCCGATCGCGATGCCGTTCGAACGCGCGGCCACGGCGATGGCTCGCTGGCTGGTGACGATGTCGGCGCGTCCCGCGCGCAATCCAGCGGGTGGCTCACGCCCGTCGACGACGTACGCGTGGAACGCGAGCAGCTCCTCCTCGAACGCCTCGACCGTCGAGGTCCACAGGTCGTCCTGCCGCCCGGCGCCGCCCGGATGCGTGTGGCGCAGGATCGTCGGCCGGTGGAGCAGGTACGGCGAGGGGAAGGACAGCTCGGTCGTCGCCGCCTCGTAGACGACGCGGACCTCCTCGCGGTAGGCGGGATAGTCCGGCAGGAAGTGCCAGCGGATGGAGATCCGGCCATCGTGCGGCAGCCGGCCGGTGAGCTCCACCGATGGCGGCCAGGTGTCGCCGGGCCAGGTGACGAGGCTCTCGATCGCGACCGGATCCGCGGCGAACGCCCGGACCAGCGACAGCTCGTGGACGATGCTGCCGAGCACGATGTCCGTGTACAGCCGCCCGAAGGCCGCGGCCGCCGCGTCGCCCAGCGCGACCCGACGGAGGTCGGCCGCCTCGGCGGCGAATCGCTCGCGCAGGGCCGCGGGCACGTCGGTCGGTGGCGGCAGGAGCCGCGCGAAGGCCAGCTGGGCCTCGCTGGTCGGGTGCAGGACGGTGACCTCGATGGCGCGGACCACGCCGATGTCCCCCTCGGCGGCCAGCGCCAGCGCGTGGACGACGGCAGGGTCCGAGAGCTTCATGTAGCCCACCTGGAGGCGCCGCGCCGGGTCGGCCTCGAGCTGCGCGGCGATCGCATCGGCCTCGGCGAGGGTGAACGCCAGTGGCTTCTCGGCGAACACGGCCAGGCCGTGAGCGAGGCCAGCCTGGATCGCGGCCCCGTGGGAACCCGACGTCAGGACGATCAGCGCCTCGAGATCGGGCACGTCGAGCAGCGCCTCGAGCGAGGTCGCGCGCCGCGCCGGCGGCACGCGGTAGCGCTCCCCCAGCGCGGCCACGAGGCCCGGCGACACGTCGGCGACGGCGTGGATCTCGAAGGTGTCGCGAAGGCGCTCGATCAGCGGCAGGTGGACCGCCTGGGCGACCGCGCCCAGTCCGAGGATCCCGAGACGGATGCGCTCCGGCCGGGATCGCTCAGGCATGGAGGGCATCGCGGCGGGCGACCGCCGGCCCTATTTGACGGACCCCGCGAGCAGACCTTGCACGAAGTACCGCTGCAGGGCAAAGAACACGACGAGCGGCACGACCATCAGCAGGAACGCACCTGCGGCGAGCAGGTGCCACTCGGTGCCGTACTGCGAGAGCAGGTTCTGGATCGCCCGGGTCATCGGGAACTTGGAGGAGTCCTGGACGAAGACCAGGGCCATCAGCAGGTCGTTCCAGACCCACAGGAACTGGAAGATCCCGTACGCGGCGATGGCCGGCACCGACAGCGGCACCACGATCGTCCGGAAGATCCCGACCTCGCCCGCACCGTCGATCCGCGCGGCCTCGATGAGGTCCTTGGGCAGCGCGATGAAGAAGTTGCGCAGCAGGAAGATCCCGAACGGCAGCGCGAACGCCGTGTGGGCCAGGATGACCGCGCCGTAGCCGTTGGTCAGGCCGGTCGGCCGGAACAGCGTCAAGAGCGGGATGAACGCGACCTGGACCGGGACGAGCAGCAGCGCGACGACGATCAGGAACAGCGAGTCGCGGAACGGGAAGCGAAGCCACGAGAACGCGTAGGCGGCCATCGATGCCAGCGTGAGCGGCAGCAGCGTTGCCGGGACCGCGATGATCATGTTGTTGATGAACGCCTGCAACATGCCCTGGGCGCCCAACACCTGCGCGTAGTTGTCGAGCGTGAACCGCAGGGTGAAGATCGTCTCCCACCAGCCGGTGCCCTGGATGTCAGTCCGCGGGCGAAACGAGGTGACGAGCAGGCCGACGGTCGGCGCCAGCCAGATCAGCGCGACCAGCGCCAGCACGAAATGGATCGGCGTCCGGTTCAGCGCCCGGACGATGCGGCCGCTCGTGGTTGTCGCCTGCGGCCGGATAGCCGGCCCGGCCAGGGCGTCCTGCTCGCTCATACGACGGACGCCGTTCGGAAGCGCCGGATGTTGAAGATCATGATCGGGATCAGGATGACCATCATCACGACCGCCACGGCGGCCGCCTTGCCAAACAGGCCGGACTGGAAGCCTTCGACGTAGAACGTGAAGCCAATGACCCGGCTCGAGGTCCCGGGACCGCCGTTGGTCATCACGTAGATCAGGTCGAACAGCTTCACCACGTTGACGATCAGGGTCACGGCCAGCACCGACATGGGCAGGCTGACCATCGGCAGGATGATCCGGAAGAAGATCTGCCGCTCGTTGGCGCCGTCCGTCCTCGCCGCCTCGAGGATCTCGGCCGGGATGCCCTTGAGGGCTGCCGACAGGATCACCGTCGCGAAGCCGACCGAGGCCCAGGTCCCGACCCCGATCAGCGCCCAGTTGACGATGTTCGGGTCACCGAGGAACGAGATCGGTCCGATGTGCCCGAGCCCGAGGGTTGCGTTCAGCAGGCCGATGTTCGGATCCGGGGAGTAGACGAACTTGCAGATGACGGCCAGCGCGGTCGCCGCGATCGCCTGGGGCAGGAAGACCGCCGCCTTGACGATCGACTCGTAGCGGACCCGCGAGGCGAGGGTCGCGATGACCAGCCCGAGGCCGAGCACGAAGCCCGTGTAGAAGATGATCCACAGGACGTTGTTCCAGACCGCGCCGCTCGGTGGGAACGTGCCCAGGTTGATGAAGTTCGGGTCGTTCGTGAACAGCGTCGTGAAGTTGTCCGAGCCCGACCCAGTTGCGTGAACTCGCCGCGACGCCCGCGGTTGAACGCCAGCAGGATCGTGTAGATCACCGGGAAGACGAGGAAGACGAGCAGCAGGACGGCGGCCGGCCCGAAGAAGATCAGGAAGCCGCGCCAGTTGTTCTTCTCCCCCGTCTTGGGCGCCCCTCCCGGGACGGTTGCGGGGGTGGCGAAGACTGGGTCGCCGACGTCGCTCGATGCCAAGTGCCCGTCCTCCAGTCGTGCGGGGCGGAGGTGCGGGAGGCCCGGTGGGCCTCCCGCGCTTGGTTACGGGTGGGGCTACTTCTCGTTGCTCCAGGCGGTCTTCACCTGGGACTCGAAGCCGGCCCAGTCCACGGTCGATCCGGCGATCGCCTTCTGCAGCTCGGCCCCGAGGTCGGGGCTGCCCGGCCGGCAGGAGGTCGGAACCGTCGAACTTGACCACGCTCGCACCGGTCACCTGGGCGGCCTCGCGCTTGACGAGGTCGGTCGGGTAGGAGTCGGTGCTGACGGCCTTGATCGGCGAGATGATCGCGCCGGTCTTGGCCCACGTGTTGCCCGAGTCAGCGGTCGTCATGAAGGTGATGAACTCCTTCACGCACGGCTTGTCGGTCAGTGCGGCGATGACGTCGCCGCCGATGGTCACGGGGTTGGCGTCCGGTCCGCCGAGCGACGGGAAATCGGTCCAGTCGATCGTCTCGCCGGGGACGAGGGCCTTGTTGACCTGGCCGGTGGCGATGCCGCCGACGAAGCCGCCCTCGTAGTAGATGTCGGCGGTCGGATTCTCGCCGAACACCTGCGCGATGCCGTCGGTCCAGGCGCGGCCGTTGGCGGCCGTGATGCCACCGGCGACGTACTGGTCGTTGAGCACTTCCTTCATCGTGTCGACGGCCGTCTGCACGCGTCGGATCGGTCCACGGCAGCTGACCAGCGAAGAGCTGGTCGTACTTGTCGGCGCCGGCCTGGCGGAGATAGATGCTCTCGAACCAGTCGGTCAGCGTCCACGTGTCAGGGGAGGTCCCAAGACCGAGCGGCTTGGTGCCCTTGTCGGCGATGGTCTTGAGGACGTTCTTGAAGTCGTCCCAGGTCTTGGGCGGCGTGACGCCGTCCGCGGTGAACTGGTCCGGCCGATACCACAGCGTGCTCTTGCTGTTGAACTTGACCATGATCGCGTACAGCACGTCGTCGACCTTGCCGATGTCGAGGACGCCCGGGGCATAGCCCGCCTCGAGCGCGGCCGGATCGATGCCGAGGTCCGAGATCTTCTTGATCGAACCGTCCCGGGCGAAGCGGCGCAAGAAGCCGATGCCGGGCAGGATCGAGACATCCGGCGGGTTGCCGCCGGTGATGCGGGTCTGCAGGACGGTCGCGTAGTCCGTCCGGATGGACTCGTAGGTGGCCTTGCAGCTGCCGGATGCGTTGAAGGCGTCGAGCACCTTCTGGAACGACTCCTGCTCGCTGCCGCCCCACAGCGAGGTCACCACGATCTCGCCAGTGGCGCCGGAGCTGGCGGCCGGTGCGCTGGCTGCCGGCGCGCTGGCCGGTGCCGAGGCCGCCGGCGCCGATGCGGCCGGTGCCGAGGCCGCCGGGGAGGCCGTGCCTCCGCCCGACCCGCAGGCGCTGATGGCGATGGCGGACACGGCGACGAGCGCCGTGAGCCGCCGTCGCACGCTGCTGTCCATGAGCATGCAGTTCTCCTCCTTTATGGCGTCGACGTCGTCGTCGAGCGCCCTCCTCCAGGTGGGGACGCCGTGCGTCCCAGTCCGCGGGGTCCGTTGCCCGGATGTTCCGGGTCCTGCCCGTTCGGCGAGGCGGCCACCGTTGTGGCGCGCGTCGACGAGCGGATGACGAGCTCGGTCCGAAGCAGCGTCCTGGCCGCAATCTCGCGTTCTGCGATGCGGTCCAGCAACGCTCGTCCGGCTGCCTGCCCGAGCTCAAAAGCCGGCAACCGGACGGTTGTGAGTGGAGGATCAAAGTAAGCCGCCAACGGGATGTCGTCGAAACCGACGATCGACACGTCGTCGGGGACCTGGAGTCCGGCGGCGCGTATCGCCCCGATCGCGCCCAGGGCGACGACGTCGCTGGCCACGAAAGCGGCGCTGAACTCGGTCCGCGTCAGGAGCTCGGCCATCGCCCGATGGCCGCTCGAGGCGTCGAACCCGCCTTCGATCACGAGATCCGGATCGGCCGGCAGGCCGGCCGCCGCGAGCGCCTCGTGATAGCCCGCGAGCCGCTCCTGGGCGGCCGTGTACACGAGCGGGGCGTTGGTGATGCACGCGATCCGACGATGGCCGAGCGCGATCAGATGCTCGACCGCGCCGCGTGCGCCCGCGACGTTGTCGACGTCGACGCTCGGGCAGGACACGTCGGGCAGGTCGCCCTGGAGGACGATCGGGAAGTTGTCACGGACCAGCTCGAGGAGCGACGGGTCATCGACCCGCGGCCCGGAGATGACGAGGCCGTCGGCATGCTGGGCGCGGAGCAGCGACGTGTAGGTGGCGTGCGGGCCGTCCGGCGCGAGCGGCTCGACCATCACCCGGAACCCGCCGGCTCGGGCCGCGGCCGCGAGACCGCGCAGGGTCTCCGCGAGGCCGGCATCGCTCGCGACCTGCTCCGGCGACTGGCGCATGACCAGCGCGATGACGTGGCTGCGGCCGCCGGCCAGGCGCCGGGCCGACGCGTTCGGCTGATAGCCCAGGCGCTCGGCGGCATCCAGCACGCGCTGGCGGGTCTCGTCGGGAAACTTGACGTCGGGGCGGTCATTCAGGACGAAGGACACCGTCGTGCGCGACACGCCCGCTTCACGGGCGACGTCGGCACTGGTCGGTCGTCGAGCCACGACGGCACCATCTCCTCCAACCTTGACACCCGGTCGCCGCCCGTGGTCGACTAACGCGCGTCAGTAACGCGTATCAATGACGGCTCGCCGACACCTTGTCAAGCCCGATGCGCAACCCTGCTGGCGCAGTCGGCTTGAGACATCCGGCGAGGACGGAGGTCCGATGAGTGCTGGCAACGGGCAGCCGCGCAGGTCGCTCACGGACGGTCGTTATGGCGCCGACTGGTGGCGCCAGGGCGTGGTCTACCAGATCTATCCCCGGAGCTTCGCGGACCGCAACGGCGACGGCATCGGGGACCTGCCGGGCATCGTCGACCACCTCGACCATGTCGTCAGCCTCGGTGTGGACGCCATCTGGCTGTCGCCGATCTACCCGTCGCCCGGGCGCGATGTCGGCTACGACGTCACCGACCACACCGCGGTCGACCCGGCGTACGGACGTGAGGCCGACTTCGACCGCCTCGTCGAGGAGGCCCACCGTCGCGGCCTGCGGGTGATCCTCGACCTGGTCATGAACCACACGTCCGACGAGCACGCCTGGTTCCGGTCCAGCCGGGCCTCGCGCGACGGGCCGTATGCCGACTGGTACCTGTGGGCGGACCCGGCCGGCTTTGACGCCGATGGCGCGCCGATCCCGCCCAACAACTGGCTGTCGTTCTTCGGCGGGTCGGCGTGGGCGTGGGAACCGCGACGCCAGCAGTTCTATGTCCACACGTTCCTCGCGGAGCAGCCCGACCTGAACTGGCGGGTGCCCGCGGTCGAGGCCGCCCAATTGGACATGGTCCGCGGCTGGCTCGATCGGGGGGTCGACGGGTTCCGCCTGGATGTGTTCAACGCCTTCCTCAAGCACCCCGAGCTGCTCGCCAACCCCGTCGTCGACGGTGACTCGCTGTGGGACCGCCAGGAGCACCGCTACGACCGCGATGCGCCCGACCTGCCCGAGCTGATCGGGCGGTTCCGCGCGATCGTCGACGAGGTTCCGGGCCGGATGTCGGTCGGGGAGCTGTTCGCCAGCGACTGGGAACAGGCCGCCCGGCTGGTGGCAGACCGGCATCTCGTGTTCGACTGGCGGCTGCTGTCCACGCCGTGGTCGGCGGCGGCGTACGGCGCGGCGATCGACGATCGGGAGCGCGTGTTCGGCCCGGACCGCTGGATCGCGAACGTCCTGTCCAATCACGACCAGCCGCGCCAGGCGTCGCGGCTCGCGGCGTCGGCCGGGATCGCCGATACCGATGGCGTCGCCCGGGCCGCCGCCCTGATCCTGCTGACCCTGCGCGGAACGGCGTTCCTGTACTACGGGGAGGAGATCGGGCTGCGCGATGTCCCGGTCCGCGCCGACGAGATCATCGATCCCCCGGCGCGCCGCGCCTTGGTCGACCCCGACTTCACGTGGTGGAACCGCGACCTGTGTCGGTCGCCGATGCCCTGGACGGCCGCACCGGACGGTCACGGCTTCTCCACCGGGCGACCGTGGCTGCCGCTCAACGAGGATGCCGACCGGCGCAACGTCGCCGGCGAGTCCGCGGATCCCGGATCCGTGCTCGCCACGTATCGGCGCCTGCTCCGGCTGCGCGCCTCGACCGCCGCGCTTCGGACCGGCCGCCTCGAACGCCTGGAGGGCGGCGCCGACGACGTCCTCGCCTGGACCCGGACCACCCCAGAGGAGCGCGTCCTGGTCGTGGTCAACATGAGCGATGAACCGCGCGAGGCCCGGGTCGATGCGGCAGCCGGGGCTGGCTGGCGGTCCGTGGAGGGCACGCACCTCGATCCGCCCCGGCCGGATGAGGCCGGAGGTCTCGCCCTGCGGCCGTTCGAGGGCGTGATCCTCGTCCCCGCCTGACCGTCGGCGGACCGCCGCGGCACGAAGATGGAACGATGCTGCGGGATCTCGGCTCATAGTGTCGGCAGCGGCCACCGTGACCGCGACAGACTGGAACGCCGATGCAACGAGACCTCGTTCTTCGCGCGAGCGCCGGCGACCACGATGCGTTCGCGTCGCTGGCGACCGATGCGTACGAACGGCTCCATCGCACCGCATGGCTGATCCTCCGGCACGAGGACCTGGCGTTTGACGCGGTCCAGGAGGCGCTCACCTCCGCGTGGCTCCACATCCGCGTCGTGCGCGACCCTGATCGCTTCGATGCCTGGCTGAACCGGCTCGTCGTTCGCGCCTGCTACCGGGAGATCCGCAACGCCAGGCGCGGCCCGATCGAAGTCCATGTCGCCACGATCGAGGCACCTGGTATCGACGATTCGGCGGGCCGGCTCGCCGATCGTGATCAGCTGGAGCGCGGCTTCGCTCGCCTGTCCGCCGAGCATCGCGCGGTCCTCGTGGTCCACCACTACCTGGGCCTGGCCGACGCGGAGGCCGCGGCGGTGCTCAACGTCCCGATGGGGACCTACAAGTCCCGCCTCAACCGTGCCCACCTCTCGCTCCGAGCGGTGCTCGACGCCGACGAGCGTGTGGTCGCGATCGGCAAGGAGTCCGTCGCATGACCGCCTACGACGATCTCGACCGGACCCTCGACGCCTGGTTGGGCACGGCGCCGGCGCCCGTTGCCCCGCTGGAGGGCTTGGCCCGCATCCTGGCGACGAGTCGCGGCCGACGGCCGCGGCCGTCCCCCGTGGCCGGCTTCGGCAGCCACTGGATGGATGGCTCGGCCCCACACGCCCTCCGGCCTGCCCTTGTCATCGCGCTCGTTGCGCTTGCCCTGGCCCTCGTCGGCGCCGTCGTGTTGGTCGGCAGTCGGCTGGTGGCTCCGAGGACACCGCCGCACACTTACGTCAACGAGCTCGCGTCGGCACCGGACCTGTCGCTGCCGATGGCGCGGCCGGCGCTGGCGCCCCTCCTCGACGGCCGCGTGCTGGTCATCGGCGATGACGGAGACGGCGGCGGGACGGGCACGAGGGCGCTGGTCTACGACCCGGCGACCGGCGTCTCCGAGCGGACCGGCCCGCTCGTGAAGGGCGACCCGCTCTTCGTCGACTCCGCGGTAGCGCTGAAGGACGGCAGGGTGCTGGTCATCGGGAGCGACGAGTCCCAGGTGGCGAACGCCTTCGCCCAGGCCTTCGATCCGCGCACCATGACATTCGCACCGGTCGGCCCGATGGCCACGCCCGCGATGTGGGCAGCAGCCGCGCTGCTGCCCGACGGACGCGTGCTCGTCGCCGGAGGGATCCCCCCGGGCCAGGACGGCGCGACGAGCTCGGCCCAGCTCTTCGACCCTGACACCTCGGCGTTCTCGGCGACCGGCTCTATGACGGCGACAAGGCAGTTCGCCTCCACGGCGATCCTGCCGGACGGCCGCGTCTTCGTGTCGCCTGGCGAGAGCCGGACGACGGTCGAGATCTACGATCCGATCACGGGAACGTTCAGCTTCGCCGGCACGATGTCGTCGTACGGCTACGGCGATGCGATCGCACTGCCCGACGGCCGGGTCGTCGTTCTCGGGGGCTCGTCGCTCGGGAGGGACGGCTTCGCGGAGGTGTGGGACCCGACGTCGCTCACCTTCTCGCCGAGGCGTGACCTACCGGGTCTCGTGAGAAGCGCGACCCTTCTTGACGACGGGCGGATCCTGCTGGCCGGCGAGCGAAGGATCGGCGAGCAAACGGGGAGCTGGTCGGGTACCTACGATCCGACGACCGGGGTGACGACCCCCATCCAGCGCATCCGGGCGTGGGACCCCACGGCGACTCGGCTGGCCGACGGGCGCGTGCTCATCGTCGGCGGCCTGACAGACGGCATGACCAATCATGGAGAAGGCGGGAAGAGCGCTCCGGCGGTCCCAACTGTCGAGATCTTCCAGTGATCCATCGACTCACGAGCCCTGACCTGTTCATGGTCCATCCCGACTGGCGGCCGGACGGCGCTGACCTGGTCATGAACAACCTCGGCCCAGGGGCAGGGCCGCCGTCAAACCTCTACGCGATCAGGCCGGATGGGTCGGGCCTCCACCAACTCACCCACTCGTCGATCGACGGCCACCTGCGCATCGAAACACCGCAATGAGACCCGGACGGCAGCCGGATCCTGGTGTCCATCGTGTACACCACAGGCCCGGACTTCACGTTCGGCGGCAACGCGGCACTCGCGATCGTCGACGGGACGGGCGGCGAGCCGGAGCTCATCTCGACGGCCCCGAGCGGCAGGTCTCCGGATCTTCGCCCGACGCCCTGACCACGAAGATGGAACGATGCGCTGGAGTCGAACCTCATAGTCTCGACAGCGGCCACTGGGGCCGCGGCAGACGGGGACGTCGATGCAGCGAGATCTCGTCGTTCGGGCGAGTACCGGCGATCACGACGCGTTCGCGTCGCTGGCGACCGACGCATACGGACGTCTCCATCGCACCGCGCGGCTGATCCTTCGGAGCGAAGACCTCGCGTCGGACGCGGTCCAGGAGGCGCTCACGTCGGCCTGGCTCCACATCCGGTCCGTCCGCGAACCGGATCACTTCGACGCCTGGCTGAACCGGCTCGTCGTGCGAGCCTGCCACACCGAGCTTCGGCGGGCCAAGCGTCGCCCGATCGAGATCCACGTAGACACGATCGAGCCGCCCGGGGTCAACGACGCGACTGGCTCGTTCGCCGATCGTGACCAGCTGGCGCACGGGTTTGCTCGCCTGTCGGCCGAGCATCGCGCGGTCCTCGTGGTTCACCACTACCTGGGGCTTGGCGACGCGGAGGCCGCGACGGTGCTGGACGTCCCGATCGGGACGTACAAGTCCCGACTCAGTCGTGCCCACCTGTCGCTCCGTGCGGCCCTCGAGGCCGACGAGCGAATGGCCGGGATCGCCAAGGAGTCCGTCGCATGACCGCCCAGAACGACCTCGACCGGACGCTCGGCGCCTGGTTCGGCGCCGAGGCGGCACCCGCCGTACCGCCGGAGCCGCTCGCGCGCATCATCGAGTCGACGCGTGGCCGGCGGCCGAGGCGGGCGGTCGTGGCCGGCATCGGCAGCCACTCCGTCGGTGCCGGTCGGACGAGGGGCGTCGGATCGGTGGCAGCGACGCTCCGCCCTGCGCTGGTCATCGGACTTGTCGCGCTGATGACCATTGCGCTCGTCGGGGGCGCGCTCCTGATCGCCGGCAGGCTGTCGGCCCCGGTGCCGTTGCCGCGCTCGTATCTCAACGAGCTCGTGGCGGCACCCGACCTGTCGACGCCGATGACGAGCCCGATGCTCGTCGCACTCGCCGACGGCCGCGTGCTCGTCATTGGCGACGGCGGAACCTTCCGCCAGGGCATCGCGGCGTTGGTCTACGACCCGGCAACCGGGGCCTCGGTGAGCGCCGGGCCGATGGTGCCCCCTGGGGGGTGGGTCAGCCAGGCCGTCCCGCTCAAGGACGGACGGATCCTGATCCTGGGAGATGGGGTCTACCAGGTCTTCGATCCCACGACGTTGCAGTTCACAGCGGTCGGATCGGCGGTCTCCCCGCGGTCGGGCGCGACGGCGGCGCTCCTGCACGACGGGCGAGTCCTGATCGGCGGTGGCCTGCCGCCGGGTCATGAGGCGGGCGTCGACCCCCCGCTCCGGTCCGCCGAGCTCTTCGACCCAGACACCATGACGTCCACCCCGACAGGATCCTTTGCGGCGCTGGGCGTCGGGCCCATGGTGACCCTGCCCGATGGTCGTGTCTTCATGGGCGGGGGCGATGCGGCCGAGATCTACGACCCGGCGACGGGCACGTTCGGCCCGGCAAGCACGACAACGTCAGGCGGCTGGGGGCATCCGGTGGTCCTCCCCGACGGCCGCGTCGTCCTCGCGGGTCCGACCGGGATGTATACGGGGGGCCAGATCCAAGTGTGGGATCCTCGATCGGAAACGTTCTCGACCCACAGCCTGCCGGAGCCGCTGTTCGGCGCGACCCTGCTCGACGATGGCCGGGTGTTCCTGATCGGCATGTGCCACGGGCGACCCGCCGGCTGGACCGGCGTCTACGATCCCGCGACGGAGGTTACGACCCCCACGCAGGGGACCCGGGCCTGCCGGCCCGCATCGACTCGACTCGCCGATGGACGGGTGCTCATCGTCGGCGGTCTCGAGCCGGCGGCCCCGACCGTCCAGATCTTCCAATGATGCGCGTGGTCGGGATTCCTCCCCACCGGCACGTTCATCTGCACGCTCACAGCGGCACGCCTTAGTCCGGGCGGCGGCCCACCAGGGTGAACACCTCGTCCGGCGCGCGGTCCTCGAACGAGAAGTCGGCGCCCCACTCGAGGTCGATGAACCCGGCCGTCTCGTACAGCGCGCGCGCCTGGTCCCGGGAGTAGGCGCGGGTCGCGCGCGGCCGCACGAACTGCTCGATGCGGACGGGCTCCCCGTCGCGGAGGACCTCGTACAGATCGTCGGTCGCCTCGATGCCCACCGCCGGGTCGAACGTGGCCGACGACGTCCGCCGCACGATCGAGCCGTCGTCGAGCGCCGCCTCCTTCGTCCAGTGCCGCGCATACGGCTTGTCCATGACGAGGAACGGCATGGCCAGCGATCCGCCGGGGAGCAGCAACCCGAAGAACCGCCGCATCGCCTCCGCGGCATCGTCGGGCTCGAGCAACAGCTGGAATGACGACGACGGGACGATGACCGTCCGATAGCGGCGGGACAGGCGGAGGGACTGCATGCGTCCCAGGTGCACCCGCCCGTCGACGTCGAGGCCGGCGGTCGTGGCCTTCGCGTGCAGCCGTTCGAGCATCTCGGGTGCGTTGTCGACACCGTCGATGTCGACGCCTTCGGCGAGGAAGTCGAGGAGGAGCCTGCCGGTCCCCGTTCCGACGTCGAGCACGGGTTCCCCCCGTTGGGCAATGACCTCACGGAACCACGCGCGATCCGCCCACCCCGAGGTCTCTCCCCGAAGAGCGTCCCACGCCTCCGCCATGAGGCCGACGTACTCGATGTCGTCCGGCATTGATCCGAGCGTACGGGCAGATCGCGCCGTTGGCTGTACGTCATCCGGTCTACGTCATCTGCCCCAGGCCGGCACATCGGAGGACCGGGGCCTGCCGCCGGGACACCCGGCATCATCGTCGCGTGACCGCGCCCGCCACTGCCGCCGAGCCCGAGGTCGTGGTGCCCGCGCGCACCGCCGAGCTGTTCGCGCCCGGCCGGCGGGCCCTCACGGTCGGGCTGATCGCGACGATCACCCTGGTCGCGCTCGAGTCGCTCGCGATCGGGACGGTGCTCCCGCTGGTCGGCGACGAGCTGGGCCAGCTCGAGCTCTACGGCTGGGTCTACTCGGCGTTCTTCCTCGGCAACCTGCTGGGCGTGGTGGTCGCTGGCGGCGCACTGGATCGGCTGCCCCTGTGGAAGCCGTTCGCCGTCGGCCTCGGGCTGTTCGGACTCGGCCTGCTCATCGGCGGGCTCGCACCGTCGATGGTGATCCTCGTGGGGGCCCGATTCATCCAGGGGCTCGGAGGCGGCGCCATCGGCCCGACCGCCTACGTCGCCATCGGGCGGACGCTGCCCCAGCGGTTGCAGCCGCGGATGTTCGCGTTGCTGTCCACCGCGTGGGTCGTACCCGGTGTGATCGGGCCGTCGATCGCGGCGATCGTGGGCGAGTACACGACCTGGCGGCTGGTGTTCCTGGGCCTGATCCCGTTCCTGACGGTGGCCGGGTTCCTCGCGGTGACCGCCCTGCGGCGCATCCCAGCGGCCGCGCCGCCGGCCGAGCATGACGCCGCCCAGGCGACGGTCCGGCGACTGCCAAACGCCCTGCTGGCGGCCGCAGGCGCCGGCCTGTTGATTGCGTCGCTCACCTCCCAGGACCTGCGGCTCGTGATCGGCGGTGCCGTGCTCGGCCTCGCGTTGCTCGTCCCGGCGTTCAAGCGGCTCACGCCGCCGGGCACGCTCACCCTGGCGGCCGGCGTCCCGGCCGCGGTGCTGCTGCGCGGCGTGATGACGTTCGCGTTCTTCAGCGGCGACGCCTACATCCCGCTGCTGCTGCAGACCTGGCGGGGGACACCGGCCACGCTGACTGGCATCGTGTTCACTGGGACCACCATCAGCTGGACCGTCGCGACCTGGCTCCAGGCGCGCCGGATCGAGGTCTGGGGGCCCTACCGCTTCGTCGCCCTGGGCTTCGCGTGCGTCGCGCTGGGGGCGCTGATCACGATCCCGGCCGTGCTGCCCGGGTTCCCGGCCCAGCTCACGATCTTCACCTGGCTGCTTCCCGGCCTCGGCATGGGGTTCATGTACTCCGCGGTCACGCTCGTGGTCCTGCGCGGCGCCGCGCCCGCCGAACAGGGGGCGGCGTCGTCCGCGCTGCAGCTGTCCGACATCCTGGGCACGGCGCTGGGTGCCGGCGTGGCCGGCGCCATCACCGCGTACGGAACACGGACCGGTGGCGACGCACTCGGCTGGTCGCTGGCCGTCGTGTTCGCCATGTCCGCGATCGCCGCCACGCTGGGTGCCGTCGGCTCCCGCCGAATCCGGCCCGCCAGGCACGCCCGGAGCACGTTCGGCGCTGCGGTAGACTAGCGGCCCGGCCGCACCACTCGCCTCGCCCAATGGCCCTCGCTGCCGCCGGAGCTGGTCACCACCGGAGGTCCCCGAATTCCGATGTCCGCCGAAACGCTTCGAGCGAAGATTCGCGAGATCCCCGACTTCCCGAAGCCCGGCATCTTGTTCTACGACATCACGACCGTGCTCAAGGAGCCGGCGGCGTACAAGGAGGCGATCGACCTGATGCTCAAGCCCTACCGGGGCGAGCAGGTCGACATCGTCGTGGGCATGGAGTCCCGAGGGTTCATCTTCTCGGCGCCCATGGCCTACCAGCTCGGGACGGGCCTGGTGCCGGTGCGCAAGCTGGGCAAGCTGCCCGCCGAGACGCTGACGGTCGAGTACGCCCTCGAATACGGGTCGAACACGCTCGAGATCCATCGCGATGCGATCGTCGCCGGGCAGAAGGTGCTGATCGTCGACGACCTACTGGCGACGGGCGGGACCGTCAAGGGCACGATCGAGCTGGTCGAGCGGCTGCGCGGGGAGGTCGTCGGCCTCGCGTTCCTCGTCGAGCTCGAGTTCCTCAAGGGCCGCGAGCGGCTGGATGGCCGCCGGGTCACCAGCGTCATCCAGTACTGACGCCGGCGCGCCGGCGGGATCCGCGCAACCGTCACGTGACCACCCGAGTCCGCCCGTGACCGATCAGCCCGTCCAGCCGCCCGACCCGAACCGTCGCAAGTTCTTCCGGCAGTTCGCGGGCGACGTGATGACCTCCATGAGCTCGGTCATCGGCGCGGCGCAGCTGCTCCAGCAGGAGTCGGCGGCGGCGGCGCGGGAGCTGCTTGGAGAGGTCCCCGCAGATGAAGCCGGCGCAGAGACCGCTGCTGCTGTCGCGGCGCCGGTGGAACAGCCGGCCGCAGGCGCCGGGTTCCGGGCGCCCCTGCGTTGGGACGACGATGTGTGCTGGGTCGTCGACCAGCGGCGGCTGCCCGACGTGCTGGTGGATCGCGACGTCCGCGGCGCGGCCGACGGCGTGGCGATGGTCCGCGACGAGGCGATCGTCGGCTCGGCGGCCCAGGCACAGCTCGCGGCGGTGACGATCGCCATCGTCGCGGCCAAGTCCACGACGCACCGGCCGTTCGCCCGCCGCGCGACGATCCGCGGCACCGCCAACGGGTTCCGGACGACACGCCCCGGGTCGGCGGCGGTCGTCCACACGGTGGAACGGATGCTCGCGGTCGAGGACCGCCTGGGGATCGACGCCGACGGCGAGGTGATCGCCGCGGAGCTGCGCGCGGAAGCGATCGCGATCCTGCAGGAGGCCACCGACGCGCACGGCGCGCTGGTGGGGCACGCGCTTACGGCGCTGTCGGCGATCGACGTCGAGCCGGAGACGCCCCTTCGCGTGCTGACCCTCGGCAGCACGGGTGCCATGGGCGGCGGCCAATGCGGAACGGCGCTGTCTGCGATCATCGCCGCCCACCACGCGGAGCGCCCGATCGAGGTCCTGGTCGCCGAGACGCGCCCTGGGTTCGATGGGTCGCGGATCGCCGCCTGGGAGCTGCGCGAGGCCGGTGTGACGCATTTCGTGGTCACCGACGCGGCGGCGCCGGGCCGGATCGCCGCCGGAGATGTCGACGTCGTGCTGGTCGCGGCGGATCGGGTGGCGGCGAACGGGGACGTGGTCGCGGTCGCCGGGACCTATCCGCTGGCGCTCGCGGCCTCGGCCGCCGGGGTGCCGTTCCTCGTGTGCGCGACGACGATCACGATCGACCCGGCGGCCGGCGATGGCGCCGCGGCCGAGATCGAGGAGGGTCGGCCGGCCGTGGTGCTGGCGGCGGCGGGGACCAGGGTCACGCCCGAGGGCACCAAGAGCCGCAACCGGGTCCAGGACCTCACGCCGGCGGCGCTGATCACCGCGCTGATCACCGAGGGTGGCGCGCTGTGGCCGCCGTTCACGGCGTCGATCGGCACCGTGGCGCCTGCCCCGCCCGACCCGGAACCCGAGGCGGTCGGCTGATGGCCACGATCGCCGTCGGCCAGCGCAACGCCGTCATCGCCCGCGCGACCACGGACAGGGCCGTGCTGCGCGCCTTCCTCGAGCGGGACCGCCTGTTCGCGGCCTACGCGATCTGCGACCTTGAGGACCGCGAGTTCGGCCGCACGCGGTGGGGGATCGCGACCGCGGGCGACGAGGTGGTAGCGGTTGGCCTCGAGTACAGCGGGCTCACGCCCCAGCCGTTGTTTCTCATGGGCCGCAACGACGGCGTCGAGGCCGTCCTCCAGAACGTCGTCCGGCCGCGGGCGGCGTACCTCGCCGCCAAGGCCGAGTCCCTGCCCGCAGTCGCGAGCCTGTACAACATCGACCCCGGGCCGCCGATGATCCGGATGTGGGTCGATCGAACCCGGTTCCAGCCGGCGCCGGCCGCGGTCGAGCGCCTGTTGCCCGTCGAGGTCGGCGAGCTCAACCGGCTGTACCAGCTGGGCTTCGGCGCCTGGCTGCCCTCGAGCACGATCGCCGAGGGCGTGTACTACGGGATCCGGGTCAACGGGAAGCTCGTGTCCGCCGCGGGCACGCACGTGGTGTCGCGCACCGCGCGCCTCGCGGTCGTCGGCAACGTGCTGACGCACCACGATCATCGCGGGCGGGGCTACGCGCAGGCCGTCACTTCGGCGGTCACGGCCGAGCTGCTGCGCTATTGCGACCAGGTCGTGCTCAACGTGCGCTCCGACAACCCGCCGGCGATCGCCGCCTACCTGCGCCTCGGCTACACCGAGCACTGCCGGTTCGAGGAGCGGCTCGTCCGCCGCACCACGTCGCCGTGGGCCGACTTCACCGCGCCGCTGCGGCGCCTGTTCTCGCGTGGATCGGCGAGCCGGTCGGGTGCCGATCCGGGCGCCAATCGCACCGCCGTCCAGCACGCGCGCGGGCCCGCCAACAACGACCAGGCCCATCCCCTCGATCCTCCGATCGAGTCGCCGATCGATCCATCAACCGTCATGCCGTCGCCCGGCGGCCCGCCCGAGGAATCCCGATGACCGACGCCGCCACCCACGTCCCCCACGACGTCACCGACCTGTCCCTCGCCGCCGACGGCCTGCGCCGGATCGAGTGGGCGGAGCGCGAGATGCCGGTCCTGCGCCAGATCCGCGAGCGATTCGAGCGCGAGCGGCCGCTCGCCGGCCTGCGCATCGGCGCCTGCCTCCACGTCACGACCGAGACCGCGAACCTGATGCGCACGCTCAAGGCGGGCGGCGCCGACGTCTACCTCGCCGCGTCCAACCCACTGTCGACCCAGGACGTGACCGCCGCGGCCCTGGTCGAGCACTTCGGCATCGCCACCTTCGCCCGCCGTGGCGAGGATCGCGACACCTACTACGCCCACCTTCGGGCCGTCGCCGACATCCATCCGTCGATCACGATGGACGACGGCTGCGACCTCGTGTCGCTGCTCCACAGCGAGCGGCCCGACCAGCTGAGCGAGGTGCTCGCCGGCACCGAGGAGACGACGACCGGCGTCATCCGGCTGCGGGCGATGGCCGCGGACGGCGCGCTCGCGTTCCCGGTCGTGGCCGTCAACGAGGCCCTGACCAAGCACCTGTTCGACAACCGCTACGGGACGGGCCAGTCGACGATCGACGGGATCCTGCGGGCGACCAACGTGCTGATCGCCGGGCGCAACGTCGTGATCGCCGGCTACGGCTGGGTCGGGCGGGGGATCGCCTCTCGCATGGACGGACACGGCGCCCACGTGGCCATCGTCGAGGTGGACCCGACGCGGGCGCTGGAGGCGCTCATGGACGGCTACCAGGTGATGACCGTCGGCGAGGCGGCGCCCTGGGGCGACCTGTTCGTCACCGCGACCGGGAACATCAACGTGTTCCGGCGGGAGCATTTCGCGGCCATGAAGGACGGCGCGATCATGGCCAACTCCGGCCACTTCGACGCCGAGCTGGACCTCCCGGCGCTGCGCGCGATGGCCGAGGGCCACGTCACCGACGTCCGCGAGAACGTGCAGCAGTTCGACATCGGCGGCAAGCGACTCAACCTCGTCGCCGAGGGGCGCCTGGTCAACCTGGGGGCCGCCGAGGGGCACCCGGCCGCGGTGATGGACATGAGCTTCGCGAACCAGGCACTGGCCGCCGAATACGTGGCCAAGCACCACGCCGAGCTGGAACCGCGCGTGTACGGGGTTCCCGAGGCGATCGACGCAGAGGTTGCCCGGCTCAAGCTGGCCGCGATGGGGGTCGTGCTGGACGCGATGACGCCCGAGCAGCTGGAGTACGTGTCCTCCTGGCAGCACGGGACGTAGGGCCGCGCATGGACGGCGAGGGGGGCCACGTGCCGCACGACGAAGGCGAGCCCGACGCACGCGAGGACGCGCATCACGCGCCG
Source organism: uncultured Chloroflexia bacterium (assembly GCA_963725745.1). Classification (GTDB taxonomy): domain Bacteria; phylum Chloroflexota; class Limnocylindria; order Limnocylindrales; family CSP1-4; genus CAIXZV01. Next base: position 1,510,281 of record CAVRZS010000005.1, read on the forward strand.
GAGTCGCGCCAGCGCGCGGTCGCGCCCTTCGGGAGCTGGCACTCGTCGATCGATATCGAGCTCGTCGCCAGCGGCACGGTCTCGCTCGCAGAGCCGTGGATCGACGGCGATGACATCTACTGGCTCGAGTCTCGGTCCGCACAAGACGGCCGGCGGACGCTGTTGCGGCACACGCCCGATGGCGCGACCCGAGAGGTCACGCCGTTTCCGTTCAAGGTCGGCGACCGCGTCCACGAGTACGGCGGTGGCTCGTACACCGTCGATCGAGGACGGATCGTCGTCTCGTCGACCGAGGACGGCCGCCTGTGGCGGTTCGATCCGGATGGGGACGCCACTCCGGTCGCGCTGACCCCGCCCGACGGCGGGCGCTACGCCGATTTCCGCTTCGACCCGCTCCACGACCGGTTGTATGCGGTGCGCGAGACGCACGATGCGGCCGAGCCGGATCGGCCGGACCTGGTCGTCAACGAGCTGGTGGCGATCGCGCTGGACGGCTCCGACGGGCGCGGGCGGGTCCTCGTCAGCGGGTCCGACTTCTATGCGGCGCCGCGTCCCTCGCCCGACGGACGCACGCTCATGTGGCTCGAGTGGGACCAGCCGGACATGCCCTGGGACGCCACGCGCCTGCGGGTGGCGGCGGTGGCCGACGACGGGACGCTCGGTCCGCCGCGGACGGTCGCCGGCGGTCCCGGCGTGTCGATCGTGCAGCCGGCCTGGCGAGCCGACGGGGTGCTCCACTACGTGTCGGACGAGACCGAGTGGTGGAACATCTTCGTCCTCGATGGTGACCGCGGGCTCGACGGCCCCGCCCGCAACATCGCGCCGATGGACGCCGAGCTGGGCGACCCCGCGTGGGTGTTCGGCCGGTCGTCGTATGGCTTCCTCGACGGCGACGCGGTGCTGGCCGTGGCCCGCGCCGACGGACGCGACGGGCTGATCCTGATCTCGCCGTCGGGCACGGTCGAGCCGGTCGACGCGCCGTTCACCGAGGTCGAGGGGCTCCAGGTCGCCGGTGGCCAGGCCGTCCTGATCGGCGCCGGACCGCACGACGGGGCCGTCGTAGCGCGCCTCGACCCGAGGACCGGGCGCCCGTCCGGCGTTCTGGCGCGGTCGCTCGCCAATCCCATCGACCCCGGGCTGCTGCCGCATGCCGAGCCGATCTCGTTCCCGACGTCGGGCGGGGCGATCGCCCGGGCGCTCTACTTCCCGCCGACCAACGACGCCTTCCGCGGCCCAGACGGGGAGCTGCCGCCGCTGATCGTGCTGTCCCACGGCGGGCCGACGTCCGCCGCATCGTCCGCGCTGTCGCTGGATCGGGCGTTCTTCACATCGCGGGGGATCGCGGTGGTCGACGTCGACTACCGCGGCTCGACCGGCTACGGGCGGCCGTACCGCGACGCGCTCAACGGGGAGTGGGGGATCGCCGACGTGGAGGACTGCGTCGCCGCGGCGGCGTTCCTGGTCGATCGGGGGTCGGTCGATCCGCGGCGGATGGCGATCAGGGGGGGTTCCGCCGGGGGCTTCACGACCCTGGCCGCGTTGACCACGAAGCCCGAGGTGTTCGCCGCCGGGATCAGCAACTTCGGCATCGCGGACCTCGAGATCATCCACCTCGACGGCCACAAGTTCGAGGCGCGCTACGACGAGACGCTGCTCGCGCCGTGGCCCGAGGGCCGCCAGGTGTTCCACGATCGATCGCCGATCCACGTGTTCGACCGCGTCGTGGCGCCGATGCTGCTCACGCAGGGCCTGGAGGACCGGGTCGTGCCGCCGACCCAGCTCGACGCGATGGTGGCCGTGCTCCACGCCCGGGGCATCCCCCATGCCGCGATCACGCTCGAGGGCGAGGGCCACGGCTACCGCAAGGCCGAGTCGCGGCGCCGGGTCTACGCGGCCGAGCTCTCGTTCCTCGGCCAGGTGTTCGGGTTCACGCCCGCCGACCCGATCGAGCCCATCGTCGTGGAGCACCTCGCGAGCCGCTGACGTTCTGCGACGGCGGTCCGTCGGTGCCCCGTCCCTCGGCCCCGCGCCGTCCCCCGGCGCCGCACTGCCTCGCCGGCCGCCGCTCGCCGGCCCGCCGCCCGTCGGCGCCCCGGCCGCCGCCCGCCGGCCCCCCGGCCGCCGCTTTCGTGCGCCCCACTCACGAATCCGGCCGCGCCGTGTGCCCGGCGCACGTCCTCGACGCAGCGGCCAGCCGACGTGTCGCGACCGTGCCTTCGACGCACGTTCTTGCCCTGTGGCGACCGACCAAGCACGAGATGTTCCTCCGGCGCACGGACGCGACGCCCTAGCCGCGGCACACACCGAGATGCTGTCGAAGATGTGCGCCCGGCGCACGCCCGGGCTGAGTGCGCACGCCGGGCTGGGTGCGCCTGGCGCCGGACTCGGCGTCGCCCGGCGCACGCCCGGGCTGGGTGCGCCTGGCGCCTGGCGCTGGGGGTCGCCCGGCGCTCGCCTGCGGCGGATCCGCGTCCGCGGATCGTCGTCGGCGAAGCGCACGCCTCAGCCTTGGCCGGCCTCCAGCACAGCGCGCAGCGCGGCCACGCCACGATCGACGTCGGCGAACGAGGTGGCGAGCGGTGACAGGCCGAAGCGGATCACGTCCGGCTCGCGGAAGTCGACGATCACGCCGCGCGCCACGAGGGCGTCGACGAGCGTCGCGGCGTCGGGATGGCGGATCGCAACGTGGCCACCCCGCCGGGCGGGATCGCGCGGGCTGCCGAGGCGGCAGCCGAGCGGGGCGAGGTCGCGGTCGAGCCGGGCGATGGCGTGCTCGGTGAGGGCCGTCGACTTGGCGCGGATCGCCGTGATCCCGGCCTCGGCGATCAGGTTCACGCTCGCCTCGATCGCGACCAGCGCCAGGATAGGCGGCGTGCCGGTCAACCAGCCGGCGATGCCGTCGCGCGGCTGGAACGCCGGGCCCATGACGAACTGGTCCTCCTGGGCGAACCAGCCCTGGATCGGCGGCCGGAGGCGACCCTGGAGCCGAGGCGCAACGTAGAGCCACGCGGGCGCGCCGGGCCCGCCGTGAAGGAACTTGTAGGTGCAGCCGACGGCCAGCCCGACGTCGTGCGCCGCCAGCTCGACGGGGATCGCCCCGGCGGCGTGGGACAGGTCCCACACCACGTGAGCCCCGGTCCGGCGCGCCGCCGACTCGACCGCGTCGAGGTCGACGATCGCCGAGGACCGGAAGTTGACCAGGGACAGCACCAACAAGGCGACGTCGTCGTCGAGCGCCTGCTCCACGGCCTCGGTCGCAAGGCCCTCGACGGGATCCCCGTCCAGCCAGCGGATCTCGAGCCCGCGAGCCGCCGCCAGCCCCTGGAGGACGTAGCGATCCGTCGGGAAGTCCCGGCGGTCGGCGACGATCACCCGCCGCCCCGGCCGGTCGCCGAGGGCGGCCGATGCCACCCGGTACAGGTTGACGGTGGTGGAGTCGGCGATGACCACGGATCCCGGCGCGGCGCCCAGGACGCCGCTCGCGAGGGCCTCGCCGATCCGCTGCGGCAGATCGATCCAATGCTCCCAGCCGCGGACCAGCTCGCCCGCCCACTCCCGGGAGGCGGCGCGCGAGACCGCCTCGACGGCCGCGATGGGTGCCCGGCCCAGCGAGTTGCCGTCCAGGTAGACGAGGTCGAGATCCTCGACGACGAATCGATCGCGATAGCCGGCCAGGGGATCGGCGGCGTCAAGCACCGACGCGCGTTCGTCGATCACGGGCAGATCGTACCGCTCGGCCGCCTTGCGACCCGGTGGTACAGTCGCCCCGCCAGCACGGCACGCAATCGCGGAGCACCATGAGCATCGTCGACGCCGATCACTACCTGTTCACGTCCGAGTCGGTCACCGAAGGCCATCCGGACAAGATGTGCGACCAGATCTCGGACGCCATCCTGGACGCGATCATCCGCGAGGACCCCTACGCCCGGGTCGCGTGCGAGGCCGCCACGACCACGGGCCTGGTGATGGTCCTGGGCGAGATCTCGACCACCACGTATGTCGACTTCCAGACGGTCGTCCGCGACACCGTGCGCGACATCGGCTACACCAAGAGCGACTACGGCTTCGACTACCTCACCTGCGGCACGCTGGTGAGCATCAAGGAGCAGTCGAACGACATCGCGATCGGCGTCGACGCGGCGCTCGAGGTGCGCGACGACGCGGCGCCGGCCAACGAGCTCGGAGCCGGCGACCAGGGGATGATGTTCGGGTTCGCGTGCCGCGAGACGCCCGAGCTGATGCCCCTGCCGATCGCGCTGGCCCACCGGATGGCGCGTCGCCTGGCCGAGGCACGCAAGTCGGGCCAGCTGCGCTACCTGCGCCCCGACGGCAAGACCCAGGTCACGGTCGAGTACGAGCGTGGCGTGCCCAAGCGGGTCCGCACGGTCGTGGTCTCGGCCCAGCATGATCCGGACGTGCGCCCGGAGCGGATCCGCTCGGACATCGCCGAGATGGTGATCCTGCCCACGATCCCCGACGACCTCCGCCCGGTGGACCCGGTGATGCACGTCAACCCGACCGGCCGCTTCGTGACCGGCGGGCCGATGGGCGACGCGGGCCTGACGGGACGCAAGATCATCGTCGACTCGTACGGCGGCATGGCGCGCCACGGCGGCGGCGCGTTCAGCGGCAAGGATCCGACGAAGGTCGACCGCTCGGCCGCCTACGCCGCCCGCTGGGTCGCCAAGAACGTGGTCGCGGCCGGGCTCGCCGACCGGTTCGAGCTCGAGGTCGCCTACGGCATCGGCATCGCCCGCCCGATCTCGCTGTCGGTCGAGTCGTACGGCACCGGCACGATCCCCGACGAGAAGATCCAGCAGCTCGTCGAGCGCCACTTCGACCTCCGGCCGGCCTCGATCATCGACGCCCTGGACCTGCGCCGTCCGATCTATCGCCAGACGGCGGCGTACGGCCACTTCGGTCGCGAGGACCTGGATCTGCCGTGGGAGCGCACCGACAAGGCCGCCGACCTCGCGGCCGACGCGGGCCTGCCCGTCCCGGAGCTCGTCGCCGCGCGCTGACGCGCCTCACAATCGCTCGCGAGCGGAGCGGCGCTCAGGCGTCCGCGATCACCCCGGCCATCGCCGCCGACGACCGGCGGCCCTGGCGCCGCGCCTGCCACACCAGGATCATCTGCCCGACCAGCAGCAGCAGCAGCGTCAGGGCCAGCATCATCGTCGCGACCGCGTTGGTCTCGGGTGTCACGCCGCGTTTGACCTGGCCGAAGATGAACAGCGGCAGCGTGGACGATCCCGGGCCTGACGTGAACGTCGTGATCACGAAGTCGTCGAAGCTGAACGTGAACGACAGCAGGAACCCGGCCACGATCGCCGGCAGCAGCTGCGGGAACGTGATCTGGCGGAAGGTGCGCCATGGCGTGGCGAACAGGTCCGCGCTCGCCTCGGTGAGCGATCGGTCCATCCCCGACAGGCGTGCCCGGACCAGCAGCAGCACCAGGCTGAGGTTGAACAGCACGTGCGCGGCGATGATCGTCGGGTAGCCGAAGCCGAGCTTCATCCCGAACGATGACTTGAGGAAGTCGAAGCTGGTCGCAAACAGCACCAGCGTCGCCAGCGCGATCACGATCTCGGGGACGATCACGCTCATGTAGGTCAGCGTGTCGAACGTCATCTTCAGCTTGCGGCCGACTCGCTGGAGGCCGAGCGCCGCCATGGTGCCGATGGTCGTGGCGATGATCGCATTCGGGATCGCGACGATGAAGCTGTTGGTCAGCGCGTCCTTGACGACCTCGTCGTTGATGGCCGCGTCGAACCACTTCAGCGACAGGCCGCCCCAGTCGGTCACGGCCCGGTCGGTGCCATTGAACGCGAACACCACGACGACCACGATCGGCAGGTACAGGAAGATGTACACGATGAGCGTGTGGAAGCGGAAGTAGAACTCGATCAGGCCGGCCCATCGGTCCACGCCAAGGTTGGCGCGCTCGTTCTTCGCCGGCGCGCGCCCGGCGGCGACGGCCGGCGCGGTCACAGGACGCTCACGTCACGGGTCTGCCGGCCGCGGTTCACGAACCACAGGTAGCCCGCGATCGTCGCGATCATGACGAGGATCAGGAGCACGGCCCGGGCCGATCCGGACGGCCAGTTGCGGGCCTCGAGGAAGTCCGTGACCAGGGCGTTGCCCATCAGGTACGTCCGCCCAAGGCCGAGCAGCTGCGGGATGACGTACTCGCCCATCATCGGGATGAACACGAGGATGCTGCCCGTGACGAGACCCGGCAGCGTGATCGGCAGGGTGACCTGGCGGAACGTCGACCACCGGCCCGCGCCCAGGTCCTTGGACGCCTCGATCAGCGTGCGGTCCATGCGCTCGAGGGTCACGTACAGCGGGAACACCATGAGCGGCAGGTAGCCGTAGACCAGCCCGAGCAGGACGGCGAACGAGCTGCCCAGGATCTGGACGTCCTTGAAGCCGAACACCGATTCCAGCTGACCGGCGAGCCCGATGTTGGGTCCCAGGATGATCAGCCATGCGTAGGTGCGGATGAGGAAGCTCGTCCAGAACGGGACCACGAGCAGGAGCAGCAGCGTGCTCTTGTTGCGGCCGGCCCGCATCGCCAGGAAGTACGCGAGCGGCAACCCCACGATCAGACAGCCGATCGTGCCGGCGATCGACATCTGGAGGCTCTGGATGAACGGGTCAGCCTTCGAGATCGCACGCGCGTAGTTGTCGAACACGAAGCCGGCCTGGTAGCCGCCGTTCTTCGCCCGAGTGCCGAACGAGTAGATGACCACGATCACCAGGGGCAGCACGAGCATGATCAGGTACCACGCCCCGGCTGGCAGCAGGAGCGCGAACGTGAGCAGGCGATTGCGGAGCCGGCTTGCGGCCGGCTCCCGGTGCTCGATCGGGGTCGGTGTGGCGGCCATCAGCGCGAACCCATGCGGTTCCTCGGCGGACGGTCGGCTAGCCGCCGACCTTTGACTTGAACTCCTCCCAGATGTCGTTGCGCTGGGTGCTGCTAGAGGTGTCCTGCTGGCCCTCGAGCTTCGCGACCGCCTCGTCCGGCGGGAAGATCGCGGGGTCGGCGAGGATCGCCGGCTTGACGTACGCCTTCGCCGCATCGTTGGGCGTGGCATACAGGTTGTAGTTCGTCTCCTCGCCCTGGATCTCGGGTCGCTGGATGAAGTTCAGCCAGGCATACGAGGCCTCCGGGTGGGGCGCGTCGGTGAGCATGACCCACGTGTCCAGCCAGAACGCGGTGCCCTCGGAGGGCACGACGTACCCCTTGTCCTCGGTCTTCTTCAGCTCCTGGCCAAGCGGACCGGTCCAGCCCAGGGTCATCGCCGCGGTGCCGTCCGCCATCGTCTTCCCATACAGGTTCGAGTCGAGTGCGTACAGGTGAGGGGCGACATCGAGCAGGATCTTGCGCGCCTCCTCGAGCTCGGCCGGATCGACGGAGTTCAAGGAATAGCCGAGCATCTTGAGCGGGAAGATGAACACGTCGTCGCGCGAGTCCACGAAGATGACCTTGCCCGACGACGGACCCAGGATCAGGTCGTAGAAGTCCTTCCACGACGTCGGAATGGACGGGATCAGGGTCGAGCGGTAGAGGATGCCGGTCGTCCCGTAGTCCTTGGGGACCGCGTACTCCTCGGTGGGGTCCCACCACTGCTTGCGGAACGTTGGGTTGATCAGGTTGATGTTCGGGATCCGGGACATGTCGAGCTTCTGGAGGAAGCCGGACTCGATCATCGCCGGCAGGTAGTTCATCGTCGGGGCGGCGATGTCGTAGCCTGTCGCGCCGCCCTGGAGCTTCGCCATCAGGACGTCGTTGTTGTCGAAGATGTCGTACTGGAACTTCTTGATCCCGTACTCGTCCTTGAACTTCTTCATGTTGTCCGGCGAGACGTACTCCGACCAGTTGTACATGATCAGCTGGTCTTCGACGGCGTAGGACGGTTCGACGGCGGCGGCCGACGCGGACGGTGCCGCGCTGGCAGCGGCGGAGGCCGATGGCGCGGCCGTGGCCGACGCGGCCGCGGTCGGAGCTGCGGTCGGCGCGCTGGTCGCGGATCCGCCGCTCGTGCAGGCGGCGATCGCCGCGGACACGCCGGTCAGGCCCGCGGCGGCCAGGAATCCGCGCCGGCTGACGTGGCTCTGGGTCAGCAGCTCCTTGAGGTCTCGCTCGGTCACCGTGTCTCCTCCAAGTGGCCCCGGATGCATGGGTGTCGGTTCAGGTCCCCAGGACCAGGTTCGCGTCGTCGTTCCAGGTGAGCGTCACGGGCTCGCCGGGGCCGAATGCCCGGGAGCCCGCCGCGGCGCGGACGTTCTGGCGCCGGACGACGAGCGGTCCGGCGAGCTCGGTGTCGATCTGGTACTCGATCATGTCGCCGAGGTAGGTCCCCTGCCGGATCCGCCCCATGACCCGGGTCATCCCGTCCCCTTCGGAGATCGGCGCGGCCGCATCGATGCCCTGCACGACCGGCGCCTCGGGCCGGATCGCGACGGTGACCTCGTCGCCGGCGGAGAGCTTCGCCCGGGTGTCCGTGACCTTGCCCGCGATCCGCAGGCCCGTGTCCGTCTCGGCGGTCGCGGTGCCCTGTGCCGGGTCGGCGACCACGATCTTCGCCGCAAGGAAGTTCGAGGTGCCGACGAAGCCCGCCACGAACCGGTTCAGCGGCCGCTCGTAGAGGTCCTCGGGATGGCCCTGCTGCTGGATCCGCCCGTCGCGCATGACGACGATCACGTCGCTCATCGTCAGCGCCTCCTCCTGGTCGTGGGTCACGTAGATGAACGTGATCCCGACCTCGCGCTGCAGCTGCTTGAGCTCGATCTGCATCTCGTGGCGGAGCTTGCGATCGAGCGCGCCCAGCGGCTCGTCGAGCAGCAGCACCGTCGGGTGGTTCACGAGGGCCCGGGCGAGGGCGACCCGCTGCTGCTGGCCGCCGGACAGCTCCCAGGTCCGCCGCCGCTCGTAGCCGCTGAGGCGGACCAGGTCCAGCGCCTCGCCGACCCGGCGCGACTCGTCGGCCTTGGACGTCTTGCGCTGGCGCAGCCCGTAGCCCACGTTCTGAGCCACGTTCATGTGCGGAAACAGGGCGTAGTGCTGGAACACGGTGTTGACGTTCCGCCGATACGGGGGAACGCCCGCGACCGCCTCGCCCGCGAGATAGATCTCACCCTCGGTCGGTTGCTCGAAGCCCGCGATCATGCGCAGGGTCGTCGTCTTCCCACAGCCCGACGGCCCCAGGAACGAGTAGAACGACCCGCTGGCGACCGACAGCGCCATGCGGTCGACGGCGACGACGTCCCCGAACCGCTTGGTGACGTCGACGATCGCGACGTCCGGGATTGCGTGCGGGTCGACGGCGTGGGCCGCGTCCTCGGCCTCGATGTGGGTCGGAGGCGCGGTCACCGGGCGATGGATGTCGTGGTGGCCGCCATGTTCGTGCGGGGGCGTGTTCGGCGTCGCCGACGTGGTCAACCGCGCTCCTCGACTCGGGAAGACCGGCCGCCCCTCCTGCGACCGGTTCGGGGATGGTACGGAGCCCCGCGGATGCCGTCAACGACCTTGCCCGCCGAATGGTTCGAAGTTCGCGGCGCGACGTCCGCAAGGTTGCGAGATTCGTGCGATTCGCGCACCGGCCACGGACGGCGGGGATCGGGGGACCGTCGCCCGACGCGTCGGTGCAAGGGTTCGCGACACGCACGGAGCACATCCGGGCCGGCGCCCTCCCTAGAATGGTGCGATGTACGTGGTCGTGATGGCGGGTGGGGGCGGGACCCGCCTGTGGCCGCTGTCGCGCCCGGAGCGGCCCAAGCCCTTCCTGCCGCTGCTCGGCGATGAGACGCTGCTGCAGGCGACCGTCCGCCGGCTGGCCGGTATCGATGGCGACGGGGTCCCGATCGACGTGACCGTGGTCACCGATCAGCGGTACGAGACGCTCGTCCGGGCGCAGCTGCCGGACGCTCGGATCCTGCTCGAGCCGGCCGGCCGGAACACCGCCGCGGCGATCGCGCTCGCGACCGTTGCCGTCGATCGGCCCGACGACGACGTGATGATCGTGCTGCCCGCGGACCACTTCATCCGCCCCGACCGGGAGGGCGCCTTCCGCGCCATCCTGCGGACGGCGGCGACGCGGCTCGCGACGGGCGCACTGGGCGCCGACGACGCGCTGGTGACGCTCGGCATCCGGGTCAGCCGGCCCGCGACCGAGTACGGCTACCTGATCCCGCGCCTCGAGGACGGCCGCGACGTCGACGGGCTGCGCGCGTATCCGCTGCGCGGATTCGAGGAGAAGCCCAAGCCCGCGCGAGCCGAGGAGCTCGTGAAGCAGGAAGGCGTGGCCTGGAACGGCGGCATGTTCGTGTGGCGCCGGCGCGCGATCCGGGCGGCCTTCGAGCGCTATACCGGGCTCATCGGGCTCCTCGAGCCCACCATCCGCGCCAAGCCGCTGCTCGTGCACGCGTACGAGCAGCTGAAGCCCGTCTCGGTCGACGTTGCGATCATGGAGAGCGCCGCCCGCGACGGCCGCGTCGTGATGGGGGCGATGGACGTCGGCTGGTCCGACATCGGCAGCTGGTCGGAGCTCCTGGCCGCGATCGGCGCGGGGGGCACGGGCTCCGTCGTGCAGCCCGGCGAGCACATCGAGGCGGCCGCCGAGGACCTCGTCGTGCGACGCGTGGACGGGGCGGTCCGGGTCCTCCGGCCCCTTCAGGGCGGTAGCATGACGGCCACCCAACCGATCGCGCTCCTGCGCGGCGCCGACCAGCAGGCCGTCGACGCCATGCTCGCGCGCTGTACTCGGTGGGAGGAGGCCACGTGACCCAGACCGCCACCCCTGCTCCCACCCGGATCATGTTCGGGACCGACGGCTGGCGGGCCCGCATCGCCGACGAGTTCACCTTCGAGAACGTGCGCCGCTGTGCCGATGGCGTGGCGCGCCTCGTCGTCGAGCGCGGCGACCAGGCGAAGGGCGTGGTGGTGGCCTACGACCGCCGGTTCGCGTCCGAGCACTTCGCGCGGGTTGCGGCCGAGGTGCTGCTGGCCAACGACATCCCGGTGGCCATCAGCCGGACCGCGGTCCCGACCCAGATGAGCTCGTATGAGGTCATGCAGCGCAGCGCCGCGGCGGGGATCGTGATCACGGCCTCGCACAACCCGTGGACCGACAACGGGTTCAAGGTCAAGTCGCCGACCGGGGCGGCGGCCGGTGCCGACATGCTGCCGACCATCGAAGCCGGGATCGATGCCAACGCTGGCACGTCGATCGACCGGAGGCCGCTGGAGGACGCCGAGGCGGCGGGTCTCGTCGAATGGTTCGACCCGTTCGAGGGGTATCGGCGGTTCGTGGGGCGGACGCTGGACCTCGACGCGCTGCGCGCCGCGGATGTGTCCGTGCTCGTCGAGCCGCTGTACGGGGCCGGTTCGGGCTGGATTCCCCGCCTCCTTGCGGGTGGCCGGATCCGGGTGACCGAGGTCCACAACGAACGCAATCCCTACTTCGGCGGCGTCAACCCCGAGCCGATCCGGCCCAACGTGGACGAGGCGCTGGCGCTGATCGCGGGCGGCGGCTTCGACCTGGGCCTGCTGCTCGACGGCGACGCCGACCGGGCGGGCGCCGCGGACGAGCGAGGCACATTCCTCCACCAGCTGGAGGTCACGGGCCTGCTCATGTACTACCTGGCGGAGTACCGGGGGATGCGCGACCCGGTCGTCGTGTCCGTCAACAACACCTCCACGGCGTTCACCCTGGGGCGGCACTACGGGGTCGAGACCCACGAGGTCCCGGTGGGCTTCAAGTTCATCGGTCCCAAGATGATCGAGACCGGCGCGATGCTGGGCGCCGAGGAGTCGGGCGGCTACGGCTTCGGGATGCACCTCCCCGAGCGCGACGGCATCTACGCGGACCTGTGCCTGCTGGACCTGTTCCTGCGCGAGCGCGGGCGTGGCCGCGCATCGGTATCCGCGGCGATGAAGGCGTTCCACGAGCTCGCGGGGCCGTCGTTCTATCGCCGCATCGACGTCCACTTCGACCGGCCCTCGTACGACGCCGTCAAGCAGCGCGTCCTCGTCGGCCTGCGCGAGTCCCCGCCGGCCACCCTCGCGGGCGGGTCGATCGAGCGGACCCAGTGGCTGGACACGGGCGACGGGGTGAAGTGGTTCCTGCCCGACGGCTCGTGGCTGCTCGTGCGGGCGAGCGGTACGGAACCCCTCGTGCGCGTGTACACGGAGGCCACCACCCCCGAGCTGCGCGACGAGCTCGTCGTCGCCGGCGAGCGCCTGGTGCGTGGCTGATGAGCGACGACGCGAAGGCCGGCCAGCGGTTCGTCCCCAAGCCCTGGGGCCACGAGCTGATCTGGGCCCTGACCGATCGCTACTGCGGCAAGCTGATCGCCATCGACGCCGGGCGACGTCTCTCGCTCCAGCGCCACGAGAAGAAGGACGAGAGCGTGTTCGTCCTGTCCGGCCGGCTCCACCTCCATCTCGAGGACGACGATGGGGTGGTGCAGGTCATCGACCTCGGCCCGGGCGAGTCGCGACACGTGCCGCCCCACCGGATCCACCGGTTCGAGGCGCCCGAGGCGGTTGAGCTGATCGAGGTCTCCACGCCGGAGCTCGACGACGTCGAGCGCCTCGAGGATGACTTCGGCCGCGAGGGCACGTCCGCGCCCTGAGGCGCTCCGGATCGGCCGTCCGGCGCGTGCCGGCACCGCCCGTCCGGACCGGTGTGGATAGGTCGGAATCCGGGGGCTGACCCCGTGCGCTCTGAGGTGTAGGCTTCTTGCAGTGACCGCCACCACCGGTCCTGGTCCGACCGGACGGCGGCCCGCAGGGGACGCCCGTTCGGGGCGACTGGAGGTTGATCGGCGATGCACTCCTCTCTCATCGGCAAGGTCGAGAAGGCAAATCGCTACGCGCGCGAGCTGGACCGGATTTCGATCGAGCGAATCGCCCTGACGTTCCGCGGTGACAACGACACCCATCACGTCAGCCTCGATGCGGGCCAGTGGCATTGCACGTGCCACTACTTCGAGAGTTGGGGATCCTGCGTCCACCTCCTCACGCTGCAGAAGATCTTCGGCGTGATGCTGCCAGAGGACGCCCAGGTCTCGATCTTCAACGCGTCGGCGGCGGCCGCCCTCGTCTGAGCCGGCCGGCCCGGAGGCCGGCCAAACACGCCAACTCGCGCGGCTCCCGGATCTGGAACGGGTCAACCATCGACGTCGACCCGCCAGTACCAGACGGCCCGCCGGCCATCGCCGAACGTCGCCTGGAGCTGCAGGCTCCAGGGACCGGCTTCGTTCGGTGCCTCGATGGTGATCCGCTCGTCCCGGCCCGATCCAGCGGACCGCGGCGTCCCCGCCTGGCGGCGACGGACCGGCGCCCAGCGCGCCGTCCAGGCGGCCTGATCGGGCGAATCCTCGAAGGCGACGCGCAGGCGCGTGCCCGGAGCCGCGCTGTGGCCCGCCCGCTCCACGATCCATGGCGAGTCGGAGACCAGGCCGTCCCACGAGAAGGACCCGAGGTCCCCGGCGACCGGGCCGCCGTCCACTCCGCCCAGCACCGCCGCCGGCGGGGCCGATGCAGCGGTGGTCTGGGGCGAGGCGGGCGCGATCGGGGACGGCGTGTCGCCCGCGGTGGCCGGTGACCGGGAGGCGGATCCGGCGGACGAGGCAGGCGTCACCGTGATCCCCGTCGGAGCGGCCACCCCGGCGCAGGCGGCGACGACGAGCGCCACGAGCCCGATCGAGATGGCACCGACGCGACGGTAGCGCGAGGCAGGCGGCGGGACGGTCACGGGATCGATCCGCCAGCGAGTTGCGGACACGGTTGTGGACACGCGGTGAACACCGTCACCGTGACCGCGCCCGACGAGGAGGAACCAAGTCCCTCGTTGCTCGGCTTGCGGAACAGCGCGCGGTAGTCGCGCGTGCTCGAGACGGTCACGCTCGCGGCATAGGTCCCGGCCGCCGAGGCGGGCGACAGGGTCACGAGGTCGCTCCAGCCCGAGCTCAATCGCTGCTGCAGGACGACGGTGCGCCCGCTGACCAGGTTGTTCGACAGCTTGCCGGTGCCGTCGGACCCGAGCGTCGCCCTGAACGTCACCACGGACCCGGCGAGGGTGACCGAGGTCGACGCGGAGACGGACAGCTCCGTGGGGACATCCAGACAGGTGCTGTACAGCGTCGACGGGCTGGAGACGTCGTACTGCTGCTGGAGCGTCGCGACGTCGCAGCGCCCGAACGCGTGGGCGTTCCAGCCCGAATGCGGCTTCGTCCGCGAGTAGGTCTGGACCACCGCGTCGTCGTAGTCGCGGTCGTCGGCGAAGTTGTCGTGGTGATCGAGGACGAGCACGTGCCCCAGCTCGTCGAGCATCACGTTCTCGACCTGGTAGCAGCCATCGGGTCCGCCCGAGAGCTCGCACCAGCGCAACGTGCCCCAGTCGAACCGGTGGCCGTTCTCCCGGAACCAGACGCCGAACCAGTCGGGCGGATCGCGGCGCATGCACGCGAGGCCGTTGATGCCGCACGGCACGTCGGCTCCGTAGTAGACGACGTTGCCCGCCGACGAGTCGTAGTCGAAGGTCGGTGACTTCGATCTTCGCGAGCCGTTCGCGTCGTCGGCGGCCTCCTTGATCGCGTCCTTCATGTTGGCGGGCGGCGTCCCGCTCGCGGACCAGCGGAACGCAAGGTCCAGGTTCTGCGCGTACAGGCCGCCGGACAGGATCGGGTCCGGGTTGTGTGCGGAGGCCAGCGGCGCCGCCACGGCTCCCGCGAGGACCCACGCGGCGGCGAGGCCCACGGCGGGCCGCAGGCGTCCGTTTCGGCGTGCCAGCCGGCTCATGGCTGCACCTCCGACACGGGCTCGACGCTGGACGTCGCCGGGTTGAACCGGCGGGCGGTCGACGGATCGGGCCGCTGGCCGGCAGCGACGAGCAGCACGTCGTTCGCGGGCAGGTCCATCCCGGCCGCCGCCCGCGACCCGTCGGGAATGGGCGCATAGCCGTCGGACCCAGGAACGTCCTGGAGCAGGCGGGTCCGGAGGTCCAGCTGGGCCACGTGGCCCTCGTGCTCGAACACGAGCGAGTCGCCCGCGAGCGCCGCGGGACCGGCATCGGCCATCACGGTCTCCACGGCGGCCGAGCCGTCCGCCGCGACCACGGCGCACGGGAAGCCCGGGCACACGCCATAGGCGAGGATCCGCGCCTCGGTCATGCCGATCACGGGACCGGTGCCGTCCGTCGAGGCGGTGATGCCAGTCGCCGGATCGACGATCCGGGTCCGGCACACCAGCTCGCCACAGGTGCCCACGACGACGCGGCCATCCGGTGCCCAGCGCAGGTCCGTAGCGAATGTTCGGCCGTGCGCGAGATCCGGCGCCAGCCCTGGCAGGATCCGCACGGCCGACCTGCCTCCCGTCGAGCGGCGCCAGACGCCCAGGTCCTCGCGAGTGGCGCGGTCGACACGGTGCTCGACGATGGCGCTCCCGTCCGGAGCGAGGATCGCGCTCCTGATGACGGCCGCCTCGGTTGCCAGGGTCCAGCTGCAGGCACGAGCCGGGTCGACGATCTGCAGCCGTGACCGGGTGCCGTCGTCATCGCCCACGAGCACGAGCCCGCGGACCGGCCCGGTCGCGAACGACTCGGCGGGGAACGCGGACGTGCGTGCCGCCTGCCCGACGATCCCGACGATGAGCCGCTGACCGGCGAGCGTCCCGGTCGCGTCCAGCACCGCGTCCATCCGGTACCAGGCGGAAGCCGTGCCTGCCGGCCGCGTGGTGGCCAGTGCGCCGCGACAGGGCGGCGGATCCCACGGCGGGTCCACGGCCCCGGGCGCCGGGGCCCGCGCGACCCCGGGCGCGCTCAACAGCGCAATCGCGGCCAAGGGCGCCAGCCCACGCGCGAATCAAATCACCTCCACGAGGACCTCCTCCGGCGGAACTGACCGACGGCAGGAGGGCGAGGCGGACAGTGTCGCGACGGCCGCTTACCCGGGGCTTATCCCGGGAGGTGGGTGGTACGCTGGCGGCTGCAATCGGGGCAACCAGAGCCCCTTCAGATCCGACGCGGCTGATCGCGAAGCCGGTGCGAGTCCGGCACAGTCCCGCTACGGTGACCGCCCCCAGGGGCGGAAGTCCGGTCGCCGATCCGCCGTCGCCGCTCGAGCCTTCGAGAGAAAGGTCAGGCGTTTCGTGCGATCTACGGCCTGACCCCTCCTTCGATCCCGAAGCGAGGGGTCCTTCGTTTCTTCATCCCCCTACCCGGAGTACCCGTGGACGCTCGCCCCCGCACGACGGCCAGTCGACGCCGTCGCCCCTTCCAGGCCCTCCTGCTGCTCCTGCTGGCCATCGTTCTCGCTGCCTGTTCGACCCCTGGTGTCACCGCGAGCCCGTCGGCCGCCGTCGTTCCCTCGGCCAGGGCTGCCCCGTCGGTCGCGACGCCGGCGCCCACCCAGGCGCCGAGCCCGTCACCGTCCCTTGCGGCGGCCTTCCCGCTGACGCTCACGGACGACGAGGGCACGGAGGTGACGATCCCTGCCGAGCCGCTCAAGATCGCGTCGCTGACCAACGCGGCGACCGAGGTGCTGTTCGCGCTCGGTGTCGGTGACCGTGTCGTGGGCAAGGTCGAGGACTTCACGCCCTACCCGCCGGACGCCGCCTCCGTCCCCGACGTCGCCAAGTTCGGCTCGGTCGACGTGGAGAAGATCGTCGCGATGGGGACGGACCTTGTCGTCGCTGGTGGCAGCAACTTCAACCCGCCCGAGGCGATCGAGAAGCTGCGCTCACTGGGTGTCCCGGTTCTGGTCCTGTTCGCGCCGGACGTCAAGACCTCGCTCGCCGACGTCTCACTGATCGGGAGCGCCGTGGGCCGCGACCAGGAGGCGGCCGAGCTCAACGCGTCGATCCAGGCGTCGTTCGACCAGGTGGCCGCCGCGACGGAGGGGCTCGCGAAACCGCGCGTCTACTACGAGCTCGACAACTCCAACGGCTATTTCGGCCCCGCGCCCGACTACTTCGGCACCGAGATGATCAAGACGGCCGGCGGCGACCCGCTCACGACGGGCACCGACGGCGTCTACCAGCTCGAGGAGGAGCAGATCCTGACCTTCGATCCGGAGGTCATCCTGCTGGGCGACGCGTCCTACGGCGTCACGCCGGAACAGGTCGCGGCGCGTCCCGGCTGGGACACGCTGTCCGCCGTCAAGGCCGGCGCCGTGCGCCCGATCGACGATGTCATCGTGACCCGCCCGGGTCCGCGTCTGGCCGAGGGGATCCGGACGCTGGCGACGGCGATCCACCCCGAGCTCGTGCTGCCGTCGGCGGCGCCATGACGAACCCGATCGCGCGGCGATGACGTCCACCCACGCTCCGGCCGGCGCCCCAGGGCGGCTGGCGCTGCGCGTCTCCGGCCGGCGCGTGGGTCGCACCGGCTGGCTCGTCGTCGCGGGGTTCGCGACGCTGGCGGTCGTGTTCGTCGCCGGCATCGTCCTCGGCTCCGTGGACCTGCCGCCCGCGACGACGATCGGGATCATCGCGCACCGGCTCGGCTTCAACGTGCCGGTCACCTGGCCCGCGACGTCCGAGGCGATCGTGATGGACCTGCGGCTGCCGCGGGTCCTGACAGCCATGGTCGTGGGGACCGGGCTGGCCGTCGCGGGGGCGACGTTCCAGGGCCTGCTGCGCAATCCGCTCGCCGACCCGTATGTGCTCGGCACCGCGTCCGGCGCGGCGCTCGGCGCGGCGATCGCGGTGATCATCCCGGCCCGCGGGCTCGTGCTCCAGTTCGGCCTGCTCAACGGGCTCGCCTTCGTCGGCGCCCTGCTGGCGGTGACGGTCGTGTACAAGCTGTCACGCACAAGCGCCCTCGCGCCGCTGACGTCGCTGCTGCTGGTGGGCTATGCCGTCGGGTCGCTGCTGGCCGCGGGCCTCGCGATGGCGATGTACCTCTCGGGCAGCGGGCTGCGCCAGATCTTCGCCTATCTGCTGGGCGGGTTCGACGGGACGTCGTGGACGCGGCTGGCCGTCGCCCTGCCGCTGATCATCGGGGGGAGTGCCCTCATCCTCGTGCGGGCGCGCTCGTTGAACGCATTCCTCCTGGGCGAGGAGGCCGCCGCGCATCTCGGGGTCGACGTCAAGCGCGAGCGCGCGATCCTGCTGGGACTCGCGTCGCTGGTGACGGCGGCGAGCGTCGCGGTCGCGGGGCTGATCGGGTTCGTGGGTCTCGTCATCCCGCACTTCGTCCGGCTGCTCGTGGGGCCCAACGCGCGCCTGGTCATCCCGATCTCCGCGCTGTTCGGCGCCAGCCTGCTCGCCGCGGCCGACGTCGTGGCGCGGATGCTGGGCGGGGTCCCGGTGGGCGTGATCACGGCGGTGATCGGGGCGCCGTTCTTCCTCCTGCTGTTGCGCCGGGCTCGGACGGGGTACGAGCTGTGACAGCCGTGCTGCGCGCCGATGGCGTGACGGTCGAAGCCGGACGTCGCGCCATCCTGCGCGACGTGTCAGTCGCAGTGGGGGAGGGCGAACGGGTCGCCCTGGTCGGGCCCAACGGTGCCGGCAAGTCGACGCTGCTGCGGGTGCTCGCGGGCACGCTCAAGCCGACCGCGGGAAGGGTGGAGCTCGGCGGCGAGCCGATCGCGACCCTCGAGCGTGCCCAGATCGCCCGTCGCCTGGCCGTCGTGCCGCAACAGGCGGCGTTGCCGTTCGCGATGCGGGTCGAGGAGGTCGTCGCGCTGGGCCGGCTGCCGCACGAGGCACCGTTGCGCGGGGCGCGGCCGTCGGATCGGGCCGCCGTCGCCGCCGCCATCGATCGCGTGGGCCTCGGACATCTGCTGGGCCGGGATGCTCGCGAGCTGTCGCTCGGCGAGCGGCAGCTGGTGCTGCTCGCGCTCGCAGTCGCGCAGGCGGCGCCCGTCCTGCTGCTCGACGAGCCGACCGTCCACCTCGACCTCCGCCATCAGGTCGAGGCGATGGAGCTCCTGCGCGACCTCAACGAGCGCGACGGCACGGCCATGGTCGCCGTCCTCCACGACCTGGGCCTCGCCGCCCACTTCTTCCCCCGCCTCGTCGTCATCGACCGCGGCCGCCTGGTCGCCGATGGGCCGCCGGCCGAGGTGCTCACGGACGACCTGATCCGCGACGTGTTCGGGGTGGAGCCCGCCCTCGTGCGGCTCGCCGCGACGGCCGCGCCCGCCTGACGCGGGTACGCTGGTCCGCGATGCGCACCGTCCGACCCGCTTGGGACCAGCCCGTTGCAGATCGCTGACTTCGAGCTCGAGCGGTTCTTCGCGCGGTACGAGTTCGCCGTGCGCCACCTGCTGTGCGCGTCCGACGTCGAGGGCCTGCCGATGGCCGAGGTCCTCGCGCTGGCGGATGCCGAGTCCGGGGGGCTGTGGCGCGACCTCCGCCTCGGCTACACCGAGTCGCTGGGCCATCCTTGCTGCGGGGCGAGATCGCGTCGCTGTACGAGACCGTCACCCCGGACGAGGTGGTCGTGTTCAGCGGGGCCGAAGAGGCGATCTTCGCCCTCGCCAACGTCCACCTCCGGCCCGGCGATCACGCGGTCGTGGTGTGGCCGGCCTACCAGAGCCTCCACGAGGTCGCCCGGTCGGCGGGCGCCGACGTGACCCTCCACGAGCTGCGGGCGGATGACGGGTGGGCGATCGACGTCGAGCTCCTCCGCCGCCAGGTCACCCCGCGGACGCGCCTGATCGTCGTCAACGCCCCGCACAACCCGACCGGCAACCTGCCGGACCGGGCCGCGTACGAGGCGGTCGCCGGGATCGCCGCGGACGCGGGCGCCCTGTTCCTCTCGGACGAGGTGTACCGCTATCTCGAGCTCGACCCGGCGGACCGGCTGCCGGCCGGTGCGGACGTCGCTGCGCACGGGGTCTCGATCGGCGTGATGTCGAAGTCGTTCGCGCTGGCCGGGCTGCGGATCGGCTGGCTGGCGACCCGCGATGCGCGCGTCCTCGACGCGGCCGCCCGGTTCAAGGACTACACGACGATCTGCGCGTCGGCGCCGGCCGAGATCCTCGCGTTGATCGCCCTGCGCGCTCGCGAGCGGGTGCTGGCGCGGTCACGCGCGATCGTGGACGCGAACCTCACCCTGCTCGACGGCTTCTTCGAACGCCAGGCCGATCACTTCGCCTGGGTGCGGCCGCGCGGCGGCTCGATCGCGTTCCCGGAGCTGCTCGGGTCGGTGCCGATCGGCCGGTTCACCGAGGACCTGCTCGACGCCGAGGGGGTCCTGCTGGCGCCGGGCTCGATCTTCGGCCACGACGGCAACCACTTCCGGCTCGGGTTCGGGCGGAGCGACATGCCGGTCGCGCTCCAGCGCCTCGAGGCGTTCGCGGACCGCACGCTGGGCTGAGGCGACGGTGGAGACCTGGATCTACTTCATCCATCCCCCGCGCGAGGACTTCGCGCAGACGATGACCGACGGGGAATCCGAGGCCTGGGCCCGCCACTGGGTGCGGATCAAGCGGCTGTTCGACGAGGGCCAGGTGGTGCTCGTCGGTCCGACGCTCGGACGCCACAACACCGGGATCTGCGTGTTCGAGGCGCCCGATGAGGCCGCGGCCCTCGCGTTCATGAACGAGGATCCCACGATCGCGGAGGGGTTCGCGCGCGGTGAGCTGCGGCCATTCCGGGTGTCGCTGCTGCGGGGCCGCGACGACGCGCCGGAAAGCGCCGACTAGCCGACCTTCGGAACCTCGGGCAGGGCGGCGAACGCCTCGTAGAAGCGGCCCGTGATGCGGGTGGCGAGCGCCAGGTCGTCGATCCGGATGTTCTCGTCGGGCGCGTGGGCCCGGCAGTCGGCACGCGCCGCACCCAACGACGTCGACGGCACGCGGTCGCGGCCGCAGACTTGCCACATCGGGATCGTGCCCGCACTGGAGACCCCGATCGACGCCTCGATTCCGGTCACGATCCCCGACACGGCGGCCGCGGCTTGGACGACCGGGTGATCGGGCGGCGTCCACCAGGCGCGCTCGCTCTCTTGGGTGCGGATCTCGATGTCGGCGAAGCCGCGCTCGTCGAGGTGGCGGCGGACCGCCTCGACCATGTCGGCGGGCCGCTGGTCCGGGACGATGCGGATGTCGAGGCGGGCGTGCGCCTCGGCCGGCGTCACGGTCTTGGGGGTTGCCTCGGTGTGGCCGGCCCACAGCCCCTGGAGGTTGAGGGTGGTGCCGAAGGTCAGCGCTTCGAGCGCCGGCACCCCGTCGAGGCCGCCGAGGAAGCGTTCGACGCCCCATTCGGCGTGGATGTCCTCGATGTCCTGCGTGTCCATCGTCGCGATCGTCTCGAGCTGGACCGGCGTCGGGGGGCGCTTGCCGGCCTCGAGCCCGGCGATCGCGGGGCGGCCCTCGGCGTCCCAGAACGTCGCCAGCGCCGCGACCAGGCGATGACCGGCGTTGGGCAGCACCACCGAGAGGCTGGAGTGCGCGTCCTGGGTCATCGTGCGCAGGTGGAGCTCGAACACGACGATGCCCTTGCCGCCGCCGTCGACGATCGGGCGCCCGGACATGTCGAGCCCGCCGCCCTCGATCAGCGCCGCGTCGGCCTCGCGCGAGCCCTCGTGGCGGTCGAGCAGCTCGTCGAACGTGCTGCTGCCGGTCTCCTCCTCGCCCTCGACGAGGAACCGGACGCGGCAGGGCAGCGCGCCCACGGCGTCGCGCCATGCCTCGATCGCCCAGACCCGGGGCATGAACTCGCCCTTGTTGTCGGTCGCGCCGCGCCCGAAGACGCGGCCGTCGCGGATCGCCGGCTCGTACGGCGGCGTGGTCCACAGGTCCAGCGGCTCGGCGGGCTGGACGTCGTAGTGCTGGACCGCGTTGAGCGTCCGCGGTCCGTCGCCGATCTCGCCGATCACGAGTGGCGGCTTGCCGGCGACCTCGACCAGGTCGACGGTCGCGCCCAGGCGCCGCAGGCGGTTCGCCGTCCAGTCGGCCGCGGCGTGCAGGCCGGCGAGGTCGCCGCCCTCGGACGAGATCGCCAGGAACTCGACGAGCTCCTGTGTCCACTCGTCCAGCCGCGCCTCGACCAGGCGATCGAAGGCCTGGAAGTCGGTGGTCACGCGCGCTTGCGCTCGAGGTCGAGGAACGGCAGCTCGACCACGGTGGCGTTCACCTTGCCCCGGCGACCCTCGACGGTCCACTCGACCTGCAGGCGGGTGCCGACACGCTCGAAGCGCGGCGCGACGGAGGCGAGGGCGATGGCCTGCTTGAGGATCGGGCTCCAGCCGTGCGACGTGGCCTTGCCCACCTGCCTGCCGGCCTCCGCGAACACCGGGACCGGCGAGCGATCGGTCGTGGGCGAGATGGCGGGCGGCAGGCCCTGCTCGTCGTACAGGCGCTCGATGTCGTACCAGTCAAGCATCAGCCCGACGAGGCGCCGCTTCGGCCCGCCGGCCGCCTGCTCCGCCTGGAGCGCGCGCCGGCCGACGTAGTCGGAGTTCTCGAAGCTGACCAGCCGCCCGAGCCCGATCTCGAACGGGCTGTAGTTCTGCTCGGGGTTCATCGCGTGACGCGCCGAGGTGTAGTCGACCTCCAGCAGGATCAGCCCGGCCTCGAGACGGGTGACGTCGAGCGCGAGCATGCCCGCCGGACGGATCGCGTACTCGGCGCCGGCCTTGAACACCGCGTCCCATGCCGCCTCGGCGTGCTCGGCGGGGATCCATAGCTCGTAGCCCAGGTCGCCCGTGTAGCCGGTCCGGCTGACGTCGATCTTCGTGCGGCCCAGCTTCGACGCGCGGCGGCGGAAGTAGCGGAGGTCGCCGAAGTCCTCGCCGGTCGCCGCCTCGAGCACGGCGCGACTGAACGGGCCCTGGAGCGCCAGGGCCGCGACCTGCTCGGAGACGTCCTCGATCTCGACGTCGAGGCCGGCCGCGTTCTGGGTCAGCCAGCGGTACTGCGGGTCGGCCGCGGTCCAGCGGAGCTCGTTCTCGCCCACGCGATGGACGGTGCCGTCGTCGATGACCTTGCCGTGCTCGTCGCACCAGGGGGTGTAGTACACCTGCCCGACCTTGAGCCGGGTCGCGTCGCGGGTGATGACGCGGTCGGCGAGACGGATCGCGTCGGGCCCGGTGATCCGGTACTTGTACAGCGGACTGACGTCGATCACGGCGGCCGCCTCGCGGATCGCGTTGTACTCGATGTCGTGGAAGTCGGCGTACGCAGAGCTCGCGTAGTAGCCCGACCATTCCCGCCACTGCATCTTCCGGTTCAGGGGCGCCGTCCGGGGATGGAAGGCGGTGCCGACGCTCAACGAAGCTCCTCCTTGGTGACGGCCGCCAGTATGCCGTGTCCGTGCCCGCGCGCCGGACGCGACTGGTTGCCTCCGGGCGCCGCCACTCATTGCGCGATCGGCCTCGCAGGCGCGCCCACAGAGGTTCCAATCGCCGGGATAGCAGTCCGAATGCTCATTCGGTGCGTTTGGCCCGCGCTGGCTCGATCCGTGCGCACGCTCAGCAACCGGGTTGCTCGACGTGCGGCTATCTCCTCGTCGCGAGCGGTGCACGCCATCGATCTGCCGCATTTGAGCATTGGTATGGCTGGCCAGGCGCTCGCCACGACAAGAATTGCGATGGCGTGGCGCCCAGCTGATGGACGGACGTCCCGGCACATGCCAGCTCGTCGCCCCGTCTGCCCCCGCAGGGATCGGCCCCGCCGAGGACCGCCTGCCGACGGTAGACTGCATCACTTCGATGCAGGCTGGATAGCGGCCGGACGCCGTCGCGCACCCGCGACCGCCGGACCGCCGATCGGGAGGTGGGCGTGCCGCAGCGCTACGACGCGGTGATCATCGGCGGAGGCCACAACGGCCTCATCTCCGCGGCGTACCTGGCGCGGGCCGGCCTCAAGACCGTGGTCCTCGAGCGTCGCCACGTCCTGGGCGGAGCCGCCGTCACCGAGGAGATCGTGCCGGGGTTCCGGTTCTCGGTCGCGAGCTACGTCGTGAGCCTCCTGCGCCCCGAGGTCATCCGCGAGCTGCAGCTGCCCAAGTTCGGCCTCGACATCCTGCCGCTCGACGGCACGTTCACGCCGCTGCGCCCGGGCGAAGGGCCCAAGGGCGGCGACTACCTGTGGCGCGTCAACGACCACGGCCGGACCGTCCGCGAGCTGCGCCGATGGTCGACGTCGGACGCCGAGGCGTACGAGGAGTACGGCCAGCTCATGGTGGAGATGGCCCGCTTCATCAAGCCGATCCTGGGCATCGTGCCGGCCGACCCGACCGACATCGACCCGCGGCCGCTGCTGCCGCTCGCCGGGCTCGCCCGCGCGTTCGCGCAGCTGCCCGAGCGCCAGCAGGCGGTGTTCGTCCAGCTGATGACGATGTCGGCGGCCGACTTCCTCGACCAGTGGTTCGAGACCGATCCGCTCAAGGCGACGATGTCGGCGTCGGGGATCATCGGCACCTACCAGGGCATCCGCTCGCCCGGGACGGCATACGTCCTTCTCCACCACTACATGGGCGAGATCGACGGCGCGTTCCGCGCCTGGGGCATCCCCAAGGGCGGGACCGGCGGCGTGTCGTATGCCATCGCCCGCTCGGCCCAGGCGCTGGGCGCCGAGATCCGGACCGAGGCGCCGGTGGCCCGGATCCTTGTGCGCAGCGGGCGCGCGACCGGCGTGGTCCTCGAGAGCGGCGAGGAGATCGAGGCCTCCGCCGTCCTGTCCTCGGCCGATGCCAAGGTGACGTTCCTCGACCTGCTCCCCGGCGGCACCCTCGAGCCCGAGTTCGAGCAGGAGGTCCGCCGGTTCAAGTTCCGCGGCAGCTCTGGCAAGGTGAACCTCGCCGTCGACGCCCTGCCGAACTTCACCTCGCTGCCGGGCGTGGGCGAGCACCTGCGGGGCGCGATCAGCTACAGCCCGTCGATGACGGAGATGGAACAGGCCTACGACGACGCCAAGTACGGCCACTGGAGCCGGCGGCCGTACATCGACATGATCATCCCGACCCTCGTCGACCCCCAGATGGCGCCGCCCGGCAAGCACGTGATCAGCTGCTTCGTCCAGTACGCGCCGTACAAGCTCGACCCGAGCCTGGGCACCTGGGACGACAACCGCGAGGCGTTCGGCGACGCCGTGATCGACCGGATCGCCGAGTTCGCCCCGAACATCCGCGACATCATCGTCGGCCGCCAGGTCCTGACGCCGCTCGACATCGAGCGGACCATCGGGCTCACGGAGGGCAACATCTTCCAGGGCGAGCTGTCGCTCGAGCAGCTGTTCTTCAACCGGCCCGTGCCGGGCTACGCGCGATTCAAGACGCCCATCCGCGACCTGTGGCTATCGGGCTCGTCGACCCATCCCGGCGGCGGCCTGATGGGCGCCAACGGCCGGCTCGCCGCGCTCGAGGTCCTGCGGGCCCGCGGCCGGAAGGTGGCCTGACATGGCGACCGAATACGACGCGATCGTCGTCGGGGCCGGACACAACGGCCTGACCGCGGCCGCCTACCTCGCAGCCGGTGGCCTCAGCGTGCTCGTGCTCGATGCCCGCGACCGGATCGGCGGCGCGACCGTCACCGAGGAGCTGGCGCCCGGCGTGCGCGTACCGGCGCTCGCCCACACCGTGGGCCGGCTGCGACCCTCGGTCGCGCGCGAGCTGGCGCTCACGAGCCACGGCCTCTCGCTCGTCTCGCCCGAGGTGCGCGTGTTCGCGCCCCAGGCCGACGGCCGGGCGGTGACGCTGTGGGGCGACCTGGGCAAGTCGGTTGACGCCATTCGCGGCTGGTCCGAGGACGACGCGACGTCGTTCGTCGAGTTCGACCGCCGTGTGCGGGCGCTCGCCCGTTTCCTCGCCGACCTCGGCGACGAGGCGCCGCCCGAGATCCACACGCCCGGGTTCGGCGACGCGCTGCTCGGCCTGCGGCTGGGTCGCGCGTTCCGGGGCCTGGGCAAGGTCGATGGCCGCACGATCCTGCGGGTGCTGGCGATGGCGGTGGCGGACTTCGTCGCCGAGTCGTTCACCTCCGAGCCGCTGCGGGCGACGCTCGCCTGGCGCGGCGTGCGGTATACCGCGATGGGCCCGTGGTCGGCCGGCTCGACCGCCGTCCTGCTGGGCGACTCCGCGGGCAACGACGGGGGCGCCGCCGGCGAGACGGTGTTCGCGAAGGGCGGGCCGTCGGCGCTGGCCGATGCGCTCGCGTCCGCGGCGCGCGCCGCGGGGGCGGAGATCCGGACCTCGGCCAACGTGGTCGCGGTCACGACCGCCGATGGCGTGGCGACGGGCGTCGCGCTCGATTTGGGCGAGGAGATCAAGGCGACGGCTGTGGTCTCGGGCCTCGACCCCAAGCGCCTGCTCACCGGGCTGATCGATCCCGTCACCCTGGGGCCGTCGCTCCGCTGGCGCGCCGGCAACATCCGGACGCCTGGGACGCTGGCCAAGGTCAACCTCGCGCTCGACGGCCTGCCCGACTTCCCCGCCGCCGGCGGCGACGGTCGACTGCTGCGCGGCCGGATCCAGGTCGGGACGACGTCGATCGACGACGTGGAGCGCGCGTTCGACGCCTCCAAGTACGGGCGCGTGTCCGAGCGCCCCGTCCTCGAGGCGACCATCCCGTCGCTGATCGACCCGTCCCTCGTGGCCGGCGCGAAGGACGGGACCCACGTGATGAGCGTGCTGATGCAGTGGCTGCCGCCGAAGCTCGATCCGGGCGACTGGGCCACGCGGCGAGACGAGCTGGGCGACCTCGCGATCCGGACCCTGGAGACGGTCGCGCCGGGCCTGGGCGCCCGCGTCACCGCGCGCCAGGTCCTGACGCCGGCCGACCTCGAGACCGACTACGGGCTCACCGGCGGTCACCCGCTCCACGCGGAGCCGGCGCTCGACTCGTTCTTCCTGTGGCGGCCGCTCCTCGGCTGGGCCCGCTACCGGATGCCGGTCGAGGGGCTGTACCTCGCCGGATCCGGCGCTCACCCCGGTGGCGGCGTGACCGGGGTCCCGGGCCGCAACGCGGCGCGCGAGGTCCTCGCCGACCGGAAGCGCCGCCGCCGCTAGGTCTTCTGCCCGCCCAGCAACGCCCCGAGGCCGGCCAGCGGCGAGTCCGGCCCGGCGTTGGCGGCCTCGGACAGGCCTTCGAGCATGCCGCCGACATCGAGCCCTGCGGCGGCGTCGCCCTGGGGGACCTTGCCGTCGGGGGTGACCGCGTCGATCACGGCGGGCAGCGCCGCTGCGAGGACGGGCAGCAGCGAGCCGACGTCGAGCCCGCTCTGGCTCGAGAGCTGGTTGACCTTGTCGTCGCCGAGCGCGGCTCCGAGGGTGGACGGCTCAACGGGCTTGTTGGCGCCGGTCGAGATCCAGGAGCTGACCGTGTCGCCGAGCCCGGCCTTGTCCAGCTGGTTGACCAGCCCCTGGAGGCCGCCTTGTCCACCGACCAGACCGCCGATGGCTCCCGCGATGTCGCCGCCGCTCGATCCACCGAGCACCTTGCCGATCTCGTCCATGGCCCAATCCCCGCTGCGGATGTCGAGCTCCTAGCGTCCCATGCAGCGCAAGCGAACGCCGCGTCCCAGTGGCTCGGATCAGGCCCAGGCGGGAAGCCGGGTGTTGCCCAACGCGAATACCGGGGCGTCCGACCGAGAGCCTCGCTCCGGCTGTGGCTGGGCCACGCGGTCGTGCCGGGCGCCGCGTCCGTGCCAGGCGAGGAACCGCGTCGGGACGATCCGGATCGCCTGGGTGAAGGTCTCCTCGAACGTGTCGCGGTCGAGGCCGCCGTCCGCGAGGCGGTCCGCGTACTTGGCGAAGAACGCGGCGGGGACCCCGACGTGACCGGACACCAGCGTCGCCTGCGCCTCGATCAGGCCCACCGAGAAATCCTCCTCGGGGTTGCCGAGGGCGAGCATCAACCGCGGGTTCGCACGCAGGTTGCGGACCTTGACGGCGTCGGGCTTCGAGAACACGAGCAGCGCCTCGCCGTCCCACCAGAACCAGGTGGGGACGAGATGCGGCAGGCCGTCGGGGCGGACCGTGGACAGCCACACGACCGGCTCGGCGGTGAGCATCGGCCGGACCCGGTCGAGCGTCCGCTGGCGCGAGGCGTCGTACCCGGGCCGGCCGGCGACGCGCGCCGACGGCGCCCGCTCGGGCGTCGGGAGAGCGGCTCGAAGTCGGCGGAGGACGTCCATGGCCGGAGCATCGCCGCACGCCCGGGCAGCAGGGACCCGGCGTGGATCGAGACCCGCCATGGACATGTGTCGATGCGCTCCTACCGGCGCTCGAGCTGCGACTCCTCCGCGATCCGCTGCTCCTCGGCGGCGTCGGCCGCGCCGCCCAGGGGCGGGGCCGCGACGGCCGGCGGCACGGCGCTGGCCGCGTCGTCGGGCATCGCCCAGTCCCACGTCTGGAGCTGGCGGAGCAGGCGCCGGCCGGTGAGGTCGAGGTGGATCGGCGTCACCGAGACGCGGCGGTTGACGACGGCGTTGAAGTCGGTGCCGGGCACGCGGATCCCCGACGGCGGCGGGCCGCCCAGCCAGTAGTAGGGAATGCCCCGCGGATCGACCCGCGCGACGAGCTGGTCCTGGTAGATGCGCCGCCCCACGCGGGTCATCTCGAACCCCTCGCACTCGGCGATCGGGACCGCGGGGACGTTGACACTGAGCAGCTCGCCGCGCTTGAGCCCGTGCTCGAGGATGTTGCGCGCGACGACGGCCGCGGCCAGGGACGCGAGCGCAAAGTCGATCTGCTCGTGGTACTCCTGCGAGATCGCGAACGCCGGGCAGTTGTTGATGACCGCCTCCATCGCCGCGGACACCGTCCCCGAGTAGGTGATGTCGTCGCCCAGGTTCGCCCCGTAGTTGATGCCCGATGCCACGAGGTCGAAGCCCTCCTCGAAGAAGCCGAGGAAGGCGAGGCTGACGGCGTCGGTCGGCGACCCGTCGATCGAGTAGCCCGACGAGCCGTCCGCCAGCGTGCGCTCGCGGACCCGCAACGGCCGCATCAGCGTCTTCTGGTGGCCCACCGCCGACTGGTTGGTGTCCGGCGCGACGACCGTCACGTCGCCGATGGGTTCGAGCGCCTGCTTGAGGGCGAGGATCCCGCGCGACTCGATGCCGTCATCGTTGGTGACCAGGATCCGCGGCCGGGTGGTCCAGTCACCGAGCGGCCGCCCCACGCGCTTCAGGGTGCGCTTGCTGCCGCGCGAGCCGGCGACGGGCTCGCCGCGTTCCATGTCGACGTCGCGCCGCTCGGAGCGGGCGCGCTCGCGGGTCATGTCGGGGACGCCCTCGCCCGAGCGATCGGGTCCCTGGTCCTCGCTCATGCGCCCGCTTCAGGCTGCTCCGCGGCCTCGGTCAGCGCGGCCGCGGGGCGGGTGCCCGCGGGGTGCGTGCCCGCGACCTCGTCCACGTCCTCGTCGACGCCTGGCACGGGCTCCCGTGGCAGGCGCACCTGCCGACCCTCGCGCGCCGCGACCCGCTGTGTCGCGCGTTCCGTGACCGACCCCCCTTCGCGCGAGCGGCCGAACCAGTAGAAGAAGAACGCCGACAGCACGGCCGCGATCGGGATCCCGAAGATGGCGCCCACGATGCCCGCGATCTTGCTGCCGATGACGACCGACGCCAGGACCACGATCGGGTGGATCCCGACCGCACCGGCCATCAGCCGCGGGGAGATGACGTTCATGGTCACGAACCACGCGATGCCCATCACGATCAGGACCGGCACCACGACGTCGGGCTTGAGCAGCAGGGCGACGGCGACGGGTGGCAGCCAGGACAGGAACGGCCCGAAGAACGGGATCATCTGCAGCAGGCCGGCGGCGACGGTGGTGACGGCGGCGTAGGGCAGGCCGAACGCGACGTTGACGATGCCCGTCAACAGGCCGAAGAACAGGCCCATCACGACCTGCCCGCGGAGGAAGCCGCCGAACGACTTCGACGTCGTGGTCTGCAGCAGTCGTGCCTCGGTGACGTAGCCGGGCGGCACCAGGCGGTACAGGAAGGCGACGATCTGGTCGCGGTCGATCGCGATGTAGATCGACAGGATGACCAGCAGCAGGATGTTCCCGAACACGCCGATGCTGGCGACGGCGACCGACTGCAGCGGCCCGACCAGCTCGGACGCCCACTTCTGGAGATTGGTCACGATCTGCGGCGCCTGGCCGACGAGGTCGACCTGGAACCCGAAGCCGGCCAGCCGCGACTGCAGCTCGGTCAGGACGTTGGTCAGCTGGTCCTGGAGATTGGGCGCGTCCTGGATGAACTGGTTGATCGAGGACGCGAGGGTGGCCGATGCCTGCACGAGGATGCCCAGCAGGATCACGACGATGGCCAGGTACACGACGATCACCGCGCCGAGCTGCGTCAGGCGCGGCACGAGCCGGGTCAGGCCGTTGATCAAGGGCAGCAGGGCGAACGACAGCAGCCAGGCGAGGAAGAACAGCAGCAGCACGTCGCCGAACGCGTAGAACACGCTGGCGGCGAACCCGAGCACGACGAACCCGAGGGCGATCACCGCGAGGACGAGCGCGGCATCGATCAGCCATCGCTGGCGTTCCGTCAGGCCGTCGGGCATGGCGTCAGCCTACACGTCGCGACTTTGCCCCGGGCACCCCGCGCCGAACGGCGACCGGCGAGCGGCGACGCAGCGAATGGCCCGCTTGCGGCGGTCAGTGGGTGGCCGCGGCCTCCGGCGGCGCGGCGATCGCCTCGCCCGGGACGATCGCGCCGCCCACGGCGATCTCACCGTCGTCGAGGATGTCGGCGCGCAGACCCGCCTTGTGGGCGAGGGCGCGAATGATCGGGCGGCCGACCAGGCCCTCGAGGTAGGTGCACGGCTCGGCCAGCTTCACGCCGATACAGCGCACGGTCCCGATGGTGAACTCGCGCCCGATGAGGGCGTCAAGATCGATCCCCCGGACCTCGATGTTCCGGCGCGTGTCGACCGCGGCGATGTTGAGCCCCGGGTTGTCGCGGTTCGCCTGGTCCAGCGTGTCCGCGGACACCAGCGTCAGGCCGCGCCCCGCGCCAGGCGATGACGACCACTCGCCGGTGCCCTTGTCGTAGCGGTCGCCCTCCAGGCCGCCGCCCGCGTGGGCAGCGACGCGCTCCAGGGACGTCAGCGGAGACCCCGCGTTGCGTGCGATCCGGATCGCGATCACCTCGCCCGCCATCATCGGAGCCCCATCTTCGAGCGCACCTCGGCCATCGTCGCCTCCGCTTTCGGCTTGAGCCGGTCCGCGCCGGCCTCCAGGATCCCGTCGACCTCGTCGGGGTGCGCCATCAGTTCGGCGTAGCGTTCGCGAGCCGGGGCGTAGTGGCGGACGATCCGGTCAGCCAGCAGCTTCTTGGTGTCGACGCAGCCCGTGCGGGCCGTCCGCTCGCCATCCCAGACGTCCTCGAAGTCGTCGCCGAAGAAGCGATGGAGCTGGCACACGTTGCACACCTCGGGCCGACCAGGGTCGGTGCGCAGGATCCGCTTGGTGTCGGTGACCATCGACATGACCTGCTTCCGGATCAGGTCGGGGTCGCCCAGGATGTCGATGGTGTTGCCCACCGACTTCGACATCTTCTTGACCCCGTCCGTGCCCAATACGACGGGCGCCTGCGTGAACACGGCCTCGGGCTCGGGGAACGTCTCACCGTAGCGGTTGTTGAACGCGCGAACGATCTCGCGCGACAGCTCGAGGTGTGCGGCCTGGTCCTTGCCGACGGGCACCAGCGAGGCCTTATAGATCACGATGTCGGCCGCCTGGAGGACCGGGTAGGTGAGCAGGCCGTGATTGATGTCGTCGGGCTGGGTGAGCTTCTTCTCCTTGTAGGTCGGCGTGCGCTCGAGCCAGCTGACCGGCGTCACCGTGGCCAGCAGCCACATCAGCTCCGCGTGCTCGGGTCGATGGCTCTGGACGAACAGCGTGCAGCGCTCGGGGTCGAGCCCGAGGGCCAGCAGACCGGCGGCCATCTCGCGCGTCCGCGTGCGCAGGACGTCCGCATCGTGGGTGCTGGTCAAGGCGTGGTAGTCGACGATGCAGTAGATCGCCTCGTACTCGAACTGCAGCATCACGTAGTTCCGGACCGCGCCCAGGTCGTTGCCCAGGTGGACGATGCCGGACGGCTGGATCCCGGAGAAGATGCGCGGCCGGCGGGCGGCTGCCGAGTCGGGCGCGGGCGAGGGGGCGATCTCGACGGTCATCGCGCCGGAGTGTAGCGGAGGGCGATCAGCGTCCGGCCCCGCGGTCGGTACCATCCCGGGGTGCGAAGCCCCGTCACCGACCCGCTGCCGTGAGCCTCCAGCCCCTGCGCGTGGGCGTGCTCGGCGCGGGCACGGTCGGGCGCGAGGTCATTCGTGCGTTCCTCGATCGGTCGCCGCGGCTGACGCCCGCCGACGGCTCGCCGCTGGTCCTGGCCGGCGTCGCCGTGCGGGACGTCGAGCGGGCGAAGGCGGCGGGCATCCCCGAGGCCCTGCTGACCGACGCACCCGCCCATCTCGTCGCCAGTCCGGCGGTCGACGTGATCGTCGAGACGATGGGCGGCGAGGAGCCGGCCCGGACGCTCGTCCTGACGGCGCTGGCCAACGGTCGCGCCGTCGTCACCGCGAACAAGCACCTCCTGGCCCACCACGGCCCGGACCTCGAGCGTGCGGCCCGCGCCGCCGACAGCCCGCTGCGCTTCGAGGCGTCGGTCGGCGGCGGCATCCCCGTGCTCGGACCGCTGGCGCTCGACCTGGCCGGGAACCGGGTGGCACGCGTGCGCGGCATCGTCAACGGCACGACGAACTTCATCCTGACCGCGATGGCCCGGGAGGGCCGCGCCTACGCCGACGTCCTCGCCGAAGCGCAGGCCCTCGGGTATGCCGAGGCCGACCCGACCGCGGACGTGGAGGGCCTGGACGCGGTCAACAAGCTGGTGATCCTCGCGAGGCTCGCGTTCGGGGCCTGGATCGATCCGGCGAGCGTCGGCAACCGGCCGGGGACGGCGACCGGCCGCGCCGGCGAACCCGGCATCACCGGCGTGACCGCGAGCGACGTGGCGGCCATGGCGGACGAGGGCCGCGCCCTGCGCC
The DNA here is from genome assembly GCA_963725745.1 of uncultured Chloroflexia bacterium. Lineage (GTDB taxonomy): Bacteria > Chloroflexota > Limnocylindria > Limnocylindrales > CSP1-4 > CAIXZV01. The sequence continues at coordinate 1,543,249 of CAVRZS010000005.1, forward strand.
TGATCGCGACCGCACGCCTCGCCGAGGACGGCGCCCTCGAGGCGTCGGTCGTGCCGACGGCGGTGCCCGCGGGCTCACCGTTCGGCCGCTGCGACGGCGTCCTGAACCGGGTCGAGGTCGACGCCGTCCCGGTCGGGCGTGTCGCGTTCGAGGGCCCCGGCGCCGGGGGGGCCGCGACCGCGTCGGCGGTGCTGGGCGACCTGATCGCCGTTGCGCGCGGTCTGGGCTCGACGTGGGCGGGTTCCCCGGCGGCCATCGAGCCCTCGGCGCTCGCGGTGCGGCCGGTGGCGTCAGAATGCGTCGCGGCGCCGTCCGGCGCCTGCTACCCGACCGCGGACTAAGGGACCTCGTGATCTCGCCCGACCAGGCCCGCCCCCAGCTCGTCGACCGCTACCGGCAGTTCCTGCCGGTGGACGACGCCACGCCCGTCGTCTCGCTGGGCGAGGGCGCGACGCCGCTGGTGCGCTCGCGCCGCCTCGGCGAGGCGCTCGGGCTGCACGACCTCCGGTTCAAGATCGAGGGTCAGAACCCCACCGGCAGCTTCAAGGACCGGGGCATGGTCCTGGCCGTGGCCAAGGCGCTCGAGGAGGGCGCGCGGAGCGTGATCTGTGCCTCGACCGGCAACACGTCCGCGTCGGCCGCCGCCTATGCCGCCGCGGCCGGGCTCGAGTGCGTCGTCGTCCTGCCAGCCGGCAAGATCGCCGTCGGCAAGCTGCTCCAGGCCCTGGTGTTCGGCGCCCGCGTGATCTCCGTGGCGGGCAACTTCGACGACGCGCTGCGGGTCGTCCGCGCGCTGTCCGAGCAGGACGAGCACCCGATCACGCTGGTCAACTCCGTCAACCCGTTCCGGCTCGAAGGGCAGAAGACGGCCGCGTTCGAGGTCTGCGACGACCTCGGCCGCGCGCCCGACATCCTCGCGATCCCGGTCGGCAACGCCGGCAACATCAGCGCCTACTGGCGCGGCTTCCGCGAGTACCGCGAGGCGGGTCGATCCGCGTCGCTCCCGCGGATGTGGGGCTTCCAGGCCGCCGGGGCGGCGCCGCTTGTCAGCGGCGCGCCGGTGGATCACCCGGAGACGGTCGCGACCGCGATCCGCATCGGCAACCCCGCGTCGTGGAAGCTGGCGATCGGCGCCCGCGACGAGTCGGGCGGCCGCATCGACGCCGTCACGGACGACGAGATCCTGGCGGCGCACCGTGACCTGGCGCGCCTCGAGGGCGTGTTCTGCGAGCCCTCGTCGGCGGCGTCCGTGGCCGGCGTCGTGAAGGCCGCGCGTGCGGGCGAGATGGACGCCGACGCGACCGTCGTGTGCGTGCTCACCGGCAACGGGCTCAAGGACCCGACCACGGCCGAGGCCGGCGTCGCCGTCGACATCGTCGAGGCCGAGCCCAGCGTGGCCGACGTGAGCCGGGCGCTCGGCTGGTGGTAGGCGGATGACGACGGCGGACGCATCCGTGGCCTGGGCGGCCGTGGTCGGTCGTGCGCTGACGGTCGAGGCGCCGGCGTCGTCCGCCAACCTCGGCGCGGGCTATGACTGTCTCGGGCTCGCGCTGGATCTCGTCAACCACGTCACGATCGAGGCGGTCGATGACGACGGCTCGGTCGGCCTCGCGGTCGCCGGGGAGGGCGATGGCGAGCTGCCCGCGTCGCGGTCGAACAGGTTCGTGGCCGGGCTCGAGGCGGCGCTCGAGGCGGCCCTCGGGCCGCGTCCCGCCTCGATCGGCTGGCGGATCGCGATGGACAACGCGATCCCGCTCTCGCGCGGCCTCGGGTCGTCGGCGGCCGCGACCGTGGCCGGCGTGGTGGCCGGGGCCGAGCTCGCCGTCCGGGCGGGGGCCGCGAGGCCCGGGGACGAGGCGCTGCTCCAGATCGCATCGAGCATCGAGTCGCATCCCGACAACGCCGCGGCCGTGCTGCTCGGCGGGTTCGTCGTGTCCGCGCAGCTGGCCGACCGCGTCGCGGCGATCCGATTCGATGCCCCGGCAGGGCTGCGCTGCGTGCTGTACATCCCGGATCGTCGGCTGGCAACCGAGGCCATGCGCGCGGTGCTCCCCGAGCAGGTCCCGCTCCGCCACGCGGTCGAGAACCTGGGCCGGGTCGCGATCGGCGTCGCGGGGATCGCGTCCGGGCGGTTCGACGTCCTCGCCGACCTGACCATCGACCGGCTCCACGAGCCGTATCGGTCCGTCGCCTACCCGGAGCTGCCGCAGATGACGCTCGCGGCGCGCGAGGCGGGCGCGCTCGGGGCGTTCCTGTCGGGCGCCGGCTCGACCATCCTCGCGTTCGTGGCGCCGAGCGCCGATCCATCGCCCGTCGAGGCGGCCCTGCGCGACGAGGCCGGCGCGTGCGGCCTCACGGGCCGGATCGCCGTCGTCGTTCCACGCGATCACGGGGCCCGGGTCGTCGCGGGCTGACCTCGCAGCCCGGCGACCGGTCAGTCGATCGGCTTGGTCATCGCGACGGCGTCGACGGTCATGCCGTCGGGCATCGTCACCGGGCGGCGCTCCGTCTCGCGGAACCCGTAGTGCTCGTACAGGGGCACCCCGGCGAGTGTCGCGACCAGGATCAGGAACCTGAACCCCTCGGCCTTGGCGGCCGCCTCGGACGCCTCCAGGATCCGCGTCCCGAGGCCCTGCCGCGTCCGGTCCGGGCGGGTGAACATCGCCCGGACGCGGGCGCCCTCGGTCCGGGGGTCGATGATCCGCGCGTCGTCGGCCGCGTCGCCCGAGCCCGTGTACAGCTTGCCCCGGCGGCTCCAGCCGCCACAGGCGACCGGCCCGTCGTCGGCCTCGATCACGAAGTAGGTCCCGTCGCCCAGCAGCGTCCGGTCGATGTGCGCGATGTGCTCGACCGACGACGTGGTCTGATCGGGGTCATAGAAGGCGCCGAACAGCCCCGCGATCGAGGCCTTCATCAGCGCCTCGATCGCCTCGGCGTCATCGAGGGTGGCCACGCGCAGGACGGGCGTCTCGGGCATCGGCGACGTTCCTCGGCGGTCAGTCGTGGGCGGCGGGTGCCGGCAGCGTCGGGACGGGGGGCCGCGTCCCGGCCGGGACCATCGGGTCGGGGCTGGGCGCCCCGGCGACCGTCCGGAGCGGGATCACGCCCGCCCAGGTCGGCCAGGCCTCGTCTCCCGGATCGTCGTGGTTGACGTCGGCGCGGATCTTGGCGGATGCCTCGTCGAGGTCCATCCACAGCACCGTGGTCGCCTTGCGCTCCTTGCGGGTCATCGGCCGCAGCTCCGCCCAGCGGCCCGGATAGAGGTGCTCGATGAACGTGCGCAGCGCCGTTTCCGCCTCGTCCTCGTCGGTGACCAGGTGCGCGATGCCGAGCACCATCGCCGAGCGGTAGTTGACCGAGTGGTTGAAGCCCGAGCGCGCGAGCACCAGCCCATCGAGGTGGGTCACCGTGACGCACACGGCCTGCCCATCGGTCGCGCGCAGCATCCGGCTCGCCGACGACCCGTGCCAATACAGCCGGTCACCCTGCCGCCAGGCGATCGTCGGGGTGGCGAACGGCTGACCCTCGTCGACCCATGCGACGTGCGCGACGATCGCGGCATCGAGGATCGAATCGAGCGTCGCGCGGTCGTAGCGGCCACGCTTGGGCAACCGCCGGACGCGCGTCCGGTCTTGACGGCGGCGCGGTGCCCGCCTCCTCTGCGTCCGGCGCGCCGACCGCGTACTCGCTCATTGGCCGGGGCTGGAGCGGCGGATCACCGGCGGTACAGGACCCACATCGCCACGCCCGTCATCGCCGGCTGTCCGTAGCCGTAGCCGGGGGCCGGTGCGCCGACCGACGTCGGGACGGCGCCGATGGTGCTGATCCGCCAGCCGTCGGCCGCCCGCCGGGCGGCGTCGGCCGCGACCCAATCCCAGAGCGCATCGCCGAGCGTGGTGTCGGCGGTGACCAGCAGCTGGTCGTCGCCGATGAGCCGTTCCTTCATCACCGCTCCTTGGGACTTCTTCGATGGGGTTGCCGGCTCCAGCGTAGCGCCCGGCCACGCCGTCCGGAACAGGGTTTCGGGGTCAGCCGCCGGGCTCGGCCTCGTCGTCCGATCGCTTCGTTCCGCCCTGCGCCGGCGGCGTCCACGACCGGTCGGCATACCGCAGCTGGCGCTGGAGGAGCTCGTCGTTCAGGCGCGCCGCGTCGGCGAGCAGCAGCTCCCGGTCGCGGGCGGCCTCATCGGTCGGGGCGGCGCCCGGTGCCGGCGTCGCGTCCTCGTGGGCCTCGTCGTCGGGCGATCCGCCGCCCAACAGCCGGCGCAGGAAGCCCATGTCAGGCGGCCGCCCCGGCGCGGATGAAGCCCAGGGTCTGCTCCCAGGCCTTGGCCGAGGTCGTCGAGAACTCGTCGGCCTTGCGGTCGAAGAAGCCGTGCGGTGCGCCGGGATAGACGGTCACCTCGTGGTGCACGCCCGCCGCCGCGAGCGCGGCCTCGAACGTGGAGATCGCCGGCTGGCCGATCCCCTCGTCCGCCCCGCCGAAGATCGCCAGCACCGGGCTCGCGAACGACGGGGCGAGGTCGGCCGGTGCGGGCGTGCCCGTTCGATGCGGCCCGACCGGCCAGCCGTAGAAGCCGATGACACCGGCCAGCCCCTCGCCGAGCGTCGCGCACAGGAACGACATCCGGCCGCCCATGCAGAAGCCGATCGAGTACACGCGCTCGACGCCCGCCGCGGCCTTGAGGTGCTCGATGGCCGCGATCGAATCGGCGCGCAGGCCGTCGAAGGTCAGCTGCCCGACGTGCTCCTGGTATTCGAACCCGGTCCCACGGTCCCCGATGCCGGCGGTGCGGCCGAAGAAGTCGATCGCGATCGCGTCGATGCCGTTCTCGGCGAACCGGAGGGCGAGGTCGCGGTAATAGGCGTGGAGACCGCGGACGTCGGGCAGGATCAGGATCCCGGCCCCGCTGGGCTCGGCCGCCCGGGCGAGATAGGCGGCGAAACGATTGCCGTCGGCCGCATCGAGCGCGATCTCGCTCGCGTCGAGCGCGCCCCCCGCGATCGGCGGGATGGGTGGCCGGGAGTCGTGATCGAAGCACATCGCGAGCGGTCTCCGTCGGGCGGGGCACTGGGCCGGTGGAGCGGGGTGGGTCGATTGTCGCGCGGCGGCCCGGAATCTGCCGGGTCCCGCGTCATTGACGCTGCCCCGTGCCCGCGCTACGGTCGGCGGCCGTGAGAGGCTCGGACGGGATGGATCGCGCACAGGGCGCCCGCCGCATGAGGACCCGAGCCGCCGCGCGCCGCGCCGCCGGGCTGTCGATCGCCCTTTTCCTGAGCCTCGCCGCGTCGCCGGCCTCCGCGGCCGCCCCGCATCCGGCCGGTGATGCCGCGCCGGCGGACGTCCCGCCCAGCCGTTCCTCGGTCGCGCTGAGCGACGGACGGCTGCGGGCGACGGTCACGGCCATGGAGCACGGGCGATCACCTGCCGCGGGCGTGGCGACCCGGGGCAAGCGGGTGCTGGTCGAGGTCCTCTACGTCGGCGATCGGGCTCATGCCCTCGGCGCGGTGGCGGACGCGGGCGGCGAGGTCGTCGGCGAGGCCGGCACGAGCCTGATCGAGGCCTACGTCCCGTACGGCCAGCTCGTCGCCCTCGAGCATCGGCCGCAGATCACGACCGTGCGGGTGCCGATCGCGGCCAACGTACCGCTGTCGCTGCAACCGGTCGATGGTGATCCGGGGCCGGCTGCCGACATGGTGAGCGGGCAGGAGATCGCGAAGACCAACGCCGCGGCGTGGCAGGCGGCCGGCTACCTGGGCACCGGCGTCAAGGTCGGGATCGTCGACTTCTTCGACCAGACCGCCTGGAACGCCGCCAAGTCGGCGGGCGAGGTGCCGGCCCCGGCCGGGACGTTCTGCCGGGTGAACGGGGCCGTCTGCGACATCTGGACCGGCGGCAGCACGCACGGCGAGGGCGTGGCGGAGATCGTCCACGAGATGGCGCCGGGCGCGAAGGTCTACCTCGCCACGGCGATCTCGACCGCAGACCTGCAGGCGGCCATCAACTACTTCGCGGCGAACGGCGTCTCGATCATCAGCCGGTCCCTGACGGCGCAGTACGACGGCGCGGGCGATGGCACGGGCCCGATCGACCAGGTCGTGAACAGCGCCGTGACGGCGGGCATGACGTGGTTCAACTCGGCGGGCAACAGCGCCGGCGTCAGCGGCACGTACCCGGGCTCGTACTGGCGCGGCCAGTGGTCCGACGGCGACGCCGACGGCTGGCTGTCGTGGTCCGGGACGGACGAGCTGATGGCCCTGCCGTGCATCGGCGGCGGCCGTTTCATCACGGGCCTGCGATGGAGCGACTGGGGCGCCAACCGCACCGACTACGACCTGTACCTCTATGACGACGCCGCGCGGACCATCCTCAAGTCCAGCGGAACGAACGACCAGGGCGCCGGCGCCCCCCCGATCGAGTACGTGTCCGGCGCCTGCAGCAACACCGACTACCTCGCCGTGCACCTGGCGGACGCCGGCGGCGGCACGGACGGCGACACGCTCGAGTTCCAGGTCAACGGCACGGGCCTCGAGCACTGGGTGAACCCCCACAGCGCCGCGATCCCGGCGGCCGACTCGGCCAGCGCGGGCGCGCTGGCGATCGGGGCGATCGACCCGGCCACGGGCACCCTCATCGCCGGCTACAGCTCACAGGGCCCCACGAACGACGACCGGATCAAGCCCGACATCAGCGCCGCGTCGTGCGTCAGCAGCTACACCTTCGCGCCCCAGTGCTTCAACGGGACGAGCGCCGCCGCGCCCGTCGCGGCGGGTGCCGCCGCGCTGGTCCGCGGCGCGGGGCTCGCCGCCACGCCGGCGGCCCTGAAGTCGTGGCTCCTGACCAACGCCTTCGTCGATCGCGGGCCGGCCGGCGCGGATAGCGTCTACGGGGTCGGCGAGCTGCGGCTGCCGGCGCCGCCCGATCCGGACACCGCGCCGACGATCAGCGACATCCCGGACCAGTCGACGGCCCAGGCGACCCCCAAGGGTCCGATCGGGTTCACGGTCGGGGACGCCGAGTCGCCGGCCGGCGGCCTGATCGTCTCGGGGACGTCGTCGAACCAGGCGCTCGTGCCCAATTCGAGCATCGTGTTCGGCGGCTCCGGTGCCAGCCGGACCGTGACCGTGACGCCCGCGGCCGGCCAGGCGGGCAGCGCCACCATCACGGTCAAGGTCTCGGACGGCGCGCTGGCCACCAGCGACACCTTCGTGCTCGACGTCGCCGCGAACGCGTGTGCCGACGACGGCCGGGAGCCCGACGACCTGCTGTCGATGGCGTCGAGCCTGACCAGCGCGGTGCCCGTGACGGGCGTCGCCTGCGACGACGACTTCTTCAGGATCGATGCCGCCGCCGGCCAGTCGATCGACGCCCGGCTGACGTTCACCAATGCCGACGGCAACCTGGACCTGCGCCTGTACACCGCCGCCGGGACGCAGCTCGACGCCTCGGAGGGCGGCACGGACACAGAGCGGGTCACCGCCGGTCCGCTCAAGGCGGGGAGCTACGTCGTGCGCGTCTACCCGCGACAGGGCGTCGCCAACGCCAACGACTACAGCCTGGTCGTGATCGCCGACGACGTCACCGCGCCGCAGTGGCTGTCTCGTAAGCCGGGCTCCGGGGCGACGTCGGTCGCTCGCGACGCGCCGGTCGTCATCGCCTTCAGCGAAGCCCTCGACCCGGCGACGATCACCGGCGCGTCGGTGAGGCTGCGCGACACGACGGGGGACGCGTGGGTCGCCGCGACCGTCGGCTACGACGCGGCGACGCGGACCGTGACGCTCCGGCCGTCGGACAAGCTCGCCGCCGGGCACCGCTTCAAGGCGCGCGTCACGACGGGGATTCGGGACCTGGCCGGGAACCCGTTCGCGGGCCTCGAGTGGACGTTCACCGCCTCGACCGACACCAGGCGGCCGAAAGTCGCGGGCCGGACGCCGGGCGCGGGCGACACGGGCGTGTCACGGTCCGTGAACGTGCGGGTGACGTTCAACGAGGCGATGCGCGCGTCGACGATCACGGCGTCCAGCGTCCGGTTGCAGGACACGACGAACGGCACGATCCGGATCGCGACGATCGCCTGGGACGGCGGCGCCCGGCGCGTAACGCTGGATCCCGATACCCGGCTCGCCGCCCACCGGATGTACCGGGTGCTGCTGTCGTCGTCGATCCGGGATAAGGCGGGCAACCGGCTCCGGCCGACCAGCTGGACCTTCCGCACGGGCGGCTGACCGCCGACGATCCGCGGCCGGGCGGCGCCGGGCCGCCCGGAGGCCTCCGCTAGACTGCAGCCCATGCCCGGACCCCTCGTCGTGATGAAGTTCGGCGGCTCGTCCGTCGCCGGTGCGGAACGCATCAAGCGGGTCGCGCGGCGGATCGTCCGCGAGCGTGCCATCGGATCGCGGCTGGTCGTCGTCGTGTCCGCGATGGGCGACACCACCGACGAGCTGCTGTCGCTCGCTGCGGCGATCACCGACGAGCCCGACGCCCGCGAGCTCGACGTCCTGCTTGCCACCGGCGAGCACCAGAGCGCAACCCTCGTCTCGATGGCCCTCCACTCGCTCGGCGTGCCGGCGATCTCGCTCACGGGGCCGCAGGCCGGCATCACCACCGACGGCCGCTACGGCCAGGCGCGGATCGCCGGCATCGATCCGCGCCGCGTCCGCGCCGAGCTCGCCGCGGGCAAGGTCGTCATCGTCGCGGGCTTCCAGGGCATGAGCGTGGCCGCCCGCGAGGGCCTCGACGAGACGCCGACCGCCAGCGACGTCCACCTCGCCGAGATCACCACGCTCGGCCGCGGCGGGTCGGACACGACGGCCGTGGCGCTCGCGGCGCGCCTGCACGCCGATCGCTGTCAGATCTACACCGACGTCCGCGGGATCTACACGGCCGACCCGCGGATCGAGGCGGATGCTCGCCAGCTCAGCGTCATCGGCTACGAGGAGATGATGGAGCTCGCCCACCAGGGCGCCCAGGTGATGCAGACCCGGGCCGTCGAGCTCGGCTGGGTCAACGAGGTCGTGATCGAGGTCCTCAGCTCGTTCGAGGACGCGCCAGGCACCCAGATCAGGGAGGATCCCCTCGTGGAGCAGCGCAACAAGGTCCGGGGGCTGGCGCACGACCGCAACGTCGCCAAGATCACGCTGGTCGAGGTGCCGGACCAGCCCGGCGTCGCGCGAAGCGTCTTCGAGCCCCTCGCCGACGCCGGAATCAACGTCGACATGATCGTCCAGAACGTGGGCCACGGCGGGGCAACAGACCTGTCGTTCACGATCCCGCGGGTGGAGCTGGCCCGTGCGAAGCGGCTGCTGGAGCCCCTCATCCGCGACCTCGGCTTTCGCGACATGACGACCGACAGCTCGGTGGCCAAGGTGTCGATCGTCGGGGCCGGGATCCAGAACGCGCCGGGCTACGCGGCGCGGATGTTCGGCACGCTCGCCGACGCCGGGATCAACATCGAGATGATCTCGACGTCCGAGATCCGGATCACGACGATCATCGCCGAGGATCGCGTCGAGGAGGCCGTCCGCGCCCTCCACGCGGCCTTCGAGCTGGAGCAGCCCGAGACCGTCGAGGCGGCCGGCGCGACCGCCGGCTGACCGACGTGACCCGGGGTGTCGCCGCGCTGCCCGTGCTCTCGCGCGTCGAGCGTTTCGAGCGCGTCGGCTCGACCAACGACGTCGTCCGCGGCTGGCTGGCCGAGGGCGAGCCCGAGATCTGTGTCGCCGTCGCCACGGAACAGACGGCGGGCCGCGGCCGCCTGGGCCGGACGTGGACGGCCTCGCCAGGGTCGGCGCTGCTGGCCTCGATCGGTTTTCGGCCCACCTGGCTGGCGGCGGATCGGGCGTGGCGCCTGGCCGCGGTCGTCGCGCTCGCGATGTGCGACGCGGCCGAGGACGCCGCCGGGCTGCCCGTGGGCGCCATCCGCCTCAAGTGGCCGAACGACCTCGTGGTGGAGGTCGCCGGACCCAGCGCGCTCCTCGTGGGCGAGCTGGACGCGACCACCGCGGCGGCGCTCCTTGGCGCGCCCGTTGAGCTGCGCAAGCTCGCCGGGGTGCTGGGCGAGAGCGACGGGCTGGGGACGACCGACCCGCGCGTGGTCGTGGGGATCGGCATCAACGCCGACTGGCGTGCGCGCGACTTTCCCGCCGACCTGGCGCCGACGATGACCAGCCTGCGCGAGGCCTCGGGCGGCCGGCCGATCGAGGTCGATGGCCTGCTGGCGGGGTTCACCGAGCGCCTCGAGGCCCGGGTCGCCGCCCTGCGCGGCGGTTACTTCGACCTCGCCTCCTGGGCCGACCGCCAGGCGACGACCGGCCGCTGGGTGTCGCTCGACGACGACCCGGTCCCTTCGCGCGCCCTGGGCGTGGACGCGGGCTCGGGCGGGCTCGTCGTGGCCGATGACACGGCCGCCGGCGGCGAGCGGATCGTCCATGCCGGCGAGGTGCGCCGCGTGCGACTCGCGCCGGCCGGGGTGTAACGGCATGGCGCGACCGGTGTTTGGAAGGCGGGAGGGTTCGACGCGAGGAGGCGTCGTCCCGCTCGATCGCGATCGCCCGCTCGTCGAGGCGGCGCGTCGGGATCCCGCCAGGTTCGACGCCCTGTACAGGAAGTACCTCGCCCAGGTGTACGCCTACGCCCTCTACGAGCTCGCCGATCATCACGCCGCCGAGGACGCGACCGAGCGGGTGTTCATGCGCGCCCTCGCCGCCCTGCCGCGGTTCTCGGAACGGGCGACCCGCGAGGACGGCCCCGACGCCTCGACGTTCCGCGTGTGGCTGTTCCGCATCGCGCGCAACGTCGTCGCCAACGAGCGGCGCGCGCAGCGCCGCCGGCCCTCGTCCTCGCTTGAGGTCGAGCTCGGGGCCGGCCTGGTCGTCGCCGACCCCGACGACCTCCAGGCGCGCGTCGCCACCCGCGACGAGGCGGCCCAGGCGCTGCGTGCCCTCGACCGCCTGCCCGACGACCGGCGTCGCGCGCTCCTCCTGCGCTTCGTGGACGAGATGACGACGGCCGAGATCGCGGGCGTGCTCGGGCGGTCCGAGGGCGCCGTTCGGGTGCTGATCCACCGAGGCCTGACGGCCGTAGCCCGGGAGCTGGGGCAGGACCGGGGCTCGCGCCGATGACGGCCGGCCTGCCGCCGAATGAGGGTGGGACCGACGTCGAGGCGCTGATCGCCGATCGCTACCTCGAATCGGTGCTCGCCGCGGGCGAGCGTGGCGCCGACGGCGCGCCGTTCGATACCGCCCTGGACCCCGAGACCCGGCGCGCCGTGGCGCTCCTGCGCCACGCGCTCGTCCGCGTCCACCCATCGTTCCGGTTCGAGGAAGCGCTGGCCGGCCGCCTGGCGTCCTTCGCGGCGTCGCCCGACGCCGTCCGCGACCCCGGCGCCCGCGTCGTCCTCGACTTCCCCTCGCCCGCCGCCGGTTCGGGCGACCCGCTGCTCGGCGCGATCATGGCCGGCTCGCTCGACCCTGCGGACGACGCGGCCCTCGAAATCGACTCCCGCCTCGCCGGGGCCCGCAAGCCGCTGCTCGTCGGGGGCGCGATCACCTCGGCCGCGATCTCGCTCGTGGGCGTCGCGTGGGTCGCCTGGCGGGCGACCCGGAGCACGCACCGGAACGCGAACCAGCCCGGCGGCCTCGACGCGGTCGCCGGCGTCCTCCGAGGGCTCGGCTGATGCCCCGGCGGTTCCCCACCTTCGGCTCCCGCCGCGAGGCGTACCCCGAGTCGATGTGGACGCGCTGCCCTTCGTGCCAGGAGCAGCTGTTCAACAAGCAGCTCGAGAAGGCGATGAGCGTGTGCCCGACGTGCGGCCACCACTTCCGGCTGCCGGCCCCGGTACGCCTGTCGCAGCTGCTCGACGAGGACTCGTTCGAGGAGCACGACGCGGGCCTCGTGTCCGAGGACCCGCTGGGGTTCGTCGACCAGAAGGCGTATCCCGACCGCGTGGCTGCCGCCCAGCTCGCGACGGGCCTGCGCGATGCCGCCGTCTGGGGGTTCGGGCGAATCGAGGCCCATCGGATCGCGATCCTGGTCATGGATTTCGCGTTCATGGGCGGGTCGATGGGCGCGGTCGTGGGCGAGAAGGTCGCGCGTGCGGCCGAGGCCGCGCTCGCCGAGCGAGTGCCCCTGGTCATCGTCTCGGCGTCCGGCGGGGCACGGATGCAGGAAGGTACGCTGGCGCTGATGCAGCTGGCCAAGACGATGGCCGCCCTCGAGCGGCTTCGGGCGGCGCACGTCCCGTACGTCTCGGTGATGTCCGACCCGACCACGGGCGGGGTGTTCGCCTCGTACGCGGCGATGGGCGACGTCAACCTCGCCGAACCCAACGCCCTGATCGGGTTCGCGGGCGCGCGCGTCGGTGCGGCCACGATCGGCCAGGAGCTGCCGCCGGGCTTCCAGCGCTCCGAGTTCCTCTACCGCCACGGCTTCGTCGATCGCGTGGTGCATCGATCCGACCTCCGTCGCGAGCTGGCCCAGATCCTGCGCTTCCTTGCGCCCTCGCAGCCGGTGGCCGCACGTGGTTGACCGCATCCGCGGCCGCGCCCGCGACACGTCGGAGCGCCGGGACCCCGCGCCGGTCGCGGCGCCGGTCGACGAGAAGGCCGTCGTCTGGGCCCGGGTCCAGCTGGCGCGCAGCCTGCGTCGGCCGCGGACCCTCGAGTTCATCGCCGGGATCGCCGACGAGTTCGTCGAGCTCCATGGGGATCGCGTGTTCGGTGATGACGAGGCGATCGTGGCGGGCTTCGCGCGCATCGAGGGCCGGCGCGTGGTGGTGATCGGCCAGCAGAAGGGCGCCGACACCGAGGAGAACGTGCGCCGCAACTTCGGGATGCCCCATCCCGAGGGGTATCGCAAGGCGATGCGCCTGATGGAGATCGCCGAGCGTTCCGGGCTGCCGGTCGTGACGTTCGTCGACGTGCCGGGCGCGCATCCCGGCCCCGAGTCGGAGGAGCGCGGGATCGCCGAGGCGATCGCGCGATCGGTGGGCCTGATGACCCGCCTCCGGACCCCGATCGTGACCGTGATCACCGGGGAGGGCGGGTCGGGCGGCGCGCTGGCGATCGCCGTCGGCGACGTCGTCCTCGCGCTCGAGAACGCCGTCTATTCCGTGATCTCGCCCGAGGGCTGCGCGAGCATCCTGTGGCGGACCGCCGACGAGGCTCCCACGGCGGCCCTCGCGATGAAGATGAGCGCGATCGACCAGCAGCGGCTCGGTGTGATCGACGAGGTGATCCCCGAGCCTCCGGACGGCGCCCAGGCCGACCCGGCCGAGACCGCGCGCCGGCTGAAGGCCGCCATCCTGCGCGAGCTGGACCGGCTGGCGGAGGTGCCGATCGATGCGCTGGTCGAACGGCGCTATCGCCGGTACCGTTCGCTCGGCGCGTTCGCCGAGCTCGAGGGTCCGGCCCCCGCGCCGCCCATCCCCCCGAGGCCCGGCCTCGCCGACCGCCTGCGGAGCCTGCTCGAAGCCGGCCAGCGGGCGATGCCGGCGCCCCTGCCGGTCGGCCGCCGCGACGAACCACCCGCCCGCGAGGACGTCTAGCGCATGCCCGATCCGCGCCCGACCGGCGACCGAACGCCCGCCCAGCGAACGGCCGACCATGCCAGCCTCGCCCGGCTGTCCGAATCGCTGGTGCCGGCGCTCGTCCAGAAGCTGGCCGCGAGCGGTCTCGGCGAGCTCGAGGTGCGCGAGGGAGACTGGCGCATCCGGCTCCGCCGGTCCGCCCCGTCGGTCGCGCCGGCGCCCCGGCGCACGGACCGGCCGTGGCTCGGCGCGCACGTCGACCGTGACTCGCGCAGCCGGGACGCCGCTGCGGCGAGCGCCACGACCGGCGGCGTTTCCGGCGGATCCGCGGCCGGCGGCTCGTCGCCGGCTGCCCCGCCGCGCCGGAGCGCCGTCAGCTCGCCGGCCGTCGGCATCTTCCGGGTCGAGCTGGCGCCGGGCGCTCGCGTCCGTGCCGGTGACCGCATCGCGAGCGTCGACCTGCTGGGCATCGGGCAGGACGTGACCAGTCCCATCGACGGGACCCTGATCGAGGTGCTCGCCCAGGCCGGCGAAGCGGTCGAGTACGGCGAGGAGGTCGCCACGGTCGAGGCCGACGTGAGCGTCGAGACGGACGGCGCGCCCGACGGCGAGCCGGCCGGGCAGGCCGTGGAGACCGGGACGACCCCAGCGCCCGGGCCGAAGGACGAGGCCCCCGGCGCCGATTCTTCCGGCGAGGGACGGGCATGATCGGCAGGGTCCTGATCGCCAACCGCGGCGAGATCGCGCTGCGCATCCTGCGTGCCTGCCGGACGCTGGGCATTGAGGCGGTCGTCGCGTACTCGGAGGCGGACCGCCGATCGCTGCCGGCGATGCTCGCCGACGAGGCGATCTGCATCGGCCCCGCGGACGCCAAGCGGTCGTACCTGTCGGCGCCGGCCCTCATCTCGGCCGCGCTGGTCACCGGCTGCGACGCGATCCACCCGGGCTACGGCTTCTTGTCCGAGGACGACGCGTTCGCCGAGGCGGTCCGCGCCCACGGCCTCACGTTCATCGGCCCGCCCGCCAACGTGCTCGAGCGGTTCGCCTCGAAGGAGGAGACCCGCCGGCTCCTCGCCGACCACGGCCTGCCGACGATCCCGGGCTCGGGCCTCCTGGGCGACGAGGCGCATGCGCTCGAGGAAGCGGATCGCATCGGCTACCCGGCGCTCGTCAAGCCCTCGGCCGGCGGCGGCGGCAAGGGCATGCGCATGGTCCGCTCGCCGCGCGAGCTGGCCGCGGTGCTGCCGATCTGCCGGTCCGAGGCGCGGGCCGCGTTCGGTGACGACTCGCTGTACCTCGAGCGATGGCTGGAGGACAACCGCCACGTCGAGGTCCAGGTGGCCGTGGACCGGTTCGGCCACGGCGTGCACATGTGGGAGCGCGACTGCTCGGTGCAGCGCCGGCACCAGAAGATCCTCGAGGAGTCGCCGTCTCCGGCCATGACCGCCGCGGGTCGCCGCGAGCTGGCGGAACGGGCGGTCCGGGCCGTTGTCTCCGCCGGCTACGAGAACGTCGGGACCCTCGAGTTCCTGGTCGACAACGACGGCAACGCCTATTTCATCGAGATCAACTGCCGGATCCAGGTCGAGCACCCGGTGACCGAGATGCTCACCGGCATCGACATGGTCGCGATGCAGATCCGGATCGCCGCCGGCGAGCCACTGGGGCTCACCCAGGACGACGTCGTCCAGCGCGGCCACGCGATCGAGTTCCGGATCAACGCCGAGGATCCCGAGCACGAATTCCGGCCCGGTGCCGGCACGATCGAGCGCTTCAACGCGCCCGGTGGCCCAGGCGTCCGGTTCGACTCGCACGCCTACGCCGGCTACGAGGTGCCGCCGTTCTACGACTCCCTGCTCGGCAAGCTGGTCGTGTGGGGTCCCACCCGCGAGGCGGCGATCGCGCGCGGCCGCGCCGCGCTCAACGAGCTCGTCATCGAGGGCGTCGTGACCAACACCCAGATCCACCGAGCGCTGCTCGTCTCCGAGCCGTTCCTCGACGGACGGTTCACCACCAACCTTCTTGACCGCGTCGGCGGCGCGGCGTTCCTCGCCGGGGCGGATCGCTCGTGACCCGGCGCGACTGCAGGCCTGCAACGATGGGTGAGTTCCCACGCCCCGACCCGAGCGACACTGTGATCCGTCCCGCCTGGAGCTCCATGTGACCGATACCGCCCCGCCCGCCGCCGCCACCCCCGAGGCCGTGCCGGCCCCGCACCCGACCGGCACCGTCCATTCGGTGGCCGAGATCCAGGGCCTGATTCCCCACCGCTGGCCGATGCTGCTGGTCGACCGGATCGTGGACTACGACCCGGACGGCAAGCGGATCGTCGGGCTCAAGGCGGTCACCGCGACCGAATGGTTCTTCCAGGGTCATTTTCCGGGCCTGCCGGTGATGCCGGGCGTGCTCCAGGTCGAGGCGCTCGCCCAGACGATGGCCGTCTATGTCGCGAAGCAGCCCGGGTTCGGCGACCGGATCGGCCTGTTCGCCGGCATCGACGAGGTGCGCTTCAAGCGCGTGGTCGTGCCCGGCGACACGCTGCGGCTCGAGATCACGATGGAGAAGCTGGGCTCGCGCTTCGGCAAGGGCCGCGGCGTCGCCAGCGTCGACGGCGAGATCGCCTGCGAGGGCCTCCTCTCGTTCGTGATCCCGCCGGCTGGGGTCCTGCGATGACCCGCCTCGCGGTGCTGTCCGACATCCACGGCAACCTGCCGGCGCTGGAGGCGACGCTGGCGGCGATCCGCGCCCAGCGACCCGACCACGTGCTCGTGGCGGGCGATCACGTGCTCAATGGCCCGGACCCGGGCGCCGTGATCGACGCGCTGCGGGCGCTCGAGGGCGACGGCGCGATGGTGGTCTCGGGCAACACCGACATCGCGGTCGCCGACTTCGACTATGGCGCGGCGTTCCCCCAGTACCAGGATGGCGTCCCCGACGGCGTCCGGGCGGCGGCGGAGTGGGCGCACGACGAGCTGAGCGACGACCAGCTGGACTGGCTGCGCAGGCTGCCATCCGAGCGCCGCGTCCGCGTCGACGACGACACCCTCGTCCTCGTGGTCCACGCCTCGCCGGGGTCGCAGACCCGCGGCTTCGATCAGGCGCTCGACGCCAACGTGGTCTTCGAGCGAGCCGCGGCGACAGACGCTCGGGTCATCGCGGTGGGCCACACGCACGTGCCCGAGGTGCGCGACCTGGGCTGGAAGGTGATCGTCAACGCCGGGTCGGCCGGCTACGTGTTCGACGGCGACCCGACCGCCTCGTGGGCCTCGGTCACGATCGTCGAGGGCGAGGTCAACGCCGACATCGTACGCACGCCGTTCGACGTGCTCACGGTCGCCAACGCGATCTCGGCGCGCGGCCTGCCGGGTGACGTGTACCGGGCCGCCACGGTCCGCACCGGAAAGCTGGTCCGGTGAGCTGGTCCTGGCCCGCCCAGCCGCGCCGCGTGGTGATCACCGGCATGGGTGCCGTCACGCCGCTGGGCAACGACGTCCCGTCGACCTGGGCCGGCTTGATCGCGGGCCGTACCGGCGTGGCCAGGATCGCGTCCTTCGACCCGTCGCGCCTGGCCGTGACCATCGCGGCGGAGGTCAAGGACTTCGACCCCTCCGACATCCTCGACCGCAAGGAGATGCGGCGGACCGATCGCTACATCCAGTTCGCCCTCGTGTGCGCCAACCAGGCGCTCCGCCAGGCCGGCCTGCCCCCGCGCCTCGACGACGACATGGCCGCGCGCTCCGGTGTGATCATCGGCTCCGGGCTCGGCGGCGTGTCCACGCTGTTCGACAACGTGCTGGTGATGGCCGAGCGCGGCCCCGACCGGATCTCGCCGTTCTTCATCCCGATGGGCATCGCCAACGTCGGCTCGGGCCAGGTCGCGATCGCGACCGGCGCCATCGGCCCCAACTTCGCGACGGTCTCGGCCTGCGCGACCGGAGGCCACGCGCTGGGCGAGGCGTGGGAGACGATCCGGCGCGGCGACGCCGACCTGATGATCGCTGGCGGGGTGGAGGCGGGAATCCACGAGGCGACCGTCGGTGGCTTCGCCTCGATGAAGGCGCTGTCGGACCGCAACGACGATCCGGCGGCGGCGTCCCGCCCGTTCGACCAGGACCGGGACGGCTTCGTCATGGGCGAGGGCGGGGGAGCGCTCGTGCTCGAGGCGCTCGAGCACGCTGAGGCGCGGGGTGCGACGCCGCTGGCCGAGCTCGTGGGCTACGGCGCGACCGCGGACGCCTCGCACATCACGCTGCCGGCTCCCGGTGGCATCGGCGCGGTCCGGGCGGCCCGGCGCGCGCTCGACAAGGCGGGCATGGAGCCGGCCGAGATCGATCACGTGAACGCGCACGCGACGTCGACCCTCGAGGGGGATAAGGCTGAGCTCCAGGCGATCCGCACGATCTTCGGCGACCACGCGCCGCGGGTCGCGGTGACCGCCAACAAGTCGATGCTCGGGCACACGCTCGGAGCGGCCGGCGCGATCGAGGCGATCGCGACGATCCAGTCGATCCGCGAGGGCTGCATCCCACCGACGGTCAACCTCGATGATCCCGACGAGGGTGCCGAGGACCTGGACCTGACGCCCAACGTGGCCACCAGCCGAACGGTTCGCGCGGCCATCTCAAACTCGTTCGGGTTCGGCGGCCAGAACACGGCGCTCGTGTTCCGGCGGTGGGACGGATGAACGCATCGGGCGATGCGGGTCGAGAGGAGGAGCCGATGACCGAGTCCGGTCTCGTTGACGGGCGCACGGCCGTGGATCCGGTCGCGGTCGGCCCCGGCGATCGCGCCTCCGACGTGGGCGACCCCGTCGAAAGCGCGGGCGGCGGCGCGGACGGCGCGGACACCTCGGGCGGCAACGGCGCCGCCGGGGAGGCCGCACCGGCTCCCGTCCTCGCGGCCGGCGACGCGTCGCTGCTGTCGCTGGTGGACCGCCTGGCGGCGGTCCTCGAGCGCAGCGACCTGGGCGAGCTCGAGGTCGCGGCCGGGGGCACCACGATCGTGCTCCGGGCGCCGTCGGCCGTGGAGCGCCCGGCGGCCGTCGCGGTCGCGACGGCGGCCGAGCCGGTTCCCGCGGACGCCCTGCCCGGCCCGTCGGCCGCAGGCCAGACCGCGGCGGCAACGGCCCCGCCGGCCCCGGCGGCCGCGCCCTCGGTGAAGGCGCCGCTGACCGGCATCTTCTACGCCGCGCCATCGCCCGGCGCCACGCCCTACGTCGCCGTCGGCGACCATGTGGCCGTCGGCCAGATCATCGGCCTCATCGAGGCCATGAAGCTGTTCAACGAGATCAAGAGCGACATGGCCGGGCGCGTGGCCCGCCTGTGTGTCGACACGGGCGCGCTGGTGAAGGCCAAGCAGCCGCTCATCGAGGTGGAGCCCGGATGACCCTCCCCGAGACCCGCGCCGTTCGCCTGACCGGCTGGGGCCGCTACGCCCCGTCGCAGGTGCTGTCCAACGCCGACCTCGAGCGGATGGTCGACACGTCAGACGAGTGGATCGTCAGCCGCACCGGGATCCGCGAACGCCGCGTGGCGGCCGCGCACGAGACCACGGCCTCGATGGGTGCCGTCGCCGGCCTGCGCGCGATCCGCACCGCGGGCATCGAGCCCGAGGACATCGACGTGATCATCCTCGCGACGCTCACGCCCGACTACTGGATGCCGTCGACCGCAGCGCTCGTCAAGGAGGCCATCGGCAACACGAAGGCCGCGGCGTTCGACGTCATGGCCGCCTGCTCGGGCTTCGTCTACGGCTACGCGACGGCCAGCGCCTACATCGCGGCCGGCCTCGCGAAGCACGTCCTGGTCATCGGCGCCGAGCTGCTCACCCGGTTCCTCGACTACACCGACCGCAGCACCTGCATCCTGTTCGGGGACGGGGCCGGCGCGGTCGTGCTGTCGGCGTCCGACGAGCCGACGGCCCCGGTCGGCATCGAGCTCACGACCGAGCCCCAGGGCGCGTACATGATCTGGCTCCCGGCGGGCGGCGCAAAGAGCCCCCCGTCGGCGGAGACGATCGCTCGCGGCGAGCACAAGATCCGGATGGAGGGGCGCGAGACCTACCGCTTCGCCACCCGCACGCTCGCCTCGACCGCGCTCGCCGCGGTGGGCAAGGCCGGCATGGCGCCGACTGACGTCGACCTGTTCATCCCGCACCAGGCCAACATCCGGATCATCGAGGCCGTGGCCAAGGGCCTCGACCTGCCGATGGAGCGGATGTTCGTCAACCTCGACAAGTACGGCAACACGTCGGCCGCGTCGGTGCCGATCGCGCTCGCGGAGGCCGTCAACGAGGGCCGGGTCGATGTCGGCGACAAGCTCGTGATGGTCGCGTTCGGCGCGGGCTTCACGTCCGGGGCGGTCGCGATGGAATGGACCGCCGACCCCTCGCGCGGCCCGATCGGCGATGCCGCCGTCCGGCCCGAGGACGTCTCGGTCCGGCTGCCGGTCGACTGGGACTCCGTCGACCCCATCCCGCCCGCGCTGGCCGAGATCGTCCGGCGGCCCATCGCCCCGGGCGTCGAGGTCCCGCTCGACGACGTCGTCCCCGGCGAGCCCGTCCCCGCTCACCAGGGCGCCCACTGACGACGCAGCCGGAGCTCCCGGCGCCCGCCCGCCGACCACGACCACAGGAGGAGCACGGATGATCGACCTCTCCGGCAAGGCCGCGCTCGTCACCGGCGGCTCTCGCGGCATCGGGCGCGCGATCGTCCTGCGCCTGGCCCGGCAGGGCGCCGACGTCGCGTTCAGCTACCGCGGCAACCAGGAGGCCGCGGCCGCCACCATCGCCGAGGTCGAGGCCCTCGGGCGCCGCTGCCTCGCCGTGCAGATGGACGCCCGGGATGCCGAGGCCGCCGACGCCCTGGTCAAGGCCGTGCTCGAGGCCTACGGCCGGGTCGACATCCTGGTCAACAACGCCGGCATCACCCGCGACGACCTGATCATGCGCATGAGCCTCGACAGCTGGCGGGACGTGCTCGAGACCAACCTGTTCGGCGCGTTCTATGCGCTCAAGGCGGTCACCCGGCCGATGCTCAAGGCGCGCGCGGGCAGGATCGTCAACATCACCTCCGTTTCAGGGCAGGCCGGCCAGATGGGCCAGGCGAACTACAGCTCGGCCAAGGCGGGGCTGATCGGGTTGACCAAGGCCGCAGCCCGTGAGCTCGCCTCGCGCGGGATCACGGTCAATGCCGTCGCCCCGGGCTTCGTGCTCACCGAGCTGACCCAGGATCTCCCCGACAACCTCAAGGACCAGCTCACCGAGCGCACCCCGCTGGGACGGTTTGGCACGCCCGAGGAGATCGCCGACGCGGTCGCGTTCCTGGTGTCCGACGAGGCCGCGTTCATCACGGGCCAGGTCCTCGCCGTCGACGGCGGCCTGGTGATGATGTAGCGGTGCCGTTCACGATCGAGGAGACCTCCATCCCGGAGGTGCGGCTCATCCGGCCACAGCGCTTCGGGGACGAGCGGGGCTGGTTCGCGGAGATCCTCCAGGCCGACGCGTTCACGAGCCTCGGGTTGCCGCCGCGGTTCGAGCAGGTCAACCAGTCGCGCTCGGGGCGGGGCGTGGTGCGCGGCCTGCACTTCCAGTGGGAACCGCCCCAGGGCAAGCTCATGCGCGTGGTGGCGGGACGGGCGTTCCTGGTGGCCGTCGACATCCGGCCCGGCTCGCCGTCGCTGGGGCGGTCCGTGACGCTCGAGGCGTCGTCTGCCGACCCGCTGCTCATGTGGGCCCCGGCCTCGTTCGCCCGGGGCTTTGCCGCGCTCGTCGACGGGACGGAGATCGAGTACTTCTGCACGGCGGCCTACAGCCCCGCCCACGAGGCCGGGATCCGGTGGGACGACCCGCAGATCGCGATCCGATGGCCCGTTGAGGCGCCCCAGACGTCCGCGAAGGACGCCGCCGCCGGCACGCTCGCGGACTGGCTCGCGCGACCCGAATCAGCGGCCTTCCGGTACTCGCCTCCGGCCTAAGACGGGGAGAGTCATCGCGGCGCCGGTACCTTCGACTGGTGCCCGCCCCCGCGGTTCGCTGGCAGCATCGGCTCGTGCACACCCGACTTGGGGCCATTCGGTCGGCGCGCGGCCGACGGCGAGCCAGGAACGGCCCGACGCGACTCCACGCGATCGCGTTCTTCTCGGGTATCGGCATCCTTGCGCTCGGCATCGTCGGCTGGGCGATCGGAGGCGGACCGGGCTCGTTCGAGGACATCGTGGTCGTGCTCGACCTCACGATCGGCGGCACGATCCTCGCCACCGGCGCGCTGGTGGGTCGTGCCCGCGCCCTCGAAGGGCGCCGCGACGACCAGCTCCAGGTCCTCGCCCACGCGGCGCGACGGATGAGCGCGACCCTGACCAAGGAAGAGGTCGGCCGGGCCGTCGTCGAGGAGACGCGACGGGTCATCGAATACCACAACGCCCGCGTGTACCTGCTCGATTCGCCCGACGAGCTCGTCCCGATCGCGTTCGAGGGCCGGGTGGGTGCCTACGAGAAGGTCGACCTCGAGATCCTGCGCACGAAGATCGGCGAGGGCTTCACGGGCTGGGTGGCGCTCCACGGCCAGCCGCTGCGCGTGGACGACGCCACGGTCGACGAGCGCGGCGTCACCATCCCGGGCACCGAGGACGTGGACGAATCGATGCTCGTGGTCCCGATGCAGCACGACGGCAAGCTGATCGGCGTCGTCACACTGTCGAAGCTGGGCCTGCGCCAGTTCGACGACGAGGACCTGCGGCTGCTCACGATCCTCGCGGACCAGGCGGCCACGGCCTTCAGCGGCGCCGCGAGCCTCGCCGAGACGCGCCGCCTCGCCGCGGAGCTGCGCCAGCTCCTGGACATGAACAGCGCCCTGTCGAAGTCGCTCGATCCGCGCGCCGTCGCTGACCTCATGGCCGAGCACGTCGCGCGCGCCGTGGGCGCCGACCGGGCCCAGATCAGCGACTGGGACCGTCCCAACGGCCGCCTCCGGACGCTGGGTTGCTTCCCGACGGCGGCGCGCGCGGACATGGACGACTACTACCCGCTCGAGGGCTACCCGCTCACGTGCAAGGTCCTGGAGGCCGGCGTGATCGAGACCGTCGACACGGAGGATCCCACCGCCGATCGGGCCGAGGTCGAGCTGCTCCGGCGCGACGGGATGCGCGGCCTGGTCATGCTCCCGCTCATCGCCAAGGGCGAGGCGATCGGGCTGATCGAGCTCATCTCTACGGGACGGCCTAGCTCCGACCTGGGCCAGATCACGCTGGCGACGACGATGGCCCACGAGGCGGCGATGGCCCTCGAGAACGCCCGCCTGTACGAGACGGCGCGCAACCTCGCCGACCGCGACCCGCTGACCGGCTTCTTCAACCACCGCTACCTGCACCAGCGCCTGTCCGAGGAGGTCGTGCGCGCCGTCCGAACCCATCGCCCGCTCAGCGTGGTCATGCTCGACCTCGACGACTTCAAGCTCGTCAACGACACCTTCGGCCACCTCTACGGTGACGGCGTCCTGGTCCACGTGGCGGAGCTGATCCGCTCGTCCCTGCGCGGATCCGACGTGCCTGCCCGCTACGGCGGCGACGAGTTCGCCCTCATCCTGCCCGAGACCACCTGCGAGGACGCCGCGGCCGTCGCGCAGCGGATGCTGGGGGCCTTCCGGGGCTCGCCGTTCTCGTCCGACGGCCGGGTGCCGTTCCCGATCGGCGCCTCGATCGGAATCGCCACCTATCCGCAGGACGGCCGGTCCGCGACCGAGCTGCTGGCCGTGGCCGACGCCGGCCTGTACGACGCCAAGGCTGCGGGCGGCAACCGGGTGGGCCCGGAGGCCGACTCGATCGACGAGCCGATCGAGCTCGGCGCCCACCGCCGGCACGGCCGTCGCCACGCCGTCACCGAGCCCGCGGTCGCGCCGCTGGACGCTCCGGTGCGGTCGAGTGGGGCCTGAGCCAGTACGGAAGTACCAGGACCCACCACCCGACAGTACCGGCAGCCGCCCTTGCCCGGGCACCGGAGGGGCTGCATCCTAGGCACAGGTGAGCTTCCGCAGACGCGCCACTGGCGACCTCGGGTCGCGCATCGGGATGCGTGCCCTGACCCGGCGACCCTTCGTCGTGATGTTTGTGGCCCTCGGCACGATCGAGCTGCTGCGGGTGATCTTCGACCCCAGGCCCGCGGACGTCGTCGTCCTGCTGCTCGTCGGGCTGGTCGGATTGCTCGCCATCCGGGAACGCGAGGCCGTGGCCGACACCGAGGGCTCGCGGCGGACCGAGGCCGAGTCCTTCGCGCGGATCCTGCGCGCGCTGTCGCGCTCCGTGTCGCCCGACGCGATCGTCGCGGCGATCGTCGAGGAGGTCGGTGTCGGCACCGGCGCCGACCACGTCGCCGTCGTCCGCCGGCGGCCCGACGCCCGCGTGCTCGAGGCCGTGCTGTCCTCGACCCGGCCCGGGGCGCCCACGTCGCGCACGTCGCTGCCGCTTGACGCGCTCGACGATCCCGCCGAGGCCGACGCGCTCGCCAGCCTGGCGATCGCCGCGTCGCGCGGTCGACGGCTCACCGCAGTCCCGATCGAGCCCGATCCGGCGGGCGACCCCCAGCTGGTTCCGCTCGGGATCGTCGCCGACCGCATGGTCCGATCCGGCGTCAGGCAGCACGACGGCCTGGCGATCCGCGAGAGCTGGGCCTCCGACGACCGGGGCTGGGCCTACGGCGGGTCGGCCTACGGCGGGTCGGGCTACGGCGCGTCCGCCTACGGCGGGTCGGCCTACCCCGAGGCCGAGTGGTCCGACGACGTCATGGCCGCGGGGCCAGGCGGCTCGGCAGGCCCGTGGCCACGCCGTGCCTCTCACGCAGCCCCGTCGCGCGACGGGGCCGAACGCCGGATCGCGAACGGGATCGCGACCCGCCTGTCGGACGCCTACGGCCTGTCCAACGTCCTGGCGGCGCCCCTGCGCGTGGACGGGCGCACCGAGGGCGCCATCGTGGTGTCGCGCCGGACCAGCGAGGCGTGGCCGGCGAGCGCGCACCGCATCCTCGAGGCGGCCGCGTCCGAGGCCTCGGCGGCCCTGGCCCGCGTGTACTCGCTGCGCGAGGCCGAGGCGCGGGCCACGACCGACGCGCTGACGGGCCTCCCGAACCGCCGCTACTTCGACGAGTACCTCGGCCTGCTCGCGAAGCGGCGCCGGGCCGAGGACCGGGTGGGCGTGCTGATGGTCGACATCGACCGGTTCAAGAAGCTCAACGACACGTTCGGGCACGCGGTCGGCGACCACGTGCTGCGTGAGGTCGCGAGGGCCATCGCGGAGGCCGTGCGCGAGGACGACGTGCCGGCCCGCTTCGGCGGCGAGGAGTTCGCCGTCCTGTTGCGCAACCCCAGCCTCGAGGTCGCGGTGGACGTCGGCGAACGCATCCGGAGGGCCGTCGTCGCCCTCGACCTGCGTCGCCTCGGCGTGCCGGGCGTGAGCGTGTCGGTCGGGGTCGCCGTGGCGGACAGCCCGGACATCCCGCTCGACGTCGTGATCGACGAGGCCGACCGGGCCCTGTACCGCGCGAAGCGCGCGGGCCGCGACCGGGTCGTCGCGGCCTGAGGCGGGTCCCCGCCGGGCGGCACGGGTCCCGGCGCGCCCGGTCCACGCGGCCGGCGCCGGTCAGCGCGCCGCGTAGTGGGCCGCGACCTGGGCCGGGGTGAGCGCCGTCTTGTAGATCGCGACCTCGTCGAGCAGCCCGTCGAGGAACGCGCTCGCGGTCCCGCGCCGGGCGCCCAGCACGAGCTGGGCCGAGCTGTCGGTGAGGGTCCGGTTGGTCACCGTGCCGGTGACGTCGACCCCGTCCTGGTAGAGGTGGACGCTGGAGCCGCTCTTGGTCACCACCAGGTGGTGCCAGCCGGTGCCCATGGAGCGATTCGCCTTGGCGATCGTGCCCACGCCCGCCTGGTCGAAGTACATGACGTTGTTCTGGATGTTGACCTGGTAGCCGCCGTCGTTCTTGTCGAACACCTGCTCCTGGTCGCCCGGGAAGGTCGCGCCCAGGGTGGGCCGGTTGACCCACGCCTCGAGCGTGAACGGCCCGTCGGCGAGCCGCAGCGCCGCGGCGTCGGGCACGGTCACGTAGCCCGAGGTGCCGTTGAGGTCGACCGCCGCGTCGCCGTCGGAGGTCGCCCCAGGCTGGCCGCGGGTGACGCCGGCCGAGTAGGTGCCCGTGCTCGTGCCCTGCTGGTCGGCCGCCTGGTTGCCGCTCGCCTCGTCCAGCCGCCAGTACGCGCTCGGGCTGTCGGCCTTCACGGTCGCGGCGTAGGCGCCCTGGGCGGCCGCCTGGTACGTCGCCGTGAGGCTCGTGTTCGCCGCGGGGATGACGTCGTGGGTCCGCGGCCCCGCCGTCGGACCAAGACTGCCACGTGTAGCTCGTGCCGGCCAGCGACTGCGGGGTGGGTCCGGTGAGGGTGTTGCGCGAGTTCCGGATCACGGTCCGCACGAACGGTGCGGTGCCGGTGAACGAGCCGACGGTCAGCTGGAGGCCCGACGGCGCCGTGGCGAACGAGAGGTCCACGGTGCGGGGGTCGAGGCGGAGGGACGTCGAGGCGACGAGTCCGCCACTATCGGTCGCCGTCAGGACGAGCTCCAGCCAGCTCGGATATTCGTGGTCGGGGACGGTGAAGGTGCCACCCGACACGCCCGCGAACGTCTGGACCTGGTGCGTGTGACAGGAGTTCGGATCGGTGGGGCAGTGGTGGAGCACCATCGACCAGCTGAGTCCCGGGGCCGGGATCGAGCCGTCCTCGCCGTCGGTGGCGCCGCCCGCGAAGGTGATCACGTCCCCGACGCTGTAGGCGAGCGTCGAGGCAGGCGCCGTGATCGCCGGCACCGGCGGGGTGTTGTTGACCGAGATCGTCACCGTCGCGCTGCCGGACGCGCCCAGCGGATCCCGGACGGTGAGCCGGGCGAGATACGTGCCCCCGGCCGGGTACGTGTGGTTGGCCGTCACGCCCGTCGCGTCGTCCGTCCCGTTGCCGTCGAAGTCCCACGCGTAGGTGAGGGCGCCGCCCTCCGGATCGGTCGATGCGCTGCCGTCGAAGGCGACCGACAGGGGGGCCGCGCCGCTGGTCGGGGTCGCGCGGGGGACCGCGGTCGGGGCGACGTTGCCGCTGGTGTAGATGACGCGCCGGATCGTGCCGCCGTCGAAGTCGGCGTAGAACAGGTCGCCGCCGGGGCCGATCTCGATGTCAACCGGGTTGGCCGCGCCGGCGATGAACGTGGAGATCGCGTTCTTGTTCGGCTGGCCGCCCGATCCGCTGGGCATGAACCAGATGCAGTCGCGGCTGTAGTCGGAGAAGAACAGGCCGCCCGCGTAGCTCGACGGATAGGCGCCGGTCCCGTAGAACGCGACGCCCGAGATCGACGACCCGTTGGCCGTCGGGCAGGTCTCGCCCGCCACGACCGCCTGCGCGTGGCTGTAGGTGAAGAAAGGCGCCGTGACGGCCCCGGTCCCCTGGGAGTACAGGCTCTCGCACAGCGTCACGTTGAGGTCGTCGTAGCTGCCCTCGTGCCCGTTGCCCTCGTAGCACGGCCAGCCGTAGTTATTGAGCCCGCCCGTGGGGCCGGCGAGGACGGTTGATCTCCTCCCAGGC
Organism: uncultured Chloroflexia bacterium; assembly: GCA_963725745.1. GTDB lineage: Bacteria > Chloroflexota > Limnocylindria > Limnocylindrales > CSP1-4 > CAIXZV01. Next base: position 1,570,374 of record CAVRZS010000005.1, read on the forward strand.
CGAGAAGCCGACATCCCCGATCCACAGCTCGCTGGTTCCCGGGCGGAAGGTGAACCGGAATGGGTTGCGGACGCCGTAGCTGATGATCCGCCGCGCGTTGAGGTCGGGCGAGCCGATGTTCGGGTTGCCGGCCATCGCCGCGCCGGTCGCCGGATCGAGGCGCAGGATCGTCCCGTCGAGCCCGGCGGGATCGCCGGCAGCCGCCGCTGCCGAGGCGCGCCGCGTAGTGGGCGGCGACCTGGGCCGGGGTGAGCGCCGTCTTGTAAATCGCGACCTCGTCGAGCAGCCCGTCGAGGAACGCGCTCGCGGTCCCGCGCCGGGCGCCCAGCACGAGCTGGGCCGAGCTGTCGGTGAGGGTCGCGGTCGGTCGACCGCGCCGGTGACGTCGACCCCGTCCTGGTAGAGGTGGACGCTGGGCCGCTCTTGGTGACCACCAGGTGGTGCCAGCCGGTGCCCATTGAGCGATTCGGCCTTGGCGATCGTGCCCACGCCCGCCTGGTCGAAGTACATGACGTTGTTCTGCGATGTTGACCTGGTAGCCGCCGTCGTTCTTGTCGAACACCTGCTCCTGGTCGCCCGGGAAGGTCGCGCCCAGGGTGGGCCGGTTGACCCAGCCTCGAGCGTGAACGGGCCGTCGGCGAGTCGCAGCGCCGCGGCGTCGGGCACGGTCACGTAGCCCGAGGTGCCGTTGAGGTCGACCGCCGTGTCGCCGTCGCGAGGCGCCCCGGCTGGCCGCGGGTGACGCCGGCCCGAGTAGGTGCCCGTGTTCGTGCCCTGCTGGTCGGCCGCCTGGTTGCCGCTCGCCTCGCCAGCCGCCAGTACGCGCTCGGGCTGTCGGCCTTCACGGTCGGCGGCGTAGCCCGTGCCCGAGCCGGGCATCGTCCGGATGTCCTGGGACCGCAGCGCACCGCCCTCCGCCGACGGCAGCGACTCGGTGCCGCCCACGCCCGCCGGCGGATCGCCGCACGGGTTCTTCGGGGTCGGGCTCCCGCTCGAGCCGCCGTATTGCCCGTAGTCGGCGCCGTTGAAGCTCGCGCCGTCGCCACCGCTCACGTACAGCGCGCCGTCGGGGCCGAACCGGACCGTGCCGATCGAGTGGCTCGGGAACTGCTGGCACCAGTCGTTGATGAGCACCTGCTCGGTGCCGGTCATCACGTCGCCGTTCGCCTGCAGCCGTGACAGCCGCCCGCTGACCACGCAGCCGTCGGTCGTCGGGCCCGGCGGCGTCGGGCAGCCGTCGTTCCAGACGGGGGCCGACCCGCCGATCGGCGCGTCGTAGGTGTACAGGACGTAGACCCACGGGTTCGCCGGGAAGGTCGGCGGCAGCGCGAGGCCGAGGAGGCCGCGGTCCCAGTAGTCGTCGACCTTCGAGCGGAGGTCGGCGAACACCGTGGGCGTCGTGTCGGTGAGGCTGTCGAAGACCTTGATCAGGCCGCTCTTCTCGGCCACGAAGACGCGGCCATCGGAGCGCGAACTGCATGTTGGTGGGATGGGTGAGCCCGCGAGAAGACCGTGCGGTCCTCGAACCCGGTCGGCGTCGTCGCGGCCTCGGTGCTGACCGCCGACTTGCCGAGCATGTGGCCCGGCCGCGTGTTCGGCTCCTTGGCGGTCGCCGGCGCACGCGCTGACCGGCAGCGCCAGGGCGGCCAGCAGCACGGCCACGATCGCGATCGCAACCCGACGCCCCACAGCTGTGTGCCTCCACCGGGACGCAAGACGCCCTGACCCCCCGATGGCACCGCCCCGCGTGCCACCACGGCCATCAGCCTGACCGCGCGAGCCCCCTTACCCTCATCCCCCGGGGCAGACCGGACTCTACCAGCATCACCACCACCTGCCCAGATGGAATCGTCGCCCGTACCATGCCCGCATGCCGCGCCGAGTCGCCCGCCCGGACCCGCCCCCGGACCCCGAGGCGGCTGCCGCACCGGCGCCCGACGAAACGCCGACGGCCCGCCCACCAACGGCGACCTGGCGCGGATCTTCCACGAGATCGGCGACATCCTCGAGCTCCAGGGCGAGGTCGTGTTCAAGACAGTCGCCTACCACCGGGCCGCCGACGCCATCGCGCGCGCCCCGTTCGACGTCGCTGCCGACCTACGCGTCGGGCGACCGGCGGCCGATCCCGGGCGTGGGAAAGGCCATCGGCGACAAGATCGTGGAGCTCGCCACCACCGGCCACATGGCGCTCCACGAGCGGCTGCGAGCGGAGGTCCCGGCGAGCCTCGTGGGGCTGCTCCGGATCCCCGGCGTCGGGCCCAAGACCGTGCGCATCGTGTACGAGGGGCTGGGCGTGGAGACGCTCGAGGACCTGCGCGCAGGCCGCCGAGGCGGGCACGCTGCGTGGCCTCAAGGGCATCTCGGCCAGCACGGAGCAGCGCATCCTCGAGGGCATCGAGCAGCTGGAGTCGCGGCCGCAGCGGCTGCTGCTGAACGGGGCCCAGGCGATCTCCGACGACCTGGTCGCGCAGCTCGAGGGCATCCCGGCGTGCGTCGCATCGTCCAGGCGGGTTCGCTCCGACGACGACGCGAGACCATCGGCGACCTCGACCTCCTCGTGGAGACCGACGACCCGCGAGGGCGTCATCGCCCGGTTCACCGGGCTCGGGGTCGTCGATCGCGTGATCGGTGCCGGGCGCGCCAAGGCGAGCGCCACGCTGCTGCGCGGGCCCAATGTCGACCTGATGGTGATGCCGCCCGGCGAGGCCGGCACCTACCTCGTCCATTTCACGGGATCGGCGGATCACAACATCCGCCTGCGAGGGATCGCGCCGCGACCACGGCTGGAGCCTGTCCGAGAAGGGGTTCGTCCGGATCGACGACGACGGCAAGCCGCTCGAGGGCGCCGGCGCCGACCTGCGGACGTTCCCGGACGAGGCGGCCGTCTACGCGTTCCTCGACCTGCCGTTCATCGAGCCCGAGCTGCGCGAGGACCGAGGCGAGGTCGACGCCGCCCGGGCGGGGACGCTGCCGCGCCTGATCACGCGCGCGGACCTGCGCGGCGACCTCCACACCCATTCGGAATGGAGCGACGGCGTCTACCCGATCGCGGTCATGGCCGATGCGTGCCGGCGGCTCGGCTACGCCTACCAGGTCCTCACCGACCACTCGCAGAGCCTGGCGATCGCCCATGGGCTCGACCCGGAGCGCGTGGAGCAGCAGCGCTCGATCATCGCCGCGCTGAACGCGCAGTTCGCCGCCGAGGAGGCGGCCGGGCCCGCGCCGCCGGGCGCCAACCCCGGCGGCTTCCGCCTGCTCCACGGCTGCGAGCTGGAGGTCCGCGCCGACGGCCAGCTCGACTACGAGGACGCGCTGCTGGCCCGGTTCGACCTCGTCGTCGCCTCGGTCCACGTCGCCCGGCGCCAGTCGCGCGCCGAGCTGACGCGCCGCACCTGAACGCGATCCGGAGCCCGCACGTCGACGTCATCGCGCACCCGGCCGGCCGGATGATCCAGACCCGCGACGACCTCGACCTCGACTGGGACGCCGTGTTCGAGGCGGCGGCCGCGAACGGCACGGCGCTCGAGATCAACGGCTCGCCGCACCGTCTCGACCTGCCCCGAGCGGGCGCGGCGGGCGGTCGCGATGGGCTGCCTGCTGACGATCGACTCCGATGCCCACCGGACGGAGGAGCTGGAGTACGTGCGCTGGGGCGTCGACCAGGCGAGGCGCGCGTGGGTCGAGCCGCAGAACGTGCTCAACACGCGGCCGCTGGACGAGCTGCTGGCCTGGGTCGCCGGCAAGCCCGCGCGCGCCTGATCGCCCCGGGCCGCGCGGTCGACGTACCATCCGCGCCGATGACCCCCGATGTGACCGTCGACCCGGCGACCGACCCGTCCGCCGTCCTCGCCCGCCGCGAGCTCGTCGTTGCCGCGGTGGTCATGGTCGCGCTCACGCGCGCCGTCGAGCCCGCCGACGCGTTCCTGGTCGCGGGCCTGCTGCCGGTCGTCATCCTGCTGGCCGGGGTCGGCGTGCTGCACCTGGGGGCGACGGGCGCCCGTCCCTACGAGGCCCTGCTCGTGCCCGCCGTCCTGACCGGCGGCGCGGCCGCGGCGATCCATCTCGTCCCGATCGGTCTCGGGCTGGTGCCGGTCCTGCTCGGCTTCGCCATCCTCCTCGACCGGATCCTGGCCCTCGAGCTGCGGCTGCTGGGCCAGGCGACCGGGCCCACCGAGTCGGATCGCTCGCGGGTGGTGCTGGCGGCCGTCCTGACGGCTTTCATCGCGTTCACCGGGATCGCGACGCTGGTCCCGGGCGGCCTCGCGGAGCCGGGCGGCGCGGCCGCGGGCGGCCAGGCGCTGTCCGAGGGCTGGCTCGTCGTCATGGCGGTCAACGACGCGCTGGTCGCGCTGCTGCTCGGCTACCGGCTCGCCCTGTTCCGCTACGGCACCGCGATGGATGCCGCGCGCTCCGCGGCGACGTCGGCCATCGTGGTAGCCGTCGCCGCCGGCGCCATCCGTGCCGTCGACTTGCCCCGCCTCGTCGGCCCGGCGCTGCTGACGCTGGTGTTCTACCTGTGGGACGCGCTCCATGGGAGCGGACCCGCCCGACGGCGCGAGCCGCGGTTCATGTGGGAGGTGCTGCTCCTGGCGGCGCTCGGGGTGGTCGTCGTGGCCTGGAACCTGCGCCTGCGCGGCTGATCGCGGCGGGCGGCCGGGTGTCCGGCCGGTCACGACCGCTCGTCAGGAGCCGTCGCCGTTTGACGGTATGGGCCGAGGATGCTAGAAACACGTGCCCGCGACCGATGCCGCGCGAGCCTGCCACTCCCCCGGCACGCCTCCGCTCCGGCGCGGCCAGCGCACCGAAAGGACGACCCCTCTGTGACCTTCCCCGAGATCGACGCCGCAGCCCAGACGCCCGCCAACCAGACCCGGCTCAAGCGCCAGCTGGTGGACCTGGCGATCGCGCAGGCCTCGGCCGCCGACTGGGCCGAGGCCGCCGAGACCAACATCCGCCTGCTCGAGCTCGGCCCCGACTCGGAGGCGGAGAACCGCCTGGCCAAGGCGCTGTGGGAGCAGGGCGAGCTGGGTGCCGCTCGCGAGCACTACCAAAAGGCGCTGGCGCTCGACCCGACCAACCGCATCGCCGAGCGCAACATCGACCGGCTCAAGGTGCTGCTCGTCGAGGCGGGGGAGCGGACCGTCGCGGCGCGCCCGGGCTCGAAGGCCCCGGTCAGCATCTTCGTCGAGGAGACCGGCAAGACCGGCTTCGCCCATCTCACCAACCTCGCCCGGTCCGCCGAGCTGGCCCAGGTGAACCCGGGCGACCTCGTCGAGCTCGTGCCCGAGGGCAACCGCCTGATCGCGATCAGCAACGGGACGCGGATCGGCGTCGTCGAGCCGCGCGTCGCGGCGCGCCTGCTCAAGCTCATCGCGGACGGCAACAAGTACCTCGCGGGCGTCACCTCGCTCGGCGATCGCGACGTCCGGCTGATCATCCGCGAGGTGTTCCAGGACCCGCGCAACTACGGCAAGGTCGAGCTTCCCGACGGCCGCCAAGTCCACGGACCTGCGCCCGTACACCAAGGGCACCCTCGTGCGCGAGGACGAGGAGCTCGAGGACGACCTCGAGGACGACATCGAGGACGAGGAGATCGAGAACCTCGACCGCGTCCTGCCGCCCGAGGAGACGACCGACGAAGCGTTCGTCGAGGAGACGGACGAGCTCGAGGAGCCGTAAGGCCCACCGCGCCCTTCGCGCAAGCCGCCGCCCGCGCCGTAGCGCATTCACGAGTGCATCGGGCCCGACCGATCCGAGCGTGCGAACGCGCCCGTTCCAGGGTTTCGCGGCCAGCCCACGCTCAGCGTCCGCGGGTCTCATCCACCGGTGAATATCGCGCTCGCGGCAGCGACATCGGCAGCGGCCGCCGGCGTCACGAAGGCCGCGACTCGCGCCCCGAGTCACGACGGTCGTTCGCGTGCTGCGTGGACCGCGACAAGGTGCCAGCACCAAGTCCTCGCCACGCATCGGGACGATTCGCGACTCGCCCAGTGAGTTTCAGGAGGTCGCGGGGCCACGAAACCGACGCTCGCGGAGCGCTCGGCCAGTCTGCGACAATCGATTGATGGCTGGCCGAGCGCTGCTTCTGCGGGCGGAACCGGGCTTCAGCCTGCCGGCATTCGAGCGGTTCGCGCCGCCGCCGCCGCCCGCCCTCGTCGCCGCGCGGATCGAGGCGGCATCGGCCCCAGGCGACATCGTGCTCGACCTGTTCGGGCGGGGCGGCTGGGTCGCCCGGGCCGCCATCGACCGCCAGCGCAAGGGCGTGAGCCTCGAGGGCACGCCGCTCGACCGCCTGCTGGCCGAGATCGTCCTCCGGCCGCCAGACCTCCGCCATCTCGACGCGGCGGTCCAGGCGCTGGCGGCGTCCGCCCGACGCGAATCCAGCCTCAAGGCGTCGATCACCGACCGGTTCGCGAGTCGCTGCGCCACCTGCGAGCGCCCCGTCATCCTCGACGAGATCACGTGGTCCACCGAGACCGAGGGACCGGACGGCCAGCCGGTCGGTCCGCAGCCTGTGCGCAAGCACTATCGCTGTCCCGTGTGCCGCGACCAGCTGGGTGGCGGCGAGCAGCGCCAGGCGCCGCTCGACGCCAACGACCTCAAGCTCGCGCTGGACCGCGATTCGGGCGATGCCCGCGACGTGCTGCGAGACCGGTTTCCGGTCCTCGAAGGCGGCGAGTCGCTCGCCGATGAGCTGCTCGACCTGCACACGCCGCGCCAGCTCGCGGCGCTGGCGGCGATCCTCGAGCGAGTCGAGGGCGACCTCCGGGCGGCGCCGGTCGCCTCGGCGCTGCGCCTGGCGATCCTCCACGCCCTCGGACCGGCGAGCCGCCTCGCGACATCGCCCGGACGCGTCGCCCCGCTCAAGATCGCCGCGGGCCACGTTCGTCTGCCGGGCGGCGCGCACTGGCGGGAGCGTAACCCGTGGCTCGCGTTCGAGGACGGCGTGCGGCTGGTCCGCGGGTTCGTCCAGCGCCTCGAGAGCGGCGCCTGGGGCCCCGTCCCGGCCCGCCTCGGGGACGACCTCCGGAGCCTCGTCGAGGGTTCGGCGACGGCGATGCTCAAGCAGGGGACCTCGGCGGCCCTGGGGGCCCTGCAGCTCGAGACGGCCCACCTCGCCGACGCCGGCGAGCGGCCGCGGGTCCGGCTGGTGGTCGGGACCCCGCCGCTCCGTCCCGTGACCGAGCGCCTGGCCTGGGCCTACCACGCCACGGCGTGGGTCCTCGGGCGCGAGGCCGCGGCGACGCTGCCCCTCGAGCCACTGTTCGGGCCCGCGGTGCGCCCGTCGTGGGGCTGGCAGGCGGCCGCCGTCACCCGGGCCCTCCGCGGCATCGAGCCGGTCCTCAGCCGCGGCGCGCGGATCGTGTTCCTGCTCGAGGGCGACGCGGCGGAGTCCCTGGTCGCGTGCGTCCTGGGCGGCGTGACCGCGGACTACCGGCTCGCGTCGGCGCGACTCCCCGAGGCCGGTCGCGAGACGGGCGGCGTCGTCGAGCTCGTGCCGCCCGGGTCGGGCGCCGTCCCCGGCGGCCCGCGCACGCGCGCCAACGTCGGCCTGCCGCCGCTGCCCGGCGGCGCGGGCGATCCCGATGTCGTGCCCCGCGAGCGCCTGTTCTCGGCGCCCGACCGGATCGTGGATGCGCCGTTCTCGGCCGTCGACGCGGCACGCGCCGTGGTGGACGCAGCGGTCGACGTGCTCAAGCTGCGGGGCGAGCCGGTGAGCTTCGCCGGCCTCCTGGGCGAGATCCTCGTCGGCCTCGACCGCGCCGGCCACCTCCGGCGGCTCGTCCGTCCGCCCGCGCCCCCCGAGGACGGTGCCGAGGGCGCCGACCGGCCGCTCGAGCCGTCCGCGGACCACGTCGACCGTCTCCTCGCGCTGGTTCGCGACGCGCTGGCCGGGGCCGATGGCCGCCGGCTCGTGCGGGTCGCCGAGGACCGTTGGTGGCTGGGCGAGCGAACCGACCGCGACGCGGCCGCGGCGCCGCTGGCGGACCGCGTCGAATGGGCCGTGTACAGCCTGCTCTCGACCGCTGGCCCGCTGTCCGAAATCCGCGTTCCTCGACCGGATCGCCGGCCTGTTCATCGGACCCGACCTGCCCGACGAAGCCCTCGTGCGCGCGTGCCTCGAGAGCTATCGCAGCCTGGCGAGCACGCAGGACGTGCTGGTCACCACCGACGACCTCGCCCGGCGCAGCCAGGAGCACGGCGAGCTGATCGCCCAGGTCGTCGATCTCGGCCACCGGATGGGCTTCTCGTGCTGGATCGGGAGCCGCCAGCAGCGGCGCCGCGTGGGCGGCGTCCCGCTCGCCGACCGGCTGGACGTCCGCGAGCTCGCCGGCCCGCCGTACTTCGGCCGGATCCGGGGCGAGGACCTCGACGAGGTCGACGTCATCTGGTACGTGCGCGGCCGGGCGGCCTTCCTGTGGGAGGTCGAGTGGACGGCGATGCTCGGCGACACCGTGCTGCGCCGCCACGCGCGGATGCCGCCCGACGAGCGCCTGGTCCGGTTCCTCGTCATCCTCCCGGAGCGGGCCGAGCTCGTTCGCCACAAGCTGGAGCGGTCCCCGCTCCTGCGCACGGAGCTGGACGCCGGCGACTGGCACATCCTCAAGGCCAACCACCTCCGGGACTGGTCGACCCACGAGGAGGTCGCGCTCGCCGACCTCGAGGGCCTGCTCGGGCTCGATCCCGCCGTCGAGCGCACCGGCGACCAGCTGGCGCTGTTCGGTGGCTGACGCTGCTCGGCGCGCCCGCGTGTGCGCCGGGTAGGCTAGGAGCGCCGCGAATCGACCGGCCTGCCCGCCCGCCAACCGGGGATGTACCGACCGTGACCGACCCTGCCCAGCAGCCCTCCGCCATCGACGAGATCGCGACGCGCTATTGGGAGGACGTGCTCGTCCTGTCGCCCACGCTGGCGACCGTCTATGGCGACGAGCGCTACAACGACCGTCTCGACGACCCGGGCCCCGCGGGTCGCGCGGCCGAGCGCACGCTGATGGAGCGCGTGTGGCGCGAGACCGCCGCCGTCCCGCCCGAGGGCCTCGACACCGAGGACCGGATCACCCGGGACATGCTCCAGCTCGTCGCCGAGATCGCGATCGACGCCGACGACCTCGCGTTCCGCGAGATCCAGGTGGTCGACCAGATCAACGGGCCACAGACGTTGCTCGCGCAGCTCGCCCAGTTCCAGCGCGCCGACACGCCCGAGCGCTTGGATGCGTACCTGAGTCGCCTGCGCCAGTACGGCGGCTTCATCGACGCCCACATCGACATCATGGCCGACGGTCTTCGCTCGGGGCGGACCGCGGCCCGGATCGTCGCTGACCGGACCATCGAGCAGCTGGGGCGGCTGCTGGCGATTCCGATCGAGGAAGCGATCGTCCCCGCGATGTCCCAAGTCGCCACGGACGCCGACCGGGAGCGGATCCGGGACGTCGTCCGTGAGGTCGTCTATCCGGCCGACCGGCGGCTCCTCGATGCCCTCACCGGCCCGTATTACGCGGCCACCCGCGAGCGGCCGGGCCTCCTTTCGGCGCCCGACGGCGAGGAGCTCTACCGGCACGGGATCCGCCGCTGGACATCGCTCGACATGGAGCCCCAGGCGGTTCACGAGATCGGGCTCGAGGAGCTGGCCACGATCAACGACGAGCGACGGACCATCACGGCGGCCGAGGGCTTCGGCAGCGACATCGCGGCCTATCGCCGCAAGCTCGCCACGGATCCGGCCAACCAGGCGCCCACGCCCGAGGCCCTCGTCGCCCGCGCCAACGAACAGATCGCCGCCGCGGCCGACGTCGCGCCGCGCGTCTTCGGCCGGCTGCCGCGGGCCGGCTGCGAGGTCCGCCCGGTCGAGTCGTTCAAGGAGAAGGACGCCCCGTTCGCGTACTACTACCCGCCCGCCGCCGACCTGTCGCGCCCCGGGATCTACTACGTCAACACCTATGACCTGCCGAGCCGGACGTACTCGAAGCTCGCCTCGACCACGTTCCACGAGGCGATCCCCGGCCACCACTTCCAGATCAGCCTCGAGATGGAGCACCCCGGCCTCAACGTCTTCCGGCGCCTGGGCGCCCGGGCTGCCGGCGGCGGCGCGTACGTGGAGGGCTGGGGGCTGTATGCCGAGCGGCTGGCCGACGAGCTCGGCCTGTACCAGACACCCGGGGAGCGGTTCGGGATGCTCGACGCCCAGGCCTGGCGCGCTTCACGGCTGATCGTTGATTCGGGGATGCATGCCCTCGGCTGGTCGCGCCAGCAGTCGATCGACTGGCTGCTCGACACCGGGCTGTCAGAGACGGACGCCTCGATCGAGACCGACCGCTACATCGTGTGGCCCGGCCAGGCCCTCTCGTACATGACCGGCATGCGCGAGATCCGCCGGCTGCGACGCGAGCTCGAGGCCCGCGCCGGCAGGCGCTTCGACCTGCGTCGCTTCCACGACGAGCTCATCGGTCACGGCACGCTGCCCCTCGCGACCCTGGCCAAGGAGCTGCCCACCTGGGTCACTCCGGCTCCATAGCGCCGCCCCCCACATCCCTGGCCGACACGTCGGCGTTTGGCGCTCGACCTCTCGGTCCGTTTCAGCGACCGCGCAGGCGGAGGGAGCGAGCGCGATCTCAGTCCCGGAGGGACTGGAATCGCCTGAGCCCCCTCCGCCGAAAGCGGCGCAGGGCACGACCTATGAGTCGAACCCGATCCCGAGCGTGTCCAAGGCGCGCAGGAACCACGACCTGCGCCCCTCGTTGTCGTCGGCGCCGATGACCGAGCGCCGCATGATCTCGACGGCGGGCGTCCGGAATGGCTCGGTCGGGATCGGGAACGGACGCGAGCGGACGAGCTCCAGGCGCAGCAGCGGGGAGTCGGGGCGCAGCAGCGTGTCGCGCAGGATGCCGGCCGCCCAGCGGCTCGATCCGACGCCGAGCCCCGTGTAGCCCAGGGCGTAGTGGACGCGCCCCCCGAGGGCCTCACCGAACGTGACGCTGAACCGGGTGGTCGTGTCGATGGCGCCGCCCCAGGCGTGCGTGAAGCGGATCCCATCCAGTTGCGGGAACGTGTCCAGGAACTGCTGGGCCAGCTTCTCGAACGTTGCCGGGCGCCGGTCGTGGGCGGGCGTGACCCGGTTGCCGGGGTGGTAGATCGCGTCGTAGCCGCCCCACAGGATCCGCTCGTCGGCCGATCGGCGGAAGTAGTGGAACTGGTTGCCGGCGTCGGACATGCCCTCGCGGCCCCGCCACCCGATCGACGCCCGCTGGTCGGCCGTGAGGGGCTCCGTCATCAGGACGTAGTCGTAGATCGGCACGAACAACGGGGTGAGGCGGCGCAGCCAGGCGCTGTAGGCCGACGTGGCGACCACCACGTGCTTGGCGTCGACGGTGGCGCCGCCGTCGGTGCGCAGCCGGACCCCGCCGGCCCGACGTCGCAGCGAGGTCACGGCGCTGCGCTCCGCGATGCGTGCCCCGCGGCGCTCCGCCGCGAGCGCCAGCCCCCACGCCAGCTTGGCGGGGTTGAGGATCACGTTGTGGTCCGCGCCGGCCCGCACCCCGGCCAGCCAGCGAGGCGAGTGGACCTCGGCCTGGACCGCGTCGCGATCCAGGAACTCGAGCTCCGAGCCGTGCTGCGCGGACACCTCGACCCAAGCCAGGAGGTCCTCCACCTGCCACGGCTCGGTCGCGACATCGAGGACGCCTGTCGGCTCGAGCTCGCAATCGATCCCCTCGTCGCTCACGAACGCGACCAGCTCCGCGAGGTTGCGCCGACCCTCCGCCTCGAGCTCGTCGATCTCGCCCGGAAAGTGAAGCAGCCCGTTGGCCAGGCCGTGGGTCAGCGATGAGGAGCAGAAGCCGCCGTTGCGGCCGCTGGCGCCGGACCCCACCCGGTCGGCCTCGAGGACCAGCACCCGCAGCGACGGTTCCGTCTCGAGGAGCCGGATCGCGGTCCACAGCCCGGTGAAGCCTGCGCCGACGATCGCCACGTCGACCTCGGTGTGGCCCGCGGCCGCGGGCCGGTCCGGTCCCGGATCGCCGGACGTGAACCAGTAGCTGCCGCCCGCCGGGGCGCCCGCGGGCGCCCGGGGAATGGGCGGGATCGGGCGGCTCGGTCGCGTGGTCGCCATCGCCGCCCAATGTACGCGGATCGACGGGATCGGCGCCGATCAGACTGCGGGATTCGCAGGGCGAGCCCGGATGTAGGACGATATTCGTGTTGACGGCCCGCGAAGCGCTATGGCACGATCGCGGCCACTCGTTCCACTGCCCGCAACGCGCGTTCCGTGCGATGCACCGCGCGCTGCGGGTCCCCCGTGCCGTCGCCCCGGGTCGGCGACGACGCCCTCGCGGGATACGGGGTCCGAAGCCAGGAGGAATCATGACCGCCGAACCCGCCGCCCCGTCCGTCCCGGCCCTCTCGCGAGGGCGCCAGCAGGCGATGTACCGTCGCGCGCTGGGGACGCTGCCGGGCGGCACCGACTCGAACTTCCGCGCATGGGGCGACGACACCGTGTACGTCGACCGCGGCAAGGGCGGGCGTGTCTGGGACATCGACGGCAACGAGTTCATCGACCTCCGGCTGGGCTACGGTCCCGTGATCCTCGGCCACGGCGACGACCGGGTCGACGACTACGTGAACGAGCGGATGCGCCGCGGCGTGAGCTTCTCGCTCACGAGCGAGGACGAGGTCCGGGCGATGGAGCTCGTCAAGGAGCTCAACCCGTGGGTCGCCAAGGCGCGCATGACGGTCTCGGGCACCGAAGCCACGATGCACGCGATGCGCGTGGCGCGCGCCTACACGGGCCGCGACAAGATCGTGAAGTTCGAGGGCCAGTACCACGGCGTCCACGACTACGCGCTGATCAGCGTCGCGCCGGACAACATGGCGGACCTCGGCGACGAGGACAACCCCGTTGGGCTCGCCTGGGGTCGCGGCATTCCCAGCGAGGTCGCCAAGACCATCGTGCCCGCGCGCTACAACAACATCGACGCCCTGCGCCGCCTGTTCGAGCGCCAGGGCGAGGAGATCGCCGCGATCATCGTGGAGCCGGTCCTGGGCAACGCCCAGGGCATCCTGCCCGAGCCGGGCTTCCACCAGGCCATGCGCGCGCTGACCGAGGAGTTCGGGATCCTCCTGATCTTCGACGAGGTCAAGACGGGCTTCCGGTTCGCCAAGGGCGGTGCCGCCGAATACTTCGGCATCACGCCCGACATCGCGACCTACGCCAAGGCGATGGGCAACGGGTATCCGGCCGCGGCGTTCGCCGGCCGCGAGGACGTCATGTCGGTGCTGCCGGACAAGGTCAGCCACGGTGGCACGTACGCGGGCAACCGGGTCGCCGCGGCCGCGGTCGTCAAGACGCTCGAGATCCTGCGCGACACAGACGCCCTCGAGACCATCCATCGCACCGGCGAGCAGCTCCAGCAGGGCGTCCGTCAGCTGCTCGATGCAAAGGGCCTCGCCTACCACATCACCGGGCATCCCTCGATGTTCGGGATCATGTTCACGGACGTCGTGGCCACCGAGTACCGCGACTGGGCGAACACCGACCACGAGCTGTACGACGCCATCGCGATCGGGATGCAGCGCCGGGGCGCGATGCCCGAGCCCGACAGCCGGGAGCCCTGGTTCGTGTGCGAGGCGCACGCCCAGGGCGATATCGTCGACCGGGTCATCTCGATCTTCGGGGCGTCGCTCGATGCCGCGCTCGAGGCTCGTGCCCACGGCGAGCACACCCCAGAGCCCGAAGGGGCGATGTCTCACCAAGCGGCCGGCTGACCGCCGCAATCGGGCGATCGGATCAAGCACCGAACCCACCGGGAGGGTCGCATCGCATGACGCTCGACGGGAACGCCGTCCGGTCTGTCGACCGGGCCGCAGCCCTGCTGCTGGCCCTGGGGGACAGCCACGGGGAGGCCGGCGTGACGGAGCTGGCGCGCCGTCTCGGCCTGCACAAGTCCACGGCGTCGCGGCTGCTGGCGACGCTCGAGAAGCGCGGCCTCGTGGAACAGGACGAGGAGAGCGGCAAGTACCGGCTGGGCCTGGTGGTCATCCGGCTCGCGGAACGCGCCGAGCGGACGCTCGACCTGCGTTCGATCGCGATGCCCGAGCTCGACCGGCTCGCCCGCGCCACGCGCGAGACCACGGGCCTCGGCGTGCTCGACGGCGACCAGCTGCTCACCGTTGCCCAGTCGGACGGCCCCAACCTCGTCGCGATGGGGGACTGGACCGGGCGCTGCGTCCCGCTGCACTCGGTCGCCGGGGGCAAGGTGCTGCTGGCCTCGCTGCCCGAGCGTGAGGTCCTGCGGCTCGTGCGCCGCGGCCTCGACCGGTTCACCGAGCGCACCATCACGGACCTCGAGCCGCTGCTCGAGGAGCTGGCCCGGGTCCGTCGCCGCGGCTTCGCGACCGGGTTCGGGGAGTTCGACGCGGGGCTCAACGCCGTCGCCGCCCCGGTCCACGACGCCCGCGGGCAGGTCATCGCCGCGGTCGACGTCTGGGGGCCCGCCTTCCGGGTGACACCGCGTCGCGTGCCCGAGCTCGTGCAACAGGTCCGCGAGACCGCCGGCGCCGTCTCGGTGCGCCTGGGTGGAACGCCCGCCTGATCCGGGCCCTGGACCGTTGCGCGCCGCCTCCGATGGCAGGCCGGGCGACACCCGCCGGGCCGGGCGCCGACGCGCGTAGAATGGCCCGACCCACGCGCTGAACCGGAGGCACACGTGAGCGTCGAGCCCCAGGCCCAGGGTGGGCCGGAGATCGAGAACCTCCTCGCCGAACGGCGGACGTTCCCGCCTGACCCGGCGTTCGTCGCCCAGGCGAACGCGACCCAGGCGCTGTACGACGCCGCCAAGACGGACTACGTCGGCTTCTGGGAGAAGCAGGCGCGCGAGCGGCTGTCATGGACGCGTCCCTTCCGCGAGACGCTGGAGTGGGACCTGCCGTTCGCCAAGTGGTTCGTCGGCGGCGAGCTCAACGTGGCCTACAACTGCGTCGACCGGCACGTGGAACGTGGTCTCGGCGACCGGGTCGCGTACCACTGGATCGGCGAGCCCGGCGAGACGCGCACCCTCACCTACGACGACCTGCTGCGCGAGACCTCCAAGGCGGCGAACGCCCTGCTCGAGCTCGGCGTGCGCAAGGGCGACCGGGTGGCGATCTACATGCCCATGATCCCCGAGCTGCCGATCGCGATGCTCGCCTGCGCCCGGATCGGGGCGCCCCACACGGTGGTGTTCGGCGGGTTCTCCGCCGAGGCCCTCGGCGGGCGCATCAACGACTGCGGGGCGAAGGTCCTGATCACGGCCGACGGCGGCTGGCGGCGGGGCAAGCAGGTGCCACTCAAGCCCCAGGCCGACGATGCTGTCGCCGGCGCGCCGAGCATCGAGCACGTCCTGGTCGTCGACCGGCTGGGCGAGGGCGCGTCGATGGAACCCGGGCGCGACGTCTGGTGGCATGAGATCGTGGACCGCCAGTCGGCCGTGTGCCCGCCGGCCGCCGTCGACAGCGAGCACATGCTCTACCTCCTGTACACGTCGGGCACCACGGCCAAGCCCAAGGGCATCCTCCACACCTCGGCCGGCTACCTGCTCGGCGCCGCGTTCACCCACTGGGCCGTGTTCGACATCAAGCCCGACGACGTCTACTGGTGCGCCGCCGACATCGGCTGGGTCACCGGGCACAGCTACATCGTCTACGGGCCGCTGGCCAACGCGACGACCGGCGTGCTGTACGAAGGGGCACCGGACACGCCGGGCTGGGACCGCTGGTGGCAGATCATCGAGGACTACAAGGTCACGATCCTGTACTGCGCCCCGACGGCGATCCGGGCGTTCATGAAGCAGGGCGAGGCCTATCCGGACGGGCACGACCTGACCTCCCTGCGGGTCCTCGGCTCGGTGGGCGAGCCGATCAACCCCGAGGCCTGGCGCTGGTACCGCGAGGTCATCGGCGGCGATCGCACCCCGGTCGTCGACACCTGGTGGCAGACCGAGACGGGCCAGATCATGATCAGCCCGCTGCCGGGCGTGACCACGACCAAGCCGGGCTCGGCGACGTTCGCGATGCCCGGCATCGACGTCGACGTCGTCGACCACGACGGGCGCTCGGTGCCGCTCGGCGGCGGCGGCTACCTCGTGCTCAAGCGGCCGTGGCCGGGGATGCTGCGCGGCATCTACGGCGACCCGGAGCGGTACCGGCAGACGTACTGGAGCCGGTTCCCGGGCATGTACTTCGCGGGCGATGGAGCCAAGCGCGACGAGGAGGGCTACCTGTGGCTCCTCGGCCGCGTCGACGATGTGATGAACGTCGCGGGCCACCGGATCAGCACCACGGAGGTCGAGTCGGCCCTCGTCGACCACCGGTCGGTGGCGGAGGCCGCGGTGGTGGGCAAGACCGACGCCATCAGCGGCCAGGCGATCTTCGCGTTCGTGATCCTCAAGATGGGGCAGGAGCCCAGTGACGCGCTGGGGGTCGAGCTGCGGGGGCACGTCGCCTCGGTCATCGGGGCGATCGCCAGGCCGAAGTTCCTGATGTTCGTGCCCGACCTGCCCAAGACCCGCTCCGGCAAGATCATGCGCCGGCTGCTCCGCGACATCGCCGAGGGCCGCACGCTGGGCGACGTCACCACACTGGCCGATGCGACGGTCGTGGACACGATCCGCGACAACACGGGCAAGGCCGAGGAGGACTGAGGGGGTGCCGTTCGGCTTCCTGAAGCGCAACAAACCCGAGGCGGGAGCCTCGTCGGGTACGGACGCGAGCTCCACGGCAGGGTCGACGGGCGCGGCCATCACCAAGTCCGGCGGCGTCAAGCCGTCCGCGCCGCCCAGCGCGAGCCGGCTGCATGCCGGGCCGTCACGCGGCGTCCCGTTCATCGGCCTCACCGAGGACTGGCGGCTGCGGGGCCGGATGGACATCGCCGGCCGGCTCTCGGATGCGCTCAACCGGCGCGAGGCGATCCCGATCACCGACGTGAGCTGGGGTCCGCCGGACGGCAGCGCGCCGCTCGAGGAGGCGCCCGGCCTGCGCAGCGTCGACCCCTACGATCTGATCCTTGTCACTGCTGGGGAGGAGAGCCTGCCGCCGCTGACCGAGACGGAGCGCACGGCCCTCAAGGTGCACAAGGTCGCCTACGACGTGGCGCTCGAGGTGCCGCCGTTCCGCGTCGTCGGGACCGTCTACCTGCACCCGGGCTCGGAGCCCGACCGCCTGCTCGACCGCTCGTCCGAGATGTTCGTCGCGATCGTCGACGCGGTCGCCCGCCTGGGCGAGGTCCAGGTCAGCGACCCCGAGATTGACGTGATCCTCGTCAACCGCTTCTACCTGCGGGGCGTCGAGCAGGTCGACAAGCGCACCGGGGCGCCCCACCAGAAGCTGCCGGGCGCGCCGCTGGGCGGCGTCAGCTGGCAGGACCGCTCCCGCTGACGGTGGCCGCCGGTCGCGGCGGATCAATGCCGGTCCGCGCAGTCGTGTTCGACATCGGCGAGACCCTCGTCGATGAGAACCGACTGTGGCTCGCCTGGGCCGACTGGCTGGGGATCCAGCACCTGACGTTCCTTGCGCTGTGTGGGGCCGTCATCGAACGCGGCGGGGATCATCGTGAGCCGTTCCGGATCCTGCGGCCGGACGTCGACCTCGTCGCGGCACGGCGCGATCGTGAGGCCGCCGGCGATCCGGACGACATCATGCCCGAGGACCTCTACGCGGACGCGACCGGCGCCCTCCGCGCCGTGCGCGCTGCGGGCTACCGGGTGGGGGTCGCGGGCAACCAGCCGCAGCGGGCCGAGGCCGTGTTCCGCGACGTCGGGCTGGAACTCGATCTGGTGGCATCGAGCGAGAGCCTCGGCGCGGAGAAGCCGGATCCGGCGTTCTTCCGCCTCCTCGCGGAACGCCTGGAGCTGGCGCCCGGCGAGATCGCCTACGTGGGCGACCGCGTCGACAACGACGTCCGGCCGGCGGCGGCCGCGGGCATGCGCGCGGTGTTCCTTCGGCGCGGGCCGTGGGCGTGGATCCAGGCCGGGCGCGACCCCGTGCCCGAGGCCGCTGCGATCGTCGACGACCTGACGACGATCGTCGACGTCGTCCGGGGCCTGGGTTGAGCTAGGCGCGGACGGCTGCGGCCCGCCGGAACACGTTCATCTGGGGCTTCGGCGCCGCTTCGACGGGCTGGAGCCCGAGCAGGCGATCGGCCATCTGCGCGAAGTCCTGGGTGATCTTGTCCTTGGGCGCGATCTCGAACAGCGTGCGCCCCTCGTTGCTGGCCTTGACCAGCAGCAGGCCGCTCGATCGGACCTGGGCGTACGTCGGCATGCCGATCGCGCGCTCGAGGTCCTCGAGCTTGATGCCGCTGTTGGCGCGGTTGACGACCAGCGACAGCCGGTCGCGCATGCCCAGCTCGTCGGCGATCTCGCGCAGCTTGACCACGGCCCGGATGGCCGGCAGGTCCGGCGTCACCGGCACCAGGATCTTGTCCGACCGATCGAACACCGCGCGGTTGAGCGGGCTGTACGACGGGTGGAGGTCGACGATGACGTAGTCGAAGCTGCGGCGGGAGACGGCGATGGCGCCGGCGACGCGCTGCGGCTCGAGCAGCTCGGTGTTCAGCGGGTGCGCGGACAGGGGCAGGATCTTGAGCCCCGAGCTGTGGACGGAGGCCTGCTCCTCGAACGTGAGCATCGGGCCGCCGTCGAGCTCGTCGCGCCAGGCGTCGATGACGGTCGGGACCGCGTCCATGCCGAGCGACGTCGGAACGTGCCCGGTGACGGTGTCCGCGTCGACCAGGAGGACGCGCTGGCCGCGGGCGACGAGTGCCGCCGCGAGGTTGGTGGCGATCATCGTCTTGCCGACGCCGCCCTTCGGGTTGAACACCAGCAACAGCTGGCCGCGGTGACCCCAGTCGATGTGGTCGATGCTGCCCTGGAGCACGGGACCGCTGCCGTCGTCGATCGCGATCGACCGGATACACATCGCCTCGATCTGCCACCGGACGGACTCCGGCGTGTACGGGCGCATCAGGTACTCGTCGCTCTCGTGACCGGGCGCCTCGACGTCCATGCGGTCGAGCGTGGAGATGTCGACCACCAGCAGCGCCGGGACGTTCCGCCCGCGGTCGTGCAGCAGCGTCCAGCACTGGACACCGAGCTCGTAATCGCCCTCGACGTCGATCATCGCGACGACGATGTCGCGCCTCGTCGCGAGGATGCCTTCCAGCTCCTCCACGCCGTGGACGACGATCGGATCGAAGCCGCCCTCTCGGAGCTCCTCGGCGACGAGCTCTCGCTCGGACGGCGGCAGGAGAACCGCGATGGCGGGATGGCCCGCCAGTGATTCCACGATCAGTTCTCCGACTCGGGATCGCGCGCCGCGACTGCGACGACGCCATCGCTGGTTCCGGTGACGCGGGCGGCGAAGCCCTGCATCGACGGGATCGCGTCCTTGAACGAGACGTCCGCACGATGGGTCACGTTGAATACGAACTCGCCCTCGGGGCCGGACGCAACGGCGACGGACTGCACGCCGGCGAGCCGGCCGAGGTGTCGCTTGAAGCTCGCGATGCTGGCGACCGACACCAGCCCCGAGACCACGACCTGCGTCGTGCGCGGCTCGGTGTCGCCCGGTGCCTCCTGGGGCAGCAGATGAGCGAGACGGTCGGCGTAGGACTCCTCGAACCCACCGGCGCCGACGCGCGCATCGAGCGCGGCCTGTGCCTCGGGGTCGAGCGAGCCGTCCTCGGGGCTGTTGCGGCCCACGACGAGCTCGGCGGCCGTCTCGGCGACGTCCGCGGCTGCCTCGGCCTGGTCGGCGGAGTCGGCGGCGGCCTCGGCGGCCACGACGGCCTCCGCGGCGGCCTCGAGCGCGGCCATGATCGCGCCGCGGTCGACGGGGTCGCCGCCCTCGGCACCCTCCGGGAACCCGTCCGGGGTCTCACCGGCGGCCCAGCGGGGGGCATCGTCCTCGGCGTTGGCACCGTTGCCGGTGCCATGCCAGTCGCCGTCGTCCTCGCCCCAGGTGATGGGCTTGGTCGGGGCAGGAA
Organism: uncultured Chloroflexia bacterium; assembly: GCA_963725745.1. Taxonomy (GTDB): domain Bacteria; phylum Chloroflexota; class Limnocylindria; order Limnocylindrales; family CSP1-4; genus CAIXZV01. The sequence continues at coordinate 1,590,385 of CAVRZS010000005.1, forward strand.
CCGCGTCGGCTTCGCCGGCGACGTCGTCGGCCCCAGCGGTGTCGTCTTCGGCCTCATCGACCACGACGAATGCGGTGGTGTCCTCGGCCTGCCGCGTCAGGTCCTCGGCGGCCTCCGCCGCTACGGCATGCGCTTCGTCGGCCTCAAGGTCGCCGGCGACCAGCTCGGCGACGACCTCTACCGGTTCGACCTCGCCCACGGACTCGACAAGCTCATCGGCCGGCACCTCGTCCACCTCGGCCTCGACCTCAGGGACCACGTCATCGATCGAGCCGAGATCGGCCCAGGCGTCGAACGACGGCAGATCCGGCATCGCCTCGACCATCGTGGCCAGGCGCGAGGGATCGTCCTCGTTGCTGAGGCGGGCGAAGTACTCGTCCATGTCGGTCTTGAAGCGGTCGACCTCGGACTGCACCTCGTCGACCCGGTTGTTCACGGCACCCGCGTGCGCCGACAGCTCGCCCTCGAGCTGCGCCTTGCGGTTCGCGATGCGGGTGTCGGTCTCTTCACGGATCCGGGCGATCTCGGCCTTCGACCAGTCGCGGATGCCCGAGACGTCGTCGTCGGATCGCTTGCGCAGGGCGGCGGCGCCTTCGGTCGCGCCCTCGCGGATCTTCTCGGTGACCTGCTGGGCGTCGGCATCGATCTGCGTCAGGGCCTGGTCGCGGGCGGCCGCGGCCGTCGCGCGGATCGCGGCAGACAGGTCCGCCATGAGCTTCGTCGGCTTCCTGGGCGCCGCGGCCGGGGCGGCGGGAGCGTCGATCTCGACCATGCGCTGGGACTCCTCGGAAGGGTGGGTGTCGGTCGCAGCGGCATCGGTCGCGGCGGCGTCTGGCGCGCTTTCATCGGGCGGGCGCTGCCCGCTGGTGGCGATGCCCAGGCGGGCGTGGATGTCGGTGTCCGGCCATTCGAGGTCGTCGGACGCGGGCTCGTCGACGGCCTCGGGGGCCGCCTCGGCGCCCTCGGGCGCCGTCTCGTCGTGGGAGCGATCGGAGCTCCACGGGAGCCTGAAATCCGCTTTTCGTGTCGCTGGAGGCCATGAGCAGAGACTTCCTCTACGGGATGGGCACGCAACCGCAGGTGCTCCGGCGACAGTAGGTGGCTTGGTGGGCTGTGGTGCAGTCGCTAGAGGTACCAGCGGGACATTCCGGTGGTACCGGCGCCGGACGGCGGATGAGCGTCGTCGCCGCACGAACCCCGTTCGGGCGGTGCCAGCTCGCACAGGAATTCGTGGTGCCCGGGCGTTGCTCGCCTTGGTCCGGTCCTCGTGGCCGCCACCACCGAGGGTCGCCAGGCGCGCCTCGCGACGAACCCCGACTACCATGGCTGGGTGGACTCGCCCCCCGACCTCACTGATCTCGACGCGGCACGGCCGATCGGCCGCGACGCGGACGCCGCCGCCGCCTTCGACGGCCGGCCCGGGCTGCCCGACCGGTTCGGGCGCGCGCTGCGAGACCTGCGGATCTCGGTCACGGACCGCTGCAACTTCCGCTGCCCGTACTGCATGCCGGCCGAGGTGTTCGGGCGCGACTTCGCCTTCCTGCCCAAGGACCAGGTGCTCTCGTTCGAGGAGATCACGCGCCTGGCCTCGATCTTCGTCGGGCTCGGCGTCCACAAGCTGCGCATCACCGGCGGCGAGCCGCTCGTCCGGCGCGATCTCCCGGAGCTGATCCGCCACCTGGCGCAGCTGCGGACGGTCGACGGGGAGCGGGTCGACCTGACGCTGACCACGAACGGGTCGGCGCTCCGGTCCCTGGCCGCCCCGCTCGCCGAGGCCGGCCTCCAGCGGATCACCGTCAGCCTCGACTCCCTCGACGACGAGGTGTTCGGGACCATGAACGGCGTCGACTTCCCGGTCTCGCGCGTGCTGGACGGGATCTCCGCGGCCCGTGATGCGGGCCTGGCACCGATCAAGGTCAACACCGTCGTTCGCCGGGGGATGAACGAGGCCTCGATCCTGCCTCTCGCTCGCTGGGCTCGGGACGAGGGACTGATCCTGCGGTTCATCGAATACATGGACGTCGGGCACTCGAACGGCTGGCGCCTCGACGACGTCGTGCCGGCCGACGAGATCCTGGCGACGATCGACGCCGAGTTTCCGCTCGAGCCGGTCGCCGCCAACTATCGGGGCGAGGTCGCCGGCCGCTACCGGTTCCGCGATGGGGACGGCGAGCTGGGCGTGATCGCGTCGGTGTCGCGACCGTTCTGCGGCGACTGCACCCGCGCCCGCCTCTCGGCCGAGGGCCACCTGTACACGTGCCTGTTCGCGGTCTCGGGCACCGATCTCAAGGTGCCGATGCGCGACGGCGAGAGCGACGCGGAGTTGATCGCCAGGATCGAGGCGGTCTGGGGCAATCGCGTCGACCGCTACTCGGAGCTGCGCAGCGCGGCGACCGAGCGACTGCCCAAGGTGGAGATGTTCGCACTCGGCGGCTGACGTCTCGCCCGGCCCCTGCCTCGCCCGGCCCCTGCCGCCTCGCCCGGCCCCGACGCCTCGCCCGGCCCCGACGCCTCGCCCGGCCCCGACGCCTCGCCCGGCCCCGACGCCTCGCCCGGCCCCGACGCCTCGCCCGGCCCCGACGCCTCGCCCGGCCCCGACGCCTCGCCCGGCCCCGACGCCGCGCCCGGCCCCGACGCCTCGCCCGGCCCCGACGCCACTCACCGAGGCATACAGGCGCGCATTGCCGCGGAGCTGCCACGCCGGTGCCCCGATTGGACGAGGTTCCGCGGTTTCTTGCCGATACGGGGCATGAGATGCCCCGCATGGCGAACAACGCGTTCCAGTGCCACCGTGCGAGGCGCGGCAGCCCGCGAGACCGGCGGCGGAAGGCCGGGGGACAAGCCGCAGGCCCGAGGCGCGCGGCAGCCCGCGAGACCGGCCGCGGAAGGCCGGCGGACCGGCCGCGACGGGGCCGCGATACCTGACCCTGGACCGGCCCCATCCGGCGCTGGGGCTGACACGTTGACGGTGTGCCGACGGGTAAGTCCCAGGCAAGTCGCGCGAGGCATGATCCACCCATGCCGGCCCGAGACGAGCCTCGAGATCGAGCACGGCGTGCGACACGCCGGTCGATGGCCGATATCGCCACCGACCTGCGGGGCACGCGTCACGCAATGGGCCTGAGCCAGGCGACGGTGGCGTCGGCCGCCGGGATCTCGCGCTCGTATGTGGGGAGGCTCGAACGGAACGAGGTCGCAGCCCCGAACCTCGACCACCTGGCGTCGACCGCGGCGGCGCTCGGGCTGCGCCTTCGATTCGCGCTGTACCCCGACGGCGAGCCGGTTCGCGATCGCGTCCAGCTCCGGATCCTCGAGCTCCTCCGAGCGCGGATCCATCCGTCGATCGCCTGGAGGACGGAGGTGCCGCTCCCGATCCCGGGCGATCGACGCGCATGGGACGCCGTCGCCATGGCCGATGACGGCTGGACGGGGCTCGAGGCGATCAGCCGACTCGGCGCGGTGGATGCCACCCTGCGATCGGTGAACCAGAAGCAGCGCGACGACCCGCGGGTCGCGCGGGTGATCCTGGCGATCGCAGACACGACGCGCAACAGGGCGGCCCTTCGGGCGGCGATCGCGTCGGTTCGCGCGGAGTACCCGCTCGACACGAGGACGGTCCTCGCAGCCTTCGGCGCGGGTCGATCGCCACCGCTCTCGGGCATCGTGCTCGTGCGCATCCCGGGATCGCGCGAGGAAGCCCGGCGTGAGCCTCGTTGATGGATGCAATCCACAGGCCGTCCACAGTGGGGGAAAAGTGTGGACGCCGCCGGGCCCTCGAACCGCAGGTTCGTGGAAAACCCGGTGGGATCGCAGCCCTGGCCACTGTAACGTAGGTCTTGCCCGAAGGGGCCGATGGATGGTCCGGAGCGGAGGCGATCGCCTCAAACCTGCTCCGCCCGGCCGGCTGAGATCACCTCAAGGCCACGCCGACGTCCGGTCTGCGATCACATCAAGGGTCGAACGTTCTCCGGTCAATTCGGGCACTTCATTGCCAGTGGTGGCGATCCGCAAGGGTCGCGGTCCTGGGCGCCCGGACGGACGTGACCGGCATCCCGGTGTCGGTACTCCATCCGGGCGTTGAAGTTTAAGGCGCTCCGGCCGCCATCCCTCGCCCGGCACGCCGCTATGCTCGGCCGATGAGCGACTTCTTCTCCCCAGGCGTCGACCGATCACGCCCGATCCCCCCGGTTGACCAGCCCGCTCGACTCGAGGCGCTCGTCGAAGCGGTGCAGGGCCGGACGGCGATCGTGCCGCGCGTCGGGATCGTGCTCGGATCGGGGCTCGGCGGGCTCGCCCACGAGGTCGAGAACCCGGTCGCGATCCCGTTCCAGCAGCTGCCGGGCTGGCCGCTCGCGACCGCTCCGGGCCACGAGGGCCGGTTGCTGCTGGGGCGTCTGGCCGGCGTCCAGGTCGTCCTCCTCCAGGGCAGGTTCCACCTGTACGAGGGCAACGATCCGGGCCTCGTCGTCCAGCCCGTGCTCCTGTTCCGGCGGCTCGGCGCGAGGACGGTCATCCTGACCAACGCGGCCGGCGGCGTGAACCCGGACTACGCGCCCGGGACGCTGATGGTCATCGCGGACCACCTGAACCTGACCGGACGGTCACCGTTGATCGGCACCAACGCCGACGAGCTCGGGCCGAGATTCCCCGACCTGACCGACGTCTGGACGCCGGCCCTGCGCCAGCGACTGCACGCGGCGGGAGCGGCGGAGGGCGTCGAGCTCGCCGAGGGCATCTACGCGGGTCTGCTCGGCCCCTCGTACGAGACCCCGGCGGAGGTCCGCATGCTGCGGACGATGGGCGCCGACGCGGTCGGGATGTCGACCGTGCTCGAAGCGGTCGCGGCCCGCTGGGTCGGGCTCGAGGTTTGCGGGGTGTCGCTCGTCACCAACGCCGGTGCCGGCTACACCGACCAGCCGTTGACACACGCCGAGGTGATGGAGGTGGGCGAGCAGGCCGGCCCGCGCCTGGCCAAGGTGCTCAAGCGCTTCCTGGCAGACCTGCCGACGCCCGGGACCTCCGGCTTCGGGGCCTGAGTCCCCGGAGGCCCGACCGAAGCCGCGCCCGCCCTGGAGCGCTTGCGGACCGGGCAACGTCGCGCGATAGATCTGCAATGTCGCGGGGCCGAAGCGGCATCGCTAGCCCGGAGAGCTGTTCCTACATTGCCCGCTGGCGGACGCCACCAGGACCACGTGGGAGGATCAGCGATGGGCGAACCCGAGATCGCGCGACGAGATCATCGAGAACCCGGACCATCCATTCGACGCGCCCGGGAAGGATCGCGCGCCGATCGTCCCCGGCGACCGCGACGCCGGCGACATCATCGAGGGCGATATCGGCGAGGCGCGGCTCAAGGAGCCGAGCGACACGCCCCCCGGCGCTGATCTCGACAAGCTGCGGCGAGTCGTCGACGCGCAGGACGAAGGGTCCGAGGGGAGCGCGGCGGGCGAGGACTAGCGAAGCCCCGCGAGCGGGCTGCTAGAGCGCCCGTTTCGCCGCGCGGTCGAGGAGGAGGCCGAGGATCAGGATCCCCACGAAGATGCCGATGAACAGCAGGCCAAGACGGTCGTAGCCGGACATCGCCCCACCGAGGCCCGCCAACCCCGTCATGGCGGCGGCGATGAGCAGGGCGATCCCGACAAACGCAATGCGGTTCTTGCTCATAGGATGGACTGACTCCCTCTCTCGCCGGCGTGCGCCAGCGGACTCAGGTGACCGGAAGCTCCCGTCCGGCTTTCCTGGCTTCGTCGCGCTTCTGGGCCCAGGCGGCCAGCACGTTGTCCTTGTGGGGCCGGATCGGGCAGTGCTCGTCCCGGTTGTTGAACTCGTCGCAGTAGCCGAGCGCGACGCACTTCGGCGCCAGGAACGAGCCCAGGAACGGCGACACGTCGAAGATCTCGTGGCGGATCAGCTGGAACAGCCGCCGGATCTCCCACTGCGCCATCGTGCACAGGCGAAGGCCCGACATGTGGATCAGTGCCCGCAGGTTGGTCGTCATCACGAGGTTCGTCCGGGTGGCGTTGGGGAACACGAACCGCGCGTCCTCGCCGGGCACGCCAGCGTCGACCAGCTCGCCGTACAGTCCGAGCGCGCCGTCGACCTGCTCCTCGTAGCGCTCGCGAAGGCCGGGGTCGCCGTCCGCGATGGTCGCCGGCAGCATCGTCGCGGCGCCCTTGTACTTGACGTAGCGCTGGCTCTGCTGGTCGAAGGCCACGCCGGCCCGGTGGCGCACGAGCTGGTGCGACAGGGTTCGCGAGACGCCCGACAGGGCGAACGTGAACACGATGTGCTCGATCGTGGACCCGTGGCCCGAATTCGATGACGTTGCCGATCAGCCGCTGCATCGAGGCCGGGGCGATCTCGCCGGCGGTCGCGCGCCGGAAGATCTCCTGGGGCTCGAGCTCGGAGTAGCACGTCCGGCAGGCCGTATAGACGAGGGGCACGTAGAAACGGTCGACGATGTCCTTGTCGGGGAACAACAGCGATGCCTGCAGCCCGAGGTCGTGGCGGCCGGGATTGCGCGGGATCGCCGTCTTGGCGCGCTGCGGAGCCGGGGCCTCTGCCATGGGTCGAAGTCTACCGGCGCACCGGCCTCGGCGGATCAGCGGTTTACGGCCCAATCCACCGTCCGAGGACGACCGCTCAGTAGTAGTCCGAGCAGGACAGGAAGTAGCCGCAGCGACAGATCAGCTTGCACTTGCGCTCGTCCATCCGGGCGCCGCAGTTCGCGCAGGTCAGCATCAGCTCGCCCGGATCGTCGGGCGCCGTGTCGATCGCGATGACCGGCAGGCGACCCGTTTCGGTCAGCGGGAGTGAGACAAGGGTCGGCGTGGCGGGAGGGCGATCCGTGGCGTCCACGCCGGCCATCCTACGCCGCTCAGGAGGCCTCGGACGACCTCACGGGCGACCCATCGGCGATCGACTCCGCGAACGCGATCGTCCGCTCCACGGCCTCGTCGCGCGACCAGCTGCCGCCGCGCGCCAGGGCAGCCCGCAGCGCTGCGTCAGACGTGTCCAGGTCGACCATCGGGATGTCGTCGGCCGGCCATAGGGCGGCGAGGTGGAGGCCCGTCTCAGCGACCAGGCGCTTCGCCGCGCCGCCGACCTCGTAGGCTTCGACCTCGCGGTGCAGCAGCAGGAGCGTCGTCGAGACGCCAGCGAGCACCAGGACCAGGCCGGAGACGTCGCGGCCCACCCAGAACTCCCGCAGCGTCGGCACCAGGTCCCGTGACGCGCCCTGGAGGTCGCCGGCCAGCAGCCGCCCGAATGCGCGCGTGAATCTCGACCAGCTGACCCAGAACGAATCACCGATCCGCTCGAACAGTTCGAGCGCGCGGGTCGCCTCCGCCTCCGCCTGCGCGTAGTCGCCGCGGTAGCCGTGCCACTCGCTGAGCCCCCACAGGGCCTTGCCCATTCCCTGTTCGTCGCCCAGCCGGGTCCAGATGGCCAGGGCGTCGTCGAGCAGCGTCGTGTCCTCGTCGCGCATCAGGTCGATCCACTCGCGGGCGTCGTGCGCCGGTCGGCGCGCGAAGAACAGGTTGTAGTACGCGTTCGCCAGCTCCGCCTCGTCGCCCAGCCCGCGGGCGACGTCGAGCGCCGCGCCATAGTGCACGCCGGCGGCGACCAGGTCGCCGGCCCAGTACGCCAGGCCGCCCGCCGCCTCGAGGGCACGGAGCCGGGCACGCGACGGCTGGTCCGGCCATTGCGGCATGGCGAGGACCCGGTCGATGCGCGCTCGCCCCTCGGGGATGTGCCCCCGCATTTGCCAGAACCGCCAGATCGCGAACGCGAGCGTCGACGCGCCGTCGGTGTCGCCCGAGCCAGTGAGCTGGTCCAGCGCGGCCCGGAGGTTGTCGTGCTCGTCCTCGAGCCGGTCGAGCAGCCGCGCGTTCGCGGCGGCCGCGGCCGTCGTGTCCAGCCCCTGGGGGTCTCGCGCCACGGCGAACGCGAGGAAGGCGGCGGCGTGCCGATCCCGGAGCGCAGGCGTCTCGCCGCGCTCGTCGAGCTTCTCCAGCGCGTACTCGCGAAGCGTCTCCAGCATGCTGAACCGCATGTCGCCATGGAGGTCCTCGCCGATCCGCACCAGGCTCTGCTCCGCGAGGCGCTCCAGCCCGCCGAACACGTCCAGCGACGCGTCGTCGGATGCGCTGCCGCACACCGACTCCGCCGTCTCGACGGGCCCGCCGCCGGCGAACACGCCGAGCCGGGCGAACAGCCTACGGTCATCGGCCTCGAGCAGGTCATGGCTCCAGTCGATGGCCCCGCGCAGCGTGCGCTGGCGCTCGGGCATGTCGCGGCCGCCGGACGACAGCAGGCCCAGGCGGTCGCCCAGCCGCTGCGCCATCGCAGCGGGGGACAGCAACCGGATCCGCGCCGCGGCGAGCTCGATCGCCAGCGGCAGGCCATCGAGCCGGCGCACGATCTCGGCGACGTGCACGCCGTTCTCGGCGGTCAGGCTGAAGTCGGGCCGCACGGCCATCGCCCGCTCCACGAACAGGCGCACGGCCTCCGACCCCATCAGGGTCTCCACGTCGGTCGTGCCAGCCGGGGGGAGCGACAGCGGTGGGACCGGGAACTCCTGCTCACCGGAGATCCGCAACGGGGCCCGGCTGGAGACGATGATCGTCAGCCTGGGCGCGGAGCGGAGCAGGTCGGCGACGATCGGGGCGCCGGTGACCACCTGTTCGAAGTTGTCGAGGACGAGCAGGGCGGTGCGTTCCCGGAGGTGGTCCTTGACCCGCTCGATCGGGGGCCGCTGCGGCGCGAGCAGCCCGATCGAGGACGCGATCGCCGACGCCACCAGCTCCGGGTCGGTGACCGGCGCCAGCGGCACGAACCACGTCCCGTCCGGATAGCGGTCGACGCAGTCGCCGGCCAGGGCCAGGGACAGGCGCGTCTTGCCGGTCCCGCCGGGTCCCGTCAGCGTCAGCAGCCTCGTCCGGTCGAGCAGCATCACCGCGTTGTCGACCTCGGCGCGGCCGACGAACGTCGTCAGCTGCGGCGGCAGGTTGTTGGGCGTGAGGTCGAGCGTCTTGAGGGCCGGAAACGAGGTCTCCAGGCCGTCCGCCTCGACCTGGTACAGCCGTTCCGCGCGAGCGAAGTCCTTCAAGCGGTGCTCGCCGAGGTCGCGCAGCTCGATCCCATCGCCCGGGTCGCCCGCGATCACGCGTGTCGCGTCCGTGAGGATGACCTGGCCGCCGTGGGCCGCGGCGGCGACGCGCGCCGCGCGGTGCACCTCGATGCCGACGTAGTCGCCCGCCACGATCAGCACCTCGCCGGTGTGGATGCCCATCCGGACCCGGACGGCGCCACCCTCCCAAGCGTGGTCTGCGAGCGCCCGCTGGGCGGCGACGGCCGCACGGACCGCCCCCGCGGCCGAGGGGAACGCGACGAACACGGCGTCGCCCTCGGAGCCGAACGACTGGCCACCCTGTCCGGACGCCGCGTCCAGGACGATGGCCCGGTGCGCACCCAGCGCCTCACCGTAGGCCGCGTCGCCGATGTCGGTCAGCAGGCGGGTCGAGCCCTCGATGTCGGTGAACAGGAAGGTGACGACGCCTTCCGGCAGCTGGGCCGTCACTCGAACGCCGTCTCGCCGAGCGCGTATCGAACGCCGTCGAGCATGGGCATCGCCGCGCCCTCCGCGGCATGGCGGGCGAGATCCTCGGGTGCCATCGCGTTCGCGGCATTGGGCCGCGTCGCGAGCTCGAAGGCGTTCTCCACGACGCCTGCGAGCCCGGTCCCCGAGGACGCCTGCAAGCGCCGCGCGAGGCCCCACAGACGCGCGGCCCGCTCGAAGTCGCCGTCGGCCACCGCCACCGCGGCCATGTCATCGAGCCCCAGGGTCACGCCGGCGACGTCACCGGCATCGGTGAACAGCCGCAGCCCGTCGGCGAGTTCGACGCGCGCGACATCGGTCTCGCCGAGCTTCAGGCGCGACGAGCCCAGCTGGTGCAGCGACCACGCCTCCTGCGTCCGATCGCCGACCTTGCGGTAGAGCGCGAGGGCGGCCTCGAACGCCACCGCTGCCTCGGCGTTGTCGCCCGCGAAGTAGTGCTGGATCCCGATGCCCCAGTACACGTTCGCCTCGCCGGCGTCGTCGCCCAGCGAGCGGTAGATCGTCAGGGCCTCGGCGAGCAGCGCGTCCGCCCGCTGGCGGGCGTCCGGCGGTACCTCCTCGACCAGGGCCATCGAGTAGCAGAAGGACAGGTTGTAGGTCGCGTTGGCGATCTCCCGCTGATCGCCGATCTCGCGCCAGATCGCGAGCGCGATCTCGTAGTCGGGTCGCGCACCGTAGACCAGGCCGTGCCAGTAGATGATGCCGCCGAGGGCCTCGTGGGTCTTCGCCCGCAGCGGCGCCGGCGCCGTCGCGAACCAGGGGCGCTCGATCAGGGCCGCCACCCGCGTCCGGGCCTCGCGCAGGTAGCCCCGCTTCTGCCAGAAGCGCCAGACGGCGATCGTGATGCCCAGCGCGAGCTCGGGATCGCCTCGTGCGTCGGCCCAGTCGATCGCCGCCCGCAGGTTCGCGTGCTCCAGCTCGAGCCGGTCGAGCGCGGCGCGCTGCCGGGCGCCGGCGAGGTCGGGCTCCAGCTCTCGCGCCAGCTCGAGGTAGGCGCGGGCGTGGCGCTCCGCGAACGCATCGGTGTTGCCCGAGGCCTCGAGCCGTTCGACGGCGTACTCGCGGATCGGCTCGAGCATCGAGAACCGCGGCTCGCCCTCGACCTCGTCGCTGCGGACGAGGCTCTGGTCGACGAGCGACGCCAGGCCGTCGAGCACGTCGATCCCCAGGTCGGACGCGGGCCCGGCCACCGCTTCGGCGCGTGCGAGGTCGAAGCCGCCCATGAACACGGACAGCCGCTCGAACAGGCGACAGGCGGGTGCATCCAGCAGCTCGTGGCTCCACATGATCGCGCCACGCAGCGAGCGCTGGCGTTCGGGCACGTCCGATGCGCCCGCCCCGGGGAGGTCGAGCCGCCCCTCGAGGCGCTCGTGGATCGCAGCGGGCGTCAGGAACCGCAGGCGCGCGGCCGCCAGCTCGATCGCGAGCGGGACGCCGCCCAGGTGGGCGACGATCGAGGCGATGTCGGCGGCGTTCGCCGCGGTGACCGCGAAGCCGGGCTTGACCGAGCCGCCGCGGGCGACGAACAGGCGCACGGACTCGAAGCCCGCCAGCGCCTCCGGGGCGCCGGACCGGATCGCGGCCGGCAGCCGCTCGCGCTCGAGCGGACCGAGCCGGTCGAGGTCCGGCGGGGAGGGGAGCCCGGGCACCGGGTACTCCTGCTCGCCCGAGATCCGGAGTGGCGCCCGGCTGGTGGCGAGGATCCGGACCTTTCCGGCGCGGCGCAGGAGCTCGCCGATCTCGGCGGCCGCCGCGCGGACCTGCTCGAGGTTGTCGAGCACGATCAGCGACTGCTTAGACTCGAGCTCCGAGGCGAGGACGTCGATCGGGCTGCGCGAGGGGTCATCGCCGATCCCCACCGCCCGGGCGATGGCCGGCACGACGAGCGCCGCATCCGACACGAGGCCCAGCGGCACGAACCAGGTCCCGTCGGGATAGTCGTCGACCAGCGCGGCGGCGACCTGGAGCGCGAGCCGGGTCTTGCCCGTGCCGCCTGGACCGGTCAGGGTCACGAGGCGCGAGGTCTGAAGCAGCGCCCTGATCTCGGCGAGCTCGCGCTCGCGGCCCACGAACGAGGTCAGCTCCAGCGGCAGGTTGTTGGGTCGCGCGTCGATCGAGCGGATGGGCGGGAAGTCAGCCGGCAGACCGTCGATCACGAGCTGCGTGATCCGCTCCGGGCGCAGGTCCTTGAGGCGATGGGCGCCGAGCGGACGGAGTCCCACGCCCGCCGGCAGGCGGCTCTCCACGCGCGCCGTGGTCGCCTCGGACAGCAGCACCTGGCCGCCGTGGCCGGCCGCGGCGACGCGGGCCGCGCGGTGCACGTCGTGGCCCGCGTAGTTGTCGTCGCCATCGAGCTCGCCGATTCCCGTGTGGAGGCCCATGCGGACCCGGATGGCGGCGCCCTCTGGCCATGGCTCGGCCGCGAGCGAGCGCTGCGCCGCCGCGACCGCCCGGACGGCGGCGACGGGATCGGTGAACACGGCGAAGAACGAGTCGCCCTCGGTCCCCTGCTCGAACCCCTCGTCTGCCGCGAGCGCGGCGCGGACGAGCTCGCGGTGGCGAGCGAGGAGCGGCAGCCAGGCCGCGGTCCCCAGGGCGTCGACGAGCCGCGTCGATCCCTCGATGTCCGTGAACAGGAAGGTGACCTCGCCGGTGGGGCGGGCAGGGGCAGCCACGATCGATGGCCCTGTGTCGCTCAGCCTTAGGTCCGGTGGTCCGTCGTCACCTCGCGGAGGCGTCCGGCGACGACCCGCAGCACCGACAGCGCGAGCCCCGGCTCCTCGCGCAGCACCCGCTCGAAGTCCCACGATGCGATGGCCAGGCATCGGGTCGGCCCCTCGGCCGCGACCTGGGCGACCCGTGGCCCGCCGTCGAGGACGGACAGCTCCCCGAAGAACTCGCCGGGCCCCAGCCTCGCGAGGACATCGCCGTCCCGGCTGACCCGGACCATGCCCTCGACGACGACGAAGAACCCCGTCCCGATCTCGCCCTGCCGTGCGATGACCCGGTCGGCCGGAAAGTCGACCTCTACGGCGGCCGCGGACAGCGCCGCGAGCCCAGCCATGTCGGTCCCCTTGAACAGGGGGCAGCCGCCGATCAGCGCCGTGCGCCGGTCCTGGGTCAGGGTCATCGATCCTCCGCCTTGGGTGGGAAGGTCATGGTGCGCCGCCTCCGAGTTCGACGTCAACGGAATGGCGAGCGGCGGCGGGTGCCCCCGCTCGCATGCCAACCATCCGCGCGGAAGGCGGTGACGCGCCGCGCCGTCGCCGGGGCGCGGGGTGGCATAGCATTCGACGGACGGGGAGTGGCGGCGACCGGCCCAGGCCAGGGCGCCGAGCAGGAACGACGGAGGCAGGGGTCGCATGGCCACTCGCGAGGAGATCGCCGACATCCTGGCGGGGTTCACCCTGTTCGGGGATCTGCAGACGCCGCAGCTGCTCGGGGTCGCGGGCGTGTTCGAGGAGGTCCTGTTCCCTGCCGGCGAGCGGATCCTGCGCCAGGGGCTGACCGGGTCGGGGTTCTACGTGATCCTCGACGGCACGGCCGACGTCCGGATCGACGGCCAGCAGCGGGCGACGCTCGGCCGTGGCGACTTCTTCGGTGAGGTCTCGATCCTCCTCGGCGAGCCGCCGACCGCGGATGTCGTCGCCTCGACGCCGTTGCGCTGCATCCAGATCGCCGGTCCCGAGGTGCAGGGCTTCCTCGTCGACCAGCCGCGAGTCATGTTCCGGATGCTCCAGGCCCAGGCGCGGCGACTCCGCAACGCGAACCGCTGGCGGAGCTGAGCCCCGTGGATCCCGACGCGCGTCCCTTTCCGCCGGGGGAATACCCCGTCATCGTGATCGGCAGCGGCCCCGGCGGGCTGCAGATCTCCTACGGCCTCAAGCACTACGGCGTGCCGCACGCGGTGCTGTCGGCCGATCCGTCGCCCGGTGGCATGTTCCGCCGCTGGCCGTTCTTCCAGCGCCTGCTGTCGTGGACCAAGCCCTATGCCCCCGAGGTCGCGACGGCCCGCGAGTACCAGCGCTACGACTGGAACAGCCTGATCGCGTTCGAGCCGGAGCTCCGCTCGCTGCAGGCGGGCTTCATGGACGGGTCGTCGTACTTTCCCTCGCGCCCCGAGATGGAGGCGAGCCTCGCGTCGTTCGCCGACAAGGCGGGCCTCGCCATCCGCTACGACTGCCGCTGGGACCGCACCCGGCGCGAGGACGGCCCCGACGGTCCGATCTTCACTCTCGAGACGACCGATGGCGAGTACCGCTGCGGGACGCTCGTCCTCGCCGTCGGCATCGCGCAGCCGTGGACACCCAACCAGCCCGGCATCGAGCATGCGCGCCACTACGCGGAGACGCGCGAGGCGTCCTCGTATGCCGGCAAGCGGCTGTTCATCATCGGCAAGCAGAACTCGGGCTTCGAGCTGGCGTCCGGCCTCGCCGCCTGGGCCTCGAAGATCACGGTGGCGTCACCGTCGCCCGCCAAGACGTCGGTCCAGACGAAGTCGCTGGTCGGCGTCCGGGCGCGCTACGTGCAGCCGTTCGAGGACAACTACCTGGGTCTCGGGGTCTCGATCCTCGACGCCTCCATCGACGCGATCGAGCACATCGACGAGGCCTACCGGGTGCGGCTCAAGCGGACCGACAACGGGGAGCCGATGAGCGTCGATGCCGACGAGGTCATCGCGGCCACCGGCTTCACCTGTCCGCTCCAGGACCTGACCGATCTCGGCGTCACGACCTTCGGCCAGGCCAAGCTGCCGGCGGTGACGCCGATGTGGGAGTCGGCCACGGTGCCCGGCATCTTCTTCGGAGGAACGGTCAGCTCGGCGGCTCCGGGGCTCAAGAAGCACGGCATCCCGGCCTACTCGGGTGCCGTGCAGGGCCACCGCTACAACGGCCTGATCCTCGCCCGCCACATTGCGCAGACGCGGTTCGGGGTCGCGATGGAGCGGCCGGCGCTGGCCGCCGGCGACGTCGTGCCATACCTGCTGCGCGAGGCGACCTGCGCCCCGGAGCTGTGGCACCAGAAGGCCTACCTCGGGCGGGTCGTGTCGGTGTCCGCGGACGACGGCATCCGCGACGAGGGAATCCTGCCCGTCGTCCAGGCGCTCGACGGCATGACCCAGGACATCGTGGTCATGACGATCGAGGCCGATGGGGCCGGGGCCCTCTACCCGGTGGTGTACTGCCGCCGCGATGGGCGCCTGGCCGAGCACGCGCTGCCCGGTCATCCACTGCTCGATTTCGCGACCAGCACGCACGCGGACGCGCTCCAGGCGGCCATCGGGGATTTGATCCCGGGCTGAGCGGCTGTCGGCTGATTGACACGCCGGCCGATAGCCGTCACGGACTAATTGCCATATGCGTAGCCCTTTACGGCTAACTCACCATCGAGTAGGCTCGCCCGGATGACTGACCCGCTCGCCGGGACCGTCCTGTTCGGCGACGTCGTCGCCTCGCGGCGGGACCCCGGCTCCACCGCCTGGCTGCGCGCGCTGTGCGCCGACCTCGACGCCGCCTATCCGCGTGCCGAGCGGCTGGCTCCGTTCGCGTTCACGCAGGGCGACGAGGTCCAGGGCCTGCTGGCGCCCGGCGTCGATCCGTTCGGTGCCGTTCTCCGGGCGGCGCTCGAGCCGGACGCCCGGACGCTGCGCTGGGCCGTCGTGGCGGGCGAGGTCGATCCGGGGACGGGACCCGCGACCGAGCGCAACGGCGTCGCGTTCGTGGTCGCCCGCGAGGCGATCGCGCGTGCCCGGGCG
The DNA here is from genome assembly GCA_963725745.1 of uncultured Chloroflexia bacterium. GTDB lineage: Bacteria > Chloroflexota > Limnocylindria > Limnocylindrales > CSP1-4 > CAIXZV01. The sequence goes on from CAVRZS010000005.1 coordinate 1,605,759, forward strand.
CACCGAGAGGGCCTGGTCGTCATCACGGGGGACGCGGAAACCGACGGCCGGTTGGCGGACCTCGGGCCGCTGCTGGCGGCATTGCTCGCGGATCTCACCGACCGCCAGCGCGAGGTCGCCCGCCTGATCATCCTCGACGACCTGCGGCGGTCCGAGGCCGCGGATCACCTCAACGTGAGCCGGGCGACGGTCTCCGTCATCGCCGACCGGGCGCGCGTGCGCCATCTCCAGGGCCTGGCACGGGTGCTGTCGTCGCTGTTCGCCGAGGGCGCCACTAAGGCGGAGGTCGCCGGGAAGACCGCCACGGCGCCCGCCACGACGGCCGACGCCGGCGCCTCGGGGAGTGCGGCGTGACCGACACCGTCCTCGTCCTGACCTGGCTCGTGTTCGCGCACCTGATCGCGGACTTCGTGCTCCAGGACGACTGGATCGCGATGAACAAGGCGACCGGCGGGAGCGAGGGCTGGCGGGCGCTCGGCGTGCACGGGCTGCACGTCGGCCTGTGCCTGGTGCCGGCCGTATTCGCGTTCGGCCTCCGCGGCCTCGTCTACCTCGCCGTCGTCACCGTGACCCACATGATCGTCGATCGCTGGAAGGTCCAGGCGACCCGCCGTGCCGAGGCCGAGGCCCAGGCCCAGGCGCGCGCGCGGATGGAGCGGACCGGGCAGTCGCAGGCCTCCGGGCTGGGGGCCGCCTGGACCCCGTGGCCGGGCATCCTGTTCCTCGCGGACCAGGTCCTCCACCTCACGATCGCGATCGTCGGCTGGCTCGTCATCCTCGCGGGTGCCGCGCTGCTGCCGGGCTTCGTCGACGTCGTCAACCGCATCCTCGGCACGTGGGACCGGACGACCGTCAACGCGGTGATCCTGACCAGCCTCGTGATCGTGTCGCTGTTCATCGTGAACACGCGCGCGGCCTATTACTTCGTGCTCGCGCTGGTGTCGCCGCGCGAGCTCGCTCCCGACCCATCCGCGCCCGAGCCCGAGGCCCCTCGCCCGGCGCCCGCCGGGTACACGGTCCGCGTCGGACCGCTGGTCGCGACGGTCGAGCCGCTGAGCGTCGAACCGGGCACGGGTCCGGACGACGAGGACGGGACCGTCGTCGCGGACCCGACACCCGCGCCCGCCCCGAAACCGCCGACATCGGTCGCCGTCCCGAGCGGGGCACCGGCGCGCATCGGCGCGACCATCGGCGCCCTCGAGCGGCTGCTGATCGTGGCGTTCATGCTGACCGGCGCCGAGGCCGCCGTCGGGTTCGTGATCGCCGCCAAGACCATCGCGCGCTTCAAGCAGCTCGACGACCGGGGATTCGCCGAGTACTACCTGCTCGGGACGCTCGCCAGCGTGGCCGTCGCCATCAGCAGCTCGCTGGTGGCCCTCGGGGCGCTGGGCTCGCTGGGCTGAGAAGCTAGACGAGCCGGCGCGGGATGCGCTCCCGCCACTCGCGCTCGAAGAACGGCTCGTCGTCCAGCCGGACGTCCAGCCGGACGCGCACGTCGAACGACTCGGCGTCCGACTCGATGCCGCCCACGGCCCGGATGCCGACGGCCGCGCCGTCCCCGGTCCAGCGATAGACGACGTCGCTCGCGAGGCTGGCGTGCGCGGGATCGGCGTCCGAGGCGGTCAGGACCAGGTGCTCCGATGCGTACAGCCGCGAGCCGTCCTCGTTGACGGTCGCCCCGCCGTCGAAGATCGTCACCCCGACCGTCCCGCCGAGCACGTCCTCCTCGATCCGCCAGACGGGCTCGTCCCCCTCGTGGCTGCCGACGTCCCGCAGGCCGGCGGGCGTCGTCCGCAACGCCGGTGGCTCGGGCTCGGCCACGGCGGGGCCAAGGACCGGCAGGATCAGGCGGCTCTGGGTGAGCCAGCCGCCGTAGAACACGCACAGGTCGCCCGGGAACGGCGACGGCCACAGCACGGGCCACAGGCTCGTGAGGATCGTGACCCGGATCCGGTTCCCGGCCGTGAACCGGTAGCCCGAGGCACGAAGGGGAATGCGGACCTCCTCGACGCGGTCGCGCGTCGTCGGCACGGGCGAGGGCTCCGTGTCGGATCGCCGGTGGGTGAGATTGAGCGCGCCCTGGGCGACCAGTGACGACACGCCGGCGGGGGACACCTCGGACAGGCGCACCACGCACGTTGCGACCGGCATCGTGGCCCGCAGGTACAGGACGAGCTCCGGGACGCCGATGACCGACACGTCTTCGCCCAGCTCCGGCGTCGTGAACGTGAGGCCACGCCGCTCATCCGGCCGCAGGTCGCGGGCGAGGCCGTTGGGCGGCCAGCCCGCGCCCCACGACAGGGACCCGGAGGTGCCGACCGTGGCCTGGTGGCGCAGCAGCTCCATGCGACCAGAGTCGTCGTGCTCCCGGTCGGGGTCGCCGGCCGGACCCCCGCGACCAGCCGCCGCTCCTCGCCCAGAACCGGGTCTGCCGTCAGCCACAGCTCGAGCGGCAGCGTGCCGGGCACGGGAACCGCGTCGGCGGCCCGCCAGCGCCCCGGCCATGCCTTCGGGAACGGTTCGGGATCGGCCCAGGACCGCTCGAACCAGGTGACGGCCGGCTCATGCTCCCAGCCGTTGTCGACGTCCTTGAGGTAGCGGTCGAAGAAGCGGACGAGCTCGTGCAGCCAGTCGATGTTCGGCCCCGGGTAGGCGTCGTCCGGGAACGAGTGAACCCAGTTGCCGACGAGTGTGCGGCGCTCGGCCTTGACGCACCGCTCCTGCATCCGGAACGCGGCGTCGACATAGGCGTCGCTCCAGCCGGCGATCTGGAACATCGCACACTCGATGGCGTCGTAGTCCGGCGCCAGCGAGCCGCGGCGCCAGTACGGGCCATCGAGCTGCTCGCGGATCCAGGGGAACAGCCAGGGTGGGGTGCGCTCGAGACGGTCGCGCCACTCGTCTCGCCAGCCCTCGCCGCGGAACGACGGCCGCGGCGGCATCGCGTTCATCCCCAGCTGACTCACGGCGTACTGGCTCTTGTCGCTGGCCGTCACGCAGCCGCCGCGGATGTGCACGTCGTCGCGGTAGCGGTCGTCGGTGGCGTACATGGGCAGGATCGCGCGCAGGTGGGGTGGGCGCAGCTTCGCGACCTGGATCGAGGTGAAGCCGCCATAGCTGATGCCCCACATGCCGACGCTGCCGCTGCACCATGGCTGCGCGGCCAGCCACTCCACGGCGTCGATGCCGTCGAGCGTCTCGGCGTCGGTGTACTCGTCCATGGCGATGCCGGGCGAGCTGCCGGTCCCGCGGACGTCGAGCCGGCACAGGGCGAACCCGCGTGCGGCGAGCCACTCGCCGAAGGCGGTGTCCCAGTTGCGGCGCCAGTTGTCCTTGCCGTACGGAATCATCTCGAGGATGACGGGAAACCGCTCCGCCGCGGCGTCGTCGCGCGGGAGAGGCCGCCAGATGTTCGCGGACAGCTCGATGCCGTCGCGGGCCGGGATCCGGACGTCCCAGTGGACCTCGTGGTCGTGGATGGGCTGGCTCGCCGAGGGCGCCTGTTCGTCGGTCACGGGGCCGAGGATACGGGGAGCGAGCGGTGCTACGGCGAGCCGAGCGTCCCCGTGAAGTAGTCGACCAGGCGGGACTCGTACTCGTCGGGGTGCTCGAGGACGGACCGGGTGTGGTCGGCGCCCGGGACGAGCCAGAACACGCGCAGGTCGACGCCGGCGGCCTTCGCCGCGTCGCGCAGCTGCTCGGCGTAGTGCGGGCTGAGCTGCGTGTCGGCAGCCCCGTGGACGATGGCCAGCGGCCGGCCGGCGTAGTTGGGGATCTCCATCAGCGGGCCCCGCGCCGTGAGGTCGTCGCCCGCTACCACCCGGGCCGCCATCTCGCCGCCGGGCGCCAGGAACGTCGGATACCCCTTGCGCGCGAGGTAGTCGCGGATGGCCTCGTCCATGTCCGCGAACGACGAATCCTCCCACACCGCCCGCACGCGCGGCTCCTCGCCGCCGGCGTCCACGGTCGTCGCGGCCCCGAACGACATCCCCACGATCCCGATCCGATCCTGTGCCACGCCCTGGGCCACCAGCCAGTCCCAGCCGCCGAGGACATCGAGGTACTCCTCGGTGCCAGCCGCGAACCGCAGGTCCTCGTCGTCGCTGTCGCCGTGGTCCCGGAGGTCCATCAGCAGCACGCCGAACCCGTGGCGATGGAGCATCCCGGCGGGCATGAGCACGTTCTCGTCGCGACGGCAGCTGCCGACGCCGTGGACCAGGATCACGCTCGGGCCGTCGGGCGTGCGCCCGGGGATCCACCACGCACGGAGGACGAGGTTCGGAATGTTCGGATCGCGAGAGTGGAACTCGACGTCCGTCGGCGCGGGCATCGCGTAGCGGTCCGTCACCGCCTCGTCGACGCCGGCCGCGGTGAACTGCTCGGGCGTGTCGGCCGCGTCGCTCGGATGGCAGGTGCCGGACACCGCCGACAGGGTGTCGTACACCGCGTAGCTCGCGACCAGGTAGGCGAGCAGCAGGAACGACCCGAGGAGCAGGACGGCGAACAGGAGCGGCCACAGCCGCCGCCTCCGCTCCTCGCCCTCGACCGCGATGTTGCGCATGCGGTTCAGCCCACCCTCTGGCCGGCGCCCCGGACGCCCCGCTCACGATACGCGGTGCACCGACGCACCGAACGACGCCCGCGCCGAGCGTGATGGTGCGTCGGGACGCCGGATGCGCCACGTTGTCCCTCGCATCGAAGTGCGTGGGTCGCTACCGTTGCGGGGTGCAGTCGACCGCCCGATCCAGCAAGCAGCCGGTCGAGGTCGGTCCGTGGCGGCGCCGATCGCGCGACGTCGCCTATTCGAACCCGTGGATCGAGGTCTTCCACGACGAGGTCGACCGGCCCGACGGCAGCCCCGGTATCTACGGCGTCGTCCACTTCCGATTCTCCGCGGTCGGCATCGTTGCCGTCGCGGACGACGGGCGCCTGCTGCTGGTCGGACAGCACCGCTACGCGATCGACGACTACAGCTGGGAGCTTCCGGAAGGCGGGGTGGTCGAGGGCGAATCGCTGCTCGAGGGCGCTCGGCGTGAGCTCCGCGAGGAGACGGGCTTCGGCGCCACCGACTGGCGACAGCTGTGCCGGATCAGCGTGTCCAACTCGGTGACCGACGAGCTTGGCGCGATCTTCGTCGCCACCGGGCTCCAAGCGGGCCTGGCGACGCCCGACGCGACCGAGGAGCTCGCGTTGCGCTGGGCGACGTTGGACGAGGTGCTGGCGGAGATCGCCGCCGGTGATATCCACGACCTGATCACGATCGCGGGCGTCGGCGCGTTCGCGGCCGGCTCGGCCCGGTCGGAACGATGACGGCGGTCACGGTGCTCCGTGTGTTCAGCGCTGCCGATGGCCGCGGCGGCAACCCGCTCGGCGTCGTGGTCGAAGGCCGTGCCGTGCCGTCCGGACGACGGCAGGCGGTCGCGGCCGAGCTCGGCTACTCGGAGACCGTGTTCGTCGATGACGCGACCACGGGCGAGATCCGGATCTTCACCCCGGCGGCCGAGCTTCCGTTCGCCGGCCACCCCACCGTCGGCACGGGCTGGCTGCTCCGCGGCCTCGGGCACGACGGCTCGGTCCTGCACTGCCCAGCAGGCGACGTCGCGACCTGGCAGGACGGCGACCTGTCGTGGATCCGCGCCCGGCCCGCGTGGGTGCACCCGATCACGGTCGCCGAGCTGCCGTCGGCCGCAGCGGTCGAGGCGCTGGCCGGGCCGCCGCCGGGCGACGGCTCGTATTACGCGTGGGCGTGGATCGACGAGCCGGCGGGCCTGCTCCGATCGCGCTACTTCGTGCCCGACTACGGCATCGGCGAGGACGAGGCGACGGGCGCGGCCGCCGTGATGATGGGCGGGCTGCTGGGGCGGCCGTTGGAGATCCGCCAGGGCGTCGGGTCCGTCCTGTACGTGCTGCCGGGACCCGACGGGACGGTCGAGGTCGGCGGACGCGTGGACGCGCTCGGCGAGCGCGAGACGGCGGCCTAGCCGATGGGCGAGACCGTGGACGACGCCGTGCGGACCACCGGACCGAGTCCGGCCGCGTTCCACTACGGGCCGGCGCACCTGATCATGCATGGCAACGACGCCTTCATGGCCATCTTCGGCCGCGGATCGCTGGGCATGCCGGCCCGCGAGGTGATGACCGAGCTCCCGCGGGCGGCCTTCGACCTGATGGATCGCGTCTACCGCGAGGGCCGCCCGCTGGCGCGGCGCCTGGCGCTGCCCGCGGGCGAGCACCGCCTCGTCGTCGTCCCTCGCACGGATCCCGAGACCGGCGAGGTCTACGGCGTCACGACCCACCTGCGGCTCCAGGCTCCGCCGATCGTCCACGAGACAGGACGCGGTTGAGGGCCGGCTCGCCGAGGGGCTAGCATCGGCGCGGCCGGTCGAGGGCCGCCGGCCTCCATCCCGCCCGAGGACATCCGTCGTTGTCGACCGAGCTCGACGCCCCCAACCGCATGGCACGCGGCGCCTTCGAAGCGTCGCTGCCGCGTGCCGCGTACGTCGACGAGGCGTTCCTCGATCGCGAGCGCGAGAGGATCTGGTGGACCGAGTGGGTGGTCGTCGGCCGCGTCGAGCAGCTGCCCGAGCCCGGTGACTTCCTGGCCGTCGACGTCGCCGGCGAGCAGGTCATCGTGGTGCGCAACCGGAGCGGCGAGATCAGCGCCCACTACGACGTCTGCCGCCATCGCGGCTCGCGGCTGACGACCGCCGACCAGCGCGACGACCCGACGACCGGGGACGCGCCCGGCCCATCCGGGCGCTTCAAGGGCGTCATCCGTTGTCCGTACCACTCGTGGTGCTACGAGCTCGACGGCCGGGTCCGCAATGCCCCGTTCCTCGGCGAGTCCGACGCCTTCGAGCCTGCCGACTTCGGGCTCTACCCGGTCGGCGTCGAGGCGTGGGGCGGCTGGCTGTTCGTGAACCTGTCGCCCGAACGGGTCGCCGCGGGAGCAACCCTGGCCGCGCAGCTGGGCGACATCCCGGGCCGGATCGAGCGGTATCCGCTAGCCGACCTGCGGAGCGCGCGCCGGATCGTCTACGACGTGCGCGCGAACTGGAAGGTCATCGTCGAGAACTATAACGAGTGCTATCACTGCTCCGGCGTGCACCCGGAGCTGTGCCGGATCGTGCCCGCGTTCAAGGACAAGGGCGGCAGCAACCTCGACTGGGATGCGGGCGTGCCGCAGGCGGAAGGGACCTTCACGTTCACGCTGACGGGCCGCTCCGACCGGGCGCCGTTCCCGGGTCTCGACGACGACGAGCAGGTCCGCCACAAGGGCGAGCTTGCCTACCCCAACCTCATGATCAGCCTCTCGGCCGACCACGTCGCGGCCTTCGCCCTCGTGCCCAAGGCGCCCGACCGGACGCTTGTCGTCGTCGACTGGCTGTTCCATCCCGACGAGATCGCGAAGGCGACCTTCGACCCGTCCGATGCGGTGGAGTTCTGGGATCTCGTCAACCGTCAGGACTGGGCGGTGTGCGAAGGCGTGCAGTCCGGGATGACGTCGCGCCGCTTCCGGTTCGGGTGGTACGCGCCGATGGAGGACCTCAGCCTCGACATCCGACGCTACATCGGTGAGCGCCTGGGAGCCGCGGCCATCGAGGTCGACGCCGGAGCCGAGCACGGTCGCGGGGGTCGGGCGTGACGCGTGACTGGGACGTCATCGTCGTGGGGCTCGGTGCCCTCGGCTCGGCGGCGGCGTATTGGTCGTCGTGCCGGCCGGGAACGCGGGTGCTCGCGCTCGAGCGCTACGAGATCGGCCACAGCAATGGCGCATCGCAGGACGTGAGCCGGATCATCCGGCGGTCGTATCACCGGCGCGACTACGTGCGACTCACCGCCCGTGCCTACGAGGCGTGGGCCGAGGTCGAGCGCGAGAGCGGCACGCAGGTCGTGTTCCGGACCGGCGGCCTCGACGTCGGGCCGCGCGAGACGGCAGAGGGCGTCGCGATCGACATCGCGGACTATGCGCGTGCCATGCGCGCGGAGGGCGTCCCGTTCGAGGAGCTCGACGGGCCCGAGGTCATGCGCCGCTGGCCGGCGTGGCGGCTCGACGACGGCCACTTCGGACTGTTCCAGGCCGACGCCGGGATCGCCGACCCGTCGCGCGGCAACGTCGCCCACCGGCAGCTGGCCGAGGCGCAGGGCGCCGTGCTCCGCGAGCGCGCGCCCGTCGCCCGGATCGAGGACGCGCTCGGCGAGGCGACGGTCGTGCTCGAGAGCGGGGAGCGACTCACCGCGGGCAAGGTCATGGTCGCGGCCGATGCGTGGACCAACGACCTGCTCGAGCCGCTCGGGGTCCGCCTGCCGCTCACGATCACCCAGGAGCAGGTGAGCTGGTTCTCCCCGCGAGGCGACCCGTCGCTGTTCGAGCCCGATCGCTTCCCGATCTGGATCTGGATGGACGAGCCGTCGTTCTACGGCTTTCCGACCCACGGGCATCCCGGCCCCAAGATCGGCCAGGACGTCGGCGGGCGGCGGGTCACACCCGCGACGCGCACGTTCGACCGGGACGAGGCCGCCCTTGGCCGGGTCCGGGCGTTTCTGGACGCACATCTCCCGGACATGGCCGCCGAGCCGTTCCTCACCAAATCATGCCTGTACACGCTGACGCCGGACCGTGACTTCGTGCTCGATGCGCTGCCCGGGCACCCGAACGTCGTGGTCGCCCTCGGATCGGCGCACGGCTACAAGTTCGCCTCGGTCATCGGCCGCATCCTGGCCGAGCTGGCGCTCGACGGCACGTCCCAATCCGCGGCTGAGATCGAGGGGTTCCGGTTCGACCGTGCCGCGCTCCAGGGGTCGCCGGAGCCCGCGTCGTTCATCCTCTGAGCCCCGGGCGCGCGAAGGCTGGCGTGGGCACGCTCGTTTCGCGGCGTGGGCCCCACGAAGGGGGAGGTTGCGCGAGATGGGGTCGTGTGCCACGCTCCCGCCCATCCGCCGAGGGTTCGGTGCAGCCGTCAGGACCGCGGAGGAGCGGTTCGTCGGTCGAGTTCCAGGAGGACGCCCCCCGATGATCCAGCCCCCCCGCCGCCGGATCGCGCGGCTCTTGGCCGCGCTCGCACTCGCCTGCTCGGCGTTGCTGCCAGCGACAGCACCCGCCGCCGCGGCAGACCCAGTCGTGTTGACCGCCGGGACCACGCAAGACCTCGACGCGTCGAACCCTTTCAACACCGCGCTCGTGTCGGGATACGAGGCATTCCAGCTCACCTACAACCTGCTGACCGAGTTCGACAAGGACCTCAACCCGGCCCCCGGTTACGCGGACACGTGGGAGCGCTCGGCCGACCGGGTCACGTTCCACATCCGCGACGGGATGAAGTTCTCCGATGGCACGCCGGCGACGTCCGCCGACGTCTGCTTCACCTGGGGCCTGGCGATGGCCGCGATAAAGGACAAAGCAAACATCGGGCTTGGGTATCTGGACCCGAACATCAAGGATGCGGGCGTGACGAAGATCGAGTGCCCCGATCCGAGCACCTTCATCGCCTACACGACCGACCAGTCGGACCGGATCTTCCAGGTCTACATGCCAATCCTGCCCAAGCACATCTACGGCAAGCTCGACTACAAGAAGATCGCGGACGAGAAGTTCGATGCGCCGCTGGTCGGCACCGGCCCGTACACGCTCGCGGAGTGGAAGACGGGCCAGTTCGCGCGCTTCGTGCGTAACCCGAACTACTGGGGCAAGCAGGGCTTCGCCAACGAGGTTGTCCTGCGCTTCTTCCCAGATGCCACGGACGTCATGGTCCAGGCCCTGAAGGCGGGCGAGCTCGACTACGCCCACGACGTCAACCCGGACCAGTTCAAGGCGTTTCAGGCCGATCCGACATACACGGCGGTCGAGGGCAAGGCGAACGGCTGGAGCCAGCTCGCCTTCAACACCTACGGCACCGGGACCGGCAAGACGATCAAGAACGGCGGCCCGTCAACCAAGGCGCTGCTCGACCCGGCCTTCCGCGACGCCCTCGGATACGCGGTCGATCACCAAGCGCTGGTCGACCGGGTCCTGGGTGGATTCGGGGACGTCGGCTCCACGATGGTCCCGCCCGTACTCAAGGATTGGCACGTCGACCCGGACAACCCCCGTCATTTTGACATCGAGCTCGCCAAGCAGAAGCTCGACGCCGCGGGCTACCACCTCGACGCGAACAACAAGCGCCTGGACAAGGAAGGCAATCCGATCGTCCTGCGCCTCGCCCACCCCAACACGAACGACAGCTACGCGAAGTCCGCCCAGTTCGTGAAGGAGTGGTACGGCGAGCTCGGCATCGACGTCAGCGTGCAGAGCTACGACAGCGACACGCTCACCAACCTGATCCTGCCGCCCCCGGACGGCAAGGCGGACTACGACATCGAGCTCTGGGGCTGGGTAGGCAGCCCAGACCCGAATGGGCTGACGATCGTGTTCCGATGCGACCAGATCGACAACCTCTCGGACAGCCAGTACTGCAACCCCGACTACGACGCCCTGTACGACAAGCAGTCGAAGGAAGCGGGCGACCAGCGCCACGCAACGCTGGCGCAAATGCAGAACCTGATCTACGACCAGGCGCCGTACGACATCCTCTACTACGACTCCGACCTGGACGTCTATCGCAACGACAAGTTCGCGGGCTGGCAGAACATGCCCGCCGACGGCACGCCGCTGTTCTCCTCCGGCGACAGCGTCCTCAACTACACCCTCCTGACTGATGCGACCGCCGAGCCGGCCGCGACCCCGGAGGCCGCGGCTCCGTCCGGCTCCGCCGGCGCGTCATCCGGCCCCGCGGCACCGACCAGCGCTCCCAGCGCGGCGACGGGCACGGGCTCATCGACGAGCAGTGGCGGATCGAACACGACCCTCCTGCTCGCCGTGGTGGCCATCGTCGTCGTCGTGGTCGTCGGTGGCCTCCTGTGGTCCCGACGTCGCCAAGCAGGGACTGCCGAGGACGAGTAGAGCCCTCCGTCGGGCATGCGTGGTCACGGGCGAGGGTCGCGATTCTCGCGGCCCTCGCCGAATCATCCGGAGCGCTGACACGTGAGCGGTCGCTACATCGCGCGCAAGCTGATCGGCGCCGTGATCACGATCGCAGCGATCGTGGTCCTCAACTTCGTCCTGTTCCGGATGATGCCCGGATCACCGGAGCGGGCCACGAAGAACCCGCACCTCACCCCGGAGTTCGTGGCCGCCGAGCGGGCGAAATGGGGCCTCGACAAACCGCTCATCCCAGACCAGCTGACCGCGTACATCGGGTCGACCCTCCAGGGCGACCTCGGCTACTCGATCAAGTACCGCGGTCAACCGGTGACCGAGGTTGTCATCGACGCGGCCGGACCGACGGTGCTGCTGATCGGGCTCGGTGAGGCAATCGCGATCGTGGTCGGTCTGTGGCTCGGGGCCCGCTCCGGCTGGCGCCGGGGCGGAGGGATCGACCGGGTCGGCAATGCCCTCAGCCTGATCTTCTATTCGATGCCCTACTTCGTGATCGGCATGCCGTTGATCATCATCTTCGCATCGGGCCTGCACTGGTTCCCCACTTCGGGCATGACCACGCCGGGCGGCGACAAGGGGCCGATCGCATCCCTGTTCGACCTCGGCCGTCACCTCGTCCTCCCGCTGACCGCCGTCGCCCTCGGCCTCATCGGCGCGTACTCGATCTTGATGCGCTCGTCGATCATCGAGACGCGGTCCGAGGACTACATCACGACGGCGCGGGCCAAGGGCCTGTCCGACCAGCGGATCCTGAACCAGCACGCGTTCCCGAACGCGCTGCTGCCGATGGTGACGCTGATCGCCATCAACCTCGGCTACGTGGTCGCCGGGGCGATCACTGCCGAGATCGTGTTCAACTGGCCGGGCCTCGGGACGCTGACCGTCCAGGCGCTGGATGCGCGCGACTATCCGCTGCTCCAGGCCATCTTCCTGCTCATCGCCATCTCGGTCGTGTTCGCCAACTTCGCCGCGGACATCGTCTACGGCTACCTCGATCCGAGGGTCAGGGCATGAGCGTCACGGGCCTTGCCGGGACCGAGCTGGGTGCTGGCCGCTGGACGGGCACAGGCCGCCGCGCTCGTGACTTCATGCGTCGGCTCGTGGGCCGGTCCGACGGGCTCATCGGGCTGACGATCCTTGCCTTCTTCGGCATCCTCGCGCTGGCACCAGCCCTGTTCGTCGGTCCGCTGGAGAGCGTGACCAGCGCGACCGGGCAGCCCCTCCAGCCGCCGAGCACCGAGTACTTGTTCGGCACCGATGAGCTGGGGCGCGACCTGCTGAACATGACGGTCCACGGGGCGCGGATCTCGATGACGATCGGCCTGATGGCGACCCTGGTCACGATCGTCATCGGCTCCCTGGTCGGAATCATCGCCGGGTTTGCCGGCGGCACCGTCGACAACCTGTTGATGCGCCTGTCCGACTTCTTCCTCGTCCTGCCGACGATCGTGCTTGCGCTGATCCTGGCGCCGATCATGCTCGACGTCATCGGTCCCCAGGCGGAGCTGTTCGGGATCCGCTCGACACTGCTCGTCATCGTCATCGTGATCGGCCTGACCAGCTGGGCGACGACGGCCCGCGTGATCCGCAGCCAGGTCCTGTCGCTCAAGGAGCGGATGTTCGTCGACCGCGCGCGGGTGATCGGGTCGGGATCGGGGCGCATCATGCGCCGCCACATCCTGCCCAACGTGGTGAACTTGATCGTGGCCCAGTCCGTGCTCACGTTCGCGACCGCGGTGTTCACCGAGACTACGCTTGCGTTCATCGGGCTCGGCGATCCGGCGGCGCCGTCGTGGGGTCAGATCCTCAACAACGCCCAGGCGGCAGGGGCGCCGGGGCTCGGGGCGTGGTGGTACATCGCGCCGCCCGCGATCGCCGTCGTGCTGGTGGTCATGGCGTTCACCCTCGTCGGAAACGCGCTCGACGACGTCCTCAACCCGAAGGCCCTGAGCCGGCGATGAGCGACGTGACTGAGCCCATCGACACACATGCTGGCCCGCCCCCAGCGGACTATCGCCCGCCCGACCCGGCCGAGATCCGCGGCCGGCGCCAGTGGCCGCTGCCCAAGCTCGCGGTCCCGGGCGCCCCGCTGCTGGTCGTCGAGGACCTGGCTGTCCGCTTCAGCCTGCCGTCCGGCAGCGTCAAGGCGGTCGACGGCGTGAGCTTCCGCCTCGACGACGGCGAGGCGTTGGGGATCGCCGGTGAAAGCGGTTGCGGCAAGACGACCACGGCGCTGTCGCTGGTCCGGCTCCTGCCGGCCAACGGCCGCATCAAGTCGGGCAAGATCGAGCTGTTCGGCATCGACCTCGTCCCCAAGACCGAGACCCAGCTCGCCCGCTATCGCTGGCGCGAGATCTCGATCGTGTTCCAGGGCGCGATGAACGCGCTCAACCCCGTCCGCCGCGTCGGGGAGCAGATCGCGGAGCCGATCGAGGTCCGGCTTGGCCAGCCGCGCGAGGCCTCGCGCAAGCGGGCCGCGGAGCTGCTCGACCTGGTTGGGATCCCGAAGAAGCGCGCGACCGCCTACCCGCACGAGCTGTCGGGCGGGATGCGCCAGCGCGCGATGATCGCGATGGCGCTCGCGTGCGATCCGGCGATCGTGATCGGCGACGAGCCGACGACCGCCCTCGACGTGATGGTCCAGGCGCAGATCCTCCAGCTGCTCGAACAGCTGCGGCGGGACCTCGGGCTGTCGCTGATGCTGATCACGCACGACCTGTCCGTGATCGCGGAGACGTGCGACAAGGTCATGGTCATGTACGCCGGCCGGATCGCGGAGGAGGGACCGGTACGCCGGGTGTTCACCGCCGCGCGCCACCCGTACACCCAGGCGCTGCTGGGCGCGTTCCCCAACATCCATGCCGACCGGCGCACCCTCGAGGTCATCCCCGGCATGCCGCCGGACCTGCGGAACCCGCCGCCCGGATGCCGGTTCGCGCCCCGGTGCGCGTTCGCGATGCCGGTCTGCACCGAGGTCGTGCCGCCGGAGATCACCTTCGCCGATGGGGTGCGCGTGGCGTGCCACCTGTACCCGACCTCCGACGCGCCGATGGCCGGCGAGGCCGCCCGGCACGCAGCGGCGCGCCCGGTCGTGGGGCACGACGCGGTCCCGCACCAGCACCCAGGGCCCGTTGCCACGGCCCCGGAGCCGGGGTCCGCCGCATGACCGATCCGCTCAGCGAGTCGCTCGAGGTCGTCGGCGGGGCGCTGGACAACGGGAACGCGGTGGACGGGGCGAGCTCAGGGGACGGCGCGCGCCCAATGCCGCCGTCGGAGCGAGCGGGCGACGAGCTGCTGCGTCTCGAGGGTCTCGAGGTGCACTTCCCGATCCGGGGCGGGCTGCTCGACTCCGCGCGGCGCAGGCCGGCCGCGGTCGTGCGCGCCGTCGACGGGATCGACCTGACGATTCGCAAGGGCGAGATCCTGGGCCTGGTCGGCGAATCGGGCTCGGGCAAGACGACGACCGGCCGGGTCGTGGTGAAGCTGACCAAGCAGACCGCGGGCCGGGTCATCTTCGCCGGCCAGGACGTCTCGGCGCTGTGGGGCGTCAAGGCGCTGCGCAACTACCGGCGCCGCGTGCAGCTGATCTTCCAGGACCCGTACGAGACGCTGAACCCGAAGCACACGATCGGCGAGTTCGTGGCCGAGCCGCTGGACGTCAACCACCTCGCCTCGTCCCGGGCCGAACGCCAGGCGAAGGTGATCGCGGCGCTCGAGGCGGCCGGCCTCCGCCCCGCCGCCGACTTCGCCGGCCGCTATCCGCACGAGCTCTCCGGCGGACAACGCCAGCGGGTCGTGATCGCCGGAGCCCTGGTCATGGACCCGGAGCTCGTGGTCGCCGACGAGCCCGTGTCGATGCTCGACGTGTCGATCCGGACCGAGCTCCTGCGGCTGATGCTCGACCTGCGTGCCGAGCGCGGCCTGACCTACCTGTTCATCACCCACGACCTGTCGCTCGCGTGGGTGCTTGCCGACCGGATCGCCGTCATGTACCTGGGCAAGATCATGGAGATCGGCCCGGCGGAACAGGTCATCCGCGCGCCGCGCAACCCGTACACCCAGGCGCTCGTGTCGGTCAGCCCGTCGCCCGACCCGCCGGAGATCGGCAGCCGGACGCAGCGGACGATCCTCGTCGGCGAGACGCCGGACGCCGTCCACCTGCCTCCGGGCTGTCGCTTCCATCCCCGCTGCCCGCTGGCGTTCGATCGCTGCCGGGTCGAGGAGCCACCGCTGGTCGAGCTGGCCGAGGGGCACAAGGCCGCGTGCTGGCTGGCCGAAGCCGGGCCGCGCAATCTGCCGATCCTCGACGCCGTCGGACGCACCGATGCGGCGGACGCCTCTGCGACGTCCGCCGCCGGTTAAGCGACCCGGATCAGGCCGCGGCGACCTCGGCTCCCGGCTGCTCCGCCGGATAGGTCTCGGCGCCGCCGTCGATCAGGCGCCATGCGAGCCAGCCGATCACGCCGCCGAGGATGGGCCCGACGATATAGATCCAGATCTTCGAGAGGTCTCCGCCGACGATGGCCGAACCGAGCGATCGTGCTGGGTTGACGGAGGCGCCGCTGAGCGTCGCGATCCCGAAGTGGATGGCGACCAGCGTCAGCGGGATGGCCAGCGCCGCGAGCGCCGTCGCCCGCTTGGTCGCCGCGAGGATGACCGCCAGGAACCCGGCCGTTGCGACCGTCTCGATGATCAGGGCGCCGGTGTCCGTGATCCCCTTGCCGGGGGCCGTGATCCCGTCGGTGACCGCCTGCTGGCTGACCGCGACGGCCACGATCAGCGCCGCGAAGACCGCGCCGATGATCTGCGACAGGATGTAGCCGACCGCGTCCATGGGCGTCGTCCGCTTGTCGAGGACCATCGCGATGGTCACGGCAGGGTTGAAGTGCCCACCCGAGATGTGCCCGAAGGCGAAGATCGCGGCGAGCAGGCCGAGGCCAAAGGCCCATGGCACGACCAGCAGGTTGGGCGCGCCGGGGGCGCTCGCGTTCGCAAACGCCGGGACCGACAGGTATCCGATCACGAAGAAGATGAACGAGCCCACGAGCTCGGCGGAGTACTTGCGGAAGTCCATGCGCGGTCAACCTCCTGGCGCCGGCACCTTGGGCGGTGCGGCTCACGTGCCAGAAGTATCCCGCCTCCGACAACCGCGGGATGACCGGTCCCGCGCTCGCCGGTCCGTCAGGCGGCGATCGGCAGGGCGACCGGCTCGGGCCGAACGACGTCGAGCACGACGCCGCACGCGTCGCAGGCGAGGGTGTCCTCGACCGTGTCGAACGGCGCCGGCCCGTCACACAGCGGGCAATCGACGAGGAGCATCGGGTGGGCCTCCGGGCTGGATGAGTTGATCACATGCGCATCCTCGGCGCGGGCTGTGACAGCTCGTGTGTCACGGGCACGTCGCGACGACGACGACGAGCGACGACAAACGCGAACACCCGTGAGAATGCATCCCATGACCGTCCCCGCCATCGAGACACGCGGCCTGCGCAAGGTGTACGGCAAGACCGTCGGCCTCGAGTCGCTCGACCTCCGGGTCGAGGCGGGCGAGGTGTTCGGCTTCCTCGGGCCCAACGGCGCCGGCAAGACCACCGCGGTCAAGCTCCTGCTCGGCCTCACCCGCCCGACGGCCGGCGAGGGCAGCGTCCTGGGACGCCCGATCGGGGATCGGGCCACCCGCCGGCGGGTCGGCTATCTGCCCGAGCTGTTCCGCTACCAGGCGTGGCTCACCGCCCGCGAGGTCCTCGTCCTGCACGCGCAGCTCGCGGGCCTGGCGGGTTCGAGCCGCGGAAGCGAGATCGACCGGGTCCTCGACCTCGCCGGCATCGCCGATCGGGCGGGGGACCGGACAGGGGGATTCTCGAAGGGGATGCAGCAGCGCCTCGGGCTGGCGTCCGCACTCCTCGGCGATCCCGCCCTCGTCATCCTCGACGAGCCCACGTCGGCGCTGGACCCGGTCGGGCGCGACGACGTGCGCGCGATCATCCGGGAGGCGCGTGACCGGGGCTCCGCGGTGTTCCTGAACTCGCACCTCCTGGGCGAGGTCGAGCGGCTGTGCGACCGCGTCGCGATCGTCAACCATGGCCGCGTCATCGCGGCGGGCACGATGGCGGAGCTGCTGGGCGAGTCGTCGGTCCGCATCCAGGTCACGAGCCTGCCCGGCTGGGAGTCGGTCGAGGCGGCTCTCGCGCCGTTCGGGAACCTCGATTACGACGACGGCTGGCTCACCATCCGCCCGATCGACCCCGATCGCGTCGCGGACGCCGTGGCCGTCCTCGTCGGGCTCGGCGGTCGGGTCCATGCCGTCGACCCCGGCCGGCGCAGCCTCGAGGACCTGTTCCTGGGCATGGTCCGCGAGGACGGCGACGAACTGGCCCACGGCGAGGTCTCTGCCGCATGACCGTGCGACTCATCCTGATCATCACGGGGCTCACCCTGCGCGAGATCGTGCGCCGGCGCGTGATCTGGGTGCTGCTGATCCTCGTCGTCGCCAGCGTCGCCCTGGTCGGCTGGGGGGTCGAGCGGTTGGTGACGCTGGCGCGCGAAGGAGACGTCAACGAGCTCGAGATCCGGATCGGCGTCTCGCAGGTGCTGATCCTGGTCGCGTTCATGTTCAGCTTCGTGCTCGCGATGTCGGCGGCGTTCCTCGGCGCACCGGCGATCGCGTCGGACGTCGAGACGGCTACCGTCCACGCGATGCTGGCCCGCCCGCTGCGCCGGAGCGATCTCGTGATCGGTCGCTGGCTGGGCCTCTCGATCGTCGTCGCGGGCTACGCGATCCTGTCGGGCCTGTTCGCGATGGCCGTCGTCGACCTCGTCAGCGGCCACCTGCCGCCCGAGCCGCTGGTCGCCGTCGGCTTCCTCGCGTTCCAGGCGGTCGCCGTCCTCACCCTCGCCCTCGCGCTCGGCACCCGGCTGCCCGCCATTGCCGCCGGCGCCGTCACGGTGGTCCTGTTCGGCCTCGGCTGGTTCGTCGGGGTGCTCGGTAGCATCGCGGTCCTGTTCGACGCGGCGCCGCTCGCCGGCGCAGCCGACGCGATGCGGGTGCTCATGCCCACCGACGGCCTGTGGCGCGGCGTGATCTATGGTCTCGAGCCGCCCCTGGTGCTGCTGGTGGCCGCCGGCCGGAGCCCGGAGGCGATGGCCGCCAACCCGTTCTTCGCCAGCGCCCCGCCCAGCATGACCTTCGTCGCCTGGAGCGTGGCCTGGGTCGTGCTCGTCCTGCTGGCCGGCATCGCGTTGTTCCGCCGCCGCGAGCTCTGAGCCCGGCCGGGCCAGGGTTCCCGGGGCGACCCGGGACGGCTTACTTGATCGGACGCGTGTCGAACAGGGTGCTGCGCAGGGGGATGCTGTCCGCGGGCCGTCCGGCGTTGTAGACCGACACGAAGATGCTCGCGGACACCGTCTTGGAGCCCTTGCTGCCGGTGACCGTCACGCGGTACAGGCGCCCGGAGACGCCGCGATGGGTCAGGTCGAGCTTGGTCAGGTCGCCGACGTTCGTCCGGGGATCCTTGGCCAGGATCGCGGACAGCTGGGCCCGGGTCAGCGTCGGCGTCCGCCAGCTCGCCCAGGGCGATGCGGCGTCGAACGGGGTGCCGTCCGCGGCGCGGTCGGCGATCCCGCGCAGGTACTTGACGGGCGTCGCGGTCACCGCGCCCGTCGACCCGACGAACGCATATTCGTTGTTCTCCGTCGCGCCGCCGCCGGTCGAGTGGTAGAACGCATTGATCGCGCGGTCGTGCTTGCCCTTGACGAGGATCGCGCCCGGGTCGTCGTCGATGATCGCGTTCGTGCGGTCGGTCTCCACCTCGGCTCCCAGATACACCTGGGTCCGCGAGTCGTCGAACAGGTCCCAGGCCCCCGTGTCCGGGTGGAGCCGCCGGACCGCGTAGCTGCGCGAGGCGATGGCCTGGGCCCGGAGCGCGGCGCCGGGCCAGCTCGACGGCATCTCGGCGGGCACCACGCCGCGCAGGTAGTCGTCCAGGCCAACCCGGTTGACGACCCGCGCCCGGGCACCGTCCAGGACGACCTTGAGCGCGCCTCGGTAGGTGTCGTGGGTGGGACCCTTCGCGTCGAGCTCCAGGCGTGTCGCGGGATCCGCGGGACGGACGACGACCTTGGCCGGTGCGGGGCCGGCGATGAGGGTCGTGCCGGACGCGTCCTGGATCTCGAGCTCAGGCCCGGGCGCCGGCACGTCCGCCAGGGCAACGTCCGGTTGCCACACGCGCAGGACGCCGTCCGCGGGGAACGTGCCGTCCAGCCCGCCGACTGTCCAGGTGCCGTCGCGCCCGTGGATCACGAGGGGCTTGGCGGCGGTCGCAGGCGCTGCATCGAGGAGGAGGACGCGGACGACCCGGTCGGGGTCCGTCGTGGCGCGCCGCGCGGTCCGGTAGTACGCCGCGAGGATCTGGGTCGCGCTCTCGCCCGCCTTCGCACGGCCACGCGCGCCGTACTGGCTCATGCCGACGCCGTGCCCCGCGCCGCGGCCGTAGAACGTGACGCTGGTGCCGAGAGTGGTGACGCGCGTCGGCCAGGCGGCGAGGGCGGGACCGGCGGCCACCGCGAGCGCGAGCAGGGCAAGGATGCACGCCACCAGCGCGGACGCCGGGCGTGCGGGATACGTACGGACGCGGGCTCGTCGGTCGATCGACATGCTCCGGAGTCTGGTGGTGCCGTTGGGCACCGGCCATGGGTCGCAATGACCACCCGGGCGGGCTACCGGTACCAGCATGGCACGCGTCCGCTACTGTCGCTACATGATCCGCGTGTATCTGGGCCATGGCGCGTCGGGCACCGCGGCGTCGATGAAGCCGTGGGTCGATGGTCTGCGCGACCGCGGCGTCGACGCACACGCGCTCGAGCTGCCCAAGCGCAAGGCCGAGGACACGGTCGCGGCCTACGAGGCCCAGGTTCCCGACCAGCCGGGTGCCGTGGTTGGCGGGCACTCGTTTGGCGGGAGGGTCGCCTCGCTGGCCGTCGCCGGCGTCCGCGCGCCCGGCGCCGTCGAGCGGACGCACCCGTACGTCGGCCTCGTGTGCCTGTCCTACCCGCTGCACCGCCCCGGTGGCCCCGAGACCGCGGATGCGCGCATCGCACACTGGCCCGCCATCGACGTCCCGGCGTTGCTGCTGTCCGGGACGTCAGACCCGTTCGCCCGGATCGACCTCCTGGAGGCGGCGATGCCGACGCTGCGCCGGGGCTCGCTGGTGACCTACCCCAAGCTGGGCCACGGCCTGCTGTCCGTCCGCGACGACGTGCTCGATCGAGTTGCGTCGTTCCTCGCGGGCCTCGGCGCCGGGCGGCCCGGCGCCTGACGCGTCAGCCGAACCTGGTCCGTTTCCTCTTGGCCATGCTCCGCCGGATCCGGGCGTCCGTAGATCGCGCCCAGGAGCGCGTCGATCTCGTCCCGGTAGCGGCCGCCCTCCCGGTGCGTGGCCAGCCACTGGAGGTAGCCGGGGTCGACCCGGGCGATCTCGCCCAGCGACCAGCCGATGTGGCGCCCGAAGGTGAGGACGCTGCCCCGCGGATTCCCGGGCGGCGGTCCGGCGGCTCCCTCTCCGTTCGGCCCCCGGCGCCACGCGGTCCCGCCGCCCATCGCGCCGGAGTGCCCCGACCGATAGCCGTCGGTCGCGCCGCGGCCGGACCCCGTCGAGGCCCAGGCTCTTGCGCTCGCGGCGAGGTCGGTGGCGTGGTTGCGATCCCACGCCGCCCGCCGGGCCGGGTCGCGCAGGATGGTCCAGGCGGCGTTGATCTCGGCCATCCGGCGCTCGGCATCGGAGGCCCGCGACACGTCGGGGTGATGGCGCCGGGCAAGTGTCCGGTAGGCGCTCGCGATCGTGCTCGGGCTCGCGTCCGGACGGACGCCAAGCACCGCGTAGGGGTCCGACTCGGCGGTCACGGGCGCGATGATAAGCGCCCGATGAGTGGCCCCGGCTACGATTCGTCGATGACGCTGGACGAGCAGCCGGACGACGGCCTGATCCGATGCGGGTGGGCCGACACCGCGGAGGCGGACTACCGCGCCTACCACGACCGCGAGTGGGGGGTGCCGATCCACGAAGAGCGGCACCTGTTCGAGCTGCTGGTCCTCGAGGGTGCCCAGGCCGGCCTGTCGTGGTGGACGATCCTGCGCAAGCGGGAGGGTTATCGGCGCGCCTTCGCCGGCTTTGACCCGGCGGCGGTCGCGGAGTTCGACGAGGCCGACGTGGACCGCCTCATGGCAGACGCCTCGATCGTGCGCAACCGCGGCAAGATCGTGTCGGCGATCGGCAACGCCAAGGCGACGCTGGAGCTCCAGGCGGCTGGGTCGAGCCTCGCCGACCACCTGTGGTCGTTCGTCGGCGGCTCGCCCCTCGTCAACGCGTGGTCGGCGATGGGCAGCATCCCGGCGGAGACCGACGCATCACGGGCCATGAGCCGTGACCTCAAGGCGCGCGGGTTCCGGTTCGTCGGACCGACGATCTGCTACGCGTTGATGCAGTCGGCCGGGCTCGTCAACGACCATGTCGTGAGCTGCTTCCGCTACGCGGAGGTGCAGGCAGCCGGGTAGCCCGTCCGGCTCAGCGTGACGCGCGCCAGGCGTCGCGCAGCTTCATCCGGCCGCCGGTCTGGAGGACCGCCCCCGAGTACACGCGTCCGCCGACCACGAACAGGGCCCAGATGGCGATCAGCATCAGCACGATGGACGCCCCGATCTGCCACGGCGGGATCGCGTCGAGGGCCGCGCGCAGCGGCACGACCATCGGTGCCGACGGCGGGAAGAACGTCATCACGTTGGCGACCACGCCATTGGGTTCCTGGGTCACGACCAGGATCGCGACCAGGTACGACAGCGTCGCCAGCATCGTGACCGGGAGCGAGGCGTTCGAGGCCTCGTCGACCCGCGACGCGAGCGAGCCCAGGAACCCCATCGCCGTGCTGTAGAACGCGAAGCCGAGCACGAACCAGGTCAACAGCATGATCACCGCCGTCGTGGTCGTGGCGGGCAGCGACAGGCGGCCGCTGACCTGCGCGGCGATGATCCCGGCGATCACGAGGACGACGAGCTGGACGAGCGCCAGCAGCCCAATTCCCAGCACCTTGCCGATCAGCAGGTCGCGTGGGCGGACCGTCGTGAGGACCACCTCGACGACCCGGCTCTGCTTCTCCTCGACGACGCCCGTCAGCACCCACGTGCCGTACGTGAAGATCCCGATGAACATCAGGATGATGCCGGCGTTGGCGAAGATCACCGCGGTGGTGTGCTCCTCGGTCGGGGGCTCGAGCGCCGAGATCGAGGGCGCGTCCAGCAGCCCGGCATCCCCACCGGCGCGCAGCCCGACGACGGCCGCGGCCGTGATCGCCCGCAGCCGGTCGTCGGCCTCCTCGAGCACGATCAGCTGTCCCGCGTTGGACAGGTCCGACGGGACGTCGAGGGCCGCGTCGACCATCCCGGCGCGGACCGCCGCATCGGCCGCCGCGCGATCGGGGACCGTGCTGATGTCGAGGGTCAGGTCGTACTGGCTGGCGACGCTCTCGATCGACGCCTCAAGGCCGGCAGGCGGCGTCCCCACCAGGGCGAGATTCGGCGACTCGTCGTTGCCCAGCAGGATGGACGGCAGCACGAAGCCGGCCACGAGCAGGAACGCGGTGAACACGAGCGACAGGACATAGCCGCGGCTGCGGCCGCGCTCGAGGATCTCGCGCATGGCGACCAGCCGGACCGCCCGGAGCCGGTTCATCGCCCCGCCTCCACGGCGGACGGCTGCGGTGCGGTCACGGCCTCCATGAACAGCTCCGAGAGCCGGGGAGGCTCGAACGAGAACCGGCGCACCTCGCCTGCAGCACCCGCCGCCGCCAGGATCGCGCCGAGGTCGGCGCGCTGATCCACCAGCAGCTTCACCCAGTCGCCATCGCGCTCGACGACCGAGAACCCGTTGGTGCCGTCGAGCCAGGCGCCCCCGTTGCCGGCGACCTCGACCTCGAGATGGCGCCGGCCGCTCGCGGCCTTGAGGTCGTGGATCTCGCCGTCGGCGACCACGCGGCCACGGCTGACGATGACCACGTCCTCGCACACCTCCTCGACGAGGTCGAGCTGGTGGGAGCTGAACACGACGCCGACGCCCGCCGCGGTGCGCTCGCGGAGGATCTCGGTCATCGTCGCGACGCCCAGCGGGTCGAGGCCCGAGAACGGCTCGTCGAGCACCAGCAGCTCCGGGTCGTGGACGAGCGCGATCGCGAGCTGGATCCGCTGCTGGTTGCCGTGGGACAGGTCCTCGAGCTTGGACTTGGCCCTGTCGGCCAGGCCGAGGCGGTCCAGCCAGGCCGCCGTCCTGGCCTTCGCGTCGCGGCCCGACAGCCCGTGATGCTGGGCGAAATAGGCGAGCTGCTCGCCGACCCGCATCCGCGGATACAGCCCGCGTTGCTCGGGCATGTAGCCGAACCGGAGCCGGGTCGTCGCGTCGACCGGCCGCCCGTCCCAGCTGACCTCACCCGACTCGGGGACCGCGAGACCGAAGATGCAGCGCATGGTGGTGGTCTTGCCCGCGCCGTTCGGGCCGAGAAACCCGAGCAGCCGGCCCCGCCGGGCCGTGAGCGAGGCGCCGTCGAGCGCCGTCACAGGCCCATAGTGCTTGGTCAGTCCGCGGATCTCGAGCATGGTCTCCCCGCCATGGCGCCGCCCGGCGACGGCGGGCGACCACGATAACCCGATCCGTCGGCGCGGCGCCCCGCCACGCCCAGGGTGCCGGCAGGCGAGCGGATGCCCGCCCCCGGACAGCGTCAGCGCAGGCGCGTGAGCCAGTACTCGGTCGTCGGCGTCGGTGGCGTCGAGAACCGGGCGTTCACCACCCACAGCCGGCCGGCGCGGTAGGCGAGGGTCGTCGGGGTGTCGAGGTCCGGCGAGGTCAGGGTCCGCAGCAGGCGGGCGGACCCGAGGTGGGTGCCGAGGCGGAAGACGTCAACCTCGTTGATGTTCCGCCCGACGAACAGCCGCGACCCCACGACCTCGAGCCCATCACCCGACGTGACGTCTGCGCCGCCGAGGTCGATGTTCGTCGTCTCGCCGGTTCGCGGATTCACCCGGAACAGCTGGCCGGTGTTCGACTGGACCAGGATCAGCCAGCCTCGCGCCTTGACAATGCCGTTGGCGTTGAACCCCGCCTGATAGGCGATGTCTCCGGTCAGGGGCAGGGTGAACGCCGAGGACGGATCGGGGACGGCGCCATTCCTCGTCAGCGGGATCACGATCAGTTGCTGGACGTTGGAATCCGTCACGTACACGGCCCGGCGAGTGACCACAACGTCGTTGAGGAAGCCCGAGGTGAAGCTGTAGGTCTGCAGCAGGGCTCCCGAGCGCGCGTCGTATGCCCGGACCTCGCTGGTGGCGCCGCCTGCGACCCACAGGCGATGCGCCCGTCGCTCGAAGTCGAGACCCACCGAGACGCGTCCGGGTGCGCCGGCGGCGAGCGGGCTGACGGCGCCCGTGCGCAGGTTCACCCTGGCGATGGCGCCGTCGGCGAGCGAACCAACATAGGCGGTCGTGCCGTTGCCGACCGTGATGCCCTCGGGCGCCCAGCCGTCGGGCAGGTCGATGCGAGCGGGGAACTGATGGGCCGAGACCGGCGCAGCAAGCAGCAGCAGTGCGAGCAGCGCGGCGACGGCGGTGACGAGTCGGCGAGCCATGGGGACCTCCGTTCAGGGCGCCCTCGGGCGCCGGTCGGGTTGGCCCCTCCAGCCTCGCTCGCAATAGGACCGCGACCCGTTGCACGTGGGCCTCCGAGGGTTGCAGGATCGCGAAAAGCGCGTTGCAGACGGCGCCCAGGCAAACGGATGCCCCGGTCCACCGAAGCGGACCGGGGCGGGAGCGCGAGGACGAGAAGGCTCGGAGCGATCGGGCCTAGCCGGCGACGATCGTTCCCGTCATGTCCGGGTGCACGTCGCACCGGAAGAAATAGGTGCCTGCGGCGAGGGCCGGAACCTGGTAGACCCGGGTCGCGCTGCTGAAGATCTCGCCCTGGAACAGGGCCTTGCTGGCCGACGAGTCGCTGTAGATGGCGACGTTGTGCGGCGCGCCGTCCTGGTTGTCGAACGAGAGTTCGAAGGCCTTGCCGGCCGGAACCTTGACCTCGGTCGTGACGAACTTGATGTCCCTGGCGACGATCGCGGGGGCGTTCGGGTCGAGCGAGGCGGCGGGGGCGGCCGGCTGGCCGGCGTTGGTGTTGCCGCACGCGGCCGCGGCGAGCGCGACGGCGGCGAGCGCGATGGTGGCGATCAGGCGCTTCATCGGTCGGTTCCTCGTGGTTGCGTGCGGACGCTGGTCGGTCAGGCCGGGGAGGCGCTGCGGAGCTGGGCGACCTTCGAGAAACCCATCGCGAGCTCGCGGCGGATGACGTTGACGGGGTTGCCATCGGCGCGCAGGAAGTCGATCGCCAGCAGGAAGATCAGGCTGACCTCGATGGCCTTCGCGAGGTAGGCGGTGTCGTAGCGGGGGCCCATGATGACCCAGCCGATGATCGATGCGAGGGCGTAGCCGATCAGCCCGAGGCGGACGAACCAGCGGAAGCGGATCGCCAGGGCGAGCGGCACGATCATCGCGACGGCGGCGACCGCGTAGCCGGTGGCGTTGAGGGTGAACAGCAGCCCGCCGAGGGTGCTGTGGATGTAGGCGGTGCCCAGGGTGAGGGCGACGATGCCGAAGCGGAGCGCGACGCCGGCGACGGTGAGGTCGCTCTTGCTGGAGTCGGACACGGTGATGGACCTCCGGGTGGACGGACGGGGGTTGACGTTGACCTTCTGCCTGCCGTCGGGTGGATCGACGACGTCCGCACCGTACGGCGGCACGGCGCGCTCCACGCCGGACGGTGGTGGCCAGTCCCTGTCCACGAACGGCCTCGCCGCGAGGTCGTCGAATCGCGACCCCGGGGTCGACGTCCGTCGATGACCGTCCGGGACGGATGACGTACGCACCGAGCAGCCGCGAGGCCGCAGGGCGACCCATGCCCTCGGGCCGTTTAGACTCGTCGGGTCGTGGCCACCAAGTCGCATCCCAAGTCCGCGAGCACGAACGAAGCCGGCAAGCCGGCGTCCAAGGCATCGAACGGCGCCCGGCGCGAGGCGACCCGCGGCGCTGCCCCGCCGCGTCCGTCGTTCGCGATCCGGATCGGCGGCGAGCAGGACCGGCTCCTCCAGAACGCCGCCGAGGAGGCGGCACGGCTCCTCGATGCCGATGGCGCGTTCCTGTACCTCCTCGACCCCGCCACCGACGTCCTCCACTTCACGCACTCGGCGGGCCTCGCGGACCCGCCGCCCGGGCACTGGATCCGGGAGCTCCGGCTGCCGGTCGGCACCGGCATGTTCGGCAAGGCGGTCGCCGAGCGGCGCATGGTGGTGACCAAGGACTACGGCAACGACACGTCCTTTCCGCACGCGGCCGGACCGGACCGGTTCGTCGACGAGGTCGGACTGCGTTCGCTGGTCGTCGCGCCGCTGGTGGCCGGGATGGAGGTCTTCGGCGCCCTGGGCACGTTCTCCCGCCGGCCCGATGCCTTCACGGCTCCCCAGATCGCGCTCGTCCGCTCGCTTGCGGAGCACGCGGCGTTCGCCATGGCGAACGCGCGGCTAATCGAGGAGCTCGACCGCTCGCGCCAGGCCGGCGAGCGCCAGGCGTTGGTCGAGCGCTCGCTGCGCGAGCTCGGCACGCGGATCTCGGGCGCGCGCGATCCCGAGGCTGTCGTCCAGTTCACCATCGACGAGGCGCTGCGCCTCCTGGACGGGGACGGCGCCCGCATCGACATCGTCGATCCGGAGGTGAACCTGCTCAAGGGCCTCCTCGCGTCCGGGGACGAGAAGATCCTCGAGACCGAGTGGCCCAAGGACCCCAACGACAGCCTCGAGGTCGGGGCGTCGGGCCGCGCCGTCGTCACCGGCGAGACCTACATCAGCCGTGACTACCTCGAGGATCCGAACCTCGTCCACGGACACGGCCCCGACACCTACGTCAGGACCAAGGGCATCCACGGCGTGATCGCGACGCCGCTCCACGGCGACCAGGGTCCGTTCGGCGCCATCACGGTCTGGTCGACCGTGGTCGACGCCTTCGGGCCCGACGACGCCGCCCTGCTCGAGACGATCGCCGGTCAGGCGGCCGTCGCGCTCGGACGCGCGCGGTTGATCGAGGAGCTCGGGCGATCTCGCGAGGCGCTGGCTCGCCGCGCGGAGGAGGAGCGGACGCTGCGCGAGATCGGTGGCCGCCTGGCGACGATCGGCAGCGATCTCGGGGAGCTGCTGCTGCGGATCGTGCACGAGGCCGCCCGGCTGCTGGGCGCGGAGCGCGCGCGCCTCGACCTCGTGGAGCCCGTGTCGGGCACCGTGATCTGGACGTACCCCGAGAACAGCCCGTTCAACGACGCCCCGGTGCTCGATACGCCGCTCGACGAGGAGCCCGTGGGCCTGGCCGGCGTGGCCGTGCGCGAGGGCCGCCCGGTGGCGACCGGCGACTACATGGCCGACCGGCGCTTCAAGCACTACAAGGAAGGCGATGAGGGCGTGCAGGAGGTCGGCCTGCACTCGGTGATCACCGCCCCGGTCATCGGCGAGGACGGCCTCGTGGGCGTGTTCCAGGCCGGCCACCGGGATCGCGATGCCTTCGGTGAGGACGCGCTGCGGTTGCTCGACGCGCTCGCCGGCCAGGCGGCTGTCGCCCTGGCCAATGCGCGCCTCGTCGATCGTCTCGCCTCGTCCCAAGGTGCCCTCGAGCGTACCGCCGACGCGGAACGCGCCCTGCGCGAGATCGCGCGCCGCATGATGACCATCCAGGACCCGGCCGAGCTCCTGCAGGACGTTGTCGACGAGGCCGCCCGCCTGCTCGGCTCGTCGGGCGCGGTGATCGACCTCCTGGACCCGGCGACGGGGGAGGCGGTGTGGGCCCACGACGCCGGCATCGACGACGCGACGCGCAGCGAGTGGCAGACGCGCGGTGTGGGTGGCTCCGGCGTCCACCTCGCCATCCGCGAGCGGCGCGTGGTCATCACCGACGAGTACGGCACCGACGCCCGTTTCTCCGACGGGGCGCTCCACCGCGACTTCTTCGAGCGCATCGGCATCCGCTCGATCGCCTTCGCGCCGATGGTCGGCGAGGCCGTGGTCCTGGGCACGCTCGCGGTCTTCTCGGGCGAGATCGGCCGCTTCGGCGAGCGGGAGGGCGAGCTGCTCGCGGCGCTCGCCGACCTGGCGAGCATCGCCATCCACAACGCGGAGCTGATCCGCGAGCTCGGACGATCGCGCGAGGAGACGACTCGGCGCGCCGAGACGGAGCGGACGCTGCGCGAGATCGCCGCCCGCGTCACCTCGATCCGCGACGCCGACGCGATCCTCGGGCTGATCGTCGACGAGACGCGGCGCGTCCTGTCCTCGGACGGCGCTCACTTGACGCGGATGTCCGAGGACCGGACGTTCCTGCGTCCGGTGGTGCTGGCGGGCGGCACCAGCGACGAGACCCGCGAGTGGCTGCGCAGCCAGGAGTTCCCGATCGATGGCGGCATCAACGGCCTCGCCGCCGGCCAGGGCCGGGTGGTCTGGACGCCCAGCTACGCCACGGATCCGCGCATCCCGCGCGACGAGGATGACCTCGAGGTTGCCGCGCGGATGGGCATCGGCGCCATGGCGGCGGCCCCGCTCCGGGCACCGGGCGGCGAGGTCATCGGCACGCTCGCCGTCAGCTACCGGCAGCCGGGCTCCATTGCGCCCGACCGGCTGGCGACCCTCCAGGCGCTCGCCGACCATGCCGCGATCGCCCTCTCGAACTCCGACCTCCTCGAGCGGGTCGAGGCCTCGGAGGCCAACTACCGCGGCCTGGTCCAGACGACCCCCGACGTGATCTGGCGCAACGACGCCGACGGCAGGTTCACGTTCCTCGCGGACACCGCGGAGGGCCTGTTCGGCTGGACGGCCGCGGAGATGACGGGCATGCACTTCTCCGCGATCGTCGCCGAGGAGTCGATGGGCACGGCGCTGCAGTCGTGGGCAGACCTCCACGATCCCGGGACCAGCTCCCTGCGGCTGCGGTTCGTCGTCCGCCGCAAGGACGGCAGCACCTTCCCGACCGATCTCTCGGCGGTCGGCATCTTCGAGGACGGCGAGTTCAAGGGCGCCCAGGGCACGGTCCGCGATGTCAGCGAGCGCGAGCGCCTCGAGCGCATCGTGCACGAGTCCGAGGAGCGGTATCGCTCGCTTGTCCAGTCCTCGCCCGACCTGATCTTCGAAATGGATGGCCGCGGGATCTACACCTTCTATTCGGATCGGACCAAGGAGGTCATCGGCTGGCTGCCCAACGAGCTGATCGGCCACTCGTTCACCGAGTTCATCGACCTCGAGGCGTTTCCGCAGGCCCGCGAGCGCCTGGCGGAGATTGCGGCCAACCCCGGCCACCCATCGACCGATCGGTTGCTGATCCGGCACAAGGACGGGCACAGGATCCCGTTCGAGGTGAGCGTAGTCGGCCAGGTCGACGACGGCGGGCAGCTCGTGGCGATCCGGGGCGTCGCCCGGGACATCAGCGAACGTGAGCGCCTCGAGCTCGAGCTGCGGTCCTCGGAGGAGCGCTACCGGTTCCTCGTCGAGAACGCCCCCGACATCGTGTTCAGCGCGGACGCCCTGACCCGCTTCATCTACATCTCGGACACCGTCGAGCGCCTCACCGGCTGGCGGCCGGACGAGCTGATCGGCGAGACGTTCGAGAAGATCGTCGCCCCGGCGACCATGTCCGTGGCCGGCGAGCGGTGGGAGCGGGTCGCCGCCAACCCCACGGTCCCGCAGGTCCTGCGGCTGGAGCTGATGCGCAAGGACGGCGGCTCGGTTCCGGTCGAGATCCACTCGGTCGCGCAGCTCGATGGCAACGGCGACTTCGCCGGCGTCCACGGCTCGGCCCGGGACATCGCCGAACGGGAGCGCCTGGAGCGCGAGCTGCGCGAATTCGGAGGTCAGATACCGCTACCTCGTCCAGTCGTCGCCCGACCTCGTGTGGATGACCGACGACTTCGGCCGGCTCACGTTCGTGTCCGACCAGTCGGGCTCGATCCTGGGCTGGGAGCCGGAGGAGCTCATCGGCCGCTCGTTCAGCGAGCTCGCCCCGCCCGAGGACCGTCGCGCCGCCATGGCCCGGTTCCGGGCCCTGCGGACCCACCCGCACGAGGTGCATCGCACGCGGCTCAAGGTGGTCAGTCGCGACGGGCGCGAGCTCGCGATGGAGATCACGAGCATCGGCATGGTCCAGGACGACAGGTTCATCGGCGCGCACGGTGCCGCCCGCGACGTCAGCGAGCGCGACCGGCTCGAGCAGGACATCCGCCGCCAGGCGGTGGAGCTCGCCTCGTCTGAGGAGCGGTCACACCTCGCCCGCGAGCTGCACGACTCGGTGACCCAGGCCCTGTTCTCCATGACGCTGCTGTCCCGCAGCATCGAGCTGCTCCTGGTGAAGGACCCCTCGCAGGTGCCAGGCAAGCTGGCGTCGCTGCGCGAGCTGCAGCGCGAGGCCCTGGCCGAGATGCGGGCTCTGATCTTCGAGCTGCGGCCGGGCAACGTCGAGGAGAACGGGCTCATCCAGGCGCTGCGGACGCACAGCGCGGCGCTGTCGGGCCGGATCGGGCTGCCGGTCGTGGTCGAGGGCGAACTCGCGGACCGGCCGTCGCTCGACGTCGAAGAGGGGCTGTACCGGATCGCCCAGGAGGCGCTCCACAACGTGGTCAAGCACGCGGCGGCGAAGCAGGTGCGGGTCGAGGTCGGCCGGGTGGCCGATGGAATCCACCTGCGCGTCATCGACGACGGGCGCGGGTTCGACCCGACCACGGTCCCGGACGGCCACCTGGGCCTCGCCGGAATGCAGGCCCGCGCCGAACGGCTGGGCGGCAGCATCACGGTCGCCTCGGTCCGCGATCAGGGGACGACGATCGACGTGGTCGTCCCCGACGGGCGCACGACGGCGGGGCGACGGCGACGGCGCCTAGCGGCGCCGGCCGCGACGAATGTCGCACCGGCGCTGCGTCATTTGCCGGATTGCCATGTCCGGCGCGCGTCACTGCCCCGCATCCGGGCGTTGTCCGCCACGATCGTGTCATGTCAGACCACGTCCCGCCCCCGCCGCCGCAGCCGCGTCACCGGCTGCCGCCCGCATCCGCGTGCTGGTCGTCGACGCCGACGACCGCACGCGCGAGAGCCTGGTCGGGATCCTCGGGATCCGTCACCGCTTCTCCGTCGTGGGCAGCACCGGCCAGATCTCCGAGGCCATCGCGATCGTCCGTCGACAAGCACCCTGACGTCGTGATCGTCGACCCCCGCCTGCCCGAGGTCCCGGCGGCTGTCGCGCTGATCCGGCGCCTGCGTGCCATCGATCCCGGCCGTCGCACATCCTGGCCGTCGGCTGGTCGCCCGACCTCGAGAACGCCGCGCTCAGCGCCGGCGCCCACGCTTCATGCGCAAGTCGCTCAAGCCCGGCGACCTCGACGTCGCGGTCGCCGATGCCTCCGGAGCGCCGGCCTGGCACCGCCGATCGGCCCAGCCGCCGAGCCGGTCCCCGGACCGGGCCTGGTCCTGTAGTAGGATGCCGATGCAGTCGATTTCCGCCCGTCAGCGCCAATCACCGCAATCTCCCGACCCCCCGGAGAGCAGCCCGTGGACGAAGCCCCGCCCATCCGCGTGCTGCTCGTCGACGACCATGCCGTCGTCCGGACGGGCCTGCGGGCCTTCTTCGACCTCCTAGACGACATCGAGGTCGTCGGCGAGGCGGCCGACGGCAGCGAGGGCGTGGCGATGGCCCGGCGGCTCGACGCCCGACGTCATCCTGATGGACCTGCTGATGCCGAACATGGACGGCGCTGACCGCGATCGGCCGGATCAAGGCCGAGCGACCCCGAGATCGAGATCGTCGCGATGACCAGCTTCATCGAGGAGGAGAAGGTCACGGCGGCGCTCGAGGCCGGCGCGACGGGCTACCTGCTCAAGGACGCCGAGCGCCGAGGAGGTCGCGCCGGCGATCCGGGCGGCGCTACGCCGGCGAGGTCCACCTCGACCCGCCGGTCGCGCGGCTGCTCGCCCAGCGGATGCGCGGCGAAGACGGAGCCGGAGCCCGGTCGAGCCGCTGACCGAGCGCGAGAAGGACGTCCTGCGCCTCGTCGGCGCAGGGGATGAGCAACAAGGAGATCGGCGCACGCGCTGTTCATCACCGAGCGGACCGCGCGGACGTACGTCAGCAACATCCTGGGCAAGCTCGGCCTGGCGAGCCGGACCCAGGCCGCCCTTTGCGCGGTGGAGCACAAGCTCGTAGAGTCGCCCGGCACCTGACACCCGGCCCCACCCGCCGTAGGATGCGGGTCCTGGGGAGGTTTGCGCCATGACCACGCCCGATCCGATGACCCCGCCGCCGGCCGACCCCGGCGCCCCCGGAGGTGCCGTGCCTCCGACCGCTCGATCCGATGCCACCGCGAGCCAGCCCCGTCGAGCCGCCGCCGTCGAGCCCGCCGCGGCGTCGAGCCCGCGCCGCCGAGCCCTCCGCCGCGGGCGCGGCGCCCGTTTCGGCGGCGGCCCGCCGCGCCCTGGACGAGGCTCCACCCCGGCCCCGCCGGCGCCAGCGGCCCGGCGCCCGCGCGGCATCGTGGTCGGGATCATCCTCGTCGTCGTCGGCGCGATCGTGCTCGTCGGCCCGGCCGACGTCACGCTGGGCGCCTCGGCGTGGCCGCTGTGGCTGATCGTTCCGGCGCCGCGATGGTCGTCGCATCCTTGCGACCCGTCCCCGCGGCTGGGCCGGCGGTCTCGCGATCCCCCGGCGCCATGCTGGCGATGTCGGGATCGTCCTGTGGGTCCAGTCGGCCTACAACCTGTACGCGGAGCTGGGCCTACGCCTGGGCGCTGGTCGCCCCGACGGCGGTGGGCCTGGGGATGCTGTTCTATGGCATGGCCCGGGGCGACGGGGAGCTCGTCCGCGACGGGTTGCGCATGACCGCGACCGGGATCGCCCTGTTCTTCGGGTTCGCGTTGTTCTTCGAGGGCGTGATCGGCCTGTCGGGCCAGCGGTTCCTGAACGTTCGCTGGAGAACCTGCCGACCTGGCCTATCGGCCTCGGGGTGGTGCTCGTCGTGCTGTCGCTATTCACGGAACGCCGCCCAAAAGAGCGTCTCAGTGTCGTCACCACGGACGTTGTTGACAACCGAGAGCCTCCGGGCACGGTACGGGGTGTTGAAGCTCCGCACCGTGAGGAGGCTCTCGTGGCTCATCGTACGGCCCGTCTCAACGCTTCGGTCGCAACTGCTGGTGACGCGGGTGATCGTCAGGCTGGCCGGTGGCGACCGCCGCCGAGGCCCAGGGGATCAGCCGGGCGACCGGCTACAAGTGGGTCCGCCGCTACCGGCTCGAAGGCCCGCCGGGCTGGCCGATCGGAGTTCGCGGCCGCACCGCTCGCCCGGGCGACGCCGGCGGCCGAGGTCGAGCGGATCCTCGCCGCTCGGCCGAGTGGCGCTGGGGTCCCGATCGCCTCGGGCCGCTGCTCGGCCACCCGCCGTCGACCGTCGCGGCGGTTCTCCGCCGCACGGCGTGCCGCGGCTGGCCGATCTCGATCGGCCGACCGGGCTGCCGGTCCGGCGCTACGAGGCCTGCCACCCGGGCGCCCTCGTCCACCAGGACCACAAGAAGCTGGCCGGATCCCCGACGGCGGCGGCCACCGGGCCCTCGGCCGGCCACCGAGGCCCGGCGACAGCATCGCGCCGGACCGGCTATGACCACTTCGAGGTGTCGTCGACGACCGCAGCCGGCGCTCGGTCGTGGTCCAGGTCGCCGACGAGAGCGCCGCCAGTGCGGCGGCGCGCCCGAGCTGGCCCTGACAACGTTCGCAGCCGAGGGCATCGCCGTCGAGCGGGTCATGACCGACAACGCCTGGGCATACCGCTCGAGCGGCGTATCGGGCGGTCCTCGGCGAGCGGCGCCAGAGCCGGACGCGGCCGTATCGACCGCAGACCAACGGCAAGGCCGAGCGGTTCATCGGGACACTCGTCCGCGAGTGGGCGTACGCCCGACCTACACGCACGAACGCCGCGCGCTCGACGCCCTGCCGGGCTTCGTCGACTTCTACAATCAGCGCCGCCCGCACACCGCGCTCGGCGGCCTCTGCCCCTCGGCCGTTGGTCAACAACGTCCGTGGTGATCACATCTAGTCGGGCAGTTGCCGGGTGGGGCCGCGACGTGGCCGCCTGCGACTGTCCCCCGCTCTGCGCAGCCCTCAAGTCGATCGCGAGCACCTTGTAGCGGATCTCGCCACCCGGCGTCACGATAGTCACGGCGTCGCCAACGCGGCGACCCATGAGCGCCGCCCCGACCGGCGACACCGAGGAGATGCGCCCCTCGCGGCTGTTCGCCTCCGCCGACTCCGACGACCTGGAAGCGTCGATCTCGTCGCCGTCGACCGAAACGGTCACGTGCGATCCGAGCTCCACTCCGCGCGCCGCGTTCCGTCGGCGCCACCACCTGGGGGCGACCTTGAGCTTGGTCTTCTCCAGCGCCTTGATCCGGCCCTCGAGGGTTCCTTGCTCTTCGCGCGCCGCGTGGTACTGGGCGTCTTCCTTGAGGTCGCCGTGCTCGCGCGCCGTCGCGATGCGCTTGATCACACCTGGCCGCTCCGCGAGCAGGCCGGCGAGCTCGGCCTGCAGGCGCTTCGAGGCCCTCGGCCGAAACGAGCACGGGTTCCGGCGGCGGCTTGCGCGGCGAACCCTGGGCAGCGTAGCCGGCCGCCGACGCCACCCGCCCCACACCCCGGCCGGGCGATGGGCGTGCGACGACGCTTCGCCTCGTCCCTGGCGCCGTCGGCTTCGCCCGCCGGTACTCTCTACGATCCGCGACACTGGGGCCCTTGGGCTCGGGCGGCTTGACCTCGGCCAACATCGGGTTGGCGATCCCCGTCTCCTTGCGTATCCCCGACGGTGAACGAAGGACGGCCCACGGCAGCTACGCTTGCCGCCGCGCCCGCGGACCCCTTGCCGACCGCCGCCCGGTCCGCATCGGTGATGCCGCCCGCGAAGGCTTCGAGCAGCCCGTCCTCGTATTCCTCGGGCGCATCGGTCGCCGCCCACCACACTCTGAAGGTCTGTCCGTGTTGCGCAGGAAGTGCAGCCAGACGCCCGATGCCGCGGGCTTGGCGTTGCCCTGGCACCGTCTTGACGATCGCCGCGATGCTGGCCCCGCGACCGAGCCCAACGTGCTGCCGATGTAGGATCGATCGGCTGGGATCGGGCAGCCAGAACGAGGCGAGGCGCTGCTGGAGGTCCTTCGACGTCGGGCGCACCCCGTCGAGCAGCAGGCGCGCGACGCGCTCCAGCCATTTGCCGATCAGGGGCGACGTCCAGCGTCGGGGCCGGCGTCCGGTGCGGCGAGCTCGATGGACGAACACGCCGGGGGGCGGAAAAGCCGCACGGGCTTGACCCCAGGTCGCCCGGACCGTCGGCGATGAGGCCGACGTCTCGGAGCAGGTCGGCAGCGGTGGGGTGCGATGGGCATAGTGGGTCGTGGTCCCCGGTGTCTGGGGTGGAGCGGGCCGCGTCGACCGGCCTGCAAAGGCGCGTCTCCTTCGCGTGTCAGCGTATCGTCTCACCAATCATGCCGAACGAACCCAAGCCGCGCCCGCCCTCTCCGGCCGCGATGTCTAGCGACCGCCCCGATGGCCGGCCTCCGAGGGGGCCGCGGCCTCGCTTCGGCCTCGCCCTCTCCTGACTGGGGCGCGGCGACCGTCCTCGTCATCGCCGTCGCTCATCGCGGAGTGTCGCGCTGCCTCGGCGGGTCGGGACGCCCGCGCCCTCGGGTGTCGCCGCTGCCGCCACCTGGCCGCGGCGACCGCCTCCGCGCCGTCGGCCGTTCAATCGGCAGCCAGCGCTCCCGGGTGCAACCCCCACCCAGGTCGAGGCAACTCGCGAGCGCCGACCTGCGGACGCCCAAGCCCGTCCCAATCGCCCAGCCGACGCCCGCGCCCACAGCCCCACCGGCCTCCCACAGCCACCCGCGGTCGCCCCCGCCCCGGGGCTGGGACGACGACCGTTCGCCCAACCACAACGCGTCTGCAGCGCCGTGCTGGACGCCTGGCGGGTGAAGAACCTGGCCTCCCGGGCGTCTCGGTCGCGATCGCTGTGGGACGACGGGCGCCGGCCTCCCTCGGCGCGTCGGGCTCTGCGGACATCGCCGACGGGTGGAGGCCGTTCACGCCGGATACCGGCTTCGCCCTCGCGTCGATCTCCAAGACGTTCACGGCCGGCGGTCGTCCTCCAGTTGATCGAAGAAGGCAAGCTCAAGCTCGACGAACATGTGGCGCCGTTGCTGCCCGGCCTACGGCATCGACCGGCGGGTCACGGTCTAGGATGCTGCTCGACCACACTCAGCGATCTGACTGATTCTCTTCTTCAATCCACGGATCGATCACGCGCTCCAGTCCCCCACCCGGACGCGACCTGGATGGACGAGAGCGCACCTGGCGGCTTCGTCCCCACCCGGCCGCATCCGTCCCGGCAAGGTCTGGGCCTACTCGAACACCAACTACCTCCGTCCTGGGTGAGCTGGTCCAAGGCGGTGACCGGCCGCCCTCTCGGCGAAGGAGGCCGCGACCGACTGTTCGGCCCGCTCGACTCTCCAGCACGGCCTGGTACCAGGGGGCAGAGAAACCGCGGGCCGACCTCAGCATGGGCTACCGGCTGGTCGCCCGGTCACGGGCGGCGTCGAAACCTCGTCTCCGGTCGCCCCGCCGAGCGACGTGATGCCGTTCCGCTCCGTCGTCACCGCCGCTGGCGGCGCCGGGCTCGATCGCCGGCGACGGCGAAGGACACGCGCACGCTGGATGCAGGGCGTTCGCCCACGGCGGCCAAGGTCTCGTCTACCCACGATGCAGGCGGCGACTATCCGGTGTACGCGTCGTACACGCGGGCACTCCCACGCGGCAGTTCACCTTACGGCCTGGGGACCAGGCTGGTGTCGATCGATCGGCTATCCGGCGCTCGGCCATTCTCGGCCGCTACCTCGGCTACCGCAACGTCGTCCTGCTACCTGCCCTCGGTGCGGGTGTCACGATCGCCGTGCTGACCAACCAGGGCGTCGTCGACCCGTCTGGGTCATCGCCTCGTCTGGTTGCTGAACGCTCGCCCTGAGGCTAGCGGGGCGTAACCGGCGATTTCAAGGGCGACTGGGCCCTTATCTGCCTCGGCCGCTGTGGTCCCCGTGGCGCCATGCCGCCCGGCGGGGGCGCCCCCCCCGCCTGAAATAAATCCGCCCGCACCGCGCGGCGCCCGAAGCGGCTGGGGCTCCGGCGTCCCGGCGCGG
The DNA here is from genome assembly GCA_963725745.1 of uncultured Chloroflexia bacterium. Classification (GTDB taxonomy): domain Bacteria; phylum Chloroflexota; class Limnocylindria; order Limnocylindrales; family CSP1-4; genus CAIXZV01. The sequence goes on from CAVRZS010000005.1 coordinate 1,643,047, forward strand.
GACGAAGCCGGGCTCGGTGCCCTCCCAGGGGATCGCGATCCGCAGCAGGCGCTGCACGCCCTCGCAGCAGGTCCGCCTCGTCGATGGCACACGAGGCTGACGGCGTCGCCGGTCGCCGGGCCCGGCCCGGACCCCTCGACCGATCCGGTGGACGTAGTCCTCGGGGTTCCAGGGAAGCTCGAAGTTGACGACGTGAGGCAGGTCCTCGATATCGAGCCCGCGCGCGGCGACGTCGGTCGCGACGAGGACCCGGATCTCGCCCGCCTTGAACGCCTTCGAGGGCCTTGGGTGCGGTCGGACTGTGCCCGGTCCGAGTGGATCGCGGTCGGCCGCGACGCCGTGCCGGTCCAGCCACGACGCGAGGCGCGAGGCGGCGAGCTTGGTCCGCGTGAACACCAGCACCTGGTGCCAGTCGCCCTCGATCGATCAAGGTGGGCCAGCAGCTCCTCCTTGCGGTCGCGATCGACCGGGTACACGAGCTGCCGCACGCTCTCGGCGGCGGTGCCGTGGCGGGACACCTCGATGGTCACCGGGTCACGCAGGATCGAGCCCGGCGAGGCGCTTGATGTCGTCTGAGAACGTGGCCGAGAACAGCAAGGCGCCTGGGCGCGACGGCAGCAGGTCGAGGATGCGGCGGATGTCGGGCATGAAGCCCATGTCAAGCATCCGGTCGGCCTCGTCCAGCACCAGGATCTCGACCTGCCCCAGGTTCCCCGCGCGCTGGCCGACCAGCGGGAGCAGGCGCCCCGGCGCGGCCACGAGGATCTCGATGCCTGCCCGGAGCTCCTTGATCTGGGGGTCGAGCGGCACGCCGCCATACACGACCGCCGACCGCAGCGGCACGTGGCGGCTGAGGCTCGACGCCCTCGGCCACCTGGACGGCGAGCTCGCGCGTCGGCGTCAGGACGAGAGAGCGGACCCGGGCGCCCGGCCGGCGAGAACGAGGTGTTCGCCTGTGGCCGGAGCCGGTCGAGGATCGGCAGGGTGAAGGCGGCCGTCTTGCCGGTGCCCGTCTGCGCGGCGGCGAGGACGTCCCTGCCCTGCGAGCACCAATGGGAATTGCCCGTTCCTGCACCGGTGTCGGCTCGGTGTAGCCCCCCTCCGGCGACGGTCCGCAACAGGTCGGCGGACAGGCCAAGTTCGTCGAAGCGCAAGGGTGTTCTGGTTCTCCGAAATATCGGTCGCGTGGGCGGCGACCTCGTCGTCGGTGTCGTTATCCGGCGCGGCGCCCACCCGTCGTGCGGGGGCGGCGGCGACCACCGGTCGGCCGGAGCATACCTGACAGTGGGCCGATGGGCGCACAGGGAACGCGCGCGATCGATGCCCCGCGACGCTCTGGCGTCGCGTTTCGGTGCATGAATATGCGCACGACACCCCGCCGCGCTGCGTGAGGGCGGCCGCGGGTATGCACTCGAGGCCGTCGAAGCCCTCGGGATCGAGCCCGCCCGCGTGTTCAAGACCATCGTCGTCGCGATCGATGGACGCCTGGGCGTGGCGGTCGTTCCGGCGGACGCCGAGGTCGACCTCAAGGCCGCGGCCGATGCGCTTGGCGGGCGAAGGGCCACGATCGCGCCGCCCGCCGAAGCGGAACGGGCAACCGGCTACGTGCTGGGCGGAATCAGCCCGCTCGGCACGAGGCGTTCGCTGCCGACCGTGATCGACAAATCGGCCACCGGCTGGCCAACGATCCACGTGTCGGCCGGGCGTCGGGGCCTGGAGATCGAGCTTGCGGCTGCGGACCTCGTCCGGCTCACTGACGCGGCATTGGCGCCGATCGTCCGTCGGCCCTGAGTCGCGGCCCCGGCACTTCGAGGAGTCGCAACGCCGTCTGGCTTGCGACGGACCGCGGGCGGGCCCATGCTGCCCCGATGGCGACGGCGGTCCCGCTCGTGATCGATCTCGCGATCAAGACCGCCGTGATCGTGCTCTCCCTCTACCCCTCGTGAGCCCAGATCGTCGCACTTTGCCGGCAAGGCCATGGGCGTCCGCGCCGTGATCTACCCGGCCCTGGTGCTGCTCATTCCGGCAGCGTGGCTGCTCAGCGGACGTCCCCGGCCGTACCCGTACATGGCCGACATCGCCCTGGGCCTGCCGTTCGCGATCGATGCCGGCGGCAACGTCCTGGGCCTGTTCGCGATCTCCGGGTTCGATGCCCTGCCACACGCAATCGGCTGGTTCTGCCTTGCGCTCGCCTTCGGGCTCGCGGTCGCGCCGATGGCCGGGCCGCGATGGGCGGTGTTCCTGTTGGTCGTCGGGTTCGGGGCGACCATCGACGTCCTCTGGGAAATCGGCGAATACCTGCTCATGAGGAGCGGGTCGTCCGGCCTCCAGCTCACCTACGAAAACACGATCCAGGATCTCGGCACGTCGTTCCTGGGCGGCGTGGCAGCCGCCTTCGTGATCGTCACGACGCTCTGGCCGCGCGCCGGCACGCCGGCTGCACCGTTTGGGTGGCAGGTCGGACGCGACGGCGAATGACCTCCCGCGCGGCGCCGGCAAAGGTGCCTGTCTGTCCGGGCCAGGCGTTGCGGGTCACGCCCGGTGGCACGGGCGCGGGACCCTCGCAGCGGCAGCGCGCGATGTCCTACCCCGCGATCTCCGCACGCTCGGTCCACAGCGCGGCGACCACGAGCGCCCCGATGAGCCAGATCGCCACCACGACGAGCGCCGCGTCGGTCCCGAGACTCATGGTCGGGCCGCCGCCCCTTCCACTCCCGCCGCCGGGCACCCTTGTCACGACGACCACGGCTGAACGGGCCGACCGAGCAGCTCCACATTGCCGCTGTCGGCACGTATGAGGCCCGTGAGGATGCGCATCGTGGTGGTCTTGCCGGCCCCATTCGGTCCCAGGGATCCGTACACCACGCCCGTCGGCACCCGCAGGTTCAGGCCGTCGAGCGCGACCTGCGACCCGTAGCGCTTAGCGAGGCCCTCGGTCGCGAGCGCCACGCCAGCATCAATCGCCACTGTGCCTCGCCGGTCTCCCCACCGCTCAGGTCGAGGTGCGGAGACGCACCAAACGATCGCGGAGGGGCATGACCTTTTTGGCGGATGGCGTTCCGCGGGCCGGTGACGTTTCCTTACGGCTAGACCGGCGTGGCATACTTCGCGAGTCCAAGGGGGACCGCAACCACCCGAACGCAGACAGGCCACACAACCGAAGAGCCGTCGTCACGGACAGGCACCTGTCGCGCCCCTTTCGGGTGGTTTGCCCACCCGGCCCCGGATCGTCCCAGCGATCCTCGTCGTCCGCTCCAACGGACCCGACGTGCCCGGCCCCGCCGCCCCGTCCTGCCGTCGACGGCCACCACCCCCACCGTCGCCCTGCCCCAATGCATGGCGTTCCGGCAGAGAGGAGGCAAGACGATTGCCTGATCGCACAGAAGGCGCCCAGAGGGCGTCTGCCAGGAAGTCCCGGTCGCTGCTGACCGGCGTCTTCGCCGCCCTGATGATCGTGATCGCGATGAGCGCCACGGCCCCGGAGGCCCAGGCCGCGACCCACAAGGTCGTCATCGTCGTCGGTCCCGTCGGATCCGCCACCGCCGACTACAAGCGGGGCGCCCGCAAGCTCGCCGATTCGGCTCGCAGCTACGGCGCCAAGGTGGTCGAGATCTACAGCCCCTACGCCACCTGGTCACGCGTGCACGACGCGGCCCAGGGCGCGAACGTCATCATCTATCTCGGTCATGGCAACGGCTGGCCCAGCCCGTATCACCCGTTCTCGGACACGTCCAAGGACGGGATGGGGCTCAACGCGAGCGCCGGCCATGGCAACTCGAACACCAAGTACTTCGGCGAGTACTACATGGCGAGGCTGGGCCTCGCGTCGCACGCCGTCGTGATCCTCAATCGCCTGTGCTACGCCTCGGGCAACAACGAGTGGGGAGCCGGCAACCCGACGCTGTCGACGGCCAAGAAGCGCGTCGACAACTACGGCTACGGGTTCATCAAGGGCGGGGCCCAGGCCGTCTTCGCCAGCGGAATCACCAACGTGAACTACGTGCTCAAGGGCCTGTTCACGGCGCCGGGGTCGATGACGATGTCGGACCTGTTCTGGACGGATCCCAGCAGGACCGTCGACTTCAAGATCAGCTTCTCGTCGAATCGGATCAACGGGGTCTCGGCCCGCATGGATCCGTACAAGGCCCATCGCTACTACCGCTCGGTTGTCGGCCGCCTCAACGACACCGTGGGTGAGTGGCGCAGCGGGAGCTGATCAGCCGCAGCTCGATCGCAAACACGAACGGCGCCGGACTCGGGCTCGGCGTCGTTTCGATTCCCCGGCCGGAGCCAGTCAAGTTCCCGGGCGCGTTCGGGCGCGTTGCGCGCGCTCGATGCGGCACCATGGTCCGATGCCGGACCGACAGGCCAACATGGACGAGCAGTGGCACGCTGTCCGCGCCGCGTCGCCCGCGGTCGATGGCGGACAGTCCCGCGGACGGATCACCTTCCTCGGCCACTCGACCATGCTGATCGAGATCGACGATCTGCGGATCCTGACCGATCCCGTCCTGCGCGAGGGCGTCGGTCCGGTCCGGCGGCAGGTTCAGGCGATCCTGCCGGCCCTGTTCGAGGATCTGGACGCCATCTTCATCAGCCACGGCCACCACGACCATCTCGACCCGCCGTCGCTGCGCAAGATCCCGGGCAAGCCCACGCTGATCGTCCCGAAGGGGTTCGGGCGACTGGCCGCGAAGACGGGGCTCGGGCCGGTCGAGGAGGTCGAACCCGGCGATCGGCTGCTGATCGACCGCGTGCGGTTCGAGGTCGTGTACGCGGAGCACTCCGGGCGACGCGAGCCGGTCGGGCCGACGGGGCCCGCGATCGGGTGCGTCCTGGCCGGGTCGAGGACCGTGTACTTCCCCGGCGACACCGACCTGTTCCCCGGCATGGGCCAGCTCATCGGTCGTCTCGACGTCGCCATGCTGCCCGTGTGGGGCTGGGGTCCGAGGATCGGCCAGGGCCACCTCAACCCCGTGAGCGCGGCCGCCGCGGCCGCCATCCTGCGTCCCCGCATCGCCATCCCGATCCACTGGGGCACGTTCTACCCGGTGGGCCTGCGACGGGTCGTGCCGGAGGCGTTCGACGAGCCCGGCCGGACCTTCGAGTCCGCCCTTGCCCAGTTCGCGCCGGAGATCGCGGTCAGCGTCCTCGCCCCGGAGAATCGCTGGACCTCCCGGAGGCTCGCTGATCCCGGACGGCCCACGACGCGACGAACCCCGCCGTTGCCGGCGGGGTTCGTGCTTGTGACGAGGGGAGGTGCGGGTCAGCCGAACGCGACGTGGGCGACGATGCCGAGCGTCGTGAGCAGGACCACGAGCAGGAGCAGGAGGGCGGGGAAGACGCCAACGGCGTCGACTTCGAGGTACTGGGTCTGCGCGGACATCCGGGCGTCTCCTTTCTGGTCTCGGTTGGCCACCGGGCGGCGGCCGATGACCAGACTGTGACGGATCGGCTCGCCTGCACCCACCGACGGGCGGCGCCGGTGCGCGGCCACGAACGACCGCTTCCGCGATGGACGGATGACGATGTCGGGCGCCCGGTCAGGGCCGGCGGCCCTCGGGCAGCATGTCGACCGCCTTGGCGACCCGCCGCCTGCGCGTCTCATCGTTCCGTGATGCGGCTGATGTGCTCACGGCTTGACAAAAGAGAAAGGCGGTATTAGAAAAGAGAAAGACACCATTACTTCTGACGAGGAACGCCCGTGCCGCACGATGTCATCGCCACCTGCCCGGTCTGCTCGGGCGAGCTCGCCGTCACGCGCCTCCGGTGCGGCGACTGCGGGACCGTCATCGAGGGCGAGTTCGGGGTCGGGCGGTTCGCTCGCCTGACGCGCGACCAGACCCTCGTGCTGGAGAGCTTCCTCCGCAGCCGCGGCAACCTGCGCGACATGGAGCGGGAGCTGGGCATCAGCTATCCGACGGTGCGCGCCCGCGTGGAGGCCCTGATCCGGGCCCTGGGCTTCGGTCCGCGAGATGAGCCCGATGCCGACGTCGCCGGCGCGCTGGACGACGCCGGCAACACGACGACCGACGCGGCCGAGGCCGCTGCGACCGCCGCCGACACGATCCAGGCGGGGCGCCGGGAGATCCTGGAGCAACTGTCCCGCCACGAGCTGAGCGCCGAGGCGGCCGCCGAGGCCATCCGCGCCCTGGGGAGAACCCGATGACCGAGTCCACGACCAGCGTCGCCCGCGAGGTGAAGCTCGCGGCCGGCGCGGATATCGAGATTGCGCTCACGTCGCAGAACGTTCGCGTCCGGGGCGTGGACGGCGACCGCGTCGCGGTCCGCACGCGCGGCGGCGAGGACATCGACGACGAGGTCGTCGTCGAGGCGACCCCGACCAGGGTGCGCATCGGCGACATCCCGGCGAGCACCGGCTTCGGGCCGTTCCGGTTTCGACTGCACGGCCCGGCGGACCTCGACATCGACGTGCCGCGCGGCCCGCGTCTCACGCTGCGCACGGTCAGCGGCGACGTGGAGGCGTCCGGGATCAGCGGCGAGAGCCGCTGGGCGTCGGCGTCGGGCAACCTGCGCGTCGAGGTCGACGCCGGGCCCGTCAGCCTGGAATCGATGTCGGGTGATGTCGTGCTCGCGGCGACGGCGGCCATCGACGCTCGTGCCCGGTCCGTCTCGGGCGACGTCACCCTTCGTGGCCCCCGCTTCGATGCCCTCGACGCGTCGACGACCAGCGGCGACGTGCAGGGTCACGCGCGGCGCTCGGTGCGGGTCGTGAGCACGTGATCAGCTCGGTCAGCGGCGACGTCGAGCTCACGACGCCGAGCCAGGTCCGCGCCGACACCGCGTCGATCGCCGGCGAGGTCCGCGTCACCGGCCCGCATCTCTCCGAGGGCGCCCGAGGCCGGCGAACGCTGGTCTTCGGCTCGGGCACGATCGGGGTATCCATCCGCACGACCTCGGGCGACATCCGGCTGCGGCATGCGCCGGCGGCCGACACGCCGGTCCGAGACGCCGGTCGCGCCGGCCCCGCCCGTGGCGCCCACGCCGCCCGTTCCCCCGGCGGCCCCGACGCGCCGGCTCCGCCTGCCCGCGCGACCGACACCGGCGCGATCGTGGTCGTGGCGGAAGCGACGGCCGCGCCCAACCTCGTCCGGCCGCCGGCTCCCGAGCGCCGGGACGCGGTCACCTGAACCGACGCACCGCTTGGGGCGCCCGGCTCCGGCGATCGTCGCGAGGCCGCGAGGCTCGAGATCCTTCGAGCCCTGGAGCGCGGCGACCTGGACATCGACTCGGCCTCCCACAAGCTCGAGGTCCTCGAGGACGCGGGGCCGCGCAACTTCCGGGGGTGGTGCTGATGGCCGGCGATTCGCTCGAGGACATCCTGCGGCTGGTCGACACCGGGCAGCTCACGGCCGAGGAGGCCATCCCGATCCTCGCGGCCCTCGACGAGCCCCCGAGCGAGGCGGCGTCCGAGGCGCCAGCGCAAAGCCCTGGGGCCCGCGCGGGCGGCGACACGCCCCGGCCGGAGGCCGGCGGTCCGCGCACGCTGCGGATCGAGGTCACGGATGGCGGCCGCCAGGTCGTCAACCTGCGCCTGCCCATCGCCGTCGGCAAGCTGGCGCTCGATCGCATTCCCGGCCTTCCCACCGAGCAGGTCATGCGCGTCCGGGAGGCGATGCGCAGCGGCTACCGGGGGTCGATCCTCGAGGTGGACGACGACGGCGATGGCGTGAGGATCGTGCTCGAATGACGGCCCTTGCGCTGGGTCGCGTGCAGACCGTCCCGTTCCTGCGCGCCCTGGGAACCCGCGACTTCCGCCTGCTGTGGGGGAGCGAGGCGATCTCGGTCGTCGGCGACCAGTTCCAATTCGTGGCGCTGTCGTGGCTGGTGATCTCGCTGACGGGGTCCGGCCTCGCGCTGGGCGCGGTCCTGATCGCCGTCGGGGTGCCGCGGGCGATCCTGCTGGTGCCGTTCGGCGTGGTCGCCGACCGCCGGCCGTCGCGGATCCTGATGCTGACCGCCCACATCGTGCGCGGCGTTGTCGTCGGTGCCATCGCCGCTCTCGCGCTCACGGGGAGCGCGACGATCCCGTTGCTGGCGCTCCTGGGTGCGGCGTTCGGCGCCGCGGACGCGCTCTATCTGCCCGCCCAGCAGGCGTTCCTGCCGCGGACGCTCGAGGCCGACCGCCTGCCGTCGGCCAACGCGCTGCTCCAGGGGACCTACCAGGTGGCCTCGATCGCCGGCCCGCCGATCGCCGGCGCCCTGATCGCGATCACGAGCACGGGCGTCGCGTTCGCGGTGGACGCCACCTCGTTCGCGCTGGCGGCGATCGTGATCGCGATGATCGGTCGCCCGGGCGCGGGCGTCCAGGCAGCGATCGCCGGGCCCGCAGCCCAGGCCTCACCCGAGGCCGCCGCGCACGAGCCGTTCACGGCGGCCATCGTCCGCGGCATCCGATACGTCCTGGCCGACAACGCGCTGCGGACGACGATGCTGATCGCGCTCGTGCTCAACTTCGCGCTCAACGGCCCAGGCATGGTCGGGGTGCCGTGGCTCGCCGACCAGCGGTTCGACGCCGGCCCGGCCGGGCTCGGGCTGATGGCGGCCGCCCTCTCGGCCGGCGCGCTCGTCGGCGTCGTCATCGCGGGCAGCGTGACGGTGCAGCGCCCGGGCCGGATGCTGCTCGGGTCCGTCATCGTGTGCGGGCTCGGCGAGGTCGGCGTGGGGCTGCTGCCCTCGCTGCCGCGGTCGTCGTCGCGCTGGCCATCACGGGCATCTCGATCGGCTACGCCAACATCGTGGCCGTCTCGTGGATCCAGGCCCGGGTCGAGCCGTCGATGATCGGCCGGGTGATGAGCCTCGTGATGTTCATGGGCGTGGGGATCACGCCGCTGTCGCTCGCGTTGTCGGGCTGGCTGGTCGACGTCGATGCGACCGCGCTGTTCGTCGGGGCCGGGATCCTGATCCTGTTGACGGCGCTGTTCGCCGTCGGCGTCAGGTTCGTCGAGCAGTTCGATGCTCCGGCCACGGGAGCCCGAGGCGAGCCGTCGGAGGCCGTGGCGGGCTAGCCCATCCAGCCCGTGCGCGTGTCGCGGACGGCTGCCGATGTCGTCGGGGTCGCGGTCGGCACCGGCGGCTCCTTGCGAGGGTCTGCCTCGGGCGTCGCGAGGGTCTCGAGCACCGTTCCTGCGGCATCGAGGATCCGGACCGCGACGACGTGGCTCCCCGCCGGAACGCGCGCCGCGAAGAACTTCGCGCCGGGGGCGATGGCCGGTGCGGCGACCAGGGAGACGACGACGGCCTGTCCGCTCGCGAGCTCAACCCTGGCCGCCGTCGAATCGGGCTGGCGCGTGCCGCCGCTCACGTAGTCCGCGGCGCCTCCCATGCCGATCCCGAGGCCCGTGACAGGATCGCCGCCCAACCCGCAGGCACTCGACGACGAGTCGCCCGAGCTGACCTCGAGGCACGTCGAGCCGTCAGCCGTGCGGTAGACCCAGGCGCGCCAGGCGCCCGTTGCGTCGGAACCGGCCCCGATCACGACGGCCGGCCCGACGCGGTCGAGCATTCTCTGGCTCATTCGGGACGGCGACGTTCGGGTCCTGCCGCGCGACGATCGAGCAACTCGCGGCACTGAGCGCGATCAGTGATGACGAGCGCAACCCGCGAGACCGGACGGAACACGTCAGGCGATGGCCTGGGCGCGGTGTCGGCCGCCGATCGACGGGAACGGCGCCGCCTCGACGCCCATCTCCTCCATCCGGTTGGCATAGATGCCGTAGCGGCGTCGCGCCTCGCCGTGACGCCCAGCGGCCAGCAGCGCGCCGACCAGGCCGAGATGCGCCGCCTCGTCACAGGCATCCTGCTCGAGGATGCGCAGGTAGTACCGCGTCGCCCTGTCCGCGTCTCCAGCCGCTGCCGCGCCGTCGGCGACCTTCGCCTCCAGGGCGGCCCGGTCGAGCGTGCCGCTGGGGTCGCGCGGTGGCACCAGCTTCGCCGCGCGTCCGATCTGCCACGGGAGCCCGAGGCGAGCCGTTGGAGGTCCCGGCGAGCTAGCCGCCGGGGGCGGGGGCGGGGTGCGACCTCGCCCTGCCGTCCCCGGCCGTCCATTCGCCCTCCGACCGCTCGAGCGCACATGGCAACGGCTCGAGATGCGCCCCCAGAGGCCGTGTCCTACGACCATGCCTCCGTGCGGATGGCATCGATCGGGATGCCCCCGCCGCACAGTGCGCGCGTCGCGGCGGCGACCAGCGATGGGTTGCCGCAGATGAAGGCAAGGGTCGCGCCGGGGTCGACGCCGTGGGCGGCCAGGACGCCGGGCAGCAGCCCGTCGAGACGTCCGGTCGCGCCCCGCCAGCCTGCATTCGCGGCATCGAACGGCCGGGAGACCGCCGGGACATACGCGATGCGTCCGGCCGACGCCAACGACGGCGAGGCGCGGCAGCCCGGCGAGGTCGCTCGCGAACGAGGCGCCGTGCACGATGATCGGGCGGGAGGCGGCGGGTAAGGCCGGCGCCTCCTGCAGGTGGGTCTCAAGGATCGAGAGCAGGGGCGCGATCCCTGTGCCGGTGCCCACGAGGAGCGGCCGCCGCGTGTCGGAAGCATCGGCCGTGAACAGGCCCTTCGGCGGCCCGAGCCGCAGCCGCGCGCCCGGACGCAGCTTCCACAGTCGCGGCGTCAAGGCTCCGCCTGCAACGAGCCGGACCAGGAATTCCAGGGCATCTCCCTCGCCGAGCGGCGACGACGTGGAATACGGCCGTTGGACGAATGCCGCGGTCGTCCTGGGAGACCGAGCGCGAAATACTGGCCGGCCCTGAACGCCGGGACGCCGCCGTCGGGCCGAACACGGAGCCGGACGATCGTCGACCCGATGGACTGCCGGCCCACCAGGGTCGCGTTCGGCTCGGTGAGAACGGCTGGTCGCAGACGAGACGGGAGCGGCGGGCGTGTGCCGGTCGCGGGCTGCGGTTCAGTGGCGGTCATTCGGACGCGCGACCTCAGGCGAGGGGCGCGAGCTCGTCGACGACGGCTCGCGCGGCATCGGGATCGGCGAACCACGCGGCGTCGACCCAGGCGAACTCCCGCCAATCGGGCCGCAGGTCGCGCTCCGGGACGATGGCGTCATTGGGGCACACCGGTCGACAGGCGCCGCACTCGATGCAGCTGTCGGGGTCGACGTACATCTTGCGGTCGACCGTGAGGTCGCCCCAGATGCAGTCCACGGGGCACACGGTGACGCACGACTGGTCGGAGTGGTCGACGCACGGGGCGGCGATGACGTAGGCCATGAAAGGCTCCTCGCGGCGGCTGCGATCCACCTCGGGCGCAGCCCTGTGACTCGTGCGAGGCGCATCCGGCCCCGCGAGCCTCAGGATTCCTCGCGGGCCCCGGCCTCTCGTGTGACCACGCTGTGGCTTCTCTCATCCACCGTGCGGCTGGGTGAGCCTGTCGGTCCCAGCGCGCGGAGGACCACCGTGAAGCGTGCGCCGCCATCGACCGGTGAGCTGGCGTCGATGCTGCCGCCGTGTGCCTCCACGATGCGCCGAGCGATGGCCAGCCCCAGCCCCGTGCCGCCCGACCCGTGGCGCGTCGTACCTGGCAGCCGGGTGAACGGCTGGAAGATCCGCTCGAGCTCCGCGGCTGGAATGCCGGGCCCGCGGTCCTCGACCTCGATGGTCACCGTGCGGCCCGTGGCCCTGACGCGGACGGTGACCGGGGCGCCCGGGGGCGAGTGATCGACGGCGTTGTCGATGAGCACGAGCAGGACCTGGACGATCCGGTCGTGATCGGCCATCGACCACGCGGCGCGATCGTCCGTGTCGGCGGCCAGCGGGACGCCCCGCTCCGCGGCCATCGCCGCGGCGCCGCGGACGGTGTCTCGCGCGACCGCCGCGATGTCGACCGGTGCCGGCGTGATCGTCGTCCGCATCTCGTCCCATGCCGAGAGCTGCAGGAGGTCGCCCACGAGGCCGCCGAGCCGATCGGACTCGCCGATGATGTCGGTCAGGAGCGGACCGCCGTCAGGTTCGACGAGGTCTTCCCGCTGCAGCACCTCGGCGTTGGCGCGGATCAGCGCCGCGGGGGTGCGCAGCTCGTGGGACGCGTCGGCGACGAAGCGGCGTTGCGCGGCGAAGCCCTCGCGGATCGGCCCCAGCGCGCGGTCGGTGACGAGGAGGGTGATCACGGCGGCGGCCATGAGGCCCATGGCGCCGACGATGACGACGGCCAGGACCAGGCTCCGCGACTGGCTGTCGTGGAGGTCGAGGACGAAGCCGCCCTGCACGAACCCGGTGACGGCGCCGTTGCGGATGACCGGGACCGTGAGCAGGCGAAGGTTGTGCCCCCCGGCCTCGATGGTCCGGAGGTCCTCGCCCGCGGTCTTCGCGGCGGCGAGCACCGCCGCGTCCGGGAGGCCGGCGATCGACCGGCCCGAGGGGTTCTGGACGAGCTTGCCCTTGGCATCGAGGACGAGCAGGAACGTGTCTGCCGCCGCCGGATGCCGCTCCTCGGTCTCCGGCGTGTCGGTGCGGTCCTCGCCCTTCGTTGCCTCCCCGCCGTCGGTACCCGAGGTCTCCGTGGACACGCCCGCGGCCTGCGCCACAACCGTCGCGCGCAGCGCGTGGTCGACGTCGGCATCGAGGGCCGCGAGCCCGACGACCGCCGTCGCGGAGCCGACCCCGATGACGAGCAAGGCGAGCAGCCCCAGGGTGACCGCGAACAGGCGCCGGCGAGTCCGGCGGACGAGCCGTTCGGAATGACCCATCGCCATGGAGTCAGCCTTCGGCCTTCAGCGTGTACCCGACGCCGCGGACCGTCCGCAGGCGGCTCGCACGGTCGAGCTCGCCGAGCTTGCGCCGGAGGTACGACACGTACAGGTCGACGACGTTCGAGTAGACGTCGGGCTCCGCACCCCAGACCTGGTCGAGGATCTGCTGGCGGGTCACGACCTGGCCACAGTGCCGGATGAAGAAGCCGAGCAGCGCGAACTCGCGCGCGGACAGGTCGACCGTTCGCTCGCCGACGACCGCGACGTGGCGGAGGTCGTCCAGGGCCAGGTCGCCCGCGGCGAGGCGGCCGTTGACGGCGGGGCTGGGACGCCGGCCCAGGGCCCGCACGCGGGCCAGGAGCTCGGCGAACGCGAACGGCTTGGCGAGGTAATCGTCGGCGCCCGCGTCGAGGCCGGCGACGCGGTCGTCGACGGTCCCCAGAGCCGTGAGCATGAGCACCGGGGCGGTGATCCCCTTGGCCCGCAGCAGCCGCATGACCGTGACCCCGTCGATGTCCGGGAGGAGCCGGTCGAGGACGATGACCTCGGGCCTGCCCTGCGTGGCCAGGGCAATGGCGCTCACCCCGTCCGGGGCCACGTCGACCACGTTGCGCTCGGCGACCAGGACGCGCTTGATCAGCGCAGCCATCTTCGGTTCGTCTTCCACCACGAGCACGTGCATGGGTCGCAGTCTGCGGGCCGGTGGCGATGCGGTCGAGGGCCAATGGCCCTGTCTGTGGAACTTCTCATGCGCGCCATACCGGTCCCGCCCGTCGCCGGCGCGAGCATCGAACCCGTCGTCGTCCTGCATGGAGTCCGTCACCGATGGTCCAGCGCGTCGCCCTGTTCCTCGCCTCGCTCACGGCCGCCCTCGTCCTGGCAGCCGGCCTCGCCCTCAGCGGCCTCGCTCCCGCGGCCGACCCGCCTGCCGTCATTGCCGACGTCGCGCCCGCCGCCACGGACGCCGCACCAAAACCGACCGTCCAGGTCGACACCGTGTACGTCACCCCGAAGGTCAAGCCCAAGCACGTCACGGTCACACGGACCGTGGCGTCGGGCTCGCGGTCCGGCGAGGGCGAGCACGAGCGCGAGGGCGGGGGAGACTGATGAGCGACCCTCGATCCGTCCGCGACGACCCGGCCGGAGCCTCGCTCCGGGACACGTCGCGTCCGCTGCCGCCGCGCCCGCTTTCGGCCCGCACGCCGGGCGTGCCGCGATCGGCCCCGCTGCCCCGGCCCGAGCCTGCTCGCACTCGCCCGGCCCCAGGCTCCATGCGGATGCTGGTCGTGTTCGGAGGGATCGCCTCCGCCTCCGCACTTGCGGTGGCCATGCTCCCGTCGGTCGCGCCGACCGACGCCGCTGGCGGTGGATCGGCGCTGATCGCCGATCAGGCAGTCGGCACGGTCGCCCCCGCGCCGTCGGTCCGCCACGTCAAGCGCTACGTCGTGCTGAAGCCTGGCCAGACGGCGCCGCCTCACGCGTCCGTCCTCGTTCGGCCGACGCCGACGCCCCGGGTCACCGTCGTCACCCGGACGCGCCAATCGGGGAAGCCCTGATGGTCGCGATGGAGCTTCGCCGGGCATGCTCCGCGGAGCGCGCGATGATGGGGGGTCGCGTGTCCGTGTTCCTGCGGGACGTTCAGGCCAGCGCCGACTCGGGGAACCCCGCGGAGCTGATCCTCGACCGGATCGGGGCGTGGGCCGAGCGTCTGACTCGGTTCGACCCCGCCTCGGAGTTGATGCGCCTCAACGCGGCGTGCGGCGCATCCGTGCGGGTCGGCCCGACGCTCACCGCGGTCCTCGACTGGGCGCGCGAGCTCGAGGGCCGGACCGACGGCCGCATCGACGTCGCGATGCTCGATGCCCGCCTCGCGGCCGAGGCCGGGGATCCCATCGACCCTCCGCCCGCCGCCGCCAGGCGCTGGTCGCTTCGGCGGTTGCCTCGTGGTGCGGTGGTGGAGCGTCCGCATGGGCTGCGGTTCGACCTCGACGGCGTCGCGAAAGGGTGGCTGGCCGACCGAGCCCTGGCGTTGGTGCCGGGGTCATCGGCGATGGTCGATGCCGACGGGGATATCGCGGCTCGGGCCGCCCCTGGTGACGCCTGGACCGTCGGCATCGCGGATCCGCGCGACCCGGATGGCCTGCTGGCGGTCGTGCGGCTGGCCGCACACGGAAGGGCCGGCACGGTCGGGCTCGCCACGTCGGGAACCAGCGTCCATCGCTGGGATCGGGCGACCGGAACGGCCCACCACCTGATCGATCCGCCGGACCTGGCGGTCGGTCGCAACGGACGTGGTCCAGGCGACCGTGGTCGCGGACACCGCCCGTCTGGCGGAGGGGTTCGCCAAGGTCGCGGTGATCGCCGGCGTCACCGACGCGTTCGAGCTGCGCGAACCGCCCGGGAGTCCACGGGATCCTCCTGCTCACCGCAACGGGCGAGGTTCGGGCGAGCGAGGGGATGGCCCGATGGCTGGCGTGACCTATCGAGGCTTCGACTCGCGGACGTCGCTCACCCGCTGGGGACTCGCCGCGGTCGCCATCGGGATCGTCGCGGGGGCGACGCTGCCGGGCGCCGTCGCCGGCGTCGCCGCCGTGGTCGACGGCAACCGGGCGAGCCTGCCGTGGCTGTTCGAGCGGCTGTTCGCCTATCTCGCGTACCTGGCGCTCACCGGATCGGTGGTCTACGGCCTCCTGTTGTCGACGAAGGTGCTCGACCACCTCGCCCATCGACCCGTGTCGTTCCTGCTCCACAAGGATCTCGCCGCCATCGGCGTGGGGCTCGCCGCGATCCACGGGATGCTCCTCGGGCTCGATCACACGGTGCCGTTCTCGCTCGCCGAGATCCTCGTGCCCGGCCTCGCGCCCCACGCGACCGTCGCCGTCGCCTTCGGCCAGGTCGCGCTCTACCTCGCGTTGATCGTGACCGGCAGCTTCTATCTCCGACGCCGGATCGGCCATCGGGCCTGGCGGGCGCTCCACTACCTCACCTTCCTCGCCTTCGTCGGGGCCACCATTCACGGCATCGCGGCCGGGACGGACAGCGGTTCGGGGTGGGCGCAGGGCCTGTACCTCGTCGCGGCGACGGCGGTCACCTTCCTGCTCGCCTATCGGATCGCCGTCTCGGTCGGCCAGCGGCTCGCGATGACCTCGATTCCGGTCAGCTCGCGCACCGCCATCGGCAGCCTGCCGACGGGGCCCGTCAGGCGGTCCGCGCGTCGAGTACCACGCGTCCGCCCTTGATGACCACGATCGGGTGCTCGAGCGCCGTCACGTCCTCGAGCGGATCCTCGACGACGCCCACGAGATCGGCGAACCGCCCCGGCGCGATCGAGCCCACACGGTCGGCCCAGCCCATGCACTCGGCGGCCACGACGGTCGCCGAGCGGATGGCCGCCAGCGGCGTCATGCCGCAGCGGACGTACCACGCGAACTGCTTCGCGACCAGCGCGTGCGGGTAGACGCCGCTGTCGGTCCCATAGGTGATCCGGACGCCGAGGGCGATCGCCTTCCGCAGGACCTCGATCCCCGGCTCCATGGTGTCCGCCAGCTTGTGCATCGTCTCGGCCGGCCAGCCTTCGGCCCGCCCGTGCTCGAGCGCCCACTCGCCGTCGTAGAGGTCGGCCGAATAGAAGGTGCCCGTGTCCGCGAGCATCGCGATGGTCCGGTCGTCGACGATGGATCCGTGCTCGACCGAACGCGCGCCCGCCCGGATCGCCCGCTGGGCGCCCTCGGACGAGTGCGCATGAACGGCGACGAACTTGCCGTAGTGGCGCGCCTCCTCGACCGCCGCCCGGATCTCCTCCTCGGACAGCTCCGGCGCCCCGGGTACGCCACCCTTGGTCAGCACCGCCCCGCTTCCGATGCACTTGACGAGGTCGGCGCCCCCGATCATCAGCCGGCGGACCCGTTCGCGGACCTCGGCCGCCGAGGTGACGACCCCGAACCGGAGGTCGTCCGGAAGCCGGATGTCGTGGGCCAGGCCGACGACATCGCCGCCGCCCCAGGGCGCCGTGATGAACGCTCCCGCGCACTGCATCCGGGGCCCGTCGACCGATCCCGCATTGATGGCGTCGCGCAGCGCGCAGTCCACGAACGCCCGGAAGGTGCCGACATCGCGAACGCTGGTGAACCCGGCCTCGATCGTCGCCCGGGCATGCCCGACGCCCAGCAGCGCGTCCTGGGCCGCCGACGTCGTGCTGCCGGGCACGCCGGCCGACTGGACCTCCCCGACGAGATGGCTGTGGGTGTCGATGAGACCGGGCACGACCGTCAACCCGGCGAGGTCGATGACCCGAGCCCCTTCGGGAACGCCGTCGTCGCGGCCCGCCACGGCCTCGATCCGTGCGTCACGCACGTGGATCACGGCCTCCAGGTGGTAGTCGCCCGCCTCGACGTCGAGCAGCCGCCCGACGCGGATGGCGAGCGGACCCAGGGTGTCTGCGAAGGGGGGAGTGCGCATCCCGCCATGCTAGCCGCGTACGATGGTCGCCATGAGCCTGCCCGTTCCGCCCGACCACCTCCCGTTCACGGGCGACCCGGATGCCGACGCCCTCATCGCCACCGATCCGCTCGCGCTCCTGATCGGGTTCGCGCTCGACCAGCAGGTGACCGTCCAGAAGGCGTTCTCCGGTCCGCTCGAGCTCCAGCGGCGCATCGGATCGCTCGACGCGGCGACGATCGCCGCGATGGATCCCGAGGCGCTGGCGACCGTGTTCCGGACCCCGCCCGCCCTGCATCGCTTCCCTGGCAATATGGCCGGCCGGGTCCAGGACCTGTGCGCGGCCATCGCAAGCGGCTACGGCGGCGATGCCTCCCGGATCTGGTCCGAGGCCGTCGACGCGAAGGATCTCCACAAGCGGCTGATCGCCCTACCCGGCATCGGGCAGATGAAGGCGGGCACGATCCTCGCGCTGCTGGGCATTCGCTACGGGATCAAGCCTGCCGGCTGGGAGGAGGAGCGGCCGAAGACGCCCACCCTCGGCGACGTCGACTCCGCCGAGGCCCTCGCGGAGTACCAGGCGGGCAAGCGCGCCCGCAAAGCCGAGGCGCGCGCCCAGCAGGCCGCGAAGGGCTGATGGCCGTCTCGGAGGTCCTCGCGGTCGCGGCGACCCTCACCGGCATCGCGATGGCGCTGGCGCCCTCGCTCCAGATCCGGCGCATGTACCGCACGCGCTCCAGTCGCGACGTCTCGATCGGCTACCTGGCGCTCCTCGACCTCGGCTTCGTCATCTGGATCTCGTACGGGTTCTCGATCTGGAACTGGGCCCTGATCATCTCGAACGCCGCCTCGCTCACGTTCATGTCGATCACGATCCTCGTGGCCTGGAGCTTCCGGCGGCGCGACGCCGGACAGGTCGCGGACGTGGAAACGGCGGCCCCCCGGTCATAGGGGACCGCCGCGCGCTCGGTTCGCCGGACCTCAGGCTGAGGCGCCGGCCTGCCCGACCATCAACGGCTCGCCGGTCTCGAGCAGGGTCTTCAGCCCGGACGCGATCAGCGGCCACCCGCCGACGACCTCATCCCGCGTCGCGTCGCGCCCGTCGAGGTCCTCGTGGATGACCGTCAGCTTCGAGACGCCCGGACCGGCGTCGTCGATCTCGAAGGTCATCCGCGACGGTGCGTCGGCGCGCACGGCATCGGACCACAGGGCGTGGAAGCTCAGCGAGAGCCGGCGGGGAGCGTCGGCCTCGAGGACCTCGCCCTCGATCTGCGCGCTGCCGTCTCTGCGGTACTCGTACCGGCTCCCGACGGCCCAGTCGCTGTGCACGGTGCTGTTGTAGTAGTAGCGGACCGTGAAGTCCGAGTCCGTCAGCGCCTGCCAGATTCGCTCGGGCGTGGCGCGGATGAAGGTGGTGAAGACGTAGCGAGGGGGAGCCGCAACGTCGGCGTTCGGCGCGGTCATCGGTGCCTCCAGTGCGATACGGAAGTCGTCCAACATGTCGGCGGCCCGGATCCGGTAGCGGTCCAGCCATCGGTCATGGATCCGCCGGATCGGTCCCGGGTTGAGGTAGTGATGCCGCTCGCGCCCAACCTTGCGGCTGGTCACGAGATCGGCTGCCTCCAGGACCTTGAGATGCTTCATGACGCCGAACCGGGTCATCCCCGGCAGGGCCTCCTCCAGGTCTCCAAGCGTCTGGCCATCGCGCTCGAAGAGCCGGTCCAGCAGCGTCCGCCGATTGCCGTCGGCCAGCGCCCTGAACACCTCGTCGTCCATGCGGACACAATAGGTGACCGATTAGTCACCTGTCAAGCGAGCGACCGCACCCCCCGCGCGAACCCGGAAACGCGATGCGATCGCAAGCGGGGTGCCACGTTCGTTCGCGCCCGCGGGGAGGGCGGTCCGTGACGCTGGCAACCATGGCCAGCTACGTCCTCAACGAGCACGCCGTGGAGCGCGCCCATCGCCTCATCGCCACTCGGCAATACGTCCTCGACAGCGACTGGGGCGAGGTCCAGCCCACGGCCGAGGATCAGAACAGGTATCTCGCCAAGCACTCGTGGGACGAGTACGGCGAGTGGCACCTGGGCCTGACCGACGGCGCGAACGACGAGACCAAGGCGCGGTTCGCGTTCGTGTTCGGCGACTTCCGGCGGATCCACCGCTCAGCGATCATCGCCTGCCATTTCCGGGCGGCCGAGTGGCGCCACAAGGCGATCGAGCTGGCGGCCCACGACCTGCTCCAGGTGATCGATCGCAAGAGCGGCCTCATCCGCGGCTGACGGCCCGTGACGTCGCGCTCGTGTCTCGTCGGCCCCGCGCCATCACTGGTGGCACTGCAGCTCGTTTGGGCGTGATTTGGGGCGCGGCCGTCCCCATCGCGATGCGTTTGACCCCGATCGGCCTCTTATCGCGAGCGTGGGTGGCAGGATCGCGAGTTGTGGTTTCCAGTGCCACTCCAGATGGCGCGGCGTGGCGTGGCGTGGCGCAGGGCGACGTGGCGCAGGGCGACGTGGCGATAGCGCGACGTGGCGCGACGTGGCGCAGCGCAGCGTGACGTGGCGCAGCCCGGGCCTGGCACGGCGTGCCACTCACGGTGGCGCCGCGCCGGAACGGGCGTGGGCGGCCCGGACCGTCAGCGCTGGACGAGCGTCCGGAACAGGTGCTCGAGCGTCGCGGCCGCGTCGGACGTCAGGCCCGTGTGCACCTCGGATGCCTGGATGATCGTCGACGACGGCGCCACCAGCCAATGGAAGCGCTCGGGCAGCGACATCGCGGCGATCGGGCCCGCGGCCGCGTCCCCAGCGGCGACCTGCACGATCGACTCGAGGTGGGCGCGGACGTTGTCCGGGTCGCAGTCGGGGGCCAGCGCCGCGAGCACCGCCGCGTCCAGCTCCACTCGCGCGCCGAGGAACCGGTGCGGCCGGGACATCAGCACGATCCCGGCGTTGAACCCCTCCCCGCGGTCGATGCGGGGCACCACGCGCACGATCGAGTACTCGAACGGCTTACGCGGCGCGGGCACGGTCGGCCTCCTCGACGAACGAGCGCGGTGCTTCCAGGCGCGTCATCAGGTACGAGACGTAGGCGGCGCGATGGGCGTCCGCGTCGGGCAGCCCGTCCTCGGCCGGCAGCCAGTCGTCGGGAATGGCGGCGGCGAGGCCCTCCACGAGCGCCCGCGTGACCATCGGCGCAAGGCGCGCATCGGCCGCGGCGATCGAGGATGCGAAGGGCAGGAGCACATGGTCGCGAATGGGCTCGAACGGCCGCCGCGCGTGCGACTCCGGATCGCGCCACGAGTGGTGGATGTAGAGCGCCGACCCGTGGTCGATCAGCTGCAGCCGTCGATGCCACACGATGAGGTTGGGGTTGCGCGGCGTGCGGTCGACGTTGGTGACCAGCGCATCGAACCAGACCACCGCCGCCGCCAGGCCCGGATCGGGGGACGGGCCGACCGCGGGCGCGAAGGCGAGCGCCCCCGGCAGGAAGTCGAGGCCGATGTTGGTCCCCGCCGATCGCTCCAGGAGCTCGCGGATCTCGCCGTCGGGCTCCGCCTTGGACAGGGCGCCATCGAGCTCCACCAGCACCTGGTCGGGGACCGGCAGGCCCAGGTGACGAGCGATCTCGCCGGCCAGGAGCTCCGCCACCAGGGCCTTGCGGCCGTGGCCCGCGCCCAGCAGCTTCACCACGTACAGGCCGTCGTCGTCGGCCTCGACGAGCGCAGGCAATGAGCCGCCCTCGCGCAGGGGCGTCACGTAGCGGGTCGCCGTCACGGTTCGCAGCATCGGCGCGAGTGTAGGTCCCGGGGGATCGAGCTTGTGGCGCGACGAGGCCGGGGTATATCGTTGCATCTGCAACTACCAGACGGAGCCACACCCCATGGACGCCACCATTCACGACGCGCTTGACCACAGTCAGACCGTCGACATCACCACGACCGGCCGCCGTTCGGGCGAGCCACGCCGGATCGAGATCGTCATCCACAACCTCGGCGGGCGCCTCGTCATCAGCGGGCAGCCCAGCCCGCGGACGCGGGCGTGGATCCACAACCTCGAGGCCGACCCGCGCCTGACGCTCCACCTCAAGCAGGGCATCGTGGCGGACATCTCGGCGACCGCGCGGATCATCACCGACCCCGTCGAGCGCCGGGAGCTGCTGGTCGAGGTCGCGAGGGCCTGGCGGCGGACCGACGTCGACCGGATGGTCGAGCACAGCCCGCTGATCGAGCTGACGGTCCCGGGTTATGTCGCGGCGGCCGCCTGACCGACCGGCCGCAGCCTGCCCAGTGGGCCGGCGTCCTAGTGGGCCGGCGTCACCCCGGCCTCGGCGTCCAGGATCGCGCGAAACCGCTGGAGCGAGGCGGGGATCTCGGCGTTGATCCGCCGTTCCGCCTCGCGGGCGATGAACCCGAATAGCGGCGACGTCGACAGCTCGATCTCGAGTGCGATCCGGGTCGAGTTCGTGCCGACCGGATCGAACCGCGCACGGACCTCGACGGTCAATGGCCCGCCGGATCCGCCGATGACGAACGCTGACGGCGGGCGCAGCTGGCGCACCGTGCCCACGACCTCTGTGCCCGCCGCGGCTGAGGACAGCTTCAGCCGGACGCGACTACCCGGCGCGAGGGGGGCATCGAGGAGCGTGGCGGCCACGACCTCTGGCAGCCACTGGGGCAGATCCTCGATCCGCGTGGCGACGTCGAACGCCGCCTCGGGCGAATAGGGGATCTCGAGCGAAGCACCGACGCGACCCATCGACCCATCCTAAGCCCTCAGGCGGTCGCCACGGTCAGCCGTTCGACCAACTCGTCGATGTCGGCATCCGGAATTCCCTCCCTCAGGAGCAGCGAGCGGGCCCCGCCGTGGGCCCGGTCCAGGTGCTCGAGCGCCTGTGCCATGAACTCGGGAGGACATTCCAGCTCCAGCGGTTCGTGCCGCCAGTCGGAGGGGTCGACGCTGGACGCGGGCTCAGAGAAGAATCGAGCGGTCAGCGCGTAGTCCTCGACGATGATCGGCGTTGGGACCCCGACCAGGTCGAGCAGCATCGCGATCACCACCCCCGTCCGGTCCTTGCCGGCGGCGCAGCCGACGATCGCCGGCAGCCCGTCCTGGGACAGCAGTGCCCTCGCGACGCCGGCGAGCTGCGCCGCCCGGACGTCGAACACGTGGCGGTACATGCCGGCCAGTCCGGCCTGGGGCGTCGGGTCGTCGGCCAGCAGCGGCAGCGTCGTGTAGCGGACGGCCGCGGTTCGCGCGAACACGTTGGGTGCCCGGACGAGCTCATCGGGCCAGCGCAGGTCGATCACCTGGCGGATGCCGATGTCGATCAGCTGCGCCTGGGCATGCGGCGGGAGGGCGGTGAGCTCGTCGGAGCGGAGCAGCGTTCGCCAGCGCGTCGTCCGCCCGTCGCGTGCCGGATAGCCGCCGACGTCCCGGACGTTGCGCGTTCCCTCGAGGGGCAGGTGGCGGGTCTCCTGATCGATCGGCATCGGTACCAAGGGTATCCGTCCCTCCCGCTCGACCGCCGCGGCGTTCATGACATTCGTCCATGCCCGGACATGACCCTCGGCCCATCCACCGCGCGCGCCACGCGGCATACGGTAGGGCCATCGAACGGACCGCCAACACACGGAACCATTCCGGCGGCGCGTCGACCTTCCGGCGGGATGCTGGGCGGCGGCGGAGCCGGAAACCTTCTCCGATAGGCGGTCCGTGTTCGATTCCCTGTGCCTGATGCCCCCCACGGGGTATTGTCCGCATCGAACGGACCACGCTCGGCGTCAACGAGCGGACCATCGTGTCGATGGAGGCAGGGTGAGGGGCACGTGAGTTGAGCGGCTGGGGTTCGAGGTCGCCGAGTCTGGCGGCGTTCCTGTCCCTCCTGTTTCCCGGTCTCGGCCAGTACGTCGCCGGCGACCGCCGGCGCGGCGTCCTCGTCGCGATCCCTGCCCTCGTCGTGCTCACGGGGCTCATCGGCGTCGTCATCGGCACCGTCCTCGGCGGCGGGCCATCCGCGGTCATCGGGCTTGTCCTGAGCCCCGAGGTGCTGCTCGGCATCGTCGTGCTCGACCTGCTGTGGCTGGCCTACCTCCTGTTTGCGATCCTCGACGCGTGGCTGGTGGCGCGGCGCGCCCGCGCGGACGCCGGCCGCAGGACGAGCCGCTTCGCGATCGTCGGGCTGCTCGCGGTCATCGCCGTCGCCACGCTCGGCCACGGGACGGTCGCCGCGCTGGGCATGGAGACCGAGGACACGCTCACGGCCGTATTCAGGGGCGACGACGCGGCCGCAGACCCCAACGGCGATTGGGAGATCCCGGAGGCGAGCTTCGCGCCCGACGACGGAGAATCGCCGTCGCCCGAGCCGACCCCGACCCCGACCCCGGCCCCCGGGCTCGTCGGCGTGGCGCCGAGCCTCGTCCCGACGCTGGCGCCGACGCCGACGCCAGCCCCGGTCCCGGACTGGGCCCGCGACGGCCGCCTGAACATCCTCCTCGTCGGCTCGGACGCCGGGTCCGGCCGCTGGCTGCTGCGCACGGACACGATGGTGCTGCTCAGCGTGGACATCGAGTCGGGTCGCGCGGCGATGTTCGGGATCCCGCGCAACCTGATCAACGTGCCGCTTGCCGCTGAGGACGCGAAAGCGTTCCCCGAGGGCCGGTTCCCGGGCCTGCTGAACGCCCTCTACGTCTACGCATGGGGCCATCCCGGGCAGTTTCCGGGTGGCGACGCCCGCGGGTTCCGCGCCGTGACCGGCGCCATCCAGGAGCTCGTTGGCGTCCCGCTCGACGGCTTCGTGGCGGTCGACCTCCAGGGCTTCGTGAAGCTCGTCAACTCCGTCCACGGCCTGTGGATCCGTATCCCCGAGCCGCTCTACGACGACCACTACCCCAAGGTGGACGGGTCGGGCTACGTGACGATCTCGTTCCGGGCCGGCTGCCAGAAGCTGAGCGGAGCCGAGGCCCTCTCCTACGCACGCTCACGCCACCAGGACTCCGACTACGGCCGGATGCGCCGCCAGCAGCTCACGCTGCTCGCCCTCCGCCGCCAGCTCGACCCGCTCGCGCTTCTGGAGCGGGCGCCCGAGATGCTCTCGATCGCGAAGGGCGACCTGTGGACCACGATCAAGCGCAAGGACCTCGGGGGTCTGGCCGAGCTGGCCGCCGACATCCAGGCGCGCGACGTCGACCGCGTGTACTTCACCCCGCCCGAGTATCCCGAGTACCTGACGACGGGCGAGATCAAGAGCATCCGCCAGACCGTGCGCCACTACTTCGACCCGAAGCGCCAGGGCGGTGGGGGCGGCGGGGGCGGCGGCAACAACTCCGACGGCCTGAACAACTCGAAGCCCTGCCCTGACAAGTGAATCGACCAATACGCCGTATTGCTGAGCGACGGCAGCGGACGGATCGCGGACGATCTGCGTAGATTTCGTCGTTTCGGGGAACCTGGATCGATCATGCCCGCCCGCTCCCAGCCGCGCCTGCAGGCCTTTCCCGCCGAGGACCTCGCGTTCCGGCGTTACATCGCCGAGGCGTTCGCTGAGCTGCTCGATGACGTCAGCACGCGGCCGAACGGACGGCCCGAGGCCGGCGACCTCCAGTGGCGGCTGCGCGTCCGCTACCCGTCGGCCGTGGTCCGCGAGCGGGCCGCCCTGGCCGATCCCGGCGGCGAGGGCGAGCTGTGGTACGTCTACCGGTTCGGCAGCGTGCGGCCGGGACGGCGCTGGTGGGAGGAGCCGGGCCACGCCTGGGCGATCCTCGATGGCGACCGCTGCTTCGTCGAGGTGTCGACCTCGCTCGCGGAGATCGTCGAGGCCCCGCGGGCGGCCATCATCGGGCAACGGGTCGAGACGTTCGCCAACCCTGGCGATTCCACGGTCGGCTCGGACTTCGACGGGCTGTGGCGGGAGCTGGTCGCGAGCGGCGAGCTGCACGCCACGCTGCGGTTCGCGCGACTCGACGGCACCCGCCGCGAGATCGAGTACCACGTGACCAAGGACGGTGCGGGTCCCGACCGTCATCTCGCGGTCGTGCGGGAGATCGAGCCGACCTAGGCTCGGCCCGGGCTAGCGGGGCGGGTCGCCCTCGAACGCTCGCTTGGCGCCGTTGACGGCGGCACGCACCCCGTAGCCCGCCGGGATCGCCAGCAGCGCCTCGTGGAGCCAGCCGATCGGCCCCCACAGCCGCGACCGCAGCTCCGCGGACTGGTGGATCCGGGTCCCGGTTCCGCGGCCGTCGAAGGTGATCACGAGCGCGCTCTCCATGCCGAACCCGTCCGACACGTGGACCTGGCGCGTCGGGCGACGGTGCTCGACGATCTCCCACTGGGCGACCGATGGGATCCCGGCTAGGCGGGTGCGCTCGCGGTAGACGGTGCCCACGCGCGCCGGACCCGAGACATACGAGGATCTCGCTCACGAACGGAACCCAGAGCGGGGTGCCCTCGATGTCGTCGTAGAGCTGCCAGACCTCGTCCCGTGACGCGCCAACGAGCGCCTCGGCTTCGACTCGTCGCATGTCAGACCAGTATCCCAGAGCGCGCGAGCGCCGCGCGCCCGAGCGCCCGGCCGTGGCGCGTTGCAGACCTGCGCGACGGCGTTGAAATGGTGTCAATCATGACAGTAACTGGCATCTTCCAAGGCTAGGATTCGGGGTGTCAAGACGGTCGATGTGGACGAGGTGATCCATGCTTCACATGCTCTATCTTGCGGAGGCCATCCAGGCCGACCGCGAGCGCGAGATCCGATCTCGCGCCCACCGGTTCCCGAGCGTGCCGTCGAGGCTGCGGCATCCGCCCCAGGCCATCGTCGAGGCGCACGCGGAGCCCATCCGTCAGCGCGCTGATGCGACCTCGATCGGGAGGCCGGCGACGGCTGGCTCGCGGTAGCGGGCCACCGTCTCCGCCGCGAGTGCGGCGATCTCGGACCGAAGCTCGGGCGGCGCCATGACCTCCACGGCGCCCCCGAGCGCCAGGAGCCTGCCCGCGACCTCGCGAGGCCAGTCAAGCGAGACGCGGATGCGCAGCCACGCGTCGGGCTCGGGATCCGGCTCGTCGATGGCGGCCGCGAGCGCAGCCCCATCGACGACGTCCTCCAGCCAGCGCTGCGCCTCGCGTCGGACGCGCAGGGTCACCTCGATCCGGGGCACGTCACGCTCGAAGGCGGTGATGGACTCCGACCAGTAGGCAGCCAGATCGAAGCCGGGCGGCCTGGTGGCGTGTTCCGGCAGCGGCGCAACGCCTCGCACGCGCGAGACGCGATAGGTGCGGATCTGGTCGCCGTTGCGGCCGACGAGGTACCAGATGCCGCCCTTGAGCACGAGCCCGAGCGGATCGAGCGTTCGCGTCACGATCGCATCGCCGCGCTCGTAGTCGAGCTCTAGGCGCTGGCCGTCCCAGACGCACTGCGCGATCGCCGCCAGGTGGGGGAGCGACTCACCGGCCCGGAACCAGCCCGCGGCGTCGAGATGGAAGCGCTCCAGCAGGCGGCTGGCCCGCCCCCGCAGCTCCGTGGGCAGGGCCGCGAGCACCTTGAGCCGCGCGGCCGCGACGACCGTCCCCAGGCCGAGCTCCGCGGCGGGGCCGGGAAGCCCGGACAGGAACAGGGCGTCGGCCTCTTCCGTGGTCATCCCGGTCAGCCGGGTGCGATAGCCGTCCACGAGGCGGATGCCGCCGTGCGGGCCCCGCTCGGCGAAGATCGGGACGCCGGCCGCGCCCAGCGCCTCGACGTCGCGATGGATCGTCCGCACCGAGACCTCGAGCTCGCGGGCGAGGTCCGCCGCCGTCATCCCGCCCCGCGCCTGGAGCAGGAGGAGGAGCGAGACGAGGCGGGACGCACGCATGCCGCGATGCTATCAAAGACGCCAGCCTGTGTCAGGTATCTCCCGACATCGCCGCCGGACCGCCAACGATCGGCGGATCGCGCGATCGGGTCTACGATCTGCACGTGACCCCAGACGACACTCCCGAGGCGGCCGACGAGGCCCCGTCGGGCTTCTCCACGCTCGACCTCGATCCGCGGCTGTTGCGCACGATCGCCGGTCTGGGCTACGAGGAGCCCACGCCGATCCAGATGGCGGCGATCCCGCCGCTGCTCGGCGGCCACGATCTCCTCGCGGAGGCCCCGACCGGGACCGGCAAGACGGCCGCGTTCGCCCTGCCGATCCTCAACCGGCTCGCGGTGCGCATGGACGAGGACCGCCAGCGCGGGCTGCCCGTCGATGGGCGAGGGTCGCCGCGCGATGGGGAGCGGGCCAGCCGGCCGCGGGCGTTGGTGATCGCACCCACGCGCGAGCTCGCGATGCAGGTCGCCGAGGCCATCCATCGCTATGGACGCGAGCTCGGCGCGCGCGTGGTCCCGGTCTACGGCGGCCAGCCGATCACCGCGCAGCTGCACCGCCTGGCGCGCGGGGTCGATGTGATCGTGGCGACCCCGGGCCGCGCCGTCGACCATCTCGAACGCAAGTCGATCCGCCTCGACGAGGTCGAGACGGTGGTGCTCGACGAGGCCGACGAGATGCTCGACATGGGCTTCGCCGACGATCTCGAGCGCATCCTCGGTTCCCTCCCCGAGACCCACCAGACGGCCCTGTTCTCGGCGACGATCTCGGGCCCGATCGCGCGTCTGGCGGGCCGTCACCTCCGGAACCCGACCCAGGTCCGGGTGCACGCCGAGGAGGCGACCGGGAGCACGGCGCGCGTCCGGCAGATCGCCTACGTCGTGCGCCGCGCCGACAAGCTCGCGGCCCTCGGGCGCGTCCTCGACCTCGAGGACGGCACCGCGACCCTCGTGTTCGCGCGGACACGCGGGGAGGTCGACGATCTCGCCGAGGCGCTCAGCGGCCGCGGCCGCGACGCGGCCGCGCTCCACGGCGGGCTGGCCCAGGAGCAGCGCGATCGGATCATGGCCCGCTTCCGCGACGGTGCCCTCGACGTCCTCGTGGCGACCGACGTCGCGGCCCGTGGCCTGGACATCGAGCAGGTGAGCCACGTCGTGAACTACGACGTGCCCTCGTCGCCCGACATCTACGTGCACCGGATCGGCCGGACGGGCCGCGCGGGCCGGGAAGGCGTCGCGATCACGCTGGTCGAGCCGCGCGAGCACCGGTTGCTGCGCGACATCGAGCGGGCGATCGGCTCGCCGCTGGAGATCGTCAGCCTGCCCACCGTCGCGGACGTCCGCGAGAAGCGACTCGACGTGCTGCGGGGCACCCTGCGCGAGGCCCTCGTCGGCGGGGCGAACGACCGGTACCGGGCCGTCATCGAGCCGCTGTCGGACGAGTTCGACGTCGTCGACATCGCCCTCGCCGCGGTCAGCCTCGCCGACGGCGAGGCGCGGGGCGCCGAGGACACGACCGAGCTCGCGCCGGCCACCCTGCCGCCCTCGTTCGCCGAGCGCGACGCGGGGCGCCGCCGGCCCAAGCCGGCCGTGGCACGGGGGGCAGGCTTCCGGGACCAGCCGCCCTACCGCCGGCCGCAGGGGCCGGGCGCGCCGCCTCCGCCGGGCATGGCGCCGTCGGGGGCGGACGGGTCCGGGCCGCGCGGCGACGATCGAGCCCGTGCGCATCGAACGGCCGGCCACCAACCCAACACCCCGGTCCGCGGGTTCCGGGTGAGCGGCTGGCGCGACGCCGAGGGCCGGCCGCTCATGCGCCCGGCTCGCGGAGGCGGGGGCGTCGGCGCGGGTGCGACGCGCCTGTTCGTGGGTGCCGGCCGGGCCGCGGGCATCCGCCCGGGAGACCTCGTGGGTGCGATCGCGAACGAGGCGGGCCTGAGCGGCAACGACATCGGCGCCATTCAGATCGCCGAGGGGTTCTCGCTGGTCGAGGTGCCCGACGACGCCGCGGATCGCGTGATCAGCGCCCTGCGCGGCGCGACGATCAAGGGCCAGAAGGTGAACGTCCGGCGGGAGCGTTACTAGCTCAGGCCGACCCGCTCTGGTCGCGCAGGTAGCGCTCGATCTCCGAGATCAGGTCGTCGCCCTCGGGCTGCCGCGACTCGTCGATCATCGCCTCGAGTCGCTCGACGTACTGGCGGGTCGTGTCATCGGCGGCGGTGGCGGCGTCCAGGCGGGTCCGGAGCTGCTGGGCCTCCTCCGTCAGGTCGCCCCGCGGCAGCTCCACGTCGAGGTGACGCTCCACGGCGCGCATCAGCGCGACCGAGGCCAGGGCGTAGGGGCCCTGGACGTAGTGCGGGATCTGGGCGAAGTAGCCGACGGCCGGGATGCCCGCGTCCGACACCGCCATCTCGAGCATCGACAGCGCCGCCGACGGGACCCGCAGGATGCCCATGGGGCCGGCGCTGACGCCGCCGCGCAGGAGTCCCGCCTCCGATTCCGTGCCCAGGATCGGGACGGGCCGGGTGTGCGGGACCGCGGCCGGGATCGCGCCGAGGCTGATCCAGCCACGGGTCCCGAGACCCTGGAGGATCGTCACGACCGACTCGGCGAGCTGGTGCCAGCGATCGTCGGGCTCGGCACCCGTGAGCACCAGCAGATCGAGACCGCTGAACCGGGCCAGCCGGAGCGAGACCTCGGGCCAGGCGAGCGAGGACAGCCGCCCGTCGCGGATCTCGAGGGTCGGGCGCCGCGACCGGTAGTCGAACAGCTGGTCGGGGTCGAAGGTCGCGACCGTCTCGCCCTCGTCGGCGAGGATCGACAGGACGTTCGTGGCCGCGGTGCCGGCGTCGACCCAGCCGTCGAACGCCGCCAGCACGATCGGCAAATCGACCTGCGGCGCGGGTTCGGCGAGGCGGTACAGGGGCATGCCCGAAGCATACGGCCCGGGACTGCGGGCATGGCCCGCGGGCCATTCGGCACTCGACCGGATTTGGCGATCGGGTGCATCCTCAGGGTCATCGGGGGTCCACCACTGTATGCATTGGAGAGAGCCGATGACCGGAAGCATCCTGCGGGCGATCAGCGTCGTGCTGTTCGCCTGGTTCACGTTCATGATCGGGGCCGCGATCTACGCCGCGGTGAAGCGTCGAGACGTCGTCGCCCCTGATCCCGCGGCCGACGAGGTGGATCTCGTCGCGAACTTCGGGCCGCTGGAGTTCCACAGCGAGTCGGGCGCCTTCCGCGGCGGGTCCGTGACGACCATGTTCGGCGGTGGCGAGGTCGACCTGCGCGACGCGACGCTCGATCCCGCGGGCGCGACGCTCCACGTCACGACGTTGTTCGGCGGCGGCAGCCTCATCGTCCCCGAGTCCTGGAACGTCGAGACCAAGCTCGTCGGCGTCGGCGGCGTGGGCGACATGCGGCCGAAGGTCGAGCGGGCGGCGGATGCGCCGACGCTGCGCCTCGAGGGCACCAACGTGTTCGGTGGCTGGGGAATCACCTCGACGCCGCCCAACGAGGATGGCGTGCTGCCGGAGCCGGTGACCGTCTGATCACCGCCTGATCCGCGGCGGGCAACGCCCCGCCACGGTTGGGGTCGCGTCGGGTACCGTCGGCGACCCAACCGAGAGGGATGCACGCCGCGATGATCCGGACCACGCCCTTCCACGCGCGTACCGAGGCGCTCAACGAGACCGGCCTGTGGAGTCACTGGTCGGGGCACCTTGCGGCCGAGAAGTACGGACTCTCCGACAAGTTCGAGTACTTCGCCGTGCGCAACGCCGCCGGCATCTTCGACACGTCCCCGCTGTTCAAGTACCGCTTCTCGGGCCCGGGCGCCGAGCCCTTCCTGGCCGGCGTCCTGGCCCGCGATCCGCGCGCCCTCGCGCCGGGGCACGGGATGTACGCGATCTGGTGCGACGACCGGGGCTTCGTCGTGGAGGACGGCGTCCTGCTGCGCCACGGGCCCGAGGAGTTCGTCCTGACCGCGGCCGAACCGAACCTCGCCTACTTCCAGGATCTCGTCACCCGCCGCGACAAGGTCACGATCGAAGAGGTGTCGCAGGACTGGGCCGTGCTCAGCCTCCAGGGTCCGCGCGCGCGTCGGATCCTGGCCGGGCTGGTGCCCGCGGTCGAAGCCCTGCCCTACTTCGGCATCGCCAGCGGCAAGATCGGCGGCTGCCCGGTCACGATCTCGCGCACGGGCTACACGGGCGACCTCGGGTACGAGGTGTGGGTCAAGGCGGAGAACGCGCTGCCGACGTGGGACGCGATCTGGGAGGCCTGCCGCGGGTTCGGTGTGCTGCCGTTCGGCCTGCAGGCGCTGTACATGACCCGGATCGAGGCGGGCCTGCTGCTGCTCGACGTCGACTTCGCGTCCAGCCGGTTCGCCTGGACGGACGCCGACCGGGCGACGCCCCATGAGCTGGGCCTGGGCTGGATGCTCAAGGGCGTCGACACCGACGATCGGGCGTTCATCGGCCGCGACGCGATCCGCCGCGAGCTCGCCGGCAAGACGTCCCGCTTCCGGACCACGGGGATCGTCGTCGACTGGCGGGACTGGGACCGGATCCACGACGAGGCGGGACTGATCCCGCCCAAGGACCACACGCCGGTGCAGGAGGAGATGTTCCTGTACGACGCCGACGGAACCCAGGTGGGCTACGCCACGAGCTTCATGTACTCCCCGGTGCTCCAGCGCCACATCGGCATCGGCCGCGTCCCGCTCGAGTCCGCCAAGCCGGGCTCGAAGGTGTTCCTCGAGGTGCCGGTGAGTCACCGCTACATCCACGTCGCCGCCGAGACGGCGAGGATGCCCCTCTACAACCCCGAGCGAAGGACGGCCTGACGATGACGACGACCGAGCACAGCTTCGACGCCATCGTCGTCGGCGGCGGCCACAACGGCCTCGTCAACGGCGCCTACCTCGCCAAGGCGGGGCTGCGGACCCTGGTCCTCGAGCGTCGCAACCTCGTCGGCGGGGCCGCGATCACCGAGGAGCTGTACCCCGGCCACTGGTTCACGACGTTCAGCTACGCCCTGAGCCTCCTGCGGCCCGACATCATCCAGGAGCTCGACCTCGTGAAGCACGGGTTCATGCCCCTGCTGATGTCGTCGACGTTCGCGCCCATGGAGAACGGGGACTACCTGCTGCTGGGCCAGGACCACGGCGTCAACCAGCGCGAGATCGCCCGCCACAACCAGCACGACGCCGACGCGTACGACCGGTTCAACCACGACATGAACAAGGTCCTCCAGGCGATGAAGCCGCTGCTGGACGCGCCGCCGCCGAACCTGTTCAGCGACGACCCCGAGGAGCTGCTGGCCCTCGCGGGACTCGGAGCGAGGTTCAAGGCACTCCCCAAGGACGTGCTCCACAACGCCGTCCGGCTGCTCACCGGCTCGGCGGCAGACTTCCTCGACGACTACTTCGACTCGGACATCGTCAAGGGCTATATGGCGTCGTCGGCGATCATCGGCACCAAGGTCGGCCCGTACTCGCAGGGGTCGGGGCTCGTGCTGCTGTACCACCTGCTCGGTGAGCACGACGGCGAGTTCGGCGCGTGGTCGTTCCACAAGGGCGGCAACGGCGGCTTCACGCAGGTGCTGTCGCGGGCGGCGCGCGCGCTCGGGACGGAGATCCGGCTCGAAGCACCGGTGGCCGAGGTCAAGACCTCGAACGGCCGCGTGACGGGCGTGGCGCTGGAGGACGGGACCGAGTTCGACGCCCCGATCGTCGTCTCGGCGCTGGACCCGCGGCGGACGTTCCTCGAGCTGGTCGACCCGCGCGAGCTGCCCACCGACCTCGTCGACGCGATCCAGCGCTTCCGCTTCCAGGGGACGTCGGCCAAGGTCAACTTCGCGCTCGACGGGTTGCCGGTCTATCCGGCGCTGGCGGGCCGCGAGGACCAGTACCGCGGCTTCACCAACATCGGCCCCTCGATGGAATACCTCGAGCGGGCCTTCGACGAGGCGAAGTACGGCTGGTACAGCAGCCGGCCCTACCTTGACTGCGCGATCCAGAGCACGATCGACCCCGACATGGCGCCTCCGGGCAAGCACGTGATGTCGTGCTTCGTCCAGTACGCGCCGTACAAGCTGCGCGAGAGCGACTGGGACACCCAGCGCCAGAACCTGGGCGACACGGTCCAGCGCACGCTCGAGTCGTTCTTCCCGGGCTTCGGCGACCTGGTGCTGCACCGCGAGGTCCGGACGCCGCTCGACATCGAGCGAACCGTCGGGCTGTCGGAGGGCAACATCTTCGCGGGCGAGTTCCTGGCCCCGCAGATGTACTTCTTCCGGCCGGCGCCAGGTTGGAGCGACTACCGGACGCCGATCGACGGCTACTACCAGTGCGGCTCGGGCACGCATCCCGGCGGCTGCGTGATGGGCGCCCCCGGCAAGCTCGCGGCGATGCGGATCATCAAGGACCGCGAGCGGGCCGCGGACCGGCCGAAGGCGGTCGCTGCCGCGCGCTGACCGCCGCAATTCGGGCGGGGGCGCCGGGCGCCGGCCCGGGCCGCTCGCGGGGTGCCCGGCTGCTCGCGAGGCGCCGGCCGCGCCGGTTGCCCGGCCGCTCGCGAGGCGTTCACTGCAGCGGCAAGGCGGCGGATCCTGCGCGCATCGCGGTCGGCGTGACGGATTCGGGTTGCGTTTCCGGCGTCCTGCTCGCGCGGCGTGCGATACGGCGCCATGTCCGTTCCAGTGATCGCTGGGCGTTCAGTGCGCCTGATCGATACGGCGAAGCAGGCTGGGGTTGGCGAACCGTCGCACCGCCCGGTGTCGATTCGAGCGCCCCCCAAGCGTCGTGCTTCTGAAGGCGGCGCCAGGGACGGCCCGCTACGAGAGGCCAGGAGGGCTCAGCGATGGGCAACCACGTCATCCACGTCGAGGTCACCGGGAAGGACAGCGCCAAGCTCCAGTCGTTCTACAAGGACGTCTTCGGCTGGACCTTCGACACCAGCAACCCGACCTACGGCATGGCCCGCTGGGACGGCCTGTCCGCCGGCGTCGGGGCCGCCCAGGACGGTGGGCCCGGGTTCGTCACCTTCTACGTCCACTCGGACGACCCGAAGGGCGTGCTCGCCAAGGCCGAGGCCAACGGCGGCAAGGTGATCATGCCGCTGACGGAGGTCGCTCCCGAGACGACGATCGCCCTGTTCGCCGATCCGGAGGGCCATGTCGTCGGCCTGATGTAGACGGGACCTCGCTCGTCCGGCGCCGGCTCCAGCCTGCTCGGTTGGACCGGCGCCTTCGTGTGCCCGGTACACGATCGAGGGACGGAAGCGCCGACAGTGACGCCTTCATCGTCCTTCGCTGATCGCCTGCCGGACCCGCGGACGCGGTGTCGAGAGGTAGTGGTGCCACAGGATCCTCGCCGCAACCGCCCGCCACGGACGCCAGGCGTCCGCGAGCGCGAGCATGTCCGTCGCGTTGGGCCGTTCGCTCAGGCCCCGTAGCTCGGCGGCCGCCTGGGCCAGCGCGATGTCGTGCACCGGCCACGCGTCGGGTCGCAGCAGCACCATGAGCCGGTAGATGGTCGCGGTCCAGGGACCGATCCCGGGCAGGGCGGTCAACGCTTCGTCGACGCCATCGTCGTCGAGCGCCGCGAGCCCGTCGATGTCGAGCGAGCCGTCCTCGACCGCCGCCGCGAGCGCACGCGCGTAGCGGGCCTTCTGGCGGCTGAAGCCGATGGCCAGCAGGTCGGCGTCGTCCAGGCGGAGGAGGGTCGACGGGGTCAGGGGATCGGCGGCGAGCCGCAGCCGGTCGAAGGCGGCCTGGGCCGACGCGAGGCTGACCTGCTGCTCGAGGATGAGGTGGACGAGCGTCGGGAAGCCGGGCTCGCGGGCCCACAGCGGCGGCGGCCCGTGGCGGGCGACGACCGCGCCCAGCGCCGGGTCGGTCGCACCGAGCTCGGAGACGGCGGCGAGCAACGAGGCCCCCGTGAGCGGCCGAGGAACGGTGATCACGTCTTCCTCAACACCTCGTGCGACGCGCCGGTTGCATCGGGCTTGCCGTTCCGGGTCGTCAGTCGGGGCGTCGAGCCGCCCGGATCGCGGCACGGACACGCGACGGGGTTGCGGGCACGCTGTCGATGCGGGCGCCGGTCGCGTGCCGGATCGCCGCCAGGATCGCGGGCGCCGTCGGGACCAGTGCGGGCTCGCCGACGCCCTTGGCACCGAACGGGCCGGCCGGCTCGGCCTCCTCGATCAGGATGCAGTCGATCTCGGGCGCGTCGCCGATCGTCGGGATCAGGTAGTCGTGGAGGTTGTCCGTCCGGCCCGGAACGTAGGCCTCCATCAGCGCCATGCCCAGGCCCTGGACGATGCCGCCCTGGATCTGCCCTTCGACGAGGGTCGGGTTGATCGCCCGCCCGACGTCGTGGGCGGCGACGATCCGCCGCGCCTTCACCGTCCCGAGCTCGGTGTCCACGTCGACCTCGGCCACCTGGGCGCCGAACGCGTAGGTCTCGTACGGGATCCCCTGGCCGTCGGCGTCGAGCGTCGTCGTCTTGGGGTCGTACGAGCCGCGACCGAGGACGACGCAGTCGCGCGCCGCGGCCGGGAGCTCGCCCAGCTCGACGACCGAGACGGCGTCGCCGTCCCGCGCCGTCACCCGACCGTCCTCGATCTCCAGCGTCGCGTCCTCGCCGGCTTCGGCCAACGTCAGGAGCTGCCGCCGGAGGTCCTCGGCCGCGAGCCGGGTCGCATTGCCCGACACGAACGTCTGGCGCGACGCCGAGGTCTTGCCCGCGTCGGGGGAGAGGTCCGTGTCGGGTCCGACGCGCTCGATCGAGGACACCGGCACACCGAGGGCGTCGGCGGCGATCTGGGCGAGGATCGTGTTCGAGCCCTGCCCGATGTCGGTCGCGCCGGAGAACAGGACGACGGTCCCATCCGCTCGCACGCCGAGCTCGATCTCGGACGGGTTGGGCAGCGAGGTGTTGCCGATGCCGTACCACATGGCCGCGACGCCGACGCCGCGACGGATGGCGCCCGAACCGGGGTCCGTGTTGTGCGCCTCGGCGCCGGCACGCATCGACGCCCAGTGCGGCCGCAACGCCTCGAGGCAGGCCGGCAGGCCCGCGCTCGCGACGAGGTCCTGGGACGTGGACGTGCGCGAACCGGTCCGCAGCGCGTTCCGCAGCCGGAACTCGAGCTCGTCGATGCCCAACTGGCCGGCGAGCTCGTCTACGAGCGCCTCGTGGGCGATCGCCGCCTGCGGGACGCCGAAGCCACGGAAGGCGCCGGCCGGCGGGCCGTTGGTGTAGATCGCGCGGCTCGTGCTCAGGACGCTGCCCACGGCATATGGCCCCATCGCGTGGACGGGCACCCGGCTGGCGACGGTCGGCCCCCACGAGGCATAGGCGCCGGTATCGAAGTCGGCGTGGATGGTGGCGGCGGTCAGGCGCCCGGCCTCGTCTGCCCCGAAGGTCGCCCGGATCCTGGCCGGGTGGCGCTTGGTGGTCGAGGCCATCGACTCCGGGCGTGGATAGAGGGCGCGCACCGGGCGATCGAGCAGCAGGGCGGCGATCGCGATCAGCGGCTGCAGCGAGAGGTCGAGCTTGCCGCCGAACCCCCCACCGCATGCGCTGGGGATGACGCGTACACGGTCAGCGGGGAGGCCGAGCACCAGCGCGAGCTCGTCGCGATCCATGTACGGCGTCTGGGTGGTGGCGAACACCTCGACCCGACCGTCGACCACGCGCGCCGTCCCCGCTTCGGGCTCGATGTATGCGTGCTCGACCCACGCCGTCTCGAACGTCCCGCTGGCGGTCACGGCGGAGGCCTCCAGCGCCGCGACGGCGTCACCGAGCCGGACCCGGCCCTCCACGAGCACGTTGCCCGGGGACGCTTCGTGGAGGCTTGGGGCCCCGGGGTTGAGCGCCGCGTCCAAGCCCTCGAGCGGCGACAGCGGCTCCCAATGGATCGGCAGCTCCCGATCGTCGATGGCCGCGACCGTGGCGGCATCGCCGACGAGGGCCAGCACCGCCTCGCCCGTGTAGCGGACGTGGCCGTCGGCGAGCACCGGCTGATCCTTGCCGGTGGCGTAGATGCCGTAGCGGTTGTCGCCCGGGACATCGGCCGCGGCGAGCACCCGCACGAGGCCCGGGTGCGCCGCGAGCAGCGGTCGCAGGTCGCCGACGAGGAACCGCGCATGCGCGTGGGGCGATCGCACGGCCCGCAGGTGCAGCTCGTCGCCCCTGGGAAGGTCGTCGCCGAAGCGCTCGGCCCCGGTGACCTTCTCGCGGCCATCGGTGCGGGCGAGCCGGGCCCCGACCGCGTTCCCTCGGGCAGGCGGGTCCAGCTCGACGACGGCGCCGGAGGCGGCGGATCGGACGGCCTCGACGATCGCCGAATAGCCGGTGCAGCGGCACAGGACGCCGCCCAGGCCTTCGAGGATCTGGGCCGCGCTGGGGTCGGGGGTGCGGGCGACGAGATCGTCGGCGGCCATCAGCATCCCCGGCGTACACGCGCCGCATTGCGCGCCACCGCAGGCGAGGAACGCCGCCTGGAGGGCGGCGAGATCGTCGCCCGCCGCGAGGCCTTCGACCGTCTCGACGCGACGCCCTTCGACCTGGCCCGCGGCCACGAGGCAGGCGCACACCTGGTCGCCGTCGAGACGCACCGTGCAGGCACCGCAATCGCCGGCGTTGCAGCCGACCTTCGTCCCGGTCAGCCCGAGGTCTTCGCGCAACACGTCGACCAGGCGGCGCCGGCCGTCGACATCGAGCGTGACCTCGTGCCGGTTCACCGTGAAGCGCAGCGCCGTCATGCGGCGACCTCGGCGATCGCCCGCCGGACGAGCGTGCGCGCCGCATCCGCGCGGTAGTCGGCGCTGCCGCGCACGTCGTCGATCGGAGACAGGTCCGCGAGGTGTCCCGGATCCACGACGGCCGCGAGATCCCAGTCGGCTGGACGCCCGACGAGGTCCGCCTCAAGCCGCGCGAGCCGGCGCGCCACGGGTGAACAGGCTCCCACGGCGATCCTCGCGTCGGCCACACGGCCGTCCTCGACGACGAGGATCGCTGCGACGGCGACGATCGAGATCACGAGGTAGGCGCGGGAACCGAGCTTCGCGAAGGTGGATCGGGCGTCGCCCGCGATGCGCGGCACGCGCAGACCGGTGACCAGCTCGCCCGGCCGCAGGTCCGTGACCCGGTTGCCGAGCACGAACGAGGAGAGCGGCACGGCCCGCGTCCCCGCTCCCGACGCCAGCTCGACCGACGCGTCGAGCGCGAGCAGGTTGGGCATGCCGTCGGCCGCTGGCGACGCGTTGACCACGTTGCCACACACCGTGCCGGTGTTCTGGATCTGCCGGCCGCCGATCGTGCGCGCCGCCGCGCGGAGCCCGTCGAAGGCCGGCGGCAGGGGTGTTTCGGCCAGGTCCGTCCACGTCGTCAGCGCGGGGATCCACCACCCCTCGGGTGTCTCCACGACGCCTCGCAGGCCCGGCAACGCGGTGATGTCGAGGACCGGTCGGTCGATCGGGTGCGTGGTGAAGGCCGGGTAGACGTCCGTGCCGCCGGCGAGGATCAGCCGCGGCTCGGCGGCCAGGACCGCCAGCGCGTCGTCGAGTCGATCCGGGCGGAGATAGGGCGGCAGCGGGCTCGTGAAGCCAGCCGTCACCGCTACGCCGCCACCCTCGGCAGGACGTCGTTCGCGAGCCGCTCGAGGTTCTCCGGGTCCCAGTTGAGCGGGTTCAGGACGAGGTGGTCGACGCCGCCCAAAGCCTCGATCTTGGCCCGGATCCGGTCCGCGACCTCCTCGGCCTCCCCGAGCAGGTAGTAGCGCTGCCAGTAGTCGAGGTCCATCCCCGAGTAGACGCGGAACAGCGGCGCGGCGTCTTCGGGTCGTTGGCCGGGCCGAAGCACGTGCACGAAGTTCGAGTACACGCGCGACATCTCGTCGGGCTCCCGGCCGTACTCGATCATGTAGCGGCGGAGGTCGTCCCAGTCGCGGTCCACCATCTCGGCCGTGGCGGAGGAGTGGGGGACCCACGTCTTCGCGTACTTCGCGATCCGGCGCAGGACCGGCTCCACCGTGGGCACCTGCTGGCCGTAGATCTTCTCCGAGGGCTGTGTGCCGCCGCCGATCCAGATCGGCGGGTGTGGCTTCTGCGCGGGCTTCGGGTCGAGCGTCAGGTCGTTGACGCGGTAGAAGCGCCCCTCGTAGGTGACGCGATCCCGGGTCCAGAGCGCGGTGATCAGCTCCAGTAGCTCGTTCATCCGCGCACCGCGCTCGCGATGGGGGATCCCGACGGCCTCGAACTCGGCCTCCATCCAGCCCACGCCGACGCCCAGGATCGACCGACCGCCGGACAGCTGGTCGAGCGTCGCCCATTGCTTCGCGAACTGGACCGGTTCGCGGAACGGCAGCACCAGGACCAGCGTCCCGAGCTGGATCGTGCGCGTGACGCCGGACAGGGCGGCGAGCAGGGTGATGGGCTCGAGCCAGGTGGTGCGATACGCGGGCGGGGCGACCAGCAGGTGGTCGATGAGCATCGCGCTCTCGAAGCCCAGGTCTTCGGCGTGGCGCAGGTAGGCGCCCATCTCGGCGAGGGACGCGGTCTCATCCCCCAGCGCGAAGCTCGGCAGCCGCAGGCCGTAGTGCACGAGTCGCTCGATCCTCCCGTGCGGCCCCGGGCGCAAGTGCCGGATGGGCCGTCCCCAGCATTGTCGCCCGACTGCGGCCCCGTGGACCCGGAGAGTGTGCGATGCGGTTTCAGTGGCCTCCGCTGCCGACGCCCGGGCCCTTGACGACGTCTGGCGCCCGGCTCGCGGGCGGCGTGTTGCGGCTGCGTCCGATCACTGGCTTGCCGTCGATGAGGATCATCCCGACGCCCGGCAGGTCGCCGATCGCGAGCGCCCGCAGCGCCGCATCCGCGACCGACCCCTGGGGCGCATCGACGAGCGCGATGTCCGCCTCCCGGCCGACCGCGATCGTCCCGGTCTCGAGCCCGTGGACCCGGGCCGTGTTGCCGGTCGCGAGGCAGACGGCGACCTCGGGTGCGATGCCGCCCAGCGACGCCAGGTGCGCCATCGTGCGCAGGATCCCCAGCGGGACGACGCCCGTGCCCGATGGCGCGTCGTTGCCCAGGATCACCCGTCCGAGCGCGCCGCTCTCCCGCGCCAGCCCGATCGCGTGCAGCGCGGCGCGCCCGTTCCCGCAGTGGACGATCTCGATCGCCATCCCGCTGGCGACGAGCTGTTCGATGTCGGCGTCGGGGAGGGCCGTCGTGCCGCCGTTGATGTGGCCGACGATGTCGGGTCGCGCCTCCAGCACGACATCGGCGCGGATCGCGCTCGACCCCGCGATCGACGGGCCGCCGGTGTGGAACGTCGAGACCATGCCGTGCTCGCGAGCCCAGGCCAGCATCGGCGCCGCCTGGGCGCCCGTCTTCACCGAACCCAGCCCGACCTCGCCGATCAGGTTGACCCCGGCCGCGGCGAGGTCGGCGAAGTCCTGCTCCTCGAGGCCCAGCTCGAGAATCGGTGCGCCGGCGTGGACCTTGACGCCGGCCGGGCGGACGTTGGCGAACGCGCGAACGGCGACGATCGCGAGGGCCTTCAGCCCGACGATGTCCTTGGGGCGCCCCGGGAGGTGGACCTCGCCGGCCGAGATCATCGACGTCACGCCGCCGTGCAGCTCGGACTCGATGAAGTCCGTCGTCCGCTGGCGCGGGGTCCAGTCACCGAACACGGGGTGGACGTGGGAGTCGATGAGGCCCGGGAACGCGGTCGTCCCCTTGGCGTCGATGACGGTGTCGGCGTCCTCGTCGATCCCGCGGCCGACGGCCGCGATCCGGCCGTCCTCGATCAGGATCGAGTCGGCGTCGAGCAGTGGGGCGCCGATGTCCCCCGAGACGACCTCGCCGAGGCCGGTGATCAGCGTGCGCATCGGTTCGTCCGTCCGGTCAGTGGAGCCCGTCCTCGCCGACGGCGTCCTCGGCCTTGAGGCCGCCCACCCTTGCATGCGGCCGGCCGCCGTTGGTGACCGCGAGGGCGACCAGCAGCTCGTCGGCGCGCGGCGCGTCGGGGACGCAGATCTCCATCGCGTCGAAGTGCGACCGGACGAGCATCGCCTTGATGTGGTGAACGGGGATGTCGAGGTGCGCTCCCTGGCCGCCGCGCTTCTTGACCGAGGGCAGGATCGAGACGCCGCCAACGAGGCCGCGGACCGGCGCGCCGAACTTTGGGTGCAGCACGGCGGCGACATGCTCGAGCTCCCCGTCCTCGCCCACGATGCCGCCCTTGCCGTAGGCCTCGACGGGGTCGCCCAGCGCGGCCTTGCACCGCCGCATGAGCTCGTCGCCCAGCGTCTCGCCGGCGTCGATGAGCTGCGAGATGTCCTCGGAGTAGCTGCCGGCGTAGGGGTTCTTGAGCACGGCCGCGACGGCGACCCGGCGGAGCGGCCGCTCGAGGTCACGGCCACCCTCGCTCAGGATGTCCTCCGAGAACGTGACCCACTTGCGGACTTCGACGGCCACGTCAGCTACCTCGTTCGAATGCGGTCGGGGAACTCGCTGATGATCCGTGTTGCGTGCGCCAATCGCAAGGCGGCGGCCGAACATTGAACCCTGGGACGGGATCGACCACCTTTACCCTGCGAAGCGCCCGACCAGGCGCCGCAGACGAGGCGTCCAGATGCGGACACCGCTGGTGGAACGAGCGAGGCGGGGCGACGACGTCGCCTTCGGCGAGCTCGTTGACGCCGACGGCGACCGTTGCTTCGCGATCGCATATCGGATCCTGCGCGATCACGAGGCGGCCCAGGACGCCGTGCAGCAGGCCTTCCTGCTGGCGTGGCGCGACCTCCCGCGACTGCGGGACGTCGAGCGCTACGACGTCTGGCTCCATCGCCTGCTCGTGAACGCGTGCTACGAGGAATCCCGCCGCCAACGACGGTGGACGGGCCGGATCAGGATTCTGCCGGTCGACGGACCGGAAGTGCCTGATTCGACGGTCTCGGTCGACGACCGCGACCTCCTCGAGCGGGCGTTCGCCCGGCTCACGCCACAGCACCGCGCGGTGTTCGTGCTCCATCACTACGCCGGGCTGCCGGTCGCCACGATCGCTCAGGTCGTCGGTGTGCCGGTGGGCACCGTCAAATCGCGTCTCCACCACGCGACCCGCTCCCTGCGAGCGGCGATCGCGGTCGATTCCACCCTTGACTCAGCGGAGATCTGGTCGGCATGAGCGCGCCCCGTGATCCCGACGTCGTCCTGGCCGCGTGGCTGGACGACGGGCCGGTGGACCTTCCGTCATCGACACGCCGCGCGATCTCGACCGCCGTCCGGACGACCCCCCAGGCGCGGGGTGGCTTCGGCCTGCCCGCGCGGAGGCCCATGATGTCCAAGTTCATCGCCATTGCCGGAGCGGCCGCGGTCGTCGCGATCGCGATCGGCGTCTTCGCGGTCGCCCTTCCTCGGAACTCGGGCGGAATCGGCGGGGCACCCGTCCAGACACAATCGCCTGTCGTCACGCCGACCACGTCTCCCACGCCTGCGCCGACGGCTGCCCCCGAATTCCCGGGGGTGAGCGACGATGTGGCACCAGGCACCTATGTGTGGAGTGCGGGCGCCGCGACCCCCGCCGACGTCACGTTCACGATCCCCGCGGGCTGGGCGAGCCGATATGGGATCCCCAACAAGGACCGCGGCGGTCCTGGCGAGATCGCGTTCGGCGACTGGATCGTCGCCAATGTCTTCACGGATCCCTGCCGATGGCAGGGTTCGCTGCAAAGCCCAGCCATCGGCCCGACCGTCGACGATCTGGCGGCCGCGCTGGCGACCCAGAAGGGCCGCAACGCCACCGTGCCTACGGATGTCACGCTGGGTGGCTTCCCCGCCAAGCGGGTCGAGTTGTCAATCCCTGCGAACCTCGACACGGCTAACTGCGACGACGGGGTCATCCGGACCTGGGTGGCACCCGGAGAAGACACCGCCCTCAAGAACGATACGCAGAACCTCGGAATGCACCCCGGTCAGCTGAACGTGGTCTACATCGTCGACGTCAATGGCGACAGGCTCGTCATCGATACGTGGCATATGCCAGGCACGCCCGCCGCGGATCTGGCGGAGCTCGATGCCATCCTGGCATCGATGCGCATCGAGCCCTGACGGTCACCTCGGTCGAGCGGTCATCGCCGCTCGACCGTTCGCCAAGCGAGGCACTTCCGGATCAATCCGGGAATGCCTCCGGGCCGCGTTCGGAGAGCTGGCGCGCTTCTGCGGCGGCCTCGGCGGAGGGGAGCCACGTGAACGGGTAGCCCGGGTTCTCGAGCGCCGCCGCCTGCTTCGTCAGCCACAGCGGGCGGAAGGTGTCGACCATCACCGCCAGCTCCTCCGTCGCCTCCTTGCCGATCGACGCCTCGACCGTGCCCGGGTGCGGCCCGTGCGGGATACCCGCCGGGTGGAGCGTGAACGAGGCGATCCCCACCCCGCGGCGGCTCATGAAGTTGCCCGCGACGTAGTAGATGACCTCGTCGCTGTTGATGTTCGAGTGGTTGTACGGCGCCGGGATCGCGAGCGGGTGGTAGTCGAACTTGCGGGGCACGAACGAGCACACGACGAAGTTGCGGGCGGCGAACGTCTGGTGGACCGGCGGCGGCTGGTGGACGCGTCCGGTGATCGGCTGGAAGTCGGCGATGTCGAACGCGAACGGCCACAGGTAGCCGTCCCAGCCGACGACGTCGAATGGGTGGGTCGCGAACTGGTAGGCCGTGTGGCGGCCCCGGGCACGGACGATGACCCGGTACTCCCCGTCGGCAGCCTTCGGCTCGCGGAATTCCGGGATCCGGATGTCGCGCTGCGAATAGGGGGAATGCTCGAGCAGCTGACCGTAGTCGTTGCGGTAGCGCCTGGGCGGCTCCAGCTCGGACGGACACTCCAGGTACAGCATCCGCTGGCCCACGCCGTCATCGGGGTCGAGCCGCCAGGTCGTCCCGATTGGCAGCACCAGGTAGTCGCCTGGGTGGTAGGGGAGCTCGCCGAAGTTCGTCCGGAGGACGCCCGTGCCCTCGTGGACGAACAGCATCTCGTCGCCTTCGCCGTTGCGATAGAAGGTGTCGGCCGGCATCGCGTCGGCGGGCAGGACAACGCCCATCACAACGTCGGCGTTGTGGAACAGCGGGATGCGGCCGG
The DNA here is from genome assembly GCA_963725745.1 of uncultured Chloroflexia bacterium. GTDB lineage: Bacteria > Chloroflexota > Limnocylindria > Limnocylindrales > CSP1-4 > CAIXZV01. The sequence goes on from CAVRZS010000005.1 coordinate 1,687,184, forward strand.
TGATCGCATCGCCGGCGGGCTGGAGACCGGCCGAATCGATCAGCTGGTGGTGGTGCGAGCCGTCGTCGGCGGTCTCGATCGTGACCGCGCCCATCGGCTCGATCCGGGTCACGCGCGTCGGTGGCGCCAGGTGGTAGAGGAGCGAGCTGCGCCCGGTGAAGCCCTCAACCCCGAACAGCTCCTCGGCGTACAGGCTGCCGTCCGGCGCCCGGTGCTGCGTGTGCCGCGTGGGCGGGACCGAGCCCCGCGAGACGTAGAACATGCGCGACTGGCCTCCTCGAGCTGAGAAGGCCAGTCTACGCAGTGCCGAGGGGTGATCAGGGTCGCGGCGTCGCCGGTGAAGCCGCCGCCGGGTCGAGCTCCATCGACGCCAGGATCGCGAGGAACAGCGTTCGCTCGGCTGTGCCCTCGAGGCGGATCTCGTAGGCGCGCCCGCCGGTGACGGTCGTCGCGAGGAACAACCTGCTGTCGTTCTGCGGAAACGCTCCCGCGGTCTCCCCGTTGACGATGATCCATGCGGTCCCGGACTTGAGGGGCACGGTCTCCCAGGCGCCGGGCGCTTGGTCGCAAGGACGCGACCAGACGTTAGCCGCAACGGCACAGAATGCATGCGCCCACTCGTCCGCGGTCTCGCCCTCGCCAAGCGGGAACGAGGTGACGGACAGCCGGAGCTGGTCATTGCCGAGCACGTCGAGGCCGACGTCAGCGAGGATGGGCAGCCGGTCGCGCGGCGCAGGCTGGGTCGCCCGCTGTACGACCGACCAGCTCGCCGGGACCTGCAACCTGAACCCGTTCCGGTCGGCGACGAACGCCTGAGTCAGCGGTGGCGGCGACGGCGGTGGTGGCGCGAGCTCCGGATGGATCTGAGCCGCCGACAGCAGCCGTTCGAACAGACCGCTCACGTCGGTCGAGTCCGCGGCGCAGCCCCCGCAGCCGAACACGTAGACGCGACCGGACTCCTCGGTGATGGCCCACGCCGCGCGACAGCCCTGCTCCCACCGCCATTCCCGACCGCCGATCTGGCGCGTCGGCCACGTGGATGCTGGACCGCCAAGGCAGCCGAAGTTACTGAGGCCCTCAGTCTGGAAGGAGTCCAGCCAGGCGTCTAGCGTCTGCCCCGCGGCGAGCGCCTGTGAGGCACCGTTGAAATACAGCTGCGTGCCAGGGATCGTGACCTCGTCGATGACGGGGGTCGAGTTGTCCGGTCCGGTCCACGTCGCCATCGCCTGGTGCGTCGCCCAGCCAGGATTGACGGGGAGCGTGTACCCGTAGCGATCCGACGTGAACGCCGCGGACAGGGTGATGGCGTCCAGATTGAGCGGGGTCGGCGTCGACGTCGACGTGGCGGATAGGCTCGGCGACGGACCGCCGACAAAAGCCGGATTGGATCGCTGCAGGAAAAGAGCGCCGCCTGCGACGAGGCCGACGATGACCGCGGCTGCGGCGAACGCCCGTGCAAACGTGGGCATGATCGGGAACCTCCACGGGACCCGGAGGTCCCGTTCCTGGGGTGTCGAGTCGATCTCGAGCAAGGCCGCCTGGATGACGTCGAACGGCGCCTCCACCGGTCCGAGCTCGAGCCAGTCGCGCGCGTCGCGCTCGAAGCGGAGGTCGTCGGTCATGCCGTGCGTCCTTCCTCGATGGGCACGGCGCGATCGGCCTCCACGGCCGATCGGAGCGCCCGGGTCGCGTAGTGGAGTCGCGAGCGGGCCGTGCCGGCGGGGATGCCGAGCGTCTCGGCGACTTCCACCAGCGGCAGCCCGACGTAGTGGTGCAGGACGAACACCGATCGCTGATCCAGCGGGAGCTTGCGGAAGGCACGCTCCAGCTCATCGCGATCGGCAGTTGCATGGGTCTGATCAGGCGCAGCCGGATGATCGAAGTCGGCAAGCGCACGGACTTCGACGGTCCAGTGGCGGCCTCGCCGATGCTCGACATAGCAGCTGTTCACGAGGACCCGGTGGATCCAGGCGTCGAAGCGATCTGGGTCCCGCAGGTGCGGGAACTGGCGCCACGCCATGACGAGGGCGTTCTGCAGCGCGTCCTCGGCGAGCCCCGTGTCGCGCAGGATCCGGAAGGCCACCGCGTACAGCCGATCGCTCACCTGGTGCACCAGGCTCGCGAACGCGTCTCGGTCACCCTCACGGGCCCGCTCCACGAGGACTCGGTCCACGTTGCCCCTCTGGGTCGGCCACGCCGATCTGGCGCGGTCTACCTCGTTCAATTCACGCGACCATCGAAACGTTCAGACACATGAAGACTGGCCTCCCCGTCAAGGGAGGCCAGTCGGTTCGAGCTGGATCGGCGATCTCGTGGCGCAAGCAGCGCATCGGCTGCCGGGATCTGCCCCGAGCTACTCGGCGGGCGAGGGCGACACGCCGGCGGCGTCCTCTGGGGGAAGGTGGATTGTCGTCAGAAGCTGCTCGAACCAGGCGCGGTCATAGATTTCGCCGATCCATGGCTCGTCCCCGGATGTGTAGACCACGACGAGGTAGCCGCGGCCGCCGCTGGTGACGGCGGCGGCGTTGCACTCGATGCCGACGACGCCCGAGGCGCCGTCGATGGTGACCGGCTGCGTCTGAACGCACCCGTCCAGGGCGAGCGTGTCGGCCGCCCACTGACCACCGGTCTTGCCGGCGAGGGGCTGGGAGGCCAGCATGATGAACAGGTGGTCGGTCAGCGAACCGTCGTACATTTTGTCGGCGGTTGGATCCTCGAAATTGGGATAGGCCGTCGTCCACGGCTGCGTGGCAGGTTTAGTGCGCCAGCCGGCGGGGTAGTCGATCGAGATCCCATTGCTGGGCGACGTGAACGTCTCGCTCAATGGCGGCGGCATCGACGGCGCGGCCGTCGGCGATGGAACGGGCGTGGGCAAGGGCGAGGGCGAGGGCGGCGGTGAGGGGGCGGATCCGGCGACGCTACCGCCGCTGGGCTGGAGGGCGATGATGCCCAACGTCCCGACGGCGATCACGGCGACCGCCGCCACCGCCACCTTGGCGAAGGTGGTCATGGATGGGAACCTCCACGGCACGCGCGAGGCGCGCCGCTGTGGAATCGATGGGAATGCCGCGTACACGGTCGCGAGGACCTCGGGCGGCGAAACGTCGGGATCGGCCTCGAGCCAGTCCGCGATGCGGGGCTCGAAGCCGGGATCAACGTGGGTTCGGCTCATGCCGGTCGCTCCTCGGACGTCGCGAGGGAGCGTCCTTCCTGGTCGAGCGCGGCCCGCAGCTGACGGACCGCGTAGTGAAGTCGGGACCGCGCGGTCCCTTCCGGGATGCCCAGGGTCTCCGCGATCTCCGTGAGCGGATACCCCAGGTGGTGGTGCAGGACGACGACCGCCCGCTGCTCGGGTGTCAGCCGGCGGAAGGCGCCTTCGAGCTCGTCCCGCGTGACGACGGAGCGCGCCACGTCGGGTTCGAGGGATGTGTCGGTGGGAATGACCCGGATCCGCGCGACCCAACGTCGCTCGCTGCGGGCTTCGGCATAGCAGGCGTTGACGACCAGGCGGTGCAGCCAGGCGTCGAAGCGCTCCGGATCGCGCAGCGTAGGCAGGTCCCGCCAGGCGCCCAGCAGCGCCTGCTGGGCGGCATCCTGGGCGCGATGGGGATCGCGCAGGATGCGGTAGGCGAGCCGGTAGCAGCCGTCGACGCTGTCGGCCGCGAGGGACGCGAACGCGTCCTGGTCGCCGCCCATCGCCCGCTCCACCAGCCCCACGCGCATCGGGATCCTCGGTGTCGCGCGGCCCCTCTGACCGCGTCACCGAGTATGGAGCCGCGTCGCGCCGATTCGTTCAGCCGGCACGCTCGCTAGGGCGTTAGCCCCGGACCGCCGCTGAACCGCGTGCGCCAAAGGCTTTTGTTCACAAGGTTCGAACAATCGGCGCTCTGGCGAGCATGACGCGGCCTCCGGGTGGCGAGCGGCGGTTGCTTATGAGGCCTGTGTCAACCGAAAACGGCTAACTTCCAACCCTCGAGGCACGCGATTCCGGTCCGCCGACGCCCCGAATGGCAGCTAACCCGCCGCCGTGTTCGAACCTAGTGAAGAGCCGGGGACGCGACGCAATCACGCCGGCGCCCGCGATCAAGAACGGCCTAGGCCGGGCGGGCGACCACCGGCGTGACGAGGCGCCCGAGGCGTTCGATCTCGAGGGTCACCTCGTCGCCCGGCTCCAGGTATCGCCCGAGCGTCTCCTCGCGGATCTCCAGAAGGCAGCCGCCGCCGACGGTTCCGCTCCCGAGGATCTCGCCCGGCCGCAGGTGCACGTCGGCCGACGCACGGGCGACCATCCGGCCGAAGGAGATCGAGGCGCTCGACCAGGTCCCGCGGGTCGTCTCGACCGTCCGCCCGTCGTGCGTGCGGATGGTCGCCACCATCGCTAGGTCGGGCCCGGTCGCCCCAGGTGCTCGCCGGTCCGCAAGCTCGTCGGGCGTCACCAGCCACGGCCCGATCGAGACGCCGAAGTCCTTGCCCTTCGCCGGTCCCAGCCGGAGCACGCTCTCGTCGCGCTGCAGGTCGCGCGCGGACCAGTCGTTGAGGATGAAATACCCCCCGATGGCGTCCTCGCCGCGATCGTCGCCGAGGTTCGTCGCCGGCGTGTCGACCATCGCCCCGATCTCCAGCTCGTAGTCCAGCTCAACCGAGTTCGCCGGCGCCCACACCGGGTCGCCCGGCCCACGCAGCTCGGACACGTTGGAGAAGTAGAAGATCGGGAGGCGGTACCACGCCTCGGGGATCTCCTGCCCGCGGCGCTGCCACATCGTCCGGACATGGCGCTCGAAGGCGTAGAAGTCGCGGAACGAGGGCGGGCGGAGGATCGGGGGGCCGAACGCGATGTCCTCTCCGTCGAGGATGGCGTCATCGTCGTCCCGGGGCGCGAAGCCGTCGACAAGGTCGGCGAGTGCCTCGACCCTCATGCCGCGGGCCAGGTGGTCGTCGAGCGTCGTCACCCGTTGTCGGTGCAGCGCCGAGTCATGGGCGAGGTTCGGGTCCGCGGCCGTGGCGCGGCGGCGGGCAATCTCGAGGTCGACCCATCGGTTGCCAGCAGAATTCGAGCGCCGCCGCGAGGCGCCAATCGGCCCCTGCGGCGGCGTGCCGTTCCCGGACGTGAGCGAGGCGCATCGCCCGAGTCTAGCGAGTGATGCGGCGGGCCCGGATCGTCTCCCCGAGGTGACAGCCGAAACCCGCCGCGCGAATGGGCTACTTGATCATCTTGCCGTCGCCATCGACGACGTACCACTTGCCGGCGAGACCCTGGCCGTTCGTCTGGCCGGCGGCGCTGTCACCGGCGAAGTAGTAGAGCGGCATGCCATAGAACGTAACCTGCGTGCCGCCGCCGTCCTCGCGGGTGATGGTCTTGAAGTCCTCGGCGTCGAGGCCCGTGCCGAGCGCCGGCGCGGCATCTGAGATCACCGCGGGCCAGCTCGCGAGGCAATCGCCCGTGCAGGCGGACTTGCCATCCTTGTCGGCCGTGAAGACATAGAGGGTCTTGCCATCGGCGCCGACCAGGATCTTTCCCAGCGCGTTGTCCGCGAGGGCGATGCTCAAGGCACCCGCTGCGGCGGACGGCGAGGCCGCCGCGCTCGCTGCCGGCGACGCGGCCGCGCCGATCGTGTTGCCGTCTGCCCCCACGACGAACCACTTGCCGCCGATGCCCTGGCCGTTGGTCTGGCCCGGGGCCGTGTCCTTGGCGAAGTAGTACAGCGGGTGGCCGTAGAACGCGATCTGGTTCGTGCCCGCGATGGTCGTGAAGTCCTCGGCGTCGAGGCCCGTGCCGAGGGTCGGGGCCGCGGCGGAGGTCAGGGCCGGCCAGTTGTTCGCGCAGGCGCCGGAGCAGCTGGACGTCCCGGCAGTGTCGGCGGTGAACACGTACAGGGTCTTGCCATCGCCGTCGGTGAGGATCTTGCCCAGGGCCGCGTCGGCGAGGTTGACCGTCACGGCGCCGGCGGCCGCGGACGGGCTGGCGGCCGCGGTCGGCGCCTGGGCGCTCGCGGCCGGGGTCGCCCCGCCGCCCGTGCTGGAACACGCGGCCAGCGCGAGGGTGAGGGTGAGGAGCGGGACACCCGCTCGGAGCAGTCGCATCGCAAGGCTCTCCTGTCCAGGGGACGGTGACAGGGTCCTCTACGACGCCGGTTCGGGCCCGGTTTCGCGGCGTCAGCCGGGCTTCATCACCATCAGCCAGATCAGGATCAGCAGCCCGAGCCCACCGATCACGGCGAGCATCTCCGGCCGCCTGTTGTCGAGGCGGGCCGCGAGCTCGGAATCCTCGAGCCGGGGCGTCTTCTCGGTGCCGACCACCCCGTCGCGCAGCGAGTAATAGAACCCGGCCCCGACCATGTACATCAGCAGCAGGATCACGACGACGACGAGGTATGAGGCGACGACCCAGGAAGCCGTCAGCCAGCCCGCCTGCGCGGCCGCCCCGAGCCCGCCGATGCCGAGGAGGATGAGGCCGAGATACAACAGCTGGTTGCCGCGCGCCGACAGGGCGAGCAACGCCGCCACCACGTCCCGGTTGGGTTCGCGGCGGATCCGGAACGCGACCCACATCGACACGCTGTGGGCGACGAGGAAGGTCGCGAAGCCGACCAGGTGGAGGACGACGAACCAGCCGAACATCTTCAGGGCCTCCTGCGCGGGCAGAATGGGGCGAAGTCTGGCGGGTCCGGAAACGCCCTGCCGGTCGCTGGCGTCAGGGTCGCCCGATGGGCGGACGGTCGATGAAGCTCGCGGTCCGGAAGGCCCAGAACGGGAAGCCGACGTAGGCCGCTGCGAACAGCCCCCATCGCGTGCCGTGCGGCATCGTTCCCCGCCGGCTGCCGAGGTAGCCCGATACCACCAGCCACACGCCGAGCGCGAGATAGGCGACGGAGACCGGGCCGACCTGCTGTTCGAAGGTCAGGACGTCGGTGAGGAGCAGCAACTGCAGGACGACGATCGCCCCAAACGCCGCTAGCCCAAGGATCATCAGCGCGAGATTCCACCAACGACGCACCGGACCCAGCAGCGCGGACACGGCCACCACGCCCGGCAGCACCAACAGGCTTGAGAGCACGCCCGTCACGTCATTGATCCAGCCCGCGGTCATCCCGGTGGACCGGGCACCGGCGGCGAACGCCGCGAACATCGCCACCAGGAACACGAGGCCAACGGCCGTGACGACGCCGCACGCGCGGAGCGAGCGGCCGGCGAGCCGAAGACGACGATCGGCCGTCCCCGACGTCGCGGGGACGTCGGCGCCAGCCAACGTGGCGGATCGGTCCATCGTGTTCCTCCCTCTTCAGGTCCAGCCGGCGAGGAGCGCCGCCCCGACGAGCATCGTGGGCAGGTACAGCACCGCAGGGATCACGTCGCCGCTGACAAGCAGCCAGGTCGCCGTCGCGAGTCCGACGAGCGCAGTCAGGACGGCGATCGAAGGCGCGACCCCGCCGTCGAGCAGCAGGACGAGGCCGAGCGCCGCGAGCGCGGCGCTCGTCACGACCACGAAGGCCGCGAACAGCCCACCCTGGGCGGCGCCGAGGAGTGTCTCGCCCGGCTCCGTCGGACGACCGTCCCGGACGAGGTCCGCCAGCGCCGGCGTCGTGCGCGCCCGGATCGCCAGCACCGCGCACCACAGGGCGCCCGCGAGGGCATAGGCGAGCGCGATGGCGGTCAGCGCCGCCGAGCGGGCATTGTCGGGGACTGCGGCGAGCGCGAGGATCGCCAGCCCGGCTGCGGTCGTGATCGTCGCGAGGCCGAAGCCCACGTTCAGGGCGGCCCAGGCCCTGCGGTGCGCACCGATGATCGACAGGTGCTCGTCCCGGGAGACGGACCAGACCCGGATGAGGCTGGGATTGGCGATCGGGATCGCGCCCACGAGCGGCCCGACGACGAGCAGGATGCCGGCCACTGCGATCGACTCAGGCAAGGGGATCTTCCGTTCGCTCGAGGAGCCAGGTCCCGATGTGCGTGGTCGCCGTGGGCCGGTCGAGCGGATGCACAGTGAACGCGGGTGCGAACAGGCGCTCGACCTCGCCCGGCACGAGCCCGGGGAACGACCGTGACGGACCATTGAAGCTGAAGCGGGGCAGCTCGTCGGGGCGGCCGACAAACGCGAACAGGAACAGGCGCGATCCGGGCCGTGCCAGGCGCGTGACGTACGCCGCCATCGAGCGTCGTCCGGCGTCGGGGAGGTCGTCGAGCGTGCCGTAGTCCACGAGGAGATCGAACGGTCCGTCGACACCGGCGACGGCACCGGCCGTCAGGTCGCCCTCGAAGAAGCGGATCCGGTCCGGCCCGAGGTCCCGTCGCATCGCCGCGCTGCGTGCCTTGCGGAGCGCGACGCGCGAGAAGTCGATCCCGGTGACCTCGAAGCCCGCCTCGGCCAGCTCCACCGACACGGAGCCTGCCCCGCAGCCCAGGTCGACCGCACGCGCAATCCTGGCCCCCGGCCGCCGGAGCGTCTCTGGCGCGCACCGCCCGTCTTGCACGAGCGCTCGCAGCTCGACACGGTCGGCCCCCTCCCACGGCGCCCCGAATCGATACATCAGGTCATACATCGGCCGGCCGACGGTGACCATCAGCGCGCCTCGGCCGATGCCCCAGACGCGGACGGCGCCGGGGACGACGGGGCCGAAGCCGGCGCCGCCTCCCGCCGCGATTGCCATGACAGCCGGGCGACGATCGAGCCGACGGCGAGGATGAGGAACCCGTTGACGGGATGCAGGGCGGCGATGGTCGGGTAGTCGACCCGCAGGGCGACGAACACCGACTGCAGGACGAACTGAACGATCAGGAGCACACACAGGCCGACGATCCGGCGCGGCTCGCGGCCCAGCAGGGCGAGGATGAGCATCGCCAGCACGAACAGCTCGAGCGTGTAGCCCCAGTCACGGTGGGTGACGAAGGAGGCTGGGTTGTCGAACACGCCGAGCCCGGCCAGGAACACCTGGAGGATGCAGCCGGCGACGAACGCGGCCGGCGACGATCGGCAGGGCCTGCCGTGAGAACGAACGGACCATCGGGCGGACTCCTCGACGAATGGATCGCGCGCCCAACGATGGTGGCCGGCGCGTCCCGCTGTCATGGGACCGGTGTCCCGATGGATGTCCCGATCGATGTCCCGATCCGCGCCCCGATCGCCGTCAGCCGGGCGGCCCGCCGCCCATGCCGGCCTCTCGCGCACGCACGATGGCCTCGGCCCGGTCGCGGACCTGGAGCTTGGCGAAGACGTTGGACACGTGGTTCCGGACGGTCTTCGGGGACAGCCCGAGGGCCTCGGTCATCTCCGCATTCGAACGGCCCTGGGCGATGAGCTCGAGGATCTCGTGTTCCCGATCCGTGAGCTCAGGGAACGCGGCCGGATCGGCGCGGGGCGCCGGGCGGGCGAAGTAGGTCATCAGACGACGCGCGACCGCCGGGCCGAAGATCGCCTCGCCGGACGCCACTGATCGCACGGCCCGGACGAGCTCGCTCCGCTGGGCACCCTTGAGCAGATAGCCGCGCGCACCGGCGCGCACGGCCTCGAATACCGTCTCGTCGTCGTCGTGCATGGTCAGCACCAGGACCGCGACGTGGGGCGACCCATCCACGATCCGCCGCGTCGCTTCGACGCCGTCATAGCCCGGCATGTTGATGTCCATCAGGACGACCTCGGGCTGCAGCCGGAGCACCTCGCGGACGGCCTCGTCGCCGGTCGCGGCCTCGCCAGTCACCTCGATGTCGCCGGCGGTCTCGAGGAGCGCGCGCAGGCCGCCCCGGAACGCCGCGTGATCGTCCGCGATCAGGACGCGGATTGACGGACCGGCGTCGCTCACGCCGTCGCCGGGCCGATGGGCAGCCGCGCGTAGACGCGCGTTCCACCCTCGGGCCGTCGTTCGACGGCCACCTCCCCGCCGACCTCGGCGGCTCGCTCCCGCATCGACTCGAGGCCGGTGCCTGCACGCGGCGTCTCGGGGACCCCGCGGCCGTCATCGGTGACCTCGACGGTGAGCTGGCTCCCGGCCTCCAGCCGGACGCGGCACGCCCGTGCACCTGCGTGCCGGACGGCGTTCGTCATCGCCTCGACGGCGATCCGGTACGCCGCCACCTCGACCGCGGCGGGCAGCTCCGGCAGCTGGGCCGGACTGCACTCGACCTCGATCGCCGCCGTCACAGCCGCGCCGCCGTTGGCGCGGTCGAGACGCGCCGCCTGGTGGCCGATCGCGCCGGCGAGGCCGAGCTCGTCCAGGGCCGGCGGCCGCAACCCATCGACCAGGCGCCGGATGTCGTCCAGCGCCTCGCGGACATCGGCGCTCAGCGCCTCGAGCTGCCGTCGTGCCGCCTCGGGGTCCTCGTCGAGCACGGCAGCCGACGCTTCGGCGCGCATCCCGATGGCCGCCAGCGACGGCCCGAGGCCATCGTGGAGGTCGTGGCGGAGGCGTCGCCGCTCCTCCTCGCGCGCCACGACCAGCCGCTCGCGCGACCGGGCCAGTGCGTCTCGCAGCCGCTGCGCGTGGATCGCGGCGCCGGCCTGTCGGGCGAGATCGCGCAACAGCACCAGCTCGTCGGGGCGGAAGCCGCGGTCGCCGCTGCGCACGCCGAGCACGAGGCGCCCGACTGGCTCGGCGCCGTGGACGAGCTCGATGGTCTCGATGGTCGAAACCGGCGAACCATGCTCCGCGACCACCTGGCTGTCGCCGACCTCATCCCGCGCCTCGACGACGACATACGGCAAGCGGAGCGCGTCGGCGACCGTCTCCGCGATCGCGGGAAACGCCCGCTCGGGGTCGGCGGCCCACTCGAGCCGCGTGCCCAGCCGCCGCATCGCTCGCATCGGGTCGTCGCGCTCTCCATACATGACCCGGTTGACGGTCCGCTGGAGGACGTCCCGCAGGGGCAACGCCACGAGGGCCGCCAGGCCGATCGCCAGCAGCTCGACGACATAGCCGTGCCCGGGTCCGACGGCCGTGCCGAGCAGGACGGCCGTCGCCAGGTAGATGGCGATCACGATGATCGTGAGCGTGCCGTACACCAGGGTGCGGTTGACGACGACCTGGATGTCGAACAGTCGGTCGCGCAGGATCCCGACGGCGAGGCCCAGGGGCAGTGGCAGGGCGATCAGGCCGATCCAGCTCGCCGGCACCGCCGACTGCCCGAACAGGAGCTCCGGCACCTGGAACAGCAGGAGCCCGAGGATCGCGCTGGTCCCGGCGCCGAGCGCCGCCCAGCGACTCCGCACGCGCGCCACCGGATCGGTCGGGCGAAGGTAGGCGCGGGTCGCGAGGACGAGCCAGATCACGAGGCACGGGACGACGATGGCGAGCTGCACGCGGGGCCACGTCCCGATCCAATCGAGGACCGACGCGCTCGCGATTCTGGTCATTGCGAGCGCGAGGGCATACGCGCCGAGCGCCACCGCGTAGATGGCCGGGATCAGCCACGGTCGGCGATTGAGCATCGGCGCCGGCGTGGGGAAGACGAGGGCGAGGTGGACGGCCGCGGGCCACATCAGCATGTACAGGACCCCGGTCAGCAGCGTGTGCAGCAGGAAGGGGACGCCGAGCACGAGGTCACTGGTCGTCGCCCCGAGGAACCAGGGCACGCTGCTGCCGGCCGCGCCCGCCGCGACGATGACGAGCGCGGTCGCCGCGGGCACGTCCGGGCGTCGCGCGAACACCAGCGCGGCGACCGCGGCGATCGCGACCGAGAACAGGATGACGCTCCAGCCGGCCGCGAGGGTCGACCCGGTCGCCGGCGCCGCCCAGGCGACGCCGATCGAGGTCTGGGCACCATCACGGTCGACCAGATAGGGGAGCTCGCCCCCCGCGGGCCGTGTCGCCGACGGCTCGAGGACCAGCCCGGCCCATTGCTCCATCGAGCGACCCGCGACGGCCTCGACGCGATCGCCGCTCTGGAGGTCGGGCTGCGGGGCGTCGATTGGCGCGATCACGACGCCCGCGGTGGTCCACGCATCCTCGTAGAACGCGATCCGGCCACCGTCGGACGGCGCACTGATCCGCAGCCCGACATAGAGCAACGCCCCGAGCAGGGACGCTCCCAGCAGCACCCACGTCGCCAGCCGTCGAGCCCGGACCAGTCCGTCCAAGCGCATCTCCGCGATCCACGGGATCGACTCCGTCCCCGGAGCCGGAGGCCAAGTCTAGGAGCCCCGCACAAGCCCCGATCAGCCCAGCCCGGGAGCGCGACTGAACGCTGCGCGGGTCAGGGTGACCAGTAGAGTTGGACGGCGCTCCCGATGGGCGCACAAGAGGCCGAGCAGTGGATCGCGATCTCATCGAGGCGGCCCAACGCGGCGACCGGGAGGCATATGTCGACCTGGTCCGTCCGCGCGCCGACCGGCTGTTCGCGATCGCACAGCGGATCCTCCGCGACGTCGATCGGGCCGAGGATGCCTTCCAGGACGCACTGGTGATCGCCTGGCGCGACCTGCGGGCACTCCGCGATCCGGACCGGTTCGACGCCTGGCTCCAGAAGCTCCTGATCAACGTCTGCATCCGACACGCGAGCCGGGAACGGCGTCGCGTGGCCAACCTTCGGGAACTTCCGATCGACGGACCGGCGGCGCCCGACGAGTTCCTCACGATCGCCGACCGGGACCAGCTCGAGCGCGGGTTCAGGCGGCTGTCGGCCGACCAGCGTGTCGTGCTCACCTTGCACCACTTCTCGGGCTATGCCCCATCCGAGATCGCCGAGATCCTCGGCGTCCCGCCGGGCACGGTCCGATCACGACTGCATAACGCCCACCGCGCCATGCGTGCCTCGCTCGAGGCAGACACGCGCGCCCAGGCGCTGGGAGGACGAACGGCATGAGCGCCGATCGAGACATCGAACGCCTCCTGGACGCCTGGCTCGCCGACGGTCCGATGCGTGTCTCCGACCACGCGTTCGACGAAGCCGTCGGGCGCGTGCGCCACCAGCGACAACGGCCCGCGTGGCGCCTCCAACCCTGGAGGTTCCCTTCGATGTCGACTCCGATCAAGCTCGTGGCTGTCGGTGCCGCGCTACTCGCCGTGCTCCTGGGGGGCACGATGCTCTTCTCGGGCGGCGGGTCCGGGCTGCTGGCGCCCACGCCAACCCCGACGCCCACCCCAGCCCCGGCGCCCACCGCCACCCCAATGCCCACCCCAACCCCATCGCCGCGCGCCGTGTTTCCGACGTGGTACCCGGAGGCAGGCGACGGAGCCGGGATCCTGCCTGCAGGCAGGCAGACGACCCGGCAGTACCGAACCGGCTCCACGTTCACCGTCCCGGAAGGCTGGGTCAATGACGGCGACTTCGCGCCGGCTTACTACCTGTTCCCGGACACGCCTGCCAACGAAGCCGAGTACGCCCGCTCCAAGCAGATGGCGCAGAGAATCTTCCTGGCGACGCCCCAGAACAACCTGTTCGCCATCTGCGAAGCGACCGGGCTGTTCCAGGGCGCGACAGCGTCCGAGGTGATCGACGCCATCGTGGCCAACCCGGCGCTGTCGACGACCGAGCCGGTCGACGTGACGATCGGTGGCCTGAGCGGCCGACAGGTCGACGTTCAGCTGAGCCCCGACTGGACGGGCGGCTGCCCGCTCAGCGCGGATGACCCCCCAACCATGGACTACACGGACGGCCGCAACCGCATCATCATGCTTGCGGCCCCCGATGGCGGCACCATCGGGATCAGTATCAACTCTCTCTATTCGTCCGACTACGAGGCATTCCTCGCAGACGCGATGCCGATCGTCGAGAGTCTCGAGTTCAACCTCGGATCTGGGCCGTCGCCAAGTCCTTGACCGAGGTCTGCCAACTCGCCGGCGCGGGTTCATGGCGCCGGCCCCTCTGAGGCAAGGTCGACGTTCCGGTCGCGGGGACACCGCACACGTGGTGCCCCCGCGTTCCCGCGCCGGACCTCGTCCATGTGGATCGCACCGAACCACGAAGATTGAACGCGAGTACCGCATCGGCCCCCAATATGGTCGGACCGGCGCCCCGCTGAGCGCCGACCAGGGACGATGCAGGTGGATCGCGATCTCGTTGAGGCGGCTCGTGGCGGGGATCGGGAGGCCTACGCCGACCTGATCCGCGTCCGCGCAGACCGGCTGTTCGCGATCGCACAGCGGATCCTCCGCGACGTCGATCGGACCGAGGATGCCGTGCAGGACGCACTGGTGATCGCCTGGCGCGACCTGCCCGCACTCCGCGATCCGGACCGCTTCGACGCGTGGCTGCGCCGGCTCCTGGTCCGATCCTGCGTGTCCGAGGCGAAGCGAGAGCGGCGCCTCGGCGCCACGATCCGGGTCCTGCCGATAGAAATCCCCGGCTCCTCCGACGACTACGTCAGCGTGGCCGACCGGGACGAGCTGGATCGCGGCTTCCGCCGCCTGTCACCCGAGCAGCGCGCCATCCTCGTGCTGCGTCACTTCGCCGGACTGGAGATGGCGGAGATCGCCGACGCGCTGGCGATCCCACCGGGAACCGTCCGGTCTCGACTCCACCACGCCCACCGTGCGATGCGCGCCGCTCTTGACGCAGACGCCCGCGCGACCGCGATCGGAGGGCGGCCCGCATGACTGCCGAGCGCGACGTGGAACGCATCCTCGAGCGCTGGCTCGTCGACGGCATCGACGAGATGCCCGACCGGGTCTTCCTCTCGACCCTCGATCGCGTGGAACGCCAGCCCCAGCGGCACGCATGGCGCGTCCACCGGAGGGACTCCACCGTGCATGCCTACCTCAAGCCGATCCTCGCCGTCGCGGCGGTCGTCGTCGTGGCACTCGGCGGGATCGCCTTCGTGGCTCGACCGTTCGGGACCGCTGTCGGCGGTACCGCGTCGCCGACCCCCTCGCCGTCGCCCACGCCATCGCCGCCCGAGCTTCCCGACGGGTTGCTCCGCCCCCAGGACTACGCCGTTCGGGTGACGCACGACGACCCGATGGCCTTCATCATCACCGCCCCGGCCGGCTGGACCGGCTTCGGGGGCTTCTTCCTCGGCGGTCCGAACACCTCGAACGCTCCCAACGGGATCGGGATCTCCGTCAACCACGACCCGCAGGTCGTCACCGACCCCTGCGACGCGTCCGTCCACACGCCGCCCCCCGCGTCGAGCGCGCCGTCTGTCGACGGTCTCGTCGCGGCGATATCCGCCCGCGAGGATCTCCAGGTGTCCGGCGTTACAGAAACCGTGCTGGCTGGCTACCCGGGCAAGCGCCTCGACGTCCAGTTCCCGACCCAGCTCGCGTGCGGCAACCAGTACCTGTTCGCGGAGCCGAAGGGCCTGTACGCCAACGGCCCGGCGAACCGGTGGCGCATCTGGCTGCTCGACGTCGACGGCCACACTGCGGTCGTCGTGCTCCTCGACTACGCGGGGACGCCCGCGGCGGACCGCGCCGCCGCTCAGGCGGCCATCGACTCCGTCCGGATCAACCCGTAGCGCCGATGCCGGTGCGGGAGCCCCGCCTAGAGGTTCCCGCGCCGCGCCTGCTCGAGCTCGATGGCCTCGAACAGCGCCTTGAAGTTGCCCACGCCGAAGCCACGCGAGCCGTGGCGCTCGCGAACCCGAACACGTCGCGGGTAGTGGTCGACGAACCGGTTCTATCGCCGAGGCCGACGTAGCCCACAAAAGGAATGGCAGTTGTCGCGAGTGGCGGGCGGCTGGTTCTGCGGGCAGCCGGGGGTTTGGCTTGTCGATGCCCACGAACGATGGTCGTCTCTCGATCTCTGCTCAAGAACGGCCAAACGCCCGCCTGTCCCCCGTCGTCGGTGAGAGTGACGGCGGTAGGGACTCACTCGCTCCGTCGGACTCGGAAGGGAGCGCCCAGCAATGACCAGCGAACGCCAGGTGCCGATCTCGTACCGGTCGACCCAGTGGCCCCTCATGATCGCCCTGGCGATCGTCGCGTTCGCGATCGGGATGGTCGCCGGCGCCATCGCCGTGCGCGCGCTCGATTTCCAGGCCGAGGCGGCCGTCCGCCCGGCGACGATCGTCCCCTACAAGGGCGTCGCGGACAACAACATGAGCGACGCCGCGCGTGCGGGGGAGTACGCTCCGCCGTGGTTCCGCGGAATCGCCGACCACAACATGACCGATGCCGCTCTCGCTGCCGGGCTCCAGGCCCAATGGTTCCGGGGCGTCGCCGACCACAACATGACCGACGCCACCCGTGCGACCGGCTTCCCGGGCTGGTTCCGGGGTGTGGCGGAGGGGAACATGAGCGACGCGGCGAACCATGCGAACTGGGGCCAGGATCGATGACGAGCCGGCGCCAGGTGCTCAAAGCTGCGGCGGGCCTCGTCGGTGCCGTCGCCCTGCCCTCGGCCCTCGCGGCGTGCGAGGCGGGCACGAGCACACCGGCGCCAAGTCCGGCGGGCTTCGCACCAACATCGAGCGGGACCCCATCGTCGGCGGTCGCGACTGGATCACAGGCGGAGACCTCGAAGGTCACGCTTGCCACGACGGTACCGATGCTGGACATCACCTCGGGTTTCACCGCAGAGACCGGCATCGACGTCCTTGTCAACACCGTCGCGGGCTATCAGGTCTCGTCTGGGATTGACGACTACCTCGGAGGCTCGCCCGAGGACGTCCTCATGTGGGTCACGGGCCACCAGATGCGCCAGGCCGCCGCGAAGGGATTGCTCGAGCCGCTCGACGACGTCTGGGCCGAGGTCGGGTCCGGGTTCTCACAGGCGCTGACGGAGGCCTCGACGGGGGACGACGGGCGGATCTACGCGATCCCCTACAGCCACGGCCCCTGGGCCGTCTTCTATCGGCGAAGCCTGTTCGCCAGCCACGGGTACTCGATCCCGACCACGTGGACCGAGTACCTGGCACTGGCCGCGCGGATGAAGCGCGACGGGATCACCCCGCTCGCCCTGGGCGACCAGGAGGGGTGGTCGGGCCTGGGCCTGTTCGACATCCTCAACCTGCGTCAGAACGGCTATCAGTTCCACGCCGACCTGATCGCGGGGCGAGTGCCCTGGACGGATCAACGGGTTCGCGACGTGTTCGTCCGCCTGCGGGAGCTCCTTTCGACCGTGGGGCCCAATCCTGGCGCTCGGAGCTGGGACGTTGCCGGGACCGACCTCGCCGAGCGGCGGGCCGGGATGGCGTACATGGGTTCCTTCGTCACGGGAGTGGTCCCGAGCGACGTCCTGCCCGACCTGGGCATGTTCGCGTTTCCTGCCCTCGAGACCGAGTTCGATGCGGAGCATGCCGTCGAGGACCCGTCCGACGCGTTCGTCCGGCCCCGAAACGCCCCGACCCGGGCGGCCAACGCGGATCGCGCGAGAGCCTTCCTCGAGTATGTCGCCACGCCATCGACCCAGCGCGTGCTGGCAGCAATCACGGGCGGGCCTGCCGCCTTCCCGGCCGTCGAGTTGGCGGCATCCGACCGCACGCCGCTCCAGGAGGAGGGCTTGCGCATCGTCGCCGCCGCCCGGCATTCGACGCAGTTCCTTGACCGCGACGCGAGCGTTCCAAGTGCGGGCCGGTTCGCGGATGTCCTGCATGAGTTCGTCATCACGCCGGATCAGTCGATAGATCCATTGCTGGCGAAGATCCAGGGAACCTGGGACCCGTCCAATTGAGCGGCGCGTGATCCTATGAGCGTCCCGGCGATCGCGATCGGAGACGCCTCGGCCGACGCCGCCGTCGCCCTCGTCGCCCGGGCGCAGGCGGGCGATCGGCTCGCCTTCGAACAGCTCATCAGGCCGCGGCTCGATCGCCTGCTCCGGCTGGCCCTCTCGATCCTGGACGACGAGTCCGACGCGCGGGATGTCGTGCAGGAGGGCTGCCTGCTCGCCTGGCGCCAGCTGCCCAGGTTGCGCGGCGCCGACCGCTTCGAGGCATGGCTGTGGCGGATCGTGATCAACGCCAGCCGGTCGCGGATGCGTGAACGCCGCCGGACGACCGTCCGCGAGATCGCGGTCGACGCCCTGGGCCCGGACGCGGAGCCGGTCGATACGCGCCAGCCGCTCGCCGACCAGCTGACCACGAACGACGCCATTCGGCGCGCGTTCCGGAGGCTCGACCCGGACAAGCGGACCATCCTCGTCCTGCATCACGTCGAAGAGCGTTCGATCGGCGACATCGCCGAACTCCTCGCGATCCCCGAAGGCACCGCCAAGTGGCGACTTCACAACGCTCGACAGGCGCTGTCGCGCGCACTGAGGGCAGAGCTGTGACCATGCAACCCGACGCCCCGCCCGACGCGCGCATCCAGCGGGCGCTGACCCGCGAGCCGAGTCCGGGACTCGGCCGCGACGTCCTTGCCGACATCGCGGATGCCCTGGAGCGGACGCCCCAGGTCCGCTCGTGGCGGATTGGCTGGCCCATGCGGGACGCGCTGCCGGCCCTCGGCCAGTCGGCCGCGCGGCGACGGCTGGGCACGGCCGGCCTCGCCTTCGTGACCCTGCTGGTGCTGCTCGCAGGCATCGCGGTCGTGGGACTCGTCGGCGGCCGGCGCCACCCGCTTCCCCCGGGCCTGGCCCGGCCCGGCCTCATCGCCTTCGACTCCGCGGGCGATATCTTCGTGAGCCCCGCCGACGGCACGCCGGCACGACCGCTCACCACGGGTGCGGACAAGGACATCGAGGCGGTGTTCTCGCCCGATGGGACCCGGATCGCCTACCTGTCCCTCGTGGCGGGCACCTCGCAGGTCACGCTGAACGTCGTTGCAGCCGACGCGACGACGCAACCCCCCACCGTCGTCGTCAAGCTGGACGCGATCAGGTACAACGAGGGGCCGCTCGTGCCGTTCATCCACATCGCCTGGTCCCCGGATAGCACGCGCATCGCCTACACCGCGATGGCCGGAGGCCATCCCCAGCTCTTCGTGGCGTCGCTGGACGGGAGCGCCGCCGTGCCCATCGGTCCGGCGGACATCGAGGGCCAATCCCCGGTCTGGTCACCGGACGGTCGTCAGGTCGCCTTCAAGGGGGGCCA
This sequence comes from uncultured Chloroflexia bacterium, assembly GCA_963725745.1. GTDB lineage: Bacteria > Chloroflexota > Limnocylindria > Limnocylindrales > CSP1-4 > CAIXZV01. The sequence goes on from CAVRZS010000005.1 coordinate 1,706,079, forward strand.
CTTCAACAAGGATCGAGGCATCTACGTGATGAACGCGGACGGCACCGGAGCTCCGCTGCGGCTGACGCCGCCGAGCCGCGCGCAGGTGTCGCCGGACGTCATGTTCAGCGCACCAGTCTGGTCGCTCAACCGGGACCTGATCGCCTACAGCGCCATCGTCGACGACGGCGGGTCGCACGTCTTCGTCGTCAGCTCACGCGGCGGCGACCCCCGGGACGTCTCCGGGCCACCCGGTGTCAGCGACTGGTCGCCGGCCTGGTCGCCCGACGGGGAGTGGCTCGCCTGGCGAGCCGGCCAGGACAGCGTTGCCGGCCAGTTCGTCGTCGCGCGACCCGACGGCACGGAGCGCTCGGTCCTGCCGCCGCCCGTCGGCGGAGCGCCGGTCTGGTCGCCCGACGGGCGCCACCTGATCGGCTCATCGAACAATCCGGCAAGCGGAACCACGGACCGGCTGATCGTGATCGACGTCGAGGCCGGCACCTCGATCGCCATCCCCGCCGAGCTCGCGGGCGACCCGAGCTGGCAGCGACTCGCGCGGTGATCCGGCGGCTCAGAGGTTGCCGCGCCGCGCCTGCTCCAGCTCGATCGCTTCGAACAGCGCCTTGAAGTTGCCCACGCCGAAGCCGCGCGACCCGTGGCGCTCGATGATCTCGAAGAAGAACGTCGGGCGGTCCTGGATCGGGCGGGTGAAGATCTGGAGCAGGTAGCCCTCCTCGTCGCGGTCGGCCTCGATCCCCAGCTCCTCGAGCACGTCCATCGGGACCCCGACGTCGCCCACCCGGTCGGCCAGCGACTCGTAGTAGGCGTGCGGCATGCCCAGGAACTCGACACCGTTGTCCCGCAGGCGGCGAACCGTGCCCACGATGTCCTCCGTCCGCAGGGCCACGTGCTGGACGCCGGGGGCGTGGTACCAGTCCAGGAACTCCTGGATCTGGCTCTTCTTCTTGCCCGTGGCGGGCTCGTTGATCGGGAACTTCACCCGCCCGTTGCCGTTGGTCATGACCTTGGACATCAACGCGCTGTAGTCGGTGTGGATGACCTTGTCGTCGTAGTGGATGAGCTGCGCGAACCCGAACACGTCGCGGTAGTAGTCGACGAACCGGTTCATGTCACCCAGGCCGACGTTGCCGACGCAGTGGTCCACCTCGAGCAGGCTGAGCCCGCTCGCTGCCCGGGCCGGCTTCTTGACCTTCCGATACCCAGGCGCGAAGACGCCGTGGTAGTCGCGCCGGTCGATGAAGCTGTGGCGAACCTCCCCGTACGTCCAGACCGAGCTCCGGCGAAGCGTGCCGTCCTCGCCCCCGTCGAGCTCGACGGGCTCCTGGGCTGAGCGAGCCCCGCGCGCCGTCGTCTCGCGCCACGCCGACGATGCGTCCTGGACCGCGAACGCGATGTCACGCACGCCGTCGCCGTGGGCTCGGACGTGCTCGGCGATCTCGCCGTCCGGGGTCAGCGGCGCGGTCAGCACGATCCGGATGTCGTGCTGCTGCATCACGTAGCTGGCGCGATCGCGCACGCCCGTCTCGAGGCCGCTGAACGCAACGGGGGTGAACCCCCACAGCGCGCGGAAGTACGCCGAGGCCTGGCGGGCGTTGCCGACCCAGAACTCGACGTGGTCGATGCCGTCGAGCGGCAGGAAGTCCTTGGCCTCCGCGAAGGCGTCCTTGTTGACGGTGGCCCCGGACTGGTTCGCGGCGGGCGTGCCAACGGCGCCCGCGCGGGCGGGATGCGCCGCGGTATCGGTCATGGGGTGCTCCAGGCTGGAGAGGCGGCCGGGCGGCGACGCGGTCGCGGGCCCGGATGGTCGTTGCGACCACTCTGGCCCTGCCCGGCGGGTTGGGTCAAGCGATGCCGGTCGTCACCCTCCCGAAAGGATGGCGACGGCAGGATCGACCCATGAACAGCAACGACAACGGGCGCGCCGAGGCTCGGTCCCAGGCCAATCGCCGCCTGCGCAGGCTCACCATCGGGACCGCGATGCTCGGCGTGGCGGCGACGGGCACCATCGGGTGGCTCGCCGCCGCCACCTACGACGGGGTGACCGCGGCCGGGACCGAGACGGCGATCGTGAGCGAATTCGACGTCCGCTTCGACGGACACCGCAACTCGGACGACCACGCCATCGACGACAAGGCCACAACGACCACCCCGACCGTGACCACGACCACGGGGAGCGGGCACGCGTCCAGCGGGGGCTCCTGAGGTGATCCATGAGGCCGAGTGGCGGGCGCTCGGGACGGGCGTCCGCCTGGTGGTGCTCGACGGTGATCTGGCGGCGGCGCGCAGCGCGGTGGAACGCGTCCTCGCCGAGGCCGATCTTGCCTACAGCCGGTTCCGGTCCGACTCCGAGCTGTCGCACGTCAACGCGCAGGCGGGCCGAACCGTCACCCTCAGCCCGATGCTGGCCAGGGCCATCGAAGGCGCCCTCGATGCCGCGCGACGCACGGGCGGCGCCGTGGATCCCACCGTCGGTCGCGCCATGCGCCTGATCGGCTACGACCGCGACTTCGACCTGCTTGCCGGCTCGGACCGGCCGCTGGAGCTCCTGCTCGAGCCCGTGCCGGGCTGGTCCGCGGTCTCGTTCGACCGCACCCGGCGCACGGTCCGCGTCGCCCGCGGCGTCGAGCTCGATCTCGGGTCGACCGGCAAGGGTCTCGCCGCCGATCTCGCGGCCGAGGCCGCGCTGGCGGCCGCCGGCCCTGGCGCCGGCGTCCTGGTCAGCCTCGGCGGGGACATCGCGACCGCCGGCCGCTCTCCCGACGGCGGCTGGCGGGTCCTGATCGTCGAGGACAGCGCGACACCACCCGACGGCGAGGGCGAGCTGGTCGCCATCGAGCGCGGGGCCATCGCCACGTCGAGCACCTCGGTGCGACGCTGGCGGTCGGCCGAGGGCGTCAGCGTCCACCACATCGTCGACCCGCGCACGGGTCTTCCGGCCGTGACGCCCTGGCGCACCGTCTCGGTCGTCGCCCCGACCGCGGAGCTGGCCAACGCTGCATCAACCGCCGCGATCGTCATGGGCGACGGCGCCCCGGAGTGGCTGCGCGACGCGGGGCTGCCGGCGCGCCTGGCATCGAACGACGGTGACGTCACCCGCCTCGGCGGATGGCCCGAGCCCGCCGCCATGGCCGGGATCCGGGTGCCGTAACCGGACCGAAAGGTGCCGGTTGCGACGATCGGTTCGCGATTGTTTCCCCGGGCGCGGGGTCTGGTCCTCCCTCGACCCCGCGCCCGTCAACTCCGGAGGAGCCGAGATGTTCGATCAGGTCCTGTGGGCCGCCACGCGCGGCGCGGGCGCCGTGTCGCTGCTGATGTTCACGGCGGCGACCTGCCTCGGGCTCGTGACGGTGAGCCGGTTCCAGGCGGCGGGCTGGCCGCGGTTCTTCAACTACGAGATGCATCGCCGGGTGTCGCTGCTGTCGATCGTGTTCCTCGCGGTCCACGTCCTGACGGCCGTGTTCGACCCGTTCACGTCCCTGGGCATCGGGGCCGCCCTCGTCCCGCTCGCATCGACCTATCGGCCGCTCCCTGTCGCGCTCGGCGTCATCGCGATGTACCTGTTCGTCGCCCTGATCGCCACCAGCCTCCTGCGCAAGCACATCGGCCAGAAGACCTGGCGCCTCGTCCACTGGGCGTCGTACGCGATGTGGCCGCTGGCGGTCCTCCACGGGCTGACCGCGGGCACCGACGGGTGGTCCAAGTGGATGCTGGGGATCGACGCCCTGTGCATCGTGGCGGTCGCCGCGTGCCTCGCCTGGCGCGTGATGGCCGGCAACCCGAACCGCAGCCGGCTCGCCGACGTCGTCGCAACCTCGTCGCTCCAATCCGCGCCGACGCGCCGGGACGTTCGGTGACGGCGCGACTCCTCGCGGGCCCGGCGCTCACGGCCGGTCCCGAATGGCTCGCCGCACATCGCGCTCGCCTCGGGCTCCTCCCTGGGCGCGCGGATCGCCAGGCCACTGCCGCAATGCTGGACGCGTCCGGCCTCCTCGGCCGTGGCGGGGCCGGATTTCCCGTGGCCCGCAAGTGGGCATCGGTCGCCGGGCGGGCGAACGGCGATGCGATCGTCCTGGCCAACGGAGCGGAGGGTGAGCCGCTGTCGGCGAAGGATCGCGTCCTGATGGCGACGCGGCCGCATCTCGTGCTCGATGGCGCGGAGCTGGCGGCCGATGCCGTCGGCGCCGAGGCCATCGTCCTCTACGTCGGCGCCGAGCATGCGCAGGCCATCGCCGCGCTCGAGCGGGCGCTCGTCGAGCGCCGTGGCGAGATCCGCGCGAACCAGTCGCGGATCCCGGTCGACCTCGTCACGCCGCCTCGGTCGTACATCGCGGGCGAGGAGTCCGCCGCGGTCCACTTCGTCAACGAGGGCGACGCGCGGCCGACATCAAAGCCCCCGCGCCCGTTCGAACGCGGCGTCGACGGTCGCCCGACGCTGGTCCAGAACGTCGAAAGCCTCGCCCAGGCCGCGCTCATCGCCCGCTTCGGCGACCGGTGGTTTCGCGAAGCCGGGCGAGGCGAGACCCGCGGCACCGCCCTGCTCACGATCAACGGCGCCCCGCACAGCGGCGTCATCGAGGTGGAGCTGGGCACGACGCTGGCCGACGTCGCCGCCCTCGCCGGCGTCCCCGCCACCGGCGGCCCGGTGATGCTCGGCGGCTACTTCGGTGGCTGGGTCGCGGGCGCCGACGCCTGGAGAATGCCGCTCGATCCCGTCGAGCTGCGACGCCGCGGGTCCGCGTTCGGCTGTGGCGTCGTGGCGTTCCTCGGCGACGCGGCGTGCGGCGTGCATGCCACCGCCCGGGTCCTCGACTTCATGGCCGGATCCAGCGCCGCCCAGTGCGGGCCGTGCGTGTTCGGCCTGCGCGCGATCGCCGACGCCACGGCTCGCCTCGCCGTCGGCCGGGCGCACGATGGCGATCTCGGGCGTATCACCGGCTGGTCGGAGACCCTCGCCGGTCGCGGGGCCTGCCGGCATCCCGATGGGGCGGTCGGCCTGCTGCGAAGTGCCCTCCGGGTTTTCGACACCGACTTCGCCACGCACCAGCGAACGCGTCGGTGCACGGCGGGTCAACGAGCCTGGATGGCCGCCTGATGGCCGCCTGATGGCCGCCAATCCCATGGCCAGGCGCACCCAGACCGACCTCGTCCTGGCGATCGACCGGATCGTCTGCGACGGCTACGGCAGCTGCGCCGAGCTCCTGCCCGAGATGATCTCGCTCGACGATTGGGGCTACCCGATCATCGCCCCGTGGCCGGTTCCGCCGGCCCTCGAGGACCACGCGCGGCGGGCCGTCGACACTTGCCCCGTCCTGGCGCTGCGCCTCGCTGCCGTCCCGCGTGCGACCATGGCGTCGGGTTCCAGGCGGGGCGGAGGCTGACACGTTGCGCGTGCTCGTGGCGGAGGACGACGAGGGGTTGCGAGAGGTGCTCGTGCTCGGCTTGACCGACGCGGGCTACCACGTCGACGCGGTCGAGCGCGGTGACGACGCGATCGACTACCTGCGCTGGTACGAGTACGACGTCGCCGTGATCGACTGGCGGATGCCCGGGGCAGAGGGGATCGACGTCGTCGACTGGGCCCGCAGGAACGACCGGCCCACCGCCCTCCTGATGCTGACCGCGCGCGACACGCCGGCGGACCGGATCCGGGGCCTCGACACGGGCGCGGACGACTATCTCGTCAAGCCGTTCGACTTCGGCGAGCTGCTCGCCCGCGTGCGCGCCCTCCAGCGCCGGCCGCGCGGCGTCGACGCGCCGGTGCTCAAGGTGGGCGACGTGACCCTCGATCCGGTGACCCACGCGGTTGCCGCCGGCGGCCGCGAGCTCGCGCTGACGAGCACCGAGTACCGGATCCTCGAGCTCCTGATGCGCCGGGCGCCGGCCGTCGTCGACCGCAAGGCCATCGCCGAGCACGCCTGGGCAGACGAGACGGAGCCCCTCGGCTCCAATGCCATCGACGTCCAGATGAGCCGGCTGCGGGCCAAGCTGCCCGACGCGGGTGTGCGCATCGTGACCGTCCGCGGCGCCGGGTATCGCCTGGACGGCGCCTGACGATGGCCCACGTCCCGGCCGTCCGACGCCAGTCCATCCGCGTGGCGCTCGCCGCGACCGGCGTCGTGGCCCTCGTCTACCTGACCATCGGTGTGGCGGTCATCGCCTACGTGACGCGCGACCTGACCGACCAGATCGACCAGCGGCTGGTCGCCTCGTTCAGCCGGCTCCCCCCGGAAGGACGCCGGCCCGACGGCCCATACGACCCCGGTGGCGATCCGGACCGGCCGTTCGGCGCGCCGCTGCTGGTGTGGACCGTGGAGACCGACGGCTCCGTCCTCGCACTGGACTCGACGCCGCGCCTGCCGGCGGAGCTCATCGGCGTCTCGGGCCCGGTGACGGCCACGATCGCCGGCACCCAGGTTCGCGTCGCGGGCGCCCAGGTCGGCGACGATCGCGTCGTCATCGCCCAGGTCATGGACTCGGTGACCGACGCCCAGCGGACGCTCGTGGTCGGCTGGCTGCTCGTCGCGCCGATCCTGCTGATCTCGGTGTTCCTCGGCGCCGTGGCGATCGGCCGCAGGGTCGCGTCGCCGATCGAGGCCGCGCGCCGCCGCCAGCTCGAGTTCACGGCCGACGCCTCGCACGAGCTGCGCACGCCCCTCTCGGTCATCGAGGCCCACACGAGCCTGGCGCTCGCCCAGGACCGGGATGGCGCGTGGTACCGCACGGCGTTCCGGCGCGTGGACCTCGAGTCGAAGCGCATGCGCCGGCTGCTCGAGGACATGCTGTGGCTGGCGCGCTTCGACGCGGGCCAGGCGCAGCCCAGGCACGAGCCGGTCGACCTGGGGGTCCTCGCAGCGCAGGCCGCCGACCGGTTCGCGCCCGTCGCGGAGACGCGGCGACTGACGCTGGGGGTGCACGTCCCGAACGAGCCGATCGTGATCGCGGCCTCGGCCGATCTCGTCGACCGGCTGATCGGCGTCCTCGTCGACAACGCGTGCAAGTACGCGCCCGAAGGTGGCAGCGTGGACGTCACCGTGGGCGTCGAGGGCGGACGGGCCAGCGTGACCGTGGACGACTCGGGTCCGGGCATTCCGGCCGACGAGCGCCAGCGGATCTTCGACCGCTTCCACCGCTCGGTCTCGACGTCCTCGGACGCGGGCGGCGCGGGCCTGGGGCTCGCGATCGGCGACGCGATCGTGCGGGCCACGGGCGGGCGCTGGGGCGTCGACACGGCTCCCGCCGGCGGTGCCCGGTTCGTCGTCAGCTGGAGCCGCGCCTCGCTGGGCTGAACCGGGGTCCGGCGTCGATCGCGGCGGCCACGTAACCGGAACGAAAGGTTCGCCGCCGGACACTGCACGGATGCACACGAGACGGCCGCTCACGCCGGGCCAGCGCCACGAGGCGTGGTCCCGGCTGCACACGCTCACGACCAGCGTCGCGATGGCAGGGATCGCCGCCACGGCAGCGATCGGTGTGGTTGCCGCCGCCGACGACCCGGGCAAGGCAACGGGGGTCGCGTCCGCCAACCAGGGCGACGACGGCACCGTCGATGACGGCCCGTTCGCCCCGGACTCGACGGCGGCGTCCGATCCGTCGACTAACGGGCTGGCACCCATCCCGACGACGCGCAACCGCGTCCAGGCGCCCCGGCAGCAGACCACCCAGCCGCCGACCCGCAGCTCGGGTCACGGCCATGCGTCGAGCGGAGGGTTCCTGACCTCGGCGCGACGGCGGCCCGTGCCAGACTGGACGCATGCCCGATCCCATCCCGTCCACCGCCGACCCCTCGTCCCGTCTCGCTGCTTCGCGTGTGGCCTTTGCCGCGCTCCAGGCGAGGATCGAGGCCGCCGGTCCATGGCCGCTCGCCGAGCACTTCGGCACCGAGCCCGAGGCGTCCTGGGGTCCCGGCGAGATTCTGGCCCACGTCGCTGAGATGCTCCCGTACTGGCTGGGCGAGTACGAGCGCGTGGTCGCGGCGGGACGGGGAGCGGGCGCCGGCCAACCGTTCGGCCGAGTGGCCACCGACACGCTCCGCATCGGGGTCCTCGAGCGGGATCGAAGCCTTCCCCTGCGCGAGCTGTTCGACCGGATCGACAGCGCGATCGCTCGCTGGGAGCGCCGGGTCGCCGGGTCGGCTGCACGTCCGGGCGACGGCGACGCCGTCGGCCTTCATCCCCGGCTGGGCGAGATGACGGCGGACGAGCTGCGGGACCGCTTCGTGGTGACCCACCTCGAGGATCACGTCGCACAGCTCGAGGCGCTCCTCGCGGACCGCTGATCGCGCGGCGCGCCGCCGTTCCAGCGTGCCACGGCGGAATGACGGAGGCGAACGCGGTCCTTTGACCCATCAGGAACGGTGCCCTCGTTCCGTATGATCGACGGATGGCCGGACGCCTCGTCAGCCCCATCACCATCGGCCGCGCCGCCGAGCTCGAGGCGGGGATCCTCGCGCTGGACGCCGCGGTCGGCTGGGCGCCCACGCACCTGCTCATCGCGGGTGAAGCCGGCGTCGGCAAGACCCGGCTCGTCGGGGAGCTGACGACCGCGGCCCAGGCTCGCGGGATGATCGTCCTCCGCGGCTCGTGCGCCAACGTCGGCGACGAGGGACTGCCGTACGGCCCGATCGTCGAGATCCTTGGCCAGCTGGTCCGGGACACCGACCCCGTGCGGCTCGAGGCGATCGTCGGGTCGTCGCGTGCCGACCTGTCGCGCCTCGTGCCGGCGATCGAGCCGCGATCGTCCGGAACGCAAACGCAGCAGATCTGGCTCCAGGCGAGGCTGTTCGACGCGCTCGTCGGCGTGCTCCGGCGCCTGTCCGAGATCGCGCCGGTGCTGATCGTCGTCGAGGACGTCCACTGGTCCGATGCCGCCACCCGCGAGACGCTCGGGTTCCTGGTCCGGTCCCTGCGCGCGGATCAGATCCTGGTCGCCATGACGCTGCGCTCCGACGAGCTGCACCGCCGGCATCCGGCGCTGCCGTGGCTCGCCGAGCTGGAGCGGACCGGCCGGATGCAGCGGATCGCGCTCGCGCGGCTGTCCGAGGACGAGACCGCGGCGCTGCTCGCCGCGATCGAGGGCCTGCCCACCGATCCAGAGCTCGCGGCCCGCATCCATCGCCGCTCCGACGGCAACCCGTTCTTCGTCGAGGAGCTGTTGCTCGCCGAGGCCGAACCGTCGGCGGGTGGGCTCCCCTCGACGCTGCGTGACGTCCTGCTTGCGCGGCTTGCCGCGGTCCCGGAGGACGTCCACTCGGTGATCGGGATCGTCGCCGTCGCGGGCCGGCGCATCGACCACGATCTGCTGGTCGCGATCGCCGGCGCGGGCGATCGATCGGACGACCTCGAGGCGGCGCTGCGAGTCGCGATCGCCAGCCAGATCCTGGTCGTCGACACGACCGCCGAGCGGCTCGGACGGCTACGCGTTCCGTCACGCGCTGCTCGCCGAGGCGGCCTACGACGAGCTGCTGCCGGGCGAGCGGCGGCGGCTCCACCGGGAGGTCGCCCGGGCCCTCGAGGCCCATCCCTCGGCATCGGGCGCATCGAAAGCCGCCCATCGGGCCGAGCTTGCCCACCACTGGTTGGCGGCACGCGACGACGAGCGCGCCTTCGAGGCCTCGCTGCTGGCGGCGGTCGCCGCCGAGGAGGCGTTCGCGTTCGAGGCCGCGAACGGCCAGTACGAGAACGCCCTCGAGCTGTGGCCCGATGTCGCCGACCCGGTCGCCGTGTCCGGCGGGGACCATGCGGAGCTGATGGCGCGAACGGCCGCAGGCCGCCTACTCGCGGGCGATGCGTCGACCGCGAGGTCGCGCTGCAGCGTCAGGTCGTCGCGGACGATCGAGCGGGTGACGGGCCCGGTCCGGCCGGCGGTGATGCGGGAGGCGCTCGGGTCGCTACCTGTGGCTCGCCGGGCAGTCGGCGGAGGCCCTGATGGAGTTCGAGCGCCGCCATCGCGATCATGCCCGCCGATCCGCCGACGGCCGCGAGCGCCAGGGTGCTGTCGGGCTACGGCCAGATGCTGATGCTCCTCGACCGCTTCGACAGGAGTCGGCGCGTTGTGCGAGGAGGCGATCGCGATCGCGATCGAGGTCGGGGCGCCGGAGGCCGAAGGCCACGCGCGGAACACGCTCGGACTCGACCTGGCGGCCGCAGGGCGATGTCGAGGAGGCGATGGCGTCGCTCGAGCTCGCGTTGCGCGATCGCTTCGAGGAGGGGAACATCGACGACATCGGTCGCGCTCACGTGAACTACAGCGAGGCGATGACTGTTCGGCGGCGAGCCGGAGCGGGCTGCCGAGGTCGGCGGCGCGCGCAGGCCGATGCCGCATCGGGATCACGAGCTCCTATGGCAGCGTCATCCGTCAGAACGGGATCCGGTGAACTTCGAGCTCGGTCGATGGGACACCGCAGCGAGATGGCTCGGCGCGGAAAGCATCGGCGGCGATCGGGACGTCATCCGCGATCGGTACGGTATCAGCGCGCTCGGTGCCGCTCCTCGTGGCCTCGGGGGACTTCGAGCTGGCACGTACGGAGCTCGAGCGGCTGGGGGAGCTCCTCGACGGGACCCGGTCGAAGGCGCAGTTCAGCGGGGACTACCACGCCTCGGTGGCCGAGCTCGCGTTGTGGCAGGGCCGGCCGCTCGACGCGCTGGCTGAGATCGCAACGCGGCCTCGAGCGCATCGGCGAGTCCAGCTGGCCCTGGTACAGCGTGCGCCTCTATCGCGTCGGCGGCGTGGGCCGCCGCGGATCGGCGTGCAGGCGAGGGCGCGTCGTGATCCGCAGGCGACCGACGAGGCGGTCGGACGGGGTGCATCGCTGGCCGAGGCGCGAGGCGTCTGCTGGTTTCGGGGATGACCGAGATCGAGCGCGATCGCCAGCTGGCCGTGACGCTGGCGGAGGCTGCCGTGGCGGACGCCGACGAACGCGGCTTGACGGTCGCTCCGATGCGGCGGCCTGGGCGGCGTCGTGGGTCGCGGCTGCGCGCATCGCGCGCCCGTATCTCGAGGCCTATGCGCCTGGCGCGAGGGCGAAGCCCATCTCGCCGGTGGTCCGCGCCACCGCGTCGTCGCGCTGCGATCGGCCCATGCGACGGCGTTCGAACTCGGCGCGCGGCCGCTCCGCGAGCGCGATCGAGGCACTGGCGCGGCGCGCCCGGATCGACCTGGCCGCTTGGCGCCAGCAACGCCGGCGGGCGCCGCCTGACCCGCTACGGCCTCACCCGGCGCGAGCGCGAGGTGCTGGCCCTGGTCGCCCAGGGACGGACCAACCGCCAGATCGCGGACGAGCTGTTCATCAGCGAGAACACGGCCGGCGTCCACGTCTCGAACATTTTGGGCAAGCTCGGCGTCGCCGGCCGCACCGAGGCAGCGGCCATCGCCGTGCGTGCCGACCTCGACGGCGTCGCCACGGCGGAATGACGGAGGCGGACACGGTCCTTTGACCCATCAGGAACCGTGCTGTCGTTCCGTATGATCGGCGGATGGCCGGACGCCTCGTCAGCCCCATCACCATCGGCCGCGCCGCCGAGCTGGAGGCGGGGATCCTCGCGCTGGACGCCGCGGTCGGCTGGGCGCCGACGCACCTGCTCATCGCGGGCGAGGCCGGCGTCGGCAAGACCCGGCTCGTCGGGGAGCTGACGACCGCGGCCGCAGGCTCGCGGGATGATCGTCCTGCGCGGCTCGTGCGCCAACGTCGGCGACGAGGGATTGCCGTACGGCCCGATCGTCGAGATCCTCGGCCAGCTGGTCCGGGACATCGATCCCGAACGGCTCGAGGCGATCGTCGGGTCGTCGCGAGCCGACCTGTCGCGCCTCGTGCCCGCGATCGAGCCGCGTTCCGTCCGGAGCGCAGGCGCAGCAGATCTGGCTGCAGGCGAGGCTGTTCGACGCGCTCGTCGGCGTGCTCCGGCGCCTGTCCGAGATCGCGCCCGTGCTGATCGTCGTCGAGGACGTCCACTGGTCCGATGCCGCCACCCGCGAGACGCTCGGGTTCCTCGTCCGGTCCCTGCGCGCGGACCAGATCCTGGTCGCCATGACCCTGCGCTCGGACGAGCTGCACCGCCGGCACCCGGCGCTGCCGTGGCTCGCCGAGCTGGAGCGGACCGGCCGGATGCAGCGGATCGCGCTCGCGCGGCTGTCCGAGGACGAGACGGCGGCGCTGCTGGCGGCGATCGAGGGCCTGCCCACCGATCCCGACGCTGGCCGCCCGGATCCATCGCCGCTCCGACGGCAACCCGTTCTTCGTCGAGGAGCTGCTGCTCGCCGAGGCCGAGCCGTCGGCGGGTGGGCTGCCCTCGACGCTGCGTGAGGTCCTGCTGGCGCGGCTGGCCGCGGTCCCGGAGGACGTCCACTCGGTGATCGGCATCGTCGCCGTCGCGGGCCGGCGCATCGACCACGACCTGCTGGTCGCGATCGCCGGCGCGGGCGATCGATCGGACGACCTCGAGGCGGCGCTGCGGGTCGCGATCGCCAGCCAGATCCTGGTCGTCGACACGACCGCGAGCGGCTCGGACGGCTACGCGTTCCGGCACGCGCTGCTCGCCGAGGCCGCCTACGACGAGCTGCTGCCGGGCGAGCGGCGGCGGCTCCACCGGGAAGTCGCCCTGGCCCTCGAGGCCCATCCCTCGGCATCGGGCGCATCGAAGGCCGCCCATCGGGCCGAGCTCGCCCACCACTGGTCGGCGGCACGCGACGACGAGCGCGCGTTCGAGGCGTCGCTGCTGGCGGCGAGGCCGCCGAGGAGGCGTTCGCGTTCGAGGCCGCGAACGGCCAGCTACGAGAACGCCCTCGAGCTGTGGCCCGATGTCGCCGACCCGGTCGCCGTGTCCGGCGGGGACCACGCGGAGCTGATGGCGCGAACGGCCGCGGCCGCCTATCTCGCGGGGATGCACCACCACGACGTCGCGCTGCAGCGTCAGGTCGTCGCCGAGATCGACCCGGCGACGGACCCGGTCCGGGCGGCCGTGATGCGGGAGCGCTTGGGTCGCTACCTGTGGCTCGCGGGGCAGTCGGCGGGCGCCCTGACGGAGCTCGAGGCCGCCATCGCGATCCTGCCCGCCGACCCGCCATCGGCCGAGCGCGCCAGGGTGCTGTCTGGCTACGGCCAGCTGCTGATGCTGCTCGACCGGTTCGACGAATCGCGGGTGCTGTGCGAGCAGGCGATCGAGATCGCCGTCCGCGTGGGGGCACCGCCAGGCCGAGGGCCACGCGCGCAACACGCTCGGGCTCGACCTCGTCGCCCAGGGGAACGTCGCCCGCCGGGATCGCCTCCCTCGAGCACTCGCTGCGGATCGCGTTCGCCGAGGCGAACCCCGACGACATCGGACGCGGGTACGTGAACTACGTCTCGGCGCTGCTGTTCGGCGGCGAGCCGGAGCGGGCCGCCGAGGCGGCGGCGCGCGGCATGCGCGACGCCGACAAGTTCGGGATCACGAGCACGTACGGGACCTACATCGGCCACAACGCCGTGATGATCGACATCGAGCTCGGGCGCTGGGACCACGCGGAGGAGATGGCCCAGGCGCTGGACATCATCGGGGCGACGGGCGCGCCGCGCCGCTACGGTCTCGCGCGCTGGATCCCCCTCCTGGTCGGGCGCGGCGAGTTCGATCAGGCCCGTACGCAGCTCGAGCGACTCGAGGAGGTCCTCCACGGGACACCGGTGGAAGGGCAGTTCCACGGTGCCTACCACGCCGCGGCGACAGAGCTCGCGCTCTGGGAAGGCCGCCCCGCCGATGGACTGCGGATCGCGACCGAAGGCCTGGCCGTCCTCGAGCCCCTCCGCTGGACCTGGTACCTGCTGCGCATTCACCGCTTTGCGGCGTGGGCCGCCGCCGACCTCGGCGAGGTCGCGCGGGCGCGCCGCGATCCCGCGCTGGAGCGCCACGCGACCGAGCGTCGCCGCGGAGCTCCGGACACGGCGTGAGGCGATCGTGGCGGACATCCTCGAGGGGCAGGCGGGCGCGCAGCGCGCGTACACGATGGCCGAGGCGGCCACGGCAGCCGCCGAAGATCGACGCCTGGCCGGCGACGCTGACCCGGAGGTCTGGTCGGCCGTCGCCGATCGCTGGCAGGGCTGCAAGCGCCCCTACGCCGTGGCCTACGCGCGTGCGCGCCAGGCCGAGGCGCTGATGGTGGCCGGTGACCGCGCCACCGCGGAGACCGTGCTCCAGGAGGCGGAGTCGATCGCCGCCCGGCTGGGCGCGCGGCCGTTGCGGGCCGCGATCGCGTCGTTGGCCGCGCGGGCACGGCTGTCCCTGGAGGCGCCCGGGCCGGACGTGGCGGCTGCAGCGCCGCGCCGGCGCCCCCGACCCCGTACGGCCTCACCCGCCGCGAGCGCGAGGTGCTGGCGCCTCGTCGCCCAGGGCCGGACCAACCGCCAGATCGCCGACGAGCTGTTCATCAGCGAGAACACCGCCGGCGTCCACGTGTCGAACATCCTGGGCAAGCTCGGCGTCAGCGGCCGGACCGAGGCCGCTGCCGTCGCCGTGCGCGCCGGCCTGGTGCCCGAGGCCGAACCCGCCTGAGAATCAAGAAGCCGCGGTCACGGGGACCGCGGCTCTCGGGTGCCGACGTGGTCGGCGGTGGTTGTCAGGCGGCGAACTCGCGCAGCTTGCGGCTGCGGGACGGGTGACGCAGCTTGCGCAGCGCCTGGACCTCGATCTGGCGGATCCGCTCGCGGGTGAGGCCGAACTCACGGCCGACCTCCTCGAGCGTGCGGGCATGCCCGTCGTCGAGGCCGAAGCGGAGGCGCAGGACGCGCTGCTCGCGGCCGTCGAGGCTGTTGAGCACGTGCTCGATCTGCTCGCGGCGCATGCGGTCGGCGACCGCGTCGAGCGGGGACACGGCGTCCTCGTCCGGGATCAGCTCGCCGAGCTCGGCGTCGCCCTCGTCGCCAACCGGCGACTGGAGCGAGACGGGCTCGCGGCCGAGCTTGCGGATCTCCTCGACGCGCTGCGGCGTCATCGCCGGCGTCTCGTCGGGGAGGGCCGCGGCGATCTCGGTGTTGGTGGGCTCGCGGCCCGAGCTGGGTCGACAGCTCGCGCACGACGCGCGCCACGCGACCCATCGTCTCGACCATGTGGACCGGGATCCGGATCGTCCGGCTCTGGTCCGCGAGGCCGCGCTGGATCGCCTGGCGGATCCACCAGGTGGCGTAGGTGCTGAACTTGAAGCCGCGCTCGTACTCGAACTTGTCGACGGCGCGGATGAGGCCCGCGTTGCCCTCCTGGACGAGGTCGAGGAGGCCCATGCCGGCCTGGTTGATGTACTTGCGCGCGATCGACACGACCAGCCGCAGGTTGGCGGAGGTCAGGTGGTCGCGCGACAGCTTGGCCAGCTTCTTGAGCTCGACGACCATCTCGGCGACGGTGTCGGCCTCGTTGCCGGCCTCGAGGTAGCGGCGGATCGCCGGGTAGGCGACCTCGTCGCGGGCCCAGGTGCGCAGTGCGCGCAGGGCCTCGCTGGCACGGATCTCGGCGTTCGGACGGCCGAGCTCGCCCTCGATCCAGTTGAGGAGGTCGAGGAAGGTCTCGGCGTCGAGCCGCTCGTTGTAGACGGACCGCAGGTCCTGGGCGCGGACGAGGCGCTCCTTGAGCGTGTCCGTCTCGGCCTTCTTGAGGGCATCGGTGAAGCCGAACGACGGGGCGGTGACCAGCAGGTCCATCGCCGCTTCCGCGTTGATCGCGCGGTCGACGATGCGGTGCGACTCCACCTCGAACGGCAGCACGTAGCGGCGATCCTTGGCACGCGCCGTCGGCTCGCTGCGTGTGCAGGGTCCACTCGTGGAGCGACAGGATCGCCTTCTCGGGCTCGGCCTCGACCTGGGCCCGAGCTCCATCCCCTTGGCGAGGATGACCTCTTCCTCGGCGGTGAGCAGCGGCACGCGGCCGATCTCACGCAGGTACAGGCGGACGGAATCGTCGGTGTCGAGGACCTCGGCCGCGACCGGCTCGGGCTCCTCGGCCTCCGGCTCCGCGGCCTTGGCCGCGGGGACAGGCTTGGGCTCAGGCTCGGGGGCGACCTCGGCCGCAACCGTCGCCATGGCCTCCGCCTCCAGGGCGGCAACCTCGGGATCGAGCTCGACCGACGCCGCCGCGAGAGCGGCCTCGGCCTCGGAGACAGGGGTAGTAGGATCGATGGAAATCACGTTGCTCCAACTGACGGAGTTGCGCCCAGCCGCGCAACCACCGCGGGCTTGCTCACAATGCGGCCCGGCTCCCCCCAGACCGCGAACGCCGGGTCCACGCCACCCGACATACGTAGTGGCGTGTCAAATCGACACGCCATTGGATTAGCATTCTAGGCCATTCAGCCCCTCTTGACAACCCCCCATGTCAATACTTAGTGGGGGTATTTTTGTGCTCCCGAGGGATCGGTCCGGATGGCCCGAGCCTGACGGTCCGAAAGATGGAACCTTTCGCGCTCGCCGGCCCACCTCCTTCTCGACGCCCGCCCGGGCGATGTCGAGGGAGAGCCGAGATGCACGCGCCCCGTCCTATCCGCGCCGTCCTCGCGACGATGTGCCTGTCCGCTCTGCTTGCGTCGCCGGCGCTGGCAACCTACCCCGGCGACGTCGGGCGGCTCGCCTTCGCGATGAACGGGCCGGACGGCAACGTCGACATCTACACCACGGTCCCGAACGGCTCGAGTCTCAAGCGGCTGACCACTGATCCCGGGTTCGATGCCTGCACGGCGTACTCGGCCGACGGAAAGCACATCGCGTTCTGTTCCGATCGGACAGGCGCGTTCGAGATCTGGGCGATGGACAAGAACGGCGGGGGCCAGCACGCCGTGACGAACACCGGCGGCTATGCCGTATTTCCGGACTGGAGCCCCGACGGCCGGAAGATCGCCTTCGACGGCTTCCAGGGCAGCGACCCGTTCGACGAGATCTACGTGGTCAACGCCGCCAACGGCGGTGGCCTGACGGCCCTGACGAGCTGTGCCGGATATGGCGCCGGCTGCTTCAACAGCTATCCGGCCTGGTCGCCGGACGGCCGCAGGATCGTGTTCATCCATGCCGACGACAGCGATGCCGACGGCAACGCGATCAACGAGCAGGTCTGGGTGATGTCTGCGAACGGGTCCAACAAGACCCAGCTGACGTTCGGACCGGCCAGTCACGATCAGACCCCGGACTGGAGCCCCGACGGCCGGAAGATCGCCTACATGGAAGACGGGCACATCTTCACGATGCGCGCCAACGGGAGTCACCAGACCCAGCTCACGTTCGGGGACGGCGGCGACTTCGGCACGGCCTGGTCGCCGGACGGCAGGAAGATCGCGTTCGTCCGCAACTTCGGCGGTGGCAACCGCCCGGTGTTCGTCATGAACGCGGACGGTTCCAACCAGCACCAGCTGACCCCAGGGACGCCGCGCCAGTTCGTGCCGGCGTGGCAGCCGCTGGGCGGCGACGATTGAGGTGCGGCATCCTGTCCCGCGTCAGGGGGGCGATCTGACCGAGGGGTGATGACCCGAGAGCTCGTCATCGGGGCACAGGGCGGCGACCACCAGGCGTTCGAGCGCCTGGCCGCCGCCAACGCCAGGCGCCTGCACAGCGTCGCGGTGCTGATCGTCCGCGACCCGGACGCCGCCCGCGACGCCGTCCAGGAGACGCTGATCGAGACGTGGCGCAGCCTGCCCACGCTCCGTGACCCGGACGCGTTCGAGGGCTGGCTCCAGCGGATCCTTGTCCGAGCGTGCTACAGGGCGGTCCAGTCGCGCCGCCGCCGGGTCGTCGAGGTCCAGGGGCTGGAGATCGATGCGCCGGTCGCCTCGCCAGAGCGGGACGTCGACGACCGCGACCAGATCGAGCGGGCCTTCCGCCGGCTGACCCTGGAGCAGCGGACAGTGCTCGTCCTCAACCACCACCTCGGGCTGCCGCTCGCCGAGTCGGCCGCCATCCTCGGGATCCCGGTCGGGACGATGAAGTCGCGCCTCAGCCGGGCGACCGAAGCCCTCCGGGCGTCCATCGAGGCTGACGAGCGGGCACCGATGCTCGCGGAACGGGGGACGGCATGAGCAGCAGGGACCTCGACCGCCGCCTCGCCGGCTTCTTCGACGCCGCCTCGTCCGAGGCGCTCCCCGAGGGGCTGCTCGACGCGGTGTACGCGGTGACCCGCGAGATGGGGCAGCGGAAGGGGCCAGCCGCGCGACGAACGGCAGCCCTCGCCGCGTGGTGGTCGAACCCGTTCGGCTCCGCACCAAGCCTCCGGGTCCTCGCGGTCGCCGTCTTCCTGCTGATCGCGCTCGCGGCGTCCCTCGTGTATGTCGCCGGTCACTACCGGCGACTGCCGCCGCCCTACGGACCCGCCGCGAACGGGCTGCTCGTGTACGACCTGGACAAGCACCTGTACGTCCTCAACGACGACGGCACGAGCCGGCGGCTGGAGATCGGCCTCGGCCGCAGCTGGGGGCCGGTGTTCTCGCCCGATGGCACCCGCCTCGCGTTCCAGACGCAGGCCGCGGATCGGACACCGACGGAGCTCTGGGTCGCCAACGCCGACGGGAGCGATGCCCGATCGATCTCGGGCGACGTCGCGCCGACCGGCAACTGGGGCTTCACGTGGTCTCCCGACAGCAGGCGCATCGCGTATGCGTCAGACGCGGGCGGCGGATATTCGGCGCTCTATGTGGCCGCGGCGGACGGCTCCGGCGTGAGACGGATCACGAAGGACGACGGTGCCGACCGCACCTACCCGACGTGGTCGCCTCGCGGCGACCTCATCGCCTATCGGCTGGTCCCCGCGACGCAGGACGAAGCCCGGCTCGCCGTGATCTCGCCCGAGGGAGACGGCGAGCAGTGGCTCGTCAGGGCGATGCTCAGCGACGGCGCCTTCGCGGGGTCGCAGTGGTCGCTCGACGGCACGCGGATCGCGTACTTCCGGAAGCAGGTCGTGAGCCAGGCTGACATCGTGGAGATCGTGGATCTGGACCGCAACGTGCGGCCCATCTCCGACCCGTCCGAGAACTCGTTCAACCCGGCCTGGTCGAACGACGGGCGCCGAGTGGCCTACGCCCGGGATCCACAGTCGGCGGTTATCGTCGATCTTGCGTCAGGCAAGCGGACGGAGCTCGCCCTCGGCCTCGCTGACTGTGGCGCCTCCTGGACGCCCGACGACCGGTACATCGTGGGCCTGGGCTTTGCGTGCGACGAGGTCCTTCGATTCCCGGTCGACGATCCGGAGGCCGTCCAGCACATCGGCGCCGGCGCGGTGAACGGCGCCAGCATTCAGCGCCTCGCGCCCTAGGCTTGGACCGGGGGCTCTCTGCAGTCGTAAGGTCGTGGTCGTGATCAAGTCGACCGAGGTCATGCTCGCCGTCGACGACTAGGCGCCTCGCATGGCGCAGCGAGGTTGGCAGCCGTGACCCCTGAACCCGTGGCGTATCGGCCGATCGGCGTCATTCGGACGCCGTTCACGGAGGCGGCCGACATGCCGATCCAGGCCGTGGCGGCCTCCGGCATCGCCGGCACCATCGAGCTCGACCCCGCGTTCGCGGAAGGACTCGCCGACCTCGACGGCTTCAGCCACCTCACCCTGCTGTACCACCTGCACCGGATCGAGCACGCCCGCCTCACGGTGACCCCGTACATGGACGACCGCCCGCACGGGGTGTTCGCGACCCGGGCGCCCGCCCGGCCGAACCCGATCGGCATCTCGACGGTCAGGCTGGTGGCGGTCGAGGGGCCGATCATCCGGATCGAGGACGTCGACATGCTCGACGGAACGCCCCTGCTCGACATCAAGCCGTACGTACCCCAGCTCGACGACCGCGCCGATGCGCGGATCGGCTGGTACCTGGGCAGGGTCGACCGGGTCGGCGACGTGAAGGCGGACCGCCGCTTCAGCTGAGCGCCGCGGTCGCGACCCAGTAGCGGAGCTTTCCGAACCGCTCGTCCTCGAGGACGCCGCCGTTGCGCTCGATGACCAGGCGCGACGCGGTGTTGGTGGCGTCGCAGGTGATCAGGGCGGGATCGATCCCCAGTCCCTTGGCGACCGGCAGCGCCGCGCGCAGCATCGCCGTGGCGTGGCCGAGCCTGCGGGCGCTCGGCCGGACGTCGTAGCCGATGTGGCCGCCCACCTCGAGCAGCATCGGCGTCAGCCGGTGCCGGACCTGGATCCGGCCGAGGAACGAGTCGCCGTCGATCCACCACAGCTCGGTCGCCGGCACGATGCCGTCGCCGCGGGGTGTGTCCTCGAGCGCCTGCGACCGCAGCCAGGTCACGAAGTGCTCGAACATGGCGTCGGTCGCCCAGGTTCGCGCGTGCTCGCGGATGAGGTACCCGGTGACGGTCGAGTCATCCGGACCGCCGCGCCCCTCCGCGCGGAACTCGTCCATCGCCTGGACGAAGGATTCGCGCACGCGCGCGATCGGGACGCTGAGCTCCGGCATGCCGACGATTGTGGCGGAGGCCGGGCCTCGTCGACGCGTCAGCCGGCGGTCGCGTCGGGCTCGAAGACCACGCAGCAGGCCCCGGGTTCGGGTGCCAGCACCGGCTTGACGCCCTGGACGCCCAGGCCGTCCACGATGCCGTTGGCCCACGCGAGGTTCATGCCGCAGGTGACCTCGCGATTCCGTTGCGCCAGCTCGTGGTATGGGCAGTTCCGGAGGCGGATCGTGGCGTCGTCCGGGTCCACGACGGGCTCGTAGCCCCCCTCGCTGAGGACCGCGAGCAGGGCCGATCGCTGGCGTCCGCGGCTCGAACGGGGCTTGACGCTCTCCCTGGCGGTCAGGCCGGTCGCCTCGCCTCGCGCGCGCGCCACGCCGTGAATGGCATCGAGCACGAGCGGGTCGCCGACGCCGACAACGGCGTCCTCGAGGATCTCGGCCGCGCGCAGGTAGTCGCGTGGCGGCAGGGAGACGGCGATGTCATGCGCCGACCTGCGGTACAGCTTCGCCGGCCGCCCGGCACCCGGCCCCTGTCGCGATCCGAGGCGCCGGAACACCGTCTCCAGCAGCCCGGCCTCGGCGAGCCGGTCGAGGTGGAACGCCGCGAGCTCACGGCTGACCCCGAGGGTTCTCGCCGCTTCGTCGCGCCCGACCGGATCGGCCTTCGAGGCCACCAGCTCGTACAGGCGGCGACGCGTCGGCTCGTCGAGCAGGGCGACCGCCCTGACCGGATCGGGGTTCGGGGACTCGCTGGACATGCCTGAACTGTAACAGAAACATCGACTTGCGAAAGAGTTGACGGACCGGTCGCAGTGTAACAATAATTGGCGCTCGCTATAGAGCACTCAGCCGCCCCAAGGTGGACGGGCCACAATACGAACCGATACCGAGAGGACGACGATGCCTGACATCGAGCACGTGGTGATCGTGGGCGCGGGCCTGGCCGGCGCGAAGGCGGCAGAGGCCCTGCGCAAGGACGGCTTCGACGGCCGGGTGACGCTGTTCGGCTCGGAGGGCCATCGGCCGTATCTCCGGCCGCCGCTGTCCAAGGAGTACCTGCGCGGCGAGGAGGAGCTGGAACACGTCTTCGTCCACCCTGAGGCCTGGTACGGCGAGCAACGGGTCGATCTCGAGCCCTCGACGACGGTCACGGGCATCGACACGAGGACCCGCGAGGTCGTCCTCGATGGGGGACGCCGGGTCAGCTTCGACCGGTTGCTCATCGCGACCGGGTCGGCGCCGCGGCGGCTCGACGTCCCGGGCGCGGAGCTCGACGGCGTCCGCTACCTGCGAACCGTCGGCGACGCGGATGCGCTGCGCGACGCGGCCCGGCAGGCCAGCCACGTCGTCGTGGTCGGCGGCGGATGGGTCGGCGCGGAGGTCGCCGCCTCGCTCCGGCAGCTCGGCCGCGACGTCACGCTCATCGCCGCCACGACCGTGCCCCTGGAACGGATGCTCGGCCCCGAGGTCGGGGCCGTGTACCTGGACGCCCACCGGGCCAACGGCGTGCAGTTCGTCGCCAATGAGCAGGTCACCGCGCTCCACGGGCGGAGCGGCGCGGTCGAAGGGGTCGAGACCGCCGGCGGGCGGCGGATCGACGCCGATCTGGTCGTGGTCGGCGTTGGAGCGGCCCCGCAGACAGGGCTGGCCGAGGCCGCCGGCATCGCGGTCGATGGCGGGATCCTCGTCGACGACCGCCTCGAATCGAGCGTGCCCGGCGTGTTCGCCGCCGGCGACGTCGCGTCGGCCGAACACCCGTTGTTCGCCAGCCGCCTGCAGGTCAAGCACTGGGACAACGCGCGGCGGCAGGGTCGGGTGGCGGCTCGCAACATCCTCGGCCACGACGAGGCCTACGACCGGGTCCCGTACTTCTACTCGGACCAGTTCGACCTGAGCATGGAGTACGCGGGCTACGCGCCGGCCTACGATCGCGTCGTGTTCCGCGGCGACCCTGCCGGCGGCGCGTTCGTGGCGTTCTGGCTGCACGAGGGGCGCGTGGTGGCCGGGATGAACGTGAACACGCCCAAGGTCAACCCGCAGATCTCGGCGCTCGTCGCCTCCCGCCGCGACGCGAGCGACGCGGAGCTCGCGGATCCGGACGTGCCGATCGAGTCCCTGGGCGGGGTCGCGGCCTCGTCCCACTAGCGGCGCCGCCCGGCGGCTGTCATTGGGCTCTCATGCTTGGTCTCCATGCTGGCGACACCAAGCAGCCCCCTGGAGCCCGCCATGACGACCCCCCAGACCGACGTCCAGACGCAGGGCCCGTCGCCGGCCTTCGACCTGTACGACCAGGGCCTGCAGGCCGACGTCGCCACGCTCATCGACCGTCGCCGCGTGCTGCGGCTGATGGGGCTCGCGGGCGTGTTCGCGGTGGCGGCATGCACCCCCGCCGCGTCATCGGTCGCTTCAGCGGTGGCGGGCTCGTCTGCGGGAACGTCCTCGGCGGCGGCCGAGGCCTGTGCGCCCGTGATCCCCGAGGAGACCGCCGGTCCCTTCCCGGGCGACGGCACCAACGGCCCGGACGTGCTCACCGACAGCGGCGTCGTCCGAAGCGACATCACCAGCAGCTTCGGGGGGTCCTCCGGGACCGCCGAGGGCGTGCCGCTCACCATCCGGCTCCTGATCCAGGACGAGGGCAACGCGTGCGAGCCGCTCGCCGGCGCCGCGGTGTACCTCTGGCACTGCGACCGGGAGGGGCGCTACTCGCTGTACTCCCAGGGCGCGGAGGACCAGAACTACCTGCGCGGCGTCCAGGCAGCCGGCGACGACGGGATCGTGACGTTCACGAGCATCTTCCCGGCGGCGTACTCGGGTCGCTGGCCGCACGTCCACTTCGAGGTGTACCCCTCGATCGCCGCGGCGGCCGACGCGGGCAACAGGATCGCGACCTCGCAGATCGCGCTGCCCAAGGAGACCTGCGACCAGGTCTACGCGACGTCGGGCTACGAGCAGAGCGTCACGAACCTGAGCCGGATCAGCCTGCAGACCGACGGCGTGTTCGGCGACGACGGCGGCGTGCACCAGCTGGGCACGATCTCCGGCACGGTCGCGGACGGCCTGACAGTGGAGCTGGCGGTGCCGGTCAACGCGGCCTGATCGCACGACGTCGCGCGCCGGGCTGGTCGATGTGGAGCGTTGCGGCTAAGAGGTCGCGAGCTCGGCGAACGTCGCCATGTCCGGCACGATCAGGTCCGGTGTCGCGTTCGCCGGTGGCGTCGCGCCTTCGCCGGGCTTGTCATGACGGCGATTGATCCACACGGTTGTCAGGCCGAGGGACTTGGCGGTGACGTGGTCGTGGAACAGGCTCTGGGCGACGTGCAGGATCCGGTCCCGTGGCCGATCGATCCGCTCGAACGCGACCTCGAAGTTGTGGGGGTCGGGCTTGTAGCTGCGGCACTGCTGGGCCGTGATGACGAAATCGAACGCCCCGCCCAGGCGGCGGTTCGCGGCCGCGAACAGGTCGTCGTCGCAGTTCGTGATCACCGCGAGGGCAAACCGCTGCTTGAGCCGCGCCAGCGCGGCCGCGGAGTCGGGGAACGGCGGCCAGTCGCCCACGCTGCCGCCGAAGGCCGCGAGCTCGTCGGCCGAGGCCGTGACGCCGAGCTCACGGGCGATCGCGTCCGCCGCGCGTGCCAGCACCTCGCGGTAGGGCAGGTAGGGTCCCGACTCGAGCGCCGACTCGTGCACGGCGTACCGCGCGAGCAGGTCCTCGTCGTCGGGCGTCACGCCGTGGCGGTCGAGGATCGCGCGCAGGCCGGTCAGCAGGCCCGACTCCCAGTCGACGAGGGTGCCGAAGCAATCGAAGGTGAGGACGTCGAACCGCTCGAACGGGATGGTCGAGGGCATGGGCTCAGCCACCTTCGGTGAGGATGCCGTTCAGGGCGACGAGCACGTCGACCCGATACCCCACCGCGAACGGCGCCGTGGCCCGGGCGCGCACCTGGAGCTGGACCCAGCACACCGCGGCGTTGCGGGGATCCGGGACGAGACCCGCGTGGTAGTCCACGATCTGGTGCGCCTGCTCCTCCGCGCCCTGGATGGCCACGGCGACCACCACCTGCGCGTCCTTCAGCGGATCGGGCCGGTAGGGGAGGCTGTCGGGCAGGAAGAACGGCGTCTCGATCGCCGCTGGCCGCACCATCGTCAGCCCGCCGACGTTCGGGCGACCGCCGAACCACACCGTGCCCGTGTACTCGGTCCGGCGCCGCTGGAGACCCGTGGCGGCCTCGATCACGAGGGTATCGATGCGCGGTTGGGGGACGATTTCGATCGGGCTGACGGCCATGGCGCCTCCAAGGCGGCACAGCATACCGGCGCGCCGCACGCGCGGAGCCGGGACCCCCGGCGGCTCGTTCCCCGAGTCACCGGCATACTGCTGGCGTGACCCGACGACCGCCGCGCTGGATCTTCGACGTCGTCGAGACCCTGGTTCTCACGCTCGTCGCCTTCTTCGTCATCCAGACGTTCATCGCCCAGCCGTTCCAGGTCCACCAGCAGTCGATGGAATCGACGCTCGAACCCGGGCAGTACGTCCTGGTCGACAAGCTCACCCCCCGCTGGAGCCCCTACCAGCGCGGCGACATCGTCGTGCTGCACCCGCCCCAGGGCTGGGACGACGGCGACGACACGCCGTTCATCAAGCGGGTCATCGGGCTGCCGGGCGACGTGATCTCGATCCACGACGACGGGCGGGTGTACGTGAACGACGAGCCGCTCGACGAGCAGTACACGTTCCGCGACGCCGGGGGCACCGCACAGCTCACGACACCGCTCGGCGACAAGACGAGCTGGACGCTGGGGCCCGATGAGCTGTTCGTGCTGGGAGACCATCGCGAGGCCTCGGCGGACTCGCGCGCGTTCGGCCCGATCAAGGTGGCATCGGTGGTCGGGCGGGCCTTCCTGCGCTATTGGCCGGCGCAGACGTTCGGGATCCTGGCGCGACCCGCGTATCCCTGACGCGCTCCTGCCGAGGTCGCGGAGGCACCCGACCTCGGGGGGAAAGGTCGGGTGCCTCGGGTCTCGGGGAGAGACGGCAACAGCGTATTCGGCGAGGTCTACCCAACTTTGCCGAGGTTCCGCCGCACGTCGGTCGCGCCCGCGCCCGCTGAACGCCGGGCGAGCGACCCGGGAAATCGCTGACCGGTGATCAGCCGCCCGCTGGCCGGAGCTGGATCCAGATCGTCTTGGTCTCGGTGTACTGGTCGTGGGCATGCACCGACTTGTCGTGACCGCCGAACCCGGACAGCTTGTAGCCGCCGAACGGCGTCGTCATGTCGCCCTCGGAGTAGGCGTTGACCCCCACGACCCCGGCCCGGAGCTCGCGGGCGACGCGGTGGGCGACGTTGAGGTCCTCGGTGTACAGCGAGGCGGCCAGGCCGTACGGCGTGTCGTTGGCGATCGCGACCGCCTCGGCCTCGGTATCGAACTCGATCACCGAGAGCACCGGCCCGAAGATCTCCTCGCGCGCGATCGTCATGTCGTTGCGCACGTTGTCGAAGATCGTGGGCGGCACGAACCAGCCGCCGGTCTCCTCGAGGATCCGCTCGCCGCCGGTGACCACCCGGGCGCCCTCGTCGCGGCCGGCCTGCACGTAGCCCAGCACGACCTCCATCTGGCCGCGCGAGATCAGCGCGCCGATCCGCGTCGCCGGGTCGAGCGGATCGCCGACCGGCCACGACGCGAGCTCCGCGGTCACGGCCTCCAGGAGCGCTGCCTTGCGCGAGCGATGGACGATCAGGCGTGACCCCGCGGAGCAGTTCTCGCCCATGTTCCAGAAGATCGCGATCGCGACGTTGGCGGCCACCTCGGCGAGGTCGGCGGCATCCGCGAACACGAGCTGGGGGCTCTTGCCGCCGAGCTCGAGCAGCACCCGCTTGAGGTTCGTGTCGGCGGCGTAGTGGAGGAACCGTCGGCCGACCTCGGTGGACCCGTGAACGCGACGCAGTCGACGTCGGGATGGCGGCCGAGGGCCTCGCCCACGACGTCGCCCGGGCCGGTGACCACGTTCACGACGCCGTCGGGGATGCCCGCCTCGGCGCCCAGCTCCGCGATCCGCAGCAGGCTGAGGGAGGTGGTGGAGGCGGGCTTGATGACGATCGTGTTGCCGGTCGCGAGCGCCGGCCCGAGCTTCCAGGCGGCCATCTGGGCCGGGTAGTTCCAGGGGATCACGGCGCCGACGACACCCACCGGCTCGCGGGTGATCGTCGCGATCGTGCCTTCCGGCGAGGGAGCCACCTGGCCGTAGAGCTTGTCGATCGCCTCGGCATGCCAGCGGATGCAGGCCGCCGTCTCGGGCATGTCGAGGCCGACGGTGTCGGTGATCGGCTTGCCGGCATCGATGGTCTCGATGATCCCGAGCTCGCGCCCGTTGGCCTCGATCAGGTCCGCCCAACGGACGAGGATCCGCTTGCGGTCGGCGGGGTTGAGGCGCGACCACCGCCCGTCGTCGGCGGCCCGGCGCGCCGCCGCGACGGCGATATCCACGTCGGCCGGGCCGCCCTGGGCGACCTCGGCGATCGGGCGGCCGGTCGCCGGGTTCTCGGTCACGAACCGCTGGCCACCCTGCGCGTCGCGGAACGCGCCATCGATGAACAGCTGCGTCCGGAGGTCGAGGCGCTCGATCTCGGCCTTCGTTTGGTCGATCGGTGGGATCAGGGTGTCGGTCATGGTTCGCGCTCCGCGGGTGAGTCAGGGAGAGTGGGTCCAGTCTGGCGCATCCCGCCGGCGCGTGCGGGGCAGGGTAGCCTCGCGTCATCGATGCAGGGCCCACACCGCGGACACCCGCCCACATCATGCGGGCTTGCGGCGTCCGCGGGGCTTAGGCACCGGCAAGTAGCCGCAGCGGCAGATCGCGGCTGTGCAGCCCGGGATCGGCAGGGGCGGGGCCGTGTCGAGGCGATGCCGGTAGCGCGCAGCCGCCCGACAGGCCACGCAGGCATCGGCCGAGGTCAGCACCTTGACATGGGTGACCCCCGCAGCCCCCATCGCCGCTGCGTCGCGACGCCGGCGTTCCGCTGTCGTCCGGTTGATGGCGGCCACGGCCCGGGCCTGGGCCTCCTCGTACTCGGCTTGCGCAGCCTCGCGCTCCGCCCTCGCCGCCGCGAAGATCCTGGCCCGCTCGCTCCGGGCCTCGGCTTCGCGCTGCTCGGCTCCGCGCTGCTCGGCTCGCGGGGCGTCAAGCACAGGGAGGTCCTTCGGTATCGGCAACGACTCGTCGACGTCACCCTCGGTGTCGCTGATCGCCCACTGGTCGTGCCACTGCGCGGCGATGTCGTCGGCGATCTCGCCCGTGGCCACGACCTCGGCGTAGACGACGATGGGAGGCTTGCCCTCGCCGATCGCCTGGCCGATCCCCAGCATCTCGCGCTGGTCGGCGACGATCACCGCCGACGTGCCGTCCTCGAGCTGGCCATAGCCGTAGCCGATCGTGGACAACGCGGGAATGTGAACCCTCGTGAGGTCCACCTTCACCTTGACGTTGTCCATTCGTCCTCCAGGGTGCGCTCGCGGTCCGCCTCGGTGTCGCGGGCGATGCCGCACCTGATTCGAGGCCCGTAGCCAAACGGCCTCTCGTCCACGCGACCATCATGAGCCCCCGTACCGCGCAGGACGCCCGGGGTGCGACCGGGGCTCACCTCTCGAAATCATTGCGACGCCGGGCCTGGCAGTCATCACAGCTGACGGCTGGGTCCCGACGTCCGGGACGGGTGGAGCCGGGCGCCAGCAGCCTAGTCGTCGCCCGGCGCGGAGCCGGAGGCCTGGTCGGCGCCTTCTGCCACATCGCCCGACGTCGAACCGCATCGCGAATGCAACGAAATGCGAGACGTCGTTCATCTGGCGTCATCACGTCGGACGCACCGTGAGTTCATGGCAGAGCGAGGCGGTGTCGAGCGGCACATCACTCAGCACGTCCCCGGGGGTTCAGTGAACGGCCCCTCGTAGTGTTCGACGACCGGGACTTGGCTCGAATGGTGCGCGATGCGCTGGAGCAACGTCGAATATCGCAGCGGCAGCTCGCGCATCGATCGGGAGTCCACCATTCGACGATCAGTCGACTGGTGCACGGCAAGCGACGCGCCACGCACCAGACCGCCGCGCGCCTGACCAGGGTGCTCGGCGAGTCTCCGCTGGACCCGATTGGGCTTGCGGCATTCCTTCGCCGAGATGCTGATCTCGACGAGCACGCCATCGCGCAGATCGTCGACCTGTACGCGAAGATCCGACGTCAACGCTGACTCCAGGGGGCCGTTCTGGCGTGTCAGCGGGGACCAAACGCGAAACCGACCCCGGCGCCCCCTTGGGGGAAGGGGCGTCAGGGCGGTGTGGTGGAGTCACTCACCGCGCACTCATGGCGTATCCACGCCTCGCCCTGTGACCTGTGGCCGCCATCGTCGCGGGCGAGCTCATGAGCCTGCGCCTCGAGGCCCCGCCCGTCAAGGACGCGGTCGGCCACGGTCGGGGTCGACGTGCCAGCCGGACACCATCCGGCCGTGCAGGCCGGCTCGCTTAGCCTCGTAGATCCGCTGTGGGTCAGGGTCGGCGCATCCCTTGATCAGTCGTCGATACCTGGAAGGTAGCTCTCCCGGAACACGTCGCCGCAGCGCGTGGACGCTGCCGTCGCCGCGTTGATCGTCGCGGCCACGCCGCGGTCGGCCTCGTCTGGCGACTCGGCCAGCCAGATCTGGGCCGCGCTCGCGAGGACCTCCTGGCAAAGGCGGCGGACCTCATCGTCGAGCACCAGCGCGGACAGTGACGCGATCGCAGCGTGCCGCTATAGACAATCGCCGTCACATAAACCCTGAGACCTCTCGGTTCTAGACGAAGGCTACGCTTCTCCTAACTGAAATATAAGTTCTGAAAGCAGGCTTAAAAGGCAATAAGACTTGCATCAGAACTGGCGCAGGATAGGGGAGAGCAGGTCCGAACCAATGTTTACCGCTGGATCCGACAACGTGCTGTACGTCAATTCTTCTCTAACTGGTCCTTATTTTGAAACAAAGAAAGCGAAAGCTGAAAGAGAGAGATTGGTTAGAGGAGTTCGGAAGCGACAAGGAAAACATTCTGAGCTGATCCCTGATTTCCTGGGTTAATAGCTAGCGCGGAATTAAAGACAGGCTGCGGGCACTGAGCCAACGGTCGATGAAATCGGCGTCTAATTCCTTCTCAACTTCTGGCATGGGAGATTTTGAAAGATGCGCAAGATTAGAAAGCACGACTCCAAGCTCCCTCCCAAGTCTTCAGGTTGTCCTTGAATGACATGTCAATCCTTTCCGTTGATCCTCGTTCTTAGTACTGAAGAGGGCATTCTATAGAGGGGAAGCTGCTCTTTTCCGCCGCCGATTATGAATCAACGGTTCTGGTCTATTTCGCTCGGCTAGATATAAGTTGTGCCAAATGCTGATTCCAGCTTTCTGCAGCTAACGGCTGGGCGATGAGCAGCGCCGGTCTTTTGGCGTGGGTCTCCATCGCCGGGTTAGGTGTCATCGCTCTTCGTGCCGGCAGGCACCCGACTGGGCAATTACGGTTCCGAGGTCCATCGTCATCAACGCCGGACGCCCGTATTTGGTCTGCACGTACCGAAGGATCTCTTGCTCTTCTCGGCGGTCAACGTCGCAGTCTGCGATGTAACCGCGGCCCTCTGCCTCTCGCTGTCGGGATCTCTCACTGCGGTCCCGAAGATCCCGGCCAACGAGGAGTTCTTGAAGGCGTCCGCACGCGGGAGTAGCTGTTAATGCACAGTTCACCCTTATCGAGAGTCCCGACGATCGCACCGTCCAGAACGTTCCGCCAACGGAAGAATGCCGACTAACGAAAGTAGTAGCACGGCATCAGGGAACGACTGTCGGCCACATCATGTTAGTCAAGCCATAGAGAGTCGCGAGAAACTGCTCATACTGCGATTCAAGGTCTGACCCGACAGCCAAGAGCCACAACATGCAGAAGTCGCGCTCCTGTGCTGGGTGTGCATCTAGCTGCTCGACCCCATCTCGAACGATGCGAGACATCGTGTTCTGCGGAGTGAATGTAGCGCCGCTCTCGACGATTTGACCAGCCCCAAGGCGCTTGGTGCGCTCGGAGATCGCAGCCGGGTCATCTTCCTTCGTCTTGATCTCAATCACGTAGCGCTGATCTCGCGTCGCCAGCAGATCCGGATTTCGTCGCTCGGTTTCGGGAATCTGCATCACATGAAAGCCCTCGCCACGAAGAAATGTCGAGATCGCATTCTTTATCGCTTGGTCGGACATATTGGGTGACACCTAACCGTGAAGCTCAGTCGGCGCTCTTTAGCGATCGGTCTGAAGCACTGATGTTAGCCTGTCAGTTGTTCACGGCGCAAACATCTCCTCCAAAGTGGACAAGACCGCCGTTAGTGAGTTGGGGGACAAGCGCCCAAGTCGCCTCGCTAGTCGCTCAACATCGACTGTACGAAGTTGGTCCGTGGCGACAAATCCATTCCGGCCTTGAAAGCGACACTGAACCCGCCACGGATAACCTTGCCCTCCAGTCGTCATGGGCGCGACGATAACCGTGCGCAGATGGTCATTCAACTCGTCGGGCGACACGACGAGACATGGCCGTGTCTTTCGGATTTCGCTTCCCCGTGTCGGGTCAAGCTGGACTAAATAAACATCACCCCGGGCTGCCACGGCGTGTCCTATCGCCACTTCCACTCCTTCTCATCAAACCGGGTTGGCGTCGTTGGATCAAGAAGCCGGTCTTCTTCTCGCTCACGCATTTTTCGAGCAGCCGCCGCCCATCCGGCACGAGGCCGGCTCCCTCGGCGAATCACAATGCGACCTGGCTCGGCCTCAAGTTCGACTTCCTCCGCGAACTGGGCTTCTTCGAAAAGCACTTTTGGCAGGCGTATGCCCCGCGAATTACCAATCTGAACAATGCGGCTTTTCATTTGCACTCCTCGGGCATACATTGTAGTCACACAGCGGCTAGGTTGGCAACCTGAGAGAAAATACTCGGCCAACAGGGTTGCGGGCTAACGCTTAAGGCTGAACGGACGAGGTCAGCGAGCGTAGCGAGCGGGTCCGAAGATCCGTTTCAAGCGGCGGGTTGGATGGTGTTCTTTTCCGTAACACGGATGATTTCTCGCAGCCACGAATCCACTGCTTGAATGCGATCATGGGCATCGTTTGAACTCAGCTTAGCGTTTCTCAACTCGTTGATGCCGAGTCCACTATGGTAAACGAGCGTTGTGCCGAGACGGTGCTTCGTTGCATTCGCGTCGTCACGAACTTTCTCAACAACGTTCCAACCAGAAATGAAACGCAGGCGAATGTTGTGACCTTGTTCTATCGTGCCCATCAATATCGCCCTTGAACGATTCTGCGCCCCCACTTGTTCCTTTGGCTCCGCGTCCTCATGAGATCGAGCAAACAGCCGGTAGGAGATATGGCCCGTTCTGCTGAATGATCGATTGAAGCGCCGGTGGAATACTGGCGAAGTCGGTCACGAAGCCGGGCGAGAATTGTGAGGCTGTCGTTCGAAACGCCGATCTTGTAGATGAGCGGCTGCCTGACAATCCAATCGACAAACGGCCTGAAATCGACGGGAGCTATGGGCTGCTGAGCCCATGCTGGACCGGCCAGCAGCGTCGACGCAACGATGACGACCCTGATTATCAACTGCCCCATGCGTGTCATCTCCTCCTGTCGACTTCCGTCCTGCGCCTTTAGCCTAAAGGATCAACTTAGCCATATAATACTCGTCCACATAAGAGCCGCTGATGAGTAATGAGCGCTGCTTCGTGCCTTCAATCTCAAAGCCCATCTTTTCATAAAGCCTTATTGCCCTTTCGTTGTGAGCCATCACGGTAAGTTCTAAACGATGAACGGCATGGTGGCTCGTCCATTTTTCTAACTCCGTAAACAGCTTGCTTCCGATTTTTTGTCTATGAAGGCTTGGAGAATACCGATGACTATATGCGCCCGGTGCCGATTCCTTTTGAAGTCACCGCCAATGGCTGCAAGATAGCCAATCAGATCGTTGTTGTTTTCAGCGACAAAAATGGTCTGATTGTCTTTCGACAGAATGGTTTCGATTCTTTGGCGTTGGTCTTCAACCGTTATTTGTCTCTCTCCTGGCTCAAGCAACATAAATTCTGTTTCTTCGTCAACTCTAGCGAGTAGATTGAGAAACGTCGCGGCATCATCTTCTCTGATTTCTCTGATAGTAACCAATTAACGCTTTCCTTTATTCTTCAATCGAATACGCTCGTGTAATTCGTTCTACAGGGATTTCTGTGGATACATGTCCAGTTTTCCGCAGAAGAACAGAATCGCTATCCGGTAGTTCTCAAATTTCCTGAACCCTCGTGCTACTGACTTTACCTGCTGAATCTTGCTGTTGAGCCCCTCGGCAACCGCATTGGTGATTCGGTGTTTGAGGTAGGTTAGGATATTGTCCAGATGGCGCTTCAGTTTCTTGGCCACCTCAGCCATCGGTTTCAGCCGTGCATGGGTGGCCCACCAAAACCACTGTTTGAAGAACTTGCGCGCCGCCTTCTCGTAGCGGTATTCCCAGAGCCCTGAAAACATCTCCTTGATCGACCACGCCCTACCGATTTTCAACCCTTTGTCCTTGAGCTCGTTAAACAAGGCCTGCTGGGGTTCTGTCCAG
The DNA here is from genome assembly GCA_963725745.1 of uncultured Chloroflexia bacterium. Taxonomy (GTDB): domain Bacteria; phylum Chloroflexota; class Limnocylindria; order Limnocylindrales; family CSP1-4; genus CAIXZV01. The sequence continues at coordinate 1,739,091 of CAVRZS010000005.1, forward strand.
TTGTTAGGATTAGTCAGCCACAGGTACTTGGTCCCCTTAAGGGTATCGTCTTGTGCCTTCACAAGGCTGCGGTTCTCTTTCTTCCTCACTTTGTCTACCGCCTCACCGAGATACTTCGCAATGTGAAATTTGTCATGCACGATGTCGGCTTGCGGCAGATATTGCTCTACTGCATTGATGAAAGGCTCCCACATGTCTTGGGCGACCGCTTCGATGTTGTCACGCTGCGCTTCGGGTATCTTGGTCAGTAGCTCCCCCAGGGATTCCTCTTTGCGGTCACGGGCCACATCCAAAACACGCGGATGGTCCAGATCGCTAAGCACCGTGGCATACTGATGCCCCTTCAAAAAACTCTTCTCATCCACGCCAATGTGTCTCAGTTCACCCGCAGCTCTGCGCTCAAGCCCTCTCTGAACGGCCTTCTCCTGGATCAAGTGCACTTCATCCCAACTCAACTTAAGCAACTCCTTGGCCTTACTCTGGTTCTGACATCCCAACAGCACATCGATCGATAACCGCTCAAACAGCGCCGTAAACCGGGAGTGCTTCTCCGCCCATGGAAAATCAATGCTCTTGGTCCCATGCTCAGGACAACTGACCCGCGGTATACGACAGTGCAAGATCGTCTGAAACTGCATGGTGTCCAGATGCCGCCACTGCCGCTCTTCCCGATGATCGTATATCCGACAAGCCTTGCCGCATTCGGGGCACACCCCTTGTTGTTCTGCAGGCCATTCTACCCATACATCGACTTTTAGCCCTTCAAAGTCTACTTTGACTTCGGTCACCTTCCATGGTTCCTGTAATCCCATTAACTGCCGGTAGAGTTCTCGGTCCTGCATCTGCTACCCCCTTTTTGAGGATAGCTTGCTCTATCCCTTGATCCTTTTTCAACTCTTTGCCACTCTCATCCCAGAAGAACCGTGTAATTAAGCAAAGCGGGCTAACGCTCCGCTGAGCCGCACTGACGGCGACGGTCTCAAGCGGAAGTTAGACCGCACTCCGTTGTGTCTATCATTCCGGAGCCTGTGTACCTATCTGTAAATCTGCGTGGCGATGCACAATCCGCCAGCCATCTGCCTCGCGGCGAAACACCATTGTAGCTCGCAGTTTCTGAGTGGACGGCTCACTCTGAGAACCCACATGTGAATTAACGACTTCCGTCTGTACGAGATAGGCAAAGTCGGCACCAACCATCCTGCTTATTTCCTCCCTGGTGCGCGTGCCGTCCGAATATTTCGTACTGACCCAGTTGAGCCGAGCCGTTACGTTTTGCCATCCACGTTCCACACCGCCAAACCCTCCGCAAAGGGTAACATCATCGGCATGAGACCACAGAGCCTGGAAGGCAGCAGGGCGCCCCTGGATGAACTCTTGCTCTGCAGCCTCAAGCGTTGCTATGAAAGCCATCCACTCCGAATCGGTTAAATCACTCGCCATAACGAACTCCTCCCGGTTCAAGCTTGCATCCGTCTAACTTTTTGGGTGAGAGACGCGGTCAGCCGCGTCCTTCTCAACGCAATGGTTAGCCACGGCTCATCCCAAGCCATTTACTACCCCACCTCGTCCAACGACTAACGTAAACGCCGGCTACAAACGTTGCTGCAGAGATACCGAAAGCAATCCATCCATAGGAATCGGCTTGTCCCTTTATCTGAACGCTGATTACGCCTAGTCCCACCAGGAGCGACCACACCATTGTTGTTCTCAGCATCAATGCACCCGCCTGATGGCTGAAGGGCATAGCAAATGAACCCAACCCAGCAGGACAACAGCCAAAACAAGCCAGCAAATCCCAGCGGTCTCGTTGCATTCCCGTACAGCGGGTACATGGCATAAAAGGTCGCAAAAGCCAGCGAGAGACCCAAAAGCACCGTTGCGACGGAGTAGCATACGAACAGCGCGATTCCACGACTAAGCGTTAGGCTTTTGCTGTTTTCTTTTTGAGGCATTTGCGACGTGCGCGATTTCGGTTGTCAGAGTGGCTAACGGTTTGGGTGAGAGGCGCGGTCCGCCGCGACCTTCTCAACCCGATGGTTAAGTAGCAGCTTTCTTGGCGAAATATTCTTTTAGCAGCGGCTCGAATGTTTTCTTGAACGTGAGCAGGTTAGAAATCATCCAGGCTTTGATTTCTATCAGGCTCTCCTCCGAATCGTTTATGCTGCCCGAACCAACCAACGCGACCCGCGATGCGACAGAATCATCAAGCCCTTTCCCACTGAAGAGATGCGCCGAAAGCCTCGCATGACGAAGGTCTCTCCTCTCTTTAGTCCGCACAGGTGAATCGCGGCAGCCAGTTTTTTCTTGTTGAGCCAGACTGACCTTTGGAGTGCGATGAGCAGCCAGCGTATTGACCACGCTTCGGTGGAGGTACGCGGCAGTCATTTCGCTCGAATGGCTCGGTAGGGTCCGGGTATAGAAACTGTTGAACCAGCAGGAACGTAGGTCGTACCACGGACCATCGGGCACAACCTGATGATCCCGGATGCAAAACTTTCGGGCCTCAGCGAACGTTCCGTCGGTGATTTGAAACATGCCGAGCGCACTTGAGGCCGGACGATAAACTTCGAAGGGGTTCCATGACCACTGCCAGCGCCAGTAGGTGTGAGCGATAGGATTCCCGTTGCCTTCGAGTTGAGCCAGGGCGGCAAGAAACTCAGGTGAAATAATGTTTGTAGAATGCTTCTCGAAGAGTGATCCGTAACTCTGCCAGGTGGTCTCGGGACTCTTTGACAAGGAGGTACTGACGGGGGCCAAGATCTCACCGGGTTTCCGAATAACCTGATAGATCCAGTTGAGCGCGAAGAATCCGCCGATCGCCAGAACGCAATACCAGGCAATAGCTCTCTTCCAGCGGGACCGGGTGACCCTCCTGGACTTTTGCCTGAAATATCGAATGCCGCTATAGACGATCGCCGTCACGTAAAACCATCAACCTCTCTTGGTTATTCTGGATGGAGGCTGCACTTTCCTAACCTGCATGTCAATTATAGAAACAATCGCTGAATAACTAAAAGCTAGGAGTCTGTCGGAGAAAGTTTTGAGAGGCGGGTAGAAACAGTTTTCAGCATGAGAAATTTTTCTGGACAACAAATTTGGTGAGACTATATTGGTCGGCATGAGAACATTCAAGCCGTATAACCCCGATCAACTCTATCTGTTACCGCCTGCGCTTCGTGACTGGCTGCCGGAAGGGCACCTGGCGCTGTTCATCAGCGATGTGGTGGATACGTTGGATTTAGAACCGATCTTTGATGTTTATGAACAGGGCGACGGTCGTGGGCAGCCGCCGTATCATCCGGCGATGATGGTCAAGCTACTGATCTATGGCTACTGTATGGGCAAGCCGTCCTCGCGTAAGCTGGAGCGGGCGAGCTATGAGGAGGTGGGGTATCGAGTGTTGTGTGCGGAACAGCATCCGGACCATGACAGCATAGCGGAGTTTCGCAAGCGTCATCTTGAAGTGTTAGGCGGACTGTTTGTGCAGGTGCTCAGGCTTTGTCGGAAAGCGGGATTAGTGAAGTTAGGGCATGTGGCACTGGACGGCACGAAGGTAAAGGCCAACGCATCGAAGCACAAGGCGATGAGCTACGAGCGGATGTGCAAAGCCGAGCAGGAACTTGAGCAAGAGGTTAAGCGGCTGCTTAAGCTGGCCGAGAAGGTCGATGGGGCGGAAGAGCAGGAGTTTGGGCAGGGCAAGCGAGGCGATGAGTTACCGGCGGAGCTAGCGCGGCGGGACAGTCGACTGAACAAGATTCGCCAAGCGAAGGCTGAGCTGGAGGAGGAGGCGCGGCAGCGAGCCGCGCAGGCAGCCGTTGAGGCGCAAGCAAAGATTGATGAGCGTCGGCTCAAGGAGCAACAGACGGGGAAAAAGGCCAGAGGGAGAAAGCCAGAGGTGGTTGATCCCCAACAAGCAGTGCCCGAGCCCAAAGCGCAGAGAAACTTTACCGATGCGGACTCACGGATCATGAAGGACGGGGCCACTCAGGGCTTTGTGCAAGGGTACAATTGCCAGGCGGTGGTCGATAGCCAAGCACAGATCATTGTCGCGGCGGCGCTCACCCAACAGGCCAACGACAAGCAGCAGTTGGTGGCGATGCTTGAGGAGGTGAAGAAAAACACTGGGGAGAAGCCAGCCAAGGCGTCAGCGGATGCGGGCTACTTTAGCCAAGCGCAGATCACGGATAACAAGCTTCAAGGCATTGATCTATACGTGGCGCCCGAGCGGCTAAGACACGGGGAGAAGATCGAGGAAGTTGGCGATGATGCCCCGCCATCGGCAAAGCCAACACTTATCGAGCAGATGCGTGAGAAGCTAAAGACAGCGCACGGGCACGCCGTCTACAAGATGCGCAAAGCTATTGTGGAGCCGGTGTTTGGACAGATCAAGGAAGTTAGAGGATTTCGCAGATTCTCACTTCGCGGCGAAGAGAAGGTAGCCTCCGAGTGGCAGTTGATCTGCCTGACCCATAATCTGCTAAAGCTCTTCAGGGCCACAGTCTGCGTACAGGCAGTCTAAGAAAGGGATGAAAGCAGGGATACGCTTGCTAGAGGAACTACCGAAGGGCCGGTGAAGGCTCTAAACCGCTCTTGCACTAAGCGGCAAGTTTGATTTTCCCCCGGCCTTGTTAGATCTCTTGCTTTCTTACTCCATCCACATGTGTTTTTTCCGACAAACTCCTAGCCAAGCCTTTAGATTGCGCTGTCGATGGACCGCAAAATACAAGACCCTCGGAGCGGAGTTAAAGGCAGGTTGCCGCCCCAAGCCAACGGCGATGACATCGGCGTCTGAACCCGTCAACTGTTTACAGGCGCATTGAGAAAGATACGCAAGATTAGAAAGCACGACCCCATTCAACTTCCCGCAACCATGAGCGCAACATTGACAGATGAGGAAAGCTTAACACCGGTGCTTTTCGCTATTGAAGTTGATGAGAAGGAAGATTGGCCCGTCCGAGCAGGCAGATGAAACCCGCGCACTTCTCCATGCTACGCGCCTATCGTGCCGCCGATTTTTTCACTCTGGCTAACGGCGCGGCGGGAACCGGATCGATTTTCGCCGTCATAAGCTACATGGAAGCGCCCGACCGCTGGCGGATCTACCTGGCTTTCTGCTTGGTGCCGCTTGCGCTATTGTTGGACATCGCCGATGGGCGAATCGCCCGGCGGCGGAACGAACATTCGCTCTTTGGCGCCGAGCTCGACTCTCTCGCGGATATCGTGAGCTTCGGCGTAGCGCCCGCGGTGCTCGCCTATGGATTGGGGATGCGCGGCGGTCTCGACGTGGCTATCCTGTTGATTTTTGTGGCGTGCGGATCAGCCGCCTGGCGCGTTATAACATTACCGCCGCCGAGATCGCCGCAGCCGGTGATAAGGTAAAATATTTTGAGGGAGCGCCGATTCCCTCGAGTTTGCTACTCGTTGCCGTGCTCGCCTTCTGCTTCCATCTGGATCGTGTCGCTAACAACTTTCCGCTTGGCGTGCTCGAAATCGCGTCCCTCCGCTGGCACCCGATCTCTTTACTTTATCTCGTGAGCGGCTCGGCCATGATCAGCAAGACGCTGCGGATTCCGAAGTTATGAGCTGAGCAGTCAAAACGCGAGCACCTGAATCCCGCGACCAGGACATAGGCGCGTGATTCTGAAAGATAAGCAAGATTAGGAAGCCCGATCATCCCCCTACCTTGATGAACTATGGCCTGCTTCAGACGAACTGTCCGAGGAGCTCGATAACCGTTGGAATAGCCCCCACTTACTTGATGTCGCCCCGCTTATATAGGATGCAGAACAAGTTGCGGCCGATCCGGCCAAAGCCCCATCAAACCCACCTTTGTAGTCATTAGGTCCTATGCTTTTTCTTGACCTGTTCGGGTCCCAGTAAGTTTTTCCGAACTGACTGCCTGGTCGTAGCCGATCAAGGGATTAGTGCCGTCAGCAAGTTTCTAATAGGATCGCGGGCTTGTAGGGGTGATAAGATTTTTCAGGCCAAATCGGCGCCCGGACAGAACAGGCTGGACCCGGGGATCAACTTTCTCAATACAAATTATCCGACAACCTGCTGTACGTCAATTCTTCTCTAACTCGACCCTATTTTGAAACAAAAAAAGCGAAAGCTCAAAGAGAAAGATTGGTCGGGCGAGCGGAAGCGGACAAAAGGGACTTTCTGAGCTGACGCTGACTTCAGGCTAACGGCTGGATCAGAAGTTAAAGACAGGCTCAAACGCGCCGAGCCAACGGCTTTGACATCGGTATCTAATGCTCCTCAACCTCTCGATTCGAGATTTTGAAGATACGCAGAAAGATGCGCAAGCTTAGAAAGCACGACCCCAAGCTCCCTCCCAAGTCTTCAGGTTGTCCTTGAATGACATGTCAATCCTTTCTGTTGATCCGTGTTCTTAGTACTGAAGAGGGCATTCTATGCGAAAGCTGCTCTCTTCCGCCGGCGATTATGAATCAATCGTTCTGGTCAATTTTGCTCGGATAGATATAAGTTGTGCCAAATGCTGATTCCAGCTTTCTACAGCTAACGCTATGCCGCTGAGCCGTTGTCAGAAATGGAAGCATCCATCACTGAACCTCGCTATCGGCTCCAGCGGCGGGTTAGAACTCGCTGGGCACAGAGTCGTAAGAGCTCCCAGGCATACCATTTTTCTGGTTGAAGTAGCTGGGCACACTACTCTGCCACGCATTTGAAGCGAATTTCTGTCTTCGGAAAGTTCCCAAAGATGTATGGAGGTTTCGCATCTACGGCCTCAAGAACTTGCACAGACTTTCCGGTCTTTTGGCATTGCTCGTAGGCCTCCTTCATTGCCTCTGCCTTGAGAGTTCCCATTCCGGTAAAGCCTGTCGCTGCTTGACGCGAAACCATGTAGGTGTCGCTGCCCATAGGGACGACTCCGGAATTTGAGGCGCAGCCCACCGCGCAGACGACAAGGAGCCCAAGCATTGTTTTCATAGGAACACCCTCATTGACACGAACTTGCGAGTTCTAACACGCCCCGCACCTGCCGGTGGAAGCGGGCGAAGCCCGCTGTAGCCGGTCAGGTGCATGCGGAGGTTAGGCGTCAGTTCGATCCTTAGCGCCATCAATCTAACTCGCGTGTAGGATCGGCTCACGCAGCGACTTCTTCAGCTGTTTGCAGAGCCGCGTCATTACGATTCTTGCTTCGGGATGTGCGCGTAGTTTCGGAATACCTTCCCAGGACATAGAGAGATCAAGATACGCGAATTTGCGGTCTCTATAGTACGGCCCGAGTAGCGCCAATGTTTGATCTCGCGCCTCTGTTGGTCTGCAGTAACGAGAGATTCCGCGTTCCTTGGCATGGCGCCACAGTTTTATGATGTCGTGACCGTACTTGCTTCTTATGGTCTTGCGACTGAGACGATCGATCAGCCAAATGAACGACTTCAAATGTAGCTCGAGAGACTGGCAGAGCAGTTGATATGGGAGGGGATCAAACCAGGCGTCAGAATCTCTCGCCGAAAGGTACTCGGCTGCATCCAGATAGTGGTTGCCATACTGCATGAACTCGATGCCGGTCATTACGACGATGGCTGGTTTTATCTCGACTACGATTCCTGGCATGGCGTTTCACTGACGTGTAACGTCGCGGCTGAGCCGCGCCGAAAACGGCGGTCTCAAGTCGATTGTTAGGCAACTGTGCCAATAACTGAACTATCCCCTACTCTTTTGCGCCGCCGTGCGAGCTTTCGTCCTTTCCGCCGCCTCTCGCAAGCTTTGCCCTCCATTTCCTGCCAGTTTGATCGACAACGATCGCAGTCTTAATCGTGTTAAGGTCGAGACCAGATTGCTTCATCAAGTAGGTCTGAGCTTTACCTTCGGCTACTTCCAATGGCCCTTTTCGCATGCTGTCTGATGCCAGATAATCCGGCCCTCGACCCTTCGACTCAAGACCGACATTCTGAATGGTAACCGTTCGCCTACGCGGTTTGCCACCGTAATGCAAATGTACTTCTCTTTGGGGTCATATTCGGTATCACCGATTACCATCCAGTTTGTACGGGCGCTGACCCGAATGCGAGCTCGGTCACGTAGCGACAAGAAAACTCCCAACGCGAGGCTCGCGGTAGAGACGATCGCGGCGTACCAGGCTACTACGGGGACCATGATCGTTATGTCAGGCATCGTGTGTTTAGTGGCGACTCAAACAATGCGGTGCCGGGCCGTCGGCTTCACTAGGCATCGCAGTGCCACCAGCGTGGAAGGCCAGCGCAGCAGCTGAGACGATAGTTTTCATGTTCATGTTTTGTGAAACCTGAACGTTGGGCTAACCGGGCACGTGGTTTTTTGCGCGTCCGGGTTGAGCGCAGAGATTTGGTCAATCCTTCCCCAAAAACATGTAAAGCCCGATAAAAATAAAAAGCCCCACAATCGAAATGCCAGTGATCGCGATTAGGGTCGGAAAAATCCAAGCCAGGGTCTGCTCTGAGGCAAGGCGGTCGAAGATATTTCCGAAGCGAGCTGTCTGCATTTTGTAAGCGGCGTAGGAAATAACACCAGTCGCAGCGGCGAGCATGACTCCGAGGAAAATGGAAAAACCAAGAACCAGTTTTCGACGTGCTATCGTCATGCTTTAGATCATGCCGCTAACCCGCGCACAAACGCGGGCCGAAGCCCTGTCGAGCGGCGTGTTATGCGTCTTCATCAAGGAACCTTCCTTGGATCGCCTTCTCTCGGTAGGTCGTGCATTGGCCCTCCACAGAAGCATGCTCGCATTTGTCCGCCTCCCCTCGCTGGAGGGTCCTAACGTCAAGGCTGAGCCGCGCGAAGCGCCGGTCTCAAGCCGTTGGTTAGAGTTCTTTTCGCCTCCGTGGTATGCAAGGCCATGCTTCGCAAAGTTGCGGCGTTCGTCCGTAAGTGTTTCGGGTGGATTGCGGTATTTCTCCTCTCTCCTTCAATTTCTCGACTTTTTTGGGATGTCCTGCATGATCGACGAGACAATCTCATCAATCAATTCATCGACGAATTGATAAAGAAAATGGACTCCCTCAAATATCTCGTCATGTTCTTCGCCTGGACAGCAGACAATTATATTTTAATCACCATGTGGAGCGCGTTGGGAGTTATACTTTTTTTATTCGTTTATGGTTACATCGAAACGCGACGCGACAAAATCCGCGCTCAACAAACACTCCTCAAAGTCGACGAACATTCAACGGGACCGGACGGGGAAGCGTTCAAAGATAAGTTGCGGCAACTATACCAACGGCTCAGCGAAGAAATGTTTTGGCACTGGCCGAGCGCTGAAGCTGTGAACTTATATCGGGAGTTAGCACGAGATTTTCCGTCATTCCAAACCAATATAGATGAAGATACGAGGCGATTCTTTGAATCGGCATTGATGGAAGCACGCGAGGATTTAATGGCCAAAGGCGTCAAAGACATATGCACTCTAACTTGTGAGTATACTGATCATCGATATTGGACTTCTAAAAAGCCCACCGCGAAATTTACTTCTTCAATCAATAAGTTGTCAATCGTCTTTTCGCTCGTATATCTAATATCGCTGGTCTCGTATATCCAATATCCTTGCATAGCGGCAAACCGGTCAGAGGCCGTCGGCCGGGCTGCGCACGCCTTTGCCGCCTCTGTGGAAACCCTGGGATTCGGCTTGAATAAGTGATTGAGTCGGAAAAGCATCCTTAAAGACTTGGGTTTAGTGCCCGACTAATAACTCCTTGTTCTCGCCGATTCGACCGCGCTAACGCTTCAAATCGTTCAGTTCAAGTCGTTCAAAGCCGGGGCGGTTCCGAGTTCAAGGTTCAAGGTTCAAAGTAGCCGGCCGTCCCATCGCTAATCGAATATTCAATTTCTGCTATCATTGGCCGTTACGCATGGCAGCGTTGCGCCCAGCGCAGACTGGCCGCGCGGGAACTTAAGGCCGGGTTCCATTTGGTATTCGCCAGAGTTCTTTGCTATTTCCTCGCCTTTTATTGTAAAGGGAATTTGACCTTCTCATTGACTTAAATACGGCAGTGAAGGAAACATCAGTGAAGCGAGTATTTGTTTTTGGTGTGAGTATCATCTTACTCCTCCACTTCGTTGCGAAGCGGAGCGGGGCGAGCGGGTGAGTCCAGACCAACCTGGCAAGTTGAGTGGGAGAAAACGCTGAAGGCGGCGGAGGCGGAAGGTGAGGTCACCGTATACGTCGTTGATTATCCCAGGTTTACCGTCAGCCAGTTTCAGAAGGCTTATCCCAAGATCAAACTCAACCTGGTAGACGGCCCGAGCGGCCCCGCGCTTTCCTCTCGACTCATGGCCGAGCGGAGAGCGGGAAAATATCAAGCCGATCTCTTTATTACTGGACAAGGGGTACATGTTTCAGTTTTGTATCCCGCAAAGGCTCTGGCTCCCATGCCCCCTGCGTTTATATTGCCGGAGGTGAAAGACGAATCAAAATGGTTCAAGGGAAAGCATCGCTTTGTCGATCCTGAGACTCGTCACTCTTTCGTCTTTCAGGGGCATCGAGGCCTTTACATCTCCGTCAACACCCAGCAAGCGAAGCCGGACGAAATCAAATCGTGGTGGGATCTTATAAACCCGAAGTGGAAGGGAAAAATTATCGGTTACGACCCATCCATTGCCGGCGTTGCCCGCAATGTTCTTTGGTACCTCTATATGAATAAGGTCCTGGGTCCGGAATTCATGAGCAAGCTGTATGGCGATATGCAATTGACTTTGAGTCGAGATCATCGACAGTTGGTGGATTGGCTGGCCGCGGGGAAGGCGGCCGTTTGCGTTCCCTGCGACGACGCGGAATTGGGTAGGGTTCAAGAGCAGCGGCTTCCTGTCGAGTCGGTAACCCACACGTTGAAAGAGGGCGACTATATCGCCGGCGGACAAGGAGTGATTAGCTTGATCGCTCCCGCTCCTCATCCCCATGCAGCGCAAATCTTTCTCAATTGGTTTCTTTCAAGGGAAGGACAAAGCTTGTTCCAGGAGCAGTCCGTTAAATCCGGGCAGCGTAACGCCAACTCTCGGCGCACGGATATCCCCAAGGACGTCATTGCACCCCAATACCGATTGAAAGACGACGCAGTTTTCTGGGAAAACGGGCCCACCGTGGATCAGGAAACTGCCGAAGCCACAAAGATGCTCAAAGAGATTCTCGCAAGAAGACCGTAGGAAGGACAAGAATCATGCTCTCGAGAGAAGAAAACGAGCTGTTGACCCGAGTGCATGCCGGCACCCCGATGGGTCGTCTGTTCAGGCGATATTGGATCCCCGCTCTGCTGTCGGAGGAAATTCCCAATCCCGATTGTCCTCCCGTAAGAGTTCGACTTCTCGGCGAGGACCTCGTCGCTTTTCGTGACACTCAGGGGAGAATCGGTCTCTTGGACGAGCACTGTAGCCATCGAGGGACTTCGCTGTTTTACGGTCGTAACGAAGAGTGCGGTCTGAGGTGCATTTATCATGGCTGGAAGTACAACGTCGAAGGCAATGTGCTTGAAACACCCGCGGAACCTTCCGGTAGCCAGTTGAAAAACAAGGTCCATCATACCGCTTATCCCTGTGTCGAGGCGGGCGGAGTGGTCTTCACCTACATGGGAGCGCGAGACGAAATTCCCGTATTTCCAACCTACGCGTGGCTTGGAGTGCCGCAGAATCAAATCTACATAGCGAAGAGTCTTTTGGAGTGTAATTATCTTCAAGGCCTGGACGGCGACTGCGATTCCGCTCACTTAAATTTCCTCCACAAAATGTTCAAGCCGGACGCGCGCAGGGAGTTTCTGAGGCACGAAGATCAGTCTCCCGCTTTCGAAATCGACGAGATGGACTTCGGCTTTAGGGTCGCCGCGATCAGGAAAATCGGACCCGACAAGAGTTACGTTCGCATCTCACAATTTGTCATGCCGTTTATAGGCTGCGTTCCGGTCGGCCGCGAGGTCGACGGCAAGCTCGATGGCTTTAAAGCCGTCTACCAGGTTCCTTCCGATGACCATAACACCTGGAGGTACGATTTCTTTTTTAAATGGTCGAAACCGATGACCAAGGAAGATTCATCGAAGCGAGATTTCGTCGGCGCCGATTACCGCAAGCTTCGCAACATCCGCAACAACTATCTCCAGGACAGACAAATTCAGAAGACGGTCAATTTCACGGGGATAGAAGAGTTCTTAAACCAGGACGCATGTGCGACAGAGAGTATGGGTCCCATCGTAGACCGAACCAAAGAGCACCTCGGGGTGAGCGACTCGTATGTCATTCAAGTTCGAAGATTCTTACTTAAAGCCCTTAGGGATTTGGAAGCGGGTAAACCGCCTCCGGGTCTCGTCTACGATTCTGGTAAAGCTGACTTTTCTCGCATCCGGTGCGACGTTGCTTATTTGTCTTCCAACGTCTCTTGGAGGACACTTTTCGAAGATTAGATCTTCAGGCTTTTTGTGGGCAACCTGGCATTGTCACCTTGATTCCGAATTTGGGCGAGACGCGCAAATTTTAGCGTCTATAAATTCACGGATTCGGATATTCCTCGCGAAGGCGCCAAGAACGCCAAGTTCGGAAATCTATTTTGTTTCTTTGCGGCCCCTTCAACGTCGCTCAGGACATGCTTTGCGTCTTTGCGGGAGATAATCCTAATTTTGGTTGCGCTTCGCCACGCTAGGTCCTTCGTAGTCCATACTTCTTCACAGGGAACCCAGAATAACCCGAAGATTAAAGGAGTGGAACGGAAAGACCTGAGGCATGTCCAGGCAGGCTTCTGTATTTGTGAGGATTTGGGTCGAGACTACCCTCGGGCAGTTCGCCGTAAATCACACTTTTCTTTATCTCTCTCCGCGTGATACATAACGCTCGAAACGAGGTGCGCAATGAAGAAGGCTGCGGTGCCATCAATCCTGATTGCAGTGGTACTGCTTGCTGTTGCGGTCATAGCCGAGGCGCAGCAGCCGAAGAAAGTCCCGCGGATAGGGTATCTAGCGCCGGGCGATGCAGCTACTGACTCCGCCCGTTCCGAGGCAATTCGGTTGGCTCTGCGTGAGCGTGGCTACATAGAAGGACAGAACATCGCCACCGAGTACCGATATGCAGAAGGGAAGCGCGATCGGGCCCCGGAGCTTGCCGCCGAGCTGGTGCGTCTCAAGGTTGACATCATCCTGGTAACAGGAGGGGACCCGGTGATCCGGGCGGCCAAGAATGCGACCAAGACGATTCCCATCGTTATGCTGGGCGCTGGGCCGATCCTGTCGAGGCAGGCTACGTTGAAAGCCTTGCCCGTCCCGGCGGCAACGTCACCGGCCTTACAAACCTTATCGGAGAACTAGGCGGGAAGCGGCTGGAGCTGTTGAAAGAAGCCGTTCCCAAACTTGCTGGTGTCGCGGTTCTCTACGAGCCGGCCAACGCGAACAATGTACTCGAGCTGAAAGAGGTTTCCAGATCGCCGCGGGCGCGCTGGGGTTGACGATTCAGCCTTTTGAGGTACGAGGCGCCGACGATTTCGAGAGGGTATTTTCGGCGATGGGCAAGCAGCGCCCGGATGGACTCTATGTGCTCGGGGGCGGGCTAATGCGTGTTAACGAAAAACGGACCATCGGATTTGCGTTAAAGACCGGTTACCGTCGGTGTACTTCAACAGAGAAGCTGTAGATGCCGGCGGGCTCATGTCCTACGGCGGCGGACCAAGCGGACAGCTACCGGCGCGTCGCATATTACGTGGACAGAATCCTGAAGGGAGCCAAGCCGGCCGATCTGCCGGTGGAGCAACCGACGAAGTTCGAGTTTGTGATCAATCTGAAGACGGCGAAGCAGATCGGTCTGACGATTCCGCAGTCTATGCTCGTATCGAGCGGATAAAGTGATCAAGTGAGACGAGGGTGCGAGTGACGAGTGGAAAGAGCAGAGAAAAACATGAAGTAAATCGATTGTAAATCTGGTGCATATCGGCACTAGACTTGCCAAATTACATGCAATTCGGCAATATACTTGCCGAAATGTATAAAGCGAATCTTCAATATCCGGGAAACTGTCAAGCAGAAGTCTCTATTCCTCTTTGGCCCGCGCCAGACCGGTAAGAGTACTCTGGTGCGTCAGAGCTTTCCCGATGCCGCCTATTACGATCTTCTCGAAGCCGACACATTTCGCGAGCTGAGCGCCCGTCCAGAGTATCTGCGGCAAACCCTCAGCCCGCAGCAATCATTAGTCATCGTCGACGAGATCCAAAAACTCCCTGCCCTTCTGGATGAGATTCAACTATTGATCGAACGGAACAAGAAGCTGCGCGTCATTCTAACCGGAAGCAGCGCTAGAAAACTCAAACGAGGAGCCGCCAATCTTCTCGGCGGACGTGCCTGGGTCTGCCGCCTGCATCCGCTTGTGTCGGCGGAGCTGGATGGCCAAAGATTACTCCATCGTCTCAATCGCGGGAGTCTCCCGTCGATCATTGATTCCGAGCACTACAAGGAAGATCTTAAAGCCTACGTGGGCACGTATCTACAGGAAGAGATCCGCGCTGAGGGATTGACCCGCTCTATTGAGAATTTTTCCCGCTTTCTTGAGGTCGCCGGACTTACGAGTGGTGAGCAGATTAATTTTAGTTCAGTAGCTGCCGACGCGGGATTCCCGCCGAGAACGGTGCGAGAACACTACCAGATTCTCGAGGACACACTGGTTGGACACCAGCTCCCGGCCTATCAAAAGACTGCCAAGCGTAAGCCGGTGGCCACCGCCAAGTTCTACCTTTTTGATGTCGGTGTCGCCAACACGCTCAAGCGAATACCCGGGATTGAAGAGGGTTCCAACGCCTACGGTCACGCCTTGGAACATCTCATTTTTTTGGAACTTCGAAGCTATCTGGATTACCACAGGCTGGATCATGAGCTTACCTATTGGCGCAGCCGCTCTCAGTTCGAAGTGGACTTCCTGGTGGGAGACCAGATCGGAATTGAAGTGAAATCAAAGGCGCGGGTATTGCCTCGCGATTACAAAGGACTTAGCGCTCTAAGCGAGGAAGTTCGACTGAAGAGAAAGATCGTAATCTGTGCGGAGAAGATGCGGCGCCGGGCCGACGACGGCACAGAGATTATGCCGGCACCGCTTTTTCTCGAAGAACTGTGGGCCGGCGATTTAATTCATTGATTCATAAGCAACCCCAACGCTCGTATGCAAGACTCAACTGTTAAGCCAAGCAAAGATTTCTCCCTTCGAATTCAAGGATCTTATCCTGCTTGACAGGTGAACCACTCGCTGGTCTATAGTCCGACGTGAAAGAGAATCATCGCTCTTGATCCAACGAAAATGAACAGACCAATCTTTATCTCCCAGGGGGCGAGTGTCGAGTGGTAAGTGGAGAGCAGGGAAATAATGAAGAGAATAATGCCCGTCCTGACCCTGTGCGCTTTGCTCCTTGCGCTTTGCTCGTCCGCCGACGCGCAGCAGACAGGAAAAATCTTCCGCATAGGTTTCCTGGATGAGCACTGCTTCCGGTAGCGCGGTCCTCGTGGAGGCGTTCCGGCAAGAGATGAGCAAGCTTGGATGGATCGAGGGAAAGAATATCACCATCGAGTACCGGTTTGCCGAAGGAAAAACCTGAGCGCCTGCCTGAGCTTGCGGCAGACTTGGTTCGTCTTAAGGTTGATCTGATCGTGGTCGCAGGGGACCGCCGGCGTTGGCGGCGAAGAAAGCGACGACTACCATCCCCATCGTGATGACGAACGCTGGCGGACCCCGTGGGTTCAGGTTTGGTTGCCAGTCTGGCGCGGCCGGGAGGCAATGTCACCGGGTTCGCGAGTTTTGTCGCCCGAGCTAATCACCAAAAGGCTAGAGATACTCAAGGACGCGGTCCCAAGCTCGCCCGAGTTGGAGTGTTGCTGGCGGTCGGTAGGCATCAGAACAGACCTCCAGCTGAAAGAGCTCAGGCCTGCGGCTTGGCCACTGAAGCTAAAATTGGAGGAGATCGAGACTCAACCCGACGCCAAAGGTTTAGAGAGCGCCTTTCAAACCGCAAAGCAGAAACAGGTGGGCGCGATTATGACGAACCCGTCGCCGCTTTTTCTCCGAAAGAAAGCGGATCGTCGAGCTTGCCGGCAAATACCGGTTGCCGGCTATTTACTTCTCAGAAGGAGTTTGTCGATGAGGGCGGTCTCATGTCCTACGGGGCGGACTTCGATGACCTCTTTCGGCGCGCGGCTGTTTACGTGGACAAGATCTTGAAAGGTGCCAAACCGGCTGATTTGCCGGTGCAGCAGGCAACGAAGTTTGAGTTTGTGATCAACTTGAAGGCTGCGAAACAGATCGGACTGACAATTCCGCCGGAGTTTCTCGCGCGGGCGAATAAAGTGATCAAGTGATGGCAGAAAGCCAAGCGGCGATGCCAGGATTGAACTGATTTCTCCTACGAGGCAATCTTGCGTGGCTCAGTTAATAGTTCAGCAAAGTAAGATTCCCTCGTTGAATATCACCATGAATGACAAACCGCTGAGAGTCCTCGCTTCAATCGGCTTGGGTGTGGGAGGAGCGCTTGGCATGGCCGGAACGCTTGCCCCATCGGCATCCCTTCGTGGTCTCGCTTGGGGCATCGATGGCATCGCCCTCGTGATGGCGAGCGCGTTGCTAACCGTTCGATTCTACAGAATGGGGCGAGATTTCGTGGCCGCGGGCTTTCTCGTCTTCGCGGTTGGCGAAGGCATTATCGTGTCGGGCGCAGCCATGGATCTGGCCGCAAGTGTGCCGTCATTTGGAGCCGGCACCGGCCTGTGGGCGGTGGCTCTGTTGCTCATCAGTATTCCGCGTGACTTCCCTCTCATGGTGCGACTTCTCGGACTTGCCGCAGCCTTCCTGTTCGTGGCTACGGCATGCCAAATCTTCGCGGGGGTTCAGATTCTGCCCACGTCGCGTCCACTGCCATTCTTCGCTTATCCTATTTTCGTCGCGACGTTGATCGGCTGGATTTGGACGATCTTGAAGGGTGGTGACGGGTGCGAGCGATGATGACCCGCCTTGCGATGAGGCCGAACAAAATCACTGGAGCGCACACAGGCGGACCACGTCAGATTCCAATGCGAACGCGCTGTGCCGTCCGCGCCGCTCAGTTCTGCCGTTAGCCTTGCGATTGAACTGAATTCTCCGTCGACTCATTCCTAGAAGATCTGAGTGTCGCGTGCAGTTCAATCCTGCGGGGAAATTTTCCCGTGTTTATTCAAACTCCTTGGTTTGTTTAACAGTTCTCTACTGTAGCAATATTGCTACACAGGGTGTAGCAATATTGCTACTCTCCGTTTCGTATCGCTCGTAACTTCTGTTTACCGCAGCCTGTTTTCCACTGGGATATCAACAGATTTCACTGTTCGGGCGGTAGCTTGCAGTTCAATCCTGGCCAAAAATATGGGCCAACTCAGGCTACCCACTGTGGCCGTTCCATCCTTCTGCTAGCGAGCAAATCTTTTACTCCCTGTAGTCGAATTGATGCACTTCGCTGTCTCTCTCCTCTGCAAAGATGTGATTTTCATTAGCTTAAGTTTATGGCATACGCGTTGCGTTAAGCGACGAAAGTGCATGAACAAGAAATCTTTTGAATCGTCAGGATTCCCCTCGGTGCTGTTTTGCAATCGCCGAGGCGCAGTAGCCATATCGCCTTTCTGAGCGGAGCCTTTTTAGTCCCCACTCAAACTCGTGTCGAAGCGTTCATTGCATACGAGGAAAAGACGGAGACGTTTACGCTGACGCTTCAATGATCGGTAAGGAGGAATTGTTATGACCTAATGTTAAATTTGGTAGATCGTAGGGTGTGCGCAGTTGTTTATGAAAAGAGACAAGTAAAAGTGGAAAAAGATTATTACGATAAGGAGATAAGGAAATGAAAAAGATAAAAATGACGCAGTTGGCTGTTGCCCTCATGTTCGTTACACTCGGATTGACCGTGCCGTACGCGCTCGGCGTGGCGCATGCGCTTACAACCATCAGTTTTGGCTTGGAGCCAGTGGGCGCGGTCGCCACGTGCCTGCCAGATGCAACGGGGGCTGTGACCGTACTCCATAAGGAAGATACTCTGGGCGTGGATACCCTGCATTTGGATGTCAGGGGTCTCCCGGCCGACACGGACTTTGCGGTCTTCTTGACCTCGGCCGACGCCTTTGCTAAGCCGCCCTTCGGCGCGGTGGAATATATCGGGGACTTCACCACGAACGCGGCCGGCATTGGGTCGCTTAAGGTCGATGCGATCATCGCCGAGGCCTTTGTCAGCACGCCCGGTACTCCCCGCGTCCCGACAGACCTGGACCACCTGGTCTTCTGGTTCGCCGATCCGGCTCAAGTCCCTGCGTGCTTGAACTTTAACGGATCTACCCCCTTCGATGGCGATGGGATAGCCGGACCCGCCGCGATGTCCTCGCAGGGGAACACAGGGCTTGAAGAATTCCCGAAATAACGGTTGACACGGAAGGCTGAACACGCGGGGCGGGGCGCTGCATCTCCCTTGCAGTTGTCCCGCCCCGCTGATCAGAACAAAACAAATACAGCACAGGGAAGATCGTCCACAAGATTCAAATAGGAACAAGACACCGCGACGTTGCCGTCGAATGGGCGGTGATGTTCAAATTGGCGATGAACCTGAAGTCAGCAAGCGAATCAATTTAACGATTGCACGCGGGCTAAAACGAGCGGATAAAGTGATCAGATGGTGCCAGGATTGAACTGATTTCTCCAACGAAACAATCTTACGCCGCATTCGACTGTCGCCGTTCAATTCGATCTTAGAATAAATCCGGCCTTCCTCCTCGACGACTAGCCGTCGCCTTCCGCCGTGTAAATCACACTTTCCTTTATCTCTATCCGCGTGATACATAACGCTCGAAACGAGGTGCGCAATGAAGAAGGCTGCGGTGCCATCAATCCTTGTTGCAGTGGTGTTGCTTGCTCTTGGAGTGACAGCCGAGGCGCAGCAGCCGAAGAAAGTCCCGCGGTTAGGGTATCTATCGATGCAAGATCCAGCTCGTGAGTCCACCCGTGCCGAGGCAATTCGGCTGAGCTCTGCGCGAGCTTGGCTATATAGAAGGACAGAACATCGCCATCGAGTACCGATATGCGGAGGGGAAGCGCGATCGGCTCCCTGAGCTTGCGGCCGAGCTGGTGCGTCTCAAGGTTGATATCATCCTGGTAGCAGGAGGGGAGGCGGGGATCCGGGCGGCCAAGAATGCGACCAAGACGATTCCCATCGTTATGGTGGGCTCTTCGGTCGATCCTGTCGAGGCAGGTCTAGTTGAAAGCCTTGCCCGTCCCGGCGGCAACGTCACCGGCATTACAAACCTTAGCAGAGAACTAGGCGGCAAGCGGCTGGAGCTGCTCAAAGAAGCCGTTCCCAAAGTTGCCCGTGTCGCGGTTCTCTACGATCCGGCCATTCCGGGCAGTGCACGCGAGGTGAAAGAGGTTCTCCCAGTCGCGGCGCGTGCACTGGGGTTGACTATTCGGTCTTGGGAGGTACGAGCTGCGGACGGTTTCGAGAAGGTATTCGCTGCGCTGAACAAGGAGCGCCCGGATGGACTCTACGTGCTCGTCGGTGGCCCGCTAATGGAGGGCGCGATAGTGGTGTCAGACTTGCGTGAATTGCCTAAACTTCATTCATCGTTGGGGTAGCCGGGGAGGGAAAAAAGTCGGAGTTGGCCCAGATCCTTACCGCTAAGCGCCAAGATCACTTCTATTCTTGCCAGCGTTTCGTTGTTGTTCAACCTCACGGATTGATAACCACTTCGCGCGCTGGCCCGCGAAACAAAATGTCTAATCCATTCAATACATCGCGGCCTACGATTCGTTCGTGACCTATAAAGTCCGCTTGTAGCCGACACGGGTAGTGCGTGCCGTGAGATAGACCCAAGCTTGAAAAATAATCGTTGGAATCGAACTTTCTCCAACACCGCCCATTAAACCAGGTATTCCGTCGCCTGGATCCAACGCCAACCGCTCACAGTCCGACCACGGTATCGCGCTCGCATCTGCTCCAGTGTCGGGAATCACCTTCTCTAAGACCAAGCCGGGTGTACTTAACTTTAATCCGACAAAAAAATAATGGACTAAAAACTTGAAATGGCCTGCACGTTGCAGGAGATAAAGCAGTTGCGACACCGACCAAACCACCCTGCAAGGAGGCCACTCCAAGTGAGATTGAGTAGAGCCGATTTTTTTTCCCCATGCAAGAGTTTTTTCAAGATCGAATTTGCTTCCCAGGACATCACCGCCTACGGAGGGCTGGAGTTGATTCGGCGCTATTTTCGGATCATCAACCTTCACCGCAGAGTCCAAGCGGTGTTTTCCCGTTATGATGTAGGAGGAGACTACCGGGCCATCGATATGATCCTGGTGATCGTAGTTCTGATTTTGGTCGGTGGCCGCCGCTTGGAGCACTTGAGTTATCTCTGTGAAGATCCCTTGGTCAAGCGGTTTTGCGGCCTGCTGCGTCTACCTCGGGAGGGGAGTGTGGCCCGATGGCTGAAACGGTTCACGCACAAGTCCCTTCAGGCACTGGTGGAGATCAACAGTGAGATCGTTTGTGATGCCATTGAGCGGGAGAGGCTCGGGCGATTGACCTGGATCTCGACGGCAGCGTGATTACTACGGGGGCCACTGTGGCGTGGGCCTTTCGGGGGTTCAATCCCCATCATCGTAAAGATCGGTCTTATTACCCGATCCTGGCTCATCTGGCTCAGACCGGACACATTGTGAGGGTGAAGAATCGACCTGGCAATGTTCATGATTCCAAGGGGGCAGTGGCCTTCGTGCGCGATCTGATTGACGATATGAGAATGCGATTGGGAAGGACCTCCCTTTAGAGTTTCGCATGGACGGGGCGTTTTTCCAGCGCGAGATGATCGAGCTGTTGGAGAGAAAAGGAGCGGGGTACGCCATCAAAGTGCCATTCTTTAAGTGGTTGGGCTTGTTGCCCCTGATTCGAGAACGCCAGCGCTGGCAGGCGCTCAAAGAAGGCATGGATGCTTCGATCTCTCGCTCCCCATTGCCGCCTGGCAAAAAACTCTCCGAGTGGTGGTCTACCGAAAGCCCGTGCATCACGAAACGAAAAAGAATTATCAGCTCGATCTCTTTGATCCTGACGACGGCTATTTTGAGTATTCCGCCGTAACCACCAATCTGGCCTTGGGAGCTCCTGCCCTATGGGATTTCATGGCCGGACGGGGAGCCCAAGAAAAAACGTATGGTGAACTCAAAGGCGAATGGGCCTTAGATGTCGTTCCGACTCATCACTATGGGGCCAACTCGGCCTGGCAGCAAATCTGCATCTTGGGTCACAATCTGTTAAGAAATTTTCAGCTTCAGACTCTGGCCATCCCAAAGCCGAGATCCCGTAAAAGGACTTACTGTTTTTTACTGCAGAGTCTAAAGACCATTCGCTTCAAGCTGATTCATCAACCGGCTCGGCTCGTGAAACCTCAAGGATATTCCGTCTTACGTTTCTCGGTGGCTCCACCTGTCCAAGCACTCATTCAAAGAATCGATCAAAAACTAAAACCTGCTGCCTGAATAGCTAAATTTATTGTCGGATTAGGGTTAACTGTCGGCGAATTCAACCCTCATTACACGTAGAGGTTCGTTTGGATACGTTTGATCATATGCGAAGGAGGCGCGGCGCATCCGGTTGGGCTCGTTTTCGTGACCCACGCGTGTGACGAAACGGCGTCACGCCGGAGAAACGACTCGTTGCACTGCTCGAGGCCGCGGCCGTCGTCCGCCGATATCATCCGGCGCTCCGGCTCCTGCTGGTAGGACCCGAGCACTCGCACTTCGACGTGATGGCCGAGGCCAGGGCTGCCGGCGTCGTGGACCTGCTCACGGTCACCGGCTACGTGGACGAGGGGGAGTTGCCCGCGAATCTCGGCGCTGTAGATGTCGTCTCGTCGCTCCGCTTCCCGAGCGCGGGCGAGAGTCGGCGTCGTGGCTGCGCGCGCTGGCCGCCGGCCGGCCGACCATCGTCACCGATTCCGCGCAGCTGGCCGACGTGCCGACGATTGATTGACGGTCGCGGACGGTCGTTCACGCGCAGCCGACGCTTGCGGCGCAGGCGCCCGTGGCCGTGAGCATCGATATCCTGGATGAGGTCCACTCGCTGGTCCTCGCCCTGAAGGCGCTCGCGAGGGATGCATCCCTGCGACAGCAGCTCGGCGCCAACGCGCTGGATTACCGGCGCGCGCATCACACGGTCGCCCGCATGATTGAGGACTACGAGCGTGCCATCGCCCGGATGTCCGCCGCGCCGGCGCCGGTGGTGACGCTGCCGGCGCACCTGCGCTCCGACGGATCGAGCACGCCCGCGATGTCGCGACGAGCGTCGGCGTGACGCTTCCAGACGGCTGGCAATGAGTCCCGCGGATTCACCGGTCGACGGGTCTCCCCCGTCGCGCGCGCCCGGCTGGTGGGCCACGGCCGGCGTCGTGGCCGTCGGCCTCGCGTATCTCGCGGTCGCCGCGATTGGCGTCCAGCCTTACCGCGCACCGGCGGGACACGGCGCCGTCGTTTCCAGCGACGCCATCGGAGGTGAGGGCGGGCTGCTCGCGACGCGCCCGCCGGCGCCAGGCGACGTCAACACGCTCGGCGACACCGTCGTCCGGGTCGTGCCGGAAGCCCGGCGGCGCTGGCTGGATCAACCCCGGCGACCGTCTGCGGCCAGCCTCAGCCGGGTCAGGCGAGGCGCGGGACGCGGATCGCGTTCTGCGCGAGCGGCGAGCCGCCTACTGGCAAGGCCCGAGCGGCCGCATCGATTCCGAGGTCCGCGATGCAGCCGGGCAGGCGCGCGTCGTCACTCTCGACCGTCCCGTGGCGTGGACGCTCGAGGGCGACGCGCTGATGGAATGGCTCGGCCTTCGCGGCCGGCGCGCCGGCGGCGGTCGCGATGTTCATCCTGGGCGGCGCCGCGGTGTTCCTGCTGCGGCCTCGGGCCGCCACGGCACAATTCGCCATCGTGGCGCTGGTCCTGTGCGGCATCTCGACAGGCGGCCCGCTGCTCGGCGCGGAACAGGCGCTGGGGTGGCTGCCCGGACGCGTGCTGACGATGGCGACGTGGACGGCTTCGGCACTGGCCTTCTCGGCTATCTGTTCGCGCTCGCGTAACTTTCCGCGGCGTTCGCCGCTCCTCAGCGTTACCCGCTGCTCCACGGCCTGCCGCTGATTGTCACCGCGCCGATCGTGGTGACCTCCCTGTTGACCGGCCTGTTCGTCAGCGGGGCCGATGGCCTGATTGGCGCCGCGGCGTGGGATGCCTCGCACGCGTCCTTCTTCCTCGGGAACTTCGCGCTCGGCCTCGTGATGAACGCCGCGGTGGTCGCGGAAGCTGTCAGCCGGTTCCGTGGACTCACGGACGCCGACGACCGGCGCCGAATCACCCTGGCGATCGGGTCGACCGTCATCGGCATGGCCGCGTATTTCGTTCAGGCGGGCGTGCCGGCGATGAGCGCGATCGTCACCGGGCGTGCAGTGACCTGGCCCTGGTGGCTTGCGCTGCCGCTGAACGTGCTGTCGGCGCTGCCGGCCGTGGGCCTCACCTACGCGGTGGTCGTCCATCGCGTGATGTCGCCGCGGCACGTCGTGCGCCAGAGCCTGCAACGGGCTCGCGCGCCGGACACTGGCGTTCGCGGCCGCGCTTCCCGCCCTGCTGCTCGTCATCTCGCTCGTCGCGAAGCGGCACGAGAGCCTGAGCGACATCGTGACCGGGCAGCCGCTGGTCGATGCGGCGCTGCTCGGCGGCGTAGCGGTGGCGTTCAAGTTTCGCGTGAAGGCGATGCAGTGGCTCGACCGGCGATCTTCGGGCCGAAGATGACGCGCGGGAGATTCTCGTGTCGCTGGCGGGACGGGTCCCGTTCGAAACCGATCCCCACGAGCTGACCTCGCTCGTGCTCCATCGCATCGATCAGGCACTTCACCCGACGATCGCCGCGGTGCTGGCCGCCGGCGTCGAGGCGGGGGCCCTGGTGCCGATCTCGGTGCTGCACGGCAAGGTAGAGCGGCTCGCGCAGGGCGGTCCGCTGGCGCAGCTGCTCGCGTGGTCGGATCAGCCGCTGGAGCTCGACCTGAACTACATGCGCTCGCCGGCGCGGCGCCTTCCCTCGGAGGAAACCGCGTGGATCGCGTCGAGCGGCGCGCAGCTTCTCGTGCCGCTTCTCGGCCGCGAGCGCGACACGCCCGTGCTGGCCGGCACGATCGTCCTCGGCGGCAAGCGATCGGAAGAGCCGTATACGGCGGAAGATCGCGAGCTGCTCTCGTCGATTGCCGCTCAGGTCAGCCTCGGCCTCGACGTGGCGCGCCTGCGCCGGCGCGAGACGTCCGCGGCGACCGAGTTCGTGACGATGTCCACGCCGACGAGCGTCGCCGACGCCCCCGTGGCGGAATGCCCGACGCGCCACGCCTGCCACGACGCGGGCACGCTCGTTTGCGCCGCCGACGGAACGCCGTTGCGCGCGGGCGTCGTGCCGCGCACCATCGACACGAAATATCGCGTCGATCGCGTGCTCGGTACCGGCGGCATGGGCGCCGTCTACCTGGCGCACGACATGCGGCTCGATTGCGACGTCGCGATCAAGGTCGTCCGCGCCGACCGATTGCGAACCCGGATGCCCGCGCGCGGTTCCGCCGCGAGGCGCAGCTCGTCGCGCGCCTGCAGCATCCTGGAGTCGTCTCGGTCTTCGACTACGGCACGCTGCCCGGAGGCGCCGCGTTCCTCGTGATGGAGTACGTCCGTGGACGCGACCTTCGCTCGGTCGTCAAGGAGGGGCCGCAGCCGCCTGCGTTCGTGGCGCGGATGCTCGCCAGCATCGCCGAGCCGATTGACGCGGCGCACCGCCTCGGCATCCTGCATCGTGATCTGAAACCCGAGAACATCCTGCTCCCGGAGGACCGCGTCGTCACGGCCAAAGTCCTCGACTTCGGCATCGCCAAGGCCGTGAGCGCGACCGAGAGCGACGAACGCGGGTCGACGTGGCGACCCGACGGCGGCGGGGCAGCCGGTCGGGACGCCAGCCTACATGGCGCCGGAGCAGCTCGCCGGCGGGACGTTGTCGGAGCGAACGGACGTGTACGCGATTGGCGTGAT
>CAVRZS010000006.1:0-19097 GCA_963725745.1 uncultured Chloroflexia bacterium
TAGGAGTCCGCCACCTGCGGTCGCAGGTGGGGCACGATACGGCCAACGTCCAATGGCAGTGGGGGCAAGCGGCCACATGAACAGACCGTCCTCCGCGATCGTGGGACGAGACGCGGAGCTCCGCCACGTCTCCGCGTTCCTCGATCGGGTGGAGACGGGACCAGGCGCGCTGTTGCTCGAGGGATCCGCGGGGATCGGCAAGACCACGCTCTGGTCGGCCGGCGTCCAGGCTGCTCAGCGAGCGCGGATATCGGGTTCTCACCACGCGCGCCGCCGAGTCGGAGGCGCGGCTCTCGTACGCAGCCCTCGGTGACCTGCTCGGGTCGGTGCCCGGCGAGCGTTCGCCGGGATGCCGCCGCCGCTCCGTCGGGCTCGACGCGGCGCTGCTGCGAACCGACGGCGCGGGTGTCGCGCCCGACCAGCGGGCCGTGTCCCTGGCGACCGCTCACGCACTGCGCAACCTGGCCCCAACGCGCCCCTCGTCCTCGCCATCGACGACGTCCAGTGGCTCGACCGACCGTCGGCCCGGGTCCTCTCGTTCGCCCTGCGGCGCCTCTCCGATGAACCGATCGGCGCGCTCGTGTCGCTGCGACTCGCTCCGGATCGCGCCGGGCGACCTGCTCGAGCTGGACCGGGCGATGCCCGGAACGACGCATCTCGCGGTCGGGCCGCTCGGAGCAGAGGCCCTCGGGCGGATCCTCCGCGACCGGACCGGGGCCGAGGTCCCGCGTCCGGTCGTCACCCGGCTCCACCGGGTCACCGGTGGGAATCCGCTGTTCGCGCTCGAGATGGCCCGAGCGGCGGTCCGCGGCGGATCCCGGGCCAGCCGGGGCGACGTGTGGTCGGTGCCCGAGGACCTGCAGAAGCTGCTGTCGGCGCGCCTGGCCGCGATGCCGCCAGGCGGCCCGCGGTCCGCTGCTGGCGATCGCGGCGACATCCCAGCCCACCTGGGACCTCGTCCTTGAAGATCGCCGGATCCGAGGAGCGGACGCTCGACGCCCTCGGCCGGGCCGAGGAGGCCGGCATCATCGAACGGTCGGGCGGGCGCGTGCGCTTCACCCACCCGCTGCTCGGCTCGACGCTCTACTTGAACACCCCGGCGGCCGAGCGCAGGGCGCTTCACGGCCGGCTGGCGTCGATGGCGACGGATCTGGAGGAGCGGGCCCGCCACCTGGCGCTCGCGACCGCCGGCCCGGACGAGAGCGTCGCGATCGCGCTCGAACAGGCTTCGCGGCAGGCTCGAGCCCGCGGCGCACCCGACGCGGCCGCTGACCTGGCCGCCCTGCGTGCGAGATGACGGCTGCCGCCGATCTTGTCGGCCTGCGACGGCGACGGCTCGCGGCGGCCGAGTATCTGTTCGACGGCGGCGACGTCGGCAGCGCGCGACGCCTGCTGATGGAGACGATCGCCTCGTCGCCGCCGGGCAGCGAGCGGGCGGAGATGCTCTACATGCTCGCCTCGATCAGCTGGTATGAACCTCGTCGACGGCGTTCGCACGCCGTGCGTCCAGGCGCTCGCGGAAGCCGGCGACGACCCGCGGCTGCTCAGCGGCCTCCACGCCGATCTCGCGTGGGTGGCGTTCTACCTCGGCGACCTCGACGAGGCGATCGCGCGGGCGCGAGAGTCGGCAGATTGGGCAAGCCGTCCCGTCGGCGCCGCCGTGCGCGTCGGACGCGCTGGCGACGCTCGCGTTCTTCGGCTTCCTGCGCGGCGAGGGCGACGACGCCATGCTCGCGCGAGGCGATCCGCCTGCAGGACGAGGCGCTGACCGAGGCGTCCTGGACGACCGCGTCGGTCTACACGACCCCTCGGACGGTGCTCGGCCTCCAGCTGATGTGGTCGTATCGGATCGACGAGGCCAGGGCCGTGTTCGAGCAGGAGCTGGCGGTGTTCGAGCGACACGCCATGTACATCGTCCGGCAGGAGGTGCTCTGCTACCTGACCGAGCTCGAGTGCCGGGCCGGGAACGGCTCGCGAGCGGCCGGGCACGGTGCCGAGGCGATGAACATCTTCGAGGAGTCGGGCCAGCTTCGGACCCAGACGGCCGTCGTGCTCTTCAACCAGGCGTGGGCGGCGGCACTGCTCGGCCAGGTCGACGAGGCGCGGCGGATGGCCACCGACGGACTGCGACTCGGGACCGCGACCGGCGACCGGTTCAACGCGGCGTGGAACAGCAGCGTGCTCGGGTTCCTCGATGTCTCGCTGGCCGACTACGAGCGAGCGACCCTGGACCTCGAGCCCGCGATGGCGTACCTCGACGACCTCGGCGCGGCGGTCGCCGTCATGCCCTGCGTCCCGGACATGGTGGAGGCCAACGTTGCGCGCGGCCGGATCGCGGATGCGGAAGCGCTGATCCAGCGGCTCGACGGGCAAGCGGCGGCGGGCGGTGGCGGCTGGGCGACCGCGACGGCGGAGCGCGGCCGGGCGCTCGTGGCGGCCGCGCGGGGCGATCTCGAGCGCGCCGCCGCCGCCGCGGAGAGCTCGACCTCATCGCTGGAGCAGCTCGGTCTGACCTTCGAGGCGGCGCGATCGCGGCTCGTCCTCGGCCAGATCCACCGGCGCGCGAAGCGGAAGCGCGTTGCGCGGGAGCACCTCGAGGGCGCGCGCGACGCCTTCGACCGGCTCGGCGCGGTGCTGTGGGCGGATCGGGCCGCGATCGGAGCTCGCCCGGATCGGCGGGCGGCCATCGTCGCCGTTCGAGCTGACCGACACCGAGACCCAGATCGCGGCGCTCGTCGCCCAGGGCCGGACGAACCAGGAGACGGCGGACGCGCTGTTCATCAGCCCGAGCACCGTGCAGGCCAGCCTGAAGCGCATCTACCACAAGCTCGGCGTCCGCTCCCGGACGGAGCTCGCGGCGAAGGTCGGTCAGTCGCCCCAGTCCTGAACCCGCCCGACGTCGCCGGTCAAACGTACCCGTCCGGGAGGTTCCTGCGCCGTCGTGCGCGCCTAGGGTCGCGGGCGAGCCGACTGGCCGCGGACTCATGGGAAGGGGGACCACGATGACCACGCGTGCGCACCTGCGTCCATGGCGACGGCCCGGTGTGGCCGTCCTGTTCGCGAGCGTTCTCGCCCTCTCGGGCCTGTGGGCGGGCCCGCTGGCCGGCGCGAGCGGCGGGCGGCAACGGCCCCCTCGACCCGCTCACTGCCGCCGAGATCCGCACGACGCTCCAGGTCATCGAGGCGTCGAACAAGTACCCGGCGGGCGCGTTCTTCCCGATCGTCACGCTCAAGGAGCCGCCGAAGAGCGAGCTGCTCGCCTGGGATCCCGGTGAGCCATTCAGGCGCGAGGCGTTCGCGAACGTGTACAGCCGCGCCGCCAACCGACTGTTCGAAGCCGTCGTCGACCTGAAGACCCAGAAGCTGATCTCGTGGGTCGAGCGGCCGGGCGTCGCAGCCCGCCGTCTTCCATCAGCGAATACGCGGACGCCGACGCCGTGGTCCGCGCGGACCCCCGCTGGCGCAAGGCGATCCGCGACCGGAATCTCAAGCCCGCCGACGTCTACATCGACGTGTGGGCCCCCGGTTCGGTCGCGCTGCCGCCCGGGCACCGCCGGGCAAGAGGCTGATGCGGGCCCTGTCGTTCTTCGGCGGCGGCCTCCCGAACCCGTACGATCGCCCGATCGAGGGCGTGGTCGCGACGGTCGACATGAACGCGATGACGGTCATCGACGTCACCGACACGGGCATCAAGCCCGTGAACACGACCCTCTCGGGCAGCGCTGACACGACCCGTTCCGGGTTGAAGCCGCTCAACGTCGTCCAGCCCGACGGTCCGAGCTTCACGCTCAAGGGCAATGCCGTCGAGTGGATGGGCTGGCAGTTCCGCGTCGGCTTCAACCCGCGCGAGGGCCTCGTCCTCCACGAGATCGGCTTCGAGGATGGCGGCGTCGTTCGGCCCATCATCGAGCGCATGGCCCTCGACGAGATCTTCGTGCCGTATGCGCTCCCCGACGGCAACTGGGCATGGCGCGCCGCGCTCGACTTCGGCGAGTACAACCTGGGGCAGTACAGCGAGTCGCTCGAGGCTGGCGTCGACGTCCCGACCAACGCGGTCTTCTTCGACGAGGCGCGTCCCGCTCGACACGGGCTCGTCGGATCCGTCGTTCGACCTGCCGCATGCGATCGCTCTCTACGAGCGAGACGGTGGTTCGCTGTGGGACCGTCTGGATCCCGTGACGCTCGTACGGGACGCGCGGTTCGCCCGCGAGCTCGTCGTCACCGCGTCGATGGCCATCGGCAACTACACGTACATGGTCGACTACGTGTTCCGGCTCGACGGCAGCATCGACGTCCGCGTCGGCGCGACGGGCACGACGCTGAACCGGGGCATCGCGACCAACGGCACCGACGAGCGCTTCGGTGGCACGGTGTCGCCGAACATCTCGGCTCCGAACCACCAGCACTTCTTCAATTTCCGCATCGACTTCGACGTCGACGGTCCCGCCAACCGGCTCGTCGAGGCGAATACGCAGAGCGTGCCGAGCACGTTCGGCAATGCCTGGTCCACGACCGAGACCGCCATCACGACCGAGGGGTTCCGCGACATCAACCCGACGACGACCCGGCACTGGGCCGTGGAGAGCACGACCGCCCAGAACGCGGTCGGCGAGCCGACGGCCTACGAGATCGAGCCCGCACGACGTGGCGCGCGCCTACTCCGATCCGTCGTTCGAGCCGCTGCTGCACGCGCCGTTCGCGCAGCACGCGCTGTGGGTCACGCGCTTCCGCGATGGCGAGCTGTTCGCCGGCGGCGACTATCCCAACGGGGGCGCCGCGGGCGAGGGTCTGCCGAAGTATGTCGCCGACCACGCCAGCGTCGACGGCAAGGACCTCGTGGTCTGGTTCACCACGGCGTTCACGCATCACACCCGGGTCGAGGACTACCCGGTCATGACGCGCGAAACCGTCGGCTTCTCGCTGCTGCCGGACGGGTTCTTCGACCAGAACGCGGCGCTGGACGCCCCGTA
Organism: uncultured Chloroflexia bacterium; assembly: GCA_963725745.1. Lineage (GTDB taxonomy): Bacteria > Chloroflexota > Limnocylindria > Limnocylindrales > CSP1-4 > CAIXZV01. The sequence continues at coordinate 4,971 of CAVRZS010000006.1, forward strand.
AGCGACATCGCGCGCACGCCCGGATCCTTCCGGGCGTACCGTGCGGCAGGACGAATGTCGTAATCGGGCGTGCGTCGCATGCCCGATTGCCTTCTCCGGCGCGCGTCCCTGCCCCGTTCGCGGGTTGTCCGGCAGGATCGGCGTCATGTCAGACCACATCCTCGCCCCCGCCGCCGCAGCCGCGTCACCGGCTGCCGCAGGCATCCGGGTGCTGGTCGTCGACGCCGACGATCGCACACGAGAGAGCCTGGTCGGGATCCTCGGCATCCGCCACCGCTTCACCGTCGTGGGCAGCACCGGCCAGGTTTCCGACGCCATCGCCATCGTCCGCGACAAGCGGCCCGACGTCGTGATCGTCGACCCGCGGCTGCCCGACGTCTCGGGCGGCGTCGCCCTCATGAGGCGCCTCCGCGTCATCCATCCGGCCGTGCACATCCTCGCGGTCGGCTGGTCGCCCGATCTCGAGAACGCGGCGCTCAGTGCCGGCGCCAACGGGTTCATGCGCAAGTCGCTCAAGCCCGGCGACCTCGATGTCGCGGTCGCCCGGTGCCTGGACGGAGCGCCGGCCTCGGCACCGCTCGAGCAGCCCCAACCCCCCGACCCGGTCCGCGGACCGGGCCCGATCCTGTAGTAGGATGCCGATGCAGTCGATTTCCGCCACGTCAGCGCCAATCACCGCAATCCTCACCCTTCCCGGAGAGCAGCCCGTGGACGAAGCCCCGCCCATCCGCGTGCTCCTTGTCGACGACCATGCCGTCGTCCGGATGGGCCTGCGGTCCTTCTTCGACCTCCAGCCCGACATCGAGGTCGTGGGCGAGGCGGCCGATGGCAGCGAGGGCGTGGCGATGGCCCGGCGCCTGACGCCGGACGTGATCCTGATGGACCTGCTGATGCCCAACATGGACGGGGTGACGGCAATCGGCCGCATCAAGGCCGAGCTGCCCGAGACAGAGATCGTCACGATGACCAGCTTCATCGAGGAGGAGAAGGTCACCGCTGCGCTCGAGGCCGGCGCGTCGGGCTACGTGCTCAAGGACGCCGAGGCCGAAGAGGTCGCGCAGGCCATCCGGGCGGCGTACGCCGGTGAGGTCCACCTCGACCCGCAGGTCGCGCGGCTGCTCGCCCAGCGCATGCGGGCCAAGAAGGAGCCCGAGCCCGTCGAGCCCCTGACGGAGCGCGAGAAGGACGTCATGCGCCTGCTGGGGCAGGGGATGTCCAACAAGGAGATCGGCGCGACGCTGTTCATCACGGAGCGCACCGCCCGCACCTACGTCAGCAACATCCTGGGCAAGCTCGGCCTCGCGTCGCGCACCCAGGCCGCGCTTTGGGCCGTTGAGCACAAGCTCGTAGAGTCGCCCGGCACCTGACGCCCGGCCCCCACCCGCCGTAGGATGCGGGTCCTGGGGAGGTTTTGCGCCATGACCACGCCCGATCCGATGACCCCGCCGCCGGCCGAACAGCCCGCGCCCGAGGTGCCGGCCTCCGACGCTCCGGCACCCGACGTCGCCGCGAGCCAGCCACCGTTGGCGCCGCCCACGTCGGCGCCGCCGGCATCCAGTGCCCCGCCGTCGAGTACGCCGCCGTCGAGCCCGCCGCCGTCGGGCCCGCCACCCGCGGGCACGGGGCCCGGTTCTCCGGCACCTGGCCCAACCGCGTACGGTCCGACGCCGTCGCGACCCGCCCGGACCGGTCCTGCGCCTGCCGGCATCGTGGTCGGCATCATCCTCGTCGTCGTCGGCGCGATCGTGCTGATCGGCCGGGTCACCGACGTCGCACTGGGCGCCTCGGCATGGCCGCTGTGGCTGATCGTCCCGGGGGCAGCGATGGTCATCGCGTCCTTCGCGATCCCGCCCCGCGGCGGCTTGGGACTCGCGATCCCCGGCGCCATGCTGGCCATGGTCGGGATCGTCCTGTGGATCCAGTCGGCCTACAACCTGTACGCGAGCTGGGCCTACGCCTGGGCGCTGGTCGCCCCGACGGCGGTGGGCCTGGGGATGCTGTTCTACGGCATGGCCCGGGGCGACGGGGAGCTCGTTCGCGACGGGTTGCGCACGACCGCGACCGGGATCGCGCTGTTCTTCGGGTTCGCGCTGTTCTTCGAGGGCGTGATCGGCCTGTCGGGCCAGCGGTTCCCGAACGTTCGCGAGAACCTGCCGTACCTGGCCATCGGGCTCGGGGTGGTCCTCGTCGTGCTGTCGCTGTTCACCGGACGCCGCCCAAAGAGCGTGTAAGCGGGAGTGTTTCCCCGGGCTCGGGGCGGGACCCGGGCGCCGGCCTCGGGACCCGGGCGCCGGCCTCGCGCAGCCCTCAGTCGATCGCGAGCACCTTGTAGCGGATCTCGCCGCCCGGCGTCACGATCGTCACGGCGTCGCCCACGCGGCGACCCATGAGCGCCGCCCCGACCGGGGACACCGAGGAGATGCGCCCCTCGCGGCTGTTCGCCTCCGCCGACCCGACGACCTGGAGCGTCGACTCGTCGCCGTCGACCTCGACGGTCACGTGCGATCCGAGCTCCACCCGGGCGCCGCGCTCCGTCGGCGCGACCACCTGGGCGACCTTGAGCTTGGCTTCGAGCGCCTTGATCCGCCCCTCGAGGAACCCTTGCTCCTCGCGCGCCGCGTGGTACTCGGCGTTCTCCTTGAGGTCGCCGTGCTCGCGCGCGGTCGCGATCCGCTTGATGACGCCCGGCCGCTCCGCGAGCAGGCCCGCGAGCTCGACCTGGAGGCGCTCGAGACCCTCGGCCGAAACGAGGACGGGTTCCGGCGGCGGCTTGCGCGGCGAACCCTGCGCGGCGTAGCCGGCAGCCGCCGCGACCCGCCCCACACCCCGGCCGGGCGATGGGCGGCGAGGACGCTTCGCCTCGTCCCTGGCGCCGTCGGCCTCGCCTGCCGGGAACTCCACGATCCGCGTCACGCCCTTGGGCTCCGGGGGCTTGACCTCGGCCAGCATCGGGTTGGCGATCCCCGTCTCCTTGCGTATCCCCGACGGTGAGCGGAGGACGGCCCATGGCAGCACGCTCGCCGCCGCGCCGGCCGATCCCTTGCCGACCGCCGCCCGGTCCGCATCCGTGATGCCCACCGCGAAGGCTTCGAGCAGCGCGTCCTCGTACTCCTCCGGCGCATCCGTCGCCGCCCACCACACCCGCAGGTCGCCCGGGTTGCGCAGGAAGTGCAGCCATACGCCCGAGGCCGCGGGTTTGGCGTTGCCCGGCACGGTCTTGATGATCGCCGCGATGCGCCCCGCGACCGAGCCCGACGTGCTGCCGATGTAGACGATCGGCTGATCGGGCAGCCAGAACGAGGCGAGCCGCTGCTGGAGGTCCTTGGACGTCGGGCGCACCCCGTCGAGCAGCAGGTCGTCGACGCGCTCCAGCCACTTGCCGATGAGGGCGACGTCCAGCGCCGGGCTCGGCGTCGGTGCGGCGAGCTCGATGACGAACACGCCGGGGGCGGACAGGCGCACGGGCTTGCCCCAGGTCGCCGGGCCGTCGGCGATGAGGCCGACGCCTCGGAGCAGGTCGGCTGCGGTGGGAGCGATGGGCATGGTGGGTCGTGGTCCCCGGTGTCTGGGGTGGAGCGGGCCGCGTCGACCGGCCTGCAAAGGCGCGTCTTCCGCGTGTCAGCGTATCGTCTCACCAATCATGCCGAACGAACCTATGCCGCGCCGCCCCTCCGGTCGCGATGTCTAGCGACGCCCCGATCGCCGGCCCCGAGCGTCGAGGCCGGCTCGCCTCGCCCTTCCGACTGGGCGCGGCGACCGTCCTCGTCATCGCCGTGCTCGTCGCGGGCATCGCGCTGCTCGGCGGGTCGGGACCCTCCCCCTCGGGGGTCGCCGCCGCCGCCACGGCCGCGCCGACCGCCTCGGCTGCGCCATCCACCGCCAGCGCCGGGTCCGGCGCGTCCATCGAGCCATCGCCCGCCCCGGTCGAGGCAACCGCCAGCGCCAAGGCGACGCCCCAGCCAACCCGATCGCCCGAGCCGACGCCCGAACCGACGGCCCCACCGGCCCCCACGGCCTCGCCGGTCACCCCCGCCTCGGGCGGGACGACGACCGTCGCCCACCACAAAGCGCTGCAGCGCCGGCTGGACGCGTGGCGGGTGAAGCACCAGGTCCCGGGCGTCTCCGTCGCGATGCTGTGGGACGACGGGCACTCGTGGCTCGGCACGTCGGGCTCGGCGGACATCGCCGACGGGGAAGCCGTCACGCCGAAGACCGGATTCGCCCTCGCCTCGATCTCCAAGACGTTCACCGCGGCCGTCGTCCTCCAGCTGATCGAGGAAGGCAGGCTCAAGCTCGACGAACGGGTGGCGCCGCTGCTGCCGGCCTACGGAATCGACCGGCGGGTCACGGTCAGGATGCTGCTCGACCACACGAGCGACCTGAACGACTTCTTCTTCGACCCGCGGATCGATCACGCGCTGCAGTCCAACCCGGACGCCACGTGGACCGCCAAGCGCACCTGGCGCTACGTCCCGCCCGGCCGCATCCGTCCCGGCAAGGTCTGGGCCTACTCGAACACGAACTACCTCGTCCTGGGCGAGCTGGTCAAGGCGGTGACCGGCCGTTCCCTCGCGAAGGAGATCCGCGATCGACTGTTCGGCCCGCTCGACCTCCAGGACGCCTGGTACCAGGGTGCGGAGAATCCGCGGGCCGACCTCAGCACGGGCTACCGGCTGGTGCCCGTCACGGGCGGGGCCAAACCCGTCCCGGTCGCCCCCGCCAGCGACGTGATGCCGTTCCGATCGGTCGTCACCGCCGCGGGCGGCGCCGGCTCGATCGCCGCGACGGCGAAGGACACCGCCCGCTGGATGCAGGCGTTCGCCGGCGGCCGGGTCCTGTCACCCACGATGCAGGCGGCGATGATCCGGGACGCGTCGCACACGCGGGCGCTCCACGCGGCGGTCACCTACGGCCTGGGGATCCAGCTGGTGTCGATCGACGGCTATCCGGCGCTCGGCCACTCGGGCCGCTACCTCGGCTACCGCAACGTCGTCCGCTACTTGCCCTCCGTGGGCGTCACGATCGCCGTGCTGACCAACCAGGGCGTCGTCGACCCGTCGGTCATCGCCTCGTCGTTGTTGAAGATCGCCCTGCGCTGACGGCGCGTCCGGTCAGGCGACGCCCGATCGCCGCCTGGTCGTTCGCGGCGCCGACGCGCTCCGGCGCGGCGCCCCGCCGCCCGAATAGCCGCCCGCGCCTCGTGGCGCCCGCAGCGGCTGGGGCTCGGCGTCCCGGCGCGGAACGAAGCCGGGCTCGGTGGTCCAGGGGATCGCGATCCGCAGCAGGCGCTGCACGCCCCGCAGCAGGTCCGCCTCGTCGATGCACACCAGGCTGACGGCATCGCCGGTCGCACCGGCCCGGCCGGTTCGACCGATCCGGTGGACGTAGTCCTCGGGGTTCCACGGGAGCTCGAAGTTGACGACGTGAGGCAGGTCCTCGATATCGAGCCCGCGCGCGGCGACGTCGGTCGCGACGAGGACCCGGATCTCCCCGGCCTTGAAGCCTTCGAGAGCCTTGGTCCGGTCGGACTGTGCCCGGTCCGAGTGGATCGCGGTCGACGCGACGCCGTGCCGGTCCAGCCACGACGCGAGACGCGAGGCGGCGAGCTTGGTTCGCGTGAACACGAGCACCTGGTGCCAGTCGCCCGCGACGATCAGGTGGGCGAGCAGCTCCTCCTTGCGGTCCCGATCGACCGGGTACACGAGCTGCCGGACGCTCTCGGCCGCGGTGCCGTGGCGGGACACCTCGATCGTCACCGGGTCGCGCAGGATCGAGCCCGCGAGGCGCTTGATGTCGTCCGAGAACGTCGCCGAGAACAGCAAGGTCTGCTGGCGCGACGGGAGCAGGTCGAGGATTCGACGGATGTCGGGCATGAAGCCCATGTCCAGCATGCGGTCCGCCTCGTCCAGCACCAGGATCTCCACCTGGCCGAGGTTTCCCGCGCGCTGGCCGATCAGGTCGAGCAGGCGCCCCGGCGTGGCCACGAGGATCTCGACGCCGGCCCGAAGCTCCTTGATCTGGGGGTCGAGCGGCACGCCGCCATAGACGACCGCCGACCGCAGCGGCACGTGGCGGCTGTAGGTCTTGACGCTCTCGGCCACCTGGACGGCGAGCTCGCGCGTCGGCGTCAGGACGAGACAGCGCACCGGGTGCCTGGCCGGCGAGAACGAGGTGTTCGCCTGTGGCCGCAGCCGATCGAGGATCGGCAGCGTGAAGGCGGCCGTCTTGCCGGTGCCCGTCTGCGCGGCGGCGAGGACGTCCCTGCCCTCGAGCACCAATGGAATCGCCCGTTCCTGCACCGGTGTCGGCTCGGTGTAGCCTTCCTCGGCGACGGTCCGCAACAGGTCGGCGGACAGGCCAAGTTCGTCGAAGCGCAAGGCTGTTCTGGTTCTCCGAAATATCGGTCGCGTGGGCGGCGACCCTCGTCGTCGATGTCGTTAATCCGGCGCGGCGCCCACCCGTCGTGCGGGGGCGGCGGCGACCACCGGTCGGCCGGAGCATACCTGACAATGGGCCGATGGGCGCACAGGGAACGCGCGCGATCGACGCCGCGCGACGCTCTGGCGTCGCGTTTCGGGTGCATGAATATGCGCACGATCCCCGCGCCGCGCTGCGTGAGGGTGGCCGCGGATATGCACTCGAGGCGGTCGAGGCGCTCGGCATCGACCCCGCGCGCGTGTTCAAGACCATCGTCGTGGCGGTCGATGGGCGGCTGGGCGTGGCGGTCGTGCCGGCGGACGCCGAGGTCGATTTGAAGGCCGCGGCCAACGCGCTTGGCGGGCGCAAGGCCGCGATCGCGCCGCCCGCGGAAGCGGAACGCGCGACCGGCTACGTCCTGGGCGGGATCAGCCCGCTCGGCACGAGGCGTCCGCTGGCGACCGTGATCGACGAATTGGCCACCGGCTGGCCCACGGTCCACGTGTCGGCCGGGCGTCGCGGCCTGGAGATCGAGCTTGCGGCTGCGGACCTCGTCCGGCTCACTGACGCGGCATTGGCGCCGATCGTCCGTCGGCCCTGAGTCGCGGCCCCGGCACTTCGAGGAGTCGCAACGCCGTCTGGCTTGCGACGGACTGCGGGCGGGCCCATGCTGCCCCGATGGCGACGGCGGTCCCGCTCGTGATCGATCTCGCGATCAAGACCGCCGTGATCGTGCTCTCGTTCTCACCCCTCGTGAGCCCAGAGTCGTCGCACTTTGCCGGCAAGGCCATGGGCGTCCGCGCCGTGATCTACCCGGCCCTGGTGCTGCTCATTCCGGCAGCGTGGCTGCTCAGCGGACGTCCCCGGCCGTACCCGTACATGGCCGACATCGCCCTGGGCCTGCCGTTCGCGATCGATGCCGGCGGCAACGTCCTGGGCCTGTTCGCGATCTCCGGGTTCGATGCCCTGCCACACTCAATCGGCTGGTTCTTCCTTGCGCTCGCCTTCGGGCTCGCGGTCGCGCCGATGGTCGGGCCGCGATGGGCGGTGTTCCTGCTGGTCGTCGGGTTCGGGGCGACCATCGACGTCCTCTGGGAAATCGGCGAATACCTGCTCATGAGGAGCGGGTCGTCCGGCCTCCAGCTCACCTACGAAAACACGATCCAGGATCTCGGCACGTCGTTCCTGGGCGGCGTGGCAGCCGCCTTCGTGATCGTCACGACGCTCTGGCCGCGCGCCGGCACGCCGGCTGCACCGTTTGGGTGGCAGGTCGGACGCGACGGCGAATGACCTCCCGCGCGGCGCCGGCAAGGTGCCTGTCTGTCCGGGCGAGGCGTTGCGGGTCACGCCCGGTGGCACGGGCGCGGGACCCACGCAACGGCAGCGCGCGCGATGTCCTACCCCGCGATCTCCGCACGCTCGGTCCACAGCGCGGCGACCACGAGCGCCCCGATGAGCCAGATCGCCACCACGACGAGCGCCGCGTCGGGCCCGAGACTCACGGTCGGGCCGCCGCCACTTCCACCCCCGCCGCCGGGCACCCTAGTCACGACGACCACGGCTGAAAGGGCCGACCGAGCAGCTGCACCTTGCCGCTGTCGGCACGTATGAGGCCCGTGAGGATGCGCATCGTGGTGGTCTTGCCGGCCCCATTCGGTCCCAGGAATCCGTACACCACGCCCGTCGGCACCCGCAGGTTCAGGCCGTCGAGCGCGACCTGCGACCCGTAGCGCTTAGCGAGGCCCTCGGTCGCGAGCGCCACGCCGGCATCAATCGCCACTGTGCCTCCCCGGTCTCCCCACCGCTCGTTCGAGGTGCGGAGACGCACCGGACGATAGCGGACGGGCATGACCTTTTTGGCGGATGGCGTTCCGCGGGCCAATGACGTTTCCTTACGGCTAGACCGGCGTGGCATACTTCGCGAGTCCAAGGGGGACCGCAACCACCCGAACGCAGACAGGCCAGACAACCGAAGAGCTGTCGTCACGGACAGGCACCTGTCGCGCCCCTTTCGGGTGGTTTGCCCACCCGGCCCCGGATCGTCCCAGCGATCCTCGTCGTCCGCTCCAACGGACCCGACGTGCCCGGCCCCGCCGCCCCGTCCTGCCGCCGACGGCCACCACCCCCACCGTCGCCCTGCCCCATGCATGGCGTTCCGGCAGAGAGGAGGCAAGACGATTGCCTGATCACACAGAAGGCGCCCAGAGGGCGTCTGCCAGGAAGTCCCGGTCGCTGCTGACCGGCGTCTTCGCCGCCCTGATGATCGTGATCGCGATGAGCGCCACGGCCCCGGAGGCCCAGGCCGCGACCCACAAGGTCGTCATCGTCGTCGGTCCCGTCGGATCCGCCACCGCAGATTACAAGCGCGGCGCCCGCAAGCTCGCCGATACGGCTCGCAGCTACGGCGCCAAGGTGGTCGAGATCTACAGCCCGTACGCGACCTGGTCACGCGTGCACGACGCGGCCAAGGGCGCGAACGTCATTATCTATCTCGGTCATGGCAACGGCTGGCCCAGCCCGTATCACCCGTTCTCGGACACGTCCAAGGACGGGATGGGGCTCAACGCGAGCGCCGGCCATGGCAACTCGAACACCAAGTACTTCGGCGAGTACTACATGGCGAGGCTCGGCCTGGCGTCGCACGCCGTGGTCATCCTCAACCGCCTGTGCTACGCCTCGGGCAACAACGAGTGGGGAGCCGGCAACCCGACGCTCTCGACGGCCAAGAAGCGAGTCGACAACTACGGCTACGGGTTCATCAAGGGCGGGGCCCAGGCCGTCTTCGCCAGTGGCATCACCAACGTGAACTACGTGCTCAAGGGCCTGTTCACGGCGCCGGGGTCGATGACGATGTCCGACCTGTTCTGGACCGATCCCAGCAGGACCGTCGACTTCAAGATCAGCTTCTCGTCGAATCGGATCAACGGGGTCTCGGCCCGCATGGATCCGTACAAGGCCCATCGCTACTACCGCTCGGTGGTCGGCCGCCTCAACGACACCGTGGGCGAGTGGCGCAGCGGGAGCTGATCGCCGCACCTCGAAACGCAAACGCGAACGGCGCCGGGACTCGGGCTCGGCGTCGTTTTCGATTCGCTGCCTCGACGCCCGGCACGCTCCTCCTCGCGCGCCGCCTCGTCGCCCCGCACCCGGCCGGATACTCGTGACATGAGTGCCGGCGGGCGAGTCGGTCAGGTGTGGACGCCTGCCGATGCGCCGCTGAGCACGACCGCGACGAGATAGATGGCCCGATACCCGTGACATGGGTGTTGGGCCAACTCCAAAGCCTTGTTGTTGGCCTTGCACTCGCGTCACGAGTCCATGGCGCGGTCGGACGTCGGATCCGCAGGTTCCCACTCACACCAGGAGTGTTTGGCCGACTCGCCGCCCATTGCACTCACCAGACGGGTACAAGGCGGTTCGAGCGTCGGAGGGCGAGGTTCGACGCCGTCAGGTCGAGCGCGGCGAGGTTGGCGGAGACGCGTGGGCGGCGACGTCACTGTCGCGCGTTCGCACGTGGCGGCCGCTCGCTATGCGGCACCATGGTCGGATGCCGGACCGACAGGCCAACATGGACGAGCAGTGGCACGCCGTCAGGGCCGCGTCGCCCGCGGTCGACGGCGGAGCGTCTCGCGGCCGGATCACCTTCCTCGGCCACTCGACGATGCTGATCGAGATCGACGACCTGCGGATCCTCACCGACCCGGTCCTGCGCGAGGGCGTCGGTCCGGTGCGTCGTCAGGTGCAGGCGATCCTGCCGGCCCTGTTCGAGGATCTCGACGCCGTGTTCATCAGCCACGGCCACCATGACCACCTCGACCCGCCGTCGCTGCGCAAGATCCCGGGCAAGCCCACGCTGATCGTGCCGAAGGGGTTCGGGCGGCTGGCCGCGAAGACGGGGCTCGGGCCGGTCGAGGAGGTCGAACCCGGCGATCGGCTGCTGATCGACCGCGTTCGGTTCGAGGTCGTGTACGCGGAGCACTCCGGGCGACGCGAGCCGGCCGGGCCGACGGGGCCGGCGATCGGGTGCGTCCTGGCCGGGTCGCGGACCGTGTACTTCCCCGGCGACACCGACCTGTTCCCCGCCATGGGCCAGCTCATCGGCCGTCTCGACGTCGCCATGCTGCCCGTGTGGGGCTGGGGCCCGAGGATCGGCCAGGGCCACCTCAATCCCGTGAGCGCGGCCGCCGCGGCCGCCATCCTGCGTCCCCGCATCGCCATCCCGATCCACTGGGGCACCTTCTATCCCGTGGGCCTGCGGCGTGTCGTGCCGGAGGCGTTCGACGAGCCCGGCCGCACCTTCGAATCGGCCCTTGCCGAGTTCGCGCCGGAGATCGCGGTCAGCGTGCTCGCCCCTGGAGAATCGCTGGACCTCCCAGAGGCAGGCTGATCCCGGGCGGCCCACGACGCGACGAACCCCGCCGTTGCCGGCGGGGTTCGCGCTTGTGACGAGGGGAAGTGCGGGGTCAGCCGAACGCGACGTGGGCGACGATGCCGAGCGTCGTGAGCAGCACCACGAGCAGGAGCAGGAGGGCGGGGAAGACGCCAACGGCGTCGACTTCGAGGTACTGGGTCTGCGCGGACATCCGGGCGTCTCCTTTCTGGTCTCGGTTGGCCACCGGGCGGCGGCCGATGACCAGACTGTGACCGATCGGCTCCCCCGCACCCACCGACGGGCGGCGCCGGCGCGCGGCCACGAACGACCGCTTGTGCGATGGACGGATGACGATGTCGGGCGCCCGATCAGCGAGCCGGATCGTCGCCCCGGGCTGCAAGCGCGCCGATGTGGCCAAACGCACGGAGCGTCTTATGTGCTCACGGCCTTGACAAAAGAGAAAGCCGGTATTAGAAAAGAGAAAGACACAATTACTTCTGACGAGGAACGCTGTGCCGCACGATGTCATCGCCACCTGCCCGGTCTGCTCGGGCGAGCTCGCCGTCACGCGCCTCCGGTGTGGCGACTGCGGGACCGTCATCGAGGGCGAGTTCGGGGTCGGGCGGTTCGCCCGCCTGACGCGCGACCAGACCCTCGTGCTGGAGAGCTTCCTCCGCAGCCGCGGCAACCTGCGCGACATGGAGCGGGAGCTGGGCATCAGCTATCCGACGGTGCGCGCCCGCGTGGAGGCCCTCATCCGGGCCCTGGGCTTCGGCCCGCGAGATGAGCCCGATGCCGACATCGCCGGCGCGCTGGACGACGCCGTCAACACGACGACCGACGCGGCCGAGGCCGCTGCGACCGCCGCCGACACGATCCAGGCGGGGCGCCGGGAGATCCTGGAGCAACTGTCCCGCCACGAGCTGAGCGCTGAGGCGGCCGCCGAGGCCATCCGCGCCCTGGGGAGAACCCGATGACCGAGTCCACGACCAGCGTCGCCCGCGAGGTGAAGCTCGCGGCCGGCGCGGAGATCGAGATCGCGCTCACGTCGCAGAACGTTCGCGTCCGGGGCGTGGACGGCGACCGCGTCGCGGTCCGCACGCGCGGCGGCCAGGACATCGATGACGAGGTCGTCGTCGAGGCGACCCCGACCAGGGTGCGCATCGGCGACATCCCGGCGAGCACCGGCTTCGGGCCGTTCCGGTTTCGACTGCACGGCCCGGCGGACCTCGACATCGACGTGCCGCGCGGCCCGCGCCTCACGCTGCGCACGGTCAGCGGCGACGTGGAGGCGTCCGGGATCGGCGGCGAGAGCCGCTGGGCGTCGGCGTCGGGCAACCTGCGCGTCGAGGTCGACGCCGGGCCGGTCAGCCTGGAATCGATGTCGGGTGATGTCCTGCTCGCGGCGACGGCGGCCATCGACGCTCGTGCCCGGTCCGTCTCGGGCGATGTCACCCTTCGTGGCCCCCGCTTCGATGCCCTCGACGCGTCGACGACCAGCGGCGACGTCAGGGTCACGGCGGCGCTCGGTGCGGGTCGTGAGCACGTGATCAGCTCGGTCAGCGGCGACGTCGAGCTCACGACGCCGAGCCAGGTCCGCGCCGACACCGCGTCGATCGCCGGCGAGGTCCGCGTCACCGGCCCGCATCTCTCCGAAGGTGCCCGAGGCCGGCGAACGCTGGTCTTCGGCTCGGGCTCGATCGGGGTATCCATCCGCACGACCTCGGGCGACATCCGGCTGCGGCATGCGTCGGCGGCCGACACGCCGGTCCGGACGCCGGTCGCGCCGGCCCCGCCCGTGGCGCCCACGCCGCCCGTTCCCCCGGCCGCGCCGGCTCCGCCTGCCCGCGCGACCGACACCGGCGCGATCGTGGTCGTGGCGGAAGCGACGGCCGCGCCCAACCTTGTCCGGCCGCCAGCTCCCGGCGCCGGGACGCGGTCACCTGAACCCGACGCACCCCTTGGGGCGCCCGGCTCCGGCGATCGGCGCGAGGCCGCGAGGCTCGAGATCCTTCGAGCCCTGGAGCGCGGCGACCTGGACATTGACTCGGCCTCCCACAAGCTCGAGGTCCTCGAGGACGCGGGGCCGCGCAACTTCCGGGGGTGGTGCTGATGGCCCGCGATTCGCTCGAGGACATCCTGCGGCTGGTCGACACCGGGCAGCTCACGGCCGAGGAGGCCATCCCGATCCTCGCGGCCCTCGACGAGCCCCCGAGCGAGGCGGCGTCCGAGGCGCCGGCGCAAAGCCCTGGGACCCGCGCGGGCGGCGACACGCCCCGTCCAGAGGCCGGTGGTCCGCGCACGCTGCGGATCGAGGTCACGGATGGCGGCCGCCCGGTCGTCAACCTGCGCCTGCCCATCGCCGTCGGCAAGCTGGCGCTCGATCGCATTCCCGGCCTCCCCACCGAGCAGGTCATGCGCGTCCGGGAGGCGATGCGCAGCGGCTACCGGGGGTCGATCCTCGAGGTGGACGACGACGGCGACGGCGTGAGGATCGTGCTCGAATGACGGCCCTTGCGCTGGGTCGCGTGCAGACCGTCCCGTTCCTGCGTGCCCTGGGAACCCGCGACTTCCGCCTGCTGTGGGGGAGCGAGGCGATCTCGGTCGTCGGCGACCAGTTCCAATTCGTGGCGCTGTCGTGGCTGGTGATCTCGCTGACGGGGTCCGGCCTCGCCCTGGGCGCGGTCCTGATCGCCGTCGGGGTGCCGCGGGCGATCCTGCTGGTGCCGTTCGGCGTGGTCGCCGACCGCCGGCCGTCGCGGATCCTCATGCTGACCGCCCACATCGTGCGCGGCGTGGTCGTCGGTGCCATCGCCGCTCTCGCGCTCACGGGGCAGGCGACGATCCCGTTGCTGGCGCTCCTGGGTGCGGCATTCGGCGCCGCTGACGCGCTCTACCTGCCCGCCCAGCAAGCGTTCCTGCCGCGGACGCTCGAGGCCGACCGCCTCCCGTCGGCCAACGCGCTGCTCCAGGGGACCTACCAGGTGGCCTCGATCGCCGGCCCGCCGATCGCCGGCGCCCTGATCGCGATCACGAGCACCGGCGTCGCCTTCGCGGTGGACGCCACCTCGTTCGCGCTGGCGGCGATCGTGATCGCGATGATCGGTCGCCCGGGCGCGGGCGTCCAGGCAGCGATCGCCGGGCCCGCAGCCCAGGCCTCACCCGACGCCGCCGCGCATGAGCCGTTCACGGCTGCCATCGTCCGCGGCATCCGATACGTCCTGGCCGACAACGCGCTGCGGACGACGATGCTGATCGCGCTCGTGCTCAACTTCGCGCTCAACGGCCCAGGCATGGTCGGGGTGCCGTGGCTGGCCGACCAACGGTTCGACGCCGGC
>CAVRZS010000007.1:0-91216 GCA_963725745.1 uncultured Chloroflexia bacterium
GCAGCTTGAGCGCCAGCTCCTCGGCGTCCGAGGGCCGCGATGTCGTCCAGCGGGACGATCAGGAGCAGCCGGACCGGGAGGTCCGTGAGCGCGGCGGCGTCCGAGAACGGAAACGGATCCGTGGACGCGGGTGGCTTGATCTCGCGCAGCCGCGCCCGGACGGCGGGCTGCCGGAGGTCAACCCGGACGACGGTCATCGAACACCCCGGTCGGGTACGGCGACTCGGCGCCGCCGTCCGCGGCCGGCAGCCCGGCACCCGGCAGGCCGGCGCCCGGCACGCGACGCATCATCTGGATCTCCGCGATCACCTCGGCGAACGAGCCGTAGCCGAGGGTGCCGAACGAGAGGTTGAGCGCCAGCGGCAGGGACCGCTCCCAGAACGCGACGTACTCGTCGACCTGGTGGATCCGCTTCGACTGCTCGGTGGGGGAGCGGCGGAGCTCGTCGCGCAGGTGCCGGAGCTCGGCGCGCTCCGCGCTGCCGCGCCCGGTGGGATCGAGCTCGGGGATGAAGTCGATGAACAGCGGCCGATCGGCCAGCTCGTCGCTCGTCGGGCGGCGCCGCTCCACGAAGCCCGCCGGAACCGTGCGCGACAGCTCGCGCAGGATCTCGGAGACCGACTCGGTGTCGGTGACGTAGCGGTGCGAGATCTCGCGCAGGTACGCGTCCGCGAGCGGCGCGAGGTGGTTCGCGAACGGCATGTTGTCGAGGCTGATGTGCAGCTCCGGGGCATCCGTCGCCCCGAACTTGACCGTGAGGGTGCCGAAGCCGCCCGTCTGGCCGTTGGACGGGATCCGCTCCGCGGTGAGCTCGCCGTTCCAGGCGGCCGCCAGCAGGCGCTGGAGGAGCTCGGCGCGGGCCTCGTCGTCGATGAAGTCGATCGGGTCCCGGTAGCCGTCGCGCTGGCGCCAGGCCAGCCGGTCGGTGGGGTCGGGCCGGAAGGCGCTCTCGACCCAGGTGTTGAGGCCCTCCGCGCCGTCGGGCACGTCCATGACGCCCTGGCCGACGAGCGCCACCGAGATCACGAGCGCCGTGTCCGCGGAGCGGGGGACGAAGGTGGGCGAGGCCTGGGCGAGGAACCGCGACAGCGAGGGGTGGGTCGCCAGGGTCTCCGCCAGCCGCGCCTCGACCCGCGAGTTCTGCTCGCCCGGGTACGCGATGGCGACGATGGCCTCGATCTCGCGATCGGTCGCCGGCGGCACCACCGAGTCGGTGATGGACGTGAGCATCTTGGTCCGGAACTGCCGCACGTCGGGCGACAGGGCCCCTTCCTCCTGCTCGGACCACTCGCGCAGGATCTCGGTGATCCCGGCGTACACGCCGGGCCGGTCGAACACCCGCTCGACGTCTTCCCGGATCGCCTCGACCAGCCGCTCGGCGAGCCGCGTGGGCTCGGCGAGGTCGGCCTTCTCCCACGTCTCGAGGACCTCGTCCTGGTGGCGGAGGACGACGGCCCGGGCGATCGTGTTGGTGGTCGGGTCCGAGAGCGACAGGTCGACGCCCAGCGCCCGCACGACGTTCTCGGTCAGCTGCTCGACGTTCACGCCGGCCGCGAACCGCTCGACGATGCTGGCCGCCTCGTCGATGAGCGTGTCGTTGGTCGCGCCCTTGCTCCAGTCGTCGAGGCCTCGCAACGTCGCGTCCAGGCGGGCTCGAAGCGTCCCGCTGGCGGCCCGGAACTTGACGGCGGTGCCCTTGGGGTTGGCGAGGTAGGCGCGCCAGGTGGCGTCGACCTGCGACTCCTCGGCCTGCCTGACCTGGCGAACGGCGCCGGGATCGATCTGCGGCTCGCCGCGGCGGCCGAACGCCCGGCGCTCGCGGACGACGAGGTCCTGCGCGGCCGGGAACTCGACGACCGACCGGCCCTTGCGCTTCTCGGTGCCGACCAGCTGGCCCGCCGCCCAGCGCGCGGACGTCTCGCGGCCGGCGTCCATCACGCCGACCAGGTCGAGGTCGGCCGTGTTGGACGTGCGCCGGAGGAGCGTGACCCACTGGGCGCCGTGGTCGCCGACCGACGACGCGCGCTCGAAGGCCGTCGCGGCGCCCGCGGACAGGTTGTCCGGCACGCCGCCGTCCTTCTTCGACGTCGGGCTGATCATCACCTGCCGGATCGCCGCCTGGTACGCCTGCATGGCCGAGCTGACGTCCTCGGGCTCCGTGGTCGCCGGCTGGATGACGGCGGTCCGGAACCTGCCGTCGATGGGCGCGACCGCCGGCGGCTGGACGCCCGCCCGCTCCTGGAACAGCTCCATGCGTCGCGACCGCGTCTCGTCGTCGATCCCGGTCCGCACGTCGGCGAGGAACGTCGCCAGGAGCCGCTTGGACACGAGATGGACGAGCTGCTCGCGCGCGTCGGGGACCGCGACGGTCGCGGCGCTCGCGAACGGGCGTCGCCCGACGAAGGTGGGATGCCGTTCCTGGAGCAGCCCCGAGTTGTTCACGAGCTTGTCCAGCAGCGTCATCGTGCGCCCGGAGCCGAGCGGCCCCGAGGCGAGGTTCGAGAGCGATGGCTGGCGCACGAGGTTGGTGGCGAACCGCGCGACGCGCTCGGCGAGGGCGCCGTCGGTCGGCACGTCGGCCGGGCGGTGGAACAGGAAGGCCGTCTTCACCGAGGCCGCCGGGAGCACGACCCGCAGCGAGCCGGTGCCGGCCGAGCCACCCGGGTACTCGTGGGTCGGCGGCTCGCCCTCGGTCGTGGGCGCGTTCTGGGAGTCGATCAGCTGCCCCAGGTCGGCCAGGGCGCGGATGGCGTTCAGCGAGCCGTTCTTGCGCTTCGACGGCGCGAGGACGTTGTCGAACGCGCTCGGCAGCAGGACCAGCGGCACGATCACGAACGGCGTCCCGCCGAGCTGCGTCGTCCCTTCGTGGGCGATCAGGCGCATGACGTCGAGGAACAGGCCGCCGCCGGTGCCGCCCGAGAGCGAGCACCCGACCATGAACACGACGTTGCGCGACGTGGCGGCCCCGCCCGTGAACTCCTCGAGCTGGCCGATGGAGCCGACGATGCGCTCGATCGGCCGCCGGAAGTCGCGCAGCAGCGCTTCGGCGCCGTAGCGCTCCATGAACGCGAACATCGCGGCGCGCCCGATGGTCGGGTACTGGCCGGCGCCGGTGGACAGCGGCGCGAACGTGGGCTCGTTGCCCCACTCGCTGAGCTTGGGCGGCAGCCAGGCGCTCGTCGAGTCCTTGGCGGTCTTCGAGCCGCGCAGCAGGTTGGTGACGTCGGCCGACGAGTGGCCCGCGCTGCCCAGCGCCTTCACGAACGTCGCCGTCTTGAGGGCGACCTCCGGCGAGCGGGGCAGGAGGTCGGACTGGAGCGAGACCAGGTCCTGCTCGCTGAAGTCGATGTACAGGGTCTGGATGAAGCCGGGCAGCTCGTACGGCTTCATGCCGGTGAAGGTGCCGCCGCGGCTCACCAGCTTGCGCCCGTCGGGGCCGCAGACCTCCTCGCGGAGCAGCCGTTCGAAGGCCTTGCCGATCTTGAGACCGGTCCCGCCGATGCCGATGTACACGAAGCGCGTGGAGAAGCTCATGGTTGTTCGGGCCCTCTAACGGTCAATCCCAGTCGTCGTTGGAAGCGTTGGATGAGCCGGGTCGATCGGAGACCGCCGACGAGCCCCAGTCGTCGTCGACGACCTGGTTCGCCTGCATCGGGCGCCGATCGGTGGCCTGCAGGGTCAGGGTGTGGGCTTCACCTTCGGGATCGATGACAGCGACGTCCTCGCCGACCTTGGCGGCGATGAGGCCCCCGGCCGATCGCACGTCGAACTTGTTCGACCCCTTGTACTGGACCTGCACGTCCGCGTTGCCGCGGCGGTCCATCTGGATCTCGTTACCGACGAAGGCCATGCCCGTGCGCGGGCCGCGGCCCAACGGGATGGCCTCGGAGTCGTCGACGTAGGCCGTGATGTACGGGCGCAGGCGGTTGCGATACCAGCCGATGACGTACCAGGCGGCGGCGAGCGCGGCGACGGCGGCGGCGCCGCCCACGACCCAGCGCAGGAACGGGTTGCACTCGAACGGATCGCCGCACGGCACGAACGGGCTCGAGGCCGCCGAGGCCGGGCTGACGCCCGCGGCGTTCAGCGGCCGTCGCGCGGCAGGTGTAGGCCGTGCCGTTGGCGAGGCCGTCGATCCGGGTCGATGCCTCGGCCGAGACGGGCTCGTCGACGGGCTGCCAGGTCGCGCCGCCGTCGGCGCTGCACTCGTAGCGGTAGTCGAGGATCGGGGTCCCGCCGTCCGTGCCGGCCACGACCGAGACGATCGCCGAGCGATCGCCGCGATCCGCGTTGACCCCGGCGGGCGCCGCGGGTGGACCGGCCGGCGTCACGGCCGGGTCGGCGGGCGTCCATGGTCCCTGGCCGACCGCGCTGACCGCGGCGACCTCGCACGCGTAGCTCGCCCCGTTGTCGACGTCGTTCACGACCGCCGCGCGCTCGGTCGCCGCCAGCTCCTGCGTCGGCAGCCAGTCGTCCGCCCCGTCGGCCCGGCAGCGGGTCTGGTAGGTGTCGATGGGTTTCGTGCCCGTGTCCGCCGGCTCGGCCCAGGTCAACGCGATCGATCCGTTGCCGGCCGCCGCGTGCACGTCCCCGACCAGGCCTGGCGCGACCTCCGGCTTCGGGGTGGGCGTGGGCTTGGGGGTGGGTTTGGGCGTGGGGGTCGGCGCGGCGGTGAACGAGCAGGTCACCCGCTCGAGCGCGTCGGCGACGGCGTGGCCGGCCTCGACGGCGCTGCCGAAGACGACCGTGTCCCAGGCGAAGGACTGGCCACCTGGGCAGGGGGCCATGTCGCGGGTCAGGCCGGCCAGGTCCTCGAGTCCCGCGCGGAGCTCGCCGCGCTGCTTGGGATCGAGGCCCATGCCGACGGGCAGGAACGCGAACGGGGTGCGGTCGCCGAACAGCCGCTGCGCCTCCGGCAGCACCGCGCTCGCGGGGACGCCCGGGACATCGTGCTTGCCGTCGGTGAAGAACACGATCGCCGGCCGCTTCGAGTCCGCGGGCAGGATCGAGGCCGCCTCCTGGAGCGCCGCGACGTAGTTCGTGTCCGTGCCCACGTCGCGCACGATCGGCGCGTCCGGGCCCCGCCGATACTGGCGCGCCGCGAGGCGGAGGCAGTCGGCCAGCTTGCCGACCGCGTCCGGGTTGGCGTGCAGCGCGAGGCCCTCGCAGCCGGGATAGCCCTGGGCGCTGCTGGCGAACGGCACGACGCGAGATGACCGCGTTGCCGTTCACGAGGTCGTCGCGGGTGACCTCGACGCGGTCCGCGATCTCATCGAGCGCGTCCGCGAAATCGGGTTCGATTGGGCTTGTCGTTCAGGATGGAGCTCGAGAAATCGAGCGCGATGACGACGTCCGACGGTTCCGCCGCCGGATCGGCCGCGATGGCCGTGGTGACGCCGATGGCCATGATGACGATGGCCATCGCGCTCCCGACCGTACGCAGCAGGACGCCGCGCAGGCGGGCATCTGCTCGTGGACTGCGGTGCACGCAGCGTCCCCTTTGCCGCCTCGAGGAGTGGGCGGACAGGTTACTACCGCTCCCGATTTCGCCTGAAAACCGGCCTCAGCGGTGCGCCTTGGCACCGCCGGTCGTGCCTGGGAGAGTGCGTCACGCGCCCGATCGGTACCTAGGGATCGCCCGTGCGCCCGGCGCACATTCCTGACGGGTCGGCCTCTTGCCGTGCTCAAGATGTTCCCCCGGCGCACGCCGTCGACGCCCCACTCGCGTGCGCACCGGATTCGTTCCTCCCACGCACGAAGTCAGCACGCCGGAGCCCTTAAGGGGGCGCCGGAATTCGGGAATGTGCGTCTGCGGCGCACGGCGGGGAATGCGTAGCCGTCCAAGGCAGGGTCGGTGGCCAGCCTCGCGCGCGCGCACGCGCGCGCGCCCTCAGATCGTGCCGAATCCATGCTAGAATTCGGGTACCGCCGAACCACTCGGCGGACCTATCCAGAGCGCTGGAGAGCCCCGGCTCGTTGAAGGCGCGGCAACCGGTCCGACCCCCATCCGGACGCGGTGCCAAGGCCGGGTCCGATAGGAGAGGGACCGTGTTTCAACGTCAACAGCCGGGCATAGGTGTGCCCTTAACCGGTGTCGATCACCCCGTCGAGGAGGATCTCCAGCCCGTGCCGCCCGAATCCCAGCCCGCGCCCGCGATGGTCCGCCAGGGCGACGTCCTGCTCGTCCCGGTCGACGCCGTCCCCGAGCTCGGCCAAGCCCGTCGCTCGCGACCACGGCCGCGTCGTGCTCGCCTACGGCGAGGCCACCGGTCACGCCCACGCGATCTCGTCCGCGGCCGCCACCCAGCTGCACGATGACATCGAGCGCTACCTCCGCCTCACGGCCGCCGTAACCCTGGTGCACGAGGAACACGCCCCGATCGAGCTTGCTCCCGGCTCCTACCGCATTGTCATTCAGCGCGAGTACGTTCCCGCGCCGGTCAACACGCCTTCCTGGCGCCGGGTGATCGACTGATGGCGGCGAAGCAGCCCGTCGCCAGCCCAGCGGAGCTGGGCGACCGCCTCCGGCGCTACGGCGCCGCGCAGGTGGCGACGGCACGCGCACGCAGGAGCTCGCCGATCGGCCCCGCGCGGAATCGGCGCTCCGGCACCTCTACCGCGCACACGGCCGCACCGAGCCGCGGGTGGTATGGGTGGCCTCGCCCAACGCCGGCCTGCAGGCGGCGAGTGCCGCCTCCCACGGTCGAGACTGGATCCGCGGCATCTACACGCGCGGCGAGGTCGGCAGCGGGTCCGGCCGTGCATGGCGGGCGCTCGCAGAGCCGTTCGACATCGACCCGTCGTGGCGCCGTGGCCTCCTCCGTCGCGCCGAGGAGCTGATCCGCGCGGGCCGTCGAGACGCCGGGCACGCGGCCGTGGGGGGACCCGGCCACGGCCAACGTCCGCGCGCTCGGGCTGGACGGCATCGCGAGGATCGCCGGCCACCTGCAGGCCGCGGGCCGGGCCGTGCAACTCGACGACCTTGCCCCGAACCCCGGCCCGCTCGACCCCGCGGCCGTCGACGCTGTCGCGCCCGGGTTCCTGGGCGACCGGTGGGTGTCGATGGTCGGGCTGATGGGCATCGAACTGGCCCGCGACATCTTCGCGGACGCCGTTCGCAGTGCGGCCGAGGCGGTGGTCACGGATCGAATGGCCGTGCGCGAGGCCATCCAGGCGATGCAGCCCGGACAGTTCGACGTCGACGCGCCGGCGCTCGCCGTCGTGCGCGAAGTCTTCGGCCGACCGCCTGTACGGCCGCAACGCCGGCGCGGATCGGCACGGGCTCGCCATCGACGCCCGCCTGGAGCTGGCCCGGTCTGCCGGGCCGTGGTGGGCGCTGGAGGGGCTGGCGATTGTCTCCGAGCGACCGCTGGTGGCCACCGTCGACGACCGCGGCCGCCTGCATGGCGACCACGGTCACGCGCTCGCATGGGGCGACGGGTCCGCGATCTGGGCGTGGCACGGCGTCGAGGTCGACGCGTCGACCGTGCTGGCGCCCGAGGCGATCACGGTCGAGGCGATCGACGCAGAGACGAACATCGAGCGCCGCCGGGTCCTGATCGAGCGGTTCGGCGAGGAGCGGCTGCTCCGCGAAGGCAACGCCCAGCTGGTCGACGAGGACGCCACGGGCAGGCTGTGGCGTCGTGAGATGCCCATGTCGTGGCCGCGCGACGAGGCCGTCGTGATGGTCGAGGTCCTGAACTCCACGCCCGAGCCTGACGGCACCCGCAAGACCTATTTCCTGCGCGTGCCACCAAGCACGAGCAGCGCCCGCGCCGCGGTCGCCTGGACGTTCGGGCTGCACGGCGACCAGTACCTCCCGGCGGTCGAGTCATGAGCAACTCCAAGGCCGACGAGGGCCGCAGTCGGCCGTCGGATACGACAGTCGCGCCACAATGGCGGCGTGAGCACCGAAGTCCCAACCGAGCGATCCTTCGGCAACTCCGAGATCGTCCTGGTCACCGGCGACATCACCCGGATCCCGGCCGACGCCATCGTCAACGCCGCCAACAACGCCTTCGCCAACGGTGGCGGGGTCGACGGCGCGATTCGGCGAGAGGCCGGACCCGAGCTTTCGGGAGAGATGCGACGCCGATATCCCACGGGGACTCCGACGGGGACAGCCGTCTGGACGGAGGCCTATGCCCTGCCGGCGCGCTGGGTGATCCACGCGGTGGGCCCGGTCTGGGGTCACGGCGGCCAGGACAAGCTCGACCTGCTGGCGAGCGCCTACACGAACGCCCTCACCGTGGCCGAACAAGCTCGGTGCGCAAACGCTGAGCATGCCCGCTATCAGCGCCGGTACCTTCGGATTTCCGATCGACACCGCCGCCGATGTGGCCTTGCGGACGGTGCGTGACCACCTGGTCGGCGAATAGGCCTGGAACGTGTCACCTTCGTGCTGGGGACGAGGGCGCGGCGACGCGCTCGCGGCGTTCGCTCGACGCCTGGCCCAGATCGCCTAGTCGTCCACCTCGTCATCCTCGGAGTCCATCTGCTCGAGGATCGCGTCCTCGTTGATCGCCGCGTCGCACTCGAGGCAGATCGGCGGGTCCCAGCCACCGGTCTGGGGCAGATCGGTGCGCCCGCAGTGCGAACACACAAACGGGGCCGCCAGGGTGGCGGTCCAATCCGCGGGATCCGCCGGCGCCGCTGTCGGGGGCTTCCGTTTCCAGAACATGGCCCACATGGTGCCCCCGACGCGTGCCATCTTTCCCGTCACTGGGTAGCGGCGGATCCATTCGGAGGGCAGGATGTCGGAGCGGCGGATGGCCGAGTCGATCGCGGCGAGGCTCGCACGCGTCGACGACACGGATTCGGTCGTCTGCGGCAACTGCGGTCATCGCAACGACCCCGTTCGACGCTATTGCAGCAGGTGCGCCACGCCCCTCGGCGCGGCGACGGCCGGCCAGCGTGGCACGACGCCGATCGAGCCATTCGAGAACCCGCCGCCGCATCGCGTTCCCGCCCCGCCCCGCGCCCCCGAGCATGACGTGGGCGCAGGGAAGGTCGCCTGCCCCACGTGTGGCACCGTCAGCGACGATACGCTGCAGTTCTGCCCCTCGTGCGGGACCTTCCTCCAGTGGCAGACGCCGGACGAGCGGCCGGTCATCGAGAAGCCGGCGACCTTCGACCCGTCGATCATGTACGCGACCCAGGCCCGGCAAGACCCGCCGCCCACGCCGACGGTCCGTCCGGGCCTCCGCGCCCTGTTGACCACCCTCATCGCCTACGTGCCGACCACGGTCCTGACGCTGTTCCTGCCCGTGTGGAGCGCGGTCCTCCTGAAGGAATCGGACGGCGGAGCCCTGAGCCAGTTGGTCAAGCTGGGCGTCGCCATCGTGATCGGCGTCATCGCGGGAGCGTCGGTGTGGCGGCTCGGCTATCGGCTGGCGTCACAGGGGGCGAACCCGAGGCGACCCGGCGCCGGGCCGCGCCCGTTCCACGTCCTGCGTGTGGGCGGGTACGAGATCGCGGCCGCGTCGATCGCCGGGTTCGCCTGGGCCACCGCGGCGCCGTCGAGCTGGGCGGGCTTCAGCAATCCGTGGTGGCCGCTGGTCACGGTTGCCGCGACGACGGTCGTGATCGCCGTCATCGCCAGGCTCGTCGCGCCCCTCGAAGGCGACCGATCGGGCTGAACCTAGCCCTGCGGCTCGGCCTGCGGGACCTCACCGGTCTCGGCGTCTCGACGCAGCCGCCGTTCCTCGTTGGCCTCGTAGGTCGTGCGGATGAGGCGCGCGAGCTCGGCAAAGCCCTCTTCGCCGAGCACCTCCCGCAGCTTGGGATAGGAATCGCCGCGCTCCTGGGTCATGTCGGCCTCCATCGCCGGTAGCAAGGGCACACTGCTGGGAGCGACCATACGCTGCCGGCCGGGTCGATCGATGTGACGGCCTAGCCGGGCGGCCACCGCCGAATGGAGAACGAGCTGTCGTGAGAGTGCTTGTCGCCGACCAGTTCGAGCCGTCGGGCCTCGACGGCCTCGCCACCACGGGCTGCGACGTCGTCTACGACCCGGCCCTCAAGGACGAGGCGCTCGCGGCCGCCCTCGCCGAGACGGGGGCGGACGTGCTCGTCGTCCGCTCGACCAAGGTGACCGAGGCGGCCATGGACGCCGGGCGCCTCGCCCTCATCGTCCGGGCGGGTGCCGGCTACAACACGATCGACGTCGCCGCCGCCTCGGTCCGCGGCATCTACGTCTCGAACTGCCCCGGCAAGAACGCGGTCGCGGTGGCCGAGCTCGCGTTCGGCCTGATCCTCGCGCTCGACCGGCGGATCCCGGACAACGTCGCCGACCTGCGGGCGGGCCGCTGGAACAAGCAGGAATACGCGCAGGCGCGCGGGCTGCAGGGGACGACGCTCGGCCTGCTGGGGTTCGGCCACGTCGCCCAGGAGCTGGCGCGCCGCGCCCAGGCGTTCGGCTGCGACCTCGTCATCTGGGCTCGACGCTTCGTCGACGATCCCGACCCCGACCTCACGCGGTTCGGGCTCGAGCCCACGCGGCCGGGTCGGAGCGTCGTGATCGCGCCGTCGCCCGCCGCGGTCGCCGAGCAGGCCGACATCCTGAGCGTCCACCTGGGGCTCCATCCCGAGACCCGGGGGCTCGTCAGCGCAGACCTCCTCGGCCGGCTTCGGCCGGGCGCGATGGTCATCAACACCGCACGAGCCGAGGTGATCGACCACGACGCGCTGGCCGATGCGGTCCGGGAGCGGGGGATCCGGGTGGGCCTCGACGTCTATCCCAACGAGCCGACAACCGGGACCGGCGCGTTCGATGACCCGCTGGTCGCCCTGCCCGGGGTCTATGGGACGCATCACATCGGCGCGTCCACCGAGCAGGCGCAGGAGGCGATCGCCGCCGAGGTCGTGCGCATCGTCGCCTCGTTCAAGGACACCGGCCTGGTACCGAACGTCGTCAACCTCGCCCGGCGGACGCCGGCGACCCACGTGCTCGTCGTTCGGCACCAGGACCGGCCGGGCGTCCTCGCCCACGTGTTCGAGCACTTGCGTCAGGCCGACATCAACGTCCAGGAGACCGAGAACATCGTGTTCGAGGGCGCGGAGGCCGCGATCGCCCGGATCAATCTCGACCGGGCGCCGACCCAGGCGCAGCTCGACGCCATCGCCCCCGGCAACGAGCACATCCTCAGCGTCCAGCTCGTGGCGCTCTGAGCTTGATCAGGGCACGCGGCCGGCTACGACCCAGTGGTGCGCCGCGAGGTCGCGGTCGATGAGGAAGCGATCGTCCTCGGGATAGAAGACGGCGCGCTCGACGTCCTCGCCGGCGAAGCCGTGGATCGCGTCCATCGACTCCCACAGCGAGATCGGTCTGGACCTCGGCGCGGTCGCCCTCGATCCGGTACATGAGCCACGCGCCGAGGTTCCCGGGCGTGGCCGCGTAGGCCGCGAGGCCGGTCTTACGGATGTAGTCGGCGTACGCCTCGGCGTCCGCCGCGCGGACCGCTCCGCGCCAGGTTCTGGCGATCATGCTCGCCTCCTCCCATTGTCGCGCTGGTTGCCGCACTCGCCGACCGTGCATCCTGGATCGCGACGACCGCGACCTCGTCAGCGGCCTCGTCCCAGACGTAGACGAGCAGCATCCACGGCCACGGCCCAAGGATGAACCTCAACCCATGCCACCTGCCCTCGAGCGCGGGTCCGAGCTCGGGAACGTCGGCCAGGGACGCTACGGTCCGAACGAGACCTGGAGCAGCCCGGCAGCGGCCGGGTCGACCGCAACGGTGTCGATGCCGCCGAGGGTGTCGATCGCGAGCCTGTCGCCCTCCGGGTCGGCGTGGGTGATCTGCACCGCGGCCGCCAGGCCATCGACCCTGACGCCGGCGCCACTCGCGGTCACGGCGACCGTGTCGTTGCCGGCCGTGCCGGTGAGGGTGACGAAGTCCTTCTGGTTGTCGCTCGTCGTGCCGCCGCGGACCGCGGCGAGGTCGACGTCGACGGTCGCGAGGTCGGTCCCTGTCATGTCCCCGATCGTCACCTGCTCGTTCCCGAGGAGGGTCCGGAAGCGGATCGCCTCGACCGCGTCGAGATCCATGGCGACGTTGCCGACGTCGCGGGTGACGGCGACCCGGCCGCCGTTGGCCGTGACGGTCAGGACCTCGTCGAAATCGGATCCGTTGAACAGGAGGCTGTCGGAGCCGCCGCCGCCCCGCACGACGTCGGAGCCGTCGCCGGGATCCCAGACGGCCGTGTCGTTGCCGTCGCCGAGTGAGACTGCGTCGGCGCCCCCGTTGCCGTCGACGAGGTCGTTGCCGGCGCCACCTGAGAAGGTCTCGTTCCCGTTGCCGCCCAGGAGCGTGTCGGCGCCCCCCTGGCCGTTGACCCGGGTCGGCCTCTTGGTCGTGAACGAGCCGTTGCTCGTATCGAGTCGGATCCTGTCGTTGCCGCCGCCGGCGTCGACGCTCGATCCTGGCGAAGGAGCCGAGACGGAAGGTGCGATCGGCCGACCCGTTGTCGCCGATGTCGACCTGGAGCCGGTTGGGATGGCTCCGGCTGAGGCGGAGGGCGATCCGGTCGGCCGACGATGTGCCCGAGACGAGCAGGGTGCCGTTGATGACGGCGGCGTGGACGGTCGTCGCCGCAACGACCGGTCCTGCTGCGATGACGTGGAGGATCAGGGCGAGCGCACCCGCGGCGATGAAGGCGGTGAGGGTGCGGCGGGTTGGGGCGGACATGACGGGGACTCCGAAGGTCGTTGATGACTGACCTAACGTCACCCGCCAGACTCCGGTTTCTCCCGCAAATGACGTACGACATGCGTAGGGGCCCCGTCACAGGCGTCGAAGCCCTTGGCGGTGTTTGACCAAGTTGGATTGGTCGATCACAATTCCAATATGAACGCAGCCAGTGTGATCGCCGAAGCCAGACTCCGAGAGCGGAATCAACTCACGTTGCCCGATGCCGTGGCCAAGGCCGCCGGGATCACCGAGGGCGAGCGTTTCGTGGTGACGTTCGACCCGGGGCATCCGGACTCGGTTCGCCTCGACCGGATACGGGAGACGTACGCCGGGTCGATGGCCGACGCGTTCGGCGATCCCGAGGCGTACCTGCGAGAGGTCCGCGAGGGTTGGCGATAGGCCTCGACGTCGACCGGCTCGAGCGGGATCTCCCGCGCGATGCCCGGATCGCGGTGGACACCTCCGCCGCTATCGCCTATCTGCACGGCGGCGAGCGCGCCAGTCCCGCGGCGTCGTGGGTCTTCGACGGGTGTCTCGGCACCGGGCGCAACCCCGGGGTCATGTCGGCACTGTCGGTCGCCGAGCTCCTGGTCGGGCCCGCGAAGGCCGGTGCGGCGGCCGAGGCGACGATAGAGGGCTTCTTCCGGTTCTTCAGCGAGCTGCGGATCGCGCCATTCGATCCCGCGATCGCCCGGGTCGCTGCCCGCATCCGCGCCTCCACCGGCCTTGCCCTTCCGGATGCTGCCGTCGTCGCGACGGCGCTCGACCACCGCGCGGCGATCATCGTCACCAACGACGCCCGCTGGCGGGTTGCAGTCAAGGCGTCGCTGCTGCCCGTCGCCGTCTTCATCCTCAACGACTACGCGAGGGGATGATCACGACGAGCGCCTCACGCGGCGGTGCGCGCGGGAACCGCCGGCTCAGGATCGGGGCTTTCGCGAGGCAGGTGCGGCTCGTACAGTAGGCGCGGTTCTTGTCAGGGCACAGGCGGGGAGTCGCGATGGGATCACGGCGTGACGGGGCGGGGATCGCCGCGAGAATCTCTGTGCTGGCGATCGCGACGGTCATGCTGCTGTCGCTGCTGGCGATCGTGCCGGCAGGCGTCCTGGCATCGGGCACGCAATTCGGGCCGTACCGGATCACGCCAGTGGGATCGGAGCCCGAGGCCGTGGCCATCGGCGACGTCACGGGCGATGGGATCGCCGACATCGTCCTGACCACGGGGTATGCCGGCACGGCGGCCGACTTCGGGTTGTTCGTGTTCGCGGGGCAGGCGGACGGCACGCTTGCAGGCCCGGTCAGGTACTCGACCGCGGGCACGTACGGGCAACGGCCGGAGACCGTCGACATCGGCGATGTGAACGGCGACGGGCGGCCCGACGTCGTCGTCGGCCTGTCCGGGCTCGGCATCCAGCTGTTCGCGCAGGCCGCCGACGGCACGCTGGCCGCACCGGTCCTCGTCACGAGTGTCGACAGCCACAAGATTGCGATCGGCGACTTCGACAAGTCCGGCCGGCCGCAAGTCGCCGGGATCGGGTGGGGAACCGACACGGTCACCGTCTTCTCCGACACCGGCGCCGGTCTCGCGGCGGCACGGACCTACCCGGTCCAGCACGACGGCTGGGACGACCTCGAGGCTGCCGACGTCACCGGCGACGGACGGACGGATATCGTCGTCATGTCGGGCCAGGGCCTCGTGTCCAACGTCAGCGTGCTCCCGGCCCTCGCCGACGGCACGTTTGGGGTCGCGGCCGAGTATTCGGTCGGCGGCAATCAGCTGACGCAGGGTATCGGCGTTGGCGACGTGACGGGCGACGGGCGGAGCGACGTGGTTGCGAGCTACGGCGGCAACAGCCCCACCGGGCGCCTCGGGGTCTTCGCGCAGTCGCCGGCGGGCACGCTCGTGGCACCGCCCACCTCGTACCAAAGCTACGACATCCCCGGTGCGGTCGAGGTGTCGGACGTCGACCGTGACGGACGGCCCGACGCCGTCGTGGTCCACGACGGCTGGCTGCGGGTCGGCCTGTACCGCGGCCAGGCGGGCGGACAATTCGCGAGCGAGGACCTGTACAACGTCCCATTCTCGAACGGCGGCAACCCGCACGGCCTCGCCGTCGGCGACGTCACGGCGGACGGCTGGCCGGACATCGTGATCGCCGACGACCTGAACGGGTTGCTGATCCTGCCGAACGTCGGAGAGGCTGCGCCGCCGTCGCCGAGCCCCACACCGCCGCCGTCGCCGAGCTACACGCTCCCGCCGCCCACGCCGACGCCGGTTCCGACGCCGACGCCATCGCCAACCCCGAAACCGACGCCTGCCCCGACGCCGACGCCGACCCCTGCGCCCGTCCCGCCGTCGGCGCCCGTGTCGCTCGCCGCGAGCCCGAACCTCGCCGCGGGTGTCGGCCTCACCTGGCAGCCGCCGGCGACGCTGGGCACCTTCCCGGTGACCGGATATCGCATCTATCGCGGGACCGGAACCGCGACGCCGACGCCACTGGTCACCGTGGGCAACGTGCTCGCCTTCACCGACGCGTCGGTTGCGAACGGGACGACGTACCGCTATCGGGTCTCGGCGATCAGCGCCGCCGGCGAGGGAGCGCTGTCCGCGGAGGTCAGCGCCGCGCGCGGGACGGCCCCAAGCGCGCCCCGGAACCTGACCGCAACAACGACGAAGTCGGGCATCGCCCTGACCTGGTCAGCGCCGTCCTCGAACGGCGGCACGGCGATCACTGGCTACCGCGTGTATCGCGGGACGGCGAGCGGCGCCGAGACCCTGTATGTGAGCTACGGACCGGACGCGATCGGGATGACTGACACGAACGTCGCCAAGCGCACGCACTACTTCTACCGGGTCACGGCCGTGAACGTCCTGGGTGAAAGCGTGTTCTCGGCCGAGGTGAGCGCGACCTCCCGCTGAGCGTAGACTGCGAACGTCCATGAGCAGGATCCGAACCCGGCGACTCGAACCCTGGGAGGCGCTCCGCGCGAGCGCCCACGCCCCGGCCCGGGCGGCCGAGGGGCCCCTCGCGGCCCGCGCGGCCGCGGTCGACGGCCTGGACCTCGGCTCTCGCATCGGCCTCACGGCCAACCTCCAGCGCACCGTCGGCAACGCCGCCACGGCGCAGTTGGTCGGCCTGGCCCGGACCGACAGGAAGAAGGATCCGCCCGGCGGCCTAGGGGAGATCATGAAGGCCAGTGGACCCGGCAACCGCGGCCTCACCCGGACCTCCTACACGGCCAACCCGCCGCTGTTCCGCGGCGGAGCGGTCGAACAGCAGGGCGAGAAGTGGGTCGCCCGACCGGCCACGGTTCGGCTGCCCCAGCTGGACCACGAGGTCATGTGGCCGGCGACGGGCCTCCACCTGATCCGGTCGCTCGGCAAGGGGAGCCAGTTCCTCGACGTGAGCGGGGAATGGGAGACCAAGCTCGGCGAGGGCGAGACCGAGCACGTCACGGACATCGACAAGGCGTGGGCGATGACCTGGGGCAAGGTCGCCGGCGTGATCAACGGGATGGAGAAGGAGAAGTTCACGGGCTCGACCCCCGACGCGGCGCGCGCGGCGGCGTGGCAGGCGTTCAAGGGCCGGCTCCCCGAGCCGCTGCGGCCCGAGGGCGACACGCCGACGACCGAGGCCCAGGAGAAGAAGTGGGGCGCCGACAACAAGGAGACGTTCTTCCGCAAGCTGATGAACGAGTCGAAGCGGGCTCGCGACAATCAGGGCTGGCACACGCCCGACCAGAGCCAGAAGGAATCGCGCGGCGACGACCGCATCGACGAGCTCTCGAAGGGCAACTCGCGCATCGGCGAGGTCAAGACCGACAAGCTCATCAGCGAGGCCTGGGAGCGCCTGGCCAAGGAGAAATAGCCGGCGGGAGCTGAGTGGAACGGTGGGAGCCGGGCGTGGCGACTCCCACCGACCAGTTCGCGCCGTCCTACTTGACGGTCACCTGGATCAGCACCGCGGCGCCCGGGTCGACCGTGACGTCGTCGTCTCCGGCGCCGGAGTCGACGACGAGCAAATCGAGCGACGGATCCGCGTGGGCGACCCGGACCGAGGCTGCCAGACCGTCGACGTCGACCGCCCCGCCGTCAGCTGTGGCGGAGACGACGTCCTTGCCGGCCGTGCCGTTGACCGTCACGGTGTCCGCGGCGGCGTCGCTCGCGTCGCCAGCGATGGCTGCGGCGAGGTCCACGTTGACGCTGGTCATACCGGTCCCGGTCAGGTCGCCGATCGTGACGCTGTCCGTGCCGCCGAGGGCCCGAACGTCGAGCGCCTCGATGCTGTTGAGGTCCATGACGATGCCGCCGAGGTTCCGGGTGAACGTGACCCGACCGCCATTGGCGGTGGCCGCCATGACCTCGTTCCCACCGGCGCCGTTGAAGATGTGGGTGTCGTGGCCGCTGCCGCCCTCGACGACGTCGGAGCCGTCGCCGGGATCCCACACGAACGTGTCGTCGCCGTCGCCGAGGAACGCCGTATCGACGCCCCCGTTACCGTCGACGAAGTCGTTGCCGCGGCCGCCCAAGAACTGCTCGTTGCCGCTGCCGCCGATGAGGCGGTCGTCGCCCTTCCCTCCATCGACCTGTGTCGGCTTGGCCGTCGTGAACGCGCCGTTGGCGGTATCGAGCCGGACGGCGTCATCGCCGCCGCCCGCGTCGATGTCGATGGAGGCGAAGGAAGCGAGGTCGAACGAGTCGTCGGCCGACCCGTCATCCCCGATGTCGAGCTCGAGCTGGTTGGGGTCCGTTGCGCTGACACGCAGCGCAATCCGGTCCGCAAACGGGGTCCCCGAGACGCGCAACGCGCCGTCGACGACCCTGCCCCTGACGGTTGGCGCGGCCGCCGCGATGGGCGCCGCAACCGAAGCGGCCATGGCCGCGAGCGCGGCGGCGGCGAGCACTGTGTTCCGAGTCATACCTGGTTACTCCTG
This sequence comes from uncultured Chloroflexia bacterium, assembly GCA_963725745.1. Lineage (GTDB taxonomy): Bacteria > Chloroflexota > Limnocylindria > Limnocylindrales > CSP1-4 > CAIXZV01. The sequence goes on from CAVRZS010000007.1 coordinate 17,628, forward strand.
ACCGCCATCTCTCCAGCCGGCCACGTTTTCGCTGGCGTCGGGATGACGTGCACAGGCCCTACGGCATCCGGCCGGATGGCAGTTTCAGGAGAGCAGGACAGGGGAGGGCGGGCAGCCGCCGCTCATCCCCACAGCGTGGGGGCGCTCCTCGCCGCTTACTCCGGGAGTTCGAGGCCGCCCAGGAGCTTGCGCAGGAGTCCCTCGAGCGCGACGATCTCGTCGGGATCGAGGCGATCAAGGAGTTGGCGGTCGCTGACGCTGTTCGCCTCGACCGCGGCGTCGACGGCCTCGCGGCCCTCGTCAGTCAGCTCGATCATCACCCCCCGCCGATCGTTGGGGTCGGCGAGCCGGCGTACGTAGCCCCGGCGCTCGAGTCGGTCGATGCGGCTCGTCACGCCCGCCGACGAGAGCATCAGGCCTCGGGCCAGGTGGGTGGGGGAGACGCGATGCGGCGGCGGGGAGATCCGCAGCGCGCTCAGCAGCCCGACCTCGCCGCGCCCGAGCCCAAAACGCCCGAAGACAGCTTCCTGCCGCCGGGCGAGGTGCGCGCCGATGCGGCTGAGGCGTGCGGTCACCTGGAGCGCGCCCACATCGAGATCGGGGCGGCTCTCGTCCCACGCGATGAGCAGTCGGTCCACGAGGTCATCGGCCATGCCCGCATCCTAACGCACAAATGTCCTTGACATGAGTATCTTTCTTGCGAGAGACTTATCTTGAACAGAATAACAGGTCAGCGGATTCGCGACGCCGGGGAGCGATCCGCGACGGGGATTCGATCCGCGACGGCAAGGCGGATCTACACCGCAGGGAGCGAACCGATGGGGACGGAACGGGCGCGCGATGCCATGGCCGACTCGATGACCGAGCCGGGGGTACCGGTCGGCTCCGACGCGGCGCTCGTCCTCGAGCTCATCGGCGGCTCACACGACGCGCTCGCCGCCCTCTATGACCGGCACAGCCGCGCCGTGTATGGCGCGGCAATGCGGGCGAGCCACGATGAGGGGATCGCTGGGGAGGTCGTCCAGGAGACCTTCCTCGCGTTGTGGGACCGCGCCGAGCGCTTCGACTCGACCCGGGGATCCCTGCCGGCGTGGCTGGTGACGATCGCCCGCAATCGCGCGATCGATCATCTCCGTGCCAACGCCCGCCACCAGCGCGCGGCGACGTTCTCATCGTTCGCGCAGCCCGCCGATGACGAGTGGACGGGTGACTGGCTCGCGGGCATTGGTGAGTTGATCGTGTCCGCCGAGCCAGAGCCGTCTCCGGAGCTCGCCCTGTCCAATAGCGAGACACGGGCGGCGATCCAGGATGCGGTCGCCTCGCTGGACCCCTGGGAGCGGAGCGTGATCGAGCTCGCCTACGGCGGGGGACTGACCCAGACCGAGATCGCGACGCAGCTGGGCTGGCCGCTCGGGACGGTCAAGACGAGGACGCGCCGCGCCCTCCATCGTCTCCGCGATCGACTCGAGGCGCCGGCCGCGGGTGCGCTGGCGGCCGCGTCGCCGTGCGGCGGCCCGATGGGGAGACCGTGCTGATGATTCGTCGTCGGTGGCCTGACGAGCGGGGACGCGGGCCCTACCCGTCGTCCTCGTCCCGGTCCTGGTCCTCGTCCGGGCGCGAATCCTCGTACGCCACATCGGCGTCGAAGTTGATCGCGGCGTCGCACTCGAGGCAGATCGGCGGATCCCAGTTGCCCGCCGGCGGCAGGTCGGTCCGCCCGCAGCTCGAGCAGACGAACGGGATCGCGGTTGGCTCGCGGCCCGGCGGTCCGCTCAGTCGTCGCCCTGCCCGAGGCGCCGGACGTAGTTGATCAGCCACGCGACCAACAGCAACAGCAGGATGACCAGGCCCAGGTTGACCCACGAGAGCGGCATCTCGCGCGGCACGACCGTTCTCGTCTCGTTCGGGAACGCCAGCACCACGTACAGCAGCGCCCCCACGCCGACGATCGCGACGCCGATCCGCACCAGCGTGCGCTTGGCGTTGCGCATGCGGTCGCGGAACCCGAACAGGGCGCTCTCGGCCTCGAGGATGGCCGGCTCCTGGGCCTCGACGAACTCGAGGAAGTCGAGGGCCCGCTGCACGCGACCCGTGCCCGCGTACAGGCGGTCGACCATCAGGCGCGGATCGAGCCAGGACAGCCCCTGCTGGCGGGCCAGCCGCCGCACGAAGCGGCGCACGTTGTCGGGCAGGTCGTAGTCGACGGCCAGCTGGTGGCGCAGGGCCCCGAGCGTGACCAGCATCTTGAAGTAGCTGACGATCGCGGGCGACATCGTCAGCTGCTGGACGCGGATCGTGTCGAGGATGTCGACGGCGAGCTTGGAGTACGGGTTCTCGCGCTTCTCCGCCTTCGGCCCCGGTGCCGCCTTGGTCACGCGCGTGCGATCGGCCGTGGCCTCGTACAGGAAGGCCTGGTGGAGGCGGATCAGCTGCCGGCTGGCGTCGTCGATGTCGGTCGCCGGAGACGGCGCCGAGCCAGCGCATCAGCTCGCGCACGGCCGGCTCGATCTCGCCCCGGAACAGCAGCCAGCTGTAGCGGGTCAGCGATTCGCGGATGCGGTTGGGCAGCTGGCCGACGATCCCGAAGTCGATGTAGCCGATCGCGTCGCCGGGCAGGACGAAGATGTTGGCGGGGTGCAGGTCGGCATGGAAGTAGCCGAACACGAACACCTGGTTGAGCATGTTCCAGTCGAGGTGGCGGCAGATGCGGTCGAGGTCGTGGCCCGATGCCTTCAGGCGGGCGAGGTAGGCCTTGTCGCCGTCGCGCTTGGCGACCATCACCTCGACCAGCGGGATGCCCTCGATGAGCTCCGCGGTCAGCACCCGCGACGTGGTGTAGTCGCGGTACACGCGCGCGATCCGCTCGTACTCGTCGCCGCGGGCGTGCTCGTGGAGGAGCACGGCCTGGCGCGCCTCGACGAGGTAGTCGAGCTCGTCGGCGGTCCAGCGGGCGAACTCGTCGATGACCTCGCGACTCTTGACGCCGCCGAACACGCCCGTGAAGTCGAGCAGCCAGGTCACTGAGTACATCAGGTGGATGTCGGCCTGCAGGATCTCGCGGATGTGCGGGCGTTGCACCTTGACCGCGACCCGGTCGCCGTTGTGCAGGGTCGCCCGATGCACCTGGCCGATCGATGCCGCCGCGAACGACTTGTGCTCGAACGAGGCGAACACGGCGTCCGGCTCGCCGCCCAGCTCCTGGCGGATGATCGAGCGGACCTCGTCGTAGCTGAACGTGGCAACCTGGTTGAGCAGCCCGAACAGCTCGTCGCAGTACGCGACCGGCAGGAGGTCGTAGCGCAGCGCGAGCATCTGCCCGAGCTTCACCCAGGCGCCGCCCAGCTGCTCGAACGCGACCCGCAACCGGACCGGCCTTGATCGCTTGTCCGCGCCCGGCAGGTGCAGGGCGGGCGCGAAGAACAGGCGGAAGAAGACGGCCAGGACGAACCCGACCCGTCGGGGGTGCCGGAGCAGATTCCTCACGCGGCGGTCGGCCGGTCGATGACTAGTTCGCTGTGTGCGCGTGCGGCCGCCGCAGCGACCGGTCTAGTCGATCAATCCGTGCTGTCATCGAACGGGACGCGGCGGCGACGGCTCGGCATCGCCGTCTCCTCTTCCCACTCCCGTCCGGCCTTGACGAGCTCCTTGAAGAAGTGGCGCGACCACGTGTACGCGAGGCTCACCGCGCCCTCGGCCGCCAGCTGGCTCTCACGCCCGTAGTGGAGGCCCCGGCGGACGGTCTCGTCGATCCGGTGCTCGCCCTCGTCGAACATCTCCGCGAAGCGCCGGTTCTTGATGCGCTTGGCGTACGCCTCGCGCTCCTCGTCGGTCGGTCCGGCGAGCCATGCCTGGCGGCGCGCCTTCTCCTTCGCGGCCCAATCGTCGATCTCGGCCTGGGTCGGCTCGACCGCCGCGTCGTCCATGGCATCAGCCGACATCGCCGGCAACTTGTCGCTCATGTCTCTTCACCCAGCGATGTGCATCGGGAGCCCCTGTCCCTCTCGGCCCGAGTCTACCTCCCCCCGATCACGCTGGTGTCGCCCCAATTGGGTGATACGTGTGCCGGATCGGGGGCGAAGGCCCGCCGCGGGTGCGGGGGCCCGCCGCGGGTGCGGGGGCCCGCCGCGGGTGCGGGGGCCCGCCGCGGGTGCGGGCCTCCGCGAACGGAACGATCGGTTCAGAGCTGGTCGCGCACGGCCCCCGCCGGGTACGTCGTGCTGTGGATGTTCACGTAGTAGCCGGACGGGTTGGCGATGATCGCGCCCGCGAGGCCGTTCGCCGAGACGCAGCCTCGGGTCCGGTCCGTGCTCGCGAACGTCCCCGAGAACAGCGGGACCGCGACCGGGCCGGGGACGCCGACCGGGGCCGGGTGGATGTGCGCCGCCACGACCGTGCCGTCGATGTTCCACCACCTGGTCACGAAGCAGATCCGGTCGCGAGCGGGGATCACGACCAGGATCATCCTGGCGACCGCATCCGGATCGCCGCACACCGTCGGCGGTGCGCAGGTCGCGGTCGCCTCCTGGTCGCCGGTGAGCGTGAGCCGGAACACCTTGGCGTGCGATCCCTGGGCCGAAACTGTCGAGGCCGTCAGGGTCAGCACGATCGCGAGCGCCGCGAGCAGCGCGATGGCGGATCGGAGCAGGCGCATGCGGAGTCCTCCAGGCGTTCCCCGCGGTTTTGGCACCCGCGCGGACGATACGGCGCGTCCCGTTCACCGCGCGCCGCCGGTGCCGGGATCGGTGTTGCAGGTTCGTGAACATCGGCCTGCCCGCGCACGTCCCAGGGGGACTCTCGCCCGCGTGCGCCAGGCTCACATTCCTGACGCCCCTCTTGTCCCGGCCGGGCTGCCCATGCTCGATCCGTGAGCCATACGAACGAATCCGGCGAGCCCGTGATGGCGGGTGACGTAAAACGTGCGGCACGGGAACGATCTGAGCGAGTCGCAGCTTGCCAGGGCAGGAATGTGCGTGGGGCGCACGCGGGGTCCCGATTCGTGCCCCGGACGCACAAACGAGACCGCGTGAGCCTCAGAACCAGACCGCGGGAGCCTCAGAGCCAGACGTTGTCGTGCTCGGCGTAGAAGCGCGCCAGCTCGTCGGGGCCGGGCCGGCCCTCGGTGGCGAACCGCGCTAGGCCCTCGAAGTACCCCTCGCGTGGCGCACCGGGGGCGAAGTGCAGGAGCATCGACGCCGGCGCGCCGGACTCGTTGCGGAAGCCGTGAATCCCACCCGGCGGCACGTGGACGAAGTCGCCGGGGCTGCAATCGACCCACTCGCGCCCGTCGTAGATCTTCACCGTGCCCACGAGGACGTAGAACGATTCGGCCATCGTCCGGTGGAAGTGGGGTCCCGGGCCCGAGGGTTCGGCGGCCATGTTCCAGCGGTACAGCCCGAACAGGCCGCCCGTGGACGCGCCGGTCGCGAGGTAGTCGGCGGTGCCGCCGCTCGCGTAGATGAGGTCGGGCGGCGCGGCGTTTGGGCGGTAGGTCGCCGACGCCTCGCCGGCATCGCCGAGGTAGCGCGGTTCGGGATAGCTCATCGCGGGTCCTCCTGGTGGCCGATGATGCACATCCGATGTCGACGCCGCTCGCTGAAACGCCGCCCCGTCGCGTCACGCTCGAGCTCGTCTCGCCCGAGGGCGAGCCGATCGGCAGCCTGCCGGAGATGCCGGTCGCGGAGCCGTGGTGGCCGGACGTCGAGTCGATCGCCGCGGGCGCCCGCGAGCGGTTCGGGATCGAGGTCGTCGTGCTGCGGATGCTCGACACCGAGCTGCCGAGGCCGCACGGCGGCGGCGTGACATACCTCGCGGAGCTCACGACGGCCATCGCCCGGTCGCCGCTTGCCGCCGAGGCCCTTCTCCGGTTCGAGGCCACGCTCGACGACCAGCCGCTGCGCCTTCGATACGCGAAGCCCGGCGGACCGGAACTGGACCTCGACTGGGCCGAATCCGTGCTGCGCGAGCGCCGGATCGCGCGCGACGGTCCCGCGGTGCAGATCCGGACCTGGAACCTGTCCAGCATCTGGCGCCTGCCGCTCGCCGGTGGCGACTCGGCGTGGCTCAAGGTCGTGCCGCCGTTCTTCGCCCACGAGGGCGACATGCTGCGCCGGCTCCAGGGAGAACCCGTCCCGCGGCTGTTGGGGCACGACGGCGATCGGGTCCTGCTCGCCGACATCGAGGGCGACGACCAGTACGGGGCGCCCGAGCCCGTGCTGCTCGAGATGGTCCCGATGCTGGTCCGGCTCCAGGCCGCGTGGATCGGTCGCGTCGACGACCTCCTGCGGATCGGGCTACCCGACTGGCGTGGCCCGGGGCTCTCCGCGCTGATCGAGGAGGTCGTCGAACGCCGTTCCGGAGGGCTGGCGCCTGCCGATGCCGATGCGCTCACCGCCTTCGTCGCCGGCTTGCCGGCCCGCTTCGCCGCCATCGCCGCGTGCGGGGTGCCCGACACGCTCGTCCATGGCGACTACCACCCGGGCAACGTCAGGGGCGTGGCCGGGATCGGTGGCGCGCCGAGCCGACTCACGATCCTCGACTGGGGCGACTGCGGCGTGGGCAACCCGATGCTCGACTTGCCGGCGTTCTTCCGTGACCTGCCGCCAGCCAGCCGGGTTGCGATCCAGTCCCGATGGCTCGAAGCCTGGCGCGACGCGGTACCGGGCTGCAATCCATCCAGGGCGGCGGAGCTGCTGGGCCCGGTCGCAGCTGCGCGCCAGGCCGTGATCTACCAGAAGTTCGTCGACAACATCGAGCCGGTGGAGCGCCGCCACCACGACGCGGACGTCACCGATTGGCTGGGCCGGGCCGCCGCGATTGCTCGGGCCGCTGCGATGTCGGCCGTAGCCTAGGCGGCGCTCAATCCGGCTTGGCCGGGATCCGCACCCAGTTCTGGCGGGCGTACGCGAGCCTGAAGCCCGCGCGGCGCATGTTCCGGAGCGAGTGGTTGACGGGATCGTCCTCGGTCTCCTCGCCCGTTTCGGTGATCGCCCAGCGGCAGCCGAGGTCGTGCGCGTCGGCCAGCCGCGTCGCGAACATCGCCGATTGGGCGCCGCGACCCCGGGCGGACTCCAGCGTGGCGCCGAACCCGAGCCACGCGACGCCCTCGGTGACGAACATCGCCGCCGCCGCGACGGGCTCCTCGTCGAGATAGCCGAGGTAGTGCGTCCATCCGGGACGCCCGACCGGCGCCGAGGCGACGGGCTCGGCCTCGACGGGCAGCTCGAACGCCTGCCGGACGATCGCCGCGAAGTCGCCCGCCCGGGCCTGGTCGATGCGCTCGATCCGGATCGTGGTGGACGGCGCCGCGAGATCGGACAGGTCGAGATCGCGCCAGAGCTTCACCCAGTAGCGCCCCGCGTGATAGCCGCGGGCCTCGAGCCAACCGGCGACCTCAGGCGTGATCAGCGGCGGGGCGAGGTGGACCAACGACTGCTGCAGCCCGAGCCCGATGAAGAACTGGGACGCGGCCTCGATGTCGTCCTCGGACACCGGCCGCTCGAATCCGACGCCGACGAGACGGTTGAAGAACCCGTGGTCGAACACGGTCAGGGCCGCAGCGAAGCCGTCGCCGATCGGGATCATGGCAACGCCCGCGGGATTGCCGGGCAGCTCCGCGGCGGCCGCGTAGCACTCCCGTGCGAACGCCAGGGCCTCCGAGCGCTCGAGCCAGCGGGCGAGCTCGGGGTCGAGGGGGAGGGCATCGGTGTCGGGCGCGTTCGAAGCAGTCACATCGATCCTCGGTGGGGAGCGCGAGAGGTGACGGGGCGCTGCGTGCATCGTAGCCGTCGCCGGGTGTCGCCGCCGGCGTCCGCCGCCGACCGCCGGGTGTTCGCCGCGACGCCGAGCTCGCCGGGTGTTCGTCGCCGACCGCCGGAAACTCAGCCGGTGAGTCGGGACGCGGCCCCGGCCGCACCCAGGCACGCGAAAGCGGCCTCGTTCGGCGCCATCGCTGGGGCCAACGCGCGGATCCGACTCGGGGCGTGAGTTGGGAGCCCAAATTCGGGCGGGCGGGCGTCGCGCCGCGACCGGTGGGAGGGGCGCGGCGGCGTTGCCGCCCGGACGTGCCGACGCCGCCGGCGGTGCCGGCGGCGTCGGGAGATCGCGAGGGGAGGGGGTTACTTGAGGACGACGAAGGTGTCGAAGGTCAGCCGCTTGCCGGTCGTGGCGTTCACGATCCGGATCGTGTGGCTCGCGTTGGAGCTGCTGCTCCAGCGGGCGATGATCCTGCCGAGCTTCGTGTGCTTGGCGTGGAGGTTGAAGTTGCCGATGAGGTGGCCGTCGACGTAGACGTTCACGTGGCCGGCCGGCTTCATCTTGGTCGTGACGTACAGGACCGCGCGGCCCGAGAACGACAGCTTGACCTTGCCGTGGAACGTGTCCGTCCAGGCGTAGCCGGCGCCCGACGCGGCGGGCTCGTGGACCTGCTTCCAGTCGCCGGTGTACTCGATCTTCCTGTTGCTGTTCTGGAACGTCTTGATCTTGCGCTTGGCGGACTGGGCCCAGCCCGAGGTGTTGCCCGCGCCGTCGGTGGCCCGGACGCGGAAGACGAGCGACTTCTTGAACGGGTAGAACTTCTGGACCGACGTGCCCGTGCCCGAGTAGACGGGCCTGAACGCGGCGCCGCCGACGCTGACCTGGACGTCGTAGTGGACGACGCCGCTCAGGGCATCGACCGCCGACCAGGAGATGACGAGGGGAGCGCTCTGGTCGACCCGTCCCGAGCCGAACCGAACGGAGGCCGCCGTGACGACCGGCGGGACCGTCTCGGCCGTGACGGTGATCGTCAGGGTCGCCGTGTCCGTGAGGTCGCCATCGCTGAGGGTGTACGTGATCACGGCCGTGCCGTGGAACGACGGGGCCGGCGTGAAGTGCACGACGGTGCCGTCGGTGGTGACCGTTCCGGCGCCCAGCGGGCTGACCGAGACGAGCGTGACCGAGAGGACGTCGTTCTCCGTGTCGGTGTCGTTGTCGAGGACGCTGTAGTCGGCGCCGGCCGAGGCCTGGGCGACGGTGGCGGTGTCGTCGACGCCCACGGGCGCGTCGTTGACGCACTCGAGGCTGATCGTGACGGTGCCGGTGTCGCTGCCGCCCTCGCCGTCGATGACGGTGTAGTCGAAGCTGGCCACGTCGTCGCCGCACAGGTCGGCGTCGGGCGTGAAGGTGGCGTCGCCGGTATCGCCGTCGAGGACGACCGTGCCACCCGTCGGGTTGGTGACCTCGCTGACGCTCAGCGTGTTGCCGGAGTTCGGGTCGGTGTCGTTGCCGACCATGTCGGCCTGGGTGACCACGAGGTCGGTGTCCTCGGTCCCGGAGGCCGAGTCGTCGACCGCGACCGGGGGATCGTTGGAGACGCAGTTGATGTCGACGGTGACGTGCGCGTCGTCGAGGCCGCCGTCGCCGTCGCTGACGGTGTAGTCGAAGCCGCCCTCCCCGTTGCCGCACAGGTCGGCGTCAGGGGTGAAGGTGACCACGCCCGCGGTCAGGTCGACGGTCCCGCCGGTCGGGTTGGACACGGCGCTGACCACGAGGGTGAGGTTGTCGACGTCGGTGTCGTTGGCCAGGATGGCCGCGGTGACGTCGTTGGCGGCCGAGTTCTCGTCGACGTTGACGGTGTCGGCGTTGGCGACCGGATCGTCGTTGACGCAGGTCAGGTCGACGTCGGCGTAGCCGGTGTCGGTGCCGCCGTTGCCGTCGCTGATCGTGTAGTCGAAGCCGTTGCCGATGTTGCCGCAGGCGTTCGCGTCAGGGGTGTAGGTGATCGTGCCGGCATCGAGCGAGACCGTGCCGCCGACCGGGTTCGTGACGCCGGTGACGGTGAGGGTGTCGCCGTCGGCGTCGGTGTCGTTGGCCAGGAGCTCGGCGTCCGTGACGACGAAGTCCGTGTCCTCGGTGCCCTGGTAGTCGTCGTCGACGGCGACCGGGTTGTCGTTCTCGCAGGTGAGGTCGATCGTGACCGTGCCCGTGTCGGTGCCGCCGTTGCCGTCATCGACCGTGTAGTCGAAGCTGGCCACGCCGGTGCCGCACAGGTCGGCGTCGGGGGTGAACGTGATGGTGCCCGCGGTCAGGTCGACCGTGCCGCCGACCGGGTTCAGGACGCCGGTGACGGTGAGGGTGTCGTTCTCGGTGTCGGTGTCGTTGGCCAGGAGGTCCGCCGCGTCGATCGAGACGTCGGTGTCCTCGGTGCCCGCGGCCGAGTCGTCGGTCGCGACGGGGTTGTCGTTGACGCAGTCGAGGTCGATGGTGACGTGGCCCGTGTCGGTGCCGCCGTTGCCGTCGTCGACCGTGTAGTCGAAGCCGGCCGCGCCGTCGCCGCACAGGTCCGCGTCAGGCGTGAAGGTGATCACGCCCGCGGTCAGGTCGACCGTGCCGCCGGTCGGGTTCGAGACCCCGGTGACCGTCAGCGTGTCGTTCTCGACGTCGGTGTCGTTGCCGAGGAGGTCCGCGGCGTTGACGACGACATCGGCGTCCTCGGCGCCCGAGGCCGAGTCGTCCCCGGCGACCGGGGCGTCGTTGTCACAGGTGACGTCGACGGTCGCCTGGGCGGAGTCCGTCCCGCCGTCGCCATCGTCGATCGTGTAGTCGAAGCTGCCGGCGCCGTCGCCGCAGATGTTCGCATTGGGGGTGAACGTGACCACGCCCGCCGTCAGGTCGACGCTGCCGCCCGTGGCGTTGTCGGCGCTGGTGATCGTGAGCGTGTCGCCGTCGGGATCGCTGTCGTTGGCCAGCAGGTCCGCGGTGACGTCGTTGTCGGCCGAGTCCTCGGCGACCGTGACGGTGTCATCCGACGCGACCGGCGCGTCGGCTGTGCAGGTGAGGTCGATCGTGACGTGACCGGTGTCGGTCCCGCCGTTCCCGTCGCTCACCGTGTAGTCGAAGCCGGCGGCGTTGTTGCCGCACAGGTCGGCGTCCGGGGTGAAGGTCACGGTGCCCGAGGTCAGGTCGACCGAGCCGCCCGTGGGGTTCGAGACGGCGCTCGCGTGGAGCGTGTCGTTCTCGACGTCGGTGTCGTTGCTGACGAGGTCGTCGCCCGAGATCACCACGTCGGTGTCCTCGGTCCCGGAGGCCGAGTCGTTGACCGCGTGCGGGGCGTCGTCGACGCAGGTGACGTCGACCGTCACGTGCGCGGAGTCCGTGCCGCCCTGGCCGTCGGAGATGGTGTAGTCGAAGCCGCCCGCGCCGTCGCCGCACAGGTTCGCGTCGGGCGTGAACGTGGCGACGCCGGCGGTCAGGGAGACCGAGCCGCCTGAGGCGCCGGAGACGGCGGTAACCGTCAGGGGATCATTGTCGAGGTCGGTGTCGTTGGCCTTGATCGCCGAGGTGACGTCAGTCGCCGTGTCCTCGGTGACCGCGATGGTGTCGTCGTTGGCGACGGGCGCATCCTCGACGTTGGTGACGACGATGTTGATCGCCGCGGAGCGGGTGTGCTTGTCGTTGGCCACGTTGTACGTGGTCGACGCGGTCCCGTTCCAGCCGGCCGTCGGGGTGAACGTGTAGTCGCCATTCGCGGCGACGTCCAGGGTCCCGATCGTCGCGCTCAGGGTCGGGAACGGTGCGACGACCGTGAGCGTGCCTTCGCCCGGGTTGAGGTCGTTGGCGAGCACGTTGCCCGTCGCGGCAACGTCCTCGAGCGTCGTGATCGTGTCCGGTTGCGGGTTCGGAGGCGCCCCGGGGGCGGCCAGCGCGGAGGCCGGCACGAGCATCACGCTCGCGATGACAAGGCCGGACGCGGCCAGGCCCAGGAGCCGGGCGCGAAGCGAGCTCGTTGGCGGTCGATTGATCACAGGGATGATTCCTCGGGCGATCGGGCACGGCGGTGGCCGGATGCCACCTGCATGGACTCACCGAGGTTGCCGGAGCGCACCGGGTGCTGGTACCAGCCGAAGGTCCTGTCGAGTGGGGGGCGATCGGGTACCAGCCGGGCGGGTACCCGCCGGCCGGGCGCGCGCCGCCGGTCAGGCGACCGGCTCGAGGGCCTCCTCGAACTGCGACGCGTACAGCTCGTAGTAGAAGCCGCGCCGCGCGAGCAGCTCGTCGTGCGTGCCCTGCTCGATGATCCGGCCCTCGTTCATCACCAGGATGACGTCGGCGTCGCGGATCGTGGACAGGCGGTGCGCGATCACGAACGACGTCCGGCCGCGCATCAGGCGGGCCATGGCCTTCTGGATCAGCACCTCGGTGCGCGTGTCCACCGACGAGGTCGCCTCGTCGAGGATCAGGACCGGCGGATCGGCGAGGAACGCCCTCGCGATCGTGAGCAGCTGCTTCTCGCCGGCCGACACGTTGGTCGCGTCGTCGTCGAGGATCGTGTCGTAGCCGTCGGGCAGCGTCCGCACGAAGTGGCTCACGTGGGCCGCCTCGACGGCCTCGGTGAACTGGTCGTCGTCGGGCGAGCCCTGGGCGCCGTAGGCCACGTTCTCGCGGATCGTGCCCTTGAACAGCCAGGCGTCCTGGAGGACCATGCCGAACGTCCGCCGCAGCTCGTCCCGCGTCAGCTCCCGGCTGTCGATCCCGTCGATGGTGATCCGTCCCTGGTCGACGTCGTAGAAGCGCATCAGCAGGTTGACCAGCGTGGTCTTGCCGGCGCCGGTCGGGCCCACGATGGCCACGGTCTGGCCGGGCTCGACGACGAGGTCCATGTCCTCGATCAGCGGCTTGTCGGCGAGGTAGCGGAAGGCGACGTCCTCGAACGCCACCCGGCCGAGCGACGGCACCGGCAGGCGGCGCGGGACCGCCGGGTCGGCGACCTCCTCGGGCTCGTCGAGCAGCTCGAACACCCGCTCGGCCGACGCGACCGCCGACTGCAGGATGTTCGCGATCGACGCGGCCTGGATGATCGGGAAGGTGAACTGGCGCGAGTACTGGATGAACGCCTGCACGTCGCCCAGGCTCATCTGGCCGTTGGCCACCTGGATCGCCGCCGATGACGCAGATCAGCACGTAGTTGATGTTGGAGATGAACGTCATCGCGGGCTGGATGAGCCCGGAGATGAACTGGGCCCGGTAGCTCGCCTCGTACAGGGACTCGTTCTGGGCGTCGAAGGCGTCGATGGCCTCCTGCTGGCGCCCGAACACCTTGACGATGGCGTGGCCGGTGTGCATCTCCTCGATGTGGCCGTTGAGCTGGCCGGTCCGGCCCCACTGGGCGACGAACTGCTTCTGGGAGCGCTTGGCGATGAGCACCGTGACCACGAGCGACGCGGGCACCGCGAGCAGGGAGATCACGGCGAGCAGGGGGCTGATCGTGAGCATCATGATCAGCACGCCGATGACGGTCAGGACCGACGTGATCAGCTGGGTCAGCGTCTGCTGGAGCGACTGGCTGATGTTGTCGATGTCGTTGGTGACGCGGCTGAGGATGTCGCCCCGCGACTGGCCGTCGAAGTAGGACAGGGGCAGGCGGCCGAGCTTCTCGTCGACGCGCCGGCGGAGCCGGTACACGGTCCGCTGGGTGACGCCGGCCATGATGTACGACTGCGCCCAGGCGAACACCGAGCTGACGATGTAGACGAAGGCCGCCAGCAGCAGGATCTGGGCGAGGGCGGTGAAGTCGATGCCCTGGCCGGGAACGACCCCGGCGACGTTGGCGAGCAGCTGGGCCTGCGTGGTCTGGCCGGCCGCGTTCAGCCCCTCGACGGCCTGCTGGACGGTGAGCCCGGCGGGGATCTGCAGGCCGACGGCGCCGGCGAAGATCACGTTGGTCGCGGCGCCCAGGATCTTGGGCCCGAGGATCGCGAAGAACACGCTGCCCACGGCGAGCGCCATGACGACCAGGACCTTGGGCCCCTCCGGTCGCAGCTCGCCCAGCAGCCGCCGGAACGAGGCCTTGAAGTTCTTGGACTTGGCCGCGGGCGTGGTCAGCCCGCCCATGAAGCCCGGTCCGCCACCCGGACCGGCCATCGGGCGGCGAGGTCCGGCGGCTCCCGGTCCCGCCCCGGGTCCCGGGACGTGGTTGCCGACGGCCCGCACCACCGGCGGCTTCGTGCCGTTGCTGGCGTTCGAGCCGTTGCTGCCGTTGCTGCCGTTGGCGTGTCCGTTGGTGTCGTTGCCCGTCGGCCCGCTCATGCGACCTCCTCCTCGGTCACCTGGGACAGGACGATCTCGCGGTAGGTGTCGCAGGTCCGCATCAGCTCGTCGTGCGTGCCGATGCCGGCGATCCCACCCTCGTCGAGGACGACGATGCGGTCGGCGTGGAGGATGGTGCCCACCCGCTGGGCGACGATGATCACCGTCGCGTGGCCCAACTCGCGGGCGAGCGCGGCGCGCAGCCGCGCGTCGGTCCGGAAGTCGAGCGCCGAGAAGCTGTCGTCGAACACGTAGATGTCGGGCTTCTTGACCAGGGCCCGCGCGATCGCCAGGCGTTGCCGCTGGCCGCCGGACAGGTTGGTGCCGCCCTGGGAGACGGGGCTGTCGAGCTTCTGGTCCATCGACTCGACGAAGTCGCGGCCCTGCGCGATGTCGAGGGCCTGCCACAGCTCGTCGTCGGTCGCGTCCTGGTCGCCGAAGCGCAGGTTGCTCGCGATCGTGCCGCCGAACAGGAACGCCTTCTGGGGCACGATCCCGATCCGCGACCACAGGTCCTGGCGGTCCATCTCGCGGACGTCGACGCCGTCGATCAGCAGCGTGCCGGCGGTCGCGTCGTAGAAGCGCGGCAGCAGGTTGATGAGCGTGGACTTGCCGCTGCCCGTGGACCCGACGACGGCCGTCGTCTCGCCCGGGTTGGCGGGGAACGAGATGTGGCTGAGCACCGGCTCCTCGGCGCCCGGATAGCGGAACTCGACGTCGCGGAACTCGACGTGGCCGCGGCGCACGGGGGAGATGGGCGTGGGCGGATCCCAGATCGTCGGCTCGGTCTTCAGGACCTCCTGGATCCGGCCGCCGGACACCTGGCCGCGCGGGACCATCACGAACATGATGACCGCGGTCATGATCGAGAACAGGATCAGGGCGATGTACTGGATGAACGCCGTGAGGTTGCCGATCGGCATCTCCTGGCTGTTGACGCGGATGGCGCCCAGCCACAGGACCGCGACCGTGGACAGGTTCATGATCGCCATCAGCGACGGGATCGTGATCGCGAACAGGCGGTTGACGCGGAGCCCGGTGTCCATGAGGTCCGAGCTCGCCTCGTCGAAGCGCGCCTCCTCGTGGCGGGTGCGCACGAACGCCCGGATGACGCGCACGCCCGACAGCGTCTCGCGCATGACGAGGTTGATCCGGTCGACCTTCTTCTGCATCGCCTGGAACAGCGGCACCGCCTTGAACATCACGGTGCCGATGAGCGCGAACATGATCGGGATGATCACGAGCAGGACGCCCGACAGGGGGACGTCCTGGCGGAGGGCCATGATCAGCGCGCCGACGACGATGATCGGTGCGGAGATCATCACGGTCAGCGCGAGCAGCAGGACCGTCTGGACCTGCTGGACGTCGTTGGTGTTGCGCGTGATCAGGCTGGCCGCGCCGAAGGTGTTGACCTCGACCTGCGAGAACGTCTCGACCTTGCGGAACACCTGGCTGCGGACGTCACGCCCGAAGCCCATGGCGACCTTGGCGCTCCAGTACGCGGCCACGACCGCCGCGATGCCGAGGACCGACGTCACCAGCAGCATGAAGCCGCCGGTGCGCAGGATGTAGTTGATGTCGCCCTTGACGACGCCGTTGTTGATGATGTCGGCGTTGAGCTCGGGGAGGTACAGGTTGGCCACGGCCTGGATGCCCAGCAGGATCATCACGAACACGAGCGGCCACCGATAGGGCGGCAGGTACTGGCGGAACAGCTCGATCACCGGGATTCCTCGTCGGTCTTCTTGGTGGGCTGGGCGAAGCTGGCGTCGGGGATGGCCCATCGCTGGGCGAGCTTGGCGCGCGCCTTGCGCAGCGCCCGCGACCCGTTGAGGAAGCCGCTCAGCTCGTCGTCGGAGAGCTCGTTGAGCAGGATGCCGAGGCGCTCCCGCCGCTCGGCCGCGACGCCCGCCAGCAGGCCCGTGCCGGCCGCGGTGAGCGCGACGCGGACCACCCGGCGGTCGTCGTCGTCGCGCCGCCGTTCGATGAGGCCGCGCTGCTCCATGCGGTCGACGATGCCGGTGGCGCTCGCCTGGGACACGTCGAGCGAGTCGGCGAGGGCCCGCATGGGGACGGAGCCGTCGGCGTCGAGGACCGTGAGGACCTGGAGGTGGACGAGGCTCAGCGGGCCGGACGGCCACCGGCGCAGGTAGCGGAGGAGGTCGGCCGGGGTGTGGGAAGAGAGCTCGTCGACGAGGTCGCTGAGGAGCGCCGACCGGTCGGGCGCCTGGGCCGCTGTCGCCGCCCCGTGCCCGCCCTTCGACGGCCGCGCCCGCGACGGGCGCTGTAGATCGATCCCCTGGCGCATGGTGGGTGGTTCATCCCCGCGATGGACGTGCGCTACATGGCACGTAGATAGTCAATGCGACGTGAAGGATAGGGCGGGGCGTGCGCGGGCGTCAAGCAGGCCCGGCCGGCCGCCAAGCGCCTCCCGCCGGTGCGCGAGCCGCGCGTCGCCGGCACGTGCCTCCCTGGCAAGGATTCGTGTCGCCGGCATGAGGTTCGTGCCTGACAGACAAGGTCGAGCCTCGTTGGCCCCCAATTCAGGGCGCCGTTCGCCAGGTACTTGCCTGCAGCGCAGGTTCGTCGTCCGAGCGACAGGAATCCTTGCCTGCCAGGCAAGGGGCGCGGCCAACGCGGCCTGTCGCCACGGACCTCAGCCGGTGATCGCCTTGCGGAAGCGCCAGCTGGCCAGGGCCAGCAGGACGACGGCGAAGCCGAGCAGGACGAGCAGGTTGGTGGCGACCGAGTCGATGCCGCCGCCGTCCGTGATCAACGACTGCAGCCCGGTGACGGCCCAGGAGTGGGGGATCAGCCGGGCCAGCGACTGCATCGACGGCGGCATGATCTGGAGCGGGACCATGCAGCCGCCGAGCGCGCCCAGCGCGAGGCCGATGAACACGCCCAGCGACGACGCCTGGTCGGGGTTGCGGGCCGTGGACCCGAGCAGCATCGCCGCCCCGGCGGAGACCAGCGCGAACACGAGGATGATCGCGGCGGCCGCGAGCGGATTGCCCCACGACACGCCGAACAGCAGGGCCGACACCACCACGATGTAGGTC
This sequence comes from uncultured Chloroflexia bacterium, assembly GCA_963725745.1. Taxonomy (GTDB): domain Bacteria; phylum Chloroflexota; class Limnocylindria; order Limnocylindrales; family CSP1-4; genus CAIXZV01. The sequence goes on from CAVRZS010000007.1 coordinate 34,751, forward strand.
GCCTGGAACACGGCGACGCCGTAGCGGCCCAGCGCCTCGCCGGCGACGATCGTGGCCGGGGAGGTGGGCGTGGAGCTCATCCGGCGCGAGACGCCCAGCTGGCGGGTGAGCACCAGTCGCAGCGAGGCCGTCATCGAGGTCAGGAACGTGAACATCACGAGCTGGGTCGAGGCGCCGAAGGTGAACTGGTTGAAGCCGGCGAACTGGCCCGGCTCGCCGACCTCGGACACCGTGATCGCGACGCCCGGTGTTGCCGAGTACCCGGACTCGGCGGCCGCTCGCGCCTCGTCGAAGCTGCCGACGCCCTCGCCCGCGGCGATCCGGGCCGCACCGACGATCGCGGACGTCTTCGCCGCCGCCGCGTCGATCGGCGCCTGGAGGCCCTGGGCAAGCGCGCCGGTCGTGCCGAAATACCGGATCTCGGCCGTGCCCGTCCCGCGCAGCGTCGCCCCGAACCCGGCCGGGATCACGAGGCCCGCCTCCAGCTCGCCGTGCTCGACCTTCGACCGCAGCGTGGCCTCGTCGGAGACGGTTCGCACGTCGAACCGGACGTCGTCCGCGGCGATCGCCGCCACCAGGGCCGCGGCGTCGGGATCGTCGGCCGCGTAGACCACGCCCAGCCGCGCGTTGGTGGTCCCGCCGAACTGCAGGCCGAGGGCCACGATGATCAGGGTCGGCAGGATGATCACGAAGAACAGGTCGCTCCGGTCGCGGAACTGGCGGAGCAGGTTGATGCGCCCGATCTCGAGCGCCTTGCGCACCCCGGTCACGGGGCCACCAGCCGTCGAGCGCGGAACACGCCGATCGCGCCGGTCACGAGGCCCATCAGCAGCAGCACGCCCACGCGCGGGGATCGCGCCCGCGATCCCGCCGCCCGCGCCGTGGAGCTCGCCCAGGCCGCGCAGGAACCAGCCGTGCGGCGTGAACAGGGACAGTGTCGCGAACGCCTCGGGCGCCTGCGCGCTGGGCGCGAACGTCCCGCCGAGGATCGCGAGCGTGATGCCGACGGCCGCCGTCGCGTTCGCGGCCACCCCCTCGGACGTCGCGAACGAGATGACCAGCGCCGAGATGCCGAGCGCGGCGATCACCGCCGCCAGCAGCAGCGCCACGACGCCGGCGGGCGGGCCCCAGTCCGCGTGGATCAGCAGCGTCGTCGCGATGACCAGGGTCGTCATCGCGACGAGGCTCATCGCGAACGCGCCGAGCAGCTTGCCCACGAGGATCGTCCCGGGACCGACGGGTGCCGCCAGGATCCGGCGGAGCGTGCCCTGGCGGCGCTCGGCGTACACGCTCAGCAGCCCGGCCTGCGCGGAGAAGAACAGGAACAGGATGGCCATCGAGGCGCTGAAGAAGGTGGCCAGATCGAGCGCCTTGAGATCGGTGGTCACCTCGACCACCGTGACCGGCGGCGCGGCCGTCCGCGCCGCCTCGGCCAGGCGCGCCTGATCGGCGGCCGAGGGGGGAGCGCCCGACAGGCGCCCGACCGTCGACAGCGCGAGCTGGACGCCGACCACGTCATCGCCGAAGCGCGCCGCGACGGCGCGCGCGACGTCCGTGGCCAGGCCGCTCGTCCGCGACCCGACGATCTCGAGCGTGATCGGCCGGCCGGACTCGATCGCCGCCGTGAACCCCTGGGGGATGATGAACGCCGTGTCCGCCTCGCCGCCGGCGACCGCGGCCCGCGCCGCATCCTCGGTCGCGACGTCGCTGACGTCGGCGACCCCGGCCTTCGCCACCCCGCCGATGACGTCCTGGCGCAGCGCCGTCGCGAGCTCGCCGCCATCGAGGTCGGTCACCACCCACGTCGCGTGGAAGGCCGCGCTGGGCCCGATGAGCAGGCTAAAGATCACCGCCAGCCCGAGTGGCGCGACGATCGTGAACACGAGCGCCGACCGGTCGCGGAACCGCTGGCGGAGGTCCTTGGCGGCGATCAGCAGCGCGATGCGCAACGGTGACACGTCACTCCGCGCTGTCGCGCAGGGCCCGGCCGGTGAGGTGGAGGAACACGGCCTCGAGGTCGGGCTCGATCACGTCCACGCCGCGAACGACCGCGCCCGCGCCCTCGACGGCGCTCAGCAGCTGGGTCAGCAGGCCGCGGGCGTTGACCACGAGGATCTCGAGCTCGTCGCTCCTCGCGCCGACATCGATCACCCCGTCGACCTCGCGGACCGCCGCTGCCGCCGCCTTCACCTCGCCCGTGACCGACAGCAGGACCCGGTCCCGCTCGCCGATCGAGGCGACCAGGTCGCGGGTGGTGCCCTCGGCGCGGATCTCGCCCGCATCGATGATCCCGACCCGGTCGCACAGCCGCTCGGCCTCCTCGAGGTAGTGGGTCGTGTACAGGATCGCCATGCCCGCCCGCCCGAGGGCGGCGACCGACTCGAGGATCGCGTTGCGACTCTGGGGGTCGACGCCGACCGTGGGCTCGTCGAGCAGCAGGAGGCGTGGCGCGTGGAGCAGCCCGATGCCGATGTTGAGCCGCCGCTGCATGCCGCCGCTGAAGGTCTCGACCCGGTCGCCGGCCCGTTCGGTGAGGCCGATCAGGGCGAGGACGTCGCGCACCCGCTCCTTGAGCTGTGCGCCGCCGAGGCCGTACAGGCGCCCGAAGAAGACGAGGTTCTCCTTGGCCGACATGTCGGGGTAGATCGCGAGCTCCTGGGGCACGTAGCCGATCCCGGCCTTGGCCGCGACGTCGCCGATGTCGATCGGCTGGCCGTCGAGCGTGACCTCGCCGCTGTCCCGGGCGAGCAGGCCGCAGACCATCGAGATGGTGGTCGTCTTGCCGGCGCCGTTGGGGCCGAGCAGCCCGTAGGTCTCGCCCTCGTGGATCTCGAAGCTGACGCCGCGCACGGCCTCGATCGCGCCGTACCGCTTGTGCAGGTTCCCGACGCGGAGGACGACCGGTCGATCGAGGACGGGCGGGAGCTCGACCGGCTCGGGCGACTCGACGGCCTCGGCGACGTCGACTGGCCCTGGGACGTCGACTGGCCGTGGGACGTCGACCGGCTCGGGGACGTCGACCGGCTCGCCGGCCTCGGCGTCCTCCGGGCGATCGGGGTCGGCCGAGTCGGGCTCGGCGGCGAACGACATGGGCGTCAGATCCTCCCTCGCGTCGGCGACGCGAACGTGCGTCATCGTGGCGACGCGGCGCTGCCGTGGCAAGTGCCAGTTGTCAGGCGGTTGCGAGCCCGAGCCCGGCCGAGTCAAGGGCGGCGTACCCGGCCCGGTGGGTAGGTTCGGAGCCAGCGGAGTCATTCCAACACAGAGGTAATGCGTGATGCACCTGCCCACGACTCGCACGCTCGCCAAGCGAACCATCGTCGGCGCATCGCTCGCCGCGGCCCTCGCGCTGCCGGCGACGACGCTCGCCGCGACCATCGATGGCACGTCCGGCCCCGACAATCTCAATGGGACGGCCCAGGCCGACACCATCCATGGCCGTGGCGGTAACGACACGATCAACGGCCGGGCCGGCGGTGATTCGCTGTTCGGCAATGGGGGCCGGGACCAGATCGCCGGCAACACCGGTAACGACACGATCAGCGGCGGTCGCGGCGCCGACACGCTCTCCGGCGGGCTTGGAGCCGACACGATCAGCGGCGGTCGCGGCGCCGACACGCTGCTCGGTGACGCCGGCGCGGACACCCTGTCGGGTGGCCCGGGCACGGACGTCATCGTTGCGGACCGCGATGGGTCGGCGGATACGATCACCTGCGGTGACGGTTGGGACGTGGTGATCGCCGGTCCGGATGACACGGTCGCGGCGGACTGCGACCGCGTGGTCAGAACCCAGAGCTGACCCGTTCTGTTCTGGAGAGCCGGTTCCCACCCGGGGCCGGCTCTCTTCGCAGTGTCCGGTGACGGCCGCTACGATCCGTTTCGACGCCCGCCAGGCTTCCTCGCTGGGCCATTGGCGGGCCCACTCGACGCTCATCCATGGGACCGTCGATGCCGCATCCTCGGGCGCCTGGATCTCCACCAGGTCCTCGACCTCGAAGCCGTTGGCTCGCAGCAGCCGGATCAAGTCGCCGTGCGCGAGGTGGAACTCGACCGCGTCGGGGTCGTCGGGCCACACCGTCCGGCCCATGCCGAACATCGGGCGCCTGAGCCGCTCGTCGGCCGGTCCCTCGGTGTCGAGGTCGTGCATGGCGAGGTAGGCCAGCACGTGGTTGGTCAGGAACATGAGCCGGCCGCCGGGCCGCAGCAGGCGGGCGGCCTCCGGGATCCAGGCATAGGGATCCGCCCACAGCGCCGCGCCGTACTCGCTGATCGCGTAGTCGAACGAGGCGTCGGGGTAGGGGACGCGCTCGGCGTTGCCGAGCAGGAGCGGGAACTCGAGGCCGTGCTCGCGCTGGAGGCGGCGCGCCGTCTCAAGCTGCCTCGGCGAGTTGTCGATGCCGACCGGCCGGGCGCCGCGCCGGGCGAGCCAGGCCGACACGTACGCCGTTCCGCATCCCAGCTCGATCGCGTCGAGCCCGTCGAGGTCGTCCGGCAGCAGGTGCAGCGAGGCCTCCGGGACGTTGAACGTGCCCCACTTCTCGTGTCCGGGCGCGAGCGCCCAGCTCCGCTCGCCGTTGGGCACGAACTCGTCGGCCCACAGGTCCCACGACGCCCGATTGCGGGCGACGTGCTCGGGCAGGTCCGCGAGCTGCTCGGCCGACCACTTCGACCCGCCCGCCTCGCCTGCCATCGTCAGCCACCCCCCAGGTGCCTGGCCCGCGCCGCCACCAGGACGTCGATCGTCCGCTCCTCGACCGGCCGCATGTCGACCTGCACGTGGCCGATCCCCAGGTCTCGCCAGGCGTCGAAGGCCCGGGCCACGGTGTCGATGTCGGGCGGCAGCGCGTCCGGGGCGCCGGGCCGGCCCGACGGCCCCTGGGCGTCGAGCGTGAGCCCGACCGTGACCTCGAGCGAGGCAGGGTCACGGCCCTCCGCCTCGCAGGCGGCGAGGAGGTCTGCGTGCCGCTGCGCGAAGCGCTCGTTGGGGAAGCCGAACCAGGCGGCGTTCCAGGCGTCGGCGTGCTTCGCCGTGAGCCGCAGCACGCGCTCGCCCTTGGCGGCGATGAGGATCGGCAGCCGGCCGGGATAGCGCCCGGGACGCGGGGGCGGCGGGATCACCACGGCGTCATCGACGTCGTGCCAGCGCCCGTGCACCGTCACCCGCTCGCCGTGCACGAGGGGGACGATGATCGAGAGCGCCTCCTCGAACCGGCCGGCCCGATGGTCGAACGGGTAGCCGAAGGCCGTGTACTCGGGCTCGTGCCAGCCGGTCCCCAGCCCCAGGATCAGGCGTCCGCCGCTGATCTCGTCGAGGGTCACGGCCATCTTCGCCAGCAACGCCGCGGGCCGGAAGGCCGTGCCCAGCACGTTCGTGCCCAGCTCCACCCGTTCCGTTGCCGCCGCGACGGCCGCCAGCAGCGTCCACGCCTCGTGGATGCCGTCCTCGGGCTCGCCGGGGAACCGGAAGATCAGGTGGTCGTAGACCCACAGGCTGTCGAGGCCCCCGTCCTCGGCCATGCGGGCCAGCTGCCGGACCCTCGGCCAGGCGGATGCGCCTTCGCCGTCAGATTCATTCATGGGCAGGACCATCCCGATCTTCATGTCCCGCATGGTACGGGGCAGTCTGGGGTGGAGCGGGGATCTTGACGCGTCTGCGATCCTGCCTTTCGGCGGGTCTATCCGCCTTGGCCTTATTTCTCCCGCGCTGCGAACGCGACTCGACGACCGACGGTACGCCCCGCCGGTCGTCGGGATTCCCGGGCCAGGAACCGTCCACGTCGCTACCGGTGAAGCCAGAGGTCGGCAATGCGCACACGAACGGTCTCGCTCCTTGCCACGCTCCTCCTGCTCGCGCTGCTTCCCGGCGCCACGGCGGCCGCTGGACCGCGCGGTGCCGGCGTCCAGAGCCGGGCGGAGGTCATGGCGTACTGGACGCCGGCCCGAATGCAGGCCGCAAAGCCGCGGGACTTCACGTTCGACGCCGCGCGCGGGTTCCAGCCCGCCGCCCGTCCCGGCGGTGGCGGTGGCGGTGGCGGGAGCGCCGTGACCGGCGCCTCGTGGCCGGCCAGCACGACGGATCCGATCACGCTCGCGACCGGCCGGGTGCTGTTCACGATGGGCGGCAGCGACTGGATCTGCTCGGGCTCCGTGGCGACGGACACGCGGGGCACGTATTCGGTCGTCCTCACGGCCGGGCACTGCGCGGTCGACGCCGACACGGGGGAGTGGGCGACCAACTGGATGTTCATCCCGGCCTTCGACCTCGCGCCGACGTACACCTGCGCCAACGCCTGGTTCGGCTGCTGGACCGCCCAGGCGCTCGTCGCCCGTTCCGAGTTCGTCAACGCCGGCGGGTTCAACGACGCGGCCGTGACGCACGACTGGTCGTTCGCGGTCGTGGGCGGTGGCGGCAAGCAGAAGAATTCGACGCTCCAGCTGGACGCGACGGTCGGCGGCACATTCGCCCTGGACGCGACCGAGACGCTGGGCACGACGGCGCTCACGGCGCTCGGCTACCCGGCGGCCGGCAAGTACCACGGCAAGGACCTCACGTACTGCAGGGGCCGCTCGGCCGCGACGCTCAGACCGACAACCTGACGTACTCGATGGTCTGCGACATGACCGGCGGCTCGTCGGGCGGGCCGTGGCTGCTCAACGCCTCGTCCGGGTATGGCGCGAAGCTGCGGTCGCTCAACTCGTACGGCTACTCGGGCGTCAAGAACATGTACGGCCCGATCTTCAACGCGCAGACGACCGCCACCTTCAACGCCGCCAATGCCGCCACGACGGGCACGATCGCGGTCGGACCCTAGGCTCCGCCGCGGTCGACGCGTGCGGCGGCGGCGGCGCGGTTCGTCAGCGGCGCTCCATCGTCGACAATGGCGGCCGTCATGCGCCGCCCGTTCGACATCCACGACCCGCGCCACCTCGCCGGCGTCGTGGTCGCCGTCGTCATGTGGCTCGTGGTCGTGGCGCTGTCGAATCCGTCGATCAACGTCAGTGACCCGTTCTCCGGCCAGGTGGTCACGGCACAGGACGCACGCTCCTACTTCGGGCTGAACCTCGCCGACCTGTACACGGGGCGCAGCGACTGGAACTCGATCGGCGCGTATCCGTACTCGCCGGCGTTCGCGCAGCTCGTGTATCCGCTGAACCTGCTGCCGTGGGCCGCGTTCGTCGGCGCATGGACCGCGATCCTGATCGCGGCCGTCTACTGGCTGACCGGCCCCGACCTGTTCCTGCTCGGGCTGGTCGTCGGGGCGATGGAGATCGCGGGCGGCAACATCACGCTCCTGCTCGCGGTGGCGATCGTGGCCGGGTTCACCCGCCCGTGGACCTGGGCGTTCGTGATCCTGACCAAGATCACGCCCGGCGTCGCGCTCATCTGGTTCGCGATCCGACGGGAGTGGCGACAGCTGGCGATCGCCCTGGGCGCGACGGCCATCGTGCTGGTCGTCTCGTTGCTGGTGCTGCCGAGCCAGTGGCGAGCCTGGGTGGAGCTGCTGGTCGCCAACCAGGGCAAGGGCGGGACCTGGGCGGCGATCCCCGTGCCGTTGCTCGTCCGCCTGCCGGTGGGCGTCCTGTTGATCATCTGGGGCGCGCCGCGCAATCAGCGCTGGACGGTCCCGGTCGGCGCGATGCTCGCGCTGCCGGCGCTGTGGTACGGCTCGTTGTCGATGCTGCTCGCGGTGATCCCGCTGACGACGCCCGTGGAACGTGGCCGGGCGTGGGCTCGCATCCGCGCGTGGGTGACGAGGACGCCGGCACCTGCCGGGTAGGCCCTCGCTCGCCTGACCAGCGCCCGGCCCGCTGCCCGCCGCCGGTACGGTCGCCGGCCCGGTCGCCGGCCCGGTCGCCGGCCCGGTCGCCGGCCGCGTCGCCCGCGGCCAGTCGGTCTCCCACGGCCAGTCGGCGGCCCGAGCCCTGCCCCGGCTTGGTCGCCCTTGGTATTCGACGCGGCTCCCGGCCCGGCCCCGACCTGCGCCGGGCGCAGCATTTCTTGACGCAAGGACAGCGGTCGGGCGTGTCGCGCAGGTTTAAATGCAATTCGGGCGGGTTTACGGCCGGATCCACCATTGTTCGGGCGTGGTGCGCAGGTCGATTGACCGGGCGAACTGAAGACCTGCGTCGCACGCAGGTTGGCGATCGACATGGGCCTGCGGCGCGATGAGTACGGGTTGAGCGTCGCGTGCTTGACTGCCATATGACGCGGACACGACTGCAGGTCGAGGCGGATCGGCACAGCGCGGAGGTGCGCAGGCGTCTTGGCGAAGACCTTCGACACCTCCGCACGGACGCTGGTGCAACGCGTGCCGCTGTAGCACAGCTCGCCGGTATGGACCCAACGGTGATCACCCGGGTCGAGGACGGCGTCATCCGACCGACGCTCGAGACGTACTCGAGGATCTGCGCCGCGCTCGGGGCAGATCTTGCGGCGCGGGTCTATCCGCAGACCGGGCCGCGGATTCGGGATCGCCACCAGGTGCGGATGGCCGAGGTGCTGATCGGGTCGCTGCACCCGAGATGGCGGGTCACGCCGGAGGTTGCCGTGCGGCGGCCCGTGCGCGGCTGGATCGACCTGACGCTGCACGACCCCAGCGCGCAGCTGCTCGTGGCGGGCGAGCTGGAGAGCGACCTCCGCCGCGTCGAGCAGCTGATCCGGTGGAGCGGGGAGAAGGCCGGGGCGATCGGCGCCGGGTCGCGCCTCCTCGTCGTGCGCTGGACGCGGACCAACCGGGAGATCGTCGCATCCGCACGGCGCCTCCTGCGCGAGGCCTATCCCGCGGACCCGATCGATGCGCTCGAGTCGCTGACCGGGACGACGGCCTGGCCGGGGCCGGCAATGATCTGGGCCCGAATCGATCGAGGGCCGATCGGAACTCGCGGCCTAGGCGAGGCCGACAGCTAGGACGAGGCCAGCACGGCCCCCAGCGCGTCGGCGAACGGCCCCAGGTTCGACGAGGTGAAGCCCGCGACGTTGATCCGGCCATGGCCGACGACGTACACGCCGAACTCCTCACGCAGTCGGGCGACCTGGTGGGTCGACAGCCCGAGCAGCGCGAACATCCCGCGCTGGGTCGCGATCCCGCCCCAGTCGCCCGGGATGGACCGGTCCTCGAGCGCCGAGACCAGCGCCCGCCGGTTGGCCTTGATCCGGTCGCGCATCGCGGCCAGCTCCAGCTCCCAACGCGACCGCAGGTCCGCGTCGGCGAGGATCGTGCGCACGATGTCCGCGCCGTGGGCGGGCGGGTTGGAGTAGTTCGTCCGGATCGCCGACTTGACGTGGCTCTGGACGGCGGCGGCATCGGCGGCCGAGCCGGCGATCACGAGCATCGCGCCGACTCGCTCCGCGTACAGCGAGAACGTCTTCGAGAACGAGGTCGAGACGAGCAGCTCGACACCGGGCCGGACGATCTCGAGCAGCCCCGCGGCGTCCTCGCGCAGCCCGTCGCCGAAGCCCTGGTAGGCGAGGTCGACGAGCGGCAGGACCCGCCGCTCCTCCACCAGGTCCCCGATGCGCCGCCACAGATCGGGCGACGGGTCGACGCCGGTCGGGTTGTGGCACGCGCCGTGCAGGAGGACGACGTCGCCCGGCGAGGCGCCCCGCAGGGCGGCCAGCATCGCTTCCTCGTCGATCCGGCGCCCGGTCGCGTCGGTGTACGGGTACGAGCGGATCCGGAAGCCCGCCGCGTGGAACAGCTGGGGGTGATTGGGCCAGGTCGGTTCGCTCATCCACAGCGTCTGGCCGGCGCCGGTCTGGTGCAGGAGGTCCGCCGCGACCCGCAGGCCGCCCGTCCCGCCCGGCGTCTGGGTCGCCAACGCCCGCCCGGACACGGCCGCCTCGTGGTCGGCGCCCAGCACGAGCGCGCGAACGAGCTCTCGATAGGCGGGCTCGCCGTCGATCGGGCGGTAGAGCTTCGTGCCGGCGGCGTCCGCGAGCCGTCGCTCCGCCTCGATCACGGTCGGCAGGACCGGCGTCGTCCCGGTCTCGTCGACGAACACGCCCGACGAGAGGTTGATCTTGCCGGCGTGCGGATCGGCCCGGAACGCCTCGGCCAGGCCGAGGATCGGGTCGGGCGGCGCCGGGACGCGGGCGAGCGAGGGGAGCGACATGGGGGCCTCGAGAAGGGGTCGATCTGCGCGCGCCTGACGATACGGCGTCGGTCGTCGCCTTCGCCAGCGGGATCGCGCGACTCGCGTCGGCGAGTAGTCTTCGCGGCATGGCTGACATCGCGTCCGAGCCTTCGGACACGCCCAGCGGCGACGGGTCGGCGGAGCCCGGCGGCCGAGCCCTTGCCGGGCGGCGCCTGTGGGCGGATCTGCGCGCCGCCGTCGCGCGGGCCGTGGTTGGCGGCGAGGAGACGGTCCGGCTCGTGACGATCGCGCTGCTCGCCGACGGCCACGTGCTGCTCGAGGACGTCCCCGGCACCGGCAAGACGCTGCTGGCCCGGGCCGTCGCCCGCGCGCTGTCGCTCGACACGACGCGCATCCAGGGCACGCCCGACCTGCTGCCCTCGGACGTCACCGGCGCCAGCCTGTTCGAGCCCGCAGGCCTCCGGTTCGTGCCCGGGCCCGGTGTTCACCAACATCCTGCTCGTCGACGAGATCAACCGGGCGACGCCGCGCACGCAGTCGGCGCTGCTGGAGGCGATGCAGGAACGCCAGGTGTCCGTCGAGGGATCGACGCGCCGCCTGCCCGACCCGTTCGTGGTGCTGGCGACCCAGAACCCCGTCGAGTTCGAGGGCACGTTCAACCTGCCCCAGGCGCAGCTGGACCGCTTCCTCCTGCGCGCCCGTCTCGGCTACCCGGATGCCGCCGGTGAGGGGCGGATCGCCCGCCGCCACCAGGACGCCGCCGACCCGCTCGACACCATCGAGCCCGTGATCGAGCGCGAGCGCCTGCTCGACGTCCGCGATCGCGTGCGGACGGTGCGTGTGGCGGACGAGGTCGAGGGCTACGTGGTCGCGCTGGTGCGGGCCACCCGCGATCACCCGGACATCGAGCTCGGGGCGAGCCCGCGGGCGACGGTCGCGCTGTACCGCGCGGCCCAGGCGGCGGCCATCCTCGAGGGCCGCGAGTTCGTCACGCCCGACGACGTCAAGGGTGTCGCGCCGTCCGTGCTCGGCCACCGGCTGGTCATCGACCTCGATCGGACGCTCCATGGCACGACCGCGGACTCCGTGCTCGCGTCAATTCTCGCGACGGTCGCCGTCCCGCCGGTGATCGCCGACTGACCCCGAGCCTCCGACGATGACCCCCCGGCTCGTCCTCGCGATCGCGCTCATCGTCATCGGCAGCCTGCTCGGCGTGCCGATCGTGATCGTGCTCGGGCTGGTGACCCTCATGGTCGAGCTCGTCCATGCCGCTGTGGGGGCGCGGCGGCCTGGGCGGCATTCACTACACGCGGACGCTGGGTGCGCGGCGGGCGGCGTTCGGGGATGCGATCCCGATGCAGATCGAGGTCTGGAACCGCCGGCGGCTGCCGATCCCGTGGCTCCGCGCCGACGACCGCGTCTCGGACGGGGTCGGCGTCCGGGACCACGAGCTCACGGACGGCGACACGCCCGGGACCGACGTGCTGCGCAACGTCTGGACCCTCCGGCCGTGGGAGCGGGTCGTGCGCCAATTCCACGTGGACGCCGATCGGCGCGGGGTGTTCCGCCTCGGCCCGGTGGACCTGTCCGTGGGCGATCCGTTCGCCCGCCGCGCCGCCGCGGAGGCGCGTCCGGAGGTCGACACGTTCCTCGTCTGGCCGCGGACGCTGCCGACCGCGGAGATCGAGCCGCCGGACCGTTGGGGCGACCTCGAGCGGGCGCGCTCGGGCCTGGCCGAGGACCCGGCCCGGTTCGCGGGCGTCCGGCCGTACGTCGCGGGCGACCCGCTGCGCCGGATCCACGCCCGGACCAGCGCGCGGATCGGGCGCCCGATGACGAAGCGGTTCGAGCCGTCGCGCGATCGGGAGACGCTGATCGTGCTGGACGTGCAGACCGCGCATGGCGCCGCCTGGCAGGCGGGCCTGGGCCGCGACGAGGTCGAGTCGCTGTACGTCGTCGCCGCGTCGCTGGCGCGAATGCTGGGCGCGCGGCGCGATGCGTTCGGCCTGATGGCCACGGGCTATACCGGCGCGGAGACGCGGATCGCGCGCATCGCCGTGTCGTCGGCGCCCGGCCAGGTCCAGCGCGTCCTCGACCTGCTGGCCCGCCTGTCGGTGCACGCCTCCGCCCCCTTCGAGCACCTGCTCTCGATCGTCGCCCGCACGGCGCATCCGGGCATGACGGTCCTGGTCCTGACCGCGCGCGAGCCGAGCCCGTTCGTCCGCGCGCTGCGGCGGCTGGAGCGGGCCGGCGCCGATGTCATCATCGTCGCCTGCGGCCCGAATGCGGCCGCCTCGGCCACGCTCGCCGGGTCGCTCGGATTCACGGCCCGCCGCGCGTCGATGGACGCGCACTGGCGGACCGCCGAGCGACTCGTGGTCACCCCGTGAGCACCAACCGCTCGACCCGAGCGTGCTGATGCTGGCGCCGATCGCGCTGGCATTGCTGGCGGAGGCGGCCTGGACCGCCGTGCTCTCGGGGTTCCTGCAGGCCTTTGCCCTGCGCGACCCCACCCTCGGGATCCCGGGCACCCTGCTCGCATGCGTCGCGGGCCTCGCGGCCGCGCGCTGGCTGGCGCCGCGCGCCGGCAGGCGTTGGCCCCGGGTTGCCGCCGTGTTGACGATCGGCGTCGCGACGCTCGGCTGGCTGGCCTCGCCCGAGGTCCGCGCCATCCTGCTCGCGCCCGGGCCGGATCCCCTCGGCGCGGCGATCGTGGCCAACCTCGGCGGCTGGGTCGCGGGCGTCGCCTTCCTGCGTGGCATGCCCTACGCACGCCTGCCGCCGGACCCGGGGCCGATCGCCAACGTCCTCGCCGTCGGCACCCCCGGGATCGCGATCCTGGCCACGCTGGGCGGCGTGGTCGGCGATCCGTGGCGGGCGACGTTCCTCGCGGACACCACCGTCGAGGTCGTCGTGTTCCTGGTCGCCGGTCTGGCCTCGCTCACCTTGAGCCGCCTCACGACCGTCGGCGCGGCCGGCGGTTCTGCTAGCGGCTCGCCCGGTGTCGACTGGCGACGGAACCCGGCCTGGATCGCCCTCGCAGCCCTGCTCCTGGCCGGCATCTCGGCCACGGCGCTCGCGACATCGGTCGTCGCTGGTCCCGTGGTCGTCGCCGCGCTCGGGGCGTCGATCCCGTTCATCATCGTCCTCGGCTTTGCGGTTGGCGTCGACTGGCGGACCTTCAGGATCTTCGCGATCAGCATGGTCGTGATGCTGGCCCTCGCCGAGGGGCTGCGCGTGCTGGGGGCGAAGCCGGAGGCCACGGCCCCGGCACCGCCTCCGGTATTGCCGGCCGACCAGGCGTTGGCGAGGCCGGAGACGGCGCTCCTGGTGGTGATCGTGCTCGCCCTGGCCGCGGTCGCGGTCGTCGCCTTGATCTCGCGCCTCATGCGCCGGTCACGGGTCGGGGAGCCGGGGGGCGACGAGGAGCGCTGGATCGATCGCGGCGACGGCGGGCGGGACGTCACGGGGTCGCGCCGCAGGCGGTCGTGGCGGGGCCGCGGCCGGCCGGCCGACGCGGTCGCGGCGTACCGGGCCCTGCTCGAGGCGCTGGCGTCGCGGGACGGCGTGCGGCGCGAGGACGGCGAGACGCCCGCCGAGCACGCATCCCGGCTCCGGAACGACGGCGTCGGGGCGCTTGGGCTCGACCTGCTGGCCGCCGACTACGCACTCGCACGCTTCGGCGAGCTCCGGCTATCCGACGCCGAGCACCAGCGCGCGATCCGACGGGCCGGGGTCCTCCGCCAGCGGCTGGTCGGCCGCCCGACGGGCAAGGACGCGCCCGGAGCCCCCGGCCAGGCCGGGTCCCGCGCGCCCCGGTGAGCCGGGCCGGCACCGGCAGTCGCGCGGCTCGGGCAGAATGCGCGCCATGCCGTCACACCCTCTGCCCACGCCTTCAATCATCACCGTCTATGGCGCCGATTGGTGCGCCGATTGCCGCCGGACCCGGCGCTACCTCGATGCGACCGTGACCCCGTACCGGTGGATCGACGTCGGCGTCGAGACCGACGTCCGCGGGATGCTCGACGCCGCGGGCTACCGCTCGATCCCGGTCGTGTCCATGCCCACGGGCCAGGTCCTCGTCGAACCCACCGACGACGAGCTCGCGAACGTCATCGGCACCGCCGCCTGACCACGACATTCGTCCATCGCGCCCGACCACGGGCGTCGGGTGCCGCCGCTCACGCGGGCGGGCGACGCTGCGGGAGACAGGCGGCCATCGCCGCCAACCGCAGCGGGAGACGACCGTGGACGCAATCCTGGCCCTGGCCGGGCTGGCCGTGACCGGCCTCGTGGCCACCGTGGCGATCCTGTGGCTCCTGCCGCTCCTGCTCGCCGCGCTGCTCGCGGCGTCGGCGGGCGACGCGTAGGTCCGGTTCGGCGCTACTCGAGCCCGTCTTCGTCGAGACGCACCAGCAGCGCGTAGGCCTCGTCGCCCAGGAACGCCTTCGCCGCCGCCGCCGTCTCCTCGGCCGCACCGGCGCCATCCTCGTCCTCGGCCTCCACGTCCCCGCCGGCGAGCACGCCCAGCACCCGCGACGGCGTGGGCTCGACGATCCACTCGTCGCCCGTCTCGGGGTCGACGTCGAAGAAGGTGACCGACTCGATCTCGAAGGTGGCGCCGTCGGGGCGGGTGAACGTGCACGCCCAGGCGCCCTCCTCCTCGTTGGACGTCCGGAGGGTGAGCGACAGGTCGAGCGCCCGGAACAGCTCGTCGAGGGTCGTGGCGGTCGGGGCCATGGGTCACCTGCATGCGGTGTGGCGTTGCGATGCGTTGCGTTCCGTCAACCGTACCCGACGTCGGCCGCCCGTGGCCGCGACATACCATCGCCGCGTGTCCGATCACGCGTCCGTCTCCTACTGGCTCGAGTCCTCGGGCGATGACCTGACCCCGCGCCCGGGCCTCGAGGGGTCGATGGATGCCGACGTCGCGATCCTCGGCGCCGGCCTCACGGGCCTGTGGACGGCGTTCTATCTCCATCGCCGCGACCCGTCGCGACGGATCGTGATCGTCGAGCGCGAGATCGCCGGGTTCGGGGCGTCGGGTCGCAACGGGGCCTGGTGCGCGCCGGACCTGAACATCTCGATGAGCCGGCTGGCGAAGCTGCACGGCGAGGACGCCGCCCGGCGCACGCAGCAGGCGACCTACGACGCCGTCGACGAGGTTGGGCGAGCGACCGCGGAGGCGGGGATCGACGCCGGGTTCCACAAGGGCGGCGAGATCATCGTGGCGCGCGGTCCCCAGGGCGTTCCCGCGCTCGAGGACTCCCTGGCCGAGTACGCGCGGTTCGGCTTCGGCGACCGCTACCGCCTCGTCGATGCCGCCGAGCTCGACCGGCGGGTGCGGATCGCCGGCGCTGTGCGCGCGCTGGTGTCCGACGACGCTGCCGTCGTGCACCCCGGCCGGCTCGTGCGAGGGCTGGCGCGTGCGGTCGAGCGCGACGGGACGACGATCCTCGAAGGGACGCCGGTGACCGCGTTCCGGGCGCGGGACGATGGGGGGCGTGCCGCCCTGATCACGCCGCGCGGCGAGGTACGCGCGCCGCTCGTCGTGCTCGCCGGCGAGGCGTACCTCACCGAGCTCCCTGGGCTGCATCGGCAGCTGGTCCCGCTGTGGTCGCTGATCGTGCTCACGGAGCCCGTGTCGGACGCCCAGTGGGCCGACATCGGCTGGCAGAACCGCGAGACGCTCGCCTCGACCCGGCTGTCGATCGACTACCTGTCACGCACCGAGGACGGCCGGATCCTGTTCGGCGGTCGCGGCGCGCCGTATCGGTTCGGCTCGCCGATCCGCCCCGCCTACGATCGCCACGATCCGACCCACGCCCGCCTCCGCGCGTTCGTGCGCGAGTGGTTTCCGTCGCTCGCCGCCGTCGGCTTCAGCCACGCCTGGGGCGGTCCGCTGGGCATGCCGCGCGACTGGCATCCGACGATCGCGTTCGATCCCGGGACGGGGATCGCGACGGCGCGGGGCTACGTCGGCCACGGCGTGTCGACCACGAACCTCGCCGGCCGGACGCTGTCCGACCTGATCACGGGAGAGCACAGCCCCCTCACCGACCTGCCGCTGGTCAACCACCGGTCGCCCAACTGGGAGATCGAGCCGTTCCGCTGGATCGGCGTGCGCTACGCCCAGTGGGCGCTCGGGCGCCTCGACGAGCAGACGGCACGCACCGGCAAGCCGCCGTCGGGCCGGAGCCTCGCGGAGTGGGTCGCCCGCCACTGAGGGTCGACCGCCGACGGCGAACGCGGCGTAAGCCGGGGCGAGCGAGGCCTAGCGACGTCCCGCGCGAAAGCGATCTCGACGTCCGTCCATCCCGACGGGTGACCGTCGACGGTTCACCGCGGGGCGCCGGTCCCGCACGCTCCGGGCACGGGCCGCGGACGGGGCCGACCGCGGAGTCGAGCGTGGAGGCGATCCTTCTCCTGACGGGCCTGCCGCCGGCCGCCCACTCCCTCACCGCCGTGAACCTGTGGGTCGTCCCGCTGCTGGTCATCGCGGCGCTGGCCGCCTCGGCCGACGACGCGCCCACGAACGCCCGCACCCGGCGACTGACGTAATCACGGACCATCGACACGTGACCACGCGCAAACTGGTGCCATCGGCGACAATGGGCCCGCCGCATCACTCCCGCGAGGCCTGACCGGCGACCGTGTCGAGAGGACAACCGGACTTGACGAAAACGGCGCTCATCACCGGGATCACCGGTCAGGACGGCTCGTACCTCGCCGAGCTCCTGCTCGCCAAGGGCTACGAGGTCCATGGGCTCATCCGCCGCTCGAGCTCGTTCACGACCGGGCCGGATCGACCACCTCTACCAGGATCCACACGAGCCACGGCGCCCGCCTGTTCCTCCACTACGCCGACCTGACCGATTCGTCGTCGCTGATCGGCCATCTTCACGCGGTCAAGCCCGACGAGGTGTACAACCTCGGCGCGCAGAGCCATGTCAAGGTCAGCTTCGAGATGCCGGAGTTCACGGCCGACAGCGTCGCCATGGGCACCCTGCGCCTGCTCGAGGCGGTCCGGACCGCAGACTGGCCGATCCGCTTCTACCAGGCGGGATCGTCCGAGATGTACGGCGCGGTCGTCGAGACGCCCGCAGTCGGAGACGACGCCGTTCCATCCCGCGCAGCCCGTACGCGATCGCCAAGGTCTTCGCCCACTGGATGACCGTCCAGTACCGCGAGGCGTACGGGATCCACGCCAGCAACGGCATCCTGTTCAACCACGAGTCTCCGCGCCGCGGCGGCACGTTCGTGACGCGCAAGGTGACCCGCGGCGATCGCCGCGATCCTGGCAGGGAGCGAGCAGCACCTCTACCTGGGCAACCTCGACGCCCGCCGCGACTGGGGCTATGCGCCGGAGTACGTCGAGGCGATGTGGCGGATGCTCCAGCAGGACGAGCCGGACGACTACGTCATCGCTACCGGCGAGATGCACTCGGTACGCGAGCTGTGTCGAGGAGGCGTTCGGCCTGGTCGGCTCGGATTGGGAGCGCTACGTGCGCATCGACGAGCGCTACTTCCGGCCGACCGAGGTCGACGAGCTGTGCGGCGACGCCTCGAAGGCGGAGCGCGTCCTGGGCTGGCGCCCGACCACCACGTTCCACGAGCCTCGTCCGCATCATGCTCGAAGCGGACCTGCGTGAGGCTGGGCTGGATCCCGCGGCGTGCCTCGAGCCGGCAGCGTCTGCCGCAGCGGCGATCGACGTGACCGGCTGGCCGGCCGCCGGGTGATGGTCACCGGCGGAGCCGGCTTCCTCGGTCGGGTCGTCGTCCGCCGCCTTCACGCCGGCGGGCGTCCACGGACATCTTCGTTCCGCGCAGCGCCGACTACGACCTGCGTACGCCCGAGGGCGATCCGGCGGGCACTCGCGGTCGGCACGCCAGAGGTGGTCATCCACCTCGCTGCCGTCGTCGGCGGCATCGGCGCCAACCGCGAGAACCCGGGCCGCTTCTTCTACGACAACGCGGTCATGGGCATCGAGCTCATGGAGCAGGCGCGCCTGGCCGGCGTCGAGAAGTACGTCCAGATCGGCACCGTCTGCTCCTACCCGAAGTTCACGCCCGTGCCGTTCCGCGAGGACGACATCTGGAACGGGTACCCGGAGGAGACGAACGCGCCGTACGGGCTGGCCAAGAAGATGCTCCTGGTCCAGGGGCAGGCCTATCGCGCGCAGTACGGCTTCGACGTCATCCACCTGATCCCGGTCAACCTGTACGGGCCCGGGCGACAACTTCGACCCGGCCAGCTCGCACGTCATCCCGGCGCTGATCAGGAAGTGCGTCGACGCCCGCGAGGCCGGCGCCGACCACATCGAGGTCTGGGGCACGGGCTCGGCGTCGCGCGAGTTCCTCTACGTCGACGACGCGGCCGAGGGCATCGTCCTCGGCGACAGAGCGCTACGACGGCGCCGGAGCCGGTCAACCTCGGCGTCGGCCGCGAGATCACCATCCGCGAGCTCGTGGAGTTGATCGTCGGGCTCGACGGGCTTCCGCGGCGAGATCCGCTGGGACCCCTCCAAGCCGGACGGCCAGCCGCGCCGCGCGCTGGACACCTCGCGGGCCCGCGAGCGCTTCGGGTTCATCGCGGCGACGTCGTTCGAGGATGGGCTGCGCGAGACGATCGCCTGGTACGAAGGGCACCGCCCCGATCGCGCCGCGTGATGGCGGCTGCGGTGTCGAGTAGCGGGTGGTCGGGTGGCCGGCGCACGGTCGGCCCACCTCAAGAGCAGTGCAGCGTTGATCCGCCGGCGCGACCTGCGGACGGGCCTGCCGTCACACCCTCCTGACCGCCCCGACGAGGATGCCTTTCTCGATGAGCCGGACGCCGTCGACACGCGCGTAGGGGAGCGAGGCCCATCGGCGCGCGATCTCCAACTCCCCGTCGCGCAGCGCGTCGTCCAGCATGAACCTCGCTCCATCGCGGAGATACGGCCTGGCGAGCGGAAGTGTGCCGAAGCGGACGCCGACCGGCCCGACGGGCCCGTCGATCACGAGGAGGTCCGCGGGACGGCCACCGATGGCATCTGACAGGCCATCGGGCAGGGCGTAGCAGCTGGTACGCAAGCCCTCGATGTCCTGATCGGCGAGCGGGGCGACGACCACGACCGCCTCGTCCTCGAGCCCGGCACGGGCCAGCAGCGCGCGTGTTTGAGCGGCGTGCTGCTCGCTCTGCTCGACGGACACGACCCGCGGCGGCGTGCTGGGCCCCCAGACCGTTCGGACCGCCCAACCGAGGACCACGGTGCTGACGCCGCTGCCGTACTCGATGATCGCGCCCGGCCGTGTCTGCGCAATCATGCGCACGAGCGCGTCGATGGTTCGTGGCCCGAGCGCCCAATACCCGAGCTCGACGCCGTCGAGGAGCTCGCGGAGGGGGGCCGCGTCGATCCCGCTCGCATCCGATCTGCGCGACTTGGGAGGCAGCGGGCTCTCGCCGAATCCGATGCGGCGGATGGTGCGGATCACCGCCAGCGGAACGACGTGGTCGCGGCTGACGAGCGCGACGAGACGGATTGCCCCTCGCGCGATCGAGGAGCGGATCAGTGGTTGAACCTCCGCCTCGCCATCCGGCCGAGGGTAGCATGCGGCGTGCCCCGCCAGCGGGCTGCCCACGGTCTCGCGCGGGGTCTGATCGAGATGATGGTCGACCCCGACCTCGAGCGGCACCGCGCCGCGTCCATGCGCGGCGCCGGGTCGTGATCGCCCGAAGCCCGCTGCCGTCCGTTCAGGCGTAGCCCAGGCGGCGCATCGCCTCCGACGCCACACCTTCGAACAAGGCCAGGTCGTCAGCGTCGAACGCCGCCTGCCAGCCTCCGCTCCCGCCGGAGCGCGGCCGGATGGCCGTCGATGTCCCCTGACGATCCGGGCCCATCGCCCGGCGCACGCGGCCGGTGAGGCGGGCCAGCCCGGTCGCCGGCGGCTCCAGCGCGACCAGCTGCACGTCCGGACTGAGCCGGAGTCCGACGCCCTCGGCGAGCCCGGCCATGGCCGTGGGGAAGGTCTCCAGCAGCTCGGCGTAACCAATCAGCGCGGTGGGCCCGGCGTCGAGCCAGGCGAGAACGTGGTGCTGCCAGTAGGCCGCCCGACTCAGGCCCCTCGCGTCGGGTGCGGTGTACAGGTCGCGGATGAACTCGCTGAACGACAGGCCGGCCACCCGGGGCGAGTAGGACGCCGTGTAGTGGTAGAGCGAGGCGAGCACGTCGCGGCCGTCGCGGTGGACGTAGACGGTCGGGGCCTCCGCGAGCAGCGCACTGGCGTAGTCGTGGGCCTCCGGGTCGTGCCACGCCGCCGCGCCAGGCAGGGCGTGCGTCTTCACGAGGACGGTGCCCGCCTTCCGTCGAAGCCGTCGATCGAACGCGGCGACGGTGAGGTGGCGCTCGTGGGCCGGATCGATGCGCTCCAGGGTCATGAACTGGGGATTGACGCCGAGCGCGTTGAGCCGCAGCGAATCGAGGACGAGGTGGGTGCCCGAGCGCCGGTGGGACGCGACCACGACGACCTTGGTCATGCGGCGGACTCCCGCCAGGCCAGCCAGTCCCGGATGCAGTCGCGATACCAGCCGAGGGTCTCCTCGAGCTGACGCTCGACGTCGAACCGGGCCGCCGCGTCGGCGGCGGCATTCCGGCCCAGCCGCGCGCGGAGCTCGTCGTCGACAAGGAGGGCGGCCGTCGCCGCGGCCATACCGCTCGCGTCGTGCGGCGCGACCAGCACGCCGGTCGCCGTCTCCGAGCCCTCACTCGCGCCGGCCCATGCGCCATGTGCGCCGGCGAGGCTCCGGACCTGCTCCTCGATCCCGCCGACCGCGGTCGCGACCACAGGCCGCCCGGTCGAGAGCGCCTCGAGGATGGTGGTCGGGAACGTGTCCGCGTTCGCGGCGTGGAGGTACACGTCGGCGGCCTGGTAGTAGGCAGCGACCCGGGCCGGCTCATGCTCGTATGGCAAGAATCGCAGCTCGGCGTTGCCGATCCTTTGCGACGGCCCGGCACTGCCGAGGGCGATCAGGAGCAGCGGCCGCCCCGGCAGCTGCTCGGCGACCAGACTCGATGCGGCGGCGACCGTCGCGTAGTCCTTGAAGCGGTTGGTCCGGACGAAGTTGGCGGTGAACAGCAGGACCAGATGATCGCGGGGCATGCGCAGGAGGTCGCGCGCGGCGTCGCGCTCCAACGGCCGGAACTGGGTTCGGTCGACGCCGTTCGGGATGACCCGCCAGTCCACGACGCCGGCGGCGAGCATCGACTGCCGCGCGCGGTCGAGCAGCCAGCGTGACGGCGCAGAGACGTAGAGCCGGCTGCGCTCGTAGATCGACTGCTTCGCCAGCCAGTTCTCGTGAGTCCGGTCATGGGCGATCGCCGGGTAGATGTCGAGGTCCGGGCAGCTGCCGCAGCCGGTCCGCCAGCGCTCGCAGCCCATCGTGTAGGCGCAGTGGCCTGTGTACGTCCACTCGTCGTGCAGGGTCATGGCCACCGGCACCGTTGCGCTTAGCTCGGGCAGGTACCGCAGGTCGAAGTACTCGCCGTGGAGGTTGTGCAGGTGGACGAGCTCCGGTCGGAAGCTCGTCAGCGACAGGAGCGACCGCGTCCCCGGATAGTCGAAGAACTCCCGGCCCTCGCGCCGCGCCCGCAGGAAACCTAACGGATGCGGCGACCGCAGCGCCCGCCGGATGGGCCGAAGCGGCGGGACGGATCGGGCGAACGGCTTCAGCACCCGCGAGGCGCCCCGGTACAGGATCAGACGCCGTCGCCTGATGCCCAACGGGATGCGGTGGATGCCCGGCTCGAGTGTCTTGCGACGCCCGACCGCCATCGCGGACTCGTGGCCCTTCGCCTGCAGGCCGCGATAGAGCGCCCTGGCGATGAGATGGGCGCCGCCGCCGCTGTCCGAGGCGCTGACTTGGACGATCTTCACGGCCGCGGGCGGCGGAGCCCGGCCCGGCGTGCCAGCCCCCTTCGGGTCCGTCGGACGAGTCGCTTCGTGCGTCGCGTGTTCGAGCGGATGACCCGTCGTCCGCCGGTCAGGACGTCGTCCAGCACGATCAGCCCGCCTCGGCCGAGCCCGTACCACCACGTTCGCAGGAGGCGCTCGACGTCCGCCGTCGAGCGCAGCTCGTCGGGGTGCGAGCGGACAAGGTCGGCGACGAGCCGCACGACCTCGGCCGGGTGCGGCCCGTCGTAGCGCTCGAGCCAGCTTGGGAACTCATACACGTTGTGGACCCGATAGGGCCGGCCCAGGCGAAGGAAGGCGTCCTGGGCCCAGGCAACTGACGCGGGGCGCTTCGTCCACGAGGCGGTGCTGTAATAGTCGCACTTCTCGATGACCTGCTTCGGCAAGAGCAGCGAGTAGTGGTAGAGGTAGATGCCGGCAAGGGCGAGCTCCTCGCCACGCACCCAATTGAGCTTCCGCAGGTCGCGTCCGTCACGGTCGTGGACCGTCGGCGGGCGGTGCGTCACATATGAGAAACCTGGTCCCCACTTGAATAGTCGGTGGTAGTAGGTCGCGCCGCGCCGGAGATACCACCCGTCGACCGTGTAGCCGAGCCCTCCCCAGAACGTGATCTGCTTGAACGTCACCGCCGTGATCGTCGGGTCATCGCGCAGCATTTGTACGACCCGGACCATGTCCTCGGCCCGGTAGAACTCATCAACGTCGACCTGCCAGAGGTAATTGCCCGTGGCGCGCTTCGCGTAGGCGCGGCTCTGCTCGTCCTTCTCGCCCGGCCACCAGCCGGACGGGTGCCCTTCGTCTTCAGCCGTGACGATCGTGACTTTGCCGTTCGGATCCTCCTCCGCCTTGAAGCGGCGGAGTTCAGCGAGCGTGCTGTCTCGCGAATGCCCATCGGGGTTCGCGGTGTTCCTGGCTCCCGGCGATGCACCTTCGACCACGATGATCTCGTGGGCGAACGGGTAGAGCGCCTCAAGGACGTAGCGCGTGAATGGCTCACCGTTGAGGACGATGATCCCGAAGGTGATCCTGGGCTCGTCCGTGCCGCTCCCGGCGGCGCGGCCCTCGACCTTGACCATTGCCGAGCGACTGACGAACGTGAAGTTCCAGCCGTCCACGGCAACCAGCTCATAGTCGTGGCGCAGCAGGCGGCGAATCGTTCGCCAGAGCCGAAAGGCGGAGACCGGACGATCCACCTCGAAGCACACGACGCTCGGGCGGACCCCGGCCTCCAGCATCGCGGCGAGGACCATGTGCTCAGCGCCCTCGATGTCGAGCTTCAGCAGGTCGATCGAGGTATGCCCGAGTTCGGCCATCAGCGAGTCCAACCGGCGGACCGGAGCCTCGAACCACGCGTTCGACTTTTGCAGGTTGACGACCGAGTGGGAGACATGCGCCGGATCCTTCGGCCGATAGAACCGCAGGCTCGTGTCCTCGGACCACAACCCAACAGGCAGGAAGCGGAATCTTGGCTCTCGTGCCGCGATTGGGTCAGCGAACGCGATTGCCCGGGGCGTGGGGTCAAACGCGACGACGTCGCAGCCGAAGCGCTCGATGAGGCCGAGATCGAAGCTCACGTCCTCGCCTACACCGCCGCAGTAGCAGCGCCACGTAGGCCCGATCAGCCTGGTCGGCACGACCCATCCCCCGTACGCGGTGCCGATCTTCTCGAGACCGAGCTCAGGGTGGCGCCTGACGCGCGACATGATCGAACGGCGCACCCGGCGAACCGCCCAGGACTGGCCGGCACTCAGCAACGTCACCTGCCAGGCTCGGGCTTCGCTCGCGCCGATTGGATGAGGCCGTTCGCGAAGCGGCTCCAGACGCGGATGACGTTTCGAACGAGGTATCGCCTCGGCGACGCCAGGATCACGAACGACGTCCAGTAGATCGGGTTCTTCGTCGCCTTGATCGAGAGGACAGTCCTCAAGTACGCCCTCGGGGAACTCAGATCGTGAACGCGATTGCCGGTGGCCGTCTCGTCCATCACCAACCGCACCGCGGGATCCGTCCGCAACTCGAACCCGCGCCGAGCAGCGCGAATAGAGAACTCGTAATCGGACAGGTAGTGCGGCAGCAGCACGATGTGAAACGATCCGAGGCCCAGGAAGGCGTCCCGACGAAGAAACAGACCTCGCGTCGAGAAGCAGCCGATGGCGTCCGGATCGTGTGTCGGCGTGAAATTCAGCCTCTTCCAGTTCACCTTGACGCCCAGCCCGATGGACGCTCCCGACTGGGCACTGAAGGCCTGGGCGAGGAGAAGGCTGTGAGGGTGCGCGCACATTGCCGCACGCCCTCGTTCGAGAAAGTCAGGCTCGAAGATCGTGTCGTCGTTGGCGATCAGCACGAGGTCGTCTGGACTGGCCGGCTGGCTCATGAGCCATCGCCGGGCCCGCTCGAGGCTGCCCGCCCACCACCAGTGACCGGTGCCCTCGATGATCGTGGCCGATGGGAGGACGTCTCGGACCATGTCGGACGTCCCGTCCCGGGACCCATCGTCCACGAGGACCAGGTGGAAGCCCTGATCGCTTTGCCTCGTGAGGCACCGAACGAAGCGCTCCGTCGTCGACCGGCGATTGTGGACCGGGGCCAGCACGTAGATCATGGCGGTTTCCCGGGTTCGGCGGTGCGTCACGAGTGGGCCGGCTTCGTGATGATAGCCACAATGTTGTCGCCGATTCCCAACCCGTCGGTGAGGCGGGAGGCGAACGCGAACACCCTGATGCGGTCGAACCGCTTGGCCCACCTTCGAGTCCGGCGCGGGACCCTGCCCGATGATCTCCGGGGATCCCAGAATGGGGATGCATCGCCGGGCTCAGGCCTGGTGAATGCGTGGAACCATTGGTAGCGAAGCCACGCCGTGGCGGTCGTCGTACGCATGGCAGCGACCGTGAACCCGGTTCGACCGGCCAACCGGCGCATGGATTGCTTCGTAAAGAGATTGAGGTGATAGGGCGTGTGCCAGTTGATCCAGCGGACTCCGAAGAGCGCTTCGCCGTAGCCTCCAGCATTGGGAGTGCTGACGATGGCCACCCCGCCCGGCTTCAGCACGGTCGCGACATCCGACATGAACTTCACGGGTTGCCGCGCGTGCTCCAGGACCTGATCCATCGTGACGTAGTCGTAACTCGCGGGCTCATGATCCTTTGGGTCGAACAACCCATGGATCACCGTGAGTCCGTGGCGCCTTGCCTCGGCAACTGCGTGCTCGTCGGCCTCTACCCCGACCGCCCGGCACCCTCGAGCGGTGTGATACGCGAGCGTCCGACCGAAGCCGCAGCCGATGTCGAGGACCGACACATTCGGCGGGCACCACGAGTGCGCGGCATGCCGCTCGCCGTTGAGCCAGGCATGGAGGCCGTGAGTCGGCGCAAGTGGCGGGAGCTCGTCGTATCGCACCTCCGCGCGGGGATACCAGAGCGAGTACAGCTGGCCAAGCTCCTCATCCGAAAACGACGCGACGATGAAGAGGTGCCCGCACCGGCGGCAGCGTCGCGCATCGAATCGGCCCGGGTAACCGTAGCGGTCGTCGTAGAGGCCTTGTCGGTGGCTGGTTGTCGGTCCTTCACAGATCGGGCACAGAGGCGAAGAGCCGCCTGACTCGGTCACCATCGGTGGCAGGATATCCCATAGGACGCGAGCGACGGAGGTGACACCCGGACGTGGTCCGAGCCGCTGCGCAGGGCATATGGATCCGGGCGGCAGGATTCGAACGTACGACCAAATGATAGACAGTCAGCCCCAACGCCCACACGCGCCCCGATTCGTACGTACAGGGCGTCCATCGCGTCCACCCGTAGCCCCTTGCGACGGGCCGTTGGCTACAGAAGTGGGCTACAAGAATGCGCCTCGGTCGCCCGCCGCGAGCTGGCCGGCGAGCCGTCCCCGCTCAGCGCACCCCTCCGCCGTGAGGCAGCACGGGCCTTTGATGTCGGCGATCACGCCGAGCACCCGCGACGGGGTGGGCTCCACGACCCACTCCTCCCCGGTGTCAGGGTCGACGTCAAACAACATCACGGACTCGATCTCGAACGTACGCCCATCGGGCGCTGCGAGCGTGCAGGCGCAGGCGTCGGCCTCGTCGTCGGCGGGCCGGACCGTGAGCGCGAGCCCGAGCGAGCGGAACAGCTCCTCGAGGGTGCTGGGATTGGCCATGGCATCGTCGGAACCTCGGTCGGCCGCGCGATCGGCGCGCGCGGTGCCGCTACGCTACCCGACCGGCGCGCCCGGCGGTCCCGCGCCTTGAAGCATGGGCGATGTTTGGCCCGTCCGGGCGTCGTCCTAGGGGGCTTGTCCGCGGCCGCTTCTGATAGAGTCGAGAAATGGTAGATAGACCCTCAGCGCCCCATCGATCCATCGCGGTGGTCGGCGCGGGGTACGTCGGCCTCGTGAGCGCCGTCGGAATGTCCCGGCTGGGCCACCCGGTCGAGCTCGTCGAGTCCGACCCGGACCGCCTGTACGCGCTACGCAGCGGTCGTGTCCCGTTCAGCGAACCCGGCATCCAGGAGGCCCTGACCGCCGCCCTGTCGAAGGGCATCACGATCCTCGATCGGGCGTCGCAGACCACGTCGGAGGTCGTGCTGATCTGCGTCGGGACGCCGATAGATGACCGGGGCTTGGCCGACATTACGTCGCTCGAGGCCGTGCTGGCCGAGCTTGAGGACCGTGACACGCGCGCGGTCACGGTCGTCCGGAGCACGATGCCTGTCGGGACGAGCCGGCGGCTGCTGCGCGATGGTCATGTCCGCGATGCGTCACGGTTCTTCACGGTCCCGGAGTTCCTCGCCCAGGGCTCGGCTTTGGCCGACTTCGACGCACCGCATCGGGTGGTCATCGGTCGCTCGCCGACGGCGGATACTGACGCCGAGGCGGCGGTCATGGAGCTGTTCGGCGCGTTGAATGCGCCCGTCCGCCTGGTGACGCTCGAGGAGGCGGAGCTGATCAAGAACGGGGCGAACGCGTTCCTTGCGCTGAAGCTCTCGTTCGCCAACGAGCTTGCCGGTCTGGCGGAGCGCTCCGGCGCCGAGATCGGGCCGGTCCTCGAGGCGATCGGTCTCGACCCGCGGATCGGCTCCACGTACATGCGCCCGAGCTTCGGGTTCGGCGGCAGCTGTCTCCCGAAGGAGCTCCAGACGATCGCGACGTCCGGCCTCGAGCGGGGGCTGGCGATGCACGTGACGGCCGCCGCCACGCTCGCGAACCAGGCCCACCAGCAGCTGTTCGCGGAACGGATCGACGAGATCGTCGGCGGCGTGGCCGGGCGGCGGATCGCCCTCCTAGGTCTTGCCTTCAAGGCGAGAACCGACGACATCCGAGGGTCGCCTGCGGTCGAGCTGGCACGCCGGCTCCTCGACAACGGTGCCATCGTCGCCGCCTACGACCCGGCTGCGGGCCCGCGCGCCGCACGGGCGGTCGTCGGCCTCGACGTTTGCGACACGGCGGTCGACGCGCTCGAAGGCGCTGATGCCTGCGTCATCGCGACCGAGTGGCCGGAGTTCGCAGACCTCGACTGGGGCGAGGTGCGGGGCCTGCTGGCGTCGCCGGTCGTGGTCGACGGTCGGCGCATACTGGATCCGGATGCGATGCGTGCGCTCGGCTACCGCTACGAGCGGGTCGGGTCACCGCTGAGCGTCCCCGTCGGCCAAGAGCTTACCGTCTAGGGAGTCGCGGCGGTGACGACGGCGCCCGACGACCGGCTGGGGCGGGCTGACGCCAGACGGGGGCCTCGCGCGTCAACGGCGGGTTATCGGTGGCGGCGCAAAGCCGCGAGTGGGCGTACACACGTCCGTATCGCACCAACGATGAGCGTGCCGCGGCGCTCCCGCTGTTCGTCGACTTCTACAATCGCCGCAGGCCCCACACGGCACTCGGCGGGCGATCACCCCTCGAAGCTGTCAACAACGTCCCTGGGGATCACACCTAGGGCGTCGCGGCGGGCGGCTTGGTGGCGGCCAGCTCCTTGCGCGCGGCGACCGCGCGGCCGGTCGCGGCGGAGGCGAGCGACCGCGTCGGGCGCGTGTCCACGGCGCTGACCAGGTGCATGGCGGCCTGGCCCATCCGTCCGCCGCCGATCAGACGGTAGACGTCGGGATCGGCGGCGACCGTCGGCCGCACGATGCTCCAGAACGCGTTGCGGGCCTCGGGCGGCAGCCACGACCAGGCTTCGAGCAGCGGCCGAAGCAGCGTTCGCATGATGAGCGGCCCCTCCTCGGCGACCAGGTCGCGCGGCACCGCCTCGAGGAACTCCCCGAAGCTGACCAGGAGCTCAGCCACCGCCGGGTCACGACGGTCGAGCGCCCGCTTCAGGAACATCCCGAGGTCGGATCGAATCAGGCGCTCGAGATAGACACGGGCGACGAGCCGTTGCGCGGCGGGATCCTCGATCGTGCGCCGCGCTTCCTCGCTGACCTGCGCGTGCGCCGTGATCGCGAGCCGGACCGCCACGGCGCTCCCCCGGGCCTGGGATCTCGTGGATGCCGTGATCGATCGCGGGTCCGTCAGCTCGGTCGGCTGCCGCCACCACCTGTAGACGACGTCGCCGATGACCTCGATCCGGTCGCCGGCGCGCAGGAGGGCGCGAATCGTCCATGGCTGGTCCCCGAGGACGCGGCCTTCGAACTTCAGCGCATCCGCGACGGAACGATGAAAGACCTTGCTCGTCGCGGCCGCCGAGTACATGAGGCCGGGGGCCGATGCGATCGACTTCCGGCCGGGCTCACGGATGTCGGGAATGTCGTACAGGGAGCTGATCCAGGTCTTCTCGCCGTCGTCCCAGACGCGCTGGCCGACGACGGCCAGGGCGTCGGTGGTCCGCGTCGGGCCCATCAGCGCGGCGATCCCGCCCTCGGTGTAGACATCGTCGGCGTCGAGGAAGGTCAGCCACGTCCCACGGGCTCGCTCGAGCGCGACGTTTCGCGCCGCCGAGACGCCCATGTTCGCGGGCGAGGGGACGACCACGACCCGGGGGTCAGCCGCGGCCAGCCGCTCGAGGACGGCGAGCGTGCCATCGGTCGATGCGTCGTCGATGACCACGCACTCGAGATCGGCGGCCCGATCGGCCAGCACGCTGCCGAGCGCGCGTTCGATCGTCTCGGCGGCGTTGAAGCAGGGGACGATCACGCTGAGCTCGGGCTCGGCCAAGGCGGCCTCCACGGGATGGTGCATGCCGAGGATAGCCGTTCGCCCGTGAACGGCGTCGTCGAGCTAGGCGCGCGACTCCGCGAGCAGGCGCTTCTCGGCCCGGCGGACGAGGGCGTCGGCGGATTCGCCCGAGCGCGGGCTCGCCCAGCCGAAGTTGAACCGGAGGCCGTCCCCGGCGCGGGGCATCGTTCGCGGCCCGGCCTCGCGGACTCGCTCCACGAAGTTGATGGCCGCGATCTCGTCGGTCTCGGTGAGCACGATGCCGAACCGGGCGAGGCCGATGCGGGAGCAGTAGTCCGAGGTGCGTGACGTCCGGCGCAGGCACTGGGCGGCCTCGCGGATGGCGTGCCGGCCCACGTTCCAGCCCCAGGTCTCGGCCATCGTCTCGACGCCTTCGACCTCGGCGACCACGACGGTCAGGGCGCGCTTGTACCGGACGGCCCGGGCGACCTCGGCGACGAGCACGCGCTGCCAGAAGTCGGGGCCTTCGAGGCCGGTCAGAGAGTCCTCCCAGCCCGTCGGCTCGGGGATCGCGCTCATGTTCACGTGTTCAGCGCACTCCTTGGCGCCGCCTTGTGCGAGGCGGCTCCGCCCGAACGTGGCACATCCGCGGCCTGCGTCCGGTCTGTGGCGATGCTCGGTCGTGGTGCGTGCACGCGCCACCCGCAGGTCGTACCAGTACCCCCAGTCAGAGGTCCCGGTCCGCCCGCTAGAACGGCCGCAGGAGCCAGATGAATGCGATGGCGATGAGCCCGACCACGATGGCCGCGGCCGTCGTCGCGAGGATCGACCGGTGGGCGGGCTGGAAGTCCATCGCCTCGATCCGATCGCGCCCGACCATGTACCGCCAGGCCCCCGTCGCCGTGACGGCGATCCCGGTCACCACGAGGATGGTGGCGAGGATGTGCACGATCGGCACGCCCGTGGACTCGTGGCTGAGGAACTGCGCCGCCGCCAGCCCGAGGGCGATCAGCGTGATCCCGGTACGGAACCACGCCAGGTAGGTCCGTTCATTCGCGAGATGGGTTCGGGCGCGCGACTCCGCGTCCGGCTGCTCGGGTCTCACGATCATCGCCCGTCGAGGGTAATGCCGCCCCGCTGCAAGGCGCCACGATCAAACTAGTTGCAGATGCAACGACCACGGGTGTAGGGTAGCGAAGGTAGTTGCATATGCAACGACTCGCTTCGGCCGATCGGCAGGGGCGGGATGGCACTGAACGGGACCGGGGCGGGTCGCTCCGGGGAGGTTGGTTTGATGGCAACGGTCGACGTTGCATTGCTGGTCCTGCGCATCGGCGTGGGCCTGATCTTCGCGGTCCATGGCGCGCAGAAGCTGTTCGGCGCCTGGGGCGGTCCCGGGATGACCGGCTGGACCGCCGCGATGGACCACATGGGCTATCGCCCGGCGAGGCTGTTCGCGGGCATCTCGGCCATCGTCGAGTTCGGTGGCGGGCTGCTGCTGGCCGTCGGGCTGTTCACGCCGCTGGCGGCGTTCGCGCTCGTCGCCCAGAGCGTCGTCATCATCGGCGCCGCCCACTGGCGGAGCGGATTCTTCAACAAGAACAACGGCTACGAGTTCCCGCTGGCGCTCGCCACCGGCGTGGTCACGGTCCTGTTCGCCGGCCCCGGCGCGCTGAGCCTGGACAACGCCATCGGCTTCGCGGTCGATCCGACCGTGCGGGCGGCGCTGTTCGTGGTCGCGATCGTCGCCGGCCTCGGGACGCTCGCCGTGCCTGTCCTCAGCGCTCGCCGGACCCGGCCGCAAGGCACGCTGCCCCAGGCGCGCTGACACCTCGCCGATACCCGCTGGGGGCTTGACAAGATCGGCTTGTCAAGCCCCCTTTGCAGGCGTACCCTCGCCCGATCGCGGCCTGTCAAGACTTGACAGGCCCGCCGTCATGTCCGCCGCGTCGCGCCCGGCGGAGCGTGTACTGGAGCAGCGTTTGGCCGTCGGGACCGTCGCGGAGATCAAGAGCCGGCTCCCCGTCGCTGACGTGGTTGGCGAGACCGTCCAGCTGCGCAAGGCGGGCACGACGCTCAAGGGCGTGTGTCCGTTCCACAGCGAGAAGACGCCGAGCTTCGTGGTCACGCCCGCGCGCGACACCTGGCACTGCTTCGGCTGCGGCAAGCACGGCGACATCTTCACGTTCGTGATGGAGCGCGACTCGGTCGCCTTTCCCGAGGCGCTCAAGATGCTGGCGGGACGAGCCGGCGTCGAGATCGACGAGCGCTCGCGCCGCGAGGACGCGCACAACGCCCGGCTGCGCGAGGTGATGGAGGCGGCGATCGCCTTCTACCACGCGGTCCTGATGCACGCGAAGGCCGGCGAGCCCGCCCTGGCCTACCTGCGCGGGCGCGGGTTCACCGACGCGACGATCGAGCAGCAGCAGCTCGGCTGGGCACCGGCGGGCTGGGACCAGCTCGCCCGCCAGCTCGGCGCCAAGCGCCAGGTCACCGCCGGCGAGCTGCTCGAGGTGGGACTGGCCAGCCCGCGCCAGCGCGGCGGCGGCGTCTACGACCGGTTCCGGGAGCGCGTGATCTTCCCGATCCGCGACGCGAACGGCCATCCCGTGGGCCTCGGGGGTCGGGTGCTGGGCAAGGAGGGGGTCGGCGACGACGGCCGGGATCACGGCCCGAAGTACCTCAACTCCCCGGCGACCCCGCTGTTCGACAAGAGCCGCACGCTGTACCTCATCGACCGCGCCAAGTCGGCGATCCGCAAGACCGGCCAGGCCGTGATCGTCGAGGGCTACACGGACGCGCTCATGGCGCACCAGTCGGGCTTCGACAACGTGGTCGCCTCCCTCGGGACCGCGCTCACGCCGGGGCAGGTGGCGCTGATCACCCGGTACGCGAAGCGGATCGTGCTCGCCTACGATGTCGATGCGGCGGGGCAGAAGGCCGGCACCTTCGGCGCGACCGCCCTCGAGGAGCTGATCCGCCAGCTGTCCCGGGACGATTCGGGCGTCGCGCTCGACGACGTGCGCGTCGTCCAGCTGCCCGACGGCCGTGACCCCGACGAGGTCGTCCGCGACGAGCCGGATCGCTGGCGCGAGGCGGTGCGGACGGCCAAGCCGATCATCGACTACCTCATCGACGTCCACGCCCGCGCCAACGACCTCCGCACCCCGGGCGGCAAGACCCGCTTCGTCGACGCGGTGCTGAACGTGCTGCGCGGCCTCGCCGACCCCGTGATGCGCGACGCCTATCTGGGCCAGGTCCAGCAGGTGTCGGGGGTGGAGGAACGGACCCTGCTCGAGGCGATGCACCGGCGCCCGGTCCGCGAGCCCAACGGCCGCGACGGGCGCGACCGGTTCACGGCCGAGGCCGTCACCCACGCAGCGGACGCGCTGCCGGTCAACGACATCCTGCGGGCCGTGTCGCGCACGGAACAGGAGCTGCTGCGGCTGGTGCTGCTCGTGCCCGAGACGCACGATGCCGTGCTCGACGGCCTGGGGCCCGATCGGCTACCGACGCCAGGTCGCCCGCGAGCTGTATCGCGCGGTGGTCGTGGCGCGGGCCCGGGACGATCACGGCGTGCGCCCGCCGTACTCGCTGTCGGCGATCCTCGACGGGCTGGACGAGGAGAGCCGCGCCCTCGGCCAGGCGCTCGTCTCGCGACCCGGCCCCAATCCCCGAGAGCTCGGCGACCGCGCGGTCGCCTACGAGATCGAGCGCCTGACCCTGGAGCTCGAGGATGCCGAGTGGCAGGAGCGCAGCGCCTACAACCGCGATGCCACGGCCGAGGCCGAGCGCGACGCCGACCGCGAACTGATCGAACGCCTGACGCTCGAGCGTCGACTCCTCAACGAGCAGCGCCGGTCGCTCGACCGGCGCCGCGACCAGACCCGTCTCCTCGCCCGCACGCCAGTGGCGGCGGGCTGACCTCCACCGAACGCACGCGACCGAACCGACCGGAGGACACGCGGACATGGCAGATCCCTTGGACAAGCAGCTCGTCGAAGCCGTCCTTGCCTCGCGCCCCCGCCGCACCCGGCGCGAGCTCGAGGAGGCGAAGCTGGCATCGATGCGCCCGCGCCGTGCCGACGGCGTCGCCGTGCCGGTTGCCGCCGAGGCCGAGGACGAGGATCTCGACATCGAGGACGAGGATCTCGACCTGAGCGCGGACGAGGATGCCGAGCCCAGCACCGCGGAGCTGAGCGTCGAGGTCGTGGCCGAGGAGGCGGTCGACGCGGCCGACACCACCGTGGTCCCGGCGGGCCTGGACGCGCCGGCCAAGCTCAACCCGGCCGAGGTCGACGAGCCGACGGCCGAGGAGCTCGAGGCGCTGTCGGCGGACATGATCGGGATCGACGACCCGGTCCGCATGTACCTCAAGGAGATCGGCAAGGTCGCCCTGCTGACCGCCGAGGAGGAGGTCGTCCTCGCCAAGGCGATCGAGCTCGGCGAGCAGATCATCATCGAGCCCTGGAAGGCCGTCATCTCGCTCCACGAGTGGACGCTCCACGACACCGAGCGCAAGACCCGCACGACCAAGCCCCAGCACAGCCTCCCGTTCGGTCCCGAGACCCACACGATGGTGGCGAACGCGCTGGCGGCGCCCGATACGGCCGAGCTGCTGGTCGCATCCCCGGACTTCCACCTCGTGAAGGCCGGCAAGGACGTCCAGTCCGAGGGCACGACGGCCCTGCTCAAGGAGGCGAAGAGCCTGGTCGCCGCCTACAACGGCGCGCTCGACGCCGCAACCTTCCAGAAGCTGCTCGACTGGTCGTACCTCTCGGTCCACAACGGGGACCTCGACTCGCGCGACAACGTCGGGCTGCGCGCGATCTACGACTGGACTCGCGACGAGGTGGCGTTCGGCGCTCTCCAGCGGTGGATCGAGGCCGGCAACGACTCCGACCTGCTGCGCCGGATGGGCTTCGATCCCGAGGTCCCGCCCCAGACGAAGATGCGCGACCGCAAGGGCGACGTCGTCAAGATCGGCCGCGACGCGCGCGAGCAGCTGACGTCGGCGAACCTGCGCCTCGTCGTCTCGATCGCGAAGAAGTACATCGGGCGTGGGATGTCGTTCCTGGACCTCATCCAGGAGGGCAACATCGGCCTCATCCGCGCGGTCGAGAAGTTCGACTTCGAGAAGGGCTTCAAGTTCTCGACCTACGCCACCTGGTGGATCCGCCAGGCGATCACGCGCGCCATCGCGGACCAGGCCCGGACGATCCGCATCCCGGTCCACATGGTGGAGACGATCAACCGGCTCATCCGCGTCTCGCGCCAGCTGCTCCAGGAGCTGGGCCGCGAGCCGACGGTCGAGGAGATCGCCGAGGCGATGTCCCGCGGCCAGGAGGTCGTGGTCACGCCCGAGAAGGTGCGCGAGATCATCAAGGTGTCGCAGGAACCCGTGTCCCTCGAGACGCCGATCGGCGAGGAGGAGGATTCGCACCTCGGCGACTTCATCGAGGACCGCGGCGCGCTGGCACCCGCCGAGGCCGCGTCGCACCAGCTGCTCAAGGAGCAGGTCGAGGCGGTGCTCGACTCGCTGACCGGCCGCGAGCGCCGGGTGCTCCAGCTCCGGTTCGGCCTCGAGGACGGGCGCGCCCGGACCCTCGAGGAGGTCGGCAAGGAGTTCAACGTCACCCGCGAGCGGATCCGCCAGATCGAGGCCAAGGCGCTGCGGAAGCTGCGCCACCCGTCCCGCAGCCGCAAGCTCAAGGACTACCTGGAGTAGGGGGCTGCCCGGCGTGGAGGGGTATCCTTACTAGTCCAAACACACGATCAGGGCCGGCTTCGGACGGTCGACCACCGGAGGTTTGCCGTGAAATTCCTTGTTGGACTCCTGGGAGGCCTGGTGCTGGGCGCCGTCGGCGCGGTCGCCTACTCGGTCACGACTGGACGCGACCTGCGCGAGGAGTACGCGCAGCTGCGCGGCGACATCGACGCCCGCGACTTCGAGGCCCTTGGCAACCGCCTCGAGCAGCGGCTCAACGAGCTCCAGACGACGCTCCAGGAGCGCGTGAACCAGATCCAGGGCGCCTCGACCTCCAACGGTGACGCCGGTGCCGCGCTGGACAACGCGCGATCCGCCGCCAGCGACGCCGTCGATGACGCCGCGAAGGCCGCCAAGAACGCCGGCGACGCGATCTCGGACGCCGCCTCGGACGCCGCCTCGGAGCTCCCGAGGCCGAGGCCGCTGAGGCCACCCACCGGGGGCCGCCACCCCTCGCGTGCCGATTCCGTGCGCCCGGGGAACGTTCGGCGTATCCGCGTGCGTCGGGCGAACATTCTTGCCCAAGGTCGCCATGGACCCCCGAGGACGTGCGTGTGACGCACGTTTCGAGCGACGGATGGCCGAACCGGATTGCCGCAGGTCGGATCCGTGAGTCCAGCGCACGAGATCTGCGCCTCGGCCGCTGCGGCCGCTAGGCACGCGTCAAGAATGTGCCTGGGCCGCACGGGCGCCCGTCCCGAACGGCCTGACCCGCAGGGTCACAGCAGGACGATGGCATTGCCGCCGGGCGACACGCCCGCCGCAAGCAGCTCCAGCGCGCGCGACCCCGGCACCGGGAAGTGCTGGTGGAGCGCATCGGCGTGCTCGCGAACCAGGCGACGGTTGTTGCGACTGTCCAGGAGCAGCAGGACCATCGCGTCGACGGCGCCGTCGCGGAACTTGAGCGTCAGCCTGCGCTCCAACGCCTGGAGGTCGGTCGGGCGTGTCTCGGCCTCCACCCCACACCGCCAGTTGCCGCCTCGGATGAGCGCGTCCCAGGCACGCAGGTCGCCGACGAGCGGCAGCGGGACCTCTGTCGCCCAATCCAGGCTCCGATGGAGCCGAACGCGCAGCCGATCGAGGAGCGCCAGGTGCGCGGCATCCCGCAGCGGCCCGCCCGAGGGATAGGCCCTGACGGACAGCTCCAGGCCGACCGCGGCGAGCATCTCCGACGCACTGATGACCCCGAGGTCGCTGACCTCGCCTCGTTCGACGCGGCTGATCCACGACCTGTCGACCCTCAGGGCCGCCGCGAGACTGTCCTGGCTGAGGCCTCGATCGCGTCGCGCCGTTCGCAGCTCACGCTGGAGCATCGCCAGGAGCTCAACGCCGCGGGTGTGACCGCGTTCGACGACGATCTGACGCCTCGGCATCGGCAAAGGATGACGATCACGCCTTAGCAGCCACTTATTCGCCGCGCGGGCCGGCGACAGCGGTGCGCGCACGCACCGGATCGGGACCATCGCGTGGCGCTCGCGACGACGCACGGGTCATGGGCGGCGGAGCGGTCGCCGCTGACCATCCTGGGGACGACGGCGAGAGCCGCCCGATGACCCCTGGAGCCCAATGCGCCGACCGACCCTGCACGCCATCTTCGCCTTGTTGTTGGTCGGCGTGTTCGCGGCACCCGTTGCGGCGGCCGGCCCGGGAAGTCCAACGGGCGGCGACCGGGAGACGCTGACGGGCGTCCTCGAGGCCTACTACATCGACGACCTGCCCGGACGAGGCGTCGCCGGCGGGCACCACGACGACCTGCGCTGGGATCTCCGCACGAGCCGCGGGACCGTTCCGCTCGACTTCCCGGGTCAGGGCCCGCGGCGGTTGACCGGCGCGACGGTCAGCGTCACCGGCACTCGACAGGGCGGCGGACTGCATGTCGCGACGTCGAGACGCGGCCCGGATCTCCGCGTCCACGACCGCGCCACGGTCGCCGCCGAAGTCGGCGGCTCGGCCGAGATCACCCAGGGCGGCGCGGGGACCACCTCGATCCAGCCATCCGGCACGGTGGTCGCCAAGACGTTTGCGATCGTCCTCATCAACTTCAAGAACCTGACCACCCAGCCCTGGACCAAGGCGACCGTCGCGAACGCGGCCACGGGGAGCTCGATGAGCATGAAGGCCTTCTTCGAGGAGGAGTCGAAGGGGCGGATGACCGTCGCCGCCAGCGTGTACGGGTGGTACACGATCGACGCCACCACGACGGGCTGCGACTGGCGGACGTGGCACACCCTCGGCTGGAACGCGGCCACTGCGGCCGGCGTCGACCTGAGCACGTTCACCAACGTCATGTTCATCTGGCCGCAGACGTCCGACTGCGGTTTCGCGGGCGTCGGTTATGTGCCCGGTTCGTACACCTACATCAACGGCACGCTCAGCGTGCAGGTCATGACCCACGAGGTCGGGCACAACTTCGGCCTGGGGCACGCCAACGCGCGCAACTGCGTGGTCGGCGGGACGAGGGTGACGATCGCGGCCGACGCCAGCTGCACGACCCAGACGTACGCCGACCCGTTCTCGACCATGGGCAACAACGCCCTGCGCCACAACCACGGCTCACAGCTCGGCGAGCTCGGGTGGCTGGACGCATCCCAGAAGGTCGTCGGATCGCCGGGCAACACGTACACGATCGCGCCGTATTTCGGCACCGGCGCCGTCAAGCTCGTCCGCATCCCACGCGGCGACGGCAGCTTCTTCGACCTCGACTTCCGCACCACGTATGGGGTGTTCGACACCTTTGCCGCCGGCTCACCGGCGGTCAGCGGGGTGACGATCCGGCTCGGGTGGGGGACCGCGAGCCCGACCGGCACCCCCAAGGCGACCGAGCTGCTCGACACCACCCCAGCCACCACCGATCTCAAGGACGCACCCCTGGTGGCCGGCAAGTCGATCACCGACCCGGTCTCGACCATCTCGATCGCGACCCAGTCGATCGGCGCCGGCGGCGTGGTCGTCCGCGTGACCGAGGGCATCGCCCCGAGCTCGCCCGGCTCGCTCGCCGCGTCGGTGGACGGCACCCCCCGGGTCGGCCTGACGTGGTCCGCCGCGAGCGACAACGTGGCGGTCGCGGGCTACCAGGTGAGCCGTGACGGAGCCGTGGTCGCCTCGCTGGGCGCGGGCGCGAGGTCCTGGACCGATACCGGCGTCGTCGCGGGCTCGACCTACGCCTACGCGGTGGCGGCGACCGACACGTCGGACAACCTCGGCGCTCCGTCGACGACGTCGGCGACGGTGCCTTCGGGCGCTCCCACGCCCACACCCGCTCCGACGCCCACGGCGGCGCCATCCGCCACACCCGCCCCGACCCCTGCGCCAACACCCGCCCCCACGCCCGCACCGACGCCCACGCCCGCTCCGACACCCACGCCCACGCCGCCCCCCGGCCCCGACGACGCCGGACCCCCGACTGCGCCCGAGCCGTTCACGGGGACGCCGGCCACGACCAGCGTCAGTCTCGAATGGGGCGCCGCGACCGACGACACCGGGGTGACCGGTTACCGGATCACGAGAAACGGGTCGACCGTCGCGACCGTGCCGGGGACGAGCGAGGGCTGGAAGGACATCGCACGCAAGCCGATGACGACGTACGACTACACGGTCGCGGCCGTCGATGCTGCCGGCAACGCCAGCGAGGCGAGCGAGCTGAGCGTGACGACGACCGCAGACACGAGCGCGCCCGGGAGGCCGACCCGCTTCCACGTGCAACGCCGTTCCGGCGCCCACACGACGTTCGCCTGGCGGGCAGCGCACGACAACGTCGGCGTCGTCGTCTACCGCATCTATCGGGCGGGCCACCTGACGCCGATCAAGTCGACCACCTCACGCCAGATCCGGATCCGCACCAAGGCCGAGGCGAGGTACGTCGTGCGGGCCTTCGATGCCGCGGGCAACCGCGGCGAGGCCTCGAGGCGCGTCCGGGGCCGATAGCGCGGGCTGCCGGTAGATTGGCGCCATGCCGATCCAGGCCTGGGGCCTCGTCACCCTGTTCACGGTGTGCTCGGTCCTGCTCAGCGTCGTGTCCGTGCGGATCGCCGCCCGAGCCGGGGGACCGCGCTCCGTCGCGGCCTACGTCCTGCCCTCCATCGCCGCCTTCCTCGCGTTC
Source organism: uncultured Chloroflexia bacterium (assembly GCA_963725745.1). Lineage (GTDB taxonomy): Bacteria > Chloroflexota > Limnocylindria > Limnocylindrales > CSP1-4 > CAIXZV01. Next base: position 73,759 of record CAVRZS010000007.1, read on the forward strand.
TACCTGATCGGCCACCGGTTGGGGCTCTCGGTGGGGCCGGAAGTCTCGCTGCTCGGCTTCCAGGTCGCCTTGGTGGGCGATCTCGCGATCGGGTTCGCCGCCGCGCTGATCGTGGCCTTCGGACAGGCGCTCGTGATCCGAGCCCGTCGGGGGCGCGCGATGCACGGCGCCGGACCGGGTGTCTAGGCCGGCCCGGGCTCCTCGCCAATTGCCACGGGCCAACCGGCGCGCGTCCAGTCGCTGTACGACCCGGGGTAGAGCGTCGGATCCGGCAGGCCCGCGACCCGCATCGCGAGCGCGTTGTGGCAGGCGGTGATGCCGCTCCCGCAGTAGCTCACGACCTCGCCGTCGAGGGACGCGAATCGCTCGCGAAGCGCGGCGGGCGCCCGGAACAAGCCGTCGGGTCCCAGGTTGCCGCCGCTGGGCCGGTTGACCGCGGTCGGGATGTGGCCGGCGACGCCATCGACCGGCTCGACCTCGCCCCGATAGCGCTCGGGCGCCCGGGCGTCGATGAGGCTGACACTCCCCAGCCGCGCCTCGAGCGCTTCCCGGTCGATCGTGCGCGTCCAGTGGTCGCGCAGGGTGAGCTTGCCCGGCCGCGGTGCAGGCACGTCTGCCGTCATGGGGCCACCTGCCGCGACCCAGGCCTGGATCCCGCCGTCGAGCAGGTGGACGTCGGCGTGCCCGAGGTCATCGAGCATCCACCACATGCGGGCGGCGATCGTGCCACCGGCGTCGTCGTAGGCGACGATCGTGCTCGTGTCGTCGAACCCGAGCTCGGCCATGCGGGCCGCGAAGGTCGCGGGCGAGGGGAGGGGATGGCGCCCCGGTCCCGGTTCCGCGGCGAGGTCCGCGTCGACGTCCACGAACACGGCACCGGGGATGTGTCCCTCGGCGTAGTCGCGGCGGCCCTTCGCGCGGTCGTTGAGCCACCAGCGGACGTCGGCGATCCGGAGGCTCGGGTCGTCGAGCCGATCCTGCAGCGACTGCGCGGTGATCAAGGTCATGGCCGCAGGATACCCGTGCGGGTCCCTGCTATCCTCTGCCGCGGCGCCGCGACGGCGCCGCGACCCTGGCTCTCGTGAGGGCTCCGTGGGTCATCGCTCCGGCGTAGCTCAGTGGTAGAGCGGGTGACTGTTAAGCCTCCCGCACCTGCCATAGCGCTATCGAGCATGCCGAGCGCCTCCCCGTGATGCGGAACAAGCAGAGTTATGTGCTCTATTCGCGCGGCATGGAACGCCCCGGTCGCCCGCGGGCCCTGCCGATCGGTCGGGCGCGGTGCGGAGCCGGGGCCGCGAACGGGCCAGCGATCGCCGTCATCCCGTCGCTGCGGTGACTCGACGCACCCCGAACTGCTGCGATGTCGCTCGGAACTGACTGTCGGCGTAGTACTTTCGTACGCCTCGCCACCGTTTCGCGGAGTGCACTCGATTGATCCGGGCCACCGCCGCCAGTTCTGGTCGTTCCGCCCGGCGCGAGATCTCGTCCACCGCGCGCGGAGTCGGGCCCAGGCTCAGGATTGCGATGGCTGCTCATCGGCCAGTTACCCCACTCGGGTACCGGCCCGACCTGGATGGCTTGCGAGCGGTCGCCGTCGGCCTCGTGATCCTCGATCACGCCGAGCTGCCCCGCTGGAACGCGGCGGGCATGACCGGCGTCACGATGTTCTTCGTGCTCTCGGGCTACCTGATCACCTCGCTCCTGCGCGAGGAGCAGGCACGAACCCACCGGATTGGCCTCGTCGCCTTCTACTCCCGCAGGGCCCTGAGACTGATGCCGGCCTTCGCGGCCGTCGTGACCTTTGTCATCCTCGTCGGGATTGCCGGCGGCTGGCGACCTGGCTGGCAGCTGGGCGTCGTCGGCAGCGTCGCCTATGTCCAGAACTGGCTGTACGCGGCCGGCCTCCAGCTGGGTCCGTTGGGTCACACCTGGAGCCTGTCGATCGAGGAGCAGTTCTACCTGCTGTGGCCGCTCGCACTGATGCTGCTGCCCCTCCGATGGTTGGCGCCGACGATCGCGCTGCTCATCGTGGCAGCTGTGGCCTGGCGCGCGGCCTTCACCTACCCGATGGACCTGGGACCGACGATCGGCCACGTCGATGCGCTGGTCGCCGGCGCCGCAGTTGCGATCTGGGGACGCCGCCTGCCCCAATGGACCGGCGTTGTCGCACTGTCCGTGGTCCTCGGCTTGGCGTTCACGCCGTTCGCCGGCACGCTGGAGATCGCGGTCGCTGCGACCGCCGTCATCATCATGGCTGCGCCGCGTGCGCTCGCGCCCTTGGCGGCTGCGGGAAGGCGATCCTACAGCGCGTATCTCTGGAGTTGGCCCCTGACGATGCTCATCGGGGTGTGGGCCCTGCCGGCTACCCTGCTCGCCGCAGAGACCTCCTACCGGTTGGTCGAGCGGCCAGCGCTGCGACTCAAGGGACGCCTGGCCCGCGGCGCAATCGATGGAGCCGTGGCGCCATCAATCCCAGATCGGGGTACCCAGGACCGGGCCGGCGCGATTGCTTGATCCGCTAGGCCACCGTCCGGTCCTCGAAGCCGCCAGGGACGAGCTCCACGACGCGAAGCCGGACGGCTGGTACGTCGGCCCGCCCACGCACGAGGAACACCGCCGTGAGTGGACGCTCTACGCCTTTGACTCGCGGGAAGCGCCCCAAGGCCGGACGACGGTCGCGGGAGTGGACGGCGGTCGCGCAGTCCGAACTCGAGGTTGTGCGCGAGATGGCGCGCTGCCTATCGATCATCCGGGAGGGGCGGGTCCTGGAGTAGTGGACCGAAACAATCAAGCGTCTTGGGGATTACGCCCCGAGCCTCATGACCCGAGGGTGCACGGGGTGAGCAGCCCGCCGCCGAACCCAGTGTCGAGGACGGGATCGGTACGCACGAGCGAAATCCCGCCATCCGATGTGGGTGTCAGCTTCAGGTCGACCGGGCCATTGTCCTGGATCGCGCCCCCGGGCACGTCGGCGTAGGTTCCCGTGATCGCGTCGCCCGAAAGCTTGCCGTGGTAGACGTTGGTCCAGTCGGTTCCCCGGGCCACGAGGGGTCCGCCAATGCCGCTCATGCCCAGCCACCAGACCTCATCTCCGAGCTGGCGCAGGTAATAGACGCCCTGGTCGTCGCCAGCCCAGGTGCCGGTCAGGTCGACGGCGGACGTTCCGTCCCACGCTAGCTTGCGACTCGCGCAGAGGAACATCGGGGCGGCGGCCTCGGTGGTGGGGCTGGCGGCGGGTTGAGCAGTGGGGTTGGCCGACGGCGTCGCCGATGAATTGCAGGCCGCCAAGGCGACCGCAACAATCGCAACCAGAAACAGCGTTCGCCGCATCGCTTAGGCTCCTTCGTCCGACTCTGCCCTGTCCCGGGCGAGGAACGGGGACCCTAGGTGATCCGGGATCGCCATCGGTCGGAGTATGGTCGCCGCCGAGATGCGTCGTAGGGTCCGCCGCGCAAGGCGCCCCGGCAGCGGGGGGGAGCGGCCGGGGGCGCGGTGCGGGGCCGGCCGATGGCAGGCCCCGCCCATATGGTGCGCGCCGAGCGACGACGCGCGACCCGGGAGCAGGCAGGAGCGGCCTGCCGTCGTCGGGCCGATGCAGCAGGCAATGTCAGACCCGCTACTCCGGCCTCCCGGGCCGTCTGGTGAGGACCTACAGGCCGGTGACCTTCTGGGCACGGCCCGTGGCGATCACAGGCAGCGCGTTGAAGGCGAAGTCCTCCTCTGCCCGGAAGCCCGTGATGTTCTGGTCGAACCTGCTACCAGCCTCGGAACTCACGTCGATCCGGAACTCCTGGCCGGTGTAGATCTCGGGCGCGGTGCGGTCCACGATGACCGCGGTGCCGACGTAGGCCGAGGGCCAGTTCGGGTCACGGACGATGGGTGACTGGGTCGCAGCCTGGGACCGCGCTGGGAGGCCGCAGCTAGCCGATTACCATCGCCTTCGCAGCCCGATATTCCTCGTCAGTCACGCGTCCGTCGGCATCCAGCGCAGCGAGCCGCTCTAGCTAGTCGGCATTAGCGAAGGCTGATCCGTTGCACTCGCGGTCCCTGGCGCAGTCGCTTCGGCGACCGAGGTTGCGCTCGGGGCGCTAGAAGACGTTGGCGTGTTTTTGGCTGCACTCCCGATCACACCAAGGACAACGATGACCCCGCTGCGTGTGTTGCTCAGCCGTCTCGCAACGACGTAGAAGTCGGCCATCCGAGCGAACCGGCCGGACGCTTCGACATCCAACGCCTGGACGCTCGTGACCTTCCGGATCAGGTCGTGCAGGTCCGACGCCATGTCGGGGGGACCTGGAGCTGTTTCAGGTCAGCGGCGAACACTCGATCGGTTCCTCGACTTCTACAATCGCCAGCATGTCATCCGCGCCAAACGCCGTCAACAACTGACGGCTAGGCGTGCGGGCCCTTTCGCGCCTGCTGACGATCAGAAAGGCGGGTGCCCGGCTGAGGTGCAACCCTAATCCACGATCTTACCTATTGACCCGCGAGTCACGCCGGCGCCAATACTTGACCCGCGGCTTATACCGCGCGACCGCCGCCGGGGGAAACAGGTGCATGGGTTCTGCCCGTCTTGCGGGACCGAGCGGGTCGGTGCATTTCGCTCTTGCTGCGACTGCCGATTTGACTTCAATACGCTCCGTGCCGACCCAGCGGCGCCACCATCCGGTCGGGCCGGGTCAACGGGCGTTGAAGGCCCTGATCTCGCCCTCACGGCAAGGAGGCGGGCCAGAGCGCGCGGCCTGCTCGCCGCGGCCATGGTCGTCCTGGTCGGGGCCGCTGGGCTCAGCACGAGCGCCATGCCGAACCTCGGCTCGCCCTCGCCGACAGTCTCGGCCGCAGGTGCCATACCACTGAGCGAGCAGCAGGTCGCGGAAGCGCCAGAAGCCGCTCCGCGCGAGACGCTCTCCGCCATCGCGAAGCCTGGGGCGAGCCCGAGCGGCAAGACCACCCAGGCCGAGGTCGTACGGGTGATCGACGGGGACACGATCCTCGTGGCTTTCGGCGGCAAGCGGTTCAAGGTCCAATACATCGGGATGTCCACGCCGGCGTCCATGCGGCGCCGGGCGATGGCAGCCAACGCTGCCTTGGTGGCGGGGAAGACCGTCGTCCTCGAGGCGGACGTCTCGGAGACCGACCGCTCCGGTGGGCTGCTGCGTTATGTCTGGCTGCCGCAAGGCTCGAGGTGGATGCTCGTCAATGTCGAGCTCGTACTACACGGTTTCGCGACGGTCGCGACCCATTCGCCCGACAAGAAGTACGCCGACCGTTACGTCGCGGCCGAAGGACACGCTCGGGCTCGCCATCTCGGATTCTGGCCAAACGCGAAACCGAAGCCCACCACGACACCGAAGCACCCGGGGCACCCGGGGCACCCGGGGCACCCGGGGCACCCGGGGCACCCGGGGCACCCGGGGCACCCGAAGTACGGGAAGCCGTAAAGACACCAGTCGGTCGACTGCCCTCCGATCGTCGCTGACATCGATCCCGTCAGCCATGGGCACCCCGGCAGGTTCGACCGTCACGGGTCCCTCTCAGCGAGAGCTCGGTCCCGTGGTTCCCCCGACCCCGGCGGGCGCTCGCCAGCGCGGCGCGAGTGCGAACACTCGCGAGCGCGAACAGTCACGCCGGATAGCCATTCTTCGCACGAAACCGGGGGGTTCGCCAGCGAGGCGGCCTGCAAGCCGAGTACCGCGCGAGGCGGTGCGTGAGCGTGAGGTAATCAAGCCGCTGCTTGATCGGGTGCTCAAACGATTCGGGCTTACGCCGACTGACGAGAACTATCGGAGGGTGGGGAGCGCGCTCGTGGCTCTGCGACAGTACGACGTGGAGGGCGGCTGCCCGGAAGAGGCCTGCACCGAGATGGCCATCCTGCAGCTGATGTCTCGCTACGCATTGAATGAGGGCGACACGTTTGAGCAGATAGCCGCGCTCGCCTCAGCGAGCCTCATGGAGAGGCTGCCGTGATCGTCGGTCGCGGGCACGCTGCCGGGGCGTAGCCGAGCCTATTCCGAGTCACTTACCCCGCACTTATCCCGCATCCACGGCTCGCCCTCGGTCCAGTAACGGCCATCTGAGCGAGGGAGCTCCCGGCTGGCCGCCTCCGCGTCCCAGCCGTCCAGGGCGGCGTCTGCGGCGACCTCGCTGACGAGCCACGTGGGCACCATGCGGCTCGTCGGAGGCCGGCTCTCTCGGCCTCGTGGATGCGCTGGGGATCAGGACGCCTCATCAGGGCCTGGTGGCGCTACCACCATCGCGTTCCGTCGGCGACACCGATCAGGCGGCGGGTCAGTCGGTCCAAGTCATGACGCCGCTGGGGGGTCGCGCCACTATCCACCAATGAAGCGGAAACCACCGACCGATGGGATGGGAGCCAGAACGGCAATGGAAGGCCCTCCGGCCCTGCGCTCGGAATCGCGGTCTCCGCCAGCCTCACCTTACGTCAGCGAGAAGCTGGCGAATCTCAGCGAGCACAACCTCTGGCTGGTCGTCGAAGATCTCGTGGCCTGCGTCGACGGACACGAAGCGCCCGCCAGGCGTCCGGCCGGCAAGCTCGCGTGCCCAGTCCTCGAAGAGCGGATAGATGCGGCCACAAACATCGGTCGGGCTGTCGCATTGGGCGATCGTCGACAACATGACGATGTAGGGAACGCCTAGAGGCGGCGTAGCTGCCTGCTTGACCTCGCCGAGCGTCGCCTCGACGTGCGCCCGCTCGTCGGCGATCTCCTGGGCCGACCAGACCGCACTGGCCTTGTCCCAATCAAGCGTGAAGAACCCGGCATTCATGAGAAGGAGGCCTGCGACGCCGGTCGGATGCCTGTTCGCGTACAGCCATGCCTGGTCGCCACCGACCGATTGGCCGACGAGCACATACGGTGGCGGGGCCTTCGCGGCGGCCAGCAACTTCGCGAGATCGTCGGTCACGTCGATATCCGTCTGCGCCGTGCTTGCCGCGTCGCTATCGCCTTCGCCCGCGCGGTCGTAATCACAGACACGAACTCCGTCGGCCAGGACCTCATTCTCGATGGCTCGCATCTGCGTCCTGACCCAACCGGTTCCGACCAGGAAGACGACGGTCGGGCTCCCCGTCCCCCGGCACTCGATGAACAGCGACCTTCCGCCGACATCGAAGTTTCCGGAAATCAAGCCCTCCGGAGAGGCAGTCGGCGCTGACGTGGCCGCACGAGATGGCGCCGATGAGGGAGACGCGGATAGCGCAGACGCCTGCGATATCGCGCTATCTGTAGGGCCCCGCGAAGCCGGGGAACAGCCAGCGATGCTGACCAGGAGCGCAACGATCACGAGCCCACATTCGCCTAGTTGAACCAGGCCCTGAGGAGCGCGACCGGTCATGGTTCAACCCCACAAGAACCCAGCGGCCTCCGACCTGGCGACCTCGACCGCCAGCATACGGTCAGCGGTACGCTCGCTGGCGTCGTTCATCGGCGGCGGGGGACGAGCCGGAGCTCATCAGTTTCTCCTATGTCAAGCCGCGGCAACCAGGCGGGTCGATCTGGCCACTTCGTCGGCTCGGAGCCGTCGGAAGACTTCGTCGCTGATTCGACGGCGGAGGGCCCGGATGGCCTCGGTCCGACTGTCGCCGGCGGCCATCCGATGGTCGATTACGTCTTGCCCGGACCGCCCAGGCGGATCTGCGTGATGGCGATGCGGTCGAGAGGGACGTTGAGCTGACGGTTGCCGCCGCGGTTGAGGCGGTGGCGGACCGTGTTCCCCGCCGAGACCGGTACCGTGCCTCGAGGTCAGGCGCGGTGCTTTGCCGGGGCGACGCCGCCAGCCGTGTGTACCGTGATCCGGGGAGGTGCGTCCTGACGTCCCGTCCGGTCCTGCTCGCTTTCGCGGCGTTCGTCGTCCTCGCTGGCGCGAACGCGGCCGCCGTCAAGGCCGTCCTCGGCGAGATGCCACCGTTCTGGTCGGCCGGGCTGCGGTTCGTGATTGCCGGTGCCCTGCTGTTGGCGCTGATGGTTGTGCAGCGCCGACCCGTACCACGCGGCGACCGGCTGCTGGGCACCGTGCTCTTCGGCGTGTTCGGGTTCGCCCTCGCCTACTTCTTCCTGTACCAGGCGATCGGTGACGCCGGCTCGGGCGCGACGATGACGGTGCTCGCGATCGTGCCGCTGCTCACGGTTTTGCTCTCGGTGGTCCACGGGATCGAGCGTCCACGGCTGCTCGGCATCGTCGGTGCGCTGATCGCGGCGGGCGGGATCGTCATCGTTGCCGCCAACCAACTGAGCCTCAACGTCCCACTCGTCGCGATCGCCCTCCTGCTGGCCGGGGCGACGTGTCAGTCCGAGAGTGTCGTGATCGTCAAACGCCTGCCGCCCGGCGACCCGGTCGCAGCGAACGCGATCGGCATGCTGCTCGGCGGGACGCTGCTCGTTGCGGTCAGCCTCGGCGCCCAGGAGCACCTCGTGCTGCCCACCCAGTCCGACACGTTGCTCGGGATGGCATACCTGATCGGGCCGGGCTCGATCGGTGTGTTCCTGCTCGCGCTGTATGTGCTGGCGCGCTGGACCGCGTCGGCGACGTCATACGCGTTCCTGCTCTTTCCGCTCGTGGCGATCGCGCTCGGGGCGGTGCTGTTCGCCGAGCCTGTCCAGCCGTCGTTCCTGCTGGGCGGCGCCATTGTTCTGGTGGGCGTATACGTCGGGGCGATCTACCGCCCGAAAGCCAAGCCTGAGGAACCGGCACCTCCGTCGGTCCGCGCGACTCGCTCGAACGAAGCCGCGGGCTCACCCCGTTGACCGAACCCCGAGAGAGGACTTCGGAGGCGCCCACGAATCGCCCGCCGTGGGCTACTTACGCCGTCGCGATCCTGCCCTTGGAGCGGCACGCCTGGGCGAGTTGGTGTCCGTTAATGAAGCCAAGTTCCTTCGCGATCCCATTGAGAGTGCCCTTCGGAATGTCGCGGTCTCGCGGAATTTCGACCGTGTTTCCGAATCCCGAGATGGGCTCCCACTTCTGATGGCTGCCCTTTCCCTCACCCGGAACCTTCCGGTAGCGGAGTCGCGGGAGGAGGTCTTCAACCTCTTTCGTGGAGACGGACAGTGGCGCAGCCGTCGTGGGGACGATGACCCGAGCGGGCGGCTTCACGACCACCCAGATTGAGGACGTGACCGGGAATAGACCGCGGAGCATCTGCGGCGCAAACTCCCAGCGCTCTCAGTCCCTGCCGACGGGGAACATAGCGTCGGCGACCATGGCTGACAGACTGTCCTGGCCCTTGGCGAACGTCGGCGTCGTGAGGTAATCAACGGCCATTCGGTAGCCGGCGGGCGCGCCACGGAACTGGCGCCGGAGGAAATCGCGGATCCCGCCGACTGCATTCATCCAGGGCGGCACTCCGAAGGTCGCGTAATGCGGCTCGCCGAACCGGTGAAATGCGTCGGCGTTGGCGAGTGCCTCCTCCAGGAGGTCGTCGGTCCCACGATGCGGCGCGTACACGCGGAACCAGTACGGGCCGTAGACGGCTCGCCGATCGGCGACGGCGAGGCGGATGGCGAGCGACTCGACCTTGTGGTGGAACTGCTCGTGCAGATACAGGTAGTTGATGGCCTCGCGGCCGTGCCACGAGCAAACCATGCGGCCTCGGAGGCCGGCCCGCTGGGCCTGATAGATGTTCTCGGGGTCGGGTCGCCGCATCCGGCCAGTATCAAGGCCGTTGAGACAGCTCCTCTGTCAGCGGGGCCGCCGGAGAAGCGACCACAGGCGCTGTATGCCCCAAACGATGAGGTAGATCAGCCAAACCAACGCGACGGGTCCAAGGACATACGCCGGTCCTGTCCAGAATTGGAGGTCCCGGCACGCGGCCTGATCCGGCACGCTGTCGGGGCACCAGCTCGCCAACTGGACCTGCGACCACAGGTAGATGCCCGCCATGCCGAGAGCCCCGACAACGAGGACCCAGGTGTCGAACTGCCACGACCGTACCCAACGGAATGGCTCCTTCTTCGCAGGCGCGACGGCCTGCACGGGCTGGGCCACGCCCGGCGGGGCGGGGGGCCCGAGCGCGTGGTCACCAGCATGGCCAGCAAGCAGGACGCACTGTGCGCCGTTGACGTCGAGCGCGCCGCAGCGCTGCTGCATGGCAGCTCCTCAGACAACTGGTGGCGACATGATGACGCCTCCGGTCGCCCGCTGGCCCTGCTGTTCGGTCAGGCGCGGTGCGGAGCCGGGGCGTCGTCGAGTCTGACGAGCGACGGTTACCCACACATGTGACGGCAAAGGGGCGGCAGGCCGAGGTCGGACCGCACTCGGTCCACAGCCGCAGTACATCTTTTGCTCAACGTTGTTGAAGCGGGTTTGGTAGCGGTAGTCGATAGACCTGAGGCGATTGTCCGTCCCCCCCTCGCCACTGACCGCCTGGAGCCGGCTGACCGTCTCGGATCAGATCCTGCATGTCCGCCGCCGTGTCGGCCGGCACTTGGAGCTGCCTGAGGGCGGCGAGGTACTGGCCCCACAGCTTCGCCGGACCCCGGCCCACATCCTTGTGGTTCCAGGGGAGCCCTGTCCGATCGCGGGCAGCAGCATCGGCCGCCTGGAACCCGGCCGCCGCCGCCATCCGAACCGTCTCAGGGTCGGGGGTGGGTGTGGGCTGTGGCGCGGCCGACGCGGACGGCGCGGGGTCACCGGAGCTGGGCGCAGCCTGGACCGGCGCCGAGGCCTCGACCCGGGCCACCGGGCTGCCTGCGGGCGGCGACGGCGGGGTGGGGGTTGAGCTGTCGCAGGCTCCCAGCAGGCACGCGACGGCGAGCGCGATCGCCGCCAGCACCTGGGGCGGTCGCCCCTCGTGGCGGATGAGTGGGAGGGCCGCTCGCGAGGACGCGGACATCGTGCACTCCTTGGTCGGACCGCCAGCGAGCGGACGGGTGGATCAGGTCGGCAGTCCGGCGGCCTCCAGCCAAGGGTTCGAGCTGCATCACTGCCGCGATGCTCCGCCGGTCAGGCGACCGGTTCCTGCCTCGTATGAGGGCCGGAGCGCCTCAAACCGTTCATGCGCTTCTTGGCGGGCGGAGCGCAGGTCACGATGCCCGGCCGTACCATCGGCCGGTGACCGACCTCGCCGCCGCCTGGAACGAGCTCCACGACGCCAAGCCGGACGGCTGGTTCGTCGGCCCGACCACCCACGATGAACAGCGTCACGAGTGGACGATGTACGCCTTCGACACGCGGGAGCGTCCGAAGGTTGGTCGCCGGTCGCGGGAGCGGACGGCGGTCGCTCAGTCCGAGCTCGAGGTCGTGCGCGAGATGACGCGGTGCCTGCGCGAGATCCGGGAGGGGCGGCTGCCGAACTAAGGGTGTCGGCTAAGCGACATGCCCTGACACGGGCCATCCGCCAACGTTTACAGCAGCGGAGGCCCGCGTTGAGCGCATCACCGTTCCCCCGGCGGCGTGGCACACAACGCCGGCCACCGCCATCCCAGCATGATCACGCCCGGGTCATGTCCCCAGACTTGGTGTCACAGCGCGTGAGGCCGTGAATGAGAACGGCCACCACGTCATCCTCGCGTCGTTGGACTAGCAACCCACGACACGGAGAACACCGAGATGGCCGAGGACAGGATGGCCGTGCTCGACACGGTGCGCAAGGCGATCGCCGAGGGCGATCCCGACTTCCTCCGGGAGGGCGTGCGGGTGCTCGCCCAAGCCGTGATGGAAGCCGAGGTGACCGAGCTCACCGGGCTGCCCCACGGCGAGCGGGACCCCGAGCGACGGCTCACCCGGCGCAATGGGTACCGCGACCGCCGCTGGGACACGCGCGTGGGCACCGTCGAGCTCGCCATTCCACGCGTCCGCGACGGCTCGTACTTCCCGTCCCTGCTGGAACCGCGGCGGCGGGCCGAGCGCGCCCTGCTCGCGGTCGTCCAGGAGGCGTACGTGTCGGGCGTGTCGACCCGCCGCGTCGACGACCTCGTCCGGGCCCTGGGCATCGAGGGCATCAGCAAGAGCGAGGTGAGCCGGATCTGCGCCGCGCTGGACTCCGAGGTCGAGGCGTTCCGGTCCCGACCGCTCGCCGACACCGCGTACCCGTATCTGTGGCTCGATGCCACGTACCTGAAGGTCCGCGAAGCGGGAAGGGTCGTGTCGATGGCTGCCCTCGTCGCGGTCGGTGTCGCCCTCAGCGGGGAGCGCCGGGTGCTGGGGCTCGAGCTTGCCGCGGGAAACGACGAGGGCTCGGCCTGGCCCGCGTTCATCCGGCGGCTCGTCGAGCGCGGCCTGCGCGGTGTCCGCCTGGTCATCAGCGACGACCACGCGGGGCTGGTCAAGGCGATCCGGGAACAGCTCCTCGGCGCCTCGTGGCAGCGCTGCCGGGTCCACTTCACCCGCAATGCCCAGGACCTCGTGCCCCGCTCGGCGCGGAGCATGGTCGCGAGTGCCATCCGGCTCGTGTTCGAGCAACCCGACGAGCGGTCGGCCCGCAGCCAGGTCGATGCCGTGCTCGAGGGCCTGCGGCCGAGGTTCGCGGCGGTCGCCGAGCTGCTCGCCGACGCCGAGCCTGATCTCCTGAGCCACTTCAGCTTCCCCGAGACGCATCGCGCGAAGATCCGCAGCACGAACCCGCTCGAGCGGCTCAACAAGGAGATCAAGCGCCGGAGCTCGGTCGTCGGGATCTTCCCCAACCGTGCGAGCGTGATCCGCCTCGTCGGGATGATCCTCGCCGAGCAGGACGACGAGTGGCAGGACGGCCGGCGCTACTTTCGGCCCGAGACCATGGCGGCGATCGACGCCGTCACCACGACCGAGGAGGCGAGCCAGCCGCTGCTCATGGCGAGTTGATCAGGCGCGAGGTGTGACACCACGTGCAGGGACTTGACCGCCTCGTCCATAGCGCCAGAGTCGCGGCGCTACGGTCCAGCCTCAAAGGACGCCGGAAACTAGCCCCCGGGGCAGTCGTCCCGTTTGAGGTACGCGTACACCGAACTAACCGAACGACCGATCGCGCGTGCGATCTGCTTGGGGCTCAGGCCCTCGGCGGCTAGGCGCTGCGCCTCCGCGCACTTGGCCGTCGTGTCTAGTCCGGCGAGCCGTTCCTTGTTCGCCCGAGCGAAGGTCGGCACCTTCCGGTGCTCAGCGATCGCGGCGTCCCGGGCTTGGAGCGCCTCCTTGAGGTTGGCGAACGCCGCGTCCTCAGCCAGACGTGCGTACCGTTGCTCGCGCTCCAACTCGCGGGCGAGCTCCGCCTCGCCCGCTCCAACTCGCGGGCGAGCTCCGCCTCGCGGCTCATCGCTGGCGGTCCTTGAACGACCGATACGCGGCTAGGGCGCGCTCATCCGCTGCAGATGCGCCGTACCGACGGACCATCTGGGGGCTGCGCCAGCCGAAGATCCGCATGACGTCGGACTCCTGCACGCCACCGGCCATCGCCTCGTGGGCCGCGGTGTGCCGGAAGAGGTGCGGGTGTAGCCCGTCTAGACCGGCTTCCTCGCCGCGCCGCTTGACGACCTGGAAGATCCCGGTCGACGTCAGCCGGCCCTTCTTGCCCAGCCACAACCACGGCAAGTCGGCGTGTGGATGCTCAGGCCGGGCGCGGAGGATGTACCGGTCCAGCTCCTTGGCCGCTTCCTTGTCGTAGGGCACCGCGCGCGGGCGGCCACCCTTGCCGAGGACGTGAGCGATCATGAGGTCCGCGTCGATGTCGTCGAGCCGGAGCCCGGCGATCTCGGCGAGTCGCATGCCGCTGTCGAGGAACAGGCGCAGGATCACGCGGTCACGACGCTCCGCGAAGCCCGTGCCGGCGGTCACCTTCCAGAGCGCCTTCTTGTCGTCTTCGTCGAGAACCGTGGGCGGTTCCTCGGGCACGTGCGGCGGGTGCATGCGGACCATCGGACTGGCGGTGATCTCGCCCTCATCCACCAGCCATCGGAAGAACTGCTGCAACGACCGATAGCGGTTGGCCGCTGTCGCCGGGCGGAACTTGGCGAGCCGGTCTTCGATGAACGCCTCGACGTGCTCGCGCCTGATCGCGGCGACGGTGCGCGGCATCCCGTTCGCCGCCAGGTAGTCGTCGAACTGCGTCACGCCGGTCGTATATGACTCGACCGTGGCGGGCGAGCGGTTGCCCGCGCGGAGGGATCGGCCGAAGGCCGCGAGGTTGGCAGCGATATCGCCCGTCGCGGTATCCTGCGCCGGGCTGGCTGGTGCTGGTCGCATCGCTAGAACTCCTGATTGCTGGCTTTCCACTAGGTCGCAATCATGTGCTCTAGCAGCGTAGCGGTCAAGGACCGACCGGCCCAAGACGCAAGTCATGTGCTCGATCTGAGCACGGACTTCCGCTCCGGCGTAGCTCAGTGGTAGAGCGGGTGACTGTTAATCACTTGGTCGTAGGTTCGAATCCTACCGCCGGAGCCAGCTTCCCAAGCACGAAATAGCCCCTCCGGGCGGACCTGGAGGGCTTTTCGATTTGGGCCGTACCCCCGTTTGTACCCCGATCAGGTAGGGCGTTATGCGCCGTGGTGCGCCGTCCCGGCGTGGTGCGCCTTCCCGGCGTGCCGCGCATATGGTCGGGCGATAGGGTCGCCACGTCCCAACCGCGTCTCCCGGCGGCGTGTTAGCCCTGGTAGAGGTGGTCCTGCTGCCAGAGGGTCGGCCAGCCCGGCGTGTCTTCATTGCCCAGCCACACCCAGTCCTCGAGGCTGCGCTTGTCCTTCGTCCGACCGAGCAGGCCCATGTCGACATGCACGCCGGATAGCGTCGCGCGGTAGCTGCCGTAGCCCTGATCGTTGACGTAGCACGCGTGTCGGTCCGGAGACAAGTCCTCGCCGGCCGGGATGTACGCGCCTTCACCCCTCGCCGGGAACGCACGCGCCGCTCTCGACGACGAGGTTCTCGACCGACACGCGGGACATGTACGCGTCCAGCATGTCGTCATCGTTCTTGAAGAGATAGAAGCCCATCCGCGCGGCCGGCGAGCCGACCAGGTCGCAGTCGATCCCGGCGATCGCCAGACCCGGAAGGTTCGCGCCGCGGACCGGCGAGCAGTCGCTCTCGCCACGCATGATCCCGTCGACGAGATACTTCTCGGCGCGCGATAACGCGACGGGCGTCGGCTCCGTGGAGGGCTTGGTTGTGGCCGCAGGCGTGCCGACGGGGGTCGCGATCGACCCGGCTGACGGCGACGCCGATGGCGACGACTGCGTGCTCGGCGTCGGCGACACCGCGCCCTGGCTCGGCGCGGCTGATGGCACGGTCGACGGGCTGGACGTCGGCCTGGATGCGCCGCATGCCGCGAGGATCAGAGCGGCCACCATCGCGGCCGCGAGGACGAACTTGTTCATTGCTTTTGACTCCGAAGGCGGCAGCTCTGGGCCTCGACTCCGCTTCGTTTGACCGCGATATCGCTCGCGAGGGCAGTGCCATTTGTTGCGAATCGCCGTCTGCGAAGGTCGATGCCGCGCACACGAGCCCGCTGCCTACCCTTGACCGGGCATGCCTGCCGAATTCAAGTAGCAGACCTATCGCCTTGCGCGTCACTCGGCCGGCCGCACCCGGCCGGTTCGTCCGTCGCGCCGTCGCCGGCCGTGGCACCGTAGGCCTGTGACAGCCGCGCGGACACGGGCCGCCGCCCCGCCCGAGACCGAGCTCTACGGGCCGGTCAAGGTGCTGCTCGAGGGCCAAGGCTACGTCGTCAAGGGCGAGGTCGTCGGTTGCGACGTGGTTGCAGTCCGCGGCGACGAGCCGCCGGTGATCGTCGAGCTCAAGCGGGCGTTCAATCTCGCCCTCGTCCTGCAGGGCATCGACCGGCTGGCGCTCACGGATGCCGTCTATCTCGCGGTCGGCACCTGGCCGCGCCGGCCGGATGACGCCCGGCGGCTGTGTCGTCGCCTCGGCCTGGGGTTGATCGTTGTCGCCGGCGATCGCGCCGATATCGTGCTCGACCCCCTCCCTTACCGACCGCGGACGTCGCGCGCTCGGACGGCCCGGCTGCTGGACGAGCACCGCCGGCGGGTCGGCGACCCGACGAGCGGCGGCTCGGTCCGACGCCCGATCATGACGGCCTACCGGCAGGAAGCCCTGCGCTGCCTCGCCCGACTGGAGGCGGGTCCGGCCACCCTGCGGACGATCCGCGCCGCGGGCGACGTGCCGCACGCAGGCCCGATCCTGCAGTCGAACGTGTACGGGTGGTTCGAGCGGGTCGAGCGCGGGGTGTACGCCCTCTCGCCGCGGGGGCGGCGCGCGCTCGAAGACGACCTGGGTGGCTGATGGGATCGTCTCGTCGCGTACGTCGCGCTCGGATGGGTGCAGCCACATCTCTGCCAGCTGACGTAGACGTCCCGGCTCCGCACCGCGCCCGACCGATCGGCAGGGTCAGCGGGCGACCGGGCGTCATCATGTTCCGGCCAGGCGAGAGCATCACGCCGTCATACGGCTCGGGAGCCTCCTGATCACCCGTTGACGCGTACCAGGTTCATGACGACGACCACGTCCCCATCCGATCGTGGTCAAGCAAAGAATTCGCCCAGGACCGGTGCGAGGGCTTTTGGGCTCACACCATGAGTCTGGCGGGCGAGCGTGCGAAGCTCCGCCTTGGGGATGGCTTCACTGATCGCCCGGGCGGTATCGCGCATGGCAGGAGATCCGGCACCTCCGTGCATGACCAGCGTCTGCGCCCTGACACGCGCAAGGAGAGCCCCCGGCAGAGCGTGCCCCTTGCCAAGGACTTCGCTGTCATAGATCAGCGTCGGGGCCAGCTTCTCCAGGCCCTTCCACATCGGCATTTGCCTCATGGCCTGAACCTGGGCGTCAGACACTCCCACAGATCGGACGAAGAGGGCGACGGCCTCGCCGTTCTGTTCAGACGCGAGCGCTCCCCGGAGCGCCGCGTAGTACTCCGTGGCGGCCTTGCGCGCGGCGCTGTCCAGCGAGTAGGGCGCTTCGTAGATGGCTAGCTTCGCGACCTTCTTGTGCAGCTTGACGGCGGACGAGATCGCGAGGGCGGCTCCTGAAGAATGACCGTAGAGGCAGGCCGCTCCGCCGACCGCGTCGATCAGGGCCGCAATGTCCTGGACTTCCCGCTCGGGCGAATATGACCCGGAGTCGGAGCTGTCGCCGCGTCCGCGTCGGTCGTACGTCACGGCCCTGAACGTGGATGCGAGGAGCTTGGCGAGCTTGATGCCAGACTTCCGTGAGTTGAGAGCGCCGAGGACGATCAGCACCGTCTTCCCGTTGCCGACGGTTTCGTAGGCAATCCTGGTGCCATCCTTCGAGGTCACGAACTGACGCATTTCTCTTTCCCTGTCGCGATCGACGTCTCACGTCATGCGCTTGCTTCCACCTCGGTTGAGTCCATGATCCTCTCATTGTCCGCTGGCGCCCACGGCCGACAGGCGCGAGCGACCCAAGTCACAGGACCTCGCAGACCGGTCGATTCCGAGGTGAGTTCGTCCTACCTGCGGCTCCGCGCTCGCCGGGAAGATCCCCGGCTCGCCGAACAGTCCGCGCC